>NZ_CP060287.1:5060000-5090475 GCF_014302295.1 Sporosarcina sp. resist | reverse complement strand
AACGAACGGGAGATTTCTGAAACTTCCTGCTGCCGGTTTTCACCGGGCTTAGTGCCGCTTCCTGCAATCAGTTGCATATAGTCAATCATTATCATGCCCAAGCCGTGCTCCTGTTGCAAGCGACGGCATTTAGAACGAATGTCATTGACACGGATACCCGGCGAATCATCGATGAAAATACCGGCATTTGAAAGGCTACCCATTGCCATCGTAAGTTTACGCCAGTCTTCCGCTTCAAGAGCACCTGTACGAAGCACTTGTGCATCAATATTACCTTCCGCACAAAGCATCCGCATAACGAGCTGCTCCGCACCCATCTCCAAACTAAAGATTGCGACGTTTTCATCGGTTTTAGTCGCAACATTTTGCGCCACGTTCAATGCGAATGCGGTCTTACCAACAGACGGACGCGCGGCAACAATGATTAAGTCATTGCGCTGAAAACCGGCTGTGATTTTATCTAAATCCCGGAAACCTGTTGGAATACCTGTAACATCACCTTTTTGCGTATGAAGAAGTTCGATACTGTCATACGTTTCAACGAGGACGTCTTTAATATGACGAAAATCCCCAGCATTTTTCCGGTTGGATACTTCCATCATTTTCTTTTCCGCTTCAGCTAAAAGTGCCTCTACTTCGTCCTCCCGCGCGTAACCGTCTTCAACGATTGAAGTAGCCACACGGATAAGCCGCCGTAAAAGTGCTTTCTCTTCAACGATACGGGCATAATGCACAATGTTAGCTGCTGTTGGAACGGAGTTGGCGATCTCCATCAAATACGAAATACCGCCGACATCTTCCAGTTCTTTTTTAGCAGATAGTTCTTCCGTGACCGTGACAACGTCAATTGCCTGACCTTTGTCACTTAGAATAATCATCGTTTGGAAGATTTTCTCATGCGCCATCCTATAGAAATCTTCTGGCATAAGAAGTTCTGCCGCTGTAATGAGCGCTTGTGGTTCAAGGAAAATTGCCCCGATAACCGACTGCTCCGCTTCATTATTATGTGGTGGGACGCGATCAATCATCTGATTCATCTACCCAATCTCTCCTTATCCTTCTTCCACTACATGTACTTTAAGTGTTGCCGTCACGTCTGGATGAATTCTGATTGGAACATTCGTGAAGCCAAGTGCACGGATTGCATCCGGTAATTCCATTTTACGACGGTCCACTTTTATACCTTCAGTTTTATTTAATGCTTCAGCAATTTGTTTTGTTGTAATTGAACCAAATAGCCTTCCACCTTCACCAGATTTAGCTTTCATTTCTACCGTAATTTTATCAATTTGCTCTTTTAGCTCTTTTGCTTCTGCTAATTCTTCTGCTGCATCTTTAGCGACCCGATTTTTTTGACCTTCAAGTCTGCTAATATTCCCTGGCGTTGCTTCAACCGCCAATTTATTTTTCAGTAGGAAGTTTTGTGCGTACCCCACAGATACCTCTTTCACATCACCTTTTGCTCCAATACTTTTTACGTCTTTCAATAAGATTACTTTCATTATGAATTTCCCCTTTCCATCTTTGTATTCAGTACAGCCGTTAACATTTCTTTTGCTGCTTCCACAGACTCAACATCGAGCTGGCATGCTGCGTTCGTCAAATGGCCGCCGCCTCCAAGTTCTTCCATGATGAGTTGAACATTCAATTCACCGAGAGAACGAGCGCTTATTCCTATTTTACCATCTGCACGGGATGCAATGACGAATGAAGCTGCGACGCCTTGCATTGTAAGAAGAATATCAGCCGTTTGAGCTATCAAAACAGAACCATAAACGACTTGGTTCTCTCCTTTTGCAATGGCAATCCCCGCGTCGGACAATTCAACAGTTTCAATCAGTTTAGACCTCAGGACATAAGTAGCGATATCCTCTTTTAACAGGCGCTGAACGAGTATTGTATCTGCTCCATTGGTTCGCAGATACGATGCTGCTTCGAACGTCCTTGCCCCTGTGCGGAGTGTGAAGCTTTTCGTATCGACGATAATACCCGCTAGAAGGGCTGTCGATTCAAGCATCGTAAGTTTTTCTTGTTTAGGCTGGTATTCAATTAATTCGGTTACGAGCTCCGCAGTGGATGACGCATATGGTTCCATGTAGACAAGCATCGTGTTCTTGATAAACTCTTCTCCACGTCGATGGTGATCAATGACGACAACCTTCTCTGCTTTATCGATAACTCGTTCATCAATGACCATACTCGGTTTATGCGTATCAACAACAATGATCAATGATTTCTCTGTAATCATCGAAAGCGCCTCATCGGGCGTGATGAATTGATTGAACAGATCCGTATCACGTCTAATTTCGTCCATAAGCCGTGTGACGCTTCCATCAAGTTCATTGAAATTGACGACTACATATCCCTCAATATTATTCTTGCGGGCCATTTTTCGAACACCAATTGCTGCACCGATTGCGTCCATGTCAGGCATTTTGTGACCCATGATAAATACTTTATCACTGCCTTGAATAAGATCTCGCAACGCATGTGAGATGACTCTTGCACGAACACGGGTCCTTTTTTCAACGGGATTTGTTTTACCGCCATAAAATTTCAACTTCCCGTCAGAACGTTTGATGGCCACTTGGTCACCGCCGCGTCCCAGTACAAGATCTAAACTCGACTGTGCCAGTTCGCCCAATTCGATTAATGAAGTAGATCCCACACCCACACCTATACTTAGTGTCAGTGCCGTACTCTGCTTAGCAGTTGTTTCACGAATGTCATCTAAAATCGAGAATTTTGTTTTTTCCAAATCAGCCAATGTTGCCTCGTTAAAGACAGCCAAGAAACGATCAGTCGCAATTCGTTTTACAAATATCCCATTTGTTGTTCCCCAGCTATTTACAAGTGAGGTTACCAATGAATTAAGCTGACTTCTTGTCTGATCGTCCATTGCCTGTGATACTTCATCATAATTATCGACAAGAATAATACCGAGAACTGTACGGTCTGCATAATAAAGAGTCTCCATCACTAGTTGCTCCGTAATATCAAATAAATAAATAAGTTTTTCTTCTGCTTTATAAAAAACCTTATACGATTGTTCTCCAATCGTCAAAACATTATTTTCTATCTTTTCATTTTTTAAGATCGCATGAAACTGTCCAGATAGATCGAACAAGTCATCTCCGATAAGGGTTTCCTGATGTGCAAATACTTTTGCTGCGTACGGGTTAGCCCACTCAACAATATTTTTTTCATTAATAAGGATAATTCCAATCGGCAATTCAAGAAGTGCTTCTTCTCCGACTTTCTTCATCCTGTACGATAATGTTTCGATATGTTTCTCTGTTTCGATATAAGTCTGTTCTTCCATTTTCCATGTAAATCCCATTGTAACTATAAATAAGACGGAGAAAAGAAGTCCAGGCCAAAACTGGAATAAGAGCAGGAGCACTGCCGCCATCACGCCCAGAATCGACAATACCGTCAACGGATAGCGTATTGCTCTTTTTCTAAAAAATGACGTCATTGTCCCATCCCCTTATTTTGACTTGTCTTTTCTAAGCCAGGCACGTAGATTCACTCCCGTATCAAGTATCCCGAGCATCGTCGTTATCGGAGCCAGCATTAGTGCAAAAATCGTGGCCACAACTGTCGATACTTTCGGTAACTTCATTTCATTTACATAGTAATGGATAAGTGAAACACCTTGCAGTAGAAACAAGAATCTCAAAACAGTAGTTGCGTTGACGGTAATCAGATATAGATTAGTGCCCGGCTTCACACCTGCAAAGAGCGTAATAAGAAGAATTGCTCCGTACAAAATCACCGCAATCATTGGTAGTTTCATTTCACGGAATGGTGGAAACTTGGGTACTTCAAATCCCAGTCGCTTGGCAACTCCAAGGTTTAGCGTGAGAAGAATGAAAGCTAACATGAAAATACTTATGATGAAGATAGATGGAATTGTGTACTCGTACATCTGAAACGTTGATGTAACGACTTCATCATAGCCATCCGGTACGCCGCCATAGTTAGCCATGAACGACTTCATCTGCTCTTTAGTATCCTCCATAACCGTCATTAATGCATCAATCATATTGAATCCGAAGAAAAGGACAGCCCCAACATAAACGCCCATTCCTGTGATAAGTAGAGTGAGTCCAGAAGCCATGAAGATATATAACTTTGATTTGCCCCTCACAACGGTTTCTCCGATAATGAATCCAAGAATTCCATGAACGAAAGCGATTGGAACGAGTAGAATACCTCCGATTAATAATGACAACACGATACCGGCCGCCAATGTAAGAAGGGACGAGTTCCTGTCGTATTTCAATCTGTACAAAATAATCGGTAACGCAATAAAGAACATAGTGACATTTCCGAGAAATGGCGTATATAACGATACCGCAAGCAAGATTGCAAATAGCGCAATCATCATTGCTCCGTACGTAATTTTCCTTGCATTGTCTTGCATAATATAGATTCCTCCGGTCTTTCGCTGGACGACTAATTCTATCCATACTTCTAACTTTCAATTACTATGGATAGTTGCTTCAATTGTATCATGATTATTGTTTTTAAACCAAACCAAGAACATATGTACTTCTTTTACCCGAATAAAAAGACCGCCCCCATACCGGTTGTGTCGGTCTGACGAGGCGGTCTATCTAAATAAAATTATCTTTCTTCCGAACTGAATGGAAGAAGTGCCATGATACGTGAGCGTTTGATTGCAAGTGTCAGTTTACGCTGATACTTCGCGCTTGTACCAGTTACCCGGCGAGGCAAGATTTTTCCACGCTCAGAAATAAATTTCTTAAGCATATCTGTATCTTTATAATCGATTTTAGTAATGTTGTTTGATGTGAAATAACAAACTTTACGGCGTCTCTTTCCTCCACGACGTGGTGCCATAGTTGTTCCCCTCCTTACTTAATTCATAATGACGGGTAGATTCTTAGAACGGCAGGTCGTCGTCCGATACTTCTATCGGACCTCCGCCTGTCGAGAATGGATCATCGTCAGTACGTGTGTAATTTTGCTGATTAGGCTGTTGAGATTGCTGGTTAGATTGTTTGTATTGTTGGTTTGACTGCTGATTCTGATAGCTCGGTTGTTCGCTTTGTTGAGAACCTTGGTAAGGTGCCCCACCGCCAGCTCCCGATCTATTTTCGCCAGATGCATTGCGCGGTTCGAGAAATTGTGTGCTGTCTGCTACAACTTCTGTAGTATAAACACGCTTTCCATCTTGTCCTTCAAAGCTGCCCGTCTGAATACGGCCATCTACTCCGACAAGACTTCCCTTTTTCAAGAAGTTTGCAACGTTTTCAGCCTGTTTTCTCCAAGCAACACAACTGATGAAATCAGCTTCTCGTTCGCCTGAAGCGCTTTGAAAAGCTCGGTTTACTGCTAACGTAAAACGTGTAACAGCGATACCGGTTTGTGTATACTTGAGTTCAGGATCTTTTGTCAATCGCCCTACTAAAACAACTCGGTTAATCATTAGAATTCAACCTCCCTCATCATTTTGTAAGTTTCACCTGTTCATTATTCATATATGGATTAATCTTCAATGCGGACAGTCATATGACGAAGAATATCTTCGTTGATGTTCGCAAGACGTGTAAATTCATCGATTGCTTTAGTTTCTGCATTCAACTTAATTAGTTGATAGAAACCTTCACGTAGATCGTCGATTTCGTAAGCAAGACGGCGCTTGCCCCACTCTTTCGACTCGATGTTTTCTGCACCGTTAGAAAGAAGAACTTCGTCAAAACGTTCAATCAACGCTTTTTTCGCTTCATCTTCTACTGTTGGGCGGATAATGTACATAATTTCGTACTTTCTCATCTGTAGTCACCTCCTTATGGACTTGGGCCCTGCTGATTTCAGCGGGCAAGGAGTAAGTAATTATATTACTCACATCAGTACATATTAGCACAGTTCCATTCATCTTTCAACTATTTTCTTGTATACTTTTGAATAGAGG
Source organism: Sporosarcina sp. resist (assembly GCF_014302295.1). Classification (NCBI taxonomy): domain Bacteria; kingdom Bacillati; phylum Bacillota; class Bacilli; order Caryophanales; family Caryophanaceae; genus Sporosarcina; species Sporosarcina sp. resist. Next base: position 5,084,531 of record NZ_CP060287.1, on the reverse strand, counting down.
TGATTTTCATTGAATGAATTTCCTGTACCCGACAAAATAATTGAGATTGATTTACCAAAAGTGGCTAAGAGCAGCCTAGTTTTAACTGCTAGTGCTTTCCTTTTATTATGGTTTCTTAAAATTGTTATTGAAAGAGATTTTTCGTTTTCACTTAGCTTATGGACAATTGTTTTTTTCATTATAGGCTATATCCTGCTGATCATTCTGCATGAATTATTTCACCTACTTGGCTTCCGTGTATTTGGTGATGTCCCATGGAAAAAGATGATTGTTGGAGTTAATCTAAAAATGGGCATCGCGTATGCGACAACCGATCAACTTATGACAAACCGTGCTATACGAAAAGCGCTACTGCTCCCTTTTTGGACGACAGGTATTCTTCCAGCCGTTATCGGTCTTTATATTGGAAGTGGTTTGCTAGTCAGCCTATCTGCTTTATTGATAGGCGGGGCAGCTGGCGATTTCGCTATGTATAAGGAGTTGAAAGAACTGCCCGACGATTGGGTTGTGAAAGATGATCCTGAATTACCGAAACTTTATGTCTATTCGCCTGACAAGGGAATTGAATTGGAGAACTACATTGAAAAATAAAAATGCCCCTCTGGAATGTTAGGTCTGTTGATTAACCATTTATTTACATGAAATGCTGGTGAGAAGGGCTTGATATCCTCTATTTTCACTGGACTATTTTCGGCTCGCTTTCGGGGAACTATTCATGTCAGATTTACTGAGGTGTCCTAGTGTGGCTAGTTGCCTGTCGCGTACCTACAATGTTCAAGTGTAAAATGCAGTTGTTTTGGAAGAAAAGAGTAGATGACATTCTATGGTGAGTGTAAGTGCCCGAAGATGTAATTTCGGGCACTCTTGCACGTTGTATAATATGCTTCTTGCTTACTTTTAACAAAAAGTATACATCTAATTATGTGATGCATACTTGAGAGTGATACTTCTTTAATAAAAACAAGAAAAAACTATATAGAAAGCATCAGCCGCCAAAATTGCATCTTTGGCGGCTTTTCTCCTGGTAAGAAGCCAGCTATTCTTTCGTCCCAAAAAGCTTCAGAACTACGAATACTTATAAATTTGGAGCGCGGCGGAAGAAGGACCACCATACGATTACCGAAAAAAAAATGTGTAGGGATGCGACCAAGTCGCATCCCTACACATCCAGACATCTCGATAATGATAGAGTAGTCGTTCAAACCAAAGCAATCCAAGTACAACGTTGCACCCAGTGTGATCAAGTTATTTTCTGGTTACTTTTGGCTAAGCAACAGACGTACTGGAATGTAACATTCCAAAGTAGCATTTATTGGTACTTAAACGTTAAAACGGAACAGCATAACGTCGCCGTCTTTAACAATGTATTCTTTTCCTTCAAGACGAACTTTTCCTGCCTCTTTTGCAGCAGCCATTGAACCTGTTGCAACTAGGTCATCATATGCTACTGTTTCAGCACGGATGAAGCCGCGTTCGAAGTCAGTGTGAATGATTCCAGCACATTGCGGTGCTTTCATCCCTTTACGGAATGTCCACGCACGAACTTCTTGTACGCCCGCTGTGAAGTATGTTGCAAAGCCAAGAAGCTTATAAGATGCTTTGATAAGTTGATCGAGGCCCGATTCCTTGATGCCCAACTCTTCAAGGAACATCGCTTTTTCATCATCTTCAAGTTCAGCCATTTCTTCTTCGATTTTTGCACAAACAACAATTACTTGTGCACTATCTTTTTCCGCAAATGCGCGGACAGCTTTAACATTCTCATTATTGTCTGCATCTGCAACTTCATCTTCCGCAACGTTTGCTACATAGAGCATCGGTTTAATCGTCAAAAGGTTCATCCCTTTTGCAAGGATAAGTTCCTCGTCAGTAAACTCAACAGAACGAGCAGGTTTTTCATTTTCAAATGCTTCTCTTAATCTAATCAAGATTGGCTCTTCTGCCATTGCCACTTTATCTTTCTGTTTCACCATTTTGGTAACACGTGCCAATCGTTTTTCAACGGCTTCCATATCTGCAAGAATCAATTCAAGATTGATGATTTCGATATCATCGATTGGATCAACTTTACCAGCTACATGTGTTATATTTTCGTCTACGAAGCAACGGACAACCTGACAGATTGCATCCACTTCACGGATGTGCATAAGGAATTTATTCCCTAGCCCTTCACCTTTGCTTGCTCCTTCAACAATTCCTGCGATGTCTGTAAACTCAAATGCAGTCGGTACTGTTTTTTTCGGTGTTACTAATTCTGTAAGTTTATCTAGTCTTTCATCAGGTACTTCAACGATTCCAACGTTCGGATCAATTGTACAGAACGGATAGTTTGCCGCCTCTGCCCCCGCTTTTGTAATCGCATTGAATAGTGTAGATTTACCTACGTTTGGTAGACCGACGATTCCAGCTGTTAATGCCATTCGTTCCACAACCTTTCATTTAGCTTTTTAAGCGGTACTTTCGCTTAAAGAAGCCTCCATTATATGTTAATTCTTTTACTCATACATTCCATATGCAACTCTTCCATTATAAGGACAGCAGGCCTAGTTGTCCATCTGCTAGCGGAACGCCTGGAATCTGAACAGCTTAAGATTCAGCCTTTACAAGCAGCTTTTTCATCTTCTTCGCAAATTCATTACGTGGAATCATTACGCTGTGACCACATCCCTCGCACTTAATGCGGATATCCGCCCCCATCCGGATGATTTTCCATGCGTTCGTTCCGCATGGATGCTGCTTTTTCATTTCAACAATGTCATTTAACCCAAAGATTTTTTCCACCATCTATTTACACCTCATTTTTCGGTTGATACATAACCATTTTCGGGTACGGTATTTCAATACCGTTCTGATCCAGGAATATTTTCAAATCCTTGCGTAATTTCCTCGCAATTTCGTATTGCATAACAGGCTGGGTTTCTGCTGTGATTCTCATAATAATTTCAGATGCTCCCAAATCTTGTACGCCTACGATAGTTGGCTGTGATATCAGCGCTTCATATCCAACAGATAAATTTGCAAGATACTCTTCCAACAGTTTTTCCGTTTTCGCGATGTCTGTTTCATATCCAAGTCTAATATCCACTATAGCCAGTGAATTATTAATTGAGTAGTTCACGACCTCTGAAATATTTCCGTTCGGGATGATATGTACTTCCCCGCCATACGCACTAATTTTTGTCGTACGTAAACCAATTTCTTCAACCGTTCCAACTGTTAAACCAATTTGTACATAATCACCCACAGAAAATTGATCTTCAAAAATGATGAAGAAACCGCTGATAATATCCTTCACAAGACTTTGGGCACCAAAACCGACTGCCAGACCTAACACTCCAGCCCCTGCAAGAATTCCTGTAACATTGATTGTAAATGCAGAAAGGATTGCTAGAATTGCTGCGAAATAGACGACATATGACAATGTATTTTGAAGCAGCTTAACCAATGTTGTTTCACGGCGCTCTGTATGACGTAAAGCGCCTTTCAGTCTCACCTTGAATGCGCGGCGAATAACGCTTTTACCTATTTTCACTACAATAATGGATAGCAGGATAATGAAGATTACTTTAAGTCCTAGCATGCCAAGATCAAACCAAGTTTTCGAACTAAATAGTATGTTACCTACTTCTTCAGCATCTTCTTTCAACTTTTCAAAGTCTTCATTTATAGTTACTGCCACAATCCTCTTCCTTTCGTATAATAAATCACTTGCAAGCGTAGACTGAGTTATAAAAAAAGAAATGGAGTTTTTTCATGCGATCTACTCTTTCTACACCATATGATTATCGCATTCACCATAAGGAGACAGGTGCCGTTTGGAAACTCAGTTCATTATTCCTCCAGCACATTCCATTCGAAACCCAAGATCTCACTTTTTTCTGTATCGGAACCGATCGATCTACCGGTGACTCGCTAGGGCCACTTACCGGTTCTTTCCTATCCGAGTCTCCCCTGTTCCCATTCACTGTAATCGGGACATTGGAAAGTCCATTACATGCCTTAAATCTACAACAGCATATTGATGAAACCAGACTCACTAATCCCACTGCTTTCATCGTAGCAATTGATGCATGCCTAGGACAAGTAAGTTCTATCGGACAATTACTTTTCAATAGTGGACCTATACACCCTGGCAAGGCAGTCGGTAAGGAGCTGCCCCCAGTTGGGGACGTATCCATTAAAGGCATAGTCAATATCGCCGGGTTCATGGAACATGCCGTTTTGCAAAGTACTCGCCTCTATCTTCCATACGAGATGAGCCGCACTATTGCTCGGGCTTTGCAACTAGCACACGGGCGTCTTAAATCAAAAGAAGTGTACGATAGTAACAGCAACTCCAACAACAAGGATACCTGGAATCAGGTTGGCAACTCTCACTTTAGTCAAACCAATTAAATTCAAACCGATAGCCAAAATCATTAATCCACCTGTCGCTGTCATTTCAGAGATGAAGAAGTTCAGTAAATCATCCGGAACGAAGCGACTTATTTGAGTAGAAAATAACGTGATAATTCCTTGATAAAAAAATACAGGAATTGCAGCAAACGCGACACCAATACCTAGCGTTGAGCTTAAAATGATAGCAGTGAAACCATCAATAATCCCTTTCATGACGAGGACATCATGATCATTTCTCAGACCGCTATCGATAGCACCGATAATGGCCATCGATCCAACAACAAAAATCAACGTAGCTGTAACAAACCCTTGCGCAATGCCCGGACCTTTATCACTTGCCGGTATCTTGCTCTCCATCCAGTGTCCCAGATCATTCACTTTCTTATCGAGATCCATCCACTCACCAATTACTGCACCAACGACAATACTGATAATAACAATCAGTATTTGCGTACTTTCAAAAGTCATTTGTATGCCAATAACAGCAACCGCAAGCCCAATTCCATACATGACAGTCTCTTTCATCCGCTCGGGTATATTATGTAGAAATCTTCCTATGAACGCACCTGCAACTATTAAAAGAACATTCACAACTGTTCCAAATAAAATCACTTTTTCACTTCCTCTCAATCAAATACGTCGAGGCGTATTTGCGTCCAGATTTTTAATTGAGCTTGCTCAATTAACTCCCTTCAAAATCTGTGACATCCGCCGGAGGCTTTAACTTCATTCAGCGGGGTTGGATTCCCGCTGAGTAAAGTTAAAAATAAAACCTATTTTGCACAGTCGGCAAAATAGGTGCATCCTTATTCGTTCAATAATTCAAGAATACGTTCGAGATCATCTTCAGAGAAGAATTCGATTTCAATTTTACCTTTATTCTTTGTTTTCTTTATTGATACGTTTGTCCCGAAATAATCACGCAGATTTGACTCCCGCTCGGCAAGGAATAAGTCTTTACGCTTTTCTGGTTTAGTTTCACGTGGAACATCCTCATTCATTTTTTGAACCAGCTTTTCTAATTGGCGGACGTTAAGTCCTTCTCTTAGTAGCCGTTCTGCCACTAAAGCGATTTGTTCTTTCTTACGTAGACCAAGTAATGTTCGACCATGCCCCATAGAAATTTTACCTACAGTAATATAATTTCTTACTTTTTCAGGCAATGAAAGTAAACGGACATGGTTTGCGATGTGAGGTCTACTTTTACCGAGTCTAAATGCTAGTTGTTCCTGTGTAAGACCTAGATTTTCCATGAGGCTTTGATAAGCTTCAGCCTCTTCTATTGGCGTTAGGTCTTCCCGCTGTAAGTTTTCAAGAATCGCAAACTCCATTGTTTCTTCGTCCGTCAAGATACGGACAACCGCTGGAACTTCAGTTAGACCTGCCATTTGTGCTGCACGGAATCGTCTCTCACCTACAACAATTTCGTAGGCCGTTCCCATTTTCCGAAGAATAATTGGTTGAAGAATACCATGTTCTTTAATGGAAGCACTCAACTCTTGAATAGCATTTTCATCAAATACTTTCCTTGGTTGGTACGGATTGGCCTTAATACTTTTCACATGAATGTGTTCGACAGACTCTACTTTCGCTAGTGACTCTCCAGGAAATAAAGCATTTAATCCTTTTCCAAGACCTTTAGCCATTGCGAACCACTTCCTTTGCCAGATCTAAGTATACTTCTGCACCACGTGATCTTGAATCATAAATGATAATCGGTTCTCCATGACTCGGTGCCTCACTCAATCGTACATTTCTTGGAATAATCGTTTTGTATACTTTATCTTGAAAATACTTTTTCACTTCATCTATAACTTGAATCCCTAAATTTGTTCTTGCATCGAACATCGTAAGTAAGACGCCATCAATCATTAAGTCTTCATTTAAATGTTTTTGAACAAGCCGGATCGTACTTAGTAGTTGACTTAAACCTTCAAGCGCATAGTACTCACACTGGACTGGGATGATAATTGAATCAGCCGCGGTCAGTGCATTTATTGTTAGTAAACCAAGTGACGGTGGACAGTCGATAATGATGTAGTCATACAGATCTTTCGCTTCCTGAATAGCATGTTTCATCCGTACTTCTCTGGATATAGTTGAAACTAGCTCAATTTCTGCGCCTGCTAGGGATATAGTTGCCGGCACGATATCAAGGTTTTCTACTTTAGTCGAACGAATGACATCTTTTATATTAACATCATCTATTAGAATATCATAAATGCATTGTTGGACTTCCCCCTTGTTAACGCCTACCCCGCTCGTTGCATTCCCTTGCGGATCGGTATCAATCAAAAGAACTTTTTTGCCTATATGAGCAAGGCAAGCACTTAGATTTACGGATGTTGTCGTTTTTCCGACGCCTCCCTTTTGATTGGCTATCGCTATAATTCTGCCCACACCTGCACCTGCTTTCCTGCACTTTTATTATTCTTTTATTCTTTCAATTTTGTAACTTCTTCTAGTTTAACAAAAAAAACATTTTTTGTAGAGAAATATGTAGAAAAAAGACTCTTGCTATGTGAAGCAAGAGTCTTTTGTTAAAAAATAAGAAAGTATAAGTTTTTCAAGTCTATCAAGGCACTTGGACATTTCTTATTTCTTTTTCGGTATTTTAACAGTGATTATATAAAAATCATCTGAATCTTCTTCTTCTGTTTTTACATCTATCCCACTTTTAGTAACGAGAACTAGTGATTGTCTAATAGTATTAAGAGCAATTCGTACATCTTTACTTACCGATTTTCTCCGAGGTGCTGTCTTTTTATCTTTTACATTCTCTGGAGGGTGTAAAACCTGAAAGATTCTGGCTTCTAGTTGTTTGACATTCAACTGCTGTTCAATTACTTCCTTAAAAAGTTGTGACTGTAATTCGCTGTCCTTAATTGGAATAAGTGCTCTTGCATGTCGCTCCGATATTTCTTTTGTTAATATTCCATTCTTGATTTCATCGGGTAATTTCAGTAAACGCAATTTATTAGCAACAGTTGACTGACCTTTTCCTAGTCTTTGCGCTAACGCTTCCTGTGTTAAGGAATGAAGTTCAAGAAGTTTTTCATAGGCATATGCCTCTTCAATTGCAGTCAATTCTTCACGCTGTAAGTTTTCAATAAGTGCAATGGATGCAGTTTCTTTATCATCAAGGTTTCGAATGATCGCCGGTACTTCCGACCATCCCAATTTTTTCATTGCTCGATATCTACGCTCTCCAGCGATGATTTCATAATTTTCTTCACCCATTTTCCGAATGACGATTGGTTGAATGACACCATGCGTATGGATTGTCCTCGCAAGTTCTTCAATCTTATCTTCAGAAAATATTGTACGCGGTTGAAATTTATTTGGATTTATTAACTCGATTTTCACCTGTTCAATTACTTCGTGATGAACCTCTTCCACTACTAGTGGATCTAATTCTTTATCTCCACTCCCAAAAAATCGTGAAAACGGACTTTTCATTCCCGGCACCACCTTTTCAATACTGCTCCCTAATTCTACTAATTCGGCATGGCGATAGTATATCCTCTTTACTCATTGTTCCACGTGAAACAGTTCACTGAATTGGCATTTTATTCGGAATGCCTGGTTTACGAGGATATTTTTTAGGAGTGATTTTCTCTTTATCAAAAACAAAGATATTTCGTTCACTATTTTCAATTGGCAAAATAAATGAGTATTGTTTTTTAATGGTAGCCCCGAGAACAGAAAGTGCTTTTTTTGCATCTAAAAGTTCGTCTTCTGCGGCTGCTCCCTTCATCGCAATGAAGATTCCACCTTTTTTAGCTAGTGGTATACATAATTCAGCTAAGACAGACAGACGTGCAACCGCACGAGCAGTGACGATATCGAACTTTTCACGATACTTGGAGTCTTGTCCGAAGTCCTCAGCTCTTGCATGAACGAAATGCACATTTTCTAGCTGAAGTTCTTCAGCTAATACTTTCAGAAAACCAATTCTTTTATTTAATGAATCCACAATAGTCACGTCTAAGTTTGGAAAACAAATTTTCAAAGGAATACTTGGAAATCCAGCTCCCGCGCCTACGTCACAAATTGATTTTGGTTCATTCAAATTAATATAAAAAGCCGCGGATATAGAATCATAGAAGTGTTTTAAATAAACTGAGGGCGCATCTGTAATCGCTGTCAAGTTCATCTTTTCATTCCACTCTACCAAGAGTTTAAAATACTGGTTAAACTGAGCTATTTGCGTTTCACTCAATTCAATACCTTGTTCTTTTAAAGCTTGTATAAATTGTGCAACATTCATCAATATTCCCCCTTAAGAAAAGCGTAAGGCGTCGTTCAGCCCCGACAGGCACAAGACTGTTTACGTAGGAGGCGTACTACAGCCGCCGTAGTAAAAAGACTTGTGCCCCCGAGGAGCTGACGCCTGGAGCCTAGACAATAAGAAAAGCGTAAGCGGCTTGTATTAACTAACATAACACAAGACCGCATTAGCTAATTTAACCCGAAATTTTGGCTATTCTTCCTTGTTCGATATAGACAAGAAGAATTGAAATATCGGCTGGATTAACGCCGGATATACGAGATGCTTGTGCAATGGATAATGGTCTTACTTCGCTTAGTACACTTTTAGCTTCCGTCGCGATTCCGGATATTGCATTATAGTCGATATTATCGGGTATTTTTTTGTTTTCTAGTTTTTTCATTTTATCTACTTGTTGCAATGATTTCTCAATATAACCTTCATACTTAATGAAGATTTCAACTTGCTCTTCTACTTCTTTTGATTTCTTTTCTTCTGGTGGAACCATTCTTTCTATCTGGCTATATTTTATTTCAGGACGTTTTAGAAGGTCTGCTGCTTTCATCGGCTCTCTAAGTTCTGAGCCGCCTGTTTCACGTATGATGTCTTGAACATCACTATTAGGCTTAATCGTCACTTTTCGCAGTCTGGCAATTTCTTCTTCAATCTGTTGCTTTTTAATAATATGCGCATCATGTCGTTCTTCACTAATCATCCCTATTTGGTACCCAATTTCAGTCAGGCGCATATCCGCATTATCATGACGCAACAACAGTCGGTATTCGGCACGTGATGTCAGAAGTCTATATGGCTCGCTTGTCCCTTTTGTAACAAGATCATCAATAAGAACACCTATATATGCGTCAGCACGTCCGAGGACACGTTCTTCTTTCCCGAGAGCACGGGAAGCTGCATTTATACCCGCCATGATTCCTTGACCTGCTGCCTCTTCATAGCCAGATGTACCGTTAAGCTGACCAGCTGTATATAAATTACGAATTCTTTTTGTTTCAAGTGTAGGCCATAGTTGCGTAGGGACAATTGCATCATACTCAATTGCATAACCTGCACGCATCATTTCCGCATTTTCAAGTCCTGGTACGCTTGCAATCAATTGTTTTTGAACGTGTTCCGGCAAACTTGTCGATAATCCTTGGACATACACTTCTTGCGTATTACGGCCTTCGGGCTCAAGGAAAATCTGATGACGTGATTTATCAGCAAATCGTACAATTTTATCTTCAATTGATGGGCAATAGCGGGGCCCTTTCCCTTTAATCATCCCGGAATACATCGGTGACAAGTGAAGGTTTTCATTAATAAGTTCATGTGTTCTTGGCGATGTATATGTCAGCCAACATGGTAGTTGATCAGTGATAAATTCAGTCGTTTCATAACTGAATGCCCACGCTGTATCATCTCCCGGTTGGATTTCAGTTTTGCTATAATCAATTGTTCTGCTATTCACACGGGGTGGTGTCCCTGTTTTGAATCGCACCATGTCAAAGCCAAGTTCGCGAATATTGTCTGCAAGTTTAATTGAAGGCATTTGGTTATTCGGTCCACTTGAATATTTCAGGTTACCAATAATAACTTCACCGCGCAGGAATGTCCCCGTTGTAATAATGACTGTCTTCGCACGGTAAATTGCACCGACTTGCGTAAGTACACCTTTTATTTCATCGTCTTCCACGATTAGTTCTTCTACAACACCTTGGTGAAGTAGTAGATTTTCCTGTTCTTCCAGGAGACGTTTCATTTCCGACTGGTAAAGGACTTTATCAGCTTGCGCACGAAGCGCTCGTACTGCTGGTCCTTTGCCTGTATTCAACATCCGCATTTGAATGTGTGTTTTATCAATTACTTTCCCCATTGCACCGCCCAGTGCATCAATTTCACGGACGACAATCCCTTTAGCGGGACCACCGAGTGACGGATTACATGGCATAAAGGCGATCATGTCGAGGTTCATTGTAAGTACGAGCGTTGTTGCACCCATTTTGGCAGCGGAAAGTGCCGCCTCAACTCCCGCATGGCCAGCTCCAATAACAATAACATCGAACGTGCCTGCTTCAAATTTGGGCATGTTCTTTTCCTTCTTTCTATTAAAGTCATTCAAAAAGCTCGATGAAAAGTAGAAGCGGGCTACTGCGCTAGGCAGGCCCCCTCTTTCCATTCACTCTTGTTGAACACTTATCTTATTTTATTTTCCGAGGCAGAATTGAGAAAATAGTTCATTGAGTAGACCGTCTTGGACCGTGTCTCCGATAATTTCACCAAGAATTTCCCACGTCCGTGTAACGTCAATTTGAATCATATCGACTGGAACACCTGCTTCAGCAGCCGCGAGTGCGTCTTCAATCGTGGCACGCGCATTGTGTAATAGTGCGATATGTCGTGCATTCGATACATATGTGAAATCGCCTGATTCAAGATTTCCTTCGAAAAAGAGTCCGGCAATTGCTTCTTCCAGTTCATCTACCCCTTCGTCTTTCACGAGAGAGGTCGTGACAACTTTGCCCGTTCCGGCATGTTCCATCACTTTTTGCATGTCAATTTTTTGTGGAAGATCGGTTTTATTGATAACAAAGATTGTATCCATTCCCGATACCACTTCAAATAGTCGTTCGTCTTCTATCGATAACTCTTCAGAACTGTTAAGGACGAGTAGAATTAAATCCGCTTCCTTCAACACTTTCCTCGATTTTTCGACGCCGATTCGTTCCACAATATCTTCTGTTTCTCTGATTCCAGCTGTATCGACAAGACGAAGTGGAACACCTCGCACATTAACGTACTCTTCAATAATATCACGCGTCGTCCCCGCAATGTCGGTTACGATTGCTTTATTTTCTTGAATGATGCTATTTAGTAAGGAAGACTTCCCTACATTGGGTCTACCAATAATAACAGTAGATAGACCTTCTCGCAGAATTTTCCCTTGAGATGAAGTTTTCAACAACTTATCAATTTCATTTCTCACCCACATACTTTTTTCAATCATTAGCGGGATTGTCATTTCTTCGACGTCGTCGTACTCCGGATAATCGATATTTACTTCAACTTGCGCCAACGTTTCAATAAGCGCTTGTCGCAATCCCCCGATTAACCGAGAAAGTTTTCCTTCCATCTGATTGAGTGCAACATTCATGGCACGGTCTGTCTTCGCACGAATAAGATCCATGACCGCTTCGGCTTGAGACAAATCAATTCGTCCATTAAGGAATGCACGTTTTGTGAATTCACCGGGTTCTGCAAGACGCGCCCCTTGCTTGAGCACTAATTGAAGAACACGGGTGACCGCAACAATTCCTCCATGACAGTTCACTTCTACGACGTCTTCACGTGTAAATGTTTTTGGTGCTTTCATGAGAGAAACCATTACTTCTTCGACAGTTTCCTCAGTTGATGGATCTATTAAATGACCATAATGGATTGTATGTGATTGTTCTTCATTTAGCCTCTTACCAGACGGTGAACGGAAAATACGATCCGCTATTTGGACAGCTTCGTCCCCACTTAACCTGACGATGGCAATTGCACCTTCCCCCATTGGAGTAGAGATGGCAGCTATTGTATCAAAATGCACGTTTTTCACCTTCCTGACTTGGTTACTCACATGTGGATAACCTATTTCCGACACGACTATCTAACATAATATATTATCACAAATCCATCCATCCTCCTAGTGTCGCAATTTAAATAATGTGGATAAGTTAAGATATCTTTACAATATAATACAAAAAAGTCCCGCAGAGACAGCGTTCGTCTTTGCGGGACTTTTTTTCACCTAACAGATTCAATGACTAAATACCTGAATGGATCAGAGCCCTCTGAATATGTTTCAATATCCATGCGCCGTGATAAAGCATTATGGATGACTTTCCTTTCATAGGAAGCCATCGGTTCTAACTGGATTCTTTTCCCTGTACGAACTGCTTTATCAGCCATTCGTTCTGCTAATTGTTCCAAAGATTGTTCGCGACGCTCCCGATAATCACCGATATCTACCCGGACGACCTTGAATTGACTCGCCAATTTGTTTGTTACAAGTTGCGATAATTGCTGGAGTGCATTTAACGTTTGTCCTCGTTTTCCAATCAGTAATGCAGCTTTTGCACTTTCCATTTGGAAAGTAACATATTTACCTTTGATTTCATGGCTGATTTGAATGTCATCGACACCCATTCCAATTGCAATCATTTTCAAATAGTTTTCTGTTTCTTCTATCGCAGTTTGATCAGACAATCCTTCAATTTGGACTTCCTCTTTCTCCACAGGAGGTTTAACAGATTCACTAATAACTTCAATCTCAGTTGGCTGTATCTCCATTAGAGGTTTTGCTTCTTCAAGGACGGAAGGTTCTTCAAAGTTCATAATAGTTACGGTTACTTCAGCTTCTTTTGCACCGAAACCTAGAAATCCTTTTCTCCCTTGATTGATCACTTCGACTTTTACTTCATCACGCGTAACGCCAAGTACTGTCAATGCTGATGAAATCGCTAATTCAACCGTGGTTCCCCTTCGCGTCGTCCTTGTCATTTCCGTTTCCCTCCCACTTTTACAAGTTCCACTTCCTTTTTCTTAAATGGTTTGTAAATGAAGATGTTTTGGATAATTGAAATGATATTACCGATTACCCAGTAAAGTGAAAGTGCTGCTGGTAAGAATGAACCGAAGATCATAATCATAAACGGCATGATATACATCATTACTTTCATCTGTGGGTTGTCCATTGCAGGACCTGTACGTAAAACGATAAACTGCATAGCTCCTGCTAAAACTGCAAGTGTAATACTTGGCGCTGCAAGTTCAAACCATAAGAAGTTTCCAATATCGTATGTGACATTCATTCGGCTGATCGCATGATAGAAACCGAATAGAATTGGCATTTGGATTAAGACTGGTAAACAGCCTGCCGCCGGATTGATTTTTCGTTCCGACATAATTTTTTGCATTTCTTCACGGTACTTTTGTTGTGTAACTGCGTCTTTTGATTTGTATTTCTCTTTGAGTGCTTTCAGTTCAGGTTGGATTTCCTGCATCCGTTTTGAACTTTTTGTCTGTTTGATCATTAATGGAAGCAAGACAAGTCGAATGATGATTGTAACTGCAACAATACCGTACCCGTATGTACCGAGTATGTCTTTAAATGTCGTTATTAGGGAAACTAACGGCCAGACGACAAATTTGTTCCAAAATCCTTCACTGTCCTCGTAAATCGGTTGTTGGAATTCCGAACATCCCGCAAGAAATACCGACAATGCCGTCAGTATAAGGATTAATGCTAACTTCTTTTTCAAATCAGTTCCCCCAAATCTTATCTTATTCAATTAATTCTCTTCAAAATCTGTGACATCCGCTGGAGGCTTTTGGCCAACAGGATGTTGGTTACTCAGGCGTTGCCGCAGTACGCGGCGATTTTAGCCAGAGTTCCTTAATTTTCAGTAGGGGTTTCGACCCCTGCCGAGTGAAGTTAAAAGGCCCTATCGACCGATACTAACAGTTTATCACGTTCATATACTTCCTTCTACTTCTTTAAGACACGAGAAATACGCAGGACGTGCTGCAAACTTTTTTTTGTTTCATGAAAATCTAATGTGGCCGCCTGATGTCTGGCGATGATGACATAATCCATATCGTTGCGCAGTTCGTCTTTCAATTCCAGGAAGGACTGTCGTAAATACCGTTTGATCCTATTCCGCACGACTGCATTACCTACTTTTTTGCTGACGGACAGACCAATCCTGAATTCTGGCTGGTCTTCCTTCCTATAGGAATACACAACAAATTGCCGATTAGCAAACGACTTCCCTTTTTTGAATACTTCTTGGAATTCCTCATTCGTCTTTATCCGTTGACGTCTGTTCATCTCATGCACCTGCTCCGTCATCTATGATTATAGTTCTTCATTAATAAACAAGAAAAAAGACCACTGAAATGTCAGTGGCCTTATGCTGATAGGACTTTTCTTCCTTTACGACGACGAGCTGCTAGAATTCTGCGTCCGCTTTTCGTGCTCATTCTTTCACGGAAGCCGTGAACTTTACTACGCTTACGTTTATTTGGTTGGTAAGTACGTTTCATCTTTTAAGACACCTCCTGCATTGATTGTCTATTTATTACTGTGACAGTCTTGAATAGTATATCGGATTTCCAAGGTAAAAGTCAACCCTTTCCTGTTCGACAGTAATTTAGGCCATTTAGTTTCTCTGATTTCGTCCCAATAAGTTATCCACGGTTTCTTCCGCTAATTCCAGATAGTGATGTGGATAGTATTTTCTCAAGTTTTTTTATGCACACTGCTTATCGACATCTTCCTCACATACCAAGGCCTGTGGATAAAGATTTCATCCACAACCACTTGCGCTGTGGATAAGGTTCAGGACTCCTTGTAATCCACAACATATCCTGTTACAATGAGATGAATTTGTTATGCACATAATTTTATAGCATTTTTGTTATCCACAGTTGTTAATACATTGTGGATAATTTTTTCAACACTTTTGCGTAATTGTTATCCACACGACGGAAAACTGTGTATAATACATATCCTCGGGTTTTTTATTTTCATTGTAAAGGAGGCACACGTTTGGACCACTTAGAAGAATTATGGATCGAAGTTTTGTCGAAGGTTGAGCAGAAAATTTCAAGACCTAGTTTTGAAACTTGGCTAAAGTCGACAAAACTGATGTCTTATGGCGAAGAAAATGTCACAATCGCCGCACCGAATTCATTTGCAAAAGATTGGCTTGAAAACCACTATGTACATCTTATTACTGGTATTCTATCCGAATTGACCGGCGAAGACCGAATCATTCAGTTCGTTGTTCCTAAAAACATGGAAGAAAATGATTTCATGCTACCTAAACCGACCGTTAAACCTATAGAAAAAGTTCCATTAACGTCGGCACCTGGCATGCTTAATCTAAAATATACGTTTGACACATTCGTCATTGGTTCAGGAAATCGTTTTGCCCATGCAGCGTCACTTGCCGTTGCTGAAGCACCAGCGAAAGCCTATAATCCGCTGTTTATCTATGGGGGTGTTGGGCTTGGAAAGACACACTTAATGCACGCAATTGGACATTATGTACTCGAACAGAACCCCTCAGCAAAAGTCATGTATCTTTCATCTGAGAAGTTTACAAATGAATTCATTAACTCTATTCGTGATAATAAAGCTGTCGAGTTCCGTAATCGTTATCGGAATGTAGACGTGCTCTTAATAGATGATATTCAATTCCTTGCGGGAAAAGAACAAACACAAGAAGAATTTTTCCATACATTCAACACACTCCATGAGGAGTCAAAACAGATTGTTATTTCAAGTGACCGACCTCCAAAAGAAATTCCAACACTTGAGGACAGACTTAGATCCCGCTTTGAATGGGGTCTTATCACAGACATAGCACCTCCAGACCTGGAAACACGCATCGCAATTTTGCGCAAAAAGGCAAAGGCTGATGGGCTTGTTGATATTCCAAATGAAGTCATGCTGTACATTGCCAACCAAATTGACTCAAACATACGTGAGCTTGAGGGGGCTCTTATACGCGTTGTCGCCTACTCATCACTCGTCAATTCGGATATCAATACGGATCTTGCTGCGGAAGCCTTGAAAGATATTATTCCTAATTCAAGACCGCGTACTGTAACGATTCTTGATATCCAAAAAGCAGTTGGAGAGCACTTTGACATACGTCTAGAGGATTTTACTGCGAAGAAAAGAACGAGGGCGATTGCATTTCCCCGACAGATTGCCATGTTTTTATCCAGAGAACTTACGGATTTCTCCCTACCTAAGATTGGATCTGAATTCGGAGGACGAGATCATTCAACTGTCATTCACGCACACGAGAAGATTAGGCAAATGTTAAAGGATGATCAAGCTTTGCAACAAGACGTTCAAGATATTCGTAATGTTCTTGGTAGAGGATGACCTGTGCATAACATATAATAAGTAGTGCACACCTACAAACAGGTTATACACATGTGGAAAACGTTCAGGCTCAAAGGGAAAATAGACTTACCAACATATCCACAGCCCCTACTACTATTACTATTACTTTATTAATAACTAATACTATATATATTAAGCGAGGGTATAGAATGAAATTTGAAATTATGAGAGATAAGTTGCTTGATGGATTAAGCGATGTTATGAAAGCCATCAGTCAAAAAGTTGCGATTCCAATTTTGACAGGAATAAAGATTGAAGTGGACGAAAAAGGAATGACATTAACAGGAAGTGATTCCGATATTACGATCTGTACATTCATACCTGCAGAAGATAACGGAGAACAAATTATTCAAGTTGTAGAAAAAGGAAGCATCGTGCTGCAAGCTAAAGTATTTAGCGAAATCGTACGAAAACTACCTACGAATGAAGTAACAATAGAAGTTGCAAATGGACTTCAAACACATATTCAATCCGGTAAGTCTGAATTCCATCTAATTGGACTAGATCCAGAAGATTACCCGGTTCTACCAGAAGTAAAAGATGACTATCTATTTTCATTGCCAGCGGATCTGATGAAATCAATCATTCGAGAAACGGTCTTTGCCGTGTCTCAACAAGAAACTAGACCAGTATTAACAGGTGTCCTTTGGGAAGTAAAAGATGGGGGACTTGCTTGTATCGCTACTGATAGCCATAGATTGGCAAGAAGACTGACGATACCTGAAGATATGCCAGAAGTTCCATTCAGTGTCGTTATTCCTGGTAAAAGTCTTCAGGAACTAAATAAGATTTTGCCTGATAACGGTGAACTTGTGGATATTGTCATTGCAGATCAACAAGTGTTATTCAAAACACGTGGTGTGTTATTTTACTCACGCCTATTGGAAGGCAATTACCCAGATACATCACGTCTTATCCCGTTAGAATATAAAACATCAGTAACGGTGAATGGCCGACTTCTTCTTCAGGCAATTGATAGAGCATCCCTTCTAGCACGTGAAGAACGGAACAACATTGTTCGCTTCTCTGCCAATGAAGGTAAAGTTATTGAAATCTCTTCAAATTCACCTGAAGTAGGTAAGGTTGAAGAATTGGTTGAAGCTATTGGCGTAACAGGAGAAGAATTGAATATTTCTTTCAGTGCTAAATATATGATGGACGCATTGAAAGCAATCGATGGACAAGACATAACGATTCAATTTACGGGAGCTATGCGACCGTTCATCTTGAAATCAGTTGATGACGATTCAATCTTGCAACTTATTCTCCCTGTACGAACATACTGAATCTTGAAGGATAGTCACTTATTTGACTATCCTTTTTACTTACTGCCGAAAGTCGGCTAAAATAGAAAGACAGACTAACTTGCGAAAGGTTGAGACTCTATGGAAAATCTTACAATCGATACAGAGTTCATAACTCTAGGGCAACTATTAAAAATGACGAATACAATTAGTTCAGGTGGTATGGCTAAATGGTTTCTGGATGAATACATTGTCTACGTCAATGGCGAGGAGGAACAGCGACGAGGTAAAAAACTTCGTGATGGAGATATCGTTAAAATTCCCAATGTCGGCACATATAAAGTAACTGAACTAACAGACGGTCAAACGGATGTATATTGAACGACTTGCATTAATCGATTACCGAAATTATGAATCACTTGACCTTTCATTCTCCCCACAGATCAATGTGTTAATTGGGGAAAATGCCCAGGGTAAAACAAACATCATGGAAGCGATCTATGTACTTTCTATGGCGAAATCGCATAGAACTTCAAATGATCGTGAATTAATACGCTGGGACCAAGAATATGGTAAAATAGAAGGGGACATACAACGTAAATATGGACGGCTGCCATTAGAATTGGTCATTTCGAAAAAAGGCAAAAAAGCGCGTGTCAATCATCTTGAACAAAAACGCCTTAGCTTGTACATTGGCCAATTAAATGTCGTCATGTTTGCTCCTGAAGATTTAAATCTTGTAAAGGGCAGTCCCCAGGTAAGAAGACGGTTTCTAGATATGGAAATCGGTCAAATTTCACCAACCTATTTACATGATCTTTTAACATTTCAAAAAATACTCAAACAGCGCAATGCAATTTTAAAAGACAATCGGGGAAAACAAAGCCTTAACGATGTCATGTTTGATATTTATACAGAGCAGTATATTCAAGTAGCCGTCCAAATTATTCGTAAAAGGTTTTATTTCATGGAACTTTTACAAAAATGGGCAGAACCGATTCATAAAGGAATCTCTCGTGGTATTGAATCCCTTCAAGTTTCTTATGGAACACTAAAAGAACTTGATTCGGGACAGACTGTGGAACAGATGCAGTCGATACTCGGTCAGCGATTGCTTGAGGCAAGACGCCGTGAACTAGATCGCGGTATGACCTTGATTGGGCCACATAGAGACGATCTTCACTTTTTCGTAAACGGCTATGACATCCAAACGTATGGATCGCAGGGACAGCAGCGAACAACAGCGCTGTCCCTTAAACTTGCGGAAATAGAACTTGTAAAGCAAGAAGTCGGAGAAGCACCTGTTCTTCTTTTGGACGATGTCCTGTCTGAACTTGATGATTACCGACAATCCCATCTCTTGAACACAATTCAAGGAGAAGTGCAGACAATTGTCACGACGACGAACGTAGCGGGGATTGACCATGAAACAATTCGTCAGGCAGACATATTCGAAGTTACAGCGGGCGAAGTCGCTAAAAGAGAGGAATGACGATTGAGTCATCCCTTTAAATAAAACAGCAGCAATACAAATGTTAGACGTTCGGAAAGGGAAGGTGAACAGTTTGGCAATGGAAGAGAAAGATATGCAGATGGCTTATGATGAAAATCAAATCCAAGTCTTAGAAGGATTAGAAGCTGTCCGCAAACGTCCAGGTATGTATATCGGGACAACAAGTTCTAGAGGACTTCACCATCTTGTATGGGAAATTGTTGATAATAGTATTGATGAGGCACTTGCAGGTCACTGTGACCATATCGAAGTGACGATGGAAAAAGGCGATTGGATCCGAGTCGATGATAATGGCCGTGGTATTCCAGTAGGTACTCAGGAATCTACAGGTCGACCTGCAGTCGAAGTTATTATGACTGTACTTCATGCCGGTGGTAAATTTGGCGGTGGAGGTTATAAGGTTTCCGGTGGTTTGCACGGAGTTGGTGCATCTGTCGTGAACGCGCTGTCCGAAACGACAGAAGTGTATGTAAGACGTGACGGGGAAGTCCATTTCATCGAATTTGAACGTGGTGCTGTGTCAAAAGAGCTTAGTGTAATCGGTACTACTGATGAAACTGGAACAAGAATCCGCTTCAAAGCAGACCCAGAAATTTTCACGGAAACAACAGTATATGAGTATGATATTCTGGCCAACCGACTTCGTGAGCTTGCTTATCTAAACCGTGGTCTGCGAATCACGATTACCGATGAGCGTGGTGAAGAAGAACGAAGCGACATTTATTACTACGAAGGCGGCATCAAGTCGTACGTTGAACACTTGAATAAAAACAAAGAGCCTATTCATGATGAACCTATATACATTGAAGGCGAAAAAGATGGAATTTCAATCGAAATCGCCATGCAATACAATAGTGGCTATGCAGAAAATCTGTTTTCATTTGCCAATAATATCAATACTTATGAGGGTGGTACGCACGAATCAGGCTTTAAAACAGCACTGACACGCGTTATTAACGACTATTCCCGGAAAAATGGTGTGCTGAAAGAAGCTGATCCAAACTTGTCTGGTGATGATGTACGTGAAGGACTAACGGCCATCATCTCGATTAAACACCCGGATCCGCAATTTGAGGGACAGACGAAAACAAAACTGGGTAACTCAGAAGTTAGTACGATCACTAACTCATTATTTTCAGAAGGATTCCAACGATTCCTGCTTGAAAATCCGACAACATCACGTCAAATCATCGATAAAAGTCTTATGGCAGCACGAGCACGTCTTGCTGCAAAAAATGCGCGTGAATTTACACGCCGGAAATCGGCACTTGAAGTGTCGAGTCTTCCAGGTAAACTGGCAGACTGTTCTTCACGTGACCCAGCTATAAGTGAATTGTATATCGTTGAAGGTGACTCGGCGGGTGGTTCAGCTAAAATGGGACGCGACCGTCACTTCCAAGCAATTCTTCCGCTTCGAGGAAAAATCTTGAACGTCGAAAAGGCACGTCTTGACCGTATTTTAGGTAACTTAGAAATCCGTGCGATGATTACAGCACTTGGTACTGGCATCGGAGAAGAATTCGATCTTTCCAAGGCACGCTATCATAAACTTGTAATTATGACTGATGCAGATGTCGATGGGGCGCATATTCGTACGCTTCTTTTAACCTTCTTCTTCCGCTTTATGCGACCGCTTATCGAAGCTGGGTATGTTTATATTGCTCAGCCGCCACTTTATCGTGTGAAACAAGGGAAGGTTCAGGAGTATTGCTATACTGAAGAAGAACTCCAAGAGATTATTGGACGACTTCCTCCTATGCCGAAACCCGTTATTACCCGGTATAAAGGTCTGGGGGAAATGGATGCAACGCAATTATGGGATACAACAATGGACCCTGATCAGCGTACACTGCTCCAAGTTCACCTTGAAGATGCGTTTGATGCGGATTCAACATTCCAACAGCTTATGGGAGATGAAGTCGAACCACGACGCAAATTCATCGAAGAGAATGCAATGTACGTGAAAAATATAGATACCTGATTGGCTAGTTGAAATGAAAAAAAACTAAATGTATTGAACAAAGGATTGTCCATAATAACTGAGCGAAAGAGCCGAAGCCCTGAGAACGGTGAGGCTGCTTCGCTTAAGGTGTGAGGCATCCCCTAGCGAGTTCAATGGAATATTTTAGATCAGCATATCTAGTCAAGTAGTCGAACTATCTTTTCCTAAGGATTTTTGAGTTGAAAGGAGTCTAACAATAATGGCAGATATGCCGCAACGTGGTGTTAAGGGAATTAACATTAGTACAGAAATGAAGACATCTTTTCTTGATTATGCAATGAGTGTCATCGTTTCACGTGCGCTCCCTGATGTGAGGGATGGTTTAAAGCCGGTCCATCGCCGTATTCTGTATGCAATGCAGGATCTCGGAAATACCGCAGATAAACCGCATAAGAAATCCGCACGTATTGTCGGAGACGTCATCGGTAAGTATCATCCGCATGGCGATAGTGCTGTGTATGACACGATGGTACGGATGGCCCAAGATTTCAACTACCGTTATATGCTCGTTGATGGTCATGGTAACTTTGGTTCTGTCGATGGAGATGGTGCAGCTGCGATGCGGTATACGGAATCTCGTATGTCGCGTATTGCAATGGAACTTCTTCGAGATATTAATAAAGATACTGTTGATTACCAAGATAACTATGATGGACAAGAAAGAGAGCCGATTGTTCTTCCAAGCAGATACCCGAATTTACTCGTTAACGGGACAACCGGTATTGCGGTCGGAATGGCAACAAATATTCCTCCGCATCATCTTGGAGAAACAATTGATGCTGTCCTTGCACTTGCTGACAATCCTGCAATTACAACAGAAGAATTGTTGGAAATTATTCCAGGTCCAGACTTTCCAACTGGTGGGATCATTCTTGGTCGTAGCGGAATCAGAAGAGCTTATGAAACTGGGCGGGGTTCGGTTATCATTCGAGGCAGAGTCGAAATTGAACAGCAGTCGAACGGCAGGGAAACAATCCTTGTACATGAGCTGCCTTTCCAGGTAAACAAGGCACGTCTGATTGAAAAAATTGCTGAGTTGGTACGTGATAAGAAAATCGATGGCATTACTGACCTACGCGATGAATCGGATCGTACCGGAATGCGAATAGTGATGGAAGTACGTCGTGACGCAAATGCCAACGTACTGTTAAATAATCTGTACAAACAAACCGCATTGCAATCTAGTTTTGGTGTCAATATGCTGGCACTCGTTGATGGTCAACCAAAAATCCTTGCATTAAAGGAGATTTTGTTCCATTATCTTGAACACCAAAAAGTTGTAATCCGTAGACGTACTCAGTACGATCTGAAAAAAGCGGAAGATCGCGCACACATTTTAGAAGGACTACGCATAGCACTTGATAATATCGATAGAATCATCACCCTTATCCGTGCATCTAAAACAACAGATGAAGCAAAAACAGGGTTGATGGATCAATTTAATTTATCTGATCGTCAAGCGCAGGCTATCCTTGATATGCGTCTTCAACGTTTGACAGGACTTGAGCGGGACAAAATTGAAAGTGAATACGAAGCGTTGCAACTCCTTATGTCTGAACTCCGTGCAATTCTTGCAGACGAATCAAAATTGCTTGAGATTATTCGTGAGGAATTGCTCGAAGTGAAAATTCGCTTTGAAGATAAACGTAGAACGGAAATTACACTGGGCGGCGCTGAAATGATTGAGGACGAAGATCTTATCCCAGTCGAAAACTCAGTACTGACACTCACACATAATGGTTACATTAAACGTTTGCCTGCTAATACGTACCGTAGCCAGCGTCGTGGAGGTCGCGGTATACAAGGGATGGGTACGAATAACGACGACTTCGTTGAACATTTATTGAATACGTCGACGCACGATACCATCTTGTTCTTCACAAGCAGAGGACGGGTATTCCGTACGAAAGGCTATCAAGTGCCTGAATTTAGCCGGACTGCAAAAGGTTTACCTATCATTAACTTGTTAGGTGTCGATAAAGATGAGAAAGTAACAGCCATGATTCCTGTAGATGCATTCGAGGATGACAAATACTTATTCTTCTCGACTCGTAACGGGGTTGTTAAACGTACACCTGTTTCCGAATTTGCTAATATCCGTTCAAATGGATTGATAGCACTTACCCTTCGAGGCGATGATGAACTTATCGGCGTCAAAATGACTAAAGGCGATGAAAACATTTCCATTGGTACGAAGGATGGTATGTTAATCAAATTCAATGAGACAGATATTCGTTCTATGGGTCGGATAGCAGGTGGAGTCCGTGGTATCCGTCTTCGCGAAGGCGACATTGTAATTGGTATGGATACAGTGAATGAAGGCGATGAAATTCTAGTTGTCACAGAAAAAGGATTCGGAAAACGTACGCCAGAAGATGAATACCGTATTCAAACTCGTGGCGGTTACGGTCTGAAGACATTGAATGTGACAGAACGCAATGGTCTTCTTGTTGCGATGAAGACAGTAGATGGTACTGAAGATCTAATGCTGATTACGATACATGGCATTTTGATCCGTATGGACATTGACGATATTTCTGTTATTGGACGCAGTACGCAGGGAGTACGTTTAATCCGCCTAGGAGAAGATGAACTTGTCGCGACTGTTGCAAAAGTTGTGAAAGAAGAAGAGGAAGAAGAACTCGACGACAATATTGTTGAAGAGAATGAAGTCTCTTCTGAAAATAATGAAGACATCGGGTTATCTACTATTGAGATAGACGATGAAGATACGGAATCTTAAGTAAAAAGGTTATTGAAATGGTCGATATGGCCATTTCAATAACCTTTTTTTTACGCCTATTTATACAATCCCGTCGTTTAATTGAAATATTTAGAGTATGATAGAAAGAACTATAAGGTGAAGGTAGGTAATATTGATGGCTGAAAACTATGTAAAAACAAGTGACCTGCGCCCGGGCATAATTACAAGTGAAGATATATATATAAATACAATCTACCCGATCCTTAGAAAAGATACTGAACTCTCACCGGAGCATATAAAGGTTTTAAATGCATTCAGTGTAAAAAAAGTTAAAGTTCAAGAACGACTCGTTGTAAAAAGAGAAGATGTATATGATGACAACGAGGGTCCAGTGAATCCGGATGATGTGCTTGCAAAAATACCCATGAAACAGGGAG
>NZ_CP060287.1:5052500-5055000 GCF_014302295.1 Sporosarcina sp. resist | reverse complement strand
AGGTGAAGTATAGGGGCTGACGCCTGCCCGGTGCTGGAAGGTTAAGAGGAGAGGTCAGCGCAAGCGAAGCTTCGAATTGAAGCCCCAGTAAACGGCGGCCGTAACTATAACGGTCCTAAGGTAGCGAAATTCCTTGTCGGGTAAGTTCCGACCCGCACGAAAGGCGTAACGATCTGGGCACTGTCTCAACGAGAGACTCGGTGAAATTATAATACCTGTGAAGATGCAGGTTACCCGCGACAGGACGGAAAGACCCCGTGGAGCTTTACTGTAACCTGATATTGAATTCCGGTGCAGCCTGTACAGGATAGGTAGGAGCCTTGGATTCCGGAGCGCTAGCTTCGGATGAGGCGTTGGTGGGATACTACCCTGGCTGTATTGGACTTCTAACCCATGCCCCTTATCGGGGCAGGAGACAGTGTCAGGCGGGCAGTTTGACTGGGGCGGTCGCCTCCTAAAGAGTAACGGAGGCGCCCAAAGGTTCCCTCAGAATGGTTGGACATCATTCGTAGAGTGCAAAGGCATAAGGGAGCTTGACTGCGAGACCTACAAGTCGAGCAGGGTCGAAAGACGGGCTTAGTGATCCGGTGGTTCCGCATGGAAGGGCCATCGCTCAACGGATAAAAGCTACCCCGGGGATAACAGGCTTATCTCCCCCAAGAGTCCACATCGACGGGGAGGTTTGGCACCTCGATGTCGGCTCATCGCATCCTGGGGCTGTAGTCGGTCCCAAGGGTTGGGCTGTTCGCCCATTAAAGCGGTACGCGAGCTGGGTTCAGAACGTCGTGAGACAGTTCGGTCCCTATCCGTCGCGGGCGCAGGAAATTTGAGAGGAGCTGTCCTTAGTACGAGAGGACCGGGATGGACATACCTCTGGTGTACCAGTTGTCTTGCCAAAGGCATCGCTGGGTAGCTATGTATGGACGGGATAAATGCTGAAAGCATCTAAGCATGAAGCCCCCCTCGAGATGAGATTTCCCATTACGCAAGTAAGTAAGATCCCTCAAAGAAGATGAGGTTGATAGGTCTGGGGTGGAAGCACGGCGACGTGTGGAGCTGACGGATACTAATCGATCGAGGACTTAACCAATTTTGAAAAGGGCTTGATTACCCTGATTCTGTGTAGCACAATGTCTGTTTTATTCAGTTTTGAGCGAACAAGCTCAAAGAGTCTGGTGACGATTGCGAAGAGGTCACACCCGTTCCCATCCCGAACACGGAAGTTAAGCTCTTCAGCGCCGATGGTAGTTGGGGGTTTCCCCCTGCGAGAGTAGGACGCCGCCGGTCTCATTGAAAGGTCATTACCTTATAGGTAGTGGCTTTTTTTGTGTTTATTTTTAATTTTCAATAATGATTTGAGGTCGTGTTTGGCGATAAGTAGAAGTATAAAGTCGAAACATTCGCCTATCGTCAAAATGTGAATCTGACCTTATACTATGTTACGTCTGTTAATTAACCACTATCTTACATAAAGCACCTGTAAGAAATGCACAAAAGTCTACATGTAACCTTGTCCAGTTCCGGCTTGCTTTGGACGATATGATCACGCCACCTTTACCGCGAGTTAAAGGTGGCTGGAAATGAATGCTTCACCCCAGCCACATCTTTTTGGGAGGAATTTCAATTCATTTCTCCTTGGTCATCCTGTTACGATTATCTGTCCATCGCATACCTCCAAAGTTCAAATGAAAAATGCAACTATTTTGGAAGAGGAACGAATAACTGTCTTTCTAGAGAGGAAAGTGGTTATGCACTTGTTCCCAAAAGCTTTAGCACTTCGCATACTAGAATGTTTGGAGAGTGACGGATGAACGACCACCCTACATAGCAGAAATCCCTATAATGGGTACAGTAGTCATTCAGTCCAAATCAACCCAACAGCACCTGTAGATGGGGCTTCTAGTGTTTAATCACAAAAGTAAGCAGTCATTACTGGTTAACTGTGGGTAATCAACACATGTGGTACTATGTTATATTTTAAAGTTGATTTAATGAAAAATTAAAATAGACTTGGATCTACAATGGTAGATCCAAGTCTATTTCGCTATAAATTATGAGAGCGGAATGTTTAATAAGTGCATCCCCTAGTTTTCATGCACAATTTCGATTCTGTTAAATCCTCCAAACTGTGGATTTGAATCTAATTGAGTATAGTAGCTTACATCTATTTCGTCACCTACAGTTAAAGTCCCAGGAACGTCTTTCATAGGTAGCCATACCGATGATGTTCGTTGTTCCCATGTCAGAGATTCAGTTGGATTCCAATCTATCTGTGAATTCAGCTCTTCAATATCTTGTGATTTAATCATTGATTTTGAGGTGAACAAAAATCGATCTCCATCAACTTTTACAACATATCCAGTATCAATAATATTATCAGATGAACTATTATTGAATTGCTTGTCTTTTGCACAACCAGTTAGCAATAGCACTACTAACGCAATAATAAATAAAAATCTTTTAATTTCCATTAGTCCTAACCTCCTTGTTATTAATTAGA
>NZ_CP060287.1:5045000-5047500 GCF_014302295.1 Sporosarcina sp. resist | reverse complement strand
AACTCTCGTTAAGGAACTCGGCAAAATGACCCCGTAACTTCGGGAGAAGGGGTGCTCTGGTAGGGTGTTAAAGCCCGAGAGAGCCGCAGTGAATAGGCCCAGGCGACTGTTTAGCAAAAACACAGGTCTCTGCAAAACCGCAAGGTGAAGTATAGGGGCTGACGCCTGCCCGGTGCTGGAAGGTTAAGAGGAGAGGTCAGCGCAAGCGAAGCTTCGAATTGAAGCCCCAGTAAACGGCGGCCGTAACTATAACGGTCCTAAGGTAGCGAAATTCCTTGTCGGGTAAGTTCCGACCCGCACGAAAGGCGTAACGATCTGGGCACTGTCTCAACGAGAGACTCGGTGAAATTATAATACCTGTGAAGATGCAGGTTACCCGCGACAGGACGGAAAGACCCCGTGGAGCTTTACTGTAACCTGATATTGAATTCCGGTGCAGCCTGTACAGGATAGGTAGGAGCCTTGGATTCCGGAGCGCTAGCTTCGGATGAGGCGTTGGTGGGATACTACCCTGGCTGTATTGGACTTCTAACCCATGCCCCTTATCGGGGCAGGAGACAGTGTCAGGCGGGCAGTTTGACTGGGGCGGTCGCCTCCTAAAGAGTAACGGAGGCGCCCAAAGGTTCCCTCAGAATGGTTGGACATCATTCGTAGAGTGCAAAGGCATAAGGGAGCTTGACTGCGAGACCTACAAGTCGAGCAGGGTCGAAAGACGGGCTTAGTGATCCGGTGGTTCCGCATGGAAGGGCCATCGCTCAACGGATAAAAGCTACCCCGGGGATAACAGGCTTATCTCCCCCAAGAGTCCACATCGACGGGGAGGTTTGGCACCTCGATGTCGGCTCATCGCATCCTGGGGCTGTAGTCGGTCCCAAGGGTTGGGCTGTTCGCCCATTAAAGCGGTACGCGAGCTGGGTTCAGAACGTCGTGAGACAGTTCGGTCCCTATCCGTCGCGGGCGCAGGAAATTTGAGAGGAGCTGTCCTTAGTACGAGAGGACCGGGATGGACATACCTCTGGTGTACCAGTTGTCTTGCCAAAGGCATCGCTGGGTAGCTATGTATGGACGGGATAAATGCTGAAAGCATCTAAGCATGAAGCCCCCCTCGAGATGAGATTTCCCATTACGCAAGTAAGTAAGATCCCTCAAAGAAGATGAGGTTGATAGGTCTGGGGTGGAAGCACGGCGACGTGTGGAGCTGACGGATACTAATCGATCGAGGACTTAACCAATTTTGAAAAGGGCTTGATTACCCTGATTCGTGTAGCACAATGTCTGTTTTATTCAGTTTTGAGCGAACAAGCTCAAAGAGTCTGGTGACGATTGCGAAGAGGTCACACCCGTTCCCATCCCGAACACGGAAGTTAAGCTCTTCAGCGCCGATGGTAGTTGGGGGTTTCCCCCTGCGAGAGTAGGACGTCGCCGGTCTCATTGAAAGGTCATTACCTTATAGGTAGTGGCTTTTTTTGTGTTTATTTTTAGGATCTATAATAAATATTAAGGCATCCATACAACTTTATGGTTCGAGCGCTTAACCGTTCTCTTCTGTAAACGTCGTGGTTATGCTTGCGGGTGTGGAAATAGTAATGACGAGCATGAATCCAAGCTTTAAAGTACGGTTAAACAGTCGTTAGAACGCCTTTTGATTATCGCGCATTACTTCCATTAATGTCGCTATACTTACTGAGAAATTGATATAGTATGACTGAATGTACAAAAAGAATTAAATGAGCAACGTACTATATATGTTGAACTAATGATTCTATATAATCTCCAGCAAAGGCGCCTCAAGGGGCAGCCGAAGCAATAAGGCTGACAGCGGTTTTCTTTCTGGCTTATTGCGGGAGGCATCCCCTAGCGCCGAACGTTGTTGAGTGGATTCTTTATATCAACACATATAGATAAGCGAAGTGTAACGCGTATGGCATTAGGCGCTTGAATGACTTTAAAGCTAAAATAGTATCGAACGTTAAGAATAAAAAAAGAGGTTTATTCAGGATAAAGGGTGACATGCAAATCACAACCTCATCACAACATTTGAATTAGATCCTATTTTTAAGAATGCCTTGTTTTACTTGCATTAATTCATCTGTGAAATATGAATGGCTATGCCTTAACATTCAGTGATGCCGTTTGAAGAGAGGGATTGCTGATTTTAAGAGCTCACTTTAGTGGGGTATTGTTTGGATAGTTTATTTCCTCAGGCCGTGCTAAGTGTTATCAAAAAAGAATTGTAGGGCAAGCAAATTTTATACGCTCAATCCAACTAACAGAAATGTTAAACCAATAAATGCACTGCCAATGATGAAAAACTATTAAATCATCTCCTATACAATCACTCATTCGATTACTGGAAAGTACTACATGGTACATCTCATAGAATATATACATAGACCTGCACAAAGTCTTGGGCTTTTAATGAGGAGTTTATTTGTGGAGAGAATATCCAATTATCTTTATTACTATATATGTTGAATTAAAGAAACCTGTTGAAACTGCC
>NZ_CP060287.1:5015000-5040000 GCF_014302295.1 Sporosarcina sp. resist | reverse complement strand
AAGCCCGAGAGAGCCGCAGTGAATAGGCCCAGGCGACTGTTTAGCAAAAACACAGGTCTCTGCAAAACCGCAAGGTGAAGTATAGGGGCTGACGCCTGCCCGGTGCTGGAAGGTTAAGAGGAGAGGTCAGCGCAAGCGAAGCTTCGAATTGAAGCCCCAGTAAACGGCGGCCGTAACTATAACGGTCCTAAGGTAGCGAAATTCCTTGTCGGGTAAGTTCCGACCCGCACGAAAGGCGTAACGATCTGGGCACTGTCTCAACGAGAGACTCGGTGAAATTATAATACCTGTGAAGATGCAGGTTACCCGCGACAGGACGGAAAGACCCCGTGGAGCTTTACTGTAACCTGATATTGAATTCCGGTGCAGCCTGTACAGGATAGGTAGGAGCCTTGGATTCCGGAGCGCTAGCTTCGGATGAGGCGTTGGTGGGATACTACCCTGGCTGTATTGGACTTCTAACCCATGCCCCTTATCGGGGCAGGAGACAGTGTCAGGCGGGCAGTTTGACTGGGGCGGTCGCCTCCTAAAGAGTAACGGAGGCGCCCAAAGGTTCCCTCAGAATGGTTGGACATCATTCGTAGAGTGCAAAGGCATAAGGGAGCTTGACTGCGAGACCTACAAGTCGAGCAGGGTCGAAAGACGGGCTTAGTGATCCGGTGGTTCCGCATGGAAGGGCCATCGCTCAACGGATAAAAGCTACCCCGGGGATAACAGGCTTATCTCCCCCAAGAGTCCACATCGACGGGGAGGTTTGGCACCTCGATGTCGGCTCATCGCATCCTGGGGCTGTAGTCGGTCCCAAGGGTTGGGCTGTTCGCCCATTAAAGCGGTACGCGAGCTGGGTTCAGAACGTCGTGAGACAGTTCGGTCCCTATCCGTCGCGGGCGCAGGAAATTTGAGAGGAGCTGTCCTTAGTACGAGAGGACCGGGATGGACATACCTCTGGTGTACCAGTTGTCTTGCCAAAGGCATCGCTGGGTAGCTATGTATGGACGGGATAAATGCTGAAAGCATCTAAGCATGAAGCCCCCCTCGAGATGAGATTTCCCATTACGCAAGTAAGTAAGATCCCTCAAAGAAGATGAGGTTGATAGGTCTGGGGTGGAAGCACGGCGACGTGTGGAGCTGACGGATACTAATCGATCGAGGACTTAACCAATTTTGAAAAGGGCTTGATTACCCTGATTCGTGTAGCACAATGTCTGTTTTATTCAGTTTTGAGCGAACAAGCTCAAAGAGTCTGGTGACGATTGCGAAGAGGTCACACCCGTTCCCATCCCGAACACGGAAGTTAAGCTCTTCAGCGCCGATGGTAGTTGGGGGTTTCCCCCTGCGAGAGTAGGACGTCGCCGGTCTCATTGAAAGGTCATTACCTTATAGGTAGTGGCTTTTTTTGTGTTTATTTTTAATTTTCAATAATGATTTGAGGTCGTGTTTGGCGGTAAGTAGGAGTATGAAGTGGAAATTAGAAATTAAAAAGAGAAACGTATGTCTATCATTTAAAAATGAGTCTAACTGTAATCAATTCGATTATATAATAGGCCTGTGATGCGTTATGACTGGTCAAACTGAAACAACACACACCATCTTTCAATCCCGAATCCTTGTAATTATCTTTGATAAAGCCTATTGTTTGTAGACAACTAAAGTTAAAGGAGCTAATCCTATGAGTACAGTCTATGAATTCTCAGTCAAAAAAATAAACGGTGAAATTCAATCAATGGAAGACTATAAAGGAAAGCCTTTGATTATCGTAAATACAGCAAGTAAGTGTGGCTTTACTAGCCAGTTCAAAGAATTGCAGGAACTATATGAAGAACATAAAGAGCAAGGTCTTGTCGTACTTGGTTTTCCATCGGATAATTTCAATAACCAGGAATTCGATGACATCGAAAAGACAATGGAGTTTTGTGAAATCAATTTCGGCGTAACTTTTCCGATGTTTGCAAAAGTCGATGTCAAGGGCGGCCAAGCCGAACCACTTTTCACATATCTTACTTCCCAAAAGAAAGGGATGCTTACAGAGGGCATCAAGTGGAACTTTACGAAGTTTTTGATTGACCGTGAGGGGAATGTTGTAGAACGCTTCGCACCCCAAACATCACCACTTAAAATGAGTAATGCCATTAACGATATTATTCAGTGAATAATAGGAATACTTTTACTTGTTATCACTGACTTGACAGGTATTGTAGCCGCTGATAACCTTTTAATAATATTCAATTGAAACTAATAGGGGGTATATTGAAATGTGGGAATCAAAATTTACGCGTGAAGGGCTTACTTTCGATGATGTGTTGCTTGTACCGGGACCTTCTGAAGTATTACCTAAAGATGTGTCGCTCTCTGTCAATCTGACGAGTAAGATAAAATTAAACATTCCGGTTATCAGTGCAGGAATGGATACAGTTACTGAGTCGAAGATGGCAATTTCCATGGCACGTCAAGGTGGCCTTGGTGTCATCCATAAAAACATGAGTATTGAAGAACAGGCTGAACAAGTTGTTACGGTAAAACGCTCTGAAAATGGCGTAATTACTAATCCATTCTTCCTGTCACCTGAACATCAGGTTTTTGACGCTGAGCATTTGATGAGTAAATACCGCATTTCTGGTGTTCCAATTGTGAATAATAATGAAGAACTAAAACTTGTCGGTATCCTGACGAACCGTGATCTTCGTTTCATTCAAGATTACTCACTTGTTATCGATGATGTTATGACGAAAGAAAACCTTGTGACAGCACCTGTAGGCACAACATTGGAAGATGCAGAGAAAATCTTGCAAAAGTATAAAATCGAGAAGCTTCCAATTGTCGATGAAAATGGAATCCTTAAAGGTTTGATCACAATCAAGGATATTGAGAAAGTAATCGAGTTCCCAAATGCAGCTAAAGATAAACAAGGTCGACTACTTGTTGGTGCTGCTGTTGGTGTTACTACTGATACGATGGTACGTGTAGAGAAGCTTGTGAAAGCGGAAGTCGATGTTATCGTTATTGACACGGCACACGGGCATTCTAAAGGTGTTCTAGACGTAGTTGCTCAGATCAGACAGCGGTTCCCAGAACTTGAAATTATTGCGGGTAATATTGCCACTGCAGAAGCTACACGTGCGCTCTTTGAAGCGGGCGCTGACGTTGTCAAAGTTGGAATTGGCCCTGGTTCAATTTGTACAACGCGTGTCGTTGCAGGTGTTGGTGTTCCGCAAATTACAGCTATCTACGAATGTGCTTCAGAAGCACGTAAGTTAGGCAAAACGATTATTGCTGATGGTGGCATTAAATATTCTGGTGATATCGTCAAAGCACTTGCTGCTGGTGGACATGTTGTCATGCTTGGAAGTCTTCTCGCAGGAACGACGGAAAGTCCAGGGGAAACTGAAATTTTCCAAGGACGCCGTTTCAAAGTCTATCGTGGTATGGGATCGATTGCTGCAATGGAGCAGGGTTCTAAAGATCGTTACTTCCAAGACGATGCAAAAAAACTTGTACCTGAAGGAATCGAAGGGCGTATGCCTTACAAAGGTCCCTTGTCTGATACGATTCATCAGCTAATCGGTGGTGTTCGTGCAGGAATGGGCTATTGCGGTACTAAAGATCTGCAAGATCTGCGTGAAAAAGCACAGTTCATTCGTATGACGGGTGCAGGATTACGTGAAAGTCATCCACACCAAGTACAAATTACAAAAGAAGCTCCGAACTATTCACTTTGATAAAAGGCTTTAACCCAGGAACTAATGTTTTTTGAGTTTTAGGTCGGAATGAAGGAACTTCAGCACCTTTCCTGCGTCTCCATATGAGCAGAAAGGTGCTTTTTTGGTTTAATACCCAAAGAGTAGCCGAAATATGATAAAATGACTTAGGGAAATAGCAATGATGGAGGTATTATGGTGAAGCGAGAAATGAGACGATGGGTGGCATTTTTGTTAGTGCCGCTACTACTAATAATGACACTCGGGACGGTTCCAGTTTACGCCGACTCAGCACTAGGACTCCATGTAGATGGTGCAATATTAATTGACGCGGAAAGTGGAAAAATATTATATGAAGAAAATGCAGATACGCCACTAGGTATTGCAAGTATGACGAAAATGATGACTGAATATATCCTTTTCGAGGCAATCGAAGAAGGTAAAATAAGCTGGGATCAGGAATATAAAGTGAACGATTATACATATGCGGTTTCACAAGACCGTCGGCTTAGTAATGTTCCACTGCGGAGAGATGGTACATACACGATTCGTGAATTGTATGAAGCAGTAGCCATCTATTCTGCAAATGGGGCGACGATAGCCGTTGCAGAAACAATTGCAGGAACAGAAACTGAATTTTTGAAGCTGATGAATGCGAAAGCAGAAGAGCTTGGCTTGAAAGATTATAAATTTGTCAATTCCACGGGTTTGAATAATAGTGACCTTCAAGGAATGCATCCACAAGGGACAGGTGCAGAAGACGAAAACGTCATGCCTGCAAAATCTGTCGCAAAACTAGCTTACCATTTGTTACATGATTATCCGGAAGTTTTGGAAACGACGAAAGTCAAAACAAAAATATTCCGTGAAGGTACTTCTGATGCTATCAAAATGGACAACTGGAATTTCATGCTTCCAGGGTTTGTTTATGAATACGAAGGCGTTGACGGTCTCAAGACAGGTACGACTGACTTTGCAGGGCACAACTTCACCGGGACGGCAACACGCGATGGTAAACGGGTCATTGCAGTTGTTATGAAAGCGGTTGATGCGAAAGGTGTAGGCTCGTACAAAGCACGATTTGATGCGACGCGTGCTTTGTTCGACTACGGTTTCGGTCAATTCTCAGAAGTTGAATTTGTTCCGGCTGGTTATCAGTTCAAAGATTCTAAAACGCTCGACGTTGTCAAAGGGAAAGCGAAAACTGTCGCTGTAGAGGTAAAGGAACCGATCCGTATGATGGTGAAAACGAGTGAAAAGGATCTCTATGTACCTGAACTTGTGATTGATGAATCAAAAATGAAGGACAATGCACTTCAGGCACCTATTAAAAAAGGTACAGTTGTCGGTCATGTCAATCTCGTGAAAACAGAAGGAACGGATTATGGCTTCATTGATTCAACTAATCCGGGAGCTGATGTTGTTACGAAGGATGCAGTTGAGAAGGCTGGCTGGTTCTCGCTTACAATGAGCGCAATCGGTGACTTTTTCGCAAGCATTTGGAGTAGTGCAACAGGATTTGTAAAAGGTTTGTTTAAATAAAACATCAAGGCGAGGAATCCTTAAATGGATTCTTCGCCTTTTTCAATGGACCATGCATACATGAGATCCTCGATGGCTTGTTTAATGGCCTCTGTAGAAAGGCCGCCGAAGCCGAGAAGGAAGGATGGTTCACCTTCTTTGGGAGCTGTTCTGTAACCGTTTAAGCCGTATACGCGGATGCTTGCCTTCTTTGCTGC
Source organism: Sporosarcina sp. resist (assembly GCF_014302295.1). Classification (NCBI taxonomy): domain Bacteria; kingdom Bacillati; phylum Bacillota; class Bacilli; order Caryophanales; family Caryophanaceae; genus Sporosarcina; species Sporosarcina sp. resist. The sequence continues at coordinate 5,034,566 of NZ_CP060287.1, read as the reverse complement.
TATTGCTAGGGATCTTTCATTTGTTTCAGTGTGGACGGTAAGAATAATGTGCATGCCTGCTTCATCGCCTGAAAATGAAACATGCGGAGCGTAGGATGACAGGGCCTCTGTGAGAACTTGAAGTTTACGTTTATATATTTTCCGCATCCTATTTAAATGGCGTGAAAAGTGACCGTCAGCCATGAAGCGGGCCAGGATGTGCTGGTCGAGCCTTGGTACTGTTGCTGAATAATGAATGAATGCTTTTTCATAACGACTTAGTAACATAAGGGGAAGCACCATATAAGCAATCCGTAGCGATGGCATCAGAGATTTTGAAAATGTACTTAAATAAATGACGTTGCCGCCTTTATCCATACCTTGCAAGGAAGGGATTGGCCTTCCAGTATATCGGAATTCGCTGTCATAATCGTCTTCGATGATAAAATGTTCGTCACCTGATGATGCCCAGTTCAATAAAGCAGTCCTACGCGCTGCTGAGAGGACGATGCCGGTAGGGAATTGATGAGAGGGAGTCACATAGGCAACAGTCGCACCTGAGTGTTGTAGAGACCTTACATCCATCCCTTCTTCATCGACTGCAATCGGAATTGCTTCCCGGTTGTTGTGGAAAAAAACGTGATGAGTAAGCGGGTAGCCGGGATCTTCGATTGCATATGTCGCTGCCGTTCCTAGAATGCGGATGACAAGCGGCATAAGTTGTTCTGTACCTGAACCAATGATGACTTGCTCCGGCGTACAGTCAACGCCGCGGGAGTGATATAAATAGCGTGCAATTTCTTGACGAAGTTCCCAATCACCGTGAGGGTGCCCGAGAAGCAGGAGATCCTTGGAAGACTCGTCCATCACATCTTTTGCGTACTTTCGCCATTGTGTAAAAGGAAATGATTCTGTATCGATTTTACCTGGTGAAAAGTCGAAGGTTATATCTTCAATTTTTTCAACCGGCCTTTTTACGGACAGCTGCATCGGTTGGGCGTAAGCTAGTTCTTCAATTGCCTGCACATAAAAACCTTTTCGAGGTTTCGATGAAATAAACCCCTCTGCTGCGAGCTGTGCATAGGCAAGTTCAACCGTCGTCTGACTGACATCAAGAAAGTCACCAAGTTTTCGTTTAGATGGAAGTTTCATGCCAACTGGCAATTTCCCATCTGTAATATCCCGTCGTATTTGGTTGTACATTTGTTCATATAGCGGCGTATCTGTACTTTTTTCCAATTTGATTAATAGCATCTCCACAGCAACCACTCCATCTGACCCCTTCAACTTGTTTGGAACTGGGTGTTTCAATAAGGTCATATTCTATTATACTGAACAATAAGAAAAGAGGGAAGCGCCTGTTCAGAGGCAACAGGCATAAGACGGGCTGACGGAACGGCGCACTTTGCCGTATAGTCGGCACGGCTTATGACCCGAGCCTCTAGGCGCTGGACTCTAGACAATAAGAAAAGAGGGAAGCGCCTGTTCAGAGGCGACAGGCATAAGACGGGCTGACGGAACGGCGCACTTTGCCGTATAGTCGGCACGGCTTATGACCCGAGCCTCTAGGCGCTGGACTCTAGACAATAAGAAAAGAGGGAAGCGCCTGTTCAGAGGCGACAGGCATAAGACGGTTATATAGGAAGGCAGTCTAAGTTCGCGACGTCGTGTCGCAACGACTGCATGACCTGCATCCGGCAGGCCCAAGCGGCGTTCTTTGCCGTATAGTCGGCACGGCTTTCAATGATCACAGCCTAAATTCGCCGCTTCCTGCGGCAATGTCTGTGTGACCCACATCCTGTGGGCCTCCGAGCCTCTAGGCGCTGGACTCTAGACAATAAAAAAAGGGGGAAGGTAACATGAATTTTAAATACGGCGGCGTCATTATGGATGTCATTAATGCGGAGCAGGCAAAAATAGCGGAGGCGGCAGGGGCAATTGCAGTAATGGCACTTGAGCGCGTCCCTTCTGATATAAGAAAAGCGGGCGGTGTTGCACGCATGGCGGATCCACGAATCATTACGGACGTACAAGGTGCTGTTTCAATTCCGGTGATGGCGAAAGCACGTATCGGTCATATTTCCGAAGCCCGCGTACTTGAGGCACTTGGTGTTGATTATATCGATGAAAGTGAAGTACTTACTCCTGCGGATGAGGAATTCCATTTACTGAAGAGCGCATACAGTGTGCCGTTCGTTTGTGGAGCTCGTGATCTTGGAGAAGCAGCGCGTCGTCTTGGTGAAGGGGCTAAAATGCTTCGTACAAAAGGCGAACCGGGAACGGGGAATATTGTCGAAGCGGTACGTCACCTTCGTAGGGTGAATGCCCAAGTGAGTAGACTTGTTCATATGAATGACGACGAAGTAATGACGGAAGCGCGCAATCTTGGTGCACCTTATGAAATCCTTCTTGCCATCAAAAAACACGGACGTCTACCTGTGACAAACTATGCAGCGGGCGGCGTGGCGACACCTGCAGATGCCGCACTTATGATGGAACTTGGCGCAGATGGCGTATTCGTAGGTTCAGGTATTTTCAAATCCGAAAATCCTGAGAAATTTGCACGTGCAATTGTTAAAGCAACAGAAAACTTCAAAGACTATAAACTGATTGGTGAACTGTCTAAAGACATTGGTGAACCGATGAAAGGGTTAGAAATCGGAACCCTTCAAGTGGAAGAGCGTATGTCAGAACGCGGTTGGTAATTAATTAAGAAAAAAGTGGGGGAGAAATCCCTCGCTTTTTTGTATACTTAATTATAGGGGTGATAAGAATGGAACAATTAAAGGTCTTCGATGAAAACTATACCTATTTGAGAAATGAAAATAGAGCCAAGGTCCACTGTGAGGGACTGTGGCATGAAACCTTCCATTGCTGGCTAGTCGATGATCAGTTTGTCTATATTCAAAAAAGAAGCGCTATTAAAAAAGACTTTCCGGGATTGTTTGATATTACCGCTGCAGGGCATATTCTCTCAACAGAAACTGTGGCAGATGGCATTCGTGAGGTGGAAGAGGAATTAGGCATAGAAGTCGATATAACGAAGCTGCATTCGAAAGGTGTTGTGCAGAACATTATCAAATTGCCCACCTTTATTGATCGTGAGTTTTCGAATGTCTTCTTATATGACTCAACTTTTGCAGCAAGCGAATTTTCATTGCAACAAGAGGAAGTAGAAAGTGTCCATGTCGTGGAGCGACAAGCACTAATTGACCTTTTCGTTAATGAAGTAATGACAGTTAAATGCATCAATATTTTCGATGGAACATTGGCGAAAATTGGTCTCAGCGACTTTGTTCCACACGAAAGAAATTATTTTGAACAAGTTGCACATATCTTTAAAGAGTAATCTTAAGAAAGCGGATACATTTTTTCTTTGAGTGACTTGCCAAAAAAACCAGCTTGTAGTAAAGTAAGGGTAATTTCAAACATGAGACGATGATGGGAAGCAGTAACAAGCACGTTTTTTGAAGAGAGCCGGCGGGTGGTGTGAGCCGGTAAAAACACTTGTGAATCCGTCCCTGAGTAGCCGGGCTGAAACGTTTAGTAGGCCTGAGCCGGCAGTTGAGCCGTTATTTCAATGGAGTGGATTGGACTTGGTTGTCCGGTCAATTTGGGTGGCAACGCGGGTAGTTCTCGTCCCTTTTATAGGGAATCGAGGGCTTTTTTTGTTGTCCAGCTTCAGGTGTCAGCCCCTCGAGTCACTTCCGTCTTACTGATAAAGGCAAAAAGTACCTTTGTTAGCAAGCCTTTCAGCGCTTGTCGGAGCTAAGTGACACCTTACGCTTTTCTTTGTTGTCCACTTTCCATTATCGTCTAAAAATTAAGGAGGAATTATTCATGCTAGATATTAAAAAAGTCCGTGCAAATTTTGATGAAGTGAAAGAGAAGCTATCTAAACGCGGAGAGGATATTTCTCAGCTCGATAAATTCCAAGCACTTGATGATAAGCGTAGAGAATTGATTGCAAAAGTTGAAACCTTGAAAGCGGAACGTAACGAAGTATCTCAAAAGGTCGCTGAAATGAAGCGTAATAAAGAAAATGCAGATGACGTTATTGCACGTACGCGTCAAGTTGGGGAAGACATCAAAAAACTCGACGAAGAACTGCACACAGTTGAGGAAGAATTGAATTATATTATGATGCGTATCCCTAATATCCCGCATGACAGTGTTCCTGTTGGCGATAGCGAAGACGACAATGTCGAAATTCGCGTGTGGGGAGAGAAGCCTGAATTTGGATTTGAGCCAAAGCCACACTGGGAAGTGGGAACGGATTTAAATCTCCTTGATTTTGAACGTGCTGCAAAAGTGACGGGAAGCCGTTTTGTTTTTTACCGAGGACTGGGAGCTCGTCTTGAGCGCGCATTGATTAACTTCATGCTTGACCTTCATATTGAAGAGCACGGCTACGAAGAAATGTTGCCGCCGTATTTGGTGAATCGCACAAGCTTAACGGGTACAGGACAGTTGCCGAAGTTTGAGGAAGATGCATTTTTAATCAACGAAGAGGATTATTTCCTTATTCCGACATCTGAAGTGCCTGTAACGAACTTCCACCGCGACGAAATCTTGAATGTTGCACAATTACCGGTGGCATTTGCGGCGTATAGCACGAACTTCCGTTCAGAGGCGGGATCTGCTGGCCGTGATACGCGCGGTCTAATCCGTCAGCACCAGTTCAACAAAGTTGAGCTTGTTCGTTTCGTGAAGCCGGAAGATTCTTATGATGAACTCGAAAAATTGACAGGTCACGCTGAAAAGGTATTGCAGTTATTGAAATTGCCATACCGTGCGCTAAAAATGTGTACAGCAGATTTAGGATTCACAGCTGCGAAGAAGTATGATTTAGAAGTGTGGATTCCAACACAAAACCTGTACCGCGAGATCTCTTCTTGTTCAAACTTTGAAGATTTCCAGGCGCGTCGTGCAAATATTCGTTTCCGCCGAGAAGCGGGTGCGAAACCGGAATACGTTCACACATTGAATGGCAGCGGGCTAGCAATTGGCCGTACTGTGGCGGCAATCCTTGAAAATTATCAGCAGGAAGATGGTTCTGTCGTTATTCCTGAGGTTCTTCGTCCGTATATGGGTGGAAAAGAAGTTATTACCCTTTAAAAAAAGAAAACGTGCAAGGCGTCATTCGACGTCCTGCACGTTTTCTTTTTTCTCCTGTCTAGGCTTCAAGCTCTTGATCAAGGCGCCTACGCTTTTGGTCACTCTTTTTCCGTTCACGAATGGCCCTGAAAAATGCCGTAAGCATCTCCCCGCATTCATCCGCCGACACGCCTTCAACCACATCACATTCATGATTAAATCGTGGATCGTTCAATAAGCGATAGAGTGAGTCAACGCAACCGCCTTTTGGATCCCGAGCACCGTAGACAACACGTGGGATTCTAGACTGTAAAATAGCACCTGCGCACATTGGACATGGCTCTAGTGTGACATATAGAGTTGTATCTTCAAGGCGCCAGCTACCAATTTCTTGACATGCATCTTGAATTGCCGACAACTCTGCATGGGTAACTGCGTTTTGGGTGGTTTCTCGCAAATTATGTGCCCGTGCAATTACTTTATCCTCATGAACGATGATCGCGCCAATGGGTACTTCGCCAAGAGCCTGTGCTTTCATCGCTTCGTCAATTGCCATCTGCATATATAGCCGGTCTTTATTAAAAGTATCCAAAGTCATCACTCCTTGGTGATAGTGTAGCATTATCTAGTGGTGAATGAAGGATGTTTTCTTAATCGAGGTGTTGTCTAACTACAGCGTCCAGATGCGGGGTCAGAAGTCGGTACGGCTAGGAAGGATTAAGCTGCATCCATCCCGGATATAGGGCACTGCTTCACCGTTCCTTAAAATTGTTCCACGTGGAAAAAGTCTGAATGTTGAAGAGTGTGAAACATTTGCTACACTCTATTTTTCATTTCAACCGTGTGATAAAATAAAGAGTACTATATATTATGACGACGTGAAGGAGGATTTCTGATGTCTGTTCCGTTCATAACGGTCGAAGGTCCGATTGGAGTTGGAAAAACGTCACTTTCCAAGGCAATCGCGGACACACAGCAATTCCATCAGCTAAAAGAGATTGTGGATGAAAATCCATTTTTAAATAAATTTTATGACAACATCGAGGAATGGAGTTTCCAAACCGAAATGTTTTTTCTTTGCAATCGATATAAACAACTTAGCGATATTAAAACCGAGATATTGAGTGAACAAAAACCGGTTGTTGCTGATTATCATATTTTTAAAAACCTCATTTTTGCAAAACGTACATTAGATCCAACAGAATATGTTAAGTACGAGGAAATCTATAAGATTTTGACGAAGGACATGCTTGTTCCGAATATAATTGTTTACCTACACGCGAGCCTAGACACACTTATGAAGCGTATTTCACAGCGTGGGCGTGCATTTGAGAAAAACATGGATCCCGCTTATTTGCAGCAACTTGCGGAAGATTACGAGACGTTCATCACGTATTTTGAATCGGCACATCCTGAAATTCCTGTTCTTCGGTTCAACGGAGATGATCTAGATTTCGTTAACAGCGAAGAGGATCTGCAATTCATTTTAGATACTGTCGATGCGACGATACGAAAAGGAGTTACATTGAATGAACTTACGTGAAAAATACGGCATCCCTCAAAATGCTGTCATTACAATTGCAGGGACGGTGGGGGTCGGCAAGTCAACGATGACGCAGGCACTTGCGGATGCACTGAATTTCAGGACATCATTTGAAAATGTCGATCAGAATCCCTACCTCGATCTTTTTTACAATGACTTTGAAAAGTGGAGCTTCCATTTACAAATTTACTTCTTGGCAGAGCGATTCAAGGAGCAGAAACGTATATTTGAATATGGCGGCGGATTTATCCAAGACCGTTCGATTTATGAAGATACAGGTATTTTTGCAAAAATGCATATGGAAAAAGGGACGATGAACCCGGTTGATTATGATACGTATACGAATCTGTTTGAAGCAATGGTTATGACACCCTATTTTCCGCATCCGGATTTGCTGGTTTATTTGGAAGGACCGCTTGACGGCATCATTTCACGTGTCAAAGAACGCGGTCGCGTGATGGAACAGGAGACACCGGTTTCATACTGGGAAGAGATGCACGGACGCTATGAGAATTGGATCAATTCGTTCAATGCATGCCCGGTATTACGTCTAGATATCAATGATTATGATCTTCTTACTAATCCGCGAGAAGTGGAAACGATTGTTGAGAAAATAGGACATTCCCTGAAGCAAACGTCACTTTTGAAAAAATGAAATCATCCCCAAAAATATAACGGATACTCTTTTTGAGGACAAAAAATTAGCAGGGCAAAACAGGGGCCAATTCGCATTAGCGGACAGGTCCCTATTTGTTCAACTAACTGGCCAGTTTGATCTTTAAGCCGACAAAAACAACAAACAGGCCTTTACACGATGCGGTAAAAGAGAACTGTTCTTTTCTCTAAACCTAATCGTCTGTCTTGGATGTCAACTTGATGTCAGCCAGGTGCTTCGCGACAACCTTCTTCCCTTCTTCCACTTGCTCGTCCGTGAAACCTTTACTCGTCATATTCGACTGCCACCTTACAAGATAGTCGCTTACTCTGTCCACTCGATCTGCTGTGCTGGCCGCGGATACTTCATGGCTAAAGCTGAGTTCCTCCTCAGCCCAATCATCAATAAAGTGGGCGCTGGCTAAAACCAAAACTGAACATGCAATGGCGACTATTGAACACACTATGGCTATCACTTTGTACGGCATTCCCATTCCCCCCTGACAGCTTCTTTTCTTAACTGTACAGGAACTTCAGGGTTAATTAAAACTAAAAATTCCGATAAATAACGAGAGATACCCATTTATTTCGGAAGGAATTTCATCTTATCCATTTCCTTCGACAGCTTAATTTGTCTAATGCTGATGGTGTGTAGGGGAAATTTCTTTTTTCGCGAGTCATTAAAATTGTTGCGATAGAAAAGCGGTTAATTCGTGGGAAATACGGAAAAAGTCCTAGTACTTGGAATGAATTAGGATTCCCACTAATACCGCTTCGACGCTTTGTGGATGCCTCCCGCGATAAGCCAGAAAGGAGACCGCTTTCAGTCTTATCGCTCCGGCTACCACGAAGACGCGCCTGCGCTGGATAGTCTATGTGAGAAAGCGCATTTCATAATCAGGGATTAGACCCGCAATCTGTATTGCAAATTTCTCGAATTAAATTTATATCAAATAGTAATCACCTTACATTCTCGCCATATACATCTCAAAATCGCATTTCTCTCGATATTGAATACCCTAGCGCAGGCGCGGCAAAGGGTTCGCCAAAGCGCCAAGCGTTCTACAATTCACACCCCGAATTACACCTCGTTTATTATTGAGTGCCATGGCAGATTCAATGGGATTCTTTAACTCAACTTATCATAGAGAATGGAGAAATAATCATACATAAAAATCCGTCGATTGATGGAGAATCAGATTGATAGTCACAACTGTTGATTAACCATTTTCTCGCATAAAAAACAGGTAAGAAAGGCTTGAAAAACTCTGTTTTCACGGGATCATTTCCGGTCAGCTTTTGGCAAACCAGCCACACCCTTTTTAGTAATCCCGTTATGAATAGTTACCTGTCGCATTCCTATACATCAAAACATCTCGGTAATCGTATAGAGGTCGTTCAATCCAAAGATACTGTACAAGAAGTGCCTAGTGTTTGATTCAGTTATTTACTGGTAGTTTTTGGTTAATCAACCCATGTGATTGAAAGTAGAACTATAAACACCCATCTCACATAGAAGCAGTTTCCGGGTGTGTTTACGCCACTAATTTAAGGCAAACGGCACACCATCTAATGAGATGATGTGCCGTTTTATCTATATGTATATTGAATAATTGGATACCTATATAAACTCATTAAGTGCAGGCGCCTTAACAGGGATAGCCAACCGAAAAACGAAGAATACAGTTAATGCCAAGAGGCATCCCCGAGCGTCGTAGCGTATTCAATGGCATTTCTTATTTAAAATGTATTTTCTTTGTAATCGATATAAACAGCATAGAGATACGAAAACCGAGATATTGATTGAACAAAAACCGGTTGTTTCTGATTATCATATTTTTAAAAACCTCATTTTTGCAAAACGTACATTAGATCCAACAGAATATATGAAGTACGAGGAAATTTATAAGATTTTGACGAAGGACATGCCTGTCCCAAACGTCATTTTCTACCTTCACGCAAGCTTGGACACGCTTGTAAAGCGTATTTCCCAGCGCGGGCGTGATTTTGAAAAAAACATGGATCCCGTTTATTTGCAGCAACTTGCGGAAGATTACGAGACGTTCATCACGTATTTTGAATCGGCACATCCTGAAATTCCTGTTCTTCGGTTCAACGGAGATGATCTTGATTTCGTCAACAGTGAAGAGGATCTGCAATTCATTTTAGATACTGTCGACGCGACGATACGAAAAGGAGCAAGATTGAACGAACTAACGCGAAAAATACGGCATCCCGCAAAATGCTGTTATTACAATTGCGGGGACAGTTGGCGTTGGCAAGTCGACGATGACGTAGGCGCTTGCGGATGCACTCCACTTACAGATTTACTTCCTGGCAGAGCGCTTCAAGGAACAGAAACGAATTTTCGAATATGGCGGCGGTTTTATCCAAGACCGTTCAATTTATGAAGATACAGGCATTTTTGCGAAAATGCATATGGAAAAAGGGACGATGAATCTCGTTGACTATGATACGTATACCAATCTGTTTGAAGCGATGGTTATGACACCGTATTTCCCGCATCCGGATTTACTTTCCTACTTGGAGGGGCCGCTTGACGGGATTATCTCGCGTGTGAAAGAGCGCGGTCGTATAATGGAACAGGAGACACCAATTGCTTACTGGGAAGAGATGCATGGGCGGTATGAGAATTGGATTAATTCATTCAATACGTGCCCAGTATTACGTTTCGATATTAATGACTATGATCTTATTAATAATCCTATTGAAGTGGAAACGATTGTCGATAAAATCGGGCATTCCCTGAAGCAAATGTCACTTTTGAAGAAATGAACTAAACTACAAGAATGTAGCCGGTATTATGGGCTGCATTTTTTATTTCACAAGTTTTACCCATTTTGAATAGGATGTAATGGTTACACCTGTGGGAGACTTGGGAGTTAAGAATGATTACGGATACGATTGTTAAGCAATTTCCTTATCTGTTTATTTGAATGAAACTATGGCTTAAAGGAGTGATTGTGAAGTGAACCCTTATTCGAACGGATTACCCTCTTATCCTGTCGGGCCGAGTTATCAAGGGCCATATTCACATTATACGGCGCCCGTCAGGTATATCTTAAATAACCAAACTGATGTATATGGCAGATGTTGCATAAGTAAGGCGAAAGCCGACTTTATGAGCATGAACCGGCTTCTCTGGATGGAGCATGTCAACTGGACGAGGATGACGATTATGGGCATCGTATTCGGCTTGCCGGATTTACCGTCTGTCCAAGAGCGTCTTTTGAGAAATGCGACGGATTTGGGGAATTGCTTACGGCCCTTTTATGGCGATAATATAGCGGATAGATACGCCGCACTGATTAAAGAACATTTAGTGCTAGCTGCTGAATTAGTAACGGCAGCTGCAAAAGGGGATCCGAACAAGGCGGCGGAAGCGGAGAAACAATGGTATAGGAATGCAGACGATATCGCCGACCTTTTAAGTAGCATCAATCCGTATTTAAACAAAGAAGAATTTAGAAAAATGTTTTATACGCATTTGGCTTTAACCAAACAGGAAGCAGTTTATATGCTTCAGAAAAACTATAAGGCTGATATTGAAGTGTTCGATAAAATCGAAGCGGAAGCTTTAGAAATGTCGGATTTGATAGCGGGTGGCATTGTTAAGCAGTTTCCAGGTATGTTTATGCCGCTATGTTAAGACAAATGGCACACCATCTAATGAGATGGTGTGCCGTTTTATCTATATGTATATTGAGTAATTCGATACCTAAATAAACTCATGAAGCGCAGGCGCTTTAACAGGGGGTAGCCAACCGAACGACGAAGAATATTGTTAATTCCAAGAGGATAATCCATATAGGTTAATGGATACTTTATCTGGCTTATGGTGGGAGGAATCCCCGAGCAACGTAGCGAATTCAATGGAATTTTTTATTAGTTGGAAAGAACCGCAGATTTCAGAAAAAATTCAGCGTACAGTTCTTTTAAGATTTTTGTTTCGTCTTTTTTATGAACGCCGAAGACAAGGCTGACTTCTGATGAACCTTGGTTGATCATTTGGATACTAGCACCAGTGCGTGCGATGGCTGAGGCGGCACGTGCAGCCAGTCCAGTAGAATGACGCATTCCTTCGCCTACAAGAACGATCATGGAGTAATTAGAATGCATATGGACGTGATCCGCGTTCAATTCCTCTTTTGCTCGGCGTACAATCCGTGCTTCTTTATCCGCATTGAGAAATTTACTTCTGATGATGACAGACAAGTTATCAATACCGGAAGGCGTGTGCTCAAATGGAATTTCTTCTTCCTCTAGGATTTGCAATAACTTTCTTCCGAAACCAATTTCCTGGTTCATTAAATATTTGTCGACAAACAGTGTGGAAAATCCACTATCAGCGGCAATACCAATGACCGGCTGTGCAAAGTAATTTCGTTCATTGACGATAAGTGTTCCCGGAGCCTCCGGATTATTGGTGTTTTTAATGCACACAGGAATGGAACGACGGAATGCGGGCATTAGCGCTTCGTCGTGAAAGACGGAGAATCCTGCATAGGCTAGTTCCCGCATTTCACGGTAAGTCATTTTATCGATGCCGACCGGATTGTCGACAACATTCGGGTTGGCTGCAAAGACTGAGTCAACGTCTGTAAAATTTTCATACAGCTCAGCTTCTGTCGCTGCGGCAAGTAGAGATCCTGTGATGTCCGATCCACCTCTGTTGAATGTCCGAAGTGTTCCGTCTGTCGTGTAGCCAAAAAAGCCTGGGAAAACGATAATACCTGGTTTGTCGCGTAATTGTGCAAGCTGGTCATCGCCTTCAGGGAGTGCGCGTACCCGTTCTGGTCGTTCATTGACCAGTAGACCGGCCTCTTTTGGACACATATAGTGTGCATCCATTCCAATGTGTGTGAAGTAGGCAGCAATTAGCTTCGCGTTGTTGTCTTCTCCAGATGCTTTTAAGCAATCCATGAAGAGATTGGCGTCATTTACATCGTTAGCGAGACGTCCATGCAAATCATTTTCGATAACGGATACGATCTCCATTGAAAGACCAAGTCCTGCAGCGATCTGTTGATAGCGGGCTACTACTTCCTTAAATTCAATTTCTGTGTCTTCCCCCCTAAGGGCTTTTTCAGCAAGTTGGATTAGTAGATCCGTTACTTTTTCATCTGAGTCAAACCGTTTGCCGGGTGCTGAGACAACAATGATTTTACGACTGGGATCAGTTTTTACGATTTGAGCGACTTTTTTTATTTGATCGGAAGACGCTACTGAAGTACCTCCAAATTTGCAAACTTTCACAATCATCAAATCCTTTCTATTATATAATGGGATGAATGTATTTATTCTATGACTTTATCACAAAAAGGTTGTTATTATCCGAATATTTCACTATAATGTCTTTATGCAAAGAACAATTGTTTTTTCATAGTGTACATACAGTTAGGAGAATCGTCAATGAGAAATGAAATTAATATTGGATTATTAGGATTTGGGGTTGTCGGCAGCGGGGTGGCTAAAATCTTGCAAGATCACCAAGAAGACCTCCATCATAAACTTGGCGTTCCTGTCAAAATTAAAAAAGTTCTTGTGAAAAATTTACATAAAAATCGGGAAACAACACTTTCATTGGAAACATTCACGGATAATTTGTATGAAGTGCTTGAAGACTCGTCTATAGATTTAATAGTAGAAGTGATGGGCGGGACCTTCGATGCGAAAGAAGCGATTGAAAGTTCCCTGCGGGCTGGAAAAGGTGTCGTAACTGCCAATAAAGACGTTATGGCAGAATTCGGACCTGGATTATTGAAGCTGGCGGATGAAAACAAGTGTGATCTGTTTTACGAAGCAAGCGTCGGGGGCGGAATCCCGTTAATTCGCACCCTTGAAGATGGACTTGCTTCTGACCGAATCCGTGCGTTGACAGGTATTGTGAATGGAACAACGAACTTCATCTTAACAAAAATGAAACATGAAAAAATGTCTTATGAAGATGCATTGGCAGAGGCGACGGCACTTGGTTTTGCAGAGGCAGATCCATCGGCGGATGTTGATGGCATTGATGCAGCGCGCAAAATGGTTATTTTGGCTTCATTGTCTTTCTCAACCGAAGTCCGTCTGGGCGATGTTTTTGTGAGAGGGATGAAGGAAATCCAAGAAGGCGATCTAGAACTGGCTGAGCAGTTTGGCTATACGGTGAAGTTAGCGGGGTCAGCTAAGAAGAATGAGGATGGTATTGAAGTAGCTGTAGAGCCTGTGTTTTTCCCGAATTCGCATCCTTTGGCATCAGTGAACAATGAGTTCAATGCCGTATATATTTATGGAGATGCAGTTGGAGAAACAATGTTCTATGGACCGGGGGCTGGATCAATGCCGACTGCCACGTCTGTAACGGGAGATATTATTGCAGCGTGCCGTAATTTGCTGCTAGGTGTCAACGGCAAAAGGTTACACGCACCTCAGTATGAGCGAAAAGTGAAAAGTGATAGTAATAAGTTCGCACGTTATTTCCACCGAATTCGCGTGAGAGACGAAGTAGGTGTCCTGACGAAATTAACGTCTATTTATAGCAAGCACGGTGCAAGTCTGGCGACGGTTGTTCAGCATTCCGATAAAAAGGCGGCTGACGCGGACCTGATTTTCATCACGCATCAAATTTCGAGACAACAGCATTTAGATATTGTGAATGAATTGAACGAGACACCAAAGGTAATCGGCGTACTAAGCCATTACCGGGTAGAGGGGGAAGAATGATGAAAAGATGGAATGGATTAATTGAGGAATATAAAGAATGGTTACCGGTGACAGAAAATACGCCGGCGTTAACGTTGCAGGAAGGGAATACCCCTCTTATTCACATGCCAAATTTATCTGAACAATGGGGCATTAACCTTTACGTGAAAACGGAAGGAACGAATCCAACTGGTTCATTTAAAGACCGGGGCATGGTTATGGCGGTCGCAAAAGCGAAAGAAGAAGGAAAAAAAGTTCTTATTTGTGCATCAACGGGTAATACGTCTGCAGCTGCGGCGGCATACGGTGCTCGTGCTGGAATGCGGACAATTGTAGTTATTCCGGAAGGTCGAATCGCACTTGGCAAGTTGGCTCAGGCGAAAATGTATGGCGCAGAAATTGTAGAAATCGAAGGCAACTTTGACGAAGCATTGGCTATGGTGCGTGCGGCTGGCGAGGGAGACGTTGCGCTCGTGAACTCGGTTAACCCGTATCGCCTTGAAGGTCAAAAGACAATTGCGTTTGAAACGATTGAGCAACTTGGAAAAGTACCGGATATTTTTGCACTTCCGGTTGGGAACGCAGGTAATATTTCGGCGGCTTGGAAAGGTTTCAAAGAATATGCTGATAAGAAGGGTACTGAGTTACCGGTTCTTCTTGGTGTACAAGCCGACGGAGCTGCACCGATTGTTTATAATCGCGTATTCGAAAACCCCGAAACGGTTGCAACGGCAATTCGAATCGGTAATCCCGCAAGTTGGGAACTGGCGAACAATGCCTTGGCGGAGTCGAATGGAACAATTCTCGCTGTAACAGATGAAGAGATTTTAGAAGCATATAGTTTAATCGCTTCATCTGAAGGTGTTTTTGCAGAACCAGGCTCGTGTGCTTCAATTGCGGGCGTTAAAAAACAAGTGGAGAGCGGCTTGTTGAAAAAAGGTTCAACTGTAGTTGCTGTATTGACGGGTAACGGTCTAAAAGATCCAGATACAGCAATTGAAGTAAATAAAGAGAAACCAATGATGTCACGGGAACAATTTGATGCGTTTCTTAGTGAGTTAAAGGCGGGGGCAAAGTAATGGCAGAATCCGATTTTTCCGTTGTCGTACCTGCATCGACGGCAAATCTTGGGCCAGGCTTCGATAGTATCGGACTTGCACTTAATCTTTATATGACGGTGAATGTATCGCCGTCAGAGGATTGGGAAGTTACGTATAAAGACGATGGTTTTGAAGATTTACCGACCGGTGAAAATAATTTAATTGTGAAGACAGTTACTAATATAGCTGAGCGAAAAGGGCGTGTTGCACCAGCATCACAACTTATCATTCAGTCGGATATTCCGCTTGGTAAAGGACTTGGAAGCAGTGCAACGGCAATTGCAGCAGGAATTGAAATTGCAAACCAACTTCTTGAATTGAATCTTTCCGCGAAGGAAAAAGTGCTTCTAGGTAGTGGATATGAAGGGCACGCGGATAATATCTCGGCTGCACTTCTTGGGGGAGTGACAATTTCTTATTTTGATGGCGTGGAAATGGATGTCGTTCATATAAGAGAACCAAAAATGGGAGCTGTGATACTTGTTCCGCCTGAGGCATTGCTGACGGAAGCATCTAGGGGGCTTCTGCCAGGCCAACTCTCACATTCAGAAGTAATACGTAGTAGCGCAGCGGGGAATGTACTTTCAGCAGCGATTGCCCGGGATGATTGGGAAACGGCGGGGCGTATGATGGAAAAGGATATCTTTCATGAGCCGTATCGTAAGAAGTTATTTCCTGAGTTCGACCGGATCCGTGAAGTTTGCCACGAGTACGGTGCGTATGGCATGACAATTAGTGGAGCGGGTCCTTCTCTTTTCGTGGCTGTGAAACAAGGTAACGAGGAAGAATTGGCAAAGCGATTGGCAGTTGCGTTCCCGTACTATGGTTGTATTGCTGTCAAACCGTCTAATGCGGGTGCTGTGGTTAATTGAATAGAGAAAAGCGCAAGCGCCTCGGTAGACCCGAAAAGCGCTGGCCGACTAAATTCGCCACGTCCTGTGGCAACGTCGGCACTAGTACGTCCTGTACGTCGGAGGGTCTGAAGATAAAGGCGCTCTTTGCCTTTAACTTAAAGACTGAAGCGACAGAGGAAGGCAGCTTAGGATCGCGACATCCTGTCGCAACAGCTACATGACCCACGTCCTGTGGGCCCAGGGGCTAGGCGCTGGAGCCTAGACAGAACAAAAAAGAAGCGGACCAGTAAAATGGCTCCGCTTCTTAAAGTTTAATTACTATAATAGGAAAAATAAAAATTCGTTATCTACTAACGAATTCGATTTCAAGCATATACGTTTAGTTGAAAAAGTGGAGGAGGTAGAGGGATTCGAACCCCCGCGGGATTTGACTCCCCTGTCGGTTTTCAAGACCGATCCCTTCAGCCGAGCTTGGGTATACCTCCGTATCAACAATTAATAATTTATCATGTTTGAAATGAAGTGTCAACAGTTTTATAAAAATAACTTTGTTCACATGATATTAATTGATTTAATCTAGCAGATTGAGTATACTTGTAAATGCCGTGCTAGGTGGGGAGATAGCGGTGTCCTGTAACTTGCAATCCGCTCTAGCAAGACTGAATCCCTTCCCGAGGCTGTCCGTATTGTAGGGTCTGCCTCTTGCACGCAGTGTTGACGTTTGGGTCCCGCGCAATGGGAACCTATGAACTATGTCAGGTCCGGAAGGAAGCAGCATTAAGTAGAATTTCTCATGTGCCGCGGGGTCGCCTAGACCGAGCTGGCGACAGGAGTAACGCTTATGTGTGGCTGTCGGAGGAAGGTGCACGGCATTAATTTCACAATTCGACTCGTCCGTTTCTGCGGACGAGTTTTTTGTTGCGCTAATAAAGGATTCGTATAGGCGTTTGTGCTATAATGGAAACATTAGCGCATTGCGTCAAAAGGAGAGGAAACTGTTGGTGTATCAAGCTTTTTACCGCGTATATCGGCCTCAATCATTTGCTGAGATGTCCGGACAGCAACATGTGAAACAGACACTTCAGAACGCCCTCCTTCATAATAAGACGACACATGCTTATCTTTTCTCGGGTCCAAGAGGTACAGGGAAGACAAGTGCGGCGAAAGTTTTTGCGAAAGCGTTAAATTGCGAAAATGGTCCAGCAAAAGAACCGTGCAATGAGTGTCCGACGTGTATCAGCATCACGGAAGGGTCGAATACGGATGTCATCGAATTTGATGCAGCTTCGAACTCACGTGTTGAGGAAATGCGAGACATTATTGAAAAGGTACGGTTTGCCCCGTCGAATGCTCGTTTTAAAGTATATATTATCGATGAGGTACATATGTTATCAAATTCGGCATTCAATGCGCTTTTGAAAACTCTTGAGGAACCGCCATCGCATGTCGTATTTATCTTAGCAACCACAGAACCGCATAAACTACCATTGACGATTATTTCGAGGTGTCAGCGCTTCGATTTTAAACCAATTACACCGGCTGATATTACTAATCGAATGAAGACGGTACTTGCGGATACGGGTATTGAGTCTGATGAAAGTGCTTTGAAAGTAATTGCGCAGGCGGCTTCTGGAGGAATGCGGGATGCACTTAGTATGCTTGACCAAGTTGTGTCGTTTAGTGGAGACAAGATAACAATTGAAGATGCACTGCTTGTAACCGGATCAATTGGTGAAGACATTTTCCATCAGTTGGCGGAAGCGCTACTTGGTAAAGACGCTGGCATGGTACTGACATTGCTTGATCGACTTATTGCGGAGGGAAAAGATGTTTCCAGGCTAGCAGAAGATTTAATCACGTTTTTCCGGGATCTTCTTCTTCTGCGAACAGCACCCAGCTTAAAAGATTTACTCGAACTCATACCTGGCGATGAACGGTTTGTAGAAATGGCACAACGATTTGAAATGGATACGTTGTACTTATTCATTGACATACTGGCAAAAACGCAACAGGAAATGCGGTTCTCCAATCATGCAAAAGTCTATATTGAGTCTGCCTTTTTGAAAATGATTCATCTTGACAGCCCCGTGCAGGTCAGTGGAGGCAATCATGCCATTGATCCGGGGCTTACGCAGAAGGTAGCAGATCTTGAGCGCACAATTATGGAGTTGCAACAGCAGATGTCTAGTGGTGGAATGAATAAGCAGACGGCTGCAGATCAATCCGCTCAACCACGGAAAAATGCGTCAAAATCGTCGCAAGGCTTCAAAGTTCCGACAGGTAAAATTCACGAAGTATTGAAATCTGCGACAAAACAAGACATCCAGACGATTCGGGAAGAATGGGCGGGGATGATGCAGACAATGCAAAGGTCACATGCCGCGCTTCTCGAAGAGACAGAACCAGTCGCAGCATCGGAGAATGCTTTTGTGTTAAAATTCAAATATGAAATCCATTGCCTCATGGCGTCTGAAAATCCGTCACTTCGGTCGGGCTTGTCAGATGCCTTACGTTCACGAACCGGGAAAGCATATGAAGTCGTGTATGTGCCTGAAGAAGGTTGGTTGAGTGTAAGGGGAGACTTCATTCGGAAAAATGGGCTCGCTAAACAACAAGAGCCGGAAAGTTCTGATGAAGGGGTGCCTGGTGAAGAAATGCTTTCTTTCGTAAAGGAAGCAGAACAGGAAAATGCGGATCCGATTGTAACTGAGGCGGAAAAGATTTTCGGTAAAGATTTCATAGAAGTCCATGACGATTAAAAATTAGAGGAGGAAACAAACATGAAGGGTATGGGAAATATGCAAGGCATGATGAAACAAATGCAGAAAATGCAAAAACAAATGGCTGTAGCACAGGAAGAGCTTGGTGAAAAACGTCTTGAGGGTGCAGCAGGTGGCGGTATGGTAAAAGTCATCGTATCTGGAGATAAGCAGGTTGTCGAAGTAATCGTTGACCCGTCCGTAGTGGATCCGGAAGATATTGAAATGTTACAAGACCTTATTGTCATTGCTACGAATGATGCTATGGCTAAAGCGGAAGAATTAACGAACTCGACGATGGGTCAATTCACAAAAGGATTGAATCTGCCAGGAATGTTCTAGGAGGCACATAAATGCATTATCCTGAACCAATATCAAAACTGATGGATAGTTTTATGAAATTGCCAGGTATCGGCCCGAAAACAGCGGGTCGTCTGGCGTTTTTTGTCTTAAGCATGAAGGAAGATACTGTGTTGGATTTTGCAAAAGCTCTGGTTGACGCTAAACGGAATCTGCGTTTTTGCTCAGTTTGCGGTCATATTACAGATATCGACCCCTGCCACATTTGTCAGGATACACAACGCGATGGTTCGATAATTTGTGTTGTTCAAGACCCGAAAGACGTTATTGCCTTGGAGAAGATGAGGGATTTCAAGGGGCTTTATCATGTCCTTCACGGTGCTATCTCGCCGATGGATGGAGTTGGCCCTGAGGATATTAATGTCCCGTCGCTACTTGTTCGATTGCAGAATGAAGAGGTTGAGGAATTGATCCTAGCCACGAACCCTACAATAGAAGGAGAAGCGACTGCGATGTACATCTCGAGGCTTGTTAGACCTTCAGGAATCAAAACAACTAGAATTGCGCATGGA
>NZ_CP060287.1:4950000-5010000 GCF_014302295.1 Sporosarcina sp. resist | reverse complement strand
CTTCTAACCCATGCCCCTTATCGGGGCAGGAGACAGTGTCAGGCGGGCAGTTTGACTGGGGCGGTCGCCTCCTAAAGAGTAACGGAGGCGCCCAAAGGTTCCCTCAGAATGGTTGGACATCATTCGTAGAGTGCAAAGGCATAAGGGAGCTTGACTGCGAGACCTACAAGTCGAGCAGGGTCGAAAGACGGGCTTAGTGATCCGGTGGTTCCGCATGGAAGGGCCATCGCTCAACGGATAAAAGCTACCCCGGGGATAACAGGCTTATCTCCCCCAAGAGTCCACATCGACGGGGAGGTTTGGCACCTCGATGTCGGCTCATCGCATCCTGGGGCTGTAGTCGGTCCCAAGGGTTGGGCTGTTCGCCCATTAAAGCGGTACGCGAGCTGGGTTCAGAACGTCGTGAGACAGTTCGGTCCCTATCCGTCGCGGGCGCAGGAAATTTGAGAGGAGCTGTCCTTAGTACGAGAGGACCGGGATGGACATACCTCTGGTGTACCAGTTGTCTTGCCAAAGGCATCGCTGGGTAGCTATGTATGGACGGGATAAATGCTGAAAGCATCTAAGCATGAAGCCCCCCTCGAGATGAGATTTCCCATTACGCAAGTAAGTAAGATCCCTCAAAGAAGATGAGGTTGATAGGTCTGGGGTGGAAGCACGGCGACGTGTGGAGCTGACGGATACTAATCGATCGAGGACTTAACCAATTTTGAAAAGGGCTTGATTACCCTGATTCTGTGTAGCACAATGTCTGTTTTATTCAGTTTTGAGCGAACAAGCTCAAAGAGTCTGGTGACGATTGCGAAGAGGTCACACCCGTTCCCATCCCGAACACGGAAGTTAAGCTCTTCAGCGCCGATGGTAGTTGGGGGTTTCCCCCTGCGAGAGTAGGACGTCGCCGGGCACCATGGATAACACAAAACGAGATGATTCTTTAGAATCATCTCGTTTTGTGTTATCTGCATGTTTTTTCCGAAAATTAAAGCAAAAGGACATAGAAAACATGGATTTGAAGAAATGTAGTCATTGCCAGCAAGTAGGTAATGACTTTTTGTTCGTCTAGAGTCGCCTTCTGTCCTGTAAGTAAAGGTAATAAGAACGCCTTGTCGGGGCTGAACAGGCGCTACATGACTGGTTGAACTCATATCTGTTGATTAACCAAAATAACCAGTGAATAAAGTAATCAAACACTAGGTGCTTCTTGTATGGTTGTCGTTCATCCGTCGATCTCCATGGCTATAATAGGTACTCAAAGTACTGAGGCTTTGGGGGATGAGGGAATAGATGGCTTCTCCGGAAACATACTAGTCCAAATGAAGACTTTGGAGCCTCCTTTACCAGTATGTTGTGTAAGAAAATGGTTATTCAACAGATGTGGGTTGTACTGGTTATATGATCGGTCTGAGATACTATATAATAGAAGGAAAGGAAGTGTGATTTACAATGAAAGATCCTAATCGGCCGCTTATTGAAGCGTTAACTAAGTTCAAAGAAGCAAACCCGATTTCATTCCACGTGCCTGGACATAAAGGGGGAATACTTTCTGGACTACCGACCGAGTTACGGATGGCTCTTCAATATGATTTTACTGAGTTAGAGGGACTTGACGATCTTCATGAGCCGAGTGGTGTAATTGAAGAGGCGCAACAGAAGCTGTCGTTACTCTATGGTTCGGATCAAAGCTTCTTTCTTGTGAATGGTTCAACGGTAGGGAATTTGGCAATGGTCTATGCGGCGTGCCGTGCGGGTGAAACAGTTATTGTTCAGCGCAATGCACATAAGTCGATTTTCCATGCGATTGAGCTGACTGGTGCAAGGCCAGTGTTTGTGTCACCGGTTTGGGATGTGACTACAAAGACAGCGGGAGGCGTGACCGCTGCGCAAGTCGGCGAGGCGCTCAAGGCCTATCCTGGGGCCAAGGCTGTTATTCTTACCTACCCGACGTACTATGGCCTAACAGGGACCGAGTTAGAAGAGACTATCAACCTTTGTCATACATATGGAGTTCCAGTCTTGGTAGATGAGGCACACGGTGCACATTTTGTTGTAGGTGAACCGTTTCCTCGTTCAGCGTTGGAGATGGGTGCGGATGTAGTTGTTCATTCAGCGCATAAAACATTGCCAGCGATGACGATGGCTTCTTTTTTACACGTACGCTCAGACTTCATCGCTGCAGAAAAAGTTGCCCGTTATTTAGGGATGCTACAGTCTAGCAGTCCATCTTATTTGTTGATGGCATCGCTTGACGATGCCAGAGCTTATGCAGAGTCTTATAATGAAGAAGATAAAAAGGTCTTCGTGGAATGGCGGGTATCTTTTATCAAACGTTTGAAACTGATACCAAGACTTCGAGCGTTTGAAACGGATGATCCGTTAAAGCTTATTTTACGCATTGAAGGTTATTCTGGTTTTGATCTACAAAAGAAACTGGAAGCGGAAGGAATTTATAGTGAAATTGCAGATCCCTATCAAGTGTTGTTCGTGTTACCGTTATTAAAAGTGGGGTCGATTTATCCTTTCGATGAAGTTTATGAGAAAATTAAAACTGCGGTTACTTGTTTGGATGGAGTGGATAAGATAATAAGTACAATAGAAGCACCACTACTTGGGGAGGGACTTTCTCGTCTTGCTTACACGTCAGAGGAAGTGGCGAATATGGAAGTGGAGTGGATTCCATACGTGGATTCCCTGGGGCGTGTGGCGGCCGCTTCCGTGATTCCCTATCCGCCGGGTATTCCGCTTTTAATTGCCGGAGAAATTGTAAAGGATGAGCATGTTCAAACTTTAGGGAAATTGCTCCAAATGGGGGCGAAATTCCAGGGGGAAATTCGAATTAACGAAAAACAGATAGTTGTAGTAAAGAATAGAGTGGAGGAATAACATGATACAGAAAGGTGTATTCATTACATTTGAAGGACCTGAAGGGGCTGGAAAGACAACAGTCATCAAAGAGTTATATAAACGTATGGAAGAACAAGGATTGAAGGTCATTCTTACGCGCGAACCGGGTGGAATTCGTATTGCGGAGAAAATCCGTGAAATAATCCTCGATAATGATCATCAGGAAATGGATGCGAAGACGGAAGCACTTCTCTATGCAGCCGCACGAAGGCAGCATCTTGTTGAAAAAGTGATGCCTGCACTTAAGGACGGAATGATTGTCCTATGTGATCGTTTTGTTGATAGTTCGCTAGCTTATCAGGGGCATGCGCGCGGACTTGGAATTGATGAGGTTCTATCGATTAATGAGTTTGCTATCAGTGATACGATGCCGGATCTGACGGTCTTTTTTGATATTAATCCAGAACAAGGACTTGCGCGAATTGCGGCAAATGACAAACGAGAAGAGAATCGATTGGATAATGAAAGTATCCATTTTCATCAAAACGTTTATGAGGGTTATCAGGAGCTCATTCGTCGTTACCCAGAACGGATTCAATCAACGGATGCATCGCTCTCTAAAGAGCAAGTAACGGAAAATGTTTGGAAAATCATATGCTCCCAACTCATTAAATAGTCAGATTCATGATATAATAGTTGGAAAGCGGAAAAGGGGAGATTATCGTGAAATTGATTGTGGCAGTTGTACAGGACCAAGACAGTAACCGGTTGTCTACGGCTTTGACCAAAGGTGACTTCCGAGCGACGAAATTGGCTAGTACGGGAGGATTTTTACGGTCGGGAAATACGACATTTTTGATTGGTACCGATGATGCCCTCATTCCGAAGGCGCTTGAACTTATTCGAGAAAATTGCCGTTCACGAGATCAAATGGTAGCTCCAGTTTCTCCAATGGGTGGAAATGCAGACTCATACATTCCTTACCCGGTTGAAGTCGAGGTTGGCGGTGCTACCGTATTCGTCCTTCCAATTGAACATTTTCATCATTTTTGATGAATAAGAGGTGAACCTAAATGAAAGTCAATAGTGACTACCGTTCGGGCCTCGATAAGATGAGGAACGATCCTTTACATTCATCTCAAGGTGGAGCGCGGTTCGGCCAAATGGTCGTTAAACAAGAGCAGCGCCTCCAAGGAGAGCAGGTTACTAAGCTCCTCGGCGATATTTCATCGGCAGGGGACCGAATTGCCCGTTCTCGCAATTTGCGCGATATGGCTAAATTTAAAATGCTAGTTCGACGTTTTCTTAAAGAAGCCGTTGAATCTGGAATGGGACTTAAACAGTCTCATACATGGAATCGTTTCGGTGAGGGACGCAGGTTGAAAATTGTCGAAACGATAGATGAAAGGCTTATTGAGTTGGCAGAAGACTTGTTGAATGAAGAAAAAACATCTGTCGATCTATTAGCTAAAATTGGTGAGATCAAAGGGCTACTCATCAATCTATACATGTGATTCCGTGTTTTCTGTCGTTTAAGAAACACGGTTTTTTTGAACACGGAGGTGTGTGCTTATGCAAGATCAAATGAATAACCGACTTGTAGTAGAGCAAAAAAAAATAACTGAACGATTAAGTTCTTCTTATAAAAATGGGCGAATTGGACATGCATATATGTTTGACGGTGAACGTGGAACAGGAAAAGAAGCGGTTGCACTTTTTTTCGCCAAACTTCTTCTTTGTGCTAGTCCTGAAAACTTTGTTCCATGTGAAACATGTCATTCTTGTCGACGAGTGACGTCCAGTAATCATCCAAACGTAACGCTTATTCGACCAGATGGTCAGGATATCAGGAAAGAGCAGATGTCCAATCTTGTGTATAGCATGACGAAAAAGGGTTACGAGTCGGGTAGGAAAATATATATTATTACTAGGGCAGATCGGATGAACGTTGCTGCGGCGAATACGTTGCTTAAGTTTCTTGAGGAACCCGAAGGCGATGTAACGGCAATCCTTTTAACGGATTCATATCAATCGATATTGCCAACGATCCAATCACGGTGTCAACGGTTATCTTTTCTACCGCCGTCTAGAGAAATGATGATTAGTGAGCTAGTCGAGAAGGGGATTACGCCTTCAATGGCAGCGACCGTTACGATGGTCACTGCCAATCTGGATGAAGCTTTTCGACTGGCTGGAGATGATCAATTTGCACACATGCGAAAAACAGTGTTAAAATTGGTTGAAGCATCGGATAGACATGTCCATGAAGCGTTGTTATTCATTCAATCAGAATGGGCCCCTTTATTTAAAGAGAAGGAAGAGACTGAGAGTGGACTGGATTTACTGCTTTATGCTTACAGAGATGTGGTGGCATCCAAAGCCGGTTTGCAGTCAACAGCAACATTTCCCGATCAGCAAGAACTAGTTAGAGGTCTTTCGATGAAGATGACATATAGCCAGCTGTCTGCTAATATGGAGGCAATATTGCAGTCGAAAAAGCAATTGCATGGCAATATGAATCGCACACTTTTAATGGAACAATTGGTGCTCAGCATGCAGGAGGGGTTACTTGTTGTATAAAGTTGTAGGTGTCCGCTTTAAGAAAGCGGGTAAAATATATTATTTCGATCCACTGGAGTACACGCTCGACGAAGGTGACTACGTCATCGTTGAAACAGCACGTGGAATCGAATACGGTAAAGTTACAGGTAAGGTAAGAGAAGTTGGTGAGAATGATGTTGTCTTGCCACTCAAAAAGATCATTCGTCCAGCGCAAACGGAAGACCTCGAAAAAGTAGAGGAGAACCGTCTTGAGGCTGAACGGGCTTTTAGTACAGGTGTAGAAAAGATTATAGAACATTCGTTAGAGATGAAGTTGGTTGATGTCGAGTATACATTCGATCGAAACAAGATTGTCTTTTACTTTACGGCTGAAGGTCGCGTTGATTTCCGGAATCTTGTTAAAGATCTTGCTTCGATTTTCCGGACACGTATTGAACTGCGACAGATTGGTGTACGTGATGAGGCGAAAATGCTTGGTGGCATTGGACCATGTGGTCGGATGCTTTGCTGTTCAACATTCCTAGGTGATTTCGAACCGGTTTCGATAAAAATGGCAAAAGATCAGAACTTATCACTTAATCCTTCTAAAATATCAGGTCTGTGCGGACGTCTTATGTGCTGCTTGAAATATGAGAATGATGATTACGAAGAAGCAAAAGCACTTATGCCAGATGTAGGAACACGTGTCCAAACACCTGAGGGGCCTGGAAAAGTAGTTGGACTGAATCTGCTTGAACGCCTTCTTCAAGTAAGTATGACGGATCAGGATTTGGTATTGGAGTATACGTTGGAAGAAATAATGGAACAACAAAAAAATATGGCTCAATTGATGAAATAATGAGGTGGGATAGTTGAAAGAAAAGAGTTTTCTGGATAGGGTTATGGAATTCGAGCAAGAACTCGAATCTATGCAAAAGCAATTCCGCGAATTGATTGGATTCGTCGCGCAGATGACGGAAGAGAACCATTCGCTTCAACTCGAAAACCATCATTTGCGCAAGCGGCTTGAAGAAATGGACAAACAAATTGATGAAGAAGTACAGACAATCAACACAAGGCAACATCGGAAAAAAACGAATAAAATAGACGTTGGAGAAGGCGTTGATAATTTAGCGCGCCTATATAATGAAGGATTTCACGTCTGCAATGTCCATTACGGTGGTATTCGTAAAGGGGAAGATTGTCTGTTCTGCCTCTCTTTCTTAAATAAACAAAACGTGTAAAATGAGCCGATCCTATTGCAACGTAGGCATCGGCTTTTCTTTTATTGTGGGCCAACAGGGGGTGGGTCATGCATCGGAGAGGGATTGATCTACACCCCTCTTTGTTGCCGCAGGACGCGGCGTACTTAGGATGTGTTCCTTAATTCGGCGCTTCACGCATTTTTATTATGGAGGAAAATATTATGGATGAAATTTTACAAGATGATGAACGACTCGATTATTTATTAGCGGAAGATTTGCGGATTATTCAAAGTCCGTCTGTATTTTCTTTTTCTTTGGATGCAGTACTACTTGCAAGATTTGCCTATGTCCCGCTACAACAAACTGGAAAAATTGTAGATATATGTGCAGGTAACGGAGCGATTCCGTTGTTTTTAAGCGCCAGAACGAACGCTACTATTACTGCTGTTGAATTACAGGAGCGGCTTGCAAATATGGCGGTAAGAAGTGTCCGGTATAATGGGCTGGAAAGCAGGATTCGCATCCTTAATGATGATGTCATTGGCATTGCGGCAAAAATCGGCTATGAGAAATACGATACAGTAACATGTAACCCTCCCTACTTCCCAGCGCATGAGGCAAGCGAAAAGAACTTATCGGAGCATCTGGCAATTGCCAGGCATGAAATCCATCTAACGCTTGAACAGGCTATCCAGTCGGCAAGCGAATTGTTAAAGCAGGGGGGAAAGGCAGCGTTTGTCCACCGTCCAGGACGTTTACTCGACATTGTCACTGCAATGCGTGCAAATCGACTTGAGCCTAAACGAATTCAGTTTATTTATCCGAAAGAAGGTAAAGAAGCAAATACATTGCTAATTGAGGCGATTAAAGACGGTAAGCCAGATTTGAAAGTATTACCGCCTCTCTATGTGTATGGTGCTGATAATGAATATACGGAAGAAGTGAGGCTCCTCCTTTATGGACAAAATGGGTGATCACTTATTTTATGTATTAGAATGCAAGGATGGGTCCTATTATGCCGGTTATACGAATGATTTGGAAAAGCGTGTTCGTGTACATAATGAAGGGAAGGGTGCTAAATATACACGCGCAAAACGACCTGTACAATGTATTTACCATGAGAACTTCGAAACAAAACGTGAAGCTATGCAGGCAGAGTATCAATTTAAACAACTGAAGAGGAATGCGAAAGAGATCTATATTAGAAAGAGGCGAAACGTAAATGAAGTCACAGAAAAGTGCTGAACCAGGCGGTGGAAAACTGTTTTTAGTCGGAACACCAATCGGTAATCTTGAAGATATGACATACCGAGCGATTCGTATCTTGAAAGAGGTAGATATGATAGCGGCAGAGGATACGCGAAATACAATCAGGTTATGTAACCATTTTGAAATTAAGACACCGCTAACAAGTTACCATGAACATAATATTGAAGTTGGTGGCGAAAAGATTTTGGCCATGCTTGCGGATGGAAAGACGGTTGCACTCGTGAGTGATGCGGGTATGCCATGCATTTCTGATCCGGGGGCAGACATTGTAGCCAAGGCAATTATTGCAGGGTACGACGTAGTTCCTGTTCCAGGTGCGAATGCAGCAATCAGCGCGCTAGTTGCTTCAGGGTTAGTACCGCAACCTTTTATGTTCTTTGGTTTCTTATCACGTCAGAAGAAGGCCAGGAACATTCAATTAGACGATTTAAAACAACGAGAAGAGACGGTTATTTTATATGAGGCACCTCACAGGCTAAAGGAGACTTTACGCGCGTTACAGACGAGCTTCGGTGGGACACGCTCTGTTGTCCTGGCAAGGGAATTGACAAAACGTTTTGAGGAATTTCTTCGTGGTACGCTTGAAGAAGCTGTTTTATGGGCAGAATCAAATGAAATACGTGGCGAGTTCTGTATTGTAATCGAAGGCAGTGACGGAGTTATTGTAGAAGAGCAACAGGCGTGGTGGAACGACTTAGAAATTCGTGATCATGTGACAGAATTGATGGAAAGAAAAGGTCTTCGTTCAAAAGAGGCAATCCGAGAAGTAGCAAATGACCGTGGATTAAGCCGTCGCGATGTTTATAAAGAATTTCATGTCGAAGATGAATGACAGACAGACAGTAGTACATAAGAAATGCGCTGTAGTCTGGACGTGAAATTTTTATGTTGCAATGTATTCACAGTATGAGGTTTCATAGTATCCTAAGCAACGAAAAAAAATCCAGAACGGTTAACCGATCCGGACAATACTATTATTGATTTACTTTTTTAAGCTATCTTCAATTTCCTTGATGAGTTGTTTTGCGCCTTCTGGGCTCAAAATTAACTTGCCATCGATAAGACTTAAATTGTCGTCAGACACATCGCCCGTAATCGAGCATGTCATATTCGGCATATATTTCTTCAAGATGATTTTATCTTCATCAACGTAAATTTCCAAAGCGTCTTTTTGTGCAATACCAAGTGTACGGCGTAATTCAATTGGAATTACTACACGTCCAAGTTCATCGACTTTTCTTACAATACCAGTTGATTTCATGAGTTTAACTCCTTTCGATACATTTAGTTTCGTCAAAATTCGACAAAATTCTCTTAACAACTTTTATCATACCAAGTCTTCCAATTAACGTCAATACTAGGCGCTTAAAACTATGAGAAAAATAGTAGTTATTTAAAAAAGTGCGCTATTTTTCGACAAAAGTAGACTAATAGACACGGAAATAACAATGACGTTAGCTGTTGTCGAGGAATTTCATTGTATCGCCAGTACGCTTTAGATAGAATAGATAGTACATACTTATACACTGGAGGAATATTCGTGGCTGATCAGAAAAAGACTTTCTATATTACTACACCTATTTATTATCCAAGCGGGAATTTCCATATTGGTACCGCATATACCACTGTCGCTTCAGACGCGATGGCTCGTTACAAACGACTGCGCGGGTATGATGTTCGGTTCCTGACTGGAATGGATGAGCACGGTCAAAAGATACAGGAAAAAGCGCAAGAGGCCGGACTGCCACCGCAGGAGTTTGTCGATGGTATCGCAGAGACAGCGAAAAAGGTCTGGAATACAATGGACATTTCATATGACGACTTCATCCGTACGACGGAAGAGCGCCATAAAGTGATTGTCGAAAAGATTTTTAAAACATTCCTTGATAACGGCGATATTTATAAAGGGGAGTACGAAGGATGGTATTGCCTACCTTGTGAAACATACTTTACGGAAGGGCAGCTTGAAAATGGCAACTGTCCTGATTGTGGACGACCTGTCAAAAAAGTGAAGGAAGAATCATACTTCTTCAATATGAAGAAGTATGCTGGAAGACTGTTGAAGTTTTACGAAGATAATCCGAAGTTTATCGAACCGGAATCGCGTAAAAACGAAATGATTAATAACTTTATCAAACCGGGGCTTGAAGACTTATCTGTTTCTCGTATGTCGTTTGATTGGGGCATAAAAGTTCCTGGGGATCTGAAGCATGTCATTTATGTATGGGTCGATGCGTTGACGAACTACATCACAGCGCTTGGCTATCAGTCAGATGACGATTCGTTATTCAAAAAGTATTGGCCGGCGGATGTCCATGTTGTTGGAAAAGATATTGTTCGTTTCCATACAATTTATTGGCCGATTTTCTTAATGGCACTCGATTTACCGTTGCCGAAGAAAGTATTTGCACATGGTTTCATCATGATGAAAGATGGAAAAATGTCGAAATCTAAAGGCAATGTCGTCTATCCGGAAATGCTTGTTGAGCGCTACGGACTCGATGCGACACGTTATTTCCTTCTTCGTGAATTGCCGTTTGGGCAAGATGGTGTATTCTCACCCGAATCCTTTGTGGAGCGGACGAATTATGACCTTGCAAATGACCTCGGAAATTTATTGAACCGATCAATTTCGATGATCAATAAATATTTCGACGGAGAGATACCGACACAAGGCCTTGTCGCAACAGATTTCGATGACAGCTTGACGAATTTCATGACGACTACAGTCGGGAAATACGAAGCATCAATGGAGAACATGCAGTTTAGCGCTGTCCTTGGCGATTTGTGGGCTCTTATATCGCGGACCAACAAATACATCGACGAGACGTCTCCATGGGTGTTAGCGAAGGAAGAGGCGGATAAAGGGAAACTAGCGTCTGTTATGATGCATCTTGCGACATCACTCCGTCACATTGCTGTATTATTGCAACCGTTTATGACGGAAGCGCCTAAACAGATTATGACGCAACTGGGTCTGGATGAAAAACTGCTTGCTTGGGATACGCTGGGGAATTTCAACGCGATTCCGACAGGCACAAAAGTCGTAGAAAAGGGTGTACCAATCTTCCCGCGCCTGGATGCGGATGTTGAAGTCGTTTATATCCGTGATCAGATGGCGATTACTGCACCGGCTGAGAATGCGCCTGCCGAGCAACCTGCAAAAGTGGAAGTTGAAGAGCCGGTAGTGACGGAGATTTCAATCGATGATTTCCTGAATGTCGATTTACGCGTTGCGACAGTAACTGCATGTGAAAGAATTCCGAAAGCAGATAAATTGCTGAAGCTCCAACTAGATATGGGTTATGAGCAACGACAAGTTGTATCGGGCATCGCAGAACATTACGAACCTGAGGCACTAGTCGGGCAGAAAGTAATTGTTGTTGCCAACTTGAAACCTGTAAAATTACGTGGAGAGCTATCCCAAGGTATGATTTTGGCTGGGAAATCAGATGGTATTTTGAAACTTGCCACAGTCGATCAGTCACTTGAAAATGGTGCACAAGTTAAATAAGAATAGAAACGGCGTCCCTCATGGAAACGCCGTTTTTCTTTTTTTGAGTATATTATCAATTTGTAAACTATTTGAGTTGAACAAATGAATACCTATATAAACTGAGCGAAGGCGCCTTACAAGGGGTAGCCGAAGCCCTAAGACTGGCGGGCGAAGCTGCTTGGCTTAGGGTGGGAGGCATCCCCTAGCGCCGTAGCGAATAAGAAGGAAACCCGTTCGATTAAAATAAAACAATTGTGAGGCGAAAATAATGTATATAGATACACACGTTCATTTAAATGCAGATCAGTATGAAGAAGATATAGATGAAGTGATTCAACGTGCCCAAGAAGCCGGTGTTGACAAGATGGTGGTCGTTGGATTTGATCGCAAGACGATTTTGAAGGCAATGGAACTGACTGAACAGCACGCTTTCATTTACGCCGTTGTCGGTTGGCATCCTGTAGATGCAATCGACTGCACAGAAAAAGACTTGGAATGGATTGAATCACTCGCCGCGCACCCTAAAGTTGTTGGTATAGGGGAAACAGGACTGGATTATCATTGGGATAAATCACCGCGAGATGTGCAACAGGAAGTGTTCAGAAAACAGATTCAGCTTGCCCAGAAAGTAAACCTGCCAATTATTATCCATAACCGAGATGCAACGGCGGATGTCGTTCGTATCTTGAAAGAAGAGGGAGCAGAAAAAACGGGCGGAATTATGCATTGTTTTGGTGGAAGTGTCGAGACTGCAAATGACTGCATAAAAATGAATTTCATGATTTCATTGGGAGGACCAGTTACATTTAAAAATGCAAAGGCGCCAAAACAAGTTGCAACGGAAATTTCGCTTGATCATTTATTAATCGAAACAGATGCGCCTTATCTCGCACCTCATCCGTACCGTGGAAAAAGGAATGAACCGGCATGGGTGACGCTTGTTGCGGAAGAAATAGCGAGACTTAAAGGTCTCCCTGTTGAAGAAGTGGCAAAAAGAACGACCGCAAACGCTTTGAAAGTATTTAACATAACATGAATAAGATGGTAGGAAGTTTTCCATGCTTTTTATATGAAGGGCTTCCTAAATTTGTTATTCACCAAATTCATACGGGTTGACATGCCGAAGAGTACCCTTTATAATCAGCCGAGTGATGAAGGAGGAGTTTTTTTCATGTCAAAAAGTACCATGAAAAACCTGTTCTATAAGTCATTGAGGAGTAAAAAAGTAGCGATTACCGTAGTTTCGCTAACGCTATTTGTTACTGTTATTTCACTTGTTCTCTTTGAGGGAACAAAAAAATCGATCACGTTGGACGTGGACGGTAAAGAACTTAACATTAAAACGCACGCACATACAGTTGGTAAACTTCTCTCCGAACAGGAAATTGAAGTTGCCAAACACGATCTAGTAATACCCTCAGTGAATACACCTATCGAGGATGGTCTATCGATTAGGTGGGAACAGTCGCAACAAGTTGTAATAAATGTCGATCAGGATACCAAATCCATATGGACGACTAATCATAAGGTGGAAGAGATACTTGCTGAAGCAGATATCGAAATTACCGAATATGATGTTGTAAACCCAGTGCTAGATGAACAGCTAGGGAAAGAAAATAGCATTACCGTCCAAAAAGCGTTTGAAGTAACGTTGAATGACGGCGGAGAAGAAAAGAAGGTCCGGTCAACTTCGACTACGGTCGCTGACTTTTTAAAGAGAGAGAACATTCATTTGAATGATGACGATCGTCTGAATAGAAAGGCAGATGGGTATCTAAAGCCTGGCTCTATAGTGGCAGTCGTACGAGTGGAAAAAGTCACCGATGTAGTGGAAGAACCGGCGAACTTTGCAGTTGAAACACGCAACGATCCATCTTTACTGAAAGGGCGCGAAAAAATCGTCCAAGCGGGAAAAAAAGGAACGGTTTCACGGAAGTTTGAAATTGTGAAAGAAAACGGGAAGGAAATTTCCCGTAAGCTTCTAGAAGAGAAGTCAATTAAAAAACCACAAACGAAGATCGTTTCCATAGGCTCGCAAGTGATGGTCGCAAGTGCATCAGCTGGGATGTCTAATTCAAAAACTGTATCGCGTAACGATTCATCCGCGGAAGGTGGGGAGTTCTACGTAACCGCTACGGCCTATACGGCGCATTGTAATGGTTGTTCTGGAATTACACGAACAGGCATTAATTTACGTGCGAACCCTAATTTGAAAGTCATTGCAGTCGACCCAAGCGTTATCCCGCTCGGTTCTAAAGTGTGGGTTGAAGGATATGGCTATGCCGTTGCAGGGGATACAGGCGGTGCAATCAAAGGCAAGAAGATTGATCTGCACGTAGCAACGAAAGGCGATGCTTATAAATTCGGCAGACGCCAAGTGAAAATTAAAATCATCGATTGATATATACATCCGCAGGACTGATATTAGTCCCGCGGATTATTGTGTTATAGCTATCTTCTGCTGAAGGAAGTTAAACCTATGGGGGATATTATAAATTTTGAATTACGCCGAGGCGTAATTGATCGCCTGCCCATCTGTACATCCGCTTGCCGTCAGAGTAGAATTAGGGAAAGAATGCAATGGGAATGAGGATTTTTGTGAACATTAAAGAAATTATTGTTGTTGAAGGCAAGTCTGATACAGTAGCCGTGAAACGGGCAGCAGGTGCGGATACGATTGAAACGAACGGTTCTGCAATCGACGAGTTAACACTCACGCGTATTCGGCATGCTCAGGAAACGCGAGGCGTCATCGTATTCACGGATCCCGACTTTCCTGGCAGAAGAATCCGCGCCATCATTGAAGAGCGTATTCCAGGTGTTAAACATGCTTTTCTTGAAAAGAAGCTGACGATTGCCAAAAATGGATCGGGGCTAGGTATTGAGCATGCACATGATGAGCATATACGGGCTGCGCTAAGTGCGGTTTACACCGTGGACGACCAGCCTGCTGTTGATATACCACTAGCAGATTTGATGACGGCTAGGCTTATCGGACATCCTGATGCAAAAAGGCGCCGTGAGCGCTTAAGTGAGCTGTTGCAAATCGGTCAAGTGAATGGCAAAGGATTAAAGAAGCGGTTGGAAATGTTCCGAATTGGTTATGATCGATTGGGAGAAGTATTAAAGGTTCTAGACGAGGAGGAAACGGAAAATAATGAATAAAGATATTGCGACTCCGGTCAGGACGAAAGAGATTCTCGCTAAATACGGTTTTTCGCTCAAAAAAAGTTTAGGTCAAAACTTCTTGATTGACCCCAATATTTTACGCAATATCGTTTCGCACGCAGGCTTGTCCGAAAAAACAGGTGTTATTGAAATCGGACCCGGTATTGGTGCATTGACAGAACATCTTGCAAGAAGCGCAGGAAAAGTCGTCGCTTTTGAAATTGACGGACGCCTCCTTCCTGTATTGGAAGATACCCTGTCGCCTTACGACAACGTGACAATCGTTCATCAGGACATACTGGAAGCTGACCTTCTACAAGTAATGCAGGATCACTTCGCGGATTATGAGGATGTTGTAGTTGTTGCAAACTTGCCTTATTATGTGACAACGCCAATTATCATGAAATTCTTACTTGGTAAAGTTCCAGTATCAGGTATGGTAGTTATGATGCAGAAAGAAGTAGCAGATCGCATTACCGCCGTTCCAGGGACAAAAGCATACGGTTCTCTATCCATAGCTATTCAGTACTATATGGATGCGGAAGTGGCTATGATTGTACCGAAGACGGTATTCATGCCGCAACCAAACGTTGAGTCGGCTGTTCTACGTTTGACAAGAAAAGAAACGGCGCCAGCAAAAGTAATCGATGAAGACTTTATGTTTGTAGTTTCTAGAGGTTCATTCGTCCAGCGCCGGAAGACGATTTTGAACAACTTGCAATCCTCACTTCCTAATGGCAAGTTGAAGAAAGAAGTGATCTTGCAAGCTTTCGAACAAATTGGCATGGACCCTGGCCGACGTGGAGAAACACTGACAATAGAAGAATTTGCAAACTTGTCGAATGCCTTGTATGAGGACTTCTTTGAGAAGAAGAAAAAACGATAGAGTTAGAACGTTTTTATTAGAAAAATACCCTTTTTTCTAATAAAAAGATTGACAAAGTAGACAAGCAATTGTTAAAATGAAGATTTTAATTGACAGAAACTTTTAAAAGTGTTATGCTTATACTTAGTGAGGTGTAAGCGACGTGCCAAAAACATTAGCGGACATTAAGAAGTCATTGGATTCTCATCTGGGAAAACGTTTGCACTTAAAAGCAAACGGTGGTCGGAAGAAGACAATCGAGAGAGCTGGAGTGCTGCGGGAAACATATCGTGCAGTATTCGTAGTTGAACTTGACCAGGACGAAAATGCATTTGAAAGAGTATCTTACAGCTACGCAGACATTTTAACCGAAGCGGTTGAAATAACAATTCTTGAAGGTGCAGATCCTACTGCATTCATTATCAAATAATTACAGTCTTAATGATTTAATTCATTTTTAAACAACACCTGTGCAAGCATTCTGAAAATGGATGTCTTGTGCGGGTGTTTTTTCTTTCGTTTGGTTCATACTACAATTGTCAGCCAAAAGGAGGAAAACCGAATGGCGAAAAAACGTGGCATTATGTCTGAAGGCTTGAAGGTAGAAATTGCGAAAGAGCTTGGATTTTATGATGTTGTGGAGCGAGAAGGTTGGGGCGGCATCAAATCACGCGACGCGGGCAATATGGTGAAGCGAGCAATTGAAATGGCCGAACGAGGAGTAGCACAAAAGAAATAACGCTATGAATTACCCATTATCCAACTAACAGGCTGACAAAAGAAGAGCTGAATCCGGGAGCATCAAGATATCCGGTCAGCTCTTCTTTTTAGTGCTTGGGAAGTTGTGCGATATAGATAGGATTGGTCGTCCGTTGTTTATGAATGGTAGGTATGATTATATGGTCGGTTGTGTTTCCACATTTGTTCTGAAACCGAGGCTTTCAAAAATCAATTATCCTATTATTATCATTTCACAGCGCAAATATTTCACCCTATGCTAAAATAGGGGGATACAGACTAGCTGGAATGGAGGGAGCCGGATGCTTTATGAAAAGGCACCAGCAAAAATCAATTTAACACTCGATGTATTACATAAGCGACCGGATAATTTTCATGAAGTCGAAATGATTATGACTACGGTTGATTTAGCAGACAGAATCTGGCTTCGTCCGACAGATAACGGGAAAATCATCATCAAGGCGTCAGAACGACATGTACCCAATGATCGAAAGAACTTGGCTTATCAAGCTGCTGAATTGTTACAAATTGAATGTGGTATTACAAAAGGTGTTGAGATTACACTAGAAAAAAGTATTCCTGTTGCTGCAGGGCTCGCGGGCGGAAGTTCGGATGCTGCTGCTACGCTACGGGGATTGAATAGGCTATGGAATTTAAAATTGAGTGTCGAAGAACTCGCGAGGCTTGGGGCACGAATTGGTTCGGATGTTTCATTTTGCGTACATGGCGGTACAGCACTTGCGACGGGGCGCGGAGAATTAATTGAAATCCTACCTCCCCCACCAAACTGTTGGGTCATTCTCGCGAAACCGGCCATTTCGGTTTCGACAGGAGATATATACGGAAAGCTGAATTTATCTGCGATTGATCATATCGATACGGTTCGAATGATTGAAGCATTAAGGGCGGGAGATTACGACAAAATGTGCAACTCAGTCGGAAATGTCCTAGAAACCGTCACAATGGATCTGTATCCACAAGTCGTTGTTCTGAAAGAGCAGATGAAGAGATTTGGTGCAGATGCAGTTTTAATGAGTGGTAGCGGCCCGACAGTTTTCGGTCTCGTTAAACATGAATCCAGGGTACCGAGAATTTATAACGGGCTAAAAGGGTTCTGTCCAGAAGTATATGCGGTTAGAATGGTCGGTGGACATACAATTCTTGATTAAATACGTACGATTGTGGTAATGTACATTAAAATATTCGGGTTTAGGAGATGGTACTATGAAGTGGAAAAGGAGCGAGCGGCTTGTAGATATGACTAGCCAATTGTTAGAATCTCCACATGAACTTATTCCACTGACCTTCTTCTCCGAACGTTACCAAGCGGCTAAATCCTCGATTAGTGAGGATTTGACGATTGTAAAAGAAACGTTTGAGGAAAAAGGCACAGGAAAACTGGTGACGGTTTCCGGAGCAGCGGGAGGAGTGAAGTTCATCCCGAAGATGGTAGAATCCGACGTTCGTGAAGTGATGTCGCTTCTAATGGAGAAACTTGGGCATTCGGATCGATTGCTGCCAGGCGGTTATTTATTCATGACGGATCTTCTTGGCAATCCGCGCATTATGGATCGTGTGGGTAAAGTATTTGCTTCAGCGTACGCGGAGACAGACATTGATGTGATTATGACGGTAGCGACGAAGGGTATTCCGATTGCCCATGCAATTGCGCGTCACCTGAATGTCCCAGTCGTTGTCGTTCGCCGTGATAGCAAGGTGACCGAGGGACCAACTGTGAGCATTAATTATGTATCTGGTTCAACCAGACGTATTCAAACAATGGTATTATCGAAAAGAAGCATGCAAAGCGGACGCAAAGTCCTCATTACAGACGATTTCATGAAAGCAGGCGGTACGATGCTTGGGATGAAGAGTCTTCTGGAGGAATTTGGTTGCGAACTGGCAGGTATAGCTGTTCTAGTAGAATCCGATCATGCTGAAGAGGTTCTCGTCGATAACTACTTATCTCTTGTTAAGCTTCATGCAGTAAATGAAAAGAATGGGACCATCGAGTTAGAAGAAGGAAACTATTTTGCGGAAGGTGGAAAATGATATGAATTATGTAGCGACAGAAAACGCACCACAGGCAATTGGACCTTATGCACAAGCGGTTAGTGTGAACGGAATGGTATATACATCCGGGCAAATTCCATTGACACCGGAAGGACTGCTTGTTGAGGGGACTATCGAAGATCAAACGCACCAAGTGTTCGCCAATTTAAAAGAAGTGCTGAAAGCAGCAGGTTCATCTTTGGATAAAGTAGTCAAAGCAACTGTTTTTATTAAAGATATGAATGAATTCGTTGCTGTCAATGACATTTACGCACAGCATTTTGGGTCTCATACACCTGCACGTTCAACTGTTGAAGTTGCTAGATTACCGAAAGACGTAAAAATTGAAATAGAGGTTATTGCTCTAGTAGCCAAATAACAGATACCCGCCCAAATATCACTTTGGGCGGTTTTTTTATTTCCGTGTCTTTCAAAATGTTTAAATAATTGTGTTTATAAAGAAGGGAAACGCTTACTTTTGTGGAATATAGTCGTCATGCACTGTAAAGACAAAAGGAGTGGTAAGAGATGGAAGTAACAGATGTGAGGTTACGAAAGATGGAAACTGATGGAAGGATGAGGGCAATTGCTTCGATTACAATTGACGATGAATTTGTCGTGCATGACATTCGGGTCATCGATGGAAATGAGGGATTGTTCGTAGCGATGCCGAGTAAACGAACACCTGATGGAGAGTTTCGTGATGTAGCACATCCAATTAATACAAGTGCTCGAACCAAAATCCAAGATGCAGTAATGGCGGCATACCACCTTTCTGCAGAAGAAGCAGTATTTGAAGGCGCTGGTGCATGATGTGGCCCCTTCGTTTTTACCTATACTTATCGTGAAATAATATAGACAGCCTGTGGATAATTTACAATATAGAAGTTTCACGTCTAGGCTCCGGGCACAAAATGCTCGGAGACCTGCAGGATGTGGGTTCCGTTGAAGCGGGATTGAACTACGATTCACTTTGTGCTAGATGATAAGGACAACTTAGGTTGTGTTCACTTGCAGGTTCCCTGCGCTTTTTTTATGGATTTTTTTGGCATTAAAAAGCTGAATAAAAAAGAGAAAATAATGATAAAAGATTGTAATCAACTTGTCAAGAGGTATGAGGTTGAAAATTAGCCCGTTTTCAGCTATAGTCAATAGTGAAAACATTCGAGGGGGATTCGCCTTCATCCCTCATTCATGGGGGCTATTAAATGACAAATACATATGCCGTTGTCCTGGCTGCAGGGCAAGGTACACGGATGAAGTCCGATTTATATAAAGTACTGCATCCCGTTTGTGGAAAACCGATGGTCGAACACGTAATTGATCATATACGCGGTCTTGGTATTGGTCGAATTGTTACGATTGTTGGACATGGTGCAGAAACGGTAGAAGAAACGCTTGGAGAGAAAAGTGAATATGCGCTACAGCAAGAGCAATTAGGCACGGCACACGCTGTTCAGCAGGCTGAGAGGCTTATTGGTGACTTGGATGGTACGACTATCGTTGTATGCGGAGATACGCCGCTCATTCGTTCTGAGACAATGGAGGAATTGATTGCGCATCATAAAGCAACAGGAGCAAAAGCAACTATCTTGACGGCTAATGCGGATGATCCAACAGGATACGGGCGCATTATCAGGGGAGAGAGTCGCCAAGTCCTCCGAAATGTTGAACAGAAAGATGCAACTCCTGAAGAACAAAAAGTGACGGAAATCAATACAGGGACCTATTGCTTTGACAATCGGACACTTTTTGAAACGTTGAAAAAAGTGAAAAATAATAATACGCAAGGGGAATACTATCTCCCTGATGTTGTCGGTATTTTGCAATCTGAAAATGCACTCGTTTCAGCATACGTGACAGGGGATTTCAGTGAAACACTCGGTATCAATGACCGCGTAGTCTTGGCAGAAGCAGAGCGTGTCATGCGTAGACGTATAGCTGAAAAGCATATGCGGAATGGTGTAACAATTATCAACCCCGAAAGCACGTATATAAGCGCGGCAGCCGAAATTGGCCGTGATACAGTTCTTCAACCGGGCACAATGATTGAAGGTCATACCGTTATCGGCAATAAGTGTGTAATAGGACCAAATAGCCAGATTGTCGACAGTGTAATCGGTGATAATACAAATGTGCATTCATCTGTTGTACTATCTAGCAGAATTGGTTCAACTACGGCAATAGGACCGTTCGCACATATCCGCCCGGACTCTGATCTTGGCGACAGTGTGAAAATCGGTAACTTTGTGGAAGTGAAAAAGGCGACACTAGGTGAAGGTAGCAAAGTGTCACATTTAAGCTATATTGGTGACGCAAAAATTGGGTCGCATGTAAATGTAGGTTGTGGAACAATCACTGTTAACTACGATGGCAAGAACAAGCATCTTACAACAATTGAAGATAATGCATTTATTGGTTGTAATTCCAATTTAGTCGCTCCAGTTACAGTTGGAAAAGGTGCATATGTAGCAGCTGGATCGACAATTACTAAAAGTGTGCCAGAAAGTTCACTTGCAATTGCGCGTGCACGGCAGGAGAATAAAGAAGGATATGCAAACAAACTAAATCTCAGTTAAACAGGGGGAACATGATGGCTAATCACTATCCTAACGATAAACTTAAGATATTTTCTTTGAATTCGAACCAAACACTTGCGGTGCAAGTAGCGGAAAAAATCGGACGTCCACTTGGCAAATGCTCGGTCAAACAATTCAGTGACGGAGAAGTCCAAATCAATATCGAAGAAAGTATCCGTGGCTGCGATGTATTTGTCATCCAGTCGACATCGTACCCTGTCAATGAAAACTTGATGGAACTTCTTATTATGATTGACGCTTTGAAACGTGCGTCAGCACGCACAATCAATGTCGTTATGCCTTATTATGGCTATGCGCGCCAAGATCGTAAAGCACGTTCACGTGAACCGATTACAGCGAAACTTGTTGCAAATTTACTTGAAACAGCAGGAGCCCACCGTGTCATTGCAATCGATCTGCATGCACCACAAATCCAAGGTTTCTTCGATATCCCAATCGATCATCTTGTTGCTGAGCCAATCCTTACAGAATACTTTAAAGGAAAAGGCTTGAACATCGATGAGCTTGTTATTGTATCACCGGATCATGGCGGTGTAACGCGTGCGCGTAAGATGGCGGACCGCATGAAAGCACCTATTGCGATTATTGACAAACGTCGCCCACGCCCAAATGTTGCTGAAGTGATGAATATCGTTGGCAATGTTGAAGGGAAAACAGCAATCCTAATTGATGATATTATCGATACAGCAGGGACAATCACAATTGCGGCGAGCGCTTTAATCGAAAGTGGAGCAAAAGAAGTGTATGCTTGTTGTACACACCCAGTGTTGTCAGGTCCAGCAATCGAACGAATTGATAATTCGCAAATTAAAGAATTGGTTATTACAAATTCAATTGAGCTTCCGGCAACGAAAACATCCCCAAAAATCAAGCAACTTTCTATCGCTTCATTGCTTGCAGAAGCGATCGTGCGTGTGTTCGAAGAGAAATCTGTTAGTACATTGTTTGAGTAAATTTAATTTAGATGTTTCATGTCGCTTGTCATTGGGTATTTATTAGTTAACACAACTTTTTTTAAAGAAGGGTGATTAAATAAAATGAGTACAACTATACAATCAGAAGCGAGAGTACCATCAAAACAATCAGCACTAACTGGATTACGTAAAGAGGGCTATGTTCCAGCGGTCGTCTACGGTTATAAAACAGAAGCTACATCGATTTCAGTAAAAGAGCGAGACTTACTGAAAACATTACAAATAACGGGCCGTAATGGCGTTATTAAACTTAATATTGACGGGAAGGACCTTAATGTTGTCCTAAACGATTATCAATCTGACGTATTAAAAGGTGAAATTCGACATGCGGACTTCCTTGCTATCAATATGACAGAGGAGCTTGAAGTAGATGTTACTATACATCTTATTGGCGAATCTGTTGGCTTGAAAGAGGGAGGCGTACTTCAACAACCGAACCGTGAAGTGACCATCAAAGTGAAACCTTCGGATATTCCGGAGACATTTGATATCGACATTTCAAAACTTCAAATCGGCGAAACGATTACAGTAGCTGAAATTCGTGCGAATTCGAAATATGAGATTTTAAACGAAGATGATCATGCACTTGTTCTAATTTCATCACCACGTACAGCGGCGGAGATGGAAGAACTTGAAAGCGAAGCTTCTGAATCAGAAGAGCCAGAAGTAATTGGTGAGAAGAAAGAAGCGAAGTAATACAAACATGAGCGCACGGAAATCCGTGCGCTTCTTTTCTGTTTCATAGTTAAGTAATTATAGGTTTTTTAACTTGGAATAGTGTCTTAGCACTAGTCACAAGGCTTCTAAGATATAGCTATGCAGTCGTTTGCGACAGGAAGTCGCTCACTTAGACTGCCTTTTTTGCTCTCTTTAAGCCCATGGCATCTGTATCGTTTCCTATCCTTGTGCTTTTCTCAAGGATAGGAAAGTATAACTTTATCTACATGAATCGGTGTCTAGACTCTAGCGCTTTTCTAAATCCTCTAGTGTAAAAGGAAGATGAAATCTATGAAAATGATAATAGGACTCGGAAATCCGGGTAAACAATATGAAAAAACACGCCATAATGTGGGGTTTCATGTCATTGACGAGCTTAGTACTCGTCTGCCAATCACTGCAGTACAATCGAAATTTGGTGGCATGTATACGGTTGTCCATCGTCCGGAAGGAAAAGTAATGCTTGTCAAGCCGCTTACTTATATGAACCTATCTGGTGAATGTGTTCGGCCATTGATGGATTACTTCGATATCGACGTAGAAGATATCGTTGTTCTGTATGATGATCTTGATATTGCTCCCGGAACAATTCGACTGCGTCAAAAAGGCAGTGCAGGTGGCCATAACGGCATGAAATCACTTATTGCTCATCTTGGTACGGACCAGTTCAATCGAATCCGAATCGGTGTTGGTCGTCCCATCGGTGGTATGAAAGTGGCTGATTACGTTCTAGCACCTTTCGGCAAAGATGAAAAACCATTAATTGAAGACATGGTGAAAAAAAGTGCATCCGCATGTGAAGCGTGGCTGGGCAAACCATTTAATGATGTCATGAACAACTTTAATGGTGTATAAGGAATAATAAAGCCGTCTTGCGCCTATACTTTGAGAAAAGGGGCGGAGACTAAAATGGCGATCCGTTATACTTGCCGGCACTGTGAGACTGAAATTGGCACACTTCCGTTTGAATCTGCGAAGGAGGCTATCCTTCTGCTGCACAAGATGGACGAAGAGGAAGTTGAGCATT
Organism: Sporosarcina sp. resist; assembly: GCF_014302295.1. Lineage (NCBI taxonomy): Bacteria > Bacillati > Bacillota > Bacilli > Caryophanales > Caryophanaceae > Sporosarcina > Sporosarcina sp. resist. The sequence continues at coordinate 4,986,507 of NZ_CP060287.1, read as the reverse complement.
TTCTGACGTATGAAAAAGACGGGGCATTGACGGTGCGATGCATCTGCGAACAGTGTGAGCAATCGCTTCAACGATTCCCGGACTACTATACACTTAACAAATGGCTTCAATAAGATGTACGCTTTGGCGCTAAATGCGTCCAAAGCTTTTTCTGTTTTTCTGTCTAAAGGTAGTTGTGTTGAACTATTAAATTATTTTGAATTGGCTGCGGCATAAGGGGATGTCTTAGGGCTTCGGTTACTTGATGTCCAGTTAATGAGATAATTTCCAGCAAAGGCGTCTACTGGGTTAGCCGAAGCAATAAGTCTGACAGTGATTTTCTATCCGGCTTATTGTGGGAGGCATCCCCTAGTGCCAAGCGTTGTTGGTAGGATTCTTTATTACAACATATATAGATAATTATTTTTCCAATATATAAATATAGTTTGGACTTGGCGCACTTGAATGGCCTAGCCCTTTTTGAACGCCTACTATTATTATGAAAGAAAGGATGTGTAGCATTGGAATCACTAATAGATTTGTTTTTACAAGAGAAAGAGATTGACGAACTAGTGGGAGAGTTGGAGGCGGGAATAGACCGTCAACTTATCGCGGGATTGTCAGGCGGGGCGAAGTCGATTCTTTTCAAAGTGCTTCAGCAGTCGAGCAAACGGCCCATTCTTATCGTATCCCCAAATTTATTGCAAGCCCAGCGTACATATGAAGACCTCGTCAAAATGTTGGGCGATTCACTCGTCCACCTTTACCCTGCAGAGGAACTCATTGCTGCGGACTTTTCTGTTTCGAGCTATGAACTTCGCGCCCAGCGCATCGATACATTAGATCATATGGTACGAACTGGGAAGGGGGTTTATATCACGCCGATTGCAGGCATGAAAAAACTATTACCTGAAAAAGCACGCTGGCTATCCAATTCATTATCAACGACAATAGGCGCAGAAATTAATATGGAAGAATGGCTTGAAAGACTTGTGTCAATGGGTTATACGAGACAGTCAATGGTAACAGCACCAGGTGAGTTTGCATTGCGTGGGGGTATCCTGGATTTATATCCGCTGAATTTGGAAGAACCCGTACGGATTGAATTATTTGATACAGACGTTGACTCGATTCGCACGTTCTCGGCGGAAGATCAGCGCTCAACAGGTAAGTTGAAAGACGTATCAATTCTTCCCGCTGCCGAATTTGTTTGGAAGGCTGAAGATTTGACGATCATCGCAGAAAACCTGGAGAATGCGCTTGGCGTTAGTTTGAAGAAGATGAACGATGTGGATGCGAAAGAACGGTTAACCATTAATATGAAGGGGGATATTGCTTTAATGAGGGAGGGATCCATTCCGGAAAATATGTTGAAATATGCATCGTTTTCAGCTGGAACGACTTCCCTTGAAAGCTATTTTCCAAGTAACGGAATCGTTTTATTTGATGAAATCGGAAGGGTCCTTGAGGTTGTTGCATCACTAGAGTCGGATGAAAAGGAATGGATGGTTGCTCTTCTTGAAGAAGGGAAAATTGTTCATGATGCAAAAACTTCATATTCATTCGAAGAGGTACATGGAACATTAAAGCAACGAAAAGTATATTTATCCCTTTTCGTGCGCACAGTTCCAGGAATTGTTGTGAAAAAGACAGTGACGTTTTCTTGTAAACCGATGCAGCAGTTCCATGGGCAGATGAGTTTATTGAAAAATGAGATAGAACGCTGGCACCAAGGACGTTTCAATATTTTCATTATCGCAGACGGCAATGAACGAATGCAGAAAGTCCAATCTATCCTTGAAGATTACGATATGCAATCTGCCTTGTCTGGCAAACCGTCAAAAGCAGGTGGCATAATTGTCATCGATGGCGATTTGTCTGCTGGCTTCGAGCTGCCGTTTCAACGGATGGCAGTTATAACAGATTCTGAGCTCTTCAAAGGGACACCGAAACGGAAAGCACGTCCGCAAAAGATGACCAATGCAGAACGCATCAAAAGTTACTCGGAAATCAAGCCAGGTGATCATATCGTTCACGTTCATCATGGGATTGGGAAGTATTACGGGGTTGTAACGCTCGAAGTAAGCGGTATTCACAAAGATTACCTCGACATCAGGTACCGCGGAGAAGATAAGCTATTCGTTCCTGCCGACCAGATCGATTTAATCCAGAAATATGTCGCCTCCGGGGAAAAAGAACCGAAACTGCATAAGCTGGGTGGGGCAGACTGGAAGAAGACGAAAACAAAAGTTATCGCAGCAGTACAAGACATTGCGGACGACCTAATTGAGCTGTATGCCAAACGGGAATCGGAAAAGGGACATGCATTTGCAGTGGATGACGACATGCAAATGGCATTTGAAAACGCGTTCCCTTACGACGAAACCGATGATCAGCTCAGATCTATCGCTGAAGTGAAATTGGATATGGAAAAAGAACGTCCAATGGACCGCTTACTTTGTGGGGATGTTGGTTATGGTAAAACGGAAGTTGCAATTCGTGCTGCATTTAAGGCTGTATCAGATGGCAAGCAGGTCGCATTCCTTGTACCTACAACGATTTTAGCGCAACAGCATTACGAAACAATGAAAGAGCGTTTTTCTGGTTTCCCAGTTGAAGTTTCCCTCTTAAATCGTTTCCGGAAAAAGAAGGAACAAACGGAGACGTTGAAAAGATTGAAAGCGGGAACAGTCGACGTTATCGTTGGTACACATCGCCTTCTTTCTAAAGATATCGCCTACCATGATCTTGGTTTACTTGTTGTCGATGAAGAACAGCGATTTGGCGTAACGCATAAAGAAAAACTTAAACAGTTAAAAACACATGTCGACGTCCTGACATTGACCGCAACACCTATTCCACGGACGCTCCATATGTCGATGCTTGGTGTTCGTGATTTGTCCGTTATTGAAACGCCACCAGCAAACCGTTTCCCTGTCCAGACTTATGTTATGGAGCAAAACTTTGCACTTGTCCGCGAGGCAATTGAAAGGGAAATGGGCCGTGGTGGGCAAGTATTCTACTTGTATAATCGGGTGGAAGATATGGAGCGTAAAGTCGATGAAATCAAGCAGCTTGTGCCTGAAGCGCGAGTTGGATTTGCCAATGGTCAGATGGGCGAGTCGGCACTTGAGTCGGTGATTTTAAGTTTCCTTGAAGGTGAGTATGATGTTCTTGTAACGACAACCATCATTGAAACAGGTATCGATATTCCGAATGTCAATACACTTATCGTTCAAGACGCTGACCGTATGGGGTTATCACAGCTCTACCAACTACGTGGGCGCGTTGGGCGTTCGAATCGTGTTGCCTATGCCTATTTCCTTTATCAGCGTGATAAGGTGCTGACAGAGGTTGCAGAAAACCGTCTTCAAGCAATTAAGGAATTTACGGAACTTGGCTCGGGTTTCAAAATTGCGATGCGTGATTTATCAATTCGTGGTGCGGGTAATTTACTTGGTTCTCAGCAACATGGCTTCATCGACTCGGTTGGTTTCGATCTTTATTCTCAATTGTTGCAAGAAGCTGTTGAGCAGAAGCAGACAGGTATTGTAAAAGCGGATATACCAGACTTGGAAATTGCGTTGCCGCTTAATGCATATATTCCAGATGAGTATGTACGTGATGGATTCCAAAAGATTCAAATGTACAAAATGGTTAAAGCGATTGAAAATGAAACCGACTACAATGAACTTGTCGATGAAATGACAGACCGATTCGGTGATATGCCGCTCGAGGCTGACTTGTTACTACGTGTTGCAAGGGTAAAAGCTTGGGGACGTATCGCGGGTGCCGAATCCATCAAGAAACAACAATCGCTTATTGAAGTTCGCATATCGCCTGAAGGAACTGCGAAAACAGACGGCGCAAAACTGGTATCCGATTCAATGGCGTTTGGTCGTGCAGTTGGGTTCACGATGGAAAATGGTTGTCTTATCATGAGAATCGATGAGCGTCATACAGGGAAACAGACTGCATTTGATGTACTTGAAGAAATGATGCGAATTCTTCAGTCGTCTTTAAAGGAAACTGTTGTTAGTGATTCCGTCTAAAGGGCATGTTGCATATTTTGTCCATCCTTGATGCATACTACAATTGAAACAAAGTTAACGTTCAATTTTGTGGAAAGTGAGGCATCATGTATGAAGGCAACGGGAATCGTCCGCAGAATCGACGATCTTGGCAGGGTAGTTATCCCTAAAGAGATTCGAAGGACACTAAGGATTCGTGAAGGGGATCCACTTGAAATTTTTACCGACCGGGATGGCGAAGTTATTTTGAAGAAGTATTCGCCGATATCAGAACTCGGTCAATTTGCAAAAGAGTATGCGGAAACATTGTACGAAACACTAGGCACGCCTGCGCTCATTAGTGACAGGGATGAAATGATTGCCGTGTCCGGATTATCGAAAAAAGATTATTTGAATCGCCAGTTGTCGCCTGATCTCGATGAGATTATGACAGGCCGTAAAATCGTTACTGAAAAACTTGAAAAGGCGATTGAGTGGGTGCCTGGACAAGTGGAGCAGGTGAAGTCTTATTGTATTGCACCCATTATTGCTGCGGGGGATACGATTGGTGCTGTTTACCTGTTATCAAAGGTGCATTTTATCGGCGAAACTGAAATGAAAGCGGCGGAAACGGCCGCGCATTTTTTAGCGAAACAGATGGAACCATAAAAACAGCCCACACGAACCGGATATTGACGGTTTGTGTGGGCTGTTTTTAACGTCTAGGAAATTATAAAATCTCGAACTGAGGATAATTTCCAACATAGAATTTATACGTCTAGACTTCGGACGCAAAATGCGCGGAGGAAGTGAGTTACGCAGTGGGTAGGAATTGAACTATATCCCCCCTTGTTGCGGCAAGACGGTGCAAATTTAGAATACCTTCTATAAATGGCTTTATGCCTGTTGCCTCTGAACTTAGGCGTTTGTACTTTTACTCTTTGCCAGTGGACAATAGGGGCATTTTTCCGTGTTCGGAAGCTCCTTATACAAACAACATGTTAATCGTTTATAATTCGCCATAGCGTCCAGTGCCTGTTGGTTGTTCAAATATTGTTTGAAAGGGGAGCGGCGCATTGCAGGTTTCCAAGCTTCATCATCCAATAAAACATCTAAATCTTGCTGTGCAAATAAGGAATTTTCTTGAAGCAGCATCGAGTACATCCATAAGACGTACCCCCATATGTTTTCCCACAAAATTAACTTCGCGATTTTTGCACGCTTGCTTAAATAGTCAACGACAGGGTATCCGTAGGTCTCAAGAATAAAGCGGATATCTTTTTCACGGTTTTGTACGAGTCTAAAGCCGGCAGGTGGAACGGAAAAAAAGATTGTATCATTTTCGATGAATAACGATACATCGTCCAAATCACCAGCCCAAAGTAAATTATGTTCACTCATTAAATGTAGTTGGGCAGCAATGAAAAAACCATGCCTTCTCATATAAATAGATGTAGCGACAGTATTCGTTGGGGCACCAGACAAACTTTGAATTATCTCAAATAGTTTGTCGCAACCTGATTCGGATAACATATCTGCCGCCGACATAAACGTGGTCGCCTGTTCACCGATACGCACACTGAAACGTTCTAGTGCAGAAATGTGTTCTGCGTGTAACTTAAGCACCCGTATTTTTCCAGAGTTCCGGTACGATACAACGGCCCCGTCCGAATGGAACACAGTGTGGTGTACCGAAAAGAGGGTCTGTGGAAACTTGACACTCCATCCCAAACACAGCTCGAACTAAATCGCAGGTAATAATATTCTCTGGCTTGCCTTGCGCATGGACACCGCCATCTTTAATAGCGACGATATTGTGCGCATAACGGGAGGCCAAATTCAAATCGTGTAGCACCATTACAATGGTACGGCCTTTTTGTTCATTTAATTCGAACAGTAGATCAAGAATTTCAATCTGATGCGTCATGTCGAGGTAGGTCGTTGGTTCATCCAATAAAATGACGTCTGTATCTTGAGCCAGTGTCATTGCAATCCATGCACGCTGCCGCTGACCACCTGATAACGTGTCGATCGATTGATCTCGTAGATCACTTATCCTAGTCGCTGTCATTGCAGCTTCTGTTTTCTTCGTGTCCTCTTCAGTCCATCTTGAGAGCCACGATTGGTGTGGATAGCGTCCTTGTTTCACAAGATCATGTACCGTAAGCCCTTCAGGTGATACAGGTCCTTGTGGAAGAATACCCATTTTCTTTGCTACATTACGTGAAGACAGCGAGTGGATATCCTTACCTTCAAGTAAAATAGAGCCGTCAGATGGTTTTAAAAGACGGGCAATTGAACGGAGTAACGTAGACTTACCACAGCCGTTACTACCGACGAAAACAGTGATTTCGCCTTTAGGAATCGATAAATTCAGGTTTTCAAAGAGTAGATTATCTTGATAGCCAATCGATAGGTTTTCAGCTTTTATTGAGGTATGCATTGGAATGCCTCCATATCTATAGGGAATCTAAATGATTTTCATTTTCAATTAGAGATAAGCATAGCATATTTAGCATCTATTGAGAATGATGGTCATTTATTTTTGAATAAACTTTACAAAGCCGTCTAATCAAGTTTAAACTACTAAATGAGAATAATAATCAAGATATAGATAAATGGAGGAATGTTAAGTATGAAGAAGTCTTTAAAATCCCTGCTTATTTTAGCGCTTTTTGCGGTGTTGTTGGTAGGTTGTTCTTCGAAGAAAGAAGATAAAGCTGCAGACAATAAAAAAGTAGAAAATAGTATAACAATTACGGGTGTTAATGGTGAAGTGACGCTCGATAAGCCTGCTAAAAAAATCGTTGTTTTAGAATGGACATATGCGGAAGATTTATTGGCAGTAGGCATTCAGCCTGCTGGGATGGCGGATATACAAGAATATCATGATTGGGTGAATATCGATGCAGAGCTTAGCAAAGACGTAGCAGATGTTGGAGGTCGCCAAGAACCGAATTTGGAGGCGATTGCTGCATTGGAACCGGATTTGATCATCGGTACTAGCTTCCGTCATGATGGGATGATTGCGGATTTAGAGAAAATTGCGCCTACGGTCATTTTTAATCCGTATCCTGAAGATGAAAAAATGGATTTGTATCAAGAAATGATAACAACATTTAACGAGATTGCAAAAGCGGTTGATAAAAAGGATGAAGCGAAACAGGTATTAGCTGACCTGGATGTGAAATATGAAGAAGCGAAAACGACTATCGAAAATGCCGGTTTGAAAACAAAAGATGTTGTCTTAACACTTGCCTATACAGGACCTCAAGCACCTGAAGTTCGTGTATTTACGCCAAACTCAATGGCTTCAATTATGTTAGAGAAAATTGGTTTAAACAACATCCATATCCCAGATCAATTTGAAATTTACGGTTCGAGTACGTATAACGTTGAAGGTCTAACGAAGTATGAGGATGCAAACTATTTGTATATCGTTCAGGCCGACGACAATATTTATGAGAAACAATTAAAAGATAATGCGGTTTGGAAGAACTTGAATTTCGTGAAAGAAGACCGTCTGTATGATCTAGGCGGGGATACTTGGTTATATGGAGGTCCTCTTTCAGCTGAAACACTGCTTAATAAAATTACAAGCACGATGGTAAGTAAGTAATGGCAAGAAAGACTTCAGGAAAACGATCCTTTTTAGTTATGATTATTGGGTTGTTCCTGTTGGTTTTATTATCTTTTATTCACTTAACACAAGGTCAAGCGGATTATACTGTTACCCAATTAGTAAAAGAAGTGTGGACAGAGGGGCGCGTGCAGGACATCGTGCTCTCTCTGCGTCTTCCGCGGTTAATAATCGGGATACTTGCTGGTGGTGCCCTTGCAGTGGCGGGCGCTGTATTGCAGACGTTGACGAACAACCCATTAGCATCTGCAGGCACACTAGGAATTAATGCAGGCGCTTATTTTTTCGTCGTTGTTTCAATGATTTTCTTCCCATCGCTACTCGGGAATTTTCCGTTTATTGTTGCATTGATGGGTGCTGTACTGTCATCCGTTCTCGTTGTAATGCTAGCAGGTAAGCAAATGGAACCCGTTCGTGTCGCGCTGACAGGAATGATTATTTCGTTATTGTTTGCGTCGATGACAGGTTCTTTGCAGCTATTATTCGAAAACCAGACGAACGGTCTCTTTTTATGGGGCTCCGGTACACTTGTTCAATTAAATTGGGACGGTGTATCGTTTGCAGGACCGGTTATCATTGTGTTCTTCGTCCTCGCGTTAGTGTTGGCAAAGCCATTGGATACGTTGTCGCTGGGTGAAGATATTGCATCGTCTCTTGGGCAAAATGTTAGGTTTGTTAAATTACTCGCGTGGGCTGTTGCAATTGTCCTTGCGGCTGCAACAGTAAGTGTAGTCGGCCCAATCGGTTTTATCGGATTAATGGCCCCGCATATTGTTCGAATGCTTGGCGTTCGAGGGCATTTGAACATTCTCCTCCAGTCATTTTTATGGGGAAGTGTCATGCTGATAGGAGCCGATGTGTTAGGGCGATTGGTTCAACCTGGACAAGAAGTACCGGTTGGTGCAATGACAGCGTTGATCGGCGGACCGTGGCTGTTGTACTTGGCATGGAAAACTGCAAAAACGCATAGTCGGGGCGACCGTCAAATGGGCGGTACATTGAAACCAGTGAAACTATCGGTTGTCATTACAATCGTTGTCGCACTTATTGTTGTTATTATTTCATTGGCTTTATCATTCAATGGCACTGCATGGACGACCGAATGGTTGAAACCTGTTGTGTGGAATTTCCGAGTCCCGCGCGTGTTAACGGCGTTCATCGTCGGGGTTATGCTTGCAGTTGCGGGGGTATTATTGCAGGGGGTATTACGAAATCCATTGGCGGATGCAAGTATTTTAGGTGTTACATCAATGGGTGGTGCCGGGGCGATGATGCTTCTCGTGTTATTTCCCGCCATTCCGATCAAATATATGCCGCTAGGTGCAGTCGTGGGAGCTGCCATTGCACTCGGTATAATTTTAGGGACGTCATGGAAAAACAATTTCCAACCGATGCTTGTAGCACTTATGGGAATTGCGATTTCTGCATTCGGCTCGGCCGCCACACAAGTGTTTGTCGTGAAAGCGAAACTCGCCGTAGCGGCTGCGCTCGTCTGGTTGTCGGGAAGTACGTACGCAAAAGGATGGGACGATGTACAGCTAGCCTTGTTGCTATTTGCGTTGTTCATCGGTCCGGCCATTTTCTTGACACGCAGTTTGGATACGTTGACGTTCGGTGATGATGTGGCGGCGGGTCTTGGACTTTCAGTGAAGTCGACCCGTGTTTGGGCATTGATCGTTGGTGTCGCGATAAGTACGGCAGCCGTTTCAATTGTAGGGACGATTGGCTTTGTCGGGCTCGTAGCACCTCATATTGCACGTAGATTGGTCGGTTTCCGTCACCTGCCTTTGCTTGCCGTATCTGGATTATTAGGCGGACTGCTTCTTGTCACAGCAGATTTTGTCGGAAGGATTCTTATTGCTCCGAAAGATATTCCGAGTGGTCTGATTGTAGCGCTGATTGGCACGCCGTATTTGCTTTACCTTCTTCGGAAAATGAAATGAAAAGCGAGTCGCCACTGGCGACTCGCTTTTCATTTTGATATATATAAAACCAATTAAAATTAATCATTCTCCAAAAAAGGAGTCCTTCAAGTATATACTTATTTCGGTATACTGATTTCCGTGAATGGGTAAATCCGCAGCTTCACTTCACCAATGACAGCATCCTCAGAAATGAATCCGAAATATCGACTGTCATTACTCTTTAAGCGATGATCGCCAAGTACAAAAAAAGCGCCTTCAGGTACTTCCTCTTGCCCTGTAATTTCCGCTAACGTGAAATCTCCAGTTATCCGATCCGTGATTGGATCTCCATCAATACGCTTAGCATAGGGCTCATCATATACACTTCCATTAACGTACAATATGTCATCAATCATCTCAATACGATCTCCGGGTACTCCGATGACCCTTTTAATGTATTTATCTGTTGCATTAGGGGCATGAAAAACAATCAAATCGAATCTGTCAATCATGCTCACTTTACTCACAATAACACGGTTATTATCTTCGAAGGTCGGCAACATGGATTCTCCTTGCACCTTCGTTGGTACAAATAAAAACTGGTAACAGATAAAAACAATTGCAGATGCAAATAATAGTGATTGTATCCAAGAAAACAACTCACTTTTCACAGTTTTCTCCAATCATATCTCCCCTTCCGATTAACGTCTTTATCTCTTAGTGTACAAGACGGGACCCATTATTAATACTTTAAACATGAATTTTACCCACTATAAGTAAATTTAGGGCGGTGATTAGGGAGATACATACCTATGTAGGAAGTAGATAATTGAAGAAGGATTTAATAGTTAATGGATTTCAATTGGATTATATAAAGAAAATTTGAAACTTTAGAACAATACGAACGTCTAAAATAGAAGATTAATTTGAGAATGAAAATACTTGAAGCTGTGTCCCACCTACACGTATAACAACTATATATGCTGATATAAAGAAACCACTCAACAACGCTCGGCGCTCGGGGATGCCTTCGCTGGAGATTATATAGAATCATTAGTTCCACATATATACTATATTTTTTTTAATAAATATTCCCTTTTCAAATCCGCTTCGGCGACTCCTTTAAAGGCTTCTACACTCAGTTCATATGCCGTTTTCAAAACTATAATCTATATTGTGTGTCTTTCTAGCAATTTTCTGTATAACTAACCTTATTTGGATTGAGTTTTCTATTTGTATATTCTTCGGGGAGTTGTGGGACATAAATATTAATAGTGCCTGTCCATCGTAAAAGTAAGCTGAACTAGAATTACAGAATCTAACTATGCGAAATGGAGAATGATTTTATTGAAACCAATCATAAAGGCTGGATTTATAATTGGTTTCTGCATGTGGCTTGTAGCGTGTGGAAACAGCGTACAAGTGGGACATAAAAGCGGAGAGATTTTTACACCACATGAAACTGACATTATTCAAGTAGGAAGTGATGTAGAGAACTTGGAAGCTATGGATCAATTTGTAGAGGATTCAAAGAATGAAATGGAAAGAGAAGTTCGCTATGTAGTTTTTGAAAACGAAAGCGCTGATCCCACAGCAGTTTATACGTTAAAAGCTCGTAAAGACTTGGAAGCTGGACAAAGTTGGGTTGAGATATCACGGGACTGGAACTATGATGCAGAGGGTCATGACCTTATTGATCCGCAACAGTGTAGCAGCGTGTCCAAGGATATAGAACGAGGTGCATTTTATCTGAATGAATGCTTCCATACGTGGGAGATTAAACTTATGCCCATTGGTGAAAGTAATAACAATACCTCAGATGCAACAGCCGCCTTTGGAAAGATGGATCAAAATGATACCTATTATGATGCAGAAACTGTACATACTATATCGCCTAGCGACACTACATGGTGAATTTGCGACAATACTTACACTAGAGCAAGTCCTAAAAAAGTATTTATAGCATTTTTCTTTGACTACTGTGAAAGTTAATCTTTGTGGGTACATTAGCTTTATGGATTTAGTGAATAGTATTCTGAAAATTTGTATTCAAACATATCAAATTGACGTATAATAGAGTTATATAACTCATTCTTACTACCTCTATAAACATTATTATATTGTAGCATTTTGTGATTTTTTTGCATTTTGTATTTTGTGTTGTAAAACAATAGATTTTAGGAGGTATTTGTCGAGTGTAAAACTACCCTGTACTAATCAGAATTAAATTTTGATTGTAAAGGGGTAGTAAGAATGAAGAGTGCATCTTTCCGTTTTCTTTGGATTGGCCAATCAATGGCCAATTTAGGTGATATTTTTTATATTGTGGGGCTTATTTCAATTTTATATGCTTCGACAGAGTCACCATTTATATTGGCATTGGTACCATTTCTTAGTATGTTTGGTCGTTTTATTAGCGGGATGATTTCCCCGCTACTGTTAAATCGATATCCATTAAAGACCCTGCTTGTTCATTCGCAAGTAAGTAAGACATTATTATTGTGTTTGCTAGCGCTTATCTTAGTATTTCACATAACGTCGAGCATACTCGTTATAGTAAGTTTCGTATTTACGATTGCATTCTTAGACGGTTGGGCAGCACCAGCAAGCCAAGCAATGTTACCACGCTTGGTTCCCAAAAATGAACTTGTGAAAGCCAATAGCTTCTTCTCCATCATTTACGAAACAGTAAATTTAGGGGGCTGGGCACTTGGCGGTCTGCTTGTTGCAATTTTCAGCGGTCAAGATGTCATTTTAATCACGTTGGCATTGTATCTGGTTGCTACTTTACTGATGACTAAAATTGTTGATCCAACCGAGTTTTACAGGAAATTTTCCGAAGGTCGTCAAAGCGGTGAGCTAAAAGAAGGTTGGCAAATCGTTTGGAGAAACCCGTTGTATAAGAGTCTTTATGTGATCATCGCATTTGAAGCAGTCGCAAATGTTGTATGGATTGCTTCTATACTCTACGTCTTCGTGGCTGAAATTCTTGGTGAGAATGAGTCTTGGTGGGGATATATTAATACATCGTTCTTTTTGGGAATGGTCATCGGTGGGATTATATGCTCACGTTTTACCACGGTATTTGAGACAAACTTGAAGTATGTTTTGATTACTTTTTCCTTTGGAATCAGTATCCTGACACTTCTTTTCGGTTTAACGACAATGGCTTGGCTGTCTCTTGTCCTTATGGGACTCATTGGGGTTTTTCAACAACTAAAAGCAATTGCTGCAAACACATTTCTTCAAAAATCAGCCAGTCCCGAAGAACTCCCAAAAATTTATGCTGTAGAGAGTTCGCTGGTGTCGTTATTATTTGCAGTTTCCTCTTTACTGTTTGGCGCACTTGCCGAAATATGGGATGTGCGAATTACTTTTATAATTTCAGCAATATTGTTAGGAATAGCAGCAATATATGCTGTGACTCGTCATCGTCATTTTATTATAGAGGAATCCAATTTCCCATTTGAAAGATAATCAGCACGAAAAAGTAAACCACCCTTGCTACTTAGGCCCAGGGGTGGTTTACTTTTGGTTTTATCCTCATTTTCACCTATAGTGCATTAACTCTCCTTTTATATCTTATAATGCGATATAATCGTATTGCGAGATATAAAAGGAGTGGTATTTGTGAACAGTAAAGTTAGGCTATTAAATCAATATTGGACGGATACTTATTTTCATTTACATTATCCCCATAAAGAAAAAATCTCTCATCAAATGGTCCGTATTCTCCAACTTGTAGATAAACAGGAAGGGACGGGAATCAATGAAATTTCTTCACACATAGGAGTTTCTCATAATACAGCTTCGGAACATGCTAAAAGAATCATTGAAAAGGGGTATTTAGTAAAGGGGAGAGATCCTCTTGATGAAAGAAAAGTGATTCTTTGTATAACGGATTTAGGTAAAGAAGTTTTGCATAGAAATACGAGTCTCGATGAAGACAAATTAGAACAAGTTTTGAACCAACTGGATGATGATGAAAAGAATTTGATAGAGCAGGCCCTAAGAATCTTAAGTGAGCGAGCAAAACAATGTATGTGATAATGAAAATTATTGCTTCGGCAATCGTTATTGGGATTGTGACGGAGGTTTCAAGAAGATTTCCTTCGTATGGGGGGATAATAGCTGCTCTTCCTTTAGTCAGCTTACTCAGTATTGTATGGCTGTATGTCCAGGGAGAACAAGCCGCAACGTTAAGTAAGTTTGCGTTAGGAGTACTTTGGGGATTTCCTGCAACCGCATTTTTGTTAGTGGTCGTTTATGTAGCCTTACAAAATTCCGTTCATCTATTTATCTCCATTGGCCTAGGAGTGAGTGGCTGGTTGCTATTTTTGTTAGTTCAAGATTTCATCTTAAAATCCATAAAAGATCTTTTCTTAAGTTAACAGGGCGGTTTAGGTGAAAATCGGAAGTCCTTGCGATTCAGTAAGGATCATCAACAGTAACTAACTCTATCTATATATACTGAACAAATGAATACCTATATAAATTAAGCGAAGGCGCCTTACAAGGGGTAGCCGAAGCCTTAAGACTGGCAGTAAAACTGCTTGGCTTAGGGTGAGAGGCATCCCCGAGCGCCGTAGCGAATTCAATGGGATTTTGTATTCAACCTATATAGTTGATTATTTGTATTTAGAAAACGACATATTGTCGGATCACTGTATAGCCCGGATCCCCTGATATCGATTCAATAAGGTGTCCAGTTCTTGGCTACGTGCAACGACAACCGGATGACTTAAACCAAAATGCTTTGCCGTCGCGTACATATCATTTCTTTTTAATTTTATTAATACGGATAGAACTCGCTTTTTAGGAATTGTTTTTACCATCCTTGGTCCCTCCTATTTTACCTTTTTTATCAGTTTTATTTTTTGATATAATTTAACAGTTAAATGTTTACAAAACTTATACCTATGTCTTTCCCATAACGTTGTACAATTAAACCTCTTAATAATTTAAATTAGAATATTCGATGTTATCCTGAATATCGTCATTATTCGTTCATGATATAATGGGTGTACTATGTACGAAAGAAAGAGGCACGATTATGGCGCAGCAATGGGACATGAAAACGTTTATGAAAGGTGCGTCGATTCTGACCATCTCTGCAATCATTGTGAAATTACTTGGGGCAGTCTATCGAGTTCCGTTCCAAAACCTTGTCGGTGACAAAGGGTTTTATATTTATCAGCAAGTGTATCCGTTCATTGGCATTTTTATTGTCTGGACGTCGTACGGTTTTGCAGTGGCGGTATCGAAACTGCTTGCAGGAAGTACGAGTCGCGGTGAAGCAAAAGCGATGATGCGTGTGGCATTTACCTATCTACTTTTATTATCAGTGGCCTTTTTTGCTCTATTAACTATTTTCGCGCCATTTTTCGCGCGCTCCATGGGCGATGTTGAGCTCGTACCTCTCCTGCGTGCTGGCGCGTATATTGTTTTACTGATGCCGGCGTTAGCAGTTTTGAAGGGTTCATTTCAATCGGAAGGTCGAATGGTACCTGTTGCGGTTTCAGGCGTTGGTGAGCAGGCTTTCCGTGTAACGGTCATTCTCATAGGCACATGGATTGCGGTGCGATCAGGTGCTTCTCTCTACGTGGCAGGTGAGGTAGCGATGTGGGGGGCAGTTGTCGGGGAAGGTGCTGGCGTTATTATACTTGCACTCTATTTTCGGAATACGTTCAAAGGACCATTAGAAAAAGTGGACACGTGGCGAGTGGTGAAAGAATTGACGATTGTCAGTTTGGGGATCAGCGCAAGTTCACTTATTCTCCTGCTGTTTCAATTGGCCGATTCATTTACAATCTATAATATCCTGCTATCTAATGGTTTTGCGGCGGATGCAGCCATGGTGATGAAAGGTGTCTACGATCGTGGGCAACCGCTTGTACAAATGGGGATTCTGATTGCTTCGACATTAGCGCTCGCGATTGTTCCACTTATCGCTCATCATTCGGCAAAAAAAGCGGGACGAGGGGCATTACCGTTTATCCAGCTAACGTTCCGAACTGCTTTCCTATTCGGTTGGGCTGCAGCGGCAGGGCTTGCACTTGTTTTGCCTTATGTGAATGAAATGCTGTTTGAAACACGTGATGGTTCTGTAGCCCTCATTATTTTCTCATTACAAATTCTCTGGTTATCGCTTATTTTACCGTTAACAGCGATGCTTCAAGGTGCGGGGAAAGTTAAAGTGCCAACGCTCCTGCTTATCGGTGGGTTGGTTATAAAAATCTTCGCGAATCAACTTCTGGTTCCTCTATGGAATGTCACGGGAGCGGCGATTGCGGGCAATATCGGTTTCGCAGTAATTACGTTTGGATTACTGCTTTACTTTAAAACAGTATGGCCAATTCGCCTTGCACCAACACGTTTTTACGGATGGGTGATAGGGGCAACTACTCTCATGATTGCGGTTGTTTTACCGTGGATGCTCATTGCAGACGGGTTTTTATTTGACCAGTTATCAGGTCGGATTGAGGCGACACTTATCGCATTAACATCTGTTTCGGTGGGAGCGGTTGTTTTCCTTTTCGTCATTATGAAATCACGTATAATGGCAGAGAAGGAATGGTTTCTTCTGCCATTCGGCAAACGTTTAGCTACATTGCAATTACGACTTATTAAAAGAAAAGGTGAATAGTATGCATCAGTTAACAATTATTGGTCTCGGCGCGGGTGACCTTGACCAATTGGCGCTAGGGACATATCGAAAGTTGAAAGAAGCGAAATATATTGTCGCGCGTACGGATCAGCACCCTGCTGTCGCTGAATTAAGAGCGGAGGGCATTGTTCTGATGAGCTTCGATGAAATTTATGAAAAACACGACTCGTTCGAGCATGTATATGATGAAATTGTAGAACAGCTGCTCATTATGTGTGTACAACAACCAGTGACCTATGTAGTACCAGGACATCCGCTTGTTGCGGAACGGACAGTCCAATTATTAGTCGAGAAAGAACGCGAAGGTTTAATCCAAATGGAAATTGCGGGGGGGAATAGTTTTCTTGACCCGATTTTTGCAGCGTTGCGCATCGATCCGATTGAAGGGTTTCAACTACTCGATGGTACGGATATGAAACGCGATGATGTCCAGATGAAGCAACATATTTTAATTGGACAAGTGTACGATGCGTTCGTGGCATCTGAAGTGAAACTGTCATTAATGGAGAAATACGCCTACGACCATCCAGTGACGGTTGTAACGGCGGCAGGTTCTACGGGCGAGCAATTGATTACAGTTCCACTATTTGAACTGGACCGTGTCACTGAAATTAATAATTTGACTACCGTTTATGTACCGCCTGTAGTTGAAAGAGAAGCGCGATTGAAAGATTGGTCGACGTTCAGGGAAATCATCGCTGCACTGCGCGCTCCGGGCGGGTGCCCATGGGATCGTGAACAGACGCATGCATCGTTGAAGCGGTATTTGCTTGAAGAAGCACACGAACTGCTTGAGGCGATTGATAGTGAAGATGACGACGCAGTGATTGAAGAGCTTGGTGATGTACTGTTACAAGTATTCCTTCATGCTCAAATTGGCGAAGACGACGGTTATTTTGCCATGGAAGACGTGCTTCAATCGGTAGGATCGAAAATGATTCGTCGCCACCCTCATGTTTTTGGAGATAAAAGCGTGGTAAATTCAGAAGAAGTTCTGCAAAATTGGCAAGAAATCAAGCAACAGGAAAAACCGCAAGCCGACTCACTCTTGGAAGGTCAAGAACGTCCTTCTTCATCACTTTTAACGTCACTTAATTATCAAAAAGAGGCGGCAAAGGTTGGGTTTGATTGGCCAACGATTGACGGTGCTTTAGAAAAATTTGATGAAGAATGGCTGGAGTTCCGTAAAGAACTAGAGAGTGGTACGAAATACAGTCAAATGGACGAGCTAGGTGACGTTCTGTTCACAATCGTTAACATTTCACGCTTCCTCAAGTTATCTCCAGAAGAAGCAATGGTCCATGCAAATCAAAAGTTCAACAGACGGTTTTCATTTGTCGAAAAGAGTGTGAAAGATGGACAAGGCAAGTTTACTGACTATACACTTGATGAACTTGAAGAGTTTTGGAAACTAGCAAAAAAAGGGGAAGATAATGATGAGACTTGATAAATTCCTGAAAGTATCTCGACTAATTAAAAGACGGACACTCGCAAAACAAGTAGCTGATCAAGGGCGTATAACAATAAATGAAAAAGTGGCAAAAGCGTCATCGGTTGTAAAAGAAAGCGATGAATTGGCGATCCGTTTCGGTCAGAAGATTGTAACGGTTAAAATTAACATGCTGAAAGAGACGACGAAAAAAGACGATGCAGCCTCAATGTACACGATTTTGAAGGAAGAGAAGCTTGAAAAAGTGGAACCGGAATTCATGGATGATGAAGACTGAACAACATGACAGGGAATTTTCCTGTCATGTTTTTTTATGTCCTAGCATAAGATAGCTGTGAACGTACAAGCAAAGGGGGAAGCATATAATGCAATTTCAAACTGATAGTCCTACGTACGCAATTCCATCAGGAGACCATGTCGTCACTATGCGCAACAGAAAACGGATGGATCTCACGTCTGTAAAATCAATCGACCGCTTCGATCAGGAAGAATTTCTCGTTCGAACATCGCAAGGATTATTGCAAATCCGGGGAGAGGAACTGCGCATTGTTCATCTCGATGTCGATAAAGGGCTTCTAACGCTAGAAGGAACGGTCGGCACTATTCAATACGATGAAGAAGAATCAGGTTCAAAAGGTTTCCTCCATAAATTGTTTGGATGAGTCTATCCGTTCAATTTCTTAGCCTGCTTGCTATGATTGGGACGGGCATTGTTGCTGGGGCATTCATGGACATGATTGGAACAAGTACCGCGCACGCCGGGAAGAAATCGATTATTCGAAAGCGTGCGGTTTGGCTCGAAGTCATTGGATGGGTACTCGTCGGATGTTGGACGTTTTACATCCTTTATCTCGTCAGGGATGGGGCGTGGCGGATATATGATCCAGTTGCACAGATTAGTGGGATGTTGCTATACGTAACTATTTTTTATAAGCCGTTCCGGTTTTTCGGGAGGATCTTGTTGGTGTTGTTAATAAGGCCGCTCTTGTTCCTCGTGCGTCTGATTGTATCTATTATCAGTCTAGTCATTCGTTTTATAGTGAAAGTCTTTGCAGTCCTCTTTACACCATTTGTTAAAATATTCCGTATCATTTCCGGAAAACTCTTTAAAAGAAGGGTGAAATGATATATAATTTATGGACTAACAAATTGTAGTGTGTGAAGAGGGGAAGTGCAGGACGTGGAACAGAAACAGCAGAGGAAATCGTCCGAAAGGGTCGCATCGATTCAAACTGAATATGTCCGCTCACTTCAAAAGAAAGAGACTAGGAAGAATGC
The DNA here is from genome assembly GCF_014302295.1 of Sporosarcina sp. resist. Lineage (NCBI taxonomy): Bacteria > Bacillati > Bacillota > Bacilli > Caryophanales > Caryophanaceae > Sporosarcina > Sporosarcina sp. resist. Next base: position 4,967,579 of record NZ_CP060287.1, on the reverse strand, counting down.
GCGGAAAGTCCGTTTATACCGTAGACTGGCTGTGTTTGCTATTGTGGCAGCCGTTATTCTAGGTGGTCTGACGAATATGTTCATCAACCAGAAACAGACGTTGGCAGCGAAAGAGTTGCAAAAAGTCGAGGTGCTGGCCCAGCTTGAAGGGGTACAGGAAGAACAAGAAATGCTAAAAAGACAACTTATGAAATTGAATGATGATGACTATATCGCAAAGCTTGCACGCAAGGAATATTTCTTGTCTGAAAAGAGCGAAATCATTTTTTCAATACCCGAAAACAATAAAAAAACAGATGAACAAGACAAAGGAAAAGAGTAGTCTTATTGACACTCTTTTTTTATTGGCTATAATGGAAGTAAGGATCCTGCAATTTGCAGGGCTCATTAATACGGTTGCAAGGCTCCCAGCGCGGGGCCCGCTTAAATTTTAAGGAGGAGCATTTTTTTTATGTCAATTGAAGTAGGCAGCAAGCTAGAGGGTAAAGTAACAGGAATCACAAACTTCGGGGCGTTTGTTGAGCTACCGAATGGCTCAACAGGCCTGGTCCATATCAGTGAAGTGGCGGACAATTATGTCAAGGACATCAACGATCATTTTAAAGTCGGTGACATGGTTGAAGTGAAAGTGATGAACGTCGGTGCAGATGGTAAAATTGGGTTGTCGATTAGAAAAGCGAAACCTGAATCTGAACAGCGTCCAGAACGTCCTCAGCGCCCGCAACGTCCGCGTCAAGGTGGTGGCCGTCCTGCTATGGATCGCCCAGAGAACTTTGAACAAAAAATGGCAAAGTTCATGAAAGATAGCGAAGAGCGTCTCTCTACTTTGAAAAGAGCGACAGAATCGAAACGCGGTGGCCGTGGCGCAAGCAGAGGGTAACTTGCTAGCTGTTTCAATTCATGAAAAAGTGTACGAATAGTATGAAGAAAAGTAGTGAACAAAGGGAATGACCCTTGTTCGCTGCTTTTTTGTGCGGAGAATTGTAATGTTAAATGGTGAAACTGTAACGGAAATCGTGAACTGTCATGGTAAATGGTGAAACTGTAATGGCGTTCGTGAATTGTTATGGCAATCGTCTGAACTGTCATGTCAAATGGCGAAACTGTGATGGCAATCGCGAATTGTCATGGCAAACGGTGAAACTGTAACGGCATTTGTCTGAATTGTCATGGCAAATGGCGAAATTGTGATGGCAATCGCGAATTGTCATGGTAAATGGTGAAACTGTGACGGCAATCGTCTGAACTGTCATGGTAAATGACGAAACTATCACGGGAAATCACATAAACCGTCACAGCTCCCCAAACAATCGCGCATTTTTTCATTGCAAAAAAAGGCAGTTCCTACATCGTGAATTCACGATGTAGGAACTGCTTTTTTAGTGATTTATTGTCCAACTCCTGGACGGTTGTATCTGCATTTCATAAATGGCGGCAGAGGGGATCGAACCCCCGACCTCACGGGTATGAACCGTACGCTCTAGCCAGCTGAGCTACGCCGCCTTCGTATATTCTAGTTAGCACTTGTTTCCGCTTGATCAGAACAACAATACTTATAATACAAGTGAATCAATGCAGTGTCAACCCGTCTTAGGAAAAAAGAAAAAACAGTTCGGAATGAGTCGAAACATTTTGTTTTCTTGTTGTCATGAACAGACAATTTCTTTCCACCTGCCTATGTATACTCAAGGCATAGCAGACATAGGGGGAATGAGGAATGAAACTAATTGATCATTTAGCACGTCCAGTGGGCCATCCAATTGGTATGTATGTCGAGATGATTGGAAAACGAAAAATGGATATTTTAGTTGCGACTCTATTCTTGTTTGGATCTTTTTTCTTGTCGCAAGCCGTATTATTCGATGCAGCGGTTCCTTTTTTCTTGCCGGTGTGGGCACTTGCACGGGCTCGCTTCAGAAAGCATCTCATATGGGTGTTCATTGGTGGGATGTTTGGAAGTGCATTCCTTGGTCTTGGACAGGCTGTTATCCATCTATTGATGCTCGCGTTATTTAATGCGGTTATTAAATATCCGCTCATGCGAAAATCAGTACCGCTAACAGTAGCAGGATGCATTATCATTGTTCAAGTGTTGTGGCAGTTCATTATGCATATCGGGCAACCACCAGTAAATGTTCAATTATATATTGGCTTTGAAGCAGTTCTTGCTTTGTTCATGACTTTTTTCCTCTTTGTTGCTTTTCCTGCCGCAGATCGAATCTTCTTTGGTAAATGGACACCTGAACGACTTGGAGCGGCTTGCCTTGTCGGTGCACTGGCTACAACTGGAATGAGTGGACTTATGCTAGGTCCTGTTTCGGTTTCAGGTACACTCATTCATCTGACAATTTTGCTTGCGGCGCTTGTGGGAGGGCTTCCATTTTCAACAACAATCGCAATGATCATCGCTGCTATTGTGGGGGTAGCAGAATTGTCCTTCACTGGAATGATGGCGGTGTATGGTATGACCGGATTTTTTGCAGGCACACTCCGCCGTTTCGGGAAAATTGGCATCGTGTTAGGAGGGGCCTCTGTATCGGGATTTTTCCTTATGTATGATCTGACCTTGCCTCTTGATACTTCACACTTTATAACACTCGCAACCGCGACGATTATTTTTTTACTAATCCCTTCGAAAAAACTAGAGTCGATTAAACGCATTTTTTATCCAGAGAATACAGAGACTACTGACAAACAACAAAAATGGTTAGCAGAGCGGCTCGATGATCAACTAGCTGATTTCAAAAAGTTCTCTGAATTTATGTCGACGCTTGTTGGCGACCGATCTTCCCCCCACGATAATGCAGATGTATTACCTCAGCAGGTTATTCCAAAAACTTGCCAGTCTTGTTTCCGTTATGCCAAGTGCTGGGAAGGTGCAGATAATGATATGGGCGGGCTTCTTAGTGAGTGGGAAATGACCTATTCTATGACGAAAAAAGCTAAGCGTCATCGTGTTGAGGAAAAGATTAAATATAAGTGCGTCCGATTCAATGGATTAGTTACGGAACTTGAGGAACAAGCTGCCAGTCGTTTATTGACGGGACAACTTCAGCATGGAAGAAAAATGCTTGCCCTCCAGTTGCGTGATATGAGCACCCATCTGGACAAAATAATGAATGAAGTAAAAGAAGATTTGACTGTTTATAAGCCTGCCGAGGAAGATTTGGCAAAACGGCTCCAAGAGAAAGGTATTGAGTACTTCCAGATTGATGTTTTACCAGGAGAGAGGGGTGCGCGTCGCATCATCTGCTGTATTCCTGAGAAAAGATCTGATTTTGAAACGGATACGACAGTTGCGGAAAGATTTATACTGCCGATTCTTGAAGAAATGTACGATGAGCCGTTCCGGGTCGCCAAATCTGCCGTTTTACAGGACCCTTTTCCACATATACAACTAACGTTTGGTTCGGCAGTTCGTTTTACCCTTGATTATGGTATCGCGGCAACAGCAGGCGGCGAAACATTTCACGCCGGTGATGCATATGAAGTGTTCCCAATTCATGAAGGGTTGACGGCGGTTTTGTTGTCGGATGGAATGGGCCAGGATTTAAATGCATATCGTGAGAGTCGAAAGGTAATTCGTTTGATGCGAGAATGTTTGGACCGGAAAATGGATCCTGAAACAGCCATGCATACGTTACATTATATGATGTCTTTGAATGGGCTTGATGATATGTACGCCACGCTTGATCTGGCCCTCGTAGATTTGCAAGATGGTCGCATTTGGTCTTGGAAGGCAGGATCGATGAGCACATATATTAAACGCGGTGACGACTTTTTAAGACTGGATAGCAAATCGGTCCCTGTCGGTTTTCTTCCATCCTTTTCTGTGGAGGCAAAAAAAGAAGAGTTGAAGTCAGGAGACATTATACTTATGTTAACGGACGGGATTTTTAATGGGGATATCCCGCTTGAGAAGCAAGAGAGGTCGTTGTACAGTACGCTTGAAAAATATGGAGGATTCGAATGTGACAAAATTGCAGACCGTATTATGCATGAAATGGAGCGGAAGTTTGGTGTGATTGGAGACGATCGTACTGTGTTAGTTATGAAAATCGATCATGTTCTGCCGAAGTGGTCAAGTTTCACACCCTATTCACAAACTATTTCCCGGGAAAGGGTCATCGGATGAATATGTAAGTAAGTGAGTCCCCTCCTTTAGATATTCTATGGTAAAATTCGAGTAAGAATAAATTAGAAAAGAGGAGGGAGCGGAGCAATGGATAAATTTAAACAGACGATATTCCGTTTTATCAAGGAATGGTCACTCATCGCTCCGGGGGACCGTATTTTAATCGCCTGTTCGGGTGGAGTAGATTCGGTAGCGCTTTTACATTTCATGGCTTCAAATCAAGAAAGCATGGAGATTGAAGTTGCCGCAATTCACGTCGATCATAATTTGCGCGGAGAAGAGTCCGCGGCAGACGGCACATTTGTGGCAAGGCTGTGTGAAGTGTATGGGATTCCTTTTTTTGGCGGAAGTGTCCCGGTTCCGGCTATTATCGAGAAAGACGGTGGCAATGTGCAAGCTGTCTGCCGAAATGGACGGTATGCATTTTTCGAGGAGATCATGACAAAGCACGGTTATGATGTTTTAGCAACGGCACATCACGCAGAAGATCAGTTGGAAACGGTCTTGATGCAAGTAACGAAAGGCAGTCAGCCATTGGGGATGTCGGTGAAGCGTGAAGTTGAAGGTGGAATTCTTATTCGACCTTTCCTTCCGGCTATGAAAGCGAACCTCTATTCATATGTTGGAGAGCATGAATTACATTTTCGAGAAGATCCAAGTAATGAAAGTGATGCCTATCTGCGTAATCGTTACCGTCACAAAATCGTTCCGTTTATTCTGGATGAAAACCCGGGAGCTGCTGAAAATGCAGTGAGAATGTCTGGTTATCTACAGGAAGATGAAGAATTGCTTGAAATGCTGGCGCAGGAACGTTTTGATGAAATTACTAAGTTCACAGAAGCGGGCCTGCCTGTCGTCGACGGAAATGCTTTTTCCCGCATGCACCAAACTTTACAAAGGCGGATAATTACACTACTATTGAGGTATCTTTACAATGGGGAAATTATGCCCGTAAAATATAATTCCGCGCTTATAAGTCAACTGTTACACCATCTATCTTCGCAAGACGGGAATGTATCCATTCACCTTCCACGCGGTTACCGATTCATTCGGGAATACGGCGTGCTGACGTTCGTTCGTGATACATCAATTGAAGAAGTGGAGTTGCAAAAAGTGTTGCCGAAAGGCGTTTGGACCCGTTGGGGAAATGATTTTCAGCTTTATTGGAATGAAGTGAGTAATCTCGATACGGAGTTATTCATGGATACTGATGACATCATGTATTTTGACTTGCCTCACTCTGCACTTCCCTTGTCTATCAGGAGAAGAGAGGATGGGGATCGAATCTTGTTGTCGGGGATGACACACCCGAAACGTTTATCCAGGTTGTTTATCGACGAAAAGGTTGGCATGACAGAACGCGACCGATTGCCGGTAATCATTACAGCGCAAGGTGAAATTTGTGCAGTTCCAGGAGTGCGGTACGGAGTGATATTTTCACGACACAAGACAGATCAAAGTAAGTACATAGTTAGTACAAGAAAGTTATAATGATCTGTATGAAAGAGGAGGAATTTCGATGTTGGGGAAAGATATCGAAGAGGTACTAATTACAGAAGAACAGATTCAAGAGAAAATCCGTGAACTTGGTGCGGTATTGACAGAAGAATACCAAGACAAGTATGTACTAGCGATTGGTGTGCTCAAAGGTGGATTACCTTTCATGAGTGACCTCATTAAGCGTATCGATGCTTATATCGAACTCGATTTCATGGATGTTTCAAGTTACGGAAATGCAACAGTGTCATCAGGGGAAGTTAAAATCGTCAAAGACTTGAACACAAGTGTTGAAGGACGCGATGTACTCATTATTGAAGATATTATCGATAGCGGGAAAACATTAAGTTACCTTGTCGAACTGATGAAATACCGAAAAGCGAATTCTATTAAAATTGTTACTCTCCTTGATAAGCCAACTGGCCGAAAAGTAGACTTAAAAGCAGATTACGTTGGTTTCGACGTACCGGATGCGTTTGTTGTAGGCTACGGCCTTGATTATATGGAGAAATACAGAAACTTACCTTATATTGGTGTTCTGAAAAAGGAAATCTATTCTTTCTAAACAATTGCAGGAAAATCTTTTAAGGGTCGCGAAATTCTACTTTGATGATAAGAGGCGCTTGCGCTTTTCTGTCAAGGCATTTCCTTTGTAGGATGAATCAGACCTGTGATAAGATTTACACTAGTTTTCTGTCTAATGAAATGAGGAGGCTTGGGATGAATCGAATACTTCGATACTTTCTATTATACGGACTGATATTTCTTGCAATCATGGGGATATTTAGTTCACTAAACAATACAAACCCGAAACAGAAAGAGATTCGGTATGACGAATTTATTACTGCGTTGGAAGATGGAAAAGTAACAACAGTAAGTTTACAGCCAGTTCAACTTGTCCTTAATGTGAAGGGCACAATGAAAGGCTATAAAGAAGGCGAAGAGTTCGTCACGAATATTATGAACGATACCAAGACGCAGGAAGATATCCGTGCACTTGCTACGCAAACTCAAACGGAAATCGACATCTTGCCGACTCCTGTTGCAAGCGCGTGGGTATCCTTCTTCACGGGTCTTCTACCGTTCATCATCATCTTCATCTTGTTCTTCTTCCTGTTAAATCAGGCGCAAGGCGGAGGAGGCGGCGGTGGCCGTGTTATGAACTTCGGTAAGAGTAAGGCGAAGCTTCATACAGACGACCGCAAAAAAGTTCGTTTCACGGATGTTGCTGGTGCTGACGAAGAAAAAGCTGAACTTGTGGAAGTTGTTGACTTCCTGAAAGATTCACGTAAATTCGTTGAAGTTGGCGCGCGTATTCCGAGAGGGATCTTGTTAGTTGGACCTCCTGGTACGGGTAAAACGTTGTTAGCGCGTGCGGTTGCAGGTGAAGCGGGTGTACCGTTCTTCTCAATCTCAGGTTCTGATTTCGTTGAAATGTTCGTTGGAGTTGGGGCATCACGTGTACGTGACCTTTTCGAAAACGCTAAAAAGAACGCACCATGTATTATTTTCATCGATGAAATCGATGCGGTCGGTCGTCAACGTGGCGCAGGCCTCGGCGGTGGACACGATGAACGCGAACAAACATTGAACCAACTCCTTGTTGAAATGGATGGTTTCGGTGAGAACGAAGGGGTTATCATTGTTGCGGCAACAAACCGCCCTGATATTCTTGACCCTGCACTTCTGCGCCCAGGACGTTTTGACCGTCAGATTACAGTTGGTCGTCCGGATGTAAAAGGAAGAGAAGCAGTTCTTCAAGTTCATGCGCGCAACAAGCCGCTTGACGACACTGTCAACTTGAAGGCACTTGCACAACGTACACCTGGATTCTCGGGTGCAGATCTTGAAAACTTATTGAACGAGGCAGCACTTGTTGCTGCAAGACGCGATAAAACGAAAATCGATATGTCAGACATCGACGAAGCGACGGACCGTGTTATTGCGGGACCTGCGAAGACGAGTCGCGTCATTTCGAAAAAAGAACGCGATATTGTGGCGTTCCATGAAGCGGGTCACGTAGTTGTAGGGCTAATGCTCGATGACGCTGAAATCGTTCATAAAGTAACAATCGTCCCTCGCGGACAGGCGGGCGGTTATGCCGTCATGCTTCCGAAAGAGGATCGTTACTTCATGACGAAACCTGAACTTCTCGATAAAATCGCAGGACTTCTCGGTGGTCGTGTTGCAGAGGAAATCGTTCTTGGCGAAGTTTCAACTGGAGCTCACAATGACTTCCAGCGTGCAACTGGTCTCGCTCGTTCGATGGTAACTGAATACGGAATGAGTGATAAACTTGGACCAATGCAGTTCGGTCAGGCTCAAGGGCAAGTATTCCTTGGACGCGACTTCAACTCTGAACAGAACTATTCTGAAGCGATTGCGTATGAAATCGACCAAGAAATGCAACGTATCATTAAAGAACAATATGCGCGTACGAAAGAAATTCTTTCGAGTAAACGCGAGTTGCTTGATCTGATTGCAACGACACTTCTTGAAGTGGAAACACTCGATGCAGAGCAAATTAATCATCTGAAAGATCACGGCACATTGCCTGATCGCCCATATGGCCGTTATGGCTTGGACAATAAAGATGAAGCAGTTAAGAGTGTGGATATTTCGAAAGAAGGAGATGACACAGTCATTTCTGATGCAACTGGAGCGCCTACGGACCCAGCGATCGGTGATTTACCGAAAGAGTATAAAGTGGACGAAGCTCTTAAATCAATTAACGAAGAACGCAAAGACTGAACACCTAATAAGAGCTGACTGTTTCTTTTGAAGCAGTCAGCTTTTTTCTATACCCGGATATGTGGTATGATGTGTTGGAAAATGACGAAGTTAGCGAGGAAACCATTATGCTATTAGTGCTAGATACAGGAAATACGAATATTGTCCTTGGTGTCTATGAACAGGGACAGCTTAAACATCATTGGCGCATGGAAACTTATAGACATAAGACAGAAGATGAATATGCGATGCAAGTGAAATCTTTATTTTTACACGTTGGACTCTCTTTTGACGATGTAACCGGCATTATCATTTCATCAGTAGTCCCGCCAGTCATGTTTCCTCTGGAGCAGATGTGCAGGAAGTATTTCAACCAAAAACCGCTTATTGTTGGCCCTGGTCTCAAAACTGGATTGAATATCAAGTATGAAAACCCACGCGAAGTTGGTGCAGATCGGATTGTCAATGCCGTTGCGGCTGTGCATGAATATGGAAGTCCGCTGATCATCGTTGATTTTGGAACAGCAACAACCTATTGTTATGTGAATGAAAAAGGCGAATACATGGGTGGAGCAATTGCACCAGGTATCGGAATTTCCATGGAGGCTTTGTTCGACAGGGCATCTAAATTGCCAAGAATCGAACTGGCAAAACCGGATCAAGTTGTAGGGAAAAGTACGGTAGCTGCTATGCAGGCTGGGATTGTTTACGGTTATGTTGGGCAAGTTGATGGTATTGTTGCCCGCATGAAAGCGCAGAGTAAGGAAGAACCAACCGTCATCGCTACGGGAGGGCTTGCTGGTTTGATCGCAAGTGAAACGACTGTGATTGATGTCGTTGACAACTTCTTGACGCTAAAAGGGCTTCATCTAATTTATGAACGAAACATGTAAAAGGAGCAGATAAGAAATGAATGATTATTTAGTAAGAGCGCTTGCGTTCGACGGGACAATCCGGGCATACGCAGCTCGCTCGACCGAAACAGTATCAGAAGTGCAACGTCGTCATTTGATGTGGCCAACTGCAACGGCAGCATTAGGACGTTCAATGACAGCGGCAGTCATGATGGGTGCGATGTCAAAGGGTGATGATAAACTGACGATAAAGGTGGATGGCAATGGACCAATTGGTTCGATGGTCATTGATGCAAACGCGCATGGCGAGGTTCGGGGTTATGCATCTAATCCGCAAACGCATTTTGATTTAAATGAACAGGGTAAACTTGACGTAAGGCGTGCAGTTGGAACGGACGGTATGCTATCGGTCGTCAAAGATCTAGGGCTTCGTGATTTCTTTACGGGGCAAGTTCCGATTGTATCGGGTGAGATCGCTGAAGATTTTACGGAGTACTTTGTCGTTTCGGAGCAGGTACCTTCAGCAGTGGGTCTTGGTGTGCTGGTTAACCCGGACAATACAGTGAAAGCTGCCGGTGGCTTCATTGTCCAAGTTATGCCTGGCGCAACGGAAGAAACAATTGTGGTATTGGAAGAGCGTATTGCCAACGTTGAACCAATTTCAACGTTGATTGCCCGCGGCCTCACTCCTGAGGAGATTCTTGGTGAAGTTCTGGGTGCGGCGAACGTGGAAATTCTTGACCGGATGGATGTTTCATTCGCATGTAATTGCTCGAGGGAACGTTTTGGAAATGCGATCATCGGTCTTGGGGAGCGCGAAATTCGAGACATGATTGAAGAGGACGGACAAGCGGAAGCACATTGTCACTTCTGTATGGAAACATACGTGTATCCGAAAGAAGTTTTGGAAGGTTTTATCGATGAAATACAATCGGAAGCCTGAAGGGACAACAAGTTTACAGAAACGAAAACTGAAGACGAAACCGCTCATTCTGTTAATTGGAATCCTTTTAGCCTTCAATATCTTCTGGCTTGTTGGGTGGCTTATACCGGACAAACCTAAGCAGACAGATGAAGAAGTTGCTTCGGTAGCTGGTAAGCCTATTACGAGAGAACAATGGATGTCGGCAATGGAAAAGGAAGTTGGACGTGAAACTCTTCTTGACCTTGTGAATGAAAAAGTGATGGCGGTAGCTGCAGAACAATACGGGATTGATGTATCGGAAAAGGAAGTTGATCTTGAAATTGCGCTTATTCGTTCCGTGGACGGTCGCTCTCATTCTGGTCAAGATGAGGAAGGAATGCGGAAGAAAATCCGTTCTAACCTCATCCTTGAAAAGGTATTAACGAAAGATATCGTTGTTAAAGATAATGCGGTAAAGAAACAGTATGATGAAAATACTGCACTTTACAATATTTTAACTGCTTACAGAACCGCTATTATTGTTGTTCCAACGAAAGCTGATGCAGAGCAGACAATTGAAGAGCTTTCAAAAGGTTCAAGCTTTGACGTTCTCGCAAAAGAGCGATCGACGGATTTGGCTTCGGCTAGTCTGGGTGGAGATATAGGCTATATCAACGATTCGACTGATTCAATAGACAAGGCAATCGTAGAGACTGTAGCCGATGCGAATGAAGGAATGACGAGTGGAGTTATTGCTTTGAGTGATGGTACATATGCGGTTACTCATGTAAGTGAAGTGGTGAAAGGGCAGTCGTTTAAATTTAAAGAAGTAAAAGATCATATCAAGCGTGAAATTGCACTTGAGCAACTTCCGCAAACTGTTAGTCCGGAAGCGTTTTGGAAAGAATTCGACGCAAAATGGTTTTACGGTAAATAATAGAAAGCTGTTTGGAAACCGATATAAATTGGTATTTCCGGACAGCTTTTCTTAAAAGGGAAGAAAGTGTAATTTTTTCTACATAAATCAGTGTCTAGACTCCGGGTTGCCTTCTTTAGATTCAGTCTGAAAGCATTGGGCAAAGAATACATATAGTGGGCATTCAATTGTTGACAATGTTCACATAATGGTAGTAATATTAATATTATAAGACATATCAAAATAGTAGGAATTGGAGAGGGTATAAATGACGCTAGTTGGAAACTCTATTGCGGATCTTGTTGGGAAAACACCCCTTGTTAAAATGAACAGAATGACAGGCGCAGATGATGCGGATGTTTATTTGAAACTAGAATATATGAATCCGGGATCTAGTGTAAAAGATCGTATTGCGCTTGCGATGATCGAAGCGGCTGAAAAGTCCGGAGATTTAAAAGAGGGCAGTACAATTATTGAACCAACAAGTGGTAACACGGGAATAGGCCTTGCGATGATTGCTGCGGCAAAAGGGTATAAGTCTGTTTTGGTTATGCCGGATACGATGAGTACAGAGCGGCGCAATCTACTTCGTGCTTATGGCGCGGATCTTGTGTTAACGCCGGGTGCTGAAGGAATGAAAGGCGCTATCGGAAAAGCGGAAGAACTTTCAAAGGAAAATGGTTGGTTCATGCCGCAACAGTTCAACAATGAAGCAAATCCCGAAATTCACCGTTTAACGACAGGCCCTGAAATCGCAGATGCACTAGACCGTGTGGATGCGTTCGTTTCTGGAATTGGAACGGGTGGCACGATTACGGGTGTGGGTAGCGTCTTAAAAGAACGTTTTCCTGAAGTAAGTATCATTGCTGTTGAACCGACGGACTCGCCTGTACTATCAGGTGGAAAGCCGGGTCCACATAAAATTCAAGGAATCGGTGCTGGATTCATTCCAAAAGTGCTCGATACTGATATCTATGATGAAATCGTCCAAGTAACGAACGACGAAGCGTATGACACAGCAAGACGTGCAGCACGCGAAGAAGGTATTCTTGGTGGTGTTTCATCCGGAGCGGCAATCTTTGCAGCTCTACAAGTGGCGAAGAAGCTTGGTAAAGGGAAGAAAGTCGTTGCGATTCTTCCGTCCAACGGTGAGCGCTATTTGAGTACTCCGCTATATCAATTTGACGAAGAGTAATAGTGTGGGAGGGGGAAGGGCTGAGATGCTCTTTCTTTTTTGTTGTTTAAATTTGTTTGTTATGATCGGTCTGTGGTGGGATATGGTCGCCCCTCAAATGAAAAGATATAATCTGCTTTTCTTTTTATAGCGTAAAACGGCTTTCACGCGGTAAGATGAAGATACTAATTGTTATCGGGAGGAAACTGGGATGAACAAACAAAAGATCGCTTATATGACATCAGCCATGACGAAAGAACAGCTCTTCTATGCTTATAAAGAGTTGGCACACAAGCATGAAAGTCATATCCTTCTTGAAAGTGGACGCGGCGGTGCGCTATGCATGGCTGGAATTGACCCGCTCGTTACGTTACGGACATTGGACGGCGACAAATTACAACTTGTCTGGCGTGATGGTACGGAGGAAGTAAGAGAAGGAAATCCGCTGGAATTGCTAAATGATTTTGTTCAATCCCATGAAATGGAATCTATTCCTGAACTGCCAGACTTCCAAGGCGGTGCGGCAGGATTCATCAGTTACGATTATGTCCGTACTTATGAAAATATCCCAGTCGATACGATAGATGATCTCGATACACCTGATTTGTTCTTTTATATATTTGACCGCTGGGTAGTGCTTGACGTTAAGACTGAAATGGCTTATTTCATGACACTTCCGAATTGTGGATTGGAACCAGCAGAGTTGGAAGCTGAATGGATGACTGCGGTTTCGGAAGGACTAAGCAAGCAAGTCTTCACGCCGAGTAAAGCGGCGGAAGTAGTATTAGGTGAAGATGATCTTGCTGTATCTGTAACTGGAGCGCAGTTTGAACAAATGGTCCGAGACGTGCAGACTTATATTGCTAGTGGAGATGTTACTCAAGTTAATCTTTCAGTGAGACAATCAAAACCGTTGTCAGCACATCCGCTAGATATGTATGAAGCACTTCGTTCATTCAATCCGTCACCTTATATGGCCTCAATGGGTTCGCCGGAATTTGCTGTCGTATCTGGTTCACCGGAACTGTTATTGAAAAAGCGTGGGGATGAAATAAGTACACGACCAATCGGTGGAACACGGCCGAGAGGGAAAGATGAAAACGAAGATGCTGCGCTTCAAGCGGAATTATTGTCGAATGAAAAAGAGACTGGCGAACATATTATGCTCGTAGATCTGGAACGGGAAGACTTTGAGCGGGTTTGTGCACCGGAAACGGTGGAAACGGATGAATTCATGGTTGTGGAGAAATATTCTCACGTTATGCACCTTGTATCGAACGTTCGTGGAACTGCGGCAGAAGGTATTTCGAATGCAGAAATCGTTAAAGGCGTGTTCCCGGGGGGGTCAATTACCGGCTCACCAAAACTCCGGACGATGGAAATCATTGAAGAACTTGAGCCGACGCGCAGAGGGCTATATACAGGATCTATTGGTTGGTTCGGCTTTAACGGTGATTTCGAACTGAATATCGTTATCCGAACGGCATATATCAAGGATGGTATTGCGCATATTCAGGCTGGCGCAGGTCTTGTCGCTGATTCAGTACCAGAAGCGGAGTATATAGAATCGTTGAATAAGGCAAAAGCGCTTTGGCAAGCAAAGGCGATGGCGGAAAAGTGAGATTGGGGGATTCGGTATGTGGTGTTGGATGAATGGTGAATTCCTGCGTGCGGAGGAGTTAAAAATCTCCCCGTTCGATCATGGATTTCTATATGGTGCTGGATTTTTTGAAACCTTCAGGACATACGGCGGCAATGTGCTCTTGTATGATGAACATATGGATAGGTTGCATACGGCACTTACAGAGTACCGCATTACGATGCCTTATGATGAAACCGAAATTCTTGCGGCTGTGCGTAAATTAGATCAGTTAAATGGCGGACAGGATGGCTATTTTCGGTTGAACGTCTCTGCGGGTGTCCATGATATCGGTCTTGCACCCTCTTCATACGCATCACCGAACGTAATCTTATTCAGAAAAGAATTGGCTCCGACTGTTCGTGGTACGGAAAAGAAGGCGGTCTGGCTAGATACTCTGCGTGATAAACCGGAGAGCACTGTGCGCCACAAATCGCATAACTTTCTTAATAACGTACGGGGGCGGCTAGAGCTTCCTTCATTGAAAGAGTTGGAAGGCCTTTTCGTAACAGAGGAAGGTTTTGTAGCGGAGGGTATTACGTCAAATGTTTTTTGGGTGAAGGACGGTGCGTTATTTACTCCAGCTATCGAAACAGGGATTCTGCCAGGGACGACACGTGCGTTTATCATTGAATGCGCTAAAGTTGCAGGAATTACTGTGAATGAAGGATTTTACGGTAAGGAACATGTAGAAGGAGCGGACGAGTTATTCGTCACGAATGCCGTGCAGGAACTTGTGCCACTATCTATGATTAAGGAAATCTCGCTACCAGGGGCAATGGGCGCTTATTATAAAAAACTACATGCATTTTATATACAGGCAATAGATGATATGGAAGAAGGTTGCTGTTGATGGAATTGGCTCGTGCACGTGATAAATATCGGTTTGGTAAGACGGAAATGGATTTCAAAAAAGAAACGGTTATTATGGGTATTTTGAATGTGACACCGGATTCGTTTTCAGATGGTGGAAAATACGGTCGTATCGATGCGGCGCTTAAGCGCGCGGAAGAGATGCTTCGCGACGGGGCAAAAATTATCGATGTGGGTGGGGAATCAACGCGCCCTGGGCATATCCCGATTTCATTAGAAGAAGAGCTAGAACGAACGGTTCCAGTTATCAAGGCTTTGACAAGAGAGCTTGGATGTACGGTGTCGATTGATACATATAAGGCGGGTGTCGCGGAAGAAGCGATTCTTGCGGGAGCGCAGATAATAAATGATATATGGGGAGCGAAGCGTGAACCTTACATCGCGGACGTTGCAGCAAAACACGGTGTGCCGATTATATTGATGCATAATCGTGAGCAGGCAGAGTACGAGGGCAACTTTATGGATGAAGTTATCGCTGACTTGGAAGAAAGTGTCGATATTGCGATTGCGGCTGGTGTAGCACACGATAATATCTGGCTCGATCCGGGCATCGGCTTCGCGCGAAATGCAATTCAAAACATATGGACGATGCAAGGACTAGATCGAATTTCTGAAATGGGCTACCCGGTTCTTCTTGGAACTTCGCGGAAGTCGCTAATCGGCAACGTACTTGGATTGCCGGTCGAGGAACGGTTGGAAGGTACAGGTGCAACGGTATGTTATGGAATCGAACACGGCTGCCATATTATGCGGGTTCATGACGTGAAGGAAATCGCGCGAATGGCGAAAATGATGGATGTACTGACGGGGAAAACAGATTTTGAATAATAGGAGGGTGCGCTATGGATTATATTCATTTAAATGAATTAGAGTTTTATGGTTATCATGGGGCGTTGCCTGAAGAAACGAAGCTTGGCCAACGTTTCCGTGTGACGGTCTCTCTTGCTACGAATCTTTCTGAGGCTGGAAAAACGGATAATCTGGATAAAACAGTGAATTATGCGGAAGTATACAGTGTGTGTCAATCGATTGTTGAAGGCGAACCCGTAAAATTGATTGAAACGGTTGCTGAAAAAATTGCAACTGCTGTATTAGCCGAATTTGTGGATAAAGTGACTGGTGTTCGTGTCGTGCTTGTGAAACCAGATCCGCCGATTCCAGGTCATTATGCATCGGTGTCCGTTGATATCACAAGGGGGCACTTCCAGTGAACGTAGCTTACCTCTCGATTGGTTCGAACATCGGTGATAGGTTACTTCATCTGACAGAGGCGGTGCGGGCACTTCATTCACACGAAGGTCTAACAGTTACTTCGGTATCGTCGATTTACGAAACAGCGCCCGTCGGCTTTACAGATCAAGCGGATTTTCTCAATATGGTGGTATGCGCGGAAACGGACTTGGCGGCGCAGGAACTTCTGGGCGTTTGTCAAAAAATTGAACACGGGCTTGGTCGGATTCGTGATATAAGATGGGGTCCGCGGACTGCAGACCTTGATATTTTGCTGTATAATAACGACAGTATTGAAACAGAGAGCTTGGTTGTACCGCACCCAAGAATGCATGAGCGGGCCTTCGTTCTTATTCCACTTCTTGAAATTGCTCCTTTAATGGGCAATCCAATGGTAGACACGGGTGTCATACTTTGGAGGAAGGTTAATGGGGTCAATAATTTATTGCAAGAGGGCGAATGAAAATGCTAAAGCAAACAGGGATATCATCCGTCAAATGAAAGAAGCGGTGTCGATTCCTATAATCGGGAACGGCAATGTAGAAACACCTCAAGATGCGAATTGAATGATTAATACAATGGAAACAGCTGCTGACTTAATTAACCTAATGAACGGCTTTGCCGATGTAATGATGGAACGCGAACAAGTGGCGGTTAGTGTAAGTGCTGTTTGAGTCGGATAATCCAGGCCGCCACGTATTGTGGGGGCTCTTTTTTGTAAATGAATCATACAATGCGAATAAGTAAAGCGTGTCCGGGCGGCACAAATTGTGTACAATAGATGCATGCTATCTAATGCAGCGGATAATGATGAAGGAGTGAAAGAAATGTCACACTTAGATGAAATGAACGACCAGCTTTTGGTGAGACGCCAGAAGATGGAAGATATACGGGAAAGTGGATTAGATCCATTTGGCTCAAGATTTGAACGTACACACCTATCGAATGAAATCCGGGAGCGGTTTGAAGAGATTTCGAAAGAAGATCTTGATGAAACGCCTCACGAAGTAACAATTGCAGGTCGTATCATGACGAAGCGTGGAAAAGGGAAAGCTGGATTTGCAAATCTGCAAGATCTTGGCGGTCAGGTTCAAATTTACGTAAGACAAGATGCAATCGGTGAAGATGCTTATAAACTCTACAATAGTACAGACCTAGGAGATATTATCGGAATTACAGGGACAATCTTCAAAACGAAAGTTGGAGAACTTTCTATTAAAGCGACTGAATTCACATTCCTTACAAAAGCGCTACGTCCGTTACCTGAGAAGTTCCATGGTCTAAAGGATATTGAACAACGTTACCGTCAGCGTTATTTGGATTTGATTGCAACGGAAGGCAGTAAAGAGACGTTTATTCTAAGAAGCCGAATCATCCAGTCGATGCGTCGTTACTTAGATGGACAAGGTTTCCTTGAAGTTGAAACGCCAATGCTACATGCGATTGCAGGGGGAGCTTCTGCACGTCCGTTTATCACGCACCACAATGCACTCGATATGGAACTATATATGCGTATTGCAATCGAACTCCATTTGAAACGCCTCATTGTAGGTGGGCTTGAGAAAGTTTATGAAATTGGACGTGTTTTCCGTAATGAGGGAACTTCGACGCGCCATAATCCTGAATT
>NZ_CP060287.1:1182500-4940000 GCF_014302295.1 Sporosarcina sp. resist | reverse complement strand
ATCCTGAAACCATGTGCCTACAAGTTGTCAGAGCCCGTTAATGGGTGATGGCGTGCCTTTTGTAGAATGAACCGGCGAGTTACGATTCCATGCAAGGTTAAGCAGTGAATGCGGAGCCGCAGCGAAAGCGAGTCTGAATAGGGCGATAGAGTATGGGGTCGTAGACCCGAAACCAGGTGATCTACCCATGTCCAGGGTGAAGGTAAGGTAACACTTACTGGAGGCCCGAACCCACGTACGTTGAAAAGTGCGGGGATGAGGTGTGGGTAGCGGTGAAATTCCAATCGAACCTGGAGATAGCTGGTTCTCTCCGAAATAGCTTTAGGGCTAGCCTCAAACTTAAGAATCTCGGAGGTAGAGCACTGTTTGGACTAGGGGCCCATCCCGGGTTACCGAATTCAGACAAACTCCGAATGCCGATGATTTATGTTTGGGAGTCAGACTGCGGGTGATAAGATCCGTAGTCGAGAGGGAAACAGCCCAGACCACCAGTTAAGGTCCCCAAGTATTCGTTAAGTGGAAAAGGATGTGGCGTTGCCCAGACAACCAGGATGTTGGCTTAGAAGCAGCCATCATTTAAAGAGTGCGTAATAGCTCACTGGTCGAGTGGCGCTGCGCCGAAAATGTACCGGGGCTAAACGAATCACCGAAACTGTGGATTGACATCTTAGATGTCAGTGGTAGGAGAGCGTTCCAAGGGCGTCGAAGCTAGACCGTAAGGACTGGTGGAGCGCTTGGAAGTGAGAATGCCGGTATGAGTAGCGAAAGAAGGGTGAGAATCCCTTCCACCGAATGCCCAAGGTTTCCTGAGGAAGGCTCGTCCGCTCAGGGTTAGTCAGGACCTAAGTTGAGGCCGAAAGGCGTAGACGATGGACAACAGGTTGATATTCCTGTACCACCTCCCCGCCGTTTGAGCAATGGGGTGACGCAGTAGGATAGGGTGAGCGCGCTGTTGGTTATGCGCGTCTAAGCAGTGAGGTGTGGAATGAGGCAAATCCCGTTCCTATAACATTGAGCTGTTACAGCAAGGGGATTTATCCCTGAGTCCCTGATTTCACGCTGCCAAGAAAAGCCTCTAGCGAGGCGGGAGGTGCCTGTACCGCAAACCGACACAGGTAGGCGAGGAGAGAATCCTAAGGTGATCGAGAGAACTCTCGTTAAGGAACTCGGCAAAATGACCCCGTAACTTCGGGAGAAGGGGTGCTCTGGTAGGGTGTTAAAGCCCGAGAGAGCCGCAGTGAATAGGCCCAGGCGACTGTTTAGCAAAAACACAGGTCTCTGCAAAACCGCAAGGTGAAGTATAGGGGCTGACGCCTGCCCGGTGCTGGAAGGTTAAGAGGAGAGGTCAGCGCAAGCGAAGCTTCGAATTGAAGCCCCAGTAAACGGCGGCCGTAACTATAACGGTCCTAAGGTAGCGAAATTCCTTGTCGGGTAAGTTCCGACCCGCACGAAAGGCGTAACGATCTGGGCACTGTCTCAACGAGAGACTCGGTGAAATTATAATACCTGTGAAGATGCAGGTTACCCGCGACAGGACGGAAAGACCCCGTGGAGCTTTACTGTAACCTGATATTGAATTCCGGTGCAGCCTGTACAGGATAGGTAGGAGCCTTGGATTCCGGAGCGCTAGCTTCGGATGAGGCGTTGGTGGGATACTACCCTGGCTGTATTGGACTTCTAACCCATGCCCCTTATCGGGGCAGGAGACAGTGTCAGGCGGGCAGTTTGACTGGGGCGGTCGCCTCCTAAAGAGTAACGGAGGCGCCCAAAGGTTCCCTCAGAATGGTTGGACATCATTCGTAGAGTGCAAAGGCATAAGGGAGCTTGACTGCGAGACCTACAAGTCGAGCAGGGTCGAAAGACGGGCTTAGTGATCCGGTGGTTCCGCATGGAAGGGCCATCGCTCAACGGATAAAAGCTACCCCGGGGATAACAGGCTTATCTCCCCCAAGAGTCCACATCGACGGGGAGGTTTGGCACCTCGATGTCGGCTCATCGCATCCTGGGGCTGTAGTCGGTCCCAAGGGTTGGGCTGTTCGCCCATTAAAGCGGTACGCGAGCTGGGTTCAGAACGTCGTGAGACAGTTCGGTCCCTATCCGTCGCGGGCGCAGGAAATTTGAGAGGAGCTGTCCTTAGTACGAGAGGACCGGGATGGACATACCTCTGGTGTACCAGTTGTCTTGCCAAAGGCATCGCTGGGTAGCTATGTATGGACGGGATAAATGCTGAAAGCATCTAAGCATGAAGCCCCCCTCGAGATGAGATTTCCCATTACGCAAGTAAGTAAGATCCCTCAAAGAAGATGAGGTTGATAGGTCTGGGGTGGAAGCACGGCGACGTGTGGAGCTGACGGATACTAATCGATCGAGGACTTAACCAATTTTGAAAAGGGCTTGATTACCCTGATTCGTGTAGCACAATGTCTGTTTTATTCAGTTTTGAGCGAACAAGCTCAAAGAGTCTGGTGACGATTGCGAAGAGGTCACACCCGTTCCCATCCCGAACACGGAAGTTAAGCTCTTCAGCGCCGATGGTAGTTGGGGGTTTCCCCCTGCGAGAGTAGGACGCCGCCGGTCTCATTGAAAGGCCATTACCTTATAGGTAGTGGTTTTTTTGTATTTATTTTTAATGTTAACTTTTTGGAGAGTTTATGGGTATGTGGTCGAAAAAAGGAATAGTTCTTTATTGTCGGAAATCTGCATTTGGAATTAATCTCATTGGTTATATAATTGGTTAAGGATGAGATATGTGATTAATTAGCAATGGGATTTGATCGTTGCCAGTGTTATGTGATTGGTTAGCGATGGGATATGATCGTTGCCAGTGTTATGTAATCGGTTAGCGATGGGATATGATCGATTCCAGTGTTATGTGATTGGTTAGCAATGAGTTATGATCGATTCCAGTGTTATGTGATTGGTTAGCAATGGGATATGATCGATTCCAGTGTTATGTGATTGGTTAGCAATGGGATATGATCGTTGCCATGATTATATGATCGGTTAGCAATGGGATATGATCGTTACCAGTGTTATATGATCGGCTAGCAATGGATATGATCGTTACCAGGATTATCTGATCGGTCCGAGGCACCTACTCTCAACCAATAACTTAATACAATTCACCTCTATAAATATTCTATATCCCTTTATAGTTATCCTATGGCATTCATTAGAATAGGGTATATTGAAGTAGAGGGGGTTGCAAATGACAATTATTAAAAATGTAGTGGTTCGTTTTTTTTATGAACGCTTTTTTGATCAGGCAGCACAGACTGCATACTATCTTTTATTGTCCATGTTTCCATTTTTTCTTTTCATCCTTTCCTTACTCAGTTTGTTTCCCGTTGATGAAGAGATGCTTTTGACATTTCTCAGACCTTTCACGCCTGATGAAGCGTTTACTGTAATAGAGGAAAATGTTCGTGCGGTTCTCAATAAAGGGCATGGGAAGGTGCTATATGCAAGCCTTGTAGCAGCGTTCTGGATTACTTCCATGGCTGTACAGTCGCTTGCGCGTTCACTTGACCTGGCGAATGGCTATGTACGTCGCTATGCATATTGGAAAGTACTGATACGTGATCTTGGAGTAACGCTTCTTTTTATGTTAGTCATTCCGTTATCATTGTTTCTTCCAATTATCGAAAAGGCTTTATATAGAGTTGTGACTTATTACGATACGATTGAGGAATGGCAAGGTTGGTTTTATATTTGGCCGAATGTTAAATGGGGTTTGGGAACGTTGTTTCTGTTTCTATTCTTCTTATTGTTTTATAAAGTGGTGCCAACAGGTAAGATGAAGTTTAAAGAAGCACTTCCGGGAGCACTCTTTTCTGCTATTGGTTGGCAGTTATTTTCACTTGTGTTCGGGAGCTATGTTTCGAACGTTGACTATACTCGCTTATATGGACAATTGTCGGGTATTATCCTACTTGTTATTTGGTTTTATTTGACGGCGGTTATTATTTTGCTGTCAGGTTTGTTAAATGCGGAATGGCGGAGGTCATCCGGTAGAAAGAGGAGGCGCGTAACATGATGAAGATATTGGTGGTAGACGATGATCCTAATATTTTGGAGCTTGTGAGCATTCAGCTGACACAGGCCGGGTATACAGTTATGAAAGCATCGGATGGTTTTGAGGCGCTGGAGTTATTGGAAAAGGACTTACCTGATTTGGCAGTCGTGGACGTGATGATGCCAAGAATGGACGGCTATAAGTTGACGAAGAAGCTTAGGGCAGAGGCGGATATACCGGTTTTATTGCTAACGGCCAAAGGGGAGCTAGAAGATAAGGAAAAAGGGTTCCTTGCGGGTTCCGATGATTATGTTGTAAAACCGTTCGAGCCGAGAGAATTGTTATTTCGGATAAATGCAATTTTGCGCAGATACGATAAAGCAGTTGATGTGTTCATTCAAGCTGGACCGATGAAAATAAATCGGCAGAGCTATGAAGTCTCTGTTGGCAAGAAAGTGCTTCTTCTGCCGTTAAAGGAGTTTGAATTACTTTCAGTTTTGGCATCACGGTCAAATCATGTATTTACTAGGGAAATACTAATTGAACGGGTATGGGGTTATGACTATGAGGGCGATGAACAGACGTTAAACGTTCATATCAAGCGAATTCGAGACAAATTGACGAAGCTGACAGGGGAAGTAACCATCTCAACAGTGCGTGGTGTTGGGTATAAGCTTGAAGTGTCATCCTCATGAGGTCGCTGTACGGAAAATTTATCGCGATGACAACCGTTATCATGATAGCAAGTGCGCTGATTGCATTTCTAGCGGTCAATACATATTACCATCAACAGTTGAAAGGGCAAAACGACGAGAAGAATATGAGCATTGCGAAAAGCATTGCGTCATTCATTGAATCGGATAAGGAATTAGATCTGGTAAATTACCTTGAAACGCAGTCTGCGGTCGGGTATAAGCTCTACGTTGTCAATGAAAACCAAGAAGCCACGATGTATGGGGAAGCATTTCGGGTAGAAAATCTTTCAAACAACGTTGTAGAACAGGTATTGAATGGTGACGTGTATCACGGGATGAGAGATCTCCCAGGCGAAACGTTCGTAACCGGATTTTTCTCGAATGAATTAGCAAACACCGTGGGGGTGCCCTTTGAATATAGTGGGGAAACGTATGCCCTTTTTCTACGCCCAGACATTAAGATGCTCTTTACGGAAGTGCACTATATCCTTGGTGGGATGGTGCTGATCATGGCAATTATCAGTTTGCTGGCGATGCTGATTGTGGCTAAAATGTTGATTGATCCCATTACAGAGTTAACTGCCGCGACGAAAAAAGTTGGCGAAGAACAGTTCTCTGGAACGCTCGATATTAATCGGAAAGATGAAATTGGGCAACTGGCGAAAAGCTTTCAGCTGATGACGAGGAAACTTAGTGAAAATGATCGGATACGCAAAGAATTCATAAGCGATGTGTCGCATGATTTCCAGTCGCCGTTACTTAATATAAAAGGATATGCCGAGCTTCTGTTGGACGATAAGCTCACGGAAGACTCACGGAAAAGTTATGCTAACGTTATCCAATCTGAAACGGAACGATTGTCTTCATTGACGAAACAGTTGCTGCTTCTCACATCACTCGATCAGTTATCATCCCCACTCGAAAAGAAGACCTTTGACTTGGACATGCAGTTGAAGGAGACAGTCCGCAAGTTTAGATGGTTGCTTGAAGAGAAAGAAATGACGTTAGAAATGGATCTTGAAGAAGTTCGTTTCACCGGAGACCCTGCATTTCTTGAGAAAGTTTGGGAAAACCTGCTATCGAATGCACTAAAGTATACAGAGATTGGCGGTGCGATTGAAGTCGTGTTAACCGAACAGCCGGATCATGTTACAGTTCTTATCCAAGACAATGGAATTGGCATTGATGAAGAGGGACTTGAGCGCATTTTTGACCGTTTTTACCGAGCAGATGACTCGAGAACACAGGAAACAGGCGGAACAGGACTTGGCTTATCGATCGTCATGCAGGTTGTTAAACTGCATGGTGGAACAATTAACGCTGTTAGTCGTAAAGGGCAGGGTACGACTTTTACTGTGGTGTTTCCGAAGTTGTAATGTCCTGTTCATCTTGCGTTCATATAGGATGTTTAAGATAAGGGTATAACATTAACATTACAGGAGGAATTTAATATGGAAGCAAAATGGAGTCTACGATTGATTCGTATAGCAGCAATTTTTGGTTTGATCGGTACAGTATTAGGTTCACATATGGCCGGAGCAGGATCACCTGCATTCCGTCCAATTCACGCGCACATTCTATTAGTTGGTTGGTTGTCTCTATTTGCTTGGGGCGTCTTCTATCGAATTTACAAAGTCCGAGCAAAAAAACTGATTGCGATTCATGGATGGACTGGGATTATCGGAGCAATCGGTCTGACGTCAGGTATGTGGCTACAATTCATGCGACCGTTTGGGGTGAATGAAACACTGTCACTTATTCTGTACATCGTTGGTGGAACAATTTTACTCATTAGCTTTGCATTGTTTGTTATTATTACATTTTTAACTGAAAAAGAAAGTCCGAAAAAATAAATTGATATAGTCAAATAAAAAAGTCACTTCCGTCAATTTCGGGAAGTGGCTTTTTGTGTTTGATTATAATTTACGCTATTGTAATCAATCCTTTAATAACGATTTTCCCTTTGCATATGCCTTCAATTTGAAGTTTATCTGCATTGTGTTTGACTCGTAGAGCTACAATATCTCCGGCATGGATTGGCGAATGAAAATCAAGTTCATACTTTTTCGGGAAATTAATAGGTGTTAACGAGCTGTTTGAAACCTTACTCCAAACTTTCCCCATGACCAGCATGCCATGGGTGATTCTTCCTGAAAACCCATGATTTTTTGCCTGTTCTTCGTTAAGATGGATTGGGTTATAATCGCCGGAAATCTCAGCATAGTTTTCGATATCTTGCTGGGTTAAAAATAACTGGATTTCAATCATAGCAATTCACCTGAAACGATTTGGGAAATTCCGCTAAAACACAAATATCCCTCTTCATTGTATAAAAAAAGTGTCTGTTTACTGAATGTATGTCCTTTTTTCACTTTCACATCAGATAATGAAATAAAACCGGTATATACTTCATCAATGTACATTTTAGTGTGGTTTAAGCACTGTTGTTTACGAAGGATAACCGGTGCTTTCAACGTCCATGGTAATGCGAATGATTTATAAAGAGTCATTGGCATAGCGGGCGGGATAGGAATGGTTTGAAACCCAAGCCTTTGAGCTTTTGTTTGACTTTCATATACAGGGTTTGAGTCGCCAAGCATTTGTATATATTCCTGCACTTGTTCTTTCTGGAAAATGAACTCCTGTTTTTCTGTTTTCATCGAATCACCTCAAATAAAACAGCTAGCCCAACACCACCGGCACTTCCAATGGAAGCGAGCACATATTGCATCCCTTTTCTTCTTTGAACTTCATAAAAGAGTCGAGTGACCAGTATTGCACCGGAAGCCCCGTAAGGATGTCCCATTGTCAAAGCACCACCCAAAACATTTAGTTTTTCGTAGGGAATTGATAATTCTTGCGCGCATGCAACGATTTTTGAAGCGAAGGCTTCGTTTATTTCAAACAGGTCGATATCCTCAATCGATAGACTGTTTCGATTTAGTAACTTCCGACTTGCCGGAACCGGAGATATACCAGGAAAATCAGGGTGTATCCCACTCACTTCACTGTCGATGAATCGTAGAACGGGATTCATGTGGAGTTTCTTCGCTAGCCCTTCTTCCATAACCACTACTGCCGCAGCCCCGTCATTAATGCCACAACTGTTTGCAGCAGTAACTGTACCGCCATCTTTTATGAAAATAGGTTTTGCGCGTTTCAGTAGTTTTTCCATATTGCGTTCTTTATAGAAGCTTTCATCTTTATTTATTTCTTCAAATTTTATAATTTCGGGTTTATATAAACCTTCCTGAAAAGCATGCCAACTACGAGTATAGCTAAGGAGTGCATAATCATCTTGCATCTCTTTAGTGATTTTATATTTTTGTGCGACATTTTCTGCAGCTACACCCATATCAGGATCGCCTAAACGGTCAGGAGAAAATCGTGCCCTCTTCGGAAATGGGGAAGTGCTAGCGCTTTCCACACCGCCAGCGATGTAACAGCTGCCCGCTTTACCTTGTATGAAATGGCACGCCGTCCGAATGGCTTCAAGGCCCGCGCTGCACTGTCTATCAATCGTCATCCCAGCTACTGATAAAGGAAGCCCTGATTCCAACGCAGACAAACGCGCAATATTTCCTCCAGGTCCTATAACGTCCCCTAAGATGATTTCGTCTAATTCATGTGTAATCCCCGTCGACAATTCTCGGAGAAGAGGCGCCGCAAGAATATGAGGTTCGACATCTCGGAACACCCCGTCTTTTCTTCCAATAGGTGTTCGTTTCGCTTGTACGATAACTGCTCTGTTAATTTCTAATCACCTCGGTTTCGATTAATTGTTTAACATGCATGCGGGCAATCTTACCGCTAGTTGTATGAGGAATCTTTTCGACGAAAAACCATTTACGGGGAATTTTATGGGAGGACAGATTTTCAATACAGAGCTTTTTTAATGCCTTTTTGCATGCGTGTCCTTTTATGACGGCAACCGGTATTTGTCCCCAGTATGGATCAGTCATGCCAACGACAGCTGCTTCATCCACGTCCGGATGTTTTAGAAGGACCGTTTCTATTTCTTCAGGAAATACATTCACTCCACCGTATAAGATCATATTTTTCTCACGCCCGACGATGTATAAGTAACCGTCTTCATCCAAATAGCCCATATCGTCCACAGTTACCCAACCGTTATCATCTTTTATTGATTGAATGGAACGTGATCCGGGATGAATATAGCCGTTAAAAAGCATTCGGCTCCTGACAAAAATCGTTCCAATTTCTCGAGCTGATGTTTCATCCAGATGTGTATGCCTTATTTGAATTTCAACGTTATGAAATGGCTTTCCTACTGATCCAAGTTTGTCCTTATCGGAGTCATTACATAAAAAAGATACAAAACTTAGTTCACTCGCTCCGTAAAACTCGAACATCTTTACTTGAAGGAACTGCTCCTTAATTTTTTGTTTTGAATCTACTTCCCATTTCGCTCCAGAAGATATGATTTGTATGGGTTTATCGATGATAATGTCTTCTGAAAGCATCGCTTCGACCATTGTAGGTACGACATAAAGTATTGTTATCGGGTAGTTTTCGATGAAGTTCAGTGCAAGTAAAGGTGAAAATTTATCTAGCAGATAAATTGTTCCACCTAAATACAATACGCTGATTGCCCCGTAAAGAAAATGGGAATGGATGAGTGCACCCGGAATTAAAACGTGATCTGTTTCGTTTATATGAAAATCATGTCGACTGCATTCGAAACTAGTAATCCATGAATCATGTGAACGGATAAAGGCCTTCGGGACACCAGTTGTTCCGGAGGTGAACCCCATGTAAAATGGCATTTCTCCTGTGACATTTTCACACGATGAATAATCACACTGGAGGATTTGCTCCGAAGCGTCTTCCCAAATAATGATAGTGAACTCCGTGCTTCTTATCCGTTCAGCCAATCCGGCGGTTGTAATAACGACTGAGGGGGAAGAGATTTCTAAACGTTGTTCAAGCTCTGTTGGTTTCCATTTTGCGTCAAATGTGGCGGCAATGCGACCAGCCATGGCGGTGCCTGTGAAAAGTTGAAGAAAAGCAATACTGTTCGGCATGAAAATGCCGATAGAGTCGCAGGGAGCTGTTATTGAATGTAACCAATTTGCTGTTTTGCAAACGGTTGTATACCAATCGCGGTATGTAATCGCCTCGGAAGATGTTTGAATGGCAATTTTGTCAGGATTGTCGATGACTTGCTGTTGATAGGAACTTGTAATCGTCGGCACATGAATTCTCCTTTTTGAAAAAAGAGCACATGAATGTGCTCTTTAAGTGAAAAGTAGCTTTTTGTTAAAAATGGGGTACCTTTTTAATTTGACGACCAGAAATGTTGCGAGGGTCGCTTTGATAGTATCACCAGGCAAGTAGACAAGACTCATCTTGACCGCAAGCAACAGATCGATATTCATAACGAAAGCTTGCACGGGTATTCCAAACAAGTAAATTAGGAAAATACCGACAGTCAAATTGATAGGTAAAATAGCAGCTACCTTAACTTCTTTCAAGCGGGATTGAATAGTACCTAAGCAAAATGCTGTTATAGGGTAGGATAGCAAATAACCTGCACTTGGTCCGACAAATACACTTAGGCCCCCTCGTCCACCAGACAAGAGGGGAAGCCCAGCAGCAACGAGCAATAAGAAAACAATTTGACTGATTGCCCCCAATCGTGCACCTAGAATCCCTCCGGCAAGCAATACCCCGATTGTTTGGAGCGTGATTGGAACGGGTGTAAATGTCAGGAAAATAGGAGGGAGTAAACCTAATACTCCCATAAGTGCAGCGAATAAAGCGACATGAGTCATTTCTCTAATTTTCATAAGACATCCCCATACATAAATTAATTAGTTCATATCAATTATTTTAAGCGTAATCTAGCAGTTGTGTCAACTTGAATTAAAATAAAGTTTACCTAATAGGGCGGATAAAAAAAGATATCCAATCCCATAGATTTTGGGTTGGATATCTTTTGTAGTTATTTTCGCTTAGAACTCAATCGTTATTTTCCCATTTACGAGCGTTAAGCTCGCATCAAACTTCTTATCAGAATTGGAGACGAAACCTTTTATAACATTCGTTTTTCCTTTCGTGCAGAGAAGTTTAACTTGAGTAGGCGTGAGCTTTTTTTTCAAAAAGACAGCAGGAAAAGTCTGCTTGCAACCACTTGCGTAGGCACTGCAACCGTAGAATTCTTTGCGTGCAATAATCATACCTTCTTTACAAGCAGGGCATGGAGCGACTTCGACTTGTTGATAGGAGGTCCGTTGAGGCATCTTGTTCACTACATTGGCGGCTAGTTTTGCATCAATGGGCTTGGCGTTTAATTGGCCCGGTACTTCTTCCAATAAGCTGTTGATGAACTTCGCAATGCTGCCGAGAAAACGTTCCTGTGTTCCTTCACCATTGCCGATCTTTCGTAAATACGCTTCCCATTTAGCAGTCATGGACGGGCTTGCGAGAAGATTCCCTTCGATTGCTTGGCAGAGAATGCGCCCTTTATCCGTAATGGAAACGATGTTTTTTGTTACGTCGATATAAGCATGCCGTTTGATCGTTTCGATGATTCCACTTCGGGTAGCTTCTGTACCGAGTCCTTCAATTTCTTTTAAAATATCGGTCTCTTTTTTATCCTCGACAAGTTTTCCGCATGTTTTCATCATCGCGATAAGTTGGCCTTCTGTATACGGTTTCGGCGGCATCGTTTTGCCTTCTTTAATGCCGATATCACTTTCCACAGGTTCGTGCATCACAAGTGGCGGTAGCGTTGGCTCGTCCTTGTCTTTGTCATTTTCTTTCGCCGAACGGATGAACAATGCTTTCCAGCCCTTATCGCGTTCCGTCTTCCCGATTGTGAAGAATGGGAGCTTGTTGACTTCTGTCGTCACTTTCGTTTCAGTGTACAGATAATCAGTATGGAACATAGCGAGTGTGGTGCGGACAACTTCTTCATATAAGTTACGCTCGATGGTCGAGAGCCCAGCAAGTACCCCTTGTGAAGGAATTTTCTTCGTTGGAATGATTGCATAATGCTCCTGTACTTTTGAACTGTCGACATAGCGCTTTTTCGGAGCGAGTGATGCGACAGGGAAAGTATGACCGATAAGCTGCTGATACTCGGTTACTTGTCCAGCGAGATAGGTGAATTCACTTGGTGTGATATACCTGGAATCCGTCCTTGGATACGTCACGAGCTTCTTTTCATAGAGCCCTTGCATTGTCTTCAATACATTCGCAGGACTTATTTTCCATAGGCGGTTTGCCGTTGCTTGTAGTGTAGACAGTGCATGTAGCTGTGGAGGCGGCGTCCGTTTATCGACCGTTTCTACCGAAGTAACTACACCAGGTGATTTCGGATGGATATTATGTTTTGCGAGAAGGTCCCGGATAATTTCTCTTTTCGAATCCTTTGCTTTGGCCTTACCTTTATATGTCCCGTTTGCGGCAGTAAACGTCGCTTCGATTTCATAAAATGGTTCAGAAACGAATGCTTCAATTTCTATTTGCCGCTGATAAATAAGGTAAACAGTCGGTGATTGCACACGTCCGATTGAAAACACATCTCGAATGCCGCGTGCTTGCAACAGAAGGGAATAGAGCCGAGAACCATTCATCCCGACAAGCCAGTCACTAATTTGTCGGGCTTTCGCCTCCTCATACATCAGAAGATCTTTGCGATTGTCTTGTAAATTCGCGAATCCTTTGCGCACTTCATCGACTTCCAGCGAATTAATCCAAAGCCGCTTTATCGTTTGGTTTTTGGCGCCTGTTTGATAATAAATACTATAGAAGATATTCGATCCTTCACGGTCCACTTATCTCTATAACATTGCGCATAATATAAATGTACATATATGTATCGCCAATATGCTTGTTAACCTAATAAAGTTAAGGAACTCTGTATGTAATTACAAGTTAATTATTGCACATAAAGAAAATTCTTGCTATTCTAATATCAATACATATCTACTATATTTCTTATTGTTAAATATTGTACAAAAATAAGAGGATAGGAGGCTTATTAATGGATAGGAAGATCCTTCATTTCGATAACAACCAATCCATAAAGTTTAGTACGATTCCTGTTTGGATTGATTATATCTTTCACAGTAATGGGGATATAGATAAGAAGCACTTTGCTGTAATAGGGTTGAAAGATATGGAGCTTGATGTACATGTAATCCATCCAATTAGTCAGTTTATCATTGATAATTGGAAAAACAGACAGTATAACACCCAGCGCAAGCATGCGAATAATATTGTTCAGTTTTTAAATTACTTGGCCGATAGCAGGAGACAATTAAAAATTTCCTCTTTGAGAGATTTGACAATTAATCATGGAACAGAGTATCTAAATCAATTAGCGTTAAAAGGCGTTAAAAGATCAACAGTAAAAGATGCTGAAAGAACCTTAACGCTATTTTATTTTTGGCTAATGAAGATAAATATAATTCCTTTAGAACCAGAAAGAGTTTTGGAGAAAAAAGAAACTCATTTAGGAACGTATTTTGAATCTCCATTTCAACCTTTGTATCCGTCAAAATCAATGAAAGAGATTGAACATACTTTGCCGATTAATTACATTCCACTGTTGCTAGAGGTGGCTATAGCGGTAGCGAAACCGATTGCATTAGGCTTGTACTTTCAATTGTTTGGTGGTCTAAGGGTTTCTGAGGT
Source organism: Sporosarcina sp. resist (assembly GCF_014302295.1). Lineage (NCBI taxonomy): Bacteria > Bacillati > Bacillota > Bacilli > Caryophanales > Caryophanaceae > Sporosarcina > Sporosarcina sp. resist. Next base: position 4,926,626 of record NZ_CP060287.1, on the reverse strand, counting down.
AGTGAATTTAAAGAGAACACAAGTAGCCAGGAGGATGCAAGAAGGCGACTTTATCTTGCAGCTTAAGAATCAGAACTTCCGAACAGACTTAAAAGAACATGCCTCGGTAAAGAAGGTGCGGACACAGCGAGTATTAGAAATAAATGATTGGGGACATAATCTGTTTAAAGACCATATTAGCCTTTATAAGCCTAGCGATGGAAGTAATGCTTTATTTGTTAATAGGGATGGTAAAGCATTATCCCAAAGAAGTTATAGACAATATTTTCAAAAGGTGAAGGATCATTTTATTGCTTTACTTGAAAATCGTGGCGATAGTGAACAGAAGCTTTTAGCGAAGCATTTGAAACATATGAAATGGTCCACGCATATTGGACGTGGCACATTTACCAACATGATTGCAGAAGACGCAGAAAACCCTTATGAAATCGCCCACCTTCGTGGGGATTCGAATATCAATTCATCCTTAACATATATGGTCTCAACTGAAAGGATTCATAAGAAAATTGAAGATAAGTTTTCGAATATGCATGAAGTATACATTCCTAAGTTAATAGACAGAAAGGGGTGGTAGTTTGGGGAAGCGTGAAAGTGGACCTAACAGTGTTGACTATTTATCGACTAATCAAGTCTCCAAAATGCTAGGAGTAGGACTTAATGACGTTAACGCTTTGATTAGAAGCAATCATTTCCTAAATGCAGTTAAAATAGGAGGCAGATGGAGAATCCCTGCAAATGAATATGATAGCTATAAAAATAGTTTGAAAGATACCACTAACTGCCTCACTGTTAAAGAATCCATAGAAAGACTTGGCTACAAAGCTGGCAATGAAGCTTCTGTATTGGAATTAATAAAGAGATCTAAATTACCCAATGCATTTAAACAGAACGCACAGTGGTGGATACCAGAAAATGATATTAAACATATTGTGAAAATGAAACTAGAGTCATTAAGTGCGGAGGAAGTGTCTCAGCGACTCAAAGTAACATCGTCGAACTATATTACAAGCTTAATTAATAAAAATCTTTTTCCTAATGCATTTAAAATTGACAACAAGTGGAGAATTCCTCTAAAAGATATAGAAAAATATGAAGAGATGTTAGAGGCTATTGAACTTAAGGAAGCTATGAAGATATTGGGAGTTCATTCAAAAGAAAACGTGTTAAATTTATTAAAGAAAAATACCTTCCCAAATGCCTTTAAACTCAATAATAATTGGCGAATCCCAGTCGGTGATATAGTTAATTTTTTATCGAAAGTAAAGAATTGTTTAGGGACAATGCAAGTCGCCGAAAGATTAGGTTATAAATCAGAGTTTCCGGTTTATCAATTGATAAAAGAATCTATTCTTCCCGATGCTTTTAAAGAAAATGGTCAATGGTGGATACCAATATCAAATGTCGAAGCGCTTGAAAAGGAACAATCCTTATTCTTGGGTACTACACAAGTTGCACGGAGATTGGATATATCAAGTGCCCAAGTTATCGGATTAATACACAAAAATAAATTTCCAATTGCCTTTAAGGAGAATTTAGGAAAGTGGAGTATCCCAATAAAGGATGTTGAGAAATTTGAGGAAAGTTATAACACTAATGATTCTATAGACCTTGATGAAGCATCTAAAAGACTAGGTTATCAGTCTCATACCAAGATGAAAAGCTTATTAAAAAATAATACTTTCCCAAATGCCTACAAATTTAAGGGGAAGATCTGGATTCCACTTACAGATTTTGGAGAAGTCCAAGAAATCCTTCAGAATAGAAAAGAAGAAAAATACAGGAAATTAAAATTACCATTTAATAACTTAGAGGAACAAGAAAAGACATTGAATACTTTAGGGCTTAATGAAGCTGCTCAAATGTTAGGATTTCAATCAAAACAAGCCGTGTCATATCAGTTGAAAAAAAATAGATTTCCAAATGCATTCAAGTTCAATAATAGTTGGCGAATTCCAATTAGCGATATAGATAACTTTTTATCGAAAGTAAAGGATTGTTTAAATACAACGCAAGTTACTGAGAGGTTAGGGTATAAAGCGGAGTTTTCAGTACACCAATTGATAAAGAAGTCTATTCTACCAGATGCTTTTAAAGCTAATGGACAGTGGTGGATACCAATATCCAATATCGAAGTGATTGAAAAACAACATTCTCAATCAATAGACACAACTCAAGTCGCGAAACGACTGAATCTGAATTCCAGTGCGACAGTTACGGAACTAATTCACAAAGAAAAAATTCCGAATGCTTTCAAAGATGTTTTTGGCAAATGGAGAATCCCTTTAAAAGATATTGAGGAATATGAAGAAAGCCTCAACACCGATAATGCCATCGACCTTGAAGAAGCAACTAAAAGATTGGGCTATCGATCACTTACAAAGGTAAGAAGCTTATTAGAAAATAATTATTTTCCAAATGCTTATAAATCTACAAGGAAGACTTGGATTCCCCTAAAAGATTTTGAAAAAATTCAGGGAGATTTCCAGAAAAGAGAAAAACCAAAAAAAGAAAAAGTTGAAAAGATAGTTCGAAAACCAGCGGAAGTTACAATTAGCACTTTGGGTTTTCTAAATTCTGTTGAGATAGAAAGGAAATTAAAAGTAGGAAGAGACGCGATACTACAAAGGCTACAAAAAGGAGCGTTTACTAAAGCATTTAAACAAAAAGGAAAGTGGTGGATTTCCGAAGCCGATGTTGAAAAATGGGGAAAAGAAATTGAAGAAAGAAGGCGTTTAGAGAAAGGTACTTTATCAATTGCCGAGGCAGCTAAAAGATTAAGAAAAACTAACGCCGCAGTAAGTCAAATGGTTACAAAACCAAATAAATTTCCAAATGCCTTTAAAATAGGGGGCTCTTGGCGTATACCGATATCTGATGTAGATGGACTTGCAAGAACCTTAGAAGAGTCTAGCAAAAAAGTTGATTATGCACCCAAAAGGGCGTATGAAGAATTGATCAGTTTTATAGATTCTGTGGATATCAGTAAAAAGCTTATAGAAACTAAGGTACTTTATAAGCAGTTTTGCTTACTCCAAATAAATAATATGAATGGTACATCAAGATACAAAAGAAATCGTGTTCGCTCGTTAGAAAGCCTTTATAAAAAATTAGCGACCACAATTAAAAATGAGATTTATCTTGTTCCTTCTGATGACATATCAAGTATATTAGGTGCAAATTCGGCATTGCGACAACATGAGAAAAAAATATTGATAGTCTTTTTAAGGCATGTTTATCATCAAAAAAATATAGAACCGGACCAAGAGTTTAGTTTGGTAAGTACCACGGAAAATAAAAATAAACAAGATATGTATTCGCCCGAACTATTTCACGAAATTTATCAATACACGAAAGATATAGATAGACACACACCTAACGCTCTAAAGGATCGTTGTTACGTAAACATGTGGGTATATACAATCTTACTACTAACTGACTTCATTAGAGGGCAGGACTTGATCCTAAACACTCCCAACATCGATTTAGAAACAGTAAATATCTATTCGTTCGATTGGTTTTATGAAAATGAGTTGTCCGAATATCAATCACAAACAATTATCAATCAACTTTACACCCACTTCCGCTATAAAAGAACAAGTAAAACAAATGAATTACTTACATTCATCGTGTCTCCAGATTTAATAGTATCGTTAGCAACAGCATTAATCATTTCAGAGTTACATCGAAGCATTGACGAAAGTTATTTGCTTCTAGATAGTTTTTTGGAAGGAAAGTTTAGCAACATTAAAACACAAGGAAAAGCGAGACATCGAAGCTTTTTCAATGAGATGAAAAGTACTTCAGAATATAAATTTAGTTCACTCATGATGAATAGATCCGTTGCAACGTATTTATTCTATTCTGTGACTGAAGAAGATGGACAGGATAGTGACTTAGCTTTACATCTTACACAAGTATCAAGATCACATAAAAGTCCAGATACGACGAGCCAGTACATTCAAGCTACTAATCAAGATGGATCGATTAATAGGGTGTCCTATAACCTTTTCAAACGGGGACATTTTGGTTGGCTATACAATTACCTAATCTTATACGTCTCGCAGTTTCAGGGCATGCAGGACACGTTAGAACAGCGAAGTAATCTTATTGAACAAGTAAGGCAAGAAATATCTCCATTTGAGTTAGAAAGTGTAGCCAAGTTCGTCAACAATAGCTTAGCTCCAATGCCTTTAAAAAATCAAACTGACAGTATGGAGACTTTGCTAGAGAACATTTATAAAAAACGACAATCGGTCATTTCCAAGTTGAAAGAGTATTCGAAAGAGGAAATTCGAGAAATTATAACAAGGTTAGCTAATGGGGATCTTCCATCCAAAAATGAGCATGCACAATGTTTAGTTTTTCCTAATTGTAAAAATCCGAAGCTATCGAATTGCTTTTCATGTGAATATGTCATTCCAGGAAATTTAATGCTTATTCAATTGAAAGAAGAGTTGAGCCGGCTTGTTACAAATATTGAAGAAGCAACGAATGATGTGATTTTACGAAGAGAGTCAAGATTTTTAATGCACGCATTATTCATATGGAAAGAAGCACGTCTCGAATTTGGAGATGAAAGAGTCAAAGCTTATATTGACATCGAGAAGACATGGAAAAGGATTGAGGATGTGGCTCATAAAGTTTTGATGGATTAATGGAAAGCAGGTGTTTCAATGGAAATTCGAGTAACAATTGATTCCCTTAACCCAAATGAAGTAATAGAAAGAAAACAAAATGTTAAGTTTGACACCTTTGACTTAAAGCAATATAAAAAAATGTTTGAGCAACTTGCAGAAGGCAATCATGTTATTGGTTCATTCGACCAATCCCACTGGAAATTGCCCTGCAATATATCGGATCATCCACTGATAATCTCGTTCGATATCGAGGTTTATTATAAATTCAATAAAGCGCTCAAAGCTTATTCTGTCATTCGATTATTATCTGGAAGAACCCCTATTTCAATTTACAATGAACTTGTTTTAATAAAGAAGGCTATTCTCAAAAGTAATGGATTTACATCTCCTGACAAATTAGAGGCGTTATTAGAACTACAAAGTCAAACTTACAAATATCAAGGATACCAAATGTCTATTGATATAAAACGATTTCTTTCCTTTTACAAAATTACTAATTACAAGGAAATTATTGATATTTGTAGTAATCATCAAACTTACAAAGGTACTGCAAGGGAGTTACCTGCCTTTGAAGATATTATGATTTTTGATGATATCGTTAATGACTACTTTCAAAACCACCCAACCGAAGAAACTTTAGAGTACTTTCCAATTATGTTGTGGTGGTTGCTAACGAATACCTTACCGATGCGGCCAACCGAATTTTTATTGTTGGAAAAAGATTGTTTACAATTCAACGAAAACTACGCTTCACCTTACAGAATTACAATACCTAGAATAAAAAACAAGTCGAATTCGCCTGGCTTTGATCTTCGTATGGATTCTATTGAAATTGACGAGAAAGCGTACATCTTCATAAAAAATGCTATACAACTGTTGGAAACAATCGATTCAGAATCTAAGTATTTATTTCCAGTGGAATTACTATGGGCATACCGTAAAGTCAAGATACCAAAGAAAAATGAACGAATTAATCGAAGAGATTTTGATTTACTAAAAAAACATTTTTATGAAAAGGTCGTTGAAGGTATTTACGGCAAGTATGACCTTGAGAGAATAAAGTCAGGAGACACAAGGCATTTTGCTATCATAAATATGGCACTACAAGGCTTCAATATGCTCTCTATAGCAAGAATGGCTGGTCATGACGTAATTAAGAGTCAGTTTAGTTATTACTCACACGCTGAGCATTTTGCACAATCCTATGTTTATCGTTTAGCCCAGAAAAGGGTGGAAAATACTATCACTGGTGAGATGAACAGTGGTATTTTTGGGTGGAAAAGATATGTTTACGATAAAGGCAAGTCGATTGATATTAATACGTTAGAAAACATTGTAGGGCGTGTGAAGCACGGATACTGCACTGAGCAAAAAGATGTTTTTCCCGAAACTTGTATAGAGCACTGTGAGTTTTGTTCGAACTATGCGTTTAAACCTAGCTTAAACGAACAAACAGAAGCAATTACGTGGCTGTCAGACTCATCAAGAAGTCTTGAAGGGAAAATCCGCGAATCCATTGAATTAATGAAAGATTTATCGATGAATTTATCTAAAATATACAGACAAGGAAATGATGATTTATTAAAATCAACATCCCGAAATTTAATGGCATACATGGATATGAAAGCAATGATTGACTCGAAAGTAATGGGGGCTGATGCGTTTGGCAAAGATCAATAAAAGCCAAAGTCGAGGAAGACCAAAAGAATGGACGGATGAAGAGTTAAAACAGTTAGCACTAGATACGAAATATAAATATCATGGTAAGAAATTAACCCCGTCCCTTCTTGAGAAAGAGACAAAGGTAGGCCGGAACACATGGAGTCGCCGTCTCAAGGACTACATTGACGAATTGAATGAACCTGTTATCACTGATATCCCGTTAAGAGGTAATAACGAAACGATTCTACCTAGTGTTGACTTGATCTTTAAGAAATACGGTAATGATGAGCTAGCCTTGAAAAATGAATTACTTGATCTGGAAATCTTGCTGTATGATTTCTACAAGGAATTACAGGAATACAAAGAAAAAGAGGAACGTTATCAGAATGGACAAGCCGAAGTCCAATCATTAAAAGATGAAGTAGCAAAACAGAGAAAGCGTACAGCACATTATGAGCAGCTTTATAACAACATCGTTGTTTCAAGCGTCTATCCACACTTACAGGGCGTACAAGGCTCACAAATAAGCCAATTGAATATCAAAGACAAGCTTATTGATATAGAGGATTATAAAGAAAAAAGTACAGATTTGGAGAATTTATCATCGTATTTTCCGGATGTGACAGATGAGAGTAATGCAGAGAATGACAAGAGTGAAAAACAAAATCAGAACATGCAAAAACTATTAGATGACTTTGATGTGTGAATAGAGAAGTGTTGGTATGAAGATTGTAGCAAATTTAATTAGGTCAATAAATATAAGAGTTTAAAATAAATTGATTTCCAATGAATAATCTCTTATATGAATATTTTAATGGGGTGAGAAGCTAAATGGATAATGTATTTCAAGATAGCAAAGGCTATTATCATTATATTGGAGTTTCTAAAAAAAGGGATTATACACATAAATCTTTAATACTGGATAGCAATGTAGCAATAAATATTGAAAAATTTTGTTTTTCCCCAAATAAAATGAACGAACATCATAGAATTGCTACATTAGAATTTTTAAATAATAATTTTGATGTTGAATTTGTACCTGGATTAGGTATTTCGGAGGCCTGTTGGGACATGAAATTGATACAAGAAAATCCCCAAAAGGCTGCTAAGATGGAATTAGCTTTTGAAAATATATATAGATTAGATAAAAAACAGCTAAATGATCATGCAAATGGGAATGGGGTAATTTTCGAGAATAGTTTTAAAATAGATAAAACTCCCATTAGTAATACGCTAGTAGAACAAATACAAAATCATCCGAACCCATTGTTAGCAGGTACATATTCAGCAGTTTTAAAAATCATGATCTTACAAATCAAAGAAAAGAATAAGAAAAAAGCTGTAGAAGAGTATCTAAGATTTGTTAATGAAGATTTAAAAGCGAATCTTGCAATAGAAACCAATATAGCTATTAATTATTTTTTAGGCACTTCAGATATGCAAATACCGGCAGATAAGATCTTTAAGTTTGGGAAATTAAACCCTTTAGTAAATGCATGGAATACTACATGGGACATAAATTACTTGAGGTTTTTTCAAAGGATGTATTATGAAAGCGCACAATATGGACTTAGAGATTTAAAATTAGTAACTGCTGATGCAGGACTAGTTCTTTTGTCTAAAATGACTTCATTGGAATTTACGATAAATGGTGATGATTTTATACCAGTTCTTTCTTTTTATGATAATAATATTCAGGATGAATATATAAACTATGTTAAAGAAATAGAGAGTAGTTTATTTCATACTATCGATCGTAGAAAAACTAAAAGAAAAAAAGATGAGTCCAACCTTATAGACTTAATCTGTAAGTTAGAAAGAGAATTACTTCAACTTTCTCATTTATGATATGAATGTAAGCATTTATTAATATGCTATGAAATTTAAATAATAATAAGAAAGAGGAATAACTTCTACAACACCCGCATTTATGGTTTTGTTTGCTAGTTTAATCATTAAAGAACGTTTAACTTTAAAGAAGGCTATTTCAGTTAGTATGAGTTTTTATGTTGTTCTTATCTAGATATTCAAAATATGATTTGTATTGATATCTTTTGTGACGGTGCTCTCTATAGCATTTAGCGAATTAATTATCTCGATGAAGTTGGGGGAAGTCTTATCCAATAGAATTTCGATAAAAGTACTTAGCATCGTATCAATAGTCTTGGAGTCCAAAAAGGTGACCGTTTAGGATAAATCTAAGTCCAAACTTTAATTTCAAAGAACACAAATGGCATAGTTCATTAGTGTTCTTTTTTGATCTATTAACTTGTATTTTTTACTTTCTAATATATTTGACTAACCCGCTGCGACAGTCAAAGAAAAAACCTGTCAACACAGGTATTGCTTTATTGTGTTTGCTTCTCACTGGATTCTGAATTTCTTTAGAACCTGGCAACATTTATCCCCTGAAAAAATATTAAAGTTCCACTGTTATTTTCCCATCGACAAGTGCAAGCTGTGCATCGAACTTATTGCCGGTATTGGCTGTAAACCCTTTGATGACGTTCGTTTTTCCCTTCGTACATAAAAGCTTGACCTGACTAGGCGTTAGCTTTTTCTTTAAAAAGATACCGGGGAATGTTTGTTTACACCCCTCTTTGTAAGCACTACAGCCGTAGAACTCTTTTCGAGCTATTATGACGCCTTCTTTACAAGTAGGGCAAGGCGCAACTTCTACTTGTTTGTAGGATGTTCGTCGAGTCATCTTGCTTGCAACATTTGCGACAAGTTTCGCATCAATGGGCTTGGCATTGAGTTGGTTCGGTACATCTTCCAATAAGCTATAAATGAACTTCGCAATGCTTCCAAGGAAACGCTCCCCAGTTCCTTCTCCGTTCCCAATCTTTCGCAAATAAGCTTCCCATTTTGCGGTCATTGAAGGGCTGGCAAGAAGATTCCCTTCGATTGCTTGGCAGAGGACTCGTCCTTTATCAGTAATGGAAACAATATTTTTCTTTACTTCTATATAATTATGCCTTTTAATCGTTTCAATAATGCCACTTCGCGTTGCCTCTGTGCCTAATCCTTCAACTTCTTTTAAAATTTCCGTTTCTTCCTTGTCCTCAACAAGTTTCCCACATGTTTTCATCATTGCGATGAGTTGACCTTCTGTATATGGCTTCGGAGGAAGCGTTTTTCCTTCTTTTATGCCGATATTACTTTTCACGGGTTCGTTTTCTGTAAGGGGAGGAAGAGAAGGTTCTTCTTTACTTTCCTTATTTGTTGAGCGTTTGAATAATGCTTTCCATCCTATATCACGCTCGGTCTTACCAGTTGTGAAAAATAATAATCCGTTTACATCAGTAGTCACTTTGGTCTCTGTGTACAGATAATCTGTATGGAACATCGCAAGCGTCGTGCGGACAACTTCTTCATATAAGTTCCGTTCTACACTCGATAAACCATTGAGTACAGCTTGTGAAGGGACCTTTTTTGTTGGAATAATTGCGTGATGTTCTTGGACTTTCGTATTGTCAACGTAGCGCTTCTTAGGTGAAGATGAAGCAATCGGGAATGTTTGTCCTATAAGCTGTTGATACGCATCCACTTGCGGCAACAAATAATTAAATTCACTTGTTGTAATGTGCTGAGTATCTGTACGCGGATAGGTAACAAGTTTCTTTTCATAAAGGCCCTGCATCACTTTCAGTACATCCGCTGGGCTTGTCTTCCATAATCGGTTCGCTGTCGCCTGCAATGTCGACAACGAGTGAAGTTGGGGAGGTGGCGTTCTTTTTTCGGTATGTTTGACAGAAGTAATGATCCCAGGTGATTTTGGACTTAGCGCATGCTTTCTTAGAAGGGCAACAATATCTTCTTTTTTCGCCTCTTTTGCTTTTGCTTTCCCTTTATATGTCCCGTGTCCAGCGGTAAAAGTCGATTCAATTTCAAAAAATGGTTCAGAAACAAATTTTTCAATTTCCATTTGTCTTTGATAAATTAAGTAAACTGTAGGGGACTGAACGCGGCCAATTGATAAACTCTCTTTAAATCCTTTTTTCTGTAGAAGAAGAGTATACAGCCGACTTCCGTTCATGCCCACAAGCCAATCACTTATTTGTCGTGCTTTTGCTTCTTCATAGAGCAATAAGTCCTTTTTATTGTCTAGTAGATTGTTGAATCCTTTACGAACTTCATCGATTTCCAAAGAATTAATCCATAGCCGTTTAATTAATTTATCTTTGGCCCCCGTCATGTGATAGATGGAATAAAAGATATTTGATCCTTCGCGGTCCACGTCACAGGCATTCACGATGGTCGAAATCTCAGGATCATTGAACAAACTCCTAATAAATGTGAAATGTGCCTGCTTATCCTTTACAACTTTAAATTCATACTTGTCTGGGAGGATTGGTAATGTTGCTAAATTCCATGAAGCCCATTCTTTCTTGTATTCTTTGGGCTCTTTTAATTCAACTAAATGACCAATACCCCAAGTAATGATTGCGCCGGAAGGAAACGTACTACATGGATTTAGTTCAATAGAAGTTCTGTCACGTTTTTTAACAGAGAAGGCCTCACTGTATGCTTTTGCTTGTGATGGTTTTTCTGCCAAAATTGCTATTTTGCTCATTTAAATTCACTTCTTTTTCATTAATATTATTTTTCCATTGAAATTGTATCTTATAATTCCGATTAAATCATTCTGAATACAGTAATATTCTACGAGGTATTTTGCCGGATACGAGGTTTCATTAAAGAGATGTCATATTATAGTTTAACAAATTATATTTAAATACACATAATTTTTGTAAAGATTCCCTTCGAGAGTCGGAGAGGCAATCATCAAAAAGTTAGTTGGTTTCCAGATCTGATTTAAGGATTATGGTATTAGAACATTTAAATATTTGGGCGTTAATATTCTAAGATCGAAAAATGAAAAAATGGTGCTAATAATTTACTATCAGCACCATTAATAAAAGTTTATGATTTTCGTATTTTTGGTCCTTCTTCAGTATAACCGACGATACTATACTGAACCACTCTTCTGTTCCTCATCTTTATTGCTAATAATTGAGCGAAATCTTCATTATGTGTTGAGATAATAATATGTTTATCACCATATTTAGAGTCCATTATTGCTCTTAATACGTCAATGAAGGCAAGTATATTTACGTCATCTAAGCTCTGAATTGGATCATCTAAGAACAACTGTTGCAATTTACTATAGCGTTGAGTCAAACCTAAACCGAAAAAAATACTTAATGCTAAAATATTCAACTGAGCAGCACTGAAAATTTGATCTAAGTATAAATCTATATTATCGTCGAGCTGGGTTTGACCTGTAAAGTTTGTACCTCTATCAGTATTAGTAATGTGTAATTTTTTGTAAAAAGGGTGTGGGTTTATGGTTTCATAAACCCAGCTGACGATTGGGTGGTCCTCTAGACGTTCTTGTATTACTTGTCTTTGCTTACTTAATAATTTCTCGTGATATATATCGATTTGTCCTAGATAGCCTTGTATTACTTGTTTTTGTGTAGAAATTTGCTCTATTTTCTCTCCAATACGATCGAATTCGCTCAGAGTTGATTCATATTCTGCAGGAATTTTATATTTGATTAGTAGATCAAATGATGATGTCAGTTTGTTAAGATATTCTATTTTTTTAGAAGTGTCTTGAATACTACCTGATAATTCTTCCAGCGTATACGTATTAATGTCACTTTCCTTTATTAAAGTTATTTCATTCTGTATTACCGTCTGGTTAATATCTCCGTTTAGTAAATCTAACATTGGCGCTTTTTCTTTAAACCATAATTCTTTATCCTTAATAACTTGTTCTAATTTTAATAAATCTAACTCATTTATGTTGAAATCATTTCCGTAAAGTGCAATTATAGACTCATTAAATCTTTCTATTTGTTGTGAAATAATCATTTTTTTGTCTTTTTGTTTATCAATTTCAATACTTAGTTTAGAAATGCTATCATTAAATTGTTTTTCTAACTCGGTAAATTGGGTAGTAAATAGAATTCTAATAGTATTTAAACGTTCAGTTATTTTAACCAGGATATCTTCCTTTATTTCTTTTTCTATTTGTCTTATATTCAATAAGACTGCACTTTCTCTTTGGGATAATTCCTCAACTTGTTCATTTCCAACAGAAAATGTAGAATCAATTATGGCTAAAAGCTTATTGGATATATCAAGGGATGAATCCCAATTTTTTATATTACTATCTGAATACTTATCGTCTGTGAAGTCTTTATTCAAGCAGACAGGACAATTATCTATCTCTTGTGGATTATTACTAATTAGTTGTTTTACGCTATTTAATGATTGTTGGTATTGTTTGTTTAATTTAGAGATATTCCCCTTTAGTATTTGTAAGTTTTCTAAATTAACAAGTTCTATTTGCCTCTCAATTTGAAGCTTTTCAAAGTTACTTTTTATTTTATTAAACCAGTCTAAATCTATTGTTTGTACTATCAAATTAATTGATTTTCCTTGTAAATGTTGTTTGAACTTATTTGAAAATAATATATAATCAGCTTTTTCTTTATTGATATCTTCCCAAAGCTCTTCTTTAATTGTCATTTCGGTTAAATCAATATTTCGGGATAATAATGAAAAAAATTGATTATGGATTGATAACTTTTTTACTTTATTATCAAGTTCATTTTTGTTTTCATCAAAATCATTAGCTATTTGAGTAATAACTCGAAGTTGTTCTTGCAAACCTTTGAAATCTTTCTCTAATAAATTACTAGCGTGACCGGAATTATTAATTTTAATTCCTGCCATTTCTAAAAGCTCTAAGGTTTCTAATTTCTTTTTCGAGCGTTTCAATGTTTCATGTTTTGTAATAAGATTTTTATTTAATGAGGGTATTCTATCTTGCGTGAAACTTATACTTTGTAGCATTGATACACTATTTTTAAGTTTTATCCCGTCAGAGGGAATAAGAGAATCGAGATTTAATTCATCTTCAACAATGTTTTCTTTTATTAACGGCTCAATTTGAGAATAACATTTATTAAGGGATTTCAAGTAACTAGAAATATCACTGAAGTGGAGTCTCTTTATGAAATTTTCTATCTCCTTTTGGTCATTTTCATATTTGCTCTGTTCTTTTTCAAACTTGCTGTATTTCCTGAGAAGAGCATTGCCGTTTGTTTTATATTTTTGAATCCCTAAAAACAATTCGTTCAATTTTTCTTCTTGCAAAAGACGCATGAAAATTTCTCTTCTCTCGGAAGGGGAGTTATGCCTTAAAAAATCACTTATGCTTTCCTGACCTAGCATATGAGTAAGAAAAAAAGTTTCTTTATCTTTAGTTTTTAAAATAAATGCATGCAATACTTCCTCAGTCGAAACCTCTTTTAACTCATCATATCCCATTAAGACTTTTGACATATAAGAATTATCTTTTACAGTTGTTCGAAGTATGTTATTTTTAGTCGTTCTGACAATTTTCATTCCGTTACTAAAAATCAGTTCAACAAAGATCTCTCTATTTGATGTATTCCCATGTGAGGGGTGATAAAATTTCAAGTAGTGGCTTCTTTTTAATTCGTTTACTTGATAAGTTTTATCGTCATAAAATTTTTCTAATCGGTATACTTTGTCGGTTAGACACCATTCAATGGCTTCATAGAAAGATGTTTTTCCAAAGCCGTTATACCCTTTGAATATTACTAGAGGTGCATCTAAATCGTCATATACAAAGCAGCAGTCTTCTCTTTCGTGGTTTTCACCATATCCTCGGAAGTTTTTTATTTTCACACTGGTTAGGTACAATTTTAATCCCCCTCCTTTAAAAGTATTTCTATATCTTGCAGCAACCCTTGAATAGTTAGATAATCATTTTCAGATTCATCATCCTCAAACTCAATCATAGGGAAATCATTTAAAATTCGTTCTGGGAATAATAACTCATTGAATTTTTTTTGCAGTTCAGAAATATGCTCGTATTCGATTATGATCTTCCTAGCAACAAATCGGTCTCGTTCATATTCAGCTATTTCTGCAGATTCAAATTTGGAGTCTATATCATTAATTTTGTGTAGAACCACTATATACATATCCCATAGAAACTTAGACATAGGTATTTTCTCAGTTTGTACATGTTCTATATTTTTACGGTTATTTATTTCATTCATTATTTTTTGTCTTAACCCAGGTAATCGATTGACTATATTTTGAATCTCGTGCAAATCTTCAACACACGAGATAATCAGTATCTTATCTTTATCTAAATTGCAGATTCTGCAATTAGGCAAGTCTTCAAATGTTAAGGAATTTGATAATTCAAGACTTCTTAATATATCCTCCATTTTTACAATCCTTTCTTAATGTCATTTGCAAATGAACACTTATCATCGTGCGTAACAAGTTTGAGACATTTTGTGCACTTATATTGAAAAGATTGATAAAAACTCTGTTGTACAATACTCCCAAATGGTCGCGCAATGTCCATCACAATGTTTTCAATTTCTATTTTGTCATAATTACAAATCTTACATTGAGCATCGAATACAATTGTTTCGTCGCCAATAGCTTTAAGATATTCCTGTTCCTTTAAGCTATGTTCAATAAACGTAGTTATTAAAGTTTGTTCATCTTCTCTATCGCTTGATGAAGGAGTGGTCTTCAACGAAAATTCTTTATATGACGTAAAACCAAAATTGTTAATCCCCTCCAGATTAACCAATTGAACTTCACCTAAATCATCTTCGGCAATCGAAGAAATTTCACCCATTGTTTTAAATAGGTCAATTATGTTTAATGGATAAGGATGTTCGGCACTCATTAAATATCTACTATTCACCGTTTTTTCCCCATGTGTTTTCAATTCTTGGATCCATTGCTCTGTACATACTCCTACCACTTTTAAGATATGTTCCATTTGATTAGAAAAACCTTTAACTCTCAATTTTTTCTCATACTTAACTAACTCTTTTTCAATTTCAATTATTGTTTTAACTAATGAATCATGACTAATCAGTTGGATTATATCTTCTTCATGATTCTTTACTAACTCGTCGAGTTTACTTACGTTTATTGCATGATTATTTGTGTCTACGGTTGTATCTAAAAACGAATTCATTATTAGGTGACGAATATTTTCATATTGTTGTACTGAAAAACCGGGATATAAAATCATCAATTTTTTCTCTGTATCTTCTTTCAACCTTATTACGCTATCATACTTTTCTGTTTTTTTAGTCGGGAAGTTGAAACTAACCTGTTTTATAAAATTAAATATATCTTCATCGCTTATTAAAATGTCATGAGGGATATATTTCATATAGTTCTTATGGTCAAGTTTAAGCTGCTTAATTAGTTCAGACTTATATTGTGGTTTCTTCTGTTCAGGGAACTTCGATTTATGAGTACTTTTAAAATCTTCAAATACTTGTTTGATAGGTTTTTTTTCAATATATTCATATACTAAACAGTCTTTAACGTAATGAATATAATCGGAAGGGTCTTTAAAATCACCTTTGTTCCAGTTATCAAAGAATTCAATGCCGGATTTAGAAATAGGGACATTAGTGTTTATGTTAAATGTACCACTTGTTTTTGTTGTCCTATATGTATGATAGAAGTTGTATATTGTATGACGAATTGCTTCACTATATCGGGAAAAAGTATCGTTCTTGTAGAACTTTGCTTCTATGAATCTGTCATTACCTTTATTTACTCTAATGTCAGCTCCATATTCAACTCCTACATAACCATTTGGGTAATTAGTTATAGAAACGAGCTCATTGCAAGCTATTAAAAGTTGATAGTAAAATCCGGCAATAGAATGCTTTACATCTGTAGAATTCACACTTGGCAAACTCATCTTTCCAACCTACTTTCTATATGACAATATCCCTAGTATATAGACAAAGGTACTACTTCGTCCAATGAATCCAAATTTATTTAACGTTAAAAACACCAAGTACTTTTACTTATTATTCGAACAGGGTAAAGATTGTATTTTGGTTCTAAGTCAATACCTCTTGTTTACTTAACCAGATAATATATTGTTCCGAAAGATTAGGTACAGCTGACTCTTCAATATCTTTTAAGAAGCCATTAATTACTCTTATTGTATATGGGTAAGGATAGTTTTTGTATTATGTACACTTTATTTTATCGAGATAATTCAATGAAGGTAGTGGAAACCCCTGGACTATTGACCAATTTCTTCGTGAATGCGAACTGAGGCCATTTTATCATTAGATACTTTAAAATAATATATTTGACAATTAAATCATATCAATACTTTTTCTGATCCTTTTTGTTTTGTGCTATATGTCTACATTTTTAAAGATTAATGTTCTGTTAATGTTCTATTCCTTTTCTGTTCATTATCACCTGATATTGTTGTGTTTGAGGTGAGGTAATGGAGAAAATGATTATCAAAACAAAAAACTTATCAAAGAAGTATAAGCATTCTACTGTTGTAGATAATATTTCTTTAGAAGTTAGGCAAGGTGAAATTTACGGTTTTTTGGGGCCAAATGGTGCTGGGAAAACGACAACAATTCGAATGCTTTTGGGGCTAATTAAATCATCCAACGGTGAAATTCGGATAAATGGAAAATCAGTTGACAAAAATAGAATTGAAGTATTAAAAAATGTTGGCTCTCTAGTAGAATCTCCATCGTATTATGGAAATTTAACTGCCTTTGAAAATCTGAAGATAATTGCGAAAGTCAGGAAAATTCCTGATATAAGAATAAATGAAGTGCTCCAAATAGTAGGACTAAACATGGCGGGAAATAAGCTCGCAAAAAATTTCTCTCTCGGTATGAAACAAAGATTAGGTATCGGCGCAGCTATTTTAGGGAAACCTGAACTACTAATTTTAGACGAACCAACAAATGGTCTCGATCCTTCTGGCATTGAGGAAATTAGAGAACTAATTAAATCATTCCCCGAGAAATACGGAATGACGATCATTATATCAAGTCATTTACTAAGTGAAATTGATCGAATTGCTACACACGTTGGAATCATCAATAAGGGGAGGTTAATATTTCAAGGGGAAATGAGTAGTTTAAGAAATCTTAATGAGTCATGTATTCACTTTCATGTGGAAGAAATTGAGAAAACACAAATGTTATTAACGGATAGAAAAATAAAATTTGCTAATCATAGTAATGGCTTTGTGATAAGTAAAACTGGATACAAGGAAGTTGCGGCTATTAATAAATTATTGGTTGAAAATAAGATAAATATATATAGAATTGAAGAGCAAAAAGAGTCCTTAGAAAAGATTTTTTTGAACTTAATTAGGAAGGATGAAGAAAATAATGTGGACCTTGGTTCAAATAGACTTTAAAAAAATGAATAAGTATGTATTTCTTCTTCCTTTTATTTCAGGTGCATTTGTATTGCTACTTGCAAGTTTGTCTATAAGAAACAATCCTATTACTGAATCACCTTGGGAAAGCTATTTATTACAAATGAGCACGGTATGTGCAATCTTTTTTCCGATATCTATGACTTTGATATGTAGTCATATTGCCAATTCTGAGCACAGATATGATATGTGGAAACAAACTTTTACTCTCCCATTAAGAAAGAGTGGAATTTATTTTGCAAAACTAATTGAATGCATAATTGCTGAAATTGCTTTTTTTGTAAGTCTGATGATAGGGTTTACTTTTATAGGGTTTATATTTTTAGGAATAGATTTTAGTCTGATAAATCTAATCTTAAAAGCATTTGTATCGCTATTCATAGCTTATATTCCTATAATCGCCTTCCAACTATGGCTCTCGCTTATCGTAAAGAATCAAGCATTTCCATTAAGTATAGGGATTTTTTTAGCGATTTTTAGTTATACATTCTATGTTTTTCCATTTGATATAGGAAGACTTTTAATTTGGACCTTTCCGTCATCAGTATTACCAATACAACTAGTCATTGATGAAGCTCAAAATATGAGTATAATACAAACCGCAAATCCAGGTATGTACGTAGCATTAAGTCTGATAGTTGGTGCTCTAATTATACTCATTAGCATGCTTCATTTTACGAAACGGGATATAATGTGAGGGGGTACTTATTTATGGATCTTTTTCAAATAGAATTAATGAAATTAAAAAGACAAAAAATATGGATTTTAGTATTAATCGGACCTATTATGGGTACTTTCTTAGGCTCTTTTAACTATACATCATCTTTAGATATTTTATCTAAAAGTGATACGAATGAATGGTATCAATTATGGAACCAAGTAACATTTTTTTATGGTTTATTTTTATTTCCCATCTTATCAGGTATATATGCAATATTTTTGTGTAGGACAGATCATCTAACAGGGGGCTGGAAACAATTGTTTTCCTTGCCTGTGAAAAGAGAAAAAGTATTTTCTTCAAAATTATTTCTATTGGTTTTATTATTACTGATTACACAAATGACGCAGTTTCTTCTTTTTATAGTTGTAGGAAACTTACTTGGTTTACAAGACAATCTGAATCTTACTTTCTTTTTGAAAGCTGTTATAAATGGATGGATTGCTATTTTTCCTATCGCTATTTTTCAATTGATGCTAGCTATAAAAACAAAAAGTTTTATGTTCTCTTTATCTTTAAATGTCTTATTCACCTTTCTTTCCTTAGTTATGATGGTAGTGGGCCTTGAACAATATTATCTTTGGACGTTGCCTTCAATTGCAATGGCATCGCCAACGGAAACAGGACTCTCACATTCATTAAGTTATTTTTATGCACTTGTTTTTACTCTTTCTCTTATTCTCTATATATGGGGAAAGAAGACTATAAACAAAAACGAAGAATGTCTGTGATTATAAAAAATATAAGCACCACCAGAGTAGGAGAACGTATATGAGTGAGAATATATTACTTGTAGATGATGAAAAAGGAATTATTGATATGCTGAAATTAGCTCTTTCAAAAAATGGTTACTCCCATTTATACACAGCCTATTCAGGAGAAGAAGCTTTAAAAATGGTAGAAAAACACCCAATCGATCTAATCATTTTGGATATTATGTTACCCGATATGGATGGTTATGAAGTCTGTAAAAGAATTCGTTCTAAATTTCAAATCCCGATCCTCTTTTTATCAGCAAAAACGACTGATTTCGATGTAATATCAGGACTTACAATAGGCGGTGATGATTATATTAAAAAACCATTTAATCCAATGGAGCTGATTGCAAGAATAAAGGCTATCACTAGGCGACAAAAGCTTGATAATATTCAAAAGACCCCAACCTCTATTTATGAAATCGGGGGAATCAAGGTCAATATGAAAGAGGCAATAGTTCTTATCGATGGCAATTCAGTTGCAATGCCTTCAAAAGAATATGAGTTGTTATGTTTCTTTATGAAACATCCTAATCAAGTTTTTAGTACGGCACATCTTCATAAATCGGTGTGGGGAGAGCAGGGAATCGGGTATGAAAATACTGTCGTCGTTCATATTAGAAGGCTTAGGAAAAAAATAGAGGTAAATCCTAGCTTACCTGAAAAGTTAATTAATATTAGGGGTTTGGGTTATAAATTTGTTTCTCAAGGGTGAATTATAATATGAAAAAGAAGTTATTCTTGCATTTTTCAGGTGTTTTTTTTCTTGTAATTGTGGTATCTTTTTTTACTGTATTCACAACTTCGATTCTGTTTTACACATTTTCAACGATTATTGCAGAGAAAGTTTTTGATACGGAAATAGGTTCAAATGTAATTTGGGCAGTGGTTATGGCTTTCGTACCAATCATAATCTCTATTATTTTATTTGGTCTATTTTATGTAAAGAAAATATCTGAACCATTTTTTTACTTTAGTACATGGTTACATCAATTAGCCAACGGAGATCATAATGTACCCATTCCGCATAATAATAAAAATAAAAAAATGATTCTTTTCCCTCTTTTTAATGAGATTTACTTAAATCTTAAATCACTAACTAATAAATTAGAGGAAAACAAAATAGAACGTGGGATTCTTGATAAGAGACGAAGTGAGTGGACAGCGGGCATAACGCATGATTTAAAAACACCTTTATCCTATATCCAAGGATACACAAATATGATCATTGAGCAACCTGAACAATACACTAAAGAGGAAGTTTTAGCCTCGATGAAAATAATGCACGGAAAATCGATTCATATAAAGGAACTAATTGATGAATTACATTTGACCTTGCAACTCGATCAAAGAAAGTATGCAATCAATAAAACGAAATCAAACATCATTCCCGTCATAGAATCGATTGTTCTTGAATTTCAACAATTACCGAACATTTCTCACCATGAGGTCATATTTGAATTTAATGTAACAAATTATGAATGCTCTTTTGATCCTAGTGCTGTGAAAAGAATTCTCTCTAATCTCATCATGAATGCTATCATGCACAATCCTGAAAAAACAAAGGTTGTTATTTCATGTTTTTATTATAAAAAAACAAATGAGTTCTCTATTAAGATTAAAGATAACGGTAAAGGAATGAATGAGGAAGCACAAAACAATATGTTTAATCGATACTATAGAGGAACGACAACAGAAAATACTTCAGGAACAGGTTTAGGCTTGGCGATAACTAAGCAATTAGTAGAATTACACGATGCGGAGCTGCTAGTGGAAAGTGAGGTCGGGAATGGTACGGAAATAAGTATCGTTTTCTAAATTAGTTGAGAGGACTCCCTTGCAAAAATACCTCAGTTAAACAAAGTTAGGATCACTTGATAAATTGCACATAAATAACACTTCTCAATGTGTATATGTGCATTTGTATAATTAAGTGCATTTCAAAAATCCATTAGTAACCCTTATTATACATAGACAAGGATATCTTTTTATATTATGTACGTCTTGTTTTATAGAGATATGTCGATATCACAAGCATTAATGACAGTATCAGTAGCTTTAATCAGCTTTTTTACAATGGCGAACTGCTTGGTTTTATCCTTTGCGACCTGAAACTCATAGCGTTCCGGCAATATTGGCAAACTGGCAAGCGACCACTTGGCCCATTTCGGATCGTACTCTTTAGGTTCTTTTAGTTCGACAAGATGGCCGATTCCCCATGTAATATATGCACCTTCAGAAAAAATAGGGGAGGGCAATAACTCTAAATAGCCTTCATGTCGCCGTACAGAAAAAGCGTCTGCGTATGCCTTCGCTTGGCTTGGCTTTTCGGCTAAAATTACTGGTTTCATGACAAGACCTCTTTCACTGATAAGGAAAAAACGTTAGTTCTCCTATTATCTCATAGATTGAGAAGGTTTTCTAATCAATAGTTAGGGTGAAAATTAGTGCTAAGCTATGTGGAAGTTTATTTGGTTTTCAAGTAGAAAAGACAATACTCAACAAATAGTTGAGAAGTGACAAGTAGAATTAATATTGTTGATACCGTATTGTCATTCTTGGTGATTATCAAGCTTTTGATAAGGATAGTATCATTAAGATACATGAGGAGGGCTTTCAAGCAGGCTATTTTGATGAATCATTAAGGGACCACCTAGCGAATGCTGCAATTAATTACTATGCAAATAAATCAGCTGAAGATTTAAAGTTAGAATTAACTAGAGATGTAAGTCTTGCTTCAATGTCCTTAATTTTATTAGTAAATGAAGCTGGTTTTGAAACAATCACTATGTCAGGTTATGATTCTAAACAATTAAAGGCGACTTTAAATATATCTGAAAGGTATTTAGACGTTTTGCTTATAGCGATTGGTAAAGGAACTACAGCCGGTCATAAAACAGTAAGACATCATGTGAACAAGGTACTTTATAAAGACAAGATACTGTAATTATTTTCTTCAGCAATATGATATATAAAGAGTTGTAATTCTTTTTAAATTCCTTCATCATAAATCGGCAATTCAATCGTTATGATAAATCTATTCTTATTTATAGAAGCTTTTATTTCACCTTGCATTAAATGAACTAGATTCTTTGATATACTCAACCCAATCCCTAGATGTCCTTTAGGGTTTCCATTTCTATATTCACCAGAATAATATCTATCAAATAGTTTAGATAACTCTTCCGGTTGCAAGTGATGTCCATCATTTGCAACCGAAATGTAAATCGTTTGATGATTATTCCAGCCTTTCATTTCAAATGTATTCATTGCATACCTGGTAGCGTTATTGACTAAATTACTAACCACCCTTTGCATATGGTCCTTATCCACTTTAATTCGACAATCATTCTCTATTTCATTGATCAAAACACAAGGTATTCCCTGTAAGGCTACATCCACCCCACACGTTTCGTATAAATCTTCTAGAAGGTCCTTTGCATAGAGCACTTCACCCTTTGTAGGTAGCTGATCTCCCTCGGATTTATTGAATACCTTTAATTGACCAATCAAAGTATCCAGTTCTTTCACTTTTTTATCAATCACTTTTAGGTATTTTTGAAAGTCTTCTTCGTCAACAGCCATCCCATCTCCTAACCCCTCAACATAACCACTGATAGAGGCTAAGGGTGTCTTTAAATCATGGGTAATGTTTGTGATAAACTGTCTACGTTTTTGTTCAAAGACCATTTGTTCCGCCTTGTTTTTCTTTAAACTCAATCGCATTTTTTCAAAATGAGTAGCAAATCTACCAATCTCATCATTTCGATCATAATTAATGGGGAAATCGAGGTTTCCTGAAAGAATTTCGTTCGATACTTGTGTTAATTCCTCTAAAGGCTTAACCACTCTTATTTTTATAAAACGGGTTAGCACCATTGTTACAAGAATATAAGGAATAGCAAAAAAGAGGCTTATAGAAATAATGAAAAGTAATTGTTCTCTTGACGAACTAAATCCCACCAGTAATAGGCCCATAAGCAAAGGCGAAATTATGAGCAGGATGAGAATAGATTTTAATGTCGATATTAATCCTCGTTTCATAGTAAATCACCGTTAAACCGATAACCTACACTACGAACAGTGACGATGCAATTTGCCAACGCGAGTTTATCTCTAATTTTTTGAATATGGATAACCACAGTGTTTAAGTCCCCGTATTCATCAAATCCCCATACTTGATCATACAGATGCTGTTTTGAAAAAACTTGATTTGGATGGGACAACAGGAATGAAAGGATATCAAACTCTTTTGCGGTAAATTGAATTTCAACTCCGGATTTTTTGACTACTCTGGATATCCTATTTACTTGTATATCGCAAAATTTTAAGACTGACTTTTCATCAGTTTGTAAGTTTGTAAATGTCGTTGCTCTTCTTAGTTGGGCTTTTACCCTTGCTACAAGTTCCTTTATAGAAAACGGCTTCACCACGTAATCATCCGCACCTAATCCTAACCCTAAGATACGATCTAGTTCTGTTTCCTTTGCACTGATAATAATGACAGGCAGTGTAGACTGTAGCCGAATATTCCTCAAAATTTCTAGCCCATCAATTCCTGGCAACATTAAATCTAGCAAAATAATATCAGGCTGCACTTTATTGAAAATGGTTAACGCTTCATTCCCTGAATTGCAGATGATAACTTCAAAGTTATCCTTCTTGAGATAATCCCTAATTATATCTGCTAGTTCAGTCTCATCCTCAATTATTAAGACTTTCTTATTCAACGTCAGGCCTCCTCTGGTGTAGATTTTACTGCTTGATTTAAACTAAAATGTCATTTTACGTATACAGGACTAGTGGGATCAAGGCGCTTAGATTGTTAAATGTATGAAAAATAATTGGAACAAGCAAGTTGTATTTAGAAACGACGTACAATGTGCCAAGTATAAGGCTAATTGTTAAATAAGGCACGATGTTTGTGAGGTCAGAGAAACTGTGCATATGCAGTAATCCAAACAAAATGCTTGATAGCAACACACAACCCCATACGGGTATACGACTTGATAATCTGTAGATCAGCAAATGCCGGTATACAAATTCTTCTACTATCGGCCCCATAATACCAAGAATAGCGAGAATGAGAATTGGAGGAAATGCCCTTGCGATCTGATAAACATTTTGATCATTGGTTGCATCACCGATAGGTAACAAGTAGTAAGCCAAAACAGAAAATAAGATGAAAATGAAGTAGAAGCCAATCAGTAACAATAAGCTACGAGAAATGGATTTCTTCAGAAGTTGCCAACTATCAGCCAGATGCTGGCGAAATAAAAAGATTCCTGCGATAAAAAGCACGGTATATAACATGAGTGTCATGGCTGACCTTACTTCGACCGTATACAGATGCTGGAAGAAACGAATTGCGAAAATAAGACAATAAGTAAGTGCAAAAATAATTATTTTTCTGATAGGTACATTTCTGGTTTCGGTCATCCTCTTTCACCTGGTTTACTTATTATAAAAGTTTCGTTTTTGCGTAACCTGATATTCACCATAAAAATTCCTCCCTCTTTTTATTAATCGTACAAGAGGAAGTTAATGTGTTCGTAATGACTAGATAGTAATTTTATAAAGCTTTGATAAAGTTTTGATAAAGTCATTAATATTCCTTTATTCTTTTTTTACCATTAATCAATGCGGTGAAGTAATCATTTAATTAGTGGAGGATACAAGCTACAAATGATTGATTAAATCGTGATTAGTCTGTATGTTTTAATTGTATGGGAAATTAGGAGGATTAGTGATGGATAAAAGAAACCAAGCTTTAATTATCATAGATGTGCAAAAAGCTTTTGATGATAAAAAATGGGGAGAACGAAATAATCTTCATGCCGAAGAAAATATTAGTGAGATCCTGACATTATGGAGGGAAAAAGGGTGGAAAGTAATCCATATTCAACATATGTCAGATAATCCAGATTCCGTATTTCATCCTAAGAATGCTGGATTTGCAATTAAAAAATTGGTTGAACCTACTGCTGAAGAAGTAGTGATCACAAAGAAAGTAAATAGCGGTTTTATTGGTACAAATTTAGAAGAATATCTAAAACAAAATGATATCTCAACGGTTGTAATCGCAGGATTGACCACGCCTCATTGTGTTTCTACGACTACAAGAATGAGCGGTAATTTAGGATTCAATACATACCTTATTTCAGATGCAACAGCAGCCTTTGGTATGACGGATCAAAATGGTACATATTACGATGCAGAAGTGATACACAATGTTTCTATTGCAACTTTGCATGAGGAGTTCGCGAAAATAATTACAACAGAACAACTAGTAAATGAACTTTCATAGTACTCTTATTGAACCACCGGATTGTTTATAGCCAAATGAGAAGGTGTAACAGGGCAGTAATAATTGAATAAAGGGAAGAAAAACGCCTTAATTTAAGGCGTTTTTCTTCCCTTTATTTGTGTCAGTGTTAAATATTAACGGAGTCAGTAATAAATTCACCCAAAATGATTGATCTTCTAATCCTCGTTATTGTTAGACTATTTACTCGGAAAAGTCTATCGTAAATATGGTCTACAGTTCTTATCAAGTAAGGGATTCAACAAATGTTATTCAAGTATAGAGGTTTCTAGACCCATATCATCCACATAATGGGATGACCGGTTTCATGACCACACCTCTTTTCTTTTTACGATGAAACGTTAGTTCTGATAGTTGTATTATCGCCCAAATGGGGGAGGTTATCTAATGTATGACGGCACCATATTTTATTTCTTCATGGGTTACTCAATTCAATGTAATATAGGGATTTTATCGATCTTATAGAATATAGAAATGAAGATCAGTGTAACAATCAGTACTTTTTAAAGCAATGAGATGTACAGAGAGAAAAATGAAAAGTATATTGTTGATGTATATGTCTAAATTCACTTCTCTGAACGACGAGGACCAACTATAGCTGAAATATAAACATTGAGGAATTTAACAAGGGAACCATTGAACCATTCATCTTGGATAAGGAGAGGTCCCCACCAGTAGTGGGTGCACTCCAAAACGATTAATCCAATAGACCAAATGAGTTCAAACGCTTCCAAGCGCTATGCCATGTTTGCTTGAAGCTGATCCATTTTCAATAATGATAAGTGATATACCTTAAGTAAGAGCAGCTTTCCTTAGATTTGTTGAGTCCTTTTTAACTACCTATTTTTGTTCTAGCTTTATTGTAATCGGTGGTTTAAGATGATTAATCGACTTAAGTTAAGACCTGTTTTTTACAATCAAAAGATTGAAGTTGTTAATTAAACAACCACGCTTACATCGATTAGAAAAAGTGATGTTTTCATTCCGAACAAGTTGGCGGGGGATTTGTTAGCAATAATTACTCAATGCTGGAAAGTGATTTTTAGTATTCCAATTCGAAGGAGGTCGTACTTTAATAGTTATGTTAGAATTAGTTTACGAGTTAAATAATGGTAAACCAATTCAGCTTGGAGGGAACTTATGAAAATCATCATTTTTGGAGCTTCTGGAAAAACAGGGAAGTTGCTTGTTGAGCAAGCGCTTTCTGACAACCATAGGGTCACAGCATTCGTAAGAAACCCAAGTAACTTAAACATTTCCAATCCGAACCTTGTGATTGTACAGGGGGATGCAACAGATGCATCTGATGTAAAAAAAGCTATTCTTGGGCATGATGCAGTTATTTCAACACTTGGAACGAACACTGGATTACGAAAAACGACAATACTTCATGAAATGACGCAAAACATCGCTCAAGGTATGAAGGAACAGCAAGTGTCGCGGATCGCTTACATGGCTTCGGCAGGAATCGACAAGGAAATACCAGGTGTTATCGGGAAAATTACGATAAAATTGCTTGGAAATGTGCTAGACGATCATCATAATGCAGTGGCTGTATTAAAAGATAATAATTTACAATGGACGATTGCAAGACCCCTAGGACTCAACGACAAACCGTTTACAGGGACATACCGTAAAGAAGCGATTGGGGTTCCTAAAGGCGGCCGTTCAATTTCTCGTGCGGATGTCGCCGACTTCTTATACCAGGCCATTGTCAATGAAGAATTTATCCATCAGTCTGTTGCTTTGAGCGACTAGTCAACAAGAAATGCTAGATAAAAGCACAAGAATAGTAGAAGGCCGAGTTCTAACACATTTAGAGATGTGTTAGAACTCGGCCTTTGAGTGGTCCATCTACTTTTGATGTATCGTATTCATTAAAAGTAGCGTTTTTATTGTATATGTGGGTGATTCAAGGTTTCCTAAAGGGAGATACCGAACCGCGATATTTGCGAGTAGCGATGATATCAACCGCCCCGCATGACACAGGCAATTAAGTAGTGAGGTGAAACGGAAGTTATTGGTGAGGTACTTGATAATGTGAGTGCTGCTGAAGTCAATAGATTAAAAGAGATGCTACCTTTCAGTATTTTACCGCCACAGGCCCACACAAGCTTTTTCTCGGAAAATAAAGATCATTAGATTCCAAAGAATTAGAGGTAAGTATAAAGAAGATAAAAGTAATGGTACAAGATCAAATTGGTATGACGGTTTATATGACTGGTCCTGCCGGAATTGTTATTGACACCCTAAGCTTGTTTTCTAGAGCTGATCTTGTATTAATTTTATCAACGGTCGGAATTATTTTGGTTTTATTGATTGTCATTTATCTTTCGCCGTTACTTGCTTTGATTCCTTTACTAGCTACATACACGGTATTTATTTGTATGGCGGCTAACTATAATCAGGATATTCTAAAATGAAATGCGAAGCTGAATAGCAAGAACCCATTATTAGGTGCTTCACATTAATTAAAGTCTCAATTGTATAGTGGGAAAATGCACATAAATCCTGGTTGTTAATCGGGTTATGTGCATTTTTATATTTACGTGCATGGCGATACCATCAATTAATGCAAAGAGCCGCTCAACTTCCAGATCAAGATTGAGATTTTTTTAGTAAATCCATCGTATACAAATAACTAATGAGCTTTTGCCTACCTTCTAATATTCCATCATTAAGTATATTTAATTTAGATGTACGATGTTTCACATGTGCTTTAAAAGCAAACCAAACTGACATTTCTACAAGTAATTCTGTATTGTCGGATACACACTCAAGTAATACAATGATGACTCATTCCCTTTTACATATGTGAACGAAGTTCTTCCAAGACCGCGTAACTCGAACTTTTCATTGGTGCGGACTTTTTATGGTCGACAATCTTTAAAAAAAGTCGAACGCGTATATGGTCTATTTACCTTGCATAACAAGAGATTCAATAGCCTTTATTAAAATTTAAATATTGCTTGACCCTTATCACCCACATAATAGGATGACGGGTTTCATGACTGCATATCTTTCGTTCCGTAATAGAAACGCTTGTTCTGTGAATATCGCATATAATGGAGAGGTTTCCAAATTCATAGTTGGTGTGAAGGCGGCTGTTAATGTCAAACAAACGTTGAGAACTCGGTGACATTGTAACACTGAAGAAAACAAGAGTATGATTCAGTTAAGACAATTGTTTGTTGTGAATTAGTAATTGCTAGAAGAAGTCCTTTAAAAGTTTTGACTTTACTGGTTTATGAAATCCATACAACGTACACACGACGTACACAGGAGTCCTCTATACTAGGTCTAGAAAGTACTATCGGAGGTGTAGGGTACGTGAAAATATACTAGAATCATGTCCATAGTTAAAGGGTGACGTGGATAGATGTGGAGAGTGCAGCTATGAAAAGAAAGATATTGTTAGTCGAAGATGATACGCTGATGCGTGAGTTTATAACGGATTATTTCAAAAAGGAGCAATGGGAAGTATACGAAGCGGAGAACGGAATGCTCGCACTGGAGATTTTTGAACAAAATTCCATTGACCTGATTGTTTTGGATATTATGATGCCGGAAATGGATGGGTGGTCGGTATGCAGGCGCATTCGCAAGGAGTCAGACATACCGATTATCATGATTACAGCTAGGGTGGAAGACGATGATCAATTGATGGGGTTCGAGTTGGGTGCCGATGAATATGTGACGAAGCCTTTTAGTCCGAGGGTATTAGTGGCTCGTGCTACCGCATTAATGAAAAGAACGGAAGGTACAATTGGTCGTGAAGGAGATATACATACCTTTGGCGATCTAGTAGTAAACAGAATGGCTCATACTATTTCCGTGGCGGGAAATATGATTTCTTTGTCACCAAAGGAATATGATTTGCTTCTCTTTCTTATCAAGCACTACGGTAAAGTTTTATCCCGTGATTATATTCTGGACGCTGTATGGGGATACGATTATTTAGGGGATTTGCGGACAGTAGATACCCACGTCAAAAAATTAAGAGCCAAGCTTAGTGCCGAAGGTCGATATATAGGTACCGTCATCCGCGTAGGTTATAAATTTGAGTTGGAAGCATGAGAAGGCAGGGGGTAGTCCTTAAACTTTTTGTGGTAACATCTATTCTGATTATGACTGTTTTTTCCCTTGTGATGCTTGCGGAGGGCTTGTTTTTCGAGCGGTTTTATCGAATGTCCAAGATCCATGCACTAGAGCAGAATATGAGCCATTTCGAGGATCAATACGAACAGGTTGGATCCAATAATCAGCAGGTTTCACGGCTACTCGGTGCATTTATGAATGATAATGATACCAGTACTTCCATCTTAAATCATCGGTTTGAACGGATTAGCATAAATCCTTATTTTCTGGAGTTGCAAACAGACAGACAGGCCATTACCATTCGTGTGCCCGCGGATGGTATGGAACTAGGTGCTATTCCGAATGGGATTCAGATCGGCGATACAACAGTGATAGACGGTATTTTCATGGATGAGGATGATACTGTCATGCAACTTGTTGCCATACAGCAGAAAAACGAAGATCTCGTAAATAGGTTAACACGAGTGAAGGGTAAAATAACGGATTTGATGCTACCCGAACAACGCTCGTATAACCCTCTATATCAAGATACCCTGATCGATGAAGCCCTCTAGGACTGGATGCCGAAGCTAGAACAATATGAATCTCGTTTGCAGGACGGTTCGCTTGTTCAGGCGGAATGGATAGATAATTGGAGCGGTGTCCAATACGCTATTCTGATTAAATCGCTAGCACATAGTGAAAATACAGAACGTTATTTATTCGTCATGACTTCTCTACAACCAGTTGGGGAAGCAGTCGAGATACTCAAGAAGTATTTTGTATATTTGACGCCGGTAATTATTATGCTCACCATTATTCTATCTTTGATTTACTCGAGAATTGTATCCCGTCCGTTAGTTACGCTAAACCGTGCTGCCGCGCGACTCGCCAAGTTAGATTTTACCATGGAGCCTGAAATTCATTCGAAGGATGAATTCGGGGAGCTGTCGCGCAATCTAAATGCGTTGTCTCAGAATTTAGATACGACCTTAAAGGAACTTACTAATATGAATGTGAAATTACAAGTGGAGATGGAAGAAAAGCGGCGATCCGAGCAACTTCGTAAAGAGCTAATCGCGAACATATCGCATGAATTGAAAACCCCTTTAGGCATTGTAAAAGGTTTCGCAGAAGGGTTGCAGGATGGAGTAGCGAGCGACAAAAAAGACCGTTACCTGAATCACATCGTGAATGAAACAGATCGGATGAATGCTTTAATAATGGATATGCTGGAGCTCTCCAAATTCGAAGTCAAAGCAATTCATTTAACGCTTAGAAGCGTATCCATGACAAACCTCGTTCAAAATGTAGCTGATTCGTTTTCTCATCAATTAGAGGAAAAGCACCTTCAATACAAGTTGAACAAAGTAGAAGAACTATTTGTAAAGGCAGATTCTAGACGGATTGAACAGGTCGTTCTAAATTTATTGAGTAATGCCATTCGACATGCTGTGGAGAACAGTGTCATTTCCATTAGTATCGAGCGGACATATTCTGGAAAGGTAGTCACGGTAATCGAGAACGCTGGACCGCCCATTGCGGAGGACGATTTGAACCGGGTGTGGGATCAATTCTACCGGATTGAGCGTTCTCGAGATCGTAAATCTGGAGGGACCGGTCTGGGACTCGCGATTGTCAAACATATCCTGGAGCTTCATGATAGCGAATTTGGTGTAGCGAATACAAATCAAGGCGTCGCATTTTCTTTTACCTTATATGAAAGCAGAGGAGAACCCCATGAATAACAAAAAATACAGCTATATCATTTCAGCTCTGTGCATGCTTCTTTTAACTAGTGGTTGTGCTATGAAATCTGAGTCTGAAGCACCGGAAGCGCAGCCATCTGAAACAAATCAAGACAATACCACCAAAGTAGAGGACGCTTTAGCGGATTCCGGGAATGAAATATTAATTGTAATAGATCAGACCCCAAAACCGATAGAGCGAAATAGTTTCGATTTCGTAGTGAAACAGGTTCCGGAAGGATTCGCGCTAGCCGAAATACAGTGGATTTCCAAGGATAATCTGATTGTAAATTCGGTTCAAGATGCCATTGAACACGGAGCTAATGGGGAAGATGGATTTTACATTAGTGGTGACGGACAATTCTCGGGTTTCATATATCCGGATACGATGAAGGGTGAGGAAGGTCAGGTTGTATTTCTATTCAAAGATTCCGAAGGCAATGAGTTAACTTGGAAAAAGAAATTAACGTTGAGTCCGTCAGCAAACTCTCAGGAGGGGGGTAAGAATGAAAATGTCGTTGAGATTCCGCAATATATGTTAGAGCAATATATGCAGGCTATTGCTAATCAGGACGCTGCAAAGTTGGTCGAGTTATACGGCGGTAGTTACCAAGGACTCATTAACTTATTTCCCGAAACAGACACTAATGACAAGTTGAAATTAATTGATCAGTATCTGATGTTATTGCCAAGGATTTCACTGAATGAAATTCTTGAACAGACCGTAGTAAGCAAGGACAAATATATATTCGTGATTACGTTAAAGTTGGAAGACGGAACCTTATTCCATACGAGGGAGTTTGACACGATCACCGAAAAGTTTACTTACACAGTTAAACGAGTCGATGGCAAGCTGAAAATGATGGAACTTCCTCCATACCAGGCTTAGTTTGATGGTAGTCACGATGAGTTGAAACTTTTGTTAACATCATTGAAAGCAATGATGTTAACAAAAGTAAATACTAAGGTATATCGTGCATAACTTTTCATTCGATATTGATTAAAGGCTATATAAAACCGACTGATGGGCTTAATAAATTGAGATTCTGATTTGAATTTTGGGTAGTATAATAACCTGAGATGGGAGAGCGTCACGCTGACGGTTTGAAGGTCGACGTTTCGCACCCGGTATGCACCATAAAATGAAATGCGGTTTGAGCTCTTGATGAATAAGGGTTCTTTTTTTGATTGATAATTGAATCTAAGGTGACAGTCAGAGCGACCCTTCCTTTAGACTCGCTACGGATGAATACTATCTTCAGGCGAAGCAATTGAAAGATGGTACCGAGGGGGAAAGTGACCAGAGCTTGAAAAAAGTCCTTTCCAAGCTGAAGAGCGGGAGAATTTGATTTAATAAGATAGAGTATATGGGTGACTGACATCCTAAATGTAGTGGCGTTTATTCAAAAAAAGCGAGTCACACTCCGGTAAGAAAAAGGGGTGACTCGCTTAGTTATATTCTACTTGTTGAATAAGTCCAGACTGTCAAATTAACGGGAAGTAACTCAATCTATTTCTCTTGCTCTCTGTGTATCCCTAACATTTTTCTGAACGGTTATCGCTGCAAATATACTAAGAACGAAAGCCATACCATAGAACCCTTTTTCACTTAAGACAATACTTCCTGCGTTGTATAAACCGATGGCCATTAATAAAATAGATATAATAAGTGCTAACCAACTAATACCATAATAAATGTTCGTGACTGGTATTCCTTCTTCTTTATCTCTTACAGCTTTTTGTAACGAGACAGATGAATAGAGTCCGAATACTAAAATTGCAAAGTAATATCCTTGTTCATTCAGTTCCATAGCTGCATTATACAGGCCTAAGAGATAAGCTGATACTCCTATTACCAGTGCTGCCCATGAAGCTCCTTTGAAAACCGGAGTTGGTTCTCCATCTTTTCTTTTTATTTTCATTTTTGGGGCGTTTTGTTTTTCCATATCAAATAAATCTTCATTATTATTAGTCATTGAATGTTCTCCTCCCCTTTCGACAATCATATCTGAACGAGTATAAATCAGCAATGTTTTTTGGGAATAGTCTAACTCCTCTAAAAAGTTGAATCTGATTTTAAGTCTACAAAAATGTTAGCTTTAACAGGGATCATCAAGGATTATTCGCAAATGAGTTCGTTTCTATCATTCTTTGAACATTGCAGCTAATTTTTTGTTGGAACTTTTATAGTATGTAAATAAGGGGAAATTAACTAGTCGTATATATATAATTTTATGGGATATATTCTGCGTATTGGGAGAAAGAAGAGGTATACAAAAAAATATCTATGATGGTGAGAATTCTTTCCAAAGTTATATTGGAAAGCAGGGGATTGGTTAAAATGATGCAGCCCATCTAAGTAAGTCTCTTCTTGTATTACAATTTTCTAATGGGTTACAGCCCAATCCGAACTAATACATATTATTTTAACGTAACTATCAAACTGGACAAACTGACGGAAATTGAACACTGAATCCAAATGGAAATACTCGATCCCGATTGGACTTATGGGGAAAAATGATAGCTGCCGATACTGTAGCAGTTAATTACATATTATGATTGACAGGTTTAAATATTACAGGGGAAAAATGAAAAGGGGGAGGAAACAACATGTTTATACATTCATGAGAGTCTTCGAAGGAGATCAAATCATACAAAAGGCCACGCTTTTAAAACTCATTCTTAACTTTTAGGTATAATACATATGAACTAACGAAGCAAGTTAGCTAAATAACATAAGAGTCTTTATAATTAAGGTATTGACATCCATTTGAATACTATGTGAAGGATAAAAATAATTTCTGAATCTGGAAGCACTACAACCATCCCTTTTTAGCTTGCGTGAAACAGAAAAACTTCTATTTCACAAAGAAATTGAAGTCATGTACATTGTTGAACAAATAGTCATTAACTCATTTATTGAAAAAGAGCTTACACGAGATCATTATCAAGCGCATGAAAAATTTATTTTACAACTACTAAATAATCGGAGGAGAATGACTATGGCGTACCTACTACAAGTGGATTTTAAAATGGCTGGACCATTCGGAGATGAAATGGCGGAAGCGTTTACTGATTTAGCAAAAAGCATCAATGAAGAAGAGGGATTCAAGTCGAAAGTTTGGACAGAAAGCCCAGAAACAAATGAAGCCGGTGGAATTTACATTTTCGAAACAAAAGAAACAGCTGAAAAATATCTAGATATGCACACTAAAAGATTAGCCGGATTTGGAGTCACAGCCGTCAACGCAAAAATCTTTGCGATTAATTCTAAACTTACCGAAATTACTAAAGGGTCGATAAAGTAAATAAAAAACCTGTAAATTTATTGTTAAAATTCACGGATTTTATATCGTCTCTTATCAAACGAAAAGCAGTACATCAGTGCTTGAGTAGAAACTCTTTCTGTAAAGAAAGTTCAGGATACTCTTGAGAATTGTATTAGTATCTAGCCGGCCCCCTTGAGGGATCAGCTATTTGACCGTCCGATCTATCAAATCGGAGGTCTTATTTTTTTATTCAATTTAATTGCTTGATATATAAGATTGGATAGCTAACAGGCAGGATCTTCATTTCTACAAGGGGATTTTTGTGAAATGGGTCTTTTACAACCGCAATTTCTTTTGAGTGAATAGGAAAAAAAGCTGATATTATTCGAATAGTATCAGCTCTTACCTATTACTACTTAACGGGAAGTGTATCCAACATCCACATAAAGGGATTGTCGATTTACAAATGAATATGGGGTTTCCGTGCAACAATTATCTTGCACGGAAACCCCACACTAATATCAGATTAAGTTTTTCACGACTTTTGACATCGTTCCTCCGTCTGTTTTCCCAGTAAGTAATGGTTTTGCGATTTTCATGGCATCACCCATGTTCATACCTTTGGTGATTCCTGCCTCTGTCAACATTGTTACAATTTCGTCTTCGCTAAGTTGTTTAGGCAAGAATTTTTTGAGCAGAACTAATTTTGCTTCTTCTTGTGCAATTAAGTCTTCACGCTGTGCTTTTTGTGCGCCTTCCAGCGCTTGATTGGTCTGTTTGATTTCGCGGTTGACGATGGCAACTTCCTCATCAGTTGAAAGAACTGCACCTTTTTCCTTTTCAGCGCTATCGAGTGCTGCTTTTACTAATGTTAGTACTCCTTTTGCGAGCACATCTTTTTCCCTCATGGCATTCTTTAGATGTTCGAATACGATTGTCTTTAACATTTTTGGATCTCCTCCTATTAGTGGTTAAAAGTATAGAAGAGATGCATGTGAAAAGCAACAAATGATGATTTATTTATATCGACTTGAATCAGCACAAACTCCCTGCTCTGCAGATTAGTGGAACTCTGGCTAAGGTCGCCGCGTCCTGCGGATGTCCGTTCTTTTTTGCATGGTTATTCTGCTAACTACATTCATAATTGTATGGGGCCTCACATAAATAATAGTGTATCTTAGGGAATTAACTTGTGGGTACAGGAGGCAGGAATAACTATGAGAGAAAACAATGGAGGGGAATCAGGTTCTTCCACGCATCTAAACAGAAATGCATCATGGGCTGAGGAAATGCATTCACAGACTGTAGGTGAAAGAGGTCCTGTACTGGAGCAGGACAGTATTTTACATGAAACATTGGAGACCTTTGTCCATTCAACAATTTTAGAAAGACCAGTGCATGTTAAAGGCTTTGGTGCTTTTGGTTACTTTGAGACTGTGTATTCTATGGCAAAATACACAAAGCTGTGCTTTTTACAAAATCCTGGGCAGCAAGTTCCAGTTACTGTGAGGTTTTCGCTTGCTGTAAGTAATAAAGGTACTCCGGATACCTCACGAAATGTGCGTGGATTTTCTACTAAGTTTTATACTGAAGAGGGTATTTTTGATTTGGTCTTCAACCATATTCCTGTATTTTTAGTACGAGATGCTATACGTTTTCCAGAGACCATTCAAGCTTTTTTACCCTCGCCCGTAAATAACTTGATGGATCCCGAAAGGTTCTGGAGCTTCATAGCCAGAGCGCCAGAATCAACCCATTTTGTTGTTCGGCTTTACTCTGATGCAGGCACAGTAAAAAGCTTTCGCCACATGCCGGGTTATGGTGTGAATACCTACGTTTGGAAGAACGGGGAGGGGGTACGCAGTTATGTAAAATATCACTGGGTTCCTTATGCTGGGGAGCAGTATATAGATGCTCAAGAAGCCGCCCGATGGAATGGCGAGAACCCAGATATTGCAGGTCAGGATTTGTATGATACCCTAGCAAAGGGAGAGCCTGTTGTATATGGGCTTTATGTGCAGCTTATGAATCCGAAAGATGAAGCCACTCTTCCTTATGATCCATTGGATGATACAAAGGTTTGGGATAAACAGCAGTACCCTCTGATGCCGGTTGGCCGCTTGACGTTGAACCGCAACCCGGATAACTATATGGAACAAGTGGAGAAACTGGCATATTCACCGTCCAATCTTTTGGAAGGGGCCGAATTATCAGATGATAAGATGCTGCAGGGACGCGCCAATATTTACTCGGATTCCCAGCGGCGGCGGCTTGGACCAGATTTTCGCAAAATACCTATCAATCATCAGGAAGACTGGACACCAGCAACACAAGTGACAAGCGGCAACGGCAGATTTGTGGAGGGGCATCTTGAACGATCCGATTTGCCAAAACCAGATGATTTTACGCAGGCCGGGCAATATTATCATGCTCTTCCCCCTGAGCAACAAAATCACTTAGTAAATAATCTTTCTGCTGATCTTGCCGGCATATCCGATGAGACACGACGCATTGTTTTGACGTATCTGTACAATGCATCGCCGGAAATGGGAGAACGGGTTGTCCGACAAATTAAGACACAGACAAAGGGTTAATTCGATAACTTTCACTAAAATGATCAAACCTTATTATGAATTTTTCGAATTTAGGTACATGTACAATACACTACTCAAAAAATACAATTGAACAATAATAAAATGAAGATTGGACATGTACGCGGATGTCTAATCTTTTTTCTTGTTTATTCAGAATTTAGAAAAAATAAAAGCACCAAAAGTTCAAAAAAGGGAGCGCTTCTCTACATTGCATGTCATTGAATGAAAATGAGTTTTGTGATTATTGATTTTGTGAAGACAACTAGTACAATCTTTATTTTCAATACGGTTTCTTAATCTAAATTACAGCAGAAGATTAAGAAAAAGGAATGACTAGCCTGTACCAAAATAAGAACGGTCATGAAAATGCCATTATTGAATATATTCACCTTCCCGCAAATCGGAAAGATTCAAAAACCTGTAATTATTCCTAGTTGACGTTTTCTTAGAAATCATTTTGTTAATTTCATATTTTCCTTTTGTGTATAGGTAAGAATATGATTTTATGTTTCTTCACTCTCTATTTCCACCCATGACTGTGACCAATTTTCTATTTCTTTCAAAACCGGCTCTAATGAAAGCCCTTTTTCCGTTAAGGAGTACTCAATAATAACAGGTGTTTCAGGTATAACATCACGCTTTACAATCCCTTGTTGTTCTAAATCTTTTAAGCGTTCTGATAAAACTTTGCCACTGATTCCGATAGAAGATTGAATTGTACTAAATCGGTTTGAGCCCGACAATATTTGATTGATAATCAAAGCCATCCAGCGCTGACTTAAAAGCGAGATGGCTTTTTCAAATCGGGGACAAATAATAGATTGCTTCATTTTTTCTTTCACTCCTTTATATGCAGTATATAACATGATGGGTTTATTTCATAAGTAATTAACTTACTTGACAACTACAACGCTCTATAATATAGTTAATTACATAAAGTAACTAACTATAAAGGGGAATAGTGAAAATGAATAAAAATGATGTGGGTACGGTTATTTTGCGTTTGGTTTTAGGTCTTACTTTTTTCATTCATGGATTATCCAAGTTTCAAGGGGGCTTAGCTAACACTGCTGGTTTTTTCGAAAGCCTTAGTATTCCAGGATTTTTAGCTTATGCCGTTGCAGTTATAGAATTAATCGGCGGTATTCTGTTGATACTTGGTATTGGAACACGAATCATTTCTGTATTGTTTGCGGTTATTATGCTGGGGGCAATTTTTACAGTAAAACTCTCTGCAGGGTTTCTTGGCAATGATGAAATGGCGGGGTACGAATTGGAATTGGCACTATTCGCTATGTCCATTTTTCTCGTTTTTGCAAACAGCACTCGTTTCTCGTTAGGTAATAAAATCTTTCGTTCTGAGGGACAAAAATAAAAAACGGAGGTAAGAAATATGGAATTTCATAGCAAACCAAACACTTTTGTGGGTCATGTAAACATTAAGGTACAAGATTTAAATCGATCACTTACGTTTTATCAGGAGATTCTTGGTTTTCAAGTTCTAGAACAAACTGAAAAAATGGCTAAACTAACAACGGATGGCAAAACGAGTGTGTTGTCAATCGAACAACCAGAAAACGTAGTACCCCAGTATGGAAAAACTACGGGTCTATATCACTTTGCCCTTCTTCTACCTAAACGCTCAGACTTAGCTGAAATCGTGCATCATTTTATGGAAATCGGTTTGCGGTATGGATCATCAGATCATCTTGTAAGTGAAGCTTTATATTTAGCAGACCCAGATGGAAATGGAATTGAAATTTATATAGACCGCGAACCTTCCGAATGGACTTGGAGTAACGGTGAAGTGGCAATGACAGTGGATCCATTGAATTTTGAAGATCTTCTATCCGAAGGGAGACCGCAGTCGTGGAAAGGTTTACCGGCTGGGACCGTCATGGGGCATATTCATTTACATGTATCTGAATTGAAAAAGACCGAAGAGTTTTATACTAAGGGCCTCGGTTTTGAAGTGGTTAACCGGTATGGCAATCAGGCGCTTTTCATCTCTACGGGTAAATACCATCATCAAATTGCCTTAAACACTTGGGCCGGAGTTGGGGCTCCAACACCACCTTTAAATAGTGTTGGGCTGGAGTCGTTTACTATAGTTTTAGCAGATGAGGTAGCAAGGAATAATGTTATCGCCCAGTTGAAGAATATTGGTGTAGCTGTGACAGAAGAAAACGGTTCTTTAGTATCCTATGATCCTTCTGGGAATCGTATTTATCTAGGGATTTAAGGGGGCGATTTATAAAAGTAGAGTATTGAAGCCGAGATAAATAAATCGTATAGGTGGTTATTATGTGGGGTTTTTAGATAGACTATTAGGTAGATCTAATGAGGAGGAAAAAACAATGACAAATGAAAAATTGAAAATAGGTATTGTTCAAGGTAGTGTGCGTGAAGGGCGAAACGGTGATGCTGTAGCAAAATGGATGGTTGATTTTGCGGAAAAACGTAATGACGCGGAGTATGAAATCGTAGATCTTGCAAATTACAATCTTCCATTCTTGGGTTCAGCAAATGCACAACCTGGTGCTGAAGGACAAATAAAAGCTTGGTCAGAAAAAATGGCTTCTTTCGATGGTTATATTTTCATCACACCTGAATATAACCATGCCATCGGTGGAGCGCTAAAAAATGCACTTGACTTCTTAAACCCAGAATTGAACAATAAAGCGGCTGGTTTTGTTGGATATGGTAGCTTGGGCGGTACGCGTGCACATGAAAACCTGCGCCTGATTTTGGGTGAGCTACAAGTTGCTGACGTACGTACGGCAGTTACGTTCTCACTTATGTCTGACTTTGAAAACATGAGCGTGTTCAAACCTGCTGACTACCATGCAGCCAACGCGAACACAATGCTTGACCAAGTCCTTTCTTGGAGCGGTGCATTGAAAACTGTACGATAAATTAACAATTTTGTGCCAAGTGCCACTTCACAACTTGTAATTGTGTTGGTACTTGGCACGTTTTTTTATAACGTCAAAAAGGAATAAGTTTTAAGATGACCTTTTGGTAATTTAAAGTTCATTTGCGTTATATCTATTGGCCATGGAAACGAGGAATTACACATGTGTTGATTAACCAAAGGAAACCAGTAAATGACTGCTTAACTTTGTGTTAAAACACTAGTCGTCTTACGTATTCTTAACTGTCATTATAATTGACTAGCATCTACCTTAGTGGAATTTTTCCCCTTAACCTGTTTTAACGTCGCTACTATAAGAAAGCTAACAATTACTAATAAGAGCCATGAACTTACCTTTCCTAGGTGAACGAGACTCCATGCATCGGTTTGGTTTGGGTATTTCCATGCACCAAAGAACGTTGCAATATTTTCAGCTATCCATATAAAAAATCCGATGAGCACAAAAGAAAGTGCGAGTGGCATGCGGTAACGAGTTCCATCAACCTCGTATGTGACCCATGATTGCCAAAAGACGATAATTACAAGTCCAGATAGCCACCACCGAACATCGATCCAATAATGGTGAGTGAAAAAGTTTAAATAAATTGCAGCTGCAAGAGGCACAACTATCAAAAACGGTGGCCACTTAACCAGTTCAACCTTTAACCTCCTCCATGCCTGGCAAAGATAACTCGCTACACTCGCGTACATGAATCCACTATATAAAGGCACTCCAAAGATTTTGAAATAGCCATCCTCTGGATAAGCCCAGGAGCCCATATGTACTTTGAAAATTTCAAGAGCAAGTCCAATAAGGTGGAACAATGTGATAACCTTTAGTTCATCCCGTGTTTCAAGCCCAGAACGCACCATCCACCATTGCATCAGAAGGAAGATAATGAGCAGCCAGTCATAACGTGGTAGGAACGGAAGTGGGATGAATTGTGTAAAAGCCAAAGAGGCGAAAATGACGACAGGAAACAAACATGATAGGGCCTGCTCCCGGCCAAAACGAACGAGTTGTTTTGATGCTCTCATGATTTGTGTCTCCATTTTTGGATGGTTAAATTCATGAGTAACTCCCTTTTTATGAAATAACGTAAAAAGATGTCCTTTTTCTTTCAATGTTAAATACCTCCACTTTGTTAACCTTGGTTGTCTTCATCACTTCGGTATTCCAAAATATCTCCAGGCTGACAGTCCAAAGCTTTACAAATCGCTTCTAAAGTTGATAATCGAATCGCTTTTGCCTTTCCATTTTTCAATATAGAAATGTTAGCCATTGTTATTCCAACCCTCTCTGAGAGTTCTGTCACGCTCATTTTCCTTTTAGCCAACATCACATCAATATTGATTATTATTCCCATTGTTTTCACCTCAGACTGTTAAATCATTTTCTGATTTTATATTAATAGCTTCTTGCAAAAGTTTTTGGAGAACGGCAGCAAAGACTGCGATTACCATTGGAGCAAAAATAAAGAGCATTCCAACCAATATGACACCCGGGGCGTCGTCTAACTCCGCAAAGATAAAGAAGAAGGGCATACCAACCACATATAAGCCACTGATTGTGATTGCACAATGTTTTATATTTTTTAAAGCTTTTACAGATATTTCCGAGAACGCTTTGCTCTTATCAATATAATTTAAAAGTTTAAAAGCCTGATACAATGCAACGAAAAATGGTATCGCCGAAATATACATAATTATTACAATGCCGTATAGTACATAAGCAAACTCCGAATTACTTTCTGCTGCTTCTTTAGCTAGCAGGGGCAACCCAAAAATACATAAAGCAACAATAGGGATTCCAAGAAGAATAACGGCTATTTTTAAAAAGTTTGTTGAACCTCGTTTCAAAAAAAGCACCTCACTTATTTATTAGTAATTTCATTTTAGCACGTTTTTTATCGATTTGCAATAAATGTTTATCGTTTTTAGTTGTACCTTATTTTATAAAAACATCTTTTTAATTTTAGGCAAAGATAAAAAGCATTTCTCATTACAGGGAAATGCTCCATAACTTTAAACTATTCAACTTATAACTTGTGCAACTACTTATTTATCCATGGCTCACTCTACCTGAATTCGCTTCTGATTAGACTGTCCTTTTAACACCATACATGTGCTTGTCGAATAGGCAACTAGCTCATCCTTTTCATCAAAGATATTACACGTTAATAAACCTATTGAAGAGCCTTTTTTCATTAACTTCCCCTCAGCACGTAATTTACCT
This sequence comes from Sporosarcina sp. resist, assembly GCF_014302295.1. NCBI lineage: Bacteria > Bacillati > Bacillota > Bacilli > Caryophanales > Caryophanaceae > Sporosarcina > Sporosarcina sp. resist. Next base: position 4,884,383 of record NZ_CP060287.1, on the reverse strand, counting down.
CTGAAAACTGGTTTGAGGAAATTCGTTTTTATTTCTACCGTTGAAAACAGTTCGTCTTTCTTGAGTGTGGTCGCAAACGCATAGCCCATCGCGGCATCTGCGATATCACATATTATTCCACCATGAAGTGTTCCCATCGGATTGTGTAGTTTTTCCGTCACGTTGAGTTCAATGATCACCTTTGCATCCTCCGCTTTGGTCACTCTAAATCCAATTAAATCAGCAGCAGGTGATTCAGGCAATTCGCCCTTAGCAACCTTCTGTAATACTTCTAAAAAATTCATCGATTAGCCACCATCCTTATAAAAGTAGAATCCTTTTTGGAACGGTCATTCTAAAAGGTCAGTCTAAGACGCTCAATATTGCATTAATCACATTCTTAAGATTCTGCTTATCAGCTGTGGTTTTAGCTAAAACTAGCATATCAGTGTTGGAACATTCAGTAAAATAACGAGTGCAATACAATCTATAAATAATTATTACTTCTTAAAAAGTTAAACCATAACCCGCTATTTCTAACTTCGATTCCTAGTATCTGGAGTCACAGAAGGTCCATCTTCAAATTCACTTGGGGAAAGCTTTTTAATCCATGCATAAATAAAAAAAGCTGTTTGCCCCATACTCGGGAACAAACAGCATCTTACAACAGTTCTCTTTCAAACCCATCTCTCTTTCCAGGTTGAAAATGAATGGTTTGCGAATTAATTGGGAACCAAAATACTAGCTATACTTCAGTCAGGCTAATTTTGCTACTTTCATTCATCATTTCTAAGAATTTAAGCGGGATATTGAAGTCATTCTTTTCATTAAAAAGAGGTGTAGTAAACTCTTCATCCATTCGTTTAATTTCATTGACTTCTTTTTGAAGATTCTCCATCTTTTGATCCAATTCGTTGGCAGATTCCGCGGCCTCTTTCAACTCTTTCGTAATTTTTTCCGGGACAGATTTGTTGAATTTATAAAAGATTTTATGTTCCAGACTTGCCCAAAAATCCATAGCAATTGTCCTGATTTGCATTTCCACAAAGACGTGCTCTACCCGATCTGTCATAAACACAGGAATTTTTAATATCAAATGAAGACTCCGATAACCATTGGGTTTGGGATTTTGTATGTAATCTTTGTACTCAATCACTTCAATATCCCTTTGCTTTTGAATCATTTCACTTAGTTTATAAATGTCGGAGTTAAAGGAGCAGTTAATACGAATGCCTGCGATATCCCGCATATTTTCCTTTATGGAAGACAGGGACAGTTCAACATTTTTACGATGTGCCTTTTTAATAATGCTTTCTGGTGTTTTCAAGCGGGTATTAATATGTTCGATGGGGTTGTATTCATGTATTAATTGAAATTCTTCTTCCAAGATATTGATTTTGGTGCTCACTTCGTCTAACGCAAATTTATAGGCCAGCATGAATCTCGTCATTTCTTTTTTTAGATGATTCAATCGGCTATAGTCTAGTTCATTTGTCAGTTTCAAAATAAATTCCTCTTTTCTTTACGCTCACTATGACTAAGATGTTCTATAGTTGGCCTTTACTTTAGCTTCTCTCTTGCAATTGAATGGTGACGTCCGGTAGAAATACCTTGCGATGTAATCTTCTTTGCCTTCGCATTTTCATATCCTTTTTCAATAAATAGAATGCATTTACTCTCAAATAAAGCTGTTCACTTACCTTGGGAACGTTCTTGTTTGTGCATCTACTTATCGCCAATTGAATGATAGCACGAATACAAAAAAACTTTACTTGAGTTCTAGCTATTTTAGCATTTCTACTGGATATTTGCTGTTTCGTTCACTCTTTATTCGAAAAGAGGAGGCGGGTCCCGGGAGATAAATCAGTTCTCCTTCTTTGCCACAATCCTCTGTTATTCATGAAAGTCTAGGCGATGACCCCATCCAGATTGTTACAATAGTAGCAACGATATGTGTTATTTCAAGAAATACGATAAACTTTATCGTAGAAAATGAAAAGTGATTTTTTAAAACGATTTGAAAAAGACTTCGCCTCGAGGAATCACATCTTGTACTACTTTGTAGGCACCTTTTGTGGCACCTGCATTGATCCTATTGCTTGCCAGAAAATGGCTACCGGTTTCAGTAGGAGATATGTTTTTGTCGGTCATAAAAATTATTCTCATTCCGATTGTCCTAGGACTCGTTGCGAAAGTGCTGTTCCTCAAGCAAGTAGATATTTTATTGACTTTATCATAGAGAGAAATAGCAAACTCGTTTGAAGTTTAACACCGGATTGCAAAAGAATCCCCAATAAAACCTCGCAACTTATAACTTTATAAGAATGATAAATTGGAGGAGGCTGCTGTTTTATCGGTTGTGCACATCAGTAGGGTGAAGAGGAAGCCGTAAAATAAAGAATTACAAAGACATTCATCTCGGCTGTTTGTATTTACGTTTGGTACAAATCGAGTCGGGTTTTCTGGATTCTAGTTTGAAATTTGATTGTCAGGTAATTTTCGCTATATCAAAACTTTATACCCTTGTGCTTTGTACTCATAGACGTTTTTTACGCTTTATTCTAAAATTAACATATGGAAATATTTGAGTATTTGCATTTCAGAAACTAGGATGAATTTGTGCAAAGGGGCCTATTATGACGAATGACTATGAAGGAAAACGAAAACAACTAAAAGTAATTCAATTTGACAAGGCGAAAAATACGCTTATTGAAAAGACAGAGCCGAAGGAGACGTTTGCTGATGTTGGCGGTTTGGAGGATGTTAAAAAGAAAATTCAGATGAACTTCATCCTTCCACTTAAAAATCCAGAGTTTTTTAAAGCATATGGCAAAGAAGCCGGGGGAAGTTTACTGCTATACGGACCACCGGGTTGTGGAAAAACGTTTTTGGCAAAAGCGATTGCAGGTGAAATAAATGCCAGTTTTCTACATTTGGAATTACAAGCAATTTTGTCTATGTACGTAGGGGAAAGCGAGCATAATCTCCATGATGTATTTGAAGCAGCGCGAGAAAATAAACCATGCGTCTTATTTATTGATGAGTTGGATGCAATTGGTGGAAATCGGCAAAACATGAGACAACATCATGAGAGGATGCTTGTCAATCAGTTGCTCCTTGAGTTAGATGGTCTAAATTCTCATAATCATGGTATCTATGTTATTGGCGCAACGAATACGCCGTGGTATTTGGATTCTGCATTACGGAGACCTGGCCGTTTCAATCAGTTGCTGTTCATACCCCCGCCAAGTGAAACGGAAAGAGAAGTCATCTTAGAATTAAAACTGAAAGACAAACCTCAGTCTTCGCTAAATCATAAAAAAATTGCTAGTAAAACAGAACATTTCTCTGGGGCTGATCTTGGCCAACTTGTCGGGGATGCAATCGAGTCCGCATTACACCGTTCGTTGGAAGCGGGTGAACTACAACCGTTAACGAATGATGATTTAAGTGGAGCATTGAAGCAAAGGAAGCCGACGACTTTGGAATGGTTTTCCACGGCTAAAAATTACGCCACCTTCAGTGATGTGAATAAGGATTATCAACATGTGCTTGATTATATAAAAGAGAATAGAATTAGATAGGTTGTGAGTTGCGATGGACGAAGAAAAACAATATGCACAACTCATGCGGATTGAACAATTGTGTGAGTGGAGTCGTTTTAAAGACGCCATTAAAGAGACGGAAAACTACATTCAACAATACCCCGAAGATGCGGATGGTTATGCGCTGCTCAGTAAAGTCTATTTAATGTTAGATGACTTTGAAAAATCTTGGCATTGGTCACAAGAAGCATTAAAGAAAGAACCGGAAAATGAGGTCGCGTGGGAGGTTAGGGTATCGACGCTTTACACAGAAGGTAAATATGATGAAGCGATGACCGCGATTAAAGAGGCTTTAACGATTTACCCCGAAGAAGGCCATTATTATTTTTTGAAAGGGAATATTTATAATCAGCGCGGTAATTATAAGAAAGCGAAAGAAAGCTTTCTCGTTGCTTTAAAATTTGAGACTTCTAATGCACTCTATCTTGCAAATTACAGTTATGTTGAAAGTATTTTGGGGAATCAAGATCTTGCTCTTCAAGCGGAAGAACAAGCATTGGAACTAGAGCCAGAAAATTCAACTGTCTTTATGTATTTAGCTTGGGCAGCTGATCAAAGGGGAGATCATTTAAAGTCATTGCATTACTTGGAAAATGCAGTCCGAATAAAACCTGATAATCGCCAATTAAGAGAAGAGTACTTGGAAATTTTACAAAAGCAATATAAAGTGTACCGATTGTTCTTGGTGCCGTCTAAACTGTTAACAAGAGTAAAACCGATATATGCATTCCTAATTTGGATTGTGGCCTGGATTTTATTTAAGCCACTTGTCGTTGTATTTATTATTTTATATGTCCTGGCCCATTGGTCGACGAAAATCATTGTCAATGTAAAGGTGTTTGGTCGGATAATTGTAAAGGCATGAAATCTTGTATTAATGAATAGATATGAAAAAAGGTACCTAGATCTGAATTTTTTCAGAAACAGGTACTTTTTTAGGGTTTTTATGGGGATTAAACGATGTCGAAGGCGATAATAATAGCCTCCGTTTTTGGATGTCAGTTATAGTAGTGAACGAAAAATTTGAAGAATAAAGTCTATTGATTGAAATCAGCTAAAGAACTTTTTCTGTTGCAAAGGGAAAACAATGCATCGAATAACTGTATAAGGTATCCATAAGCAGTTAGAATGCGAAGAAACTTTATTATCTAAATGTATTGACAATTATAAAATGGAAATGGTATCCTAAAGTAGTTAGATTTACAAAAAAGAGGGAGGCACGGAAAAAATGATTAAACGTGTATATTCTACCTATAACTTTATAGTCATTCCGTGCGTAAACAATCTTTCTTTTAACTAATTAGTATCGGAATGGCATATATTCTGCCGTTCTTTATAATGAGCACACGCTTATTTTAATAGGCGTGTGCCTTTTTGAGTTCAATTTAAATACAAATTGGTGTTTCCACGCATTGCGTGTTGCATAAATAAGTAGAAAAGGAGTGTTGACTATGTTTTACGTAATTCAGCAAAGAAAAGTATTGAGGAAGGAATCTACAGAGAGCGGATAGTGAAAGATTTTAATACTTTAAGAATTAATTAAAAATAAGATTGAGGAGGAGAATAAAAGATGATCAACAAAATTGTAAATAACAGATTGAATAAGCGATTCGGAGAAAATAAATTGGAGTCACCAACAGTATATTTAGGTGGTAAATATATAACAAGAATGGTGTTTGCCATACTTTTACAATAAACTTGGAAGTGCTCCTAAGGGAGTAATAGAATGTTTGAACATGATATAGAATACGTCCGTGAACGGATGCGTGAATTACAGAAAGAAGCAAGAGCTCATGAATTAGCACGTCGCTGCATGAGCATGAAAAAGAAAAACAGAAAATCTTTTTGGGTAATTTTAATGAGCTACTTTCAGAGATGAGTAACTGATTCGTTACTTCTGTTAGAGGGCACATCATATAAATAGTAAAAAACATCTTTGTCTACAATGAGATCTAGTAGATAAAGATGTTTTTTTATACATGGTAACAGTTTTTTCATTAATAGTGCATCAGCTTTCAATAGAAGCACTAAAGCCAGAGATCTATAATATTTCTAGCTTTACATTTGCCTACACAAACTTCCGTGTCTAGCGAACAATCGATATTAAGATTGCATAATCTATATAGATATAAGTTCGATTAGCAACGGAGGTAACGGGATGATAAACTTTAAAGCTTTTAATGGTACGGTAACGACGATTGATGATTTTTCGATAGGGCAAAATAACGAAGCCGGTTGCTATAAATTAATAGCCGTGGAAAATGGGAACGGGACGTTAGTCAATTTCGTAGTGTCACCTACAACTTACTTTGTAGATCATGTAATGGTGGCAGTAGGAGATAAGATAACAGGGTTTTATGATGCGAACGCGTTAGTCCCTCTCATATACCCACCACAATTTCGAGCGCTTGTAATTGCCAAAGACACTCCCTATCAAAATGTGAAGGTATCCTTTTTTAACAGCCAATTAGAGAGTAGTGACGGCGCATTAAGATTAAATATATCTTCGCATACTAAAATCTTATTGGAAAACGGGCAAGCCTTTACCGGAAGTATTGCAAATCGAAATCTAATTGTTACCTATGGTGCTACTACTAGAAGTATCCCAGCCCAAACTACACCCAATAAAGTTATTGTTTTGTGTTAGTGGTTTGGAGCAAATGATTTCTATCTATGCCAGCGAACTACAATTGCATAAAAAAACTCAGTCATTACAATTAGACTGAGTTTTTTGTTGTATACGATTTTATTGGTATTAGCGTAGGCTGTATTTTGGTATTGTTTACTACCCTCTAGTGGTTTAGTGATTTCCAACTATCAAACTAACTCACTCAGAACTGCATTAGCACATGTTTTGTTTCACCAAAATTAAACTGAAAAACTTTTCAATGATAGAATTGAATGAATAACTCCTTGAGTTAAATCTGCTTGATTTCATTTGAAATATCGCGAAATTCTACTGATTCTAAGAATCCATTAGACTTCATCTTATCCAAAAACTCAATCAGTTCAATTTTCATTTGATATAATTGCAGATCTTTATATTCACCATCAAATTGCTCGTTTGTCGTTTCTGTAGGCATAATCTCACTCCCTTCGAAAGAATGGTATGAATTTATCCACTAGATTTAACATATTGGAAATTGCTTTAGAATCCGGAACCGATCCATTATTATCTATACATTGACTATGGCCTTTATCTATTTTAATTACCTTAACGATTTTATGGGAATAAATGTCTTCGATTCGCATGCGTACTACCCCTTGTTTCTTGCTAAGTTAAACATACCACCCACAAGACTAAAGTAACATCCAATTAGGTTGGGACATTTTATTTAGAATTATGCATTATTTAAGCCTTTCGGTAATAAATTTCTCACATTAAAATGGTATGATTAATGTTAAGTATGTACTATGCTGTAAAAGAGAGGGATTCGCTAATGAAAGTTGGTCATTTAATAAGGGCAGAACGAATTAGACAAGAAATGAAGCAATTAGTATTAGCAAAAGGAATCTGTACGCCATCTTACTTATCTAAAATCGAACGGAATTTAATTTTCCCAAGCGAAGACATAGTCACGTTATTATTTAATCGTTTAGGAATAGATTCATCGAAGTTACAGAAAAATAATCAGCAAACTGAAATTGATTTTGAAAAAATGATAGAAGCTACTTACAAGGAAGTAATCACAAATCGAGATGAAAGTTTCACTAAACAAAAACTGGAGTATTTAGAACAACACAGTCCCTTATTTGAAAATCGAACGCTCTACTACACTTATCTGCTGATTGTATTAAGGTTCCGCATTATTTCAGGCGGGAATTTGGATGAAATAAAAAAGGGAATTAAAGATCTTGAAGAGTTAAGCAAAGAATTTAACCCACGGCAAACCTATCTATATAAAGTAAATAAAGCAATTTATAATTATTCAACAGAAAATCGCAATAAATCGATTGAATATTTAGAAGATGTGTTATTATTAGTCGATGACATTGCATTAGAAGCTTGGGAAAAAGCAGAATTGAATTATATGATAGGGGTAGTTTACACCGCAGATAGTCGAATCTTTACCTCAATTGAATATACAAGAAGAGCTCTTGAATATTTCAGGGAAAACTTTTTAATGAAGAGAGTTTTAGAGTGTTACATACTTATTGGAATCACTCGTAAGAAAAGTGAACAATTTCAAGAAGCCTTGGAATCCTACCTAAAAGCGATGCAAATTTGTGATGAATTCAATTTACGTCGAGAAAAAGGAATTGTCTATCATAACTTAGGATCCTTATCTAGTATAATGGGCAATAAAGAGGAAGCAATTGCTTACTATAAACAAAGCATTGCATATAAAACTGATGAAAATGATCCAATTATTTCAATACTTTGTTTAGTGATTGAATACTCTAAGATGAACAATAAAGCGTTAGTTAAAGTATGGTGTGATGAGGGAACCTCATTGTTTTTAAAATTAAAAGATAAAAGCTTAACATCGTATTATCATCATTTTAATATTTTCGAATCCCTCCATAGTGAACGAGGTTTATCCGAAAGTATTACTGAAGAAGCAATTGAATACTTTAAAAAAGTACAAGATTACCGATATGTTCACAAATACTATTTAGCACTTGCCGAATGGCATTTTAGTAATCGGAAATACAAGCTATCATCTATTTGTTATCAAGAAGCAAATAAGTATGAAAACATTTTCAGAAAAATAAAAAAATGGGAGGATTTATAATGAAGAAACTTTTATCTATTCTTTTACTTGTAGTAATTTTAAGTGGGGTTGCTGGTAATCAGGCCTCCGCATCTGAAGATAAAGTGCCTAAGTTGTTTAAAACATCTAGTTTTACTATTGAACTCCTAAAATAAGCACAACAAAGGGAACAACTCTTAATGGGGTTGTTCCCTTTGTCATTTTAACCGGTACTTAAGCGATTCGTATAACGTCCGTATTTATTAATAGTGGAATAAGTAAAAATGAACAAACTACTATATACTCGGCACTACTTATTTAGAGTTAACTAGGTGGTATAGCTAACCAGTATAACGAACAAAACTAGCGAATGAGCGACAAGTGTGAGCCGGAGCAATAAGACCAAGGAGGGATGCAGTTCAATCCCTCCCAAGTGATCTTCTGGCGGGCTTACTGCGTGAGGCCATCACCAAGCGACAAAGCGGTGTTAGGGGAACATTCCATTCGTTAAGTGCGGACTATATAGTAATAATCAATGTGCGAGGTAGGAAGTTTTTATTCTGGTTACCAGTTGCTTATTAGAAAGTAAAAGTTTAAATATTAAATCTTGAATTCAAGGTTTATAACTTGATTCTCCATCACTTGCGTGGTAAAGTGATATTAAGGTTAGTGATGAGGAGGCGAAACAAGATGCGTAATAATACGATTGGCTCGTTGATTTGGTTACGTTTAATGCGTTTTACAAACCAAAGTAACCAACTGTCGAATGAGTTTTTAAAGCGTTTTGATTTAACAACTGCCCAATTTGATGTACTTGTTCAAATTCAGATATACCAGCCACTTACACAAAGTGAATTAGCTGAAAAAGTGACCGTTACGCAAGGCGGTATTTCCCGCATGCTCGCACGACTTGAAAAAGAAGACTATATTGTACGTAAGCAAGACTGGAAAACGAAAATGATTAGCTTAACTGACAAGGCTGAAGCGATTTTAGAAGAGGCGATGCCAGCTCAACTGGCGTTTCAAACGTCATTTTTTGCTGATGTATTAAACGAGGAAGAAGAGAAAACACTTTACAAATTAATGACACGCATCCATAAACATAGTCAAAAAAAAGAATTGCCGCTGGAGTGATTTTTTTTGCACTATCACTTGACTAATCAATTTAAAAACCAAGGAGGAACTAGCATGTATAAGATACCAGGACATCACCACATTTCAATGATTACAAAAAGCGCTCAAGCGACTAATCACTTTTACCGAGATGTATTAGGCTTGCGCCGTGTGAAAAAGACGGTTAACCAAGATAGCCCATCCATGTATCACTTGTTTTATGGGGATTTAACGGGAAGTGCAGGAACGGAGTTATCATTTTTTGAAATGACGAACGCTGGAAAAACCGTCCGTGGAACAAATGCCATAACACAAATCGGCTTACTCGTGCCATCACTTGAAAGTTTAACGTATTGGAAAAAGCGCTTTGAGCAATTGGATGTAGAGCACGGAGACATTACAACGTATGCAGGTCGAGCAGCGCTGCCATTTGAGGATACAGAGGGGTTACGAATGATCTTGCTAAATAATAATGGCGAAGCGATACCTGAATTTTGGTCGCCTTGGGAAGATTCAGTTGTGGAGCAAGAGCATCGTATTTTAGGAATGGGAACTACGGAAATAACAGTACGTTATTTGAAACGGACGGCTAAAATGTTGCAAGAGATGTTTGGCTATGTGGAAGTAGCTCATTCTGAGAAAGAAGCTATTTATCAGTCGGTTGCTGGGCAAGCATTTGGTGAAATTGTTTTGAAGCAGTTGGAGGGGCCGAGTGAAAAACCGGGACGAGGCAGTATTCATCATTTAGCGATTCGTGTGAAGAACGAGGAAGAGCTGCGCTATTGGGACGGAGTCGTGAAAGAACGTGGCTTCGATTCATCTGGTGTTATCGATCGTTTTTATTTCCAAAGCTTATACTTCCGTGATTCAAATGGCATTCTATTCGAAATTGCCACAGATGGACCTGGATTTACAGTTGATTCAGCGGTTAAAGATTTAGGAAAAGAATTAGATTTACCACCATTTTTAGAATCAAAACGTGCAGAAATTGAAGCGAAACTACAACCGATTGATTAATAGAAACGATACAAAGTATGGGCATAGGAAAAGGAGACGATGAAAATGGAGAAATACCGTATTGACACAACTAAAGGACTTGAATTTGGTTTATATTCGATTGGGGATCATTTACTAAATCCGTTAACAGGAAGTCGTATTAGCGCAGAGCAGCGTATTCACGAATTGATTGAAGCAAGTAAGTTGGCTGATGAGGCGGGACTAGATGTTTTTGCAGTAGGGGAGAGTCATCAAACGCATTTTACAACACAAGCGCATACGGTCATTTTAGGCGCTATCGCACAGGCAACAAAAAATATTAAAATTGCAAGTTCTGCAACGGTGTTAAGTGTATCTGATCCTGTGCGTATCTATGAGGATTTTGCCACGATTGATTTAATTTCAAAAGGTCGAGCTGAAATTGTTGCAGGGCGTGGTTCACGGATTGGGGCCTATAGTTTACTTGGGTTTGACGTACATGATTACGAAGAGTTATTTGAAGAAAAGTTAGAACTTCTGTTGAAGATAAATAATGAAGAAACGGTGACATGGCAGGGGCAATTTCGGGCACCATTGGAAAATGCAACGATTTTACCACAACCGCAGAATGGTCATCTGCCAATATGGCGTGCAGTAGGAGGACCACCCGCGAGTGCGATTAAGGCGGGGTATGCAGGAGTCCCGATGATGCTGACAACTCTTGGTGGACCAGCGATTAACTTTAAGGCGTCGGTGGATGCCTATCGTGAGGCGGCGCAGCGTAGTGGTTTTGATCCAGCGGCGTTGCCAATTGCAACAACGAGCCTATTCTATACAGCAGAAACTTCACAGGATGCGCTTCGTGAATATTATCCACATGCCAATGCAGGTATGCAGGCGTTAAGAGGCGGCGGCTATCCGAAACAACAATTTGCACAATCAACGGATACGCGCGATGCATTAATGATTGGTAGTCCACAGCAAATTATTGAAAAAATGCTCTACCAATATGAGCTATTTGGTCAACAGCGATTCATGGCACAAATTGACTTTGGTGGCGTACCGTTTGATAAAGTTATGAAAAATATCGAATTAATTGCGACAGAAATACTACCAGCAGTTAAGAAATATACTGCTGGTAAATAAGGAGATGCTAGCATGAAAATCGTCTTACTATCGGGCTCCAATGTAGGGTCTAAAACAAGAACAGCGATGGATTATACAGTCAAAATAGCGCATGAAAAATACCCGGATGCAGAGATTACATTACTGGATCTGGCTGAATTTGAAATGGTTTTTAGTGACGGGCGTAATTATTGGGACTACGAGGGTGACACCAAGTATGTTACAGAAACGCTTATGGCCGCGGATGCAATCATTATTGGATCGCCAACGTTCCAAGCTTCTATTCCGGCTACGCTCAAAAATATATTTGATTTATTACCAGTCAATGCGTTCCGGGATAAAGTAGTGAGTATGCTCGTAACAGCAGGTACAGCTAAGCATTATTTGATGGCGGAACAACAGTTAAAGCCAATTTTAGCGTATATGAAGGCACATATTGTACCTACTTATGTGTTTATAGAAGAAAAGGATTTCCATCGCAAAGAAATCGTTAATGATGATGTTCTCTTCCGTCTGGAGCGCTTAGTGGAAGATACCGTGCTTCTTGTCGATGCTTATGTAGGGATTCGAAAAGCGAAAGATGAGGAATATGGTTTTTAACTAGTTCAAGGCAGTAGTCCACATTGTGCGACGGGAACTTAGAAAGAAAAAAGGTGGTACTGCTTAAAGTGAAAATCTAGGGCGTTACAAAAATCCCCACAATCTCGTAGAAGTTTACGACGAGATTGTGGGGATTTTGGCTAGTAGTGACTGTCACTTATTAAGAATGAAGCTTTATCTTTTTTTCGTTTTTAAATAATAGATAATGTGCTTTTCCTAATTTTTCTTCTATATAGTCGAGTGAATAGTTACCGGATGGATCTGCTAAGTCTCCAAGTGCCCGAGATAGATTATCAACCGCGAGATTTAGCGTCTCAAACTGTCTTGGCTCATTCCCTCTATTCATTTCATGCATGATTTCATGAGCTAGTTGCTGGATTCGACGTAAGCGTACTTCTTTCGTCTGCATGATATCCTCCTCCATATATCAACTTATATAGCCTGACTATATGGCTAATGATAGGAGTTCATGAGTAGATGTATAAATTAAATCGGATAACCGCTCACAAGTTCTACTTATTATATGTTGAACAAATGAATATGGCGTATGCGCTTTACAAGGGCATTTGGGAGGCCACTGAAAAGGCACCATTACTTAGAGCAAATTAGAACTCCTACCAATACCGCTTCGGCACTTTGTGGATGCCTCCCGCGATAAGCCAGAAAGAAGACCGCTTTCAATCTTATCGCTCCGGCTACCACGAAGTCGCGCCTTCGCTGGATGGTCTGTGTGAGAAAGCGCATTTCTTGAATATAATTATATATGTTGAATCCGGTATATATACTGAGCGAAGGCGCCTTAGCAGGGGTAGCCGAAGCCATAAGACTGGCGGCGAAGCTGCTTGGCTTATGGCGGGAGGCATCCCCTAGCGCCGTAGCGATTCAATGGGATTCTTTAATTCAACATATATAGTCTCTAATTCGAAAAACTACTTATTAATGATCGTAACAAGTTCGCGAATATCCGTGCGTGGTTGAGCTTCTGGTATATGTTTAGGATAGCCGATCATTAACGTCGCTACGACTTTTTCGCCAGGTAGGACATCGATGGCCTCCCTGAATGCCGGGTCGTATACCCAATCGTTAGTACGCCAAATCATTCCAATTTCCCTTTCCCATGCCGCAAGTTGGAAGTTTTGAATTAGAGAGGAAATTGCCCCGTAATCCTCATCCCATCTTCTTTGACGGGGATCTTCAGGCATAATGACTACAAGATGAACGGGTATATCTCGGAAGTATTGTGCTTTTCTATTCACTTTTTCTGAAACTTCGCCATCTACTTTCGGCTGCGAGTCAATGTAGGCCTGAACAAATTGTTCTTTTCCTTCACCCACGTACAACTGAAAGCGCCACGGTTCCGTCAACTTGTGGTTCGGTGCCCATTTCGCGACATTTAGCAGCTCGATGATTACTTCAGCACTAATCGGATCTTTTTTAAAAGATTTGATTGTTCTTCGGTCTATAATGTTTTGTTCAACCACATTTTTCCCTTCTTGCTGACTCATCTGATAATCCCCTTTATGTTTAGATAGTATATGAAGTTTTCGAACTTCAAATGAAAATCATTCTCAATTAAATACCCATTTAGTATAGCATGACAAGTAATAATAGCTTAATAAATCTAATTTTAAATCAGAACAGACTTCATCTACATTGTGAGAGGCAACTTCGATGGGTATCATATGCGAAATTTACGACCGAATTTGCCCAAATAATTTTCCAGTGCCTGTCGACATTCATTGAAGTTGTATGAACCGAGAGTATTTGATATATTAAAAGTAATATGAAATCTTTGATGTGACTAAGTAGACAAGAATTGTGAAACAGAAAGTATAGCGACTTACTGAGAGCTATATCACCGCTTCTTGTCGAAACCTACCACTGAGATGTTATGACAACATAACCGAGTCGTTTTCGTTACCAAACGTTTTAGAGGGCTTGAATTTAACTTAATTCAGCTGAATTAAGTTAAAGCCCCCGGCGGATGTTACAGATTTTGAATTGCGCACATGCAATTCAAAATCTGGACGCAATTACACCGGGGCGCAATTGATTTAGGCTAAACTAAGGTGGTACCACGTCCATTCAGTACAAAGACGTCCTTATTATAAGGGCGACTTTGTGCTTTTTTGATGTCCAGATTTCAGGCAACCGAAGGATTTCTTTATTATTTTAGGAGGGGAAATTAATGACCAATCAACAGAAAAATGATTTTACAAGCTGGTATATCGACACGATTCAAAAGGCGGATTTAATGGACTACACGCCAGTTCGCGGGTGCATTGCATTCAAACCGGATGGCTATGAAATTTGGGAGCATATCCAAGCCGAGATGGATAGACGTTTTAAAGAAACGGGGCATCGAAATGCCTATTTTCCAATGCTTATTCCAGAGTCGTTTTTTGAAAAAGAGAAGGATCATATCGAAGGGTTCTCACCAGAACTCCCTTGGGTTACCGAAGCTGCAGGTGAAAAGCTAGAAGAGCGTTTAGCGCTTCGACCAACGTCTGAAACGATGGTTGGGCATCTTTATTCGGATTGGATTAAAAGCTATCGAGATCTTCCTGTGTTAATTAACCAATGGGCGAACGTCTTCCGTTGGGAAAAGAAAACATTGCCGTTCATTCGGACGTCTGAGTTTTTATGGCAAGAAGGGCATACAGCTCACGTGGATGAAGAAGAAGCACGTGCTGAAACGATGCAAATGCTCAACATTTATAAAGAAGTTGTCGAAGAGTTGCTGGCGATTCCAGTATATGATGGTCAAAAGACACCTTCCGAGCGTTTTGCAGGAGCCGTGGATACGTACTCCATTGAAGCAATGATGAAGGATGGAAAAGCAGTTCAAGCAGGAACTTCACATTATTTAGGAACAAAATTCGCGCAAGCATTTGATATTAAGTATTTAAATAAAGAAAATAAGCATGAATTTGTCCATACGACATCTTGGGGGACTTCTACCCGATTGATAGGTTCTGTTATTATGGTGCATGGCGATGAACAAGGGCTTGTATTGCCGCCACGTGTCGCACCGACGCAGGTTGTATTAATTCCAGTAGGACCTTGGAAGAAGAATCCTGAAATTATGGAAAGACTTGATAAGATTTATACGGATTTAAAGGCAAAAGGAATTCGCGTGCGCTTGGATGATTCTGATCAATCACCGGGTTATAAATTCAATGAATGGGAACTGAAAGGTGTGCCGGTTCGAGTTGAATTAGGGCCACGTGACTTGGAGAATAACCAAGCAATAATAAAAGCTCGCGATGAAGAAGAAAAAATTTCTGTTGATCTTCCAACTATAGCTGACTGCATCGAAGGCGCGCTTAACACGATGCAAACTCGCTTATTGGACAAAGCACGTGCATTCCGTGAAAAGCATTCCCATACGCATGTCGATTCACTCGAGCAATTAACGCAACATATTACGGATTCAACAGAAAATGGAGAAATCCCAGGTTGGATCCTTGCGGGTTGGTGTGGAGATGACGCCTGTGAAAAACAAGTGAAAGAAAAAACAAAATTCACGACGCGTAATATCCCATTCAATCCACCCGCTACGAAGTCAACATGCATCAATTGTGGAACAGAAGCAAAATATACTGTGTGGTTCAGTCGAGCTTATTGATTAACTAACTAGAATGAAAAATGCTCCCCCGAATATATCGGAAGGAGCATTTTTCATTCCATGTACATTCATTGTTGTTACGGAGCAACAGCCCCAGCGTGTATTTTGAGTACTATTTAAAGATTAGCTCATTCGTTTTTTGAATGTACTTTCATTCATACAATTTAATTTACTTATGGACTAAGGTTGAATATGCTAGTCATATAGAGGTTTTCACTGAAAGAAGGATGCTATATGGAATACATCTTGCTTTATTTCATCGGATTTGCTGCAACAACACTTGGTACATTAGCAGGAGGTGGGGGACTTATCAGTTTGCCGGCCATGCTGCTGATGGGATTGCCAGTTCACTCAGCAATTGGGGCCAATAAAGTATCAAACACAGTGAGCTCATTTTCAAGTTTTCTTGTGATTTATAAAAATAAAGAAGTAACGGTCAAAGAAGCATTTACGGTTGTTCCAATCAGTCTTGCTGGAGGAATTACAGGCGGAGTTATCGCTTCCTTTTTGAAAGAAGAATGGATGATTGTTATCGCGATTATACTATTAACGTTCGCATTCATCTCATCATTTCTTGGGAAAGCGGATTTTGAAGGCAATGAATCCTTTCGAGCAACTAAAAAAAGTGCCACTTCATTGTATGGAATTGGTATTTACGACGGCGTTTTTGGACCGGGTAGCGGAACGTTAGCGTTATATTTATTTGCTCGATTGAAAGTTTCTTACTTGAGGGCAGTCGGCTTGTCTCGTATCATGATTTTTTCAAGCTGTTTCGGCGCCTCAATCAGTTATATTTCGACGGGGAAAATAATATGGCCACTCACAATTGCATTAATGCTTGGTTCGATAAGTGGTGCACAACTTGGTGTTCGTCTCGCACGTAAATTGAAAACAGAGCATGTTAAACCACTACTACGTATCGTAACCGTGCTCCTGATTATACAGATTGGTGTGAAGTATTTTGGATGAGGTACTTTTAAGAACAAAGAAAATTCATTTGGGGTATTTTTCATAAGTAGTGCATTTGATAAGTATGATGGAACAATAACTAATTGAAGCTAGATACTTTAAAAAGGGGGGCTACATATTAAAATACTTGTCGTAGGTGCAAGTGGAACGATTGGTAATGCGGTTACTAAAGAACTGGAGAAAAATCACGAGGTCATTCGTGCGGGACGAAATGGTGCCGATGTATCTGTTGATATTACGTCAGTAGAGAGCATTAAAAAGATGTATGAACAGGTTGGCAAAGTTGACGCGGTGATTAATGCAGCAGGTCGTGCTCATTTCGACGCAGTTACGGATATGACACCCGAGTTGAATGACATCGGGATTGATAGCAAACTGAAAGGGCAAGTCAATCTAGTGCTTTTAGGTTTTGATAATATGAACGATGGTGGGAGTTACACGTTAACGACGGGGGTTATGATGGATGACCCAATCGCGAAAGGAGCATCAGCGGCTCTGGCAAACGGCGGCGTCAGGGCATTCGTTAAAGCTGCGGCTATTGAAATGCCAAGAGGAATTCGCATTAATAGCGTAAGTCCAAATGTGTTACAAGAGTCGATACACAAATTCGGCACCCTTTTCCAAGGGTTTGATGCAGTACCTGTAAGGCGTGTAGTTCTTGCTTTTGAAAAAAGTGTCTTTGGCCTACAAACTGGTCAGAACTTTGAAGTCTATTAATAAGCATGTGAAAAGCCCTCTGGGAGTGTTTCTCAGAAGGCTTTTCGTATTTATTAATTTCTTTAAATCTCTTGCAAGACGTTTTTAATTAAATGTACAAATGCACTTCGAGATTGAGCAGCAACTTTTATGACATCCTCATGACTTAATGGTTCATCTAGAATCCCACACGCCATATTCGTTAAGCAAGATATTCCTAATACCTTCAGCCCTGAATGAATCGCAACAACTGCTTCAGGCACTGTTGACATGCCAATTGCATCTCCACCTAAAATGCGAATCATACGGATTTCAGCAGGTGTTTCGTAAATAGGGCCACTCCACCAACCATAGACGCCTTCTCTTAATGTAATGTCATTCTCACGCGCTACTTTTAACGCTATTTCTCTCATTTCGCGATTATAAACCTCAGAAACGTCTGGGAAGCGCGTTCCTAAATCATCGTTGTTTTTACCAATCAATGGATTAATGCCAACTAAATTAAGATGATCTGTAATTAGCATTAACTCGCCCGGATTAAAGTCAGTATTTACCGCTCCACACGCATTCGTGATAATTAGTTTTTCTATACCTAATGCTTTCATCACTCTGACAGGGAAGGTAACTTCGTCTAAAGAATACCCTTCGTAGAAGTGATAACGTCCTTTCATAGCCACGACTGTTTTACCTTCTAAACGCCCGATAACTAATTCATTTGCGTGACCAACTGCAGCTGATTTCGAGAAAAAAGGAATATCCTCGTATGGAATGACAACTCCGTTTTCTATCTCATCGGCAAGGCCGCCCAATCCAGAACCTAGGATAATTCCGATTTCGGGAACTTCTTTTGTTTTACTAAGAATGTAATTTTTAGCTTCTAAAATTTCTTCTGTTTTATGCATTAATAGTACCTCCTGTTATTTCTATGGAATTGTTTATCCCGCATTAACGGGCAGTAAGACCCCACTTCAAGTCTTCAAGGACACAAGAAGAATAAGTGGGGGTCAACTGCCCGTAAAAGCCCGAATGGTTAAACTAACAATCAGTGGGGGATGAAGACCCCCCTCTGATTGAAGATTAACTTTATTAATAGTGATGCTTTCATAGTTTAGTGCTTGTACTAAAAAGAATCAAGAATGATTCATTGTAGGTTGGCACCAACTCAAGGATTCGCAAGTTCATCAGATGCTTTTGAAGTTCTACCTAGTTTCTGCGAAAGGAAGTAGGCAATTGTTGATGATAGGAGGATGAATAATAAGGGAATAGTAGAACTCCCTCCATATATGGCTTCTTGATTCGATGTAGATTGCATTAAAGATATATCCGGCTTATAGAGAGCGGTAAGAATTGCACCTGATGAAAGTTGGAATAACGTATACAACGCTGCAAAACTAATGATAAAGATCAGATACTTTTTCAATATAATCAGCCCTTTCTCTATTTACATTTCGATTTCACCAAAGTTTCATATACCTTAGTTTTCGTCACATGAGCCTTCCATCACAGTCAGTAACTCCTCTGCGGATACCAATTGTTCACCGCCACCTTGGACAAACGCATCATTCCCGCCGCCTTTTCCGTTAATCAGGGGAAGTGTAGCAGATGCGATTAGTTTCATGCTTGTTTCTACAGAAGCTCCTCGAGCCGCGACAAACTGTAATCGATTATCACTTTCAGCAACGAGAAGTACAATTACTTCATCTGATTCAGTCACAAGAAGCCGGGCAAGTTTCTGTAGTTGCTGGACAGTTCTATCTGTAAAGAGTGCTTTCACAACGCCATTTTCCTGTTGCTTCAATAATGCTTGCGCTTCAAATGCTAAAAGTGCTTCTTGCGTATCTGACAACGATTTTTCAAGTGAATGATTCGTTTCTAATAACTTTTGTACTGCATCCGCAACACCATCGTCCGGGGCACTTAATAATCTGGACGTTTCCGCTAACACCTGATTTTTTCGTTGCAATTGCTGTAACACACGTCCACCGCATACGAAATGTACGCGCACTTTGCCTCGATGCTTCTCAGTCGATAAAATCTTCAGTACACTTACTTGTCCAGTTGAACTAGGATGTGTACCACCACAGCCGTTATAGTCAAAATCAGGGATAATGACAAGTCGAATTTCGTCTGTCACTGCCAGTTGCTTACGAAGGGGGTAGTGATGAAGCTCATCTTCAGTTATCCATTTTATTTCAATCAGTCTATTTTCTAAAATAATGTCATTCGCTAATTTTTCCACCGTGTCCAATTGCTCTGGAGATACATCCTCCATATCCAAATCGATTGATACAATTTCTTTACCTAAGTGGAAGCTTACTGTTGGAAACTCGAACAGTTCAATAAACGCGGCTGATAAAATATGCTGTCCTGCATGTTGTTGCATATGATCAAAGCGTCGCTTCCAGTCGATAGCGCCCTCTACTTCGGTTGCAGAACCGAGACTTTCAGCCAAAGTATGGCGAATTTCATCTTCTACTTCCTCTACATTAAGTACTTGAATACCATTCAATGTCCCTGTATCATGCGGTTGACCACCACCTGTCGGATAAAACGCTGTATTGTCCAACACGACATAGTGATTTCCTTCTGCATCTTGTGCCGCTTTTATAAACTGAGCCGTAAACAATTTGCAATATGGATCTGCATAATACACACGTTCTTTTAACATAGACAATCGACTCCCACTCTTTGTTTTGTATATATTAACATTATACAGAAAAGAAGGGGGTTTCTCGTTGGTCGAAAACTCGACTTTTGAGAAACCCCCTCTTCTTGCGGTGTTTTTTAACCATGGCGGTGATAACCCCGTTCGTAGCGATGATAAACTGCTCCAAGGCGGTGATAACTTATCCTATAGCGGTGATAACAACCATGGAGACGGTGATAACAAATTTATAATAAAGATACTAAGTCAAAACAAGTCCTATGTTCATTCTTACAATTTCTCGGAAGGAGTTAAAACCGTAACTTCCGGTGCATCATCGGGTTCATCTTTCTCTTCAACAATCGGTTTCTTTGACCAGATCGTGGCGAGGATTGGACCTGAAATGTTATGCCAGATCGCGCCCCAAACGCTCGGCAGTGCTGCAAGCGGGCTAAAGTGAGCAGTCGCCAAAGCCACGCCTAATCCAGAGTTTTGCATGCCAACTTCAATTGAAATGGCTCGTCGATCATTTTCGTTCAGGCCGAGCATTACCGCTGTCAAATAGCCAAGTAGTAGACCGAATCCGTTATGAAGGAAAACGGCGATGAAAACAACGAGTCCTGAACTTGCAACATTATCCGCATTGGCGGCAGTGACGGCTGATACGATGATTAAAATCGCCGTTACTGAAATGAGTGGTACAATCGAAATGCTTTTTTCGACAGCTTTCGGGAAAAGCTTTTGGACGGCAAACCCTAATATAATTGGGATGATAATCACTTGGACGATTGACTTGAACATCGAAACTGGATCAACGGGTAGCCATTGTCCCGCAAGTAAAAGCAACAAAAGTGGTGTGACGACTGGAGCCAATAAAGTGGAAAGGGAAGTCATTGCAACTGACAACGCAAGATTTCCTTTCGCAAGATAGACCATAACATTGGAGGCCGTACCGCCTGGAACACACCCGAGAAGCACTAAGCCCGCCGCCAATTCAGGGGGCAACTTGAGCAAGTGAGCTAATGCGAATGCAACTAGGGGCATGATGATGAACTGGGCACCGACACCGACAATTACAGGTAGCGGTTTTGTCAGGACAATTTTGAAATCAACGGGCTTTAACGTCAGTCCCATTCCGAACATGACAACACCTAGTAAAATCGTAATATAGCCGCCCAACCCTAAAAAGGGCGTTGGGATCATAAATGCAATTACGGCAATTGCGATAACCCAAAAGGCAAAATATTTCCCTGCAATTGTGCTAAGCGTTTCAAGTATTTTCATAGTAGATATCCTCCCTAGTCCATCTTCACGTTTTTATTTGGATTCAATAAATTGTCTGGATCAAGTGCTTTTTTTATTTTTTCCATAACGAGGAGTGCAGCACCGTGCTCCCGTTCCTGATATTTCTGTTTACCAATCCCAACCCCGTGTTCTCCAGTACATGTGCCACCACGCTCAAGCGCATACATGACGATTCGTTCATTCAACTCATCGGCTTTCGCAAGTTCTTCGGCATTGTTCATGTCCATCATTAGTAGTACATGGAAATTACCATCGCCTACGTGGCCGACAATTCCGCCAGTCAAATCAAGTGACTCGACCGTTTCACGTGCATGTTCAACGGCACCTGCTAACTCTGAAATCGGGAGACAAACATCCGTTACCATCATCTTTTTCCCCGGATAGCCGTGGATGAAGGCATAGGCTAAATTATGCCGCGCCTCCCATAGTCTGTTGCGTCCCGCGTTGTCCGTTTCAAATTCGATGTCTTCACAATGATGGTCTTTAACAATTTCTTTTGTGAAGTCAACGTCTTGTTTTAATCCTGCTTCATTCCCATGAAATTCTAAGAATAGTGTTGGTTTTTCTTTGTAGTTGGTTTCACTGTAAAGATTCGCCTGTTTTATAGATGGTTCATCGACTAACTCAACCCGTGCGATCGGAATACCAGCCTGTAGAATGGACACAACAGCTTCGACCGCGTCATTGACAGTAGCAAAGGAAGCTCGGGCCGCCGTGACGTGTTCTGGAATTCCGTATACGCGTAGTGTTAATTCCGTAAAGCAACCAAGCGTGCCCTCAGATCCTACGAACAGACCGTTCAGATGAAGGCCAGATGCAGACTTCGCGGCCATATTCCCAGTATGAATGATTGTTCCATCGGCCATCACAACTTCCAAATCACGGACTTGATCACGCATGACGCCGTATTTGACGGTCGTTGTTCCACTTGCATTTGTTGCCGCCATTCCACCAAGTGTTGCATCCGCTCCCGGATCGACAGTGAAAAACAGCCCGTGCTTTTTCAGTTCTTTATTTAACTGTGTACGGGTTACACCAGGCTGTACTTTAACGAGAAAGTCATTCTCTCGAACTTCAATAATCTTGTTCATCAGCGAGAAGTCAATTGTGATTCCTCCTTTTGAAGGGATTACATGTCCTTCCAGGCTTGAACCGAGACCGAATGGAATAATCGGAACCTGGTATTCTTTCGATACTATCATTACTTTACTAACATCTTCAGTCGATTCTGGGAAAACCACAATGTCCGGAAGTCCTGCCGCATGATACGATTCATCCCTGCCATGAAGCTCTCTTACGGTTTCATTGATGGTTACCTGCTCGTCCTTAAGTACTTTTGTTAACGCTTCAACTATATTTACTATAGAAATTTTCATTATATTTTCTCTCCTTAATCAACTAATTTGTCATACCAATATTTTATGTAATTAGAAATTTTTAATTTTGGTCCAACCACTTTTCATTATACCTAATAATCTGAACAGTGCAACGATTATTTTGAGACATTGATTATTCCAAATTTAATTGATATCGTTAAAGTCACGAAAGAGGTTCGATGTAAGGGGGGAAATCGTTGAATCTGCAGAAAAAAAAGACCTATGAAGTTATTGTTGAAAAGATAGAAAAGTTCTTTTTAAATGGAGATCTAAAATCAGGTGATAAATTGCCGCCGGAAAGAGAATTGGCAAGTCGGTTTGGTGTGAGTAGGACGTCTGTGAGAGAGGCACTTCAGGCATTAGAGATTAGCGGTGCTATTGAAATCAGACAAGGCGGGGGGAGTTTCATCAAAACGTCTGAAGTTCAGTTAGTAAGTGATGCACTTTCAACTACAATTATTCAAGCCGAAAACAATTTGGTCTATGAAATGTTGGAGCTGCGCCGTGCGTTGGAAGTTGAATCGGTATCTCTTGCCGCACAACGAGCAACTTCAGCAGACTTGGAAAAGATTCGTCAGTCACTAGAACAAATGGCTGTATCGTGGCAAGATGCAGAAGCGGGGGTACAGGCTGATCTGCATTTTCATTTGCAAATTGTCTATGCTACGCATAATAAACTACTTATTAATTTGGTCCAAACGCTGACTGAACGAATGGAGGATACAATTCGTGCGACACGGAAACACCGTTTTTTAGATGAAGATCGCTACGAGGATACATTCGAGGAACATAAGGAGATTTATATAGCAATCGCATCGGGCAATGCTCAGGAAGCGAAGAAACTAATGGAAGAGCATATTACGCGTGTTCGGAGAGAATTAAGCGAAACGTTTTTGCCGACTCTTGAATGAAAAAGTAAATAATATAGGTGGATCATTTTGAAGATTGATCATTCTAATTAAATATAAATAAACATGAAATTGACTTAGATATGTTGAACAAATGAAATTCTATTTAAACAGTGTGAAGGCGCCCTAGCGAATTGGATGGGGTTCTTTATTTCACATATATAGATCCGAAATTTATGGGAAAGGGAGAATGTCATGAATTACATAAAGTATTTAAGGGGATTCATAGGAACAAAACCTATTATTGCCCCGGGATCAGCAATAATCATAATGAATATGGAAAATGAATTATTACTACAATTACGTTCAGATACAAAAGATTGGGGTATTCCTGGTGGTGGGATGGAGATGGGGGATACATTTGAAGAGACCGCTAAAAGGGAGTTATTTGAATAAACTGGTCTTGTAGCGAATCAACTAGAACTTTTGGGAGTGGTTTCTGGCAAAGAATTATATTTTAAATTTCCACATGGTGACGAGATATATAATGCAACTGCTGTTTACAAAGCAACAGAAGTTACTGGAACACTAACAAAAGACGAGGAGAGTATAGAGCTATCGTATTTTCCTTTAAATTCATTACCAAGTTTGAACTATACAACTTTAAAAATCTTGCAAAAAGTAGGATATATAATTGATTAAAATAATAAATGGGGAAGCTGATTAGCAATTTTCATTTCACAGATAAGGGAATTCATTTGGAATATAAAGACGCTGCAGTTTATGACGATGATGAATTCTTTGGAAATTATTTAACAAGAAGACATAGAGCAGAAAGTCCAAATAATATTATCGAAAAGCCGGTGTTAATGAAGCTAATTGGAGATGTTAGTGGAAAAAAGTGTCGGATTTAGGCTGTGGCGACGCAGAGTTTGGATTAGAGCTAATGAAACAGGGCTGTTCTTTTTATGAAGGTGTGGAAGGTTCACTCAACATGGTCCAAAAGGCAGTAAGCGTCTTAGATTATACTGCTAGTAAAATTCAACACTCGTCAATGGAAACCTGGGATTTTCCACAAGAACAATATGACCTGGTTGTTTCTCGACTAGCACTGCATTATCTAGAAAAAGTAGATGGGCAATTTGTTTTTAGTGTTCAACATCCAGTTTTAAACTTCTTCAGTACAAAGTGCAACAAAATCGGCACCTACAGATTGGAAGGTAGATGATTATTTCCATACTGGAAAAGGTGTAGGGCCTTGGATTGAAAAAGAAGTCGTTAAATATCATCGTACATATAGAAGAATATTTTAAGGAATTGAAACGTGCAGGATTTAAACTAGAGGAAATAAATGAATGTCGCCCGCGTCTTGAAAACTTCAAAAGTGAGGAAGAGTATAGAAGAAGAATGAGAATCCCATTATTTTTAGTATTTGCATGCAGTAAGTAAAGGTTAGCAGAAGTTTAAGAAAAAAATTAAAGTGGCGGTGTTGAAAATAGAAAAAGAACTTATTTATAAAGAACTGCAAGTTATAAAAGATAGCCTACATATCCCCTTTCCTTATAGTGATATTTATAAAATACAGGAGGATTTTATAAAAGAAATAAACCCAAATGATATCTTAACAGCTGATTTGAGCGCCTACTGGGCGAATATTGCCGGAAGTCTTGGGTACATTGAAAGAGGAAAATCGGAAGCAATTCCTCAAGGTCAAATAGATTGGCTTCAATTGACTTTTTATGATATTTTTCATCAATATTATTTTTTGCAAGAAAGCATGATAAATTATCCAACTTTTTATGCTGAGTATATGAATCATGAAAAAGCACGGGAGTTATTAGTAGATTATTTATCTTATAAGTGAACGGTTGAGTTTCGGTGTTTGTTTTTCGAATAAAAGGAATGGAACTAGGAGGGAATAGTATGAAGATAATTGAACAATGGAATCAAGACGATAGCGACTATATAAGAAGTAAGGTCATAGAACATAATATGGAACAGCTCCCGAACGAACTTAAAACCTCAAGGGAAAGTATTAGCTTCGTTATAAAGGATGACAAAGGAGAAGTAATGGGTGGAATTACTGGAGATATATTTTGGCGTCATATGCATATTGACTTTTTATGGGTCGATGAAAGTGTTAGGGAAGAAGGTTATGGGAGTATTTTATTGGAAAAGATTGAAAGTCTCGCAAAAGCTAAAAGATGTAGGCTTATTCACTTAGATACATTCAGCTTTCAAGCTCCTGAATTTTATCAGAAAAATGGCTATGAAGTTTTCGGTGTAATTGAAGATCATCCAAAAGGGTTTAAGCAATACTTTTTGCAGAAAAGATTTTGTGATTCATACATTTGAGAATGAGTATAGTAAGAGATGAATATATAAACACCAAAATAGATACGACTAATTAATAGTCGTATCTAAGATTGTAGACAAACGTATAATTATTTATCTGATTACAATTAGAAACCGATAATAGACTACTTACTCCTTTGCCTTACTTGGCTTTCAGAAAACGTATCTCTTTTATACGAATAGAGACTAACCAAGTTATTAATCTTTCATAGTTCTCTTTCCATAGTTTTTTCATTATCAACGTCAAGAACAGCAGAGATAACAAAAATAAAAAAGAGATGATACTTGTTAACTGGAAAAAAAGAGTTTCTTTAAAACCACCATAACCAATGCAAATGATAACGCTACTCGCAAAAACTATTGATACAACAGGTAACAATTGAAAAAATATGTCGTAGTTTCGTTTCTTGATAAATCGCATCATAGTCGGGGAAATTAAAGCAATAAGTAAGATATAGGACATAACGACGAGTACGTCTATTACGACTAAGAATAAGTCCATCTCGTTTCAACCCCCTTATCAAAACCACCTATAGAATGACCCTCTTAGAAAAGGCTATATAGTTAAACTATACCCTTTGAACCCTGCGATTATGCATCGAAACACGCTATTTCTTTGCAATGAACATAAAAAAGAGGATGGTGTATCACCCATCCTCTTTACGCTGTCGTTATTCTATTACCCTAGGCTTTTTAAGCGAAGCAATCACGGAACATTAAAGAGCATTACTGAATTTAGCAACCTCTTCGCATAATCATTTTTTGCAAGTAGTAGATTGGAGCTTTCTAATTCCTCAACAATTTCTCCTTGATATAGAAAAAGAATTCTATTGCAAATATTAGCGACGACCTGAAGATCATGAGTTATAAACAGGTAAGTCATATTCATGTCATCCTTGATATCGCGTAGTAGTTGAAGAATTTCCGCCTGACTCGAAACATCCAGGGAACTGATGGCCTCATCAAGAACAATAAATTTAGGCTTAGTTGCAATGGCACGTGCAATACAAACACGCTGAAGTTGTCCTCCGCTCAACTCATGCGGATATTTATGGATCATTGTAAGTGGGAGCCCGACTCTAGATAGGAGCTCAGCGATCCGTTCATCTAGATTTTTATTAACTCCTAGAGCAATTAGTGGTTCTGCAATTATACTTCGGGTTGTGAATTGTGGATTTACAGACGAGGTGTAATCTTGAAATACTACACTCATTTTCCCTTTATTCTTCTTAATCCATATAGAAAAAGGTTCTCCCTCAATCATTACTCTGCCCCGACCTGGTTTCTCTAGACCAAGAATGATTTTGCTCAGCGTGCTCTTACCGCTTCCACTTTCACCAATTAACCCTAGACATTCGCCTTTTTTAATCTGAAGGCTAATATCGCTCAAAACCTCGGTTTTAGACTTTATAAAAAAACCACCATCTTTATTATAGCTTTTTGATACGTTCTCAACGTTTACAAACATGATAATACTCCCGACGTCATAGATTGTTGAAACGGCTCTGTTAGGCTCAATCGGGTATTGATTAAATACTTCGTGAAACCATGCTTCGGGGAGGAAAAGACTTCGTTAGTCTTTCCGTATTCTAGACATTTTCCATTTTGCATGACCAGCAATTCATCTGACAAATATTGAACAACCCCTAAATCGTGGGAAATGAAGATAATCGAAGTGCCTGTGAGTTCGCGTAGCAACTTGAATTGCTCTACAATATCACGTTGATTTATGGAGTCGATTGCTGTTGTGGGCTCATCGGCTATTATGATATCCGGCTCCATCATAATCACAATAGAAATCATTACTCTCTGTAGCATCCCTCCCGACAGTTGATGTGGATACATCTTCAAAACTTGCTCGGGATGATGGATATGTACACGATGCAACGCAACTTTTGCCATGTCTATAGCGAGCTTCTTTTTAACCCCTAAGTTTTCGCGAAATGTCTCACTCATTTGTCTGCCGATAGTATTGAGTGGATTAAAAGCTGTCATTGCATCTTGAAGAATCATACAGACTTGTTGTCCCCGGATTTTTCTCATCACCCCGTTTGATTGTCCGATTAAGTTCATTCCATTAAAAATGGCTTCACCCGTAACATCCAACCATGGGGAAGTTAAACCGAGGATTGCTCTTGCGGTTATTGATTTTCCACTTCCGCTTTCACCTACAATTCCGAGGCAGCTGTTCTCTTTAAGAGTGAAATTTAAATCTTGTACAATCTGCTGCCCACTTCTCGTGTCAATAACGGATAGCTTTTTTACTTCTAGTAAAGACATTCAAGCGACTCCTTTTCTTTTTCATCTGAAAGTGTTTAGGATTTATGGCTGAATGTAAGCTGTCGCCAAGGAAGTTGAACGCAGCAACGACAATTACAATTGCAAGTCCTGGAGCAAGCATATGTGCTGGATGGGTAATCATTACGTTTCTCGCTTCATTTAACATCATGCCCCATTCTGGTGTCGGAGCCTGTACTCCTAAACCTAGGAAGGAGAGTGCAGAGATATTTAAAACAACCCATCCCGTATCAAGGGTTGCAAATACCGCTACTTCGCCTGATACACCAGGAAGTAAATGTTTTCTCATAATATGTCCTGTGCTACAACCGGATACCTTAGCGAAGCGTATATAATCTTTGTCTATATATTGAATAACCACGGATCGGATCATACGTGTATACCAAGCCCACTTGGCAAGGATGTTGGCAATTACCACATTTAACAAGCCTGGTCCAAGGACCCCTACAATCGCTAAAATCATGACTTCTGATGGAAAAGACAGCATAATATCACAAAATCTCATAATAATTTCGTCTACTTTCCCACGGAAGAACCCTGAAATAATTCCAAGCAATGTTCCAATCGTAATCGTAATGCACATTGTAACCAAAGCGAAAAAGACGGTTGTACGAATTCCAAATAAAAGTCTGGATAAAATGCATCGTCCTAATTGGTCTGTTCCTAATGGGTAGGTTTGGCTGACTCCTGCATATTTCTGAAGGATATTCATTTCTAACGGATTATGAGGTGCAAGAATGGGAGCGAAAATACCGGCAGTAATAACCAAAAGTAACAATGATAAGCAAAGAATGGCCAATTTATCAGTCTTTAAACGTCTCCAAACATTCATACTATAATTCCTTTCTCATGCGTGGATCAAGCATTGTATTAAGAATATCAACTAGAAGATTACATATAACGAACAGCACGCCCATAATTAATATGTAAGCTTGGATAATTGGGAAATCCGAATTAAAGATTGCAGTAACGCATAATCGTCCAATACCTGGCCAAGCAAAAACATTTTCGACAATAACCGTTCCAGCAATCAGCTTAGGAATCGACATTCCTATGGCGGTCATGGAAATTTGAAGAGAGTTTTTAAAGACTTTTCTGGTGATTGTGCTTTCCTTTAAGCCACGAACCCTAGCATAAAGTACAAAGTTTTCACTTTTGTTTTTAATCATATTGTTTCGAATAAGGCGGACATAAGTTGAAATAAATCCTAAAGACAGCGTGACAGCAGGGAGAATAACAGAACTTGGCCTTTCCATACCGCTAGTGTCGAACCAATTCAGCTTGACAGAAAAGAGCCAGATAAGAAGAATTCCTATCCAAAAACTTGGCATGGCTGTGGAGATGAAAATCAATGCGCGCATCACTTTATCACCGATGCTTCCTTCGTAAATGGCGCACAGCATGCCGATTATAATACTGAAGGAAAGAATAATAACTAACGCAATGAACGCGAGCTGGAGAGTTGCCGGCAGTGCAGTTGCCAGTTGATCAGCAACAGGCTCATGCGTTACATAACTGTTACCAAAGTCCCCTTGAAGGTTATTTCCGAGCCATGAAAAATACCGGACTAAATAGGGTTTATCAAGACCCAGTTCAATTCTCATTGCCTCTATCATGTCTTCTGTCGGTGTAACTTGGTTTACTCGCATTGCAATTTCTGCCGGATCGCTAGTTCGTAAGTTGATCAGTACAAATGCTAAAAACGAAATGCCAAGGATAATTGGAATGATAACTAGCACACGTTTTAATAGATATATTTTCAAGGATATTTCTCCTAACAAGATATTTTATCAAGTAAAATCCCCGGCCAATTCTCTGTCTATAAAAGCATAATCGGTGAGAATTCTATATCTATATAAACTGAGCGAAAGTGCTTGGCTTAGGGCGGGAGGCATCCCAGAGCGCTGTAGCGCCTTAAATGGGATACTTTATTTCAATACATTTATCTATCAAAGGATCGTTTGATTTTATTCTTCGAAGTACATTTTTTCAAAAGGAATTTCGTACTGTGAGACATTAAAATCAACTCCTTTTAGCGCCTTAGTATGAACGGCCTTTGTTACAGAATAGGTTAATGGTATATAAATATTCTCGGAGTGAATATACGTTAAGATATCCTTATACATTTGCTTACGATTATCTTCGCTTTGTTCACTCATAAGATCAGTGATGACTTGATCCAGCCATTCCTTTTTCTCAAGCCCTACTTGTGCTTGATAATCGGCATGAGAAGGCACTCGCCAAGACGATACATAAGTTTGCGGATCATAAGGCAGTCCCCATGATAGAGAATACATTAAATCGAAATCTCCTGTTTTTTGTCGGTCAAAATAGGCTTGTTTCTCTTCTCCAATGATTTTAAGACTGGCACCAACTTGTTTTAAATCATTCTGCATTGATTCACTGATTGTACGTTCCTGAGCGTTATCGGAGTTATAGTAAATTGTAATCTCAAGTTTATTTCCATCTTTATATCGATACCCATCTTTACCTATTTTCCAGCCGGCTTTTGCTAGCAATTCATTTGCTCTGTCTTCACTATATTCTTGTTTTATTAAGTTCACATCTGCATAGGGGACAGATGGTGCAAGAAGGGTATCAGCTACTTGCTCAGCCCCATTTAGAATTCCCTCTGCAATTATTTGTTTGTTAATCGCAGATTGGAATGCTTCGCGAACTATTGGATCTTTTGTAATCGGTTTTTGTGAATTTAAGACAATTGCTCGAGAACCGACTGGACGGCTAACAGCGGTGCTGTATTTGTCTTGCTCAGAAAGCGCCTTGAAAGAATCGTTATCTACCATATCTCCATCGGAACCAAATAGTAGGTCGATTTCACCTTTTTCCAAGGCTAGAAGTATGGTTTGGTGATCGGGCATCACTTTCCATTTAATGGATTTGATTTTCGGCTTATCGCCCCAGTAGTTGTCATTCTCCGTAAATACGGCATATTGATTTTTTTTATGCTCTGTCAACACATAAGGACCTGTACCTGCATAGCTACTAACTCCATTAGCTGTTGTTCCGGCGATAAAACTTTTGGGTGAAATAAACCGAAAGGGGCGAGTCAGGCCGAGTTCTTCTAGTGTAGGATAATAGGGATTCTTCAGTGTTAACTGGAATGTATACCTATCCACAGCTTTTGTTTCTTGGATTTCAGCCACAAGATTCAGCCATGCATTTTTTTCAATATTTTCTACTACAGCATCTACATTCATCTTTACAACTTCCGCATTAAAGGGCTCACCATCTGTAAAGACAACTCCTTGCCTTAGATAGAAAGTATATGTTAAACCATCCTCCGAAATATCCCAGTTTTCAGCTAAGGCAGGTTTTATCCCTTCATCCGTATTAATTACCAGAGATTCAAATACAATGTTTTGGGCAGGCATTTCACCTGCATAGAGATGCGGGTTAATGTCTCGAATATCTTTTGTACTTGCAAAGACAAGGTCATTAGTAGACTTAGCTTTGGAGGTCAGGACATTTCCGTCCTTTTTATCGAAGCAAGCCGAGAGTAAAATTACAGTAAGTATGAGTAGGAATATAGAATAACTTTTTTTGTTTTTCAAAGCATAGTCTCCCTTTAGTTTTTGTTTTGCAGATCCCCTCATCAAATCGTAATCATTACGATTTGATAGTTAGCTTAGCATGAAAAATATATCGATGCAATATCTATTTAGGAATTCAGAGGGGGCCAACCACCAAAACGGTATGGTGAAATATATGCAAGCGTTCAAAAAAAAAAGACCGTCTCTTGACGGCCCGCTCAAAAAAAAGTTATTATTCTACGATCTCAAAGCTCTCCAACATATGGTGGAACCTTGCTCCGTGGCCTTCCGCAGCTTCGAGGAAATAGTTTTCTGTAATGATGTAGCTACCGTCTTTGCCGTTGCTGATGACATAGGCATGAACAACTTTAGCATCCCAATCGCTACCGTTCAATCCGTGTAATAAATAACCTTCAACTGGTTCTGTCACTGTTTCGACTGCTCTTAGCTCCGGGAAGTCTTTCTTTAACTCGGCTTCAAACTTTTTAACGAGATCTTCGGGTTTCTGATCAGCTACTTGTTTAATTTCCATTGTCACTTCCGGGTACTTTTCTGGAAGGGGTTCAATTGTTGTAATGACGTCTGCTTTATCGCCGTTGATCATTTTATAGCGTGTTTCATCGACATAGATGATGTACTCGGAGTTTCCACCTTCATTTAAATTAACGTCGGTTTTTTCGTCCTGTCCTTCAATGCTTTGAGTAATTTCCTTTTCTGGGACGAACATGTCTTTAATACCTTTCATGAATGCCATTCCTGTATCCGTTTGTAAACTGAATGCGATGACAAGGGCGGCGGCAGTTGTAATGATAATTGGAATTACACGATTTTTCTTTTTCATTTTCTTCACATCTCCTCTGTTAACGTTCTCTTCGCTGAATAGTTCTTTTTCTAGACCGTTCCATATTTCATCTTTTAGACCAAGCGTTTCTTGTTCAGTCCGTTTATCGAGAGCCTCTTTTGCTCGTTCGTCGAAGTTACTCATTGTGATCCCTCCTCCTTATTCGTCGGGTCTAACTGTTCTTTTAGTCGTTTTCTACCTTTAAACAACCGTGACTTTACTGTATTGTGATTTAACCCTAGAATGTCCGCAATTTCTTTTTCGGTAAAGCCCTTCACATACTTTAATATGATTGGAATTCGGTGTATGTCATCAAGCGATTGAATCGTATCGTATAAATCGGATAGCTGATTGAAAGATTCTTCGGCAAGAGATGGGTCATTTTCCAAGTCGGGATGTTCAAATTTTGAAAGAGGGGACTCTTTCTTTAGGTAACGAAGACATTCATTCATTAAAATCCGGTAAAACCACGGGTCAAAGGGCAATTCAGGGTTGTAGCTACCGATTTGCCGATAGACGCGGATGAACGTTTCTTGTACCGCATCTTTGGCCATTTCACGGTTGCGCGTAATAGCAGAAGCCGTTCGAATTGCGTAGTCTGCATATGCTTCGTAAAATTCGCGAAACGAGTCTTTGTCACCGGTCTGTATGTTTCGTATCAATTTTTCTATCTCCACTCGGGTTTCACTCCTTCCAAAACAACGGTATTTTGTTGCTCTTACTATACTTACCCTTAGAAACACTAAAAAGTTTTCAGGGAAGAAATTTAATTTGCAAAGTTGAGTCGAATGATAGATGTGAATCGTGGGTATCGTGTAGAATACATGTTAAAGAATGGAATATGTAAAAAAGAGGAGAGAACTTGATGAAAATTGTAGCGATTGTCGGGAGTTTACGAAAAGATTCATTCAACATGCAGTTAGTAAAAACGGTTGAAAAGAGATACAGTCACCTTTTCGAAATAGAAATTGCGGATATCGGAAATTTGCCGTTCTACAATGAGGATGAGGAAAAGTCACCTTCTGAGAAAGTACAAAACTACAAGAAAATGGTTGCTGATGCGGATGCTGTACTCATTAGCACACCTGAATTCAACTGGTCCATGTCGGGCGTTTTGAAAAATGCATTGGAATGGCTATCCAGAGTGGACAAGCCGATAGCAGGTAAACCGGTATTGCCGATGGGAGTTTCTCAAGGAGTGTTAGGGACGGTTAGAGCACAATTGCATTTGCGACAAGTATTAGGGAGTATCCAAGCAACTACACTGCCTCCTGCGGGAAATGAAATATTCATTGGCTCAGCCGGACAAAAGTTCCAAGATGGTTATCTGACAGACGAAGGCACTCTCAAGTTTTTGGATTTAGTCGTTGATAAGTTTGTTACTTTCGTAAAAGAGCAAGAAAGTAAATAAAGAAAAACCGCCTTTTCGATTTCTAATGGATAGAAAACGAAAGGGCGGTTTGTATAGTGAAAGAAAGTCACGTCTGTTGATTAACCACTTTCTTGCATAAAGAGCAGGTAAGAAAGGCTTGAAAAACGCCATTTTCACTTGATCATTTCCGGTCCGCTTTCAGCGAAATAGTCATGACAACTTTACCGAGGGGAGAGTGTGGCTAGAAATGACTTCGTCATTCCTAGCCACACTCTTTTCAGTAATTCTGTTACGATTAGTTGCCTGTCGCGTTCCTACAACGTTTAAGTGAAAAATACAGCTACTTTTGAAAAAAAGAGTAGATGACTCTTTAGAAAGGTTGTAAGTGCCCGAAGATACAATTTCGGGCACTCTAGTACTTTGTACAAGGTGTTCCTTGCTTACTATTAGTAAAGAGTATGCACCTTATCATGCGATGGACTATTATAAGAAAGTGACTCTTCCTTAACTAAAAAAGACAAGACTAAGGAGAAGGCTTCAGCCGCCAAAATTGTATTTTTGGCGGCTACTATTCAGATAAGAAGCCCCGCTATTCTTTCGTCCCGAAAAGTTTTAGCACTTTGTGTATATATGCATTTGGAGCGCGACGGATGAATAAGCACCATACGATTACCGAAAAAATGTGTAGGGATGCGACGAAGTCGTATTCCTACACATCAAGACATCTCGTTAATCGTATAGGGGTCGTTCAATCCAAAGCGATCCAAAGTAATTGTACAAGAAGTGCCTAGTGTTGGATTTAGTTATTTACTGGTTGTTTTTGGTTAATCAACACTTGTAAAAGAAAATATAAGTTTTTCACCTGGAGTGATGTCTAGACTCCGGCGCTTTTCTTAGTTATACAATTTTCACCATATGATGAAAAGGTTCACCAATGATTGTCCAGGGTGAGACGATTTCATAACCAAGCCGTTTGTATAGACGGATAGCTGGTTCTTTTTGTGTTTCGACGTTTAAAGAAAGCTTTGTACTGTATTTTTGTTTCGCGACTTCTTCTGCGTACTCAAACAACTCCGTACCGATTCCTTTACCGCGAAATGCAGGATCAATACAAACTGTATCGATGTAAAGTTCGTCAGCTAACGATTCCGCTTCGACTTCAGAGTTAGTAGCACCTTTTTTAGCAAGCCACTCACTTAAATTTCGATCGAGTTCAGGGGCATCTGCGCCTGCATACAACACCATAATACCTGCTACTTTTCCATCCAGCTCGGCAATATATGTATAGAGATGGGAGTGTCGGTTATCCTCACGCTTGAAAAGTACGCATAGTTCCTGCTCTACCTTGTCCCATTCTGTTTCGCCTGTCATTCTTTTAGCGATATCACCGATTGCGTCGATAATAAGCGGTGCAGCCTGTTCGGCATCAGTCGGTTGTGCTTGTCGAATTGTTATGTCCATTATTAAAAACCTCCTTCTACATCCTCTATTATATCAAATACTACCTGTTGTAAAGAAAACAACCCACCTGCAAGTGCAGTGGGCTGTTGAAACTATCAGTTGTATTTCAATCTTCTCTGCGCAATGGTCGGTAACGTCATACCAATTACGATAATAATAATACCAATTACTTGAAAAATTGTCAGCGCTTCGCTCAATAAAATAACGGACGCGGTGACAGCAACGGGAAGTTCTGCTGCGCTTAAAATCGATGTCATCGCAGTCCCAACTTTCGGCACTGCAATTGAGAAGAGGTAAATCGGAATGACAATCCCGAACAGTCCTAGGATCAAACCGTATACCCATAAATTTTCGTTAAACAACGTACCGTTCCAGACGATTTCGGGCGATTGGAAAAAGAAGATTGCAATTGCTGCGAAAAACGATGTGAACAGTAGACGCGTTTCCGTATCCATTCCTTCAACTTGTCGTGAATTAATCATAACGAATGATGCAAAGCTGACAGCTGAAGCCATTCCCCATGCCCAACCTTGCCAAGGAATTCCGCTAAGATCTGCATCGATAATACCGGCTGCAAGAATTGTACCGCCGAAAAGGAAAAGAAGTGAAATGACTTCAATCCGTTTTGGAAGGCGTCGTTTCGCGATACAGTCGAACAGCATTCCTACCCAAGTGAATTGGAATAGCATAACAACCGCAAGAGAAGCAGGCATGTATTCAATGGCTTGGCCGTATACCGTACCAGTCGTTGCAGTAAATAACCCTGCAAGAAGGAGTGTCACACCACCGCCAAACTTTGGGACTTTACGTCGTACAAAGACGAAGATAAGTAGAGCTATGAAAAAACCGACAAAGTATTGGCTCGTTACTGCTTCAGCAGCAGTGTAACCATCTTGAATCGCGAGTTTAATAATTGTTGAAAGAATACCATAACAGCTTGCTGCAAAGACGATAAGTAGTGGATAAATCCATTGTTTCATAAGAAAATCCTCCCGTTCCATCCAAACAGTATACCACGATTAGGGAAAGAATTACAGGTCAGAGGTCAGACGACTAACAAGAATTTAAATTTTGGGGTGTAATGATTCGATTATAAAGTCACGTCTGTTGAATAACTATTTGTTTGTATAAAATACTGGTGAGTAGGGCTTGGAAAAATCCGTTTTCACTGGATCATTTCCGGTTCGCTTTCGGCGAAATTATCACGACACTCTTTTCAGTAATCCTATTGCGAATAGTTGCCTGTCGCATCCCTACATATCCAGACATCTCGGTAATCGTATAGAAGTCATTCAATCCAAAGTAAATTATATACTTAGCGCCCAGTAGGTGATCATGTTATTCACTAGTTACTTTTGGTTAATTGACAGGCATGTTCCGAAAGTGCCGAAGTAGAGTGGAAGAAATTCTTTATTTCAACTTTTAAAGCGATATATTTCCGTACTCTTCCTGTAAATCGTGTTCCATGATACGATTGGGAAAAATAAAGTGATAGGGTGTACATTCATGATTGATGCGAATAAAAAACATGTTCTTATTTATGGCGATGCATTCGTCGATTATATAGCGGAAGACCAGTCCAATTCAACATTCACGACGTTTCTTGGCGGAGCAACGGTCAATGTGGCAGCGGGTATTTCTAGGCTTGGCGCTTCGTCCGCATTCATCACCGTGACAGGAGATGACGAAACTTCCCAGTTTGTTCGGAATGAATTGAGGAAAGAAGGCGTCGACTTGACGTTTGCTAAACTGGAGAATGACAAACGGGTGAGTGGCGTGTATGTCCATTTGACGGATGACAACGACCGTATTTTTCATACATATATCGATGAGACGCCTGATATCCAAGTAGAAACTACTGATTTGTCTATAGAGGCATTTCAAGATGCTTCCGTATTGCATATTTGTTCGGGCACAATGTTTCATTTAACAGCCCTACAAACGACGCGGGAAGCGGTACGTCTTGCTAATAAGTTTGGAGTGCCTTTGTCATTAGACGCAAATATCCGTCCACTAAGGTGGGAGAGTGAAGCGCTTTGCCGTGAGACAATCATGTCATTTGTTGAGAACACCAATCTGCTGAAACTGACCGAAGAGGAGCTTTTTTTCCTAACGGAGACAGATACGTTGAAAGATGGAATCCTCAAGTTAGCACCTTATCGGATTCCTGTAATACTCGTCACCGCGGGTGAGCTCGGTACGTTTGCTGTCATTGACGGCAGCATAACACATGTAGGCGTTGAACCCATCATAGCTGTCGATACGACGGGAGCAGGCGATGCATTCATTGCAGGAATTCTTCGCCAAATCCAATTGAAAGGGAAACCAAAAACCCGCGATGAGTGGATTGACTATACTTCCTTTGGCAATAAACTCGGTGCACTCTGTGCAACAAAATCGGGCGCATTGTCGGCAATGCCTCGGCTTGAAGAAATAGATGAATAATGGAATCCTCCCTTTTTTATAGGGAGGATTTTTTATTTGATATTCCAATTAACTAAATAGTAGTGTATATTTAGAATTATCACTATTTTTAACTATTAAAGGGGATGGGATTAAATGAATAAGAGAACAAAACTGCTATTTTCAGTCTTGATGATGTTCACGCTAGTTGTGCTGACAGCTTGTGGAACCGATACGAAGGATGCGGGCGACAAAGAAACAGGAGCAGATGGCCCGGTAAAGGCTAAAATAGGTGTCATTTCTTATTTAACTGGACCAGGAGCTGGTTATGGAGAAGCAATTACGAATGGCTTGAAACTGGCCAATAAAGAACTTAAAGAAGCAGGGGAAGTTGACCTGGAATTAAAGATTGAAGACTCAGCTGGTAAACAAGAAGAAGCATTATCAGCTGCACAGAAATTGATGAACTCAGATAATGTTGATGCAATTATTGGGCCTACGCTTAGTACAGAAATGTTTGTAGTTGGACCTGAAGCAGATTTAAATGGTGTTCCAATCATGGGGACTTCAAATACGGCTGAGGGGATTCCTCAACTTGGGGATTATGTATTTAGAAACTCAATCCCTGAGACACTAGCGATTCCAGCGTCAGTACAAAAAGCAATTGAAAAATATGATGTTAAAAAAGTAGCGATTTTATATGGAAATGACGATGTATTTACAAAAGCGGGTTACGATGTAATGAAAAAAGTAGCAGAAGACTTAAATCTGGAGGTCGTTACGACAGAAACATTCCAGTTAGGTCAATCCGATTATAAAGCACAATTGACGAAAATAAAGAACTTGAACCCAGATTTGATTCTTGCATCTGCTTTGTATAATGAAGGTGCGGTAATTTTAGACCAAGCTAGAAAAATGGGGCTTGATGTTCCATTTGTGGGTGGGAATGGATTCAACTCACCGGAAGTTATCAAAATTGCTGGAGATGCATCCAATGGTTTAATCGTTGCGACACCTTGGTTTGCTCAAAAGGATGACGAAAAAGTAAAGAACTTCGTTAAAAACTATACAGAAGCATATGGAGTTGAACCAGATCAGTTTGCTGCACAAGCTTATGATGGATTGTATCTAATGGCTGAAGCGGTTAAAAATGCAGGTGTAGCTGACCGCGATGAAATTCGCGATGCGTTAGCAACACTCAAGGACTTTAAAGGTGTATTAGGCACAATGTCATTTGATGAAGACGGAGATATTGTCATGGAACCAACTGTATTAATTATTGAAGGTAATGAGTATGTAGTGTTCGAATAAATGATCGGCAATCAGGTTGAGATGTTTGCAGCCTGATTGCATTTCTATTTTAACTATTTAAAAAAGCTGAGAATGGATAAGGAGGGTGCACATTGCTAATTGAACAATTAATAAATGGTCTTACATTGGGTAGTATTTATGTTGTTGTTGCCCTCGGTTATACGTTGGTGTTTGGTGTCCTTAACATTGTCAATATGGGGCATGGGGAAATTTTTATGTTTGGTGCATTTATGGGCGTTATTGTAACGAATAGTTTAGGTTTACCATTATATGTGGCCTTTTTGGTCGCAATTATTGTTACAGGTATATTAGGTTATTTCCTTGAGCGTTTTGCATTAAGACCACTGAGAGGTAAAGAGGGCGTGTCGCATCTTGCTCCGCTTATCAGTACGATTGGGGTATCTATTTTTCTTGAAAATGCTGCTCATCACTTTTTTGGAGCTGGAAATCATCCATTTCGGACAAGTTTTTCAGAGTTGAACATTACGATTGGTTCAACAACCGTCTATTATGTCCAAATTCTTATCTTCATTATTGCGATTCTATTAATGTTTGGACTCACATTTTGGCTATCGAAAACAAAGGCGGGCAAGGCATTACGTGCAAGTGCGGAAAATTTAGCTGTTGCAAGCCTACTAGGTGTTAATACGAAAAGGATGATTACACAAACAGTTATTATTGCATCTGCAATGGGTGGAATTGCCGGAATTCTAGTTGGAATTGCATTCAACTCAGTTAATCCACAAATGGGTTTATCATTCGGATTAAAAGGTTTAGCTATTATCATTCTTGGTGGTTTAGGAAACGTTCGTGGTGCGATGGCGGGCGGGTTAATATTAGGGCTTTCTGAAACGTTTTTAGTAGCTTATGGAAATTCAGGCTATCGTGATGCGATAGCGTTTTTAGCTATTATCATTATTTTAATTGTGAGACCACAAGGACTTTTCGGTACGGCAACATCGAAATCAAGGGGGTGATTATATGTTAAGCGAATTAATAAACCCATATTATTTGCAAGTTGCAACTTTTATTTTATTGAATATTATCCTTGGTGTTAGTATTTACATAACACTTGGAACAGGGCAATTGTCACTGGGGCATGCAGGATTCATGAGTATAGGTGCATACACGTCGGCTATTTTAACGCTTAATTATAATGTACCTCTAATACTCGGTATTATTATTGCAGCTGTGTTTACAGGTTTTATCGGCGTGTTAATTGGTTTTCCTGCCCTAAGGTTACAAGGCGTATATCTTGCGATTGCGACGCTTGGGTTTGGGGAGGTCATTCGAGTACTGTTTATCAATTGGGAAGGTTTAACAAACGGTGCTATTGGGATTCGTAGTATCCCTCATCTTGGGCGAGAGATTTTGAGTTTTAGTAACAGTTTAGGTTTTAGTCCGGAAATGATTGGATTAAAAAATAACCAATTTATAAGTTTAGCAGTTTTTCTTGTATTACTGATGATTAGCATTGGCGTTATTTGGTTCTTTATTAGACAAAGTAATTCTAGAATTGGGCGTGCATTTGCTTCTATTAAAATGGATGAAGAGGCATCGGAAGCAATGGGTATTAACATTACATACTATAAGATTCTAGCATTCGGTCAAGGAGCGCTACTTGCTGGATTTGCAGGTGCATTATATGCACATTTAACGGCTTATATTAGTCCATCAGATTTCGATTATCATCGTGCTGTTGAAATTCTGATCTTTGCTATATTTGGAGGAAGTGAAGTTATTTGGGGACCGATATTCGGTGCTATTTTCCTTTCAACAATGCCAGAGTTTTTGCGTGTTATCAGCGAGTATCGTTTCATGATTTACGGTGCACTCCTTGTATTGATGATGGCGTTCCGGCCACAGGGGCTCATTGATATGAATGTCGTCAATTGGATTAAACGTCCAAGATTAAAGAAGAAGGAGGGAAAACATGGTACTGGAAATAAAAAAGATAAGTAAAAACTTTGGTGGGATTCAAGCATTGACAGATGTTTCTTTTTCAATAGAACAAGGAGAAGTGCTTGGCTTGATAGGGCCAAATGGTGCTGGGAAAACAACAATGTTTAATATGATTACCGCCATGTTTCCTCCTAGTTCTGGTGAGATAGAATTTACAGGACAGTCGCTTGCAGGTTTGAAACCGCATGAAATTACGAAACAGGGCATTTGTCGTACATTTCAAAACATCAGACTCTTTTCAGAGTTAACTGTTCGCGAAAATGTAATGGTAGGAAATCACTGTCGTCTCACTACTGGTGTTTTGCAAAGTGTGTTTCGGACGAAATATCAAAAGCAAGAAGAGGAAAATGTTCTGAAAAGCTCGGATGAGATTCTAGAAATTGTTGGATTGTCAGAATACAGTCAAACGATTGCGAAAAACCTTGCTTACGGTCAACAACGTAGATTAGAAATTGCAAGAGCTTTGGCAAGTCGACCTAAATTATTGCTACTTGACGAGCCAGCTGCTGGAATGAATGAAAAAGAGACAAATGATTTGTTTGATTTGATCAAGAAAATTCAAGCGCTAAATATAACTATTTTATTAATTGAACATGATATGCCACTTGTTATGCGGATTTGTAGCCGTATTGTGGTATTGAACTTTGGAAAGAAAATTGCAGAAGGTACACCGAGCAGTATTCAAAACAATAAAGAAGTAATTGAAGCCTACCTCGGGGTTGAGGAGGAAGATGAGCTTGCTTAAACTACAGAATGTCAGTACTTTTTACGATAAGATTCAGGCATTGAAAAGCATTGATGTAACGGTTGAGGAGGGGACGATAGTAACCATCCTCGGTGCAAACGGTGCGGGGAAAACAACGATGATGAATACGATTGCAGGTTTATTGAAACCGAAAGAAGGTAGTATTCATTATTTGGGTAAGGATGTAACTGGACAACGACCTGATCAGCTTTTAAGAAAAGGATTAGCTTTAGTTCCAGAAGGAAGAGGTATTTTGGCCTCTATGACTGTTTTAGAAAACTTGGAAATGGGAGTGTATCATCGAAATGACACTGAAGTAAATGCTGATCTTGAAAAGGCGATGAATCGATTCCCAATACTAAGGGAAAGACAATTTCAGCTAGGAGGTACACTTTCAGGCGGGCAACAGCAAATGCTGGCAATCGCGCGAGTAATTATGTCTAAGCCAAAGTTACTTTTACTTGATGAACCATCGATGGGACTGGCCCCGTTAATCGTTGCAGATATCTTTAAAATTATTAAAGAGATTAATGAAGCAGGAACGACTGTTTTACTGGTTGAACAAAATGCACGTCAGGCTTTAAAAGTTGCGGACTATGGCTATGTGCTTGAGACAGGTAAAGTGGTCGCGAGTGGTAACGCGAAAGAGCTGCTGCAAGATGATACGATAAAAAAGGCTTATCTAGGACACTAATAATTTTGAAGTACATCGACGGTAACGATTTTTGTTGCCGTTTTTTTGCGTTGAACTTTCAATCCAAAGTAATTCAAAAGCACCTGTACATAGAGTGCTTAGTGTTTCATCACAAAAAAAAGCAGTACTTTTCTGGTTAATCAACACACGTGTGAAATTGCTATACTATATTTATCATTAGCAAATAGAAAGATTGTGAAATTAACGGTTGAACTCTCAAGTATTCCTCGGCTATCTGCATTTGAATTTACAGAAATGGTTGCGTGGCTAAGCAGATGTCATAAGGCAAGCAAAAAAGACATAGGAATTTGTCGGTCTAGGAGAAGCGATGAACGAAAAGAGGGATACTTTTTCCGGGGGAATGAAACAGCTATTATTACGTAGGCGATTGTCCATAAACCAAAACTGTACCCCAATCACATTATATGAATGGGGTACAGTTTTTTACTGTTTTTTAAGTCCAGAGCCGCGGAATTTCTCTTCGCTGGATGAATTACTTTTGGAATCGTGATGATGTTTCTCTTCCCGTTCTTCCAATTTTAAATCTTCCAGAGGAATGGAGTCGACAGTTTTCATATCTTCATGCATATCGTAAATGCTTTCCTTATCAGTTCGGAGGTTTTCGGGATTATCCATGTATGGTCCTTCAGCATCCTTTCGGTCCCGTTCAGTAAATACTTTTTTATTAGTCATCAAAAACAGACTCCTTTCATCTTCGAGTTTGCCGTGGAATATTCTCTTGTCCTTATGTTATTCACTCTTTTACAGAAACTAAACATCCGATTTGATGGAGCAGTGCGTTTCTTAATGGTTTGGACGGGTACAATAAGAAACAAAGGCAATA
This sequence comes from Sporosarcina sp. resist, assembly GCF_014302295.1. Classification (NCBI taxonomy): domain Bacteria; kingdom Bacillati; phylum Bacillota; class Bacilli; order Caryophanales; family Caryophanaceae; genus Sporosarcina; species Sporosarcina sp. resist. Next base: position 4,840,989 of record NZ_CP060287.1, on the reverse strand, counting down.
TCATCGAAAAGGAGGAATTTTGTAAAATGGAAAACAAGAAGTATATCGGTACATTTCATTCCATTGATACAGTTTTATATAAAATTACAGAATTGAAAGCGCAAGGCTATGATGAAAGTGATATGTATGTTGTTACCGATGAAGAAGATAATATTTCAATGCTTCGGGGACAGACCGATGCCGAACTCCTCGGTACAGCAGATGATAATTGGTTAGATCGTTTTAAACTGTTTTTGGGCGGTGAAGAACCCATTCTGAATGCTTTTTCACGCATGGGGTTTTCAGAACAGCAATCAAGGGACTATTACAATGAAGTTAAAAATGGTGGCGTTGCTCTATTCGTTAAAAGTAAGGCACTGGATGAGATGGATAGTAGTACAGAACGTGGCCTGAGCGGAGAACCATTGGATGGTCAGGGTGGAAACCAACAAATGATCGATAATGACGGTACGGTCCCACGCCTCAATACAAGAAACTTATGAGTGGCAGAAGACGGCTGTTTACCCATTGCAAACAGCCGTACTATTTATATATATGTTGAACAAATGAATACCTAAATAAACTAAGTTGAGGCGCCTTACAAGGGGATATTTATTTCAACTTAAATAGTTGTTATTACGGTTACCCTATTAGTTTCGCAAAATTTACATTCACGCCTTAATAATTTCACACTACCTCAACAAATTAAAAAGCCCCCTCCGTCTAAAAAAGGGGGGACATACAGTCATATAATCAAAAGAATGATGCATATTGATACACTTATTCCTATTTCTTAACAGGTATGGACTTATAGCTATCACTGTTTGATAGATGACTTACTTTTTAAAGATTATCGATTGTTATTATCGGAAACTTTATCTTTTAGTTCTCCGATTTTCTTTTGCGCTTCGCCTTTTAACTTATCAAACTTACCTTCAGCTTGTAGTGAAGGATCATTTGTGGCATTGCCTATCTGATCCTTTGTTTCACCTTTCACTTTGTTTACTGTCCCTTTGACTTTGTCTGAGAAACTACCGTTTGTCATTGTAAAGCCTCCTTTTTATTCTTGTTAGGTAATAGATACCCTGCATGAAAAAACATTAAACATGGGAGAAAAAAATAATACTCAATGGTATTTGTTCAGAATAGGTTCAAAAGGTCTAATTTATTGTATAAAAAGGTGACTAAACTTATGTACCCAACCTTCGATATATTACATATAATATAGGTAGATACAAAATAGTGGGAGGAGATGGGATGATTAGAAAAGGTCGATTTGCTTTATGGGATAAAAGGGAGTTTGAACTGGCTTCTTATCAACGACAATACTATTTGCAATCGGCGGATCCTTTAGACTTGAGGAACGGGTTCGTGAAGAATGGATCTAACCAAGTTTATATTAAGACTATTTCCGTCGAGGAATTAGAGGATGCGTATGAAGTCATTCCATATGGGATGATTGAAGGCTACCGTTTTGCAGTAGAAGGATATGATGAAAAGACTGGGAAAGTTGCATTGGTAACAAACAATCCATTTGTCAAAGAACGGATCGAAGTGCGTCCTTATGGGGAATTTCAATACATAATAGAAATACTTCTTGAAGATATTGTAATTGAGGAAGATCGGGTTCCTATACTTGGATTTGATGGTTTATACACATAAAAAGGCAATTGTGCATGTCGATAAGACAACACGATTGCCTTTTTATTGTTTTAATAGCTGTAGTACGGACTGGGCTTGTTGCATGTGCATAGCGAGTACGTATTGACCGGCCTGAAGTAGAATGTTTGCTTTCGTGAGTGCCATCATTTCCTTTGCGATGTCGACATCTCTTATGCGGGATTCGGCTGCGATTAAGTTTTCTTCCATGACGAGTGTATTGTTGTAAGCATGTTCAAGCCGGTTTGTATAGGCACCTATTCTAGAGCGTTCTGAGGATACGTTTTTAATTGCATTGTCGAGTAATCCAATTGCATCATTGGCCTTGGATTGGGTTGAAATCGATGCGTCAGACAAACCGATTGTCTCTGCACTCATATCACCAATGAAAAATTCAATTGATTGGCCGGCATTCGCCCCAGCTTGAATCTTCAAGGAAGAGCGTGAACCGTCTAACAGTGGCAATGTATTGAACTCTGTATCTTTTGAAATACGAGTGATTTCCTTTTTTAGTTCTACAAATTCTAGAGAGAGGGCTTCACGATCGGAATCTGTCACTGTTCCATTGGCAGCCTGTACGCTTAGTTCACGCATCCGTTGCAGTATAGCGTGTGTTTCATTTAAAGCACCTTCAGCTGTTTGGAATAGGGAAATACCGTCTTGGATGTTGCGTCCCGCCATCGATAGACCTCGGATTTGCGCACGCATTTTCTCTGAAATTGCAAGGCCTGCTGGATCATCTGCAGCTCTGTTTATGCGCATACCTGAAGACAATCGCTCCATCGACCGCATTACTTGATTGTTTTGCATAGTCATATTGCGGATGACATTCATTCCTGTCGCCTGCCATATTCCAAGCATGGCACAACCTCCTCTTTAAATGTTATATCGGTGATAATTGAGAGATATTAACAAACCGTCATAATCATGTTTGAAAAGTGATGAAAAAGGGTAGCCCATAGAAATAGGTATCTGCTCAGAAAAAGTATAAAGATGGTTGAACAGTTTAATCATAGGGGGCGAAATGTGTGCTTGAATTTAAAAATGTGTCAAAGATTTATGCTGGAGGTAAAAAAGCTGTAGATAACTTAGATTTACATATCAATGCAGGTGAATTTATCGTCTTTATCGGTCCGAGTGGTTGTGGAAAGACGACAACTATGAAGATGATCAATCGATTAGTTAAACCCACAGAGGGTAAAATATTGATCAATGGAGAAAATATTATGGAAAAGAACATCGTGCAATTGCGACGTTCAATTGGCTATGTCATTCAACAAATTGGTCTCTTCCCCCACATGACCATTCGAGAAAATATTGCACTTGTCCCGCGGCTTATGAAGAAGTCGGTTGATGAGCGAAACAATAAGGCTGATGAGTTAATCGAACTTGTCAATATGCCTAAAGAATTCCTTGATCGCTACCCCCATGAACTAAGTGGAGGTCAGCAACAGCGTATCGGTGTACTTCGTGCATTAGCTGCTGATCCTCCCCTTATCCTGATGGACGAGCCTTTTGGTGCGCTAGATCCGATTACCCGCGATTCGTTACAGGCGGAATTCAAACATCTTCAAAGGACACTTGGTAAAACAATTATTTTTGTCACGCACGATATGGATGAAGCAATTAAGCTCGCAGATCGCATTGTAATTATGAAAGACGGAAAAATTGTTCAAATGGGAACTCCAGACGAAATTTTAAGAGATCCGGCCAATGAATTCGTAGAGGATTTCATCGGTAAAGACCGTCTTTTGCAAGCTCAACAACGTATACAGACGGTGGGACAAATTATGAACCCGAACCCCGTCTCCTTCAAAACGGAAGGGACACTGTCTCAAGCAGTTCAGCTTATGCGTGAGCGCCGTGTGGATTCGCTACTTGTCGTTGATGAAAACAATGTACTGAAAGGTCTGCTCAATGTCGAGATGATAGACAGGGGCCGCAATATGGAAACGCAGGTCAAGGAAGTCATGTCTACGGAATTGACCGTCGTTCAGGAAGATACGCTTCTTCGTGAAGCAACGCGAAATATTCTTATACGTGGATTAAAATACGTAGCTGTTGTCGATGAAGATCGGCGTTTGGTCGGCTTGATTACAAGAACGAACCTTGTGGATATCGTTTATGATTCCATTTGGGGAGAAAGCGAAGAGCAGACACTTGGTCAGGTGTAAAGGAGGTTTTTGAATGAACGGATTTATTGATTTTTTCTCTGAGTATGGAAGCCAGTTGGCAACGAAGACTTGGGAACATCTGTATATATCATTTATTGCACTTTTTCTTGGAATCCTTGTTGCAGTACCAATTGGAATAATGCTTACAAAAGTGCCGAAGATTGCTGGTTTTGTATTGGGAGTAGTTGGAGTTATCCAGACATTCCCTAGTCTTGCGATTCTTGCGTTCTTCATACCACTTCTGGGAATCGGGAAAACACCCGCAATTGTTGCTTTATTCCTTTATTCGATGTTGCCAATCCTTAGAAATACGTTTATCGGTGTGAAAGAGGTCAATCAGGATCTCGTGGAGGCAGGTAGGGGAATGGGAATGACGGCGTTTGAACGTACGATGAACGTTGAACTTCCTCTGGCAATTCCTGTTATTATGGCTGGTGTAAGGCTGTCTGCAGTCTACCTTATTGGATGGGCAACACTTGCATCATTCATTGGTGGAGGTGGGCTTGGGGACTTTATCTTTGATGGTCTGAATCTATTTAGGACAGACTTGATTATTGGTGGGGCGATACCAGTTACGTTGCTTGCGCTACTAGTCGATTTCCTGCTCGGTCGTTTTGAATCCTTCGCTACGCCAAAAGGACTTAAAGAAAGCAGAAAAGTGGTTTCTTAAGGAGGGAAAAAGAGTGTTCAGAAAAAGTATGAAAAGAATAGTACTTCCATTATTGGCCACCAGCCTGCTGATTGGGGGTTGTTCACTTCCAGGCCTCGGAGGAGGTAATGACACAATTCGAATTGCAACACTTACAAGTACGGAAACATCGACACTGGGTCATATGATTCGACTTATGATTGAAAAAGAAACAGATTTGAATGTTGAAATGGTGGAAAATTTAGGAACTTCAATCATCCAGCACCAGGCGTTGACGAGCGGGCAAGTAGATATTACAGCTGCACGCTACACGGGTACTGATATGTCGAGTATTTTAGAAGTAGAGCCCCTAGCAGATCCAGAAGAGGCAATGACGCTGGTCCAGGAAGAGTTTGATAAACGATTTGACCAGGTTTGGTACGATTCATACGGGTTCCAAAATACGTATGCGCTCACAGTAACAGCCGACCTTGCTGAAAAAGAAGGACTTGAAACTGTCTCGGATATAGAAAAGATAGCTGATGATTTAACGCTGGGTGTAGACAACTCATGGTTGAACAGGGCAGGAGATGGCTATGAAGGATTCGTTGATACATATGGATTTACATTCGGAGAAGCATTGCCCATGTCTCTGGGGCTCGTCTACCAAGCGGTGAATAGTGGTAAGATGGATGTCGTTTTGGCCTATAGTACTGACGGACGTTTGAAAGCATTTAATTTGAAGACGCTTGAAGACGACAAGAAGTTTTTTCCGCCTTATGAATGTTCACCTGTGACGCGAAAAGATGTAATCGAACAGCACCCAGAAATTGATATAATCCTGAAGAAACTTGCAGGTAAAATAGACGGAGAAACAATGACACGTTTAAATTACGAGGCGGATGTTAATAAAAAAGAACCTGCAATCGTGGCGCAAGAATTTTTGGAAGAAAACAATTACTTCAACTGAATTACGGGGGTGAATGAATGGAAACGTTACAAGAACTTTGGTCATACTACACAGTGAATGGCACGTATGTGTGGGATCAGTTTGTCAGGCATTTCCTTATGTCTGCATACGGAGTCCTGTTCGCGGCGCTTGTTGGTATTCCAGTGGGTATTCTTATTGCCCGATACGGTAAATTGAGTGGATGGGTGTTATCGGTAACGAATATTATTCAAACTATTCCAGCCCTTGCAATGCTTGCTGTTCTAATGCTTGCGATGGGTCTTGGACCGAACACAGTTGTTATGAGTTTATTTTTGTACTCTTTGCTGCCTATTATAAAAAATACGTATACAGGTATAAAAAGTGTAGAAAAACCTATTTTAGAAGCTGGTCGTGCAATGGGGATGACACGGACGCAGATGCAGATGCTCTTCATGGTAGAACTTCCGCTATCGTTATCAGTTATCATGGCAGGTTTGCGGACCGCTCTTGTTATTGCAATTGGTGTGGCAACAATTGGAGCTTTTATCGGTGGTGGAGGACTCGGCTCCATTATTATTCGAGGGACGAATGTGACAGATGGAGCATCCATTATTTTGGCCGGAGCAATTCCAACCGCATTAATGGCGGTCATCGCGGACCTCTTTATGGGATGGCTGGAACGTGTTTTATCTCCAGCAAACAGAAAAGCTGTAGCAAAACAATCAACATCTACAAATACAGTGGCATGAAATCCCCCCTTTTCTTTGAGGGAATATAAGCCTGAAAGTGCTTAGGGCGGGGAGGAAGAAGTTCTACATGAGCGAAATGGAGGAGATGAAGAGATGATTGGTAAATTTAATGTGAGGAAAGAAATATTTGAAGATACGCCAAATGAAACATTACACTTCGAATTGACGTTGGACAGTAAGGAATATCAAGGTCATTATAAAGAGAATGAAGTGAGCTGGTTTCAAATGCAGCCTGATCAAGAAAATCATGAGATGAAGCTTGAAGATTTGGAAGTTGAAGTGAAAAAACGTATTAAAGAGTGGAAAGAAGATTAAATTAAATCAAGATTTGATTGAAAACTACCTAGTGACTGGGTAGTTTTTTTATATACCGTCAAGTGAGTTGTTTCGAGTGGCACTGATAAGCTTCTTTAGCATCATAACTATTTCGGTATTTCTGTTATATACAACGTATAACAGTCGTGGTATACTGAATTTACCATTAATAGTTAGAAAGGGTGTGAAGTTTATGTCTGAGCTCGCGAGTATTCCTTGGAATCTTCTTATGCCATTGATTGTACTTCAATTCATTTTGATGATTGTTGCACTCGTTGATGTTATTCGCCATAGACGGACGAACGGTCCATTTATCATGTGGATTTTCATCATTGTTCTTGGCAATTTGATTGGATCAATACTGTACTTTATCTTTGGGAGGCGGCAAGTATGACAAATTTACTTCAAGTGGATAATTTGACGAAGAAATATATCAATAATCATGTAGTGGATGCTGTCTCGTTCGAACTTGAAGAACATACAGCAACGGCTTTGATAGGGCCAAATGGAGCTGGAAAAACTACGACACTGTCTATGCTTGCAGGGTTAGTCTCGCCAACAAGCGGATCAATACAGTTCCAGGGTGCTGCAAAGCAGGATATCCGTTCGATTATCGGATTTCTTCCACAATATCCAAAGTTCTTTCCTTGGCTATCTGCACTTGAATTTACTGAAATGGCTGCACGACTAAGTGGGGTGGAAACAAAACAAGCAAGAATAGAAGCGAAAAAGACCTTGGAATTTGTAGGCCTAGGCGAAGCGATGAACAAAAAGACGGGCACTTTTTCCGGAGGAATGAAACAGCGTCTGGGGCTTGCGCAGGCAATTGTCCATAAACCAAAACTACTTTTACTCGATGAGCCGGTATCTGCACTTGATCCAGTTGGGCGCCGTCAAGTGATGGATTTGTTGAAAGACTTGCAAAGAAAAACGACGATTTTATATTCAACTCATATTTTAAATGACGCTGAAGAAATGACAGACCAGTTGCTGTTCTTACGGCATGGGAAACTTGTCGAACACGGTTCACTTGATGAAGTACGTGCGCGCTATGCGGAACCGCGAATCGTCATTGAATTCGAAGGGATGCAAGAGTTGCAGCGCTTTATGGAAGCAACTGCATGGCAAGTGACATCAAAAGGGTTGGTTGTTTCGATTGACGTTCGGTTGGAAGAAGCTGAAATGTCATCGGTCCTATCCATGTTAACCGAAGGCAAGTTCTTAGTGAGAAAAGTGGAACTGCAGACGGCGAGCCTTGAAGATATCTTCATGAAAGTGGCGGTGGTCTAATGAATGGATTTAGTGTGTTATTGCAGAAAGAATGGCGTGAACATACACGGAATTTCAAAATGTTATGGATTCCTCTCGTCTTTATTATATTCGGTATTTTGGAGCCCGTAACGAATCATTTTTTGCCTGAAATTATGAGAAGTGTAGGTAATATGCCAGAAGAAGCTGAATTCTTATGGCCAGAGTTCAAAGGAGAGGATATCTTCCAGTCATTGCTGGGGCAATATCAAATGATCGGTATTCTCGTTATAATTCTTGCTTTCATGGGGACGATTTCAGGAGAGCGGAAAAATGGAACGGCCACATTACTATATGTTCGCCCAATGTCATTTCGAAATTACTTTTTAAGTAAGTGGCTGGTCGTTAATGGGATTGTACTTGGAAGCGTCTGGCTCGGCTTTATGGCTGCCTGGTATTATATTGAAATCCTTTTTAACCATGTAGATGCAGGGGCAATATTTGCTTTTGTTGCGACGTATAGTTTATGGCTCGTCTTCGTTGTCACTGTTGTTTTAGCGCTAAGCGCATGGCTTCCGACAGGTGGGGCGGCGGGCCTAGCGATTCTAATTACACTTGTCTACCAAATTATAGATTCGCTTATCGGTACCTATTGGACAGTATCACCATGGAAATTGTCGATGTATGCATCCTATTGGTTCGATTCGAACTCTGAACTGTCGGATTTATGGATGAGTTCGGGTCTGACAGTGATACTAATCGTCATCTTAATCGTATTCGGAGTATTTATGTCGAAACGGAATGCGGCAAAAACAACAGTGTAAATAACCCTTTGTGGTATAATTCGTATAAAGACGAATTATTCTGAAAGGTAGGGGTTCTAGATGACTACACGCAATTCAGATCGCTTCATATTCGCATTTAACCGTATTGAAAAATCTTTGGAAAAAATAAGTGGCTTAAGCAGCTATATGTCTTTCCAGCGATTGATTGATAAATCCAAGCATTTGAATGCGGTTATTCGGAAATTTGAGCGGGATTTGCGGGAATGTGGTGATTTACGCAATGCAATTGTCCATAATCGGACTGATATTGAATATGCAATTGCAGAACCACATGATGATATTGTGGAACTAATTGAATACATTGACCGAGAGCTTTCGAAACCTGTTACAGTCGGTGATATGTTTTTACGAAAAGTCCATATATTACAAGCTACTGATACACTTGCCTCCGGATTGAAACTAATCCGGGAAAAAAAGTTCAATCAGATACCAATTTATCAGAGCAATAAATTCATTGGGCTTGTTACTGCGACAGGCATTACGTATTGGCTTGCAGATAATATGACAGATGAAATAATTTCCCGGGAAATGCCGACGCTTCTCGACATTTATTCCCATGAAAAACAAAAAAACACGTATCGATTTATAAGAATGGATCTTTCTGTTTATGAAGCGGAGGAATATTTTAAAAAGTCTGTTGCTGAAGGAAAACGTCTTGAGGCACTTCTCATTACGGAAAGTGGAAGACCGGAAGAGAAACTACTTGGAATTATTACACCGCTGGATCTGATGAAAATAGATTAAAAAGCAGTGCCCATTCACAATAAGTGAATGGACACTGCTTTTTTTAGGGATTGAGGGAATTTACTTTGCTCGATATAGCGTTTTCTGTAATAGGCAGTTGTTTCTTTGTTGATGTTTTCATTTTAAGTTATTTTTGAATGGTGAAGAACTGATTCCTGCTGCTTGTACTCGTATGGCATTCACAGAACAGTAATCACGGGTTTATTATGATGGGATAAAAGTTGGAGGGATTGCGCCATTCATAGATACTCCGAATCCAATTCACAGCGTTAGAATGAAAGTGGAGTAATCAGTGCGATGGAAAACTATATATGTTGAACAAATGAATACGGCGTATGCGCTTTACAAGGGCTTTTGGGAGTCCACTGAAAAAGCCGTTGTACTTGGAATGAATTAGGATTCCCACTAATACCGCTTCGACGCTTTGTGGATGCCTCCCGCGATAAGCCAGAAAGAAGATCCCTTTCAGTCTTATCGCTCCGGCTACCACGAAGTCGCGCCTGCGCTGGATGGTCTTATTTGAAAAAGCGCATTTCATTATCTGTGATGGAATCTGCAACCTAGAGTGCGTCTTTCTTGACTATTAGTAGTATCAACTAGTAATCACAGTATAATCTCGGCATATAAATCTTAAAATCACATTTCTCTCGATAATGAACACCCTAGCGCAGGCGCGACCGCAAAGCGCCAAGCGTTCTACAATCCACACCGTGAATTAAAACTCTCTCCTTATTGAGCGCCACAGTAGATTCAATGGGATTCTTTAATTCAACATATATAGTGAAAAACCAGCTTTTTTATGTGTAATTCTACCAGGTTTTTTTGTTGAAATATGACGAAAAATGTATACACAATTTTCAATCTATTATGTATAATGGATATATAATATAACTAGTGGGGGAGATGAAGTGATAAGAAAAGGACGTTTTGCTGTATGGGGAAACAAAGAGTTTGAACTAATTTCCTATCAACGACAATACTACTTACAATCGGAAAATCCTTTAGACATGGAGAATGGGTTCGTAAGGAAAAATGGGGAAAAACAGGTTTTCATTAAACCAGTTTCCATTAGGGAATTGGAGGATGCGTATGAAATCGTTCCGTATGCAATGATCGCAGGCTATCGATTTTCTTTAGAAGGATACAATGAAAAGACTGGTGAAGTTGCGCTTGTGACAAATAATTCTTTTGTCAAAGAGAAGGTCGACGTGCAAGCTTACGGGAAGTTTGAATATATAATTGAAGTTTCGTTAGACGAGATCCGATTAGAGGAAGATCGAATTCCGATACGTGGCTTTGAAGGTTTGCACACATAAAAAGGTAATCGTGTACGCTGAAATGACAGTGCACATGATTACCTATTATGGTTTTAACGGCTGAAGGATTACTGGTTTTGGGGAAAAGATAAGAAATTATACGTTTTTCAATTGAAGTAGTGTCTAGACTCTAGGGCTTTTCTTACCTGATAAAAATTGATCGAAAAAGAAGTACCTTACTTCATGTAACGGGAACAAAGGCACTGCTTTTTACGAATCAGTTTTTTGCGTTAGATAACGTACTTTTAGTGTGGATCTTCCAATGTTACTTTTTATTAGTAAACTTGTCTTTCAGTTCACCGAACTTATCTTGTGCTTGCCCTTTAAACTTGTCGACCTTATCGCTGTCCATTGCGGTACCGATTTTGTTTTTCACTTCGCCAAATTTGTCCTGCGCTTGCCCTTTAAATTTGTCAACCTTGTCATTGTCCATTGCGGTACCGATTTTGTTTTTCACTTCGCCAAATTTATCCTGTGCTTGCCCTTTAAACTTATCGACCTTGTCGTTATCCATTGCCGTATCGAATTTGTCTTTCACTTCGCCTTTTACTTTGTTTACAGCGCCTTTGAATTTGTCGGAAAAACTGTTGCTCATAATAAAACCCCCATTTGGTTAATTATACAACTATATACCTGACAACGAATATAGTAAACGTTATAGCAAGTTTAGTAAGAAGTATCATTTTATTAGCTATCGATTTTCGGACTACAGGTTTCGATAGGGGTCAAGTTATCTTCGAAGACAATCGCAAAGCTGACAAATGCTACGATGTGAAATGAATTTCATGATTCAAGTAAGAAATCGCTGATAAATGTGCATGATAGGAATGGCAAACTGTAAAAAGAATTAACTAAATGGAGGCGATGTTATGATCGAAAATTTTAATGTGCGGAAAGAAATATTTGAAGATACACAATACGAAACGTTACATTTCGAGTTGACGTTAGACGGAAAAGAATACCAAGGACATTATAAAGACGAGGAAGTGAACTGGTTTCAAATGCAGCCTGACCAGGAAAATCATTTAATGAAGCTTGAAGATCTGGAAGCTGAAGTGAAAAAACGTTTAAGAGAATGGGAAGAACAATGAACCGGAAGTTGTTCAGATACCGCCTATCTCTAGTTGGTTTTCTTTAAAGATACAAAACTATAAGTTTTTCATCTGGAGCAGTGTCTAGACTCGAACGCATAGCCCCTGGTCCCACACGAACTAGGCCAGCAAGTGTCGGGGCTACCAAGGGGCTTGCGCTTTTCTTATTAGTGCAAGACCTTGTAGTATTGGACTCATAAGAAAGTATTCTGGGGGGCAGGAAAGATGACAGCGAAACGTAGAATTGGGATGTACGGCGGGAAATTTTTACCGGTACATTTAGGCCATGTGAATGCGATGGTAATGGCTTCAACAATCGTCGACGAATTACATGTCGTTGTTTCATATGATGAAGAATATGAGGAAGAAGTTTTCGAAGGGACAGGAATGAAACCAATTTCAGCGGTTCAACGACTTCGTTGGTGGAGCGAAATTACGGCTGATTTGGATCATGTATTTGTACATAGTGTTGAAGAAAAGCAAACAGGGAAATTTGAAGACTGGACGGCAGGCGCGAAAGCGATTAAAGCGTGTATAGGGAAAACAATCGATACGGTCTTCAGTTCTGAGAGTAGTTATAATGAATACTTTAATGAGTTATATCCAGACGCTGAACATATCGTGCTTGATAATGATCGTGAGCTATTTGACATTTCGGCAACAAAGATTAGGGATGAAGGGCCTTACGTTCATTGGCATATGATTCCCCAAGAAGTCCGTCCCTATTTTGTGAAAAAGGTTGCTGTCATTGGGACGGAGAGTAGTGGGAAGTCAACGCTCGTTCGAAATCTAGCACGCGTGTATAATACGTCATATGTTGAGGAATACGGTCGTACATATTATGACAAATTCAAAGATTCTATGTCGATTACGCTAGAAAGTGATTACCATGAAATTGCGTTTGAGCATAAATATCATGAACGTATGCAAACAAGGACGGCAAATAAAGTGCTTTTTATCGACACTGAAGCGATTGTTACCCAGTATTATTCGGAGTTATATGTCGGGAAAAGGCTAGATATCCTAACTGAAGTGGCAAAGTTACAAGAGTATGATTTACATATTTATTTGGAGCCCGATGTGGCGTGGGTGAACGATGGTATACGTGTTCACGGAGATCAGTCCATTCGAGAAGAAAATAACCGTAAGTTAAAGAAAATGTTTGATGAAGCTGGCGTTGAATATGTCATTGTAAGTGGGGATTATGAAGAGCGATTTGAAAGATGTAAGGCATTGGTGAAAGCGATTATGAAGTAAATAGAATGAGGCTGCCTGTGTCGGGGAGCCTTTTTTCATTTCATAGGAAACTATAAAATCTCGTCCTGTGGATAACCTCCAAAAGAAGCTATTTCACTTCTAGACTCCAGCGCCTCTGACCAGGCGCTGGCACTTTTGGTCGGTTTTTCTAACACCTATTTCAAGCGATATAGCACATCATCATCTTCGGCAGGGTTCCCTCTACCATCGGTATTATTTGTTATGAAAAATAATGACTCGCCATCCGAAAACACGTCACGGATGCGGCCATAGCCTTCTATTTTCTCAAGGAGTTTGCCAGCCAATGGGTCAATGACAAGAATCGCCTCACCGCGGAGTGCAGCAACGTACAACAATCCCTTGTGAAAAGTAATGCCTGATGGCGCCCATGTTTCTCCAGTACCAGAGGTGAGAAGTGGTTTTTCCATGCCTTCTGCTAATTCCGTTCCCTCGATGATTGGCCATCCATAATTGTTCCCGGCTTCAATTTTATTAATTTCATCATTTGCAGATTGACCGTGTTCTGATGCATATAATACTCCGCTTTCATCCCACGCAAGCCCTTGTGAATTTCGATGTCCGATGCTCACCAATTCAAATGTGTTGCCATCAGTTAACCGGATTATTTTCCCGTTGAATAAATCAGTGTCTTGTGCTGAATCAGGATTTGCCCCATCGCCAATTGTTGCATATAAAACACCATTCGGAGAGAGTGCAAGACGCCCGCCATGATGGACTGGACCTGATACGATTCCGTCCAAGAGTATGTCTTTTTCATGCCACGAAGTTCCGTCGTAGTGTAATGTTACGATTCGATTTACAGGAGTACCTTCTAAATCATATGTGTAGTAGGCATATGCTTCATGCGATTTCAGAAAATCCTTTTTCAACACGAAACCAAGCAGACCAGATTCAGCTACATTTGCTAAGGACTCCGAAAGAAAGACATCCTCGCGTAAAGTTTGACCGTTTCCCCATACCTTAACAACTGACCCTTCTTTCTCAGAGATGAAAAAATGTTCTCCATCGAAATCAATGGACCATGGTGCGATGAGATTTACCGTAACTTTTTCTGCGAGATCAGGATTCGCATGGGGTGAAGGACGTTCTTGATCTGTGCAACCAGCTAATATTAATAGAAAACAGAAGAGGAAAAGGCGTTTCATTGGAAAACTCCTTTCGTATTTCGTTTTTTTCAGTATATCCCGTTATGCGTGTGAGTAAAAATTAAGTTGATCAAAAAAATCCATGTATTGTATAAACATTGGATAGGATTGCCATGCTTTGTGCTAGGAATCATTATATAGACGGTAGTCATACTGAGGAGGATAAAGGATGTCAGTGGATAAAAAAGGCTTATCGAGACGGGACTTTCTGAAGACAACGGGAATTGCAACAGGGGCTCTCGTGGGAGGGGGTCTCATTGGAGGCCTTGTCGGGTACAACGTCAACAAGGAAGATAAAGTTGCTGGAACTGGTGATCATAAAGGAACAGGCGGAGAGCAAGCCGCTGTCAGTAATCGAGGTTTGATGTTCTTTACGAACATGGCAGAGTTCAGTGTTTTGTCTCAAGCAGTTGAACGGATTTTCCCGGAAGACGATCTTGGTCCTGGTGCAATTGGACTCGGGGTTCCGTATTTCATCGACAACCAATTAGCGGGCAATTACGGAAGTAATGCGAAGGAATATATGCAAGGACCGTTCCCTGCGGGTGAAGCGACGCAAGGTTACCAAAGTAGACTGACACGTGCAGAGATTTTCAAACAAGGAGTCGTAAGGATGGAAGAGGAAGCAAAGACGCGGTTCGATAAAGGTTTCGCTGATCTCGAGGGAGGACAGATGGACGAAATCATTACCGCATTCCAAAAAAATGAAGTTGATATGAAAGGCGTGTCATCTGAATTTTTCTTTAAGCTTCTTCGTCAGGCTACACTTGAAGGTGCCTACGCAGATCCAATCTATAATGGCAACGTGAACATGGATGCTTGGCGGATGAAGGAATTCCCGGGCAATCAAATGACCTATATAGCCGAAATTGAAAATGAAAAGTTTGTGAAATACGAACCACTATCACTTAGCAGTATGGAACATTAAAGGGGGAATAGTGAATGGCAACAACATTGGATAAAGTCGATGTCGTTACAGTTGGTGTTGGATGGACAGGTGGTATCATTGCTGCTGAATGTGCAAAAGCAGGACTGAAGGTTGTCGGATTGGAACGTGGAAAGGAACGAAGTACAGTAGACTTTTCGAGGATACATGATGAGTATCGTTATGCAATGCGTTATGATCTGATGCAAGACTTATCGAAAGAAACAATTACTTTTAGGAATCATCAAAAAATGAGGGCATTACCTATGCGACAAATGGGATCTTTTCTTCTTGGGGAAGGACTCGGAGGGTCGGGGACGCATTGGAATGGACAAACATGGCGATTTTTGCCTTACGATTTCGAAATCAAATCAATGACAGAAAAGAAATATGGAAAAAACAAACTATCAGCCGACTACCTGCTTCAAGATTGGGGCATTACCTATGATGAGCTAGAGCCATATTTCGACAAATTTGAAAAGACAGCAGGTTTATCAGGTGAAGCCAAAAATCCTTTCGCGGGGAAACGTTCTTCTGATTACCCAACACCCGCAATGAAAAAAACACCTATTCTGAAAAAATTTGAAACGGCAACAAGTAAACTCGGATATACACCTTTCATGTTACCATCTGCAAACTTGTCGGAGGCCTATACAAACCCTGATGGTGAATCAATATCAGCATGCCAATACTGCGGGTTTTGCGAACGGTTTGGTTGTGAATACGGAGCAAAGACATCACCGGAAATAACGGTCATTCCAACAGCAAGGAAAACTGGAAACTTCGATGTCCGTTTCCATGCGAATGTTGTAGAAGTTTTGAAAAAAGGTAATAAAGTGACGGGCGTAAAATATATCGATAACCAAACTGGAGAAGAGTATATCCAACCTGCAGAAGTTGTTGTGCTTACGAGTTATGTCATGAATAACGCAAAACTATTAATGGTGTCAGGCATTGGAGAACAGTACAATCCACAGACGCAAAAAGGGACCCTTGGCAAGAACTATGCATATCAAATTCTTCCTGGTGCTACAGGCTTTTTCGATGAACAGATGAATGTATTTATGGGAGCCGGATCTCTTGGCATGACAATCGATGATCTGAATGGGGATAACTTTGACCACAGTGATCTGGATTTCATTCACGGGGGGAGTATCTCCATGACTCAGACAGGTACACGCCCGATCCAGACGAACCCGGTGCCGCCAGACACACCTATCTGGGGTGCCGAATTTAAGAAAGCCTCTATTCATAACTATACAAGGACACTTAACGTCTCAACAGAAGGGGCTTCGATGCCGCACAAAGAAAACTTTATGTCGCTCGACCCGGATTACAAAGATGCATACGGTATTCCATTACTCCAGTTGACGTACAATTTTACTGACCAAGATCGAAATTTGCACAAATATTTAATTGAAAAGACAACTGCCATTATGCAAGAGATGGGCGCGAAGACAGTCATGGCTGGAAATCCAATTACAAATTATGATATTGTTCCGTATCAAACAACCCATAATACAGGTGGAACTATTATGGGGGCGAGCCCGGATAATAGTGTTGTCAACAATTACTTACAACATTGGGACGCTGAAAACCTATTTGTTGTTGGCGCAGGTAACTTTGCGCATAACAGCGGCTACAATCCTACGGGGACAGTTGGTGCGCTCGCTTATCGCGCAGCAGAAGGAATTGTTAAATACAGTAAAGCTGGTGGGTCACTTGTGTGAAAATGAAGGGAGACTTAGGCAATGAGTTTAGCGAGTATTGGCGTACCGGGTTTAATCATCATTCTTGTTATTGTTCTCATCTTGTTCGGGCCGAAAAAGTTACCCGAAGTGGGAGCCGCGGTAGGGAAAACACTTGCTGAATTTAAAAGGTCAGCGAAAGATATTATGGAGGATGAAGAACCAGTAACCCCAAAGGAAATAAAGAAAACGGATCAACTATAAGCAGGTGAAAGTATGGATCCATACGGAGATCATAGTCGTAAAATTTTAAGTCCGCTTGATAAAGTCCAAGTCGAAAAGGCGAAGATTGTTATACCCGTCAAACCGGAAATAGAATCTGAAATAACTCGGGATGACAAGGTCGTGGAAAGCAATCTTGAAGCTGCTCCGTCTCTTGTTGACCATCTCACAGACCTAAGAAAACAGCTCGTCAAAAGTGCAGCTGTTTTCCTTTTTTTTCTTATCGCAGTGTTTTCGAGTATCAATTTATGGTTCCCGTATATTACCCGCGGCCATGAGCTAATCATTCTTGGACCACTCGAAGTTGTGAAGTTTTATATGTCGATTTCCACAGCACTTGCATTGGGTTTATCAATCCCTTTTCTCTGTCATTTTCTCTGGCAATTTGTAAAACCGGGACTTAACGAACGGGAAAGCCGGTTTCTAAGCATGTATTCGCCTGTAATGTTACTGCTTTTCCTTATAGGTGTATCATTTGGTTATTTTATCGTCAATCCGCTTAGCTATAAGTTTCTTGTCTCATTGGGAGCCGTGAATTTTAATGTAATGGTGTCGGCGCAAGAATACATCAGTTTCTTGCTAATGACGACTATGCCAATCGGGATATTATTCGAGTTACCAATTGTTGCGATGTTTTTGGCGGCAATCGGGTTACTTACAGCGGAATCAATGAAAAAAGTGCGTAAATGGTCGTATCTTGCCATCGCAATAATTTCGGCTTTGATTACACCGCCGGATTTTGTGAGCCAACTCATTGTACTGATTCCAATGGCGTTGCTTTACGAAGCGAGTATCTTTATTGTCCTGTATACGGAGCGTCGAAATGCTGTTGTAAACTAATGCTATATTCGACATTTTCACAACAAAAACGGCAACCTATTTAAGGGTTGCCGTTTTTGTGCAAAAGTTTTTTCGCTTAATCGTTTATAAAACAATTTTACGAATTACTTTGCGATTCGCTTTTCTTGGAAAGTGTACCTGTGAACGATTCAACCTGTTTCATCAGCTTGTTCCTAGCATCTTTATTTCTCATTAAATATGCTGCGCCAAGTCCAAGTGCTGTCACGGCCATCTTGTTCATCATATAATCACCCTCCTTATTTTTTTGTTCATGATAATATGCCCGAGTTACAGGATTTTAGTCGGAAAGTCTGCAAGAAGATTGTTCCAAACTGCGTTAGGTTAGACATTGAACATCCTGCTCTTTATAATTAGTAAGTATAGAATTACATTTTTTTGGAGGTTACTATGTTTAGAAGGAAAACAAATGCATATATTATTTTTATTGCTATTTTACTCGTTATTGCGGGTTGTGGAAACAAGGAGAAAGAAACTTCGAAAACAAAAGAAAACCGACTTGTCTATGCGTCGGAAACTGAATTTGAAGGGCTTAATCCGCTACTGGAAGAAACGAACCTGGATGCGCTTTTATTCCGCGGTCTGATACGGTTCGATGAGAACAATGAGCCAACAATGGATATCGCTGAATCATATGAACTATCACCGGATAAGCTAACGTATACGTTTAAATTGAAAGAAGACATTACGTTTCACGACGGCGAACCACTTACTGCTGACGATGTGATTTTCACAATTGAGAGCATACTAGACGATAATAATGCTTCGTTTTTGAAGTCGGATTTCACGGAAGTGGATTCGGTGACAAAAATTGACGACTACAAACTTGAATTGAAACTTAAACGCCCATTCACGCCGATGCTTGATAAGTTAACGGCTCCAATTTTGCCCAAGCATGCTTTTGAAGGCGTTGAGATGAGGACAGCTGAATTCAATAGTCATCCAATCGGCGCGGGTCCATATATGTTTGATAAGTGGGACCGTGGCAACAGTTTAACGTTAAAAGCCTATAATAATTTTCATGGAACAAAGCCTTCTATTGAAAAAGTGATTTTTAAATTCATTCCGGATAGTAATGTCCGTGCATTGCAACTCAAGTCTGGAGAAGTCGATATTGCACTACTCGACCCGGTCCAAGTTGAAGAGTTGGAAAAAGAAAAGAATATTAAAATTTACGATATTGAATCTGCGGATTACCGCGGTATCCTTTTCAATACGACCATTGACTTGTGGAAAGATGTTGACGTGAGGCGCGCATTTAGCTATGCGATTGATCGCGCTCAAATCGTCAAAGGTATTTTGAAAGGATACGGGACAGAAGCGTATTCACCACTTCAAAAACATGCATTTAACAATGAAAATGTAGAGAAGTATGCATACGACATTGAAAAAGCAAAAGAGCTTCTAGACGGAGCAGGCTGGAAAGAAGAAAAAGATGGTTTCCGTTATAAAAATGATGAAAAATTGGCGTTTACGATTACGGCACCTGTATCGGATACAGTACGCGTAAATATGGCGAACTATGCTGCCGAAGGATTCAAGAAAATTGGCGCTGATGTGAAAGTAGATGCGCTTGACTGGAGTGCCATTACAATCGAAGATGCAGAAGCATTCATGGTCGGGTGGGGTAGTCCGTACGATGCGGATCATCATACACATATTTTGTTCCATACGGATCAGTCGGTTTTGACGAGCTCTGGTTATAACTACGGTAGCTATTCGAATGCAAAAGTAGATGAGCTACTTGAAAAAGGCCGTTTTTCGACAGATGCTGAAGAACGCAAAGCAATTTATATGGAGTTTCAAGCTGAGCTTGCGAAGGACCCTGCATTTGCTTATATCGCGTACGAAGACGCGGTTTACGGGATTAATAAAAATCTAAGCGGTGTGAAAGAACGAATACTTGGCCATCATGGATCTGGTTTCCTCTGGAATGTTGAGGAGTGGACGTGGAATGACCGTTAAATGGATTGGGAAGCGAATGATGATGGGGATAATTGTCCTCCTCATCGTGAGCTTCCTCTCTTTTTTCATCATGCATGCAGCTCCCGGTGATCCGGCAGCGGCTTTTTACGGAGGGAATGCACAAACATTGAACGCGGCTGAAAAAGAACGAATCAGCCGTGTTTTTTCGCTTGACCGACCTGTCATTGCGCAGTATGGTACGTGGTTAGCGGAAACAGTGAAAGGGAATTTAGGTGTTTCGTATAAAGAAGGGCGGCCCGTATCGACAATTCTTATGGAACGGCTGCCAAATACATTACTTCTTTTCGGCGTGACGCTATTTTTTATTAGTATAGGTTCAATCTGGCTTGGAACGACAGCGGGCATGAAGGCTGGATCTGTGTGGGATAAAGGATTATCGACAGTCAGTATTGTGACTTCTTCAATTCCAGCGTTTTGGCTTGGTATTTTATTTATTTCATTATTTGCAGTCAAACTCGGCATACTTCCGTCATCTGGAACAGGAGATATTGGCGGTGAAGGTGGATTTTTGGATAAATTGCGTTATCTACTCATGCCTGCAACTGTTATCATTTTGACTCACGTTGGAATTTATGCACGCTTTCTCCAAGAAAGCATCAAAGTAGAAAGCCGTAACTATTATGTAACGGTAGCACGTGCCAATGGTGTAGCGGAGCAAGTCATTCGAAAAGGGATTTTGCGCAATGCATCTATTCCCTATTTGAATTATATCGGGATGACCATTCCTTCATTTGTTGGCGGGTCGATTATCGTAGAATCGCTCTTTTCATGGTCGGGACTTGGTCAACTAACCGTAAAAGCGGTGGTTACGAAAGATTTCCCATTGTTGATGGGTGGTATTTTACTAACGGGTTTAATCGTTGTCATAAGCCTTTTCGTTATTGACCTCATTACGTATTTATTGAATCCGAGGCTACGGAAAGGGGATGTGCGATAAATGAAATCAAAAAAAGCATTGATTTTTTGGTGCGTTGTCCTCGGCGTTATCATAATCCTAACTACTTTTGCAAGCTTCCTTTCATCGTATGAACCAAATGACATGAATCTCGATAAAGTATACGTCTCCCCTGGGGAAGGTCATCTGTTAGGAACTGATCATCTTGGACGCGATGTCTTTTCACGTCTTTTAGAGGGCGGTAAAGTAACGCTAACTGTTGCAAGTATTTCTGTACTAGTATCGCTTGTTATGGGTGTTCTATACGGCGGAATTAGCGGCTATATTGGTGGATTCGTCGATATTGTTATGATGCGGTTTTTAGAAGCGCTCATTACGATTCCTTCGCTTATTATTATTTTAGCGTTTCAAGCATTCATGCAAGGCGGAATGTGGAGTATGGCTCTCATTATTGGCGTTACAGGTTGGTTGGTTACCGCACGTATCGTTCGCTCTGAATTTATTCGATTGAAGGATGCGGAATTTGTGAAAATGGCGATAATGTTCGGAACACCGATGTGGAAAATTATCTTTAGTCATATGCTTCGCAATAGTATTCCGGCTATATTCGTTGTTACATTGTTTAACTTTGCAGGAGCTATATTCATTGAAGTGTCGCTTAGTTTTCTGGGGATTGGTGTACCACCAGCGATTCCATCATGGGGTAATATGTTGTACTATGCGCAAAATGATATCCTAATTGGGGCTTGGTGGATTGGATTGTTCCCAGGCATAATGATTTTCATTACAATACTTGCGATTAACTTTATCGGTGAAGCGTTGAAAGATCCGGAACGGAGGCGTTTAAATGCTTAGGGTACATCAATTGTCGATTGATATCGATGGTAAATCGATTGTGCGTAATAGTTCGTTTTCTGTTCCACTCGGAAAGATTACTTCCATTATTGGTGAAAGCGGCAGTGGGAAAAGTATGACGGTTTCCGCACTGCTCGGAATAGTACCAACAGGAGCGAAGGTAACTGGACAGGCTATATTTAACGATAAAAACTTGATTACGGTTTCGGATAGAGAAATGATGGAAATTAGAAAAAAACACCTATTTACAATTTTCCAAGATGCGGCGAACAGCTTTAATCCCTCTGTGAAGATGAGGCATCAACTTTTTGAGTTTTCAGGAAGAAAAACGGGCGATACAATTGAAGAATTTCGAGTGAAGATGGAGGGCATTTTGGATGATCTTGGCCTTGCATCGGAAATCATGGAACAGTATCCATTCGAATTATCGGGCGGTATGTTGCAACGATGTATGATTGCGTGTGCACTGTATATGGAACCGGCCCTTTTAATTGCAGATGAACCCACTTCTGCACTCGATATGGTGCTACAAAAGGAATTCATTGGGCTGCTAAAGCGATTGAACGAGCGGCATGGAACAACAATTCTTCTTATAACGCACGACCTGGATATCGTTGCAGAGGCGGCACATGACATGATTGTTATGCGTCATGGTGAAGTTATTGAAACTGGCAGTGTGGTGGAGGTATTTGATTGTCCTAAGCATCCTTACACGAAGCTTTTGTTGGATAGTAGGTTTTAAAGGAATGGAGGTGTGACGGTGTTAGTGATGGAAAGTGTATCAAAAAGGTATGGTAGTGGAACTAAAGCGAAAGAAGTCCTTCGTGCAATCAATCTCACAGTTGGAGAAGGTGAAATCGTTGGGCTTGTCGGGGAAAGTGGAAGCGGGAAAAGTACGCTGACACGTGTAATTATGCAACTTGAAGCGCCTGATGACGGAACAATTTTATTCAATGGTTCGCTCGTCACGAGGCAGTCCCGAAAAGCATTTTACAAAGGGTGCCAACTCATCTTTCAAAACGCATCGGCTGCCCTCAATCCATTATGGACTGTACGTGAAATCTTGATGGAACCGCTTCGTAATAAGAAAGGGGACCGGGATGCTCATATTCGACGCATGCTCTGCAAGGTAAAGTTAACGGAAGCTCATTTACATAGACGTCCTTCCGAACTGAGTGGTGGAGAAAGGCAACGTGTTAACTTGCTCAGATCAATTCTCGTTGAACCTAAACTACTCGTATGTGATGAAATCATTTCCAGTCTGGATCGATTGATTCAAAAAGAAATTATTGATTTACTAATAGAACTTAACCGTGAAACCGGCATGGCCTTACTTTTCATAGCGCATGATTTGCAAGCTGTTGCGTATATGTGTGACCGGCTATATGTGATGAATAACGGGGAGATTGTCGATGAAAGTGTGAAAGTGGAAGGTAGATTCGATTTTACACATCCGTATTCGGTAAGACTTTTTGGGGCGGAATTTAGGAGAGGATAAAAGGGGGGAAACGGTGTAATTTCATTTTACTAAAGAAAGGTTCGGGAATAGATCACTCGGGCTTTTTTTGTATGAAAAAATAAACCCGTTGCTTCAATGGAAGCAACGGGTTCTGACTAGTATTACTGACTTTTATCCGTATCTAAAATGTTGAATATGATTTGTGCATGGTCTGTATTATCGAGTAACCCGGCAAAACGATCTTTAGATGGACCGAAAGCATACACAGGTACGTCTTCACCAGTATGTCCACCTGTTGTCCAACCTGTATAAGAACGCTTGTCAAAAATTGATTTGATTGCGTTATTGATATCACTCGCTTTTTCACCAGCAGTTTTAACAGATTCGATTTCAACTTCTGTCAGTGGTAATAACTCTTGATCAATATAGCTTTTTAAGGTTTTCTCGACATCAGCACCATTAGCAATTTCATCTGCCATGAAGGACGGTGTCCGTTTTGCGGCTTTGATTGTATCAGTGAGCCAGTTATAATTACCGTCTGCACCTATAGAAAATCCACCTGTAGAATGGTCAGCAGTTGCTACGACTAGCGTATGCTTATCTTTTTTTGCAAATTCAATAGCTGCATTAAATGCTTTTTCAAAGTCTTCCATTTCGCTCATTGCACCAACAATGTCATTATCGTGGCCAGCCCAGTCAATTTGGCTACCTTCTATCATAAGGAAGAAACCATTGTCATTTTTACTTAAGCGATCGATTGCTGTAGTAGTCATTTCTTCAAGTGAAGGGATATCATCTGGACGATCAATCATTTTGGGAAGACCGCCAGTAGCAAATAACCCTAGAATTTGATTATTAGTATCCTTTAACAGTTCATCTTTAGTGGTTACATAGCTAAATCCATCTTTTTTAAAGGATTCTGTAAGATTCACATCTGAGCGCTCAAAATTTGATTTCCCACCGCCTAGGAGGACATCAATTTTATGCTCACCATTGATTAATTCATTGTAATAATCATCGGCAATTGCATCCATATTTTTACGGTTTTCATTGTGAGCACCGAATGCAGCAGGCGTTGCATGAGTAATTTCTGAGGTAGCAATAAGTCCAGTCGATTTGCCTGTTTCTTTTGCAGCCTCTAAAACAGTTTTTACGTTAGATTTGTCGTTATCCACAGCAATTGCGGCGTTATATGTTTTTACACCTGCAGACATTGCAGTTGCAGCGGAAGCGGAATCTGTTATTGTTTGTTCAGGATCTTCTGGGTAAGTCATTTGCTGACCAACGAGGTAGTTGTCAAACGCTGTCTTCTCAACAATAGGTGTAGTAGGATCATCTTTCAAGTAACGATAAGCGGAAGTATAGGATACGCCCATTCCATCACCAATGAGGAAAATCACATTTTTGATTTCTGCATTGTTGTTTAGTTCTGCTTCATTTGCCTGGGCGCTTGGATTAGTGATTGCACCACTCCAACTTGCGACCAAAACAGTAGAAAGAACTGCGATGGGGATAACTTTTTTAAAGAACTGCTTTTTCATCAATGTAAAACCTCCTATTTAATCTACTATCAAATTTAACTATAAAGTGAAGTTGTTAATCTAACATGAAGGACATGTAAATTTGTGTTAATAGTTTGTAAAGAAATGAAAGGTTGTGCAATCGATCTTAAATGATGAGATAGGAATGTCCAGTGGCGTTGTAACAAAGGATCTAATATTTAATCTACAGAGGCAGTCGAGTATAGTTTTGCCTTTGAAGGACGGATGTTAAAAAGAAACAGTGTAATGGAAATCACCAACATCACAAATGTCCCTACAATGACAACATACTGAATAGAAATGAGTTGAGCTGCCACGCCAGCTATGGTCGTTGCAAGTATGATTAAAACAGCTTCAATTAATCCGTAAATACTTCCGACTCTCCCCATCACATCGACTGGGATATTGTTTTGGTAAAAGGTATGGAAGCCTGTATTCGCAAAGGCGAGAGAAAAGGAAAGAATGAAAAACCCAATAGCTGCCATGAAAAAGATAGTGGAAAAAGCGTAAACAATATAGCCGATAGAAACGAATAGGGAGCCTAAACCGATTAACAAAGAAGTCGATGATTTAGTGGCAATCATCGTATTAATAATTGCGCCCATTACGATCCCCGCTCCCGCTATGCTGACTAAAAAACTATATTCACTATCCGATAAAGAAAGGACCTCTTTAGCAAATGCCACTTCAAGTGAGTCAATAGCTGTAGCCATGACCATTACACAGCCAAAAAGAAAGTAAATGAACATGATATAGGCGTAGCGACGACTAAAATTAAACACAACAGTCCAATCTTGCTTCACTACTTCAAAAGATATTTTTTCATCGGTACTATTAAACTGTATGTGTTTTTCGAGGTTGGGCATCATCATAGTGACTAATCCTGATAATAATAAAGCGATTGCGTTCATGTAAATGGCAAAAATGGGTGTGCCGATGATAAATAACAATCCCGCTATAGCTGGCCCAATTAGAAAGCCTCCAGAATCGATTAAACTGCGTAATGAATTAAACCGTTTTCTATCCTTAGGGGGAATCAGTTTTGTAATATAAGTCATAGATGTCGGGTCAAATATAGAGCGTGCTATATTGATTAAAAAAACGACTAGATAGATCGACCAAAGAGAAGAAGGAAAAGATAAGGTAGCGATAAATACCGCACTAACCAGGTTAAGAGTGACCATTAAATTACGTTTATTTAACCGGTCTATGACGCTGCCTGACCAAAAATTTGTACATAACGTAGCCAAAGGTTTAAGGATATAAAGGACAGCCACTGCAAGCGGAGAACCTGTTTTCTCAAGGATAATCAAATTAAGCGCAATTAAATAAATCCAGGCGCCCACATTAGAAATGCCAATTCCAGCTAACAACATTAAAGGATATTTCCAAGATTCAACTACGTTCCCAAGCCTCATTTGATTTTCCTCCTCTATCATTCATTTTTTGACAATAAAAAAATCCCACCCCCAAGACCTTAAGTCTTGAGGACGAGATTGTATCAATCGTGGTGCCACCCCAGTTTATTACGATGTTTCCATCGTAACCTTATCAGGTACGGCAAATAGATGCGTATACCCTGGCTCTATAACAGGAGCTCCTGTCACTCTATCCCCATTGCTGGTTCCGGAGTGATGCTCAGAGACTTGTTTCGATAACGCATTCTTACTCCTTTTCAGCAACCGGAGCTTTCTGCAAAGAATGAACGTTAGCTACTCTTCTCTTCGACGCATTTGATTTTTATAGATAATAGCACTCTTAGGATGAATTGTAAATAGAGAATTCAATCTTATTTGTTAATAAAATTAGGGGAAATATCGTAATTTAGGACTGATAATACGGGCTATATATGTTGAATTAAAGAATTTCATTGAATTTACTGTGGCGCTCAATAAGGAGAGAGTTTTAATTCGGGGTGTGGATTGTAGAACGCTTGGCGCTTTGGGGATGCCTTTGCCGCGCCTGCGCTAGGGTGTACATTATCGAGAGAAATGTGATTTTGGATGTATATGGCGAGATTGTAAGGTGATTACTAGTTGATACTACTTATAGTCAAGAAAGACGTACTCCAGTTTGCAGATTTCATCACCGCTAATGAAATGCGCTTTCTCACATAGACCATCCAGCGAAGGCGCGACTTCGTGGTAGCCGAAGCGATAAGCCACTGAAAAAGTTCTTTTTTATAGTAAGAACTAGTTGACTGTAGTGAAGAGCGGCGACTCCAGCGGGAACAGCGCGAGCTGAAGACCCCGCAGGAAGAGCCGTTACGAAGAACGGCTTTTGCGAGCAAAAGCGCTAGCGTTGGGAGCACGGGGCAAGAATGCCTTAATTTCTGCAAAGAACACAGAAATACGGCAAATCGAACCCTTCGTAGTTCGATTGGCTGAAGCCGTGCCCGCGGAAACGTCCGCTCGGAGCGGAAATCAACGGTATTGAAGGAAATTGTACTTTTTCAGTGCCCTGGCTTATCGCGGGAGGCATCCACAAAGCGTCGAAGCGGTATTAGCGGGAACTCCAATTCGTTCCAAGTATTAGGACTTTTCATCGGCCTCCCAAAAGCCCTTGTAAAGCTCATACGCCGTATTCATTTGTTCAACATATATAGATAATTTTGGACCCAGTTAACTAGGAACCATCCTCATACAATAAATGAACGCTCACTTTTGTATGGAGGTGATCTTATCAACCTATGGATCGATATATCCACAAGGAAACACCGATTAAAACTTTACGATGGTCATCACTTAATGAAAATATATCCGATTGCGGTAGGGAAAATGGTCACAGCGACGCCAATGGGGACATACAGAATTATAAACAAACAAAGCAATCCTGGTGGACCTTTCGGGGCTTTTTGGATGGGGTTATCAAAACCTCATTATGGGATACATGGCACCAATAATCCTTCATCTATTGGGAAAAGCGTGTCACATGGATGTATCCGAATGCATAATGAAGATGTTCTAGAATTAGCGTCTATGGTCTCGATTGGAACCACTGTTACTATTCATAAATGAAACACTGACTACCTTGTAATTTTTATGTTTCATATGATTAGTGGGAAAGTGAGTAGACTGCTAATATTACTGGCCAGATTGATATCGGAGTATCGAGATTACATTGAATCGTATTATATTTTAATAAAAAGAGCCAGGATCAAATACAATTCTAAATTGAGAGTTGTATTTGATGCTGGCTTTTTTGAGTTACCTATTAAATTTTCTTTTTCTCTGTGGATTCTTTATCGTCTGATTTAAACTCATCTGTGACATCGTCCATGATGTCTTTCGTTGAATTCTTAAATTCTTTCAGTGTTTGTCCAACAGCTTTGCCTAATTGAGGCAACTTGGATGGTCCGAATATGATTAAAGCAATCACTAGAATTATAATTAAACCGGGTACACCGATACTTGATGGCATGATTTGTTCCTCCTTTGAATTCATGTACATTTATTTGGGAATTGTACATGCTCACAGCTACTTGAATCAGTATAACATTCCTGATTACAAGAATGCTTCGATCTTAATCCTTCGACATCTTCTCTCGTCTTACTTCATTTGCACGCTTTTTTTTCAGTGACCAGCTTGATACCAGAATGCTGATCTCAAATAGTAGTAATAAAGGAATAATGATCAGAAAGTCGGAAATGAAATCAGGTGGTGTTATTGAAACTCCGACTACTACAAGCATGAAGTAAGCGATCTTTCTCATTTTTCTCAACTTTTCTGGTGTTACAATACCTAACTTCGTTAAAAAAAGGATGACGACCGGCAATTCGAAGACAATACCTATTGGAATGATTAAGTTAAACATGAACGTAAAGTATTGCTTCATCCCATATGTTTCAACTGCACCAATCGATTCATTGATATTTGACATAAAGTTCAACATTAAAGGGAAGAGGAGAAAATAACTAAAACTGACCCCCGCCAAAAACAATAAAAAAGAGGCCGGAATAAACATGACTGTTCCTTTTGATTCGTCTCTGGACATTCCCGGTTTTACAAATAACCACGTCTGGTACAATGCAATGGGTAATGTAATCAGAATAGCCAACAGTAAAGCGCATTTTACATAAATCATAAGCCCATCCGTATAGCCGAATACGTTCCATTCGACATGACGGGCTGTAGGTTGCATTTTGATGAACGTTAATATTTTAGGTGCAATACCGAAACCTATTGCTAGCGATATTATAAAAGTCACGGCTACAATAATTAGCCGCTTTCTGAGCTCCGTTAGATGTTCGACAAGAGTATATTCTTGTTCTAGTTTCATGCTTCTTACCACCCACTATCTTATAATGCTAAAAAGTAAATTCAGAAGATATAAACTTTCTTATTTACCAAAAATAATAGCTTTAATTCATACTAAATTGAAAAAATGTAGTAGAATTAAGAAAGGTAATCTAACTACCCTACACATTATACACATCAAAAATGAATTGTAAATAATAGGACGCTCAATAATTAAGAAGAGTAAATTCGGAAAATAATAACTTTCTCGGATGAAGGGAAAGATATTTCTAATCCATATCAATAAAGAAAAAAAAGTAGTAGAATTAAGAACGCATTGATTTGGACCACAACATACTATCCGTTACTAAATCGATTTACTAAATAATAGGACGTTTATTCACGGAATCGAAAGAAAGGAGAATGAAGGTGTCTCAGTATTACAATGAAGAGTTTAAAATCATCAGCCAGGTATTTTTACCCATCTTGTTAATCGGTGGATTGGCTACGTTTCTTATCGTTTTTAATGATGGTTATCCTTGGTATACATTCATCGGTGCCGCAATTGGCTTATCTATTATTATAGTTTCATGGTCAGAAAAAAAGTATGCAATTTTCATAACATCCCTGTTGATGTGCGCAATTATATATTCTGCTCTATCTAGCCTTTACAACTAGAATGTTTTTGTTATTGTCTGATACTTAGCTAGCTAAATAATTAGATTATATTAATACAGTTAGAATTTGGAGGTTTTATCATGTCGAAGCAAGAAAAGAATTCATTTGTAGATAAACGTTCTTCAAGGCGTACGTTTTTAAAAAATTCAGGATTGACGGTAGGTGGTGTAGTACTGGGTGGCGCATTGGGGAGTTTGTTAGGGAACGAACCTAAAACACCTGCACCGGTAAAACAAGCACATACTCCTACTGCAAATCCGAACGTTGCATTAATATTCTTTACAACCGAACAATATCAATTAACACAAGCAGCAAGCGAACGAATTTTCCCAGAAGATGAAAATGGCCCAGGAGCAAAAGAATTAAATGCTGCCATCTATATTGACCATCAACTTGCGAGCCCATGGGGACTAAACGTGAAGGATTATCGCTTAGGGGCATTCCATACACCGGAACCAACACAAGGCGGACAAACAAAAATGCTTCGTAAAGACTTGTTCCCGGCAGGTTTACTAGCATTGAATACCTACAGTGTTAAACAATTTGAAAAGAAATTTACTGAATTGGAAATAGCGGAACAAGATGCTGTATTAACCGATTTTAGTGAAGGGAAAACGACTGTTTATAAAGGTGTTTCTTCCACTGAGTTCTTTAACTTATTACGTTCATTAACGATGGAAGGTGTGTATGCCGATCCATTATATGGCGGTAACAAAGAGATGCTTGGTTGGAAAATGAGGAAATATCCTGGCTCACGGATGACTTACCTCCAAGAAATTCAAAGTGAAAACTTCGTCGTACTAGAACCGCAAGGCTTAAACAGCCACATGGGACATTGATTATAGGAAGGAATGAATGACAACAATGAGTACAAAATTACCTAAAGTACCTGTCGTTATCGTAGGTATGGGCTGGGCTGGCGGTATTATTGCAGCCGAACTAACAAAAGCAGGAATTCAAGTCGTGGGACTAGAACGTGGAAAAGATCGATCAACTGCCGATTACTTAATGGGGCATGATGAACTGCGTTATCAACATCGGACGGAGCTAATGCAAGACTTATCGAAAGAAACGATTACACATCGTAATAATCTTGAGATGCGTGCACTTCCAATGCGTTATTATGGATCATTCATCGTTGGTGATGGAGTTGGTGGAGCGGGAAGTCACTGGAATGGTCAAACGTATCGTTTCCTTCCATATGACTTTGAAATCAAAACTTTAACAGAGAAAAGGTACGGTAAAGGGAAAATTAAATCGGATATGCCCATCCAAGACTGGGGTATAACATATGACGAAATAGAGCCTTATTACGATACATTTGAAAAAATGGCGGGTATTTCCGGCGAAACAGTGGAAGCTTACGGAAAACGTTCGAATCCATATCCGACAGGTCCAATGTTGAAAACTCCTGTTTTAAAAGTCTTCGAGGAGGCAACGAAAAAGTTAGGCTATACACCTTATATGGTTCCTTCTGGGAATTTGTCGGAGTTCTACGAAAATCCAGATGGTATTTCACGTGCGGCCTGTCAATATTGTGCTTATTGTGAGAACTTCGGTTGTGAGTATGGTGCGAAAGCGGATCCAGCCGTAACGGTTATTCCAGTTGCAAGAGAGACAGGAAAACTTGACCTACGCACACACTCAAATGTAGTACGTATTTTAAAAGATGGAAAAAAAGCAACAGGCGTTGTTTACGTGGATACGATTACCGGGGAAGAGTTTGAACAACCGGCAGATGTTGTAGTTGTTGCAAGTTATGTATTTAACAATGCACGACTTTTGCTCAATTCTGGTCTCGGACAACCTTATAATCCGAAAACTGGAAAAGGTTCAATCGGGAAAAACTATTGCTATCAAGTAAGTACTGGTTCTTCAATGGCATTCTTTGAAGATAAAGAATTCAATCTGTATGCAGGTGCAGGGGCATTAGGCATGGAGATTCCTGAATTCGTTGGCGATAACTTTGACCATTCGAACGAGAACTTTATTCATGGTGCTGGAATCCGTATGTTCCAATATGGTGCACGTCCAATTGCAAACAATGTTGTACCAAGCGGCACGCCTACTTGGGGGCCTGAATTCAAGAAACAATCGATCAAATATGCGAACAGCTACTTGAAGGTTGCTTCACAAGGTGCGAGTATGCCTCATCAAAATAACTACCTTGATCTTGACCCTGATTATAAAGATGCATACGGTATGCCGTTACTTCGCATGACATATGATTACACAGAACAAGATCGCGAATTGGTGAAATATATGTCGAAAGTGACACGTTCAGTAGCAGAAGCAATGGGGGCTGACATCATTGATACCGCTGATGAACAAGGTGAATTCAATGTAAACAAAGATACAAATACGCATAATACAGGCGGAGTAATTATGGGTGCTGACCGGGAAACTTCAGCCGTTAACTCGTACTTGCAAATGTGGGATGCCGAGAACGTTTTTGTGGCGGGTGCTTCTGCATTCCCTCATAACAGTTCTTTCAATCCAACTGGTACACTTGGCGCTCTATCATATAGAGCGGCAGAAGGAATTCAAAAGTTCCTAAAACAAGGCGGATCACTTGTATAGGTGATAGTCATCAAGATAATTGTTTGTAACAAGTACGATGATTATTATTGGTTCGAAAATTAATAAAGAAGCCTTAAATCGGTTATCGATTTAAGGCTGTTTTTATGCACTTTAATCAAAGCCGTGAAATTCACCTAAATAGATATGGGAAATTTAATATTAAAGTTAAATTAAAAGAATCATCAAACTCAATATGATGAATGAGCCAATTTAGGGGGAAACTCTTAGATTGGTTTTTTTATTTTCAAATAATTCATTGACAGTGAGAATTGTTATCAGTAGAATGGAAACCACTGAGAATGATTATCATTATTAATTGGGAGTGTGGAAAATGAAGAAGGTATCATTACTTTTATTATCTGTACTGTTGTTACTCGTTTTAGCAGCATGTGGTACGGAGAATGGTAAAGCAGCAGTGAAAGAAGAGGAACCAAAAGATAAGGAGAAAAAAGAAGAGGTAACGTCAGCTATTGAAGTGACAGATGCATCGGGTGAAAGTATTACGTTTGAAAGTGCTCCAGAATCTATTGCAGTTTTAAATTCAGGAGACTTAGATATTTTACTAGCATTAGGTGCTAATGTGACTGGCCGTCCAACGGCAAGTGGACCTGTTTCAAAAGAAGTAGAAAGTATTACGGAAATCGGTAATCCACATCAGCCAAACTTTGAGAAATTAGCGGAAGTTCATCCAACTGTTTTAGCCGCAGCAATGAGTTTCAAGCAACATGCTGAAAATATAGAACGACAAGGAACGAAGGTTATTTACACTAAAGCAAATTCAATCGCTGATATTCAAGAAACGATTCGTCTATATGGACAACTATTTCAAAAAGAAACAGAAGCTGAAAGTATGAATAAAACGATTACGGAAGAAGTAGAAAATAGCGGAAAAACCAATTCTTATCCAGTGAAAACACTA
The DNA here is from genome assembly GCF_014302295.1 of Sporosarcina sp. resist. Classification (NCBI taxonomy): domain Bacteria; kingdom Bacillati; phylum Bacillota; class Bacilli; order Caryophanales; family Caryophanaceae; genus Sporosarcina; species Sporosarcina sp. resist. The sequence goes on along the minus strand of NZ_CP060287.1, from coordinate 4,807,985 downwards.
TTGGTATATGGTGCGCCAGGTACGTATCTAGCGGCTCTTCCAAACTCTCTTACAGGTGATTTATTGGAAAAAGCGGGTGGAGAAAATATTGCATCCGATTTTCCACAAGAAGAGAATTATCCGCAGTATGCGAGTTTAAGTGTTGAAAAGATTATCGAAAGAAATCCAAAAGTTGTGATGCTGATTACACATGGCGATCCAGAAGGGGTTAAAAGCGGCTTTTGAAAGTGAAATGGAAAAGAATGCAGCTTGGAAAAATCTTGATGCAGTAAAAAATGGCAATGTATTTATTTTACCTTCACATTTATTTGGTTCAAACCCAGGTACAAAAGTAGTAGAAGCACTTGAGGTGATGAAGGAAAATCTAGCGGCGGTTAAATAAAATGGAAGCGGTAGAAGTTCAAGTATCTAAAAATGTTCATCCACTCGCAAAAAAACGAACAATTGTAGTTATCTCTTTTAGTATCCTTCTTGTATTTGCGTGTACGGTAAGTTTAATGATTGGGCCTGTTTCATTTACATTCAGTGAAGTTTGGAGTGGTCTTTTTCACTCAGATGATTCATTGGCTAGACGAATTATATGGGAGTTACGTTTCCCGCGAGTTTTAATTGGAATGATTGTCGGAATGTGTCTCGCGGTATCTGGTGCTATTTTACAAGGCGTAATGAAAAATCCACTAGCAGATCCGGGAATTATAGGGGTGTCGTCTGGAGCTGGTCTCGCCGCAACGACTATTATGATTATCTTCCCGGCGTATATCCTATTCTTGCCTTTAGCAGCTTTTATAGGGGCTCTCATCACTGCGCTCATTATTTATGCGTTCTCTTGGAAAGGCGGCACTTCACCCGTACGTATTATATTAGTTGGTGTAGCCATTAATGCCGTAATTGGTGCGTTCATGAGTGCACTCATGCTGTTATATAGCGACCGTGTGCAATCAGTTCTTCCATGGCTAGCCGGTGGCATTGGGGGCGTGGGGTGGATTCAATTTGAAATGATTATTTATTACGCGGTTGGAGCGCTTGTATTATCTTTGTTTGCAATCAGGCATATTCGCATTTTAAGACTTGGTGATGAAGTTGCAAAACTGCTTGGCCACAATGTTGAAAAAAGTCGTTTTTTCCTAATTGTTCTTAGTACACTTCTTGCGGGAATAGCTGTAAGTGTAGCCGGTTTAATAGGCTTTGTTGGGCTTGTTGTGCCACATATATTAAGAATTATGATTGGTGGAGATTATCGCTATTTACTGCCTGCATCCGCACTTGGCGGAGGGTTGCTCGTTGTATTGGCTGATACAGTTGCACGGAGTGCTTTTAATCCAATCGAGTTGCCAGTGGGGATTTTGTTGGCATTCTTAGGCGGCCCATTTTTCTTATATATGATTCAGAGAAGGAGGGACTCATTTGCTTCTAACTAAAGATGTCGCATTCGAACATTCTCCTTCCTTTCAGTTACAAGCGATTGACTTACACATAAAGGAAGGTGAAATCGTCAGCTTAATAGGTCCAAATGGGTCTGGTAAATCGACATTGCTCCGACTTGTTTCACGTCTTATAACTCCGAAAAGTGGTGAAGTAATCCTAGATGGACAAATGATTGGTTCAATGAAAAGTCTAGATGTCGCAAAAAAACTTGCCATGCTACCACAAATGCAAGATCATCAACTCGATTTGACGGTAGGCGAACTCATCGAATTTGGAAGGTATCCACATCGGGGGGCTTACGGCAAGTTGACTAAAGAAGATGATGAAATCGTTCAATGGGCGATGGAGGTTACGAGGTTAACTCGATTTAAAAACCGGACGTTACAATCACTTTCTGGTGGAGAAAGGCAACGGGCATGGATTGCACTGGCTGTTGCCCAGCGGCCAAAGATTTTACTGTTAGATGAACCAACAACATTTCTTGATATATCACACCAATTAGAAGTGATGGAGCTTGTCGAAGAGTTAAATACAAAGTTTGGCATGACTGTTGTAATGGTCTTGCATGACATCAACCAAGCAGCACGTTATAGTGATCGCCTTGTCGTTTTAAAGGATGGGAAGGTTCAGTACGATGGTATTCCGCAATGCGTGTTATGTAGGGAAATGTTTCAATCTATTTTTGAAATAGATGCAGATATCTATAAGGACAACGGAAAACCATTTTTCACACCAATAAGGTTACGAAAGGAAGAAATTATATGAGAAAAGGGCCACTTAGCAATGAGTTGGTAAGGGCGTTTATTATTGCTGCACATGGAGATTTTGAAGAGGTAAAGAGGTTAGTAAAGCAAGAGCCGGCGCTTCTTCATTCCATTACGAACTGGGGAGGTGACGATTGGGAAAGTGGGCTTGGGGCAGCAGCCCATACAGGTAATCGTGCAATTGCAGAATGGCTACTCGAACGTGGTGCACGAATGGATATCTTCGCGGCAGCGATGCTTGGCGAACTAAGTATCGTAAAAGCAATCGTTGCTATACAGCCTAATGTCATTGCGGCTCCAGGTCCGCATGGTATTGCATTGCTTCGACATGCGCAAATGGGTGGAGAACCTGCACGGACTGTATACCAGTATCTAGAGTCTTTAACACTGAGGGAGGAAGTTGAATTATGATGAAAGCAGTAAATACAATCCGTATCAAAAAAGGAAACGTAGAAGAGGTTCTTGCACGTTTTCAAACACCAAAATCTGTTCATACATTTGAGGGATTTGTTTTAATGGAAGTATTGAAAAAAGAAAATAGTCCGGAATATGATGAGTTGAAAATCTGCACTACATGGGAAGAAAGAAAGTTTTTTGATGAATGGTTGGGTAGCAGAGCATCTCAAAAAACGCATGATAAGAAAAATGAACAAAAATCAGCGGATAATCCAATCATAAGTTCACAACTGACTACCTTTCAAGTGGCAATTCAGCACAAACCTGCAAAGCAGGAGGTTTGAATTTTAGTGGATGACGGTCACCAAGACAATTATGAAATAAACACAGTAATTTATAAAACAACCTTAAATCGATTATGATTTAAGGTTGTTTTATGCGTATTAATATAAATACTATCCTATTCTACCGCTATTATTAACGGGATTTGTAAATTTTTCATTTTGTCTGCTGACTACTTGTTTTGTAGCATCTTGTCTCGCTTTAGGAACCAAAAACATGATCGCTATTAACGCAAGTACTGCGAATATAACGTTGGTAATAATTCCGGCAGAGGCTGCCTTTTCAATATTGCCTGTCATCGTCATTGTACCGTACACGGTGGCAGATATGGCAACGCCAAAGGAGCTGCCGAGAGAACTCGCCATTTTGTAAATACCTGACGCTGAACCGACTTTATCTTCAGGGGCACTTGATACAGCTGTGTCAGTGGACGGTGTTGCATACAGCCCAAGTCCTACACCGAACAGGATAAATCCGAAAAAGACAACGATGATATAAGCTGTGTCCGGTAAAAATGTCAAAGCCATTAACCCGATGCCAATTGCCGCCAAGATAGAGCCTGCCATCATTGGTAATCTAGCACCGGTTCGTTGCAGTACTTTTTCACCGACACGGATCATGACAAGGACTGCCACTAAATAGCCAATTGATAGCATACCTGATTGAAACGCCGTGAAGCCTCTTCCGACTTGCACATATGTATTTGCTACAACGAGCGTACCAGCAACCGCGTTTAATAAGAAGTTGGAGATGGTAGCACCCGTATACGGTTTGTTTTTAAATAATTTAAAATCAATCAAAGCATGTAATTTACCTATTTCTATTTTGATGAAGAATAGCATTCCAACTAGCGTAGCGACAATTAAACTTAATGTGAGCGGGCTTGTCCATCCGAAATCTGCACCGCGCGTAATAACCACGTTTAATGCAATCATCGTTAAAACAAATGCAACTAAGCCGGTAAAGTCGAAACGGGAAGAGCCTTGCTGTTCAACTTTGCTTTCGGGGGTATCTTTGATCAAAATCATAGCCAAGATGGCGAAAATAATTGAGAAAACAAAGATCCATCTCCAACCCATAGAAGTTGCGATAGCTCCTCCTGCAAATGAACAAACACCCGAACCACCCCAAGACCCGATGGACCAATAACTAAGTGCACGTTGCCTTTCAGCACCTTCATAGTACGTTCTCATCAAGGCAATCGTTGCTGGCATAATACAAGCAGCCGATAATCCTTGGATGATCCGTCCGATAATTAACAGTGCGGCACCATTCGTAAACACGAGGCAAAGTGAGCCAATGATACTTAATATGAGCCCGAAATAGGTCATTTTCTTACGACCAATTTTATCAGCAAGCCCGCCTGCTGCCACGACGAAAATACCTGAGAATAAAGCGGTCAAACTGATTGCAATATTAAGTACACCCAGTGAAATTCCTAGATCCGATTGGATTGCGGGAACAACATTGACCATGGATTGCGCGAAAAGCCAAAACGTTATGACACCAAACACGATTCCTGTAATCATTTTATTCGTACCTTGATAGCTTGTGGTCATGATCTTCCTCCTCAAAATAGAAAGCAGCTTTCGTGAGAGTTTTATCTCGTCTATCAAAATTTAGTGTTTTACTACTTTAGCATAGTAGAGCGATGGGGTGAAGAAGAAAACTGTGGTTTTTCTATTTTAAAGTGATTGCCAATTGCGTGACTAGTAGGTAGTATCAATATTTCAACCACTTGAGTAGTCGTTTACCATAAGTAAAACAAAGATAATCCCTAATGATGTCGAAAATCTTGAAATATGGGAATGGATATAATGATTCGAAATATGGACACAATTTAATAATAGTATTATTAAATCGTTATGATAACCAAAGTGAATCAAGTTCATTGTTCGGGTTTTGTGAATAAATATAAATATTTCATTATATTTTATATGATTTTATTGCGTTAGTTAGAATATATCCTATCATTAGGTAAAATTCAATACCGATTGTTCGTCTTTTTCGGATCGGTATAAATTTGGAATAGTTCAGCTATATATACTGTATAATGATTTTGAGAGGTTTAAATACATATTTTGGGTTATTTGGTCATGGGGATGGTAGTTTATATGTAGGAGGGAATTCACCAAGTCCCAGACAATGAGGAGGAGTTACGGAATGAATAAAATTATGGTCATCGGGGTGTCAGCGGGTGCTGGAAAATCAACATTTGCACGTCGATTAGGCGAATTGACTGGAATCGAAGTAACACATTTAGATTGTTTGTATTGGAAACCAAATTGGGTGGAAGCCCCGCCTGAAGAGTTTTCATTAGCTCAACAACAAGTTGTCCAAAATGAGCAATGGATAGTTGAGGGGAATTATTCAGGGACATTCGATATACGAGAGCCATATGCAGATACCGTTATTTATTTGGAGCTCCCTCTCCGTGTCTGTTTGTACCGTGTATTAAAGCGAAGAGTACAATTCCATGGGAAAACGAGGAATGATATTGGTGAAGGTTGTAAAGAGAAGATTGATAAGGCGTTTCTGAAATTCATCCTCACAACATATGGGGCACGAAAAAGGAAAATGCTAGAGCGAATACAACGCTATGCAGGTGAAGGGAAGAACGTACATTATTTGAAAACACCTGCGCAGATTGAAGGGTTTTTAAAAACGTATATAAAAAAGTGAAACAACAAATAAGAAAGTATAAGTTTTCGACCCGGAACAATGTCTAGCTCCGGGCGGCGTCAGGCGCTCGGAGTCAAAAGTCGATCTAGCTAGGAAAGAATGAACTGTATCCTTCTGGGGCAAAGGAACGTCGCTCCACTGTTCCGTCTTATGCCTGTCGCATCTTAGAGGGCACCTGCGCTTTTCTTAATGTTCAAAAACCCTCGTGTTATAAGAGCTCAGAGTTATGAAGTTGATTAAGGTTAGAAACTTTGGGAATTTGTATACGAACTGTTTCACTATAATAGCTTATTAAACAAACTATCCATATGGGGATCATTAAATGTATATAATTTTTTATCGAATTTTCCAAACTGAGAAATCGTAAGTGCTTTGACTAAAGCGCGACCTTTCAAAAGAGTTTCTTCAAATTCTCGTTCAGGATCAGATAAAATTGTGATTGCTCCACCCACACCTACAGTAGCCTGTTCGGGAGTCATTATAATCGTTCGAATGACAATATTTAAATCTGTAGTACCATTTAAGCTCAAAAATCCAATTGCTCCCGAGTAAATGCCACGAGCATTCGTCTCTAATTTATCAATATAATCCATGGTTCGTATTTTGGGAGCTCCGGTCATCGATCCTCCAGGAAATGCTGATCGTATACAATCAATTGCTGTTAATTCCGCTCTTAACGTCCCTTTAATTGTTGAAACGAGTTGATGCACTGTTTGATAAGATTCAATAGCCATCAATTTCGGTACGTGAACACTTCCAATATCACAAACTAAACCCAAGTCATTTCGAAGAAGATCAACAATCATCAAATTTTCTGCTCTATCCTTTTCACTAGTACGCAATATTTCAGCCAATCTGAGATCGTCCTCGATATTTTTCCCACGAGCAATCGTCCCTTTAATTGGTTTAGCTTCGACCACTCGATCTTGATCAATTTTTAGGAAACGTTCAGGAGAAGAACATAGAACACTCAATTCCCCGAACTTAAGAAAGGACGAGTATGGAGCTGGATTAATATTTCTAAGAATACGATATGTAACTAATGGATTGAAATGTTCATTAATATTAATTCTATTCGTTAAGCAAACCTCATAAGTTTCACCTTCAGTAATATACTTTTTACATTCTTCTATCTTATTTACATACTGAGCGTACGATTGACTTAATTCAAAATTAAGCGGTGTGCGGGTATCATTGTTTGTTACTTCCACGGGTGCTATAGATGGAACGTTTTGTAGTTGCTGTTCCGTAGCGTCAAACCATTCAGAAGCGGATGTAGGGGCATTATATGGAACAATACTAACTAAATATATGCAGCGCTCATTGTGGTCAAAGGCAATTAATCGGTCGGCTAGAATAAACAAGGCATCAGGATTTGAGGATACATGGTGTTCATTGGCGCCGCATTCAGCTTTCAATTCATATCCAAAATAACCTACAAATCCGCCATTAAAATCAAACGGTAATTCATTAGAATGTTGTTGCATTTTATGGATCTCAGAATCAATATAGTTGAAAATATCTTCTGTAAGCTCAGTTTGTCCTTGTGCGTCACTAATTTGAACAAGCTGTGTTTTTGAGTCGTACTTAATCACTTTACTTAATGGTCCATTAGTTGCTCCCATAAAAGAAAAACGAGATAGGTCAGATTCGACACGACTACTATCAAGCCAAAAAGCATATGCTTCTTCAGCAAAAAAATGCTGAAAAACTTCTTCTGGTTCTACAAAATTTAATAGTTTTCTACTCAAAACCTTTACAGTGGGTAATGCAGTAGACATTTCACGAGACATGCCCCGTGGGACTATCGAAATCTCTGGGATATTTGTCAACAAGAACATCTCCTTGGAAATACTGATTTATCCATAAATAGTAGTTTTTTTATTCATTAACGAAAAATTTTCTAGTATTTGATGTCCGAACTCAGTGCAAATGGATTCAGGGTGGAACTGTACACCGCATATTGGTTTTTCAGTATGCTGCAAGCCCATTATAATTCCATCAGCAGTCCATGCTGTTTTTTGTAAACAAGTAGGTAAATCATCCTCGACAATAAGTGAATGATAGCGAACTACTTCGAATTCTTGGGGTACTCCCTTAAATAACTCAGAATCGTTATGAAAGACTTTACTTATTCTTCCATGCATCGGCGTAGGTGCTTTCACAACTTTTGCGCCAAAAGTATGGGCGAATCCCTGATGACCTAAGCAGACCCCTAAAATTGGCACTTCTGATAGGCGTAAAACATCTCGACAAACACCAAAATCTTTTTCTTTCGTTGGTGTTCCTGGTCCTGGAGAAATAATCACATTATCAAACGAAATGGATTGTAATTCGTTCCATGAATATTGATCATTCCGAACTACTATGGGTAGTTCTTCGTTTATAGAGGCAATGAGTTGATAAAGATTGAATGTATATGAATCGTAGTTGTCGATTAGCAGCGTCCTCATAACTCCCACTCCTTCTAGTACAATAGAGCATCTATTTATAGAGTATACATTTTCATTTAGTTGAAACTACTCTTTCTATAATCGAGGGGTTTAGGAATGCGATAGTCGGATAAGTGTGAAAAACATGTGAATTCTTATGCTTTTTCATTAGGAGAAACTGCTTCACGCTCAATCCACTTCTGTGACCAATTCTCAATTTCTTTCATAATAGGCGTTAGAGACATTCCTTTTTCAGTTAATGAATACTCAATTCGCACAGGTGTTTCAGGGTAAACGTGGCGGATGACAAAGCCTTGCTGATCAAGATCTTTTAAACGTTCTGAAAGTGTTTTTCCACTGACACCAAGTTTGTCAGTCATTGTGCAAAAGCGCTGTGGTCCTGCCATTAATTGATACAAAATAAGGGCGGTCCAGCGTTGGCTTAGAATAGATACGGCCTTCTCGAAACGCGGGCAAAGTTCAAATTCATTCATATCATTGAAGCTCCTTTCGCCGAACATAATGTGTTGACAACTGTCATTATAACATATAAAGTTAGTTACATAAAGTAATTAACTTACTGTTATCGATAAGGGGGAATAAAAATGAATTTTCATACAGCACCGCATACGTATACAGGGGAAGTACATCTCAACGTTTTGGACATAAATAGAGCTGTCCAATTTTATAAAGAGGTGATTGGATTTAAAATACTTGAAGAAGCCGTGGATAAAGTTGTCCTGACAGCAGATGGCAAGACGCCTTTGCTGATTATTGAACAACCGGAAAATGTTATGCCGAAAGAGGCGCATAAATCTGGATTGTATCATTTTGCATTATTGTTGCCGAAGAGAGCCGATTTAGGGGCAATTATTAAACATTTCATCCAACAGAATGTACGAATTGGGGCTGCGGATCACCTTGTGAGCGAGGCGCTCTATTTGTCAGATCCGGATGGCAACGGAATTGAAATTTATATAGATCGTGATCCTGCTGTTTGGAGTTGGGACAATGGAAAAGTTGCAATGAGTACAGATGCGCTTGACGGAGAAAGTATTATTGCAGAAAGTGGGGAGCAGACGTGGGATGGTCTTCCTGTCGGAACGGTTATGGGCCATGTACATTTACATGTAGCCAATTTGCCTGAATCGGAAATATTCTACAATGCACTCGGCTTCGAAGTCGTTACGGACTATCCGCAAGCATTATTCATGTCTAACGGGAAGTATCATCATCATATTGGCTTGAATACATGGAATGGCGAAGGTGTATCACGTCCAACTGTGGGAAATGTTGGACTTCAATCGTACACGCTTATTTATCCGAATGAGGCTACATTGAAAGAAGCGATTACGAAAGTGGAAGCATTAGATGGAAAAGTGGAATTGAATGGTAGTGGATTTGTAACGGTAGATCCTTCCGGTATTCAAATTAATCTTAGAGTTGGGTGATTTTTTCTATCACCAGTGTGTAAATGGGCTGTCCGAATTGGGCAGTCTTTTTTCACTTCTGGGTCTTTGGGTATAGGTGAAACAGATAGTATCCAAATTGTAGTATGGAAGTATAAGTGGCGGTACTGGTTTAAAAGCTTGGACTTTTTTTGAAGGACCATATGTTTATCATTTCGTAAGGAAAAGTTGAAACTTTCTTCGACGCCAAGCGTATAACAACGTATACTTAAAATAACAATACATAATTGAAAAGGAAGTGGGATATGTGACGAAAAAGTTATGGTTTCAAGTAGGTGTCGGAATACTGCTTGCGATGCTAATTATTAAATACTTTATAGAGATTCAAGGGATTTTTTCGCCTTTAGTAATCATAGCAAAGGCAATATTCATACCATTATTACTTGGCGGAGTTCTATATTATATTACGGAACCGGTTCAACGTTTTCTGGAAAAACGTAAAGTACCAAGGTGGGGAAGCATTCTTTCGGTTATAGCGATTCTCGTAGCAGTCGTTTGGATATTCGTAGCAATTATTGCTCCTCCAGTAACGAATCAAATTAATAAATTAGTCGAAAATACGCCTACTATCGCCCAAGAAATAAATGATTTGACATACACATTACTTCAACAAAAAAGTGATTTACCACCAAAACTTGAAGATTCAATTGATAGTGCGGTTGAATCACTTCAATCCATAGCGGTTAATTTTGGGAAATGGGTTGTTCAATTTTTACAATCCTTCTTTCAAGCAATGTTCCTGCTTATATTAGTCCCGTTTTTCTTCATTTTCATCCTGAAAGATCATGAAAAGTTTGCTCCGTTCATATACAATTTCTTTTCGGGAAAACGTCGGGAATGGATCAAAAAGACCTTACATGATATCGATACTGTACTCCGTTCTTATATCCAAGGGCAGTTGTTAATCAGTTTTCTATTAGCAATTCTGTTGTTTGCAGGTTATATGATTATTGGACTGGAGTATGCACTGTTATTAGCCATTTTTGGATTGTTCATGAACCTCATTCCTTTCATTGGCCCATGGATTTCAACTGTTCCTGCAATCATCATAGGTTTTATACAGGATCCGAAGATTGGTATTTTAGCTGCAGTCGTAATGGTGATCGCCCAGCAAGTTGAAAGTAATCTTATTACACCAAATGTAATGGGTAAATCACTGGATATTCATCCACTTACAGTCATTACTGTTATATTGGCAGCAGGTAATATTGCAGGTTTTCTCGGTATCATCGTTGCTGTTCCGGCGTATGCAGTTGGTAAAGCGATCGTTAAGAATATTTATGCAAGGCGGAAGGAAATCAAAAACGCTGCGACGAAGACTGTTTAAAAAAGAAATAGAAGACTAAAAAAACGCTAGATAAAATCTAGCGTTTTTTCATACCGTTTAATTGGAAGATGTAACCTTTTTTGGATTACACCGTCTCATTGATTAAATAGATAGGGGGGATTCTATGAAGCGAAATGTGGTTTTGGCTCTACTATTATCAGGCTTACTTGTATTTATGGCGTCCTGCAGTTCGAGCGAATCAAAGAAAGACATTCAGATGGAGAGCTCATCAACATCGCAAGATACGGCAACGACAGAGCAAGAGAATAAAGCTGAAACAGAAGAGTTAGCCAACGAACAATCTAAAGTGATCCCAACGAATAGGAAAATCATCCACAGGGCGGAATTACAGCTCAATGTGAAAAAACTTGAAAATACTCAGCTTATAATAGAGAAAAAGGTGAGTGACTATGGAGGTTATATCGTTGAATCGAATGTGCATCGGGAAAGCGAGGAAAGTATAAGTGCTCGGCTCACTGTTCGAATCCCAGAGCAGCACTTTCAAAAGTTTTTAACGGATGCCGAAGGGGAAGCGGCTGAAGTTTTGAATCGTACTGTGACCGGGGAAGATGTAACCGAACAATATATTGATCTAGAGTCCAGGGTGAAATCAAAACGAACAGTAGAGGAAAGACTGCTCGAGTTTATGGGGAAGGCAGAAAAAACAGAGGATTTATTGAAAATATCGTCTGATTTATCCAAAGTCCAAGAGGAAATCGAATTAATTGTAGGAAAGATGAAGTATCTAGAAAATCAGACGTCATTTTCTACTATTGAAATAACAATGTATGAAAATAGTGTTATTGTTCCAGGACTAGACAGTAAAAATTTAGACACGTGGGATAAAACTAAAAAACAACTTGCTACAAGTACAAATTTTATCTTTGCGACGGGTTCGGGCCTGATTGTCTTTTTCATCGGAAACTTACCAGTACTTCTACTTCTACTACTCGTAGGTATAGGGATTTATTTTGGCGTTAATAGAATGAAAAAACCTAAATAGGTTATCAAATATAACAAAAGCAGCATGTTGCAAATGCTGCTTTTTTCCTGTTTTAAGTTTGGAAATAAAGATTTTTATGTAAACTACATCCGGGATTAAACAGTGCTGAACAAGTAAGGCACTTCGATCCACAGGTCAAATACTCCGAAACAGTTAGTTCATAACCACATGCTCCACAAAGAACTGCTTTTTCACCAAACATCTCAGTGGGCCAAACGCCAGGATTGCCACAACCGTCTTCTTCATGACATTCATAGCAGGGATAGTAGGTGCCACAACAATAAAAATTTATCGCAATCCGGTCGATTTCGGAATGATAATGTGCACACCGAGTTTCTTCATCAAGAACTTTTCCTCGAACTGTATGGCCTTTGATTTGCATGTTCAATTCCTGCCCTTCATCTTCAAAAAGTGTATTGAATTATAAGTGTTGTGGGAAGGCTAATGTGAAAAAGGATTGTTTTCATGTGGAATGAGTTCCCGATTATCCATACAAACGTCTGGGATGCTTTTTGGGCAATACCCGCTATTCTTCTAGGAATATTCCTGTTGAAACTTTTATTTAAACTCCCTGAAAGTTGGTTTTCAACCGCGGCAACAATTATTGGACTTATCTTGTCTATTTTCATCAGTCATCCAGGTAACTTACCCGCGGGTATCTTCATGGGTTTTTTCTATGGTGGAGCGGTCAGTGGAACTATTTATTCGATGAAGATCTGGTACAATAGCTATCGCAAAAAGTAACTGAATCATGTTATTTCAATGGACAAAATCCACACTGCATGAGACCGGGTACATCCTTTGAGAAACAACATGTGGTACGGACTTCTGTATTCAAAAGTGCGGACGGCTCGCATCCTTTTAAGTAGGTGGCAAATAAAGAACGAGGTGCGATTCCTTCCCAAAGCGTGTCGTCTTTCAATATGTTGAGGTCCGCGCGTGCTTCTACGGAGGTACCTGGGTTTGCCAAAAGAACATGGTACTGCCAAAGGAGAAAACCAAAGATATTTTCCCATAACGACAATGGAGAAATAGATGTGACGGTGCGGATTTGTCGGATGACAGCTCCGCATTCATCCTGCAGAATCCGCTTAATGACATCTCGCCGTTCCGCGTCTTCTACATATCGCCAATCCTTCGCGGATGCAAACGTACTAACAGCCAGTTTTCCGTATTCTTCTTTTGCACCAAAATGAAGTTGTTCATTGTTTCCATCCCATACTTCATCGTATGCCGCCAGGTTATAAAATTGCATCGCGGTAAACATACCGAAACGGCGCATGAAATACGATGCTGCTACAGTTCGGTTGGGGCTTCCGCTCACTGCTTGGACGACATTTAGTATATCTTCCGTTTTTTGACTATCGAGTAGCATTTTCAATGTGAATAAATTCCGTTCGGACGAATCTACATAAATGCTGTACATATTCAGTTGTCTGAGCTGGTCCGTGGTTAAGTTTGTCATAGATCGATTATAGCGTTCTTACTAGTCAATCATCAAGTTGAGCAAGCGCTCAGTCTGCTGTATACTAATTGAATAGGCGGACTTTTATAGGAGTGAAAAAACGACGTGGAAAAACGATTGAGTGCAGAACAGTTTATTGATTTGATTGACGTAGAGGCTGATATTATTATCCCGATTGCCAATGGGGAACCTCATCGTCTACTTGATATATTGGAAGAGAACCATTCGGAATTACAGAACGTTAAGATTCATCAAATGCTGGCTCTTCGGGAGCGGGATTATATAATAGGTAAAATGAAAGGTCATCTTTCACATGTCTCCTACTTTTTAAGTGGTGCAACACGGAAGGCTTATCAAGAGGGCAAAATAGAATTAGTTCCCAACGTTTTCCATGAAGTCCCGCGCATGTTGAAAAAAGTTACGAACATGTCGATGATAATCACAGTTGCTTCTCCAATGGATGAACACGGTTATTTTTCATTGGGCACACAGGCAGACTATATTTCCGAATTCATTGGTCATGTTCCGTTTGTCTTGGAAGTGAATAAGCATATGCCACGTACATACGGTGAAAACCAAATTCATATTAGCCAAGTTGCGGGATACATTGAAAATGATGCGCCTTTATCAGAAGAAAGCTCTCCATTAATTGGTGAGAAAGATCTTAAAATTGCTGAATTTGTAACGAATGTTATTGAAAATGGGGATTCACTCCAAATTGGTATTGGAGCCATTCCGAATGCGGTTATGAGCATGTTGAAAGACCACCGTCATCTTGGTATCCACACTGAAATGCTGACAGACGGAATCGTTAACCTTGTGCAAGCGGGAGCTATCGATGGGACACGGAAGTTCACTCATAAAGGGAAGATTGTCGCGACATTTGCATTCGGATCACAGCGTTTGTACGATTTCCTCCATGAAAACCCTGCGGTTGAATTTTTACCTGTGAGTATGGTGAATGATCCACGTGAGATTGCGAAAGAAGAAAGAATTGTATCCATTAATGCGACGACGGAAGTTGACCTTAATGGACAATGTGCTTCCGAAACAATTGGAGGACGCTATTATTCATCAACCGGTGGACAAGCAGATTTTGCACGCGGAGCACGTTTTGCAAAGCATGGTAAAGGGTTCATCTGCATGCATTCAACAGTGAAAAACGACACCATTTCGCGCATTAAACTGCAATTGTCGCCAGGTTCTGTCGTAACGACGTCGAAAAATGACGTCGATAACATCGTCACGGAATACGGCATCGCTAGTCTGTATGGCAAATCGTTATCTGAACGTGCAAAAGCGCTTATCGACATTGCCCACCCGGCGTTCCGAGAAGAGTTAGTGTTTGAGGCGAAGAAAAACGGCATACTTTATTAATAGTGAAGCAGCGTCCTTTATAGGGAGCGCTGTTTTTTTATTGTATATAAGTTGAACAAATGAATACCTATATTAATTGGACGAAGGGACCTTACAAGGGGTAGACGAAGCGGATTTATTGCCTTGTTAATACCCCTGGTAGTATATTTGGAATTGAAGTTATAGGAAGACTAGGAGGAAAATCGTATGGAATGGCTTTTTATTTTACTAATCGTTGGATTTTTTGTCTGGCGAATGATGCCCGCTAAAGGTGTACGTTCCGTTTCGACGGAGGACTTAATGGGGATGCTGAAAAATAAATCGGTGCAGTTCATTGATGTACGGACACCGGGGGAATATAAAGGACGGCATATTAAAGAATTTAAAAATATCCCGTTGAGTACATTGAAATCGCAGTTGGCTAGCCTAGACAAATCGAAAGAAATCGTCGTTATTTGTCAAAGTGGCATGCGGAGTGGACAAGCAGCGAAAATCTTGAAGAAAGCCAGTTTCAAGGATGTTTCTAACGTTACAGGCGGTATGAGTGCTTGGCGTGGATAAATAGGGTTGGATATCATCCATGGGGGATTATTGCTCCATGGATTTTTTGTTGTCTAGGAAATTATAAAATCTCGTACTTAGGATAAGTTGTGAAGTTGAGAATTTACGTCTTGACTCCAGCGCTTTTCTTATGGAAAGATGCTCGTTTATCAGCATATGCCCAACACACATTTTTAGGCAGATACATACTATTTGAATGAAGAGGTGGTGGACGTTGAAGAGAGATGATAAGGCTGTCCGATACGATCCGTTTGAAATCGAACAGCGTGAATGGAAACAAAGACAAACGAAAGAACGGTTAAAACAGCTGTTGACGATTGCCTCGCCCCTATTCCTGCTCTTTATGTGGGAATTCTTGTCGAGAACGGGAATGATTGATATCCGCTTCTTTCCGCCTCCATCTGCAATTGTGGGGACATTTTTCGGAATGATTTCAAGTGGTGAAATGGCGGGTCATATCGGCGTTTCATTGTACAGGATTCTTGTCGGATTTTTGCTAGGCGTCATACCCGGAATCATCATCGGTTTGTTAATGGGGCTTTATACGCCAATTCGACATTTTGTTTCGCCAATTGTCATGGCGCTCATGCCGATTCCTACACTTGCTTTGCTTCCAATCATTATTATTATTTTTGGAATTGGTGATTTATCGAAAGTTGTAACAATTGCTGGGAGTGTTTTTTTTCCTGTTGTCATTAATACGGCAGCTGGAGTCATTAATATCGATTCAATCTATTTGGATGTGGCAAAAAATTATGGAGCTAGTAAACTAGACTTTTTTACGAAAATTGCTTTGCCCGGTGCGATGCCGGTTATGTTGGAAGGGATTCAGATGGGGCAGGCGATTGCGCTTCTGACAATTGTCGCTGCGGAAATGATGGGTGCTACATCAGGGATTGGCTATCTAATCTGGGTTTCGTACAAAGCGTTCTTACTGCAAGAAATGTACGTTGGGCTCATCCTCATTTCGTTTTTCGGTTATCTGTTCTCGCTATTGCTACGAGGAATTCAGAAAAAGATGTTACCGTGGAGGTGAGTAGATGAGTAGGAAAGCAAAAATCATCATTCGTAATTTAACAAAGGCATTTTATAAAAAACAAGGCAGTGTTACGGCGCTAGACGATATTAATGTAACAATCAATGATGGGGAATTCGTTTGTATTGTTGGACCGAGTGGTTGCGGTAAATCAACGTTACTTCGAATCTTGGCAGGGCTTGAAACCCCGAGTATTGGTGAGTTTACGATTGCAACCGCGACGGATGGAGAGGATCGACCATTGCAATCGATGGTGTTTCAGGAAAAGGGTATCATTCCATGGCTCACTGTCGAGAAAAATGTAGCGTTCGGACTCAAAATGCGTCATTTGCCGAAAAAACTTATAAAAGAGCGTACTACGTATTATTTGAAAAAGACCGGTCTAGAAAAATTTTCAACCCTTTATCCGAAAGAGCTATCAGGGGGCATGAAACAACGGGTGAGTATTGCGCGTGCATTTGCCAATGATCCGGAGATCCTGTTGATGGATGAACCGTTTGGTGCACTTGATGAGCAAAATAAATTCATCTTGCAGGAAGAGTTGCTGTCGATTTGGTCGGAAACGGGGAAGACGATTCTATTCATTACCCATAGTATTGATGAAGCGTTATTGCTAAGTGATCGTATTTTACTGATGAGTTCGCAGCCGGGTAAAATTATTCAAGAAATTATTGTCGATATGCCACGTCCGCGCAAAATTGAAGACATACGAGAAAACCCAGTTATGGCAGGGCAATTCGTGGAAATATGGAAGCACTTGCAGGAAGAAGTACAGCGTTCAAGACGAGAAGATGGATAGAAAGGGAGAGGTTCGATGGCAAAGTGGATGAAAAACGGATGGTTGTTGTCGTTATTCGCGATAGCGCTAATCGTTGGTGCCTGTTCTCCTAAAGAGACGGCGAAACCGGTAGTAGAAGATGAAAAACCTGAAGAAGTAGCTACAGTTAATCCTTCTGGTGATTTGGCACCGCTTGAAAAACGTGAAAAAGTTGTCATAGCGGAAGATGGGGCGGCCTCTGGTGCAGGTTTTTATATTGCAAAAGAGAGAGGATACTTTGAAGACTATAATATCGAAGTAGAATTTGCTCAGTTTGCAAACAGTGATGACATGCTTCCGGCATTAGCGGCTGGCGAGGTGGATATTGCGGGAGGCGTTTCGACTGCATCTTTCTTCAACGCGATTGCACAGGGAATTGACGTGAAAATTATTGCAGATAAAGGACATAACGTGCCAGGGAAGTCGTATTTTACTCTCGTCATAGGTAATCATATGGTTGACGTAATAAAAGACTATAAAGATTTAAAAGGCAAGAAAATTGCAGTGTCATCACTTAACTCAATTGATTGGTATATCTACGATGAAATGCTTAAATACGCTGGATTAACCGAAGATGACGTTGAATTTGTCCTTATGGGTGATTTTGGTAGTATGCTTGGCGCAATTAGCAGTGGAACAATCGATGCTGCCGTAAATATCGAACCGCTTATCACACAAGGTGTTGAAAAAGGGTTCCACGTCCGATTTGGGGATGCAACTGATTATGCGCCGGAATCTCAAATTGCATTGGTTCTTGGATCACCAGACTTCATGAATAAAGAACAAGATGTTTCGTTACGCTTCATGGCGGCTTATTTGAAAGGCGTCCGCGATTACAACGATGCGTTTATCAAAAATGAGGGAAAAGATGAAATTATCGACATCATGACGAAGCATACAGCATTAAAAGACCCGGCTCTTTGGGAGAAAGTGAACGTCACTGGCCTTGATCCTGATGGCAAGATGTTCATCGATGATATTAAAAAGCAATATGATGCGTACAAAGCAAATGGTGCTATCCGCGGTGATATTGATTTTGATAAAGCGATAGATACCTCGGTAACGGAAAAAGCGGTCGAGACGATTGGAGAATATGTACGGTAATTAGGTTTGCTGAATCGTTAGCAAATATGGAATAGCTCACAACTTCATTGGTTGCGGGCTATTTCTTTTTCACGAATGTAAGTCTTGAAACGATGTGGTTTTTATAGATGCTTGGGAGGGCGTAAACGCAACCTTAGTTTGTCAGTTAATTTAAAATGCGATATACTGGTTTTATGGAAAAAAATAATATAAAACAAATTATTCGACCGACATTAAAAGACCAAATATACGAGTCGCTCAAAAATGCAATTGTCAATTTAGAATTGCAACCAGGACAGCGATTGAATGACAATAAACTTGCGGAACAATTTGCAGTAAGTAGGACTCCGGTGAGAGAGGCATTGAAACGACTGGAAGATGAAGGACTCGTCGAAGCATTCCCGGGCTCTTCGACGCGTGTGACGGAATTGGTTGAAGAGGAAGCAAAACACGCATTTACCGTTGTAGCTGCGCTTCATGCTTTAGCTACAAAATTGGCAGTGCCGAAGATGACGGATATAGACTTTGCAAAGTTGGAGAAAATTAACCACTCATTAGCCGAAGCGCTTGACAGTAAAGATAGTAACCGAGCAATTAATGCTGATGAGCATTTCCACCAAGTTTTTCTTGCGGTTGCGGGCAATATTGAAATTGACAAAGCTCTTGAAAGAATTGTGCCGAAAATTCATCGGCTAACGTTAAAAAAGTTTGATTCGGTGGATAGTTGGACTTCAATCAATCAGCATGAAGAAATTATTACTGCTTGTAAAAAGGCCGACAAAGAAAAGGCCGCACATCTTGTTGAAGATAATTGGCTTACCCTTGGTCGACTACTTTCCGAAGTTGAAAGTTAATTATATAATATAAAAAAGGCGTTACAACAATTCAAGCATTGTTGTAACGCTTTTTTATATTGATTCATTCGAAGCAGTAATGAAGTTTTTTGAATGATTTACGCATTTCAAGTGCTTCTTTCTTGGCAACGTCCAAGTCTTTATTCGATATGAGAATATCGGCGATCAGATTTGCAATCGTCGCCATGTCCTTTTCTTTCATGCCTAATCGTGTCACTTCGATTGTTCCGATTCTGAGTCCGCTCGGCCGATCCCAATCTTCAGTACGATCACTTGGAATTAAGTTCTTATTCGTAATGATGTTTGCCTTCGCAAGTTCATGCCCAACATGAAGACCCCCACCAAATTCTTTCACATCCAGAATCACTTGATGCGTTTCAGTGAATCCTTTATGTGCACCAAGTACAGTGATTCCACGGTCGTGGAATGCTTGACCTAGCGCTTTTGCGTTTTTAACGATTTGTTCCATGTATGCTTCTCCAAACTCCAAGAACTCGGCTGCAGATGCAGCAAGAGCAGCTACACGATTCACTTGATGAGTCGCGGCAAGGGTAGGGAATATAGCATCTGTTAGTGGTTTTGTCAGTTCAGGATCATTCCAAACGATAATTCCACTTTGAGGTCCGCTGAATGTTTTTCCCGCTGACCCAGTCATCACGCTTGCTCCTTCTTTTAAAGGATCTTGGAATTGTCCTCCGCCGATTAATCCGAGTTGGTGGGCGCCGTCAAAGAATATCTTCCCACCCCACTCTTTCACGATTTCGGACATTTCTTTAATCGGAAATGGGAATAGTGTCATTGACGCTCCAAGTGTTACAAGCTTTGGTTTTAATTCCTTTGCAACTCGTTCGAATTCTATCAAATCAACGGTGAGTTCTTCTGTATTCATAGGAATATCAGCGATCTTCAATCCACGAATTCCGGCAGGTCCATCATGTCTGTTACTCGAATGTCCGCCTAATGGCTGTGCAATCGTCATGATTTGATCCCCAGGTTCGGTCAGAGCTGCATAAACGGCCATATTTCCTATCATACTTGCAACTAGACGATGATCCGCATAATTCGATTTGAATACTTTTTTCAATAACTCTACGCAAAGAGCTTCAATTTCGTCAATATGCTTCGTACCGGCAAACCATCTTTGTTCGGGTCCGATATGACCTTCTGCTGCACGGGTACCGACTTCAGACGCTAGTAAATCACGTACGGTTTGACTTGTAGGAGCTTCGGGGGCTAATAAATTCAAGCACTCCTCTCCCCGCCAAACAGCATTTCTTTCCACTGCGTCTATAACTTCTTGTTGTATTTGAGCGGAAGTATTATTTTCAATGATACTTTTTGCCTTATTCAATGCGGTGACGTCATGGACTTGGAAATCTTGTTTAATAGGTGTAGTTGTGTTCATACTCAAAATCCTCCCTTTTCATAGTAAAGTGAACTTGTAAACCAATATATCACTTTGGGAAACGAGAGTCAACTAGATATTAGAATAGTTTGATTATTTACGAAAGAAAAATGACCTCCAATCCAAATGGAGGTCATCTTAAATTATTATCAGTGTACTTTTAATTGTTTCTTTCTACCAAGTGCAGTTTGGAAACTATGTAATCCCATACCAACAATAATTACTGCGATCCCAAAGAGTGAAAGGGCACCAGGGAGTGCAATGCCGAGAATAAGCATTTCGCCCAGCATAACAAAAATAAGCTGTGTGGACTGTGTTGCTTCTACAGCGGCGAGTTTTCCCTGATCTCCCCGTACGCGGTCAGTGGCCATGAAAAACAAAGTTGTAGCAATGACGCCAGAACTGACACCAACGATGAAAGACTGGCCTAACTGGCTCATAGAAGGGGGACCGACCGTCCATAACGCATAGATGGAAAACCCAATCCAGACTGGAATTGTCATAAGCGTCATACCGAGCACACGTTGAAACGTATCAAGCCTGCCGCCAAGAAGCTCCATCATTTTGCGGTTACCAAGCGGGTAGGCAAATGCTGCTAAAACAACTGGAATGATACCGAGCAGCAACGTACGTGGTTCAACACTTTGTGCGTGCGGAATTTGGATAAGTACGACACCGGCAAAAATAATAAGTGTAATTCCAAGTGAGACAAGCGGGATCTTTTGTCGAATCTTTTTTTCGCCATCCGAGGTTTTCACAATCAACGTAAAGAAAGGGGCGAGCAGGACGCCCGCCACAATTGTCAATTGCCAAGTGCCGGCAAGAAGCCATCCCGGACTGTAAGCTGCCGCGTATGTAAGTGGTGCGTAGAATAAGACAAAGGCCGTTACGCTCCAAATGAAAAACGGGGCGGGTTTATGGACGAATTCCTTCTTCACGTCACCAAGTCCTTTGCGGTAAGCGACGATAGCGAATAAAAAAGGTACCATAAATAAATAGCGTAAGGAAGCACTCCATAGCCAACTTCCCCCCGACAGTTCCATAGATCTGTTCAAAATGAAGGTCACTGCGAAAAAAACGGAGGAAAGGACACCAATCCAAATTTCTTTCATAAGCTACCTCCCTCTTACTTATGCACGTTCTTCAAAAAGTTTCACTGCTTCGATGATGACTTTAGTCGCTTTTACCATGTTATCGACTGAAACATACTCGTATTTCCCGTGATAATTTTCTCCACCTGTGAAAATGTTAGGCGTTGGTAAGCCCATGTACGACAATTGGGACCCATCTGTACCGCCGCGTACAGGTACGATATTTGGTTCGATATTGAGATTTTTAAATGCATCGGACATGATCTCAACTATTTCCATGACGGGTTCAATTTTTTCACCCATATTGAAGTATTGGTCTTGGATTTCGAGTGTGACCGCATTTTCGCCATAGTCGTTTCTTAGATTGTCAGCTGTTTCAATCATTAGCTGTTTTCTTGCTTCGAATGTTTCACGGTCGAAATAACGGATAATATAGCCGAGAGTTGATTCTTCAATGGACCCGTTGGACTGCATGAGATGAACAAATCCCCCGTAACCATCCGTTTTCTCAGGTATCTCATCTACCGGCATTTTAGCCTGAAATTGGTTGGCTATTAAAATTGAGTTGACCATTTTACCTTTCGCGGTACCTGGGTGAACACTAGTCCCGTGGAATGTTACTTTTGCACTTGCGGCATTGAAGCTTTCATATTGTAGTTCCCCAAGAGGGCCACCGTCCATTGTATAGGCAAATTTTGCTCCGAATTTTTCGACATCAAACTTTTGTGGTCCACGCCCAATTTCTTCGTCAGGTGTGAAGGCAATTCGCAGTTTACCATGTTTTAAGTCTGGATTCGCAATCAAATACTCCATCGCTGTTACGATTTCAGCAATCCCCGCTTTATCGTCCGCTCCAAGAAGTGTTGTCCCGTCAGTCGTAATAAGGGTATGGCCGGCATAATTTTTCAGCTCGGGAAAAGCGTTCACTGTCATGACGATGCTGTCGTTCAGTTGTATGTCTTTGCCATCATAGTTGTCGATACGCTGTGGCTTAACGTTTTTTCCGGTAAAATCCGTGGTCGTGTCGACGTGTGCAAGAAAGCCGATGACTGGCACATCCCGGTCCGTATTGGCGGGAAGCGTTGCAAATAAATACCCGTTATCGTCGAGAGTAATGTCTTCTAGACCGATATTCGCTAGTTCTTTTTGTAATTCGTGCAGAAGGTCCCATTGGCCTGGTGTAGTCGGCGTAAAATTGCTTCCTGCATCTGATTGTGTATCGATTTTTGCATAACGTACAAGACGTTCGATTAATTTTTCTTTCATTTTTAAAAATTCCTCCTAATAATGAAGTACTGATTCATCTATCTTATCAGATTGTTCCGGTTTACGGAATACTTTACAACCCGACTTCCAATGCTAGCTGCTATGAAAACTTGCGCCGCATAATATG
Source organism: Sporosarcina sp. resist (assembly GCF_014302295.1). Lineage (NCBI taxonomy): Bacteria > Bacillati > Bacillota > Bacilli > Caryophanales > Caryophanaceae > Sporosarcina > Sporosarcina sp. resist. The sequence goes on along the minus strand of NZ_CP060287.1, from coordinate 4,785,084 downwards.
TCACCATAACGAATGCATCCCGGTATGGGATTTCCAGAACGAATCGATCGATTGCAAGAACTGAATCAGAGAAAATGAACAGCAGTGCGCCGATAATTGCGAGCGTCATTCGTGTGCGAATAGCCATCCAGCCCATCGTTAAAATAACGCCGATGTAGGCGATGATGGCGATACCAAGCACGGTTTGGCCAGCAGAAAATTGTGAACCGGCAACCCAAATAGCCATACCTGCACCGTAAAGGAGGAGAGGGGCGGCAACCCAGATTGGCATGGGTTTCTTCGCGCCATGACGAAAAGCAAAAATATAAAAAATATGACCAATGAAGAAGGTGATAAGTCCGGGTAAGAACCAATAGATGACGCCATCCGCAATCATGCAAACGAACAGTCCACCGATTATAATCCGTTTGTATGTACGGGAAAATAGAGGTCTTGTCATTAATGCAAATAGGATAATAAGTGCCATCGGAATCAGTTTCATTAAAATTTTGAAGCCGACCGGATCCGCTGGGATAAAGAAAATATAAACGATACCCATTACAATAATTGCAGTGAGCACTAGATTTCGAACCACAAGGAAAACCCCCTTTTCTACTACTTTTCTAGGAATGACAGGATAAACCCTTTTTCGGTCATGCAGTTTTTGGGTTAGGTCGAGCGTCTTTACCCTTTTTTACTTGGACCGAAGCTCTTCTAAAAAAACGGTGACATGCTTTTTGGCAGCCATCAGGGGGGAGTACAAGGTTGAGAAAATACGCTTTTGTAAAGGGACATCGACCTTCAATTGTACAAGCTTTCCACTATCAAGTTCAGCTTTCACTGTATGAATGGAAACGGCCGCGATACCGAGCCCACATAGAATCGCTTTTTTCACACCTTCATTCGAACCGATAACTGTTTTCGAGGGCTTGACATTACCGATTGACTGAAGTAAATAATCTGTATACTCCCGTGTACCAGAACCAACTTCTCGCATGACCCAGTGAGAAGTTTGGAGGTCAGCTCCTTTAGGGTGGCGAATATTTGTCAAAGGATGTCCGCTTGCTGCGACAAGGATGAGTTCGTCTTCCATGAATGGCTGGATGATAAGCCCTTTTGTTTGCACACTACCTTCGATACAACCGATATCCGACCGGAATTCGCGGACCGCAATTTCGACGTCCTCGGTATTTGCAATTGCAACTTCTACATGCAAATCAGGATATTTATAATGTAGCCTCGTTAGTATCTCCGGCAATACGGACTCCCCAATTGTGTAACTTGCAGCGATGCGAAGAATTCCGCTAACCTCATTATGTTGCCATAAAATTTCTTCTTTTGTTTGCTCTGCGAGATGAAGTAATTGTATCGCACGTTCATACAAAACCACTCCGGCGGGTGTAATGTGAAATGTTTTATTTGCACGTACGAGCAATGAGGCTTTTAGTTCGTCTTCCAAATGTTTGATATGGAGACTGACAGTTGGTTGAGATATGTTTAGTGATTCACCGGCCCTGGTGAAATTCTTTTTTTCAATTACCGCAACAAACGTTTTCAATTCTTCAAGTAGCATGATGATAAGCTCCCTTCTATTAGTAATCTTAATCGATTTTATCATATATCCTCATTTTACTGATCGATAAGATGAGATTATACTTAAAGAAATGGAAGAAGGTATGGCTATGAAAAAAGGATTCTGGCTTGGAATTGGACTGACGTTTTTCATCGCAGTCATCGCAAAATTGGCAACACTACTCCCTTATATTTCGTTAATTGGTCCACTTGTTTTTGCAATACTAATCGGAATGTTATGGAATACGTTTTTTCCTGTTCGCGCAGAGTGGGAAGGTGGTATTGAGTTCGCGTCAAAAAAATTATTGCGTGCTGGTATTATCCTTCTCGGCATGCGATTGAATCTGGGCGATATTGCATCTGCAGGATGGCCAGCATTTTTATGGGCAGTGGGCAGTGTTCTAATCGGTATTGGAGCTGTATACGGTATAGCTCGTGCAATTGGGGCTGATAAAACAATCAGTTTTCTAACTGCTTGCGGAACGGGGATCTGCGGTGCAGCTGCCATTGTTGCAGTGGCTTCACAAGTAAAGGCAAAACCCGAGCAGACCGCAATTAGTGTTGCCATCATCGCTATTCTTGGAACGTTATTCACATTTGTCTATACTTTAGTATATCCAGTGTTAGAACTTTCAAGTGAGGCATTTGGCATGTTTGCAGGTGGGACACTTCATGAGATTGCACATGTTGTTGCAGCAGGGGATGTTGGGGGGACTGAAGCACTTGATTTTGCGCTTGTCGTGAAATTGACTCGTGTCATGTTACTCGTCTTTGTTGCAGGAGGAGTAGGAATCTGGATGTCACGGAAGAATAAACAGTCGGCAGAAAAATTCAAATTGAAGACACTTCCAATTCCATGGTTCATTTTCGGTTTCCTTGCAGTGAGTGCGCTGTATACCACGGGGATTGTACCGGAAGCGGTCGCATCAGTATTTGTCACACTCGCTTATCTATTAATGGCGATGTCAATGGCTGGGTTAGGTCTGAATGTGAAGTTCGAGGCATTCCGTAGTGCGGGGATGAAGCCATTTGTTGCAGGACTAGGAGGAACGGTTATTCTTGTACTTGTCGGTTATATGTATGCACGTTTTGTATTTTAAACAATATAGAGGCATAGAAAAAAGGCATCGCTATTGAAGCAGATGCCTTTTTCTTATATTTATTAAACAATTGAGTAATTCTTATGTGAAACAACAGTCAGATTTGACGCGGCGCCAATAAGTTCGGCGTCCTTCGATGAGATTTCAACGATGACGGAATTCTCAAGTATTTTAAAAATAGTACCATTTACTTCATGTTCATTACGGACAAATGAAATTTCTTCATCGATTTTGCGCGCTGCGACAAAATCCGACACTTCTTTTTCCCTACGTGGAAAAGCCATTCGAATTCCCCCTATTATCCATTCTCATCTTGCCATCTAATTAAAGAGTGCTTCGGGGAAACCCGCAGCAACAAGTAGATGAAGATGGAAAACAACTAATCGTAAACGATAACACACATGCTGTCTACTATTAGTATACCATATTTCAACGAAATTTGCAGGAATGCAGACTTTAATAGCTATGCTTAAGTTCAGAAACTTTTATCTTAATAAAAGCAAAGGGGTTGACATTATACCTGTAGGGGTATAGTGTGTGGGTATAGCTTAAATAAAAGGAAGTGATAGGTATGGAATACGATGACAAAGTAAAAAACAGGTTAAAACGAATTGAGGGTCAAATCAAAGGGATTTTAAAAATGATGGATGACAATAAAGACTGTAAAGAAGTAATTACACAATTGTCAGCCTCACGTTCAGCTATAGATAGAACGATTGGCGTTATTGTCAGCTCCAATCTAATTGAATGTATACAACAAATGGATGACAGCGATCCAAGAACACAAGAGGATATTGTAAAAGAAGCAGTAGAACTACTAGTAAAGAGTCGATGAAACAGTGGACTCTTTTCTTTTTAACGCATATCATACCCTGCGGGGTACCACTAGAAAGGAAGATTTGATTGTCTGAGACGAAAAGAACTACCATTGTATTATTCAGTGGAGATTATGATAAAGCAATGGCGGCATACATCATTGCAAATGGTGCTGCAGCTTATGATCACCAAGTAACGATTTTCCATACATTTTGGGGATTGAATGCACTACGAAAAGAAGAACTAGTCCCAGTAAAAAAAGGCTTGCTAGAAAAAGTATTTGGTAAAATGATGCCGCGCGGTGCAGATAAGATGGGTATTTCCAAAATGAACTTTGCTGGAATGGGTCCTAAAATGATTAAACATGTTATTAAAAAGCACAATGCAATGACACTTCCGCAACTGATTGAACTAGCTGAAGAACAAGATATAAAGCTTGTTGCTTGTACGATGACGATGGATCTTCTTGGTTTGCAGCAGAAAGAATTGATGGATGGTATTCAGTACGGTGGAGTTGCTGCTTATCTCGGAGATGCTCAGGAAGGCAATGTAAACTTGTTTATTTAAATTTAATTCAATACAAAAAGCGGGAGGGTTTTAGATGATTGAAATTACACCATTAGAGATTCAAGAAAAGTTAAAAATGAACAAAACGATTCACCTAATTGACGTGCGTGAAGTAGATGAAGTGAAAGAAAGGAAAATAGCACAAGCAATTCATATTCCGCTCGGATTATTGGAATTCCGTATGCATGAATTGGATAAAGATATTGAGTACACAATGGTATGCCGCTCAGGTGGACGTAGTGGAAGAGCGGTGCAATTGCTTGAGGCGCACGGTTTTAAAGTGGTAAACATGGTTGGCGGTATGAATGACTGGGAAGGTCCAGTGGAATAACATTATTTTTTTACATTTAAAGATACCCATACGGGCATTGGTAGAAGGAGAAGATGACATGATAGAAACGGATTTCGTACTCGATGCAAAGGGGCTGGCTTGTCCAATGCCAATCGTCAAAACGAGAAAGATCATGAAAGAAATGGAACCAGGAAATGTGTTGGAAGTACAGGCAACTGATAAAGGATCTACGGCGGATTTAAAAGCATGGGCTGAGGGTTCCGGGCATGACTACTTAGGCACGACTGAAGATGCAGGAATTCTGACGCATTATGTACGTAAGTCGAGTGGAGAAGAACAAGTTGAGAAAAAACATCCGCATATTGTGTTGAATGAACAACTACAAGCTGTTTTAGAGGAGAACCGTGAAGTACTTGTGCTCGATGTTCGTGAATCGGCAGAATATGCATTCAATCATATTCCAGGGGCTAAGTCTTTGCCGCTTGGGGACCTTGAAAGTGAACTCGGGAATCTTGATAAAGAAGCGGAAATTTACGTCGTATGCCGTACAGGTAGCCGTAGTGATGTAGCTTCTCAGAAACTTGCTGAAGCCGGATTTTTAAAAGTGAAAAACGTTGTGCCTGGCATGAGTGAATGGAATGGACCAACAGAAAAGATTGTGTAATTAATAAATGAAATTACTAGGGGGGGTATACAAATGACAGTTCAACTAATGACTGCAAGTACAATAGCGAAAAAAGTAGTGAATCAAGAACCCTTTTTCATTCTAGACGTTCGTAATGAAGATGCATTTGTGGATTGGAAAATTGAAGGAGAGAACATTCAGTATCTTAATATCCCTTATTTCGATTTACTCGATGGGGTTGAAGAAATCCTGCATCAGCTTCCTGCGGGTCAAGATATCGTCGTTGTCTGCGCGAAAGAAGGATCTTCCATTATGATTGCGGAAATGATTGCGGAAGAAGGGCGTGCAGTTCATTACTTACAAGGTGGCATGAAGGCCTGGAGTGAACATTTGGAGCCAGTGAAAATTGGTGACTTGAAAGACGGCGGAGAGCTGTATCAGTTCGTACGAATTGGCAAAGGTTGTTTGTCATACATGATCGTTTCAAATGGAGAAGCGGCAATTGTCGATGCGACACGAATGACTGATGTATTTCTTGATTTCGCGAAAACGTTGGATGTTAAAATTACGCATATTTTAGATACACATCTCCATGCAGATCATATTTCCGGGGGACGCAAAATTGCAGAAGCCGTCAATGGAACGTACTGGTTGCCTCCAAAAGACGCTAGTGAAGTAACGTTTGCCTATGAGTCATTAGAAGAGGGGCGAACGATTATAATCGGTGATACGACGATTGCCATTCAACCTCTTTATACACCTGGACATACAATTGGATCTACATCATTCATAGTGGACGATACGTATTTACTTTCTGGAGATATCCTATTCATCGATTCAATCGGACGACCTGACCTTGCTGGTTTAGCTGAAGATTGGGTTGGCGATTTACGAGAGTCATTGTACAAACGTTATAAAGAATTGCCAGAGGAACTGATTGTACTCCCAGCGCACTTCATGATCATAGAAGAATTGAATAGGGACGGTAGTGTATCTGAGAAACTTGGTACATTGTTTGCTGAAAATCACGGTTTGAATATTCAAGACGAAGCGGAATTCAGGGACATGGTGACTGGGAATTTACCTCCACAACCGAATGCCTACCAGCAAATACGTGAAACAAATATGGGGAAAATATCACCTGATGAAGAAACCCAGCGTGAAATGGAAATCGGACCAAATCGTTGTGCGGTTAGATAATTTATTGAAAACTAAGGAGAGATTAGTGATGGAATCAAACAAAGTATTAGACGCTAAAGGGTTGGCTTGTCCAATGCCGGTTGTACGTGCAAGGAAAGTCATGAAGGAAATGGAAACGGGTGAAGTGTTGGAGATTCTTGCGACAGATAAGGGTTCCGTCGCTGATTTAGCTGCATGGTCGAAATCCGGTGGGCATGACTTAGTGAAGCATACAGAAGAGGCTGGCGTATTTACGTTTTGGATCCGAAAAGGTTAATTTGAAACGGAAGGGTGTCTGCATAGTAGATGCCCTTTCTCCTTTTGAAAGGAGGAAAAAGTGGTGGATTTCGCGTTTATTGTGACAATATTTTTAATTGGATTTGTTGGTTCCTTTATTTCAGGAATGGTTGGTATAGGCGGATCAATTATAAAATATCCGATGTTGTTGTATATCCCGCCCCTACTTGGTGTTGCAGTCTTCACCGCTCACGAAGTATCCGGAATAAGTGCAATTCAGGTCTTTTTCGCAACAATTTCAGGTGTATGGGCGTACCGTAAAAGCGGTTATATTAATAAAACGTTGGTTCTTTACATGGGCTCGAGTATTTTAGTAGGTAGTTTTATTGGAGGATACGGCTCGAATTTGTTATCTGAAGGTGCTATCAACCTGGTCTACGGTATATTGGCAACAATCGCTGCGATTATGATGTTCATTCCGAAAAAAGGACTGGATGACATTCCTGTTGATAAAGTTACATTCAATAAGTGGCTAGCAACGTTGTTAGCGTTCATTGTTGGTATTGCGGCAGGAATTGTAGGGGCTGCAGGAGCCTTTATTCTTGTACCAATCATGTTAGTTGTTTTGAAGATACCTACGCGAATGACGATTGCAACTTCTCTTGCGATTACATTTATATCCTCAATCGGCTCGACAATAGGTAAGATCACAACGGATCAAGTGCTGTACGGTCCTGCGATGGTTATGATTGTTGCAAGTATTATAGCGGCACCCATTGGGGCGAAAATTGGTCAAAAAATGAACACGAAAGTACTTCAATGGTTATTGGCACTTCTTATTTTAGGAACTGCTATTAAAATATGGTTGGACTTTTAGCAAGCAATAAAATCCGTTATCACTCATTACGTAGGCGATAACGGATTTTATTTGTAATTGGATACAAGGTGGACAATATGTAAGGGATTCAAGTCTTTACATGCACCATTTGTTTAATGAGTATTGAAAAAAATGAAGTATAGTGAATGTGATAGCGATATTTTTTAAAAAGGGCTTAAATAATATAATTTAAGGGGTGACTTAGATGCGAGCACGAGATTTAGGGTTGAAATTTGAAGGAGAAACGGGATTACATAACGCAATTACTGACGTTCCAGGGGTTACCGTTGGGTATTCAACAATCATTGAAGGGGAAGGTCCATTAGAGGTGGGAAAGGGTCCAATTCGCACCGGAGTAACTGCCATATTGCCACGTGGTAAACAAAATGAAATGAAGCCGATCTGGGCTGGAACATTTTCGTTTAATGGCAATGGTGAAATGACAGGTACACATTGGATAAACGACGGCGGATACTTTTTAAGCCCGATATGTATTACAAATACGCATTCAGTTGGTACTGTCCACCAGGCGGTAGTCAAATGGATGATAGATAATTATCAAGATCAATTCTTAAATGAACATTTATGGGCTATGCCTGTCGTTGCTGAAACATATGACGGTGTTTTAAATGATATTAATGGGCTTCATGTTAAAGAAGAGCATGTTTTGGCTGCAATACAATCTGCCCAATCAGGCGAATTGAAGGAGGGCAATGTTGGCGGAGGAACTGGGATGATTTGTTACGGGTTTAAAGGGGGAACTGGTACTTCTTCTCGTAAACTAGATATCGATGGAGAGGAATACCACATCGGAGTACTTGTGCAAGCAAACTACGGTAAAAGGGAATGGCTAAAAGTTTCAGGTGTCCCAGTTGGAGAACACTTGACTGAGAATATAGTACACACAAAGGAAATGGGCTCAATCATTGTAATTATCGGGACTGATATTCCAATGTTACCTCATCAACTAAAAAGACTTGCGAAACGTGCATCCATTGGGATTGGACGGAGTGGTAGTCCGGGGGGAAATGATTCCGGTGATATATTTCTTGCATTTTCAACCGCAAATGAAATGTCTATTCATCAAAAGGAAGACCCAATCCTAACTATGAAAGTCACAAATGATCAACAGTTTGACCCGATTTATGAGCAAGCTTGTCATGCGATTGATGAGGCGATTATTAACGCTATGATTGCAGCGGAAAGTATGTCCGCTCTTAAACCAAGCGGGAAAGTAGTTGAAGCTATTGATCATGAACGACTGATGGAAGTGATGAAGAAATATAATCGTTAATAAATAATAAATGAAGATGAATGCGTTGGCTTAGCAATTAAGAAATGGATAGGTATGTAGCGGAATAAAAACATCCGGTATCGCTCATGGAATGGGCGATACCGGGCTTTTAGATTTATTAGCGAAGCGTTCTTGAAGAAGCTTGTATAATTCCCTTCTTCAATTCCTTGATACCTTCTTTCTTTCGAACAAAGATGAAATAACAAGCGATGGTTAACCCAGCAATGAGCAAGGTAAGTACTGCCTGCACACGTAACGATTCAATGACGAGCATTGCGATAAAGATTCCTGTAATAACGAAAATAGTCGCATACGTTAGATAAGGGAACAACCACATTCTAATTTGAAGTGCTTCAGGGTTTTCACGTTCTAATCTTCTGCGCATTCTTAGATGTGTGAAGGCGATGACAAGATACACTAAAAGTGCGACAGCCCCTGATGAATTGATGAGAAATAAAAATAGTTTATCGGGTGATACGTAACTGAATATGACCGCTATATAGGAAAAAACCGTGCTGAATAAGATTGCTCGAACAGGAACGCCCTTCTTACTCAATTTTAAAAAGGCTTTTGGCGCTTCGCCTTTCTGTGCCATTCCAAATAACATGCGTGAGTTGGCATATAATGCTGAATTTAAACAAGAGAGAACCGCCGTTAATACAACAAAGTTCATGATCTGGGCTGCGGCAGGTATTCCGATATAATCGAGAACGGCAACAAATGGACTGACCAGCAGATTTGCAGAGTTCCATGGCAACAAAGTGACCACGATCGCAATAGAACCGATATAGAAGATAAGAATCCGCCAAATGACACTGTTTGTCGCAATTCGGACCGCTTTCGCCGGATGATCTGATTCGCCAGCAGCAATCGTAACAATCTCGGTACCCATGAATGAGAAAATGACTACTGTAATTCCTAACAAGACGGAACCGAATCCTGTTGGCATGAATCCACCTGTCCCTAAGAGGTTTACTGTTCCAGGTGCAACAACACCTGGATACCATCCGAAAATCACGCAAAGACCGAGGACAAGGAAAAAACCAATACTTACAACTTTTATGAGTGAAAACCAATATTCAAATTCCCCGAAAGATTTTACTGAAAAAAGATTTGTCAGTGTTAACAAAATGGTTAAGATTAATGCCATTAACCAAAGTGGGAATTCTGGAATCCAGTATTGCATAATAGCAGCACCGGCAATTGCTTCAATTGCTATAACGACAACCCAGAAGAACCAATATAACCATCCGATTGTAAAACCTGCCCATGGTCCAATCGACTCGGTTGCATATGTAGAGAAGGATCCGCTTGTCGGATGGGCGGCCGCCATTTCACCAAGCATGCGCATAACCAAGACGACAATTGTTCCTGCAAAAGCGTAGGATAGAATCGCACCTGGTCCAGACGCATTAATAACTGCTCCACTTCCGATAAACAAACCTGCTCCGATAACACCTGCAATTGAAATCATACTAATGTGTCGGATCTTTAAATCTGGATTTAACTGTCCCTGTTGATTAGACATATACATTCCCCCTTGTGTAAATAGTGAATTTTTTAAGATGTAAGCGTTTCCAATCATTTGTTATAATATTCTTTTAAGTTGTTAAGTCAATCATACAGAAATAAATCTGAAAATTTGTAGACAAGTTGTAAGATGAAATGAATTTAAATTTTACGGAGTGTAAAATAAGGACTTGCTACACTATTTTGGTCCGGTCATTGAACATGAAAACCGGTTTGCGTTTAGTAGCGCAACCGGTTTAACTTACTAATTACCTAACAATCGAGAGGTCATGATAGCACCCTCAAGCGCTAGACGCTTAGATGGCTCCATAAAGTCTTCGCCTAGAAGTAATTCCAACTTTTCAAGACGGTGGTACAGTGTTTGTCTAACTATGAAAAGACGGTCTGCAGTCTCTTTTTTCGATCCACCGCATTCGAGATAAACACAAAGTGTTTCAAAGAGGTTGCTTTCCATCTTCAGATCGTAGTCGAAAACTGTTGATAAGTAATCTTGGACATATGTTTCAAGGTAACCGTTGTTCTCCACTAATAGAAGAAGCCTATAAATGCCTAAGTCTTCATAGAAATATGATTTTGTAATGCCAGACTCGCGCATTTTTAAAACATCTTCAGCTTCTTTGTATCCTTTTTTTGCATCCGTAATTTCTTTGTAGACTGTACTTACTCCAAATGTACATCTGGTTCCGTCAATGAAAGTGTTGTCTTTTATGTTAACAATATGTTCAATAATTTGAGAAAAACGATTAGTCTCATCTATCAAGTGATCTGCAGCGATGAAGGATGCAATGATGACAATCTCACTTTTGCTGGATGCAACTGCGGGGAAGAACCCATTACGTTTAAAGAGTGACCGTATCATCATCGAGCGTTGCAGTTTAATCTCTTCCCATTCTTCTTCACCAAGATTCGTTTCGAATGTCTTCATTTGTATGATGAACACTCTGAAGTATGTATTTCGGCTTTTGGAGGGCAAATAGGCATGAAGGTCTTCCTGTTCAAAGGATCTGCCGCTCAATAAATTCCGAACGAATTCATCTTCGTTATTCTGTTTGCGCTCTTCTATTGTTCGGTTACGTAACAAAATTTGAGCGATTGCAAGTGCAGCGCGGTCTAATATGAGAAATGGAAATTCATCCGACAGTTGTTCTGTCACCTCGAGGAATAGATACCCCCAAATTTGTCCTAGCCCACTAACAGGCATTTGTGCAAATTTCTGATCCTTCAGCATGAGGAATTTCTGTCCTGTATTGATCGATGGGGATCTTTCAAGATGGACTCGGATGGTTATTTCCAACTCTTTGATCTCAGACGGATAGTAATAAGGCTTCGTATCATCACTAATGAACAGGATATTATGTCGGAAAAATTGATTTAGTTCTTGTAGGATTTTTAAAATACCGTTGGGTGCAAGAGAAAGTGTAATGAATTTCCTTGATAAGATATCGAGTTGTGAAAGCATCTGATGATGTTGATTAATGATAAAAGTATGAAGGTCTTGAGTTATATCGACAAATTTCACAGTTTTTTCGAAGACGATGAATGGAAATGCGTGTTTGTCTGCGAGTTCAATAATTTCAGGTGGAATTAGCTTAAAGTAAGGTCCTACTTCTATACATATACATGCCACATCTTTTTCTATCAGCCTCGATACATACATTAGCTGGCTTGGAAGATCGAGTTGTAAGCCAACGCCTGTCGTAAGAATCATCTCTCCTCCATTTATTAAGGCATCGAATTCTTTTACCTCTAATACATGAGACCATTTTACTTGACGGTCCAATCCTTCTTTTCCTGCAACGACTTTGGCGTGTTTGAATGAGCTTCGTGAAAGAACATCGCGGACAGTAAGTTTTAAGGTATTCATTATAGGTGTAGACCTCCATAACGTTAAAATAATCGCCTAATGATTAGACAAAGTGTAAATTGAAAGTAATCTAAATTATTTGTAAAGTATAATATGAAGTCTAGCGAAGATAGCGTAAAGTAGCAAGAACAATAGAACGGGGGAATGAAAATGATTTTAACGCAGGTAGAAAAGAAGACGCTTACAAACTTCATCAATGGACAATGGGTAAAATCAACGACAGATAAATATGAAGAGGTACCAAATCCAGCGACAGGAGAAATATTGGCCGAAGTTCCTATCTCCACACTTGAAGATTTGAATAAAGCGGTAGAGGCGGCGAAAACAGCATTTGCGAAGTGGAAGAAGGTTGCTGTTCCTCAACGGTCAAGGATCTTATTTAAATACCAGCAATTGTTAATAGAGAACTGGGAAGCACTAGCGAAAATCATTACGATTGAAAACGGTAAAAACTATGCTGAAGCGTATGGCGAAGTACAGCGCGGGATTGAGTGTGTTGAATTTGCTGCAGGAGCCCCGACGTTAATGATGGGGTATCAGCTTCCTGATATCGCAACGAACATTGAATCGGGTATGTATCGTTATCCAATAGGCGTAATTGGTGGAATTACACCGTTCAACTTTCCGATGATGGTCCCTTGCTGGATGTTCCCACTTGCAATCGCTAGTGGAAATACATTCATCCTAAAACCATCAGAGCGTACGCCACTTTTGGCGAACCGTCTTGCAGAATTATTGCATGAAGCGGGTCTGCCTGACGGTGTTTTCAATATCGTCCATGGTGCGCATGAAGTCGTAAATGGCATTCTCAATCATCCAGATATTCCGGCCGTGTCGTTCGTAGGTTCACAGCCGGTTGCTGAGTATGTGTATAAAACAGGAACTTCAAATGGTAAGCGTGTCCAAGCATTAGCGGGCGCGAAAAACCATACAATCGTTATGCCGGACGCGGATATGGATTTGACGATCACAAATATTATTAACGCAGCTTTCGGATCCGCTGGAGAAAGATGTATGGCTTGTGCGGTTGTCGTTGCAGTTGGTGATATTGCAGATGAACTTGTCGAGAGATTAGTAGACGAGTCGAATAAACTGACGATTGGTAATGGACTAGAAGAAGGGATTTTCCTTGGACCTGTTATTAGGAATTCACATAAAGACAAGACACTGGGTTACATCGAATCAGGTATTGAGGAAGGCGCCAAACTATTACGGGATGGCCGTGAAGACAAGTCTACTTCCGAAGGCGGTTATTTCGTCGGTCCGACAATTTTTGATAATGTCACTCAGGAAATGAAAATTTGGAAAGAAGAGATTTTTGCTCCTGTGCTATCTATTGTAAGAGTGGATACATTGGATGAAGCAATCGAACTTGCGAATAAATCAGAGTTTGCAAACGGGGCTTGTTTATTTACAGATAGTGCAAGTGCAATCCGGAAGTTTAGAGAAGAAATTGATGCGGGGATGCTTGGTGTGAATCTTGGTGTTCCAGCTCCGATGGCGTTCTTCCCGTTTTCTGGTTATAAAAAATCATTCTATGGTGACTTGCATGCGAATGGTCGCGACGGAATTGAGTTTTACACACGGAAGAAAATGTTGACTGCGCGTCACTAATACCAGAAATTAATCGTGAAATTAGGAGGGGGTAGAGAAGATGACTACAGCAAAAGAGACTACAGGGTCATTAGTTGAAAAGGACCGGGAGAACGTTTGGCACCATATTTCTTCCTATAATGAAAAGAACCCACCAATGGTAGTGGAGAGTGGGGAAGGAGCTTGGATTACAGATCATAATGGCAATCGTTATCTAGATGGAATGTCTGGACTATGGTGTGTGAATGTCGGTTATGGTCGTGAGGAGCTAGCGCAAGCTGCCTATGATCAGATGAAAAAGATGGCCTATGCACCGATGACCCAAAGTCATGAGCCTGCTATTCTGCTTGCAGAAAAGTTGAATGAAATGCTTGGTGGTGACTATAAAATATTTTACTCAAACAGCGGATCCGATGCGAACGAAGTAGCGTTTAAACTTGCGCGTCAATACCATCAGCAAAATGGGGAACCGTCACGCTACAAATTCATTTCCCGCTATCGTGCGTATCATGGGAGCTCCATGGGGGCACTGGCAGCAACAGGGCAAGCACTGCGGAAATACAAGTATGAGGCACTTGCACCGGGGTTCTTGCACATCGCCCCTCCGGACAATTACCGCAGACCTGCGGGACAGTCAATTGAGGAGTACAACATACAACGTGCCCAAGAGTTTGAAGAGAAAATCATTTGGGAACAGAAGGAAACAATCGCTGGGATTATTATGGAACCGCTTATTACAGGAGGCGGTATACTCATCCCACATCCAATCTACTTGGAAAAGGTTCAGGAAATCTGTACACGCCACGGTGTACTGCTAATTGTTGATGAAGTCATTTGTGGATTCGGCAGAACTGGGAAAGACTTTGGTCATCAGCATTTTAAGTTGAAACCGGACATTATTACGATGGCAAAGGGACTAACGAGCGCTTACTTGCCACTTTCGGTTACGGCTATTCGAAAAGATATTTATGAAAAGTTCGATACAGGAGAAGATAACAGTCATTTCCGGCATGTTAATACATTTGGCGGGAATCCTGCGGCTTGTGCAGTCGCGTTGAAGAATCTTGAAATCATTGAGAGAGAAAATCTTGTTGAACGGTCGGCTGAGCTTGGCGAGCGCCTTCGAAAAGAGTTGGCTTGCTTATTGGATCATCCTTTTGTTGGCGATATTCGCGGGCTCGGATTCTTGTTAGGCATTGAACTTGTAGAGAACAAAGAAACGAAAGAACCTGCTGCAAACGCCCGTGTTGCGAAAATCATTGGCGAATGTAAGGCGAATGGACTTATTATTGGAAGGAACGGCGATACAGTTGCTGGCTATAACAATATTCTAGCGCTAAGCCCACCGCTGTCTTGTACCGATGAAGACGTGGACTTTATTATTGCGGTTATGAAGAAAGTGTTCAATGAAAATGCATGAGTTAGGATGAGATTTTTAATCTTGCTAAACCAAAAACGGAGAACCTCCAATTATAGGGGTCCTCAGTTTTTGGTTTTATTTTTTCTAAAGACCATTGAAACGCGCTTCTCGCTACGCTCTTTCATACGCTGAAAATTCTCGAGATGTTTCCAAATGGCGATTGCAAATAACAAAGTTGCTATTACGACTGGCCAGTATCCGTCTGCCAATACTGCCATCGCGATGAGCGTGACGTAGAGCATCAGCACACCAAACACGAGAAAGTCTGTTACTAGCGCTACGACGACAAATAATGCAAAACCAATGAGCCCGATCTGCCAGTCGATTGCAAGCAGTACACCAATTATTGTCGCTGTTCCTTTTCCGCCGTTAAAGTTCATATAAAATGGAAAGTTATGGCCAATAACGGCTGCGGCGGCTGTAAGAAATAAAAGTAAAGCCACAAAGGCTTCTGAAAATCCTGCGTTTTCTGCGAAATAGTGCACAAGTAAGACAGCTCCTGCACCTTTACTGATATCGATTACTGCAACTAATGCGCCGAACTTCTTCCCGAGAACAATGGTCGCATTCGAGGCACCGGCATTTTTCACACCGGTTTCTTTCAAGTTAACGCCGGATATTTTCTGCGCAACAACTGATCCATGCAGGCAACCAACTGCATATCCCCATAAGAGCACGCCTACAATCCATAACCACATATCAAGTTCCTCCTAAAATAACGGTAGTCTAAGTGTAACATTCCACATAGACACAAGTTTCAGAAATATTATTCGGTAAACTATTGACAAAGTATTGAGATATCTACTATACTATGTCACAAGATGGAAAACTGAATATCACAAACTCTTATCAAGAGCGGCGGAGGGAATAGGCCCTGCGATGCCCGGCAACCAGCAAGTGACTAACTTGCAAAGGTGCTACTTCCTACAGATTCGTGCGAACGGTCTGAAAGATAAGGGGAGGAATAAGCGAAAGCGTAACCCTCTTCTTAAGCGAAGGGGGTTATTTTTCATTCCAAAAATACCCCTAACGTCTCCGCCCATTACAATCACATCCATCTAAAAAAACTCTGGAGGTAATGACGATGACAAAACTTCAACCCGAAACACTTCTTCTGCACGGTGGACAAAAACCGGATCCTGTAACAGGTTCACGCGCAGTTCCAATTCATAGAACCTCATCTTTTGTATTCCGTGATACAGAACATGCTCAAAAACTATTTGCACTACAAGAAGCAGGCAACATCTATACACGAATTACAAATCCAACTGTTGCAGTTTTTGAAGAGCGTATTGCGCTTCTTGAAGGTGGTACGGCGGCAGTTGCATTCTCCTCAGGTATGGCAGCTATCGCTTTCTCTATCTTGAACGTAGCTGGTGCTGGAGATGAAATTGTCGCAGCAAGCAACTTATATGGCGGTACTTATAATTTATTCGCCGCTACACTTCCGCGCTACGGTATCAATGTAAAGTTTGTCGATGCAACAGATCCTGAAAACTTCCGTGCAGCAATTACAGATAAAACAAAAGCAATATTCGCAGAAACAATCGGTAACCCGAGTCTTCATGTACTCGATATTGAAGCGGTTGCGGACATTGCGCATGAAAACGGTCTACCGCTTCTTATTGATAGTACATTTGCTTCGCCATATGGTTCGAATCCTATCGAATTTGGTGCGGATGTTGTCATCCATTCCGCTACAAAATGGATTGGCGGACACGGTACCACGATCGGTGGAGTTGCTGTTGATGCGGGTACATTTGACTGGACGCAAGGGAGGTTTCCTGGCTTCACAGAGCCTGATGCGTCATATCATGGTCTCCGTTACGGAATTGATACAGCAGCGGCGGCATTTGCGACTAAACTACGCGTTCAACTATTGCGTGACTTCGGACCTTGCTTAGATCCAGATAGTGCATTTAATTTCCTCCAAGGACTTGAAACACTGCATTTGCGTGTGACAAGACATAATGAAAATGCCGTTAAAGTAGCGGAGTTCTTGAAAAAACATCCATCTGTCGAATGGGTAACATATACAGGCAACGAAGATCACCCATCTTATGACCTTGCGAAAAAGTACTTGAAAAACGGCTTCGGTTCCATTATTGTATTTGGTATTAAAGGTGGACGGGATGCAGGCCGGAACGTGATTGATAACGTCAAAATCTGGTCGCATGTTGCGAATGTTGGGGATGCAAAATCACTAATTATCCATCCAGCTTCAACGACGCATCAGCAGCTTGGGCCTGAGGACTTGAAAAAATCAGGTGTGACTGAAGAATTGATTAGACTATCGGTGGGCCTTGAATCCGCGGAAGATATTATTGCAGACCTTGCACAAGCAATCGAACTAGCGGTACCAGTAACAGTATAATTTTTTGGTGACAAGAAAGGGCGTGACAATCGTGGAGACGGGGATAGTGGAAATCGGGCATCTGGTATTGGAATCAGGAGTCGTCTTGGTAAATGTACAGCTTGCCTATGAAAGAACGGGCAGGTTGGATGCACCCCATGTACTTGTTTGTCATGCCTTGACAGGAAGTCACGTGACAGTTGGAACGGATGACTATCCGGGTTGGTGGAGCGGTCTTGTCGGCAAAGGAAAAAGTATCGATACAAATGAATTATCCGTTATCTCTTTTAACGCACTTGGCGGAAGTGACGGATCAACAGGACCGTTAACTGTAAATCCGGACACAGGCGAGCTGTATAGAAATTTATTTCCAGAAGTAACGATTCGAGATATGGTGCATGCAGAACGGAGAGCGCTGACGGTATTAGGTGTCAATCGATTAAGGGCGGTCATCGGGGGTTCGCTCGGTGGCATGCGTGTACTGGAATGGGGCATTATGTATCCCGAGGGTATGGATATTCTTTTCCCGATGGCGGTGACACCACAATTAACTAAAATTGGGAACATGGAATCTCCTTTTGGGAATAGCAGAAATGACATGGAGAGCTTCTACCCCTTAATCCGTGCCATGAATACGCATGACATCGGCCGTGGTCGAGGAGGCGTTGAACTAGCTTCCTGCCTGATATCTGCAAAAGTGGTGGCGTTTGCGTTTACACACGATCCGATGTTTCCGACGGATGAAATTCGAACGTTCGCCTATATGATTCCCAACTCTATATATTGTTTGGTCAATACAAAACATGGCTATGAAAGTTTTTTAACGGAATTTGAAAAATGGGGACTCATCATCAAACAGTCCATGGAGGTGGCGTTATGGCGTCAATCAAAGTCGCTCTACTTGGCTTCGGCACTGTAGGTGAAGGGATTTATAGGATTTTGAATGAAAGGAAAGAAGAGATTAAGCGGGAAATGGGCTGTACAATCGACATTGTTTCCATTTTGGTCCGGGATAAGGAGAAAGAACGTCTAGCGACACCTGGAACGAAGATAACGGATGACATTCAAGAAATCCTGTTAAATCCGGACATTGACCTCATATTTGAGGCGATTGTTGGAGAAGAACCCGCTTATACGTTTCTTTCGGATGCAATAGAAAAAGGTTTTCATATAATAACTGCGAATAAGACCATGTTTGCGAAACATGGTCCGGCGTTACTAAAACATGCGGAGTTCCGTGGAGTTTACGTTGGGTATGAAGCAACGACGGCGGGTGGCATACCGATTATCCGTACGGTGACAAACTTGTTACCGACAGACCGGGTGTTACGAATTAGAGGTATTTTGAATGGCACTTCCAACTTCATCTTAACGAAGATGCGGGAAGAGGGAATTCCATTTAAAGCCGCGCTTCACGAAGCACAGACGCTTGGCTATGCGGAAGCGGATCCGACGGACGATATAAGTGGCAAAGATGCCTTTCGGAAACTGATGATTTTGAGTGCACTTGCATTCGGTACGCAACCAAATTGGCAAGACGTTTCGGTTGTTGGAATCGACAAGATTACTATTGAAGATGTGGCGGATGCATCTAAGGTTAAGCTTCGTTATCGGCATGTCGCTGATATTTTGATTGACGAAAAGGGGACATTGCACGGAAGTGTTGGCCCGGTACTTATCGGAACTCATCATTCGCTATATGGTGTCGAAGGTGTGGACAACGCAATCATCGTTGAAACTGACTATCTCGGTGCCTTAACACTTGTCGGTCCGGGTGCAGGTATGTACCCAACGGCAAGCGCAATGGTCGGAGACTTCCTTCAAATGATTGGAAAACGTGAAAAGGTTCTTGTTAATAGTTAAGAAAAAGCGATTCCATTTATGGAATCGCTTTTTCTAGTTATTATTTTAATTTCATCAACTTTAATTCGGCTTTCAACGCTTTGAGCAACGCGACAACCATGAGCAGCATGACGAAAGAGAAGGGCAATGCAGCGATGATGATCGTGTTTTGCAAAGCGGTGAGGCCGTTGACAGATAGCAAAATGAGCGCAATTGTCGATTGGATAACGCCCCAAATGAGCTTCACATTATTCGGCGGTGTCAACGAACCATTCGTTGACTGCATGCCAAGGACAAATGTTGCTGAATCGGCTGAAGTAACGAAGAACGATACAATCAATAAAATTGCGAAGACTGATATCATGAACGACATTGGCATAACATTGAACATTTCGAAAATCGTCAGTTCTGTACTGGATTGCGTCAAGTCGACAAGCCCTTTTTTCTGGATATCAATCGCTGTCGTTCCAAACGCTGAGAACCAGAATGTAACCAGCAAAGTAGGTGCAGCAAGTACGCCAATCATGAACTCCCTGATTGTACGGCCTTTTGAAACACGGGCAATGAACATACTGACAAACGGTGCCCATGAAATCCACCATGCCCAGTAGAATATTGTCCAGTCGTCAAGCCATTTCCGGTCGGTAGAGTCCAATGGTGCTGTACCGAAACTCATTTGGACAAGGTTTGAAAAGTAGCCGCCAAATGAATCAGTGAACATATTGAAAATGAGTAATGTCGGTCCAAGAACGACGATAAATCCAAGCAGTGCAAGAGCAAGGACTAAATTTGTATTCGATAAATATTTTATGCCCTTACTTAATCCTGACCATGCAGATGCAACGAACAGGACCGTGACGATTGCGATGATGACAAATTGTGAAAAGATATTGATCTCAACACCAAATAAGTAGTTTAGGCCTGCATTAATTTGAACAGCGCCGAAGCCGAGTGATGTAGCAACGCCGAATGCTGTTGCGAAAACGGCGAGTACATCGACGAGAGTACCCCATGGTCCAACCATTTTTTCACCGAATATCGGCTTCAATGTTGCTGAAATTAATCCCGGTTCCCCTTTGCGGAACTGGAAGAAGGCTAAAGATAGCGCAATGACTCCGTACATGGCCCATATGTGAATCCCCCAGTGAAAGAAAGATTGACGTAAGGCTTCTTTGAAAGCAGCATCCGTATTTGGATCTTCCGAAGCAGGACTGATTGCAAAGTGTGATAATGGTTCAGCGGCACCATAAAAGACTAGGCCGATACCCATCCCGGCGGAAAACAGCATGGCAACCCATGTAACTGTTGAAAACTGCGGACGGTCCGTATCTTTTCCAAGCCGGATTTTTCCGTATGGACTGACGATGAAAAAGAAACTGAGCGCTAACATAAATGACATGAGCAGCATATAGTACCAACCGAAAGACGACGCAACAAAGTTTCGGACATTCGTTGTAACAGCCTCAAAACTTTCAGGTGCAAACGCGCCATATCCGACGGTCAAAATAATCAGACCAATTGTGATGTAAAAGACATTTGAAATTTTCTTCATAATTCCCCCTCGTGGAGCTGGTAATTTGGAAACAGCTTCTTACTATACTAGCAAAGCATATTGAAAGCAACCAATCGATGTATTTAGTATTTTCTCTTATAGCGATTTCCATACCTTTAACGGAACGATACCCTATCTTAAATAAAACAAAACCGGCTGAAAATCCGTAGATTTTCAACCGGTTTTTCAATCTTCATCTTTGTTTTTCAATCTTCATCTTTAATGTCACGATCGGGTGGAATAGGTTCGTTCCGCCATTCATCGATTTGGTGTTTTAACATTTCGAGCTGTTCTAAATAGAGTCCAAACTGATCTTTGTTAATAAGGAATTTTTCACCATCATGGACGGAACGGATGCGACCTTCCCGCACGTACTTTTCTACTTGTTCGACAGGCATACCTAGATGTTCAGCGGTTTCTTGGATTGTTATGTACATCGATCCATCTCCTTAAAAAATCCCTCTATTTCAATCGCTAACAGTGAAATGGAGGGGATGGGTTATGTTAAATAAGTTTTTCGAATTTCAAACGTTTATTTAAAATCATCATAATCGGAATCCCGATAGCCATAACGACGAATTCACCTATTGCGACTGTTAACCAGGTAAGTAGGAAAGGCAGTTCTAATGCTAGATTCAACTCGAAAGCAATGATGAACATTGTAAAGGTGAAAACAAGCGTGTTGAAGACCATTCGCTTGAATATTCCAGATATGAATTTAGCAGAGAAAATCGTAATTGAAAGGGCTAGGATTGATTGGCTTACCCCAAAAAATAAGTCATACATACCAAGTGGGGAAAATAAGTTTGTCACAAATACACCAAGCACAATTCCAAATATGAGCTTTTTATTGAACACGACAAGATGGTTGAACATCTCAGGGATTCTAAATTGGATGGCTGAGTATGCTAATGGTGCTATTAATAGGGAAACAGCTACATATAAAGCGGCGATAATCCCGCTAATGGCCATTGTTTTTATTTTCATTATTCATTTCCTCCTAGTTTTTTTAGCGTGGGATGGTTGACGAACCACGTGTTAAAAAGCCTGCAATCCAGTGTATCATAGTGTTTTTGATTCGTACATGTCAATACATGTGAAAAATGAAGAAGTAAGAATTTGGATAGGATAAATATCGATGTTCGAAGTCTTGTTGCAGCCATGGAATAGCTGGATATAAATGATTGAGAAAAGTGTAGGAAAGATGAATGTGGTTAATTAGGGCAAGGGAAAAGAGCTATCAACCTCTAGGGGAAATAGCTCTTCTTTGGGAGTTTAATGAATTCTCTAACCTTTCTGATCTAAAGGTTTGTTCGCTTTGCCATCCAGTTCCGTATGGCAGTAATAACTTCTTTTAATTCCATCCCGCTGTCCGTTAGCTCATATCCAACTATAGTAGAAGAAGGCTCAAGTTGTTTTTTTGTAACGAGGCCTTCTTTGATTAATTCATTCAACCGTTCTGTTAAAAGTCGATCTGATATCCCTGGAATACCTTCAGTGATTTCATGAAAACGCTTGGGTCCGGACATTAGTGTATAAATAATTACCCCCATCCATCTCTTACCAATAAATTCAATTGTATCGTGAAAGTTGTTGCAGACATGTGATGAATTCCCACAATTTTTCGGTTGATTCACTAGTCGAACCTCCATTCTGCTTTATCTTTCATCTATCTTAACATGTATCGTTAGGGTTGACATAACAAACTTACTAATGGTAAGTTGAATGCAGGTACTTACTATTAGTAAGTTTTAGAAAGGGAGGCAATACAATGACTACAACATTGAACTCACATTTATATAGTGTAATGAAGGACAGAAAATCGGTAAGAGTGTTCGATCCGAACGCTACAATCGCAAAAGAGGAAATTGCAGAAATGCTGAAGCTGGCAACAATAGCTCCTTCATCTAGTAACCTGCAATCTTGGAGTTTTATAGTTATCCAAGACCCCGAGGTGAAGAAAGAACTGCAAGTAATTGCTAACAATCAAGTCCAGGTGGGGGATTCATCTGCCGTTATCGCTGTCTTAGGTAATATCGATGCGTATAAAAAGGTGGAGCAAATCTATACACAAAATGTTGCAGAAGGTCATATGGATGAGTCGATTAAAGATCGTACGATTGCCAGTACGAATGCGGTCTATCCAACTATTCCAAGAGAGGCAAGAATGAATATCGCTTCTTTCGATGCAGGGCTAGTTTCTATGCAATTGCTGTTGATTGCCAAAGAAAAAGGCTATGATACTTCAACAATAGGTGGCTTTGATAAAGTGAAATTTGCTGAGAGATTCGACCTTCCTAGTGATCAATTCCCAATTGTACTGATTGCCTTAGGAAAGGCCGCTGCCCCGGCATACGGGTCTTCCCGCTTGCCTTTAGATGAAGTTGTGCGTTTTATATAAGAAATTTATTGCCCGGGATGCTACATGCATTTCGGGCTTTTTTGTATACAGATTTTTAGTTTATATTAATAACAATTATTGACATTATGTTAAGTTGTATTTATGGTTAATACTAATTAACTGTTAATCGGAACGAAAGAAGGTGTTGTAATGGATTCTAGGTTATCTAACAATATGAAAGAGATTATTAAACGTAGAAGAGATGGATTGCAATCAGATTCCGAATACCAAGATGTGATTGAAAATAGGCATCTGTAAAACAAGTGAGCTAACGACAAGGTTACGAATTACGTCAAGTACTGTAAGCCAATTATTAAACAGACCTGAGAAAAATCAATAAAGAAAATCGTAGGGAATTGAAAATAAAACTCGATCAATTAAGAAGGATAGCCTATTTCGAAAAACTTACATAAATTGAGCAAACGATTAACGAAAAGTAGTAGGAAAAGTTAGGAAAAGTTAGGAATGAAGGATATTCAGGAGTTACATCGTATATTTCAAAAGTTGGAAAACATTATAACTCAAAAAAAGTGAGGTGGATAACATGGTATATAAAAGGGAATCAATCCATATTGTATGGCTAATCTTATTATTACTTGTTTTGGCTTCTAATTTTGCTTTATACCGCTCTTCCTTTGGGCTTAACCTGTTGCCTACAAAAACGAATGGTGTCGTGCTAGGTTCCATCCTTGATTTAACCATTGTGGCACCCGTTTTATTTTTAGCTTGGCAACGTAAAATGAGTTGGAAGTATCTCATTGTGTTGATGGCTGGGGGCCTTATGGTTGCACGCTTTATGATTCCGATGGAGTATTTAGCTCCTTTTAAGACGATTACGTTAGCAGGTTTTGTAATAGAAGGTGCACTCGTTTTACTTGAAGTTCTGTTGTTAGTAACTCTTTTTAAATATTTACCCGAAATCATTCAAACGGTGAAGAAAAGCCCTTTACCACTTTTATTTTCTTTCTCTCATGCAGTGGACGAAAAGGTAAGAAAGCATCCGATTATTCAAGTGATTTGTTCGGAAATGCTCATGTTTTATTATGCTTTTTGTATTTGGAAAAAGAAACCGCAAGAAAAAGACAATACGTTCACACTCTACAAAAAATCAAGTTTAATCGCCTTTCAAGTGATGATGATCCATGCAATTGTGATTGAAACAATCGGTATTCACTGGTGGTTGCATGACAAATCATTTATTTTATCGCTTATTCTGCTAGTGATAAACATCTACTCAGTCCTGTTATTTTTAGGTGATATTCAAGCACTACGCTTCAATCCTTTGCAGATAGAGCATGAAAGTATGTATGTTTCTCTAGGTTTGATGAAGCGTATGGAAATTCGATGGGAAGATATTGAGGAGATAATAGAAGACCCTGATGTATTGGAACAAAAATTTTCGAAGAATACGATTGATTTTATTGCACGTGATTTTGAGAAAGTGTACCCGAGTGTCCTATTAAAGTTGAAATATCCAGTAGAAGCGACACTGTTGATGGGGGTAAAGAAATTCTATGATCAAGTAGCTATTCGAGTAGATGATTCGGAGAGGTTTAAAGAACTGGTGAAGCAAAAGTTATGAAGATAGATGTTGTATCTCACCGGTTTAGCTAGGTTCGTATAATCACTTGTGGATTCAATTAAGTAGAATTAAGGTATTGGAAAATTTGATTTATGTGGTATCTTCTACTGTAGAGAGAGTAAGGGGGGATCACTTTGTCACAACGTATTTCATATCTAGTCGTGCTGGTAGGTGCGATACTTTGGGGGACGACTGGCACAGCCCAAACATTCATGCCGCAAACGATTCATCCGTTGGCAGTTGGGGCATCGAGGCTTGCTATAGGGGGTTTTTCGTTACTAGTTATTTTGCTCATTATGCGTAAAATCGATTTTCGAAATTGGCCTTGGAGATCTACCCTGTATGCAGCTATTTCGATGGCCATTTTTCAGTATTTATTTTTTTCTTCTGTCAGATTAACGGGGGTTGCTATAGGCACGGTCGTCACAATCGGAAGTGCTCCAGTTTTTTCTGGAATCATTGAATGGTTACTAGCAAAACGCCGTCCGACTCGGGTGTGGATCATGGCGACAGCACTTGCAATTATAGGCTGTGCACTGCTCTTTTTAAATAAAGATGGAATCGTTGTAAATCCAGTGGGAATCGCGATGTCACTTGGGGCTGGATTGTTGTTTGCCTTTTATACACTTGTCAATAAAGACGTACTAGACAAGGTAGATCCTGTGCCTGCTGTTGCGGTTATCTTTTCGATGAGTGCGATAATGCTCATGCCATTCTTGTTTTTATTCGAAACGGAAGGGCTTATGACGGGGCGTGGAATTTCTGTTGTGTTGTATCTTGGGATCGTCACAACCAGTGTGGCATATATCCTGTTTTCTGCCGGATTGAAACGGATACCTTCATCGTCAGCAGTCACCCTGTCACTTGCTGAACCACTTACTGCTGCTATATTGAGTGTGATTGTTGTAGGTGAACGACTGACAGGAACGTCGTGGATGGGTATTGCGATGTTGCTTGGTGGAATTCTTGTGTTGACGTTGAGTGGTAGGAAAGTGAAGGTTTGAACAGTCTTTTTGTTTTTGAAATTCAAAATACAGGAAGCTTTAAAGGCTTCCTGTATTTTTTTGATTTTTCGATTTGGAATAAAGCTTTGTAGCGATAAAACCGACCAAGATTAGCATCGTTGCTAGGATTCCACCTTCTAGGCCGAATGCACCACCAGTCAGCCAATCATGTCCCTCGGCTAGTTCAACGCTATAGATGCCATTTGGTGCTGTACCGCTTACCGCAAATCCAAAAATATTCCCTTGGAAGTAGTTCCACGTAATATGATAACCAATCGGCAGCCACAAACTTTTTGTGGCGTCAAACATATAAGCGAATAAAAGCCCGACCAGTGCAATATTCATTAATCCTAAAAGACTTACATTTGGATTTGCACCATGGGCGATGCTGAAAATTAAAGCGGATGCTACGTAGATAACCCACTTTTTATTTCCCCTACTTGCCATGGTGGACATGACATATCCTCTAAAGAACATCTCTTCAAAGATTCCGACAAGAATAAATAGAACTAGAAAAGTAATCGTAAATATTGAGAAATGAGGGTTTGACAATGAATTAAGGAGTGTCACATTGCCGGTCGCCATCAATACAATAAAAATAAAGATAATCGATAATGCACCAAGAAACAGTCCAAACCATAAGTCTTTCAACGAACCTCTAAAGCCGAGCTCTTTCATGGAACCCTTATTTATAAAACGCCATAGTAAAAAAGTAATCACTATTCCACCGACTGTACCACCGCCTTGCATTAAAAGGGAAATCCAAGGGTGTGAATCGAAAGCAGTTTGCATATCGAGATAACTAAATCCCTCACTAAAAGGTGCTTCAGTGAACATCAATAAAAGAATCCCAGGAAGTGAGAATAACTGTTGAACAATTAGCATGGCTATAAAGGTTAGTAAAATAAGCCAGCCAGCCCTTACTTGACCTGATTGGTTTTTAAACATCTTATCCCTCCCAATTTCCACTGTTTTCATACCGAATAGTCGTGAGCTGTCTGTCGCGGTTGTGCTTGCCGAATGGCTGCAAGTAGTAGAAGAAACATGATATCCATAACTAAGGCGCCCATTGTCAGCATGAATGTAAGTGTGATCCATTGGTCCTCAGCTATATTCATGGAAAATGACATGAGCATAAGCACGGATAAGTGGATAGCTATATAAAATGTATAGACACTTTTCGTCTGGTTTATCAATGCTTGATTAGCATAGTCATTGACAATACTTTTTAGAACAGCGAAAAGAAAATAGGCGACAATCAGTTTTAGGACGAGTAAAGCAAGTGAATAGACTTCCCAAATACCGAGATAATGCGCAGAAAGATTAACGAAAATTGCCGGGAAAGAAATGACTATGCCTAGTCCAGCTACGATTCCTGCTTTTTTTGCATGAGGATATTTATCGATAAGCATGAAGCATCCGGAGTAAATCAAATAATATCCGACAGGGTCAGCTAGCCAATCAAAACCAATATGGACCCGGAAAAAAATGAAAAGATACCCCCAGAACATATACCTTAATGCTTTATCCATTGGTATCCCCCTTTGTTTTCTCCTTGATAATTGCATTGACATCTTTTTGTTCCAAATAAGGACGCACAATAAGACCGCCTACTGTAGAAAAAGGCTTACCTGACTCGGTTGTTCCCGAAATATAGATGTTCACATCTAACACAGCTTTAAAGTCTGCGGCGAACTGGCTGTAGACACTTATTCTTTTACTTTTCTTTAAGTTCAGTGGGAATTGTATATTTTGCAAATCTAGTCCGGGTAACCTGCTCCATTCTTGGTCAAGAAACTTTTCATAGGTTCGTTCAGGTAGTGAAGGAGTGGAGGACGAATTTATTTTAATAAAGAAATTATCCTGCAAAACGTCTTGAAATGAGCTTTTAATCATTTCGATTGTCAGTGGTTCTAGAGCCCGATAATGATAGCCATCCCCACTTGAACTTACTTGTTCGAGAGGGGATTCTTCAATTACACGCGGTCGAATCGTCACGATACCAATAGGAACAGTTATCCTATTTCCAGCAGAAAATGAGACATCTATTTCTGTAAAAGAATAATTTTCTGTATGAGTGGTTGGGTCAAAGTTAAACCTCACGTTGGTACTACGTAAAACATGGTGATTGAATACCTGGTTGTTTTGAACTTGTTCATCGAAAAAATAAGAGTCTTCTGGATAACCGATTAGTTCGCCGGTAGAAACAGATGAGACAACTGATGAGTTATTTTTGTTCGTTAAATAATAAAATGTCATATAAAAATCATCCTGATACTCCGCATCGATATAGTGGTCCAAGAATATGGGCTCATCGAGTTGCTTTGAGTAAGCATAAATGGAATTCAACATCCAGCTTATGCCGATTAAACTTAGCGCCACCCAGAAAAATCGTTCTTTCATGAACTCGCCCCCTTCCATCTAGTATATCAAATGGATAATATATCCTCTACGTTACTTAGGCGATATTGGCATTCATTCAAATATGAAAGTTTAACAATCATATTTTTTCTGGTAAAGAAAGTTAAGCTAAAAACACATCTTAAGACTTTCTTCATAATTACAATTGGTAAATGTTAAGATTTGGCGGGTACAATTGGTATCATAGAGTTAAGAAAAGCGAGGTGCGGAAGATGGCGAAGTTCACGGTGTTGGTAGCGGATGACGATCAGGATATCCGTGACGGGATTGAAATTTATTTAAAAAATGAAGGATACGACGTACTAAAGGCGGCGGATGGCAAAGAGGCGATCGAGTTATTGGAGTCGAACGACGTCCATCTTCTCATTCTCGACATTATGATGCCGAATATGGATGGTATTACGGCGACATTCAAAATTCGGGAAGTGCGCAATATCCCGATTATCATGTTAAGTGCAAAAGCGGAGGATTCAGATAAAATTCACGGTTTGTCTGTGGGAGCCGATGACTATGTGACCAAACCGTTCCATCCAATGGAATTGATGGCACGTGTGAAGTCTCAATTACGTCGATATATTCAATTTGGTACATATGACGGTCAGAAAAAAGTAGAAATCGACGGACTTGTTCTTGATGAAGAGGCGAAGGAAATAACCGTCGATGGTGATGTAGTAAAGCTGACTCCTATCGAATACAAAATCACAGAATTACTGATGAAGAATGCAGGACGTGTGTTTTCTATCAGTGAAATCTATGAACGGGTTTGGAACGAGGCGGCGTACAATGCTGAAAATATTGTCGCAGTTCATATTCGTAAAATTCGTGAGAAAATCGAAGCAGATCCGAAAAATCCAAGGTATGTAAAGGTGGTATGGGGCATTGGTTACAAAATCGAAAAATGATTATACTACTTTCTGGTCGATTCTTGCAATTGTTATAGCGGCACTGAGTATTGGTTACTGTTTCTCCTATATCATCGACTTGGTAGGCAATGGTGTGGAGCGTTCTAGTCGGGCCATCGCTTATCTCACACGGCTGATGAAAGGGAGTGTATGATGGTGAAAAAGAAATATGGTATACAAATTGTTGTGTGGACTTCATTAGCGGTATTATTTTTAACGGCATTGCTTTCAGTGACAGGTGGCAACTTACGTTATATTGGTAAGAGCTATGTAGAGTCGAATGATTTTCAATGGGAAATGAATAACTTTTATGGAAATCTTACTCAAGCTGTTTTGAATCCGATTGATATAGAAGCGGAGAAAAAACAGATTACAGTTACTAAATCCGAAATCGAAGAGCATCGTAATTACTATGGTACTCTTTCTGAGCAGATTGGTAATATTGAAGTGCAATATACGCAACGAATCACCGATGCGGAAGCGGTGAAAAGTGAAAAGCTGAAAGCGACATTGATAGAAGAGCGCGATGCGAAAATTGACGACATTCGGAAGAACTTTGAATCGGACGCGCATGTAGAAGTAAAGATCCGTGCAAGTAAAGAGAAACAGCTAGAAGAAGAGTTGCAGCGACGCATTCAGAACACCGAGGAAAATCTTTATTTTCCTGTTGTTTATGAGTTAACGGATAGTCAAACGGGAGAAAAGTTCACTTCAGGAGATATCCATGTTACGACGGGCTATAAAGAGACTTTTAGTGCGGAGGAAGGTTATCTCTTTGCGGCGCCTGATCAGTTGGATGACTTTTATTATGATAGTTATTCGTCAGAGGCATATGAAAGTGGAGTTTCGGCGTTCAGAGATACTGTTTCAACCGTAACAGAAGAGACTGCGTCAGAGCATGCACAAGACGCCGCTTTGGAGTCTACTCAGCCACAAACTGTGAAGAAGTTTGAGGGGACTGTAGTTGTACCGCAAAGTGCATTGCAGAAAGGTTCTCTGGGTAAAAATGTAAAACAATATAATCAAAAACAGTTAATTTTATATGTCCTTTGGACGCTTGGTATACTTGCTTTAGCGACTTTGCTGACAGTTATACGTTTCAACAAGGAATGGGTCACGACAAGCTATTATGTAGAGAGATACCAACGGCAGAAAATTGACCTGAAAGCAGCATTGCTATTGCTTTCAGCTAGTGCTTTTTGGGTTTTATTAGGGAATGCTGTAGGCCGCTATGTTACATTTTTTACTCATTATAGATTAGAATCCGGAGTCATTCTCGGAATGACGCTTGTCATTTTAATGGTCTTCCTATGGGCGATAGTATTCCAATTGGTCCTACTTGTAGAGCGTGTAAAAGTTAGGGGAGCGCTAATACAGGATATTAAAGAGAGTTACAGTATGAGGTTCATACTTGCGTGGCAAGGGATGTTCTTGAATCGATCCATTGGTATTCAAATGTTCCTACTGTTAATTGGCTTTTTCCTAGCAGGTATCGGACTTTGCATTGTCCTCATCCAACCTATATTAATTATGATTTATATTCCGCTTGTCTTGTTTGCTGGATTGCCATTCCTCTATATCTTTGTGAGAAGAACAGCGTATTTGAATCGCATTATGGTTGCTACGGAAGCGATGGCGAATGGGAGATTGCACAAAGAAATTGATATTGAGGGGAAATCGCCACTAGCGGAACACGCTAAGAATTTGAATAATCTTCGTGAAGGTGTCCATATTTCTGTGACTGAACAAGCGAAAAGCGAACGCCTGAAAACAGAACTAATTACGAATGTCAGTCATGATCTCAGGACTCCATTGACATCAATTATTACCTACACGGATCTCTTGAAAAAGGAAGACATTACAGCTGAAGAACGTACAAAATATGTAGACATTTTAGACAAAAAGTCACAGCGTTTGAAGACGTTAATCGAGGATTTATTCGAAGTGTCGAAAATGGCAAGTGGTAACTTGGAGCTTAACAAGCAGCGTGTTGATATGACGCAATTACTCCAACAAGCCCTTGCAGAGCACGAAGAAGAAATCTCGAAATCAGGACTGGATTTTAGGGTGAATTTCCCTGAAGCTGCACTCGTTGCCTATGTGGACGGGAAAAGATGGTGGCGCGTATTGGATAACTTGATTGTTAATGCCATCAAGTACACATTGCCGGGTACCCGTGTTTATATTACGCTTCGAAAAGTAGGGGATACGGCCGAATTCGTCGTGAAAAATGTGACGAAGTATGAGCTCGGTGAAAATATCGACGAATTATATGAACGCTTTAAACGGGCGGATACATCACGCCATACAGATGGTTCAGGACTTGGTCTTGCGATTGCGCAATCCATCGTTGATTTGCATAATGGGAATATGAAAATCGAAGTAGATGGGGATTTATTCAAAGTAACGGTCGTCGTGGCGGCGGTTTAACAAATAGATATACAAATAATAAGCTGTATGCAAAGCCCTTATAGAAGGGGAATGTGTACAGTTTTTTTGTCATGCGGCCTTATTCAATAGAAGTACATGATATAGACACCGATAAGTAGTACACCAATATCTGCACACATGTGAATCGTCCAAGAGGGCAAAATTGTTCCGCTTTTTTCATTGGCAAGTTGAAAGATAACTCCACCAACCCAGAGCCCTGTCACAGCGAGTATAAGAAGAGCTGAGCTGAACCATGGAAGAAAAATTGAAATATGATAAATGGCAAACAGGAATGACGGTAAAATAAACCGAATCCGAGACTTGCCAACAAGATTTGGCAACAGACCGCGGAAGTAAAATTCCTCTAACATCGAATTGCCGAACAGTATATAGAGAGCGATGAACGGGAATGTTGTAGTCGTTATACCTGCACTAGCAAGGTCAACTAGAAGTGCAGCAATATCTATGAAAGGCTGTAAGATGATGAACGCCGCAAAGATAATCCCCATAATCGCAACTCCAGAACCAATCGCAAACAACATGCTTTTTCGATCAGTTTGGACCAAGCGTAAGAATGGGAATCCCGTCTTGCGGAATAATAGGAGTGGGACGAGCAGGAATAGAGTCACTTTCGCCGCGGTTTTCCAGATGTATGTAACTTCTACTGATTGTTCGATCCACAGTAGAAAAGTGATGCTGAATAACGATAAAATAATTCCCCGTATCATAGTAGATCCTCCAATCATTGATTCAGTATTGGACGACCAAATAATGTCTAAAGTTTCATTAAAATTAATAAAATGGAAATATGGAAAGGGAGCGCTTATCAAGCGCTCCCTAAGAAAAAAATAATACTATATATGTTGACCAAATAAATACCAATATAAATTGAGCGAAGGCGCCTTTTAAGGGGGAGCCAAAGTCATAAGACTGGCAGCATCCCCTAGCGCAGTAGCAAATTCAGTGGTTTCTTTATTTCAACATATATAGCAAGTATGCTGGTACTAGATGCACAACATCCTTAATTAACCAATGAAGCAAGCACCGATAATAATTAACAGGATGAAAAGCACAATAATTAACGCAAATGAGCTTCCGCTCTCATATCCTCCGTATTGACCCATTGTCAACACTCCTTTCATGAATGGTCTAATTTAGCTTATGCAAATAGATTACTAGGCACTAAGTACAAACGCCTTTACGACTGCCAAAGAAATAATTGCTTTTGGTTATTTAGAAGAATAGTTTAGCTGACAAGTAGATGGATAGACGTGGTAATTGGAGTGGCCATCCTGCTGTCTAGTATGGGATTCTACTTGCTTGTTTAATGAAATGTGTTGTATCATTAGTTTAAAATATGGGAATAGAATCACTATTCGAAGAAGGAGGATCAATAGATACTATGACAAAATCAGATGGTAAGTACCCAAACAAAGAAGATCTTGAACCGAAAGTGAAAGGGGTAGCTAATTCCGATGAGCTTCCACTCGCGGATCCATCCGATTCGAATACATCGGATGTCTTTAGAAAAAACACCTTGGACAAGACTGGTGAGAATGAACAGTCAGCATACGGAACATACAAAACGGACACGGGTTATAATAAGCCAAGGTCGGGCGAACAATACCCTTTTGGTGAAAAACATCAAGAAGATAACAAGTTTGATCAAGAAACACACGAAAAATGGAATAAAGAGAAACCGAACGAAGATCCATTTAAACCATAACTTAGTAGCGGTCGTCCCTTTGTGGAGCGACCGTTTTGATTTGTAGATAAGATGCGGTAGAGTAGAAGAGAAGCAAAGAAAGGGATGATTGTCATCGAAACAATGAATCAGTTAAAATTCACACGTATTTATACACTTGGCCGTCTTGTAAAGTCAAAAGCAGAAGCTTGGGATGCACAACCAACAGGATTCAATAACACGATTCGTTGGAATGCGGGTCATATTTTTGTAACGATGGAAACACTCATTCAAAAAGCGGTGGAAGGTTATGAACCTGTCCATCCCGAATGGATCTCTCTTTTTGTGTCGGGATCAGGCCCTAACGACTGGGAAGGAAATGCTCCATCAACAGACGAGCTCCTCGCGGCATTAGAGGAACAACCAGAACGTGTCGTTAAAGCGCTCGAAGGTAAACTAAGCAATACGTTACAGGAACCGATGTCAATTGGACCCTTGCATACAATGGTGACAGTTGAGGCAGTCGTTCAATTTGCAGTGTGGCATGAAGGCGTTCATGCAGGCATGATTAATGCTTTGAACCGTTTGGCTTCAGAATAATTCATTAAAAAAAGCAGTCATCACACGTCCGTTTTAATCTGACGTAAGATGACTGCTTTTCAATTTACTAATTCATGCTTAAATGCATAAATGACTGCTTGTGTCCGGTCTTGCACTTCTAGTTTAGATAATAGATTGCTAACATGTGTTTTCACTGTTTTCAGTGCAATAAATAAATCATCTGCGATTTCCTGGTTCGTTTTACCTTTCGCAAGGTGCAATAATACTTCAAGTTCACGTTCCGTCAACTCATCATGGGGCTGCCGTTCATTGCCTGCTCGCATTTTGCGCATCATTTTTGTTGTGACTTCAGGTTCCAATACTGTTTGTCCTTTTAATGTTTCACGGATGGCCTCTGCAATTCGCTTCGCATTCGATGTTTTTAATATATAGCTGATTGCGCCTGCTTCAAGTGCTGGATATACTTTGTCATCATCTAAAAAACTTGTCACGATAACGATTTTTGCTTCCGGCCACTCCTTAATGATGGCAGCAGTTGCTTCGGCACCGTTCATTTCCGGCATCACCATATCCATCAATATAATATCGGGGCGTAACTCAAGTGCTTTTCCTACGGCTTCGCGCCCATTTACCGCTTCGCCGATGACTTCCATATCCGGCTGAATCTGTAGATAGGCAGAAACACCGATTCTCACCATTTCATGGTCATCCACTAACAGGATCTTGATCATTCGGTCCATCTCCTTTTCGAGCAGGTAATTTCACTTCCACAATCGTCCCTTGTGAGGGAACGGAAACGATTTTGCATGTTCCACCGATTTCAATTGCACGTTCTTTAACGTTTTGCAGACCATATGAGCCGCCTTTTCCATCACTATCTTTGAATCCGATACCATTATCTTGCACCCGGAAAATTGCGAGCCCGTCTCGTTCCACAAATAGCACATCGACTTCCGTGGCTTGTGCATGGCGCAGTGTATTGGACAGCGTCTCCTGCGCGATTCGGAATAACTGATCTTCCGCACCTTTTGATAATGTCACTTCTTCCAAACGGAATCGGATATCGAATAGCACTTTTTCCCTTAATTCAATTAATAGCTCTTCAAGTCCTTCGGCAAGTGATTTGTTATTCAAGGGCGCCGGTCGTAAATGGAGTAGCAAGGCGCGCATTTCCAGTTGCGCCTGTTGGACGATTCGCTCGACTTGGAGTACCGGTTTTTGTGCGATAGCAACTTCGTTATTTTCCGTAATAGCGGATAATAGCATCGATGCGGCGAACAGTTGCTGGGATACAGAATCATGTAACTCGCGCGCGAGTCGCTGTCGTTCTTGTATAATTCGTTCTTGGATAAGTTTGTCTTGCTCCTCCGCACGCTCATCTATGATCCGTTGCAGACTTTTTCGCTGCGTATGAATGACCGTTGATACGGTCCCGATTGCCCGGTCCATACGGGGAGAGAACTTCTCGATTGAATCAGTTTCTAGCTCAGTGTCGATCAACCCTGTTATTCTTTGCTCGATTGCTTTCTCTTTTGAACTTCCTAAAAAACCCGTCCATATAGCGATTCCCCAGGCAAGCAAGAAAATAGTAGTCAAAATCCACAAGCCAAGCGAAACATTCGCAAATTGCAATTCATAAAACGCAAACCAACTTTCCTCTATTGGCAAACCAAGAAGAAAATAGATGTACACCGCTGCAATCGCAATAAATAAAAATGATAAAACAAGTCCGCGTCCGATGACTGCCTTCATTTTCGTGTCACCTCGACATCTCCGCCCCAAGTGGAAAGCGTAATGATAAGTTCAGGGGAATCAGCAGATTTTCCTTCATAGCTATCTTTCATATGGAGCGATTCATTAATGAGCCGTTTTCGATAAATATTGAAAAGCTTAACATCACCGATTAATGTCGTGTAATGAATGCGTACGGGAATTTCGTAAGGTAAGTCAATTTTTATTTTTCCAATACCTTGCCTAACAGAAATTAAAGAAGTTCCTTTTGGCAGTACTGTATCCGTTACATCGATGTGAATATCACCAAAGAATCCGTGGATATGGATGTCCTCCCATTCATAAGACGCAAAGGGGGATGACTGGACGGAAAATAGTTTGTTTTTCCAAATTCCGTTGGGCGTTTCTCGTTGAAGATCTTTGAGAGGACGCATTATTTCCTCTGACGGCACGCCCTTCCATAGTTTTACGAGGACGTAGATGATGACGGTGAAAATGAGCATCCGTAAACTCCACAATGTGAAAAGTGCCATTGCGATAAAAAACAGGCCTGGTAAAAATAGCAGCTTCGATCGTTTCCGCAAACCGTAATAAATTAGTCCGGCACCAAGAAGGACGAACACGATATTGCCGTTATGAAAGAAAGCTGCCTCGACAAAAATGAGTAGCAGGAAAGTTAGCCCCCAAAATGTGATTTTGCTTGTATCGATTCGTTTCATTTTGTTATTCTCCATTCTTGAGGTCAGATTATCTGTAAATAAGAAAAAAGGTACACAACCTAAGTACACCGATTCCTGCGGCGATGGTTGCATACCTGCATCCTACAGTCTATTTTACACAATTTCTACTTCTTTTGCGGATTCTTTCTCTAATGTCTCAAGGCGACGGTCCATTGATGACGTTTCGTACTCACGTTCAATCTTTCCGCCAAGGTTTTCGATATACTTTTTCATATCGCCAACTGATGCCATTTTACTGTCTGCATTTTCAGGAGAGATGATTTGATCCATCCGGTGATGGGCGCGGGTCACATTCTCTTTCCCCATCAATTGCAGCTGACGAACTTTCATATCTTTCACTTTATGTTTCATTTCCTCGAATTTACGCTCCAGTGAAATTAATTCATAAGCCGTTTCCATAACGCTTTCCGAAAGTTCTGCTGCACGCGTATCGTACGCAGCAATTTCCTCCTCGGCAAATGCGATTAAGTCTTCTTCACCAGCAGTTTGTGCAAGTTCAAGCTGACTACGACGTTTTTCTGACATTTTTTCAGCTTCTGCCAACTCTTTCTGCAGTTCTGTTTTTAGTTTGCTTTGACGTTCAAGCAATTTCCCAATTGATTCGGTCTGTTTTTCTGCCTCGCGGATGTATTGATTTAACATGGCAATTGGATTTTTGCTTTCCTTTTTGTCGAGCACCGTGTGAAGATCTGCTTGTACCGAGTATTTAAATCTATTCCAAAGTGAGTTCATAGTTAGTTCCTCCTCATTATTTTGTAATTTCATTCCACTGACGTTCGAAGTTTACGAATGGATCGTCAGTAGGGTTATTGATGATGTTACTGTTTTCTGAGCCATGCCATTTACGCCAAACATACAGAACACCGACTAAAGCAATGATTCCGATGAATGCCGGTACATTTGCTATTGCTGTTAACAAGCCAATGACAAGTACGCCTCCCCAGAACAATTTCGAGATTGTGGAAGTGCTCTTTCTGAAGTAATGGAACCCCGCGTATGCAATCAATGCTGAAAATGCAAGTGCGAGAAGTGATCCGAGATTCGCAAGGGCAACGATTGCTGCTGTAATACCAAGTGCTGCAAGACCTAGTTTTTTCATTTGTTGTTCCTCCTTTCGTTTGTAGCTTAATCTTATAACGATTTCCGGCTCGTCCAAACGGGCGCTAAGCGGATTTCCACCTAGGACTTGAGGCTGATTCGATCTAAGTCATACTAGATTTTGTAAGTGTTTTCATGTATTCTATTATTATAAGAAAAGTTAATTAATTCGGATAACGGGGTGTAGGTATGAAAGAGGTTGTTATTGTTCAGGGAGTTAGAACTGCAGTAGGTAGGAGAAAAGGGAGCTTTTCGGCCTACAGACCTGATGAACTTGCGGCTGTGGTACTTGAGGAACTTATGAAACGCGCAGGGATAAATAAAGAAGACGTGGAAGACGTCATTCTTGGTTGTGTTACCCAATCAGGTGAACAAGGTGGGAATATTGCTAGGACAGCAGCGCTCATCGCCGGATTCCCAATACATGTACCTGGTGTGACAATTGACCGGCAATGCGGATCGAGTCAGCAAGCTGTTCATTTTGCGTCACAAGCTATTCTGTCTGGGGATATGGATATCGTCATTGCAGGTGGAGTTGAAAGTATGACGCGTGCACCAATGATGTCCAATATGAGAGATGCAAAACCAAGTACAATGCTCCTAGAAAAATATGAAATCATTAATCAAGGACTATCAGCTGAACGAATTGCTGAGAAGTGGGAACTGTCGCGGGAAGAACTAGATCGCTTTTCATTCGAAAGTCACCAAAAGGCGATTCACGCAATTAATGAAGGGAAATTTGAAGAAGAAATTGTTTCTGTTGAAATCACCAAAGAAGATGGCACAACAGAACTATTTTCTAAAGATGAAGGCCCTCGTCCCGAATCGACAACAGCAGTGTTGGCAGGATTACGGACGGTCTTTGATGAAAATGGCGTAATTACAGCGGGTAATGCAAGTCAAATGAGTGACGGGGCATCTGCTGTACTCCTTATGTCACGCGACAAAGCGGACGAACTTGGCGTGAGGCCGATCGCACGCATTGTTGCACGAGCGGTTGTTGGCTCTGATCCGACGTTAATGCTAACTGGTCCAATTGAAGCAACACGGAAAGTACTTAAAATGGCCGGTCTTACAATAGAAGACATGGATACGTATGAAGTGAACGAAGCATTTGCACCAGTGCCGCTTGCTTGGCTGAAAGAAACGGGTGCTGATTCTACGAAATTGAACCCGAACGGCGGCGCCATCGCACTCGGTCATCCACTTGGCGCGACAGGCACGCGATTACTGGTGTCGATGATTCACGAATTAAAACGGACTGGCGGACGTTATGGGCTACTCGCAATTTGCGAAGGAATGGGTATGGCGAACGGGACAATTATTGAACGTATTTAATTTCATCCAGTGAGGGGCCAAACCCCTGCTAAATGAAATTTAGTTGTATTCGATTAGGGGGATTTAGGTGTGGAAATGGAAAAAGTAACGGCAATCGTGACAGGTGGAGCATCCGGTCTTGGGGAGGCCACTGTAAGGAGGATAGTAAACGCCGGAGGAAAGGCAGCTATCTTCGACAGGAATGAAGAGCGTGGACAAGCACTTGCAAGAGAGCTTGGAGAGGAAAGTGTTTTATTCTTCAAAACGGATGTTGCGGATGCGGAAGAAGTGGAAGTAAACGTTGCTTCCGTAAAGGAGAAGTTTGGAGAAGTAACAGCCGTTGTTAATTGCGCAGGTATTGCGACGCCTGGGAAAGTGTTGTCGCGTAGCGGTCCGATGGTGCTTGACCAGTTTGAACAAGTCATTCGAGTAAACCTGATAGGCACATTTAATGTAATTCGTGTTGCGGCGGCCGCAATGCAAGGAAATGAGCCAAACGAAGAAGGGGAACGTGGGGTTATTGTGAATACTGCTTCCGTTGCTGCTTTCGAGGGACAAATTGGACAGGTTGCATACAGTGCTTCAAAGGGCGGCGTTGTTGGAATGACATTACCGATTGCACGTGAACTCGCGGCATTCGGTATCCGAGTGATGACAATTGCACCGGGTCTTGTAGAAACGCCGTTATTCGACGGGCTACCGGAAGCCGCACGTAATTCACTTGCTTCAATGGTACCGTTCCCGAAACGACTTGGGCGACCAGATGAATATGCAAAGCTTGTTGAAAGTATATTTACTAATACACTGCTCAACGGTGAAGTAATTCGGTTGGATGGTGCGATTCGGATGCAACCAAAGTGAGTTGGAAACAATGGTTCGCCGATAAACATGGCAACTCGAACACGTTCCAAAGCACATGTTACAAAAGGAGGGGCTAGACCGTTGGCGAGATACAGATTTGAAATGGATGAGCACGTCATGTTTCGAGATTCACTTCGGAAGTTTCTTCAGAAAGAAGCAGTTCCACACTACGATAAATGGGAAAAAGATCGGCTTATACCAATCGCATTTTGGAAAAAACTTGGGGAGATGGGGTTCCTCTGCCCGCAAGTGGATGAAAAATATGGAGGGCTTGGTCTGGATTTCAGCTTTAGTGTAATCATCGGGGAAGAACTTGAGCGTGTAGGCGCGGGTCTCACAGGGGTAGGCTTGCACAATGACATCGTTGTTCCATATATTGAATCGTTCGGCACAATGGAGCAGAAAGCGCGCTGGCTACCTGGTTGTGTAAGCGCTAACAATATTACCGCTATTGCAATGACAGAGCCAGGAACAGGATCGGACTTGGCTAATATCTGGACGACGGCAATTAAAGATGGGGACCATTACGTCGTGAATGGTCAAAAGACGTTTATCACAAACGGTATTAATGGGAATCTTATACTCGTTGCTGTAAAAACTGACCCATATGCCGAACCGAAACATCGTGGCGTCAGTTTGCTTATTATAGAAGAAGGTACGCCAGGTTTCACAAAAGGTCGAAAACTCGATAAAGTAGGGTTGCATTCGCAAGACACGGCGGAATTGTTCTTTGAAGATTGCCGTGTACCTGTAACGAACTTAATTGGCGAAGAAGGAAAAGGATTTAGCTATCTAATGGAGAAACTACAGCAGGAACGGCTTGTTGTTGCGATTGCCGCACAAACGGCATCAGAGGATATGCTAGAAATGACACTTGAGTATGTAAAATCGCGGAAAGCATTTGATAAGCCGATTGGTTCGTTTCAAAACACGCAGTTTAAACTTGCTGAAATTGCAACGAAAGTGGAGATTGGAAAAGTGTTTCTAGAATCACTTATCGAAGATCATCTAGCGGGAAAAGATGTCGTCACAAAAGTATCGATGGCGAAATATTGGCTGACCGATACGGCGCGAGAAATTTCGGCAGAATGTATGCAGTTGCACGGTGGGTACGGTTATATGGAAGAATATAAAATTGCGAGACGTTACAGGGATATCCCTGTGGCATCGATTTACGCAGGGACGAATGAAATCATGAAAGTCATCATCGCGAAGAATATGGGCTTGTAGAAATTAGGGTTGCTTAATAAGTTGATATAAAGAACGCCATTGAATCTGTCTTGGCGCTCGGCTAACCTTTTAAGGCACATACGCTCAGTTTGTACACCGTATTCAATACTGCAAACTATATAAATAAGTAGGAATAACTTGGTTTCGTAGGGCATATTATCTTTCGGGACCATATGTGACGTATACCTACTATTATAATGCACTGTTTACGTAAAAAATATTCTACATGAAAAGGGGCGAGATTAGTATGATGCAAACACCACTATTATTATCTTCCTTTATTAAACGAGCAGAGCAATATTTCCCTAACAAATTAATTATTTCACGAACAGGAGAAAACTCGATTCACCGGATTCCATATCGTGAGTTCGCAAAAAGAACACGCAAACTGGCAGATGCCCTGACGAAACTCGGGATGGAGCACGGAACGAAAGTTGGATCGTTTGCTTGGAATCACCATCGACATTTAGAAGCGTATTTCGGTGTGCCGGGAACAGGTGCCATCCTTCATATGATCAATATACGATTATCTCCGGAACATATTGCATACGTTATCAACCATGCCGGGGATGAAATCCTGCTTGTCGATGATAATCTGTTTCCGCATCTTGAAAAACTTGCGCCTTATCTGAAAACGGTGAAACATTATATCATCATGGGAGACAGCACTGAAATACCTGAAACATCTCTCGAAAATGTCCATTCGTATGAAGCACTTCTAGCTGAAGCATCTGAAGACTTTGTATTCCCAGAGGATCTCGATGAGAATACGCCAGCTGGCATGTGCTATACATCCGCTACGACGGGCAATCCGAAAGGAGTCGTCTATACCCATCGCGGACTTGTTCTGCATAGTTATGCGCTAGGACTAGCTGATGCTATGGGCTTATCGGAGAGAGATGTAATTCTGCCAGTCGTGCCAATGTTCCACGTCAATGCATGGGGAATGCCATTCGCCGCGGTCTTTTTTGGTACAACACAAGTCCTGCCGGGGCCAGGCTTAAATCCGAAGCTGTTGCTGGACTTGATCGAGCAGGAGAAGGTGACTGTAACAGCGGGAGTTCCGACAATTTGGCTAGCAGTGCTGAAGGAGCAGGAGGAGAGTCCGAGAGACTTGTCATCACTTAGAGCCGTTGTAAGCGGTGGTTCAGCTTCACCAAAAGGATTGATCCGTGCATTCGAAGAAAAACTTGGTGTACCGTTCATCGTTGGCTATGGCATGACTGAAACATCGCCACTAGTCAGTCTATCTGTCTATTCGTCAGGGATGACTGATTTAACAATGGATGAGAAAATCGATGTCCGTGCACTTCAAGGGATGCCGATGCCGGGTCTTGAAGTCCGTATTGTTAATGAAGCCGGAGATGCGCCTTGGGATGGTAAAACAATGGGCGAATTAGCTATTCGGGGACCTTGGATTGCAAGCGAATATTACAATGATGAGCGTACAGCAGAAGCCTTCCGTGATGGCTGGCTATTCACAGGCGATATCGCAGTTATGACAGAGTTTGGCTATCTTAAATTGATGGACCGCACAAAAGATTTGATCAAGAGTGGAGGCGAATGGATTTCGTCTGTTGACTTGGAGAATGCGCTGATGACGCATGAAGATGTTTTTGAAGCGGCAGTGATAGCAATACCGCATGAGCAATGGATTGAACGTCCACTGGCGTGTGTTGTCTTGAAAGAAGGGAAGGTTGCTGACGAAGAGATGAAACAGCGGTTGCTAACCTATTTGGCAGGCCAGTTCGCTAAATTATGGGTACCGGACGATGTTGTCTTCTTGGATGAAATCCCGAAAACATCCGTCGGTAAATTCCTGAAAGCCTCATTACGTAATCAATTGACGGAACATTATCAGCAAGTGTAAAACACACAAAAAGGGGCCGTAACCACACTGGTTTGGTCTTTTTTTCATTTCAACGTATATAGATTCGTTTCAGGCCTTAATAAGCTCCGCAATGAGAACAGTATAGTAAATTAACACACGTGTTGATTTACTAGAAATAACCAGAAAATAACTTAATCAAATACTAAGCATCCCCCGTACAGTTGCTTAGATTGCTTTGGATCGAACGAC
Organism: Sporosarcina sp. resist; assembly: GCF_014302295.1. Taxonomy (NCBI): domain Bacteria; kingdom Bacillati; phylum Bacillota; class Bacilli; order Caryophanales; family Caryophanaceae; genus Sporosarcina; species Sporosarcina sp. resist. Next base: position 4,742,350 of record NZ_CP060287.1, on the reverse strand, counting down.
TCCTATATCTTTACCGGGGTATCTTAATCTATAGGATGCTACTTCGTCGCATCCCTATAGATTTTTTCGGTAATCGTATGGTGGTCGTTCATCTGTCGCTCTCTAAAGGTGCAAGTACATGAAGTGCGAAAGCTTTTTTGAGACGAAAGAATAGTGGGCTTGTTACCTGGATAAAGGCAGTCAACCGAACAGCAAAGGGTTCGGTTTGTATAAGTCGTAACTAGCCACACCTGTCTCACGGAAAAACTATCGTGATTATTTTAGCCGAAAGCGAGCCGGAAAAGTACTAGTCCAAATGAAAAAAATCGCGCCTACCTTAGAAGAATATTATGTGAGGAAATGGTTAATCAACAGACGTGATTAATTAACCTATATGTGTTGAATTAAAGAATCCCATTGAATTTACTGTGGCGCTTAATAAGGAGAGAGTTTTAATTCGAGGTGTGGATTGTAGAACGCTTGGTGCTTTTCGGATGCCCTGCGCTAGGCTTGTTCATTATCGAGAGAAATGTGATTTTAAGATGTATTTGCGAGGTTATAAGGTGATTACTAGTTGATACTACTTATATTCAAGAAAGACGTGCCTTCGTGGTAGCCGGAGTGATAAGACTGAAAGCGGTCTTCTTTCTGGCTTATCGCGGGAGGCATCCACAAAGCGTCGAAGCGGTATTTGTAGGAGTTCTATTTCATTCCAAGTATCAGTACTTTTCAGCGGCCTCAAAAAAGCCTTTGTAAAGCGCATATGCCGTATTCATTTGTGCAGCATATATAGTATGGTTTTAGTACTTGAATAATCAACCAGATAGTTAGTACTTTAGTGAATCGTATTCCTGATATTCAGTATAAATATAACTTACCAGACTATGGATTATATATAGCTTGGTGGGTAGTGTATAACTTCATTGATCATTGTGGAGGAATTGTTAACTGGGGAGGAAATTGTGGATATCTATCTTTAGAATTTGATTAATAACCCAAAAAGATGATTTCCGATAGAAAATTCTGAAACTATAAACATTTTTTCGAGTTATCAACTGATGACTGTTGATAACTCGGCACTTTATGACGTTATCAACAAAAAGCGAACAAGTCTCTAGAATGATTCAAGCGGGTAATACCGACGTAGAATCATAGGGATGGACTCTTTTGCATAAAATAATTGATAAGAAAGGCAACTTCTTCTTATAAAGGAACGTCTATTCATTTCACGAAGTCAGTTTGCACTTGCATTCGGTATTTAGTAAAGTAATAGTTGGTGGGGGCGAAGCGTGGAAAATTGGATTACTGAATTTATGGACCAGTTTGGCTATTTTGGTGTGTTTTTATTAATCATGATTGAGAATGTGTTTCCACCAATACCATCTGAAGTTATTTTGACATTCGGTGGATTCATGACGACTTATTCGGATATGACTCGAATGGGTGTAATCATTGCGGCAACGGCCGGATCAATTATTGGGGCGATGATTTTGTATAGTATCGGGTTATTTCTTGATGTGGCACGCCTTGAGAAAATTGTTGATCGGTGGGGTGGCGTTTTACGTCTAACTCGAAAAGATATCCGCAAGGCCGATGCATGGTTCGACAAATATGGTCCGTGGACAGTGCTGCTCTGTCGCCTAGTTCCACTAATACGGAGCCTAATCTCGATTCCAGCAGGTATGTCGAATATGAACTTCCCGCTCTTCATTTTACTTACAACAATCGGTAGTCTGATCTGGAATACGGCACTTGTTATGATCGGCGCAGCAGTCGGCGACAATTGGCAATCGATTGTTCATTATATGGACATCTATTCGAACGTTGCGTACGCACTGCTAGCAATTGGCGGAATTGTGATTTGCATTTGGTATATTCGCTTCCGTAGAAAGAGAGTGTAACTAACTTATGGAATTATTTGATTTGATTAAAGCGTTAATACTTGGATTTGTTGAAGGTATGACGGAGTTCGCACCTGTATCATCGACGGGGCACTTGATTATTGTCGATGATATGTGGCTGAAGACAGAAGAGTTTTTAGGTAAATATCCCGCGATTACATTTAAGATTGTTATCCAGCTAGGATCGATTTTAGCGGTTGTCGTCGTATTTTGGAAACGTCTTTTTAGCCTAGTCGGACTTTATAAGATTGATGGTAAAAAGATGAATTCACGTTTCAATTTAGGGCATGTCATTATCGGTATGCTTCCGGCAGTCATTCTTGGATTTGCGTTTAAAGATCTGATTGATGATTATTTATTCGGAGTGGAAACGGTTATTTTTGCCTTGGTGGCAGGGGCTATTCTTATGATTGTGGCTGATAAATTTGGTCCAAAAAAACCGAAAGTACAAACGTTGGACCAAATCACATACAAACAGGCATTCTCGGTTGGTCTTGTCCAATGTCTGTCATTATGGCCAGGATTTTCGCGCTCAGGCGCCACGATTTCGGGTGGTGTACTGTTCGGCATGAATCATAGAACGGCGGCAGATTTCACGTTCATAATGGCTGTTCCAATTATGATGGGTGCAAGCCTTGTATCGGTTTTGAAAAACTGGGAGTACTTATCAATGGATAATCTGTCGTTTTATATCGTCGGATTCATCAGTGCATTCATCTTTGCGCTTATCTCGATTCGCTTCTTCTTGAAGCTCATCTCACGCGTCAAGCTTGTACCGTTCGCAATTTACCGACTTATATTAGCAGCTGTGCTAGCGGTTATTGTGTTTTTATAAGAATCTGAAACGACTCCTGCACATTGGTGCGCGGGAGTCGTTTTTTTGTCTTTGCAATGCAGTCTGAAAATATCTGATCTACTTATAAATTGGTGATTAATTACTGTTCGAACCTAGTTTTTCCGAAATCCTTCTACCTGTTTCCATAACTTTTTCAATAAGGAAATCCATCCGATTTTCAGTCAGATTGAAACTGACGAAGCCTATACTGATTGCCCCGACAACTTCTCCTAATCCATCAACAATGGCCACCGCGACAGAAGAAGTACCTTCCGTCCTTTCACCGTGACTCGTAGCATATCCTAGTTTTTTTATCTGTTTTAGCGTTACTTCTACTGGAGCCAATTGTTCGATAGGCAACAGTTTCTTCAAAATGTCCGTGGACTTAAAAGAAGGCATATTGGCAAGCATCGCTTTATTAGCCGCACCGATATTCATTGGAATGCGCAAACCGAGTTGGTCATAAATCCGGATTGTATTATTTTCACTATCTATTCTCTCTAAAATAATTGCTTCTAATCCTGCGGGGCGGCTTAGATAGACACTTTCATCTACTTCATGGCTCAAACGTTCTAGCTCTGGCCTTATTTTAGTGACATAATCCATCGAATCATACACTTGCAAACCGTATTCTAACCAAATCGTTCCGAGCCGATAGCATTTCGTACGCTCATCCTGCTCCACCATACCTTGTTTAATCATCGCTTTCAGCAATCTATGCATTGTACTGAGTGGTAATTCGCATTGCTTGGAAAGGTCTGAAATAGACACTCCGTTTTCTGAAGTGTGTGTAGCAAGAGTTTTGGCTACGATCATAGCGCGGTCAATTGATTGCATTTAAAGCACCACCTATCATATAAATAACTAAGTAAAATTCATTACTCTGAAAAAAAGAATTAAAAGTATTTGAAATACATTGACATTGTACCATGAAGAGAATATATTTTATATATAAACTTTCCGTTATTCGGAAACGTTTTCCACTATGCGGAAAAGGGTGACGTAAATTGACTTATTGTTCATCAATGTACAGTCCATTAGAACGGGTGATTGTAAAGCATCCAAATGAAGCTTTTCAAAATCAAAATCATCTCGCGGATCAATGGAAAACATTCAATTACCTTGAGGAACCGAATTTTAAAGAGGCGGTTCGCGAGTATTCGAATTTTATAGGGATTCTTGAAAAATATGTCCCACAGATTGATTATTTACCTGCATCGCCTGAAGTTGGTATGGATTCGTTGTATGCACATGATCCGGTGAAGTTTACGCCAGCAGGAGCAATCATTTTGAAATCAGGTAAAAAACTGAGACAACCGGAAGCGGTAGTATATAAAAAGTTTCTTGCAGAAAGAGAAATTGCTATTGTTGGTGAGTTGACTGGAGACGCAGTGTCAGATGGCGGTGATATTGTTTGGTTGGACGACAAGACACTTGTTGTAGGCCGTGGATACCGTACGAATGATGAAGCAATCCGGCAATTGAAAGAAATGACAGCGTCTTTCGTCGACGAATTCATCGTCGTTCAACTACCACATGATCAAGGAGAAGCGGAATGTCTGCATCTTATGTCGTTCATCAGTATGGTCGATCGTGATTTGGCAGTCGTGCATTCACCACTAATGCCTGTTTTTTTCCGGCAGTTGTTGATTGAACGAAAAATCCAGCTAATTGAAGTTCCGAAAGATGAATATGACACACTTGGTTGCAACGTGTTGGCACTGGCACCACGGGTTTGTGTAATTGTTTCTGGAAACGCTTCCACGAAAAAACAATTGCTCGATGCTGGAGCTACAGTTTATGAATATAAAGGTGAAGAAATAAGTGTAAAAGGGACGGGTGGTCCAACGTGTTTGACTTCTCCCGTAGTAAGAAACTAAAAATGAGGAGTGGAATGGGTATGTATTCAAACGTAATTGTTAAAACACCTGGGGAAAGCTATTTGAATGGATTGACGACTTCTGATTTAGGAAAGCCCGTATTTGAAAAGTTACTAGAACAGCATAAAAAGTATGTTGAAGCGTTGGAAAAGTGCGGCGTGACTGTTACACATCTTCCAGCAAGCGAAGAATTCCCAGACTCGACATTTGTAGAAGATGCTGCCGTGTTGACATCTGATTTCGCGGTTATTACAAATCCAGGAGCGGAATCACGTAATGGAGAAATCAAGGAAATCGAAGCTACTCTAAAAGGATTTTACGAAAAACTTCACTATATAAAATCGCCAGGAACACTAGATGGCGGCGATATTCTTCAAGCGGAGAACAATTTCTATATTGGGATTTCTGAACGGACGAATGAAGAAGGAGCACTTCAATTGAAAGGGATATTAGAACAACAAGGTTATGAAGCTACGATTATTCCGTTAAAAGAGTTTTTCCATTTGAAAACAGGAATTGCTTACCTAGGAGATAACCGGATGGTCGTTGCGGGAGAATTTGTGGATCATCCAGCATTTGATTCATATGAAAAAATTGTTATAGGTAAGGAAGACGAGTATTCAGCCAACTGTATCCGTGTGAATGATTATGTCATTATTCCGTCAGGATATGAAGAAACAAAACGTAAATTTAATGAAGCGGGCTATGAAACAATCGAACTGGAAATGTCTGAAGTTCAGAAGCATGACGGCGGATTAAGCTGTTTGTCATTACGCTTCTAACCGTAATCGAAAAGTAAATGGGGAAAACAGGGGAGTGAATATCATGTCAAACAAAGGGGAACAACCGCAAGATAATCTATTAAAACGTTCTATGAAAAGCCGTCACTTGTTTATGCTCTCTCTGGGAGGAGTAATTGGAACCGGTCTGTTTCTGAATGCAGGCTATACAATTAATCAAGCCGGCGCGGGGGGAGCGCTGCTTGGATACTTATTCGGTGGTTTGATTTTATATATGGTTATGGTTTGTCTTGGCGAGCTGGCTGTCCATATGCCTGTGACAGGGTCTTTCCAAACATATGCAACGCGTTATATTAGTCCTTCGGCTGGTTTTTCACTTGGCTGGATGTATTTTGTAGGTTCGGCTGCCACTGCGGGAGTGGAATTCACTGCTGCTGGAATACTTATGCAACATTGGTTCCCAAATGTTCCGATTTGGATTTGGTGTTTGATATTTATGGTCCTCTTATTCTCTTTGAATGCGTTGTCGACGAGAGGATTTGCAGAAGCTGAATTCTGGTTTGCAGGTATTAAAGTCCTTGCAGTTATTTTGTTCCTTATCATTGGGTTTGCGGCGATTTTTGGCTTCATTCCTATGGAAGGTCGTTCAACACCCTTCTTAACAAATTTAGCTCCTACAGGGTTATTCCCAGCGGGCATCGCGATCGTGTTTGTGACGATGATGAACGTTATCTTCTCCTATCAAGGTTCGGAGTTGGTTGGAATTGCGGCAGGGGAAACAGAAAATCCTGAAAAGAACATACCAAAAGCAATCCGAACGATAATTTTTAGAATTGTCATTTTCTATATCGCTTCGATTATTGTTTTATCGGCTATTTTTCCTGCATCCGAACTTGGTTTACTTGCCAGTCCGTTTGTGACATTGATGGAAATTGCCGGCGTTCCGTACGCGGCGGGTATTATGAACTTTGTTATCTTGACGGCGATTTTGTCAGTGGGAAATTCGTGTTTATATGCGTCAACGCGACTTCTATGGGCAATGTCAAACGAAGGGATGGCACCTAAGATGTTCGGGCGATTATCGAAAAATAGAGTACCGCTCAATGCACTTATCTTCACAATGTCGTTCTCCCTCTTATCATTATTGACAAGTGTGATGGAAGCAGAGGCAGTGTTCGTATTACTCATGTCGATTGCAGGAATAGCTGTCACAATTTCGTGGATGGGGATTGCGACATCTCAATTGATGTTCCGTCGTCACTATTTGAAAGAGGGCGGAAAATTGGAAGACTTAAAATATAAAGTCCCTTTCTATCCTTATGTCCCATTGTTTTGTATCGCCTTTTGTCTTCTTATTCTCGTCTTTTTGGCATTCGATCCAACACAGCGGATTGGGTTATACTACGGGGTCGGATTTTTAGTTGCATGTATGCTGTTTTATAAATTCAGGTTGGAAAAAAAGAACAAGGTTAGTGTTGAAACCAAAGTGAAACCTGTAAATTAAAGGAGAATTATTATGAACCAATTACTATGGGGCACACCCTCTACACTTCGGTCACTGTTATGTGAACTCGTTAGCTGGGACAGCCGTACGTTAACTGAAGGGGAGAATACATTTGCTCCCAAATTAGAGGCGAAATTAAATGAACTAGCGTATTTCATAAATAACCCGAATCAGTTGGCACTTCACGATGCAGGGCTTGGTCGTCAAGCTGTCACTGCTTTGTACAAGCATCCCGAAGCAACAGAAACGATTGTTCTTATAAGTCACTTCGATACCGTGTGGACTGAAGAATATGGTGTGTTGGAGCCGTTTGCATTTTATCCGGAAATGCTGACGAAAATGTTGTCTGAACCCCAGCATAATGCTGATCTTCCGGAGGATGCACGCATCGACTTGGAGACCGGAAATTACTTGTTTGGTCGAGGCACAATGGATATGAAAATGGGGCTTGCGCTTCATATGCAACTCATTGAAAAAGCCAGTGTTGAAAAATGGCCAATCAATCTATTATTAGCTACCGTTCCTGATGAGGAAGTTAACTCAGCAGGGATGCGTGCTGTAGTGAAGGAGCTTGTCCGTATTCGTGAGGAACAAGGGTTAACGTATAAACTATTTTTAAATAGCGAGCCATCGTTTTCCCAAAACCCAACGGATATTGCTGAATATGTTTACTCGGGTACCATCGGGAAAATCATGCCCGCTGCATTGTTCTATGGCAAAGAAACGCATGTCGGCGAGCCAATGAAAGGTATGACTGCGAACTATATTGCTTCATATCTGACACAACGGATGGAATGGAACGAATTATTCCGCGAGACGGATCTTGGAGAAAGTACGCCGTTGCCGGTTTCATTGCAACAAAAAGATTTAAAGCTTCAATACTCGACGCAAACGCCTTACCGCGCAGTAGCATTATATAATGTTTTCCTGATGAAGCGTACGGCATCGGAAGTGATGGATTTGTTCGAACAAGTGGCACTTGAGGCAATGGCAGCGTGCAACGATAGCTACAAGGTTATTTGTGAACGAGAGCAAGTGAAAGGCGTAGGGGAAGTGAACGTTTTGCGTTATGAACAGCTCCTTGAACATGCTTTGCTAAAATTAGGGGAAAAAGAAGTGGATCGCTTGAAGCAAGAAGTACTCCATAACGAAGAGTGGGATGATCGTGAAAAATCGCTTCGTATCGTCGATAACTTGATGATCCAATGCCAGGAACTTGCGCCGGCAACTGTCCTTCTTTATGCACCACCTTACTATCCAGCCATTAACTCGTCGGATAACCCGCTTGTCATCCAGTCGATTGAATTGATGAAGAAAACAGCGGAAACATTTAATAATACAGTCGAACAGATTCATTACTTCAACGGTATCTGTGACCTAAGTTATGTTAACTACGATGACGACACAAATGGCTGGGCTGCATTCGAAAGCAATACGCCGGTATGGGGCGAAACGTATAGCATTCCATTCACTGAGATGGCCCAGTTGAAAGCGCCCGTGTTCAATGTAGGTCCGTTTGGGAAAGATGCACATCAACGGACGGAGCGTTTACATGTCGACAGTGCTTTTGTGGAAATGCCTGTTATGCTGGAAACGCTCGTGAAGAGCATGTATGTCACGAATGAAAGTTTGGAAACATGTACAGGCTAATATAACTGAAATGTGGAGACCTTCGGAAATAGTGAAGGTCTCTATTTATTGTCTGCATCTGTTAAGATGAAAGAAAAAGTGGCAGGTGAATCGAATGAAAGAGCAAATCTTAATCATCGAAGACGAAGAAAATATCGCACGTGTCCTTCAGCTTGAGCTTGAGTTTGAGGGCTATGAAACGGGCATTGCACATACAGGACCAGACGGGCTTATCAAATATCGTGAACAACGATGGGATCTTGTTCTATTAGATCTTATGTTACCTGGATTGAATGGGTTAGACGTATTACGACGGATTCGAGCAACAGAAGCAGACACGCCAGTCATATTATTGACGGCGAAAAGTGATGTGGAAGATAAGGTGGCCGGGCTTGACCTCGGGGCGAATGATTATGTGACGAAACCTTTTGAAATCGATGAATTACTCGCAAGGATTCGTTCGGCACTTAGATTCTCTAAACCTGTGGCGTCTGTAGAGACTAAAGACGAACATCTCCTTGAATTTGCGGGTTTGTCTCTTCATGAGCAAACACGTGACGTAACAAGAAATGGCCGCTCCATTGAGCTAACACCACGGGAGTACGATCTTTTACTTCATCTGCTGAAACACCCAAACCAAGTGTTGTCACGTGAACAGTTGCTAGACGCTGTTTGGGGATTCGACTATTACGGTGATACAAACGTCGTGGATGTGTACATTCGATATGTCCGGAAGAAAATCGAACAAGGGGAAAAAAGCACGCTTATCCAAACGATACGGGGTGTTGGTTATGTTTTAAAGGAGCAACAGGTTAATGAAGCTTAAAACAAAGATTCACCTTTTTTCTACGTTGCTGATGCTCGTTATCTTAACGTTGACGAACACGGGCATCTATTTTGTGTACGGGAAATTGGCATATGACACGGAGTATAATCAGCTAAAAACGCAATCGCAAGACTTGATTGCTTCGCTCAGCCAGATGACCGAAAAAACGAATCCAGCGACGGTTCTCCATGCCTACAGACCACCGAATGGTGCGGTCCGTATTTTGGATCCAACGGGCAAGTTGAAAGTGGAGTCCGAATCGGCGGAAGGAATTAGAAGTTACCATCCTGAAATAAAACCAGGCGAACGCTATTCAATCGGTGAATTTGACAATACACCGATACTTACGATGCGCGAGCCAGTTATTTGGACAGACGGAAAAGTGGTTGAACTGCAAACGATTCAACTGCTAAGTGATGTAAAACATAATTTGAGCTTGCTCAAGCTTATCCTCTTCGGAGTGACCCTTATCGCGATGATTCCCATAACGATCTCAAGCGTTGCGCTTGGTCGCATCGTGATCCAACCAATTGATAATCTCATTAAAACGATGTCACAAAGCCGGCAAACGGGAACATACGAGAAGATTGAGGTCCCAGCCGAAGGGAAGGACGAAATGGCGCAGATGGGCCATGAGTTCAACGATATGATGGGGCAACTCGAGAGCAATTTTAAAAAACAAGAACAGTTCGTTTCCAATGCCTCGCATGAATTAAAAACGCCGCTCACTGTTATAGAAAGCTACGCGCGGCTTCTCTCACGCCGCGGATTTGATGACCTTTCGGTGGCAAAAGAGGCAGTCGGAGCAATTCTTGGGGAATCCATTCGGATGAAGGATATGATTGAGCAAATGCTCCATCTTGCAAGAAATCAAGAACATGTTGCGTTTAAGTTTGAGGAAACGGATATTAATTCTTTGGTTGAAAAGACCTTACAACCAATGCGTCATGCACACGCAAGAGATTTCATTCTAGAAGGGAACGGTTCTGTGGTTGTGGTAACAGATGCTGAAAAACTTAGGCAATTATTATTCATCCTCCTTGATAATGCACGAAAATATAGCGAACGAGAAATTAAAACGACTATTTCGAAAAATGAAACTTCTATTTCCATTGCTGTTACTGACTATGGAAACGGAATCCCTAAAGAAGCCTTGCCGCACATTTTTGACCGATTCTATCGAGTCCATGAAGACCGAAACCGTAAAACAGGTGGAACGGGCCTTGGGCTGGCAATTGCTAAGGAACTTGCAGATGGTCTTGGAGCAGAATTGAATATAGAAAGTAGCGTTGGCGTAGGAACCACCTTCCGGATCATCATGCCCAAAAAACAGATTCTCACCGATTTTTAATGTTGGAATCGTATGATGAATGAAAGGAGGCGAGGAGTATGCATTTTTTGAAAAAATCATGGTTTATTCCGTCCCTGTTAACCTTAGTACTTCTAACGGTGGGCGGATTTTATATAGGAAGTTTGATCAATAAGCAGGAACCGATGGCGGCTGATACGATCCGAACTCAGTTGGAGAGCATGTACGGTGGAACTGTTGACCGCATCTCAATAACGAACGGCGTTTATCAAGCAGAAATGAGTCGAGGTGAAGCGGTTTATTCGGCTGAAGTTGACGCAATGACAGGAAGTGTTTTATCGCTTACCCAGACTGGTGAAATGAAGGAAGAGATTCCGGACGTGCTTTCTGAGTCTAAGGTGAAAGAAATTATAGCGGGGAAATATAGCGGTGAAACGGAACGGATTTCATTGATTACAGGCGGGGAAACCCCGATTTACGAGGTGAAGCTGTCGAAAGACCCGAAGTTTACAAAGGTGACAGTCGACGCCATGACGGGGAAAATAATCACTGAAACCGTGAAGGAAACGACAGGGGAAAATGCGCTTATTACCAAGGAACAGGCAATTGCAATTGCGCAAACTCAACTAAAAGGTGATGTAGATGACTTTTCGTATGAAAAAACAAGCGATGGAGGCTACTACCTAATCGAAATCGAAGCAGCTGATGACCGGGAAGGTACCTTCCAGATTCATGCAATTTCAGGAAAAATAATGTCTGTCACATGGGATGACTAATCTCTCATCAAATTCTAATACTCCTCACAATGTCCTCTCATGTTCGCCGAGTAATATGAAGGTAACAACAAAAGGAGGAGATACAAGATGAAGAAATGGATGATGATTCCAGCATTGGCTGGCGTGCTTGTAATAGGTGGAGTTGCGGTGGCTGGGAACGCGGGACATAGTTTCGCGGCGACGCCAAAAGGTTTATTGACGATGGAAGAAGCGGAAGCAATTGCTGTAAAATCAGTAGGTGGAACAGTGACGGGAATTGAATTGGACCGTGAACTAGTGGGTGATATTTATGAGGTTGAAGTTAAATCAAACGGCTTTGAATATGATCTCGATATCGATGCCAAAACAGGAAAAGTATTGCGCACAGATAAAGAAAATGATAATGATGACGACTTTGATAACGACGATTCAGACGATAAAATGATTGTTCAAAATGGTAAATTCATAACAGAAAAGGCTGCTGTCAATATTGCGATGAAACAAGCAAAAGGCACTGTGACAGAAGTGAAATTAGACGAAGATGATGGCCGAGTAGTCTATGAAATCGAAATTCGAGATGGAAAATATGACTACGACTTCGATATTGATGCAATTTCAGGTGAAGTTCTGAAATTTGAAAAAGATAGTGATAAAAATAACGATTGAAGTAATAGGGCTGTTCCTGAACAGCCCTATTTTTATGGAGAAAAGTAATTTAGACTTCATATACTTTCCCAACTTCAGCAAGTTCAGTAGGTCCATCATATACAACAACAGCCGCATCAAGAATTTCTTCAATATTTCCGTGCAACGGCAAGTGGGTTAACACAAGTTGTTTTACTCCCGCCAATTTCGCCATTCTTCCAGCTTCGCTTCCGCCCATATGACCTGGTGCTTTCCCGACGTGTTCTTCATATAAATTGGCCTCGCTAATTAAAAGATCAGCCCCGCGTGCGAAATCAATCAGTTCATCTCGCCATTCTGTATCTGCGGTGAGTACAATGGACTGGCCACCGACCTTGAATTTCATTGCCAAGCAATAGACGGGATGTACCGTACGGCAAAAGCTCACTTTAAATGGACCTATTTGAATGACATCATCTTCTGAAATACCAATGCCTACTGTTTGATCTTGGTACGAGAGTTTTGCGAAATTCTCTTGATCTTTAGTGTGCCCATAAATCGGTAATGGAGGAGCTTGATGACCTAGATAAAAATTAATGATCCTGCTGAATTGGAGACTCCCGACGTCAGCAAAATGGTCTGCGTGATAATGACTGATGACAACAGCGTCAATTTTTTCTAAAGGTAAATAATTTTGCAATGAGGAAAGTACGCCACTGCCGCAATCAATGAGACAATGAAAGTTATCGTGTTCGATCAAAAAAGACGAAGTGGCACTATTTGCTTTCGGGTATCCACCCCAGATACCGATTGGTGTTATTTTCATTATGAATTCCTCCAATTCCATTGCAAGTGAAAAAAGTGTACCTTGAAACGGAGTCAATTGAAAGTAGGAAGTGTAGAATAATATTGACCCTGTAGGATATAAATACTATAATGTATTCAAAGAATTCAAATAAAGGTGGGTATTAACTAACAGTGGCAGAATCTACACTCGAGCAATTGTGTACTATATATACGGACCTGTCAGCTGATGATATTCAACAATTAAAAAGTGTTGCTTCTACATTACAAATGTATGCGGATTTATCGGATGCTTACATGTTCATTGATTGTAAGATGAAAGACAATGAACAGGCAATTGTTGTTGCCGAGGCTTTTCCAAAGTCTATTAATGCTGTTTATGAAAATTCGGTTATTGGAAAGATAGTGTTTGATTCCTTTGAGCCGGGTGTGTTTTATAGTTATCGTAAAGGGAAGAAGTCACTAATTCGTCAGGCGGTAACACAAGAAGGAAGATCTGTGGAGCAAAGTGTAGTTCCTATTAAAAATAATATGCATCAAGTAATAGCTGTACTTATACAAGAGAAAGAAGTCTATCATGCCATGCCTTACACTAATAATCTTGAAGATCTTCCATTTGGACAGGAGTCAATCGGCTATGTCTTGGGGGATAAGAATAGTGAAATGCCGATAGTTTCGGACTTATTAATGGAAATTTTCCTGTTGACTGACCATGAAAATAAGTTGACTTATGCAAATCCAGTAGGTGTTAAATTCATAACAGAGATGAGTCATACGGAAGAAATACAAAATGTAAACTTAGTAGAGTTATTGCCTTTTCTTAAACCTGTATATGATCAGCAAGATGACGTTTTTGTATCTGAATTAACATTAGACCGTAAGAATCTCGTTGTCAAAAAAATTCGATTGCGGAAAAAGGATGAAATGAGAGGGACCTTACTCGTTATCCAAGACTTAACTGAGCTCCGTACGAAAGAAAAAGAACTTATGATGAAATCCGTTGTTATTCAAGAAATTCACCATCGGGTGAAGAATAATCTTCAAACCGTGGCAAGCTTACTTAGGTTACAAATGAGGAAGGGGATTTCCGAAGAAAGTAAATCCTACTTTGAAGATACGCTAAACAGGGTATTTAGTATTTCCTCCGTTTACGAATTGATTTTGGCTAATGAAGATGCAGAAGATGATGATGTGGATATCATTGAGCTTACAAAAAAGGTTTGTTCAACAATGACAATAAATGGCCCCAATAAAAAAGTGGGCTTGATTATTAGGTCAAATGGCAATAGAATATTAACATCATCAAGGAAAGCGGTTTCAATTGCACTAATTGTTAATGAACTCGTTCAAAACTCCTTGAAACACGCATTTCCTGGAGACACTCGCGGTGAGATTATTGTTAACTTTTATTCGAAGGCAGACTCTTTGGAGCTTCATATTTCCGACAACGGTGTTGGGATTAAACAAACGAAGTCATCACTTGGTTTAGAAATTGTACGTAATTTAGTTGTGAATGACTTGAATGGCGAATTTAGTTATATGCCGGAAGACATAGGAACACACGCAGCAATTATGTTTCCAGTAAGTCCGGAGGTTATTATTTATTATGAGAAAGAAAATATTGATAGCTGAAGATGAATCCTTAATTCGTATGGATATCAAGATGATGTTAGAAGACCATGGCTACGATGTTGTCGGTGAGGCAGGGGACGGTGATCGAGCGATTGAACTCGCATTTTTACATAAACCGGACCTAATTTTGATGGATATTAAAATGCCCAAGATTAACGGACTACAAGCCAGTCAAATTATTGCCAATCAGTTAGACTTACCGATTTTAATCATCACGGCTTATAGTCAAAAAGAATTTATCAAGAAAGCACAACAGGATAATATTGTAGGTTATTTGGTCAAACCTATTGCGGAATCAAATTTAATACCAGCAGTTGAAATCGCTCTCCATCAGTCGGGTAAAGCAAAAAGACTGAAAGAGGATATTAAAAACGCGAAACAAGAAGTAGAAAAAAGAAAACTGATTGAACGAGCCAAAGGAATTCTAATGCAAATGGAACAAATAACGGAAGAAGAAGCGTTTAAACGAATGAGAGATTCTAGTATGACCAGACAAATGACAATGGAGTCATTGGCTAAGGAAATTATTGCACAACAAAAGTGAATAACAACAAGCAAAGGCGCTTAAAGAGATTGTTCTTTAAGGGCCTTTTTGTATTTCTTTGGGGGGGTGATTGCTAATTGACTACTAAATAAAGAACAAAATGATAACGTTTTTATTAAATTACTACATAATAGGGGGAATACTAATGGCGATGATAGGCACAGTAATTGTATATATTATTATGTTTTGTGCAGTTTTGGGGGCGTTTGCGGCAATTAAAAACCCGGAAGATGGGCTTGGTAAGGAATTTATGTCTGGTCTTCATGCGGTTGGTCATATCTTTGTACCGGCAGCAGGTATCATGGCATCCATACCTTATTTAACATGGTTTATCAGTAAGTTTATCGGACCTATTTTTGATGCTATTGGGGCGGATCCGGCAATTGCCGCGACGACAATCTTAGCATCGGATATGGGCGGGTATCAGTTAGCAAATGCATTGAAAACTTCCTATGAAGGCTGGGTAATGGCATTAATTGTAGGATACATGGCGGGGGCAACAATTGTATTCTCGATACCTATGGGACTTGCAATGCTTGATAAAAGAGATCATAAATACATGGCACTTGGCGTAATGTCTGGTGTTCTAACAATTCCGATCGGTGCATTTATTGCTTCTGTATTGGTCGTATTGTTTAATACTGAAATTCGTGATGTCATAAGCACAACATCCGATTCTACGTATGAATTTGTCATCAGTTATGGACAAATACTAATTAACCTATTACCGTTACTCATATTCGTACTTTTAATCGCGGCAGGGTTGAAGTTCTTCCCACGTGGCATGATTGCAGGGTTTATGATTTTTGGACGTGTAATGGATGCGGCTATCAAACTAGTGTTAGTCTTCTCGATCGTTGAAATATTCACGGGTTTATTCACAACTATTTTTGGCGCATGGGGCTTCGATCCAATTATGGCGGATGAAGCAGATCAATTCCGCGCACTTGAAACGGCTGGTTATATTGGTATTATGTTAGCAGGGGCATTCCCAATGGTTTACTTACTACGTAAATATGCAGCGAAACCATTGGAAGCAGGTGGACGTAGGATTGGACTATCTTCCACAGGGAGTGCTGGTATCTTAGCGACGATGGCTAATATTTTGGCGATGTTCTCGCTAGTTAGATACATGAGGCCGAAAGATAAGGTCATTAACATCGCATTTGCAGTCTGTGCAGCATTCTTGCTAGGAGATCACTTGTCCTTTACGGCAAACTTCCAACCAAATATTATTTTGCCAGTAATTATTGGTAAATTAACAGCCGGTATCTGTGCAATTGGGATAGCGTACTGGTTATCTGTTCCAACAGCTCTGAAACTTGAAGAGAAAGACCGTGCAGATGGAACCATTCTTCCAGGCGAGTACTTAGAAGATGAAAAAGCCGAGAAGTAAGATTAAGCCTGATTGTACTAACCTTTTAACTATATAAGTTGAAATAAAGATTCCCTTCCAATTCGCTCCGGCGCTTAGGGGATGCTACGCTAAGTTTTACTTGTATAAATACTTTCGATGTATATCTAGCAGAAAGGGGCAAATAAAGTGAGTGAAGAGAAAAAAAGGTTTATCCAAGAATTTGTACCCGGTAAGCAAATCACATTAAGTCATTTAATCGCTAATCCGAATCCTGATATGTTTCAAAAACTTGGTATTCAACAAGCAGGTGCGTTAGGAATTATGACATGCACACCAAGTGAAACAGTAATAATCGCGGGTGATTTGGCAACAAAAGCAGCGAATGTATCGATTGGTTTCTTAGATCGATTTACGGGAAGTCTTGTTATTGTTGGTAGTGTTTCAGAAGTCGACATGGCTATGAGTGAAATTAATCGATTTTTATCTGAAAGATTAGGATATACGCCAGCACTCATTACAAAGTCGTAAGGACGTGTTTGAGAAGATGAAAAACAGGGCGATGCTTATTGGTTCAATTGGCGCTGGAAAATCTACGTTAACGAATGCGTTATTAGGAAAAACAGTCGAGGCATTTAAAACACAGACATTGACCTATTACGATTGGATTGTAGATACACCCGGTGAATATACAGAGAATCCAATGTTTTATAAAAGCATTATGGCTACTGCTTTAGAAGTAACCCATGTGTTTTACTTGCAGGATGCAACAAACGGGAAAATGATTTTTCCGCCTGGATTTAGTATGGGGATTACGAAATTGCCGATTGGAGTGATTACCAAAAGTGATCATCCCAATGCAGACATAGCGCGGTCAATTGACATGATAAAGTCTGTTGTTTCGAGTGGGCCCATTGTCATTACTTCATCAGTTGAAGGAATTGGCATTGAGTACCTGAAAGAATTAGTGAAGTTAAATGATATGAATTCAATGAAAAACTTCGTAATCGCCGCTATGGACGATAAGCTTTTATTCAACGACTACCTTTACACTTCACGTAATGTTTGATATATTAATACTATTAAAAGTTAATGAACACGGCAAAGGCGCCTTTACTACTCGGAGAGTTTTCTTCGGGTCTGTAGAGGCGCTTTTATTTTTTGTCTAGAGTCCAGGCGCCTTGCGCTTTTATATCACTTAAATGAGGTGTGAGTATGGGTGGTTCCAATCGCGAACCGGAGACGATGATTAGTGCGGGGATTGACATTGGCACGAGCACAACAAAGCTAATTATTAGCCGATTTTCATTGATGAATGTAGCAGGTACCACTCATGTTCCCAAAATTGAAATTGTAGATAAAGAAGTTCTATACAAGAGTCCTATTTTCAGAACACCTTTAACCAATCCTTCGACGATAAATGTTGTGGAGATTGAAAAAATTGTTCGTTCAGAATATGCAAAGGCCGGTATCGTTGCTTCGCAAATTGCAACCGGTGCAGTCATTATTACCGGTGAAACGGCGACAAAGCAAAATGCGAGCGAGATGCTTCACTATTTGTCAGGTGAAGTTGGTGATTTCTTAGTAGCTACAGCAGGACCGGATTTAGAAGGAATTATAGCTGCTAAAGGTTCCGGAGCATATGACTATTCTAGTCGTAGCGGAAAAGTAATTGCCAATATCGATATAGGCGGAGGAACGGCGAACATTGCTGTTTACAAAGATAAGGTACTTCTTGGCACATGTACATTGCATATTGGAGGGCGACTCATAGAATTTCATGAGGGGAAAGTAAATTCTATTTCTCCGCCTGTACAAAAGCTTTTAACGGAGCAAAATGTGTTATTACATGTGGGCGATAATCCAGAATCAAGGAATATTAAATTTGTAACCGATTTCATGGCGGAGTCGTTGGGAAGAATACTGAAAAATGATGTCCAAGAAAAGGATGAAGTGCTTTTGCTAGGACATCATCCCAACTGGCACGAAAAGATTGACACACTTGTTTTTTCGGGTGGTATTTCTGAGTGCATGTATAATCATGAACCGGATAAGGGGCAGAAATCGAATTACGATGATATAGGTGTACAGTTGGCAAAAGCTCTTCAAAGGAATGAAGCATTGCAAAGCTATTCATGGTTGGAGCCTGTTGAAACAGTACGGGCAACAGTTCTTGGAGCGGGCACGCAAACAACAGAAATTAGCGGAGCAACAATCCAGGTGGCATCGGATGAATTACCGCTTAAGAATATACCAGTTTACAATTATGCGTTTGGTGAGAATCTCCAAACTGGATTAGAAAACTTTGAAATAGCCGTTAAAAATGCAATCGATATATATGATGCGGCCAGAGAAGGACAGAACTTTGCATTATACATTTCCGAACTGCCTTATATGGGCTTTAGAGATATTCAAAAGTTAGCGGCCGCCATTATTCAGGTGATGGAACAACGACCTGATCCCGATCAACCGATTGTTCTAATTTTACAAACTGATCATGCAAAAGTGTTAGGTCAAACTTTGATTGCTATGCAAGTCAGGCAAAGCGTTATATGTATCGATCAAATTACTGTCGAACATGGTGATTATATGGACATCGGAAGAGCACTTGAATCCGGAGTTGTCCCTGTCGTCGTCAAAACATTAACATTTCACTCATCGTGAAGGAGGGTGTCTACTTTTGATATTAAAAACAACTTTAGGCGGCATAAGTTATAATTTCG
The DNA here is from genome assembly GCF_014302295.1 of Sporosarcina sp. resist. Classification (NCBI taxonomy): domain Bacteria; kingdom Bacillati; phylum Bacillota; class Bacilli; order Caryophanales; family Caryophanaceae; genus Sporosarcina; species Sporosarcina sp. resist. Next base: position 4,723,311 of record NZ_CP060287.1, on the reverse strand, counting down.
CCGATCTGAAAGAAGTAATGGCAAAAGCAAATGAAGAAAAGTCGGGAGATCGGCTGGCGGGTGTTGCAGCGGAAACTGTACAAGAACGAATTGCTGCAAAAACGGTCCTCAGTGAAATCTTATTAAGTGATATTCGTAACAATCCTTTAATACCAATCGAAACGGACGAAGTTTCCAGAATTATTGAAGGCGATATAAATGAACGGATTTATGCAGAATTAAAAAATTGGAGTGTCGCTGAATTACGGGAATACATTTTAAGTAATAAAGTGGGCGACCGTGAACTGAAACGTATTAGCAGGGGCTTAACTTCCGAAATGATTGCTGCTGTTGCGAAGTTAATGTCTAATCTTGATTTAGTACATGCGGCCAATAAAGTTGAAATATTAACAACATGTAATATTACGATTGGTCAAAAAGGAACGATTTCATCTCGGTTACAGCCAAATCATCCGACAGACAACGTGGATGGAATGATTGCATCTCTGAAAGATGGATTGTCATATGGAATTGGCGATGCAGTAATTGGGATTAACCCTGTTGACGACTCCGTTGAAAGTGTTAAACGGCTATTGCATGCGACAAAAGATTTCATGCAAGAATGGGAAATTCCTACTCAAAACTGTGTGTTAGCTCATGTAAATACGCAGATGAAAGCAATTGAACAAGGTGCTCCCGCAGATATGATTTTCCAAAGTATTGCAGGAACTGAAGTAGCAAATCGCTCATTTGGTATTACTGCAGAACTGATTGCAGAAGCAAAAGATCTCGCTATGAAACAGGGAACGGGTTCAGGCCCACAAGTTATGTATTTTGAAACGGGTCAAGGGTCAGAGCTGTCGGCAGAAGCGCATCATGGAATTGATCAATTAACGCTAGAATCTAGAAATTACGGATTCGCAAGACACTTCGATCCGTTCATCGTAAATACGGTGGTCGGTTTTATCGGACCTGAGTACTTGTATAACAACAAACAAGTCATACGTGCTGGTCTCGAAGATCACTTCATGGGTAAAATGCACGGCATTCCGATGGGTGTGGACATCTGTTACACAAATCATATAAAAGCAGACCAAAATGACATTGAAGATTTAGGTGTCTTATTATCTGCTGCAGGTGTCAACTTCATCATCGCTACTCCTATGGGAGACGATGTAATGCTGAATTACCAGTCGATGAGCTTCCACGATGTAGCAACGCTTTTACAAACGTTTGGTAAAACACCGGCGCCGGAATACTTAAAATGGCTTGAAAAAATGGGGATTTATGAAAATGGTCGCTTAAGTGCTCGAGCAGGCGACCCTACTATATTTACACGTTAGGAGATGACATCTGTGAATGAACAACTCATTGAAAAGATTACGAAGATGGTCGTTGAAAAACTCCAAACAAGTAACTTGAAAACAGATGATCGTGATAATGACAACAAACAGATGCCTGTTATGTTGTTTCAAGAGACTTTAGTAGGAAATCATTTTACAGAGGAAACAGTGCGTGCAACTCCTGATGGAAATGTGAAATTCTTCGATACGGCGCTAGAGGATAAAAAGCCGAAAAGCGTAAATCTGCAAGCAAGCAAAAGTAAGCCTGTAATAGAGGAATCAAATAAGGAAGCGTACTTAGCTGATCTTCGTAAGAAAACACCTGCACGGATTGTAGTGGGAAGAGCAGGTACTAGACCGAAAACAGCTACCTGGCTCCAATTCAGATTTGACCATGCAGCAGCTGTAGACGCTGTTTACGGAGAAGTTCCGCAAGAAATATTGGAACGATTGGGCTTCCTCCAATTGCATTCAAAAGTGTTGGACAAAGAAGAGTATATCCGACGACCTGATTTAGGAAGAAGATTATCGGATGACTCTAAAAAAATGGTTACGGAAAAATGCCAGCGCGCTCCAAGGGTACAAGTTGTTGCTTCTAACGGACTAAGTGCCAAAGCACTTGAAGTGAATTTAGAAGATGTCTACTTATCATTGGAGCAGTCGTTAAACAATTTAAATATTGAGATGGGTACCACTATTTATGTTGATAAAGGCAGAGTTGCTTTAATGGATGAAATAGGTGAAATCCTGCAGCCTGATGTCGTCATCATTTTAATTGGGGAGCGTCCAGGACTTGTCTCGGCAGAATCATTAAGCGCCTATATTTGTTACAAACCACGCATTGGAACGATTGAAGCGGAACGCATGGTCGTTTCAAATATTCACAAAGGTGGAATTCCACCGGTGGAAGCAGGAGCGTATCTTGGAACTGTTATCCAAAAGATATTGAAGTATGAAGCAAGTGGCGTTTCACTTGTTAAGAAGGAAGGATAGGAGGTGTGTAGATGTCATGAAGAAAGTTCATGCAGAAGTGTTGTCTATGCAAGTTATTCCTAATGTAGATGCTGGGCTAGCTACGAAGTTTAATTTAAAGCCTTACCAACGGAGTTTGGGGTTATTTACAACAACGATTGATGACGTGGGTTATACGGCTGCCGATCAGGCAACGAAAGATTCGGACGTCGAAGTGGTCTATGCAAAAAGTTTTTACGCAGGATCGGCACATGCATCGGGTCCTCTTTCAGGAGAATTTATCGGCATCATAGCAGGTTCATCTCCGGATGAAGTGAAAAGCGGCCTTGATTCGATTCGTACCACAATCGAAAATACGGCTTACTTTGAAGCCATCAATGATGATGAAAATCATGCGTTATATGCGCATACAATTTCAAGCTGTGGAAGTTATTTGGCAGAGGTTGCTGGGATTTCACCCGGCCAATCGCTTGCTTACTTAATCGCTCCGCCAATCGAAGCAATTGTAGGACTGGATGCGGCGTTAAAGGCGGCAGACGTTAGTGTGTGTGAATTTTTCGCTCCGCCTTCTGAAACGAACTTTGGTGGAGGGTTACTAACAGGCAGTCAATCTTCTTGCCAAGCAGCGGCGGATGCGTTTAGAGAAGCCATTTTGAATATGGCGAAGAGGCCTTTAGAATATTAGGAAAGGAGAGAGTGCAGTGGTAATAGCAATAGATGCTGATTTATTAGCTCTCCAGGAAATGCGTACAGCAGTGCAAATCGCTAAGGAAGCACAATTAGCTTATATGAGTTTTACACAAGAGCAAGTGGATCGTATCGTTAAGGCGGTTGCTGATGCGGCGTACGAACAGTCTGCAAGACTAGGTAAGATGGCAGTAGAAGAAACAGGAATGGGTGTAGCGGCTCATAAAACCATTAAAAATGAAGTTGGTTCAAGAGATGTTTACGAAAGTATTAAAGATTTAAAAACAGTCGGTGTAGTCGGTGAGGATAAAGTTAAAAAGGTTGTTGAGATAGCTGCTCCTTTTGGAGTGGTGGCAGCAATCATTCCAACAACAAATCCAACGTCAACCGCGTTTTTTAAAACATTAATTGCTTTGAAAACGAGAAACTCAATTGTCGTAAGCCCCCATCCCTATGCAATTCAATGTACGAACGAAGCGTTAAAGGTTTGTGACGAAGCGGCTGTGGCGGCGGGAGCACCAAAAGGGTTGATCCAGTGCTTAACGATGGCTTCGATGGATGCAACACAACAATTGATGAAGCATCCCGATGTGAACTTAATTCTTGCAACGGGTGGCAGTGCATTGGTAAAAGCGGCATACAGTTCAGGGAAACCTGCATATGGAGTCGGTCCCGGAAATGTTCCCGTTTATATTGAACGTTCTGCCAAAATCGAGAAAGCAGTTAAAGATATTATCGACAGTAAATCGTTCGATTATGGAACAATCTGTGCAACAGAGCAAGCGATAGTGGTAGACCGCAACATTTTAGAGCTAGTTAACCGCAAATTAAAGAAAAACGGTGCGTATATTTTATCAGATGAAGAAAAGCTCATCATGGAAAAAGTAGTTTCACCTGTTCCGGGAAAAGTGAATCCTAAAATTGTTGGGAAAAGCCCGCAAGTCATTGCGAAATTGGCAGGCATTACACTACCCGAAGGGACACGTGTCATCGTTGGGATGGAAACAAAAGTAGGAAAAGAAATTCCTTTCTCACTTGAAAAGTTATCCCCTGTTTTCGCAATGTATGTAGCATCTGATCTGAATCATGCAAAAGAACTTTGTTTATCATTATTAAACCTAGGCGGCCGTGGGCATTCGCTGTCCATTCATACAGAAACAGACGCTATCGCACGTGAATTTGCGATGGATATGCCTGTCTCACGTATTTTAGTAAACACTATGTCATCCGTTGGAGCGGTTGGGGGCACAACAGGTTTAATGCCTTCGATGACATTAGGTTGTGGGACATTCGGGGGGAATATTACATCCGACAATGTAACAGCTAAGCATTTGTTGAACATTAAACGAATGGCTTATGGCATTAAAGAAGTACAGCTTCCGAAAAATACAGCTGTTTCAAGTGAAGACGTAACAGAACAAGTAGTCTCACAAGTATTGAAATCTATGAGTTCAAGTGACAATGTCAATCCTGAAATGGTGAAAGACTTAGTCAACGAAATCGTGAAACAATTATCTAAATAAGAATACTTCAATACCCCTGCAAACTAGCGAAGGTGCCTTAAAAGAGGCTTCCCCAAGCGCCGCAGCGGATTCAATGAAATGCTTCATTTCAACATACCAAACTAAAAATTACTAGGAGGAAACAGACATGAATAGAGAAGGTACAGCATTAGGAATGGTAGAAACTAAAGGATTAATCGGTGCAATCGAAGCAGCAGACGCAATGGTGAAAGCAGCAAGTGTACATCTAGTTGGTAAAGTACATGTAGGTGGAGGAATTGTAACTGTTTTAGTACGTGGAGATGTAGGTGCAGTTAAAGCGGCGACAGATGCAGGAGCTGCAGCGGCACAACGTGTAGGCGAATTGCTATCTGTTCATGTAATTCCAAGACCGCATGATGAGCTTGAAATGCTATTACCTAAATCAGATAACTAATACTCGCATGTTTTTAACAGGAAGGCGGTAACGACATGGATCAGCAATTGATTGAAAAAATTGTGGGGGAAGTACTTGGCCAATTAACAAAAGCAGAAATTGAACCAAAACAAGCACCTGTACTTCCTCCAAATACAATACCAATCGCTGTTTCTGCTCGTCACGTCCATTTGTCGCAAGAACATGTTGAGATACTATTTGGTAAAGGGTATGAATTAACGAAGAAAGCTGATTTATCCCAACCAAATCAATTTGCAGCGAATGAGACAGTAGTCATTGCAGGTCCAAGAGGGAGCATTGAACGTGTTCGTGTACTTGGCCCTGCGCGCTCGTTGACGCAAGCAGAAGTCAGCTGGACAGATGCTATGAAGCTTGGCGTTAAGCCGCCACTTCGTGAATCAGGTAATATTGCAGGTTCAGGAGCATTTACGTTAATCGGGACAAAAGCAAGTCTATATCTCGATGAAGGGTTAATCATTGCCCAAGCTCATATTCATATGCAGCCCGAGGACGCAATGCAATTGGGCGTACAAAATGGCGAGTATGTAACGGTAGAAGTAGCTGGAATACGACCGATTGCTTATCGTAACGTGAAGATTAGAGTTTCTGAGCGGTATCGTTTAGAAATGCATATCGATACAGATGAGGCAAATGCGGGTTTAATCACGCAGGGAACGGTTGGGCATGTTATTCGCTCTGGCGAAGTTCGTTCAAGCGTACTTGTCGACAATAAAACGTCAGAGATTATTGTTAAAAAACAGCATGATTTTAAAAAGAAATTGCTGTCAAATGATGATGTCAGAGAAATTACGGCAACTGAGATTATCGTTGAAAAAGGAACAATCGTCACAGCACTTGCGCGTGATACAGCAAGAGATTTAGGTAAATCTATTTCCGTTAGAAAATAGAAAAAGGTGATAGTCATGCGTTTAGGAAAAGTGATTGGAAACGTTTGGGCAACACGCAAAGAAGAAGGATTACAAGGTGTGAAATTACTGATCATCCAACCTGAAGATGCGTATGGTAACCCGGTGAGAACACATTTTGTAGCCGCAGATCGACTTGGCGCCGGAATTGGTGATCAAGTCATTGTTACAAGTGGCGGTTCATCGCGTTTTATAGATAAAGATAACCCCATTCCAATTGATGCGGTTGTGATTGGAATAATCGATTCAACAGAAGTGAAGAGAGGTGAAATCGATGAGTCAAGCAATCGGAATGATTGAAACAAAAGGATTAGTCGGTTCCATGGAAGCGGCAGATGCAATGATTAAAGCGGCTAACGTTAGATTGATAAAACAAGAATTTATTGACGGCGGAATCGTGACGGTTATTGTTCAAGGTGATGTTGGCGCTGTGCAAGCAGCTGTCGACGCCGGCCGTGAAGCTGCGAAGCGTGTAGGTGAACTTTTAGGAGCTCACGTTATTCCGCGTCCAGACGAATCTGTTTATAAAATGGTTAAACCCCTTGACTATAATGAGTTTGAACAACAGAAAAAACAAGTGAAACTTACACCTGCACCTACTACTAAAGAGCAGGTAACAAAAAAGACTGATAGTTAATGGTTATGGAAGGGTGAGCATATTTGGCTTTTCGGAGAAATAAAATCGCCGTAATTGGTGCGGGTTATACCGGTGCCACAGTAGCTTTAATGCTAGCGCAAAAAGAGTTGGGTGATATTGTATTGCTCGATATCCCTGAACAAGAAAACCCTGTAAAAGGGAAAGCGCTTGATATACTACAAACAGGTCCTATTCAAGGTTTCAATGCAAAAGTAATGGGGACTTCCAATTACGAGCATATTCAAGACGCGGATATGGTCATCATTACTGCAGGTATTGCAAGAAAACCTGGTATGAGTAGAGATGATCTTGTCAATACGAATGCAAAAATTATGCGTGCTGTATCGGAGCAAGTGAAAAAATATGCACCCGAAAGCACTATTTTAATTTTAAGTAATCCTGTAGATGCAATGACATATGTCTGCTATAAAACGACAGGATTTCCTAAAAATAGAGTCATTGGTCAATCCGGTGTGCTTGATACAGCCCGTTTTAATACATTTGTCGCTGAAGAGTTGAATATTTCAGTGGAGGATATTTCTGGGTTTGTTTTAGGGGGGCATGGGGATGATATGGTTCCTCTTGTTAGGTATTCCTACGCAGGTGGGATACCCCTTGAGAAAATCATTCCTCAAGACCGCATGGATCAAATCGTAGAGCGAACGAGAAAAGGCGGCGGCGAAATCGTTTCCCTACTTGGAAACGGAAGTGCATACTATGCGCCAGCTGCTTCACTTGTCGAAATGGCCGAATCGATTATTCGTGATAAGAAAAGGATTTTACCGTCAATTGCTTATCTAGAAGGAGAGTACGGCTATACTGATTTATATTTAGGTGTCCCGGCTGTGATTGGCGGGAACGGTATAGAGAGCATTATTGAGCTTCCGTTAACGATTGAAGAGAAGGCCGCGCTAGACAAGTCGGTTGAATCAGTTCGTTCCGTACTTGAGATATGTGATAAATAAGCAAGGGCATTCCGGTTATTCGGGATGCTTTTTTTGTGTCTTGTAAATTACGATATCGAGATAGGCGGTGATAAAGTGCTTCAAGGCGGTGATAAAACCAGCAATTCAACTAGGCGATGGGAAGGTGCAAGTAATGGGAAGGCGAGCATAGCATGCCACTTGCTGGTCAAAAAAAGATAATAAATTGAATACTCTTTTTATAATAAATTGAATACTCTTTTTAATTATGGTTTCTGTGATCAGAATATGGTACGATTTCCTTAAGCAGACGTCAAAAACTAGCGAGGAGGTTGAGAAAATTCATTAGTAAGCGAAGAAAGGAACCATTGCTACTTGAGGGGTTAAACGCGGCTATCGAGCGTATAGCGCCAGAACAAGGAACAATTCTTCCTCTATTGAAGGCTAGATACGCATCAGTAAAAGCTGGGTTCGGCGGAGAACAGCAACTAGACAGGATATTTGAAAGTTATTCTTTTCCGATGAAACACCTAGTCTTGTACGATTTATCTCTCACATCAAGTACTCATTTTCAAATGGATACATTATTCATCACCCCGTCGTATGCAATAATTTTTGAAGTAAAGAACATGGCTGGAAAACTTAAAGTAATTAATAATCCACCACAATTAATTCGTACACTGGACAACGGGGAAGTGAAGGGTTTCAACAGCCCTATTACCCAAGTGCAGAGTAATTGTGAGCTACTGCGGGACTGGTTTCAAGCACGCGATGTCTATTTACCGATTTACGGTGCAATAGTTTTGGCTTATTCAACACAACGTATTGAACTATTTGACACGGAAATTCCATTCCTATTCCCAAAGGCAGTTCCCACTTACATTCGAAATCTTCCCGCAGATACCCCACTGTTGGACGATGCAAGCTTCAAAAGGCTAGGGCATGAACTTGTTGCCAGCCATCGCGAATTTATTCCACCCCCAATCAGCTTCACCTACCCTGATATTCAGAACAAAATTATAACAGGCGTTGCATGCCCATCATGCGGTCTTTTTGGAATGAAAAAATATATGAAAGGTTGGCATTGTACAGCATGTGATGGGACAAGTCCAGATGCCCATAAAAAAGCAATCCGTGATTGGTTTCTTTTATTCGGAGGGGCGATGAAAAACAAAGACTGCCGGGAATTTTTACACATTGATCGCCAACAAACAGCTAATCGAATTTTAAACAGCATGAATTTACAAACGGAAGGGGCGAATCGAAATCGAAGTTACTCGATGAATCTCAGATTGAAATGTGAAAAGCGCACCTAATTCAAGTGCGCTTTTTCATTTTGAGTTATTTTGTCCATGGCGGTGATAAACTTGTTTGAGTCGGTGATAAAGTGTCCCATGGCGGTGATAAACTTGTTTGAGTCGGTGGTAAAGTGTCCCAAGGCGGTGATAACCCTAACATCAACCGCGAAGCTAGTCACAATTCGTACGCCCATTCCTCTTTCAAGATCAAATATAAGACAAGCAAAGTGTTTTCTAAATCAAGGTGGCTTTTTCCTGCTATTTCTAATCCTAATTTAGGGAATAATAATCCGGCCATTTGTAGGGTAAGTTCAGATCTTTCGTTTGTTGGCAACTGCATAAGACGATTACTATAGGTGTTAATGAGGTTCCAATCTTTCTGGCTGAGTGATTGTAAAGCCCACTCATCAATGGTGAAATCGTCTTTCGTTAGGCCTTTTTCTATGATTTCTTTTTCAATCGGTGAAAGCTTCTTCTTTCGTTTCGCTTTTCTCTCATGGACGACGATTGTCCCTGCCACAAGGTCCCCAATTCTTTTATGTGTTGGATGGAAGTAAATCATTATGATGCCCAGAAAGTAACCTGCCGGTAAATTATCAACAATCCGAAGAAAGTTACGAATAAAACTAGATAAGAGTGTCAGACTATGGCCATTTTCCTGAATGGCTCGAATCCCGACGATTCGCTTTCCAATTGTTCTCCCACCTGAAAAGTATTCGAGAGCGATAAAATACCCTGAGTTAATAATAAAGAGGCCAACGATTGTAAGTCCTAATAGAAGGGAGTCTGTACCTGCATAAGCCAATAGGTCCATCTCGCCAGTAAAAAGGATAATAAGAGAAATAATGATTAACGCATTCACGACGAGTAGAATAAGTTGGTCGATTATAAACCCTGTGGCTCTACTACCAAGACCCGCAAGCTGAAATTGAAGAGATACGAATTCCGGCGTTTTAATTCCTACTTGCTCTTGTTTCACAATGATTTCCTCATTTCTGGTGGAGTTTTCATTTTATTACAAGTTGTTCAAGTTCATCTGCTATACTTGTATTTATATACATTTGTTACTAACTATATATGTTGATATAAAGAATCCCCTCAACAACGCTCGGCTACCCCTATGAGGCGCATACGCTGGAGATTATATAGAATCATTAGTTCAACATAACTAGACAGAGGTATTTTGGAAACTCTTTCAATCAATAAAAAACAAGAAGGTGACTAGATGAATATAAAGCAATTTGTAAAGTTGCATCGTGATGATTGGAATCAGCTTGAAGATCTAGTATCAATCATGCATAAAAGGAAATCCGGTATGACGGGTGCCACGATTGATAAATTTTATCGGTTCTATCAAAAGGCAACCCAGAATCTATCATATTCACAAACGTATTTTCCCGAGGACGAAGTAACACTTTACTTAAATGGACTTGTTTCGAAATCGCATAATCTCTTATATAAAGACCAAATATCGAGTATGAAACAAATTGGGCATTTTTTGAGCACAACATTTATTCGCCTATTTTTAGAACAATGGAAGTTTATCGTTGCTGCAATGCTGTTGTTTACATTAGGTGGGGTAGGAAGCTTTTTCGCGGTTGTCAATGATCCGCAAACGATGCATGGGATCTTACCAGCAGAAATAGCTCAAGGTGTGAATCCTGAACAACTAGGTAGTGCAGATGGTCAGGTTAATTCTTCGGTGATGTCCGCCAGTATCATGACAAATAATATTAATGTGGCGATCTTGGCATTTGCCGGCGGGGTCACATTTGGTTTATTAACAGTCTATGTACTCATTTATAATGGTATTGTAGTGGGGGCCCTCGCTGGCTTGTTCTTTCATTATGGGAAATCATATGAGTTTTGGGCATACATCGTTCCCCATGGAATGATTGAGCTTACAGCTATTTTTATCGCAGGTGGTGCCGGTCTGTTAATGGGCTATAGGCTCTTTGTTCCAGGACAATTTTCCAGAGGCTATCAGTTAAAGAAACAGGCACAACGTTCTGTCCAACTTTTGATAGGGACAATTCCTTTATTTGTAATTGCTGGATTGATCGAAGGTTTCATCACCCCAGCAGCGATTCCCTTGGCAGCGAAGTATAGTGTTGCATGCATAACCGTGTTTGGCTTAGTTCTGTATATAGTGATTGGCAGGGTATTACTAGCAAAAAGACAGCTTATATAAGATTACGATTCATAATATCGATATAATGGGAAACTGCAGCTACTGCAAGTTTGTCCTCGCGGGCCTCAATCATTTGTAGGCCTTGCTTTTCCCATTTTAATTTTTCTTTTTTCTTGATCAAAACTTGCTGCTGGGCAATGCTTTTTTCCATCGCGCTTCGAACGTCTACGGGTACCTCATTGGCTTTCTTCAATATCGCCACATCTTCAATTCCGATCATCAAAAACACATGTCTTTGTCTTAGACGCTGTAAATATACTAGCGCGCTTTCCTCATGAAGAAATGTGCGTACATCACTAAATAAGAGTAGCAAGCTTCGTTTCTTTTGCATCGTTTCCAAATAAGTGAGCACAGCCGCATAATTTGACTCTGCTGTATCGACTTTAAGGTTGTAGACTGCCTGAAGGATTGTCTGTAAATGTGTCATGCCTTTTGCGGGTGGTATAAATACTTTCACTTCTTTTGAAAATGCTACTATAGAGACATAATCTCCTTTTTGTAAAGCCGCCGCGGTCACTGTTAATGCGGCTTCCAGCGCTTTCTCAAGGCGATTGCCTATCGCTAGTTCCGAGCCCATCATTCGCCCGCAATCAATTAAAATGGTTACATACTTTCCATGCTCAGGTTCATATTCATTAGTCATCACTTCTTGAAGCTTTGCAGTTTGCCGCCAGTTGATCATCCGTGGATCATCACCTACAGCATAGTTTCTAATCTGTGCGAAATCTCCTACACCGCGTTGTTGCTTACGAATTTTCGAGCCATCATATAATAAAAAACGCTGAGCGTTCCCTAAATAGTGTTTCGTCTCTGTTAAATCGGGAATCACTTTTACAGAATCGACTAATTCAATCGTCTGTTGCTTTGCCCATAACCCAAAACGACTTGTATAACGAAAGTACAGCCGCTCAATGTCGTACTTACCTCTAACGGGTGCATTTGTTTCGTATGTAACAATACTTGCGGATACCCTCGGAGCCTCCCCACGGAGCGGAAAAGGTCGCTCAAATGACTGGGGAATATCATCCACTAGGAAAAAGCGAAGATCAAATTCGGAAGTATTACTTACTTCAATCTCTACTGTATAGCTGAGATTACGCTCTAGTTCTTTAGTGATTGTACGCCGAAAGCTCAGTTGACTTTTCTTAGGTGAATAAATTAAATCCAGTAAACTTACTAAAATAACACCGACGTTCAAGGTAATGATCAAGGACCAAGTAATATCGAGTAGGCTTCCAAGTAAAATGACAAGCAACGAAAAGATTAGGTAAGCACTGAGTAATCGTTTCGTCGGTAAAATTCCTCTACCTTGGAACAGGAACCGAGCCCACAAGTTCTTCAATGATTTGGTCAACGGCCGCTCCCTCCATTTCTACATGTGGCGCTAATTGAATCCGATGCCTTAATGAAGGTTTCGCTACTATTTTAATATCATCTGGCGTCACATAGTCTCGACCCGCTAAGTAGGCCCATGCTTGGCATGCCTTACCAATCGAAATCGCTGCTCTTGTACTCGCACCAAAGCGGATTGAATCTGTTTCCCGGGTCTTTCTGACAATCTGCATAATGTAATCTAGCACGCCATCCTCAATCGTCACACGCTGAATTTCTTCTCTAATTGTCAAGAAAGCCTCCATATCTAGTACGGGAGTAACCAGGCTTGTATCAAAAGTTTTTTCAATCACTTGTTTAAGTACATTTTTTTCTTCTGCAAATGAAGGGAAATCAATTTTTAACTTAAATAGGAAACGATCTTGCTGAGCTTCAGGCAAGGGATACGTTCCTTCGAATTCAATCGGGTTTTGTGTCGCCACAACAAAAAACACATCTGGTAATGGATACGTGTTTCCTTGAATGGTAACTTGTTGTTCTTCCATCGCTTCTAAAAGTGCTGCTTGCGTTTTTGCTGGCGTTCGGTTAATTTCATCTGCCAAAAGGATGTTGGTAAATACAGGTCCTTTAAGCGTTTCAAACGTGCCTTCTTTCATGTTGTAGATCATACTTCCGGTAATATCACTTGGAAGTAAGTCTGGTGTAAACTGGATTCGGCGAAAACTTCCGCCAAGAAGTTCTGCGAGCGATCTAACCATCTGTGTTTTTCCAGTACCCGGAACTCCTTCGAGTAGAACATGTCCTCCTGATAAAATTGCAGATAATAGGAGCTTGAGGTTAGTGCTTTGACCTAAAATACGTTCTTCATATTTTTCTAATAAGGTTAAAACTTGTGCTCTCATCCTTTTTCAACCTCTTTCCTGATCTTCTCTAGTCTTTTAGACCATAACAAGTATTCCTGCTTGCTCACTGTGCTCTTTTCTAACATATCTGCCAAACCACTTAATAGGGAGTGAATCTCTCCTTTTTCCAAATGTGGCCACTTTCGTTCGAATTGTGCGGTGAGATCCTTCCATTCCTGATGATAAGGAATTCTCCAATGTTCTTGTAGCAAAGTCATGACATAATTAGCTTGAATAACTAACGAATCATGATAACGATGCCCTCTAATATACCAGGCAGCTAAAGCTTTTATCCCTTCATCACTGAAGCGAACTGTTTCTTGTCTTGAAATGAAAATAGGTCCGAATCGCTTTCCATGGTGCCACAGCCAAAGAATTGTCAAAAGGGCACCTTGAATCATTAATAACAAAAACCAGCGTGGATAGATGTTCAAAATGGTTGTGGCATTTTTCACATCATGGATGTATTCATCAAATAAAATGACTTTGCTATCCACGTCTTTTAGAAGTGCTAAAATGAGTGCAAGATGATCATCCGTTACTATTTCTCCGTTCATAATCCATTTCGGTGAATTCGTTACAATCAATTGACCCTCACCAACTACTCGCTTTAATGCAATTGTGCCTGCATCATCAGATAGTAAGATTTCATCTTGAGCATTTTCTAGAAGCCTCACTTGGCTAGTCACGTCAGTTTTAGTACGATAACTAGCGCCTGCTGGGTCAAACACATTTACTGCGTCAGTTTCCACGACTTCTGTTTCTAGTCCAAACATCCCTTTCGGATTTTCTTTGAATAACAGGATTGTATTTCCTGCTTCCATAAAGCGGTTGTAGCTGTCCAGTTCTGCACTGTTCGGTGTAAAGTATGGTTCGATCATAATGAGTAGTTGATTTGCTGGCTTGTTTGGTAATTGGCTTGGAGAATCGGACCATCTTTTGACAACATCCTGATGATTCAGTGCGTATGTATAAAATGCCTTCACACCTGTAGGAGAAGGAGAATCAGAAGCATACATTGGATACTCTTTTAGTTGTCCTTGGATTAAGATATACCGTGAAAACAGTAGCACAGTCAAAAGAATTACTAGCCATACCCATATTTTTTTATTCGCTATTGGGTTCTGCAATCTATCTTCCTTCCTCCTTTCTCCTGAACACTTTGCTTATTCATCCGCTTCACTTAGGTATTTCATTACTTCCTTCTGAAATTGAACGTAGTCCTCTTTTTGTACTTCTCGCTCTCCATATGTGGCTTCATCGAAAAAATAGGCGAGATGTTGAAATTGATCGGCTGATTGTTGATTTACTTTCTTTAATTCTTCATAATACTCCCAGTTAGTTTTCCAAATCCTTGCTTCTAACCATTCTTTTTCATGGAAATACAGGAGCAATGCTATAAATAGATGACGAGTAGCGGAAGAGAACTTTTCCAAGTCCTCCTGTTTCATTGCTTCAGTTACATGCATTTGATATGACCAATCAATTTCCTGCGTTGATTGCAGGGGAGGTGTCTCACGGAACTTCCTTTTTCGACTACGATTACGTATAACAAAAAATAGTACGGTTACCATTAATAGAAGCGTAATGACAATAATAATCGTCAAAATCGGTCCAGCTAACATACTCGTTGTTTTTAATGCAGGAAACAACTGGTCTAATTGATCTGCAATCCAGTTTTTAGCTTTTTCCAACCAAATCGAAAATATAGTACTGGACTGATCACTATAATTCGTATACTCAGTTTCGTTTAAAATCTTTTCGAGTTCATCTCTTGCGTCATCTACATTATCCATAGATTATCACCTTTAATTGTTTCATTATTGAACCACGTTATAATCATCAATCATTTCTTTTAAATCGTCTGCATCATGCCTGACTTTTAAATCTAGGTACATGACTGCATAACCAACAGAGAAAATCATTGTCGTAAATATAGTCGCTAGGGATACAATCAGTGAAAGGAGTACACTATTTCCTAAAAATAGACCGAAAGCCAATTCAATTACGGTACTAATAACACCGATAATTAAAGAAAAGATAATATAGAGGCCGATTAAAAACCAACCGCGCTTACGAGTTAGCCTCCAACTTCTTGTGAAACCCGGAGAACCTTCACCGAGTACAGCAGATCCAAGATAAAAGCTCCAACGAGTTAACAGGTAGCCACTACCGATAGCAAGTGCTATGAATAGGATAATCCCTACAACTATTCCAACAGTTGAAGAAGTGGCAAGGGAGCTTATTAGTAAAAACACTAAAATAAACACTGGAATAAGGATCAAGCCAATTGTTATTAAAGAAAATAAGATGGTACTACCAATAATAGGACCGTATCGTGAAAAAGCTTGTTTAATGACTGAACCAATGGTGTATGTTTCATTTTTTCTTATCCGATTAACGACTAATAAAATGGCTGCTGTAGCGACTGGAAATAAGAAGAAACTAGTAATTCCTACAAGAGCAGTTCCGAGATCGGCTCCTAGACCCGTGGATTCCGCCCCCTCGAAGCTTGAAATTATCTTTTCATACCAAGCTCCAGTAGCACCCATTTCCCTGAAAAAGCCTACTCCAGAACTGAGACTAATCAATGCTTGAATCAAGTAAATTGGACCCATAAAAATAAGGGAAATAATGAAAAAATCCCGAAACCTGCTTTTGCTCAAACTAAATGTTAGATCAAGGATTTCTCCAAATCCTTTTGGTCTGTTAAGTCTTTCATTCATTTTATTCATCTCCTTAAAATTCTCATATTTACTATTCTAACACTATTTTGATAGTGAGTGTTTTGCGAACCAGAAGAAGTATTCGGAAAAGTCCATGTCATCTAAGCTTTTAGGCAAAAAAAATAAGCACCATGAAGGTACTTATTTTCAACCGTGTGTTCGAACCCACGGCTTATTTTTCTTTTATTAATCCTGACTCAATAAGGAAATTTTCCGCAACTTGTTCGACCATCATACCGTCATTGTCGACTTTCGCATTCATTTTCTGCATTGCTTCTTCATCAATCATTCCTTCAAGCATAATGAGCACCTCTTCAATTTCGGGGTACTCCACTAACGTCTCTTTCCGTACGATTGGAAGTGCATGGTATGGTGGGAAATAGGATTTATCATCCTCTAGTACACGTAAGTCATAATCTTGTAGCTGACCGTCTGTCGTATATGAGTTGATAACATCCACTTCTTTCGCGCCAATGGAACGGTACATGATACCATGGTCCATGCCTTTGACGTCTTTGAATTTCAGTCCGTATTCTTCTTGAAAGCCTGGTAAACCATCCGGGCGGTCGATGAATTCGAAGACTGCACCTAGTATGAAGTCCTCTGAAACTTTAGCGAAGTCACTGAATGTCACAACACCGAGTTCTTCGGCTCTTGATTCATCAAGGGCGAGTGTATACGTATTGTTGAAACCAAACGTATTGAACGCAATCATACCGTCGCCATCAACGAGTCGTTTCGTTGCTTCCAATGTTTCTTCGGCTGTGCCGGGATCTTCATGGTAATAGTTGACGACGATTGTCCCTGTATAGTCAGGAATAACGTCGATAAGGCCGTTTAACATAGCGTTCCAAACAACGTTGGAGCCGCCAAGGTTTTCTTTATAAATGACTTCAATATCTGTTTTATCTTCAATTAATTGCCCCATGACATGTGACAAAATGATACTTTCTGTATTGTTCCGTGAACCGAGTGTTAGTGACTCTTTTTCGATGAAAATACAGCCCGACAGCATACTCACAATGAGCACTGTCGAGAATAGAACTAGGAATTTCTTTTTCATAGTTACTTCAATCCTTTCGGCGTTGTCCAGCGTTCAATCCCACTAAAGAGTGTTTCTAGGATAATCGCAAGGATTGCTGCCGGGATTGCCCCAAGTAAAATCAAACCATCAATTCCACGAGTAATACCTAGGAAGATGAAATCACCGAGTCCACCTGCTCCGATGAAAGCGGCAAGTGTTGCTGTTCCGACGTTAATGACTGCTGCTGTACGGATACCAGCCATGATAACGGGGATCGCAAGTGGTAGTTCCACTTTTAACAAGACTTGCATGCTTGTCATACCCATCCCTTTTGCAGCCTCGGTTGTTGCTTTGTCGACATCTTTAATACCAGTGTACGTGTTTCGGATAATCGGCAATAAGGAATAGAGGAATAGGGCAGCGATTGCTGTTTTTACGCCGATTCCGAAAATCGGGATCATGAAACCGAGCAATGCAAGACTTGGAATTGTCTGCATAACGCCCGCACCGCCAAGTACGATTGTCGTGAGCTTCGGAACGCGTGTAATAAGAATACCAAGTGTAATACCGAGGACAATGGCAATAAGCATCGAGAAGAAAACAAGTTGAATATGGACTGATGTCGCCTCAAGTACTTCTTTCCATCGCATTTGAGATTGTTCAACAAGTTGTTGCCAAATAGTTAATTTATTCATTGGATATCCCCCGTTTCTGTCCACTGGCTGGACATGGCGGACAACAGCGAACCTCGTGTAACAACGCCTACTAATTTTTGCGTTTTATCGATGACTGGAAGAATGCCGTAAGGTGCTTCATTCATCATGATAATAGCGTCTTTAGCCGTCGAAGTGTCATATAAAAATGGCTCTCGCGAAACCATGATCTCTTCAATTATTTTAATGTCGTCTAATTTTTTAATAAGATCATGTGCGGATACAATTCCAACTAATATATTGTCATCATCGACAACGATAAGATTCGTAATTTTTCGCTGACGGATGAATGAAAGTGCTTTCTCAGGTGACCATTGAGGGAGAGCGGTGTAAACCGATTCTGACATGATGTCGATAACGGGCATGAGTTCAGGGTTTTGGATAATCCGATGTTTCCCTATGAACTCCTCTACAAAGCCGTGGGCTGGTTCGTGAAGTAATTTCTCTGGGGTGTCCAACTGTAGCAGCTTACCATCTTTCATAATGGCGATGCGATCGCCCATTTTTAGCGCTTCATCCATATCATGTGTAACAAAAACAATCGTTTTTTTCAACTTCTTGTGCAAGGAGAGAAATTCATTTTGAAGTTGTTCACGTGTCAGTGGATCGAGTGCACTAAAGGGTTCATCCATCAGAATAACATCAGGATCTGCTGCAAGCGCTCTTGCGATACCGATACGCTGCTGTTGTCCGCCTGAAAGTTCCTTTGGATAGCGAGTTGCATAAATTTCAGGATCAAGACCAACTAATTCAAGAAGTTCGTTAACGCGCGCCTTAATTTCTTTGTCGTTCCAACCTTTTAGCTGGGGTACTATTGCAATGTTTTTTTCAATTGTATAGTGGGGGAAAAGCCCGATTTGCTGAATGACATACCCGATGTTCCGGCGTAGTTCAGAGGCGTTGTAGGAGTTGGTATCCTTACCGTTAATTGTGATTTTACCGCTTGTGTGGGGCTCCATTCTGTTAATCATTTTCATTGTTGTCGACTTTCCGGAACCACTTGGTCCAATGAGGACAAGAAACTCTCCTGTTGGAATATCGAAACTGACAGATTTTACTGCTTGAAATCCACCATCGAACACTTTGCTTACATTTTCAAATTTGAGCATGTGTACCTCCCTGTAGTTTTTCACAACGAATTTATTTCCGAATAGTAGATGAAAAAATCATTCGGAGTTAAAAAAAAGCAGACACTTTGCACTCCAGATAACGTTCGGAGTGATGTCTCACTCCTTTAGTATATCATATTCGGAGCGGGTTTTGAGTTTTTTTTGCATGATATCCCGGAAGTGTCCAAATTGCCTGTCTGTTGTATGTTCCTTTAGAATGGATAATAGAAGGGAAGTGCATCGGCAATGGATATGACAATTTTCGTCGTAGAGGACGATAAAGCAATATTTGATTCACTGAAAGAGCGACTGGGGCAATGGTCTTTTAATGTAACTGGACCGAATGACTTTCATGATGTCATGGTCGATTTTATTAATGAAAAACCGCATCTTGTTATTATGGATATTCAGTTGCCTTCCTATGACGGCTTTCATTGGTGCCGCGAAATTCGTGCAATTTCGAAGGTACCTATTATCTTTCTATCATCGCGGGATCACCCGATGGATATGGTTATGGCGATGAATATGGGAGCGGATGATTATGTTCAGAAACCATTCCATTCAGATGTATTGCTTGCAAAAATTCAGGCACTCTTAAGAAGGACATACGCATACGGTGAAGAAGCGCCGGATGTACTCGAATGGAATGGAGCGATGATTGACATGAAGCGCGGTGTCATCCGTTTAGGTGGCAATGAGGTCGAATTGACGAAAAATGAATTTTTCATATTAGCGGTGCTTGTTCAATCAAATGACGAGATTGTTTCACGGGATGAGTTAATCCGTAAGTTATGGGATGATGAACGTTTTGTTAACGATAATACATTGACGGTGAATGTTACGCGCCTCCGTCAAAAGCTCACGGAACTGGGCCTCGGTGAAGCAATCGTCACGAAAAAAGGACTGGGCTATATGGCGACTACGCTGTAGGAAGGGGCTATTTTTTTGTTTATAAGTTATCTGATGGATATGAAAAGTTGGATTCTCTTTTTTATAGCGGCACTCGGGTTTGCGGATATAGTTATTTGGCTGGACGCTGGAATCGATGCGGCATTTTCATCTGTTTTGTATTTTAACGTTTTACTGCTGAGTGTGTTCTTCACTTTTTTCATATGGCGCTATTTCAAGGAAATGAAGTTTATGAAAGCATTAATCCCGCCCAATGGAATAATTGAAGAAGATTGGCAAGAAGCGCTGCCGGAGCCGTTATCAATACGTGACACAATAACGAATAAGATGTTGCGGCAAGTTGCGGATGATTATACGAAAAGATTGTACGATTTAAAAGCAACTAACGTGATTGAAAGTGATTATACGGCAGCTTGGGTACATGAAGTGAAAGCACCGCTGACTGCCATGAAATTGGTGATTGAAGCCAATCGAAGTGAACCGGCATTGCAGAAAATCGAAACGGAGTGGCTACGTGTTCATTTGCTCATCGACCAGCAGTTATACATTTCCCGTTTGCCTTCTTTGGAATCGGATTATGTTGTCGGGAAAAGCGGCATCCACCAGCTTGTAGCTGCGGAAGTGCGCGAGCTTGCATCGTGGTGCAGGCAAAAAAATATGGCTATCGAATTTGAAGATGAAGCGATTGAAGTTGTAACGGATAGTAAATGGTGTCGGTTCATAATCCGTCAAGTGTTGACGAATGCAGTGAAGTATAGTCCGTCAGGCGGAACAATTTGGATCACAACAAACGTTGTAGAAAGTGGCAATGTGGTTCTAACTATAAGAGACGAAGGACCTGGTATTCCATCGCATGACTTGCCTCGGTTATTCGATAAAGGATTCACTGGCGGTACAGGAAGACTACATAATGCAGCAACAGGTCTAGGACTTTACCTCGCACAAACCGTTGCTATCAAGATTGGCATCACACTTACTGCACAATCCGAAGCGGGGCAAGGAACGACGATGCGACTGACATTCATGACTGAGAATGAATTCGACTCTGTACTAACGTGACGTTTATGTAACGTTGGACGACCTGTTTGTCATGCAAATCAAACGACCCAAGGAACTAAGCAGGATAAGATAGGGACATAGCAAACAGGGAGGCCATTTTATATGAATAAAACACATACAACAAAAAAAACAGTTCTGCATGCGCAGAATATTCGAAAGTCCTATGGATCACGCAGCAATGTCCAACAAGTACTAAAAGGCATCGAACTTCGTGTCCATGAAGGTGAATTTGTCGGCATTATGGGTTCTTCGGGAGCAGGAAAGACAACATTGCTCAACGTCCTTGCAACGATTGACCGTACGACAGAGGGGTCTATCCTCATCGGTAATTCCGATATTTCGAAGATGAAAGATCGGGAACTTTCCGCGTTTCGTCGTGAAAAATTAGGATTCATTTTCCAAGACTATAATTTACTAGATACATTAACTGTAAAAGAAAACATCTTGCTACCTGTATCACTTGGTAAGATGAATAAAAAAGAAGCGGAAGCAGAGTTCACGGCAATCGCAGACATCCTTGGCATTAAAGACCTCGCACACAAATACCCGCACGAAATTTCAGGTGGTCAAAAACAGCGGACATCTGCTGCACGTGCTCTTATTAATAGACCCTCCATGGTATTTGCAGACGAACCAACAGGGGCCCTCGATTCCAAATCAGCATCTTCCCTATTAGGCACATTAGAGGATGTCAATAAAAAGCGGGACGTCACAATCATGATGGTGACGCATGACCCACTTGCTTCGAGCTATTGCAGCCGCGTTGTCTTTTTGAAAGACGGCACCATTTACTCGGAATTGTACCGTGGCGATAAAACGAGACAAGTCTTCTTCCAGGAAATCCTGAAAGTTCAAGGCGTTCTCGGGGGTGACAGCGTTGACACTATTTGATCTTGTCATCCGCAGTATGCGGAAAAATATCAAGCATTATTATTTGTATTTCTTTGCACTGATTTTCAGTGTTGTCCTTTACTTTGTATTCGCGACGTTGCAATATGATTCTGCAGTTATTGAGCAGGTAAATAGCTCCATGAAGATGGATTCCGCATTCAAGGTGGCGGGCATTTTGGTTCTATTCATTGCTGGCATATTCGTTATCTACGCCAATTCGATTTTCCTTCGGAGAAGAAGTAGTGAAATAGGACTGTATCAATTGATTGGATTAACGAAAGGGGCAGTTGCACGGCTCCTTATTATTGAAAACACACTTCTTGGAGCCGGAGCGCTCGTTATCGGAATCGGTGTCGGGATGCTTTTATCCAGAGTATTTTTATTGATACTTATGAAATTGGTCGGCTTTAATGACATTGTAGAGCTATCGTTTTCGATGGGGGCCGTTTTACAGACAGCACTTGTATTCGTGGTTATCATTGCGCTTACATCGATTCAAATGGTGTTTAAAGTGTATCGTAATACATTGCTTAGCCTATTCAATGCTGACAAACA
The DNA here is from genome assembly GCF_014302295.1 of Sporosarcina sp. resist. Classification (NCBI taxonomy): domain Bacteria; kingdom Bacillati; phylum Bacillota; class Bacilli; order Caryophanales; family Caryophanaceae; genus Sporosarcina; species Sporosarcina sp. resist. The sequence goes on along the minus strand of NZ_CP060287.1, from coordinate 4,701,197 downwards.
AGGGGAACAGCCGAAGAAGCCGAAAAGTGGGCTATCGGCAATACTTGCTTTTCTTGGTATCGGATTGATTGTCTTTGGTTATTGGTTATCGGCACATATGTTGAATGAATTGTTATTCTTTAATATGCTTGGCGTTTTATTCTCAACGATATTAGGAACCTATCTTCTATTCCGCGTGACAATCAGTTGGTTGTTCTATCAAGTACGAAAGAGAAAGCAAGGACATTTAGGACTTTCCAATAGTTTGTCACTTGCCTCACTCATGCACCGTCTAAAAGGGAATGCGAACTCGCTCACCATTATTACAGTTTTATCTGCAATGACATTAGCGATGCTTGCAGGTTCTTATTCGCTTTATTATTCAACGGAAAAAGAAACGCGCTACATGATGCCATTCGATTTTGCGTTTGAAGAAGGAGCGGCAACACCGCTTTCAGACAACGAAATATCGGCAGTGGACTTTGAGGTTGAGTTAAAAGAAAATGGAATTGATTATACAACTGGGACAATCGAGTTACTCGGAGTGGAAGGAACTCATGAAAAAGGTGTTTTCCCTGCATTTCTTGATATGAGGGAAGAAATTTTTAATGCCTATTTTGTAAATGCTAAGCAATTACGAAAAGCAGGTCTCGAAGTTGAATCACCAAAAGATGGATCTGTCATTTTTCATAATGCTTCCATGGTGGCTATGGCAAAAGATATAAAGATACCATTCGAGATGTATATTACAAGCGGTGAAACAGAAAGCATATTTACCGCTGTGAAATATGGTGAAGGGGACGTTGTGAACGCAGTTTGGGGATCTCAACTTGTAGTGAGTGATGCCGATTTTGAAAAGTATAAAAGAACGATGAAACCAGAAAAAATAGTAGAGATGACCCCAGAGAGTATAGTAAGGAATGTCCGCGTTTTTAATGTAGTAGACAAAGGCCAACTTGCCATTGCTTCTTCTATCCGTAACCCAAATCAAGACACCGTGTCGTCATACGGCACCGATTATTATTTGACGTATGTAAAATCCATGCAAAGTAATGGACTTCTCATCTTTATCGCCGGGTTTTTAGGGTTGGTGTTCTTAATTTCAACAGGTAGTATTTTGTACTTCAAACAAATGACGGAAGCTGAACAAGAGAAAAAAAGTTATGCAACACTTCGTCAACTTGGCTTTACGGTTAAAGATATTATGCGCGGAATTATCCGCAAACAAGTATTTGTCTTTGGCTTGCCGCTACTGATTGGTCTATTGCATTCTATCTTTGCGATAAAAGCGGCGTCGTTCCTATTCATGTCCGATATTACAGTACCTACAACGATTGCTATGGGCCTTTATGCATTGATTTACCTCGTATTCGCATTCTTGACTGTCGGCTATTATCGGAAAACGGTGAAAGCCGCACTATAATTGATTTTAACTTTACGAATAGTTCTAATTTCGAAGTGGCACTCTTTCATGTAAAAGTGGATTGGGTGCCATTTCCGATAAAAGGGATTCATTTCAAGAATACGTTAGAGGTAATGGTTAGGAAGGGGGGGGTTAATTGCAAACTCATATAATGCCAATTTTCATCGCATTTATTGTCTGTTTTATGCTCGCATCATTTTTGACTTTGCCTTGGGCAATCTACCAATACCGAAAATATGGGTACATTAGTTTTTGGCGTACGTTTTTGATAATTAGTTTCCTGTTTTACAGTTTAAGTGCCTTTTTTCTTGTGATTTTACCCTTACCTATAGTACGGAATAATTGTCAATTTGCAGATCCGATAATGTCGTATATGCAATTACGACCGTTTCAATTCATCCAGGATATAGCACATGATACAGGTGTAGTTTGGTCAAGGCCCTCTTCATATAAATCATTGGTTGGGGCTCTCTCGGTGTATCAAGTCGTATTTAATGTACTCCTATTATTCCCAGCTGGCGTGTTTTTACGTTATTTATTCAAAACGAAGGACAAATGGTTTTATGTGATTTTCATTGGATTCGGCGTGTCTTTGTTTTTTGAAATTACGCAGTTAACGGGTGTTTTTGGGATTTTTACATGTCCATACCGGCTGTTTGATGTCGATGATCTAATGGCGAATACACTTGGCACCTTTCTTGGCTTTCTTTTTGCACCCCTGTTTTTAGCGTTTATTCCTTCAAGAGATAAGTTAAATGAAGAGGATGAAACGCATATGAATGAAGGGCAATCGACCATAGGTGCACAACTTTTTGGACTTGTTTTGGATGTTATTCTAGTTAGGTTCATCACGGGTGTTGTTATGAATGTGATGAAATGGACAGGTACGTTTACCGAATTTGCGCTCTTTACGGTTGTCCTATTTGTGGGAATTGTAATTGTACCGATGATTTGGAAGGGCTATACACTAGGTTCAAGAATTGTTCGGATGAAATTACAGCCCGACACGACCAAATGGTTTACAAGTTTAAGCAGACGATACCTTGCGATTTACTTGCCTTATTTCTTCAGTGGACTTGCAGGTGTAGCAAATCAGTTTGCAAGTCAAGCAGAATTACTGTTACTCCTTTTCTCAATCGGACTTGTTTTTTTATCAGTGCTTTTATGGATGACTGTAATCGGACATATACTAATTCGTTGGATAAAAAAAGACAAGCCACTTTATTTTAATGAGTATAGCAATATAATTTCTTTAAGAAGACATACAAAAAATTAAATGAATAAAGAAGGCGGAATTCTTATTCTACCTGTAAGAAAGAGGAATGTTGGATGAACCCATCAATCGCAAAAAAAGAACGAATTATTTCATTGGATATTATCCGTGGAATCGCATTGTTTGGTATTATGCTTATTAACATACCTGCTTATCAAGTTGTTATGGAAGGTGATATTCTCCCCGTAAATAGTGGTATGAATCATTATGTAGATATGCTCATTCATATCCTGGTGGAAAAGAAATTCTTCTCCATATTCTCCTTCCTGTTCGGTATCGGTTTCTACATTTTTACATCACGTGCCCAGCACCGTGGAGATAAGCCAAGATGGCGTTTTGTTCGCCGTTTGCTTAGCTTATTGGTACTCGGTATCATTCACGCAATCATATTTTGGGGATCTATTTTAGCAGCCTATGCTGTTATCGGATTTCTTCTCCTCCCATTTTACAGGGTACAAATCTCGACCATCAAAAAATGGCTGGCAGGCTTCACTTGCGTTTACCTGATTGCGCTGATTATGGCGTTAGTCATTCCGACAATGGCCAGTTCCATGGCTTCAATCGGAAATGATACAGTGCTGGTCTACATTATGTTTTTGGCAGGTTTCTTAGTTGCAAAAGCGGACTGGCCACGACAAATTGGCCGATTGCAAAAGCAAGTCAGATGGATTCAGATTGTGACACTGCCAATCGTCATTGGTTTTTCTGTATGGATTTGGATAGCAAAGCAACAAGGTGTAGATAGTGTGGAGTTAATCATTTCTCTTGGCACAATTCCTACCGTGCTGTTTTATCTGGCAACGATGTTCTTATTGCTAGAAAATAAAAACATTGTACAACTACTGCAACCAGTAGCTCGTGTTGGTCAAATGGCTTTGACTAACTATGTTGCTCAAAGTTTCATTGCTTTGGCAATTATGTCACTAATGGGCATCAAATTTGCATCTTCAAGTCAGACCGTCTTGATTGCCAGTGTTATTTTCATTATCCAAATACTTTTTAGTGTCCTATGGTTTAAATTTTTCAAGATGGGGCCATTGGAGAAAGTATGGCGTCTTATGACCTATGGAAGAAAAAATTCAACTACGAATAGAAAAGGAGCAAAATCATGAAGAAAGTATTCGCAGCAATTGCAATCATAGTTGTTATCATTGGTTTCCTAATAGCCTTGAGATCAGTGGGCTTCAATCGATTAGGCGCAGAAAGTTATTATGTTCAAATCACGGAAAGTAGTACTAAACTCGAGGACAAATCACCTAGCGGAGAGCTATATGTTCGATACGAATACACACTGCCTGCATTTGATAAAAAAGGAAATGAAAAAGAGTTTACGTTTACAGGTGATCATGAATTGCGTAAAGATGCATATTTGGAGTTGTTTATAAAGAAAGGAAAGGGAGTAACTTCCTATCAAGAAGTGAAAAAGGAAGAGATTCCCGCAAAGGCAAAGGACATGTTGAATTGAATGAAAGATGAATTCTAAGGTGATTAATATTTATTAAATCATGAATATTATACAGATAATTGCTATAGCAACTTTGATAATCGCGTTAAAGGTTAAAGGTTAAAGGTTAAAGGTTAAAGGTTAAAGGTTAAAGTATGAGTATTGGGTTTCTATTTTGAAAACGGCATCGATATCGTTATCTTCGGTATCACTGTATCAACTATATATGGAAAAAGTAGTAAACATTTCACTGGAAAGTTAGTCGAACAAAATGGCGACAATCAAGTGTAAACGGATTAGTTATTTGAAATTCCTTGAATTAGCAGAATAGGAAAGCATCAGACTATAAAAACACCGGATTCCAATTAGGAATCCGGTGTTTTTACTAGCGATTGGAAATTGGGTTACTCTTTACAAAAAGATGAAATTTGTGAGGTGAAAGTCCAAAGCTTCCCAACAAGGCTTAAATAATACAAGCATTCTTTTTATTTTGATATTCCCTCCATCTTTAAGATGCAATTTTACTTTTTTCGGATATTAAAAATAGAAGGAATGTGAGAAATATAAAATCTGCCTGTCGATAAAAGAAGTATCAGACAGAGGTTTTCGAATTTTAATTATTCGCTTTTTCATAGCGAAATGTTTATTTTATTACTCACGTTTGTTTAGGTGCTTGTCGCGAAAGGCTAATGGTTAGCGAACAAAATAAGGTGGATTATTTCTGTTTTGGGGTAGAGAATAATAAAAATCTTAATGAGAAAGTGAGGTATCACTATGTTTATGGATGCGCTAATGGTTGGTCTAGCGAATGATTTTATATGGACGTACATACGGATGTAGCTAAGCAAATCGATGGCATTAGCAAGGATCCTCTTGCGAGCGCATTGAATGCAGCAGGCTATAAATACAGTAGTGCAACTCCGAGGGGGTGGACCTTCGTTGGCGACAGCGATGAACCACTTGATCAAAGCATTTTCGACTTTGTGAAATCCAAATCATCGGCCAAGAAATCGCATTCACAACCGGTTCCCAAGACAGTTACAACAGATTCACATGCTATTCATCGACAATTCACCGATGACGAAATGCGAGCCATCAAAGAGATGTTAAAATCATGGCAAGAATCAGCTCCAGTAATTAAAAGGGAGCCAACGCTTCATGAACGTATTAAACAACTTCCACAAGAAGAGAGAACGCGAAAGACCATTGTGATTGATCAAACTATCGGGGAGCGCTTTGATGTGTTTTACGAAGCGGAACGCCTCAATAAATCGGACATTTTACATTTAGCGTTGGTTGATTTTATGGATAAATTCGAATGACCCCCCATGACTTTTCAGGGAGGGTTTTTTATCTGCTCATTGTTGAGGTGAATCTGCATAATTATTCATGTAGACAGGCCTGACGTTCACCAGAAAGCCCGTTAACTCAACAATGTATATTTGATGCATACAGAAAACGAAGGACCGTTGGAGATGAAATGAGGGTTTATAAGGGGTTATGGCGTATGATCAACTTCCGAGAATTCTTATTGCGTAAAGAAGTTAACTACTTCCGTGAACTGGCGTTATGTTAACCTGTCGTGTATAGACTATACAAGCCTGTTCAGCAATCAAATCATAAGGAGGTGTTTTAAATGCCGTGGTCAGAATTTAGATCAATAATAATTATGCTCTTGCTTTTAGGTTGATGTGTTAGTTTAATGCGTCAAAAAAGTGCATTAAAAAGGGAAAACGCTAGACTTTTGGAAAAGACCGGAGAATATGGAGATATGAAAAATGAAGCAAAGGAAATATTAAAAAATTTATCAGAAGTAAAAACCGTTAAATCATTGAGAGAGAAGTACGGTTTGTCCTTGATAGATGCAAAGAAAATCGTGGATTCAGTAAAATAGCAGTGATCTTATTAAACTAATGGGCCATTTAGTTGCAATTATGGAACCATTTACTACCTCGCTACGTCTGGATTAATAAGAATTTTCAGTGTGAATGGAGGTATAATTATGTGGGTAATATTCGGTCTTATCGCAATAATAGCAACTTGTATAAATCTTTATATGTATGGAACAGGCAAAGATTATAAATTGGCAATGGCGATGGGATTATCATTTACGGCACTAACAATTGTTGCAGATTACAGTATGGTGTCCGATTGGGTAGAGGTGAAAGATTGGGCTGCATTATTAGATGTAGTACCTACGATGGAAACAGCCTTATGGGTTTTGACGATTATATCGATTTTATTAAATATTACTCCTATACTTTTAGAGTTGAAAAACAAAAAAAATTAATATGTTAATTTTTTTTCAGCTAACGGGCGCGATTGTCGTACAAAATTCGTGCTTCTGTCGGGCTAAATAATACAAGAATTGCTAAATAGAATACTGACTGTCGAGGTGCTTGATATTGAAAAGACCAATTGGAATTAGACTAGATGGTTGTATTTATACTAGCAATGGTGAAGATTTAAGTGAGGAAGAGTTTTCTAATGCTTTTATTGAATTTATTGAAGAAAAAGGATGGTATTTCGGTGGTGGGCTTTTCCAAATAGACGAGGAAGGAAATCATATAAAGGATATTGTATAGCTTGTAGCGCAATCGGGCGCAAATCTTGAAAAAGGATTTGCGCCTGTTCAGTAAAAGGAGCCATTTAGGAGGAGCAACATATGAAAAAACACTGTTGTGAAGATATGGATTACCATGCAAATTTCAAATGTGATATGTATAGCGATCCATTTGAATGTCCTGATAAAATAATGATTTTCGATGATAAAGATAACGACTACGGTTTGATAATCCATGATGGTGGCTCTTCAAGTATAAGTATTGATTTCTGTCCGTGGTGTAGTTCGAAATTATAAACTACTATGCAGCTAACGGCCGCGATTGTTTAATTAAGCGTCTCTGTTTTTATTAAACTAACGAGGTGATTTAGTTTAAGATTCAGCTGCCTTTACAGGGCATTTTTTTATTGTGTAATGGAGGTAACTACTTCCGTGAACGAGTGTTATGTCAACCGATGGTGCATTCTTCATACATCCATGCCAAGTACAAGAACGAGGATCAGGATATATGAGCCTAAAAATTTCTGAACTTGACAGTAAACCTTGATAACCACTGGTAAACTGCGATTTTTAATAGTTAACTCAAATAAATCGAATTAACTAACAAGTGGAGAAAATCAAGAGAAACAGAACTCATTCTAAAATCCGAAAATCAAACCTTCAAAAGTGTCTACAAGCCTTTTGAAGTCCTTTCAAGAAAAATCACATATAAAATTCTAAGCAAAAAGCCCTTAAAGCGCACAGGACGAATTCTGAAGCTCTCCAAGGACTTTTTTTCCTTTAAAATTCATTATAATCTATTAGAACAAAATCCTCTTTACAGAGACCCATTTTCTTCTCAGCCTTATAATCCATTATATTCCCCAAAAATTTACGTACTGTTTCTTCCAGAGCTTGTTCTACAGTCATCCCAAATCCTATTCCACCTTCATAGCCACCTAATCCCATTGAATCCTTTAATCTAAGATTCGTAACCCCTGTAAATCCATTACTCTCATAAGGTCTAAGTTGAATGTTTTGGTTCTCATAAACCTTCACTTTAAAAGCGCCGTAATGGATAGTATCTCCTTCGTATACCTTTTTAAAAAAACGTAGAGCAGTAATTTCGAACTCACCTACACACTTCTCTACATAATCAATGTGATCAATTTTAATATCTCTCCAACTCAATGAATAAGCCTCCCTTTTACTTGATTTTTCCATAAGATTTGATTATATCACTTGGACCAAGGGTGAATTAACCTAATGGATTGATTTATAAAGGGATTTCTAATTAATAGTAAAAGTGTTCTTTATCATGAAAAAGAGGAGAACAAACAATGAACAAGTTTGAAGATGCCTATTGGGGTAAAGAGTTCGCTGAAATACCTTAAATTGCCGACAGTACATTGAGAAAATGGTGCCTATCTCTAGAAAATCAAGGGCACGTTTTCATGAGGGGTCAGCACAACAGCCGAGCATTTGTCGAACGTGAGCTATTAATCTTACGGAGAATGAAAGAACTCATTCAAAATAAAGGAATCACACTCGAAACGGCATCCGAGATTGTCATATCAAGGTTTAATCAAACAGAGGGAACAGCATCTGTTCTAAGAGAGAACAGAGCGGAAGAACAGACACTTCCTGCCGTTCCACCTGTCCTTCAGAACGAATTATTATTAGATATATTAGAACGACAAGAACGATTAGAACGACAAGAACGATTAGAAGAACAGAACAAACAATTTCTATTGATGCTTGAAGAACAACAAAACTATATTAATAATAACCTTGATAAACGTGATCTTCAGTTAATGCAGGCTTTAAAAGAATCGCAGGAAACAAAAAAACTAATCGCTTCCACCTTGGAAAAAAAGAGTTTTTTCGAAAAAGTATTTGGTAAGAGGTAACACTTTGTAAATGATATTTATTTAAAGATAGATTCATAATGAATGATTTACTTTGGCACGCTAGCGTGCCTAAAGTGAAAAAACTTGGCCCCATCAAAACACTAGGCTTCGCCTAGTCCCACACCGTATCTATCATATTTATTTTAGAACGCTTCTAAGAGGTGTTTAAGCAATTTTTAGGATATCAAGGGAATTAATTCAAAAAAGTGCGCAATAGGGGATTGAAAAGCATGTCATTGATAGGCTAGATCCATCATTCAAACACTTAAACAGTCTTTTAAAACGTATCCATGATTTACGAAGACGAATCTATTTATAATTTGGGGGTAAATTTTGATGGTAAAACTTCTTTCGTTTGGAATAATAACTACAAGCTAAAACAATGAAACGAGGATGAATAGGAGATGGAAATTGATGAAACAGCAATAGTTAGAAGTATTCTTACTGCATTATAAAGACAGTAATATATCGGATGTAGGTAAGCAAATCGATGGCATTAGCAAGGGCAAGCGCATTGAATGCAGCAGGCAATAAATACAGTAGTGCAACTCCGAGGGGGGCTTCGTTGGAGACAGCTATGAACCACTTGATAGAACAGGTAATGTTGATTGGAATATTGGTTTGGATTATGAAAAAGATCAGAGTTTAGCTAATAAAATAAAGTTTTGCAATTAAAGAGTGACTGTTGCTACTCTTTTTTTATTGCTTTGTGTTCCAACAAATATAGAAAAAAGGAGATTCAAATGAATAAATATGATTTCTTTTTTAAAAAAATAAAATAATGATTACTTTATATTAAAAAACATGTTACTTTTGAATTTGACATAAAATACATATTTGGATAATATGGGGAGCGTATTGTTGTGGAGAGGATTTTGTTCTAGTAAAATATGATGAGTTTTAAAAGGGATAGCCATCTGTAATGGGATGTTTATTGTACATAGTTTTGTAATATCACATTATACAGGATTTGGGAAGGTATTCTATTTTATTGTACATTTATGCTTAGAGCCTCAAGGGCTCAGTGATATGGAATTGATTCATTGGTATAAATATTGTTTGTAATTTAGGAGATCAAATTGATTATGAAGAAAATCTATTTAATTGTCTTTTTACTTGGAACTATAACTTTGTCTTTTTACCTGGGCTACAACTTTCATCTGAAAAATGAAGAAGTACCATTCATTCAAAGCGAACAGAATATTAACTTTCAAGATAGTCAAGTAATTCCTTGGGGAACGGAGATTATTGGAAAGAAACAAAATGCGAAATTAGAAAATGAGAAGAAAATTAAAATAGCGATATTAGACAGTGGGATTAATAAAGACCATAAAGATTTAGACGGAAAAATAGTAGAAGAGTATAATGCCGTGCAACCTCAAGAACCACTCGTAGATACTCTAAATCATGGTACAGCAATTGCCGGTATAATTACTGCTAACGATAACGACTTTGGAATAGTTGGTATTAGCCAAAATGTTGAATTGTATTCAGTCAAAGTAATTGATGATAATGGGAAAATTAAAAAAAATGATTTTTTAGATGGCTTTAAGTGGGCTATGTCACAAGATGTGAATATTATCAATATAAGTTTAGGGTTTCCTAATGACTTCCCTGAACTAAACAAATTAATAGATTCAGCAGTAAACAAAGAAATTATCATCGTAGCTGCCAGTGGTAATACTTTCGGATTGAATGCACAGTTCCCAGCTAGATATGATGGAGTCTTTTCGGTTGGTTCGATAGATAAACAAGGGAAACTTCCAAGTTTCTCCGCTAATGGAAAAGTTGATTTTGTAGCTCCGGGAGTAGATGTATTATCGCTAAATAATGATAGAGAGAGTTACTCTTATAGTGAGGGTTCTTCTTATTCTACAGCCTATATTACAGGTATAATTTCGGAATTTTTGTTAAGTAATGACTTCAAAGGAAAAGAAGATATTTTTTTTGAGGTGCAAAGTTTTTTAGAAAAATCTTCCTTGAAATTAAAAGGTGATAAAGGTAATATTGGAAATGGTTTTCCAATATTAAAAAATTAGAAGGTGGTATTGGTATGAAAAGTATTTATTCGAGTGAAAAATTAATAATATTAATCGTAATTGCTATGGTCTTTACTCTTTTTCCAAAATATCAAGTTAAAGCACAAGAAGATCTAAGCAGTCTAATAAGTATCGAAAACCAATTAAAAGAAGAACTAAAAAAAGATAACATTGTATTAAAAAACCTTGATATATCCACTGAAGAATTAACAATAAAAACCACGCTTAAAACAGTGGATGATAATTTAGCTGAAGCGACTATTGAAGTAACACCAGGGTCAAACATTATGAAATTATTTACAACAGAAGTAGATGAATTAGGAGAAACTCTTTCAGCAGAATATATTATAAAAATTAATGAATTTGAAAATGATGAGTTTGAAGCAACTATTGTGGACCTAGTAACAGGTGAAGAGTTTGAATATAACTCTGAGGAAGGAACAGCTTCGTTTGCTTTTCTAATACCAATCGGCATAGCAATGACTCCAGCTATCTTAACAGCTTTATTTCATACTGGGGCTATGATACTTGTCGGTGGAGCAGCTTATGTAGTTGCTAATCAAGCTAAAAGATCCAAAGATTATAATCATTTTGCAGCGGTAGTTCAGAGTGGTACTGTTTATCATGGGGGTGGGTTAAGTAAAGCACAAGCAGTTACTAGAATAAAATCTGGAAATGATACTTGGTCGACTTCTAGTAATCAGGCAAAAGGAGTTGCCTCTTCAGCTAATCCTAATGGCCAACCAATAAACGAAGTTGACCAATTAAATGGTAAACCTAAAAAAGGGTACTATTATCATTGGCATCCATATAAAAGAACCCCAAAAGCTCATGCGTTTTACGGCAATCCAGTTTGAGGAGTATATGAATGATTGACTACACAAAACTATATAAAAAATACTTATATAAAAAAAATGAATTATCTTTTACCAAAGAAGTAGTTATAGAGAAGATAATGAAAAAGTTTAACGCCAAATCATTTTCGAAAACAGAAGTATTAGACTTAATTAATGATGATCAATTAGAGTACAGTAAAATTTTCGAATGTCTCGTAATAGATGATCCTCAAGTATTATTGGGTACTTTTTCAGGAAAAGAGAAAAAATACCACAAGGAAGAGTTAAATGACAATCAAGATAATCCTTTAGATTTCAAGAAAATAAAGAAGGCTGAATGGTCTTATAATCGGCTATTATTAGATGAACAAGAAGGACGAAGAATCGATATTTTTCTAGAAAGTAAAGATGGTCATTATATCTCAGAATTTATAGTAAGAGATAGATGTGAAAAAGTTAATAGTTATTTAAATGCTTTAATTGTGGGTGCACTTATCCAAACGGGTAAAGCGGAATATCCTGCAGATATTGAAAATGAATATTTTCAATATTATCTAGAAAATTTAAACAAGAATAACTTCTTAAATTAACAGTTACAATAAATTTTTTTGAACATAATTAACCTTGCATACGATTTAAGTGATTATGTCAATTCAGATATTTCATGAATTTATAGTTATAAAAAATGAATCTAACACAATGTAAATATGTTAGATTCAAAAAACAGCCAAAACCCTTGATACAAAAGGGTTTTGGCTGTTTTTTATACTTGAATTTTTTTCGCCATCAATTTGAATCTAACTTAATACGTGTCAAAATCAACTTAAGTTAGATTGGAGTTTGCACATTAATACGTGAGGAAGTGTACTGCAGGCATGAAATTTGTTGAACCGATACGGGATCTTAACAAGATTAGCAGCATGAAAAAATCCTTTTCGCGCAAAGCGAAAGGAACTATCTCCTATTTACGCTTGGCATCAATTCACCCTATCGTATTTCGGACTTAATTAGGGTGCAATTTAAGCATGTACTGGATCCTAAAAACAGTGTACGTTCGCATTAAGCACTGACTGAACAAAAGACAGGGAAGGAAAATAAGATGGCTCTTTCTAAAGGGGTTAAAAAGGCGATTGAGGCGTATGCCGGCCAGCATTATGAGGGGGATTCGGAAGCTTACCTATTCAGGAGCCGGAAAGGGACGAATCAAGCGATTAGCCGGGCCCAGGCCTGGACCATTATAAGTGATGCAGCGAAAGAGTTAGGTCTTGAAAACATCGGAACGCATTCCCTTCGAAAGACGTTTGGTTATCATCAAATCAAACGAGGGACGAATATAACGCTCTTGATGAAGATGTTTAACCATAGTTCCGAGAGTGTTACGTTACGGTATATAGGCATCACACAGGACGATATGGATGCGGCTGTTCAAGCCTTGGACCTTTAATTTGAGGCTACCCTATAAAGGTTGCCGACAAGAATGAAACGAGGGTGAATAGGAGATGGCAACCCCTGTTGGATTTCCCCCAAATAAAATTCGAGTATAGCCAATTCGGTTTCTTTTCGAACGATTTCTTTCTCTACGTGGAAGTCTGCCAGTAGAGTTGCGACATTTCCCGTTGATAATTGCCACGTCTTATCCTTTTTCTGCAACAAAATAGAAGAAAAATATACATTTAATATGGTAAAATGATACATAATACCTTGTATTTAGTTAATTATGTGTGTAATAATTGATTTTGGCTTTAATGTAAATATTTGGAGGTAGTTATGAATGGAAAAGATGAAAAAAGTTATTACGTTATTAAGTCTTTTAGTTTTATTCAGCACCACTATTTTGGTTCCTTTAGCAAGTGCAAAAGAAAGAGAGGTTCTAACTTCCACCGATCTTAACCGACTGGAAGAGAGCCCACAAAGTGAGCTTACTGAGTATGATTTGAAAGTACTCGAAATAATAAAAGAGTTAGAGTCATCCGATGAAGGAGTTTTATTAGAAGATTATCAAGAAGATGATATATATACTGTTTATGGAGGAACCATAGCGGCTGGTAAATACGTCATCCCGGGTATTGGAACAGTTATGGTACTTGTAACAGGTGCTGTTATTATTGGAGATGTGATGTGGGAAGCCACTACTTCAGTTGCAAAGAATATCATAAATTTACTTTTTTCTAAAAATGATCCTGTATACAAGACAGATAAGGAAGCAGAAGCAGCTGCAAAAAAACTTGGTTATAAAAAAAATAGTGAGAAATGTGGTAAAGCCGCGATTTTTGATAAGGTGAAAAAATCCACAAAAGGGCCTGGTTATATATCTCGTGATATAGATAATCATAGCGGTAAGGCTGCTTGGAAAGGTGGCACTTCGCCGCAAAATCTCTGTTCAAAAGATAGAAGGAGTGGTACGTATGATACGAAACTCGACAGGGTCGCCGACTAAATCCATTAATACTAAGTCCGGGGTTCTCCTAACTGAACCGTGGAGTTCTTCTATGTATTTTGATGCACCCATGGAGAATCGTGTTAGATTCTCAACGGATTATTTTAGTGAAGTTCGAGTAAAAGGTATTCAAAAGTTTATTAACGACCTCACGTTGGGTGAGCCAACTATCGATCTATTCATTTCCCTAGAATACAATAGGAGAAAGAAATATATTGCTAAAAACTTATCAAAGCGTATATGTTTAGTTAATTGGAAAGAATATAAACTAACAAGTGAAGAGTTTGATCTTGACGATGGGTTTGGTAAGATTGCATCAATAAAAGATGTACCAGTAAGTGAGGCAATCTTATATACAATAGATGTACTTCTCAATAAAAACACTTGTGCTTTCAATGCTTTATTTATTATTGTTACGAGTAAGTATCTAATCCATTTCGGAGCGAGCGGAGACGTAATCAATATCCTTTCTAAAGACCCTAAGAATATTGATTATATAAAAATGGGTTATAAGGGTATTTTTGATACTGTTCACGATGAACCTTTAAGCTGAAATCAAAGTCAAGATGATTTGTTAAAAAGCGACCTATCCATATATCTGAACTGGACTAGCCTAAATTATTGAGATAATATAAAACACCTTCGGAGTGGTACATTTGTAAAATGTACTTACATCGGAGGTGTTTTTGCATGGGTAAAAACGTATATTCAAGCGAAGTTAAATGGGCAGTTGTTAAAGATAAACTAAGTGGTGAATTGACAACTAATGAAATTATGGAAAAACACGGAATCAAAAATAAATCACAGGTTGAAACTTGGATGAAATGGTACCGTGCGAAAGAAATTTATCGATTTGATCAGCCAATCGGTAAACAATATACATTTGGTCACGGTCCCGAGTTAGCCAGTGAAGACGACAAGCGGGAACGTCAATTATCTCATTTGAAGATGGAGAACGAAATCTTGAAAAGTACATGGAGATCGAAAGGGAGTTAAAAAAGAAATAGTTCTACAGAGTGTAGAGAAACTTAAAAAGAAGTACACGATTACAGCCATTTTGTCCGCGTTAGGAGTACCACGGGAGAACTATTATAGATGGTGTCTTCAAGCTATCAATAAGCCGCTTTCAGTAGAAGAGAAATCCATTATGGAACTGTATAAAAGCACTAGGTATCGGAATGGTCATCAAAAAATAAAGGCTATATTGAAGCAGAACTATAATATAGAATTGAATCGCAATACAGTTTAGAACCTCGTGCAAAAGCATAACTTACAGTGTCGTATCAAGCCAAAACGGAAGTGGAAATCCCAAGGTGAAAGTATCATAATTGCCCCTAACCTTCTTAACCGCGATTTCACGGCTAGTAAACCGAACAAGAAGTGGGTGACAGACATCACATATATCCAATATGGCAGTACTACAAAATATCTTTCGACTATTATGGATCTATTCAATAACGAAATTGTCGCTTACAAATTATACGATTATCAACAAACCCCACTCGTGATTGACACGTTAAAGGAGGCGCTGGTTGTCCGTAATCACCTCGAAGGCGTGATTGTGCTTTCAGATCAAGGAAGTGTCTACACGTCATATGCGTACCAGGCCTGCATTAAGGATAACGACTTCGCCAGCAGTATGTCGCGTAGAGGAAACTATTGGGATAATGCGGTGATTGAATCTTTTCATTCGAACTTGAAGTCTGAGGAATTTCAATATGTTAAATTTAATTCATTACGTAATCAAGACGTAACTGAGCGGGTAATTACCTATTTAAATTATTATAATGAAGAACGTATCCAAGAAAAATTAGGCTACCTAACACCCATAAAGTATGGTGTCATGGCAGCCTAATAAAGATGTTTTATATGTGTCTCATATCGCTATGTCAGTCTACTCAGTTGGTTTTTAAATTTTGTACAGGTTCGCGTTGGAAGAAAGTGGTGTAATTTGTGGTTAGTGATACGTTCCATGACTATAAATGTTGACATAGAGAATCCTCTCAACAACGCTTGGCGCTTGGGGATGCCTCCCGCAATAAGCCAAACAGAAAACCGCGAGGCCACTGAAAAAGTTCTTTTTTATAGTAAGAACTAGTTGATTGTAGTGAAGAGCGGCGACTCCGGCGGGAACAGCGCGAGCTGAAGACCCCGCAGGAACGCAGTGACGAGGAGGCTGAAGCCGTGCCCGCGGAAAGCGTCCGCTCGGAACGGAAATCAAGGGTATTGAAGGTAATCTTACTTTTTCAGTGGCCTCGAAAACCGCTGTTAGTCTTATTGCTTCGGCTACCCCTATGAGGCACCTTCGCTGGAGATTATATAGAATCATTAGTTCAACATATATAAGATTGGATTAAGAAGTAGAAGAGGTTTGATAGGGTAGAAATACTTAGAGTTCAAAAAAACAGATACTCTGCTACAAAAAATATACCAAATAAGTTTTTGACCAATAGGAGAAGAAGAGTTGGAAATGAGATTCGTATTTTGGCCTAATATAATAGATGAGTAAGGAGGAATAAAATTGTCAGCTTTGAAAAGGGATGCTATTACATTTTTTAAAGTGTTAATTTATTTGGCTATTGGTTTCATCCTAACTGAAAATGTATTAGGAGTAATTTATGAAGATTTCGGGATTAGTTTTATGGGGAACGTATGGGTTAATTGGTTCGGGTTGTCGTATCTTTTGTATTTTTTCTATACAATAATCCGTGTACTATTTACAAATGAAAATAACCAATTGTTTAAAAAACGTATGAAATCCAAGGTTTTTTGGGTACTTTTTATTGTCTCGGCTTATGTCGTCTTTATTCCTTTTATTAAAGGAATAAATCCATTCTAGCTCAATTAATGATAGTTAGTTGAACAAAGAACAAGAATTCAACAAGAGGATTTAATGGATCGCGCTAGTGAAAACGCCATACGTAAATGTTTGGCGTTTTCACTAGCGCTTTTTGCTGTTTTTTTTACCGCTGAACGGACCTGTTGACTTCGGTATGATTTATTTCCAATCACATTTCCTCAGGTGCCTTCATACCTAACAATCGTAACGCCTCTTTCAAGACAATCGCCGTACTCGTGATCAGTGCAATTCTGTATGGCAGATGATCAGTATCGGAAAGCACTTTGACATTGCCGTAAAATGAGCTAAACGTTTGAGCGAGATCGATTGCATATTTTGCAATGATGGATGGGTCTAAATCATCCGCAGCGCGCTTGACTGTTTGTGGGAATTGCTCCAATGCTCGAATGATTGCCCATTCGAAATCATTGACGTCATCCACGCTATACGGCTGTATGTCGCCAGCTTTTCTTAACACTGATTTGGCCCGTGCGAAAGCATATTGGACGTAGGGACCGGTTTCACCTTCTGTCTGGAGCATTGTTTCTAAGTTAAATTCGATATCGTGTTTGCGATGTTGTTTCAGGTCACCGAAAATGATGGCACCGACGCCAACTTCTTCAGCGACTTGCGCTTTATTCGCTAAGTTTGGATTCTTCGTTTCAATTGTCGACTGTGCAAGTGAAATCGCCTCATTCAAAACTTGCTCTAGCAAAACAATTTTCCCTTTGCGGGTGGACATCTTTTTTCCGGCTTTTAATATGAGACCGAAAGGAATGTGCTGGATATCGTCTGCCCACTCGTAGCCCATTTTACCGAGTACTTTCTTGAATTGTGTGAAGTGGAGACTTTGTTCATTTCCAACGACATAGAGAGATTTCACGAAATCATACGTTTCTTTTCTATCGATTGCAGCGGTTAAATCGCGTGTGGCGTATAACGTCGCGCCATCTGATTTCATAATCAAACAAGGCGGCATATCCTCACCCAGTTCAACCACGAGTGCACCATTTGATTCTATTAAGAGTCCTTTATCTGCTATTTCCTTAACGATGGGTTCCATCTTGTCATTATAGTAGGCCTCGCCGTTATAGGAATCAAAGGTAATACCCAGCAAATCATAAATGCGTTGAAATTCCTTGAGGGATTCCGTTTTGAACCACTTCCATAAAGCCAGTGCTTCCTTATCACCGTCTTCCAGGGATTTGAATGCTGCTCTGCCTTCAGCGTTAAGCGAATCATTGTGCTCTGCTTCTTCATGGAATCGGATGTACAGTTTTAACAACGTCTGGATTGGAGCTTGCTGGACCTCTTGTTCGTAGCCCCATTTCCGGTAGGCTGTCAGTAGCTTGCCAAACTGTGTGCCCCAATCTCCGATGTAATTGATTTTTACGGTCTTAAAACCATTCTTTTCGAGTAGTAGTGCAATCGAATTTCCGATGACGGTGGAGCGCAAATGCCCCATGGAAAATGGTTTGGCAATGTTGGGGGAAGATAAATCGATTGTGACAATCCCGCCATTTCCTTCATTAGATGACCCATAGGAAACGGATGGATCCAGAATTTTCTGCAGTAGGGCACTGGTAATTGTAGTACGGTTCAGAAAGATATTCACATATCCGTTGACGGCTTCTGCTTTACGAATTAACGGATGTTCGATTGCCAGGGCGATTTCATTGGCAATGACAACAGGCGATTTTCTAAGTTCCTTTGCGAATGGGAAGCATGGTAAAGCCAATTCGCCTAAATGTGCATGGACAGGCTTTTCTAGCATGTTTTCATCCAATGGAATCGGACTAAATTGTTGCAGCACTTGCAAGACATCCATTTTCATTGTCAACACTCCTTTTGGTTGATTGAACTAAAAAAGCGTAAAAAAAAGCCCTCATCTCAAATTAATGAGACGAAAGCTTACTTCCGCGGTACCACTCAAATTACCCGTATAGGGCCACTTCCTCATAACGGCGAGACACCGGCTTTTCCTAAAAAGCTTGGAAAAGCATCTCCGAAGTGCGGTTCACAAGTATTCTTCACCGGGCTTCCACCATCCCCAGTTCGCTGAAAAAGAAATAATTGCTACTCTCTTCATCACAGATGTTGTAGTTGAATGTATCAAAATGGTGATTGGCTGTCAATTGAAAGTAACAATAATTCACAAGTGAAAACTGTTTGGAGTTAACTTCTAAACTATGTGTAGAACACTGCATTTAGTGCTGAATGACAAAATAGAACCGACATCGGGAAAAAAGGATATTTTTTTAGATTTTAAATTAATGTTTATAACTTGTGTATCGTTTGCAAGAATGACGATGATGACGGTCAAAGCGACACTAGAAAATGACTGTGGATATGTGGATAAGTTATTGATGGTAGGACAAGTAAACTTTTTCCCTATTTACGATTAGACCACAACATGTTAGGGTATGTATAATGATTAAGACACTACATATAGTGTTAGTGGCGAAATTGAACGAAAGCTGTATTGTTGACAAATAGGAATTTAGAGTGTCAAATAAGTTCTTGACTACTTAACTACAGCTAACAAATTATCCCTCAGTAAATAAAACTCATAAACGATGGATCTGCCTGAAAAAGGTGGGATTATCGTTTTTTATTGGAAATAGAAAAATTAGGTTTGATAAAGGAGCCGATGAAAATGACAATGAATATTACTAAGACGAGTACGGAGATGCTATTGGAAGACTTACAGAACGAGTTTGGTGGGGAGAAGATTCGTCCATTATTTACTGCAAGTGAAAAATGGAATGAGCGTCATCCTGGAGCAAGCGCATCAGAATGGACAAAAGCGATGATTCTAGAAACGCTCAGCAATATCGATGAGGTATCGACGTACTGGACTTTCGTTGCGGCCCGAATTCACTTACGTGATGTTTACAATCGTCAAGCTCAGCTTCGCGGTGCAAAGGTCTATACGGATTTTGCTGAAAACGTTGCCCGTCTAGTCGAGCAGGGATTATACACACCCGTCTTAACGGAAAAGTATTCACGCGAAGATCTTGTTATTCTCGGTAATCTAATCGAACCAGAACGGGACAAGCTATTTACATATATCGGTTTGAAAACACTTATGGACCGTTATGTCGCTGTTGACTTTAGCAAACAATCGGTTGAACTTCCGCAAGAGCGCTGGCTTGTTATTGCAATGACATTGATGCAGGATGAGACAACTAACCGGCTTGAAAAAGTAGCGGAATCATACTGGGCGATGAGCAGTCTCTATATGACGGTTGCAACGCCGACATTGTCGAATGCTGGAAAACCGCACGGCCAGTTATCAAGTTGCTTTATCGATACGGTCGACGATTCTTTGCAAGGCATCTATGACAGCAATACGGATATAGCTAACTTGTCGAAATACGGTGGCGGCATTGGTGTTTACATGGGGAAAGTCCGCAGTCGTGGCTCATCCATTCGTGGATTTAAAGGCGCTTCAAGTGGCGTACTTCCATGGATTAAGCAGTTGAACAACACGGCAGTAAGTGTTGACCAACTTGGTCAGCGACAAGGTGCAATCGCCGTTTATCTCGATGTTTGGCACAAAGACATTTTTACGTTCCTTGACCTCAAGTTAAACAACGGAGACGACCGCTTGCGCGCACACGATATTTTCACGGGCGTCTGCCTTCCTGATATTTATATGGAACAAGTTGATGCACGTGGGGACTGGCACTTGTTTGATCCGCATGAAGTTCGGGTGGTTATGGGTTATTCACTAGAGGACTTTTACGATGAAACAAAAGGGGCAGGTTCGTTCCGTGAGAAATACGAAGAGTGTGTTAATAATCCTGAACTTAGTCGGGAAATCGTTCCTGCTATCGATCTTATGAAACGGATTATGCGTAGCCAATTGGAAACGGGAACGCCGTACATGTTTTACCGTGATGAAGTGAACCGTGCGAATGCTAACAAACATAAAGGCATGATTTATTCATCGAATCTTTGCACAGAAATCACGCAAAATATGAGCCCGACTGAATTCGAGTCTGTTACGCTCGAAGACGATATCGTGGTCACGCGTTCAAAACCGGGCGATTTTGTCGTCTGTAATTTATCATCCATTAACCTGGGACGAGCTGTTCCAGCAAGCGTTTTGGAAAGACTCATTACAATTCAAGTGCGCATGCTTGATAACGTCATCGATCTTAATAAAATACCGGTTGTCCAAGCGCAACGAACTAACGCGCGTTACCGTGGAATCGGTCTAGGGACATTTGGCTGGCATCATTTGCTTGCCTTGCAAAACATTCAATGGGAATCAAACGAAGCAGTGGATTACGCTGATAAATTATATGAGAAAATAGCTTATTTGACGATTAAAGCTTCGATGCAACTGGCTACTGAAAAAGGATCGTACCCATTATATGAAGGATCCGAATGGCAGTCTGGCGTTTATTTCGACAACAAGAACTATGACTCGAAGGAATGGCATGAACTCCGCATCGATGTTGCAACAAATGGTATGAGAAATGGTTATTTGATGGCAATTGCACCGAATAGCTCGACATCTATTATCGCAGGATCAACTGCATCAATTGATCCGGTTTTCAAACCGTTTTATCATGAAGAAAAGAAAGATTATAAGCTTCCAGTTGTTGCGCCTGACCTTAATCACAACACATATGACGTCTATCGACGCTCCGCTTATATTGTCGATCAGCGTTGGTCAATCAAACAAAACGCAGCAAGACAGCGCCATATTGACCAAGCAATTTCTTTCAACATCTATGTTCCGAATTCAATTCGTGCATCGGTTCTGCTTGAACTTCATTTGCAAGCGTGGAAGTCTGGTATGAAAACGACATACTACACACGTTCAACTGCGACGGATATCGAAGAGTGTGAATGGTGTCATTCTTAATCGTCTACGCATCGTGGAGCGGAAACACGCAGGAAGTTGCTGAAATGATTGAAGAAACGCTAGTAGCGGAAAATATAGCTGTTACAACGTTTCGAATCGGTGGGGGCGTCATTCCGAACCCTCGTGATTTCGATGCGATGCTCTTGGGGTCATTCACATGGGAGCAAGGCTCAACGCCTGATGAAGTAAAAGACTTTGTAGCGGATGTAGGGTATAAACCGGATAATGTATACGTCTTTGGAACGGGTGATACCCAATTTGGCGGCGATGCATTATTCTGCCACGCAGCGGTGAAGTTAGCGCGGTTTTACGCATCCCCTTATGAGCCGCTTAAAATCGAACAAAGTCCACGTGGCATACAGCAAGAAAAAGTAATTGAATGGTCGAAGGGAGTCATCAGAAATTGGAAAAACTTAAACGAGTGAAGGTCTTGGAACCTGCACATCCAAACAAATCAACGGCTATTTTCGGGGGCAAGGCGAGTGGTATCCTCAACTGGAATGACATCGCACATCCCCATTTCTATACATTGCGTCAACAAATCCGTTCACTATTCTGGACGGCCAATGAAGTCGATATGACACAAGACGTTAAGCAATTCTCGACGCTGACAAAGCCGGAACAAGACGCATTTCTTAAAATTATTGGCTTACTCGCGACACTTGACGGACCACAGACGACAATCGCTTTGAAAATGGCGGATTATACAACCGATCCTTCTGTTAAATCAATTATGGCCACAATTGCCGATCAAGAAAGTGAACATAATCACAGCTATGCGTACGTACTATCTTCCGTTACGACACTTAATAAGCAGATGGCTTCATTTGAAATGGGCCGCTCAGACGAAGTGCTATTGAAACGGAATGAGCGCATTGTAGAAGTATACAATGACTTCGCCGAGCGTCCGACAATCGAATCAGCATTGAAAGCGATGGTCTATACGACGCTACTAGAAGGGCTATTTTTCTATAGTGGATTCGCATTCTTCTACAATCTCGCACGCAATCAGAAAATGGTCGGTACTTCGACAATGATTTCGTATATTAATCGTGATGAATTGCAACATGGTAAAGCAATTAGTGACATTTTCCGCGCAGCACTTGCAGAAAACCCTGAACAAAATACAGATGAATTCACGGCTTGGATTTACGATCAGTTCAAACATTCGGTCGAACAGGAAGTCATCTGGAGCCGTTACGTACTAGCAGATATTGAAGGTATCGAACTTGCCGAAATGGAAGGCTATGTGAAATATCGCGCGAACAAAATGCTTCGCATGCTCGGACTTAGTGAAATTTATCCGGAGTTCACTGACAACCCAATGAAATGGATTCGTGCATATGTCGACAGCTTCGACGATACTAAAACCGACTTCTTTGAACAATCATCACGTCAATACGTCAAAACAAGCGATCTTAATGGATTTGATGATTTGTAAGTATATGAACGCACACGGGAAAAATCGTGTGCGTTTTTTTTTCAAGTAAGAAGGGATTTGAATGGGGATGTAGTATCTTAAATAGGGCAAACCCTACTATCGGTACGAATGGCTGCCTTGTAAACTAAGGGTGAGAATAATTCTCATTAAAACAAGCAGAGGAGGAAAAAATTATGAGTCGACTAACACTTGATACACAAGTTTGTGATATCGTCACGGAGCTCCCTCAAAGTGCTGATTTGTTTAGAAGTTTGCGCATCGATTTCTGTTGCGGTGGAAAAATTGCTCTTAAAGATGCAGCTAAAGAACGAAAACTCAATCCTGAAGAGGTTCTAAATAGTGTCAAAAAAATAGAGGAGAAACGCGAGCAGCAAAGTGGCATCGATCCAACGTCATTCGGTTCAAAAACGCTCGTCTCCTATATTCAAGAAAAGTATCATACTGGGCTACGGGAAGAATTACCGCTTCTCGCACCGTACATTACAAAGGTTGCCCGTGTCCATGGAGAAAATCATCCGCATCTACTTCGCGTTCAAGAGATTTTTAAAGAATTACGAAGTGAACTTCTTGATCACACGGCAGACGAAGATGCCAACGTATTTCCGCTAATTCTGGAGTTTTTAGAAAATCCTACACCTGAATTGAAAGAAAAGGTTAAGCCGCTTGTAACGGAACTTGAGCAAGAGCACGAACACGCAGGTAAATTATTATTTGAAATACGTGATCTAACGAATAATTTCACGCTACCAGACGAAGCCTGTGGAACGTATAGACTCGTGTACGCACGTCTTGCACAACTTGAAAAAGACACATTTGAACATGTCCATCTCGAAAATAACAACTTATTCGACCGTGTCCGTGTCGCACTGTGATTGATTAAAGGACAAAAAACCACCTATCTACAAAGGTGGTTTTTTATGTGGAGTGGTTTAGCGAAGTCCGTTATGACTATAGAAATAGATATGAAAGAGTCTGGGATAGTATGAAACTAATTGCATGGCTAGGTTTGCTAGCGGGGGTCGTTTTAACGTTCGCCAGGGTGCTCGGTAAGTTTGGAGCAATACTGATAGAGACAGAGAAAGTAATAACACGTATATATCGATTCGAAAAAGGTCGCTTAATCTAGTCCGTAATGGGCAGAGTAGGCGGCTTTTTAATTTAAAGATAGAAACTATAGATTTTCAACATGGAACGTTGGTTAGCTCCGGGCGCTTTCCGCTTTTCTTTTTATAAGGGTATTCCCCACATCAAATAGGCACATCCCTACTAGGAAAGAATCAGGATGATACTTAAAATTAATAGTATGTGAATGAATAAGTCTTTGATTCCCGTCATAGATCGTTAGTTATTCTAAAAAGGAGTGAGCTATTCCAATGAAGAAAAAATTTGGACTTAATTATTTCAAGCCAGTTGAACGTTTTTCAGGAAATTGGTCAATTTTAGAAGAAAAAAGTCGAGATTGGGAAAATATGTACCGCCAACGTTGGTCTCATGACAAAGTGGTTCGGACAACGCATGGCGTGAACTGTACAGGGTCATGCAGTTGGAAAGTATTTGTGAAAAACGGCATTATTACTTGGGAAAACCAGCAAATTGATTATCCTTCATGTGGCCCTGATATGCCTGAATTTGAACCGCGTGGATGTCCTCGTGGAGCTTCATTTTCCTGGTATGAATATAGCCCGCTTCGCGTGAAGTATCCATACATACGAGGGAAGTTATGGCGTATGTGGACTAAAGCAGTTTCTGAACTGAAAGACCCTGTAAAAGCATGGGCTAGCATCGTAGAAGATCCTGATAAGGCAGATGAATATAAAAAAGCGCGTGGCAAAGGCGGCCATGTCCGGGTTAACTGGAGAGATGCAACCTTAATGATTTCGGCACAGCTTATTTATACAATCCAAAAGTACGGTCCCGATCGGATAGCTGGATTTACACCGATTCCGGCAATGTCAATGGTCAGCTATGCGTCAGGTGCACGATTCCTCTCTCTTCTTGGCGGCGAAATGCTTAGCTTCTATGACTGGTATGCGGATTTACCGCCATCTTCTCCACAAATTTGGGGTGAGCAGACAGACGTCCCTGAATCGAGTGATTGGTTTAACGCTGGTTACATCATTATGTGGGGATCGAATGTACCGCTAACAAGAACGCCAGATGCTCACTTCATGACAGAAGTGCGCTACAAAGGGACGAAAGTAGTTTCTGTGGCCCCGGATTACGCAGAAAGTGTTACGCATGCGGATGACTGGATTGCGGCAAATCCCGGAACGGACGCTGCAGTTGCTCAAGCAATGACGCACGTCATTCTCGATGAATTTTATGAACAGCGTAAAGAGCCGATGTTCTTGAATTACGCGAAACAATATACAGATATGCCTTTCCTAATAACACTCGATACACATGAAGATTCTTATAAAGCGGGTCGATTTTTACGGGCAAGTGATATAGGGCAAGCATCCCAGCACGCTGAGTGGAAACCGGTTATTTTTGATGAAACGACAAATGAAATTATTGTTCCGAACGGTACGATGGGACAACGTTGGGAAGAGGACAAGAAGTGGAATCTAATTCTTGATAATGTAGACGGAACACGCGTTGAACCGGCCTTGTCAGTGGCCGATCATGGCGCGGAATGGAAAGAAATTGTTTTCCCATTCTTCGACAACGTGTCAAACGGAACATTCAAACGTCCGATTCCGGTGAAAAAAGTAACACTTGCAGACGGAACCGAAAGTCTTGTAACAACTGTTCACGATTTGATGCTTAGCCAGTATGGTGTTAACCGGATTGGTAGTGAACTCGAAGCATCTGGTTATGACGACGCAGAATCATTCTACACGCCAGCATGGCAGGAGAAAATCACAAGTGTTAAACCTGAACTGGTTACCCAAATCGCGCGGGAATTTGCACATAATGCGCTTGAAACAGGCGGCCGTTCGATGATTATTATGGGTGCGGGTATTAACCACTGGTTTAACAGTGACACCATTTATAGATCGATCCTTAACCTCGTTATGTTAACTGGTTGTCAAGGCGTTAATGGTGGTGGCTGGGCCCATTACGTTGGTCAAGAAAAATGCCGTCCGATTGAAGGGTGGAGCACAATCGCATTTGCACGTGACTGGCAAGCGCCGGCGCGACTTCAAAACGCGACATCTTATTTCTATTTTGCAACTGATCAATGGAAGTACGAGGAAATGGGCGCGGATCTTCTTATGTCACCGACAGGAGGAAAAGCCCGCTATCAGCATCCTGCAGACTATAACGTCTTGGCTGCACGACTTGGTTGGTTGCCATCTTACCCTCAGTTCAACAAGAACAGCCTGACGTTTGCAGAAGAGGCAGCCAAAGAAGGAAAAACAACAACACAGGAAATCGTTAATTATACACTGGAACAAATCAAGTCAGGCGAAACAAAATTTGCAATTGAAGATCCGGATGCACCGGAAAACTTCCCGCGCTCTCTATTTGTTTGGCGCTCCAACTTAGTGTCGAGTTCTGCAAAAGGTCAGGAATACTTTATGAAACATTTATTCGGCGCTTCCCACGCTCTGCTTGCAACACCAAATGAAGATGTTAAGCCTGAAGAAATTGTTTGGCGCGATGATGTGGAAGGAAAACTCGATCTTCTTGTGGCACTGGATTTCAGAATGACAACAACTCCGTTATACGCAGATGTCGTTCTTCCAGCAGCAACTTGGTATGAGAAACACGATCTTTCTTCAACAGATATGCATCCATTTGTTCACCCGTTCAACCCAGCAGTTGACCCGCTTTGGGAATCTCGTTCTGATTGGGATATTTACCGCGCACTTGCGGAAACATTCTCGGAAATGGCGAAAGTTCATCTTCCAGGCGTTTATAAGGACCTTGTAACTTCACCGCTTGCGCATGATTCTATCCAGGAAATTGCCCAGCCTTATGGCGAAGTGAAGGACTGGAAAAAAGGTGAAGTTGAAGCGATACCGGGTAAAACAATGCCAGCTATGACAATTGTCGAACGTGATTATACACAAATTTATGATAAATACGTCACGCTTGGACCATTATTATCGACTGGTAAAGTGGGAGCGCACGGCGTCAGTTTTTCTGTAGCCGATGAATATGAAATGATGAAGGACATCAACGGCACCTATTTCGATGAATCTATCAAAAACGGATTGCCTAAACTGCATACAGCAAAACATGCGGCAGAAGCAATGCTGACACTATCTTCTGCAACGAATGGTCGCGTTTCTCAAAAGGCTTTCGTAGCAGCAGAAGCAGATACCGGCGTTGAATTGAAAGATATTTCAGCCGATCGCGCGGCAGAGCGCTTCACGTTTGCAAGCATTACCGCCCAGCCGCGTGAAGTCATACCGACACCAGTATTCTCCGGTTCGAATAAACTCGGGCGCCGTTACTCGCCTTTTACGACGAATATCGAACGACTGGTTCCGTTCAGGACATTAACCGGAAGGCAGCACTTCTACATTGACCATGAATTATTCCTGGATTTCGGAGAAGGTCTACCCGTTTACAAACCTACGCTTCCACCAATGGTATTCGGTCCGCGGGACAAAAAAATCATAGGCGGTCAAGATTCACTTGTACTTAGGTATTTGACGCCGCATGGTAAATGGAATATCCACACGACGTACCAGGACAACCAGCATATGCTGACGTTATTCCGTGGGGGACCGACTGTTTGGATTTCCAGTGAAAATGCTGAAGAGCATGGTATTGACGACAACCAATGGCTTGAGGTTTATAACCGAAACGGTGTTGTTACTGCACGTGCCGTAGTCAGTCACAGAATACCTAAAGGAACCATGTTCATGTATCACGCGCAAGACAAGCATATTCAAGTACCAGGCTCTGAAATTTCAGAGGAACGAGGCGGAAGCCATAACGCGCCGACACGAATTCACATGAAACCGACGCAAATGGTTGGCGGCTATGCGCAACTCAGTTACGGATTCAACTACTACGGACCAATCGGAAATCAGCGAGATGAGTACGTTGCAGTCCGTAAGATGAAGGAGGTAAACTGGCTTGAAAATTAAAGCACAAGTTGCAATGGTAATGAATCTGGATAAATGTATTGGCTGCCATACATGTAGTGTTACGTGCAAAACGACGTGGACAAACCGTGAAGGTGCAGAGTATATGTGGTTTAATAACGTCGAAACAAAACCGGGGATAGGCTATCCAAAACGCTGGGAAGACCAGGAGCTTTATAAAGGCGGATGGCAAATTAATAAAAAAGGTAAACTCGAATTGAAATCCGGTTCGAAGCTATCAAAAATTGCTCTAGGGAAGATTTTCTATAACCCGGATATGCCTGAAATGAAGGACTATTACGAACCATGGACATATGACTATGAAAAACTGACTTCGGCACCAGACAGTAAACATACGCCCGTTGCTCGTGCAAAGTCTGTTGTGACAGGAGAATACATTGATCTAGAATGGGGCCCAAACTGGGAAGACCAACTTGCTGGGGCTCACATTACGGGACCAATGGATCCTAATATTGAAAAGATAGAAGAAGAAATTAAATTTAACTTTGAACAAGCATTTATGATGTACTTGCCAAGACTCTGTGAGCACTGTCTCAATCCGAGTTGTGTGGCATCCTGTCCATCAGGCGCCATCTACAAACGCGATGAAGATGGAATCGTCCTCGTAGACCAAGAAGCGTGTCGAGGCTGGCGTTATTGCATGACCGGTTGTCCATACAAGAAAGTCTACTTTAACTGGAAAACAAATAAAGCCGAGAAATGTACATTCTGTTTCCCGAGGATTGAGTCGGGACTACCAACGGTTTGTTCTGAAACGTGTACAGGCAGAATCCGTTATCTTGGTGTTCTTTTATATGACGCAGATCGCGTTTTAGAAGCGGCTTCTACACCGAACGAAAAAGATTTGTACAAAGCGCAAATTGATTTATTCCTCGATCCAAATGATCCGGAAGTTATTGCTCAGGCTAGAAAAGATGGTATTTCCGAAGAATGGATTGAAGGCGCACAAAATTCACCGGTTTATAAACTAGCAATTGAATATAAACTTGCCTTCCCGCTTCACCCTGAATACCGCACGTTGCCGATGGTATGGTATGTCCCGCCATTGAGCCCAATCATGAACTATTTTGAAGGTAAAGACTCGATTAAGAATCCTGATATGATTTTCCCAGCAATTGAGGAAATGCGTATTCCGATTCAGTATCTCGCAAATATGCTTACAGCAGGAGATACCGAAACAGTGAAAGGTGCACTGCAAAGAATGGCAATGATGCGTTCATACATGCGTGCCATGTCATCTGGTAAAGAATTCGATGAATCACGTCTAGAACGTGTCGGTCTGACTGCTCATCAAACGAAGTCAATGTACAGACTTCTGGCGATTGCAAAGTACGAAGATCGCTTTGTTATCCCGACAGCACATAAAGAAGGTCATATGAATGCATACCGTTCACAAGGATCTGAAGGCTATGTGGAAATGGGCGACTACAGTATGGGTACTTCAGAAAGTCCATACAACTACGCAGGTATAAAACAAGAAGATAGTAGCTGTGATGGTTGTGGTACACAACCACAAGTGAAGTCAGGTAAAGAAATTTACGAAGAGAACTTTTACGGGGGGATTTGGCGTGATTGATCTGCAGAAGCTGTATAACGAAAAACACACATTTGGCTTCTTCGCACAGCAACTTACGTACCCGGAAAAGATAAACTTTCATCCGTCAGTCATGGAAGAGTCAGTTGACTCTTCCCATCCGGCGTATGTGCATATTAAAACTTACTGGGAGTTAATGCATGACTACAGCTTTGATGATATCCAGGAAATGTATACATATACGTTTGATTTCCAAACGGATTCAACGCTGTTCATGACTTACGTAAAGTATCAGGATGCGAAAGATCGCGGTCAAATGCTTGCTAAATTAAAAGTGCTTTATGAAATGTTTGGCCTGAATATGCCAGACGGTGAACTGTCCGACTTCTTGCCGCTTATGTGTGAATTTATCTACGCATGCGAATGGATAGGTGACCCGAGGGCAGAACAAAGTTTTGGTATGTTACTCGCTGTTTTGGAAGACGGAACATATCATCTGTTAAAAGCGCTGGAGAAATATAATAGTCCCTATTTCCATCTAATTAAGGGGATGAGGGTAACCTTTAAGTCATGTGCTCGTCAGGAGGCGCCTACAAATGGCTAATCAATTTCTATGGGTCATTTTCCCTTATCTGTGTATGGCAACATTTGTTGTAGGGCATATTTTCAGATACCGGAACGACCAGTTTGGCTGGACTGCAAAATCAAGTGAATTTATAGAAAAGAAACAACTGATGATAGGTAGTTTACTGTTCCATATTGGCATCATGCCTGTAATAGCGGGCCATGTCGTGGGGCTTGCTGTCCCGAAGGAATGGACGCAAGCACTTGGTGTTAGTGATCATATGTATCATATGGGCGCTGTTTGGGGTGGAGGATTTTTTGGTGTCGTCACATTTGCGGGGATGTTTATTTTAACATATCGCCGTTTTGCATTAAAAAGCGTACGTAAGTTGTCATCTGCATCAGACTTAATCGTCAACTCTCTATTGCTGTTCATCGTATTCATCGGTATGTACAGTGTAATTGCAACTAGTATTACACAGCCAGAATTTGATTACCGAAGTTCAATTTCAATATGGTTCCGTTCCTTGCTGATTTTTCGACCGGAAGGTGCCTATATGATAGGTGTACCACTGGCATTTCAGCTTCATGTTTTATCTGGGTTCCTCATTTTTGCAATGTGGCCGTTTACCAGATTGGTTCACGTCTGGAGTGTACCGTTGAATTATGTAGGAAGAAGCTATATCCTGTATAGAAGGCACCGTGAAAACTAATGAACGAAAAAAGGCAGCTTTGCCTTTTTTCTATATAGGGAGAAATAGCAATGGATGAACAATTAAGATTTGATTATCAGCAAGAAATAGAACGGTTACAATCGATTTTCGGTTTCGACTTTGTCGCTCTGGCACTTGTTGAGTCAGCGGAAATGCGTTTCGTCCAGAAATGGAAATACGTAGCAGGCAATCGTAGCAACCGATATAAACGTATCACTTTGCAAACTGGAAAAGGTGTTGCAGGGCATGTTTTTAAATCAGGAAAACCATTTTTTGTTCACGATAGAGACCTGGAACTTGATTCAATGGATCTGTTTAACTATCCAATTATTATTGCAGAAGACTTAAAAAGTTTTGGAGCGATACCTCTTTATAAATATAATCGCGTCCATGGTGTGTTACTAGTAGCTTATCGAGAGGGAAAAAGGATGACTGCAGAAGAATTTTCAGGCTTTATAAATCATGTCGGCCTGAGATTTGGTCCGTATTATAATAAGGAGATGGTAAAACAGTGATGCAAATCGGGAGTTTTCAGTTGACAGACTTGTTAATGAAAATGTACGACAATTCAGCTGAGGCCATCTTCTTTTTTGACTCAGCTGGAAAAGTAATTGCTATGAATAGTGCAGCGGAACTTATTATAGGTGCGGAAGTACTGAATGGAATGATTGCGGGAGATGTAAAAGCAATTTGCATGTCTTGTAAAGGGTATACAAGTGAATCGGAACTTCAGACATGCCTATCCTGCTATTTGGTAAGTCCACAAAAAGATTTCAGCTCATTTCAAGTTTACCTTGACACGCAAGGCAAAGGAATAACTCCGTACACGGCAAGTTATCAGACCATCGATGAAGAAAATGGAATTCGTGTCTTCATGTTGAGAGATTTGACGAAGCAGTACAAGACACAAGAAACACTTAACCAGAAAACCATGATGAAAAATGTCATTAAAGCACAAGAAGATGAACGCAAGAGGTTGTCGAGGGAATTACATGATAGCGTAGCCCAGGAAATGTTAAGTTCCCTTGTTGACTTGCGTGTGTTGAAATACATGAATGTCGATTCTGAAGTACTCAAAAAGATTCAACAAGCGGAAGGCTCATTGATGCGTTTACTGGATGATATTCGTCACTTGTCTGTTGAGTTACGACCAGCTACTTTAGATGACCTTGGCCTCGAAGCTGCTTTTAGGACACATTTTAAATGGATTGAGAAAAATTATGGATTAATCGTTCATTTTACTGCTGAACTTGAAGCTAAAAGATATGAAGGTGAAATTGAGACAGTTGTCTATCGGATTTGCCAGGAGTCCATTCTCAATGCGCTTAAGTATGCAGAAACGGATGAAGTTTATGTTCGGTTGTTTGAACGTTCAGGAAACCTTGAATTGAGTGTGTATGACAAGGGTGCAGGATTTGATAAAAATAAAATCAATCCAATTGGTACGGGTCTTGGCCTTTATGGAATGAGAGAACGAGCAGAACTGGTGAATGGCCAGTTCGTTATTCAATCGAGTATTGGTAAAGGAACTTCTGTACGAGTTGAAATCCCACTTAGAGCGTCTGAGGAAGGGGAGGATAGCAAATGAAAATAATTATTGCGGATGACCACGCCGTCGTTCGTAGTGGCTTTATGCATATCCTGAATTTCCAAAGTGATATGGAAGTCGTTGCCACTGCCGCAGATGGTCTAGAAGCATATGCTTTAGTCGCAAAGTACCGACCAGATGTATTGCTGTTGGATTTAAGCATGCCTCCCGGAGAGAGCGGTCTAATTGCTACCGGTAAAATTAATGAAGATTTTCCAGAAACAAAAATTCTTATTTTGACAATGCATGATGATGAAGAGTATTTATTTCATGTGTTAAAAAATGGAGCATCGGGCTATGTTCTAAAAAATGCGCCCGATGGTGAATTACTTGCCGCAATACGTACAGTTCATGCCGGTGATACGTATATTCATCCTGCTATGACCACTTCACTTGTCCGTGAGTTTGTTAAAAAGGGCACGGAAGTGGTAGAAGATGATCCTTTCAAGATCTTAACAAAACGCGAAATTGAAGTTCTTCCGCTTGCGGCAAAAGGGTTTGGAAACAAAGAAATTGCAGAGAAACTATATATTTCTGTTAAGACTGTCGAAGCGCACAAAGCTAGGATTATGGAAAAACTGCAGTTGAAAAGCAGACCTGAACTCGTTGAATATGCGTTACGTAAAAAACTATTAAACTTTTAGCAGAAAGGTGTGTTTCAAATGGCTGAGGCACAAAAGTTCAAGTTCGACTTACCAGCTTTACGTGTGCTTGAAAATGAACATCGCTATTTAGAGTATTTAATGAGTGGCTGGCATACAATTGTTCTGGCTTTTGAACGGGATATCTATACTGTCAAAGAAGGCCATGAAGCACTGAAGTCACTTCGGAAACTCATCGTTGATTTCATCGAGCCGTTAAAGAATCATACAGACAAAGAAGAAGAATTTTTGTTCCCAATGCTTGCCCAATACGTCGGTTCAGAACAGGGACCAGTCAATGCAACGGAGGAAGAACATGGTGAAATTGATGCCTACATCGGTCATTTTCTTCATCACACACGCGGTGATGTAAACCACTTTACGATGGAGGAAATGAAGAAGGTAGTTCAAGACGCCGCAGAAGCATTTGAGGTTATCACTGTTCATTTTGTGAAAGAAGAATCTGTACTATTTTTAATGGTTAATAATATCCTTAATATCAAAGAGCAGGATAAACTCTATGAACAATTATATACTTCGATTCTTTAAGCATATATAACGTAGATAGCGCGTCTATTGATTAACCATTTTCTTGCATAAAGAACAGGTAAGAAAGGCTTGAAAAACACCATTTTCACTGGATCATTTCCGGTCCGATTTAGTAGAACTATTCATGACATCTTTACCGAGGGACAAATGTGGCTAGAAGTGACTTCGTCATCCCTACACATCAAGATATCTCGGTAATCGTTTAGAGGTCGTTCAATCCAAAGCAATCCAAAAGTGACTGTACACGAAGTGCCTAGTGTTGGCTTAAGTTATTTACTGGTTGTTTTTGGATGATCAACATATGTATGTAGATTGCTAGATGTAGGGAAAACCCTTATAGGTTATCGGGGACTACCTACTATTTTACACTGAACTAATTCAATTATAATTAAAGCAGGGAATCAATGTCGGTTTCATTCAAAATACAACGATGGGATTGATTTGAATGAATAAAAAATTACAACTTCCATTACAGACGGCGAACTTAGTAGTCGGTTTTATGGTATGGGTACTCATATCCTCACTATTGCCATTCATCCGGGAAGATATTGCTATTCCTGCCGAAAAACTTGCGATTGTAACTGCTGTTCCGGTCGTTTTGGGATCTATCCTTAGAATTCCACTTGGCTATTATGCAAATATATTTGGCGCAAGAATTATCTTTTTTGTGAGTTTCATATTACTCCTGTTTCCGGTATTTTACATAAGTGCTGCTTCAACGTTCGCGGATTTGATCGTTGGCGGTACGTTCCTCGGAATCGGGGGTGCTGTATTCTCCGTGGGTGTAACATCGCTGCCTAAGTATTACCCGAAAGAGAAGCATGGTCTCGTTAATGGTATTTACGGTATGGGGAATATGGGGACTGCAATTTCAACATTTGCTGCACCGGTAATTGCCACGCAAGTCGGTTGGTCAATGACCGTCAAATTCTATCTCGTACTGTTGCTTATCTTCGCGGCCTTGAATTTCATATTTGGAGACAAGCAAGAAGTGAAAGTGAAAACACCGATACTTGAGCAAATTAAAGGCGTTTATAAAAATGAAAAACTGTGGTTCTTCTCATTATTTTATTTCATTACATTCGGTTCGTTTGTTGCATTTACAATATTTTTACCGAACTTTTTGGTCACGTACTTCGAACTGGAAAAAGTGGATGCAGGCATGCGGACTGCAGGTTTCATTGCAGTGGCAACATTCCTGCGCCCGGTCGGAGGATGGCTTGCTGACAAATTCCAACCGTTGTTCTTATTGATGGGTGTCTTTGCGGGACTTACATTTGCGGCTATTATTCTCGCGTTTTCACCTACTATTGCATTATATACAGCGGGAAGTATGTTAATTGCTGTTGCAGCAGGAATAGGTAATGGTGTAATCTTCAAACTCGTTCCGTTTTACTTCAACAAACAAGCTGGAATTGCTAATGGGATTGTATCGATGATGGGGGGGCTTGGTGGATTCTTCCCACCTTTACTACTATCGATTATTCATTCGATGACAGGTTCCTATTCAATCGGTTTCATGGCATTCTCTCAAGTTGCACTTGCGAGCTTGGTCCTTGTCATTTGGCTTTATTATATGGATCGACTTAGCATGTCTGCAGAAGTCTTCAATTCAACGGGTCAAGGGATTCTTGTAACAGATGCTTCGGGAACAATTCAGTCTGTGAATCCTGCTTTTACAAGGCTGACAGGATATACCGAAGAAGTGATTGGAAGTAATCCGAATATGTACAGTTCAGGTAGACACTCGAAAGAATTCTACACGTCTATGTGGAGTCAAATTGGTCAAGATGGATTATGGCAAGGTGAAATATGGAATAAACGCAAAAATGGCGAAGAATACCTTGAACTGCTGTCAATTAGCGCGGTGAAGGATGGTTCCGGAGATGTAACTCGTTACGTCGGCACATTCAGTGATATAACGCCGCGAGGCTAAGAGGGCATCCGGTCGTAAAGACCGGTAGCCCTCGCTTCAATTTATAGGAGGAGTGGACATTGGAAAATCGCTATACAAGGCAAACGCTGTTCAAACCAATTGGTAAACATGGGCAGGACAAGTTAAGTTCTTCCCACGTTGTTGTCATTGGGTGTGGAGCTTTAGGTTCAGCTGTTTCAGAGACACTTGTCCGTGGTGGAGTGCGAAAACTGACGATTGCAGATCGAGATTATGTAGAACCGTCTAACTTGCAAAGACAACAGCTGTTTACCGAAAAAGATGCACGGGACGGTATACCAAAAGTGGTTGCTGCTGAAGCTCGTTTGAAAATGATTAGGGAAGACATTGAAATCGTAACCGTGCTTGATCATGTGGATGGATCCATTATGGAACAAATTATTGATGACGCTGATTTAATCATGGATGCGACGGATAACTTTGAAACGCGTCTGTTGATAAATGATATTGCATGGAAAAAAGATATTCCCTGGATTTATGGTGCGTGTGTAGGCAGTTCAGGTACAGTTTTTCCATTCATTCCAGGCGAGTCAGCTTGTTTCCGCTGTTTGCTACCGGTTTTACCATCGGTTAATGAAACGTGTGATACGTCAGGAATCATTGCGCCTGCTGTTCAAATTACGGCGGCACATCAAAGTGCAGAAGCGCTGAAATGGTTAACGGGGAATAAAGATGCAATGCGCAAGAAGCTATTCCATTTTGATGTATGGAACAATACGCATATAGAAGCAGGGATTTCCCGTATGCGAAACGAAGTATGTGAGACATGCGGAAATAAACCGACCTTCCCGGCGTTGCATCGAGCAGAAGATACAGGATACGCAGTGTTATGCGGTAGGGATACAGTGCAAATCATTCCGAATGCAAACCGCACATTGACGATTGAGGATGGGGAAACAGTCGCTAAAAGGCTGGGGTCACCCTATAAAGTGACACCATTTTTTGTGGAATTTAATGCAGATAGTTATCGCTGTATTCTATTTGGCAATGGTCGTTTGTTAATTCATGGATTAAAGGATATAAAGATAGGACGTAAATTGTACCATCAATTTTTTGGATGAAAGGGAGGAATCAGATTG
This sequence comes from Sporosarcina sp. resist, assembly GCF_014302295.1. Classification (NCBI taxonomy): domain Bacteria; kingdom Bacillati; phylum Bacillota; class Bacilli; order Caryophanales; family Caryophanaceae; genus Sporosarcina; species Sporosarcina sp. resist. The sequence continues at coordinate 4,664,467 of NZ_CP060287.1, read as the reverse complement.
TCACATTTGAATGAATCGGACAAAGAGAAGAAACTCACTTTTTGCGTACTGACGACGAGTGACACGCGTAATGTCTCGAATGATCGCAGTGGCTGGACAATTCGGCAAAAGCTTGAATCGGCGGGTCATCATGTATTTGAAACATGGCTTTGTCAGGATGACGCGATGGAAATTGAATCGATTGTCGAAGAATGGCTGCGGAATCCTAACGTTCATGGCATTATTTCTACAGGCGGGACTGGCATTGGTTTTCGTGATGTTACTATTGAAACTGTGTCGACCTATTTCACAAAAACGATTGATGGGTTCGGCGAGTTATTCCGTTACCTTAGCTATACAGAAGATGTAGGTTCAAAGGCGCTATTAAGCAGGGCTGCGGCAGGCGTGGTAAAAGAGAAGGTGTTTTTCGCGCTTCCCGGATCCGTTAAAGCAGTGGAACTTGCAATGGACAAGCTAATTTTGCCTGAAATTCACCATATTGTGCATGAACTTACCAAACATCTAGAGGACTAACTTAATTCCGTAATTACTTATTTTAAATAAAAACCTAACGCTAACGAAATTTCTATATCGATTATTAGTTTGCATGGATGAGTTCCGTTGATTGTAACGGAAGGCGTCCGCCTGGAGTGTAAATCAACCTTGTAAGGATTTCAATACAAAATCCACTATTATAAAATTGGTTCTACTGACCAAAAGACTCACCTGAAGTGAGTCGTGGAAGAGAGTTAGAATTGTCTTTCGTAATCGCCGTTTTTTCCACCTGTTTTACGTAATAGCATTGTTGGTCCAATAACCATTTCTTTGCCGGCCGCTTTGCACATGTCGTAAATAGTGAGTGCAGCAGCGGAGGCAGCAGTAAGTGCTTCCATCTCAACACCGGTCACACCTTTTGTCTTCACTTCCGCTTCAATCAATACTTCATAATGAGCAGATGATTTATCTATGTTCCATTCGAAATGGATGTTAACACCTGTCAGTGGGATCGGATGACACATAGGAATTATGGATGATGTACTTTTTGCTGCCATGATTGCCGCGACCTGAGCGACCGCGAATACATCGCCTTTCTTATTGGTACCTTCTGTGATTTGTGAATGAATTGTTTCATTAACAATGATGGACGATTTTGCGATAGCTGTTCGAGTGGTTTCTGCTTTGTCGGAAACATCGACCATTTTTGCACGGCCTTGTTCGTTGAAATGTGTGAGCTCTGACAATGGAGTCATTCCTTTCATACATATCTAATACATTCAGTATAGCAGAAGGAGGAGAATCTACATGGTAGAAATGAGAAAGCCTGTCTTAGTATCTGAGGCTGTTCGACTCGTCATGGAACATAGCTATCTAGGTGGAACTGATACGATTCCACTTGAACATACATACGGAAGAATACTTGCGGAACCGATTATCGCAAAGCATGATGTCCCATCATTCGACAGATCGCCATACGATGGATTCGCTGTCCGTGCAAAGGACACAGAGGGTGCTTCTGGAGATAATCGTATACCTTTCACTGTAATTGGTGAAATTGGTGCGGGTCATGTAGCAGCTCGTGGAGTAGGTCCTGGAGAAGCATACAGAATCATGACGGGTGCCACGATACCGGATAATGCCAATGCGGTTGTCATGCTCGAACAGACGACAGAAGGAAAAGATCGTTTTACATTGCGTAAACCGTTTAGCGAAGGGGAAAATATATCCTTTAAGGGTGAAGACGCAAAGGAGGGGGAACTCCTTGTTGAATCGGGAGCATTTATCCATCCCGGTACAATCGCGTTATTAGCGACATTTGGTTATGCAACAGTCAAAGTTGCGAAACGACCAGTTGTTGGCATTCTTTCAACGGGAACGGAGTTGCTAAATGTGTCAGATGAACTTGTTCCTGGGAAAATACGGAACTCGAACGGGCCGATGATAGCTGCCCAGTTAACTCGTATGGGATTAGGTTACAAATCATATGGCATGCAAGAAGACGATCTAGATGCATGCATAGAAGTCGTCGAAAAAGCTCTCATTGAAACAGATGTACTTATTACGACAGGCGGTGTTTCTGTTGGTGATTATGATCATTTACCCGCAATCTATGAACGGTTGGGAGCTAAGGTCCTATTTAACAAAGTTGCGATGCGTCCGGGAAGCGTAACGACGGTCGCCGGGCTTGGTAAAAAACTATTATTCGGTCTGTCGGGAAATCCATCTGCTTGTTTCACGGGTTTTGAATTATTCGCTAGACCCGCTATTCTTGCTATGCAAGGTGCAAACACACCGTATATGCCGCGCATGCAAGCGATATTAGGTGAAGATTTCGGAAAGCCAAACCCTTTTACCCGCTTCATTCGCGCATTCTGGGAAATGACATCGGAAGGTATTGTTGCAGTACCCGCAGGCTTTAATAAATCAAATGCAGTATCATCGATTGCCCGGGGAAATTGCCTTATCGCTCTTCCAAGCGGAACGCGCGGTTACACAGCAGGAACCCATGTTGATATTTTGCTGCTCGGTTCTGAGCAAGGCGTTAGTGAGTGGGTATTATGAAGACACTTCAAGTTGTCGGTTATAAAAATAGTGGCAAAACGACACTTACATCGAGATGGATTTGTTTATTGAAAAACAAAGGACTTTCAGTCGCTGTATTAAAGCATCATGGCCACGGTGGGCAGCCTGCCATGCCAAATCCATCGACGGATACGATGCAGTTTTTTGGTAGTGGGGCAGACGTTTCAGTTGTTGCAGGTGGGGGTGCGGTTCAAATCCTGTTGAATGAAGAGCCCGAATTTGCCCAGCTTAAGGTGCTGGCAGCAATCGGAAAACCGGATATTCTGCTCATTGAAGGGTATAAGAAAGAACAAGGGGAGAAAGTAGTCCTTCTTAGAGATGCCGGGGATTGGGAATCGTTAAGCGGATTGGATGGCATACAGCTAGTTATCGGATGTCCAGAAATTACAGCTGTTAGTTCGCATATTGAATCTGCGCAGAATGTTGAACAACTCGATTCGTGGCTACTTGACTGGATTGAAAAGGAGGATGGCAATGAAACCGTTTGAAATTGTTGAAACAGTGATTGAACCGCAAAAATATACTGATTATGTCCTTCATGCTGGAGCAGGAGCTGTCACTGTTTTCACAGGACATGTCCGGGAATGGACACACGGGGTCCGAACATTATATTTGGCATATGAAGCCTATGTACCAATGGCCGAAAAAAAACTGGCGGAAATCGGTGGAGAAATGGAAGCGAAATGGCCAGGCGTGAAAGTGGCGATTGCTCACCGGATTGGGGAAATGCATATCTCAGATATTGCGGTAGTCATTGCAGTTTCCTCCCCTCATCGGAAAGCAGCATATGAAGCGAATGAGTATGCAATTGAACGCATTAAGGAAATAGTCCCTATCTGGAAAAAGGAAATCTGGGAAGACGGCGAAGAATGGATTGGCGGTCAAAAAAAGTATCCTGAAAAGGGAGGCGAACAAAAGTGATTAAAGTGAACTATTTTGCAAGGCTGCGCGAATTGACCGGCAAGGCGGAAGAAACCATCGAACGGGAATCGATGACTGTCCGCGAGCTGCTGGACTGGGCGGAAATGATGTATCCGGGTTTTGGGAAAGATACGGTGCATGTTGCAGTGAATGAAGAATATGCCTTAAAGGAAGATGTCATTCATTCGGGAGATATTTGTGCATTCATCCCACCTGTGAGCGGGGGATGAAGGAGACAGTAGGCATCGTTCTGGCGGGCGGATTGTCGCGGCGGTTCGGTTCACCGAAAGCATTTGCTAAACTCAGAGATAAGTACTTTTATAAAATTGCAGTCGAAGCAATGTCGGCATCCTGTGACGAGGTTGTTATTGTGACGCTACCAGAACTAATGGACCGATTTGGTGATGGTGAAAACCTGATGACTGATAAAGTGGAATATGCTGGACTCGGTCCGCTTGCAGGGATTCTGTCCGCGATGGAATCCGTGGAAGCGAACCGCTATGTAGTATTGCCGTGTGATATGCCGTTTGTAGATGATAAGGCTATATCGAAGTTGATAACGCTTCATAACGAATGTGTCACGGCTGTCATTTCGGATGGTAGATATCATCCTCTCGTGTCTATCTGGGATACGCAAATGAAAAATGCAGTGAAAGAAGCCTTGAAAAACAACCAACTGAGTGTAATGAAATTACTTTCTATTAGTAATACAGCGTGGGTTCAAGGAAGCGTTCTGACTGACGATGAAAAACGGATGTTCACGAACGTGAATACGCCGGAAACCCTGGAAAGGGGATGACGAAATGGAAACAGTTAAAGATAAGCTCGGACGTCCGATCCGGGATCTCCGAATCTCCGTAACGGATCGCTGTAACTTTAGATGTGCCTATTGCATGCCAAAAGAAGTTTTTGGTGATGATTATGTTTTTCTACCCAAGAACGAACTGCTTTCATTTGAAGAAATTGAACGGTTCGCGAAGCTATTTGCGTTACTTGGTGTGAAAAAACTCCGCTTGACGGGCGGCGAACCGCTTATGCGGCGCGATTTGCCAAAACTGGTGGAAAAACTGATGAAGATTGAAGGAATTGAAGATATAGGGTTGACGACGAATGGTGTACTGTTGAAACAATACGCACAACCCCTTTATGATGCAGGTCTGCGTCGTTTGAATATGAGCCTCGATGCACTTAATCCGGAAACATTCGGTAAATTAAATGGACGCGGAATTAAACCAGAACTGATACTAGCCAATATCGATCATGCACAAAAGATCGGCTTTGAAATCAAGGTGAACATGGTTGTTCAAAAAGGCGTAAATGAGGAAGAAATTCTACCAATGGCCGCTTATTTTAAAGAGCGTGATATTACGTTGCGGTTCATAGAATTTATGGATGTCGGTAATGATAATGGATGGAGTTTTGAAAAGGTTGTCACGAAAAAAGAAATTTACGAAATGATCAGTGCTGTTTATGATATCGAACCGGCGGAAGAAGACTATTACGGTGAAGTTGCAAAACGTTATCGTTACTTGGATAATGGAGCACAAGTCGGTTTTATCACGTCTGTATCAGAATCATTCTGTTCAACATGTACGCGGTCCAGACTGTCGTCGGACGGTAAACTGTATACGTGCCTGTTCGCATCAGAAGGGTTCGATCTGCGTGAATTAATTCGCAGTGGACTGACAGACGCAGAATTGTTGGAAGTCATTACAGGCGTGTGGCAAAACCGTGGAGACCGTTATTCAGATGAGCGAACTGAACAGACAGCGAAGAATCGGAAAAAGATTGGTATGAGTTATATAGGTGGGTGAAGCGTTGCTGCGGCGGCGCTTTTTATTATGGAGAGAGACGGAGGGGATGCTGACTTTGTTTAGTTTTATGAGACTGTTGCTTAGTTTCACGGGAGTATTGCGAAGTCCATTTAAAACGTTTGGAACTTCAGTTGCAACGTCGCCTAGTTTGGGCAAAACGTTGTTAAGTTGTTCAAGTGTTGTGAAGTTTCGTGGAAACGTTGTTAAGTTCATTTAAAACGTTGCTTACACTCTTTAATAAAAAAACGAATCGCCTTACATCTAAGGCAATCCGCTTTCGAAATATACGTTCGCTATTAACCTTCATCTTCCACGACGACTGAGCGTCCTTTGAGTTTCAGCAACATTGGAACAAGAAGCCATAATGCAGCTACTATGATGAAAACAAGCGATAGCGGCTTTGTGAAGAAAATGCTGAATTCACCGTTCGAAATGGTGAGTGCTCGCCTCATGTTGTTTTCAATCATTGGACCTAATACGAGTGCCAAAACTAATGGAGCTACTGGATAATCATTTTTTGATAGTAAATAACCCGCTACACCACAACCAAGCAACAAGTATAAATCGAAAGTCGTGTACTGTACGGCATAAACTCCGAAAAATGAAATGGCGATAATAATAGGCAATAAGTACTTCTTAGGTGTTTGAATGATTTTTGCAAACACACGAACGAGCGGCATGTTCAGTACTAACAGCATCAAGTTGCCGATAAACATACTTGCAATGAGCCCCCATGCGATATCCGGGTGTTCGTCAAAGAGAAGGGGGCCTGGCTGAATGTTATACATGATAAGTGCGCCCATTAATATGGCTGTTGTACCGGAACCAGGGATTCCTAATGTAAGTAAAGGAATCATTGCGCCCCCTGAAGCAGCATTATTGGCAGATTCAGGACCCGCTACTCCGGCGATGTTCCCTTTTCCGAAGCTTTCGGGATTTTTACTGAACTTTTTCTCTGTTATATAGGAGAAGAAAGATGCGAGTGTTGCCCCGGCGCCTGGAAGTACCCCGATGAAAAATCCTAGTAGGGAACCGCGTACAATGGGAACTGCGCTGTCTTTCATATCTTGTTTTGTCGGGAGGATGCGATTGATTTTTGCAATGGCCCCGTCTTCTTCATCGCGTTCCAATACCGTCTTGAATACTTCACCAAGCGCAAACAATCCAACAGCAATTGTTAAAAATTCCAATCCGGAAAAAAGAATAGGCTGGTTGTATGTAAAGCGGGCAATTCCTGAAACTGCGTCAATGCCGATTGTTCCAAGCATAAGTCCGAAAACAGTCATCATCAATGCTTTCGTCATCGACTTTCCAGCAAGTCCACTTACAGCAGCCAAACCCAATAGCATTAAGGAAAAGTATTCTGCAGGGCCGAACTTGATTGCGACATTGGAAAGAGGTTGCGCTAATAAGACCAGACCGATTAGCGAAATGATTCCGGCGCAAAATGAGCCGATTGCCGAGATAGCCAAAGCTGCTCCGGCACGCCCTTGCCTAGCCATTTGATAACCGTCGAGCGTCGTGACGACAGACGAAGATTCACCAGGGGTGTTCAGTAAAATCGATGTTGTAGAACCTCCATACATTGCTCCATAATAGACTCCGGCAAGTAAAATGATCGAACTGGCAGCGGCTGCTTCTGTCGGCATTCCAGAAGTGATGGTTGCAGTAACGGGGATGAGAAGGGCAACACCGCTCATTGGACCGATGCCGGGTAACACGCCGACAGCCGTGCCGATTATTACCCCGACGAATGCAAATAATAGATTATGCCATTGAAAAGCAACACTGAAACCATCGGCTAAAAACTGTAAAGTGCTCATAGCTTAACTCCCTTCACGCTAAAATACAGGAAATCCTGGCAATGACCCGCCAAGAAGTTTCGCGAACAAATAATAAATTCCAAATGAAAATGCCGCTGCAATGATGAAGGAGGGCAATAATCGGCCACGTTCCATTGTTTGGAAAGCAATGAGTAAAAAAAGGAACGTCGAAATGACATATCCGACCTTTTCCAATAGAAATGCATACAAAACTGCGCTGATAATGATAATAATGAATTTCTTGTATTGAAGCTTCATTCCAGCTGTCGTTTCAGATTTGTATTTAAATGTTTCGAATAGCAATCTCAAACTTAAAAGAATTAAAATAATACCAAGCCACATTGGAAAGATTTTCGGTCCAACTGATGATCCGTAAGCACTGTCCGAAATTTTTTGACTTTCGATTACAAATAAGAGACCGATCAGTAAAAAGACGATGCTGGCATATCGATCGAACGTTTTACTCATAGTCTTTGACACCTCCCTAAAAGAAAAGGCGGCGCTGAAGCCGCCCGAATAATGTTATTTCTGCATTCCAAGTGCCGTTAACAATTCCACGATCACTTTATCTTGTTCTTCCAAATAGGTAGTGAAGTCGTCAGCATTACGGTACTCGCTTTCCCACCCATTTTTCTCTAATTCTGCGTTCCACTCGTCTGATTCCACCATTTTCTCTAGCTTCTCGGACCAATAGTCATAAGCCGTTTCCGACATTTCCTTTGGACCGAAGATGCCGCGCCAAATGGTGAATTCGGCGTCAATTCCTTCTTCTTTAAATGTAGGGACTTCTGTCAATTCACCGCCAAGCCGTTCGGAAGAACTGACAGCGAGGACACGGACATCACCGGATTTCAGATACGCCCCAATAGTGGAGGCATCTGTGGCGATGACGTCTGCATTTCCACCGAGCAATGCTGCGACTGCCTCTCCGCCGCCATCATACGATACATACTTTACTGTTTTTGGATCAATTCCATATTCAAATGCGGGCAAGACGCCGACAAGATGGTCCATCGATCCCGGAGCCGATCCGCCGGCAAGTGTTACCGATTTCGGGTCTTTCTTAATTGCTTCTAGTACATCTTTCAATGAATTGAACTTCGAATCCGCCTTGACGACAATAGCTCCGTAGTCACGCGTCAGTTGAGCCAATGGTGTTGTGTCTTTATAGCCGTAAGCACTGTTTCCTTCCGCTTTGTTATTGTTGATTAAGATTGGCGGAGATTTTACAAGAAGGACATGATCATTTTTTAGTTCTTTTGTTGCAAATTCTGCCATGTAAACAGCACCACCGCCGCCGGGTTTGTTTTCAACTACGATTGACTTATCGATTAGCTTTGTTTCACTCATCGTTTTTGCAATCGCTCTGGCAGTTAAATCCCATCCACCGCCTGCGCCGGATGGAGCGACAATTGTTATGTTACTCTCCGGATATTTCGAGGTAGCGCCTTCCACTTTTCCTTCAGATTCATCCGCAGAACATGCTGTGAGGCCGAGTGCCAGCATACTTGCTAGGGCAACCGTCGTAAGTTTCTTCCACATCTTCATGTAATCCCCCTTATAATTAAAAATGATGACAGCGTTTTCATTCGCTGTCATCAATCTATCAGAATATTTATTCAATTAAAAGTTATCGTTTATAAGTTCGATAATGAGAGTAAACATCATTTTGTTCATACTGTTCAGCGTTTTTTTATGAAGTATCTTCTTTCGGGACGCCCGACTGAGCCGTATAGAAGTTCTGTAAATGCACGTTTTTCTGAGACGAGGTATTCTAGATAACGTCTTGCGGTCGAACGGCTCACGCCGATTTCCAATCCAAGAGTTTCTGCAGTAATTCCGCCTTCTATGTTTTTTATATGGCTGACCACTTTCTCTTTCGTCATGGGGTCAATCCCTTTTGGTGGAATGAAATCAGGGTTTGATGAAGCGGGTAGCGTTTTATTCCAAAGAGATTTGATGGAATCTTCCTGTATGAGTCCTTCACCTGAAAGTGTTTCCCTTTTAACTTTATAAGAAAGGAGGCTTTCCTTAAATCGGTCGAATGTGAGCGGTTTTAGGATGTAGTCGATGACTCCGTGGCGAAATGCCTTTTTTACAACTTCAATCTCTGCCGCAGCAGTGATGAAAATAATGTCTGTTTCAGGGCTGTTTTTGTGGATGAAATCCATCAGCTCTGTACCAAGTACATCGGGTAAATAGACATCGAGTAAAACGAGGTCTGGCAACAATGCTGAAATCCAATCTTTTGCTTCATCACCGGTATGAGCGGAACCTACGACTGTAAAGCCCTCTATTTTCTCGATGAACCGCTGATGGATGTCGGCAATTCGTAAATCATCTTCAATAATTAAGACTTCAATTAGAGTTGTCATCTGAAAAACCTCCTTTCGGTATGGAAATGATAAACAATGCACCGCCTAAATCTCCTTTTTCGAGTGTGATAGAACCGCTGAGATTTTTCACATTCTCTGCTACTTTCATAAGTCCGTATCCACGGTGACCCTGATTTTTTGTCGATACCTTTTCTTGAAAGAGTACATCCAGCACTTCATCAGCTATCCCATGTCCTGAATCTTCAACTTCAATTAAAATCTCTTCGCCGTTATCCAGAATGAAGATGCGGACCATTCGTTTTTCTTCCGGAAAAGAGTCGGTCGCTTCGAAAGCATTTGTAACTAAGTTTCCAATGATTGAAACGAAATGGTTTTTTTCTAAGTGTTTCGGGAGTTTTTTTAAGAGACTATCTTCATCAAGAAGGAAGCGGACCTTCAATTCCTTTGCCCGGTTGAAGAAACCGATAACAATTCCTCCTAGAAAGGGATCCTGCAACCGCTTTGTCACGAATTGGATGAGCGATTGATGTTCAGCTGTTTCCTCGTGAATCAAGCTTAGTGCCTCATCGTATGAATTGAGTTGAATGAGACCCGATATTGTATATAAAAAGTTATTGTATTCATGGGTTTGTGCACGAAGCGCCTCCGTATACCGTTTCACTTGTGATAATTCCATTGCGAGTTGGTCAATGTCTGATTGTAGCCGAAAAGTTGAAACCGCACCGACAATCTGTTCACCAACACGGATGGGGACGCGATTTACAATTACCTTTTTGCCGCGAATTTCCATGGGACGATCGAGATGCCGTTCTCCGGTTTCAAGTACCTTTGGAAGAAGCGTGTTTGGAAGCACTTCCTGAATCGTCCGACCGATTAGTTCCGATTGATTAGGGAGAGAAAGAGTTTCATATGCAGCCACATTCACAGTTGTAATGATACCGTTTGCGTCAACCATAATGATTCCTTCTCGCACAGACTCAATAAGAGCGTTTCGTCCGGTGAATAAGTTCGCTATTTCCGCAGGCTCTAAATTAAAAAGTTCTTTTTTAATATTGCGTGCCAGAATGCTAGAACCAATAATACCTAGAATGATTGCGATAAGTACGATGTAGGAAATGTTGTCGGCATACTGAAAAAAGATAGAGGACATATTCTTCTTTAAAAAACCAACGGAAATAATCCCGATAATCTTGCCATCCTCGTTAAATACTGGTGTTTTCCCGCGTAAGGCGGCCCCGAGTGTCCCAGTCGCCTCGGAAATATAGGATTCGCCTAGGAGAAGCGCACGTTCATTATCATCACCCACCATTTTTTGCCCAATCCGTTCTGGAACAGGATGAGCATACCGAATACCTTCGCTGTTTCCGATAACGACATATTCAGCACCAGTTTTGAGTCGTACCGCTTCGGCGATAGGCTGCAATATTTCCGTTGGATCAGCGTGTCCAAATCCTGCACGGACATCGGGGCGGTCTGCTGTTGTTCTGGCTATACTTAGCGCCTGGTCCCCAATCTGTTGCTCGATACCTTGCGACATTGTAAAGTAGAAGGAAACACCGATAATGATTGCTATTATGGAAACAAAGAGTGCGCCATATGAAAAAATGCGGGATTGTAAAGTAGCGGGTTTCATAGAAATCATCTCTCAATCTTGAAGTAACCGTATCTACTTACATTGGTCTTGGGCAGGCTTTCTACACAGTTGAACGTCGGCCAATTGGTTCACACTATATGCTACACTATTGTTAATTGTTAGAATAGGGGGATTTAAGTGAAGCCAAGAATTTTCATTACAAGAAAGCTGACAGAAGAGGCGGTTGCGCCGCTTCATGAAAAATTTGATGTACGGATGTGGGACGAAGAAAGTGTAGCAGTTCCGCGCGCTGTTTTATTGAAAGAAGTGGCAGAAGCGGATGCACTATGGTCGGTTTTGGCGGATAGCATCAATCGCGAGGTTTTTGAAGCGGGTACGAAGCTTAAAATCGTTGCAAATATGGCCGTTGGTTATAATAATATTGACTTGGAATCGGCAAAGGAATATGACGTCATCGTAACAAATACACCGGGTGTGTTGACTGAAACAACTGCAGATCTTGCTTTTGCGCTTCTACTAGCGACGGCACGTAAATTGATCTCTGCAGAAAATGAAATTAGAAAAGGTAATTGGACTTCATGGGCTCCGATGAGATTTACAGGCATGGATGTTGGAGGAGCGACACTTGGCATCATTGGCATGGGACGAATCGGTGAAGCGGTTGCGCGCCGGGCAAAAGGCTTTGATATGCAAGTTCTTTATCATAATCGCAACCGCAAGCCAGACGCAGAAGCTGAGTACGGACTTGAATTCAGGGAGTTGGATACACTACTGAAAGAGGCGGATTTCGTTATCATTCTAGCTCCCTTTACACCGGAAACCGCCGGGATGATTGGTGCACGGGAACTTGACCTTATGAAAAATACGGGCGTTCTTATTAATGTCGCTCGTGGTGGAATTGTTGATGAGGCTGCTCTTTATGATGCATTGAAAAACGGTGCGATTTGGGCGGCGGGGCTCGACGTGTTTGAAAAAGAACCAATCCCACTCGATCATCCGCTTCTTACATTGCCGAACGTAACAGTCCTTCCGCATATCGGAAGTGCCAGCATTAAGACACGCCTTGCGATGATGAACTTGAACGCACAGGCAATTACGGATGTACTTGAAGGCCGCAAGCCAAAAGGTATCGTTCAGTAAAGAACAGCAGACGAATGAATTATGTCTAAATTGACTTGATGACTGTCGTCGAATAGGAGGAGGTAACAATATGAAAGGTACAATCATTCCATATTTAACGTTTTACGGAGAAGGAAAAGAAGCGGCTGAATTCTATGCGAATTTGCTAGGACTTGAGGAAGTCGGAATGCAGAAATATGCGGATGCTAATTTCCCGCATCCACCGGAAGCAGCAGATTATCTCCTCCATTGCCATCTGAAAAAAGGTGAATTTCAAATCATGCTTGCCGATTCTGCGGACAAGCCATCTGAATACAACAAAAACGGCGTTGCCCTTCTTATCGACTGTGAAAGCGTGGAAGAAGCGAACCAGCTCTACGACGGCCTGCGGGAAGAAGGCGAAGTACTGATGGCCCTGCAAGATACGTTCTGGGGAGCTAAGTATGGGAAAGTGAAAGATAAATTTGGCTTTACGTGGGATTTGAACTGCGAGAAAGAAGGATAGAAAAAGGAAGACTCTTCGTCGAAGGAGTCTTCCTTTTTTATTGCCAGTTCAATTTTTACCGATCTGCGAACAAGTTAAACACACCCAGTGCATCAAGGAAAACAATAATGATTGCGATAGGGGTCAGATATTTTAATAGGTAGAACCAAATGTTGAAGAAGGTCTTTCCGACTTTCGAACCTTGCTTCATCTCATTGAACAGATCAGTTTTAGCTATTTTCAAAGGGATGAATATCGAAATCAATAATGCGCCAAGAGGCATCAATACATTGCTTACTGCGAAATCGACTAAATCGAATACCGTTTTATCGAAAAACTTCACATCAGCCATTACTCCGTATGATAAACAAGATGGAATTCCAACAATGAAAATTGCCATTCCAATTATCCAAGTGAATCGTTTTCGTTTTGAAGGATCATTTTTCGTCATTGTTGCAACAATAATTTCAATCATAGAGAAAGCGGAAGTTAAAGCCGCGAATAGGAATAAAACCAAAAATGCAATGAAGAAAAACACCCCAAAGGGCATTTGGTTGAATACAGCTGGCAGTACTGAAAAAATCAATGTCGGTCCCGCATCCGGTGCCATTCCAAATGAAAACACACCTGGGAAAATCGCTAGGCCGGCTAACAGAACGATGACGATATTCATAGCGATAATGGACATCGCCGAGCTCGGCAGGTTTTGCGTTTTAGGAAGATAGGAAGCATACGTAACCATGACAGAAGCACCTAATGTGAGAGTGAAAAAGGCTTGTCCCAAAGCGAATAAAATCGTTTCAGACGTTAATTTAGTGAAATCCGGTACCAGCAGAAATTTTACGCCTTCCATTGCCCCATCCAAGCTAAGAGAACGGGCAACGATAATGATAAATAATATGAAGAGAGCAGGCATCATAATCTTGCTTGCTTTCTCAATCCCTTTTTGAACGCCTTGGGCTACAACAACAATTGTTAGCACCATAAAGATCAGTTGACCGGCTAACGTAGCGAATGGATTTGCAATAATTTGGTCGAATAACGGTCCGAACTGGTCTTGCGAAAGTCCGGAAATACCACCGGTTAATGCTTTGAATAAGTAGAGGATAATCCATCCTCCGACAACACTATAAAATGATAGCACTAAGAAACTGGTTACGACGCCAATGATCCCTGTTATATGCCAACCTGAATTGGGCGCAAGCTTTTTGTAGGCAGTAATTGCGTCACTTTGACTTTTACGACCGAGAATGAATTCACCGATTAAGAGAGGGAATCCTAATAACAGCGTAAATAATAAAAAGACCAGTAGAAAAGCGCCGCCACCGCCAGTCCCGGCTACGTAAGGGAACTTCCAAATAGCGCCTAACCCGATTGCTGAACCGGCAGCAGCTAGTATAAAACCTATTTTTGACTTCCAGTGTTCTTGTTGAGGCATAAGGTCAGTCCTTTCGATGAAACGAATATGTATGTACTTATAAAACAAGTCGTTTAGTTTAAGGGTAGCGTATTTTAAGGAGGCTGTCATTAAAATAACAAGTTTCAGAACATTATAAGTATACGGCTTAGAGGAGCTATTAATGAATAAAGCCTGTGTATGAGTATCTGAACAAATGAAAAAGCTTCCCTCATTACATGGAAACGTAATGAGGGAAGCTTACTATTATCAATTGAACAGGTTTATCGTCGTTATAATAATTGGCATCGCAAATACATCGATGAGGAAAGCACCAACAATCGGAACAACGAGGTACGCTTTAGTCGAAGGGCCATATCTTTCAGTGACGGCCGCCATATTTGCCATAGCATTAGGGGTAGCGCCGAGACCATGTCCTGTAAAACCAGCTACCATAATGGCTGCATCGTAGTCTTTACCGAGTAGACGGAACAAGACGAAAACCCCAAACAGGACGATGAAGACAACTTGGACGAAGACGATAACAAGTAGTGGAAGGGCCAAATCAGCAACTTCCCACAATTTGATGCTCATTAATGCCATTGACAGGAAAATCCCCAATGTAACGTCGCTGATTAAGCCGATACTCTTCATGTCGATCGCTTTTGGATTAATTTTGTCAACGATATTCCGAACAAGAACAGCAACAAACATGGCTCCTACGTAACCCGGTAGAACGAACCCTGTTGCGGTTGAAAATAGTTCACCCAAATACGTACCAAGGGCCATACAAAGTGTGATAAGTAGAATTTGTGTGAAGAACGAATCTGTTTGAATCGGCTTTTCTTTCTTTTCGATAGGAATACCGAGATCAGTATCCGCTTCAGATGACTTGAGATTGTGTTTTGAAATAAGATATTTTACAGTAGGACCACCAACGAGACCTCCTGCAACAAGTCCAAATGTAGCTGCTGCAACTCCAATCGAAAGGGCTGAATTGATACCCATGTCTTCGAGCGTCTGTCCAAATGCGGTAGCGGCTCCGTGTCCGCCTTCCATTGAAACTGCTCCAGCCATCATTCCAATAAGTGGATGCAGGTCGAACAAATAAGCCATGGATACACCGATTGTATTTTGTGCGAGCGCTAAAAATCCACATGCCAGCCAGTAGATGACAAGAACCTTTCCGCCAAGTTTAATGAGTTTAAAGCTTGCTCCTAAACCGATTGTTGTAAAGAATGTAAGCATGAATAAACTTTGCAATGATGTATCAAGTGTAATTTCTAGCCATCCGAGAGACTTGAAAATGGTTGCAAAAACAGCGAATAATAATCCGCCGACAACGGGAGCAGGTATGCAGAATTTCCGTAAGAAACCAACTTTCTTCACTAAAACCATCCCTAAAGTTAGCAATGCAATGGAAAGGAAGATTGTGGTGACTTGATTAAGAACTAGCGTCATGAATTTCCCCTCCTAAAAGAGTTGTAATTGCTTCATTTGTTAAGTAAGCACCGAGTTTTACTGTACGGTTGTTTTCATCTAAAACGGGATTCACTTCCGAAATATCGAACGACAGTGTTTTTTTATGTGTTGTAACTGTTCGAATGATTGAACGAACAACGGAAGGATCTAATCCGAATGGTGAAGGAGCACTGACACCGGGTGCGAAAGCGGAGTTCAGTACGTCCGTGCATAATGTTAGAAATACATAATCATGTTGGTTGATGAATTGTTCGAGATCCGATGTTAGTTTGTCCATATTTCCGATATGCATATTCTCTTCGTATTCATATTTGACACCGAGCCTGTCGGCTGTATCGAACAATTCCTGCGTATTTCCATAGCGCTGGATTCCGACGACGAAATAGCTGCTCATGTTATCATGCTCCAGGATTTGTTTGAACATCGTGCCGGAAGACGGTTGTTCATCGTATGAGCGTAAGTCGAAATGGGCATCTATGTTAATAATTCCAAGAGAAGCTTCCTTACCAATTGATTTTCGGACTCCGAGATAGTGACCGTAAGCGGTTTCATGGCCGCCACCAAGAATAATCGGTGTCATTTTTTTCTCTAATGCGTTTGCAATCGTCTCGCCTAGCTGTTGTTGGGCTTTTTCCAGATTGGTATCCATGTATTGAATATTTCCAACATCGACAAGCCTTTTATTTACCGGGAATTTCCATGGCAATTTGGCAAGTTCACTGCGAAGTGCATCGGGAGCTTTTGCTGCACCCAATTGCCCTTTGTTGCGGCGGACGCCCTCCTCGCTTTCGAAACCGATAATTGCACATGTGTTGGGTGACTGGGAGATGACCTCGAGATTTACTAATTCAACCACTTGGTGATATCGGAAACTTGTTCTATTTTCAGTATGATCCGTACGTCCGGCCCATACATGTTCATTTACCTTATTAAGCAATTGCCTCACCCTTTCTGAACTTTCAGATACAACGTTACTCATTTATTATAAAGTACATGATTTATTAATTCTAATATATAATTACTATATACTTATAGCCCGCATCTATAATTGAGTGGAGGAGTGGTTAGTATGGATTTAAAGCAGTTAAGTTATTTTGTTTCAGTCGTGGATCATATGAGTTTTTCTAAAGCGGCAGAGAAGTTGCATATTTCTCAACCATCATTAAGCAACGCCATAAAAAACTTGGAACGAGACTTGGGGTTTCAAATTATTGAACGCAATACAAGGAATAGTAGATTGACAGAAGCGGGAGAGGTTTTATACGGCAGAGCGATTCATCTCTTATCAGAAATGGCGATTGTAAAAAAGGAAATGGAAGAAGTAAAGCTTATTGGTAAAGGTGAACTCCAAATCGGTATGATTGAATCGGTGAAGTATTGGATTCCAAAAGTGATTTCTCTATACAATAAAAAATTTCCCGAAATGCACATTCGATTGATGGAGGTGTTAGGCGGTGACGATGTGAAGAATTCGTTGAGGAAATATGAAACGCATGCCATTATCACGAACCAGCAAATTAAAGAAGTGGATATAGAAACGGTCCCTTTGTATAAGGAAAAACTTGTGTTAGTCCTTCACGAAAACCACCCGATGGCTACAAGGGAATCAATTATGCTGAAAGATTTGGAACAGGAGCCGTTCATCATTAGCACCGAAGGGTTTCAGACGAGGGAAGACATATTGCGTGCTTTTGAATTGGAAGATACTGTCCCTACGATTAAATATGAAATTGAGCGTTTCGAAACAGCATTAAGTTTAGTCGGTGAAAATTTAGGTATTGCGCTTATTCCAAAAAATTACTTACAGGGGCCTTATAATCTTTCGATTGTAAGTAAGATCATCGATTCTCGGGCACTTGAAAGAACCGTGTATTTGACGTACATGAAAAACAGGTATGTTTCTCCAGCTATACAGGCGTTCATAATGGAAGTAGAGGGTTTTTTCGAATACAAAGTTTCTGATTAATTCGTTGCAAATCAGTCTGACTGTTATGATTAAGTAAGGAGTAAAACGTTTTTTTGTAACCGAAAGGGGAGAATTAAATGATTGGACGAAACGACCCATGTTCTTGTGGAAGTGGTAAAAAATATAAGAAATGTTGTGGAACGGAAGGGACAGATCTTGTCGATATGATTGTCAACGAAGAGCTTGATCGTGTGCTCGTCGGTTATTTTAATGACTATCCGAAAGATACCGACCGCCAGGAAATGATGCAGATGATGCGGGAGTGGGTAAACCGCCTTACAGGTAGCTGGGAAAAGGAACATATTGAAGAGGCGGCAAGTGAGTTTTATTTATTCATCCACAATAAAAAGATTTGGCATACATATTTAGCACAGCAGCTTGAACAGATGAAACGTGATTCAGTTATTTCAGTATTACAAAAGTGGGACGAACCGTTTATGCTCCTTGCAGAAATTACCGAAGTTGAGTCAGGCAGACTAAAAGTACGGGAGCTGTTTGGTGAGCGAGATTATTTTGTGACGCGCAATGAGGGAATGCCTGCAGATTTGGGGACGTTACTATTTGGTGTAGTCCTCCACGATCCGCGAAAAGGGGACTTCGGGGTTGCACCTGTTTCTTCAATGATATTCTTGGCAAAGTGGAGCAAGCAGACGAAAAAGTCGCTCGTTGAATTAAGAGATGCGGTATCGGACAAGTCGACTGAGCAATTTCTAGATGATCACACGCTCGATATTTACGAGTTGTTCATCAAAAGGAGCATGGCTTCCATGAACGAGCTTGTTGAAGAAGTATTGGTACCCACACAATTGAGTGCGCTGACCGCACTTGACATCACACTTCGTGAACTGAATCAAAGTGCGGATGGACGTGAAATCATGCACAAACTGGCCGTCGCTTACTTTCTGAATGAGAATAAAGATGTTCCGATAGAAGGTGATTTTCTTGCTGCTGCAGTGAAAACGGGTATTCAACTTGGAGTGCTACAGGATACAGGGCTTATAGAAGATGACATTTTACGGAAGTACAGTGCATCAAAAGAAGGAATGCACTTGTATGAAATGGAACTTGCCTCCCTTTATGCAGACATGATGGATAGCGGGGATGAACCGGTGGCGGCACGACTTTACGATATTGGAACAGATCCTCGGCCGACAGAAAAAGCACTTTGGGAAACATCGATGACGACGGGCGGGGTTATTCAGCCTGAACGCAAGCCTGGCATTGCAGAAGGTCGTGCGCAACTTCTTGCATATGAGGCGTATCGCGCGGAATCTGAACAAGCACGTCGGAAACTTGCGAAGAGTGCAATGGAAATCGGACCAAATAATCCGGATGTCATCTTACTTCAAGCGGAAGTTGAACAGGATGCTGAGAAAGCGGCTAAATTGTATGAAAAAGCAATCCAGTCTGCAAGCAGGACATTTGAACCGGGGGAGAACCCTTGGCAAAACATACCGAATCGGCCATTCATGCGCTCGGCATTTGCGTATGGTGTTCACTTGTTCAGTCGCGAAGAGTATGGAGAGGCGGCGGAAATGTTCACGGATCTATTGAAGATGAACCGTACGGACAACCTTGGAGCCAGATATGAAGCGGTGGCTTCGCTCATTCACGCCGAACGGTTCACAGAAGCGGCGGAAATCATGGTGCGCTATGAAAAAGGTTCCGAGCATGATGCGGCTTATCTTTATCTTGACTGGAAGCTTGAACACATAGCATCCGAAGGGAAATCGTTAGATGCAGAAGAAATGTTGAATGCTGCAACGAAATTGAATGGCCATGTTAGACATTTGATGACATTCAAAGCGAAAACGATTCCGTACCCGAGATTTAAAGCGATTGAACCGGGTAGTGAAGATGAAGCCAGGTATATATGGCTGTTGTTGAATGGTGTGAAGTAAACATAAGTTTTGCTTCATTAAGTGAGATTTAATACTAAAAGGGTTATATCGTCGGTCGAAAAATAGATCGATAATATAACCCTTTTTTAGTTTGGAGAGTTTTGGATGTAGACGATTGATAATCCAACTTTATGTCTACGAATTAGTTATTTACCGCCAAGCATATTGAACAAGCCGCCTGCAATGCTGCCTTCGTCACGTGATCCTCCACCAGGTGTTTGCGGTGCAGCTGCAAAGACACGGCTTGCGAGTCTAGAGAATGGGAGTGATTGAATCCAAACAGTTCCAGGTCCCTTCAGTGTTGCGAAAAAGAGTCCTTCGCCGCCGAATAATGCTGTTTTTACGCCTTTTACCATTTCAATGTTGTAATTAACGTTGTGTGTCATTGCCACGAGGCATCCCGTGTCTACACGTAATATTTCGCCCGGTCGCAGCCTTTTTTCGATAATCGTACCTCCAGCGTGGATGAACGTCATACCATCACCTTCGAGTTTTTGCATGATGAACCCTTCACCACCGAAAAAGCCGGTGCCGAGTTTCCGTTGAAATTCAATTCCGACGGACACGCCTTTTGCGGCAGCAAGAAAGGCATCTTTCTGGCAGATAATTTTGCCATTATGCTCACTTAAATCCATCGGAATTATTTTTCCAGGGTAAGGGGACGCGAAAGAGACATGCTTTTTGCCTGCCCCCGTATTCGTGAATGTTGTCATGAATAAACTTTCTCCAGTCAACATTCGTTTTCCAGCGCCCATCAGTTTGCCCATAATTCCGCCGCCTGAAGAGCTGGAACCATCACCGAAGATTGTTTCCATGGCGATCCCGTCTTCCATCATCATTAGAGCCCCTGCTTCTGCCACTACCGTCTCTTTAGGATCAAGCTCGACTTCTACAAACTGCATGTCGTCGCCATGTATTTTATAATCAATTTCGTGATTGTTCATCTTGTTTCATTCCTCCCACAAAATAAGTTTTTTACTACTCAATTATACGAAATAGAGTGGGAAAAGTTTCAAGAAATAAAGGAGGGAAAGTTGAATTACTTTACCGTGTCCATATAGCGCCAAACTTTGTAAGCAAGCTCGTGAGCTTCAGGTTCATGGGAAAAACCTTTGAAAGCTTCTCGGAACGAGCGGACGACAGATTCCAGCACGAATACCCGCGGAGACTCGGCGCGTAGTTCATCCAAAAGAAATTGCACATATTGTTTGCCGGCAGGAAGCGTATCATCTCCAAGAAATTCCAAAAATCCCGTGAGACGTTCGAGTAATTGCTCCTTTGTTTCTGTTTGTTCTACTTCATCCCCGCTTAACTTGAAAAATACATCTTCAGTGAAGAAAGCGTCTTTTGTGCTGATCATACCTAGGATGATGGAATCGATTCTTCGGAGTAAGAATCTCACAAGTTTTGAAGTGTCCATTTCCTCTTTCGAAACAGCTGACCATACATGAAGTATTTGTTGCATCATTCCGAACAGCATCACTGCACAATCGGCTGCATAAGGCACAGCAGCTTTGCCGTATACATCCACCAGTCTTCTTGTTAACCAAGAAAATTCAGCTAAAAGCATGTTCTTGATGTAAGTTCTTAGGTCGCTATCACCAGAATGGAAAACTGCCTCAAAAATTGGCATCAAGTTTTGTTCGCGATTCACGTGCATACGAATTAAAATCTGCTCTACCAGAACGTTCTTATCTGATAAATCTTGTCCAATAAGCAATTCACGTCTTCTTACAGTTGCTTCATCACGTGCGTGTACAAGTATCGCGATGAGGCACTCATTTTTGGATGAAAAATAATTGTAGAATGTCCCTTTTGATATACAAGATTCATCTAAAATATCTTGGACAGACGTGGTGGAAAATCCTTTATCTATAAAAAGTCGCTGCGCTGTTAATAAAACCTGGCGTTTTCGATCATTCATACTAATCACCTTTATCCTAAAGTTAGTTGTCGAACCTATTCGGCTTATCTGACGGGTGTTAATAAACTTATATATGTCGAGTTTCCCTGGAAGTGAATTCAGGTTTATACTATCAGTACATTTATTATGGTATATCCAAAAGGTTGATATATCAACGGAAAAAGTTTTTATTGTGTGAAAGCGTTTTCTAAGGTTGCAAGTTTTGGACTATCGGTATAATATGTTTAACATGATGTACACGGGGTACAAATTTTATACGTTACGTATTAAATAGGAGGAAGTAATAATGGATATAAAAAAAATGCACGAAAAACCGCCTTACGGCATGATAGCAATTTTATTTATAGGTGCTTTTGTCGCTCTACTAAATAATACATTGTTGAACGTTGCATTGCCGACAATTATGGTTGAGTTCGATGTGAAACCGTCTGTTGTCCAATGGCTAACGACAGGATATATGCTTATCAATGGTATTTTAATACCAGCAAGTGCGTTCTTCATTCAGAAGTTCACAAATAGAAGGTTGTTCTTAACAGCAATGGTGCTGTTTACTCTAGGGACGATTTTAGCGATGATTGCACCATCATTTGGTGTACTCGTTGCTGCTCGAATGATTCAAGCGTGTGGATCTGCAATGATGATGCCGCTTCTTATGAACGTTATGCTTACGGCATTTCCGATTGAGCGCCGGGGAACGGCAATGGGGATTTTTGGGCTAGTAATGATTACAGCGCCAGCAATTGGTCCAACTCTGTCGGGATGGGTAATTGAACATTATACATGGCGTACACTTTTTGGTATCGTTTTGCCGTTTTCAATTCTGACACTTGTTTATGCGTTCTTTAAATTGCGCAACATTACACCGAACCGTGACATGAAATTAGATGTATTTTCACTTATTTTGTCAAGTATCGGTTTCGGCGGTCTTCTTTACGGCTTTAGTTCAGCGGGTGATAAGGGATGGGATTCACCGCTTGTCTATGGAACAATCGTTATTGGTGCAATCGCACTTATCGCGTTCATTGTGCGTCAACTACGTATGGATGACCCGATGTTGGATTTCAAGATTTACAAACATCCGATGTTTGCTTTATCATCGGCCATCTCGATTGTACTATCGGTTGCAATGTTTTCGGGCATGATTCTTACGCCGCTCTATGTCCAAACCATACGGGGCATTTCACCGTTCCATTCAGGTTTGCTGATGTTACCAGGGGCAATTGTGATGGGGCTTATGTCGCCGGTTACAGGCCGTTTATTCGATAAGTACGGCGCAAGAATTTTGGCGGTTATTGGTCTTACCATCACTGTCATTTCAACATTCTATTTAAGCAGACTAGGTATGGAGTCCGGTTATTATTACATTATGTGGATTTATACGATTCGGATGTTAGGGATTTCAATGGTAATGATGCCGGTTATGACAAACGGATTGAATCAATTGCCAATGATCTCGAATCCACATGGTACGGCTATGAACAACACGTTACAGCAAGTGTCCGGTGCTATCGGATCCGCAATTCTGTTAACGATTATGACAAAACGGATGGAATCGACAGGTGCAGGACTATTTGCGGAAGTCCAAGCATCTGGCAATGCTCCATCGACCGCTGAGGGGCTAGCGAAGTTAAAGGAACAACTTGAAGCACAAGCAATGTTGGACGGAATTAGTTTCTCATTTTTCATATCGACAATCGTTGCAATTGTAGCCTTGGCTCTATCGTTCTTCATGAAACGTGTAGCACTACCAACTAATGAAAAATCATTTACTAATTTAGAGGAAAGTAAAAAATAAGCGATGGATTAAAGAGTGCTCCGCATGGGTATATATATATACCACTGCGGAGTTTTTTTGTTTCTGTTACTATTGAATGTGAGGTAAATATTATTAACGTATAATTGTTAGGACGTGGGAAAATGGTTGGACGAAACGATCCGTGTCCATGTGGGAGCGGAAAGAAATATAAAAAGTGTTGTGCGGAGAAAAATGAATCACCTTTAGAGACGCTTATTGATGAGGAACTTGAGCGTATCATCTTTGGTGCATATGAACAGGCTACAAGCCCAGCTGATATATCAGAGTTCGAAAGCCATAGAAGACACTGGAAAAGTAAACTTGAAAAACTGATGGGACCGGATGATGTTGAGGAGGCTGTTAGTGAATATTTCTTATTCGTTGCACGCCGTGATTTGTGGAAGCGTCACCTCCTAAGAGTGTTGAATAGCCCGATAAGAGAGACAGTTCGATCCGTTCTGGAATTATGGAAAGAGCCTGTTGTACTGTTTGCTAAGGTGAAAGAAGTGAAGGAAGGATATGTTATTGTCCAAGAAATACTTGGCGAGGGCATATTCAATCTTGAAAAGAAAGAAGGAATGCTACTGGAAGAGCATTCATTCATATTCGGCATTGTTTTACCCGATAATCGGGACCAGAACAATGATATCTATGTAATTTCTTCGCTTATGTTCATTAATGATTGGAATGGTGCACTCGAAAAACAGATAGTTGAACTTGCGGAGTCAAGCGGATTCGATAAGAGTCTTGCGTTCTATAAAGAGCATATGACGGATGTCTACGAAATTTTGCTTGCCAGGGATTCACGAACAGTAGATGAACTCATAGAGCATGATTTTACACCGGTTCAGCAGGAAGTAATCGAGAGTCTGGATGAAGTACTTGAGTTAAGAAATACGCCTAAAGAAGCGCGTGAATTACTGAGAAATATTGTCGTAACGTACTTTTTGAAAGAGCGCCCCAATTTCCGTAAACCTGGCGTTATTGCCGCTGCCGTATTTTTTGTAGCAGTTGATTTAGGAATTATGGAGGATGAAGAATTGACGAACGCTGAAATTGCGAAATTGTTCGTTGTATCGACAAGTTCGATGATGAAACATGCAGATAACATCCGTGAATTTGTCATTGAAATGTACGAACGGAGCCGTCAGCAAGAAAAAGAATAATCCGTGGTATTAGCAATAGTGCAGAAATGGATATACACCAAATGGGTATTACATAACCTGAAACCAAAATAACGTACAAATTAAATATTTTTTCATTATGAAAACTCCGCATGGGATCGATATATCCGGTGCGGAGTTTTTCTGCATTTTGTCACATGTGTTGATCACCCAAAACAACCAGTAAATAACTAAATCCAACACTAGGCGCTTCGTGTACAATTACTTTTGGATTGCTTTGGATTGAACGACCTCTATACGATTACCGAGATGTCTTGATGTGTAGGAATGCGACTTCATCGCATTCCTACACATTTTTTCGGTAATCGTATGGTGCTTATTCATCCGTCGCTCTCCAAATGGATACGTAAACAAAGTGCTAAAACTTTTCGGGACGAAAGAATAGCGACGCTTCTTATCTGGATAATAGCCGCCAAAGATACAATTTTGGCGGCTGATGTTTTCTCCATAGTCTTGTCTTTTTTAGTTAAGGAAGAGTCACTTTCTTATAGTCCATCGCATGATAATATGCAGACTCTATACTAAAAGTAAGCAAGGAACACATTATACAAAGTGCTAGAGTGTCCGAAATTGTATCTTCGGGCACTTACAACCTTTATAAAAAGTCATCTATTCTTTTTTGGAAAATAGCTGTATTTTTCACTTGAACGTTGTAGGAATGCGACAGGCAACTATTCGCAACAGGATGATCGAAACAAGTATGGCTAGGAATGACGTAGTCATTTCTAGCCATACTTGCCACTCGGTAAAGATGTCATGAATAGTTCGCCGAAAGCAGACCGGAAATGATTGAGTGAAAATAGAGTTTTTCAAGCCTTTCTTACCTGCTCTTTATGCAAGAAAATGGTTAATCAACGGACGTGGTATTTTGTATATGAACTTTAAACAGGGATGAAGGTGAAGAGAAATTATCTCACGTTCGGTGTGGTGCTGACAGAGAGAAAAATTCGAGGAAATGGGGTTCATAGTATGAATAATAATCTCACCCCTCGAATAGCTTGGTTATTGGGGGTTTTTCATAGCTTATAGTGTTTAAGTAGGAGGGAAGTAAAATTATAGTTGTCGGAAGATTAAAGGAATTTCGTAGGAAATGTCGAAATTAGTTAAATAGATGTGAGCGCTTTCAAAATGCTGTGTTATAGAAAGGGGAATGTTGCAATGCAACTGAACAATTATATCGGAGGTACATGGCAGGAGGCAGGGGGAGCAGATTATACTGCAGTCTTGAATCCAGCAAATGGTAAGGAGTTGGCACAAGTAAGATTATCGACTAAAGAAGATGTGAGTCTTGCAGTAAAGTCGGCGAAAGAGGCTCAGAAAAAATGGGCACTCGTTCCCGCACCGAAACGTGCAGACTTTTTATATGAAATTGGACGACTTATGAAAGAAAAGAAAGAACACTTATCGCAAGTGTTGACGAAAGAAATGGGGAAGGTCATCGAAGAGGCGCGCGGTGAAGTGCAGGAAGGCATTGATATGGCGTTCTACATGGCTGGTGAGGGACGCCGCATGTTCGGGGAAACAGTACCTTCAGAGCTTCAAGACAAGTTCGCAATGAGTGTCCGTGCACCAATCGGTGTTGTCGGACTTATTACACCTTGGAACTTTCCGGTGGCAATTGCGACATGGAAATCGTTCCCAGCAATTGTCGCGGGCAATACTTTTATTTGGAAACCGGCGACGGAAACACCTATGATGGCGTTTGAAATGGCGCTTATATTTGAAGAAGCAGGACTCCCAGCAGGCGTTGCGAATATCGTTTTCGGGTCGGGAGCAGAAGTTGGGACGGCAATGATTGAACACCCTGATGTTCGCGTTATTTCATTCACAGGGTCGACTGAAACGGGTCGTCATGTTGCGGAAACAGGTGGACGTCATTTGAAAAAAGTATCACTTGAAATGGGTGGTAAAAATGCGGTCATCGTTATGGATGATGCGGATATCGAACTGGCAGTAGAAGGGATTCTTTGGAGTGCATTCGGAACAGCGGGTCAGCGTTGTACGGCATGTAGCCGTGTCATCGTGCATACAGATGTAAAGGAAGAACTCGAGCAAAAACTCGTGGAAGCGATGAAAGTGTTATCGATTGGCGATGGAATGGACGAATCAGTAAAAATTGGCCCAGTAATCAATCAAAAAGCGCTTGATAAAATTCATGGCTACGTCGGAATTGGTAAGGATGAAGGTGCGAAACTTCTTGCAGGTGGACATATATTAACAGATGGAAAGCTTGCAGATGGTCATTATTACGAACCAACTTTATTCACAGATGTGAAATGGGATAGCCGCCTTGCGCAAGAAGAGATTTTCGGACCTGTTGTTTCGCTGATTGAAGTTTCAAGTCTAGATGAAGCCATTGAGGTTAATAACAGTGTGAAATTTGGACTTTCAAGTTCGATTTTCTCACGCGATGTCAATAAAGTATTCCGAGCACAACGTGATCTAGATACAGGTATTGTCTACGTGAATGCGGGAACGACGGGTGCCGAAATCCATCTGCCATTCGGCGGAACAAAGGGGACGGGCAACGGACACCGCGATTCTGGCGTTGCTGCACTTGATGTCTTCACTGAATGGAAGAGTATTTATATAGACTTCAGCGGGAAATTGCAACGGGCGCAGATTGACACGGATTAATACCTAACGTAAGGGGATGGGGAAATGAAGGTTGTCATACTTGGAGCAGGTTTAATGGGGAAAGAGGCGGCACGCGATCTAGTGAAGGGTGATGATGTCGAAAAAGTTTATTTAGCGGATCTGAACGTCAAGCAAGCGGAAGACTTTGCGGAGGAACTCATGTCCGACAAGCTTGATATCCTATTACTGGATGCGAAAAACGATAAGCAATTAAGCGAAGTGATGGCACTAGGAAATGTGGTTATCAATGCGCTATTCTATACGTTTAATGAAAAAGTTGCCCGAATCGCAGTAGATATCGGTGTTCATTCCATTGATCTTGGCGGTCATATCGGTGGCGCTACGGATGCGGTGCTCGGTCTGGCGGATCAGGCGATTGCGAAAGGCGTGACAATCATTCCGGATCTAGGGGTAGCTCCTGGAATGATTAATATTCTTACTGGTTACGGGGCGGGAAAACTCGAAAAGGTTAATTCCATCAAACTATATGTTGGAGGAATTCCGATAAAGCCGGAGCCGCCACTTAATTATAATGTCGTCTTTTCACTGGAAGGCGTGTTTGATCATTACACTGACCCTTCCCACGTTATTCGAAACGGGCAACTGTTGGAAGTTCCATCATTGTCCGAAATCGAAACAATCCATTTTGATAAATACGGCGAGCTTGAAGCATTTCATACATCAGGCGGCACGTCGACTCTAACGAAGTCGTTCCCTGACGTGGAGACACTAGAATACAAAACGATTCGTTACAAAGGGCACGCGGAGAAGTTCCAGCTGCTTGTCGATCTAGGTTTGTTATCTCGGGACAACGAAGTGACTGTTGACGGTCAAAAAGTGAAGGTACGCGACGTCATGAGAGAACATCTGTCGCCGCAACTTCGCCTCGGTAATAAATCAGATGCAGTGTTGCTACGCGTTATTGTGAGCGGTGAAAAAAGTGCTATGCCAGTAACATACGAATATGACCTTATTACGGAGAAAGACACTGCAGTAAACGAGACTGCGATGGCTCGTGCGACGGCAAATACGATTTCCATCGTGGCACAAATGATTGGCAATGGCACTATTTCGAAACGTGGAGTCCATCCGCCAGAGAATATCGTACCCGGTGAATTGTATATTGAAGAGATGAAAAAGCGCGGTGTCGTTATCGAAGAAAGTATCGAGTCGAACAATGTTCCATGTTGAAAACGTATAGTTTCTAATCTGATTAACGGCATAGTGTTTATGAAAGGAGATGAAGAGGTGGACTTTGGATTTACGGAAGAACAGAAAATGCTGAGGAAAACGGTGCGTCAGTTTGTCGACGCAGAAATTATGCCCCATATCCAGAAATGGGATGCACAAGGTGGATTCGATCAGTCGATTTGGAAGAAGCTTGCGGATCTTGGCTTCATGGGCGTGTGTATACCCGAACAATATGGTGGCAGTGGAATGGATTATAATTCGCTCGCAATACTGTGTGAAGAATTGGAGCGTGGAGATACGGCGTTCCGGACAGCGGTATCGGTCCATATTGGCTTGAACTCGATGAGTATACTGCAGTGGGGCGATGAAGAACAGAAGCAGAAATACCTTGTGCCACAAGCGAAGGGTGAAAAAATAGGTGCATTCGGGTTGACAGAACCAGGTGCAGGTTCCGACGTTGCGGCAATGGCAACAACTGCCGTGCGTGACGGAGATGACTATGTATTAAACGGTCAAAAAACATGGATTTCCCTTTGTGATGTTGCGGATCATTTCCTCGTTTTCGCCTATACGGATAAAGCGAAAAAACACCATGGTATTAGCGCGTTCATCGTCGAACGAACGACACCAGGTTTTTCATCGAAAGCGATCAAAGGGAAATACGGTATTCGTGCAGGCAATACAGGCGAACTATTTTTCGAAGATATGCGTATCCCGGCTGCGAATTTATTAGGTGAAGAAGGCGATGGATTTAAAATTGCCATGGCGTCACTTGATAATGGTCGTTTCACTGTCGCTGCGGGAGCGGTTGGCTTAATAATGGGTTGCCTCGAAGAAAGCGTGAAATATTGTCATGCACGGGAAACGTTCGGTAAGGAAATTGGCAGACACCAACTGGTCCAACAAATGATTGCTAACATGGAAGCGGGCTATCAGATGAGTCGACTTCTTGTCTATCGAGCAGGTGACATGAAAAATAACGGCTTGCGCAATACGCGCGAGACGTCGCTGGCGAAATGGCAGGCATGCGATTTTGCCAATAAAGCAGCAGATGATGCATTCCAGATTCATGGGGCTTATGGTTATTCGGATGAATACCCTGTCGCCAGGTTCCTGCGAAACTCAAAGGCGCCTGTTATCTATGAAGGAACGCGTGAGATCCATACGGTTATGCAGGCAGAATATGTGCTTGGGTATCGTGAAGATAAGAAATTGAGTAATCGCCTACCTGAATGGCCGTTTGAGTGAAATTACAGTCCTGAAGGGGAAGACCTCTCAGGATTTTTTCTTGGTACAATGACAGTCGAAGATTAAGTTTCGATAATAAGTAATAGGCATTGTTACGAAAGGGGAGATATAGATGGGGAAATATACGATTAATGAATTCATTAAACAAACAAAGCAGGATGAGCGGGAAAGTGAATACTTTGAATTGGAAACACCGCGAATTCTGGAAGTGAATTTAACCGACTTTGTCTGGGCAAAGATGGGCTCCATGATCTCATATGCGGGTCAGATTAAATTCGAGCGGGAAAAGGTGCTTGAGCATGGTGTAGGCATGATGTTTAAAAAAGCGCTCACGGGTGAAGGTACTTCACTGATGAAAGCAACAGGGAATGGTCGGCTTTACTTAGCGGATCAAGGGAAGAAGATAACCATTTTCGATTTGAATAATGAATCGATTACGGTGAACGGCAATGATCTTCTTGCGTTTGAGCCAACTATTGAATGGGATATTAAGCTTATGAAGAAAGTGGCAGGCATGATGTCTGGTGGACTGTTCAACGTAACATTGAAAGGGAAGGGGAAGGTTGCGATTACTACCCATTTCGAGCCGCTAACGCTACTTGTCCATCCTGGAGAACCCGTCGTTACAGATCCTAATGCAACGGTCGCCTGGTCTGGCCATTTAACACCGGAGTTCCGAACAGATATTAGTATTAAGACCTTCTTTGGTCGCGGTAGTGGAGAATCGATTCAAATGGAGTTTAGCGGTGAAGGTTTCGTTATCATTCAACCGTTTGAAGAAGTTTATATGGCTGGGAATGGATCCTCGTGACCAACAAGCTTGTGCTGTTGAATTCAAAGATATGGAATGCCACGTCTGTTGATTAACCAACCAGTAAATGAAATGAGCACATACTGGGTGCTACGTGCATAGTTGCAATTGGATTTCTTGGATTGAACGACTACTCTACCATTATCTATCGAGATGTCTGGATGTGTAGGGATGCGACAAAGTCGCATCCCTACACATCCTTTCGGTAATCGTATGGTGGTCCTTCAGCCGTCGCGCTCCAAATTCATAAGTACACGTATGAGGGCACTGAAAAAGTACGATTACCTTCAATCCCGTTGATTTCCGTTCCGAGCGGACACTTACACACTATATAGAATGTCATAAATTCTTTTCTTCCAAAATAACTGCATTCTCCCCTTGAGCACACTAGTACCCCTCAGTAAATCTGTCATGAATAGTTAGTCGAAAGCGGGCCGAAAATAGTCCAGTGGAAATGGAGGTTATCAAGCCCTTCTCGCCAGTATTTTATGCGAATAAATGGTTAATTAAATTACCTATTTTACAACCTTATTTACACTAGTTACATGGTTTGTGATAAAATACTCCTTAAAAACAATTTCCCACAAACAAGGAGTGTTTCCCATTGAAGATTGAACCTTCGTTAAAAATGTCCATTTTTGCACCTGCCATTTTCGGCGATTTAAAAGTAGCAGCCGAAGCGAAAAAAGCAACGGGAGCTGAAGTCTTTGATTTAAGTCTTGGGAGTCCGGATCTTCCTCCTGACGAAAAAGTGAGACGTGTGTTATCAGAACAAAGCGCTCTGGCGAATACATATGGCTATACACTTGGCGGCACAAAACGTTTTAACGAAGCCGTCGCGAATTATTATGAACGACGTTCCGGTGTTACGCTCAATCCTGAAACGGAAATCATTCAAACAATGGGTTCTCAAGAAGGACTTGTCCATCTGCCACTCGCTTTTTGCAATGAAGGGGACTTTGTGTTGACAACGAATCCTGCTTACGTAGCTTATGAGGCTGGCATTAAGCTTGCTGGCGCTGTTCCATATGAGATGCCGTTACGTGCAGAAAACGGGTTTCTACCTAATTTGGATGAAATTCCTGAAGACGTTGCACAAAAAGCTAAATTGCTGATTTTGAATCTACCAGGAAACCCTGTTCCTGCTATGCCGAATTGTGCATTTTTCGAGAAAGTAGTAGCTTTCGCCAAGAAATACAATATTATTGTGCTTCATGACGCTGCTTATTCTGAATACTATTTTACAGGCGGTTCTCCAATTAGTTTTCTATCGACTCCCGGTGCAATGGAGGTCGGAATGGAGATTAATTCATTATCTAAAAGCTTTAGCCTTGCCGGTGCACGTATCGCCTATATCGTTGGTAATGCTGAGATAGTACATATTTTAAGACAACTCAAATCGAATTTGGATTATGGAACGTTCGGTCCGATTCAGGAAGCGGCTGTCATGGCACTCGATAATGCGGAAGAGATTACGGATCGCCTGCGGGCAGAATTTTCTGCGCGCCATAAGGTATTAATGAAAGGCATGGAGGAGATTGGTTGGTCTGCTACTCCTTCAAACGGTGGGATGTTTGTCTGGGCAAAGTATCCGTTCGAGATGGACGACAAGGAATTTGTATTTAAAGTGATTGACCAATGCGGCGTCGTCATGGTTCCTGGTAGCATCTTCGGCTCTGAAGGCGCTGGATTCGTTCGGTTGGCGCTTGTTCAGAAAGTGGCTGTGCTGCAGAAAGCGGTTGATCGATTACGGAATTTAAGTATTTAAGCGGTGTAAGGTTAGCGTGGGACGGAGATTTCTGTCCCTGCTAACCTTTTTATGCGGAGTTTTTTTAAAGTACGGGTCAATCTTATAAAGTGTATTTATAGATTGAATTGGGTTAAGATTTTACTATATACGATAATCAAGCAATCCTAATACTCTGCACACATTATATGAATAGTGAACGCTCGGATTTGGTTCCTGTTAATATAGTTTAAGTAGTCAAGTGAATCTTGTGCAACTTTTCTCGCGTATTCAACGTTATGATGATCCGATTTTATGGGTTCTATTGTAATGATATCACGGGAATAATCCGTCCCGAGAACTTGAATGGTCTTCCCGGTAATCCAATTTGCAAACCGGGGTATCTTACCAAGTTCCTTTGGATAGATGCGTTCAAAATAAGTTGTTGGATTTATATATTTCGAGTGACAAAACGGAGTTTGTTGATATTGAGTTTACATACATCTACTAAAATGAACTTATTAAAAGATTCAACGGAATGGAGTTAAAAACTATGGACAAGAAAAAAGTCGGCTTGAAGCCGTTTTTCTCTCTGATTTTATCAACAGGAATCCCGAAGCTAGCTTTGGCTGTCGGCTTGACGGCAGGTGTGTTGACAACACTTGCAGGTTTGGTTGTTCCTTTACTAACGAAAAACCTAGTGGATGGCTTTTCAGTTGCATCGTTAAGCGTCCCGATAATGATTGCTATCGGGGTAGCATTTATTGTTCAAGCAGTAATTGATGGGGTATCCATTTATTTGCTGAGTTATGTAGGACAAAAAGTAGTTGCGAGATTACGTGAAAGAATGTGGACAAAACTACTTCGTTTGCCTGTCAGTCATTTTGACAAGGAATCTAGCGGTGAAACGGTGAGCCGTGTCGTCAATGATACGGGAATCGTGAAAGAATTGATTACGCAACATTTCCCGCAATTCATTACGGGTATCATTTCGATTATAGGTGCGGTGACTATCCTGCTTATTATGGATTGGAAAATGACACTTATCATGTTGATTTCGGTTCCAATTACAGTGGGAATTATGATTCCATTAGGCACCAAAATGGCGAAGATTTCGCGTGGATTACAAGATGAAACAGCTATATTCACAGGCAATATTCAACAGACACTTGGCGAAATCCGTTTGATGAAGGCTTCTAATGCTGAACAGAACGAAGAGGCGAGTGGAAAAGCTGGAATCGGGAAATTACTCGGTTTTGGCTTGAAAGAAGCTCGAATCACTGCTCTGATTGCTCCCTTTATGTATCTAGTTGTTATGGTGGTCATTGTCATGATTATCGGATATGGCGGTATGCGTGTTGCGAACGGTACAATGTCGACAGGTGCACTTGTTGCATTCCTATTGTATCTGTTCCAAATTATTTTTCCGATTACATCATTTGCGATGTTCTTCACGCAATTGCAGAAAGCGAAAGGCGCAACAGAGCGTATTATCGACATTTTGGAATTGCCATTGGAAGAAGGGCAAGATGGCTTGGTGATGGATATTGCGAACAAACCAATTCAAGTTGTGGACGTATCGTTTGCCTATGAAGACGACGAGCCAGTGATTGGAAATGTGTCCTTTGAGGCCCAGCCTGGTGAAATGATTGCATTCGCCGGACCGAGTGGTGGAGGGAAAACGACAATGTTCGGATTACTTGAGCGTTTTTACGAACCGACATCCGGTGATATTCAAATTGGCGGAGTGCCGATAAAAGAGTTGTCGATGGCGTCATGGCGTAGTCAAATCGGTTACGTTTCACAAGAGAGTGCCATGATGGCAGGGACAATTCGTGAAAACTTATGTTACGGTTTAGAAAATGGGGCAAACATTTCGGATCAAAGGCTTTGGGAAGTCGCTGAAATGGCGTATGCCGACGAATTTGTTAAAACATTTTCGAAAGGATTGGATACAGAAGTCGGCGAACGAGGTGTGAAACTTTCTGGAGGGCAAAGGCAACGTATCGCCATCGCTCGTGCTTTTTTACGGGATCCAAAGATCTTGATGATGGACGAAGCAACTGCGAGCCTGGATAGCCAATCGGAAGGCGTCGTTCAAGATGCACTGACGCGATTGATGGAAGGGCGTACAACATTCGTCATTGCCCACAGGTTATCAACTATTGTCGATGCAGATAAAATCATTTTCATCGAAAATGGGCAAGTGACGGGCAGTGGAACTCATAAAGAATTGATACAATCACATGCGTTGTATCGTGAATTTGCTGAACAACAATTGGCGTAAGAGAGAAAATAGGGAAGAGCTGTTCGATTTGCTTTATATTGTACATGAAAAACAGAGGTCGTCTGGAACTAGACACTGCACCTAGTTGAAAACGTATACTTATCTTTTAAAAAAGGTGTTGCCCACAAGTCGGAAATTTAGCGACTCATAGGGCAACACCTTTTTGTATGTTAACGAGGTTTACTCCTCTTTTTTTCCGACTATCCCATAAAAGAAAAGCGTTATAAGATCTTCAGTCATCGGGAGTACAGTTAAGGAGACATCTTTTTGCTGTAAATAGTCTTTAAACATTTGCATATAAACTAAAATTGCTTCATTCGACATGTTTTGATCAATAAACCCTTGCTCTTTTCCCTCGTCAAACAAAGCAATCATGCGAGGAATTGCTTCTCTTGTATATATTTCTTCAACATAACTTTTTCCGGTTGAATAATCATTCATAAAGTATTGGAAAAATTGGCTGTTAAATTGATTTGCATAGTCACTTTTGCTGAAAGTAATTTGCTTTATTTTATCCAAAAAAGGAAGATCACTATTTAATTGCTTTTTTTGTTCTTCCCATATTTGGTCTACATAGAATTTGAGAACGAGCTGGGTTAAATTTTCTTTACTTTCAAAGTATTTATAAATCGTAACCTGAGATACATTCGCTTTCGCAGCGATTTCAGCAATCGAAACTTTTTGGACACCAGCATCCATAAATAATGTCAATGCGGCTTGTAGAATCGCATTTTCTTTTTGTTCTCTACGTCGTTGAAATCCATCCACCTCTTTCACCTCATTGCTAGTTTAGCGGAAGATATGTAATAAAACAATATAAATAGTGCATAAACTATTGCTAAGGAGTTTGTTTTCTTATATTATGAACTATAAAGACTATAATATTTCAAAACTAATACGTTTTTTATGAATGGGGGATTAACAATGACTGTATTAAAAACGACCAATTTAACGAAAAAGTTCGGTGGTTTTACAGCTTTAGATGGAATAGACCTTGAATTGAACAAAGGAGAAGTTTTTGGTTTCATCGGTCCGAATGGTGCTGGAAAGTCTACCACTATCCGCGTATTACTCGGAATTTTAAAGGCAACAGAGGGAACTGTTGAGATTTTTGGTAAAGATGCGTGGGAAGACGCAGTTGAAATACATAAGCGTATTGCTTATGTGCCTGGAGATGTGAATCTGTGGCCAAATTTAACCGGTGGTGAGGTAATTGATTTATTCGTGAAATTGCGAGGGGCAAATCATGAAAGTCGGCGTGAGGAACTCATTCGCAAATTCGATTTAGATCCAACTAAAAAATGTAGAACGTATTCAAAAGGAAACCGGCAAAAGGTGGCGTTGATTGCTGCCTTCTCGTCAGAAGCAGATCTTTATATATTGGATGAACCGACGTCAGGCCTTGATCCGTTAATGGAACAAGTTTTCCAACAGTGTGTGATGGATGTGAAAAGAGCAGGGAAGAGTGTCCTACTTTCCAGTCATATTTTATCTGAAGTAGAAAAGTTGTGTGACAGGGTCGGTATTATTAGGCAAGGGAAGATTATCGAAACAGGAACTTTACGTGAATTACGACATTTAACCCGTACAAATCTTTTGGTAGAGACAAAACAACCGATTACGTTGTTACAAGAAATAACAGGTGTCTATGATATTAAAGAGAAAAATCAAGCACTGTCATTCCAAGTAGAAACTGAAGCATTGGCCACTGTTATGAAACATATTAGTCAATTCGGTATTGTGAAATTGGAAAGTGCACCACCAACTTTAGAGGATTTATTTATGGGGTACTATGAAGGAAACTCTGAGGGAACTGAAGAAACGGGAGTGGGAGGTGCGTCTTAATGGCGAAGCATTTGTACAAAAACACTGGAACTTTATCTCGTTTAATCATAAGAAGAGATCGTATCCGACTTCCGATTTGGTTGCTATCTTTAGCGATTCTTACATTTTCTATCGCCCTCTCATTTACAGATCTTTACGCGACGGAGCAAGACAGACAGGCAATTGCTGAAACGATGAAGAACCCTGCCATGACTGCGATGGTCGGTAAAGGATATGGCTTAGAAAATTACACGTCAGGTGCTATGATGGCTCACCAAATGTTGCTCTTCACAGCTGTGGCAGTTGCAATTATGAGTATTTTACTTGTTGTACGTCATACAAGAGCGGATGAAGAGGACGGACGTATTGAAATGATCCGTTCGCTTCCTACTGGACGATTATCAAATTTACATGCAACCATTCTTGTTATATGCGGAGTGAATGTCATCATGGCGCTCATTATCGGTATTGGTTTGTCCGTTCTGAATATAGAAGGTATGGGTATGGAAGGTTCGCTCTTATATGGAGCGGCTTTAGCGGCAACAGGTATTTTTTTCACAGCGCTAACTGCAGTGTTTGCACAGATTTCGGAAAGTTCTCGAGGCACGACCGGATTATCCTTTACAGCGTTGGGTATTGCTTATTTCATCCGTGCAATAGGGGATGTAGGCAATGAGGGACTTTCTTGGTTTTCGCCGTTTGGTTGGGTATTGGGTGCGCAAGTATATGTGAATAATTACTGGTGGCCAATTTTACTGACGATTGGTGCCGCACTTATCTTGGTCATTGTCGCACTCTATCTGAATGCTATCCGTGATCTAGGATCGGGATTTTTATCCTCCAAACCTGGGAAAAAACATGCATCAGCCTTTTTACAAAGCCCGCTTGGGTTGACGGTAAGGCTTCAGCGTACATCGTTAATAGCCTGGGCAATTGGAATGTACGTGCTAGGCGCCTCTTATGGCTCGGTTTTAGGGGACTTGGATTCCTTCTTTGAAGATATCGACATAATGAAGGATCTTATAGCACCTGTTGAAGGGCTTTCATTAACAGAACAATTCATCCCAATGCTTATGTCCATTATGGCGATGATCTGCACAATTCCGGCTCTAATGGCCATGCTCAAGTTGATAGGGGAAGAGAGGAAGGAGCGTACGGAGCATTTACTAAGTCGGGCGGTATCCCGTTCGCGGCTGATGGGCAGCACGTTTAGCGTTGCCATTGCCGTCAGCTTTGTAATGTTGTCTCTTACAGCAATCGGTCTTTGGTCAGCAGGTGTAGTCGTTATAGACGGGGGTATCTCTTTTGGAATGATTTACGGGGCGGCAATGGTTTATCTCCCTGCGATATGGATTATGATTGGGTTTGCGGTACTTCTCATTGGGATTGCACCGAGAGTGACGAGTTTAACTTGGGTATACTTGCTCTATTCATTCATTGTTGTTTACTTAGGTGGGTTGCTTAAATTTCCGGAATGGATGGGTAATCTATCTCCATATGGTCATATTCCTCAACTTCCTGTTGAAGGTATGAATTTTATGATGTTCTTCATACTGACAGTTTTTGCGGGTGTGTTAGTGATTGTCGGCTTTATCGGGTATTCGAAACGGGATATTGAAGGCTGAGCTATATTTGTACTCTGATAAAACCAAAAGTACACCTCAAGAATATCTAAGTGATGTACTCTTGTTAATAATAT
Source organism: Sporosarcina sp. resist (assembly GCF_014302295.1). NCBI lineage: Bacteria > Bacillati > Bacillota > Bacilli > Caryophanales > Caryophanaceae > Sporosarcina > Sporosarcina sp. resist. Next base: position 4,626,746 of record NZ_CP060287.1, on the reverse strand, counting down.
GTGAAATATTATTAACAAAACATGATTTTAAGTAACCTCGTGTACATTCACTTGTCCTAAATGTTGTATAGAAGTCATCTATACAATTCTTGCCATAAAAACCTATCCGTGTTAAACTATTCTTACTATTAGTGAGCGGGGGTGAGGAATGATGTTAGACACTGTGTATGCACGTGGAAGTCTATTGGAATATTTAGCCACTTCATGTGCGATTACTCATGAAATTGCAGTCGACGGGACGAGTCTGTCTTTTCTAGACAATTTCAGTAATCACACAGCTGTTTAGCATGCATTCCTTGCGAAAATTTTTAAGGGGAAGATCGCTTACACGCGGTCTTTTTTGTTGTCTAGACTCCAGTGCTTTTTGGGTCTACCAAGGCGCTAGCTCTTTTCGTGAGATGCTTCCAGTTGTGAAAACAGGACGAGGGGAAGCGGAAAATGATGATATGTACAGTTCAACAAATAAGCAAAATGCTCGGTGGGAATATGATTTTTGAGAATCTTTCTTTGGACATTAAAACAGGTGATAAATTAGGTGTTGTCGGACGGAACGGTAGTGGGAAAACAACGTTATTTAAGTTGATTTCGGGAGCGGAGCAACCTGACAGTGGGGCAATTCATTTTAAAAAGGGTACAAAGATAGGCTATTTAGCGCAAATCCCTTTATATGAAAAAGAAACGACCGGTTATGATGTGCTCAACAGTGCATTTGTAGAACTAAAAGAAATGCAGGCAAAAATGTCGGAGTTAGAAGCAGAGCTAGCCAATGCCGGAAACGCGGACATGGATAAGTTGCTTCGGGTATACGGAGATTTACAGGAGGAATTCGCCAATCGTGAGGGCTATGCCGTAGATTCGGAAATTGAGAAAGTCATCAATGGATTGCAATTGAAACCGTTTGTTGGACGTTCTTTTGTGCAATTGAGCGGTGGCGAACAGACGAAGATTATGCTTGGGAAGCTATTATTAACGAAACCTGATTTGTTGTTATTGGATGAACCGACGAATCATTTGGACTTATTTGCAGTTGAATGGTTGGAAGCATATTTAACGGATTACTCAGGAACAGTAGTTATTATTTCACATGACCGTTACTTCTTGGATTGTGTCGTGACGAAGGTTGCTGATCTTGAAGAAGGGGAGATTCATCTTTATTACGGGAATTATTCTGCCTTTATTCTAGAAAAAGAAGCGCGTCTCATGAGGGAATTCCAAAATTACGAAGAGCAACAAAAGAAAATTAAAAAAATGAAAGAGGCCATTAAACGGCTCCACCAATGGGCAAATGAAGCCAATCCTCCAAACCCTGGATTGCACCGACAAGCGCGCAATATGGAACGGGCGCTAGAACGGATGGAAAAGGTAAGAAAGCCACTTATCGACCCGAAGAAAATGACTTTGTCGTTTGAAGCTGCACCACGGAGTGGTAAGGAAGTCGTTGTAATGGAAGGAATCACGAAATCATTTGGTCAACAGGAGCTATTGAAGGGTGCGGACTTCCATGTGTATTGGAAGGATCGAACAGCGATTGTAGGGCGGAATGGATGCGGGAAATCGACCGTACTGAGAATTCTTTTAGGTGAGCTTCCGATTGACACTGGAATGAGTAAAGTGGGAAGTAATGTGAAAATCGGATTCTTGTCGCAGCACTTTGAAATTTCGGATCCGAAGGCGCGTTTGATAGATGTCTTTCGGGGTGAAGTAACTATTGCCGAAGGGGAAGCCCGACATATATTAGCGAAGTTTATGTTTTACGGTCCAGATGTATTCATGCGAGTTGGCGACCTAAGCGGTGGAGAGCGCATGCGGCTTCGATTGGCACAGCTGATGTACCAGGACGTTAATTTCCTTGTGCTTGACGAGCCAACAAACCATTTGGATATTGAGTCACGTGAAGTGCTTGAAGAGGCACTGGAAGACTTTACGGGTACAATCGTTGCCGTTTCACATGATCGTTATTTCTTGAATAAATTATTCTCTCGCACAGCATGGTTGGAAGATGGACTCATGACGACATTTGAAGGACCCTATAATTGGGCACGTGAAAAGTGGCAAGAGATTCAAAGTCGCATGGTAGTCGGAGTGCCTGAACCCATTGCAGTGAAAAAGCCGAAGATAGATAAAAAGGAAAAAGAAGTAACTATAAACGTGGAACAAGAAATAGCGAGACTTGAACAAAAAATCGATTCATTGGAAAAGGAAGCGGAAGACGAATCTGATTGGATGAAATATGAATCAATCATGGCGGAAGTTACCGTGATTAAACAAGAGCTAGAGTCTTATTATGAAATATGGATGAGAGAAGTAGAATAGGTACGGAGTGTATACAGTCTGGGAGGGAGTAATCCTTTCCCAGACTTTTTCGTTCTTAAAAAAAACTTGCATAATTCTTTCAGGCGGAGTAATATAGTGACTAGATGACCGAAATGGTTTTATGGTCAATAAAATAATCCATTCAAAGTGAGGTGGGAAAATGGACCGCAGGCAAGAAATTCTCGAGGGAGCCGCGAAATCATTTTCGCTGTTCGGCTATAAAGCAACAACGATGGACCAAGTTGCGAAAATTGCGAATGTCGGCAAAGGAACAATCTATACGTTCTTCTCCAATAAAGAAGAACTGTTCAATGCCATTGTATTGAAGATGATTAACGAAATGCGTGCGGAAGCAGATGCTGTTTCTGTTGAAGGTGCACCTTTTGAACAAAATGCCCATGCTAGACTGATGCAAATGCTCAAATTCCGTGGAACGCATCAATTGTATGTGAAGTTAATAGATGAAGAAAAAGAACTGCGTACACCTGCCGTAGGTGAAGTGCTACAGGCAATTGAAAAAGAAATCGTTTTTTATGTAAAAGAGAAGATCGAAAAGGGAATTGCCAAAGGTGAAGTAAAGCCTTGCGATACAGAACTTGTCGCATATATGTTATTTAAAGCATACCTCGCACTTGTCTCAGACTGGGATAAAACCCACGATGAAGAGCTATCGGAAGAGCGTATCGCTGCGTTATTAAATGGGACCATTTTTAAAAGTCTCTTAGTTTGAGACTTTATTTTTTATTCTGAAATGACTACTTGAGAAAAGTGGTCAACCAGTACAGGAGGAAGTAAATAGATGAAAAATTCAATGACATGGGCAGAGTGGAAACTGCTCTTACGTTCAAAAAAAATAATCGTTCCACTGATAGCTATATTGTTTATCCCTGTCCTTTATGCAGGCATGTTTTTATGGGCGTTTTGGAATCCATATGCCAATATGAGTGATTTGCCTGTTGCAATCGTCGACCTTGATAATGGGGCGGAAATGGACGGCAAACAACTGGCCCTTGGGAAGGAACTGACCGATAAATTAATTGACAGTAAGCAGTTTGATTTTAAGAAAGTATCAAAATCAGATGCAGAAAATGGGCTCGAAAATGAAGATTATTACGTCGTAATTGAAATACCGGAAAACTTCTCCGAACATGCAACAACACTTTTGGATGATGAACCGGAAAAACTGACAATTGTCTATAAGCCAAATGAAGGGTTCAACTTCCTATCTGCTCAGATCGGAGAAACGGCAATGGATCGGATCCGTGCAGAAGTGAATGAACAAGTCGCTTCAACGTACGCGGAAAAGCTCTTTGATTCCATTACGGAAATGGGCGATGGATTCGGTGAAGCGGCGGACGGCGCCGGTGAATTACATGATGGTGCCGCAAAACTATCATCAGGTGCAGATGAATTGAAAGGGTATCTTGAAACGTTGGCAAGTAGCACGATTACACTTGCGGATGGTTCACAGAAACTTGCACAAGGAGCGAACGATGCAGCTAAAGGTGCCAATGAGTTGAATAAAGGACTCGGTACTTTATCGCAAGGGTCAAAAGATCTTCTTGCAGGTGCACAAAAGGCGTCAGCAGGAGCTGGAGGACTTAAGGATGGCATCGCTGGCTATACAGAAGGTGTCGGCCAATTGACCGCAAGTTACGGTCAAATGGGTCAGAAGGAACAAGAATTTAACGCAGCTGTTGGGACATTGAAAGAGAAATCAGGGCAATTGAATGGTGCGGCAGGTCAGCTTTCTGGTGCGGCCGGAAATTTAACTGCTGGAATTGAGGGGTTGTCTACACAGCTCGCTCCTGTTCTTGCTGAACTTTCAGAGGAACAACAAACTGCAATCAAAGAAACACTCGGCCAATTGAAACAAGGAAGCGCTGAACTTTCTGGCGGAATGAAAGAATTATCTGCTGGTACAGCTTCAATGGCGGCAGGTACCACAGATTTAAATGGCGCTGCAGGTCAACTTTCCGGCGCACATAGTCAAGGACTTGCTGGGTTAGAGAAGTTGAACGGATCTTCCCCACAACTAATTGAAGGGGCGAACGCTCTTGCGTCAGGCAACGATACACTTGCAGCTGGATTGAAACAATTTTCTGAAGGCGTCACGGCTGCACAGAAAGGGTCATCCGATCTTGCAACAGGCCTCACTTCATTAACAGAAGGAACGGGTACACTACAAACAGGAACAGAAACACTTGCATCTAAATCGCAAGAACTTGCTAAAGGATCAGCGACAATTGCTGATGGCATAGTTGAACTTGATGAAGGAACATTGACGCTGCAAGAAAAACTTGCGGAAGCAAATGGAACTGCTAGTGAAGTGAATCCGACAGACAAAACATATGGAATGGTCGGGGCACCTGTAGATGTTGAGAAAGATGGCATTAACCAAGTACCGAACTATGGTACCGGTTTTGCACCATACTTCTTGTCACTTGGATTATTTGTTGGTGCGCTTCTTCTTTCCATCGTCTTCCCGCTAGTCGAACCGGCTATTAAACCGACAGGGGCATTCGGATGGTTCACAAGTAAAGTTTCTGTGCTGGCGATCGTCGGTCTATTGCAGGCACTTATCGCAGCAGGAGTTGTGAAATTTGCACTCGGCATGGAAACAGTGAATACACCGTTATTCGTCTTGACTGCGATCATCACGAGCTACACATTCATTGCGCTTGTACAGATGTGCGTGTCCATTCTTTCAGACGCGGGACGTTTTGTAGCAATCCTTGTCCTGATCTTGCAATTGACGACAAGCGCAGGGACATTCCCGCTCGAATTAATACCGGCACCACTGCAAATTTTCAACACATTATTGCCGATGACGTATTCCGTACAAGCATTCAAAGCCGCCATCTCAACAGGCAATATGTCATTCCTTTGGATGAATAACGGTATTCTCATCGGATTCATGGTCGCGTTCCTTGCGATTACATTCGGATACTTTGCACTTCTTTACAAAAAGAGGTATTCAAAAGAAACAGTAGAAGCGTAAATTAAGTTAAAGTAGCCCCTCTAGGCGGAAGGAATTCCGTGATAGAGGGGCTTTTTGTTAGTTGCTAAAAGTTCGTAACGTTTTGGCTGAACAAGACACCATTCTGCCAAAAGTAAACAACGCATTGCGTCGACTAGACAACGTTTGCCTAAAACTAAACAACATAATTCGGAGTTCGCAACGTAACCGAAGAACTAAGCAACGTATCGCATCAACTAGACGACGCTTTGCAGAAACTAAACAACGTGCAGTAATATACCTTATAGGAATTTCTACGAATGGTTATACAATCCGTTCAAGATCCTACAAAATCGCCACCATCAACATGTATTGTCTGGCCAGTCATATAACTGGAATCACTTGAAGCGAGAAACACATAAGCCGGCGCATTTTCAGCAGGTTGGCCTCGACGTTTAACCGGTGTGTTTGCTCCATGTTCTTTGACTTTCTTTGCGTCAAACGTGGCCGGAATGAGCGGTGTCCAAATTGGACCAGGCGCAACGGCGTTGACACGTATTCCTTTTTCGGCCAAGTTTAGTGCAATAGAACGTGTAAAGGAAGTAATCGCACCTTTTGTTGCGGAATAATCGAGCAATTCTTTTGACCCATTATACGCCGTAATAGATGAGGTATTGATGATGGTATCGCCGTCAGTCATATGATTCAAAGCCGCCTTCGTCATATAAAATAAACCGAAGAAATTCGTGTCGAACGTTTCCCGAAGCTGATCGGCTGAAATCAACGAGATATCTTTTTGTGGAAACTGTTTACCGGCATTGTTGACAAGAATATTCAAACCACCGAATTCATTAACAACCTCATCCACCAATTGCTCGCAATGCTCTTCCTCACTAATATCAATTCGGATTTTCAGTGCTTTTCCACCATAGCCTTCAATGAGCTTCACCGTTTTATCTGCGTCAATATCCTCCTGTTCACTCAAATATGCAATCGCTACATTCGCACCTTCTTTTGCAAAGGCGACGGCTACTGCCCGACCGATACCGCTATCGCCGCCTGTGATTAAAGCGCTTTTTCCTGTCAATTTGCCTGAACCTTTATAATTCTCATCGTCATAAATCGGCGCCGGATTCATTTCCTCCTCTACACCAGGTTGCTGGTCCTGAGTCTGCCCTGAAACCTGATTATCAATTTTTTCGTATTTATCTTTTGGCATAATAATTCCTCCTCTGCTGATTGTCGTATAGAGGGATTATTCCCTGAATCGATTTCTATAAACACATTGTTTAACTATAAAAGAAGTGTTTCACCGGTTTTTTTACCATTGAAAGAGGGAATAGGAAAATAAGAAAGAAGGTGATTTCATTGAGGAATCAAACAGTTTGGGACCGAATTAAACTGCCGGTTGCCTCAATCAGTTGGCTCTTGTCGATACTAGCCATATTGATCATTACATACAATGCGGTACCGCTTTATTACTATTTGGCATTCGGTGTTCTAGCATTATTATTCTTCAGTGTGTCGGACAGAGCTGCATTTTTCTTTTATATCACATTAATGCTTGTGACAGTATTCTATATTCTCTTCCTAGCATTTAAAGAAGGCTGGCAACCGGGTGAACAGGCGTTGGCAATCGGTCTGCATTTCATTTTCTTGATTCATTTATTTTCGTTATATAGCTTGTCGAAATATGTCTATCAGATTAGTACGGAAAATAGGTTACTAAAAAGCCGTATTGCTCAGTTAGAAGAATATATTTTGGAAGAGGGCGTTTTGACGAAGCATGAATTTGAGAAACAGGCGGTACTTATATTATCTAATATGAGCCGCCGTCAGGAAACAGGATTCTATTTAAAAGCAGATTTAATTGATATGAATCGGACGGTTCAGAAGAAAGTCATGCATACTCTAGCAAGTATGATGTATGCGGCGTTTAGGAAAAACTATGATATCGTCGGTCAATATGATAATACAACACTGATAGTTCTAGTTCAGAATACTGAAGAAGAAGGCCTTGGTATTGTAAGGGGACGGCTCGAAAAACTCATGATAGAACGTCTAGAAGAGGGTACCATCGAGAAGATTAGGTGGACCGTAATAAAAATAGACGGAGATAAGACCTTGCGTGAATCGGCGGTGGTCACATGAAAGGTCGACTTTGGGTTTTAATTCTGAGTTTTTCTCTGTTTCTTACTCTGCTTGTAGTCGCGGTGATATTCAATGTTAGATTGTTATTGTTTTTTACTACAGCACTTTTTTTAGTATTGCTCCTTTATTATTCTATTTTAACGATTGCTGGATTGTATAGCCGACTTACAAACAAAAAAATCCCGGTATTGGACTATTATCCGGGTGTAGATATTTTAATCCCAGCTCACAATGAAGGAGTTGTTATTAAGGACACAATAGAAGCGATGGTTGCAATCGATTATCCAGGTATTCTGCAAATTTATATATTGAATGACAACTCATCTGATAATACAGACGAAATCGCGGATGCGTTTGCAAATGCCTTTAAAAATGTCCACCATATAAAAGTACCTCCAGGTGAGCCACGTGGAAAATCGAGGGTACTTAATTATGGACTAAGTATTTCGGATAACAAATATTATTGTGTCTATGATGCGGACAATCAACCAGAGCGGCATGCGCTTGTAAAGTTGGTCGCAATTGCAGAGACACAGGAACGGGCAGGCGGGGCTGTCGGATATGTAAGAACGATGAATGAATCAGCCACTTGGCTTACAAGAATGATTTCTATTGAGTTTCAAGTATTTCAACTGCTTATGCAATCGGGAAGGTGGCAATTGTTCAAAACCGGATCACTTACTGGCACGAACATGCTTGTAAAGCGATCGGTCATAGAAGAGCTTGGAGGATACGATCCATACGCTATTGCGGAAGATGCAGAATTGACACTGCGTATTACACAAAAAGGGTATTATTTGCCGATTGTCCCAGAGTCAATCACATGGGAACAAGAGCCTGAAACGCTTGGCGTCTACTTGAAACAACGGACAAGATGGCTGCAAGGGAACTTGTATATTGTAGAAAAAACACTAACAGAACCAGGTTATTTCAAAGGCAAGCTGCTCGTCCATTCCATTCATCAGCTGCTTGTTTACGTCATTTTTTGGTTTTTTCTTGTGTTTTCCTATATATGGTTTGTGCTGGGAATCCTTGATGTCTTTTTTATCGAATACACCTATCCGCTCTTATTCATCTGGTATCTTGCCTATATTGTGTATACAGCGCAGTTATTTGCAGCACAGGCGAGTCAAAGAACCTTTTCACCAGTTAATATTTTTGTCAGTGTCATTATGTACTTTACGTACGCACAGCTATTTTCCTATTTGTTCGTGCGCAGTTTAATCTTTTATATAAAGGCTAAGAAAAACCGCCAAACAATTGGCTGGGATAAAACAGAGAGATTTAAGTCAAAATAAAACGAGTTACTTGGGCAGTCGATTTCCAAGTAACTCGTTTTATATTATAAAAGTCCAATCCATTTCCAATACGTAGCACTAAACAGCAGGATGAGTAAATACCCGATAACCGTTAGCGCTATACCTGATTTCAAGAAATCCTTTACCGTGAATGAACCGGTACCGTAAGCGAGCATGTTTTGCGGTGCGCTGACTGGAAGAAGGAACCCAAAACTGATAACGAATTGTTGGATCAAGACAAATCCGACACTGTTCGCATCCAAGGAAATCGTCGTGGTAAGCGCGATGAAAATCGGGATAAGTGCCGATGATAAGCTCGTCGCACTGGCGAATCCGAGGTGAATGAGAATGTTGAATAACGACAGCAAGGCAATCGTTGCAAGAAGCGGCATATTGTCAAGACCCATTGCACCGAACACTCTATTGGACAGCCACTGAGCGCCTCCTGTATCTAAGAGGACGGTACCAAGTGCAATCCCCACAGCAAAGACGATGATCGTACCCCATGGAATAAGTTTTTCAACCGTTTTCCAGTCAAATACGCCGATTCTTGGGGCGAGCAGAATCGCAATCGCGACAAGAGTCACTGTCGTCGTATCAAACGGGTGGAGTACTTCTTCTGTTGACCAGAAGAACAGCAGTGCTAGTGCGACAACAATTAATCTTTTTTCTGACGATTTCATCGGACCAAGTTCTTTTAGCTGACCTTGGATCAATTCTTTCCCGCCTTCGACAACCTGTGTTTCCGGCTTAATCAGCTTAATCATTATGAAATACAAAGCAATAGACATAAGGATTGCCCACGGAGCTGCATACAAGAACCAAGCTCCCCAAGAGACGGATACACCCATTTCCTTTTCAATGAAACCGAGCGCAACCATATTTTGTGCGGCTCCGGTTTTGATTCCTATATTCCAGATTGAGACGGATTGAACAGCAGTGATGACCAGAAGTGCACCAAGCCGACTATTATGAGGTAGTCCGAACGCTGCAACCATTCCGAGTAGAATCGGAACAACTGCGCCCGCACGTGCTGTTGCACTTGGTACGAAGAACGCAAGTACAATGGATACAATTATGGCGCCGAAAACGATAGCCCCTGTTTTAACCCCGACTTTTGATAGGATATAGAGCGCCAACCGTTTGTGAAGATTTGTCGCTTGCATTGCTGCGGCTAAAAATAGAGCGGCAGCAACAAGAGCAACTGCCGAATTGGAGAATCCGCCAAGGGCCATTTGAAGAGCGGATTTTGTGCCTAGCATGACATCGGGATTTGCCATATCCGGCGCAAGGCCGAGCGTAACCGCAAGTAGACTGATAATCATTGCTGAACTTACCGGATATGCCACTGCTTCCGTCATCCAAAGAATGACGGCAAATGCCAAAATAGCGAGTGCACGTTGCCCCATTACAGGCAAGTCGCCAGAATTAGGAAGAAGCATGATGACAATCATGACGGTGAATGCAAGGGCAATCCAATACGGTTTTAAATTTCGTTTTGGCTTAGTAATATTTTCTGTGCTTTCCAAATGTATTCGACCCTTTCTTATTTAAATATAGCTACACTTTTAGGTTACCCAACAAACGCAGGCATTGAAACTAATAGACTTAATAATCTAAAGCAATTCGATGGAACTTGTGAACTTAAGCTGTAAAACGTAAATATATGAGTTTTTGTAAGGGTTTTTTCATTTTCGACTTGCATTATTGAATCTCTCTGTGTAATATTTAAAACGTAATCATTACGATTTAGGAAAAGAGGACAGTCCATTATGAATGAAATAAAAAAAGTTCCAGTCACGGTGTTGAGTGGTTATTTAGGAGCGGGTAAAACAACCGTTTTAAATCATCTTCTTGCAAATCGCGAAGGACTACGAATTGCAGTTATCGTCAATGACATGAGTGAAATCAATATTGATTCGGCTTTAATACAAAACAACGGTTTTTCACGTACGGAAGAAAAACTTATTGAACTGTCGAATGGCTGTATATGCTGCACATTACGTGAAGATTTAATGATAGAAGTGGAAAAACTTGTGGCTGAAGGTAATATTGACTATATCATCATTGAATCGACGGGTATTTCCGAACCAATTCCCGTGGCACAAACGTTTACGTACATTGATGAGGAAGTTGGAATCGATTTATCCAAAGTATGTCGACTCGACAGTATGGTGACAGTTGTGGATGCGTTCCGTTTTTGGAAGGACTATGAAAGCGGGGAAACGTTGCTCGATCGCAAGCAAACCGATGATGAAAACGATCATCGAGATATAGCAGATCTATTGGTGGATCAACTTGAATTCGCTAATATATTATTGGTAAATAAATTGGATCTTATTAATGAAGATTATAAAGAGCCATTTTTTGCTTTTCTTAAGAAGGTGAACCCAGACGCAGAGATCATACCGATTGAATTCGGTCGTGTGGATCCTGTGAAGATTTTGAACCGTCAGTTGTTTGATTTCGACAAGTCGAGTCAAGGGGCGGGGTGGATAAAGGAATTAAACGAGGAACATGTACCGGAAACCGATGAATACGGCATTACATCTTTTGTGTACAGGAGAAGACGTCCATTCCATCCGGAGAGATGGCATGAATGGCTGACAGGGTTCCCACAAGAAATTGTTCGTTCGAAAGGTTTTTTCTGGTTAGCAACGCGCCCGGATATGGCAGGATTGCTATCGCAGGCTGGTTCTTCAATTATATTCCAAGGGGCAGGTCAGTGGATTGCAGCACTTCCGAAGGCACAACAAAAGTTAGTTTTCGCCGACGACCCGGAATTGTTGGAACGTTGGGATGACAAGCATGGTGATCGTCAGACGGAACTGGTTTTCATCGGACTTGATATGGACAGAGAAGAGATTGAAGAGGATCTAGATGATTGCTTGTTGACAGAAGAGGAAATGGCAATGAATTGGTCAGGATTTGCAGATCCGCTACCGAAGTTCGTGGCGGCTGAATAAGGGGAATAATCCGATCATGGGGTTATATGATCGGTCGAGCGTGGGCTATGATTGGTCCGTGAGGTTATATGATCGGTCGAGCGAAGGTTATGATCGGTTCGTGAGATTATTTGATTGGTCGAGCGAAGGTTATGATCGGTTCGTGAGGTTATATGATTGGTAGAGCGAAGGTTATGATCGGCTCGTGGGGTTATATGATTGGTAGTGCGAAAGTTATGATCGGTTCGTAAGGTTATATGATCGGTCGACCGTGAGCTATGTTCTACCATCCCCCTTATCTCTAATCCTTCCTAAGTTCATACTTTGCTACTCATTCAATCGATTGTTTGTAGCGTATTGTTATAAAAAACTGGAACTATACATGTTGAACTTATGATTCTGTCTACTCACCAGCGAAGGCGACTACTGGGGTAGCCGAAGCAATAAGACAGACAGTGGGTTTTCGTCTGGCTTATTGCGGGAGGCATCCCCTAGCGCCAAGCGTTCTTAGCAGGATTCTTTAATTCAACATATATAATAAAAATTTTCAGTTTAGTGAAACGAAATCGCCCTATCAGAGTCTAATGGTGTAACAAACCAAAAGGAAAGGGTTGGTCAAATTGAGAAAAAAGGTTAGTTGGCTTTTTATTACGGCATTCATTACAGTAGTTGCAATATCTTTCGCGTTTTTCATCGACAAAGTGACTGTTACGGCATCCAATATTGCGCTTTCCAATCAAGGATGGCACGCAAACTTCTCCACACCGTTGAAAAAGGAGGCAATAGGATCAGATGATTTATATATAACAGATCGAAATGGAAAGCAGGTAACTGCCGAAGTTACGCTTGAAAACGCTGGTAAGACACTATATGTAAAGGGCCTTTCACCAGGGGCATATACACTTCACGTCCAGAAAAATGCGTTTAACGGCAAGGTCTTAAAATCGTTGCCAATCGATGAAATCAAATTTACTATCCACGAAACGATCGAATCCATCGCATCAGTAAAAGAGTTGGAAGCCTATTTTGAACGGGCGAAGTCCATGCAACAATCAAATCCTACCGTAGAAGAAAGAGAAGATTCAGCGACGTCAAATACTGCAACATTAGAATCTGCTAAAAGTAGTAGTTCAGATCATTCGACAACGAACAATCAAGTAGAAGGAGTCGATGAAGCTGATAGCGTAAAGACAGACGGTAACTATATATATACTGTAATGGGCAATAACAAAGTCACCATTACCGATATCCGCGACCCGAAGAAAATCCGAAAAGCTTCGGAAATTAAGATGGAAGAAGAATTTTATCCGTCCCAGTTATTTCTCCACGGCGATACGCTAATTGTCCTTGGTGAGAAATATGAACCTTACAACAACGAAGAGGACACGAACGAGGCAAGGATCAGCAGGCCAATGAATGGAATGACTACGGTTCGAATGTATAATGTGTTGAATCCGAAAACGCCTAAACTTATTCGAGAAATCGGAGCGGAAGGCTATCTAAACGGCGCACGGAAAACAGGAGATATGCTGTATTTTGTAACGAATGTACAGCCGAACTTCTGGATCATGAATGAAATCGACGGAGACACGCTTCGTCCCCGCGTATATGATTCCATAGTAGGCGATGATCCCGAACTGATTGACTACAAGGACATCGCGATTCTACCGGGTGCGATGGAACCGACGTATTCCGTCATTACAGCCATCGACCTTTCATCGCTAGTAGAAGGTAAAGTTGTGACAAAAGGCTATCTCGGTGGAAGTGAGCAGCTTTACATGTCCGAAGACAATTTATATCTCACAGCGACAATTCACGAAACGAACGCCTCCACATCGAATAAAATGATCTGGAACCCTGGCACTGCAAACAGTGAGTTATTCAAGTTTACATTGAACAAGACAACTGTCACATTCCAAAATTCAGCCACACTGAAAGGGCATTTACTTAACCAGTTTTCAATGGATGAACATAATGGTTATTTCCGTGCCGTCACGACGGAAGGGAATATGTGGGATGATAAAAAACCATCTAAAAACCATCTCTTCATTTTGGATGAAAACCTTAATACCACAGGATCCGTCGAGGGTCTTGCGAAAGGCGAACGCATCTACTCTGCACGATTCATGGGGGATAAGGCTTATATGGTAACGTTCCGGGAAACGGATCCACTGTTTGTCATTGATGTGGCCGATCCGACTGCCCCAAAAGTGCTTGGCGAGCTGAAGATTCCTGGCTTTAGCAATTACTTGCATCCGCTTGACGAAAACCATCTCATTGGCTTTGGTTATGAAACGGTTGCTGAGAAAAATCCACAAGGGGGAGAGCCACTTATTTTGACGATGGGTATGAAAGTTTCCTTATTTGATGTGACTGATTTCAATAACCCAAAAGAGAAGGACACTGAAATCATTGGTGGTCGTGGAACATACTCACAAATTCAATATGATCACAAGGCATTGTTCCAACATGAAGGACGAAATTTATACGGTTTCCCGGTATCGATTTACGATGAAATCGGGAAAGACCATAACATTGATTTTCAAAGTTCCGGCGCACTTGTTTACGAAATTACACCGGAACATGGTATCGTCCTAAAAGGGGATTTACTGAAAGTGAAAAGCCGCGGAGAGCAATACGGGGATTGGGAGAAAGAAATCCAACGTATGCTGTACAGCAAAGACATCTTGTATACAGTTTCAATGAAGGAAATCAATAATTACTCGCTCGATACGTTCGCTCTAATTGGTAGCTTGCAAATTGACTGAATAGGATTCAAAGTTGAAAGGTCCGGCCTAGTGCTGGGCCTTTTCTTATGCAGAAAGTTGATCAAATCACTTTGTTCATTGTCATTTGTCTTCAGCTTCGATAAGATTATTTAATGGAGAGAATTTGAGTTTTATTTCTCAATACATGTTGAAGTATTGAATACGGTATATTTACTAGCGTAGGCGCCTTACAGGGGTAGCCGAAGCGGTATGGAGTGAGATCACTCATTCAACTCATATATAGAAAAATCGTACTTTATACCACTTGGGTTAGGAGGACGGAATATGTCAATAGTGGACAAAGAGACAGCAATCGATTGTTGTCTGCTCGCGGGACGTCTTATGATGGAAGCTGGAGCTGAGACGTACCGTGTAGAAGATACAATGGCACGAATGGCTGAAACACAGCAGTTGTCAGCCACTCATAGTTTCGTTACGCCGACAGGTATTATTTTTTCACCAGGTAGTCCGCATCATACGAAGCTGATTCGGATAAAGGACCGGACGACGGACCTTGAAAAAGTTGCACTCGTTAATGACGTTTCACGTAAGCTATCTGCAAATGAATATACACTTGAAGAAGCGTATACTAAGCTCCAAGAAATCGAAAAAACAAATGTCATGTTTCCGCTTTGGCTACAAATTATCGCAGCAGCTGTCGCTAGTGGATCCTTTCTAATCTTGTATGGCGGTCTTTGGACAGATGTCCCCGCCGCTATCTTTGCGGGAGGTGTTGGATACGTCATAGTGACAAAAATACATGAGTTGACAAGGGTGAAGTTTTTTGCGGAATTCGTTGGCTCATTATTTATAGGGCTTATCGGATTTGCAGCGGTGCAAACTGGACTAGGATTGGAACTCGATAAAATTATCGTTGGATCGGTCATGCCGCTCGTTCCAGGCTTACTCATTACGAATGCAGTGCGCGATTTGATGGCGGGTCATTTTATGTCGGGATTGTCAAAAGGGGCGGAAGCATTTCTGACGGCATTTGCAATCGGAGCTGGCGTAGCACTTGTTTTATCTTTCTGAATGGAAAAGGGGTTTGAGTTTTGACGTGGATTGTACAAGCAATTCTTAGTTTCCTTGCTGCAACAGGGTTTGGAATTATATTTAATGCCCCACGTAGAATGTTGTTTTATTGCGGTTTTGTAGGGATGACGGGTTGGCTTATTTATAGCCTGTTTAATGGAATATCGGGAGATCCTATGCAGGCTTCATTCCTGGGCGCGTTCATGGTTGCACTCGTTGCCCATATTTTTGCTAAGCGTTTTCGTACGCCAATGATCATATTCAGTGTCGCTGGAATCATTCCGCTCGTGCCGGGGGGAATGGCTTATAATGCGATGCGGCATATCGTTGAAAAAGATTATTTAACGGCAATCTCATTTGCATCGGGTGCATTTATGGTATCGGGTGCGATTGCCATGGGACTAGTTTTTGCGGAAGTAATTATTCAGCTTATTTTCCGGTCCGGTATCGGAAGGAAAAGAGTGAAAAAAATATGAAAAACGGAGTATTCTCCTTATGAGAGATACTCCGTTATATTATTTTATATCCTTAAATTGGATGTCGTTAGAGGGTATCGGCATGCCGATATAATGACCTTGTACGGCATCTGCGCCCATTTTTTCGAGAAGCTTGTACTGCTCCTTTGTTTCAACGCCTTCTGCAATGATGTATAATCCCATCGATTTGCAGAAACGTATCATCCCTTCGACGAGTTTCTGCGTTTTTGGCTGTGTCGTCAAGGAGTCAATAAATACCTTATCAATTTTTACTTTCGTAATCGGTAGATGCTGCATATACCTGAATGATGCATAACCAGTACCGAAATCATCTAGTGCGAACTCGACCCCGGCGTCTTGAAGTTCTTTCATCTGAAGGACGATTGAGTTTTCCTCTTCAGCTTGAAAAGCGAATTTCTCAGTTATTTCAAATTGAATGCAACTTGGGGGGCACTTCGTCTTATTAAGGATGTCTATCACTTTGTTTTTCATTTGTGCATTACTGAACTCGCGAACGGAAGTGTTTACTGAAATATCTACATGACGGCCTTGTTCATTCCACCGTGCGGCGAGGGTCGCAGCTTCCTCAAGTACGAAAGCTCCAATATCGTGAATGAGACCGTTCTCTTCCGCGATTGGGATAAGCTCGTCAGGCGTAATAGTGCCAAGATCTTCATCCTCCCACCGAACGAGGGCTTCGTAAAGTGTCACTTCTCCAGACGCAAGATCGAATTGTGGTTGGTAGACTACTTTAAAACTTTGGTGATTTAGGGCAGATAACATTTTTTGGTCGATAATTGCCCGCCGATTTAGCACTTTATGTGAAGCTGCTGAAAGTGAAGAAATCTTACCGCCACCATTATTGATAACATCTTTTGTAGCGGCCAATGCGGCTTTCATAAGATGGTTATAGGTTTTTTGGTCTTCAGGATAGCGGACGACGCCACCGCTAATGGATAACGGAATGGCAATATTATTGATATAAATCGGTTGCTGTTCAAGGAATAGTAGAAAGCCTCGCACATACCAATCACCGAAGGCGGTAAGAACGATAAATTCATTTGCACCGACTCTGGCTATTGGATTATCTTGGAAGTATCGCTTAAGTCTATTTGAAAATGATTTAATAAGTTCTATCTTTGACTCGGATGATTGAAGGTCTTTCAATGTATAATAGTGATCAATGGTTATGAAGACAAATGAGAAACTTTTTGCCTCTTCAATAATTTCTGTCACGGTCGTTTCAAGTTTATAACGACTCATTAGCCCGGTCTCGTAGTCAATGAATGCAATTTGTTGTAGCTGGTCCCGTAACTGTACGTCTTCAGTGATATCCAATTCAAGAAAAGTAACGGAAAACGGTTTATCATGTGACGGCATGCTGGGAATAGCAATCATATTCACGAAATATGGCTTACCCAAACGTGTTATTTTTTCAATCATACCGAACCATGTTTTCCCGGCCGTTATACTTTTCCAGATGGCATGTGCCTGACTTTGACCTTCAACAGTTTCCGGGAACATTTGCCACAAAGTTATTCCGAGCACCCGCCTTGGTGTCCATTTACTTGTTTCCAAAAAGTTTTTGTTTGCGTAAATAATTGAACCTTCACTATTTGCTCGGGTTACCATATAAAATTGTTCAAGACTATTCATTATGTCCGGCAGTTCCGGCACGAATTGTCCATAATCTGGCTTCATAAAAATGTCCCCTTCCGGATATGGATGATACTACTATTATAGGGAAGTTCTCGTGTCTGTACATCATGAAAGTGATAAATCATTAATTAATTAGCCATATTAGCAGTTTAATAGTCAAATTAGGAGGTGGAAAGACATGGATAGATTAAAAGGCATTGCCCTAATTGTTTCAGGTGCGGTACTTTGGGGGGCAACGGGTCCTATGATGGAATGGATGTTGCTACACAGTGAGATGTCAGTTTCCTTCATGCTGACAGTTCGCCTCCTACTCGCAGGCTCATTTTTACTAGCTATGCTGAAGATGCAGGGGAAGCGCATCACTCTTCCATGGAGACAAAAAGTATGGGCACGCCAACTTCTTCTTTTCGGAGTATTTGGCATGCTCGGGGTCCAATACACATTTGCCGCGTCCATTAATACGAGTAATGCAGTAATTGCGACATTATTTCAGTTCTTGGCACCGATTTTTATTATCATATTTGTAACAGCGTCACAAAAGACCTGGCCACCGATCGTGCAGGTGCTTGGAATGTTCGTGACATTAGTAGGATTACTCCTCCTATTGACTGACGGATCGTTTGCTGGTTTTGCAATGAGTAAAGTTGCTGTTTTTTGGGGACTTGCGCTTGGTTTTGCCTTCTCGTTTTACACGTTATATCCCGTCCGGCTGATGCAGGAATGGGGGGTTTTGCTATCCATTGGCTGGGGGATGATTATAGGGGGGATAACGCTTTTCGTTTTGAATCCATTGACAGTTGTGACCCACTTGGACTATTTAGCAGATTGGACTATAGCGGGCATGCTCCTCCTCGTCATTATCGTAGGAACCGTTGCCTTTATTTTATTCATGAGTAGCATGAAATACATATCACCAGTGGAAGTGAGCATATTGTCGAGCTTTGAACCGCTGACAGCAATGGTTATTTCCGTTATCTGGTTCGGTCAGGTACTTGGCATGTGGCAATTGACAGGGGCGATAATTATGCTTATCGGGGTGACTTGGCTGTCGGTTGCGGGTAGTAGGGCAAAAACATAGAATAGTAGAAGGACCGGTTCCCGTTGGGGGGCCGGTCCTTTTGTTAAAGGTAAAAAGTATAAGTTACTTCGAGTTGCTTCAGTCTTGCTGAAAAGGCATAATACGCCTTTATCCTCAAGAATTCCAGCGCTTTTCGGGGCTAAACGGCGTCTTGCGCTTTTCTTATTCATTGATGTAGTTGATGTAAAGATGTTCGTCTGCGGTGATGATCAAATCTTTTGGAACTAGCAGATGTACAGCAATCTGGCGCTCCGAAGTGTGGTGAGAATTATTCCTTTGTCGGGATGTATGTGTGAACTGACTTAACAGATAGGCTTCCTGATAAGTGGTATAGGTTATTTCGGTAAGGGGTGGTTCTAGGAACGTGACCGAGTCTGTTGTCCATTCTGGTATTTTGTATTTAAGTTGGTTTGAGAAATCGTAATCGTCCAACAGAAGAAGGGGCTTAATGAGTGTTTCTTCAATTAATCCATCATTTTCACTTTTACGTTCTACAATAATTGTTGAATTGATTTCATAGCCTTGTGCGTTCATAAGGAGTATATCTCCTATTATCTGTGTTCTTTTGTCGAGAATATTGGAAGAATCAATGGACTCAATATCCCCGTTTTGTATAGCGCTCGTTAGAAGATTAAGGTATTCATTTGATTTCGCTTTCGGTTGAGTGGTAAATGATTTACTGTCAACTAGTTCTACGGAAATCGCCGCAATGATTAAAATGACTGCATATGTTACCAAAAAAACATACGTCCACTTTTTATTTATCTGCCGTGTTGGTTTTTTTCTTCCTTGCAAGAAGTACCAGATAATTAAGGCTATAAAGATGAGAGATAAAAGACCGGACATTATTTCCTCACCTCCGTTTTAGTTGTAACGCCTATGGAAATGGCGAAAAGCATGATAACTGTTACGATTATTTTCAAAAGGAAAAATAGTAACGATGTTTCAGTACCAAAGAAAGAAACAATACTTGCAATCAGGTCAAGCCCGCCTATATTTAATTGGAGTAGCGGAATCACAACGATTGCTGCAATTAAGAGTGGGAGAACGAACTTGCTGAGCTGGATGAATGAACCCACTACATAACCCAAACTTGCAAACAGCACGGTGTAAAGAACCGAAGTTAGGACCATGGTGAAAAAGTCGATTGGAGAACTGAACAGTCCCGATGTTTCGGTGAACAAAGGATTACTTTGAAATAAAGAGATGAACTTAATGATTGAACCTGCAAGGGTTGCTAGGGTACCGGCGATGACGGACGCGAACAGTAAAAACAGAAAGCTGGATATATTGTGGCTAAGTCGATTGGATACGAAAGAAAAAGCATCGTTACGATAAGCTAATGTAGTGACAAGGATGCCCATTGAAAACGCCCAGAGAAGTGTGAAGACAACGGGCATATCTCCGGTTGAAGAACTATAGTCTACTGTCAGTGTACCCCCGGAAGTGGAACCACCACTTCCGGTTCCAAAACCTAAAAAAATACCAATCAGTTGCATAACAAGAAGTGAACTAAAGACACCAGTATAGGCATTCAATTTATGAAGAAATTGTTTTTTTACGACATCAGTCAGCCGGGGTTCCGTTAAATACATGATCGATTCCTCCTTTTGTTCCGGTTGTCAGTGCAACATATGCATCATCCGCCGAGACAGGGACTAGTTGGATGTCTTGTGTGTGTAGCTTTACTTTTTCATCAGAAGTGAAAGTGTTTTTGACGAGTATTTCACTGAAAGAACCATTTATCTGGCTGCTGAAAATTTCTCTATCCGCAATAAAGGTACTTATTTTTTCTTCTTTCCCAATTAAGCTGACGAACATCCCTTGCAAATCCGTTGTAGGACCGTGAAAAAGGGCGGTTTTATTGTGAATTAATAGAATATCTTCAAGCAAGTCTTCTATCTCCTCAAGGTGATGGCTAGATACTAAAATAGTCCGTGGATGGGCAATATAATCTTTTAGTAATGCACGGTAAAAGTCTTTCCGTGCGACTGTATCCATACCAGTGGTTGGTTCATCAAAAATCGTCAGTGGACAATGGGAGGCAAGACCGATAATGGCATTGAATGTACTTTTCTTCCCTTTAGAAAGATCCATCTGCCGAGCATTCGAATGAAAGCTGAAATGATCGAACAATCGCTGTGCAAGTGGTCCATCCCAGTTCGGATAGAAACGACCTGCCTCTTTCAGAATACCCTTCAACGTCAGTTTGTCCGAAAAACTCATTGAGTCATCAACAAGAATAGAATTCGCAGACACTTTCAAACTGTTGAATGGATTGACTGAAAAAACATGGACATCTCCAGACGTAGCTTGAGTATGTCCTACAACGATTTTCATCAGCGTAGATTTCCCGACACCATTACGTCCAATGATTCCCGTAAGAACACCTTGTCGAATGCTGAAATTCATCTTATTCAACACAGTACGACTACCATAAGTTTTCGTTACATCAATAAATTCAATTACCGTCATATTTGTTCCCCCTTTTTCCTCGCTCTGCTTCAATCATTGACAGCAGATGTGAATCGTCGACACCAAGAAGTGTAGCTTCATTGAGCAATTCCCGAATAAGTCTCCGCAGAGTATCTTCTTTGCGTTTAGACAGTAGTTTGTCGCGAGCATCAGGCTCGACAAACATTCCTAGGCCGCGTCGCTTGTAGACAACTTCCGCTTCGAGCAATAACGTAAGTCCTTTGCCAGCCGTTGCTGGATTAATAGTGAAGATTTCCGCGAGTTGGTATTGTGAATAGACTTTTTCATCGGGGGAAAGGGTGCGGTCAATTATTTCCGTTTCAATCCACTCCGCAATTTGGACGTAAATTGGTTTCGAGCCGTCCATGTTAAGCACCGGTGGCACCTCCTAATCGTTAGTGCATTACTGTTGTAATGTACTATACGTTAATTGGAAATGAAATACAACTCATACATGAAATGTGATCACTTGTAGTCAACATCAATCAATTTTAAGATAACCTACAATTCAGTCGAATTGGCTATACACAATTGGGTCGCTGTGTCATAATAAGTTCTATCGAGAAGTAATTCGTGAAACGAAAGAGTTTTTGGGGGTCAAAAAGATGAAAACAGTTTTTTCATATGCCTGGCCATATAAATGGCCAATCGTTATTGCGTTATTTCTTATGTTACTGGAATTATCTGTAGAGCTAATTCAGCCGTTGCTCATCGCTAAAATTATCGACGATGGCATTATGGCTGGAAATGAGGCTGTTATTTGGACGTGGGGAAGCGTGATGATGGCGCTGGCGTTTGTGGCTTTTTTTTCGGGGGTCATTAATTCATTCTTTGCTGCACATGCGGCGCAAAGTTTTGGATTTGATCTACGACAGGCATTGTTTCGTCAAGTACAAGCGTTTACCATGGCGACATTTCTTCGGTTCCCGACATCGGGACTCATCACACGGTTGACGAGTGACGTCACGATGGCTCAAAACGTCCTATTTATGGGACTTCGGATTATGATGCGTGCACCATTACTCGTAATTGGAAGTTTAGTTATGGCTTTTTTCGTCAATGTGAAACTAGCATTATTTCTTGTAGTTGGGGCTCCGTTTCTGCTGATCTTTCTTTATTTCATGGCGAAAAAAGGGGTCAGTTATTTTTCGCATGTCCAGAACAGGCTTGACCGAGTAAACCGTGTTATCCAAGAAAATTTACAGGCTGTACGACTTATTAAAGCGTTTTTACGTGGGGCTTATGAAGCGAGTCGCTTCTCAAAAGTATCTGATCTGTTAAGAAAAGATACGGTAAAAGCGATGCGGATGATGGAACTAATCTTGCCAATCCTGTTGTTTGTTATGAACGCAAGTTTGATGGCTGTACTATGGTTCGGAGCTATTGAAGTGCGTGATGGCGGCGCGCAGGTGGGGGAACTAGTAGCGATTGTTAACTATGCAATGCGCATGACAGGTGCGTTCTCGATGTTCTCATTCATCATTGTGGCATTCTCGCGTGCAAAAGCATCTTCTGAACGGATGGAAGAAGTTCTGCTTGCGAATGAAGACTTGGAACTCCATAGTTCGGAAAGTACAGGACTGTTACGCAATGAAGGTGATTTGAAATTCGACAACGTGTCGTTCATATATCCAGGTAAGCTGGAACCGATTTTAGATAACGTGTCATTCCATGTTTCACCGGGAGAAAAGCTCGCCATTATGGGGGCAACAGGGTCTGGAAAATCTACATTACTCAATCTTATTCCACGTATTTTTGAAAAAACACAAGGGAAGATCTATGTTAGTGGAACAGAAGTAGAGGATTGGCCGTTGAAAGATTTGAGGGATACGATTGGACTCGTACCGCAGCAATCGATTTTATTTACAGGGTCGATTTTGGATAACTTATCGTGGGGCGATATGGAGGCGGATGTCGACGAACTGGAAGAGGCGGCTAAAAAAGCACAAATCCATGAATCGATTGATCTGTTCCCGTTAAAGTATGGCACAAGGGTCGGACAGAAAGGCGTCAACTTATCGGGTGGTCAGAAACAACGATTATCCATTGCAAGGGCGCTCGTTCGGAAACCATCTATCTTGATTCTCGATGACAGCACAAGTGCACTTGACGTGAAAACGGAAACGGCGCTATGGGATGCGCTTGAAGGGGAAGAAGCGACGATGCTCGTTGTCACACAGAAAATCCGAACCGCACAAGGGGCTGATAAAATCCTCCTTTTAGATGAAGGACAAGTCGTCGGCTATGGAACACATGACGACTTGATGGAGCAGTCCGCACTGTATCAGAAAATTGCGGAATCCCAATCCGATGAGGAGGTGGCAGCCGATGTTACGCGCAATTCGTAAACCGTTCGGCTACGAGCCGATTCTATCGAAGGAAGATATTAA
Source organism: Sporosarcina sp. resist (assembly GCF_014302295.1). Classification (NCBI taxonomy): domain Bacteria; kingdom Bacillati; phylum Bacillota; class Bacilli; order Caryophanales; family Caryophanaceae; genus Sporosarcina; species Sporosarcina sp. resist. Next base: position 4,603,202 of record NZ_CP060287.1, on the reverse strand, counting down.
TGGTACTGGGAAGAAGAAAAAAGAACGTGCGAGTAACTGGAAATCAGTTCTTTTCCGGATTTGGCAACTTGTCGATGAACAGCGGGGGCAACTCATTGCTGTGCTCACGCTTGTTTTTGTCAGTTCAGTCCTGGCGCTGCTTGGGCCATTGATGATTGGTAAAATTATTGACCATTATATTATTCCGATGAAGTTCGCGGGTTTAGGCGGCAGTATCGGGTGGCTTATCACTATCTATGTAGGCTTATCACTAGCGATGTATTTTCAAAACTATTGGATGGTTGGCGTCGCACAACAAACCGTTTTTCGTTTACGGACGAGTTTGTTTGCTCATCTTCAAAAGCTGCCAGTCACATTTTTTGATAAACGGCAGCACGGTGAACTGATGAGCCGAATTACCAATGATATTGAAAACGTTAGCCAAACACTGAACTCGTCTTTCATCCAAGTATTTTCGAGCATCTTGACACTAACCGGGACGCTTGGGGTCATGCTTTACTTAAGCCCGTTATTGACACTACTCACGATGATCATTGTTCCAGTGATGTTCGTAGCGATTCGGTGGATTACGCGCCGTACGGGACCTTTATTTAAAGAACAGCAGCAAGCAGTGGGCGAGTTAAACGGCATGATTGAAGAAACGATTTCTGGCCAGCGCATTGTCAAAGCATTCTCGCAGGAAGAACGTGTAATGGAAGAGTTTGCGCAGAAGAGTGAGCGACTTCGACGAACGGGTTTTTGGGCGTTGACCTACTCAGGTTTTATCCCCAAAGTAATGAATCTGTTGAACAACGCGAGTTTTGCGGTTATTGCAGGGGTGGGTGGATTGCTTGCGTTAAGAGGGGACGGTGTTATAACGGTGGGGACAATCGTCATTTTCTCTGAATTTGCACGGCAGTTCACACGCCCACTTAATGATCTTGCAAACCAATTTAACACAGTGCTATCGGCAATAGCTGGAGCAGAGCGAGTCTTTAAGATTATGGATGAACCAGTCGAGAAGGATGAAGCGACGGAATATACGGATATGATCCTCAAGGGGGACGTTGAGTTCCGAGATGTTTCCTTTGGTTATGCAGTCGAAACCGATGGCTATACAATTGACAATTTATCATTTCGTGTGAAGGTGGGGGAAACAGCGGCATTTGTCGGGGCCACGGGCGCAGGGAAGACCACAATTATGCAGTTGCTTGCTAGGTTCTATGAAGTTGATAAAGGAGTAATCTATATCGACGGTATCCCGATTAGCAAGTTGCCGCGGCAAACGCTTCGTAGCCAAACGGCATTTGTCTTGCAAGATCCATTTCTGTTCGAAGCAACAGTCCTTGAAAATATTCGTTATGGAAAACTTGATGCGACAGATGAAGAAGTCATTCAGGCGGCAAAACAGGCCAATGCGCATAGTTTCATTAGTCGGTTGGAAGATGGCTATGAGACTATATTGACGGCAGATGGCGGCGAGATCTCACAAGGGCAGAAGCAGTTGCTGTCAATTGCAAGAGCACTCGTTGCAGATCCAGTACTACTCCTTCTTGATGAAGCCACAAGTAGTATCGATACAGTTACAGAGCTAGAAATCCAAGAAGCACTCGATCGCCTTATGGAAGGCAGAACTAGTTTTGTTATTGCGCATAGACTGAATACCGTACGGAAAGCCGATACCGTTTATGTCATGGAGCAAGGGAAACTGATAGAATCCGGAAGCCAAGAAGAATTGATTGAACAACAAGGTGTATTTTACAACATGTTGCTAGAATCGAAAGTATAGAAAAGCGCAAGCGGCCTGCATAAGGCGTGCCGGCGGAGCGGCGTACTTTGCCGCATATCTGGAACGACTTATGACCCGAGCGTTTGGCCGCTGTAGTCTGGACAGTATAGAAAAGCGCAAGCGCCTGTGTAGCTCGTGAAGGAAAAAGGGAAAGACCCGGAAGCCGCCCTTTGGCTTATGGGTCTTTCATCTTTTCCACAGCGAGCTAGGCGCTGTAGTCTGGACAGTCTAGAAAAGCGGAAGCGGCACAAAATAAGGCTACAAGGACATTATATCCTTGTAGCCTTTTATTATTTTACGTCTTCAATATCGAGCAACGTACCATCGTCAAAATCAACATCAAGGTCAAACTTTGAGTAAGTATCCAAACCATACCATTGGAGAATCTTATCAATCACTTCTTGTTGGGGTGTATCTTTTGTGATACGAATTTCTATAAACATTTTACTAAGCTCATCCATCGCTTTATTATCTTTTAGTTTGATATTCTTCAGTTTATTTTCATAATCTGCATCTGCTTTTTCGGTCACATCGTAATCAGCATCAATTGCATCTTTACCATCGACATCGATTTCAAGATCGAATGACGAAAAACCGAATCCATTACCGGTTTCGATGGATCCGCCAGCTTTCTCATCTTCATTAATAATAATTGCTTCTTCACGGTTTGGCTTATCTGCATTTTTCCCGAAGTTGCCGCATCCGCCCATCAGCAATGCACCTGTAATTACGATTGTACCTACAGCATTCAATTTTCTCAAAATACTCACTGCCTTTCGGATTCATTGTCTTATCTATTATTTTGCCTTAAAATCCACTTTCTAAACAAAATACTTGTACAAATAAGAAAAGTGTAAGCGCAGGAGGGCGTTAAACTAAAGGAAGGTAGTTTAAATTAGTGTTTCCCTGTTGCAGAGAGTGGGGATGTAGTTCAATCCCTACCCACTGCTCAAGGTGAAATACAATTTTACTTTTTTATCGTATAAAAAAACCGGCATTTAAGCCGGCTAGTAAAAGTAATGTATAATGTGCGAATATAATTGTGTTAGTTACCATTTCGCGATATGTTCTTCCGAAGTGCCAAGCATGTTGCGGATTTGTAGGGTGGAGCCGTCATGTAAGCGTACTGTTCCGTTGAAGTAACCGACAACTTGATGGACCTCCGTGCGTACTAACCGGACATTCGTCATGGAAACACGTTCAAAAAAAGGTGTAAATGTTATGTTGACTGTATCTGAAAACTTCGTTCGAATTTTCCAAGGCATCATGAAGTTTTTATTATCATATGTAAATAGAACATCCTCATGAATTTTAGTCATCAAACCATCAACAAACACCGCGTTTTCAGTCATGCCTGTCCCATCCGTCCATTTACCACCGAAATTAAGTCCAATGCGACGACCACCAAGACGCTGAGATGCCATCGCCCAGTTCCATTCTGCTTTTCGCGGCCAGATTCCTCTGCCGTAATCGAGAACAGCAAAACTATAATCTGGATTGAAATCGTACCGTTTGTCCCCGATTTTAACGAACCCGGATGTTGGTAATGAATGATGCTTAGCTGTGAACTGGAAAACGTCCCTGCTCCTGGGTATAACAACATTCAATGATTCATCGTTAATTGGATGACCAATATGGAAATCTGCATGTAGTACTTCATTATCAAAGTCTGGGATTGTCACGGACAGATGGGTTTCGCCTTGAATATGTATGATCTGGACAGTTAGATTATCATTCACGAATTTAACGCCATCCAACACGTTTTCAGGCATCTTCACATTGCGCCCAATTGGAATCGTTATTTGCTTTTCATAAAATCGCTGCGTTTCATAATTTAAAATATAGACAAAGCAGACAGCTGCATAATCAAGATGGCTAATCGTTGCGGAAAATAACAAATCTTCCCCGTACACACACCAATAATTCCACTTCTTCTTCCGCATGAAGTGGTTCTTGAGATTGCTCTGGATGAAAGGCTGACGTGCGAAGCCGATTGCTTCTGGATTCAATAACCCTTTGTTGTCACATAACGCAACGGGTTCGGTAATTTCTCTTTCTGCATGCTGCATATAGACTTCCCCCTGCCTATTGTCTTTTTCAAATCATCTTGCTATACTTCTTATTGTATCAAAGATACGGGGCATTAGCTCAGCTGGGAGAGTGTCACGCTGGCAGTGTGAAGGTCAGGGGTTCGAGCCCCCTATGCTCCATATACATCAACGTTGTTACAGCAACGTTTGTAAGTGTAATTAATCGGAATTTAATCTGATGTAGGCTTGTCTTTGACTAGAATGTGCCCGGGTTGTGCCGGACTGATAAAGTTTCGGTCAAACACATCACTGGCTGTCTCGTCATCTTTTTGTGTAATGTGACTATAAATATTAAGTGTAGTCTTTATATTTCTATGTCCTAGTCTCTCTTGGACGATCTTCATATTAATACCCTGGCTAATCATGTATGATGCGGAACTATGTCGCAGGTCGTGGAAGCTTATTTTTTTAGGTTATATCTTTCAACAATTCGTCCCCAAAACTGAGTGATTGAATCGGGCCTTAAAATACTCCCGTTTAACTGCGTGAAAACAAGATGTACATTTATACCTTCATGGTCCTTTATAGTATTATCGGCCGTACCAAGTTCCAACCGAATTTTCAATTGTGATCGGTAGTAATCATTTAGCTCTGTTATAAGTGATACTGGTAACGTTATCGTCCGGTCTTCCTCGTTCTTTGTCGCCTTCAATTCCAATCCTTTTTCAGTTGTCCACACGAGTGCCCGTTTAATGTGGATACTATTGTTTTTAAGGTTAATTACATCAGTAACAATAGCGGCAATTTCTTCCCTTCGTAATGCTCCGAACAGTGCAAGTCTAACAATTAACGACTGATGCTCCTGGACGTGATTGAGTACTCCTAAAGCTTTGTGTATCTCGTCCTCGTCATAAAAGGGACGTTTTTTTGTGTGATGCTTGGGCTTATCCACACCGATCATTGGGTTCTCCTCAAACAAATTCCATCTGGTAGCCATTTTAAATATGCTTTTTATTATTTCGTATTTTTTAACGAGCGACTTTCTACCATCATCTTTTTCTTTCGTGAAATATTCTACCAAGTGAGCTGTTTCTATTTCTCTGATATCCTTTGGGTGGTAGTGTTCAAGAACTTCTTTTAGAACCGACATATTTTTAGAATATGTTGTTGATCCCCAGTTTGTTTCTGCAAAATTTTTCTTCCAATACTCCACGAGTGCCTTAAAACTCATTTTCTTCGATGCAGCAACCGGCGTGTCCAAAACCTCGATTTAACTCTAGCATCATCCTTTTTAGTTCACGGGGACCTGATGGCCATACTACTTTGCTTCGTCTATCCCGTTCTCCATTCAAATCCTTCCCAGCCTCGACGAACAGTCGATAACTTCCATTCTTCAAGTCCTTATAGTAAGCCATGATAGTTCTCTCCCTTTTATATAAGCATTTAATAAAAAATATTAAATTTACTTCCCCTTACATCACCTTCTTAAATGGGAGTGAGTGTTCTTTTTTCAATTAAAATTTTTTACCATACAGGCTTCTGATTAGCTCTATAGGGATACCATAACTAGTTACAGCTTCACTTACAGTTTGTGAGAGTAGCAGGAAAAATTATTCTGAAATCATACGCGCTCTAGAAGCTGCTATTAAAGAGTTTTAATAAAATGCAGCTGATTAGAAAGTTCGCGAAAGGGAAGGCACCCATTGCGGTGCTTTTTCTATGTCATAAAGTGCAACTGGATTGATATGCGGGTGTTCTTTTTATTCGGCATTAGGTATGATGGACTAAAAGAATAGTGGGGGATTTAAGTTGAAGCGAATATTATTTTTATTTATGGCTGCTCTACTATTGACGGCGTGTGGCAATGATTCTACGAAAGAAGAACTAAAACAGACACCTGAGGAGGAAGACGTCGAAGGAATCGAAACTCAAGTTAAAAAAGAAGATAAAGAAGTTGAAACTGAAATCGATGAAGCCGAAAAAGTGAAGGAATATATAACACCTGACGAAATTAAAGAAATTATTGAAGACTCCGGCTTGGGAGAAGAGGACAAGCTAGCTAGTACATCTGTAGAGGATGGCGAAATAAAAGTAGTCATCGAAATTGCACCGAATGAGTTATTCTCGGCTAAGGATCTAGCCGTAACTAGATATAGCCAAGCTTCTGACGAGTTACTAAACCATGAAGGTTGGGAAGTGCTGACAATTGAATATGTCGATATCGGAACGATCAGCATGAACCGCACTGAAAAGGAAACGAACGAATATGATATGGATTATTTTTCGACTGAAGAAATCGAGAAACGATTAAAATAAATATCCACTAAATCAAAGGCATCCTACGTGGTGCTTTTTCTATGTCATAAAATGCAACTAGAATGATGGGGGTGGTGATTGATGTGAAGTTTAATGCGAGGCAACAGATGTTCATTGATGAGTACTTGGTTGACCTGAATGCTACACAGGCAGCCATTCGAGCGGGGTATAGCGAAAGGACGGCAGCATCTCAAGCTAGCAGATTGTTGACGAATGTTAATATTGTCGCGCGTATAGAAGAATTGAAGAAAACGAGAGCAGACAGACTGAATCTCGATGCTTATTGGGTGCTTAAGAGACTGATGGATATTTCAGACCGCTCAATGCAAGCTGAACCGGTAATGGAATGGAATCACGAAGGGCAGGGACTCGTTCCATCGGGTGAATATCAGTTTGATAGTAGTGGAGCGAATAAAGCAACAGAGCTTATCGGGAAACACCTCGGTATGAAAAGATTACGAATCAATTGATCAAGAACCTCATTATTACAACGCAGTTCCGGTTACTGAGTTCTCGAACAACGAGGAGCAACAGGGCGACTATGAGCAACAGATTAGCTTAATCGATGCATATAACATACTGCAATCGGATCGAGTGAATGATAAAGAGCAGCTCGTTGATGCGATATTGAAAGTAGTTGGATTCTCATTCGGGGATGACGAAGAAGAGATGGCTACAACGGCTAGGATGCTAAAAAAACACAAGATACTAGAACTTCCAGAAGTGGGAGCTGATGCTTCTTGGCTTGTGAAAGGTTTAAACGAAACAGAAGTAGAAGTTTTGAAGGATGCAATCAAATCCGACATCCATGAATTCAGCATGGTCCCGAATCTGACAGATGAGAACTTTGCGGCACAATCTTCCGGAGTGGCCATGAAATATAAGTTGTTAGGATTAGAGCAGTTGGCAGTCATCAAGGAGCGTTATTTCGTGCAGGGATTGCGGGAGAGATTGAAATTATTCGCTAATATCCTCGGCGTCAAAGGGAAAGCGGTGGACATGTCAGACGTGATAATCACGTTGACGCGAAACCTCCCAGAGAACGAGGTTACGATTCAAGAACTTGTTACGCTGAGAGATTTCGCAAGTGATGAAACGCTATTGTCTCAGATTCCGTTTATCGAAGAACCAACGGAAGAAATCAAGAGGGTTAAAGTGCAGCTGGAAGAAAAGTTGAAACGAACTCAAAGGGAATTCGGTTACCCGATAGATCCACCAGAGGACGTGACAGGCGATGAAGACGAGGAGTAACGCCTACTGGGATAAACGGTCATTACAACGAATGGCTGAGTATCACCGAGGTGCAGATTCAACCGTGCCAATTGTCAATGCAGCTTACGATAAAGCTCAGAAGGATATAGCTGCAGAAACTCAGAAGATATTCGACAAGTTTGCTAAGGATGGGAACCTATCTGCTGAAGAGGCTCAAAAGATATTGAATGAACCGATTACCAAAGTGGAATGGGAATCTATCAAGTCAAAAATCAACGATATCCAAGATCCCGCTATCAAGCGACAAATGCTGAACCGACTGAATGCACCGGCGTATAGTGCCCGTATCACTCGTCTGGAAGCGTTAAAGGAAAACACATATATTCAGTCCAAGATTATCGCAGACGCTGAAATTACAGCTACTAAGACCAGTTATATCAATACAATTGAATCGTGGCGCACCAAGTGGGAAAACAAAGAACTGGCACCAGATGACATAGTAGGACTAGCTGTTTTGTTTGATACAAAGAAATAAGACTAAAGTAAAAGCGGTCCTCCAAATTATTGTGGAAGGGCCGCTTTTTTTTTGCCAAGACACAGTCATCTATTCAACGTTCAGAACATGATTAAACAGCGACGATTCGGTGGAAATCATATCGTGGAGTATTACGATAAATTAAAAGCGCAACCCTACAACAAATGTCATAAGGTTGCCTCCATCGCATAAAACAAAAAGTCAGATTAAAAAAGATATTATGTCAAAAGCAATATCTTTTTCATTTCCCGATGTGCATTCACACCGTAATTTACCGCTGTGGTATTGTCGTCGAAATTACTTTTTTGATTTTTAAAAAATCACTTGACTTTCCCCCTTACTGAAAGGTTTATACTTTAATCAAATAGAAAAAAGGAGGATTTAAAATGTTTAAAATCAGTGATTTTTCTATGTTAAGTAAGGTTCCCGTAAAAACGTTACGCTATTATGACCAAATTGATCTATTGAAGCCAATAAAAACGAATCGAGATACAGGGTATCGATATTATTCAGCAGAGCAACTTTTTGAAGTAAATCGAATCTTTTTATACAAGGAATTAGGTTTTACCTTAAAGCAAATTTCTCAACTCCTTCATGAAGAAATTTCTTTAGAGCAGATTCAAGGTATGTTTAAGCTCAAAAAGAGCGAGATTCAACAGTTGTTGGAGAGGGAACAAGAAAAATTAGTTCGTATTAAAGAACGTATGCAGTTAATTAGACGAGAAGGGAGTGCTGAAATGGAGCAGGAGGTTATCATAAAAACAGTTGAAAGCAAGCGACTCATTTCTTTTCATTCTTACGGATCAGTAGAAGAGATTCCCTTATTCTTTCAGACACTCAATCGTTTGTTAGAAAAATATAATGGAGAATTGGTAACAGAACCTCAAACCGTTCTATGGAGGGATTCAGCTGAAAAGGAAAGTGATTTTGAATTTGAAGTGGGGTATTCTGTCAAAGGTAAAATAGCATCTCTTCCAAAAGAGTTATATATACGTTCTTTACCAGCTGAAACAACGATGGCTACGCTACTATATCGCTCGAATTCAACTTTTGTACAAAATGCTTGTATTGATTTGGCGACATGGATAGAAAAAAATGGCTATCGAGTGAAAGAAGATCAGCCTGGTAGGGAAATTTATTTACCATTGTCTGAAAATCAAGAAGATAGATTAATCGAAATTCAAATCCCGATTGAACTATGAAGTAAAACTTTCAATGAATTTGTGGTTCATTTCACAAATCCTAAATCAGGTAAACGGCAATTAGTTTTAGGAGTTTTACTGCTTGTTTATTTTGATAAAAACATAATTTTTTGTACAAGGAGAAATGTTTCAATGAAAAATAAAACAGTCATTTATTGGCTTGCCCTAACAGCCTTTTTAATAGGAACGATTGAATATATTATCACAGGTATCATTCAAATGGTAGCAACTGACTTAAGTGTATCTACATCTGTTGCTGGATTATTGGTCACTTCATTCGCACTTTCAGCGGCTATTGGTGCACCTATTATCATTGCCCTCACCATTAATTTTGACCGCAAAAAATTATTGTTATCGATGCTTGCCATTTTTATTTTGAGTAATTTTATCACTTTTTTTAGTCATTCTTTTGAAATGGTTCTTTTCATACGAATCTTGCAAGGATTAAGTGGTGGGACTGCTATTGTCGTAGCAATGGCTGTTGCTACTCGCCTTGTTGAGAATGAAAAAAGAGGAAGTGCCATTGGGATCATTTTAATGGGTTTAAGCAGTTCCTTAGTTTTTGGTGTACCTCTTGGCACATTTCTCAGCGGGATCATGGGATGGAAGGTATTATTTGTATTAATTGGTTTGGTGACGATTATTCCACTACTCGTTGTTTATAGAAGTGTTCCTACTATTAAGGAACAAGAACCAGTTACGATAGGTGTGCAATTATCCATATTAAAAGATAAAAGAATTGTGTTAGCGGTTGCAGTGACGCTATTTTATGTAGGTGGCTACTCCACATTATTCACCTATTTAACACCATTCTTACAAGCTTCAGCAAATCTCACAATTGCAGAAATTAGTGGTATTTTATTACTTGCGGGAATCTGTAGCTTCATCGGCTCTAGTATTGGAGGGATAGCGGCGGATAAAAAAGGTCCAAAGTTCACAATCATTACTGGATTAATATTACAAATATCTATGTTGATTTTACTGGCAATGATCGGAGGAAATCTAGTTGGCATCATTGCCGTTATCATGATTTGGATGGTAGCCACTTGGAGTACTTCTCCAGCCCAGCAACTATATTTAGTTACGCTCTCACCAAAATATCCTGATATCGCCTTAAGTGTGAACACTTCATTTATTCAATTTGGATTCGCCTTAGGTTCGGGATTAGGAGGTCTTGTGATAAGTGGCACATCTGTTTTGAATCTTAGTTGGGTCGGAGCCGGTATTGTTTTTCTCGCTTTACTAGTGACTTTAATGTTAGTTGCTTTTGAACGAGCCTCTAATAGTAAGACATCGATGGATAAATGTTAGAAACTATCGTCTGTCTCAACTATTGGTTCAAATTTGATCTGTTGGCCAGTGACACATATATTAACTAATCCCTTTCCATATTCTATTTCTCAATGATGTTAAATCGATTCGTCTAATAAAATAAATAGAGCAGATAATAAAGAGTTAAAAATAATTGAACTTACAGTAAAAGCGACCCGTCCACAGATTACATTGTGGAAGGCCGCTTTTTTATTTGCCAAGACCAGTCATCTATTCTTGTTTTACATATATTATTCACAAGTAAACGTGAAAAGATTAAATTGATTATTGAAAGCAAAAGACGTTTGCTCAATTGAATGGGAAGTCGCCTTTTTTTGTCCAAGTAAAGAGGTATTCGTATGAATATAGACGAATAAAGAACAGAACATTGTTCTTATTCAACTAGCGGATTTAGTTTACCAAGTTAAGTCAACACTTAGCTGGCTTTTTTGCTGCACATCCGGATGATTATGCGTCGTGATGAAAAATGAATAATTAACAATTAAGAACGTCCACCCGGGCGTTCTTTTTGTTTATTCCAAAAAGGAGTTAAGTGGGATCAAGGCGGAAATGACGTGATAGTAAATAAGAATTAAGTAATCTAGTAGATTAAAAGAAGGAGACCTTTCCTCGTATAATATATGATTGAAATGACTTTAAGAGAGGAGGGGGAAGATGACGGAAGAATGTCCATCATGTAAAAAACAATGCCTCAAAGCAGACGGAGAGTGGGATAAAATATATGAAATGTCGGAAAGTGATATTCCAACTCATATTTTTGTGGTGCGAGAACTAAACAGAAAAGGTGTTCCTGAGTATATTTGTACTGAATGCAAATACGAAAAAATGACACAGGTTTAATTTTTGTAAGTCTAATTAAAATTGAGCGATTGATCCCTTTAGGTTTACAGGGACTTCTTCAGCTAACTCTGTTGCTAGATAAGGATAACTTTACACATAATGATATTCAATCAGAGGTAACTTTAATTCTAATAGTCTTTTAACTAAACAATTAATCTTAGAAACCGAAGTAGTCTTAGTACTATCATTTTGAGAGAAGGAAAGAGAAGGTGTTAAATCTATGTTCAGATCCATCAAAACAAAAATAATTATAACAGTCATTGTGCTATTTCTAATTGGAATATCCATTATGACTGCTATTAGCAGTACACAAGTGAAAAATAGAACCGAAGACAATGTCGTTGTTTCAAGCGGTGCGCTCATTAATCAAATGGGTTTTGCTACTGAGAACTATCTCGTACAATACGAAAAAGGCCTCACACAGTTGTCGACTTCAAGACCAATTACAGACTTTGCTCTCGAAGACAGTGCAGAACCGAAAAAGTTACTTGACACTCTTAATGACGAGCTTTCAAGATTCTTAGATTTGTACAGTGACGCAATCGCAGTTTATTATTCAAATTCCGACCATCATATCAATGCTCCTTATACAAGTATGGGTCCTGATTACGACCCCACTACTAGTGACTGGTACTCCAATGCGGCTGAGCATCCCAGTGAAGTTCAGTGGTCAACACCATATAAAGACAAAGTGACAGGAGATCTTGTAATCACAGCTTCAATAGCTGTAATTGCGGGTGATAAACTCATAGGCGTGGTTGGACTCGACTTGCAGCTCGTGTCCCTGACAGAGAAAATTTCAGCTATTGAAGTGGGCTATAAAGGCTATCCTGTAATACTTGATACTGAAGGAACTGCAATTACCCATCGGACGTTACTCGGAGAAAACTTGATGGATCTTCCATTCATTGCAGAAATGTACGAAGAGGGAAACGAGAAAGGCGCGATTTACTATGAAGATGAAGGCGTCTCTAAAGTTAATATATATTCCACAATTCCAAAATTCGGCTGGAAAATTGGTGCTATCTATGATGAAAAAAATATTAACGAAATGGCAACTGATCTGCGTAAATCTATGCTGATCGTTGCCCTTGCCACTTTGCTTGTCATATTCACTGCCCTATACTTCACGATAAGCCGTACTATCAAACCAATCGGGAAATTAAATTCACTGATGGGCTCAGTATCTCAAGGCGATTTGACAGTACACTCCAACATCAAAACAAAAGATGAATTCGGAGAACTTGGTAATAACTTTAACACGATGATAGATAATATGAACGCCATTATTACTGTCGTCAACGGATCTGCATCGAACGTCCGAGTAAGTTCCGAAAGTTTGAGCGCAGTTGCAGAGGAGGCGAGTGCATCAGGTGAAGAAGTTGCGCACGCAGTAACCGAGATTGCGCTTGGTGCATCAAAGTCTGCTGAAGATGCAGAAATCGTTACCGAACGAGCAGAACTCCTTGGCCTTCAAATTAACGAAATCACAACAAAAGCAAGTAGCATGTCTGACATCGCTACAAAAGCTGGTGAAATGAATACGAGTGGCCAAGGTCAAATGCAAGAACTGAAGCTGTCTTTCAACGACTGGGAAACAAATTTACAGTCCATGTCCAAAGTGATCGGTACACTTGAAGATAAAGTGAATGCAATCGGAGGGGTCATGGAAACAATCACACAAATATCTTCACAAACAAACCTACTTGCATTAAATGCAAGCATCGAGGCAGCACGCGCAGGCGAGCATGGCAAAGGATTTGCAGTCGTTGCCGAGGAAGTTCGTAAACTCGCTGAACAATCGGCTAGGTCTACTGAAGAAGTAAAAGAGACAATCCTGGAACTTCAAATTGGATCCAAACTCGTCTCAGAACAAATGAACGAAACACGCGAAAACTTCCAGCGTCAAGGTACGGTCGTTCACGACACTGAAAACACGTTCAGTGAAATCTCCACACTGATGTCCGACATGCAAGATTCTATCGACGCAGTGTACGAAGAAATTCAAAAGGTCGCGACTTACAAGGATAATGTAGCAATGACGATTCAAACAATGGCAGCAACATCACAAGAAACAGCCGCTGCCTGTGAAGAAGTAAGTGCCTCAACAGACGAACAGTTACGTGCTGTCCAGTTAGTGACGGGTGCAGCGGAGACACTGACGGAGTTGAGTGAGGAATTGAGTAATGCTGTGAATCGATTTAAGGTTTAGAAACAGTAAAACCCGCTTCGGACAAAATGTCTTAAACGGGTTTTATTTTACTATCAACTCCCGCTACGCAACAGCCCAAACTAGCTCACTTACTTCATCGCATAACTCGAATAATAGCCCACAAATAGTGGGGCCAGAGGTAATACATCTATTCTTCAAAAAGAGGACAATGGAACGCGCAAAAACAATTGTCGTGTGACTGATTAAAGGTCATAGGAAAAAACTTGGAACTCCTTCAATAAAAGATTTAAATATCAGCACTAACCCGCGTAGAAACTCTATCTGATTGACTAGATGGAGTTCTTTTTTTACTGATATACGTTACTGATATACGATTAAAGTCGCCTATATAAAGGGTATTGTTAATTCATACATCCCGACGGGAATCTAATGACTCATAGGAAATAACTTTTCACTATTGAAAAATTTAAATGTTCCATGGTCTGACAATAAAGCAGATATGTCTATACTTGGACAAGAAAGAAAAAATACATCTATAAATAGAAGAGGGACTCTTTATTATAATCGTTTATTATGGATCATTCTTTGCGGTACTATGCAGCTTGTGATTTCAAACTCTACTTTCTTTCAGTTTATATCTACTAATTGTTTTTTCAGGTAATCCATGGATCACATGTAGTAAAAGGTAGCATACAATTTATATCGCTCGCTTCTTTTTTATTATCCTATTTTTATTAACTTGGTTTGAACCATTTTAAGTTACTCGTATAATGACTTGAAAATATTACTTAACTAACGGTGCATTAGTTGAACAACAAGAGAACGACTATTTAGGGTCTTTTTTATTAGTCCAGTTATCCGCGAGATGGTTAAGTAAGACCGAAGCAAAAGCGACCCATCCACAAATGGTGAGTAGGCCGCTTTTTCATTTTGCTACGGAAGGGGAATATAGGTAAAAGGTATTGTGGAATTATTTATTTTCTGGGTTATAATTGAATTTAAGGAAATATTTTATAGAAAGAGGAGAGGTAAAATGAATAAATTTACTAAAACAATATCAGGTTTTTTAGTTGTGTTGATGATGTTATCAATACCGACTTCGGCTTTGGCTTTTAATGATGTTTATGAAAGTAATGAAGACCATGTGATTGGACAGAAGATTTTTGACGACTCTTGGGAATCCGGTCTGGAATTCTATATTTCCAGAGATATACCACAAGAACTTTTAGACCCTAATTACTATTCCAAAGATGAAATTATATACATACCTGAGGAATACCTGGATCCATACCATCCAGATGCACTTTATACAACTTATGACGTATATGGAAACTCTTTTGAAGAGGAAATTCAAGTTCGAGCAATAGCGGCCGTAGCAGGCGTTTATTTTATCCCAGGAATTGGACAAATAGCAATTACTGCGACAGGTGCAGTGATTGTTGGGGGGCTAGCGATTAAAGGTGGTTCATACCTCTATAATCAAATATCCGCATATTTTAGTAAAAAAACTGCAGAAAAAGCTGCAGAAGAGATTCCGAAAAAATTGAAAACCTCTGATATGAAAGTGGATCTGAGTAAATTTAAAGATAAAAACGGAAACACTCCAGAAGGAAAAAGTAGTGGGACATTTAAAAACGGACAATGGGAACTCACAAAAGATAATAGTGGACATCTTGGGTATAATGGTAATAAAAAAGCGTGGAAGATAGGAAATCCAGCTCGAAAAGCGTCTCTTGACAAAGCTGGTAATATAATAGATAAGTAAAAGAAAGGATGAGAACATGAAGGAATTATCATTTTTTGATTGGAAAATACGTTTACAAGATAATCTGATGGCGGTCACTGATACTTCAACGAAAAAAATGGTTATCATGGAAGGTGCCCTAGAACTAAATGCAATGATTTGGATTGATGAGCAAAACGAGATGCAAATTAAACCAACTTGGGATTGTGTTATTTCGATTAATGCGAAAGATATGATATTAACCATTCGGCACTCTGAAAATGTTTTTAATAATAGAGGTTAAGAAATCTGAGGCGGTCATTCCATTACGGAGTGGTCGCCTTTTTTGTTGACCTACAAACAGTCATCTTTTTTTGTATGTGCATTGTTCCCTTATCTTAAACAATTTAAATAAGAAGAAATAATTGCCTTTTTTATTTGTTTTTAATACGAACATTCATTCTCTATACTGAAATCAAGGAGGGGAACGAGTGTGCGTAAACAATTATTAAAGTCAGTCGAATACAACGAGTCACTGGATATGATGTACATCGCAAAAGACGGATCAATCAGTAAAAGAAGAATCAACGTACTGCAGGTCGGCGAGGTATCGTTCCGTGCATACTGTTTCCTGCGTAAATCTAAGCGGACTTTTACGATTGATAACATTCTCGCACTTGTTCCCTTAATCGCGAAAGAAAGTAGGGTAATCTAATGTCGTTAATACCGTCCGAGGCATTACCGTATTTCGAGAACATGATATACTTGCCGATGATTATAAGTATTTTAGAGAGAGACCGAGAAGTGATTGAAACTAGTTCGTTCAAATTGAAAGGACCTTATATCAATATCGTTGAAAGTTCATTAAAGACCGTTAGGGCCGAATTGAAAGAAACAAATAATTATGCGCGATACAAAAATATGAAGTTAATTAAAAAAGGGAAAGATGGCACATTCACTGAGTATGCATTTATCCATGGTGGCTATGAAGACAAACGGCGTTATCTGAACATACGGCTGCGCAACAGGAAGGAAGAGTTGATATCTATTTACTTTGCAATGGTAGAAAATCAGGGCACAAGGGGAGTTGCTACAACGTGATTGATCAGAGCGCTGAAGAGTTGGCCATATCGTTGATGTTTCGAGAACACCTAGCTGAAATAAAAGAATGGTACAGAAAGGATGATGAAAATGGCTGCAATTCCAAAACCACCAAAATCAAAGGTTGTGGCAGGTCCGAAACTAACAGAGACTGATTTTCTTGAGATTGGTGAGAGAATCGGGGAATCAAAAGAATTCGGCGTAGAGGTAGAAGTTACGATATATGCTCAAAAGAGGTATGAATCAGTTACAGGGATCGTTACAGAAGTCGATGGCCAACAAGGTAAATTATCGTTGCAAGTGGGTTACGATAACATAAAAATCAATATGAATAATATTGTGAGTGTGAAGTGAAAATGAATAAACAGGGAAAGGCGCCCATTCCATTACGGAGCGGACGCCTTTCTAATCCAATGTCTTAGGAGTACCGGATTTTATAATATGGGTAACACTACACAATCTTTTGATTTTCCCCAATTAGAAACAAGGGCTGAAATTGCTATTCAACCTCGTTATGGAATACCAGATTGGCATTACGGACAAATTCAGATAAAACACAATAGTTTGCCAAATTGGGGAAGTAATTAATTTGAAAGAAGTATTTATTTTTAGCTATGGCTGTGATCTAGACCATAATAATATTGATGTCTTAGTAAAAGAACGATTGATGCCATATTCTGATCATAGATCTTATTTGCGTAATGAGATGCCTCCTAAAGAGTCAGATATCTGCCTTAAATATGATGTTTTTGACATCAACCGAAATAAGCACAAAGATAACCTCTACTCCCTTGATAAATTTTATATCAATAAAGTAAGATTAGAAGCTTTTATGTATTCACTGTCTAAACTTAAAGGAGACCATATTTACGCAAACCCAAATGTGAGAGGACATGCAACTGTCAATCTTGACAATGTAGAATATACTGCTCGTGTATATGGGGCGGTAGTCGATGAAGTGGATGATAAGCGTTTAGTTTTTTTAGATGAAGAATCTCTTTCCAACGTTGAGTTAAGAGAAAAGTTACCGTCTTTACCAAGTGACTTGCAATTTCTAACAATGCCAATTGAAATAACATTGGAGGAACGTGAATCATTAGTTTCTGAGTGGATACAACGTATAATTTGTGAAGTCAAAAACAAGAAGAAATAATGAACTATTACGATTTCTTGTAAGTATAAAGTATTATAAACAAATTATGCACTGTTCATTAGGATGCCACTGAAAAAGTTTATGTGATTTGACTAAGCGAGCCTTTCCTCGAATTTATCCGAGGAAAGGCTCGCTGTTTATATTTCAATTCTAATTCATTCAGAACGCTAAATAATTCAAGGCGCAAAACAGGTATGATTCCTCGAATGTCTACGTCCACTATTCTTAATGCGTAAACATCGGCAAGTGTGTGGATGCCATTATCTTTAAGTATCTTAGTTAGACATGCAATCAGTTCTAGAATTTCAATCGGTTCTTGCAAATACTTTTCTTTGTCGATAGTATGATCAGTGAATTATAATACCTCCAACTTTCTGATAGTTCAATAGTACGACGTTATGGTGAAATTGGCTATACTCGGATGGTAAATATAACAGTCTACCTTCTATATAAATGAAGGTAGACTGTCGGTTATTGTATTCAGGTTTATTTAATTTTTGTATAATCGTATTTGTGCCAAAGATGTGCCTAACTCGTGCCTAATGTGTCATTTCGTCTCCTATTGTTGACGATACCTGAGTAACAAAGTACCGGCAAACGTTGATGTTAAGCCATTCTTACTTTTGCTTACTTTCATTGATAGTAGGTAGGGTAGCGCTGGCAGTGTGAAGGTCAGGGGTTCGAGCCCCCTATGCTCCATATAGGTTTAGAAGGGTGTCCAGTATAACTGGGCCCTTTTTTTGTTCGAAAATAGTCTTTCGTGCTGCGAGTAGTAAAATGGGAATCCATACATAATTAATCCAACGATAAATACTGTTAGCTCCAAATCTTGTTCTGTGAGAACGAGGTTAGGAGCTAACAGTATTTTTAAAATTCATGATAAAATAAAAATAAACGCACGATTATATCATATTTGCTAACTTTATATATTGAACCACGTCTGTTGATTATCCACTTTCTTACATGAGCTATCTGTAAGAAAAGCATACAGCCTACACTTGTACATTTTCGGCGCGTTTTGGACGAAATAATCACTTTGTTCTTGATTATTGGAACAGAAAAAGTGAAGAGGAGAAAAACGGATGGAATTATTAACGATTATCTTAATGTTGCTAGTCTTATTGCTTGTTACAAACGTTATTGGGAATTACGTGACACTATTACCAACTGCATTAATCCAAATTATTGTGGGGCTTATTTTTGCATTAGCTGTTAAAGATTTTACAATTGAAGTGGAGACAGAATGGTTTCTTCTACTGTTTATAGCACCACTTTTATACAATGAAGGCGCTCATTTTCCGCGAGAGGAATTATGGAAAATGCGTGCGTCAATTTTTGGGAATGCTATTATTTTAGTACTTCTAACTACGATACTTGGTGGAATATTTGTCCATTGGATGATTCCAGCAATTCCTTTAGCAGCTGCATTTGCGCTCGCAGCAATTCTATCACCGACGGATCCAGTTGCTGTAAATGGCATTGCGAAACGTATTCAAATTCCAACTCATATTATGAATTTAGTGCGTGGGGAATCTTTAATCAATGATGCTTCAGGACTTGTTGCATTTAATTATGCTGTTTTAGCGGTGGTAACCGGTTATTTTTCAGTTCAAAAGGCTACAGGAGACTTCTTATATATGTTTATCGTTGGGGCATTGCTTGGTATCGGGCTTGGACTTTCGATTAATTTGCTTCGCTACGTTCTACGTAGAGGGGGATTTGTCGACGTAGTATTCCATTCGCTATTACAAGTTTTAACGCCATTTATTATTTTCTTTATAGCAGAGGAAATGTTCCATGCATCAGGTGTTATAGCGGTTGTAGCAGCGGGGATTATCCATGCGCTTGTAAGAGAGCGTACAGAAAACTTTAGAGCGCAGGAGCAAGTGTTGACGGATAACCTGTGGTCAATTATCGCATTTGTATTAAACGGTTTAATTTTCTTACTGTTAGGTTTAACACTCCCATCTGCAATGCGTTCATTACTGGAAAATGAACAGATGAGTAATTGGCTGTTGTTAGGGTATGTTCTTGCATTAGGTTTC
Organism: Sporosarcina sp. resist; assembly: GCF_014302295.1. Taxonomy (NCBI): domain Bacteria; kingdom Bacillati; phylum Bacillota; class Bacilli; order Caryophanales; family Caryophanaceae; genus Sporosarcina; species Sporosarcina sp. resist. Next base: position 4,583,772 of record NZ_CP060287.1, on the reverse strand, counting down.
GTCGTACTCGGTATACGATTTTTGTGGTCGCACACCATTAATCATTTCGATTATTACATTTTGAAAAATGTGACAGAAAAACCATCTCTGAAAACAAGTCTAATTACGAGTTTGGTAGGTGTCCGTGGAACGATTACAATGGTCGGTGTGCTATCGATTCCATTTTTTACATCAACGAACGATTTGTTCCCAGAGCGTTCACTTATTATCTTTTTGGCGGCAGGCGTTATTCTATTGACACTTATTATGGCAACAATATTTCTACCTATCCTAAGTAAGGGGGAAGCGAGCACGCATACGACCAGTTCAGATTTAACGAATGAAAAGCAGCGTATGATCATGGGAGCTATTCAGAAAATCAATTCGGAAAAAACAGAAGAGAATGCTTCGATTGTCTATGAATTATTAAACGACTATACACTCATGTTGCATATGTTGCGGTCGAAAAATAAAAACGAAGAAGAGCTACGAGAATATAACGAGCAGCTGAAGATGGAAAGATTGCATTCTTTAATGTTGGAGCGTCAATATACGGAGGAATATATGAGTGTGCACCAAGTGAAGATGGTTACGTTAAAAAGTATCGAAAAGTCGGTTTCGATTCGTGAAAAGGCGGCAACAAGCGGTGCGAATCACTTTATCCGTCAGCGGTTCTATCAAGTACTGAGAGATTGGAAACGCGGGCGCTTAAGTGACCGAGAATTAGAGCAGGTTCAGGAAATGGAAGATGCGGTGCAAATATTTACGTTTGAGAAAGTACTAGCGGGTTTGGAAGAACGAGCTTCTATTAGTGAACAACCAGAAGTTCTACACAATATGATTTATTATTATAAACGCCTTCTGAATAAAAAGGAATTGCCCCATAAAGTAGAGATGGATCAATCCATTTTAGACGAACAAAAGGAGATTCTATGTTTGAATGCTATTGAAGTGCAGAGAAAAGAGATTTCAGAAATGTTCAAGGACGGTGCAATCAGCACGGTAGAAGCAAAAGAGCTTCGACGTTTTGTAAACTATATGGAAAGTGTAGTTTTATACGAATATGTCGAATAATGTTAGCCGAAGAGTGGTCGTTCAGAATATCCGGATATTACTTCAGGGGATTATTGAAGAGCGTTCATAAGCTGAACTTCACGCTATTAGTATGAAGGTCAGGGGTTCATATATCACTACACTTCATAGGATTACGAAAGCGTTCGGTTTATCCGAACGCTTTTTGTTGAATTAAAGGAGTAAATATACATTAATATAAGTATTAATTAATAGAGTAGTGCTATATAACTTAGTCCCTTACAGATAAAGCTTGTAGTCTTGCATATTTTAACAAATACATTAATTTATTGTATATAAATGGTTAGAATAATTTAATTATTCTTGTAGACAGATTAATAGCGTTACTTTATACTTTACATAATTCATCAGAATGGGTGAATGTTATTTACATAATACTAAAGGGGGATGAAAAACAATGAAAAAGTGGTTAACAGCGACATTAATGATTGCAGTTCTACTTGTTGCAGGGTGTAGTAAAGATGCTGGGGGCGTCACTACAGAAAACTCGACTCTGCAAAACGTGGCGAAAAACAAGAAGCTAGTAATTGGGATGTCGCCAGGGTACTTCCCGTTTGACATGAAAGATCCAAATGGTGATTTTGTAGGCTATGACGTTGATACTGCAAATGCTATTGGTGAATGGTTAAAAGTAGATGTGGAGTATAAACAATTCACATTTGACGGGCTTGTTCCGGCACTTCAAACGGGAGAAATCGACATGATTCTTGCAGGTATGACAATCCGAGGAGACCGAGCACTTGTTGTCAGTTTTTCCAACCCATATTATAAAACTGGCCAAGCACTTATGGTTCCTGCCAAAGATACTTCGACGAAGTCTTGGGAAGAACTTGATGTGAAAGGGAAAAAAATTGCAGTTGGTATTGGAACAACTGGGGCACTCTTAGCGAAAGATCTTTTCAAAAATGCTGAAATAATGGATTTTGAAGAATTCCCATCTGCTGCAACAGCAATGGCGCAAGGGCAAGCAGATGCTGTTCTTTATGACGAACCTGCCATCGCTGTATGGAAACTTCGCAATGGCGATCAAGTCAGAGCTGTCGAAGGCCTAATTTCTTCAGAAAATTTAGGAATTGCAGTAAAGAAAAATGACATTGAAACAATTTTGTGGCTTAACTCATTTTTAGCGAACTATATTGATAGCCCAGCTGAATTGGCTTCAAGAAATAAGTGGTTTGAAACAAGCGATTGGTTGAATGAAGTCGTAGAAGAATAACCACTTCTTCAATTTCAGAGGGGGAAATTAAATGGGCGGCTATAATTATGACTGGAGTATTATAACAAACAATATGGATATATTTATTGATGGAGCGTTGAAAACGTTGGAAATTTCAGCGATAGCGCTTCTGATTGCTATACCCATAGGAATCATTTTTGGACTAGGACGTATTTCAAGAAACAAATTCTTTCGACTTATTTCCTCTATCTATGTGGAAGTGATGCGCGGTGTACCATTACTTGTTCTTCTATTTTGGATATTTTTTGTACTTGGTCAATTCGTTAGACTTGGATCTTATTGGTCTGCCATTTTAGGCCTTGCTATTTTTTCGGGGGCGTTTATCGCAGAAATTGTTCGTTCGGGAATTCAAGCAGTACCAAAAGGACAAATGGAGGCTGCGCGTTCATCAGGCATGTCCCACACGAATGCAATGCGATATATCGTTTTACCACAAGCGTTTCGACGAGTGTTACCTCCTTTGGCATCACAGTTTATCATTTTAGTTAAAGACTCTTCTCTTGTGTCTGTTATTGCAGCGACGGATTTAACGTTGAATGCAAAAAATCTTGTCGCAACATCGTTCCGCTCGCTAGAAGTATGGACATTTGTCGCGATAGTTTATTTAATTATGACGTTCAGTATGTCGATGATTATACGATATTTTGAGAAACGACTTTTATCGCGCGAGAACTGAGTGTAAGCTTGTTATGAAGGAGTGTTTTTTATGATTACCATTAAAAATGTTAATAAATCCTTTGGTGCTCATCAAGTACTAACGGATATATCACTTGAAGTACCGAAATCCAATGTAATCGCACTTATTGGACCGAGTGGTGCCGGGAAATCAACGCTCATTCGGACATTGAATGCGCTAGAACCTATTGATAATGGCGAAATCATTGTGGATGGCGTTTCTATTCACGATAAAAAAACGAATATTAACAAAGCGCGCATTAATATCGGATTTGTATTTCAGAATTTCAACTTGTATCCATTTTTGACAGCGCTTCAAAACGTGACAATAGCACTCTTGAAGGTAAAAGGGATGAATAAAGAGGCAGCGGACAAGAAAGGGAAAGAATTGCTTATCTCTTTAGGCCTTGGCGACAAATTCGATGCATATCCTGGTCGGCTTTCTGGTGGACAACAGCAACGTGTAGCTATTGCACGGTCGCTCGCCATGGATCCACAAGTAATGCTATTCGACGAACCGACATCCGCACTCGATCCGGAAATGGTGACAGAAGTGCTTGATGCGATTCGTAAATTGGCACACGATGGCATGACGATGGTCGTCGTTACACATGAAATGGGCTTCGCCAAAGAAATTTGCGACGAAATTGTCTTTATGGCGGAGGGGAAAATTGTAGAAAAGGCTCCACCATCAAAATTCTTTACGAACCCAGACTCCGAACGCGCGAAGAATTTCTTATCCAAAGTACTGAACCACTAATTTTTTTGTGCTTCAACTTTATTGGATAGTTAAAAGGCGTCAAACTCATGCAATTAACTTGCATAAGTTTGGCGCTTTTTTTAATATAAATGAACTTTTTCCATCTTTGTGTGTCTAATGAGTAGGAACGGTGGAAATGGGGTGGCATTGTGAATGAAGTTGACCTTACTAAACGAGCGATTAAACGCGATGAGCAAGCATTTTTGGAAATCATCCATCTATATAAAGAACCGCTTTATCGAACGGCTATTGCTTTCTTGAAAAATGAGCATGACTCCGTTGAAGCGCTACAGGAAGTGACGGTTCGCGCGTATAAAAAAATTCACACTATGAAAGAACCGAGGTATGTAAAAACGTGGCTAATACGGATTATGATGAACTATTGTCAGGATCAGTTGAGGAAGAAAAAACAAAATGTTCAAAGCGATAAATTAGATGAATTTGGAAGTGAAATGGATTATACATATCTTGAAATTGAGGAGGCAATTGCAACATTATCAGAGGTCGAGCAACGATTAATTCACCTCATGTATTTTCAAGATATCAAGATTAAGGATATTGCCGTAATTGAAAGTATTCCTGAAGGGACCGTCAAGTCTAGGCTTCATAAAACATTGCGGACATTACGAAGTTTTCTTTCTGAAAAAGGGGATGTGGACCATGTTTGAAAACGAAGAAAAGCAATTGCGGGAAGTTAGGTCGAAATTAGAAGAATTTCCAATTCCAAATGATCAGTTGAATGACGCGATTCAGAGTGGATTCTTAATTGCCAATTTAGAGTGGCGGGCGAAACGCCAAAAACGTCGAAAATCACTTTGGACGGTTGCTATCGCTGCAGTATTTTTACTCGCATTCATAACGTCCATCCGGGTGTCACCGGCCTTTGCGAATGCGATCGCTTCGATTCCTGGAATGGGAAAACTTGTAGAATACATTCAATACGACAAAGGGTTACAGGCGATTATGGACAACGATTATTATCAGACTGTCCATGCCAGTCAGATGAAGGATGGTTTAACGCTTACCATCAACGGCGTCATACTGGATGAAAGTGGAATCGTCATTACTTATACACTTGAAGCGCCTTATTCCATCGAAGTACTCGATTATAAAAAAATCGAACTTTATCATAATGGCAAGGTAGTTCCACCTGGCACAGTATCATACAATAATCCAAATCAACGGCATGAAAATAGAAAAGAAGACATAATAGAAGTATTATTCTTAGCAAAACAATCCTTTGATACGCAGGACTTTGTACTGGAACTTCAATTGGATAATGAAAAGGAAACGGCTTTTTCCCTTCCTTTTACGCTGCCGAAAGAAGTGAAGAAAGGAAAAGTTTTTTCGCTCGACAAAGTGGTCGAAGTTGAAGGTCAAAAAATGACGATTCAAGAGATTACAATCTATCCATTACGTGTGGAAGTGAAAGTGTTTTTTGATGAACCGAACTCCATGAAGATATTGAACTTTATGGATATGCGGATTGAAGATGAAAAAGGGGAAGTGTGGAGTAGCATTCAAAATGGTACGACTGGACTTGGTTTTAGTGACAATGAGCAAACTTTCTATTTGCAGAGCAATTACTTTGAACAACCTAATAAGCTATATTTTAAATTTAATAAGATGCAGGCATTGCCGAAAGACGAGTCCTATCTTCTTGTTGATCTTCAAAAACAGGAGGTCATCATGCAACCTTCTGATGGGAAAATTGAAGTGACAAAAATGACTCAGAACACGATAGAAGCAAGATTCCCGCTAGCAGAAGAATTTGGCTACTTCTTGTTTTTTACAGCTGAAAATGGGGATGGGCAAAAGGTTGAGTCTAATAGTTCAAGTAGTTGGAGAGATGAAGAATATCAATATTCATCGATCAATTTCACAAAGAATTATAATGAAAGTCTATTAAAAGTATACTTTCAAGCGTATCCGAACTACATCAATGGAGATATTTCCGTGGAGCTTAAATGAACTTTTTAGATGAAATAAAGGCGCTACAATTTGTCAGAAAGGCATTCCTACTTTGTTCTATTCATACGATGGAATAAGGAGGGGTTTGATCATGTACAACAGGGAAGCGGCTGTTCGCTATGCAAACCAGTGGTGGAATGGCCGCAATCCGGCATTTCCATCATTCGATGTAGATTGTACTAATTTCATTTCACAATGTTTGCTTGCGGGGGGAGCACCAATGCATGGTTACCCGAATCGCGAAAGAGGCTGGTGGCTGCGTGGAGGAACGTGGAGTTTCAGTTGGTCGACGTCGCATTCGTTGCGTTGGTATTTAGCGGGTTCGAAAAAAGGATTAACTGCAACACAAGTTTCATCAGCTGAAGAATTAGGGCTAGGGGATGTCATTGTCTACGATTTTGAAGGTGATGGCAGATTCGATCATTCGACCATCGTCACCGCAAAAGATGGCTCAGCACCACTCGTTAATGCACATACGTTCGACGCACAGCATCGTTTCTGGGCATACAAAGATTCATATATGTTTTCGCCAAATGCAAAGTACATCTTTTTTAAAATTAATGACCAGTTTTCATGATGACTATAGTTGCGAATGTAATCGTAAAAAAGCAGTCCGTCAACTTAAGACGGACTGCTTTTTTTACTGTCTAGACTCTAGCGCTTTTGTTTGTTCAGTCAAACCATAGAACAGCGAGCGTTCCCTCGCCGGCATGAACCGCAAGGACGGAGCTAATATCTCCAATATTCACTTCGAGATCAGGTATTTGTTCCGTGATGAGAGTTTTCAAATGCTCTGCCTGTTCTAAGACATTGCCTTGCATTAAATGAATTTTCGTTCGGCCTGGATGGTGGCCAGCGACTACTTTGTCGACCAAGTATTGAAGTGCTTTTTTCTCGGAACGCACTTTGTCTACTGGTTGTAATTCACCTTCGGGCGTAATGTGGACAATTGGTTTTACTTTCAACAAGCTCCCAATGAAAAATTGTGCAGCGCTCATTCTGCCGCCTTTGTACAATTGTTCAAGCTGTCCCATTAGGATATAGTTATGCATTGTGCCAGCCATTTTCTTAAGCTGCGCTTCAATTTCTGGAACAGTTGCACCTTCGTCTTGCATTTCTATGCCCCGTTCGATTAATCCTGTGACCCCATAGGATAAGGAAAGTGAATCGATGAATGTAACAGGGAATCCCGAAATTTCTGAGCCTGCTATAGAAGAAGCAAGTGTCCCACTCATTTTACCGGACACATGAACAGCAATTGCTTGCTCGTACTGTTCCGCAATAACCTTGTAACGTTCAGCAAATGCGCCCGCAGAAGGTTGTGATGATTTTGGGAATTCTTTAGCGTTCTTGATTTTCTCGTAAAGTTGCTGAGGATTCAAGTCTACACCATCAACAAATTGTTTTTCACCGAAATGTATATTTAAAGGTACTGAAAAGAAGTCTGGGTGTTGACGAAGTTCCTCTGAAATGTATGCTGTGCTGTCTACAATCCACGCAATTGGCTTTTTTATCATGATTAAAATCATCCTTTATCACTATAATATACGCTACTATTACTATACCATGAAAAGTAATAAGAACATATTTAGAAAACACTAAATATGTCGAAATTTAGGCAGCTTCGCTAAAAATCAATGGTTAAGGTATAATAGAAGAAGTATGTGTAAAGGGGAAATGAGTTATGAATGAGCAAGCTTTATCTGTCAGAGATGCGATTATTACGCGTCGTTCAATAAAGAACTTTAACGGTCAGCCGGTTGATCCGGAAAATATTGCCGAAATACTTGAAGATGCGGCATGGGCACCAAATCATGGCAATCGAAATCCGTGGCGCTTTGTTGTAGCTGCTGATAAGGGATATGTGAAATTCCTCGATATTTTACGTGAATATGGTGTGCCGAAATGGAAAGAACTTTCGGAAGAAGAGCTTGAGAAACAAATGAAGAAATTCACAGGACCGGGTGCAGTTGCATTTGTTATTGTCCCTGAGGACCCTCGTCAGAAAGAACGTCTAGAAGATTATGCAGCGGCAAGCATGTTTGTTCAGAACACCATGCTGCTCGCATGGGATAAAGGAATCGGAACATGCTGGAAAACACCAGGCTTCCTGGATAACCCGAAATTCAGAGAAGAACTTGGCGTTAAACCAGGTGAACGTATTATCAGTATGCTTCAATTTGGTTATTATGACGAAAGACCAAAGGCTCGACCACGTAAACCGCTTGAAGAATTTGTCACGTATTACGGTGAGGAAATCGAAGAAGCATAATGGTATTGAAGTAATTTTTGCTCGGATTGCATTTGATAATGCGATTCGGGCTTTTTTGCAGTTCTATATCGGTGGTGTTGAGCGACCCGTGCGTTGTTAAGTTGCATTTAGGCGTTGTTAACTTTATTTAAAGTGTTGTCTAGTTCTTCAAAAGCGTTGTTTAGTGACCCGTGCGTTGTTAAGTTAGACAGAAGCGTTGTTAAGTTGCATTTAGGCGTTGTTAACTTAATTGAAAGTGTTGTTAAGTTCTAAAAAACCGGACCCTCACAAGAAGGATCCGGCACACGTATCACTTTTTCAATTCATCTTTCTCAAAGCCTGCAATTTCATAATAATAATCGCCGATGACACGTAGTCCTTGGTCGAAGTTTTCCAAATGGAAGTGTTCGTTCGGTGCGTGGAAGTTTTCTGACGCCAGTCCGAAGCCCATCAAGACGACGGGTAATTCTAGTATTTCATCAAATGCTGCAACGATTGGAATTGATCCGCCACCACGTGTATAGGCAGTTGGAACATTGTAAACTTTTTCGTACGAACGTCCTGCAGCTTGGATTGCAGGATGATCGAACGGTGTGATGAACGGTTTCCCTTTATCGAATTCGGTGACTGTTACAGTTACGCCTACTGGTTTATGTTTTTCGATATGCGCTTTCAATTTCTCAATGATTTCGTCTGGATCTTGGTCAGGAACTAAACGGCATGTAATTTTCGCGCCTGCTTCAGCTGGCAGTACGGTTTTAATGCCTTCGCCTGAAAATCCGCCAAATACGCCGTTCACTTCAAGCGTAGGACGAGTCCATGTACGCTCAAGGTGTGAATATCCTTTTTCTCCGAACAGTTCTGTCACGCCAATTTCTTCTTTCAGTTCATCTTCATTGAAGCCAAGTGCTTGGTAGGCTTCGCGCTCTTCATCCAATAGAGGACGGACATTGTCGTAAAACCCTTCAATTGCAATCGTTCCTTCTTTGTCACGGAACGAGGCGAGAACTTCTGCAAGCGCATGAATCGGGTTTTGGACGCCTCCACCATATAAGCCGGAGTGAAGATCGCTTTTCGCACCTTGCACGTCGATTTGTACGCCGCACAGACCTCGAAGTCCGTAGCAAACTGCAGGTTGTCCAGGTCCTTGCATGCCTGTATCAGAAATGACGATGACGTCAGCCGCGAGCTTGTCTTTGTTGGCCTCAATGTATTTTTCGAGATTTGGACTGCCAATCTCTTCTTCACCTTCAATGATGAACTTCACATTGACTGGTAAACCGCCTGTCTTTTGCATAAGTGCTTCAACGGCTTTCACATGCATGAATACTTGTCCTTTATCATCACTGGCGCCGCGTGCATATAATTTGTTATCGCGGACTTCGGGTTCGAATGGTCCTGTTTCCCATAAATTCAGCGGGTCAACCGGCTGGACGTCGTAATGACCATAGACTAGAATTGTCGGTTTTCCTTCTGCGTGGAGCCAATCGCCGTAAACAACAGGCTGTCCGTCTGTTTCGTCGATTGAAAGGTTTTCAAGTCCTGCTTCTTTGAATGAATTCAGCAACCACTCAGCAGCCTGTTGCATATCGTTTTTATGTTCGGATAATGCACTAATACTTGGAATACGGAGGAAGTCTTTTAATTGTCCAAGATGTTCGTCCCGTTGTTCTTTAAAATACTCGTCAAGCGTCTCTAAATGATTCAACACAATCCCTCATTTCAAATAATTTCGTGAATAGAAATAGTAGTATTTCATAAACACGGTAAGCCATGCGGTTAAAGGGTTTGTGGGGCGTAATTTTAAAACTGCCCCCAAATATACCCCCAAAACGCCTGTTTTTAGAGGTTTACAGCATCATCAAATGACGATACAGACTCTACTTCTATTTCCTCGATGACATGACCATAAACGTTATTAATCATCTGTATACTATTTCCTAAACGCTTGGCAATTACTGCGACAGGTAATCGCGGTTCGCTTTGCGTTAATAATATTGTAGCATGCGTGTGACGCATTCCGTGCGGAGTAATACGTTTGATATTTGATTTCTTGGCCAAGAAATTAAATGACTTGTTGAGACAGTCATCGCTAATAGGTTTAGCGTCATGATTAGAGATGAAGATGAAATCGTCATCTAATAACTTTTTCCCGTTTGAGAACTTAGCCTCTATACACCATTTGCGGTAGACTTTAAGTTGTTCAACCAGTAAATTGCTGATATTAATGGTTCTATAGCTGTTTTTAGTTTTCGGTTTCCTAGTACCATCTCGATCCCTCGTCCGTTCCACAGTTAACTTCATGCTATCGAAATCAACATCTCCCCACCGTAAACCATTCGCTTCACCTTTTCGTAAACCGGTATAAGCAAGCAGCATCATGGCGGTGTGATTCGTTATGGTTGTATTGCTTTTCGAAAAAACAAGGAACTCTTTTAATTCCGCTGCAGTAAGGTAATTCTCATTAACCTTTTCTTCCTCTTTACCAGCTATCTTAATTCTACTGAAGCGATTGCGCGGAATAATTTCATTGTCAACAGCGGCGTTGATAGCGATTCTGAAAATGTTGTGAAAGTTTTCGACACTCGAAGTCTCATAACTTTTCACTAGTTCATTAATATAGTTGGTAATGTAAGTGGACCTATCCAACTTAGCTAGTTTGTATTTCCCGACAAGCGGCTTTATTTGATCTTTGATAATACCTTTGCGTCTAATTTGCGTAGATATGGCCCAATGCCGTTCGTTTTCATTGAACCAAATATCAACCCACTCAGAAATTGTTAAATTAGAGTTATCAACACGTTTAGTGTTTCCGTTGATAAGTTCAGTTTTCACTTTCAGTAACTCTCTGATCGCGATGTTTTCTGATGCTAGGCCTTGCTTTGGTTTTTCTCGACGTTTGCCGAATGTGTCGTAATAGCGATGCCTGAAACCCCACAACTTTTCTCCTTTGGCATTCAGATGCCAAAACACTTCTGGCTCTTTGCTGGTGAAATTCTTCTTTGGCTTCTTTGATTTATTTTTAACATTCATCTTATTTATCTCCCTTTAGCGTCGGCAGGCGCACGGCGGGGGATAGGTAATGTGCATCACCTCCTATACTGTTACGAATATATGTTCTTCCATGTGTTAAAAGAAAAGCCCTGAAAAAGGGCAGGGGAGTACTACGCTACATTGCGTAAATTTTCTTACTTTTCACGTGTAAAACTATTCGAATAAGACTATACTATATATTAAGACCTACTATAAAAAACAGGGGAGTTAATTATATGGAATTCACAGAAAAACAAATAACCGTTCACTTCACAGTGTCAGAAATTGAATTGTTAATTTCCCATTTAGACGGTTTAATATATTCATTAGGTTTTGATCAAGATGAAAATTTAATTAAATTATATGACGAATTCGTAGACTTGATTAATTTCAAAAATAAGGATTACCTTCAGTAAAATTCCTGAATCAAATATTTAATTATTTTAAAACCTTCTTCGGCATGCCCAGCCATAGCTATCCCAGAATTAGAATGCGCAGCTCCGTTTCGAGTATTGTTAAAATTCATTATTTCTCGTCGTTTGCGATCTTCTAATAATGAGTTATCGACTAATACTTTTAAACAGTCCTTGATATAAGGTCCTTTGGTTTGAGAAGAGAGTCCTTCTTTCTTTAAAATCAGCACAAGGATGTTTTCAAGTGCCACTCCAGCAACCGCTGTTGCAGCCAAGTACAAACCTTGTCTATACGCCTCGATGGCTTCGCCAATTTCGTATTCGAAGTGATCATCACCAACCTTTAAAACAAATTGTTCAAGATCAAATAATGCGAATCGTTCCTCTTTCTCCTTCTTCAATACATCGCCGTGTTGCTTAGCCAACATTCGACCTTTTAATTTTCCCATTTCAGCTAAATCAGAAGGATCTTCCGAAGCTTCCATTGTAGATTGCTCTATAAAGCCATAACTAATTTCTTGTTTAACTAATGGTTGATCATCTCTATCTAACATTGATTGCATCTTTGCATTTCTGACTTCCTGTGAAGCATGATGAAATGCTTTATAATCGCCGTAATTATCAAATTGTAGAGTTCGCCACTTGATGCCATCTGACTTATCCTCATATATGTAGAATATGATTTCACTGTTCCTAAATATAGTTATCCATTGGAGCTTTTTCATATAAGGAAAATGTGATGGAAATTCTTCATACCTTTGTTCCAAGTGTGTATTCACATATTCCCGGTAAGAATAGATGAAATTTAACCAAAACTCTTTTGTCGCTTCTCTAAAGGGTTCTGCATCTACCTTTTGCAATACAAAATCATCACCAATTTGGTTAGGTCTTAGCATCTACATCAAACCCTCCTATATCTTCTATCTCGCCAACATAACTCAACGAACATTCCGTAAACTCTTCAGATGTGTAACCCCTTCAAGCACACAGTACATGCTAGCAATTTACTCAAACCATTTAAACGTCCCTAACATACCCCAATGCGACACGAACGCATCAACCTTGCGATTAAATATCAATTCCAGCCGATACTGTGCAAATTCTTCTGTGACAAGGAAGTAATCAGCAATATCAGATATGACAACAGCTTCATCATAAGCAGCTTCATAAACAGAATTGATAAATCTAGCAGGCATTAATAGATAGGCAGACATCTTTTTTGCTTGTTTTTCAAGCTTGGACAAACTGTGTTTATCTATTGATAACTGTGATGCACCGTGCGAGTATAAGTGACAGAACTCTTCTGCTAAAAGCAATTTCTTTTCGATATGGCCGAGATTCTCTTTTATGTAAATGGTCCCTCGCCTAGCCTTTGAACTAGGAACAGAAAAAGATTTTAGGTGACTAACAGATTCATAGTCTACAAATTGCTCGACGAAATGGGCGTCTAGTGGCAGAATAGTGATGCCGTAGCGCCAACATAGGTCAGGCATGTGAATATCATCCGGGAACGCGTAGTGAAAGTGGGAGAGGACTTTTTCGGCTCGTTCTTCCCAGTAGTCTGTACAGGTACGCAATTGTCGTAGTTGCAAGTAATCACAGCCTTTAGTTTCCTTAATTTAATCTTCTAATTCTCCGAATCCATCCCCGTGCTCCGTAGTATCATCTTCCAAGAACATCTTCTTCATCTTATAAAGCTTGATTAACTCTTTCACTTTTGCTTCTGGATCCGTAGCAAGGTCATGAAACATGATTGGGTGTTTTTTAAGTTCGTTGAAAACCATTAATTCTTCTATAGATAGATTGATTTCTTGGCCTGCAACAGTGACGGTTTTAGTCGGTTCAGCTATATCAGAGTTGTCAAGAAGGTAGTCTGTTGTAACTCCGAAGTAGTTAGCGATTAATTTAAGCGTTTCGTAATCAGGCTGACGACTTCCTTGCTCGTAATTAGCAAGTTTACCTCGCGAAAAACCAAGTCGGTCAGCTAATTCATATTGACTAATGCCCTTCATGTTCCTGAGTTCGGCTAGTCTTTTACCTAACATAAATAACACCCTCTTTATTTAGAACTAACTCCATTATAGGAAACAAATAGTTTCCATTCTACAATTGAAACGAAATGTTTCTAAAAGAGTTGACGGAAACGAACTGTTTCTGTATAGTGATGATTATAAGGAAACGAATTGTTTCTGAAAGGAGGTTTTGACATTGAATAACGAACGTATCCGCTTGACGGAACTCCGAGGAGAAAGGTCCAGGAGAACAATTGCGGAAACGCTAGACATAACTCCGCAAATGCTCGGCGCGATAGAGAGAGGAGACAGGACACCATCCCTAGCACTCGCGAAGAAAATATCTGATTTGTATAAAGTTTCGATAGATGAAATTTTTTTTACTCTAAATAGAAACGATGTGTGTCTGGGTGGGGGGGCGAAAGAAGTCGGTTAAAAATAATCACCTCACACCCAGCAATGAAAGTTCGAACGAGCGGAGTACGCCACGATCCTTCACTAGAAGGGGATCGACAGCGATAACCAACGCTAAGACTTCGAACTTTGATTGGTGGGTGTGAAGGAATAGAAGGGAGGGAGCCAGATGGTGATGGCTCAAGTCAGCGTTGAATTCGACCGAGAACATGCGAAGAAACAATTCCAAGAAAAGTTGGATGCAACTCACCGAGATTTCTTAATCACGTGGGACGTAGAAGAAATGTGTAAACGGTTGTGTGTGGGTAAAACGTTTCTAGAAGAAAACATTTTAAGGGACTCACGGATGCGGGTGCATCTTCGTCAAAAGCCGAACAGCAAACGACTTTGGCTTTATGAACCGAGCGTGAAAGTCATTAAAGAAATCATGAGTGAATGGTAGATAAAAAATAAACGCGTTGGCAGGCGCACTGTACAGGGTTCCACAAATCATCTATATAGGAGGAATGTTGGGTGAACAATTTAAAAGTAGTCTCTATTAACGGTCAACTAGTTACAGATAGTCGGGAAGTCGCGAGGATGGTAGACCGCGAGCATAACGCATTAATGAAGAGCATTAGGAGTTATGTTGAATATTTAGGTCAGGGCGGTTTCGCCCACACTGAATTCTTCATTGAATCCGAATACGAAGATATGCAAATGAAGAAAAGACCTAGCTTCCTAATAACTAAAAAAGGTTGCGACATGGTAGCCAATAAAATGACTGGTGAAAAAGGCGTACTATTTACTGCTGCATATGTTACTAGGTTTGAAGAGTTGGAGAAAGTAGCAAATGCACCAAAGGTATTGAGTTCATCGGAGCAATTGAGGGCATCGATGAGATTAAGTCTTGAAACATCAGAGGATGTCGAAATCCTTAAAGAAGATGTAGCAGAGTTGAAAGATAAAGTGGAAAATCAAATCACTTTGGATCACGGAGAACAGCGCGGTTTACAAAGAGCAGTTGCACGAAAGGTTTACGAGCTTGAAAAGCATCAACAACTACGGCCGAAGCTTTTCAGAGAATTGTACCGCGAAATTAAAGATCGGTTCGGCGTTGCTTCATATAAAGATGTAAAGCGCCAAGATCTCCAAGCAGCAATCGGATATGTAAACGCTTGGATACCTAGAAGAGTGGCATAAAGCGAAGAGGGGCGGGCAAGCCCCTTAGTTCCGAAGGGTGTAAATCGAGGTTGCAAGGAGGGGTATCCTGCAATGTTGGTGAGTTCCTTCATTAACTATATTACTAGATTGAAATTGGAAATACTGTTCAAATCATGAACATGTTCAGAATTTGAACATTCGAGGGTAGGTGGAAAAGTGTTATGAATTTTGGAATGGCGCTGAAAGCGACACGGAAAGCGGTTAAGTTAACGCAAGAACAAATGTCTCCATTAGTTCAAATTTCAAGGAGCACGATATCGAAGTTAGAAAGAGGTGAGATGTCGTTGCAATCAGACGACTTAATGAGGTGGTTGCATGTCGTGACATCTCGATTACAAGTACAGAATACCACGCCAATAGAGATGGGTGTGGTGTTGGTAAACGGCGTGGACGTAGTAGCGCTTACTCAAACGTTAACTCAGTTCTTAGGCGGATTCATAAGTTTCTTATTCTAGGAGGTTCTACATGAAAAGCAAAATGCAGCAACTTCACGAAAAGTTGATAGCAAAAGGCATCGCAGTCCAACTAATCCCGAATTTTAGACACAAAAAAACGACTGACACTGGAATGTCAATCGGTAGCTGAAATAAAACTTGTACCGTAATTATACCACAAAAGGGAGCGAATAACATGGCGAACAAGCGAAATAGACAAAAGCAAATGAATTCATCTAAGACATTAGAAGGGTATGAAAAACGTCTGCTCAAAGAAATAAGGAAATGGGAAGATGTTATCAGTAATCCGAGAACGGCAGATATACAACGAGATGCAATGAATAGAGCAGATTTGTTGAGGGTCATACACATGGATATAAGGAAGTATTACTTTGATCTATAAACGACTGGAGCCTTGGCTCCTATCAAAGTGTCCAGGAGCCATTGAATAATTTCCTCCTAACGAGCTGGTTACTCGTCCCTGGACACCTTGATGGGATTCAACCATCTATTACAGAAAGGAGAATTAGAATGCTGACATTAGCGGAAAAAGGTCAAATTGTACTCTACTTCGCACCAGTTCTTGCGTTTGTACTCGGGACGATGTGGCAGTATGCAACATGGCAATTAGAACAGGGTGATAAGGAATGAAAAGATCACTCAGCAAGTATTGCGGTGAATGCCTTAAAGATTTTCAACCCGGCGAAATTGTTTACTTCACTTGGTTAGAAAATCATTCGTTCTGCGGCAATTGCAAACGAAAATTGGTTCTAATCAATGATTGGGAAACAAGGCAGATACCGAAGCGAGGTGAGGAGTAATGGATCATCCAGACATCTTAAGCACAATGCAATTCGGTTATCCAACAAACGATTACTTGGAACACGAACTTGATTACAACAGCGTCAATCATCCGGTAATCGAAGGTCATCCAAATGAAGATATATTCGGTTCTGAAATCAAGAACACTTCATCATACTTCATGGACGAAAAAGGACAAGCAGTCCACACCGAAAACATCCGGGACTATCTAACAGAAGTGGTCGGGGTTGTATTCTACGAAGCAAAATAAAAAACCCGCTGTTTGAGCAGCGAGTCAAGTGTGGTCCCTATGAAAATCGATTACTAACATTGTACATAGGGACCGCAAAAAACACAAGGGAGGCAACAATCATGTCGAACGAATTACAGGTAAACCAGCAAGCATACGAACAAGCATTACAAACGATTGCTAACTTAAGAAAACAACAAGCAGTGGACTTAGGTGATGGCAAAGTATTCGTTAAAAAAGTAAACGGTGGTCAAATCCAAAGTGTAAAAGGGACGATTACCCTGAATGAAAAGAACGGTGAAATTGCAACAATTCAAGGTAAGACAATGACGACAGCTAAAGGTTTTAACACATTGAATCAGATTGCCGGATTGTCGATTATCACTCCAGATAAGTTAACTTTGCCGGATGGTCAAATCGTTGTTAATCCATATCCGATGATTGATCCGGAATCGGGAACAATTGCGAAGGTTTGGGTCAAAAAAATAGCGATTGGTTACAGCCCGATTGGCAACCTAGTTATAACAAGCGCCACACTCCTTTATGACATCAAGATGTATTTCATTCAAGACTTATCCAAAAAGGTTGGATACAGCAGAGAAGCCGGCAGAGTATGCATGGAACAAATGCTAACGGAAGACGAAAAAACAAACAGCATCTTTCTGAAAATTGACGGTTTCCTTGGAATAGCTGCAAACATCCAACACAAAGATGTATTAAAAGCGATTGACACCTTCATTAATAAAAAACAGTTCGCTGAACGTAATGCGCAATCCATTTGTGAACGTTTGGTAATGAGTAAGCACCCAGCACTTGCTAGTGCGGCGTACGTTACGAAACAAGGCGAGATCGCAAGGGTTCCAGTTGTCGGCTACGTGCACGATTTTAATCGTGAAGAACTACTTGATATTGCTGATAAGGCTGAACGCGGTGAAGAGATTGAGGTTGGCAATCAGAAAGTAGAGATTATCGAGGCGGTTGTTGAAGCGACAGCAGAAGATATCGCCACCGATACAGATGACGAGGAAGTCGCTCAAACTTATGGAACCGAAAATCCCTTAGTTTCAGAATTTGTAGAACGAACAGAACCCTCGGCTAACCTATTCAACCAAGAAGGAGGTCGATTCTAATGATTACAGAAATTCAGATGGAAAATATCAAGGGGCAAAGCACAACTCAGTCCCTTACAGGTAAGAACATCTTCATTGGTCGTAATGGATCCGGTAAAACAACTCGGATTCAAGCGCTCGGACTTGCGATGCAAGGGTCCATTCCAGGGCGAGGGAAAACAACGGCTGAAACAATCAAATTCGCCACAGATGAAAGTATGACGGTCGGACTTAAAACAACCGACTTTGAGTTTACCCGTAATTTTACAAGAGACGAAAAATCGAACGGGAAAACCGGTGAAACGAAGATCAGCATTAAAGAGACTCTGAATGTCTCTCCTGGTAAAGGAGAACGTACGGCAACGGAAAAGAAAGCGCGAATACAAGATGAAATAGGGAATTTCCCTGTAGCGCTTGATTTCAACGAATTTCTTTCTTTATCTGATGCAAAGCGTAGGGATTTCATTTACTCCTTGTCTCCAATAGATAGCGACTCTTGGGATAAAGAGAAATTGTCTCATTATCTACAGGGAAGAATGCTTACAACTGAATTAGAAAAAAACAACAAAGAACAATTTGAAATTACGAAACAACTCATTGGAGATGCGCTTGCTGAGTACCGTGACAAGCAAGATATACACGATGGATTGATTTCGATGATTGATTGGGTGGCGAAAGAATCAACGTTCTGGAAACGTAAACAGGCAGACTCACAGGGCACGGTTCGACAAATGGCTGACATGAAAAATGAGTTAGCTGAAACGGATCGCAACATTGCGGAAACGAAAAAAGAATTAGAAGAACTTCAACAAAACCTGATTGAAATTGAGAAGAAAGTTGCTGCTGACACTGAAAAGAAACGAACAATCGACAACCGGTTAAATCGCATCGATGAATTGAAAGCGGAAATAAAACTTGTAAACGAAACGGAAATCGACATAGATAACACAGTACTGGATAAGGACCTTGCAGGATTGATTGCTTCAATGCCTTTGCTGTTTGACTTGGAAAGCAAATTGTTACCGTTCAATAATGCGATTTATAAACTAACTGAGCAAGCGAATGAGCAGCGACAAGCCTTACACAAAGTGCAAGAAGAAATGATGAATGTTCGGGCAAACGTCCAAACGCTTGATGGCACTTTGAAGAAAGTCGGGGAATTAGCAGGAGTTTGTGTCATTAGTCAAATGATTTCTTGTAATAAAGATTTCACTGGATTCGATGATTACGTTGCAGAAAAGAAAGCACAAGCTGAACAGGCGTTAATGGAATTGACGATTCAACATGATGAATTAAAAAAGCGTGCAGGAGCATTAGAGGTCCTCATGACCTTACAAGAAGATGGTAAAAAAGAAGTATTCTCGGCAGCGCAAGAAATCCAAGCTAAACGTGAAGTGTTATCTCAACAGATAAAAATGAAAGAAACGGAAATACAAAAAAAGGAATCTCTAAAAGAACGTAAAGAAGGCAAATTGTCATTACTGGATACGGAATTACAGAAATTGGTACACGAAAAAACTGAACCAATTGGCGATATTAGCATCATGGAAAAACAAGCAATCGGAACAAGAGCAAGAATTGAAGAATTAAAAGTGCAGGTTGATGAAAAGGATAAATCAAAACAGACACTCGTTCTAATGAATGAAAACGTATTACAAAACCATGAAGCAGAGTATAAATCAAACGCGTTGAAAGTACTTAATGAATCGCTTGGCGCTAAAGGCGTACAGGGTGAATTGGTCAAAGAAATTTTGGAGCCGATTCGTTCACAGATTGAAGAGAATTTAAAATTAATGGAATTCGAACAAGTGCCTTACTTCCAAACTGAAAGCGATACAGGAAAAGAATTGTTTGAATTCGGCTGGGTGAACGAACGCGGTCACGAAGTGAATTTTGACGCCCTTTCAACCGGACAACAGACAGTATTCTTGGCAGCCATGATGATGACAATTATCGATAGAGCACAACCGAAATTACGGATCCTCGTCATGGACAATTTAAATCACTTAGATAAGCAAAACTTCCAATTGCTCATATACGGGTTGGACAAACTATCCGACAAAGTAGACAACATCATTTTGGCAGGGGCATTAGAGTACGACTTTACTGCTGACGGTTGGCAAGTGGATGATTTATCAGCAACGGGGGTCGATCAAGATGCAAGCAAAATTGCTTGAAGGATTGAACGCCAAACAACACCAAGCTGTTATTTCCACAAGCGAAACAATCCTTTGTCTTGCAGGAGCAGGTAGCGGAAAAACGACTGTACTAACCACGAGAATTGCGCACCTCTTTGACAATCGTGTAGGGACTAGCGACATGCTAGCCCTCACGTTTACTAGATTAGCAGGCAAAGAAATGAAGGAACGCGTTATTCGGCTCATTGGAGAACGTGAAGGGAAGAAATTGTTTTGCAATACCTTTCATGCATTCGCAGTTCACGTGTTGAAAGATTGGGGCCATTTGATAGGCATCGATAAAAACTTCACAATTTACGACCAAGAAGACCGTAAATCCGTACTGGAAGCAATCATCAAAGAGTTAGGCAGCAAAGCAACAATTACTAAAACTACTAAAGCATACGAAGATAACGACGGAAGCGATTATGAAATTACTAAAATTCTTAAGGAATACAAATACCGGTTGCGCCAAAATAATGCGCTTGATCTGGATAAATTAATTTCAGTAGTTAATGAACTTTGGAGCGAACATCCGGAAGCACTTAATTACTACAAGCAAATGTACTCTCATGTGTTTGTAGATGAGTTCCAGGACAGCAGTGATGACCAAATGGACATGTTCCGACTGTTAGCGCCTAAAAATCTATTCGTAGTAGGAGACGACTTCCAAGCAATCTACGGATGGCGTGGTGCGAAAGTGGAATACATTCTCGATTTCCCGAATGAATATCCAAATTGCGAAGTTGTGAAACTCGAAGATAATTATCGCTCAACAAAAGAAATCGTTGCAGCGGCAAATAATCTGATTTCGCACAATGTGAATCAGTCTGAGAAAACATTGATTGCTCATAAAGAAGGTCCACAGGTCACCATTTCAACAACTGGAGACGAACGGATGGAATATGAACAAGTGCTAGACAAAATTAGAAATTTATACGAGTCAGGTACACCATACAAGGGCATTGCGGTGCTTTCTAGAACGAACATGCAGCTTAAGAGGATGCAGGAGCAATTAGAACAAAACGGCATCCCAAATATCGCTCTTGGGCGCAATGACATCATGAGAAATAGGGATATGCTTTTCATCGTTTCTTGGTTGCAAGTCATCGTAAATAACAAGGATGGTAGAGCGTTCAATCGTGCATTGAGTTATCCAGAACCTTTCTTAAGTGAAAGGGAACAGCAGGTTCTGCGTCTCGAAGCTTTAAAGCAAGACAAGTCGGAGTTGGCCATGTTCCAACAGATGGATTTCAGACAGTCGAAACGATTCTTTGAGTTAGGTTCGAAGATCTCCGAAAAACATTCAATGGGTGCTAGTGTCGCGGCTCTAATTCTCTACACAGCAGAAGTGCTTGGAGTTATTCAAGACTACAAAGAAAAAGGTCTTGAAAACAGAATTGAAGCCCTAGAAAACGGGACAAAGTATATTGAAGCGTGGCAAAAAACAAAGGAAACATTAGGTGAAGATAACAGCCTTTCCACATTCTTGAAATGGCTTAAATACCGTGATATTCAAGAAAAATTAATCGATGAAAAAGATGCAGTTAAATTGATGACGATGCACGGGAGTAAGGGGCTTGAATTCGACGTTGTTTTCCTAGTAGGGCTAGTAGAGGGGACATTCCCTTCCAAACGCGGTGACATTGAAGAGGAGAGGCGCTTAGCTTATGTCGGGGTTACGAGAGCGAAAAAGCAGTTGTTCCTATCTCACTCTTTAATGAAGCAAGAGTGGAATGGTTCATTGATTGAAGTAGAAAAAAGCAGGTTTTTGGATGAAATAAAGAACTGAAATCTAGGAGGTAAATCATTATGGCGAGACCGCAAAAGCGAGGACTTGACTACTTTCCATTAGACGTGGACATCGACCAGGATGACAAGATCCAGCTGGTCGAAGCCTTGCATGGCATGACTGGATTTTCGGTGGTAATCAAGTTATTAATGCGTATTTACAAGGAAGGTTACTACTATGAGTGGGGTGAAATGGAACATTTACTGTTCAGTAGGCGAGTTAATGTAGACATTAACACCCTCACTAAGATAGTAAATGATTGCATTAAGTACGGAATATTCAACAAGGACATCTACGAAACTTACAAGGTTTTGACGTCGGCTGGTATCCAAGAAAGGTACTTTGAAGCTACCAAAAGAAGAAAAAACGTAACAGTAGTAAACCAATATATGTTAATTAATGACGTGAAAAAGATAAATGTAGACATTAACGGTGATATTTGCGACATGATGTCCACATTAACACCACAAAGTAAAGTAAAGGAAAGTAAAGAAGAGGAAAGTAAACAACAGGAAACTAAAGAAGCGCCAAAATCAGAAAAAAAAGTTCCAGAACAAAAACCTGTTGTTGTCGTTGATCAATCTTTTGGAGAGTTAATTTCTTTTTATGAACAGAACGTCGGATTGATTTCACCACATGTTAGTCAAGAATTTGGATTCCTTGTTGACGACTATAATTCCGAATTAGTTTTCTGTGCTTTGAAAAAGTCTGTTGAAGCAAGACCTAAAAATCTGATTCGATACACGCAAGGTATTTTGAAGAACTGGGCAAACCACAATGTGAAGACGGTTGAAGATGTTCAGAAGCTTGATGAGTTAGCGAAAACATCGAATGTGGCGAGAGTGCCTGTTATCCCAGTTTACGAAAGGAGTGAACCAGATGGAGTCACCAGCAAACGCAATGAGCAAAATACTAGCACGTTCGGGGATGTCCAACACTACAGCTAAACCCCAAGCCATCCAGTGTAGGTTTTGCGGAGAAGACGAACCGCAAATGCAAATCAAGCATCCGTTTAAAGACGCACTGCATTGGGTGTCACTCGCTTGTCCCTGTGAAGCGAAAGCACGTGAGGACTTCAAACGTGAACAAGATGCAAAGCTGAAAAGGGTGCGCATCAATAAAGCCTTGAAGCTATCCAGTGCAATGGACGAAATTAAATCAATGACTTTTGAAAACTATAAAATGCGACCAGGTACAGAATCGGCCCATAAAGAGATCCGTTCTGCAGTTGACGATTTTGAGGAGCGCGGGAGATTAGGCGTATTCATTTTCGGTGAAACAGGCAACGGTAAAAGCCACCTAACAGCAGCGGGCGGAAACGAACTAATTAAAAAAGGCTATGCGGTCATCTTCATTGCTGAAAAAGACTTGCTTAGTAGATTGCAAGCGACTAAGAATTTCAACAACAAAGAATCGTTTGGCGAAATCATGAGTGCGTGCTTGGAAGCGGATTTGTTAATTTGGGACGATTTCATGAGTAGCCAAAAAATTTCAGATGATGAAAAGGATTGGATATTCCAGATTACCAATGGCCGAGAACGAGGTAATAAGCCGATTTGGTACACATCAAATCTCACGACAAAAGAATTTAGAGATCCGCTGACCGCATACAAACTTGATGACAAGGGGCGTACATGGTGGCGCATCATCGGCAATTCGGAATGTAAATACAACCAAGCAAGCAATCACAGACAGGCGCATGTTACGGCCAGGGCATTGGGAATCAGCGTTGAGGAATATGAAAAACGTTTACAGGGGGAATCGGAATGACTGCTCAAATTTACCAAGAAGATTTAGATTTTCTTGAAGAAGCAAAGGTTGCTCTGAACGGGAACTTAAGATGGGAAACATACATGAACGCCGGTGAAACACACATTGCATTACGTTACGGGGTGGATCGGGATTGCGTTTGGGTTTACCGATTAAGCAACGAGGTCATGTTTTCTCACAACGTGTTAAATAAAGCTCCGAAATTGATTGTTGAAGGAGAGGAATCGGAATGACTGAAAAAGTGAAGGTGCCACGCGGGGTAGATGACGCGATTAAGTGGGCGCGGGAAAAAGGATACACAGATTGCGGGATTATCCTTGCGACGCAATTTGTACCGATCAAATTTAATTTCGAGGTAATTGCTAGGTGGATGGTTGATGGTGAAAATGACGACAGGTTGTTGGATGCACTGGTGAATGGTTATGAAGTCGAACCGGAGTACAAGGTTGGGGATTGGGTTGTCTTCGTAGATATTCTAGGTGCTTCTCTTGTCGGTAAAGTTGAAGGCTTCAATGATGGAGGGTTTATTCGGACAGATATTCGTCTTGATGACATGCCGAAGCAATGGTTTTTAGCTAAATCATTACGCCACGCAACTCCCGAAGAAATCAAAGTTGAACAGGAGCGTCGGTTGTGGGCGGGGATTGGACGTGGGATCAAAGAATTTAGGATTGGCGACACTGTTGAATTAACAAGACAGCTAGGATTCAAAATCTATTTAGAAAAACAAATTGAGGTTGCCGAAAAGCAATATGAACTTGGCGTCGTTACTGGCGTTTACCCAGGCGAATCATTCATCAGTTTTGAGGAGTGTGACTCCAATGCCTAAACACATCATCAACAAACTAATCCTAACAGCGGGCGCGTGGAACAACACAGGATGCATGGACAAGCATCTGGAACGACAATTCAACTCATTGCTCAACGAATTACGGATCACGACAGGAACGACACCGGAGGGCGCTGTGCAGATGTTCCTGGCTGAACTTGGCGAAGTGGAGGCGATGACGGCGTGAGGAAAATGCAAAGGGATTATCTTATCCAGCAGTTGCAGGCTATGCGAATCGTGAATGGCCGTAACGGGGAACTGTTGTCTGAAATGGACTATCAATCTCTCGTTAGTTTACTAGCGGTTAAAAGGGCGGTGGCGGAATGAATAGCGAGATAGCATTCTTGAAGGATTTACAACTGGAGTTAAAAACGCAGGATACAGATTATCAAGCAGCTCCCCGTTTTTGGGCGATTAAGGATTACAGAATGGTTCCGGGAAATGAGGAATACGACAGCTGCACCACAAGCTATTTCCATAACGACGGTGACCACTCGGAATTTACTGATGTTGAAGATTTGAAAGAGTTTTTAAGTGATTACTACTTGGATGACGTTCATGAATATTTGGATGCTGATGAGGTCAGCGACTTGAAAGAGAAGTTGAATGCGGAGGATGCAACTTTCGAGGAATTGTGGGAATTTGCGCTTGAAAACATGAACGATGACGGTTATTTCAGCGAATGCCCGATGAAAGAAGAAGAATTTATTCGTTACAACACGATGTTCCTCACGAAATCAGAAGCGAAAAGACATTTGGAATTAAACCATTATCACTATTCGTCAAAGGCTCACACTTATGCAATGACAGCTTGGAGATCGCCGAAAGTGGAGAAGCTTTTAAAAATTTTGGAGTCTTTTGATTGGGACAAAGTTCAGGTGGTTGAAGTGGCGGAATAAAGGAATCAAAATAACCGCACACCAGTTCCTTTAGCAGCTTTAGTTGGTCTAGGTGAATGAATACACCAAATCAACTGTTGGAGGCTCAGAATCGACGGGAAACAACATTGTACGCTCTGTTAGTAGTCTAGTGAAACTTTGAAAGTGAGGGGTCAAAGTGGATAACGAATGGCAATGGGAGCAGGAATTTATTAAATTACAGCATGAGAATAAAAGATTACGTAATGAATTCGCTACTTACAAGGTGGATCAGATACCGGAATCAGTCCGTAAAGACGGAAAGATCTTCACGAACCAGGAATTGAAATTCATCAAGGATAACGGGCTTAGTTACGACAGGGTTTATGGATTGGTATACAGGTACCAATCAGCAAAGGATGCACTAATAGAGACGTTGGAGGGGATTTTGTGAATCTGGTGGCCAACTGTAAGCGTTGCGGCAAACCATTGAAATCAGATATGAGCATCAGGGCTGGTTATGGGTCAGTTTGTAAGAGAAAACAAGTAGCGGAGGCCGAAGCGGAATTTGAAAGAATCCAAATCACCATCTTCGAAGTAATTGAGTATCAGGAGCGGGTGGCTGTATGAGAAGTGTTCAAAGGGTTCCTGGTAGACAGAGGGCGCCGAAACAACCGCGTCAGTTCAATTCCGAGACTGCTGTAATCGACGGAATAACGTTCGACTCACTCACTGAAGGAGCTTATTACGTTCACTTGAAAAAAGATCAGTCTATCAAATTGATTGAGGTTCAACCGGAATTTCAGATTATCAAACCGTACAAGGTTGCATGTAAGCGTTGTGCAGGAACTGGTAGGCGTCCGAGTCCTAAAACGGGTAATCCTATAAATTGCACTTTGTGTCACGGTCAACAATGGCGTGAAAAGGCAGGAGCTATCTACACGGCTGATTTCAGAGTTACTTACTTTGATGGGTATGTTGAAATTATCGATATCAAAGGTGGTCCAGTTGGACGCGACTTCTCGTTGAGGAAAAAGCTGTTCGAAAAGAAAACTGGTATGGAATTAATTGTTATACGGTTGAAAAATAAGGAATGGGTGAGGGAATGATAAAAGGCTACGTTGTGTCGGAAAACGTGAGTTATGAAGTGAGCGTATTGGTATTTGCGGAAACGGCAAATCAAGCCAAAAGCATAGCTAACGCAAGAGAAGAAATGGATTCCTTTGACTATATTGACTTGAGAGCAAATCGAGCGAAATTTGCGGATGGTCACGAAAATGACGACGAAAGCGATCTTAGGATGTTGCTTATCCGTAATGGTTGGTGGTTCGAAATAGGCGACCATATTGTTGATGCTGAAAACGTGGATGAATTGATAGCGCAAGGGATTATTTAAGGGGGATGGGTGAGGGGTATGAACGGCGTGTGGCGGTTGTTATTTAAGTGGGAGGACGGCTACAAAGTTTGGTTGTACGAACCTCTGTTACGGCGGGAATTGTATGAGAAAAGACAGGAGGGATGGAAGTTATGTCGACAGTGATTACCACATTTGAAGGTTGGGCATTCGTTATTTCGGCTTTGTCACTTGCGTTGGGGTTTTATTATATTGGTCGGAAGCATGGACGGGCGAAGTGACGCAGTAAACACAAACTGCGAAACAAAAAAGGCAGAGAAAAACATTCTGCCTTTAAAATATCCATACTCCTTTTTATTCATAAAGGGAGGTCTGTAAGCTTTTTGACTCAATCATATCAGAAACAAACGTATACAGATTTGGTGGATGCTCTGCAATGCGATGTGCAAGATACAAGTACCATTCCGTTCCATATGTGACGTACACCTTTGTCTGTAGATTCTCATCTTTCAATGATTTAAGTAAATCTGGACGGACGCCATCTAACATTTCTATTTCAGTATTAGAATTAGCAAGCAGCCCTTTTTCTTTGAGTACTGTTACTAATTTTTCATCATGTGTGGCTATCGACAGAGGATGACTGCTCACTACACAAGCCATAACAAAATCAACGTAACGCTTATCTAATTCTACAGATCGTGGTATATATGTACCTTCCTTTTCTTGATAAGCCCCTTTTACTAAGCGGATTTTACCTTGGAATTTAAGTAATTCATGTAGGTCGGATTGAGAACGTAGTAAGTGTACTTGTAACGTTATGCCGAGATTAGTATACATGGGTGACAATGTTTTATATATGTTAAGAATTTGATCGGTCTTTTCTGACTCCTCCATGCTAATCATGAGCTGGATATCGTATTGTTGTGCTTGTTGTGCGATTTCTTCTAAGTGTTTAGCTGCAAGTTCATCTGAGATTGACATACCTAAATGTGATAGATCGAAAGAAACGGTTGATTTCATTTCTTCAGCACCAATTACGTTAATCAGTTCGAGAAATTCATTCTTTGCCAAGATACATTCATTTTCCGAGCGTGTGTTTTCACCGATGTACTCGATGGATACTTGATAACCCATTTTGGCAATCCTGGAAATACGTGCCAGTCCATCCGTTCGTGTTTGGCCAGAGACAAATCGTGTTGCGGCTTTCATAAAGAGAGGATACAGTTCCTTGGAGTTTTTTATGTATGCCTTGATATCTTCGTTTCGTGCTATGGATTTTAATGCTTTAGAAAGTCGTTCTGCTTCCGTAGACATTTTTATCACGTCCTTTTCATTGAGAATATTCAAAACCTTATCGAAGGTTCTGATTCCATTAGGAAGTATACCATTTTATTTTGGAGCAAGCCATGTGGTAATGCGCAGTACGAACATAAGGCGAAGGGAGTGATAACCATGGTGCAGCAACTCACTATTTTCGATGCGGTGCCAACAATAGCGTTTGAGCTTGGAGACACGGTTGAGGTTGTCGTCAATGTGCAGGAAAAAGAAGTTGAAGATTATTACTATCTCAAATTGTATGAGGGATCGAAGGGGCAAATTGTGAAGTTTTTACCTCTACGGCAGTATGAGGTTTTGTTTGCGAAGTCTAATCAGATTAGGATATTTCGGCATGGTGAATTGGAAAGGGGTGAGCGGGGATGATTCATGATTTATTATTTTTCAACCGTTCATATTCATTTAATAATAAATCAAGCAATTGGCTTGTTTCAACGACTTTTGGGTCAGATAGAGGTTTCTCCTTAGCTAGATCATTGAGTTGCTTTCTTACTTTTTCAATTTGATTGTCCATATCTTCAAGTTTTTTATTGGTCATGTTTGTGCCTCCCGATTTTATCTTAGTATCTATTTAATATAGATCTTTACCAATAACAAAATAAAAATCCGGCGTAATTGACGGCTACTACTAAATTATTGTTGGATCAAAATTCATTTGTCATATGACTCGGAAAGGGTGGAGAAGGATGAACAATGATCGTGAACGTGAAAAGTTTAAAAGATTGATGGAGGGATTTTCGTTTGCTGTGTATGCGAATGCTTTAGCGGAAATGGGGAAAATCAACTCTCGAAAGGTCATGAATGAGATTTCGGAAGAGTCTAAGATGTCCCGTCAATATTTGGAGCATCATCCTAGCATAGAAACGGATGTCACGGACAAGGACATGCTGCTATTACAGATTGATATGACGCTTGATGTAAAGGATATGGAGATGTTTATGCAGCTGACGGATGAATTGAAAGGGATAAAGGTGTTGGTTTGATCCACGCGAAAGAACAAAAGCGTGTGTTACTTGATGACGTTGATATTGATTGGGTGTTTACTGAGCAAGAAACAGATGTATTCAGCTCGATGTGGGAAGCGGATATGAGCATGGATAGCATCACGGAAGAGTTAGGACGTAAACATTTGGAAATTGGGTTGCTCATCATCGAACAGGCTGAGCTCGGGGAAATACAGGTACGGCAGCAGGGGATATTTGGGCAATAAAAAAGACATCGACCAGGATGCCTTGATGGATTATTTGAAAAGTTCGTGAAATCCAGCGTTCATTGGAATTGCCCATATATAAATTCCGAATAGAGCTACCGGGCCGATCAGGAAATTAAATAGTCTTTTAGGTAACCAACTAAAAAATATCTTGAAAACAAGAGTAACAGCGAGCATTGTAACGAACAATACAATTATTGGACCTATGATAGTCATGTAGTTAGTTTCGATACCATCAAACAAGAAAACGACCACCTTTTAGACAAATAAAAAGACAGGAAACCTCCCGTCCTCAGCAGACTGATTATAACACAAGGAGGGGTCCTGGTGAATAAAGATATTACTTTTAATACAGATGCATTATTGTTAGGAATTGGTATAATGGAACTACCTATGAACTGTGTGGTGGTTATTTCGGAGGGGATTGCGAAAGTGAGGGAGCTTCCGGAACATGGTGAATATAGGATTGTTACGCATCAGGGCAAGATCAAGAGGATGCGGAGGGAAGAGGGGGAAGAATTCTGAACTATTTAACACAAGCCATTTTATATGTATTGGAATTATGTATTGCAATATCGGGATTATTTATTCTCGGTAATGTTATTGCCCAAAATGATATATTATCATGGACATACAATATTATTAGTTATGATTTCGTGGGAAAAACAATAGTGTTTTACGGCGTTTATCAGATTGCTATATTTGCCTTTTTGTCATTATTTGACTCAGCGAGAAAGGATTCAGTACTCCTGAAAATCAAGCTCGTTAAAATAGGTATTCTAAGAAGCGAATACAATAAGCCCTTTAATGATTTGGAAATACTCCATAATCGATATACAACATCAAATTTATTAATTAATAAAGTAGACAAGTCTGATATTGATGAAATTTACGGTAATTATCAACAGTATATAGAAGGCACTATCGATAAGGAATTTTATGAATTCTATTTGAAAAATAAATTAATATTACTCGAAGATAGATATGAATATTATGATTTAGCTTGGAGATTATCTTTAATTTTAAGAAAATGTAAATAATATGTCCCCCTGGCCAACCAGAGGACAACGATTGATTACAGCATTGCGCTGTGTCATTTGTTGTTCACTGGAGCATTGGGAGTATAAGATTGTGACGCATCAAGGGAAGATTAAACGGATGCGAAAGGAAGAAGGGGAAGAGTTTGTTTAAAATCTCATTTAAGGGTAAGTGTCATTTCTTTCTGGCGGAAGAGTTAGTAATTAAACAATTTAAAGATGAAAAAATCAAACGGGCTATAATAAGTGCTAAAAGTGGTACTTTCAAAATAGATTTTACCGCAGATTATTCTGATGATGGAAGAGCTTTATATGTAACTCAAAAGATTTTAGAAGACTACACTAAGATTTTTTTGATGGAAACAGGGTATGAAATACACGATATTCAATGGAAATCAATTATACCTATAGATACGGAGGAGAAGAACGAAAAAGTACTCAGATTTAGAGATAATATTGATTTGAGATCTGAGTTAACGATAATTCGACCATTGGAAAATGAGCAGGATTTGAAAGGTAAATTAGAGAACCACTCTACTGATGATTATACTAGCTACGTTAACTTATTTATTAATGTAAGTAGAATAAACGATGAAATTGGAAAGTTTGTTTTATTTTATAGCATCCTATCAGCCCTTCATGGAAGACAAATAAGTGTTGACGATTTTATTAAATCAATAGAACCAAATGTAGTATTAAGGGAAACGTCTAGGGAAAACGCTGATTTTGATGAAACGATTTATTCCTTTTTGAGAAATCAGATTGGCCACACTTCCGAAGAAACCGATACAGTTACTCTTAATCGAGAAATAAAAGAAAATATTGAAGGATTGAGGAAAATTGTAAAGGAAGCAGTTATTCTTTAAATAATAAATAAATAGTGTCCCCCTGGCCAACCAGAGGACAACGATTGATTACAGCATTGCGCTGTGTCATTTGTTGTCCTCTTTTTTTATTTCAAAAATTAGAGAAGGAAAAGACGATGGAAATTAATCAAGAAACACGCGAACGGATTCAAGCGGTAGCTAAAGCACTTGCTGAAATGTGGAGCAGGATTCGAGAACGACTTGCGAAGATCGTTCGGAATCTATGGGAAAAGACTAAAACGGTTGCTGATAAGTGGTATCAGCTTGAAGAGGAAAAACGAGTCGTTGTTCGCCAGCATCATAAACGGAATTTCAGTAGGCAGAAAATAACGCATCAAGTCACTAATCGTAAACCGCAGCACATGGTCCGCAAAATTATTCGTTAAATGCATCGATTTATATAAGGTTCTCAGGGAGTTAGATATCGATAGGGGGCGCTTTCATGTTGAGTTGGGTGGATAAAATGGTACCGGAGTATATCGAGGGCAGGCAGGATATGAAGAAGCGGGCAGACCAAGTAGACAGAGCTAATCCAATTGAAATGAATGATTTGAAGCAGTTCAACAGCATGATTGATAGTATGACTTATTCGCTTGAATGGATGACTACGGGACGACAGCCGAACACTTATCGAGGGGTCGATGAAAAGGCTGTTTATCAACGGAGGTCGTATGAAAATATTGATTTGATTCCGGATATTGAAATGCAGTTGAGAGAAGAGAATGACATCAATAAGAAGCATCTGTTTATGACGAAAGAAGAAAAGATTATACTGGCGGATATTCTTTCTTCTTTCTCATTGAGAGAGCGGACATGCTACATACTGCATGAGGGGCAGAAGATGAGCATGGCAAAGATTGGGGACGAACTCGGAATAACTAAAAGAAGCGTGCAGCAGTACATTGAACGGGCTAGGGAAAAAGTGAAATTAAAAGTGTCATGACTAAGGACATGTTATTGTTATTGTCACTTGAAATCAAAACTAATTTTCAATATGATATAAGCAGGTGATACTTTTGGAACTATTGAATGATATAAAAGTAAGGATGCTCTTATTAGAGGAGTTAAACGAAACATATTCACGGTGTGCTGATACTAGGATAATTAACGAATTAGGCTTAGATTTTGGAGCCTCAAGGATTGATGTAGCAGTTGTGAACGGAATAATGCATGGTTATGAGATAAAAAGCGATTTAGACAATCTGAATCGATTACCAAGACAGATGGAGTATTATAACAAAGCATTTGAAAGAATGACCATTGTCGCTTCTAGGAAATACCTTTCAGATGTTAAAGAAATGGTTCCAGTATGGTGGGGTATTAAAACAATTAGTGCAGATCAAACGAGATTGATTAATATCCGTAAAGGTAGACAGGTTTCATATCAAGATCCTGAGCTTGTAATTAAGCTGTTATGGAAAAAAGAATTAGATGGACTAATTGATCATCTTAAGTGGTCTAAATCACTTAAGAAAATGAGGAAAAATCAGCTTCTTACATTATTAAATGAAGAAGCTGATCCCAATGTTATACGCTTATATGTTTACAATGTACTGAAAACAAGAGAAAACTGGAGATTATCTTAGTAACTGGTTAACGGTGGTTTCAATGTGATGATTAACCGCGATAGCGATAGGTGCCTGGTGGCCACTTATTGCTATTTCTTTGTCTGCACATTTCCTAATTTCTTTATCTCCAAACGAAAAATCTTCACCGGGGTAAAAATCTTGTTCGGTTAACTCTTGACAAATTTGATGAAAGGTTGCCTCTCCACCATCTTTGATTAGCTTTGATTTAGCAATATAATAGTCAGTTTCAGATGAGTAAAATATCTTCAAATATGAATTGTTAAAGTTGAAACCACTTAACACTTCTCCTTTTAATCGAGTGGTGTAATCTCCGAAATTCAATTCTGGATTAAATGATTTCAGATCTAAGTATTTATTCAGTTCTTCCCGAGGTCCAATCAATGTAACACCATGAACGTCAGCTTGACTTGCGTCTTCTGGGCAGGAAGTCGCGAGATAAACTATTTCTGATTTTGGGATTTCAGAAAATACATTTATTGCATTTTGAATTCTTTTTGTAGAAGTAATGTGATTATAAAAGTCTAATACAACTGTGAAACGAGTATCGTGAGTAGCCGCTTCAATATCCTTTTTTATTTTTTCATATACAAAAGGATCAAAAGATTCCTGGAAATCATGGCAGCGTATTCTAATAGCAATATGATTAAAGCCTGACTCAAGAACTGATTTAATTAACCAAGTAGGAGAGTCGTGTTGAAAACAAGGAACGATGTCTAGTTCTTGTTCTTGCATTTTACTAATGCAATGTTCTACTAAATTACTACCGTTAGCAGAGAATAATATCTCGTCATTTCCAGTGTCCTCAAGTGCGCAATTGAAATCATAAATAAACTTGATATTTTGAACCCGCTCTTTTAAATATCTTCCCAATGTGCTAAAAGTACCTTCCCAATTTTTGATATTTTCTTTCTTTATTCTTTTAGACTCAATGATAGGAATTACCATGGGCCTGCTACCTACTTTAAGTTCTTTCAAAGCTTTCATTTCGTTGTTTCCATTCCTTAACAATGGGTAGTACATAAGAAAAACCTCCTATTATTTTTTGTGTTACATATGTACTGTTCGCCAGTGAATTGTTATTTCCCTCTAATAATGTGAAGAATGTCTTTTTTTGTCATGAAAGGAAATAGTGTTTCTGATAGAAACAGAGAATTTAATTTCTATGCAATGATTTCATTTCAAATACTATGACGTACGAAAGACGTACGCAGTCTGCATATATGAGGGGAGAATAAAAGAGGGGGTGCGCGCGAGCGACATGACCCTCTTACCAGCCCTGATACATACGTGTGATATTCATGAAATTTAGAGGATTTACACCTTATTTGGCGAATGTTGGTAATTGGGAGGTGATTGAAATGCAAATAAAAATTATTAGCAGTAACTACTTAGATAAGCTTGAAGAATCAACTAACATTGCATTAGAAGAATTAAAGGAATTTGAAATTGTAGATTTGAAAGTGTCTATGCTTGAGTATGATATTCAAAATGAATTTATGGCGGTAATAACTTATCGCTAAGCGCCAGAAGCATCTCTTCGGAGATGTTTTCTCTATACCTAAAAATAAGGGGAGGCGGACGGTGATGTGATGTGCCTAATTGGGAAGAGATACAGAAGGAATGGGAAACGAAAAAAACGCTTGCTGGATTAGTTCTTCAATTAGAGGGTTTACCTCTTTTTTGGAGAATAATGTCAGTGAGGAGGTTGGAAAATGAGAGAGATCAAACAATTACCAAAGAAATCTACTTTAGCGCTAATACAGGAAGCGAAAGATGCTTATGCGCATTTTAATGACGAGGCGCAGAATGCATTCATTGAACAACTTGCGCTCAAAGAGAAAAAAAGACTTTTGGAAATAGCAAAAACAAAAACTGATTTAGCAGGAGCTCAAGGTGTTATTCTGAGGATGATTACCGAATTACATGAAAAAATAGTCGAAGGAGACAAGCGCCGGCGTAGTTGTGAAAGTAGCAGAAAAAATTATTCTGAAATCATACGAGCTCTAGAAGCGGCTATTAAAGAGTTTTAGTTAAATGTAGCTGATTAGTAAGTTCGTGAAAGGGAAGGCACCCATTGCGGTGCTTTTTCTAAGTCTTAAAATGCAAATAGCATGAGCGAGCGACACTCCCCCCCGATACATACGAAAAATAAATAGAGGATTTACAACTTTCTTGACGAAATATGTATTCAGTGAGGAGTTATATATTGTGGGAAATAAAAGCTTTATATTCCAAGTGTTAGAAATGCATGTTAATAAATTTTTGGATAAATATAATTAAATGAGTAAGGTTGTGAGTCTAATGAGTAATGAAATTCCGTTTAGTAGATGTAGTTGGGCTGAAAAGAATACAACTGAAAGAGAATATCATGATAATGAGTGGGGGGTTCCCGTTCATGACGAAAATAAACTGTTTGAGCTACTTATTTTAGAAGGTAAACAGGCGGGCTTAAGCTGGATAACAATTCTGAAAAAACGAGAAACAATAAATGAGGCATTTGATTTTTTTGATCCTAAGATAATTGTGAAGTATGATCAAGACAAGATAGATGAACTTTTGAGTAATACAGGTATTATCAGGAATAAGTTAAAGGTTAATGCTGTCATTACAAATGCTAATGCGTATTTATCATTAATTGATGAATATGGGAGCTTAGATTCTTTTCTATGGAAGTACGTGAATCATGAGCCGATTAAAAATAAATGGACTAAAATATCGGATGTTCCTGCGTCAACGGAATTATCAGAGCTGATTAGCAAGGACTTAAAAAAACTAGGATTCAAATTTGTAGGCTCTACAACCATTTATGCATACATGCAGGCAATAGGAATGGTTAATGATCATTTTGTAGAATGTTATCGACACTCGATGTTGAACTAATTCCTCTACTTTCGCACCCGTCGTGGTGCTTTTTCTATGCCTAAAAATAAACTAAGCAATTAGCATAATGAGGTGATGCCATTGAATGTGAAGAAAAAGAAAAGCGGAAACCGTGGTAAATTCGTTGAATGGTTAACGCCAGAGGGATTAATTAAGATTGAAGGTTGGGCAAGGGACGGTCTGACTAATGAACAGATAGCCCAAAACATAGGGATCACTAGAAAAACTTTGCAAGAGTGGATTAAGAGGTATGGTGACATAAGTGACACCCTAAAAAGGGGCAAAGAAGTAATTGACCGTCAAGTCGAGAATGCCCTACTTAAACGGGCGCTTGGATATCAATACAATGAAGTTACGCAAGAAAAAACATGGAGTGACGAACTAGGGATATATGAGATGTCAGTAACAAAGATTGTCACAAAAGAAGTCAATCCAGATACGACCGCTCAAATCTTCTGGCTGAAGAATCGCAAACCAAAAGAGTGGCGTGACAAACAGGACATCGAACATAGCGGTAGTATGGACATCAACAATCCACTTAAAGATTTGTCTACTGAGGACTTGAGGAAGTTGATAGACAAATGATGGATTTGGAACAAATTAAACAGATGGCCCGAATCGAACTTGCAAACCGTGAGTTCTTTTATTTTTGTCATTTATTAGCGCCGGACTTTTACGCGGCAGACCGTCAGTACTTAATCGACCTTTGTGATGAAATGCAAGCGTTCTATGAATCGGACGATGATGTGCTTGTTATTAACGTTCCACCGCGTCATGGCAAGTCCAGAACAGCTGTCATGTTGGCTCAATGGATATTCGGTCAGAATCAGAATGAGAAGATTATGACAGGCTCCTACAACGAAACTTTATCAACAATGTTCTCGAAAGGCGTTCGTAATGGGATATCCGAGGAAAAGGCAGACATGGAACGTATTGTTTATAGAGATATATTCCCTGATGTGCATATAAAACAAGGTGATGCTGCTATGAACCTTTGGAGTTTAGACGGCGGTTACAACAACTACCTAGCAACATCTCCAACAGGTACTGCAACTGGTTTCGGTGCTTCTGTACTAATCATTGATGACTTAATCAAAAACTCACTTGAAGCTTACAATGCTTTAACGCTTGAAAAGCACTGGGATTGGTTCACGAACACGATGCTTTCACGGATTGAAGAAGGCGGGAAAATCATTCTGATTATGACTCGATGGGCAAGTAATGACCTTGCGGGAATGGCTCTCGATCACTTTAAAGATGAGAAAAAAGCAGTCCGTCACGTGCTTATGAAGGCGTTACAAGATAACGGTTCAATGTTATGCCCGGCTGTTCTATCAAAGGATAGCTATGATATGAAGGTTCGCGCGATGGGGATTCATATAGCATCTGCAAACTACCAACAGGAGCCGGTTGATATAAAAGGGCGACTATACAGCTCCTTTAAAACCTATGAACATATTCCGAGAGACGCAAGTGGTCAACCGCTGTTCGAACGAATAATAAATTATACTGACACCGCTGATGATGGCGGTGATTATTTGTGTTCAATAGTTGCGGGTGAATATCAAGGCGAAGGTTATATCTTGGATGTCATGTATACGAAAGACGGCATGGAGATAACCGAACCAGACACAGCAGACTTTTTAGTATCCAACAATGTTAATGCGGCTCTCTTTGAATCGAATAACGGCGGTAAAGGTTTTGCTCGTAATGTCGGCAGATTGATATGGGAGAAGCATCAAACAAAATCCGTATCTATCAATTGGTTTTTTCAATCTAAAAATAAGATGGCTCGGATACTATCAAACAGCACATTCGTTATGGGGCATTTGTATTTCCCTGTCAACTGGAAAGATAAATGGCCTGAATATTATAAGGCTATGACTGATTTTCAGAAAGAGGGAAAAAGCAAGCATGATGATGCACCAGACACCACGACTGGAATAGCGGAAATCATTAGCGGCAACAGAAAACTTGAAGAAGAAACTGATGGTCGTGCTAAAGCGCAAAGACCAAAAGGAAGGAGGAGATGACTTTGGCGGAACAAACAGTAAGGGCAAGGATCATAAAGGCGTCGGTGTCTCCTACGACCAACCAAATCTATCGAGATGACTTTGCTAACACATATGGCGACATTCTTGAACCCCCGTACAATTTGAAAGAGTTAAAGTTAATCGCTGAATACTCATCCATACTGCAACAATGCGTGGATGCTTATAAAACAAATATCGTCGGGTTTGGTGTAGAAGCTGAACACAAGCAGGATATCAACTCTGATGAAATTGCCGAAGGGGTAAAATCAAAAGCTGAAACCGAATGGACTCGTTTAGATGAATTCATTCGTTATCTGAATTTAGATGAGTCCCCTGAGATTGTCCTTGGTTACGTTATCGATGACAAAGAGAAAACGGGTAACGGTTACTTGGAAATTCTAAGGGATGGCAAGAACGACCCGGTGGGTATCGAATACGTTGACTCGCAGTATATGAGGGTGTGTAAAAAGACAGTCCCGGAAGAAGTCGAATACACCATCTATGAAAATGGCGTAGAAAAGAAAGTGAAGCGGTGGAAGCGATTCCGGAAGTACGTTCAGCTCGTTGATGAAAAGAAAGTATTCTTCAAAGAGTATGGCGATCCTCGCACTATGAATCTTGCTACTGGGAAGTTTGATGAGAACGTACCTGAACATTTGGTAGCAACTGAAATATTCCACTTCAAGATTGGTTCAGAGACATATGGAAAGCCGCGATGGATTGGGAATCTAATCAGCTTATATGGTGCTCGTAAAGCGGAAGAATTGAACCTCATGTATTTCAAGAACGGTAGACATATCCCTGCTGCTATTACGGTATCGAACGGGAAACTGGATGATACGTCTTATCAAGCGTTACAAGGTTACATGAACGACTTGCAAGGCACTGACAATGCTCATAAATTTCTGTTGCTTGAAGCGGTGGGTACTGTTGAAGAAAAGATGATTAACGGTGATGAGAAGGTTACGCCGGTTAAAGTCGAAATCAAATCATTGGCCGAAGTGTTGCAGCAAGATGCGCTTTTCCTTGAATATGATGAAAACACAAGAAAGAAAATCCGTTCATCGTTCCGATTGCCACCACTTTATACGGGAGAGGCACAAGACTTTTCCCGAGCATCTGCTGATACAGCTCGGAAAGTGACGGAGGAACAAGTGTTTCAACCAGAGAGAAAGACATTGGCCAGAACGCTGAATGCTTTATTCTTAGAGCCGATGGGATTCAAATACGTCAAGCTGTTCATAAAAGGTGCTGACTTTCATGATCCAGTAGAAATATCTAAAGTTCTTGCACCATTCATACAGGCTGGTGCTGTTGCACCTAATGATTTACGTGGGCTATTGGGGCAAGTACTTGGGAAGCGAATCGAGCCGTTCGGAGAAGAATACAACGTGCCGATTCAAATGCTGATGCAAAATCAGTCGGATACATTGGGTGGATTTCATGTCGCGAAATCTAAGGATGATCAAGCTGACCTTATCAATCTCTTAAAGGACCTCAGAGATGTGTTGGAGATGCAGTCATGACTAAGGTCGAACGGCTTCTTGCCAACATAAATCTGTTCATCCAAAAAGCAGAGGAAAACGAAGACGCTTTTATTGATAGCCTTCCAGATGCTCCAGAGCTAGAAGAAATACCCGGTCTGGTCGGTGAGTTCGAAAAGATGACCGCAAAACTACTCAGGCAACAACGTAAGCTGTTCCTTGATGAACTTAAAGCATTCATAGCCAAAGACGATGAAGAGACACTGGGCGCGATGCTGAACTACTTTCAAAATGATTTGTTTGCGGCTGATGAGTTCGCTATTCTTTTTGGTGCTGAGGCGGCAGTATTCTTAAAGAACACGACTGAGAGCTTATCGAAAATCATCATGGCGTCAATTGATAAAGACGTTGCATTCAACGTCCTTTCCAAGCGTACTACTGATTGGATTGAGTCGTGGTCAGAAGAATTAGCCGAAATCATGAAGCTGAATACGCATAAAGCGATTGAAACTCAGTTGATTGAAGCGATAAGTGCTGGTGAATCCATTGCTCAGGTTGAATTAAGGCTGAAAGATATGCCGGAATTCGATAGGAAGCGTGCTAGGGCTACAGCGAGAACCGAAGTACTCACTGCATCGAGCAGAGCAAACTTTGAATCGTTCTCCCAGAGTCCGGCTGTTGTCGGCAAGAAGTGGAAGCATAGCGGCTTTGCAAAGACTAGTCCAAGAATGGCACACGTTGCAATGGATGGCGTTGTAGTCGGGGTAGATGAATACTTCGATATTGATGGAGAAGAGGGGTTGTATCCTCGTGATACATCGTTTAGTGCCCAAAATAGAATTAACTGCGGCTGCGTAATGGGTCCAGTTGTCGATGAAAAGATAATTGGGTTGTCGCAAGAGGAAAAAGAAGCGATTCGGCAGGAAGTGTTGGAGGAATTGAATAGTTAGGAGGAGTAAAAATGAATCTATCAGTACGCATACGATACGAAATTATTTCATTGTGGAATGGTATTTCGACAGTTGCAGTTATTGTTAATGATAGGTTGTCTGGAATTATAGCAGGACCTAATCTTAATCTGAGAGGAGGTGAAAATGAATGGCAAGAGAACTAGTCAATGCAAGTGTTACACACGTTTCATACGTCGGAAAAGCGGCCAACAAAAAACAATTCTTCCTTACAAAATCAGCTGACAAACCAACATTTCAAAAAGAAGTGAAGGTATTCGTCAATAAAGAAGAGGCTGAACAACAACTCGTATATGGGATTGTGTACTCACCCGGAAGCGCTGACGACGAATCAACGCATGATACTGACGGCGACTTTATGACAGCTGCTGAAATTGAAAAGGCGGCTCACGGATTTGTAAAAGATGCCCGTAACATTGATACTCAGCATGATTTTGAATCTGGTGTCGGTGAAGTTGTCGAATCATACATTGCTCCTGCTGATTTTACAATCGGTGAAGAGGCAATCGCAAAAGGTTCATGGATATTGGTTACAAAAGCATCTGATGAAATTTGGGAAGCGATTCAGAAGGGGGCGTACACTGGATATAGTCTTGCTGGTACCGCTAAAACAATAGAAAAACAAGTAGAAAAGCCACTTACCAAGTCGGAAAACGATGAGGAAAAAGGGCTTTTTAATTTGCTGAAGAACTTCTTCACCGGTAAAACAGAAGTTGAAAAAGGTGCGGTTGCTGATAAATACAATAAAGATCGCAGACGCCGTGAGTTTTGGGCGGCGCAGGATGCTTTGAACAGCGTGATTATGAATTGGGATAGTTGCTACAACAGCACTATAGAAACCGATTCAACCAAGATTCGTGAAGCACTTCAAGATTTTATCGATATTGCTCAAGAAGTTCTAGTTGAAGAAGACATTGCAAAAGCGGTGGGTAGTCCACCAAAAGGAGATGACGAAGAAATGAAAGCAGAAGACATTACAAAAGCCGTTACAGAGGCATTAGCACCTATTACGGAGCGTCTTGAAGCGGTCGAGAAGGAAATTAAAAAAGAAGCACCTGAACCAGAAGCGGTTGAGAAGGATGAAGTGCTTGATCAAATTAAAGGTGTTTTAAAGGATGCTCTTGCTCCACTCACTGAACGACTTGATACGGTTGAAAAAGCGCGGGGAGTATCGAAGCAAGCTGACGACGATAAAGAACAAGTTCCAGTTCAAAAACATTACTTAAATGGTTTTATCTAAAAGGGGGAAATAAATAATGCCAACGAATCAACAGATTATGAAAACAATCACAACAGGTGATGTTACATCCGGTCTATTAGCGCCGGAGCAAGCAAGTAAATTTATTCAACAAACGTTCGAGAACACAGCGCTAGGCGGAATAATCCGTACTGAAATGCGTACTGCTAAAACAGGTGAGATTGACAAGATCGGTATCGATTCTCGCATTCTTCGTGAAAAAACAGAGAATACAGATGATGGAAAGCGTCAAAAACCTAAGTTCGCAGAAATTAAGTACTCAACAACGGCTGTTCGTTTGCCTTGGGAAATTTCAGAAGAAACGTTACGCGAAAATATTGAAGGTCAGGGATTCGAGGATATTGTATCGAAGCTTATGACAACTCAGCTTGGTATCGACCTTGAAGACCTGTACCTGAATGGTGATGAAGCAACGGAAGAGGATGACCCTGATTATGATTTCCTTAAAATTAATGACGGTTGGTTAAAGCAGTTGCAGACCGGTTCTCATATTGAAGATCGTGCAGCAAAAGAAAGCGGTGCATTGTCTCTTAACGTGTTTTATGATGCTCTTGGCCAAATGCCGGACAAATTCAATAACGGCACACTTCGTTGGTTGATGGCTCCGTCAATGAAACAAAAGTGGGAGCACTACTTATTGAATGAAAACATCAAAAACGGTGGCGGGCTTTCTGAATCAATCATGAATGCACCTGGTAGTATCCCATCTATCGCTGTTCCACGTATGCCGAAAGATCAAATTATGCTTGTTAACCCCAAAAACCTAACAGTCGTTAACTCGTATGGCGTGAAAATTCGTAAAACAACAGAAGGTGAGAAGGCAATTATGCAGGACAAGCGTTTCTACGTTGTTCACCTTGATTTTGACCCAATCATTGAAGAAAAGGACGCGGCTGTTCTTATCAAAGGACTGAAATAAGAAAGGAGTGTTTCTTTTGTTTAAATTAAAACTGAAAAACACTTTGTCGTATAGCGGAGTCGTATCTGCTGATGAAAAGAATCCCTTTGTTGAAGTGAAATCAAAGGGAGAGGCGGATGCAGCGGTTGCAACTGGTTATTTTGATATTGCTGGGGAGCCAAAACAGGCAACGAAGAAAGAAAAGGAGTGATGGGTGATGTCTATTACTCCTGCTGAATTAAAGGCGTATTCGGTCTTTGAAGCAGCCATAGAACGTGCTGACAACCATTTAAAGATGGATATCCTCGAAGCGGAAACTTATGTCCGAAAGAAGATTACTAAACCTCTAGAAGATTATAATCCGCTA
Source organism: Sporosarcina sp. resist (assembly GCF_014302295.1). Classification (NCBI taxonomy): domain Bacteria; kingdom Bacillati; phylum Bacillota; class Bacilli; order Caryophanales; family Caryophanaceae; genus Sporosarcina; species Sporosarcina sp. resist. The sequence goes on along the minus strand of NZ_CP060287.1, from coordinate 4,541,434 downwards.
CCACCTACCCTGCGCCTTGCGTTATTAAAGATTGCGGAATATTTTGCGTTGGTAAATGGTGATGAATCAATGGTTAAGGGTTACAAGTCGGAAAAAATAGGCGACTACAGTTACCAAGTGGGCGATGGCTCTTCAATGTCGATTCCTGATGTTTCAGACTTACTGAACGAGTTCGTTGATGAAGACGCACCAAGTGACGGCAATGCGTTTCTGAGGATGCGGTCGATATGAGTTATAGCAAGCTCTTAATCCATCGTTGTAACGTTCATCATTTGAAAGAGCGTGTGATTAATGGCGGTAGAGATTTCGGCATTCCATCTGACGACAGAGAAACGGAATTTTATTATGATGATGCGCCGGATTTGACCGATGTTAAGTGTTACTTTGTCGAGAAGAATCAGATGGTAATGCAGGGTGAGCCGAACAATGTCGTTATTCAATCGTATGGCGTCCACTATCTAAAATCAACTGACGTTAGGATTAACAGCAAAGTTGTTTGGGATGGCGTTTCTTTTAAATCACAGAAACCAAAGAATATCCGAAACCATCATCAAGAAGTCACAGTTTCGAGGAGTGAAAATTTATGAAGTTTGGCATTGATGGTCTAGAAGCATTCGCAAAGGCATTGGATAATGCGGCTAATGGTGGATTGAAAGAGGAGTATTCCTTGTGGCTTGAAGCGATGGGGTTTGAATTTCTTGACTTGATTCAGGATGAAATCATTAGAACTGGGACAGTTGAGACAAGGCTACTCTTAAATTCATTTGTCAAAGGTGATTCTAAAAACGTTTGGGAAATGCATGAAGGTGGTTTGTCATTACTTATTGGGACTAATGTAAACTACGCTTGGTACGTAAATGATGGCCACTGGACTAACAAAGAAGGCGTAGCAACTCGGTGGGTGCCTGGCGTTTGGAAAGGTAATCGTTTCGAATACACGCCAGGGGCGGAAACCGGAATGATGCTTAAGCAAAAATGGGTAGAAGGCTCTCATTACTGGGATAACGCTTTTGCTATCTTTACTAAGCTGTTTGAAAAGAGTCTTGACCGACGATTGCAAGAATGGTTAGATAAGGCCTTTTAGAGAGTAGGTGATCCGTTGAATCCAGAAGTAGGGTCTATCATGTCCTTCTTTCACAATTTATTCCCTGTGAAAGTCTATACGAAAGAGGTGCCGGAAAACTTCGTGGTGCCTTCTTTTTATTTCCCGACGCCGTTTTCCTTTGACAGCAACGATACAACATCTACATTCATGAAGACTTATAACCTACCTGTTAAGTTGTTTCACAAAGACGCTCAACAAGCCAACAGTGAAGCCGAGCGCATTGCGGATACAGTGAGACGGAAAAGAATGTTGATACCGTTAATCAATCCGGACGGAAGCGGAACGGGTAAGTTTATCCGTATTACTAGAATCGAAACAAGAATCACGGAGGGTGTCGCTTCGATAATCGTCAACTGGGATAGTCGTTATCACTACGACAGGGAAGATTATGTCGCGCTCGAGAACTTTAAAATTAATAATGGGGTGAAAAAAAGATGACGAAAGAACAACTGGATAAAGGTAAAGCGAAAGAGGCTCCCGTTAAAGAGTCTCTTTTTTATATTCATCAATTGCAGAAACATAGCCGAGATATTTTTGGTGTGAAACCCGAGGTGCTTGACGGTGTTTTTGCAAAATCAAAAGAAATTCAAGTCACCAAAAGTGAAGCGAAGAAGCGTATTGATGCTTTTTTGAGGAAGGGGGTTAAGCAATGAATGGTGGTACATTTGAGGTAGGCGTTGACAAAATTCTTGCAGGTATTTATTTCCGCTTCGAATCGGCAGCAAAGGCCCGAACGCAACTAGGTGAGCGCGGAACGGTCGCTTTACCATTCGTATTGAATTGGGGTAAACCTAAAAGTTTTATCGAGATTACAGACGATCAGGACACGTTGAAATGGCTTGGGGCAGATATTGATGATCCTGGGTTACTGCTTGTCAAAGAAGCGAAAAAGGAAGCTCGTACAATTCTTGCGTATCGTTTGAATGAAGGAGCTAAAGCCACGGTTGAAATCGGGGCAGACGCAACAGCTACAGCTAAATATGGTGGTACTCTTGGAAACAAACTGATTATCCGAATCGCTGAAAATGTGCTTGATGAAACGAAAAAAGATGTAACGGTGTTTTTAGGTTTGAGGCGTGTAGTTAGACAAACTATCACGAATCTGGCGGATCTTAAACCGAATGATTACATCGAGTTTCACGGCACCGGCGAATTGACGCTTACAGCAGGACTGAGTCTTACTGGCGGAGCAAATGGTGAAGTGGTTAACGAAGACTACCTAGACTTTCTTGATGCAGCAGAAGTTGAATACTTCGATACAATCGGTCTACCTGTTGACGGGGACGAGGAATTAAAAGCTGTATTTGCATCATTTATCAAACGTTTACGAGATGAATCAGGTATAAAAGTTGCGGGTGTTATGGCAAATTACCCGGGTGACTTCGAAGGTATCATCAACGTTACGAAAAATGTAACCATTGCGGTTCCCGGAGCAATTAAAGGGCAGTTCGATGAAAAGGAACTAACTGTAGCGGAGTGTGTTCCGTGGGTTGCGGGTGCAAGTGCAGGGGCCTCTATTCAAAAGTCTTTAACGTTCGTTGAATATAAAGGCGCTATTGATGTACCTGAGCGTCTTGATGTTTACGCGAAAGAAGATGCTGTTAAGAATGGAGAATTCATATTCTCGTTTGACCCGCGTGATAAAGTCGTTTCTGTTGAAATGGATATCAATTCATTTACTTCGTTCACTGACAAGAAAGATAAACAGTTCTCTGATAACAAAATCATGCGTGTTCTCGACGGTGTTAACAATGATCTCACCCGAGAAATTAAGTGGGCAATCAAAACACGAAATGAAGCTAATAGGAGTATTCCAGCAAGTGATGACGGTGCTCATTACATCAGAACGCTAATAGCGCTGTACATGAATACGTTGCAAGATAATGGCGGCATTAAAAACTTCGACTCGAATACTGATATCGAAATCCGTATAACAGGAGAGGGCAATGGATTCTACATTCGGATTGCTTGTCAACCGGTTTACGCAGCTGTGAAATACTACATCGAAACAATCGTTTCTCAAAAGAGTGCCTAAATGGACTCTCTTTTTTATATTCAGAAAAGGAGTGATTTGAAAAATGTCTAAAATGAGATCGTTTCATACGATATCCGGTAAAGAGGGGCGTTTGTTCCTTGACGGCGAAGAACTTGCCTATATCAAAGAATTTGAAGCCACGGTAGAAAAGAATAAAACAGAAGTGCCTATCATGGGGCGAAGAATGATGGGGCATAAAACAATTGGCGGTAGCGGAACTGGGACGGCTACCTTTTATAAAGTCACATCTAAATTTGTTCGCTTAATGATGGATTATGTAAAAGGTGGACCTGATAGATATTTTACTTTCCAGGCAGTTCTTGATGATAACGGCTCGGGTCGGGGTGTTGAGCGGGTAACGCTTTATGACGTTAACTTTGATAGCGCTAAAATCGCTGGACTGAATGCGGAAGGTGAAGCGCTAGAAGAGGAAGTTCCATTTACATTCGAGGACCTTGATCTTCCGGAAGAATTAAAAGATGGTTTCGAATGATTGAGAGCGATTCACTTCGTTCTTTTTTCTTTTTTTAAAAAACATAAACCAAAAGGGGATAAAAACAAATGACAAATAAAAATAACGCAGTAGAAGAAATTGGAATCGAAGAAGGAGTTTCGGAAATCGCAAATGATTTATCGTTTTTCATGCCCGAAAATGCTGAAGAAGTACAGGAAATTGAGCGTGTCGTATCCAAGCGTTTTAAAAACAAGGAAGGCAAGGCGATACCGTTCCGTTTCAAAGCAATCACAACTGAAAGAATCGATGAGCTAGAAAAGCTTCATACCATTCCGGTTTACAGTGGTTCTCGAAAACGAAAAACGGGTGAAAAGGTAGATCAATCACGATTCATGGCGCATATGGCTGTTGAATCTACCATTTATCCGGACTTCAAATCACCGAAGATGCGGAAAGGGTATAAAACGCAAGATCCAATTGAAGTGGCAAAGAAAATGCTTCACGTGGGCGGGGAATATTCGGAGTGGTTGGCTACCGTAAACGAAATCAATGGTTTTGATGACTCTGTAGAAGAGTTGGAAGAAGCGGCAAAAAACTAATAGCAGACGGGGATAAAGAGGCGGTTTATTTTTTTTATGCGATGACGGAACTTCATTATTCCCCGTCTGAATTAAAAGAGTTGTATGAAGCACCACGTTACTTCAAGGCAATGTTATACGGGACCATCGGACACAAACTTGAACAACTTGCTGAAGAAGCAGCTAAAGCGAATAAGTGAGGAAGGGGGTACGAAATGGCTAAGTTGACAGCAAGGTTTGATATTCAAGATAAAATATCGAAAAAGTTGAGGATAATTCGAGGTGAAATCTATTCACTTCAAAGGGCACGGGATCAAGTAAATAAACCAATGACGATGATAATGAGGGCGAGGGACAATGCTACAAAAATACTTAAACGGCTTCATTTATTCGTTTTAAAAGATATCGCCAAAATGCATACAGTCGTCGTCAAAGTAAAGGACGGGGCTACAAAGACCTTGACCTCTATCTCTAACTTTATGAAGCGAAGAATGCCGAGAACTCATGCGCTTTTCGTGCGAGCGACCGATAGAGCTATGCCTGTCTTACAAAGAGTAAGTAGGTTTGTGGAAAGAAATATAGGTAGGACGCAAATCATGACGATTCTAGCGACGGACAGAGCAATGCCTGTAATTAGTAGGATCGGAACTTTTGCGCGTTCGACTTTATCTAAAGGGTGGAATTTCACGGTTCGCGCTACTGATATGGCGAGCGGAATTATAAGACGTATCGGTTCTTTTGCGGCTATAGCTATACCGCAAGTGAGGACATTTACGATTCGTGCTATTAATGGAGCGATGAGCGTTATTAGTTCGGTAAAAAATGCGTTGTTTTCAATCCCTACCCTAATCACCGTGACACTCGCTGCGGTCGGATTGGGGAAATTGAAAGATTCCACGCTCGGGGCGGCAATGAGATTTGAAGATTACGGAGTTGCGATGAATCACTGGATGAAAGGTGACAAAAAAGCAACGTCGGACTTGATGGATTGGATGGGGAAAAAGGCGGACAAAACACCATTTAGTACTCCCGATATCTTTCCTGCAATGACAGGTGCAGTTGCATTAGCCGGAAATGACCCTAAAAGCATAAAAAGGTTAACAAGTACAGCTATAGATATGGCTGCTTTATCAGGCGGTAGAAGTAGCGTTGAAGATGCGATGCAGGCTTTGACAATGGCAAAGATGGGCAACTTTACAATGATGAAGGGTTTCGGAATGCAGATTACAAAAAAGGATTATGACAAAATGGGTTGGGCAGGGTTTCAAACCCATGTAGAGAGCGTATTCGAGGGCGGTGCTGAAGCACTTTCTAAAACTGCGAGCGGTATTTTCGCTACATTAAAAGGGTATCGTGGTTCTCTTTTAAGGACTATTGGCGACGGCTTCTTAGGCCCAATGAAACCCCGTCTTGACTCAATAAATAAATGGTTAGAAAATAACCAAGAAACTTGGGGGCGTTGGAAAAGTGTCGTGAATAAACACGGCGAAGAAGCTTCTGAATTCATTTTCTCTAGGTTAGAAAACTCTTTTAATCACCTTAGGTCGAGATACCTGGACAACAAAGATTTTATGAGTCTCAATTTTCAAGGGAAAATAGCATTCGTGATGGATGATATTGGTTCTTGGTGGTCCAGTAAAGGCAAGCCGGCGCTCGAAGGTTGGTGGAAAACGTCCGGTAAACCATGGGCGGCGACGATTGGGTTAACGATTGGCGAAGCTATTTTTAATGGTGTAGTACTTGGTATACCAAAAGGATTAGGGACTCTCGGGGAGATATGGACAGATGTAGGAATTGACATTAAAAAAAATGGTATTAACAAAGAAACAGCTACATCAGTGGCTGGTGCAGGAGCGGCGACACTCGGAATTGGTGCGTTAGCTTTGGGTGCGGCTTCTTTCGTCTTGACGCCAGTTATCAAAGGGATTCAGGCGATTGGAAAAGCCGGCGGATGGGTTGCTAGTAAAGTTACAGGTAAAGGGGCACCAGGAACAAGAGCTGAAAAACCACCGAAGGTAGCTAAAGTGGCTAGAGTGAGCAAACCACCGAATTACACAATGCCGTGGACGAATCAAGGTGAACGTCCGGCATTGAACGTACCGAATGATAAGGGTTCGAAGTTTCCGAAGCTTCCGAAAGGACTTTCTAGTATAGGAAATTTCTCGAAACGAATTCCTGTATTAGGAACAGCGATAGGAGCTTTAGCGATTGCGACATCTAGTAACGCAGATAAAGCCGGTGCTGTTGGTGCAGTTGGTGGTGGTCTTGCAGGAGCGGCGACGGGTGCTGCACTAGGTTCCGTCGTCCCGGTAGTCGGTACGGCGATTGGGGGCATCATTGGTGGTATTGTTGGCTCAATAGGTGGTCAAGAGGTCGGAGATTGGCTAAGTGAGAATTGGACATCCATAAAATCCGGCGCTTCTGCAACTGGAAAATGGATTAGTCAAAAGTTTAACGACTCTGTGGAATGGATCAGTAATACGTGGAGTAGCTTCACTGATTGGTTTTCCTCCTCTGTATGGCAACCTATTTCAGATGGAGCAGGTGCGGCCGTTAAGTGGGTTAGTGATAAGTGGAGTGCGCTAACTGGATGGTTCTCAGAAAAGGTCTTGGACCCACTCATGAAAGGCTTCGACAAATCTATTAGTTTCATCGTTGGCTTATACGACATAGGAGAAACATTTGTCAAAGCGGGATGGAGTCTATTGTCTGGTTGGTTTAAAGAGAAAGTTTGGACTCCATTGAAAACGGCGGCCGGAGTTGCCTGGGATTGGATTTCCACAAGAGTGTCTTCTATTTGGACTGGAATTCAAGTTCTTTGGGGAATGGCGTCTGCTTGGTTTACTGACACCGTTTGGACACCACTATCAACTGCTGCATCAATTGCATGGGAATGGATCAGTACTTTAATTTCAGATGCTTGGTTTGCGGTGCAAACGCTTTGGGGAATCGCTGTAACTTGGTTCCAAGAAACAATCTGGACGCCACTTATGACTGCTGTCGGGGTAGTCGGCACTTGGATTGGAGAGAAGTTTACAGAGGGATGGACTGCTGTCACTGCGCTGTGGGGAGTGGCTACTAGATGGTTTGAGGAGACCGTCTGGACTCCCTTGAACACCGCGGTTAGATTATTAGGTACTTGGATTGGCGATAAATTTACTGAAGGTTGGAATGTCGTTTCTGACATCTGGGGAGTAGCTAGTTCGTATTTTGAAGAAAATATTTGGACGCCAATTAAAACAGGTGCCGGATTAGTTAAAGACGCAATCATCAAACCCTTCGAGGAGGCGTGGGAATTTGTTTCCGGCATCTTTACAAAACTTGGCGACACTTGGGACACTATTAAACAATGGGGTGGCAAGGCGGTCGAGTGGGGGAACGATGCTGTTGGATACGTTATAGATCGAGGAGAACAAAGACGGGGCATAGCGCCAGAATACGCTCGTGGAACAAATTATCACCCCGGAGGTCCAGCTATCGTTGGTGATGGTGGTGGACCAGAGTTAATCCGTTATCCAAATGGCGGTATGTCACTTTCTCCTGGTACAGATACAATGATGAATTTACCAAGAGGCACAGAAGTATTGTCGCATCGAAAAACGGTGAAGTTCTTTAATCAAGCGCCTACTTACGCTGATGGCGTTGGATTCGGCGGCGGAGTTCCAGAAAAAGTAATTCTGCAAGAAGGACAAGTGGCAGCTGCATCATCGAAAAGCGGTAGTAAACAGCAGTCAATCGGAAGTAAAGTGCGCGACATTATCATCGAAATCACGGGTGATAATCACTACTCTGATGAAATGGATGCTGAGAAAGTTGGGAAAATAGCTTATGATTATATCAAAAAAGCACTACAAAATGAACGATTCGAGGGAGGAGAGATGGTTGTAGATGGCTAAAAGTAAATACGAGTTTTGGCTATCGTTTGGAAACGGGGCGGAGAAATTGCGCCTCCCTGTTTTGCCAAGCGTTTTAAACGTAAGTAACTCATCAAAAAACGAGAGTGTCGATATTGCGAAGCTTGGGGAAGTTACAATCATTCAAGATCCAGTGGCGAAAATGTTTAACTTCTCGTCATTTTTTCCACGTGAAGAATCTCCTCTTATCGAATATACAGGAATTCTTTTTCCGTGGGATTACATCAAAATGATTGAGCGGTGGAAAAATAGCGGTAAACCGATTCGGTTCGTCGTTACGGGTACCCCTATTAATTATGCAGTTTCGATTGAAGACTTTAATTATCGCGAAGGAGAAAAAGATGTTGGGGATTATGATTACGACATTCTCCTGAAAGAGTATAAATTCATTTCAGTTAGGAAAATAGAACAAGGAAAACCAAAACAAAAAGCAACAAGGCCTAATCCAAAACCGAAATCGAAAACCTACACTGTAAAAAAAGGTGACACGTTGATTGCAATTGCAAGAAAGCATTATGGCAAAAGCGGTCGTTGGCGAGATATCTGGAATGCAAATAAAGACGCGATAATCAAGCGGGATAAACGTAACCTTAAACAACCAGGGCACTGGATACATATTGGTGCCAAGTTGTCGATGCCATCATGATTGAATTATTTTTGGTGAAACCAGGTGAAATGTTGGAAATCCCAACAGAATCAATAACGTGGTCCGGCAAACGTTTTAATGCGGCCAGAAAAATTGATGCGCGTATATTAATAGCACCAGGAACAGGTCGAAAAATAGTGAATGTTGAAGAAGGCGATACACTGCTTTTTAAATGGCGTGGAGAAGAGTTGTTTCGTGGTATTGTTTTTGACCGAAGCAGAACGAAAAATGGAGTTATGTCCGTCACGGCTCATGACAGGATGCAGTACTTACTCATAAATAAGACAACAAGAGTTTTTACAAATAAGCGAGCGGATCAAATGGCAACAAGTTTAATGCAGGAATTTGAAGTTCCTATTGGAGCATTCGCAAATACAGGACACGTCATCAAATCGCGTGTTTTTAAAAATGAAACAAGTCTTTATGACATTATTCTCGATGGCTTAACCGAGACGTTAAAGCAGACGAAACAGAGGTTTCGATTGTTTTCAAAAAAAGGTAAAGCTTACCTTGAAAAACTCGATAACCCATCGAAGCTATGGGTACTTGAAACAGGTGTGAACATTGAGGATTATACGTACTCAACGAGCATCAATGATACAGCTACTAAGGTGAAGTTGGTCGCTGGCGAAGAAAAGAAACAAATTACCGCATCGGTTACGGATGATGCTGGCAGAAAGAAATTCGGCGTCTTGCAGCATTACGAAAAAGTTACCGGAAAAATAAATCAAGCACAATTAACAGATCGAGCTAACAAGATTCTGGCTGATAAAAAAGGTGTGAAAAAAGAATTTGTTGTTGATGCGCGTGGAATCGCAGATTTAATAAGTGGCATGCCTGTCCGTGTCATCGAAGATGAATTAAAAGTGAATAAGGTCTTTTTTGTCGATAGCGACACCCACACATTTCGGGGGAATAGGCACACAATGACGTTGAGCTTGATTGAAAACAATGATATGCCGGAGGTGTCTTGATGTTACAAATAATTAAAGGTGCGGCTCAAGAAGCTAATAGTGCATCGTCGCCAGTTGAGTTAATGGAGGCAGTTGTGACTCAGGCGCCACCGGAACTCAAAATAATGCTGAAAAGTAACTCGAAATTGCCTATATCCAAAGGAATAATCATAGTAGCGGAGCACTTAACGAGACATGACCGTATCATTTCGATTGACTATGAATATCCAAAAATGTGGGAGGAAGATTCTGATATTGGTGATGAAGCTAGAGAGGCGGAATCGTCCCGCAATAACATTGGACAAGGTCCATCTGTTCCTTATGAGAAATATGAGATGAAGCATGCAAAAGTGACGTTCGAAGACGTGTTAAAAGTCGGTGACGAAGTCCTTGTGGCCTCCCTTCAGGGCGGTCAAATATTTTATATTATGGATCGAGTCGCGAGATATGAGTAGGGGGTGACTAAATTGAGTCTTTCACCAGAAATAGAAATATTCGAAGTTTATAAGAATGAACAAAATGAAACATCTGAAACGTTTAGATTTGATTTCGAAACCAATCGAATTACGAGTGAAATCATATCTGGTAAAGAGGCCGTTGAACAATTTATTTATCTGACATTAAGGACGAGGCGTTTCGTTCATCCTGTTTACTCGGCGGACACAGGGGAAGAAGTGCATGAACTAATGGCTGATAAAGAAGTTACTACATCATACAAAAAGGCCGAAATACCACGATTGATTGAGGACGCGCTTATCTATGACGACAGAATAGAAAGAGTTTATGGATTCGAAGTGACTGATGAAGAAGATAAAATCTTTGTTAACTTTCAGGTCGATACGGTAGAAGGGTCCTTGTCCATTCAGGAGGTGTACTGATGTTCGAGCACATGACTTTCGAATACTTAATGGAGAAATCATTGGCGGGGGTTAAATTGGATCTTGATAAAAGAGATTCCGGTATAATTTATGCCGGACTCGCCGCAAACAACATGGAACTAGCAGGAATATTTGTCTGGTTGGACACTATTCTCAGACTAGCATTTGCCCAAGATTCCGGCGGAGAATGGCTGGAAAAGCGTGCATTTGAATCAGGTGTTGATAAAAGGTTAGCTATAAGGGCGAAAAGAAGAGCGACGTTTAACATTCCTTTGGCGAATGGTGAGCGTTTTTTTGTTGATGATTTATTTTACAGAGTCGTTGAAGACGGCGTTGTGGAATGTGAAGAATTGGGAGTTATCGGAAATGCGCCACCGAACGGATCTGATTTGTTGCCCGTTAGCAATATCGATAAATTGAAAGTGGCGATTTTAGGGGAAGTCATTGTGCCGGGCGAAGAAGATGAGTCTGACAAGTCCTTATTGGAACGTTACTTAGTCGAGCGGCGCAGGAAAGCAACAAGCGCTAACAAAGCGCATTACAAAAAATGGGCAGAAGAAATTGAAGGCGTTGGAAAAGCAAATGTTTTTCCGCTCTGGAATGGCGACGGCACGGTGAAAATAATTATCGTCAATTCTGAAATGAAACCCGCATCGACGGAACTTGTTCAAGCCGTCAAGGATTATATAGATCCAGCCCCTGGGATGGGCGAAGGTGAAGCTCCTATTGGTGCTACTTTAACCGTTGAAAGTGGAGTAGATAAAGAAATTACTATAAAAGCTGATGTGACGCTACGTGGCAATACAGCAAGCGAGGTAGCGGCTGAAATCGCAGAGGAGTTACAGAGGATATTCAAGGAATTGTCCTTTTCTGGCACATCTATTAAAGTTGCGACCATTAGTAATGTCTTGTTTCAAAACAAATGGATTAGCGATTACTCCAATGTTCTGATTAACGACGAACCTATAAATTTGGAGTTGGAAGATGTCGAAATTCCTTATCTATTGGCGGTGGAATTAAATGACTAGACTCGAACGGATGAAGTCTTATCTACCCCCTCATTTTGCTGAGTCACGTGAAATACAAGCGATTTTAGAGGTCGGGAATGACCTCTTCGAAGAAACTTCAAAGGTTCTGGATGATGTTCTTAATCAGTTTTTCGTCGAGACGGCTACCTGGGGAATCCCGAAATGGGAAGATGAACTGGATATCATGCCGACTGAAGTGGATTTAGAAACACGCAGAAATCAAATCATTAGCAAGTTGACGAGTCAGACACCAACGAATTATCGGGCAATCGAAAGAGAGATTAATCGGTTCCTTCGCAGTCCGTCATCTAAAGTCAGGTTGATTAAAGGTAGATATGCGATGGAAATCATTATACCGCTGGATCAAATAACTGAATGGCTGCCTGTTAAATTAACAAATGCGATTGAAGAAATGAAACCGGCTCATTTAGCCGCTCTTTTTGTAGGGATGGCAGATGGAATTAATGCAATCATAACAACTAAAGAATACACATTCCCAGTCCCGTATCCAATCACAGGCACATTCCACACATCATCAATCAACGGCATCGCTTCAAAAGTGTCAGCTGTTGCAGAATCAAGCGCATATGCCAATCCAGTCCCGTATCCGATTACAGGGACTTTTTATTGTTCGGAAGGAGGTTCATAAATGGTTTCATTACTCGAAGACGAAACACTAAAATTTTGGGACCGGCTCATCGTAGGTGCAAAGGTGATGATTGACGGTGTAGAACGTGACTATCCAATTCACCCGTCATCATACATCGAGGGAAACACCTTGAAAAAATTCGTCTATCTAAATACAGAATCCGGACATGTCACACATGCTTACATTCACGATCAGCATGGAAGAAGAATTCGTGAAAAGACAATTAATATCAAAAAAGACGATACTGGATGGATGGTCACATTTTTCTTGTCTATCGAAATAAAGGAAGGTGTTACAAATGGATGAATCATATGTATACGTGCCGTTGTTTTGGATGGACGACATAATTGAATTCGATGAATCTAATCAGCCAATTCCTGAGCGTGATGACAATGGAGACATCGTTTACGAAACAGGTCAATTCGGAAACCTTATACTCCATCCAATCACAAAAGAGCCGATTCCGAAGTATAAGCGATTACAGCGAGGTACCCTGCATAAGGCGGATTACGAAAACAACCAAGAAGAAGGCATCGCAAAGGCCCATGCGCGTCTGGATGATACTGATAATTGGCGTCTTAAAAAAGACATTCGGGACGAAATTAATGACAAATCTCCGGGCAATGCCGGATCATTTGCCGATGCGTTTGACGGAGAGCCGACACGGATAAAACGAGAAACCGTATCGACTGTCCTAACAGCACCACGAGCGGCAGGAACAACTGTGCTAAATGTGGACACGACGGACGGATTCAAGCCGTTTACCGAAGTCACTGTATACGACGGAACCAACAGCGAAGACGTATTAATTACGGATGTCACAGCGTCCACGATTACGGTACAGCCGTTGGTTAATGATTACGTTAAAGGTGCACGGATTGGACGTAGTAACGCCAAGATTGCAGATGGACAAATGACAAGTGGCGACTGGGGTACTTACAGTATTGCCTTGATGGAGGAGGTGTAATATGGCTTTATACAATTATAGCAAGTACAGTATTGCCTATTATTTTTGGGGTGAACCCCCAAAAAAACACAATGACCCTAATAGTGGTTCTGCACAAAGCGGGCAAGGGATGCCCACACAGTATTCCTGGGACTCAGCATCTAAGTTATTTAGTGCTTCGGGGTCATTGGATTGGACAACTACAGCACCTGGCACTCGGTGGATTAGATTGGAAAATGGTGGTCAGTCAGTAACTGTCTTCACCGCGACTAGTTACCCGAGCTATCCTGACCAAAATATTACTTATGATTGGTATACACAAAATGCATCTGATGCGGTTGGGGTACCAAGCCGCGGTAACCTTATAACCACTCTCATCGCCGAAGACGGGAGATATCCTGCGAATGGCGCCTTGTCAGATGGTTTTTGGTACGTCCGAGGCGCAGCAGTAAACACAGCACCGACAACGCCGGGCACATTTACACAACCTACAGGTACGCTAGAAATCGGCGACTCTAAAACAATCAGTTGGGGCGCCTCTTCAGATGCCGAAAGCAATCTATCGAAATATATTTTAGAAGTTTCAGTAAACAACGGAGCGTGGACGAAGATAGGGCAACCAACAACGCCGAGCTTTACGTACACGGTACCTATGGCTACGTCCATCAAGTTCCGAGTAAAGGCTGTAGATGCGGCGGGTCTGGAATCAGCATATAGAGATAGTACCTTGCTTACTGTACAAAAGCCTATGTATTACTGGAATAAACACCAAGTGAATGTTACTAATAGTTATTATGAACCTGGATGGGTTTTCCAAGGTACTGCTGTCCATGGTTGGTTTAACTGCTTTACGGCTTATAATTTCAATTCTGCGACCGGGAAGTACACTCTTGCTGGAACAACATACAGAGATAAGTCTATTTCCATCGGAAGCGTAGGATACTCGATGGTTGGGGACACTCTACATCAGTTAACTGCCACTAAGAGCAGTTCTGGCAATGACGTTGAATCTACTTCGTATACTAAAACAGGAGCCACATTGAATCAAAGCCTATCAGCTGGAGCCCTCATACAATCAGGTATTGTAGCCGTAGAAGGTACTTACCCAAATAGCGGTAGACATACGGATGGCTATTGGTACATGCGCGGCAGTAGGTTAAACGCGTCAATCGCACCACCTGCAGCATTCACAACACCCGGATTAAATGAGACTCTAACGCCAAGACAAGCTATCGACCTAACGTTCGGAGCATCTACGGCACCAAACATAAGCAATTACGAGGTCGAGTATCGGTATAATGAGGACGCATGGACGCCTGTTGGTACTCATTCAAACGCGCTTATCCGACCGTTTACAGTCACGGAAAATAAGACGCTTACGAAAGTCGAGTTTAGAGTGCGCGCGAAGAACACAAGCAACGTCTATTCGGACTACGTCTACTCAGAGTCGTTTTCAATCGAGCATAACAGGGTGCCGACAGTTACGTTAAATACGGAAAACAACGTCACTCTTTATGAAAACGACACGTTTAAAATCGACGGTTCGGGGCTTGATCTAGATATTGGCGACATCGTAAACGTCTATTATCGCATCAACGGCGGTACATCCCGGGCGATAGCGACAGGCATTTCAAAAGGTGCATCTATACCATTTAATGAACAGTTGAAGTTCAAAGGTGGAGTGCTATACGAAGGTGAAACGGCGGTAACGGATGCACTTGCTGAAGGTCCTGCACACCGTTTAGAAGTGTGGTCAGAGGATAACCAGAGCGGTAAATCAACGATTGCGGAACGCACATTTTACGTCGTGCCAAACCGTGCCCCAGCATTAACAGTCGATCCGTTTATTGACCAATCAGGCATGATTGACAACGATACCATCAAGCTTTCAGGCGTATCTAGCGACCCGGACGGCAACGATGTCACCGTTAAATACCGAGTAAACGAACAGGCAGCGGTGCAAATCCATTCAGGAGCTGCAGGCGCTTGGTCGTTTGATTTATCTTTTAAATTACTGAGAGACGGCGAAAATACAATTGTTGTCGAAGTCACTGACACACATAATTTCAAATCAAGCAAAACCATCAAACTGAATAAAACGGCAAACTTAACGCCTTTAGAGAAATCCGTCCAACGGTACGAAATTGTACCACCGGCTGGCACTGCACAAGGCGTTTTCTTGTGGGTTCGAAGGGACAAGGATCAAGAGGTTTTAGCAGAAATCAGCATGACCACGGGGACAGAACAGGAACAATACGTACCATTAACGCTTGACGCTTCGGGTCCTAGTGGAGATGGAATGGAAGATTTTTTCAAACTTAAAGTCGATGCACCCGCTGAAAATATTATTTTGAAGCTGTCTTGGACAGACGATAAGCCAATAATTATGATTTCGGGGGCGCTACTACAATGAAAGATTATATGGTGAGGAAACTATTACCGAATGGCGATCTCGGACCGTTAGAACCGGCATTTCCGGAAGTGGTTAACATTGACCCTGCTATATTAATGTTAACGGAAGCAATCGCAGGGCTACAGGAACAAGTAATTTTACAGCAAGTTGAAATAGATGAACTGAAAGGGGGTGGCGAATGATGGTATTTCCATACATGGTGCCAGTATACGGTTTACTTGTTAAAGCTGCAGCAAGAGAAATTGATAAGTTGCCTGAGCAATATCAGGTTCCGGTTGCGGAGTATTTGGCGGGGCAGGTTGAGGCATGAAGGGAATGGTGAATGATAGGTAGTCTGTAGATTGATTGAAGGACTTCTCCCATATATGTCGAATAATGGATGTAGGGAGGGGGAGAATTGAGTGTTTCGATACAGGGTTAAATATGTAAATTTTAAACAACCGGGATATGATTTTGGGGCAACTATTACTCTCGATGAACACTACAATAAAGAGGTTGAGTTAGTCCAAGCTTTGCAACAAGTAATTGCGAAAGAAGAAGAGCTACCGATGCAGGATATTATAGTCTTGAAGATTTCACCTGAAAGGTAAACGTTTTAGAAAAATTAGGAAGTTATAAATTTAAGACCGTCCATCGGGGCGTTCTTTTTCTTTACCCAAAAATAATAAAACAGGAGTGATTGAATGTCATTGGAAATTGGAGTAATTAGCGCAATCGCCGGGCTACTATTCGGCTATTTTACGTTTAGCAGAAACCGCGACAGAGACGTGCGGTCATCGGCGGCAGAGGACGCGGTAGTGCGTACCAAGTTAGATAATATCAGCGTAGGAGTCGATACAATTAGACTTGACATGAAATCCAATGAGCGAGCAGTTGCGGAGGTTTCAGACCGTGTTATTCGCGTGGAGGAAAGCGCTAAACAAGCACACAAAAGAATAGACGGAATCGAAAGGAATGATGACAAATGACAGACGTATTAATTTTCGCGACAATCTTAGCCCCGATTATCTTAGCAGTGGTTCAACTGATTAAGGTATCTGCACCAATTAAAAAGAATTACATTCCGCTCATCGCATTCGTGGTGGGTATTTTTATTGGCTTTGCAGCATCACCGTTTACAGATTTGGATTTAGTCTTGCGATTGTGGGCAGGAGGACTAGCGGGATTATCAGCAACCGGACTTTTTGAGTTAGGAAATAAAAATGAAGGCTATACGAAGGATGAAGGTTAATGTCGTTCATAGTTGACTTATCTATATATGCAATTAAACACGGGAGGGCTCACAGAGTCCTTCCTTCTTTGATTATTGCCCAGGGCATTCTTGAATCAGCATCCGGCACAAGTGAACTTGCTATGAACGCAAACAACCTTTTCGGCATTAAATCGGGTTCTGGATGGTCCGGTGATATATACACCAAGCAGACTGCAGAGCATAATACCGACGGCACTGTCTACTATATAGACGCTGATTTCCAAAAGTATCCAACCATTGAGGGATGCGTAATCGACTTGGTCTACAAATATGTCAATGGAACAGGTTGGGAAGCTCACAACCGTTACGCGGCAGTATTAAATCAAACAGATTATAAAAAGGCGACAGCTGCAGTTAAAGCGGCTGGTTATGCAACGGATGTTAATTACCCTGCAAAACTTAATGAATTGATTGAGCAATATGAGCTAACTAAATATGACAAGGAGGTTGATTACGTGGTTAAAATCGCACTAGACGCCGGACACGGTATCAATACTGCTGGCAAACGCACACCAGATGGAGAGCGGGAATGGTCACTCAATAACAAAGTGTTATTGGCTTGTGCAGCTAAACTGAACAAATACCAGGACGTACAGATCCTCAGACTGGATGACTCGACCGGAAACACAGATGTATCCCTTACAACGCGTACCAATAAGGCAAACGCATGGAAAGCTGATGCGCTCGTTTCTATTCACCACAATGCTTTCGATGGTAAGTGGGGTAGTCACGGCGGTGTCGAAACACTTGTACAGGAAATTACTGCAAGTAAAGCATCGAAAGATATCGCGGCAATTATTCAGCCGCGCATTGTATTTGCAATGGGTCTACGTAATAGAGGAGTAAAAACCGATAACCTTCACATGTTGAGAGAATCAAGCATGCCCGCTATCTTAACAGAAGGTGGCTTCATGGACTCGACAACAGACATCGGCGCATTAAGAAGTGATGCAAAACTGAAAGCGCAAGGTGAGGCTATTGCGGATGGTCTAGCTGTGTACTTCAAGTTGAAATTAAAAGTAGCGGGGACACCTGTACCACCAAAGGAGGATGAGGAATTGAAATTTTCAAGCCCGGCGTTAAAAAAGGAAACAGAAACATCTTTGGTAAGCAGAGCACATCGTCAAATCATCGTAGCCGCTGCTGTTAAATCGGGTGCTCATGCATCATGGACTGACAAGCTTGGGAATAATACGCTCACAGATGCGGATGTGCTGGGATTAGCCGTTAAGTATACTGTTACGGTAAATAAGTAAAAGCGCCCAAGTCACAGATTCCCAAGTGCTTGGGATTTTGATTTAGGACCAATAAGAATTATATAAGATGCTCTTGGCCATTTCCTAAACGTTGATGTGACAGCGTTCTAGTAATGGCCATGTTGCACTTAAAGTGTAAATCGACCCGTCCACAGATTCTGGGTAGGTCGCTTTTTTTGTTAGTAGAAATTTTTTTAAAAAAATGGAAATTCTACATAAGTATAAATCATTGCATTTGACAAATATTAAGGTGAAGTAATATACAAAAATAAGGTCTAAGGAGGAATGAAGTGAAGCAAACAGGGTTAATTGCTCTCATAGTCTTTGTTTTGAGTATTTCAACTTTATATGTTAATTTTCACGCTTCTGCTACTGATAAAGGAAGACAATATTATGAAGACAGAGATCTTATTACTTGGGACGTACAAACAGAAGAAAAAGTTATTGCCCTAACATTTGACGATGGACCACACCCGATTTACACAGCGCAGATTTTAGACATTTTGGCAACTTTCGATGCTAAAGCCACATTTTTTGTTTTAGGAGAACATGCTGAAAAATATCCGACTCTTATACTGAGAGAAAATGACGAAGGCCATGAAATTGCGAATCATACGTTTACTCATTCTTACAAATACACAGCCAAAGAATTAGAACGAGAGTTAATAAAGACTAATGATGTCATTCACGGTATTACCGGTACTTATCCGGTGCTATTTCGTCCGGTAGGTGGAAGTTATGATGAGAGCTTGGTAAATATCGCAGTTGAAAATGGTTATAAAGTGGTATTGTGGTCTTGGCACCAGGATACTAGGGATTGGAAAAGACCTGGAGTCAAAAAAATAGTGAATAAAGTACTGAAGGGTACAAAACCAGGTGATGTTATATTATTTCATGATGCAGGTGGCAATCGAACACAAACTGTTAAAGCGCTTTTAGAAATTTTACCTGAACTCCAAAAACAGGGATACGAATTTGTAACCGTCTCAGAAATCATTAAGAGAAAAAATATAAATGTATCCCACTAATTTGCTTTGTGCCATATTCAATTCAAACTTAATTATAATTAGGATTTAAGAACATCTTAGGTGAGCAATGGGAATTAAAAATATCACGAATTCTACTAAGGAAAGGTCATATTTTATTTGAGTATCTTATAAGTTTTAAGAACCATGAAACCGTATTTATGAAACGATTAATTAGTAGAAAGTATAGTCTAACGCCCGTTTGTCCACCTCCTTTTCACATCTACTAGAAGGAGGAGGAGATAGTATGATGCAACAAGGTAATTGGCAACAGGGTAATCAGATGCAACATGGTAATTGTGGTGGTAATCAAGTACAACCAATAGTATGTCCGACGCAGTATCGTTGTCACGATAGATTTGTACCGCGTGAAGTTCCTTTTATCCATCCGATTGTCAATGTTAATCGGGTGCATACAGTTGAAATTCCACGCCACTATTTCACAGAAACAACACAGAATGTGATGGGGCAAACAATTCAAGGGAATCCATGCGGTGAGAGACGTCGCGGCTGGTGAAAGGTTAGAGTGAACAGAAAGTAAAAGCGGCTCCTCCACAGATTAGTTTGTGAAAGGGCCGCTTTTTTGTTTACCAACAAACAGTCATCTGTTGTATATGTATTGTGCACGTATCTCGAACAATTTAAACAAGAAAAAAATAATTGCCTTTTCAATTCACTTGTAATATGAGTATTCTAACTGTAAACTATGTAGTATATGGAAGTTTTATGTATAAAAGGTAATAATGCCTTGATGTGTTATTTAAATTGGAGGGAGACAAATGAAAAGTGTTGGTATTACAAGAAAGTTAGACAACCTCGGAAGATTGGTAATCCCAAAAGAACTGCGAAAAACCATGAAAATCGATGTCGGTACTCCTATTGAAATCTTTGTTGAAGATGATCTCATCATTCTTCACAAGTATTCTCCGAATCGAGCCTGTCTAGTTACAGGCGATATTCTCCCAGATAATATTGAATATCAAGGTGGCATTATATTAAGTCCTAAGGGTGCAGAATTATTAGTAGAACAGATAAAAAGTCAGAGAAAAAGCGACCTATTTCACAGTTAAATTGTGGGTAGGTCGTTTTTTATTTATACATAAAAACCTAGTATATGTGGTCCTTGCAGAACTGTTTAATATTTAATTCCATAATCTACAACTGGATTTACAAGCGTTTACTTGTTACATTATTATTAATTGTATAGGATTGCGCCAGTTATACATGAGATTACCGTACATCTTCAGAACTGGAAAGGGTTTAATATATATGGACATTAAAGAACTGGAAGTTGAACTATTGCAGTACACTATTGATGAATACGGTTATGTTTCTGCAACATCTTTAATGACATTCTATAAGTGGCAACGCCGTGAAGTATTTGAGTATACTTCCAAAAAACTGTTTGGTGGAATGCAATTTGAAATTGACGGTGAAACAGAAAGTACTATGCTGCTAAAGGGGACTGGTATTGTACTTATGCTGATTAAAAAATCTATTGTAGATTGTGTCCTTGCAAAATATTTAAACTGACAGGACTTCTTTTTTTGTTCAGGAAATCATAAATTTACATCGTTTGAAAGCATCTTGTAATGGATGCTTTTTTATTTTCTTGCAATACGAACGTTCATTCTCTATACTGGGATCAAGGAGGGAACGAGTGTGCGTAATCAATTAACCAAGTCAGTTGAGTATAACGAGTCCTTAGATATGATGTACACGGCGAAGGATGGAACGGTCAGCAAGAGGCGGATCAACGTACTACAGGTGGGCGAGGTGTCATTCCGTGCATACTGTTTTCTACGTAAATCCAATCGGACTTTTACGATTGATAACATTCTCGCACTTTATCCCTTAATCGCGAAAGAAAGTAGGGTGATCTAATGTCGTTAATACCGTCCGAGGCATTGCCGTATTTCGAGAACATGATTTACCTACCAATAATTATAAGTATCTTGGAGAGAGACCGAGAAGTGATTGAAACAAGTTCATTCAAATTAAAAGGACCTTATATCAATATCGTTGAAAATACATTAAAGACTGTACGAGGAGAATTGAAAGATACAAATACTTATGCAAGAAACAGAAATTTGAAGTTGATTAAAAAGGGGAAAGACGGTTCGTTCACCGAATATGCATTTATCCATAATGGCTACGAAGACATAAGACGCTACATGAACATACGGCTGCGCAACAGGACTGAAGAATTGATAAATGAGTACTTCGCAATGGTAGAAAATCAGGGCATAAGGGGAGCTACTACAACATGATTGATCAGAGCGCTGAAAAGTTGGCCATATCGCTGATGTTTCGAGAGCATCGAGCGGAATTAAGAGACTGGTACAGAAAGGATGATGAAAATGGCGGCAATTCCAAAACCGAAAGATACAAAGAAAAGCGTAGCAGGTCCAAAACTAACCGAATATGATTTTCTTGAAATTGGCGAGAAAATAAGCGACGCATTAGAATTTAAAAATGAAGTTGAAATCACTACATATCAGCGTAAGCAACATGAAAAGTTTGTAGGTATAGTCAAGGATGCCGACGGTCAGAAAGGTGTTCTTACGATGCAAATAGGATACGAAGACATAAAAATCAACATGAATAATATTGTGAGCGTGAAATGAGATGTTAGAAAACATTCGGGATAGAGGAGCAAAGAAATGGACAACTATGATGCTGTCAGAACATCTTGTAGAGCTTAGAAAATGGTTGAAAGAAGATAATAACGAAGAACGTCCAGAACTAAACGATTTTGATTTAGAGGCTATAAAAGAGGAGATGGAAGTGGCTTATAAAAGGAAATGTCTAACATTTGTAAAGTCATGGGGGAATGGCGAAATCATTTTACACAGCGGAGTAATGAAAGAAATCGATGTGGATTCAATGTGTATTACAATCTATGGCCCTTTTGGAAAGGATCGCATATTAGTTAAAGATATAATCGGAGTTCGATGTGAGGAATAACGCATAGAAGTCCTTTCCTGTCTCGGGAGGGCTATTTGTTTGTCATTAATTGTCATACTATAAAAGGACTTCTTGACTCTTTATAGAATTAGGATAATAGGAGGGGGTATCATGGATTTTTCTCGTGAAGAACTAATCGAGTATTTAAAAGAAACGATTAAAACCATTCCTTGTTTCCATTGCGTTGATGGTATGCTCGAATTGGTAGATGTTAATTTCAATGACTTGGTACAAATAAATGTTTATTGTTCAGCGTGTAAATCTAAAGAAAAATTTGAACAGCACTTATGCATATAATTTAAGAGACAATAGGAACAGCCACCAACTCGATTGAGAAGGTGGCTGTTTTAATGTTGTGAGTCGTGCGCCTGCCCACGTTTTATTAGTTCCCCCAAATGCCCCCCAGCATAGTCCCCCAATCACGCGATTTCATACGACTTCCTACAATATAGCTTAAACGTTATGATGTCGCGGGTTAATTAAATGAATACTGTTGTTATCGCGTTTTCATGTCTTTAAAAATTCATGCGCGGTACGCCCAATTAGTAGAAATAGTATAGCAGATGATGTAGATAGTGAGTAAGAAAGACGAACGCAAATATGAATAATATGGTATGCTGTTTGAAAGTTATTAATTGGCTGAATATATAAATATGAAATTATTTCCGGGAGGAATCGCTTTTGTTTATAGCACTTGGATTATTTTTATTCCTGTCTTTTTACTTGTCAGGAAGTGAAACAGCACTTACAGCAGTAAATAGGAGAAAGGTCCAGTTTCGCGCAGATCAGGGAGACGTGCATGCAATTAAGCTGCAGAAACTGATTTCGAAACCGGACCGTATGATTACAGCAATTCTTATTGGAAACAATGTCGCGAATATTATGATGCCGACTTTAGTTACAATGATAGCAATCGACAAGGGGCTAAGCGTTGGCGTTTGGACAGGAATTCTGACAGTTATTATCATTGTTTTCGGCGAAGTATTGCCAAAAACGATTGCAGCGACATTTTCTGAGCGAGTGGCTTATATGGTCACACCGTCGATTACACTGCTGGTGAAATTATTAACACCATTGACGGCTTTACTAGGCCTATTCACAAATCTTTTCATCAGGATCATCTCGAAAGGAGCGGTAACGAAAGCTACGCTCACAAAAGATGATCTCCGTTCGATGGTTGACATTGCTTCTATAGAAGGAACGTTTGAGATGGACGAATCGAATCGGTTGAAGGAAGTACTCGATTTTGCGGAAAAAGATGTGTCCGACGTCCTTGAAACTCATCGTATGGATATCATCGGATTACCGATTGAAGCGACGTATGAAGAAGTTCGCGACACAATTTTGGAGCATTCTTACACGCGTTATCCTGTCTACGAAGAAAGTATGGATACGATTTTAGGTGTATTTTATTCGAAAATGTTAATCAAATGGTCGATTGATCCTGAACAGACTCTTGGTGATTTAATTGACCGCAATACGTTTTACGTAGTGCAGTCTGCTAGCGTTGAAAAAGTATTCAAAATGATGCTGTCGAAAAAGAAACATATGGCAATCGTTCTGGATGAATACGGTGGAACGCTAGGTATGATAACGCATGAAGATATTATCGAAGAAATGATTGGCCAGGACATTGAGGATGAGACAGATGATGACGAAGAAGAACTTGTCTATGAAAAGACGGATACTAGGTTAATCTGTCATGGCAGGCTTGAAATCGTGGATGCGATGGAGTTACTCGATATTGAATTGCCAATGGATCATGAGACGCTTGGAGGATTTGTACTGCAAGAGCTTGGTCACGTTCCAGAAGAAGGCGAACGCTTTACATACGATCATCTGCGTTTTGAAATCGAGGAGATGGAACGCAACCGGATTATCCGTATGACAATTACAATCAGTGAAGGTATAAACTGATTAACATGCATATCCCTGTAATCGAGTAAAACGGTTACGGGGATATTTTTTGTCTAGTGTCCGGCGTTCGATACATGGTGGTTCACAGGATGCATTCCTTCGAAAGATGCCTTGCGCTTTTCAATGTCTAGCTCCAGGCGCCAGCCGCTTGAGTCATGAGCAACCCAGCTGTGTGGCAAAGAGCGCCACGTCGCTGGGTCGACTTATGCCTGTCGCGTCTAGAAGGCGCCTTTCGCTTTTCAAGCTTACACGTTTGTAAGTATACTGAAAGAGAATACGATGGTTTGAAAGGTCCCGATTGCCGATAATAAGAACAACAGGTAGAAGACGGGGGCGTTATGTTATGAACAAAAATCTAAATGGGTTGTATGAAGAATATGGCCGTTACATATATCATTTATGTCTTAAATTAACACGTAATAAAGAGGAAGCAGAAGATCTTATGCAAGATGTATGGGTGAAAGTCGTTCGCTACAACGATCGGATGGATAGTGTCGACCATATGAAAGCATGGCTTACAACAATCTGTATGAACACATTCCGAGATCGTTACCGCAAAGATGTCAGAAGAAGCAAGCATGTGATGAACCAGCCGGAAACGCTCGATGTGCCGATTCTTGATCTTGTTCCGAGTGATAGTTTGACACCTGCGGAATTGCTAGAGCAAAATGACATTCAATCAATTGTTCAGCAAAAAATTGGTGAACTTGATGTTATTTACAGAAAAACAATTGAGTATTTCTATGTACATCAATATTCTTTGATTGAGATTGCAGAAGTAATGAAGGTCTCAATTGGTACGGTTAAATCACGGTTATTCCGCGCGAAAAAGTATTTGAAAGAACTGATGATTGCAGATACAGCAGTGCACGAATACGTCACTGCATAAGAGCGCAGCCAAAGGAGGCTGTGTTTTTTTGTTTGTAAAAAAGTGATAGAGGGAAATTAGATAAATAGATTGATATGTTTGAATGGGGATGGTTGTGTGTTGAAAAAGAACAAAAAGAAAGGCTGGAGCAGACGCAAGCGAATTATTGTGATAGTGCTGTCAGTGTATGCTCTTTTTTATATAGGTGTTGTTTTGTGGAATACATATAAAAAACTCCCCGAAGGCATTTCATACGAAGGTGATTTGCACTGGACGGACGAAGTTGATATGTTTACGGACTTGACCTATGCACAAAACAAAGACGGGGACAACATGGTGCATGAGCTGGCGATTTTCGATGAAGTCTACGCGATGATCGACCGGGCTGAGCAATTTATCGTGCTCGATTATTTCCTATTCGATCATTATTACGATGAAGACATAGAATTCCCGAAAATCGCACAAACAATGACAAAGAAACTGGTGGAGAAAAAACAGCAACATCCTGATATGCCGATTATTTTTATTACAGATCCGTTGAATACAGGATACGGTTCTTATGAAACAAAATGGTTCACAAAGATGGAAGATGCGGGAATCGAAGTCATCTACACTGATTTGGATCCGCTCCGCGATTCAATTCCAGTTTATTCTGGTTTATACAGGACGATATTCCGCTGGTTGGATATTGAGAAAACGAGCTGGATTGCAAACGCTATGTCAAGCGAAGCACCTAAAATGACGTTGGCTTCTTACATTACGTTACTGAATGTCAAGGCGAACCACCGCAAGACCGTTGTAACAGATAAAGAAGCACTGGTATCATCAGGAAATCCGCATAACGCTAGCGGTTTTCACGGTAATGTGGCATTGAAGGTGAAAGGCAGTGTACTGAACGATATTTTAGAGGCGGAAGAAGCGGTCGTCAACTATACGAATGGTGGAAAATTACCACGCGTAGAAGTGCCGGAACAAAACGGGGGAAACTATGCCGTCCAATATTTGACGGAGAAGAAAATCCTGAATGGACTTCTTGGCGATATTGCGAAAGCGCAAGAAGGGGATACCATTCGAATTGGGATGTTCTTCATTGCAAAACGTGATCTTGTCAATGCACTTATCGATGCTGCGAACCGCGGCGTCGATGTGAAAATGATTTTGGACCCGAATGAAAACTCCTTCGGCAAAGAAAAGTCTGGATTGCCGAACAGGCCGGTTGTACAGGAGATGCTGGAAGAAACGGATGGGAAAATTGATGTTCGCTGGTACAATACGGTTATTGGTCAATACCATACAAAACTCGTGGTTGTTCAGACAGCTGAGGAAACCTACATTGCGAACGGCTCTGCTAATTTAACTGAACGCACGCTCGATAATTATAATCTAGAAGCCAATCTGCGGGTCATTGCTCCGAATGACAGTGAGTTAACTAAAGAGATAGATACTTACTTTAGTAGACTATGGAACAATGAGGATGCGCTGTACACGCTTGACGTAGAAGAATTTCAAGATGGTTTCACTTTCTTCCAACGAGGTATTTATGGTTTACAGAAATTGTTGAAAATGACGACTTATTGAGGTTGGCAATAATTTTATGGCTGGTTTTTGAGTTGATATAGTTGGTTAGATAGGATATATAGTCGGTTTGCCAGCAGTTATAGTCGAATGGAAAAATGCCACACTTGTTGAATACCAAAAAGTAACCAGTGAATAACATGAACACTAACTGGTCGCTACGTGTATAGTCGATTTTGGATTGCTTTGGATTGGATGACTTCTATACGATTACCGAGATGTCTGGATATGTAGGGATGCGACTTTGTCGCATCCCTACATATTTTTGTCGTTAATCGTATGGTGTTCCTTCATCCGTTGCGCACCAAATGGATCAGTACACGAAGTGCTAAAGCTTTTTTGGACGAAAGAATAGAGGGGCATCTACCTGGATAAAAGCCGCCAAAGATGCAATTTTGGCGGCTGAAATATTCTTTAGGGTTTGCTCTTTTTTACTAGTAAAGAAGTGTTACTTTCTATAAAATAACACATGATTACATGCATACTCTTTGCTAATAGTAAGCAAGGAACGCATTGTTAACGTGCAAGAGTGCCCGAAATTGTATCTTCGGGCATTTACAATCCCTATAGAAAGTTATCTATTCGCTTCTTTCAAACATAACTGCATTTTCCACTTGAACATTGTAGGTACACGATAGGCAACTATTCGCAACAGGGTTACCGAAAAAAGTGTGGCTAGAAATGACGGAGTCACTTCTAGCCACACATGACTCACGGTAAATATGTCGTGATTAGTTCGCCGAAAGCGAACCGGAAATGATCCAGTGAAAATGGATTCTTCCAAGCCCTACTCACCAGTATTTTATGCAAATAGATGGTTAATCAACAGATGTGGAAAAATGCATAACAAAAAGGCTATCCTTTGTCCCGGATAGCCTTTTTGTTCATTCAAATTCAGCAAGTTGCTTGTTCAGTTCCGCGAGACTTTCTTCCAACGTTGCAAGACGCAGTTCCGCTTTCTTGACGAAGCTGTCATTACCGGTCGATTCTAGCTTCTCGATATCACCTTGCAAACTGATATAGTCCATTTTTAGTTCCATGATTGCTGTTTCTACTTGACGTTTGTTCATCAGAAAAACACCTCAGCTTTTTTAAAAGTTAGAAAGTATAAGTTTTTTAACCTAGTGTCTAGACTCCAGCGCCTAGCCCCTGGGCCCACAGGACGTGGGTCATGCAGCTTTTGCGACAGGATGTCGCGATCCTAAGCTGCCTTCCTCTGTCGCTTCAGTCCTTAAGTTAAAGGCAAAGAGCGCCTTTATCTTAAGGCCCTCCAGCGCTTTTCGGGTCTACCAAGGCGCTTGCGCTTTTCCTCAGTGTAGCATATCGGACGTTTTTTTTCCTGCGCCGCCACTAGTATTGCGCTTCGGATACTCGAGGTAATAGCGTATCGCTTCGCATACAGCATCTTTTCCGTCCCCGAGCCCGAGTGCGGTTTGTCGTGCAATCGCTTTTTTGCGTAGCGGTTCGTGCAAGAGGGGTTCCATGATGGCGTTCAACAAACTCGATTGTTTTACTTTTCGACCGAGACCAAGATGAATGAAACCGTGCTGTTCTTTCGGAAAAGCAAGCCCCACTTCGAAATCGTTCTGTGCGAGCACGACGCAAGGGATACCCATTACTGCGACTTCATAAGGCATGTAGCCAGAAGCGCATAAAATAATATCTGCTGCCGCGTAGATTTCGGCGTAGTTGTATGGAGGCACCAATACGGTTGTATTCCGCCTTTCGAGTGCCATCATGCGAATCGTGCTCGTATCATGGGCATACTGTTCACCGATGAGAACGGTCACTTTGAGTGGGATTTGAAGTTGCATGATATGACGCAACGCCCGATAGGTCAAGTTTCCTTCATCCTCTTCGCCAAATGAAATCACTAAATGGGGAAGAGGTCCAAGCTGGGCTTTGCGAAGTCCAATGTGCTTAACTGAAGCCATCTGTTCGTCAGCAATGAAACTCTCTCGTCCAAGTACGTAATGATCTGGCGCACTATCATTCGATTCGACATACAATGTCTGGAATACGAGGTCAGCACATTTACCACCGTCGCCGAAATCATCGAAATGGATGATGGAGGGGACGAGTTCAGTAATTTTTTCAATCTCCTCTTGAATAGTAGAGCCGCTATCGCGGAGAAGTAGATCAGGTTTAATCGACGCGAGTGCTTGTAAAAATAGCGCATTGCTTGGGGTTGAAATTGCTTTAAATCCCTCGGGCACTGGCGGAGAATCCACTCCGCATAAGTATACGATATCTATTTCGTCAGCCAAGGCGTTTGTAATCATGGCTGCTCTGCGTGCGGGGTATGTCCCTTTTCCGTCCGACCTGGAAATATGGATGGCGACTGTTTTCTTTTGTTGTCCGTCTATTGGAATCACCCTTTCTTGCTAGATTGTTCAATTCATCCCTATAACCTTATGTATTGACCGATTGGGATATGTCTATTTCTAGTAGACTGAAACTGCCAGTATGGTAAACTAACATTATTTCCATTTGGGGAACGGAGTGATTCCATTGTTCGATTCACTATTATTCGAGTTAATGCTTGTCGTCTTAATCGGGATTTTATCGCAATGGACAGCTTGGAAATTTCGGATGCCGGCAATTGTTGTCATGTCTGTTGCAGGACTTCTTGTCGGCCCCATTTTCGGTCTTATTAACCCGAAAGAGAGTATGGGAGATCTATTTGGTCCAATTATTACGTTTGCCGTGGCAATTATTTTGTTTGAAGGCAGTTTGAATCTTGATTTTAAAGAAATTAAAGGCTTTAGTAAGCCGATAGCTCGTATTGTAACCGTTGGGGCATTCATTGCATGGATTGCTGGGGCGCTTGCAGCACACTATTTAGCGGGACTTTCTTGGGCAGTTGCCTTTGTAATCGGTGGTCTGTTCATTGTTACGGGACCTACCGTTATCTTGCCGCTATTGAGGCAGGCGAAGCTGAAACCGCGCCCAGCCGCAATCTTGAAATGGGAATCGATTGTTGTTGATCCGTTTGGTGCATTGCTTGCGGTATTCGCTTTTGAGTTCATCAAATTTTTGAATAGCCAAGTGACATTGAATGCGTTGCTGTTGTTCTTTGCAGCATCTATTTTTGCGGTACTCCTTGGCTGGGGGGCTGCCCGGGTCATTGGAAGTGCATTCGAGCGCGGCGGTATTCCAGAATTTCTGAAAGCGCCGGTACTCTTTGCGGTCGTCTTATTCACATTTGTTTTCGCGGATGAAATCATGCATGAGACGGGATTGCTTGCGGTAACAGCAATGGGGATGACGATGGCGAATATGCGCATGACGTCGATGCATGACATACGGCAATTCAAAGAGAATATTTCCGTCCTTCTTATTTCGGGTATATTTGTCATGTTGACGGCGTCACTTAATCCGCAAATTCTCATCGAAATTTTTAATCTGAATATTATCTTGTATGTCTTGGCGATGCTAGTTATCGTCAGGCCGTTATCGATTTGGCTTGCAACAATTAATACGGAGTTAAACATCCGTGAAAAGATTCTAATAGGGTGGATTGCACCAAGGGGAATTGTGGCTCTAACTGTTTCAGGCTATTTCGCGACGATTCTACTCGACAATGGCTACAAGGACGCAGAACTATTGACGGCGCTAACATTCGCACTGGTTTTCTCCACAGTGGTCTTACATGGGTTTTCGATTGGCTTCTTGGCTAAGAAGCTGAATCTAACAACAACGGACGAATCAGGTGTACTTCTCGTTGGGGGCACCCGATTCGCCGCAGAGCTTGCCCAATCGGTGAAAGAAACCGGCAATGATGTGCTGCTCATCGATCAGTCTTGGGCGGGTCTATCACATGCCCGAAAGCTTGGACTCAATAGTTACGTTGGGGATATCCTATCGGAGCAAATCGACTATCATCTCGACTTGACGCCATATCGGTATATCCTCGCAATGACGAAAACTGATACGTACAATGCACATATTTGTTCAGACTTTGCACCACATCTCGGAAGTAATAACTTGTATCAGTCGGTATTCCACGTCGGAAACGAAGCTAAAGAATTCACGATAACGGGGGGACAGTCGTTGTTCTCACCTGCCATTTCAATCTATGATTTGGAAGAGCGGATGAACGCTGGGCATGGTATTCGTAAAACGGTAATTACAAAACAATATAGTTACACACAATATTTACGTGAGCGGGATGACAAATTGATTTTGCTTTACATTTTACGTGCTGACGGCACAATTGAATTCTTCACACCAAGAATTGAACCACAGGCCTTCGCGGGTGATGCAATTATCGCGCTCACATCACCTGTGAAAACAATTGAACGGGTGAAAGAGCGTCTGGATGGAGTGAACGGTGAAACGTCGATATCCTATGAAAAAGTAGAAGATTTATTTACGAGGGAAGAAAAGCAGGTAAAGCCGGTTATTCCGGGAGATGCACCACTTTCTGCGAAATGAATGGAGTACCAAGTGGCTGACTAAGATCTGTAACAGGCAGATAGCCATTGCTTTTGATAGATTGAACACCAATCGTAAAATATGAAATTGATGCAATTCCCTTAATCGGATTTTCCGGTTAGGGGGATTTTTTACGCCAAGGGCTGTATTCATTCGCCCGACATGCATCCAATCGCGTTCTCCCGTATAATCGATGTATGAAGAAGGGGGATTTACCTATGTCTAAATCACTTGTATTAGCTGAAAAGCCATCCGTAGCTCGCGATATCGCGCGGGTACTCGGCTGCAATAAAAAAGGAAATGGATTTCTTGAAGGAACCAATTATATCGTGACGTGGGCGCTGGGCCATCTAGTGACACATGCGGATCCAGAAGGCTATGGCAATGAATTCAAGGAATGGAAACTTGAACATTTACCGATTATTCCTGCACCGTTCAAACTGGTACCCATCCGCCAGACGATGAAACAGTTTAATGCAGTTAAAGCACAGCTTCTGCGCAACGATGTGAAAGATATTATCATCGCGACGGATGCGGGGCGTGAAGGGGAACTTGTTGCACGCTGGATTCTAGAACAAGCGAAAGTTCGCAAGCCTGTTAAACGGTTGTGGATTTCATCGGTCACCGATAAAGCGATTAAAGATGGTTTCAACAACTTGAAAGACGGCCGCGCTTATGAAAACTTATATCAGGCAGCAGTAGCCCGTGCGGAAGCAGACTGGGTTGTCGGCATTAATGCAACGCGTGCGCTGACCGTTAAATACAATGCCCAACTTTCAACGGGACGTGTTCAAACTCCGACACTTGCTATGATTGCAGAACGTGAGCATCAAATCCGTGATTTTAAGCCGAGATCATTCTACGGTATGCAAGCATTGACGGAAACCGCGAAGTTTACATGGCACGATAAAGCGGGTCAAACGCAGTCGTTCGATAAAGAACAGGTTGAAAAGTTACTCGAGAAAATTGACGGGGTTCATGCTGGAAAAGTGATAGAAGTAAAAACGACACCGAAGTCACAGCCAGCACCGCATTTATTTGATTTAACAGAGCTCCAGAAAGAAGCGCACCGTCGTTGGTCGTGGTCAGCGAAAGAAACGCTGTCGACATTGCAAAATTTATATGAGCGCCATAAAGCGGTGACGTATCCGCGTACCGATTCGAAACATCTGACATCAGATATGGAAAGCACTTTGAAAGAGCGCATTAAAGCTGTGGATATTGGTCCATACCGTAAAGCGACCAACTCACTTCTGCGTGCTGGCACTGTTAAACCGCAGAAAGGCGTCATTGATGACAAACGTGTATCAGATCATCATGCCATCATTCCTACCGAGGAAACGCCAATTCTTCAAAACTTATCTGATAAGGAACAACGTTTATATGATTTAATCGTCAAACGTTTTTTAGCTGTCTTCTTCGGTCCGTTCCGTTATGACCAAGTAACCGCTGAACTCGCAGTTGGCGGGGAGACATTCAAAGCAAAAGGGCGTACTGTTACGGATGAAGGCTGGAAAAAATTTTATTCGACAGAGGAAGAAGAGCTAGACACGGATACACTTCCACCATTTACAAAAGGTGAAGAAGTGAAAATTCAAGCCATCGTTATGACGAACGGTCAAACAAAACCGCCTGCTCGATTCAATGAAGGAACTTTGCTTGCAGCGATGGAAAATCCTTCGCAGTTCATGCAGGGTGAATCAAAAGAACTTATCAAAACAATTGGTGAAACAGGCGGACTCGGAACAGTTGCAACACGTGCAGATGTCATTGAGCGGCTATTCAACTCGTTTGTTATGGAGAAAAAAGGCAATGATATTTACACGACATCTAAAGGACGCCAGTTGCTTGAGCTCGTTCCGGAAGATTTGAAATCACCGGCACTAACAGCTGAATGGGAACAAGGGCTAACAAAAATTGCGAATGGCCAGATGAAAAAGGAAGAATTCATGAAAAATATGATTGGCTTTTCGAGGCAAACCGTTACTGAAATTAAAACAGATGATAAAAAATATAAACATGATAATGTCACGGGGAAAGCGTGTCCAGATTGCGGTAAACTACTGTTAGAAGTGAACGGCAAACGTGGCAAAATGCTAGTTTGTCAGGACCGTGAGTGCGGTCATCGTAAAAACGTCTCAATGCTGACGAATGCCAGATGCCCAGTTTGTAAAAAGAAATTGGAGATGCGCGGGGAAGGCGACGGACGAATTTTTGTTTGTAAATGTGGTCACCGTG
Organism: Sporosarcina sp. resist; assembly: GCF_014302295.1. Lineage (NCBI taxonomy): Bacteria > Bacillati > Bacillota > Bacilli > Caryophanales > Caryophanaceae > Sporosarcina > Sporosarcina sp. resist. The sequence continues at coordinate 4,508,300 of NZ_CP060287.1, read as the reverse complement.
AGAAGTTATCGGCATTTGAGAAGCGTAAAGAAAACTCAGGCGGTAAGAAAGCCGATAAACGCGATGTTCAGAAGTACATGAAAAAACAAGGAGCACCGGAAGAGTTGGAGAATACGGCGATGGCAGATGCGCTAAAGAAACTATTCGATAAGTGATTCCTTTATAGCGCTTTCGTAGGGTTTATTCTTCAAAATGAATTGGGTATACTTGAGTTAATAGATTTATGCAAATACGACAGTGTGGAGGTGAAGTAAGATGAATGCCGTTATGACCCAAGCTATAGCAAGCGATCCTATACAACGATATGATGCAAGCAGGCGCAGGAATGCTGAAAGTGCTTATAATCGTAATGTGCAATACAATGGGCAGAATCAGAAAACGGTTGAAAATCTAGAGGCTTTGTTGATAGGTAAGAAAGAACCTGAAATCGATCAATCGAAGAGGCCTGAACCTCGGCAGCTTGGCGCAGGACAAATGAAGCAGATTGCGCTGCCGATTGGAACGACGCTTGAAGAGACGATTGCTAGTTGGAAAGATGTGCGGGCTGAAGCAATATCAGAACCGGAACCGACAACGGCGGATTATAATCTTGCAGCAACTGCATCAGCAAAAATTATGCGGACAGAAGCGCAGATCATATTGCACAACAGGGCTCAATCCGAAATTGACATTACCTCAGCACGTGAAGAAGCCGATACTGCAAAAATGGCATCCAAAGAACTTCCCTCCGATCTCGAGCGCGAAATACTCATTACGCAAAGACGGTACGAAAAGGCGATTTCATCTTATTCTTTTCAAGTTTTAATGAAACAGAAGGGATTTGAAATCGATCGGCCGAGCTTTTATAAAATTGCATGAACGGATACGGAAGGTCGCCTAGTAAATGGCGACCTTTTGTTGTTGGAAAGGTGAGATGAACGAATGGCAAAGCAAGGTAAGCAAGTAAAAACCAATGCAGTGCGGATTTTGGATGGGGAAAATGTAATCTACGAACTAATGGAATATGACGTAAACGATGGTTTGGTGGATGGGATTTCCGTCGCTGAAAAAACAGGACAAGCAGTGGATGTCGTTTATAAGACGCTCGTCACGATTGCAGGACCGCGTGAACTATTCATTTTTTTAGTGCCAGTAGCGGACGAACTTGATTTGAAAAAAGCGGCAAGAGCTGCTGAAGTGAAAAAGCTTGATATGCTACCGTTGAAAGAGCTGACGAAAGAAACGGGCTATGTGCGCGGAGGCTGTTCAGCTGTCGGGATGAAAAAGAAATACCCGACATTCATTGACAAATCAGCCGAAAGTCTCGACTCGATGATTGTTAGTGCGGGTAAACCAGGATTACAAATGAAACTGATTCCCGGAGAGTTGGCTAGGGTGACTGAAGCACTTTTTATCGACATAGTGAAAAGTTGACGGTCTGTATATAGGATAGAAGCCATGTTACAATGAATAGATTACAAGTAAGACATTCACGTTAGCTACGTGGGTGTCTTTTATTATTGCTAGCTACTTACACTATCATTAGGGAGAAGGACTTATATGAGAAAGATATTAATATGGAGATGGACATTCTTTTTGGTGGGTATGATGGTTCTGTCGCTAGGCATTTCAATGACGATTAAAGGTCAAAAACTTGGAATCGCCCCGTGGGATGTATTGCATGTCGGATTGTACAAAAACTTCGGCTTGACGATTGGAACATGGGGGATTATTTCAGGATTCATTATTATCATTTCAACTGCTGCTGTTTTGAAAGAATGGCCGCAGATTGGCACATGGCTGAATATGATTTTAATTGGACTCTTTATCGATTTATTCAACTGGCTGCTACCAGATATCACTTCGATGGGTGCGCAAATACTGATGTTCTCAGTGGGTGTAATTGTTATGGGGTATGGCGTTGGAATCTATATTTCACCAAATATCGGAGCGGGTCCGCGGGATAGTCTTATGCTCGTCTTTGTTAAAAAAACGGGAGCCAGCGTAAAAAAAGTTCGTACTACACTTGAAGTCATTGTCGCACTTATAGGCTGGTTATTCGGCGGTCCAATTGGAATTGGGACAGTGTTAATTGCTTTATTCTTGGGGCAAATTGCTCATTATACATTGCCACAATGCCGCAAGTTCTTGTTGAAAGTTATCGGCGAAGAGGAAGAAGACGCTTTATTTTAAATAGAAACTCATTAATTATTTTTAAGCATGTGCTTCGAGCCGTGCTTTTTTTTATTGTCTGAGCATACGTTAATCGTATGTACAGAAAGGATGATCGGTATGTATGGAACGATAACCCAATATATGGGGACAGCCTATACAGGTGCTGGTATCTCCCATAAATATGACAAACTAATTGCATCGGCTTCACAAACGTTTTTTCTAAAATGTCCACCGACAAACGCCATCTCAAACGTGTTGAATGAAGCTACTACGCATTACTTAAAGCGTGGCTATGACGTCGATCGATTCATGGATCCTGTGCAACCCGACAAAACAGATGCAATTTATGTTAAAGGACCGAACTTGCTTATTCTACAAGCGTCACATCCAGTTGCACTCGAACCAGCGGATATCGGTGGAAAGCACAAAGTGATCAGTTTTTACGATGTCTATGATGAAGTCAAGTTGGTTGGGCAAAATGGAATAATTGTGGAGAAATTAGCTGAGTCTGGAATTGCACTAGGCAAAGCATTGCAATCGCTAGCGGAAGCAAAAGATATTCATGACGATTGGGAGAAAGTGAATATCAGAAGGATGATGTGGGAGGTTCATGAAAACAAAATAGCATCATTAAAAGAAGAATTATTTGGAACAATCAAGCTGAATAAGGAAGCGGCTGTCTCGCACAGGCTAATCGGTTCATTGACATCTGGAGGAGCGCAAGATTTCATCCCATCCATTACGAAGCGTTTGGAACGGAGAATTCTTATTAAAGGCCTTCCGGGAACCGGGAAATCGACACTTATGAAAGCGCTTGGCTCCGAAGCGGAAAAGCGTGGATTTGACGTTCAATATGGCTGGTGTGGGCTGGATCCAGCGGGAGTCGATTTAGTTATTTTCCCTGAACTGTCGGTATGTCTTCTTGACGCAACGAATCCACATGTTTACGATGTGGAATATCCGGGGGATGAATTGCTGGACCTCGTGCATATGTGTGAGGAAGATGCAGAGGCGGAAAAGGAAATCAGTGTAATTCACGAAGCCTACACGGAGAAAATGCTTGACGCGGCTGGCTATATGCAGGCCTATGCACAAGCGGAAAATAGCATGAAAGCTACGATGGATACTGCGATTATGCCATCCGTTTTTGAAAAAAAATCGAAAATTCTTTCGGAACTAACTTAACAAGTATGCGCTTTATACTACGATTGGGCCGGTCGTATGCTAAAATGGGGGTATCATTTGTTTGAAAGGAAGATTACATTGTCAAAAAAACTCACTGCATTTTTACAGGAGAATCTAAAAGAACTTCGTGATCAAGGACTTTACAACGAAATTGACCCTATTGAAGGACCAAACGGCCCAATCATTAAAATTAAAGGAAAAGATCTTATTAACTTGTCTTCAAATAACTATCTGGGACTTGCAACAGACGAAGATTTGAAAAAATTGGCGATTGCCGCAACTGAAAAATACGGTGTCGGTGCAGGTGCAGTCCGTACAATCAATGGTACGCTCGATATCCACGTTCAGTTGGAAAAGAAGCTTGCTGAGTTCAAAGGAACGGAAGCTGCAATTTCTTATCAATCGGGCTTCAACTGTAATATGGCGGCAATTTCCGCTGTCATGACTAAAAAAGACGCGATTCTTTCGGATGAATTAAATCACGCATCTATTATCGACGGCTGCCGCCTTTCCGGTGCGAAAGTCATTCGTGTTAATCACCAAGATATGGACGACCTCCGTGCAAAAGCAAAAGAAGCAACGGAATCCGGCCTGTATGAAAAAGTGATGTACATTACGGATGGCGTGTTCTCGATGGACGGCAATATCGCCAACCTTCCTGAAGTTGTGAAAATCGCGAAGGAATTCGACTTGATCACTTATGTCGATGACGCGCACGGTTCAGGCGTTACTGGTAAAGGAAAAGGGACCGTCAAACATTTCGGTCTTGAAAAAGAGATTGACCTCCAAATGGGTACCCTATCGAAAGCAATCGGTGTTGTCGGCGGCTATGTTGCAGGAACGCAGGAATTGATTGACTGGCTGAAAGTTCGTTCACGTCCATTCTTATTCTCGACGGCACTTCCTGCAGGGGATGTCGCTGCGATTATGGGCGCATTGGACAAGATATCGGAATCCACAGAGCTGCATGATAAACTGTGGGAAAACGGTAATTACTTAAAAGCGGGACTTAAGAAATTAGGTTTCAATATCGGTGCTTCTGAAACACCAATCACACCATGCATCATCGGCGAAGAGAAGCTGACACAACAATTTTCTAAACGGCTTGCGGAAGAAGGCGTCTATGCTAAATCAATCGTCTTCCCAACAGTCGCTAAAGGAAAAGGTCGCGTCCGCAACATGCCAACTGCAGCGCATACCAAAGAAATGATTGACGAAGCACTCGTTATTTACGAAAAAGTTGGTAAAGAACTGAATGTAATTTCATAATAAATGAGGAATCCCGGATGGCTTGTATGCTGTCCGGGATTTTTTAGGGGTTAGAAGGATCACTGTGGAGTCATGGCAAGCAATCACTTAATCAATCGACTGGACCTAAACTTGCATCCTTCAAGACAAATAGGAGAAAATGAAAAGAAAAAGGGGGAACCCTGATGACGTTTGAAGAAGTTATGAAGCAGCTTGAAGAATTCGGCAATGAACAAACGAAGACAACATTCTTGAATCATGGAGCATCCGAACCGTTTTTCGGTGTTCGTGTAGGCGATTTGAAGAAAATCTTAAAGTATATTAAGAAAGATCATGAGCTAGCGCTTCGACTTTATGACACTGGAAATTCGGATGCGATGTATCTCGCAGCGCTTGCAGTGGATCCAAAACTGATGACAGAGGATGTTCTTCAGCGGTGGGTAGACGCGGCGAATTGGTATATGAATGCAGAATATGCAGTGGGATGGGTTGCAGCGGAGAGTCCAAATGCGCTTAAACTTGCAAGGGAATGGATTAGGTCTGACCGTGAAATGACGGCGGTTGCCGGTTGGAGTACTTATTCGAATTATATTACGTACGCAGGAGCGGATGAGCTGGACTTGAAAGAAATAAGTTCATTTTTACAAGAAATCCGTAACACCATTCATGAAGCGCCTAACCGAGTGCGCTATAATATGAATCAGTTCGTCATTTGCGTAGGAGCCTATGTACCTGAAATCCGTGATGAAGCAAAAAAAGTTGCAGAAGCAGTTGGGAAAGTACATGTCGATGTCGGAAATACTGCGTGTAAAGTTCCGCTTGCAACAGATTATATTGAGAAAGTACTAACACGCGGTGAACCGAAGAAAAAGAAAACGGTTCGCTGTTAATGAAAATAGAGTAATATCAACGAACAAGCACATACTTATACAAACAAAAAGCCCTTAACTTGGGGCTTTTTTCATTCGCTAAATTTAAAATTCAACTTTTATGAAGTAACATATATCGTTACATGTTGAATTTATTTATCTCACCACCGTGAATCTTATATTTTACTTTAATTATAATGGAGAAGTTTGGTAGTAATTTGTAGAGGTTTAAAACAATGTTGTCTTTTCTAGGAGAACGTTTTATAATGAATTAAAGCTATAGAATCAATGAAGTTATAAAAATATAATTTTAGTGTACTCTCCATAAATACAAACGTTTGAAAGCGGGGAATAATTAATAATGAAAAAAATCATGGTGACGGGTGCTTTAGGTCAAATCGGTTCAGAATTAATTACAAAGCTACGTTCAGAATATGGTACAGAGAATGTCTTGGCGACAGATATACGTCGCACGGATGCAGCAACAGATGGCCCATTTGAAATACTTGACGTGACAGATGCGAACAATATGCATGCGCTTGCAAAGGATTTCGGTGCAGATACGATGATGCACATGGCTGCATTATTATCTGCTAAAGCGGAAGATGAGCCATTATTTGCATGGAATCTTAATATGGGCGGTCTTATGAACGCACTTGAAGTATCACGCGAACTGGATATGCAGTTTTTCACACCAAGTTCAATTGGTGCATTTGGTCCTTCAACACCGAAAAAAGATACACCACAAGACACATTGCAACGACCGACGACAATGTATGGTGTCAATAAAGTTGCAGGTGAATTACTATGCGATTACTATTTCCACAAATTTGGAATGGATACGCGCGGCGTTCGTTTCCCAGGGCTCATCTCATATGTAGCGCAACCTGGCGGGGGAACGACGGATTACGCGGTCGATATTTACTACAAAGCACTTGAAGAAGGGAAATACACTTCTTATATTGCAGAAGGAACACGCATGGATATGATGTATATGCCGGATGCGTTACAGGCGATTGTTGATTTAATGGAAGCCGATCCGACGAAGCTGATTCACCGCAATGCATTTAATGTAACGGCTATGAGTTTTGAACCGTCTGAAATCGCGGCTTCTATAAAAAAACAGATTCCTACTTTTGAAATGGCATACGATGTAGATCCAGTACGCCAGGCGATTGCTGATAGCTGGCCAGATTCGATTGATCCAACAGCTGCTATAAATGAATGGGGCTTCAAAGCGAACTATGATTTGGATAAAATGACAGTGGACATGTTGTCGAAACTGAAAATTAAATTGAATGTGTAAAGTAAAAGCCGCGGGAAATTTTCCGCGGCTTTTATTTTGGAATGAAAGATGGCACTTCCTTATCGAACCGATCATTTCCTATGCCAATCGATCAAATCCCATGCTAACCGATCATATCCTACGTCGACCGATCATAAGCTACGTCGAACCAATCATAAGCTACGCGAACCGATCATAACCTACTTCGAACTGATCATATCCCACGTGAACCGATCATAACTCACGTCGACTGATCATAAGCTACGCCAACCGATCATAAGCTACGCTAACCGATCATACCCCACGCGAACCGATCATATCTCACGTCGACCGATCATAAGCTACGCTAACCGATCATATCCCACGTCGACCGATCATAAGCTACGCGAACCGATCATATCCCATGCTAACCGATCACATCCCACACCAACCGATCATATCCCACGTAGAACCAATCATAACCACCCACAAAAAAGACCTTGCACTAATCTGCAAGGTCTTCATGTTTCATTAAAATAAAAGATGTGCCACTCCTGCGATAATCGGTAATGAAATGATTGTGCGCAAAAGGAAAATGGCAACAAGTTCGAAAAAGTTTACCGGAATTTTTGAGCCTAGCAGAAGTCCCCCAACTTCCGCCATGAAAATGAGTTGTGTTACTGAAACAGTGGCAACAACAAACAATGTCAACTCAGATGTAATCAGCCCATTCGCAAGAATTACAGGCAGGAACATGTCCGTGAATCCGACGACCATAAGTTGCGCCGCCTCTGCCGCCTCAGGGATACCTAGTATGGACAGAATCGGTTCGAACGGTTTCCCTAAAATCGTGAAGACACTTGTATACTCTGCAAGAATTAATGCAATTGTTCCGAAAGCCATAACGACTGGAATAACACCAATCCACATATCGAGGACGTTTTTTAGGCCCTCTGAAAAAGTTTTAACCATTGAACGACTGTTATTCGCTTTTGTTAATGCGTTTTCAAGTCCATGTGAAAAAGCACTGTATCCTTCTGGTAATTTTTCTTCATCGCCAGTAAATGGTCTACCGTCTATGTATTCTTCTTTCTTTTTTGAAAGAGGATAAATCCGCGGCATAATAAATGCAAGGATCAGACCAGTTAAAACGACCGTACCGTAAAATGGTAAGAAGTAAGCGCCAAGTCCAACTTCTTCAATGATAACGATAGAAAATGTAATCGATACAACAGAGAAAGTCGTTCCAATAATGGCTGCTTCTTTCTTCGTATAAAAACCTTCTTCATATTGTTTACTTGTTAGCAAAACACCAATTGTTCCATCCCCAATCCATGATGTCAGTGCATCGATGGAAGAACGACCCGGTATTTTGAAAAGAGGGCGCATGACTTTTACCATCATTGTTCCAAAAAACTCAAGTAAACCGAAATTTAGAAGAAGTGGTAAGAGAATTCCTGCGAATAAAAAGATTGTAAACAGGAATGTAACGAGACCGGTTTCACTTAGCAGAAGTCCCCCAGTATTTTCATTCCAAATAGCTTCTGGGCCAACTTGAAGCAAGGTAAGTACCGCTAAAGTAGCACCTATAATTCGGACGATTGTCCAAAAGAGCGATACTTTGAATAAATTTGTTATAAAGGATGGCTTGGCTTTGTCCCCTCGAATAGCCAAAAATACAACCGAACCAAGTGCCGCGATAATTAGAGTAATTGTAGCGACCCATGGCATAACCGGAGCAATCGCCCCTGATAGTAAATCGGCAAATATGGCAATTGGTATTTTCCAGTCCCCGGCATACTTCATCGGGATCATGAACAAAAGAATACCGAGAATTGATGGAACTAGAAAATAGAACCATGTGGATAAAGCAAATTTTTTCATTTTATATTCCCCTTTTTGTAACAGTATAACATGTATATGGTGAATAATTATACACATTATATTGTTTTATATCTTAATGAATAAAGTATATACTATTATAACTTTTCAGTCTATTGATTTCGGAAAACCTTGTAGCTATCATATAGTAACGAATTTTGTTCTACGGTATAAATAGTTTGATTAGTTAATAAAAATACATGAAAAAAGAGACTATAAAATCAAGGTGATTTCGTAGTCTCTTTCTATATGAATATTCCTGAAGAGAAGCATTTATAATCCTCTTATTCGAAGTCTTTATCCCACTGATAGGTATAAAAACGCTCAAAGTTAAGCCATTTAAGTGCATCTGGGTCCTGCGCTTTCCATTTTATCTCCATGTCTTTCATCATCCAAACGGTTTGGGATGCATGAGCTTTGAGTGTTGCGATTTTTTTATCTGCATTTGCTGAAATATCGTGAATGACATCGGGCTCGCCGAGGACTTCAACGGTATTATTCGCAAAGGCGAGTGTATGAAGTGTAGGACGTTCTGTTTCTGGCATTCTTCGGACTGCACGCACAACTGCACGCGCAGTAGCGTCGTGATCGGGATGAACGGCAAGTCCGGGATAGAATGTGATGACGAGTGAAGGATTCGTTTCTTCAATTAAATCTGCAATTAGTTTAACCATTTTTTCATCATCTTCGAATTCGATTGTTTTATCACGGAATCCCATCATACGTAAATCATCGAGTCCCATTGCTTCACACGCTTTTTTCAATTCTTCTTTGCGAATTTGAGGCAATGTTTCGCGATTTGCAAATGGTGGATTGCCAAGGTTACGTCCCATTTCACCTAATGTTAAGCAAGCGTACGTAACAGGCACGCCGATATCTCTGTAAGAAGAAATGGTACCGGATACACCGAATGCTTCATCGTCTGGGTGGGGGAATACGACAAGTACATGACGTTCTTTTTTAATCATTAAAAAATTGCCTCCTTAATTAATATGTGAATGGTGTTTCGCTGATTTCAAGTGCGACTGCAAGTTTTCCTTCTGCATCGAGTCCCGCCATAAGCAAACGCCCGTGTTCGTCGAGTTTATAATGAGTGATGCCTTGCGCATAAATCCAGCCAGATGGCAGTTTTAATCCGATGCGGTGAGGCGAATCGCCAGCCACTTTACCGAGTTCGAATTTGATAACGATATTGCGAATGAATGCTCCAGCGTTGAATACACTTTCATTGAAGTGGGTAGCATATGAGCCGTTCGTTGTTTCAAGATGGATGTACACATCTTTATTAACAAAAGAAGTTATGAGTTCCTGTAAATGATCTGGTTTTACTAATTCCATGAATAGCCCTCCTTAAAACTGTAAACGTTCTTCTCTTTAGTATATAGAAAGGGGCTGTTGAATGCGATTCATGGGTCTTGACGTAGAGAGTGTTCGACGAATCGAGGAGTTTCCGACGAAATTGAAGAAGTGTCCAACCATTCTCGTAAAGAGTCCAACAAACCGTAAAGCTTCCAACGAAGTTCATGAAGTGTCTAACAAACTCCTCAAGATGTCCAACAGATTTGTAGAAGTGTCCAACCATTCACGGGAAGTGTCCAACAAATCGTAAAGCTTCCAACGAAATTCGTGAAGTGTCTAACAAACTCCTCGAGGTGTCCAACAGATTTGTAGAAGTGTTCAACCATTCGTGGAAAGAGTCCAACAAATCGTAAAGCTTCCAACGAAGTTCGTGAAGTGTCTAATAAACTCCTCGAGGTGTCCAACAGATTTGTAGAAGTGTCCAACCATTCGCGTAAAGTGTCCAACGAATCGTGAAGCTTCCAACGAAATTGGTGAAGTGTCCAACAAACTCCTCGAGGTGTCCAACCATCTACAGAAAGCGTCCAACGAACAGAACAAAAAAAGGCCAAGAGAAAACAGCTCTTGGCCTTTTAATTGAAATAACGTTATTAAATTTCAGTCGTTGTGATTTCAGGTGCGCCGAAACGATTTTTCGCTCCGTGCATAACAGGTCCGACGTATTCGTTCAGTTTCCAGCCGTTTGCAATGGCTGCTGTGACAAATTTTTTGGCCTCAAATACAGATTCCTTTACATCTAGACCATTTGCTAGGTTTGCTGTGATTGCTGCGGCAAACGTACAGCCTGCGCCGTGATTGTAAGTTGTCGCTGTTTTTTCCGCTTCAAGAAGAGTGAACGTTTGGCCGTCAAAGAACAGATCCACGGCTTTATCGTGGTCAAGCTGTTTGCCGCCTTTGATGACAACATTGCGAGCGCCTAGTGAATGGATTTTTTCTGCAACTGCTTTCATATCTTCAATCGTTTTCGGTGTTTTTGTGCCAGCAAGTTGTCCTGCTTCGAACAAGTTCGGTGTTACAATTTCTGCTTTTGGAAGAAGGAACTCAACCATTGCGTCTACTGTTCCAGGATTCAACACTTCGTCTTCACCCTTACAAACCATAACTGGGTCGATGACTACATGACTGAGGCCTGATTCTGAAATCGCGTTTCCTGCAATTTTGATGATTTCTTCTGTGCTAAGCATGCCAGTTTTAATGGCATCGATTCCTGTTGAAAGTGCAGTTTTGATTTGCGATTTCAAAACGTTGACTGGCAATGAGTAAACGCCGTGTGACCAATTATTGTCTGGATCCATTGTCACGATGACCGTAATTGCCGTCATTCCATATGTACCGTGCTCTTGGAATGTTTTTAAGTCCGCAGCAATCCCTGCGCCGCCTGATGTATCGGATCCTGCGATTGTTAAAGTCTTTTTAAGCGTCATAATTGGTCTGTCTCCTTTTTTGGATAAATTCTAACTTAATCTTATCAAAAAAATCGGAAATTACAATTGTCCGATGTTATCAGCTTTCATCATTTTGAAAACGGAGTATGTGAGCAGTGCCGCAATACTACAAATCACAGCAGCACCGATAAAGTGTTTGCTTATCATAAGCCCGATTGCAAGAGCAAACATGACGATAATTCCACACCCTATAAAAATAAGGAAAACGACGAGTCCAGCGTTTTTAGAACGTTCTGGCACGCGATTACCATGTTTCGCGGCTTCAGAAACTTTTTTCATTTTGTCGCGTAATTGCATATCAGCCATGTCGCATCCCTCCCATACAATCGTACCATGTCTTTCTAGTTGTTTGAAAGGGAACTTTCCTATAATGTTAACGTATATGATAGTGTCGGAAAAAGAGGAAAAGAGGGATGAAGTGGCGGATGACAAGAAAATCGAACAACTAATGAAAGAATTAAAAGCTTCCAAAGAACAAACTGCAGTGACGGTAGAAGAAGTAGAAGACCGTCCGCACGGATTTTGGCGTGTCGGGAAAGTGTTTTTTTCGGTATGGAAAAAGTCGTTCATCGCAATTGCCCTTCTAATTTTACTGTTGATTGTCGCTTTGCCGTTTGCAACATTCTTCATTTTAAAACAAGGGAGCACATTTACAGAACAAAAAGGCGCATTCCTTGAACAAATCCAAGACTTGAACGAACTCGCAACTGCTGAAGCTTATACCAAGGTTATCATTGAACGACAAGATAATACATTGTTTGGACAAAGCATCGGACTCAATTTACCAGGAACGAAACGGCAGTTGTTGGTTGTTATTCCGGGATCAGTGAAAGCTGGTGTCGACATGTCCGGCCTTACGGAAAAAGATGTCGTTGTCGATGAAAAGAAAAAAGCAGCAAAACTTACTTTGCCGCCTGCTACCTTTTTAGGAGGAGCAGAAATTTATTTTGATAAGGTTGAAGTGTATTCCTACGAAGGAGTCTTCCGAGAAAAAGCGAATATTGAAGAGGCCTATGAACTTGCCGCTGAAGCAAAAGTGCTTATATTGGAAGAAGCCACAGGACAAGGTGTCTTGCTAACGGCGCAGCAGAATGCCGAGAAAACACTAAAAGAAATGTTTTCATTTGCGGGGTACGATGTGACGATTGAATTCAAGGAGCAGTGATGGGTTGTGCATAAGGAACTTTTCGGTAACGATTGGGATGAAGTCTTGGATGATGAATTCGAGAAACCCTACTATAGTAAGCTGCGTGAATTCCTGAAGAAGGAATATGAGGAAGAAATGATTCATCCACAGATGGATGATTTGTGGACTGCATTTAAGTTGACTCCTTTTAATGAGGTAAAGGTCGTTATATTAGGACAAGATCCGTATCATGGACCTGGACAAGCACATGGATTAAGCTTTTCCGTGAAACCTGGCGTCAAAATACCGCCTAGTCTTCGCAATATGTTCAAGGAACTCGCAACTGATATCGATTGTCCGTTGCCAGAGGGCGGGACATTGACGGGGTGGGCGCAACAAGGCGTACTCATGTTAAATACCGTACTTACTGTAAGGGATGGACAAGCGCATTCGCATCGCAAACAAGGGTGGGAGACGTTTACGGATGAAGTAATCCGGCGTTTGTCGGAGCGAGAAAATCCAATCGTCTTCGTCTTATGGGGCCGTCCTGCGCAAGAAAAGAAGAAACTCATTGATGTATCGCGACACGCAATCATCGAATCGGTTCATCCAAGCCCGTTAAGCGCGAGTCGCGGTTTCATCGGTAGCCGTCCGTATTCGAAGACCAATCAGTTGCTTGAATCGTGGAATGAGACGCCGATTGACTGGTGCCGAATAGGCGGCGTGCTGTAAGTAGAACGGTGATAGTGCTAAAGTTGAGAGAGAAAAGAGGTGGAGCATTGTGGCAGTGAATTGTTTTCAATGCCAACATTTCTTCATAACATGGGATCAGCGAAATCCACGTGGCTGCAAAGCATATGGTTTTAAAACGCGAGAAATGCCATCGGTCGTCGTGAGGAGATCGTCTGGCATGGACTGTTTGCAATTTGAACAGAAGAAAGGGGACACTAAACAGTGATACCATACGACCGGATTATCTCTGAAATGGAGCGGCAACTAAGTGTTGCGAGGCGCGCCAATGATGAAAGTACGATGCGGGAAGCGTTTTCCGCCGTCAGATCACTTTGCGAAGTTGCACTCGGTGGGCAAAGTAAGCGTGAAGAGAAAATTGTTCCTAAAATGCTTACAACCACTAGCGCTGTGCAGTCAATCACATCGTTGGAAGGTAAACTGCTTGAAGAAGAGGATGCAAACGGCGGCTCGCTATTTGATTTTTGATAGACAATTCGCAAATGCTGATATATTGAAATCATAATAAGAAAGTAGGAGCTTATATGCCATTTTTCATTATTGCAGGGGCTGTTAACGCAGCCATCGCCGTCGCCTTTGGTGCATTCGGCGCTCACGCTTTAAAAGAGAAACTATCCGAACATTATTTAGCAATTTGGGAAACCGCTGTACAGTATCAAATGTTTCACGCACTCGCTTTGCTTGCAATCGGAATTCTTATGAGTCCATCGCTTTTTGGACCAGTCACACAGCTAAGCTGGGCAGGTTATTTGATCCTCGCGGGTATCATCATTTTCTCTGGTAGTCTGTATGTACTGAGCCTCACGGGAATCGGCATACTCGGTGCTATCACACCAATCGGTGGCGTTGCATTCATCGCAGGCTGGATCATGCTGATTGTTGCAGCTATTAAATTTTCAAACTAAAAAAATCTTCCGCGAGGCCCTATACGAGGCTCGCGGAAGATTTTTTAAATTCAGGGCTGTTGTGGAAAATACTTCACTTCATTATCAAATTCAGCATAATCAAAATAAATCATTGGAAATAGAAAACGATGTCCTGTTGTCGAATCACTTAAGATAACATGGTCACGTCCAGCAGCCTCTACGGTACCACGTACGGTTTTCGTATTTTTACCAGAGTCCAGTGCATGTTCGAATGAAAAATGGAAAGTTCCAGGTTCGCCTCTGTTTAATCGTAAAATATTTTCGATGTATGACTGTTCACGTCCGGGTGGTCCGGGTGGCCTACCTCCAGCTGGAAGCGTTACTTGCGGTGGTGTGACATGCTGATTTTGATAGGGCGGATTCCAATAGTATTGGACCATTTCTTCATCCTTTCTTCTTTTGAGTTACAGGTTAGGGCAGTCTTGAACCGTTGGGGAAAAGAAACAGTGCGACTTGAATCTACCTGTGTTCCATTGGTTATACCACTGTGCCGGGCAATCTCCTGTTGGCATGAAAAACCATAATGATCGTTCTCCCGGAGTGAAACGTTCGCCGTTGACAACGCGCCTTGCTAGATTTCGATCCAGTTCGCGAGCACGCTGATAAAAATACGGTTTCGTCGTAGCCTCGAAGCCTCCTGGACTTTGGAAAACCATATCTTGCAAACTTCGTATATCATTGAAATCGAGACATCCGGAACGTACGCGATTCACTCCGACATTACCGACTAAAAGCATGCCTAATTGGCCATCGCCTTCTGCTTCAGCGCGCATTAACCGTGCAAGTAGATCCAGTTCAGCATCCGTGTACTTTATTACTGCCACGGCACAACCCCCTTGGGGAATCATATGCGCAGCTGGAATGAAACATGCCTACCAAATACAAAAAAGCCTAACTGCAAAGTCACAGTCAGGCGATATAACCTACGATTTAGATGTTGAAAAATGCTGCTTTTTTGTCGCCTTCTAAAATCGTACCCACAAAGAATGAGCCGAATTCAGCGTAGCGTGCGCTTACTTCGTCAAAACGCATTTCATAAATCAACTTTTTGAACTGAAGAACGTCGTCCGCGAACAGTGTAACGCCCCATTCGTAGTCGTCGAAACCGACAGAACCGGAAATGATTTGTTTCACTTTTCCAGCGTAGCTGCGGCCAATCAAACCGTGTGCGCGCATCAATTCTTTGCGTTTATCCATATCGAGCATGTACCAGTTGACATCGCCATCGCGCTTCTTGTCCATCGGGTAGAAGCAGATGTATTGGCTGCGTTGAAGTTCAGGGTACAGACGTCCGCGTACATATGGGTTTTGATAAGGATCATCAGTGGACTCGCCTGCAAGGTAGTTCGATAGTTCAACGACTGACAGGTACGAATACGCTGGAATCGTGAAATCAGCGATTGCGAGTTTATTGAATTCCGTTTCAAGCTCTTGCAGTTCGTCCATTGTCGGACGCAAAGTCATAAGCATGAAATCAGCTTTTTGGCCAATTACTGTATAGAAAGCATGTGCTCCTGTTTTATCGTCATCTGTTTTTTGAAGTTTTTCAAGGTAAACAAGAAATTCCTCTACTGCTGCTTGGCGTTCTTCTTTTGAAACTAATTTCCAAGATGCCCAGTCCATCGAGCGTAAATCATGTAAAACGTACCAACCATCAAGTGTTTTTGCTGCTTCGATCATATGAAATCAAACTCCTTCATTATGAATTAACTTCTTAAATGAGTGTAGCATAGAAGGCTGTAAAACGTCCTTTGCTAGCGCTGTTGTCACGAATTTGACATGAAGTGAAACGCTTTTACCACCCGCATCATTGGTGTATGCTTAGAGCATGAGAGTATGCGAAAGGTGGATTTCTAATGGCTGATTTATTTAAAGGAATTAAAGAAAGTTTGAGTGGCAAAAGAAAGACGATTATCCTACCGGAAGGAACGGATATCCGCGTACTAGAAGCGGCTTCACGCTTGCAAGGGGAAGGGCTTGTGAAGCCAGTTCTTCTTGGCAATGAAACCGAAGTGCAAGAAGTCGCAACTGAAGCAGGAATTGATATTTCGGAAGTAGATATCATTGATCCCGAGAGTGTTTCTTACTTTGAAGAACTAGCCGGAAAGTTCGTGGAACGTCGGGGTGGCAAAGCGACATTGGAGCAAGCACGTAAACAATTGACAGATGTAAATTATTTTGGAACGATGCTCGTTTATACAGGGCGTGCGGACGGATTGGTGAGTGGGGCAGCGCATTCAACTGCAGACACCGTACGACCGGCGCTTCAAATTATTAAAACAAAACCAGGTATCTCAAGGACTAGCGGGGCCTTTATTATGATGAAAGGCGATGAACGGCTCGTCTTTGCAGATTGTGCGATTACGGTTGCACCAACAGCGCAAGAACTGGCTGAAATCGCGATTGAAAGCGCCAAAACAGCGCAGGCATTCGGTGTGGATCCACGTGTTGCGATGCTGAGTTTCTCTACAAAAGGATCTGCCGTAACGGAAGAAACAGAAAAAGTTGCGAACGCGGTGAAAATCGCTCAATCGCTTGCACCTGATTTGCTACTCGACGGTGAGTTCCAATTTGATGCGGCCTATGTTCCGGAAATTGCTGCGAAAAAGGCACCTGAATCAGTCATTAAAGGTAACGCGAACGTCTTCGTTTTCCCATCACTTGAAGCGGGTAATATTGGTTATAAAATAGCGGAGCGTCTTGGCGGCTACGAAGCAATTGGCCCCATTCTTCAAGGATTGAATGCTCCCGTAAATGATTTGTCACGCGGTTGTTCCGCTGCAGATGTCTACAAGCTTGCCTTGTTAACCGCGGCACAAAGTCTATGAGCAGGAGAAATTGGAATGATATCATATGAGTCTTTTTTAACTATTCCCACATGGCGTTTTGTGGATGAATCCATGACAACACGTACGCGTTCCGCACTAGAATCATTCGCCGCCGACGATACGCTTTGTCATCTCGTCGGCCAGCAGATAAGCGTCCCGACAGTTCGTACATGGGTACACAATCAAACGGTCGTGCTCGGTATCCAGGATCATCGGCTACCGCATGTTACAGAAGCAGTTTCGACACTTGAAAATGCTGGTTATAACGCGATTGTCCGCAATTCAGGTGGACTTGCAGTAGTGCTTGACGAAGGTGTATTAAACATATCAATTGTTCTATCTGAACTCGACTCTTCAATCGATATTCCAGCAGGTTATGAAGTAATGCTCGCATTTGTTCGTATGCTTTTTCCGGAAGCAGGAGACCGTATTGAAGCCTATGAAATTGTAGGATCATATTGTCCGGGCTCGTATGATTTGAGTATTGATGGCCGCAAATTTGCCGGTATTTCACAGCGTAGATTGCGTCAAGGTATCGCAGTCCAAGTCTACCTTTGCGTTGAAGGAAGTGGGGCGGAACGTGCTGAGCTAATCCGTGATTTTTACGAAACGGGCTTGCAGGGAGAAGAAACGAAGTTCACTTATCCGGTCATTAAACCGGAAGTGATGGCATCCCTGTCAGAACTTCTGGACATGCCGCTCACGGTGAACGATGTTGTTATTCGTATCCAGCTTATGTTGCGCGAGCTTGCGGATCATGTGGAGATAGGCGGCTTGAAACCGGAGGAAATGGAGTTATACACCTTTTATTTGAACCGAGTCTTCGAACGCAATCAAAAAATGCTGGCGCGCGGATGAACAATCGGTTTAGTAGTGGGAGAAAGCGTTATTTTGGCGAGTAGACAACGTTTTCGCCAAACTAAACAACGTTCCGTCGAAAGTAAACAACATCTTCCTAAAACTAAACAACACCCCAGCAAAAACAAAGAAAAACCGCCTATCAATGATGATTGATAGGCGGTTCTTTTGAAACTAGGTTTCCATTTTGCTCCATTTTGAAAACCGGTGCTGTGCGATCAGCATCATCATCTAGCGTGACGAGACGGCGTGCGCGGTTCATAATTTGAACAAATTGTTCGTAATCGGCGCGCAGGGTTTTATTTTCCTGTTGCAGTTTTTCGATTTCTTTTTGGAGTTGCTCCGACTTTTCATTCGCGATTTTAGCAGTTTGCCTCCAGCGAAGTGACTCGTTATCTCCCACGCCTGTGTGATGCATGCGGACAAGAAATGCGATAACCGTATCGAGTGAGAGTGCTGATAACGGAACGGAAATCTTTTGTTCTTCCTCTAGTCCTTGCGAAGGGCTATATAATTGTTGTCCCCGTCGTTTAAAGTCTTTTCCAAGTACACGTATTGCTTGTTTGCGTTCTTTCTTCGCGTCCGAAAGCTCTTTTTCATAATCACGTCTTACAACTGCGTTCCATCTGAACCCGCAAGCTGCTGCCGTTCTGTTGAGCGCGTCCCCAACTTCTTCGAAAGCGCTAAGTTGTGTACTACCTTCGCGAACATGTCGTAGTACTGTGTCGGCTAATAAAGTATCGTTTTCTTCAATCCAAGCATCCTGTCTAACTTTCACCATCTCCGTGCCTCCAGTCATATGTTCATAGTCTCTTTCTACGGTCAGTGTGGACAGGATTTCGTTACTTTATTCATAATGAAAAAAGCATTCTATCTTTTTTTCACTCAAATGAACCTTTTTCCATCTTCCTACGAACCATTTTTACGATTATACTAAAGGGAATGAGTTGACGGAGGTGCACTATGGAATACAAAGATGAAAAACTGGTCGAAGAAAAAGTTTTCAAAGATCCTGTGCATCGATATATTCACGTGCGCGATAAAGTGATTTGGGACGTTATTGGCACAAGTGAATTTCAGCGCCTTCGCCGGATCAAACAACTAGGCACGACGTATCTCGTATTTCATGGGGCGGAGCATAGTAGGTTTCACCATTCGCTCGGTGTCTATGAAATCGTCAGACGCATCATTGACGACGGTTTCAGCGGCAGGCCTGAATGGAACAATGAGGAACGTCTAGTAACGATGTGTGCGGCGTTGTTGCATGATCTAGGACATGGCCCGTTTTCGCACGCCTTTGAAAAAGTGTTCGATCTCGATCATGAACAATTTACGCAAGCGATTTTGTTAGGGGACACAGAAGTAAATGCAGTGCTTCGTCGTGTGGCACCTGATTTCCCACAAAAAGTGGCTGATATAATTGGGAAAACCTATCCGGATAAGCTTGTTGTCAGTCTGATTTCAAGTCAAATTGATGCCGATCGGATGGATTATCTACAGCGTGACGCTTATTTTACAGGGGTGTCGTACGGTCATTTCGATATGGAACGTATTCTTCGTGTCATGCGGCCTACAGAAGAACAGGCGGTTATCAAATATAGCGGTATGCACGCAGTGGAAGATTATATAATGAGCCGTTACCAGATGTACTGGCAAGTCTATTTCCATCCAGTGTCACGTAGCGCTGAAGTTATTTTGATCAAAATTTTACATCGTGCAAAGCAATTACATGAAAGCGGGTATATCTTTAAACAAGAACCTGTCCACTTCCGCTCTTTTTTTGATAAGACATTTCTGCTTGAAGACTATATTGCGCTTGATGAAAGTATTTTATTAACCTATTTCCAAATGTGGATGAAGGAAGACGACGCAATCTTGTCGGACCTTTGCTATCGGTTTATCAATAGAAGATTGTTCCAGTACGCAGAATTTGATCCGGCAACAGAATACCGGAAAATCGGTGAACTCGAGCAGTTATTCAAGGAAGCAGGAATTGATCCGGCTTATTACCTGGTTACAGATTCGTCGTCAGATTTACCTTACGACTTTTACGGTCCAGGTGAAGAAAACGAACGCTTACCGATATACTTACAAATGCGAAATGGGGACTTAAGCGAATTATCGCGTTCATCGGATGTCGTAGATGCGATTTCAGGTAAAAGACGAACAGACCATAAAATCTATTTCCCGGAAGATGTTTTGGAAGCAGGAAAAGAACAAAATCCGCTGTATGGCCGAATTT
Source organism: Sporosarcina sp. resist (assembly GCF_014302295.1). Lineage (NCBI taxonomy): Bacteria > Bacillati > Bacillota > Bacilli > Caryophanales > Caryophanaceae > Sporosarcina > Sporosarcina sp. resist. The sequence goes on along the minus strand of NZ_CP060287.1, from coordinate 4,488,165 downwards.
TAGATATGCTGAAAGGGTAGGTGTGAGGGAAGGTGTTATCAGAACACGCTAAAATTGTGCAATTCATCTCAATGGCGAATGAAGTCACTGGACGAAAAAAGTTACAAAAAATGATTTATATTGCGAAAAAGATGAATTTCCCATTCGCTGAAAAATATGAGCTTCACATGTACGGACCCTACTCGGAAGAATTAACGTTGCGTATTGAGGAACTATGCGAAATGGGATTTCTGGCGGAGCAGTGTATGGACAAAGGATCGTACGTCCAATATAGCTATCAAGTGACAGGCGAGGGGGCGGGTTTCCTCGAAATGGCAGACGCTGCCCACGCAATGCTAGGGACCTGCATCGACAGCATGAACGTCAAGAGCTCCCGTTTCCTCGAACTCGTTTCGACATTGCTGTACTTTGATCATCTTGACAAGGACGAGCAAATCGCTAAAGTCCTTATCGTGAAAAATAAACTGAACTTCTCTGCGGAGGAGATGACAGCTGCATTTGACTTCATAAGTGAAATTCAAACGTATGCGGTTCAGTAAAGAAAAGCGGAAAGCGTCGTTAAGCCCCGACAAGTAGGAGGGATGCAGTTCAATCCCTCCCTACTGAATGGCCTAAAATAAAGACGCTCTTTGTCTTTATCTTTAGGACAGAAGCGACTCGAGGGGCTGACGCTTGGAGTCTGGACAGTAATAAAAAAGGCTGCCCCATGTCGGAAACTTTCCGTTATGAGGCAGCCTTTTTGGAAATTAATTATTGATCGCTAGGACGTTTTCCAGCGATGGAATAATGGCTTTTCGACATTTCTTCAATGATGACAGAAACATTTTGAGCAGGTGCACCTGTTGTTTCAGCGACAGCTTCTGTCACTCTTTCGCATAGCGCACGTTTTTGTTCATCTGTACGACCTTCCAACATTTTCACAGTTACGATTGGCATTACATTTCCCCCTCTCTGTATATATTGGGTATAGTATACATAGTATCAGATTTGGAGGGGACGAATAAATGACAAATGAAAATAAACCGAAACAGAAATTGGGTTTCACAATTATAAAGGACGATCCGACTGACGGTCATGGCGGGTACGGGATTGGTTCGTTGTCACTTGAAAACGTGTCACCTGTCATTATCGATGTCAATGAAGGCGTTGCGCGTATTGAGATAGGTGCGATGCATGCTAGAAGCGATACAGAACGCGGTGTCAAATTTACGCTGAACCGCGAAGATTCAGAAGGTGGCAAACCATATTGGCTTGTCTGGGTAACAATCGATTTCCGCGAACAAGGGCCATATTATGCGGGCGTTACAGCGTGTGAAATGGTCGTTAATCGTGAAAAACGCCGAGGGTATAAAGTGCTTGCCGATCACGTTAATCGGATGGATAAATCGATGAAACGGAATATCATTGTTGAGCATATGGATGATAAATCAAAGCAGATTTTAGCTGAATTCCTTGCTACTCATAACAAGGAAATGTGGGACAGAAGCGAACCAAAACTGCATGTTGATTTGAGTGTGGATTCGCCGGAGTTGTGAACAAAAAGTGACAAATTCCGCATACTTCTCAATCCGAGGTTGAATGTCAGCTTGAAAGGCAGTACACTGAAATCACAGCTTGCAATTGTAAGCTAGGACAACCGGAATCGTGCACTCCCTGATGAATAACGTATCAAACAAACCCAAGCGCGATACACCATTTAGCAGGACGCCTTGAACGGTAAAAAAGCTTTCCTTCCCCGATTTAATTCGGGAGAGGAAAGCTTTTTTGATTTTGATGAATTCGGGAGCGCCGCCCGATCATATTCCGCGCGAACCGATCATAACCAGTGCCGCCCGATCATATTCCGCGCGAACCGATCATAACCAGCGCTGCCCGATCATATCCCGCGCAAACCGATCATAACTAGTGCCGCCCGATCATATTCCGCGCGAACCGATCATAACCAGTGCCGCCCGATCATATCCCGCGCAAACCGATCATAACCCAGCGCCACCCGATCATATTCCGCGCAAACCGATCATAACCAGTGCCGTCCGATCATATCCCGCGCAAACCGATCATAACCCAGCGCCACCCGATCATATCCCACACCAACCAATCATATCCTCAACACCAAAATCACTCAAAAAACGAAAACGGAAATAGTTCAAACTTCTTCCCGTCAGTTTCGCCTACTGTGCGCTGTTCTCGTAGCACTTTATCCGTACATAGCTTTTGTGGCATATCCTTTTCTTTTACATAAACAAGCCGTTGTTTCTCGCATTCATTTACAGCGATACCACCTGTGTCAACGTCAATAATGACGCCATTGACTCCATTCGGAGGGATGAACGGTTCGGGTGGAAGACCGCGATTTACGGTCTCCATGAAGTCGATCCATATTTTTTTCGATGCCGCTTTATCCGTCGTGTCGGTCAGTTGCTTTCCGACATCATATCCGGTCCAAATCCCCGCCGTTAGTGAAGGGGTGTAGCCAATTAAGTATTGATCCGAAATCGTCGTTCCAGATTTTGCTGCATAGGGCCGCGTCTGTTTTGAGCGCATAGATAAACCAGTGGCAGTAGAATAATCGTTGAACACTGGATCGAACATACCAGTCATCAGATGAGTGAGAACAAATGCATCCTGTTCGCTGATGACATGTTTCTTGCTCTTCTTCGGATGTTCATAGACCGTTTTTCCGTCTGCATCTGATATGGATAGAATCGTCGTTGGGACTGTTTCGATACCGCCTGACGCAACTCGGTTATAGGCATTTGTCATGTCAGAAAGTGTGACAAGTGAAGTGCCAAGTGCGGTTGCAGGAGATTCTTCGAATTCACCGTCAACGCCAAGACGTTCAGCCATTTTGCTGAATTTCTTATAACCGATATCTTCAAGCGTTTTCACTGCGTAAATATTATCAGAAATAGCCAGTGCCTGCGCAAGCGAGATAGGGTGGCCAGCAAATTTACCGTTCACATTGTTTGGTTCATACGTTGAACGGCCTTCATCATAAGTGAAAATGGTTTTTTCCGTCGATAAAAATGTCAGTGGACTGAACCCATCTTCGAGTGCAGCTGCATACAAAATAGGTTTCATCGCCGAGCCGGGCTGACGCTTTGCTTGGGTCGCCCGGTTGAACGGACTTTCGGTATAATTTATCCCACCTATGAGCGATGTGATTGCACCCGTTCCTGTTTCTATCGACATGAACCCAACTTGTAAACCGCTATCCGGCATCCATTTAGCGATCGTTTCTTCGGCGGCTTGTTGGTGAAGTGGATCCAGCGTTGTCCGGATTGTCCAACCACCTTCAGCCGGATAGCGTCCTTTCGCCACAAGTACTTTTTCAGCCTCGCGCCAAACTTCATCCAGAAAATAAGGGGCAACGCGCTTAGAGTCAGCCCATTCGCGGTTTTTTAACGTAATTTGTTCGTTCGTCGCCCGTTCTTCTTGGCGCGCAGTAATGTACCCTTGCGCCTCCATAAGTGACAATACCAGCAATGTTCGTTCCCTCGATTTCTCGGGATTTTCAATAGGCGAATAAACCGAAGGACCTTTCGCGATGGCAGTAATAACGGCGGATTCCTCTAACGTCAGATCTTTTGCTGACTTTCCGAAATAAAACTTACTTGCCGCCTCGACACCATACATGCCATGTCCGAAGTAAACAGTATTCAAATAACCTTCTAAGATGACATCTTTTTCGTAAAATATTTCCATTCGGTAAGCATAAAGTGCTTCAGTGATTTTCCGTTTCCATGTCTTTTCAAACGTCAAATACAAGTTTTTCGCATATTGCATGGTAATTGTGCTGGCTCCTTCGACTTTGCGCCCGGATTTCGCATCTTTCAAAAGAGCGCCTGCAATCCGTCTATAATCAAAACCGTTGTGGCTATAAAAATTCTTGTCTTCTGTCGCAACGACTGCATCGATTAGAAACGGTGACATGTCATCGAGGTCTACCCAGTACCGTCGTTCTGCGGAAAACCGGTCGCCAATTTGCTTGCCATCTTTATCAAGAAAGACAGAAGCTTTTGGCACGCTTAAAGAAGGTGCGCCTGTAATTTGAGCATAGAGCCTGAGCGATAGGAAGATGGTCAGCACCGCCATTATCATCGTGACGGATAGCAGCAACAGCCTTCGTAATGCCGAGCGTCTTTTTTTCTGTTTCACATATACTGTCCGTTGCATACGATCCCGTCCCGTCCATATCTTTGCATCTAGTATGGGACGCATGGAAACAGATTAAACGGAACATGCGTAAAAACATGCATTGCTCGGATAGATTGAAATGTAGACCGTAAAAAGGATATAATAAGAAGATGTTTTCATGAAAAGGACAGTGAGTATATGGAATCGCGGGAAAAAGGGCGATATGTAACGATTAAGCTCCATTCGTCAATTCGCCATCCAGGCCAAGACGAGGAGAAGCATGAATTGAATGCAAAAGGTTTGCTGATTGAAAAAGCAGGCAAATCTTATTTGAAATATGAAGAACAACAAAGTGGAAAGTCGATTCAAACAATTGTTAAATTGGATTCTACAGATGCACTTATTATGCGTCGCGGTGCAGTTACGATGCGATTGCCATTTGTTGCAGCTGGTGAACGTCCAGGAACGTACGGCAGTGGACCGGCGACGTTTGACTTACTTGTCAAAACGGACAAGCTCGATTTCAAGGAGCAAGAAGACAATTCCGGAGGACGCTTCAATGTGCATTACGATTTGCATGCAGAAGGATCGCTTCTTGGAACATACGAACTGACTATTACATACACGGAGGGAACAATATGAACGCGGTAGAACAGATTCAACAAGAGGTAAAAGTGGCACTCCGTCAAGCTGTAATTGATGCGGGTTTGGCAGAAGAAACGGCAATACCGGACATTATGCTTGAAACGCCTAATAACAAAGACAACGGCGATTATGCAACGAACATTGCTATGCAACTGACAAAGTTAGCGAAAAAGCCGCCGCGTGCAATTGCGGAAGCGATTCTTGAAAAACTAAATACGGATGGCACTTCGATCGAATCGATTGAAATTGCAGGTCCTGGTTTCATCAATATAAAATTAAAAACGGATTACTTAGGCGGCATCGTCAAGACCGTTCTTGAACAAGGCGAGAACTACGGCCGTTCAAACTTTGGCAATAAACAAAAAGTCCAAGTTGAATTTGTTTCTGCTAATCCGACAGGTGACCTTCACCTTGGACATGCACGCGGAGCTTCTCTTGGTGATTCTCTATCCAACGTTCTCGATTTCGCTGGCTACGATGTGGCACGTGAATACTACATTAACGATGCAGGAAATCAAGTGCACAACCTTGCTAATTCTGTTGAAGCACGTTATTTCCAAGCACTCGGGTTGGATAAAGAAATGCCTGAAGACGGCTACCAAGGACCGGACATTATTAATATCGGTAAAATGCTGGCAGCTGAATATGGCGACAAATACGTCAACACGCCAGATGAAGAGCGTTATGCATTCTTCCGCCAATATGGCCTGGAGCATGAATTAGAAAAGCTAAAAACAGACCTTGCGAATTTCCGTGTGTCGTTTGATGTCTGGTTCTCTGAAACTTCATTGTATGAAAACGGCAAAATCGATGTTGCTCTTGATAAATTACGTGCCAATGGCCATGTCTTTGAAGAAGATGGCGCAACATGGTTCCGTTCAACAACTTTCGGTGATGACAAAGATCGTGTGTTAATCAAAAACGACGGTACTTACACGTATTTAACGCCGGATATCGCGTACCATGAGGATAAATTGTTCCGCGGATTCGATAAACTTATCAATATTTGGGGCGCAGATCACCATGGTTATATTCCACGGATGAAAGCGGCAATCGAAGCGCTTGGTTACGGCAATGACACGCTCGAAGTCAGTGTCGTACAAATGGTTCAGTTATATAAAGACGGTGAAAAGTTCAAGATGAGTAAACGTACGGGGAAAGCTGTAACCTTGCGTGAGCTAGTTGAGGAAGTTGGTCTGGACGCAGTCCGTTACTTCTTCGCAATGCGTTCAGGTGACTCGCAGATGGACTTCGACCTAGATCTAGCGATTTCTCAGTCGAATGAAAACCCTGTGTACTACGCACAATATGCGCATGCACGGATTTCATCAATCTTGCGCCAAGCTGATGAAAATGGCATGGCTGTATCTGTGGATAATGTTTCTTTACTGCAAGCTGAAAAAGAGTTGGAATTACTGAAGAAAATCGGTGACTTCCCGCAAGTAATCAGTGATGCAGCGAGAATTCGTTCACCACACCGCGTTGCAACATATATCCAAGAACTAGCGGCTACATTCCATAGCTTCTATAACGCAGAAAAAGTATTAGATCCAGACAACCGCGAATTATCGGAAGCACGTCTGGCACTAATTACAATCACACGCACAACAATTGCAAATGCATTGAAACTTATTGGTGTTTCTGCTCCAGAAAAGATGTAATAAAATTGAACGCCATACTTGAGAGATTGTTATCTCTCAAGTATGGCGTTTTTCACATGCAGATATTCTCTCTATATATGTTGAACAAATGAATACGATGCATGCTCTTTTACAAGGGCTTTTGGAAGGCCGCTGAATAAGTCCAACTACCTGGAATGAATTAGAAATCCTGCTAATATCGCTTCGACGCTTTGTGGATGCCTCCCGCGATAAGCCAGAAAGAAGACCGCTTTCAGTCTTATCGCTCCGGCTACCACGAAGGCGTGCCTTCGCTGGATTGTCTATATAATAGAATGCACATTGCATTGTCGGGGAAAAGACCTGTAGCTCGTAGTATGTCTTTCTTCAATGAAATTAGTATAAAATAGTACTCACATTATAATCTCAGTCCAAACTCATGGCGAGAGGCATCCCCAAAGCGCCAAGCGATCTGTAATCCACACGCCGAACTACAACTCTTCCGATTAATGTACACTCTAGCGCCAAGCGATCTACAATCCACATTCCGAATTAATACTCTCTCATCATCGAGCGACACAACAGATTCAACGGGATTCTTTAATTCAACATATCTAAATCTACAAATCTCCCTCACTATCGACACAATAAAAATTTGTAGTATACTGAAAGTTGTACAAAATACATACCAAACATAAAGGTGCCCCGCATTAAAAACGGGGTTAAAAGGGAAGTCGGTTCAATGCCGGCGCGGTCCCGCCACTGTAAGTGTGAGTTAGTCGCAATGTGTCACTGGAAAAAGTTCCGGGAAGACGCGGCAAGCCTTGAACACGAGCCAGGAGACCTGCCTTTATGGATCACACGTACCCTACGAGGATAGGATTAGTGAAAATCGACGTCACTGTGCGTCCAGATTTTTACTCAGCTTATTCCTCCGTAGCAATTACGGGGGATTTTTATTTGGAACAAACAGGAGGAAAACAACATGAAAAAGATTTGGCAATTAGGATTAACGGCATTTTTGGCAGTATTCTTGCTCGCAGCATGTGGAACAGCTGCTACACCAGATAAGCCGAAAGTAGATGGAACACCGGAAGCGGAAGTGGTCAAAGCTGACTTCCCGCTTACGCTAACGGACTCGGTTGGCAATGAAATTACCCTGGAAACTGCACCGGCAACAATCGTTTCTATGGTGCCAAGCAACACGGAAATATTGTTTGAACTAGGTCTTGCGGATGCGATTGTCGGCGTCAATGACTACGATGATTATCCAGCAGAAGCACTTAAAAAAGAGAAAATCGGCGGCCAGGATTTCAACGTCGAAAAAATCGTTTCCATGAACCCTGAAATTGTTTTTGCACATGAATCAGGACTTGGAAAAGGCAAAGAAGGACTGCAACAAATTCGCGATGCAGGAATCCCAGTCTTTGTTGTGAAAAATGCAGCGAGTTTCGAAGAAACGTACACAACGATTGAAACAATCGGTCAAGCGACTGGTAAAACAGTAGAAGCAGAAAAAATCATTACGGATATGAAAGCAAAAGTAGAAGAAGTATTGGCGAAAATAGCAACAGTCGACAATAAAAAAACAGTTTTCGTTGAAACATCACCTGAGCCAAACATTTACACACCAGGAAAAAATACATTTATGGATCAAATGCTAGAAATGATTGGTGCTGAAAATATTGCTGCTGATCAGGAAGACTGGTTTATGATAGCTCCGGAAGAAATTATTAACCGTAATCCAGATGTAATTATCGTGTTGTATGATATCGAAACGGCAGTTGCAGACGTTTATGCACGCCCAGGTTTCGATACGATTACGGCAATTAAAGAAAAAGCTGTTGTTCAAGTTAAAGAGAATATCACTAGCCGTACAGGCCCCCGTCTTGCTGAAGGGCTTGAAGAAATAGCAAAAGCCATCTACCCTGAGGCTTTCGGTGAGTAAATCCAGCGTTGCCTACATCGTTTCCGCCGCCGCACTTCTTGTGGCGGTGTGGCTCGGTGTGTCAATCGGGTCTGTGAAAATACCGATTAGTACGTTATGGAATGCGGAGGCGGATGCAACAGCTACCAATATTTTGTGGAAGATTCGTATGCCGCGTGTCGTGCTTGCGGGACTTGTCGGCGCTTCGCTCGCGATTTCGGGCGCTGCTTTCCAGGGGTTGCTAAAAAATCCGCTCGCTGATCCATACACCCTCGGAGTGTCATCCGGCGCCTCGGTCGGTGCTGTTATGACGCTCTTTTTTGGTATTTCTATCCCGTTTTTAGGCACTTATACGCTTCCTATATTCAGTATGGTTGGTGCTGCATTAACAATGTTCCTCGTTCTTGGATTTGCACGCCTCGTTGACCGAGCGATGAGAATGGAAACAATTATTTTGACCGGAATCATTTTCGGTTCGTTCCTCGGTTCTGTGCTATCACTTATGATAGCGCTCACAGGGGAAGAGTTGCGCCAAATTATTGGTTGGCTACTCGGCAGTGTTTCGATGCGAGGATGGAATTATATTACGATGATTTTGCCATTCGTCGTCGTAGGTTCATTCATGCTGTGGCTGAATCGCCGCGAATTAAATGCGATGTTATTTGGAGAAGAACGAGCGCATCATTTAGGTGTCAACGTCAAACGCCGTAAGTTTGCCATTTTGATTGGTGGATCCATCCTGACAGGTTCGGCAGTCGCGGTGTCCGGCACAATTGGCTTTGTTGGTCTGGTCGTTCCGCATATGACGCGGCTTCTTTGGGGATCTGATCATCGCCATCTCCTGACATTATCGTTCATGAACGGTGCAACGTTGCTCATTATTTGCGACTTAATTGCACGGACAATCATTTCGCCGACAGAACTTCCGGTCGGTGTCATCACAGCGTTTATCGGTGCACCCGTATTTGCATTTATCTTCTATAAACAACGGAGGAAAGGAGGCATGTGAAATGTTAAAAGTCGAAAATATTTCCGGTGGTTATGGCAAAGAATCCATCGTGAAAGCTGTGACATTCACTGTCAATAAAGGCGAAGTACTCGGCATACTTGGACCCAATGGCAGTGGTAAATCCACACTTTTGAAAATTATTTCAGGCATTCTCCCGAAGGAAACGGGTTCCGTCACAATTGACGGGCAAGACGCTTCTACTTATTCACAAAAAGAATTTGCCAAAAAAGTAGCCGTCTTGCCACAACTCCATGCACATGCATTTTCCCACACTGTTCGAGAAACGGTTGAACTCGGTCGCTATCCGCACCAATCAGGACTATTTTCCTCATGGTCAGATGAAGACGAGCGCGCCGTGACCGATGCCATAACCAGTATGTCCATCACACGTTATGCTGAAAACTCGATAGAACTCCTATCCGGCGGTGAACAGCAACGTGTTTTCGTCGCACAGGCACTCGCACAGGAGGCGCCTATTTTATTACTCGATGAGCCAACGAATCACTTGGACATCGCTCACCAACAACAATTACTCGATACGATTCGTCAACAGGCAATTGACAAAGGACTCACAGTTATTTCGGTGTTTCACGATATCAATTTGGCTTCTTTATATTGCGACCGACTTCTCTTGATGGATAAAGGGCGGATTGCCAGAATAGGTGTGCCACAAGACGTAGTGATGGAAGAGGCAATCGAATCTGTTTACGGTGCGCGAATAAAAACACAGCCCCATCCTGAATTGCCAAAACCTCAAATTACACTGCTGCCGGATACCAAAGAGGAAATTAAGCCTTTCGCCGTTGTAAAAGAGGACTTTTCGATAGCATCGGACTTTGTTGCATTACGAACAAAATATCCGTTGAAAACCATTTCCTCCGCCGTTCATAATGCTGGAACAGGCTGGTATCGGTCGTTTGTCAATCGTCATGTGGATGCTGATTACAATGTAGACGACGTCAAAGCTGAAAATACTTCCTATCTTGAACAGCAAGGTTTTCATCTGACGGATACGGTCGGTATGATGACCGCGGTCATGACGGAGCATGCCGAAGTCGAGGAATACACAGGGGATTTCGGAACGATTCTGATTGCGGTAACAGCTGGCGTTGGTAATGCTGTCGATGTCTCGCAAGCACTCACGCGTGATCAGAAACCTCGTGTCGGTACAATCAATACATGGGTTATCGTCAATGCCCAGCTACCTGATGAAGCATTTATCCAAGCAATGATAACGGCAACAGAAGCGAAAACGAAAGCGCTTCAAATGGAATCCATAACAGATCCGCTCACAGGCACAATTGCGACAGGTACATCGACGGACAGCCTGCTAGTCGCGGCAACACAACAAGGAGAATTCCTGCCGTATGCAGGTCCGATTACGCCGCTTGGAAAACTGATTGGCCACGGAGTTTATGACTGCACTGTACGGGCAATCCGTGCCTACAAAAAGGCGAAAGGGTGGACAACTTGATTCCTGCACATTTTATTGCCATCGCAATTGGTTTTCTGCTCGACAGAATTATTGGGGATCCACCGAAATGGCCGCATCCAGTCCGCTTAATTGGGACGTTCATTGCCAAATTGACTAGTGTTATGAATAAAGGTCGGTTCCGCACATTAAAAGGGGCGTCTACACTCTTCATCACAGTCGGGATTGTGTTAGGTATTGTTTTTGCTTTAGTAGGTTTTGCCTATCAATTCAATATCTATGTAGGTATTGGCGTGGAATCAATTCTGATCGCCGTCGGGCTGGCACAAAAAAGTTTGCGTGACGCTGCACTTGACGTTTACCGTCCGCTTGCTGCACAGGATTTACCTGCAGCACGAACGAAGTTGTCATGGATTGTCGGTCGCGATACCGATAAACTAAAAGAAAGTGGCATCGTACGTGGAACAGTTGAAACTGTGTCAGAAAATATTGCGGACGGCATTACATCGCCATTATTTTGGGCATTCCTTCTGGGAGCACCCGGTCTTTGGATGTACAAAGCAGTGAATACACTAGATTCGATGATTGGTTATAAAGACGAACGATATGAGAAGTTCGGTAAATTTTCTGCACGCGCGGACGACATTTTGAATTTCATACCAGCACGTGTGACGGGTTTTCTAATCATTTTATATGCGCCGAATAAAAGTCAGTTGTCCTTTTGGAAACGCTTTGCTGGCTGGAGTAAAGACGCAAGGAAACATCCAAGTCCAAACAGCGGATTTTTGGAGGCAGCGACGGCTTGGCAACTTGGCGTTACGCTTGGCGGAACAAGTACATACCGCGGAATCGTATCGAAGCGACCTGAGCTTGGTCCAGGCAACACCCCGCTAACCGCAATACATATTAAACAAACCATTACACAGATGCATATCATAGTGTTTATTTACTGGCTAGTAATGACGGTGATTGGAGTGGCTTTATATGCAGTTGCCTGAACATGGCGCAAATCCGCACAACCTTTACGCAACACTGGGCATTGAACAGCCAATACGGTTATTGGATTTCAGTGAAAATGTCAATCCGGCTGGGCCTCCTGATTCAATTACCAAGATGTGGCCAAGTTTACGAGATTTGCTTACGGCTTATCCAAATCCAGAAGGGGAGCCGTTTCTGTCAGCGGCGGCTGATTACCATGGCATTTCGACCGATTATTTATTCGCAGGGAACGGGGCGGCAGAACTGCTGGCACTTTTGGCAGAGCGTTATCGCGCAAAGCGAGCGATTGTCGTGCACCCGACATTTTCCGAATACGAAGCGACTCTCTTGGCGAAGGATGTGGAGATCATTCGCGTTATTGCATCGGAAAACGATGGATTTAAATTGCCGCTGGAAGCTATCCTTGAGGCGATGACCTCAGCATCAGTTCTGTACCTTTGCACACCAAACAACCCAACTGGAATCATGCCTGAACGCACGGATTTGAACGTAATTATTAGGCGCGGAGCTGAAGTAGGTTGTGAGGTCGTATTAGACGAGGCTTTTATCGATTTCGTTGATGAATCCCTGTCTTTCATCGCAGAATTAAAGAATAATCCGCATGTCATCGTCGTTCGCTCTATGACGAAAATGTACGCCATTCCGGGAATACGACTCGGGTATATCGCGGCAAATCCGTCGGTAATTAGGGGGATAAAAGCACTCGCGCCGCATTGGAATGTGAATGGTCTAGCCGCACAAATCGGAGCGGTGTGCTTACAGGAAGAGCAATATCGCGAACAGGCAATTCAGTATAGTAATCGTGAACGGGAAAAAATGACACGGTTTTTAACAGATAATGCGTGCAACGTTACGAATTCAGTGACGAATTTTATTTCATTCACACTTAGTTCTGGCCGTGATTCGAATAAGTTGTATAAAGATATGCTCACACGTGGAATCGTCCTTCGCCATTCACAAAATTTCCGCGGCATGGATGGCAGTTGGTTGCGGATTGGCATGAAAAACGATGCGTCCATGAACATCTTGAAGGAGGAGCTGTTGCAATGGTTCGCGGAAAACTGACGTTCATAAGTGGCGGCGTTAGAAGCGGGAAAAGCTCCTATGCAGAAAAGCTGCTTGTTCATGAAGCGCAGAAAAATGCGGCCCGGCTAGTTTACATTGCCTCCGGCGTCGTAACGGACTCAGAAATGCAGGCGCGTATTGAACATCACAAATCGGATCGTTCCACTCATAGTTGGACAACTCTTGAACAACCAGTCGAGCTGGAAAAGGTATTGCTCTCCATTCAACCGGGGGATTACGTGTTATGGGATTGCCTGACGACATGGTTAGCAAATGAGTTATACACAGGTTGGGAGTCAGGAAAACCTTGTATTGGACAATCGGGTTGTATGGAGCGCAAGGAAACACAGTTGTACACAACGATTGACACACTAGTGTCGCAAGCCGCCCATCTCGTTATTGTTTCGAATGAAGTCCTAGACGAACTGCCATCAGAATACGCTGAAACGGAAATCTACAGTAAATGGATTGGCCGCATTCACCAAGCGCTTGTCTCAAAAGCAGATACAGCAATTGAAATGGATTACGGAATCCCACTCATATGGAAAAATGATCGGCAGGAGGTGACGCAATGAATGGGCTAATTGTTTTAGGAACAGCATCAGACTCTGGAAAAACGATGATTTGTACAGCGTTGTGCCGCATTTTATCGGACGAAGGCGTGCGGGTAACACCCTTCAAATCGCAAAACATGTCTCGTTTTTCAGCGATAACGGAAAATGGCGAAGAAATGAGCCGTGCACAATTCATTCAAGCGCAAGCTGCTAGAACGAAGCCGTCGATTTATATGAATCCAATTTTGCTGAAACCAGTTGCGGACATGAAATCGGAAGTGCTTTTTTTCGGAGAGAAATTTGGTCCAATTGTTGGAATGGCGTATCGCGAACAGTTCTTCACGCGTGGAATTGAGGCCATTAACACGTCGCTTACCAAGCTGGCAGAAACGTACGAAACGGTCATTATTGAAGGTGCGGGCAGTCCTGCAGAAGTGAATCTCAACGACAGGGAAATTGTGAATATGCGCGTGGCGGAAATTGCGGATGTACCTGCTGTTTTGGTGGCAGATATTGATCGCGGAGGTGCTATCGCATCAATCGTCGGGACGCTACAACTATTACCAACTGAGCATCGAAAACGTGTCAAAGCTATTATTATCAATAAATTCCATGGTGACGTTTCTTTATTCCAAGAAGGGATTGAATTTATAGAATCCTACACTGGAGTTCCAGTGGCAGGTGTTATTCCTTATAAAATCGATCATGGCATAGAAGAGGAAGATATGGATCGACCGGTAATGAAAGCACCTGCGGGAATCGACGTCTATGATGCATGGGCAAAACATGTTAAAGCGCATCTCAACTGGCCGCTAATCAAAGAAATTTTGTCACAACCTGGTGAGATGGAATGAACGGATTGCTGCTAGCCATGCAATTTTTCACGGCAATCCCCGTTCGAAAAGAATTGCCACTCGGCCGAAGAGAAGTGACAGCAATGTATGTGGCTCTACCTTTCGTTGGAGCGGCAATTGGGCTCGCGATGTACGGAGTGTCGGAACTTCTAGTGAATTATTTACATGTTGGAACATTTCTTGCATCGGTTTTTATCGTATTGACGGCTATCATACTGACCGGCGGTTTGCACCTGGATGGCTGGGCGGATACGGGCGATGCATTCTTTTCATACAAAGATCGCGAAAAACGACTCGAAATTCTAGAGGACCCGCGACTTGGTGCATTTGGAACGATGGCGCTTGTTTTATTGATCATCGTGAAAATCGCTGTGTTCAATGAAATACTGATGCGTGGTTCAGGGAATATTGCGCTGTTTATAGCGATTCCTTTCCTAGCAAGAGCCTCTATGAACCTATATTTCTCCACTGTACGTCTTGCAAAAGATAAAGGAATCGCACACTTTTTCAAAGAAAAGATTTCAATAAGTATACTAATTAGCGGGACGCTAGTAAGTAGTGTAGTGACTTTATTCGCGCTAGGATTTATGTTGGCAAGTGCACTAATTCCAATTGTGATAGCGGTTGTAATTGGAATCGCATTCTTCACGTTTCGTAACTGGTCATTGAAGCATTTTGGAGGCGTCACCGGCGACCTATGTGGTGCATTCATTGAAGGAATGGAGGTATTGTTATGGCTAGCCGTTTTGTGCTTTATCTAATCCGACATCTTCCTACTTTGGGCAATAAAGAACGGAAATATATTGGCTGGACAGATGAACCGATTTTAGATTCGGCTAATTTGAATTGGCGTCTACCCGAAGCCCCGATACACGTTTACAGCAGTGATCTTCGTCGTGCAAAACAAAGTGCCGTTCGCTATTTCCCAGATGCGTCTATTGAAACAGCTGCCAGTTGGCGCGAATGTAATTTTGGTGAGTTTGAAGGGAAAACATATGCGGAACTTGAAAAGAATAAGGACTATCGCAAATGGATTGATGATCCATATGAATTCGCACCATTAAATGGTGAAAGTTTAACAGATCTAGAAAGGCGTGTAGTGGCTGCAGTGAAACAATTGCCGAACAAGGCGGTTGTCGTGACACATGGGGGACCTATTCGCGTAGTCTTGACGAAGTTTTCATCTGAAGATAAAGGTTTTTGGTCGTGGGACATCCCGCACGGAACGGGTTACCGATTTGAATGGGAAAGCGACAAAGCATTCGAGGAGGGGGAGTCATGCACGTCTATATCGGCGGTGCCCATAACGGCAAACGAGAATACGTAAGAAAATGGCTGACCGAGCAAGGGCAAGAAAACGTACACTGGGTAGAAGGAAATTGTCTGGGAGATAGTTTCATAGTGGATAGGGAAACCATTCAGACGACTGTCATAGCTGGAGTCGAGAAGTGGCTTGCGGAAACGAATTTATCGGAACAAGCGGCCATTGAATATGTAATGAGTTGCATCGCCAAGGACCGTCAGACAGTTTTTATATTAACCGATATTGGACGGGGAATCGTTCCTATCGATGCAGACCAGCGAAAATTACGCGATGCTTGCGGCCGGCTTTATCAGCAATTATTGGCGGAAGCGGATGAAGCGACAAGAATTTGGTATGGCTTGGCAAAAACTTTAAAGAAAAGGGGAGAACAACAATGAAAATTTACACACGCACAGGGGATAAAGGGAAAACAAGTTTAATAGGGGGCCGCGTCGACAAAGACAGCCTGCGTGTTGAAGCATATGGCACGATGGATGAATTGAATTCATTTGTCGGTAAAGCAATGACGGAACTCGATCCTGCAATTTTTGCGGATATGCTGACAGATTTGGAAGCCATTCAAAACGAATTATTTGATGGTGGGGGCGACCTTGCAAACGTTATGAAAGAACGTCATTACAAATTGTCTGAGGAACCTGTTGAAGTTCTTGAGCAACGCATTGATGTGCTAATGGAAGAAGCACCGCCATTAGAGAAATTCATCTTACCAGGTGGATCGCCTGCTGCTGCAACACTTCATATTGCACGAACTGTTGCGAGACGCGCAGAACGCCAGACGGTTACACTTTTAAAAGCAGAAGAAGATGTACCGGCAGTAGTACAACGTTATTTGAACAGGCTTTCCGATTATCTTTTCGTTGCAGCGCGCATTGCCAATTCTCGGGTTAACGTACCGGATAATGAATACGTAAGAAGTGCTAAAGTGTTCAGAACGGATAAGAAGAAGGAGGATTAATCAATGCAATTGAAACGGCTCACATTGGCGGCTTTTTTTGTAGCCCTTTGTGTT
The DNA here is from genome assembly GCF_014302295.1 of Sporosarcina sp. resist. Lineage (NCBI taxonomy): Bacteria > Bacillati > Bacillota > Bacilli > Caryophanales > Caryophanaceae > Sporosarcina > Sporosarcina sp. resist. The sequence goes on along the minus strand of NZ_CP060287.1, from coordinate 4,471,591 downwards.
ATCGGTGGATTAATCAAAATCCCATCCGGCATTGGTTCATTGGCACTTGATACTGTACCGGCACTCATTTCCGTGGCCTTTCTCCCGCCGGTATTTTCGGGGGTAGTCGGGATGCTTGGGCACATGGCCTCAGCTATGAATTCGGGGTTTATGTTAGGTCCATTTCATGTGCTCGTTGCACTTGAAATGTTCGTCATCGTTATCGTCTTTGCACGCCTACACAAAGCGGGACGCAATCTAACGAAGTGGATTTTTTTCATAGTGGCAAATGGTTTAATCGCACCACTGCCGTTTTATTTTCTAATTTCACCGGCATTTTTCTTGGGGGCAGTTCCATTTCTCTTGCTCGCGACAATCGTTAACGCAATTGTTGCGGCAGTTGTCATGCCGGCACTTCAGCATGTGGTGGATGGTCGCATGGGGGCACTTCGATGAGAAATGCCATTGATATCGGCAACGGTTTCATCGTGACAACGGATAATTCAGGCGGTATCGGTGAAAAGTTGCAGGATATTGTTAATGTTCCGGATCGCATCACAGCGTATTTTGCGGCCCGCGTTGCATTGCTTGAACAATGGGCGACGCATGCAGAACCTGTTTCGATCCTCATTCACAATTTTAGTGGCAGCGCGAGTTGGGAAAGTTACGTGGCAGGTGTGACGGATTTATTCCACGAGTCGGGGCTTGAGGTTCCGCCTATCAATGGCAGTTCAGAAACCAATATGGAACTTGTTCAGTCAGCGATGGCAGTAACAATCATCGGCAAAAAGATGGAAGCACCAGCTCCGAAAAAGAGTGTATGGTTTACTTACGGTACACCGCTCGTTGGAGATGAAGTACGAAATCGCGTAGATGAAATTGCGTCCGTCCAGCTTATTCACGAGGCAATGAAAAGTGGAATCGTCCATCAAATCTGGCCAGTTGGCTCAAGCGGGATTTTACAAGAGGTCCGTTTGCTGACTGGAATTAAGGAAGCGCGCGTCGAAACCGCGCTGGATTCGATGAAATCAGCGGGACCGTCGACAGTGGTTCTCCTAGCCATTCCTGAAATGAATATCGAGGAAGCTAAAGCACTTTTCGGTGTCCATTTGAATAAACTAATGATGATTACTTAAAACCTGCATTGTCTTTGCAGGTTTTTTCTAACTTTAAAAAGTGAGACCGATTATATAAACCTCCTGCCGATCAAATCTGCTGGCTGGCCGATCATATAACCGTCGCGCTGATCAAATCTGCTGGCACCCGATCATATAATCGTCGCGCCGATCAAATCTGCAGGCTAACCGATCATATAATTGTCTTGTCGATCAAATCTGCTGGCCGCCGATCATATAACCTTCGCGCCGATCAAATCTGCTAGCTAACCGATCATATAATCGTCCTGCCGATCATATCCACCAGCCACCGATCATATAATCGTCCTGCCGATCATATCCACCAGCCACCCGATCATATAACCGTCTCGCCGATCATATCTGCTGGCTAACCGATCATATAATTGTCTTGCCGATCAAATCCGCCAGCCACCGATCATATAACCGTCCTACTGATCATATCCACCACCAACCCTCCCACTAATTTCACCAATATCTCAAAACTATCAAAACTTTTAGTTGACTGAACGCTCATTCATAATTAAACTAGAAAATAGACATCGACACGATACTTATTTTCGACTACACTATCTGTACTATTCAAACAACAAGGGAAGGGGAGATAATAAATGCATCCATTGATCATTGCCAACTGGATTTTGTTTCTCGCGGTCGTGGCCTACGCGCTTGCGTTGTTCACATATCTAATCAAAACACGCATTCAATTTATCAAACTGGGGAGAAAAGAAGAGTTTGATAATAACATTTCGGAACGTCTCCGCAAAATATGGATTTACGTCTTCGGACAAAAGAAATTATTAAAAGATAAAAAGAGTGGAGCTATCCACGTTATGTTTTTCTACGGGTTTTTACTCGTACAGTTTGGAGCTATCGATCTTGTCTGGAAAGGGTTAAAACCGGGATCACACTTACCATTTGGTTCAGTATATCCTGTCTTTACAATCTTCCAGGAAATCGTTGCTGTGACAATACTTGTCGCGGTAGTGTGGGCATTCCACCGCCGTTATGTTGAGAAGCTTGTGCGTTTAAAACGTGGGTGGAAATCCGGACTTGTCCTTATTTTCATCGGGGGACTCATGCTTTCAACATTACTTGCAAACGGTATGAACATGATTTGGCAAGGACATGAAACGACATGGATGGAACCAATCGCATCGACGATTGCTACAGTATTCAGTTTCATGCCGGAAACTGGGGCGGCCTTCATATTCTTCATTGCTTGGTGGATCCATCTCCTAATCTTACTGACGTTCCTCGTCTATGTGCCACAATCGAAACATGCGCACTTGATCGCAGGACCTGCTAACGTTTATTTCCACCGTCTTGATCATGCAGGCCGTTTAAAGCCAATCGACTTCGAAGCATTGGAAGATGTAGAAGAAGGAGAAGAGATGCCGCCGCTTGGAGTAGGTAAAATAACTGACTTCACGCAGCTCCAAATGATCGATTTATACGCTTGTGTTGAATGTGGACGTTGTACGAATATGTGTCCAGCATCTGGAACAGGTAAAATGCTGTCTCCGATGGATCTCATAACGAAACTACGTGATAACCTGACAAATACAGGCGCACTTGTGACAAAGCAGAAACCGTGGGTACCAACACTCGCGTTCAATAAAACAAAAGGCAACCAGATTGCATTTGCAGCTGGACTTGAAGGCGCTACAATGGATGACATTTACAACCCGTCCCTCATCGGCGATATCATCACGGAAGAGGAAATCTGGGCTTGTACAACATGTCGTAACTGTGAAGACCAATGTCCGGTTATGAATGAACACGTTGACAAAATCATCGACCTTCGCCGTTATCTTGTTATGACAGAAGGGAAAATGGATCCGGATGCACAGCGCGCGATGACAAACATCGAACGTCAAGGGAATCCATGGGGGCTTAACCGTAAAGAGAAAGAAAACTGGAGAGATGCACGTCCAGATCTTCATATTCCAACGGTCAAAGAATTGAAAAAAGCGGGCGAAGAATTTGACTACCTGTTCTGGGTGGGTTCAATGGGGTCATTCGACAACCGTTCGCAAAAAATCGCCTTATCATTTGTCCATCTGATGAATGAAGCGGGCATCAAGTTCGCCATTCTTGGCAATAAAGAGAAGAACTCTGGAGATACGCCGCGTCGTTTAGGGAATGAGTTTTTATTCCAAGAGTTGGCTACCGCCAATATTGAAGAATTCGAAAAAGCGGGCGTCACAAAACTTGTTACCATTGACCCGCATGCCTACAATATTTTCAAAAATGAATACCCTGACTTCGGATTTAAAGCAGAAGTAGTTCATCATACGGAAATGCTTTACGAACTTGTTGTCCAAGGGAAGTTGAAACCGGAGCATGCAATCGACGAAACAATTACGTTCCATGATTCATGTTATCTAGGTAGATACAACGACGTTTATGATCCGCCACGTGAAATTCTTAAAGCAATTCCTGGCGTAAATCTCGTCGAAATGAAACGTAATCGTGAAGACGGCATGTGCTGTGGAGCGGGCGGAGGACTTATGTGGATGGAAGAAGACACTGGCCACCGTATCAACGTCGCTCGTACAGAACAAGCACTTGAAGTCAGCCCGGGAATCATATCATCCGGCTGTCCATACTGCTTGACGATGTTGTCAGACGGCACGAAAGCGAAAGAAGTAGAAGAGTCTGTCGGCACATATGATATCGCCGAACTACTAGAACGTTCGATTTTCGGTGAGGATTGGCAGCCAGCTGAAGAGGCTGAAGTAGAGTCTATTTTGCAATAAGCCATTGCGGAACAATCAGTATTGTCGTACAATTAATAGAATAGTGAACTATGATTTGTGAAATCAAAAGGAGTGGAAACACTCCTTTTTTCTTAAACTCTTATCGAGCGAGCGTTCAGTCGCTCGATTCAAATGAGAATGAAAGCGTTACCAACAATCATCAAAGGGGCGATAGATATGGGAAGAACGGTCATAGTAAATGGGGCAAGAACACCATTCGCAAAATTAGGCGGAGCGTTAAAGTCACTGACGGCAAGCGATCTTGGGGGGATTGCTATCAAAGATGCATTAAATCGTGCGGGCGTGAAAGCAGATGAAGTCGGTGAAGTCATCATCGGAACGGTATTGCAAGCAGGCCAAGGTCAAATTCCTTCTAGGCAAGCAGCGACGAAAGGTGGACTTCCTTGGTCGGTGAAAACGGAGACCATCAACAAAGTATGTGCATCAGGCATGCGCAGCGTAACTCTTGGCGACCAGTTGATCCGTCTTGGCGATGAAGAAGTCATTGTTGCGGGCGGTATGGAGTCTATGTCCAATGCCCCTTACTACGTACCAAAAGCACGATTTGGGTTGAAAATGGGTGATGCAGAACTGATCGACGGTATGATCTACGATGGACTTTCTTGTTCATTCTCACCCGACCGCGTCCATATGGGCACATACGGTAACTCGACAGCTGAAGAATTTGCACTGACGCGCGTTGCACAGGACGCATGGTCACTCCGTAGTCATGAACGTGCATTGCAAGCGATTGACGCAGGATTGTTCGCACAAGAAATCGTTCCAGTCGAAATCCCGCAGCGTAAAGGTGATCCGATTTTAGTCGATACGGATGAAGCACCTCGCCGCAACACATCGCTCGAATCACTGGCGAAATTGCGACCGGCATTCGGCAAGGACGGCACAATTACGGCAGGAAACGCACCAGGCGTTAATGACGGAGCATGTGCACTTGTGTTGATGAATGAAGAGCGTGCGCTAAAAGAAGGAAAAACACCATTAGCAGTCATTATTGGTCATGCAGAAGTGGCTATAGAACCTGCAAACTTCCCGCAAACACCTGGGCTTGTCATTAATGCATTACTTAAAAAGACGGGTAAGAAACTAGAAGATATAAAACTCTTTGAAATAAACGAAGCATTTGCAGCTGTTGCTCTCGCAAGTTCACAAATTGCTGAACTGGATCCTGAAAAAGTGAACGTCAATGGCGGTGCAGTTGCACTCGGTCACCCGATTGGCGCAAGCGGAGCGCGTATTATCTTGACACTTGCGCATGAACTGAAACGCCAAGGTGGCGGTATCGGTATTGCAGCAATTTGTTCAGGCGGAGGCCAAGGCGACGCAATTATGATCGAAGTAGCAAAATCGGAATAATGTGGAGGCGTTAATCAATGGATATTAAAAAAATAATGGTGATCGGTGCAGGACAAATGGGCGGAGGAATTGCTCAAGTCTGTGCACAAGCCGGCTTCGACGTAAAACTGAATGATATAAAAGAAGAATCATATGCTAAAGGGCTTGCAGTTATTACAAAGAATCTGTCTCGCAATGTCGAAAAAGGTCGCATGACAGAAGATGAAAAATCCGCAGTCCTTGGTCGCATAACGAAATCACTCGATCTGCAAGATGCATCGGACGTTGACATTGTCATCGAAGCAGCAGTTGAAAATATGGATATCAAAAAGTCCATATTCGCGAAGTTGGACGAAATCGCTCCGCAACATGCAATTCTTGCATCCAATACATCTTCACTTCCAATCACGGAAATCGCGGCGGCAACAAAACGTCCTGAACAAGTGATCGGCATGCACTTCATGAATCCGGTTCCTTTTATGAAACTCGTTGAAATCATCCGTGGTCTAGCAACTGCTGACGACGTGTACAAAGCGGTGGAAGACATGACAGTGAAATTGTCTAAAACACCGGTAGAAGTAAATGACTTTCCAGGATTCGTCGCAAACCGAATTCTTATGCCGATGATTAACGAAGCAATTTACACACTCTATGAAGGCGTTGCAACAGAACAAGCGATTGACGAAGTCATGAAACTCGGCATGAATCACCCAATGGGTCCGCTTCAGCTCGCAGACTTTATTGGACTCGATACATGTCTATATATCATGGAAACGCTACACGAAGGATTTGGCGATTCGAAATATCGCCCATGTCCCCTTCTAAGAAAATATGTAAAAGCAGGATGGTTAGGGAAGAAGTCAGGCCGAGGATTTTACGTTTACGAATAACTAATGCTTACATTTAAAGGGGAAATCATAATGGATTTAACATTCACCGAAGAACAGCAGATGATGCGCGACATGGTACAAAGTTTTGCGAAGACTGAAATCGAACCGTTCATTCCACGTATGGAAGCTGGGGAATTCCCACGTGAAATTTTAAAGAAAATGGGCGGACTCGGCTTGATGGGCATTACTGTCCCAGAAGAATATGGTGGGGCAGGTATGGATTTCATCTCATATATTAGCGCCATCCATGAACTGTCGAAAGTAAGCGCCGTTGTCGGTGTCATTCTTTCCGTTCATACATCGGTTGGAACAAACCCGATTATGTATTTCGGTAACGACGAACAGAAAAACCGTTACCTCCCAAAATTGGCAAGCGGCGAATACCTTGGTGCTTTCTGCCTGACAGAAGCATCATCTGGTTCTGACGCAGGATCTCTTAAAACACGTGCAGTCAAAAAAGACGATCATTATGTGCTTAACGGTTCTAAAATGTTTATTACCAACGGTGGGGAAGCAGATGTCTACATCGTCTTTGCATCGACAGATCCATCTAAAGGGACTTACGGCATCTCAGCATTCATCGTCGATAAAGATACACCTGGCCTAGTCATTGGAAAAGATGAACGGAAAATGGGACTTCACGGTTCGAGAACAGTAGAGCTGTCGTTTGATCAAATGAAAGTTCCACTAGAAAACTTACTTGGTGAAGAAGGCGGCGGCTTCAAAATTGCAATGGCAAATCTTGATGTCGGTCGTATCGGCATCGCGGCGCAAGCACTCGGTATCGCAGAAGCAGCACTTGAAGCGGCAACAGGTTATGCGAAAGATCGTGTTCAGTTCGGCAAGCCGATTGCTGCTCAGCAAGGCGTAGGATTTAAACTTGCGGATATGGCAACTGCAGTCGAAGCAGCAAAACTACTCGTCTACCGCGCTGCACAACTGCGTGCAGAAGGACTCCCGTGTGGAAAAGAAGCCTCGATGGCTAAGTTATTTGCTTCAAAAGCGGCAGTCGAAGGATCAATTGAAGCAGTTCAAGTATTCGGCGGTTATGGCTATACAGAAGATTACCCAGTCGAGCGCTATTTCCGTGACGCAAAAGTAACTGAAATCTACGAAGGCACAAGTGAAATTCAACGTATTGTTATTTCGAAACATCTGATGAAGTGATGTACGCGTTCTTAGTGTAATTGCAACTATGAAGTTTTAATTGTAACTATCTACGTGTAATTGCAACTATGGGATTCTAACTGCAACTTTCCAATCGTAATTGCAAACCGAACAACGAAGAGTTCGGTTTGTATAATTCCTGTGCCCTTTACAGGAATTATACAATGAATTCCAATCCTTTAATTAAAACCAAATACCAAATAAGGTGGGAAACCCAATGAACTTTAAATTATCCGAAGAACACGAAATGATCCGTAAAATGGTCCGCGACTTTGCGGAAAATGAAGTCGCACCAACAGCAGCAGAACGTGATGAAGAAGAACGTTTCGACATGGATATCTTCAAGAAAATGGCGGACCTTGGCCTAACAGGTATTCCTTGGCCTGAAGAGTATGGCGGCATCGGCAGTGACTTTCTCGCATATTGTATCGCTGTAGAAGAACTGTCACGCGTTTGTGCGTCAACAGGCGTCACACTTTCTGCGCACACATCTCTAGCGGGATGGCCGGTATTTAATTACGGAACGGAAGAACAAAAACAACAATACCTTCGTCCAATGGCAGAAGGTACGAAAATGGGGGCATACGGTCTAACGGAGCCAAGTTCTGGTTCTGATGCAGGCGGCATGCGCACAACGGCGAAACGTGACGGCGACGACTACGTAATAAATGGTTCTAAGATTTTCATTACAAACGGCGGCATTGCGGACATCTACATCGTCTTCGCAGTTACTGATCCAGATTCAAAACATAAAGGAACAAGCGCATTTATCGTAGAAAAAGATTTCCCTGGTTTCTCAGTTGGGAAAAAAGAGCGTAAACTCGGCATTCGTTCATCGCCTACAACTGAAATCATGTTCGACAACTGTCGTGTACCAAAAGAAAATCTTCTTGGTGAAGAAGGGCAAGGCTTCATCATCGCTATGAAAACACTTGACGGCGGCCGTAACGGAATTGCTGCACAAGCAGTCGGGATTGCACAAGGGGCACTTGACGCAGCTGTTGACTATGCGAAAGAGCGCGTTCAATTCGGTAAACCTATCGCTGCAAACCAAGGCATCGGCTTTAAATTGGCAGATATGGCGACAGCAACGGAAGCTTCAAGATTGTTAACATACCAAGCTGCATGGCTCGAGTCGAATAATTTACCATATGGTCAAGCATCTGCAATGGCAAAACTAATGGCTGGAGATACAGCTATGAAAGTTACAACAGACGCTGTTCAGGTTTTCGGCGGTTACGGGTATACAAAAGATTATCCTGTTGAGCGTTATATGCGTGATGCGAAAATTACGCAGATCTACGAAGGAACGCAAGAAATTCAGCGTCTCGTTATCTCCCGAATGCTGACGAAATAAGCGGGGAGGTGTAGGAAAGTGAATAAACGAGAAGTGAAATCGTCTGTCAAAGATGAAAGTCTGATTGAAAAACGGCGTGAACAGATGATTCGTGGTGCGGTGAAACTTTTTAAAGAGAAGGGATTCCACCGCGCGACAACCCGAGAAATCGCGAAAGAAGCGGGATTTAGCATCGGAACGCTTTATGAATATATTCGCACCAAGGAAGATGTACTCTACCTCGTTTGTGACAGTATTTATAACGAAGTGCATGACCGCCTTTCTGCCCTGCCTACCCAAGAAGGGACAGTGGATGGACTGCGAGTGGCCATTAATCAGTATTATCATTTGATTGACGATATGTCGGACGAATTTCTGGTCATGTACCAAGAATCAAAATCACTCCCGAAAGATGCACTGCAATATGTTCTGAAAAAAGAAATGGAAATGGTCGCTTTGTTCGAGAATCTTTTAGAAATGTGTGCAAAGTCGGGGGAACTACGCATTTCAGAAGAAGAAGTCGGCATCGCGGCACATCATATCGTCGTACAAGGACAGATGTGGGCATTTCGCAGATGGGCATTGCATAGAAGTTATACGATAGAAACCTATATACGTGTTCAAACTGACCAACTTTTTAAAGGGTTAATTGGGTAAAACGTTCATTAATGCAAAAGGGGTGTTCCACATATGGCAACAGTTGAGATTTATAAACCGAAACACCATATCCGGTTCGTTACAGCGTCGAGTCTTTTCGACGGGCATGACGCATCCATCAATATCATGCGTCGTATTATGCAAGCGAGCGGCGCAGAAGTAATTCACTTGGGGCATAATCGTTCAGTCGAGGAAGTTGTCAACGCAGCCATTCAGGAAGACGTTCAAGCAATTGCGATGTCTTCGTACCAAGGCGGGCATGTTGAGTACTTTAAATATATGTATGACCTTCTTCAGGAAAAAGGGGCACCGCATATTCGCATTTACGCAGGTGGTGGCGGAGTTATCATCCCGAAGGAAATCAAAGAACTGCATGACTACGGTATTACATGGATTTTCTCTCCTGAAGATGGGCGCAAAATGGGTCTTCAAGGGATGATTAATCGGATGTTGGAGCAATGTGATTACCTCACAGCGACTGACAATGAAATGGAAAACCTTGAAAAAATAACTGTCGACCAACCCGAAATCCTCGCGAATGTCATTACGTACGTGGAAGAAATGTACGGTCAGAATGATGCGCAAGCAGTTGCAGTTGTTGAAAAAGCACGTACACTTTCTAAAAATACACCGGTTCTTGGGATTACTGGAACAGGTGGAGCGGGGAAAAGTTCGCTTACTGACGAATTAATTCGCAGATTCCTCCACGAACTACCGGAAAAAAGAGTCGCAATCCTATCGATTGACCCAACGAAACAGAAAACAGGTGGGGCTTTACTTGGCGACCGTATTCGTATGAATGCCATCTTCAATAAGCGCGTATTCATGCGAAGTCTCGCAACACGTGGTTCCCGTACAGAGCTTTCTGGAGCGATTCGGGATGTGTTAGACATTGTAAAAACAGTCGGTTTCGACCTAATCGTTGTTGAAACAAGTGGAATCGGGCAAGGGGATGCTGAAATTACGGAAGTTTCCGATGCTTCGATGTATGTCATGACAAGCGAATTCGGTGCGCCGACACAACTTGAAAAGATTGACATGATTGATTTCGCAGACCTAATTGTCATCAATAAATTCGAACGTAAAGGCTCTGAAGATGCATTGCGCCAAGTGCAAAAACAGTATCAACGCAGTCATCTTCTGTGGGATAAAGATCTCGATACAATGCCAGTGTACGGCACAATCGCAAGCCAATTCAACGACAAAGGGACGAATTCACTCTTTGCAGCACTCGTTTCCGTATTGAACGACAAATGCGGCCTCGACTGGGAAACATCTTACGGACAATTCGTCAAAACACAAAAACAAAACGTCATCATCCCGAACGACCGTCAGCAATATTTACGTGAAATCTCTGATACGGTCCGTGGGTACCATAAAAAATCTGAAGTGCAGGAAACGCTTGCACGCAAATTATTCCAGCTCGAAGGAGCCATTCAAACGGTCAACGAACAAGCGCCAGACGATGCGCTCGTGACTTCACTGCAATCACTTGCGGAAGGCATTAAAGAAGAATTGACGTCAGAGTCAAAACGTATCCTCGCAAACTGGGATAAATTGAAAGAAGCCTACGCGGGCGATGAATTCATCACAAAAGTTCGCGGTAAAGAACTGCGCACTGCTTTGACAACCACAAGTCTTTCAGGATTAAAAATCCCGAAAGTCGCGTTGCCGAAATTCAAAGATTACGGTGAAATTCTTCGCTGGGTTTATAAAGAAAACGTCCCGGGGTCCTATCCATATACAGCTGGCGTATTCCCATTCAAACGTGAAGGCGAAGATCCAAAACGTCAATTTGCCGGAGAAGGAACACCGGAACGGACGAATCGTCGTTTCCACTATTTATCGAAAGATGACGATGCGAAACGACTGTCAACGGCGTTCGACTCTGTGACATTATACGGAGAAGACCCGGATGAACGTCCAGATATTTACGGGAAAGTCGGGGAGTCTGGCGTCAGTATTTGTACGTTAGAAGATATGAAGAAACTGTACGAAGGTTTCGATCTGTGTGCACCGGCAACGTCTGTTTCCATGACGATTAACGGTCCAGCACCGATTATTCTTGCCATGTTTATGAATACAGCAATCGATCAACAAGTGCGCATCAACGAGGAAAAACTTGGGCGGGCACTAACTGTTGAAGAATTCATTGAAGTCAAAGAAGGAACGCTTCAAGCAGTTCGTGGAACAGTGCAAGCAGATATTCTGAAAGAAGACCAAGGACAGAATACATGTATCTTCTCAACAGAATTCGCGCTTCGCATGATGGGGGATATCCAGCAGTACTTCATCGATGAAAAAGTACGTAATTACTACTCGGTGTCGATTTCTGGCTACCATATTGCAGAAGCAGGCGCAAACCCGATTTCACAATTGGCATTCACACTATCAAATGGCTTCACATATGTAGAATATTATTTGAGCCGCGGTATGAATATCGATGATTTCGCTCCGAATTTATCGTTCTTCTTCTCGAATGGCCTTGATCCGGAATATACGGTTATCGGACGCGTTGCTCGCCGCATTTGGGCAGTCGCAATGCGTCAGAAATACGGCGCCAACGAACGTAGCCAAAAATTGAAGTACCATGTCCAAACATCAGGCCGCAGCTTGCACGCGCAGGAAATTGATTTTAATGATATCCGCACAACGCTGCAGGCGCTTATGGCATTGCAGGATAACTGTAACTCGCTCCATACGAACGCGTATGACGAAGCCATTACAACGCCAACGGAAGAATCAGTTCGTCGTGCGATGGCTATCCAAATGATTATTACAAATGAGCACGGCCTATCGAAAAATGAAAATCCACTTCAAGGCGCATTTATTGTCGATGAATTAACGGATCTCGTTGAAGAAATGGTCTTGCGCGAATTTGAAAGCTTAAATGACCGCGGCGGCGTGCTCGGTTCGATGGAAACACAATACCAACGCGGTAAAATCCAAGAAGAATCGATGCATTATGAAATGAAAAAGCATTCAGGTGAGTTGCCAATTATTGGCGTTAACACATACTTGAACCCGAATCCACCGTCGTCTGATGACGTCGATAACATGGAAATCGCGCGTGCCACACAAGACGAGAAAGAAACACAAATCCTCAACTTACGTGCATTCAAAAGCTTGCATGCCGATCAAACCGAAGAAGCCTTGAAGAAGTTGAAAGAAGTAGCTGTTTCAGGCGGCAACATCTTCCAAGAACTAATGGAAACGGTAAGAGTAGCAAGCTTAGGGCAAATTACCAACGCGTTATATGAAGTAGGCGGGCAGTATAGACGGAATATGTAATACGAAATGCGGAAGGCGTCTGGGCGCTGGAGCTGGACAATTAGGGATGGCAGTCTAAAAGCGCAACTGCATAACCGACTTCCTGTAGGCATCGAATCCGTGCAAACTTCGGTTTAGCACGGATTTTCCTTTTTTAGTGTGTAGTACCGTCCGCTGTCATAATGCGTTTTACTCCATGCTGCCGGGGGATTGCCCCATCTATGTAAATCGGGCGAGAGGCATCCCTAAGCGCCATAGCGGTATTGAATGAAATCACTATGTCCATTATTCCCCTGGAAAGTGTTTGGTATGTACTTTTCTTTTATATGGATATTGCTTGTAATTTTCACGTATAATAGAGAGAATGACTGGAAGGGGTGCGGGCGTGAAACTATATATACATATATTGATCATAGCCACCCTTGCCACCCTCTTTTTTCTGCTATATGATAAAGGATTAGGTGCTATCCCTTTTTTACTTTCAGGGGCTTATTTGGGGTTTATTTGTGTGACAGAACTTCGACACTCCAAAAAGAATAAAAGAATGTAGCATATTTTGGACTGTATTGTTTATAATGATAAGTATGTTTGTGTTTATAGAAAGGACGTGCGTTAATTGAACATCCGTGAAATGACGAAAGAACAACTGATAGAAGAATCGATGATTGATATCGCATATGCGGTTTTGGCGGAAAGAAAAGAACCGCTAACATTGCTTCAGCTGATGGACGCAATCCGTAAACTGAATGGCATAACTGAACGAGTTATGAGAACAAAATTACAACAATTCTATACAGACATGAACATTGACGGGAGATTCCTTGCTATCAACGACAACCGTTGGGGATTGCGCGAATGGTATCCGGTTGATCAAATCGAAGTAGAAACAGCTCCAGTCGTAAAAGTACGCAAGAAGAAAAAGAAAAAAGCGTTGCTTGAAGACGACGACATCATTGAAGACGAGGATGACGAGGATGAGTTGTTCGATGAAGAATTCGATGAACTAATCGATGACGATGAAGACGACGATGACGACGACGAGGAAGAAGAAGACGTTGTCGAGATCGAAGTAGATCTTATTGATCCAGACGACGAGCTTGAAATCATCCCTGATGATGCAGAGCTTGAGCTTGATGAAGAAGACGAAGAAGAGGAAGATGAAGACGAGGATGAAATCAAGGAATAATTACTTGACTTCACACGTCCGACACTATAACATTTTGACTGGGCTCCTTAAATGGACATGAATCAGTGTATATGCGCTCCTCCTGTAGATACTGTCTACAGACGGGGCGCTTTTTATTGTTTTAACATTATTCCGCAGAACTCCAAACCCCTGCTGAATAATGTTAAAGCCTCCGGCGGATGTCACAGATTTTGATGGGAATGAATTGAGTAGACTCACGGCCTGCGTGATGCAGGTTGGTTAGCTGTTGTCGCAAGGAAACGACGCATTTACGCTAACTTCCTTACTTGATCTGTACGCAATTACGTCAAGGCGAATTTGATTTAACTAGAACGAACCAGACGAATGGAGGAGTAAAACATGACAAAGTATATTTTCGTAACCGGTGGCGTTGTCTCATCACTAGGTAAAGGTATCAACGCAGCATCACTTGGACGACTATTAAAATCTCGAGGACTTCAGGTGACAATCCAAAAATTCGATCCATACATTAACCTTGACCCAAGAATGATGAGTCCTTTACAGCATGGTGAGGTCTTCGTTACAGAAGATGGAGCAGAAACGGATCTAGACCTAGGTCATTATGAACGTTTTATTGACATCAAATTGAACAAGTATTCGAATGTTACGATGGGGAAAGTATATTCATCTGTCCTACAAAAAGAACGTCGCGGTGAATACAATGGAGCAACTGTCCAAGTCATCCCTCATATTACAAATGAAATCAAAAGCCTGATCAAACGTGCTGGAAAAGAAACGAACGCAGACGTCGTCATTACAGAAATTGGTGGCAGTGTCGGCGATATCGAATCCCTTCCTTATCTAGAAGCACTTCGTCAGATGAAAACGGATCTTGGGAAAAGTGACGTTATGTATATTCATAACACCCTTATTCCTTACTTGCATGCAGCCGGTGAAATGAAGACAAAACCTACACAGCATAGTGTTAAGGAACTTCGGAGTCTCGGAATTCAGCCAAATATGATTGTTGTACGAAGCGAATATCCAGTACCGCAAGAAATGAAAGATAAGATTGCTTTGTTCTGTAATATCAAACCAGAAGAAGTCATCGAAGCACTTGACGCGGAAACGCTATACGAAGTACCACTTAGATTGCATGAACAGAATATGGATCAAATCGTAGTAGATTTCCTTGAACTTGAGACGAAACAACCTGATATGACAGAAATAAAAGAACTAGTAACACTTGTGAAATCCCTTTCGAAAAAAGTTCGTATCGGACTTGTCGGGAAGTATGTTGAAATGCAGGATGCATATATTTCAGCGGTTGAAGCACTTCGCCACGCAGGTTACGGTTTCGACACAGAAATTGAAATAAAATGGATCAATTCGGAAGATGTAACAGCACAGAGTGCAGCTGAATTATTATCGGATGTCGACGGAATCCTCGTTCCAGCTGGTTTTGGAAAACGCGGTATCGATGGTAAAATTGAAGCAATTACTTATGCCCGTATAAATGGCATTCCGTTTTTCGGAATCGGCTTAGGCATGCAATTAGCTGCAGTCGAATACGCACGCAATGTTATGGGAATTGAAAACGCTCATTCAGTTGAATTTGATAAAGATACGGAAAATCAAATTATTGAGAGTCCTCCTGAAAGTAATGGTAATCCAGAAAGTTACTTCAGACTTGGCGCTTACCCATGTAAATTAAAAGAAGGAACGAAAGCGCGTGCTGCTTACGGCGAAGAGTTGATTTACGAACGTCACCGTAATCGCTATGAATTTAATAATGAATACCGCGAGCAATTCGAAGCTGCAGGTATGAGGATTTCTGGTATAAGCCCGAATGAACAACTCGTGGAAATCATAGAATTAGAAGGTCACCCATTCTTTGTCGGTGTCTCGTTCCACCCAGAATTCGCATCACGCCCAACACGCCCACAACCGCTATTCCGCGAGTTCTTAGGAGCGATAATCGCTGGAAAAGAATAACGTTTCGGTTGCAACCTGTTGGACTAGCCGTATATAGAGCGCGCGACCGATTATATATGCCGCTCAACCAAGCATATCGGGCATCTAACTGATCGTATATATCATGAACCGAGCATATCCATCGTCTATCCAATCATATGTATTGGTCAACCGAGCATATCCGCCGTCTACCCGATCATATATGCTGGTCAACCGAGCATAACTGCCGTCTACCCGACCATATATATCAGGTACCCGAGCATATCCGGCATCTACCCGATCATATGTATTGGCCAACCGAGCATATCCGTCGCTCGACCAATCATATCCACCAATCACCAACTAAAAAAGCTGCACATAAACGGGGAATTCCCGCTTATGTGCAGCTTTTACTTGTTTTTAATCCTTGTCTAAAATCATTTCATCATAGGCAATCTTCACAGCTTCATAAACAAACAACGCACTGAGCGCATGCGGCTGAACAATCCGTTCGCCGTCGTCACCTGGTAATAAACCGCGCGTAAGCCCGGTCGATATATATGTATAGGATAATTCTGCAAGTTCATTGCTGCTGCCCGGTTTTTCAGCGGCGAGCGCGGCAAAAGGAATGAATCGTCCAGCAAGTTGCTGTGCAAGTTCCAATGCAGGCCTATCCGTCGCAGCCCGAGTTAATAGCCAAATCCGGTCGGCTGCTGTAATGTCCATCCCGAACTCATAACGAACGGCACCGCTAAGTGGTTCGATACTGTGAAAGGCGGTTGCAGTAACTGCCTCCATTTCACCGAATCCCGCAATAATAACACGACCTTCCCCAATTGTTGCCTGTGCGAGAAGACGGGCTGTTTCTTCAATAGACTCTTCACCATTTCCGGCGATACGCTGAAGAAGTCCGCTGATTTGTGTCGTCAACATTTTCAAAATTACCACCTCCACCTAATTATAGGAAAAGGAGCATGGAAAGCAAAGGACAAAGTTTTGTCAAAAAAAGAAGGGTATCTGTGACATTTGTCAAATAAGTAGGTATAACAACATGGGATTGCAGAAAGAGGGAATGGAGATTGAAAAGTCTTTTAATTGTGGATGATCAAAAGGGGATACGACTTTTGTTGGATGAAGTATTCCGCCGGGAAGGGTTTAAAACAACCCTCGCAGCAAATGGATTAGAAGCGCTCCAAGCGGTGGAACAAGAAGTACCAGGCTGTGTCCTGCTTGATATGAAAATGCCAGGCATAGATGGATTAGAGGTTTTAAAAAGATTAAAAATTGGCTGGCCAGAGATACCAGTCATCATGATGACTGCGTACGGTGAAATTGAATTAACAGAAGATGCATTGAAAACTGGGGCTATGAAATATTTTACTAAGCCGTTTGATATTTATGAAGTCCGTGATGCGGTGAACGCAATGTTTGAAAACTGACAAAGCAGGCAGTGGTAAACACTGGCTGTTTTTGTTATGATATTGGTGGTATACAATAATCACACTATTCTTTTCAAGATCCTAAGGAGGAATTCGCATGGCACTTGTCTCCATGAAAGAAATGATGATCAAAGGGAAAAAAGAAGGGTACGCAATAGGTCAGTTTAATATAAACAACCTTGAATATACGCAAGCGATTTTACTAGCGGCACAAGAAGAACAATCTCCTGTTATCCTTGGGGTATCCGAAGGTGCAGCACGTTATATGGGAGGTTTCACAACGGTAGTCCACATGGTGAAAGGTCTTATGCACGATTATAAAATTACAGTTCCTGTTGCAATTCATTTGGATCACGGTTCAAGCTTCGAAAAATGTAAAGAAGCGATTGAAGCAGGTTTCACTTCCGTTATGATCGACGCTTCATCAAAACCACTTGCAGAAAATATTGAAATTACGAAAAGTGTAGTTGATTATGCGCATGAACGGGGAGTTTCTGTAGAAGCAGAACTTGGGGTCGTTGGAGGCCAGGAAGACGATATTATTGCTGAAGGCGTCATTTATGCGAACCCTGCAGAATGTAAAGAGCTTGTGGACAAAACAGGAATCGACTGTCTTGCACCTGCATTAGGATCAGTCCACGGACCATATAAAGGCGAGCCAAACCTTGGTTTCAAGGAAATGGAAGAAATCTCAAGTCAATCTGACCTACCGCTTGTCCTTCATGGCGGAACAGGTATTCCGATAAAAGATATCCAAAAATCTATTTCATTCGGAACGGCTAAAATTAACGTCAATACAGAAAACCAAATACAAGGAACAAAAGCTGTACGCGAAACACTTGCGGCAGACGCTGAAGCCTATGATCCACGTAAATTCTTGACGCCAATGCGCGATGCCATCAAAGTAACGGTTATTGGTAAAATGCGCGAATTCGGTAGTTCACAAAAAGCTTAATTATATTTAGTTAACAGAAAGAGGAGAAACATCAATGGTGATGTATTCTCCTTCTTTTAAGAGTTTTTCGGAGCTCTTCATAAAGTTTTTACTATAGAGTATTCATTCATTATAAGGGGGATTTTATTCATGAAGTTTTTCATTGATACAGCTAATTTTGAAGAAATCAAAGAAGCGCATACTTGGGGCATACTATCAGGAGTTACAACAAATCCTTCACTTGTTGCGAAAGAAGATGTACCTTTTCATGATAGGTTGCGAGAAATTGCAGCACTTGTCCCTGGTTCAGTCAGTGCAGAAGTCATCGCACTTGATGCTGAAGGCATGATCAAAGAAGGACGAGTATTGGCGGAAATTGCTCCAAATATTACGGTGAAATTGCCAATGACACCTGAAGGATTGAAAGCTTGTGCGGTCTTTTCACAGGAAGGCATCAAAACAAACGTAACACTTATCTTCAGTGCAAATCAGGCACTTCTTGCAGCACGTGCAGGAGCGACATATGTTTCCCCATTCCTCGGCAGACTCGATGACATTGGACAAGATGGCATGGCGTTGGTCTCTACAATTGCAGATATCTTCTCAATCCACAATATCAAAACAGAAATTATTGCTGCATCCATTCGCAGCCCACAGCATATTACAGACGCAGCGCTTAGTGGTGCAGATATTGCAACGACACCTTTCAACGTGTTGACGCAGCTATTCAAGCACCCACTTACGGATAAAGGAATCGAAGCATTTCTTGCGGACTGGGAAACAAGAAAGAACAAGTAAGGCATCAAAGGAGAGTCATATGGACGTTTATAAAATAACAGGCGGCAAACCATTACGAGGTTCAATTAAAGTGAGTGGCGCTAAAAACAGTGCAGTTGCACTTATCCCTGCTTCTATTCTGGCTGATTCCCTAGTTACAATCGAAGGACTGCCAGAAATTTCGGATGTCGTTACCCTTCAGGCGCTACTGGAAGATATCGGTGGGAAAGTTGAATTTAATAAAGGAACGATGACGATTGATCCAACAGAAATGATGTCGATGCCACTTCCGAACGGTAACGTGAAGAAGCTTCGTGCATCCTACTATATGATGGGCGCGATGCTTGGAAGATTCAAGCACGCGGTCATCGGCTTGCCAGGTGGTTGTCATCTGGGGCCACGACCAATAGATCAGCATATCAAAGGTTTCGAAGCGCTCGGCGCGAAAGTAACCAACGAACACGGTGCCATCTATTTGCGTGCGGAAGAATTACGCGGTGCAAAAATCTATTTGGACGTCATCAGTGTTGGTGCAACAATTAATATCATGCTCGCAGCAGTTCTCGCAAAGGGTCGTACGACAATTGAGAATGCAGCGAAGGAACCTGAAATCATTGACGTCGCTACACTGTTGTCCAATATGGGTGCGAAAATTAAGGGCGCAGGAACGAATGTCATTCGTATAGATGGCGTGGAAAAACTTCACGGCACAAAACATACAATTATACCTGATCGAATTGAGGCAGGTACTTTTATGATTATGGCCGCAGCAGCGGGCGATGGCGTTACAATTGACAATGTCATACCGTTCCATGTTGAGGCGCTCACGGCGAAGCTTCGTGAAATGGGTGTGGATATTGTTGAAGGAGAAGAACAAATCTTCATTCCAAAGTCGAGAAATCTGCAAGCCGTCGATGTGAAAACACTTGTATATCCAGGTTTTCCAACGGATCTCCAACAGCCATTTTCTGTGTTACTATCGCAAGCAGCTGGACCTTCCGTCATTACGGATACAGTTTACTCGGCTAGATTTAAGCATATCGACGAGCTCACAAGAATGAATGCTGATGCGCGAGTTGAAGGACGGTCGGCGATTCTAGCTGGACCGACGCCGCTTCAGGCGGCAACAGTACGCGCATCCGACCTTCGCGCAGGGGCCGCGCTCGTTATTGCGGGACTCATTGCCGACGGAGTGACGGAAGTACAAGAAATTCAGCACATCGAGCGCGGGTATAGTTCCCTTATCGAAAAACTTCAGGGAATTGGAGCGGATATCCGCAAAGTATCGATTTCGAAAGAAGCAATCGTGGGCGAATGAACGACCCAGCACCAGAAAAAATTATGCTATAATTAGTCAGAGTGGCAAAACTTACGGGATTTAACCGTATACCAGGAGGCACACAAATGGAACGCAGTTTATCGATGGAATTAGTTCGTGTTACAGAAGCAGCAGCAGTATCAGCTTCACGCTGGATGGGACGCGGCTTGAAAAATGAGGCGGATGACGCTGCAACAACAGCAATGCGTACAGTATTCGATACTATTCCGATGCAAGGGATTGTCGTAATTGGTGAAGGGGAAATGGACGAAGCACCGATGCTTTATATTGGTGAAAAGCTAGGGACTGGAATTGGTCCTGAAGTGGACGTAGCTGTTGACCCGCTTGAAGGAACAAATATTGTCGCAGCAGGCGGCTGGAATGCACTTGCAGTTCTTGCTATTGCGGATAAAGGCAATCTTCTGAATGCACCAGATATGTATATGAACAAAATCGCTGTTGGCCCTGAAGCGGTTGGTAAAATCGATATCGATGCATCCGTAACTGAAAACCTTATGGCTGTTGCTAAGGCTAAAAATAAAAATATTGGTGACATTGTTGCAACTGTCCTTAACAGGGAACGTCACGCTGCTATCATCGAAGAAATTCGGGCTTCAGGCGCACGCATTAAGCTTATCAATGATGGTGATGTTGCAGCAGCCATCAATACTGCTTTTGATGAAACCGGAGTAGACATTTTATTTGGACTTGGCGGAGCACCAGAAGGTGTTATTGCTGCAGTTGGATTGAAATGCCTTGGCGGCGAAATTCAGGGTAGACTGGTTCCGTCAAATGATGCAGAACGTGAACGTTGTATCAAGATGGGAATCGACGTCGACAAAGTGCTTTACATGGACGACCTTGTCAAAGGGGACGACGCCATATTCGCTGCAACTGGCGTAACAGATGGAGAACTTCTTCGTGGCGTGCAATTTAAAGGCGGTTACTGTGAAACACATTCATTAGTCATGCGTTCGAAATCCGGCACAATTCGTTTTGTTGAAGGCCGTCACAGCATGGAGAAAAAACCTCTGCTTGTCATGCAAGACTGATATAGCTCATCGCCCGGTCATAAACCGGGCATCTTCGCTTGTATAGGAAGTACCTGTATATATCCAGAAGGTCCTCGTCTGAAGTGGATCTTCAGGATATATTCATTATGATATACCTTCCTAGATTAACCTCAAAAATTCAACCCATTAACCTAAAGAGTGGTGCCAAAAGATGACAGTGCTAACAATATCAGCGTTGGAGAATATGATCTTAAAAGAGTTATATGCCCATGCAAAAGAATATAAAATTGCTTATTACAGCAAGTTGACGAAAAGGGAACTTATTTTTGCTATATTGAAATCGAGGGCGGAACAGGAAGGCTTCTTCTTCATGGAAGGTGTTCTTGAAATTATTCAATCCGAGGGCTACGGCTTCCTTCGTCCAATCAACTACTCACCAAGTTCGGAAGATATTTATATATCCGCTTCACAAATCCGACGTTTCGATCTTCGAAACGGTGATAAAGTAAGTGGGAAAGTTCGGCCACCAAAAGAATCAGAACGCTATTACGGTCTTCTACAAGTGGAAGCTGTCAATGGAGAAGATCCAGAAGTAGCACGTGAACGCGTGCATTTCCCGGCTCTAACTCCTCTTTATCCAGACCGTCATATCAAACTTGAAACGGATCCATTAAAGCTATCGACACGTATTATGGATCTTATCTCACCGGTTGGTTTCGGTCAGCGTGGACTCATTGCAGCTCCGCCAAAAGCAGGGAAAACATTGTTATTGAAGGAAATTGCGAATTCAATTACACTGAATCATCCTGACGCGGAACTGATTGTTCTTCTGATTGATGAAAGACCAGAAGAAGTGACTGATATCGAACGCTCCGTTAAGGCCGATGTCGTCAGCTCAACATTCGATGAGTTACCAGAAAATCACGTCAAAGTGGCGGAACTTGTATTAGAACGGGCGATGCGACTTGTAGAGCATAAGCGGGATGTTATCATTCTTATGGATTCCATCACACGGCTTGCGCGCGCGTATAACCTTGTTATTCCATCAAGTGGACGCACACTGTCAGGTGGTATCGATCCAGCTGCATTCCATCGTCCAAAACGATTTTTCGGGGCAGCACGTAATCTTGAAGAAGGCGGTAGCTTGACCATTCTTGCGACGGCTTTGATCGACACAGGTTCACGCATGGATGAAGTCATCTATGAAGAATTCAAAGGGACAGGCAATATGGAATTGCATCTTGACCGCAATCTTGCGGAACGACGGATCTTCCCAGCGCTCGACATACGCCGCTCAGGTACACGGAAAGAAGAATTGCTTATTCCAGCTGACCAGCTTGAAAAGCTATGGGCGATTCGTAAAACATTTTCCGATTCGCATGACTTTACAGAACGTTTCATGAAGAAATTGCGTCTCACAAAAACAAATGAAGAGTTCTTCGATAAATTAAATGACGAAATGAAAGCCCACCGTAATGGTAAAGGGTTGCTATAATCAAAAGCCCATGGTGACTGCTTTGCCTAAGTAAACTAAGCGAAGGCGCCTTACAAGGGGGAGCCGAAGCCCTAAGATTGGCGGCGAAGCTGCTTGACTTAGGGCGGGAGGCATCCCCGAGCGCCGTAGCGAATTTAGTGGAATTCTTTAGTACAGCATATGTCGTAGCAAATAAAATAGTTGCATCTACAAAAAAAACTTGTTATAATATTTTAGGTAACTTAAATAATATCTGCGTGCATATACGGTTGACGAATACGGACCGTGTAAGGCATCAGTCTTATAATACAACTCTGTTCCAGATGGTTCAGGGCGAAAGGAGAGAGATTGATGAAAGCAGCAATTCACCCAGCTTATAAAGTAGCAACTGTTACTTGTTCATGTGGTAACACATTTGAAACAGGTTCTGTAAGAGAGGACATCCGAATTGAAGTTTGTTCGGAATGCCACCCATTCTACACTGGACGCCAGAAATTTGCTCAAGCGGACGGACGTGTCGACCGCTTCAACAAAAAATATGGTCTCAAAGAAGAAGGCCGCGAAGAAGAAGGCCAAGAGTAAGATTTTCACAATACCCGTCAGGTGCACATGCGCCGGGCGGGTATTTCTTTTTGGAGAAAAATGTGACTAACACATTTAGGTCTGAAATAAAAGACGTTAAATGCAACTGATTTTAGGGTATGATAGATAATCTAATGATATGAAAATAAATAATTATATAGAGGCAACTGGAAGGAGATTCACCATGTACGTAACAATGCAAGGCGGTTGGATTGAGGTCATTTGCGGTAGTATGTTTTCAGGGAAATCCGAGGAATTGATTCGACGAATAAGAAGATCGCAGTTCGCTAAACAAAAAATTGCGGTATTCAAACCGGAAATCGATGATCGTTTTAGCGAAGAAGCCGTCGTCAGCCATAATGGGACAACTGTTATCGCGAATCCGATTGCTAGCTCAAACCATATTGAGCAGTTTGTCACCGAAGATTATGACGTAATCGCAATCGATGAAGCTCAATTCTTCGACGAAGGTATCGTCGACGTCGTGATGGAATTGGCCAATCGTGGATTCCGAGTAATCGTTGCTGGACTTGACCAGGATTTCCGAGGCGAACCATTCGGGCCGATGCCACGTCTAATGGCTGTGGCTGAACACGTTACCAAATTACAGGCTGTCTGCACAGTGTGTGGCTCGCCCTCTAGCCGAACGCAGCGCCTCATTAACGGCACGCCTGCGGGCTATGATGATCCCATTATTCTAGTCGGCGCTTCAGAAGCGTACGAACCAAGATGTCGCAAGCACCACGAAGTACCAAAAGGCGTAACAGCTACAGCAACTGTAAAAGGATAACAGCAATCAAGCCCGTCCGGCAGAAGAGGGCGGGTTTTTTAGTGTGAAAGGGTTCGGGTGTTGATGTTGCCATGTTTCTTTGGAGTGTTGTCTAGTCTTTCTGTAACGTTACGAACTTCGCGAAACGTTGTTAACTTCCGCAAGAATGTTGCGAACATCGAACGAAGCGTAGCTTACTTCAGCGTCGACGTTGTCTACATTCACCAAAACGTTGTTAACTTCCGTAAGAACGTTGCGAACTTCGTGCGAAGCGTTGCATACATTCGCCGAAATGTTGTCTACATTCACCGAAACGTTGCGAACCTATCGAAACGTTGTTAAGTTCCGTAAGAACGTTGCCAACTTCGTGCGAAACGTTTCTTACTTCCGCTACGACGTTGTCTACTTTCACCAAAACGTTGCGAACTTCACGCACAACGTCAGCATCAGTGAAATAATTGTATTTACCAAGAGATTTCCCGTACAATAAACGTACAAAACAGTCCTGAAAATGAGGTGTCCACAATGTTTGAAAGGTTACAAGCAGTAGAAGACCGATATGATCATTTGAATGAAATGCTCAGTGATCCCGCGGTAGTAAGTGACATGACGAAACTCCGGGAGTACTCGATAGAACAATCCGGCTTACAGGAAAAAGTTGAAGTCTATCGTGACTATAAACATGCAAAAGCTGAACTTAAAAGCGCCAAAGAAATGTTGAACGAATCTCTCGACGATGAAATGAAAGAACTTGTCAAAATGGAAGTTTCCGAACTGGAAGACCAAATCGAATCATTCGAAGGGAAGTTAAAGTTATTGCTCGTGCCAAAAGATCCGAATGATAACAAGAACGTTATTATGGAAATCCGGGGCGCAGCAGGTGGCGATGAAGCGGCATTATTTGCCGGTAGCTTATTCCGCATGTACAGCCGTTTCGCGGAAATGAACCATTGGAAAGTCGAAGTGTTGGATTCGTCTCCGACAGAACTCGGTGGCTTTAAAGAAATTATTTTCTTGATTAATGGAACGGGTGCTTATTCAAAATTGAAATATGAAAACGGAGCGCACCGTGTACAGCGGGTCCCGGAAACTGAATCCGGTGGGCGTACACATACATCGACAGCAACTGTCGCATGCCTTCCTGAAGCAGAAGAAGTTGAAATTGTTATTCATGAAAAAGACATTCGGACGGATACATTTGCATCATCCGGTCCTGGAGGTCAGTCGGTCAACACAACAATGTCCGCCGTTCGGTTGACGCATCTTCCAACAGGCATCACTGTGTCGATTCAAGATGAGAAATCGCAAATCAAAAATAAAGAAAAAGCGATGAAAGTATTACGGGCACGCGTTTCTGATAAATTCACACGTGAAATCCAAGATGAGTACGATGAAAAAAGGAAATCAGCAGTCGGTACAGGCGACCGTTCTGAGCGGATTCGCACATACAACTTCCCACAAAATCGGGTAACTGATCACCGTATCGGCCTGACGATCCAGAAACTTGATCAGATTATTGAAGGTAAACTCGATGAAGTTATCGACGCACTTATTATGGAAGAACAGGCATATCGGCTAGAAAGTTTGGATCGTAATGACTGAAAAAATCTATGAAGCTCTTCAGCGGGCTTCTTCTTTATTGGAACAACAAGGCATTGAACCACATGCTGCACAGCTCCTTATGGAATTTGTCACACAAAAGTCTAGGGCTTCTTTATTTGCAGATGTACAGGAACAACTTACAGGCGAACAACACAAGGACTTTTGGGATAAAACCGACGAACTGCTCGAAGGAAGACCCGTACAATACGTAATTGGTGAAGAAGGTTTCTACGGCTACACCTTCAAAGTGGATGAAAATGTTCTTATCCCGCGTCCAGAAACAGAAGAGCTCGTTTACGGCGCGCTTGAACGAAGCCAGAAACTCTTCGCCACTAAAAAAATTACCGTTGCAGATATCGGAACAGGTAGCGGTGCAATCGCAGTTTCATTCAAAAAAGAATGGTCCGAAGCTCTCGTTACTGCAACGGACATCAGTGAAGGTGCGCTTGCAATCGCGAAGCATAACGCAAAAGCAAATGACGCCGACGTGACTTTCCTGCAAGGCGATCTTACTGCACCGATTGCGAAGGACAAATGGGATGTCGTGTTATCCAACCCGCCCTATATCGCACATGATGAAGCGACTTTAATGTCAGGTACAGTCCTCGATCACGAACCGCATAATGCATTATTTGCGGATGAAGATGGACTTTACTTTTATCGAAAACTTGCTGAAACATTGCCGCCACTTATGAACAAGCCCTCCCTCGTCGCAGTCGAAATCGGTTACCTTCAGGGACCAGATGTGCATAAGTTATTCACAGAGGCATTTCCGGAGGCTTTAGTTGAAATAGTAAAAGATATTAACGGCAAAGATCGAATGATATTTTGCGAGACTCGTGAATAAATCCCCCTTACTCTGGCAACAATGCAGAGTAGGAGGGGATAAAGATGTTAACAGACTACGAGATTATCAGAAAGAAAACTATAGTTCAAAAATTGGTGCCTTATATTGAATTTATTATCCTGCTTATCATTATTCAGGCCTTCATAGCGGTATTCTTAACGGCGACGGAAGAGGATGATGCTATCCGTTTCAGATTGCTTGCCCATTCAGATACGCCCGCAGATCAGCAGATTAAAATAGGGATTCAACGTGAAATTCAGCCGCTAATCGAAAATGCAGTTAATAAGTCATATTCGAAACGAGAGCTTGGGGATAACTTGGCGGCGCTCGAAAGCGAAATCCTTGAAATTGCTAACGCCATGTCAAACGGTGCTACTATTTCACTTGAACGAAAAGAAGCATTATTTCCACCGAAGCGGTCAGGTCTATTTATTAGCCCGCAAGCAACATATGATGCCTATATTTTGACAATTGGTAGTGGACGTGGGGATAACTGGTGGTGTGCAATGTTCCCGAAAATCTGTTTCCCGGATAAGAAAGAGGAAGAAGAGGAAAAAGTCACTTTTTTCGTCTGGGAGTGGATAAAAGGGCTATTCGCATAAAGTTACCAACAAAGTTTGTGGATAAAGTGATTAAAATGTGTATAAGTGGGGGATTAGCTCATGGAAACAAAAGTTGTTTCAGTGGATAACTTTATGAATAACGAAAGAAACTATAAACAGGCTGTGGATATTTTAAAAAGTGGCGGTGTCGTCGCATTTCCTACGGAGACAGTATACGGTTTAGGCGCACTTGCAACTGATGAGTTAGCGGTACAAAAAATATTCGAAGCAAAAGGCAGACCTTCCGACAACCCACTCATCGTACATATTGGTAATAAAGAACAAGTCTTCAACTATGCGACGGATATTTCCGCAGATGCAGAAAAGCTGATGGATACGTTTTGGCCTGGTCCATTGACGCTTGTCTTTCACAAAATACCAGGCGTCATCGCCCCGAACGTAACACCCGGCGTTGAGACCGTGGGCGTACGAATGCCGGATCACCCTGTTGCATTAGGACTTCTACGCGCACTCGGTGAACCGCTTGCAGCACCGAGTGCAAATCGAAGCGGTAAACCGAGCCCAACTGAAGCGGCTCATGTACATAAAGATCTTGATGGGCTCATTCCACTCATTCTTGACGGGGGACAAACTGGTGTTGGTGTGGAGTCAACCGTATTGGATATGACGACCATTCCGCCCACTATTTTACGGCCAGGGGGGACAACGCAAGAAATGATTGAGAGCATCGTTGGTCCTGTAAATTCTGAAACAAAGTCGCCTGGTGAACAAGCACCACGTTCCCCCGGTATGAAGTATTTGCACTATGCACCGGAAGCTCCTCTTTATGTCATTAATTACGACGTGGATAAAATTTATGCAGCTATTGATAAGCTTCATGCTGAAGGCAAGAAGGTCGCGCTGATTGGGCCAGATGAATTGGGCGTTTCAGGCGCTGATTGGTACTTTGCAATTGGTGTGGCAGGTAACAATGAAGCAATGGCGACAAATTTATACGGAGCGCTCCGTAAGTGTGATTTGACGGAAGCGGATCTTATTCTAGCTGTTGAAACGGACTTGGCTGGAGTTGGCGCCGCTGTCATGAACAGATTAATGAAAGCGGCCGAAGGAAAACACTTTATGAACTGAAGCTAATACGAATGACCTCCTCAAATGCCGCATAAGATGAACCGATGCGGTATTCGGGGAGGTTTTATTTTGGCGGAATTATTTGCGGCTGGCATTACGACCTTAGATGTTTTAGTCATTTATTCATTCCTGCAAGTAAATAAAGGGAAACTTACGTTAGCGCTTTGGACGTCATTTCTTAATATGGCTTTCCCGTTTCTTGGATTCGTTACTGGGGAGTTATCCGCACATATATTTACAGTGTGGAGCAGTATATTATCAGGCGTAATGCTTGGGTTGATAGGTATACATATGTTGTTACAAAGTGATACACCGAGCTCTTCATCGAAACAAGTTTCTCCTTTTATCATTGCATTCGCCGTAAGTATCGACGCTTTTTCAGTTAGTGTTTCATTTGGTATGCTCCAAATGGATAAAGTTCTATTTATCGTGGCATCGGGAGCGTTTACTTTTATTTTTTCCTGTGCAGCGCTCTTATTAAAAGGACGTCTTGGCCTTAAAAGTGGGAAAGCACTAAGACTAATTGCAGGATTCGCTTTAATAATAATAGGAGTATTGTCATGTTTTCGTTGAAATTTGATGTTTCTTTATTCGCAAAACTCGGCTATTCTTAAGAGAGAGGGTGAAAATAATGAATATATATTTGATTTGCACCGGAAACACGTGTAGAAGCCCGATGGCAGAGGCAATTCTTCGTTCCAGAGGGATTGAGAATGTGTCAGTTCGTTCAGCGGGTGTTCACGCACAAGATGGCTGGCCGATTTCTCTGAACGCGAAAACGCTTATCGAAGAAGCGGACATGCTTTACACGCCCGTTTCAAGAGCTGTTTCAAGTGAGGATTTGAAGTGGGCTGATGTTGTTTTAACAATGACAGAAGGGCACAAAGCAAATCTCATTTACTCTCACCCAGAAGTAAAATACAAAACATTTACACTAAAAGGATTTGTGAAACCGGATTCAACTGGCGATGTGTATGACCCGTACGGAGGCGATATCGATACATATCGGCATGTGTTCAATGAGTTGTCGGGAATTATCGATGTGCTTGAACAGAAATTGATGGAGGAATCGTGATGAGAGAAAAAAGGGGAAAAAAGTTTGGATTAAAGAGAAAGCTTATTCTATTTATAACAATACTTGCGATTGTCACTTACACAACGAGTGCCTTATTTATTAATGTCGTACAACCACAATTTTTTCCGAAATTTGAACCGTTCTGGTTTGCAGTGATGACATATGGAATGGGAATATTTTGGTCGGGCGTGTTAGCGGCACTCTTCAGTACGATTTTAACGAAACCATTACAAAATCTTGAGAAAGCGGCTAACAAAGTCGCAGATGGTGAAATCGGAACGGATATTGTACTGCCGAACTCGTCTGATGAAATCCGCTCAGTGGCGGAAGCGTTTCAGCATATGGTCCTTAATTTGCGTACGATAGTAGGGCAAATTGAGACGAATTATGAAAAGACGGCCACTACAGTTGATAGCTTATCTGCTGAAACCGGAGCCGCTGCGAGACAGGCGGATGCAGTAGCATCTACGATCAAGGAAATAGCCTCGGGCGCAGAGGAATCGGCGATCGCCATCCAAGAAACAGCGGAAGCGATTGAAGATGTTCGGTTATTGGCTGTTGAAGTGAGCAACAGGGCTGAAGATTCATCTGAACGCTCAAAAGAGATGCTTGAGGAACTTGTACGAACGACAGAGGTATTCCGTATGCTTGTCGATGGCATCCGAAATATGTCTTCACAAAGTGAACTATCACTTGGCACAATTAGGCAACTGGATCATAATGCACAAAAAATCGGTGAAATCGTCCAGCTTGTCGGTAACATTGCGGCACAGACAAATTTATTGGCGCTGAACGCATCCATCGAGGCGGCGCGTGCAGGTGAACATGGTAAAGGATTTGCGGTAGTTGCAGAAGAAGTGCGTGTACTCGCCGATGAAAGCGCCAAAGCAGTACAGGGGATTTCTAATCTTGTAGTAACTATTCAAACCGATGTTACAAAAGTTGTGAAGGAAATGGAAGAACAAGTGAAGACGGCGGCGACCGAAGCAGACCGTGCCAATGAAACGAGTGAAAATGTCGAAGCAATGGCGTCTAAAGTGAACGGCATGGCAGATTCCGTCGTAGAAATCACGAAATTTGTCGAACTTCAGCTGACAAATATAGAGACAACCGCACGCCAATCACAGGAAGTCGCAGCAATTGCGGAACAAACATCCGCTGGTGCGCTTGAAGTCGGAGCGGCAACAGAGGAACAAGTTCAATCAATTGAACAGGCAGATGCGATGGCGAGTGAACTGAAGAGCCAATCCGAAGATCTATATAATGTCATTAGCCAGTTCGACATAACGAAAAGCGGAAGCAGCCGTTAAGACGCGACAGGCATAAGGCGGAAAGGATGGCAGTCTAAGGTCGCGACGTCCAGTCGCATTATGGGGGATGAAGTTCAATCCCTCCCCACTGAATCCTGTAGGTTAAGGAGCTAGACAATAAGAAAATTCGATTTACAGCCCAATTTTCATTAGGGCTGTGTTTTTTTTGCCGAAAAATGATAGAATGAGTTGTGAGTATATTATGAAAAGAGGGATCCTGTGAAAATCGCGATTTCTTCAGACCATGGCGGAAACAATCTTCGTCAGGAAATTATCAAGTTATTAGCAGAGTTAGGATTGGAATTTGTAGATCTTGGTCCGGATTCGAATGAGGCAGTTGACTTTCCGGACTATGCGACACCTGTCGCAAATGGAGTAGCATCGGGAGATTTCGACCGAGGCATTCTTATTTGTGGAACAGGGATTGGCATGTCTATTGCAGCAAATAAAGTAAAAGGTATCCGCTGTGCGCTTGTTCATGACGTCTTCAGTGCGAAAGCCACAAGGCAGCATAACGACTCAAACATCCTTGCGATGGGAGAACGTGTCATCGGACCAGGTCATGCAAGGGAAGTAGTTGCAGCTTGGTTAAACACGCAATTCGAAGGCGGACGCCATGAACGCCGCATCGGCAAGCTCATGGAACTGGAAAACTAACGAAAAGCGGAAGGCGCCGTTTAGACGCGACAGGCATAAGACGGACCGACGAAGTGGCGCTTTTTGCCACGTAGCCGGGCTGGCTTATGACCCTAGCGTCTGGCGTCTGCAGCTAGACACTAACTAAATTTAAAGGAAGGCAGTCTAAGTTCGCGACATCGTGTCGCAACGACTGCATGGCCCACTTCGTGTGGGCCCAAGCGCCTGATTAGCCCCGAAAAGCGCTGGAAGTCTTGACGACAAAGGCGTCCTTTGCCTTTTCGGCAAGACTGAAGCGACCCGAGGGGCTAGGCGCTGGAGCTAGACACCATAAGAAGGCAGGTGGTATAAAGTGGACGCTTTGAATTTATGGAAGCTTCAACTCGAGCAACTTTTAGCGGAAATGGCTGAACAGACAGACCTTATACCGGGCACAATTTTCGTCATCGGCTGCTCGACCTCTGAAATTGCCGGTAAACGAATCGGCACTGGAGGGGCGCTTGAAATTGGAAAAGCGCTATACGACCCCTTAAAAGACTTTGCCAAAAAACATAAACTATTTCTTGCATTCCAAGGATGTGAACATATTAACAGGGCGCTGACAATTGAACGTCACGCGGCTGAAAAGTTCATGCTAGAGCCAGTTTCAGTCATTCCAATGATAGATGCGGGTGGTTCAATGTCGGCCTACGCCTATCAGCATATGAATGACCCTGTAGTTGTAGAGGAAATTCGCGCAAGTGCAGGCATCGATATTGGACAAACATTAATCGGCATGCATTTGAAACGGGTTGCTGTCCCTTTACGCACATCAATTGGGCAAATCGGCAATGCAGTTGTCACGGTCGCAACAACCAGACCGAAGTTAATAGGTGGAATTAGAGCAACATATTTAGAATAGCGGAAGCGGTCCGCATAGACGCGACAGGCGCAAAACGGAAAAGGAACGCAGCCTAATATCGCCACTTCCTGTGGCAACAAAGAGGGATGCAGTTCAATCCCTCTCCGCTGCATGACCCACTTCGTGTGGGCCTCCGAGCGTCTGGCCGCTGTAGACTGGACAAAAAAATAGATGATGAAGGGGAATGAGAATATGGAATTGAACAAATTGGGCAACGTACAACGTGAAGATGAGGCAGTATACGAAGCGATTATGGCGGAGAAAAAGCGTCAACAGTCAAATATTGAACTAATTGCATCTGAAAACTTCGTAACAGAAGCGGTTATGGAAGCACAAGGTTCTTATTTAACGAACAAATACGCTGAGGGCTACCCTGGCAAACGCTATTACGGCGGTTGCGAACATGTCGACGTCGTTGAAAATATTGCACGTGACCGAGTGAAAGAAATCTTCGGCGCGGAATATGCAAACGTTCAGCCGCACTCTGGTGCACAAGCAAATATGGCTGTTTATTTTGCAGTACTTGAGCCTGGAGATACAGTTCTTGGCATGAATCTTTCGCACGGCGGTCACTTGACACACGGAAGCCCAGTTAACTTCTCAGGTAAATTGTATAACTTTGTTGATTACGGAGTGAGCAAGGAAGATGAGCTAATTGACTACGAAGATGTCCGTCAAAAAGCGCTTGAGCATAAGCCGAAAATGATCGTAGCGGGTGCGAGTGCCTATCCACGTGAAATTGATTTTGCTAAGTTCCGTGAAATTGCGGATGAAGTGGGCGCGTACCTATTCGTCGACATGGCGCATATCGCAGGGCTTGTAGCAGTCGGCGAACATCAAAACCCAGTTCCGCATGCACACTTCGTCACTTCGACAACGCATAAAACATTACGCGGACCTCGTGGTGGACTTATTCTTTCTACAGAGGAATTTGGTCGTAAACTTGACAAGTCAATCTTCCCAGGAGTTCAAGGTGGACCATTGATGCACGTTATTGCTGCAAAAGCAGTGGCATTTGGCGAAGCACAGAAACCAGAATTCAAAACGTATATCCAACAAGTGAAGAGTAATGCGAAAGCATTAGCTGAAGCGCTAATAGCTGAAGGTGTAGACATCGTATCCGGCGGAACAGATAACCATTTGGTTTTGCTTAACCTGCGTTCACTTGAAATCACGGGTAAAATTGCAGAGCACGCACTAGATGAAGTCGGCATCACTACGAACAAAAACACGATTCCATATGACACTGAAAGCCCGTTTGTTACTTCGGGAGTACGACTTGGAACACCAGCTGTTACAACACGTGGTTTCAAGGAAGAAGAAATGCGAGAAATCGCATCGATCATGGCGAAGGTTCTGAAAAATCATGAAGACGAAGCTGTGAAAAAAGAAGCTCAGCAACGTGTTACCGCATTGACGGACAAATTTCCGCTATATGCATAATATCTAAAGAAATAAGCCGCTATCAATATGGATGGCGGCTTATTTTTCTTTTATTGGGAGGGGGGTTGAATGATGGGTAATCCTAGAAAAACACAGACTGAAAAAGCTGAAAAAGCAATATTGTTTAATTGGCTTCAACGTTTTGGAAGTCGTTTTCGAACAGGTTTCATTTTGACGGATCCATCTGTTTCAGACGATCCAGTTGTTTTTATCAATGAAGCATTTACAGAAATTACGGGCTACCCGTCCGAAGAAGTAATTGGGCAAAATTTGCGATTCATGCAAGGCGAAGAAACCGACATGGAGCTTATTGAGGAAATTAATAAGAAACTTCGCAAGGGAATGCCTGCGAATGCCGAGATCCTTCATTATAAAAAAGACGGTACTCCATTTTGGAATGAGCTTGTCATCCAGCCGCTCGTCGACGAAAAAGGGGAAGTTTTATTTACCTCTTCTTTCATTTTAGATGTGACGGAACGGAAAAAAGACGAATCCCTACTTCGATTACAAGAGGAGATTTTTTCAGGTATAAATGCGGGTGCAGAACTCTCTGATTTATTACAAAAGATAGGAACCGTTGTCGAATCTTTCTTTCCGAAAGGGTCTGTATGTTCAATTCTTTTCAAAGAGCAAAATGATGGGTGGTACATCGGAGCAGCGGATTCAGTACCTGATCAATTGCTTGGAGAAATATTGGATAATGAGGCACTTGAAACCAGTTATATATCAGAAGATGTGATAGTCATGGAAAATAATCAAGAGAAAGTTCTACAAGGAGAAAAACCGGTAATTGATTTCCATTCGAACTGGTCGGTTCCGACATTTGACAGTGAAGATGAAATGGACGGACTCGTAACGGTGTTCGTGAAGAAAAACGGAAATCCAACAGAAACTCAAATTCAGTTTCTCAAAAAGATGGTCCCGATTGTCCAAATGACAAGAAAGCATTATACACAGCAGGCAGAGTATCGCAGGCTTGCTTTTACTGACCCGCAAACAGGATTGCCGAACCGTCATGCGTTTTTGAACCAACTTAAACATAATCTCTTAGATGGTCAAGGCCATTTTGTTGCGGTCATAGAACCAGGTGAATACGCAAAAATAGTTGACCTATATGGAAGAAATGCAGCCGATGAATTGTTTATCCAGCTGGGCAAACGAATCGAAAAAGCAGGGAAAAGAAACTCGAACTTTATCGGGCGTTTTTCAAGTGCATCACTCGTTATAACGGGTGAAAGCGGTGAAGGGAACTACCTTTTCGAATTAGGTACGATTGTTACGGAACCGTTCATTGTTGCGGGACAGGAACTGTTTATCACACTGAAAATCGGAATTTCATTTTCCGAAGGTGACAAAAAAAGTGAAGAGGAACTGCTGCGCCGGGCGGATATAGCTATGTCAGACGCGAAAAAGAAGCCTGGCAATGCGATGTCATTTTACAGGGATCTTCAAAACGAAGAAACAATCAAAGAAATGAAGATTGTCAATGAATTATCGAAAGCACTCATTGCACAGGAAATCGATGTCTACCTTCAGCCCAAAGTCGATTTGAAAGATGGAGCAATCATTGGCTTCGAAGCGCTTGCTCGCTGGTTTTCACCGGTGCTAGGCCCAGTTCCGCCGAATCTTTTCATCCCAGCCGCTGAAAATATGGGTAAAATCATTGAACTGGAAATAATTATATTATCAAAAGTAATGGAATGGCTGCGGAAACGTCAAAAGACAGGTGAAAAGATGTATCAGGTGGCCGTCAATATTTCTGTCCACCATTTCTTTGACCGGACTTTCGTCGAGAAGTTAATAAGGCTAGCTGATAACCATGACCTTTCACCCGAGTATATTATGTTGGAAATGACGGAGAGTATCGGACTCGTTGACATACAAAAGGCGAAATCGATTTTTCATGCACTAAATGCGGCAGGCTTTGAAATATCCGTCGATGATTTTGGTGTCGGCTATTCTTCGCTCAGCTATTTGCCTCAATTACCTCTTTGCGAATTGAAGATTGATCGAAGTTTCATTAGTGAGCTTGATGAACCGGGCACGCTCGCAGTCGTCAGAACAATCATTCAACTGGCTGAAAACCTTAATTTGACAACAGTTGCAGAAGGAATCGAAGAGGAAAGACATATTGAAATTTTACGTAATCTAGGCTGTAAAGTGGGGCAGGGTTTCTACTATTATAAGCCAATGCCTTTGCAAGAAATTCAGCGATTGCTTGCCGAATAGTTAGACATTAAGTAGTCAGATGTCTAGCGTACCTGAACTGGAATATATCTGTTATAATGAACAGGACATTCTAATAAAGGGGCGAATATTAATGCCGAAAATACATGTTTTTGACCATCCACTTATCCAACATAAACTTACGTACATACGTGATATCGAGACAGGAACGAAAGAATTTCGTGAGCTTGTCGATGAAGTAGCGACACTTATGGCTTACGAAATCACGCGCGAACTTCCACTTAAGGAAGTGGAAGTTCAAACGCCGGTCTGTAAAGCTAAATCGAGCGTACTTGCAGGCAAGAAACTTGGAATCGTTCCAATCTTACGTGCAGGTATTGGTATGGTAGATGGAATTCTAAAATTAATTCCAGCAGCAAAAGTAGGACATATCGGCCTGTACCGTGACCCTGAAACGTTGCAACCCATCGAATATTACGTAAAACTACCTTCCGATGTATCGGAACGTGACTTCATTCTCGTCGATCCGATGCTTGCAACGGGCGGATCTGCAATTGCAGCGGTCGAATCGTTGAAGAGCCGCGGTGCGAAAAACATTAAGTTCATGTGTCTAATTGCTGCTCCAGAAGGTGTGAAAGCATTGACAGATGCACATCCTGATGTGGATATTTATATCGCTGCGATGGATGAGAAATTGGATGAAAAAGGTTACATCGTACCAGGACTTGGTGATGCTGGCGACCGTCTATTCGGAACAAAATGATTTGGAAGGCGTGAAGATATTGACAAAGAAATGGAAAGTGATGACGATTTTCGGTACAAGGCCGGAAGCTATTAAAATGGCTCCGCTTGTGTTGGAATTGCAAAAGCATTCGGACGACATCGAATCGATTGTGACGGTTACAGCGCAACATCGTGAAATGCTGGACCAAGTGCTTCACACATTCGGTATCACACCAGATTTTGATCTTAATATCATGAAAGATCGGCAAACACTTGTTGATGTTGCAACACGCGGACTCGAAGGGCTTGACCGTATCATGAAAGAAGCGCAACCCGATATCGTACTGGTCCACGGAGATACGTCGACAACTTTCATCGGTGGACTTGCAGCGTTTTACAACCGAGTTTCGGTTGGACATGTTGAAGCAGGGCTTCGTACGTGGGATAAATATTCACCGTACCCGGAAGAAATGAATAGGCAGCTAACAGGTGTCATTGCTGATCTTCATTTTTCACCGACAGAACAATCGGCTAACAATTTGATAGCCGAAGGAAAATCGAAAGAACGCATCTATATCACCGGAAATACTGCGATTGATGCGCTTCAAACGACAGTGCGTGAAGAGTACTCACACCCTGTTCTCGATAAAATCGGAACGGACAGGCTTATATTACTAACTGCACATCGTCGTGAAAACCTTGGTGAACCAATGCGCAACATGTTCCGTGCTATAAACCGGTTACTTGTGAAACATGATGATATCCAAGTTATCTATCCTGTTCACATGAATCCGGCAGTGCGCGAAGTAGCTGATGAACTTCTTGGAGGCAACAACCGCATTCATCTGATCGAACCGCTTGAAGTTGTTGACTTCCACAATTTTGCAGCACGATCACACATTATCTTGACGGACTCAGGTGGTATCCAAGAAGAAGCGCCTTCACTTGGCAAACCGGTTATCGTCTTGCGCGATACAACCGAACGCCCGGAAGGTATAAAAGCGGGGACATTAAAACTGGCCGGTACGGATGAAGAAACAATCTTCACATTGACGGATGAACTTTTAACCAATGAAGCAGAATACAGCAGAATGGCAAAAGCGTCCAATCCATATGGTGACGGACACGCTTCTGAACGAATCGTTGAAGCGTTGAAAGAGTACTTATCTTCTATAGAATAACAAGTAGCACGACGACCGGATAAATCCGGTCGTATTTTTTTGGAATAGGGTCATGGAATTTCAAAAAAATAGGGAAAGTCCTAATGGAAAACCCAAAACCATTAATATTCATCGAACAACCTTCCAATTTTGTCGAATGTTTGACAATGTGAAGTCTTTGTGAAAAATTTCACTGTAATCAATTGACATCAAAATATGCCTATTGTATGCTTACAAAGGGTAAGAATGATAGGGTTTTCATATATGAAACGGCGACATAATGTGAATGTTAAGGCTGTGTTAGCATCCTATCGTTTTTTGACGGATGTGCAGAGGCTTAAATAGCATCATGCATTTGATTAAACGCAGCATCTGCCGAATTGCCTTCCATTCGACAATACTCGCACAACTTACAGGTTCCATCCTTTTCAGAGTCTTGCCAAGAATAGTGTAAGCGGCCTGCTTAGACTGGACAAATAACTGGCTGGACAGCGAAACGGGACCACCCCGCTTTTTCTTGTGATTTGCTTGCTACTAAGCCTTATCTCAATCGAAGTTGCAAGGCTCCATACAATTTGGAAATACGAATCAGGAGAATCACCTACATGCACACATTGCAAGAAATTCATAGAAAGCAAAAGAAGGCTCTCTTTTTTTTGCTCGCATTGTTCGTTCTAGGGTGGGCATTAACTGATTTGAAGCCGATTTTCGCAGGATTAATTCTCGGATCTCTGTTCGGATTGTATAATTTTTGGATTCTTGTCCGTAGAATGGAGAGATTCGACAAGATTTTTACGGAGGGTAAGAAAAGAGCATCACTTGGAACGCTGATGCGTTTCGCATCCGGTGTGGCTGCGGCGGCAGTCGCGATTTCGCTGCCGGAACATTTTAACCTGGTTAGTTCGGTTATCGGGCTTATGATTCCTTACATCCTGCTATTGGCTGATGGGATTATATTCCGTACAAAAAACCATTAAAGCTTTTTCGAAGAAAAGAGCTTACATCGATTTTTGCTTTTTCGAAGAAATGAGCTAACATCGAACTTTTCTGTTTCTCAGAAAATGCTTAAACCGATTGTGAAAGGGAGGTGAACGAAACGTGACCCACGAAAATCCGACGAGAGTGTGGCTCGGATTGACATTTAACTTGTCAAACGTCCTTATGCTTTTCATCACGTGCCTGATTGTATTCCTTATCGCATTCATTGCAACACGTAAAATGCAACTGAAACCTACGGGTATGCAGAACTTTATGGAATGGATCATGGATTTCGTAAAAGGTATTATTAAGAACAATATGGACTGGAAAACAGGCGGGCGCTTCCATGTACTTGGAATAACGCTATTAATGTTTGTTTTCGTAGCCAACGTAATCGGACTTCCATTCTCTATTCAAGTGAATCACGTGCTGTGGTGGAAATCACCAACGGCAGATCCAACAGTTACATTGACACTTGCTGCAATGGTCGTTGTTTTATCGCATTACTACGGTATCAAATTATTGGGCCTCAAAGAATATGGGAAAGGTTATTTAAAACCAATGCCATTTATGGCCCCATTGAAAGTAATTGAGGAGTTTGCAAACACGCTGACACTTGGTCTGCGTCTTTACGGTAACATCTATGCAGGTGAGGTCCTACTTGGTCTTCTTGCAACACTTGGAGCAGGAAGTGTCTACGGCTTTGTCGGCGCCCTGGTTCCAGCACTCGCTTGGCAAGGGTTCTCGATCTTTATCGGAGCAATCCAGGCATTCATCTTTGTTATGTTATCGATGGTCTATATGGCGCATAAAGTCAAAACAGACCATTAAACATATACTGCCCGTTTAACGGGTGAACAAACAAAAAAACTCGAAAATATTAGGAGGAAATTATACTATGGGTTTATTAGCAGCTGCAATCGCAATCGGTCTTGGTGCACTTGGTGCAGGTATCGGTAACGGTCTTATCGTTTCAAAAACAGTTGAAGGGATCGCTCGTCAACCAGAAGCACGTGGCGTTCTTCAATCAACAATGTTCATCGGTGTTGCACTAGTTGAGGCGATTCCTATTATCGCAGTAGTAGTAGCGTTCATCGTTATGAACAAATAATAATTACCAACAGTAACAAAATGGCGAAGAGCGCACTACAAAGTCCTTCGCCATTCCTTTATGGAGAAAAATGTGTAACACAACTTACGAAATAATGAACAACTAACTATATTCGATGAATTATAAGCTCTTGAAGGGAGTGAAACAATCGTGTTTTTGGATACCTTCGTCCTATTGGCAGCAGATGTAGCCGATCCAGGATTCTTAGCAAAACTGAACGACAGAATAAACCTTGGTGATATAATTGTCACACTTTCGTTTTTCACGATTCTCATGCTTCTTCTGAAGAAGTTTGCTTGGGGCCCACTTATGGGTGTCATGGATCAACGTGCTGAGTTGATTGCAAATGAAATCGAATCGGCTGAAAAGAGCCGTGCAGAATCACAAAAGATTCTTGAAGAACAGCGTAACCTTTTGAATGAAGCGCGTAATAACGCTCAGGCGATTGTTGAAAATGCCCGTAAGCAAGGCGAAACTCAACGTACAGAAATCATCACAGCTGCTCGTTCAGAAGTGGGTCGTATGAAAGAAGAAGCAACTCTTGAAATTGCATCTGAAAAAGACAAAGCGATCGCGGCAGTTCGCGGAGAATTTGTATCTCTTTCTATCCTTGCAGCATCTAAAGTGCTCGGTAAAGAAATTTCCGAGGAAGATAATCGTGCATTGATTGAAGAAACGATTGCGAAGGCAGGCGAAGGGCGATGAGCCAATCGGTTGTAGCAAAACGCTATGCACAAGCATTGTTTGAACTAGCACAAACAAACGGACAAACTGGCGCAATTCAAGAAGATCTTCTTGAATTGAAAAAAGTTTTCCAAACAAATCCAGAGCTCGGTCAATTACTTCAATCACCGAGATTAAAATCAGCAAAAAAGAAAGAGCTTATGGCAGATTCATTCAAAGGCGCGAATCAGCTCATTTTGAATACTTTGTTCCTAATGCTCGATAAAAAACGCATAGACGAGGTTGTAAACCTTGTTAACGAGTTTATCTCTTATGCGAATGATGCAGCAGGCATCGCTGACGCGAAAGTGTATTCTACACGTCTGCTTACAGTTGATGAAAGCCAAGCTATCTCTACTGCATTCGCCAAAAAGATTGGTAAAACAGCATTGCGAATTGAAAACATCATCGATCCGAGCTTACTTGGAGGCATCCGTCTTCAAATTGGTAACATTATCTACGACAGCAGCGTAAGCGCGAAGCTTGAGCGACTGGAACGGGATCTTATCGGTTCATAAATCTGAAATTTGAGGGGTGACATGCATGAGCATCAAAGCTGAGGAAATCAGTGTTCTCATAAAACAGCAGATTGAAAATTATCAATCTGAGATGAAAGTGAGCGAAGTCGGTACAGTTATCGCAATTGGTGACGGTATCGCACGTGCTCATGGCCTCGACAACGTCATGGCTGGGGAACTTTTAGAGTTCTCAACTGGCGTCATGGGTCTGGCTCAAAACTTGGAAGCGAACAACGTTGGTATCGTTATCCTAGGGCCTTACACAGACATCAAAGAAGGCGATGAAGTACGTCGAACAGGCCGTATTATGGAAGTTCCAGTTGGAAAAGAATTAATCGGACGCGTTGTAAATCCACTTGGGCAACCAGTTGATGGATTAGGTCCGATCAATACGACAAAAACACGTCCAATCGAAAGCCCAGCACAAGGGGTTATGGCGCGTAAATCCGTTCATGAACCACTACAAACGGGTATTAAAGCGATTGATGCACTTGTACCAATCGGCCGCGGACAGCGTGAATTGATCATCGGTGACCGTCAAACAGGTAAAACGACAGTTGCAATCGATACAATTCTGAACCAAGCTGACCAAGATATGATTTGTATTTATGTAGCAATTGGACAAAAGGAATCAACAGTTCGTGGTGTTGTTGAAACACTTCGTAAAAACGGCGCACTTGATTACACCATCGTTGTTACGGCGTCTGCTTCACAACCATCACCATTACTATACCTTGCACCATACACAGGAATAACAATGGCTGAAGAATTCATGTTCGATGGTAAGCACGTTCTAATCGTTTATGATGATCTATCTAAACAAGCAGCGGCATACCGTGAACTTTCTTTACTACTTCGTCGTCCTCCAGGCCGTGAAGCTTATCCTGGTGATGTTTTCTATCTTCACTCTCGTTTACTTGAACGCGCAGCGAAGTTGAATGACACACTTGGTGCAGGTTCTATCACGGCATTACCATTCGTTGAAACACAAGCTGGAGATATCTCTGCTTATATTCCAACGAACGTAATTTCTATCACTGATGGACAAATTTTCCTTCAATCTGACCTATTCTTCTCGGGTGTACGTCCAGCGATTAACGCCGGTCTTTCAGTTTCCCGTGTTGGTGGATCAGCGCAAATCAAAGCAATGAAAAAAGTTGCGGGTACACTACGTCTTGACCTTGCGGCATACCGTGAGCTTGAAGCGTTCTCACAATTCGGATCAAACCTTGATTCTGCAACTCAAGCGAAACTGGATCGCGGAGCGCGTACAGTTGAAATCTTGAAGCAAGACTTGAATAAACCGTTTAAAGTTGAGCAACAAGTTATGGTTCTTTACGCATTGACACGTGGATTCCTTGACGATATCGCTGTCAAAGATATTCTTCGTTTCGAAAGCGAACTTTTAAGCTGGCTTGAAACTAACCACACTGACGTTTTAGATCATATTCGTACGACGAAAGACCTTCCAGCTGATGAATTGATGGCAACAGCACTCAACGCATTCAAGAAGATTTTCGCACGTTCTGAATAATTCTAGTTGGAATCAAATTTGACGTTCTTCGTCAAAATGACCAAAAAAAACAAAAGGTGGTGAGAATTGCCAATGGCATCTTTACGCGACATAGAAAACCGTATTAAATCGACGAAAAAGACAAGTCAGATTACGAAAGCAATGCAAATGGTCTCTGCTTCTAAATTAAGCCGTGCCGAGCTGAATGCGAAAGCGTTCATCCCATACATGGAAAAAATTCAAGAAGTTGTAGGTTCAATCGCAGCTGGAACAAGTGACTTGAGTCACCCGATGATGATATCTAGACCTGTTAAAAAGACAGGTTATATCGTGATTACATCTGACCGTGGACTTGTAGGGGGTTACAATGCTAACATCCTACGTATCGCAAAACGTGCGATTGAAACACGCCACACTTCGAAAGAAGAAGTGAGTATCATTTCAATCGGACAAAAAGGCCACGACTATTTCGAAAGACTAGGTTTCAACATAGCTGAAAGTAAGATCGGTCTATCTGACCATCCTTCTTTCGACGAAATAAAAGATATCGCGAAGCGTGCTGTTGGCATGTTCACAGAAGGCGAGTATGACGAAGTGTACTTGTATTACAACCACTTCGTTTCCGCCATCGCAAGTGAAGTGACGGAAAAGAAATTGCTTCCGCTCACTGACATCACATCGACTGCCGCTACTACTTCATATGAGTTTGAGCCTTCAGGCGAAGCAATTCTTGAAGTGCTTCTGCCGCAATACGCGGAAAGCCTTATTTATGGAGCTGTAATTGACGGAAAAGCGAGTGAACATGCTTCCAGTATGACAGCGATGAAAACTGCTACTGATAATGCAGCTGATTTGATAGATTCTTTAACACTTTCATTCAACCGTGCACGACAAGCTGCGATCACGCAACAAATTACGGAGATCGTTGGCGGCGTCGCAGCTCTTGAATAAGAGTGGGCACTGTACGGCAAAGAGTAAGACAGGAGGGAAAAAGTATGAATAAAGGACATGTTCTTCAAGTAATGGGTCCGGTTGTTGACGTTAAGTTTGAAGACGGACAACTTCCATCTATTTATAACGCATTGAAGGTCCAAATTGAACGTCCAAACGCTGAGCCTGAAACGTTGACACTTGAAGTCGCGCTACACCTCGGGGATGATTCTGTACGTACTATTGCGATGTCTTCAACAGATGGTCTACAACGTGGTACTGTAGTTGATGATATGGGTTCTTCGATTACTGTCCCAGTTGGTGACATTACACTAGGACGCGTATTTAACGTACTTGGAGAGATTATTGACCTTGGTGAGGAAATCCCGGCTTCAGAACGCCGCGACCCGATTCACCGTTTAGCTCCAGTATTCGAAGAACTTTCAACTGAAGTTGAAATTCTTGAAACAGGTATTAAAGTTGTTGACATGCTTGCTCCATACATTAAAGGCGGTAAAATCGGCCTCTTCGGTGGTGCTGGTGTAGGTAAAACAGTTCTAATACAAGAATTGATCAATAACATCGCTCAAGAACACGGTGGTATTTCCGTATTCGCAGGCGTTGGAGAACGTACTCGTGAAGGTAATGACTTGTTCTACGAAATGACAGATTCCGGCGTTATTAAGAAAACGGCAATGGTATTCGGTCAAATGAATGAGCCACCTGGTGCACGTATGCGTGTTGCATTAACTGGTCTTACAATGGCAGAACATTTCCGTGACGTACAAGGCGCGAACGTGCTTCTGTTCATCGATAATATTTTCCGCTTCACACAAGCGGGTTCTGAAGTTTCAGCACTACTTGGCCGTATGCCATCAGCAGTTGGTTACCAACCGACACTGGCAACGGAAATGGGTATGCTTCAAGAACGTATTACATCGACAAACTTAGGTTCTGTTACGTCTATCCAAGCAATTTATGTACCAGCGGATGACTATACTGACCCGGCTCCTGCTACGACGTTTGCTCACCTTGACGCAACGACGAACCTTGAGCGTAAACTTTCTGAAATGGGTATTTACCCTGCGGTTGACCCACTTGCTTCGACTTCACGTGCATTAAGCCCGGAAATCGTTGGCGAAGAGCATTACAACATTGCACGTCAAGTTCAACAAACGCTTCAGCGTTACCGTGAACTTCAAGATATCATCGCAATACTAGGTATGGATGAACTTGGAGAAGAAGATAAGCAGTTAGTTGGACGCGCACGTCGTGTTCAAAACTTCCTGTCACAAAACTTCCACGTTGCTGAGCAGTTCACAGGACAAAAAGGATCTTACGTACAGGTTTCCGAAACAATTAAAGGCTTCAGCGAAATTCTTGCAGGTAAGTACGATCACCTTCCAGAAGACGCATTCCGACTTGTTGGAACGATTGAAGACGTAATTGCTAAAGCTAAAGGTATGGGTGTTGAAGTTTAATTCAATTCAGCAGGATTCTAACCCCTTCTGAATTGAATTATAGC
Source organism: Sporosarcina sp. resist (assembly GCF_014302295.1). Taxonomy (NCBI): domain Bacteria; kingdom Bacillati; phylum Bacillota; class Bacilli; order Caryophanales; family Caryophanaceae; genus Sporosarcina; species Sporosarcina sp. resist. The sequence goes on along the minus strand of NZ_CP060287.1, from coordinate 4,426,765 downwards.
CTCAGGCGGATGTCACAGATTTTTATTGGGCTTACTCGATAAAAAACTGGGTGTAAATACACCGAGGCGTACTTGATTAGAAGGGACCAGGAGGGAAAAAAATGAAGACAATTAAAGTCAATATCGTCACTCCCGACGGCCCTGTTGTTGAAACTGAAGCGAACATGATCATCGCAGTTACCGAAACAGGTGAAATCGGGATCCTTCCCGGCCACATCGCGATGGTCGCACCGCTTCAAATCGGTGGGCTTCGCCTGCAGAAGGATGATTCGACGGAACAAATTGCCGTTCATGGCGGTTTCATCGAAGTCCGTCCGGATGTTGTCACTGTTTTAGCACAAAGTGCAGAACTGGCTTCTTCTATTGATATCGACCGTGCTAAAAAAGCGGCGAAACTAGCAGAAGAGACACTTCAGGCAAAAAAAGAAGGCAGAGAACACGAATTAGCGGCACTGGATTTAGAACGTGCCCTCAATCGTATCAATGTCTACGAAACAAGAAAAAAATGAGTTGTTGATGTGGGCGGACAGGGGAAAAAATTCTTCTGTTCGCCTTTTCAATGTAGTCATACCAAATCTTCAATTCTAGCTTAATGAACAAGGGAGGGCTTCAAATGGGCGACATAATTGCATTTCAACCACTTTTGGCCATCGTATCGCATACTTTTTTTATAGCCATCTCATTTTATGCACTACAGGCAATCATGCCAGAAAAAATTATTAAAAAGAACCGTGTCTTCCAAGCACAATTATTGTTCATTTTACTCAGTATTTTAATGGGTTGGGCAGTATCGAATTTCTTTTTAGAGCTATCCTATTGGTCAGGAAGACTTCCATTTATGTTTGGCTAAAGTTTCAATTTCGATTCAATATATGTACTTTTTATACGATGAGTTGATAAGATACATGTAGTCGCCGCGTATACGAAAAAGCCGTAGATGTCTCCGTAAGAATACTACTATGACTTGATAAAGAAATTCGTATTCGGGGCGATGACATGAAATTCATCACTTTGTGTTAATGTAAGGTTTGTTATTACTTAATACGGGGAACTTAAGTGACAAGCGGAGAGCTATTATGACACAAAACGGCAAAAGTGCACATAGTATAAACTACTTGGCGCTTAGACCGAAAAATAGACCAGACGTTACTTGTTTAATAAGCAAGGGCACTGTAGAATAGTATATGTTTTGATGATGAATTTTTTGCGAAAATAATATATAACTACAACATGTTTGGCTACAACTTAGGAGTCGGAGGGACTTGTTTTGGATAAAATAATTATCAACGGTGGACGTGTACTTAAAGGAAACGTTCGAGTCGAGGGCGCTAAAAACGCAGTATTACCGATACTTGCGGCTGCACTTCTTGCATCAGAGGGTGTAAACGTAATACGTGACGTCCCAAATCTATCAGACGTTGGGACAATAAATCAAGTACTGAAAAGTTTAAATGCGAATGTGGATTATACACCTGAATTAAATGAAGTCATTATCGATTCTTCGGGTACGCTTTCAAGTGAAGCACAGTTCGAATATGTACGGAAAATGCGTGCATCTATTCTTGTCATGGGCCCACTACTTGCGCGTAATGGCTTTGCACGCGTTGCAATGCCTGGTGGTTGTGCAATTGGATCTCGACCAATTGACCAACATTTAAAAGGCTTTGAAGCGATGGGAGCAGAAATTACATTTGGCCACGGGCACGTTGAAGCGAAAGCGGAAAACGGTTTGAAAGGCGCTAAAATTTATCTCGATTTCCCAAGTGTCGGTGCAACTGAAAATATCATGACTGCAGCGGCATTGGCTAAAGGAACGACAATCATTGAAAACGCGGCGAAGGAACCTGAAATTGTAGACCTTGCCAACTTTATTAATGAAATGGGCGGTAAAGTTGTTGGAGCTGGTACGGATAATATCCGAATCGAAGGCGTCAATAAATTACATGGCACAATTCATCATATTATACCTGATCGTATCGAAACAGGTACATTCATGGTAGCAGCTGCAATTACAGGTGGCGATGTCATCATTGAAAATGCCGTACCTGAGCATAATGCTGCACTTATTTCGAAAATGGGCGAAATGGGCGTCGTAATTACGGAATTAGATGAAGGAGTTCGCGTTACTGCACAACTGCCTTTGAAATCCGTAGATTTGAAAACAATGCCACATCCAGGTTTCCCAACAGATATGCAGTCCCAAATGATGGCGCTTATGCTAACGTCGACGGGTACTGGTATCATAACTGAAACAGTTTTTGAAAATCGTTTCATGCACGTTGAAGAATTCCGCCGCATGAATGCTTCTATTAAAATCGAAGGCAGATCGGTTATTATTACAGGACCATCTGAACTTCAAGGCGCTGAAGTGGCGGCTACGGATCTTCGTGCAGCTGCAGCCCTTATTCTTGGAGGACTTGTAGCAGAAGGCGTTACTCGTGTTACTGAACTGGAGCATCTTGACCGCGGATATGTGAATTTCCATGGTAAACTTGCTGCACTTGGAGCGGATATCGTCCGTGTTTCACCGGAAATGCAAACGGAAAAATCAGCACAACTCGTTTAATCAAATTCAATACGTATTTGGAAAAGGCTGTAGAGCATTGACTGCGGCCTTTTTCGCATTTCATTTTATGTAATTATACGGGCAGGATGTTCTGCACGTAGACTGCCTACGTTTGTAATGATACTCTGCACTTTCGCTCACCTCTAGACTACGCTCGAGGCATAAGTCAACCCAGCTAGAAAGGATTGAACTGCATCCTTCCCGGACAAAGAACGTCGCTTGGGTCTGCAGGATGCAGGCATTGCGACACGACGTCGCGAACTTAGACTGCCTTCCTTTTTACCCATCTTATGCTTGTCGCATCTAGACGGAGTCCTGCACTTTCGCTAGTATGCCCAAAAAAGCAGGAATAAAACCCAATATGATTCATATAATTAATCATGGACAAACTACTAACAGCGTTATTCATTATACTTCTATTTTTCATCCCTCTATTATTGAGGCAGACGCCCGAAAAAGTCACTGAGCCCGGAGAACAGAAAGTGGAACTTTGCCCTGTAGACATCATGATTGCCGGTGCGGACAAGCCAATCTCGCTTGAGGAATATGTAGTGGGGGTCGTCGCAGCTGAAATGCCTGCAACGTTCCAGGAAGAGGCGCTAAAAGCTCAAGCGATTGCGGCCCGTACATATGCACTCCAGACAACAGATAACGGCAAAAAGGCAATTGCTCCTGACGTTTCCGCACAAGTTTATTCGTCAGAGGAGAAACGGAAAGAGCGATGGGGAAAAGAATTTAAGCGCAATGAAAAGAAAGTGCGTGCAGCGGTGGAAGCGACTGCGGGAGATACCATTGTTTATCAAGACAAAATGATATCGGCAATGTTTTTTTCCACATCTAATGGGAAGACTGAGACAGCACAAAACTTTAGCGGCAATGATATTCCCTATCTACAAAGTGTGGAAAGTCCCGGGGAGGGGGACGTTGAGGCAAAGGTAGAACGAACAGCCGAAATACCGCTTGCTAAATGGAATAAAACAATCGGGGGCAAGTGGAATGCCGATAGTTTCAGGTCGTTACAACTTGTACGCAATCCAACGGGCCGTGTCCAAAAAGTCGTAACTTCTGAATTCCAAGCGAGTGGTAGGGAAGTGCGTGAATTATTGGGACTAGCATCAACGGACTTTGATATCGCATTTGATGTGACAAATAAAATAGTGCATGTAACAACGACAGGATATGGCCACGGCGTTGGGATGAGTCAATATGGAGCAGAAGCATATGCTCAGAAAGGATGGGCAGCCGAGAAAATTCTTTTACACTATTACACAGGCACGCAAATAAAAAAATTCACATTACTTGATTCCCAATGTTTAAAAACTCCTTCACTTGCAAATAATAGCGAGTGAGGTGATGACAATGCGAGAAGAAAAACCGAAAGCCCCTTCTCAGAAGAACAAAAGTGCAAAGACAAAAAGCTGGTTTTGGCCTGTAGTCTATTCGGGTATCGCAATCGTCTTCGTCGGCATGATCTGGGGTTATAATGCATTCATGAAAGATGATGCCCCAGGATTTGCGGACGTTGCAGGGAAGGACCCTAAAGACGGATTGACGGTCGAGACGAACGCTGTAAAGGAAATGCCTAAATATCCATTTCCTGAAGCGCTCATTGATGATGTGGCCATTCTGCAAGATTATTATGATGTAGATGCAGAGGAAGCCATGCGTGAAAGTGCTATGCTCGTATTCGATCAGCAATATGTGATGAACACTGGCGTAACCATTTCAGTACAAGGCAAGCCATTCGAAGTCGTCGCTTCACTAAGCGGCACCGTGGAGGATGTCGTGCTAGACCCATTTAAAGGTGATGAAATCATACTTTCTCATGCAGATGGGTTGAAAACAATCTATCGATCCGTCTCAGGTATTCTCGTTAAAAAAGGTGAAGAGGTGGATCAGGGCCAAGCGCTCGGCACCGCTGCAGAAAACGATTGGAATAGTACAGTCGGTATTCACATTAATTTCGAAGTCCAAAAAGATGGAGTAGTCGTCAATCCGCGCTCATATCTTGCATTTTAAAACAGCACGTTCCCAGCCATTCCCGAATCAATCCGGAGTGGCTTTTTTTTGATGAAATCAGACATAACTAGCGCTGAAGCGGTCATATCCGCCGCCGAATCGATCATAACCGTCGCCGAATCGATCATATCCCGCGCTTGCCGATCATAACCGTCGCCGAATCGATTATATCCCGCGCCACCCGATCATAACCGTCGGCGAATCGATCATATCTCACGCTGTCCGATCATAACCACCGCCGAATCGATCATATCTCACGCTGTCCGATCATAACCGTCGCCGAATCGATCATATCCCACGCGACCCGATCATAACCACCGCCGAATCGATCATAGCCCAAGCTACCCGATCATAACCGTCGGCGAATCGATCATATCCCGCGCTGCCCGATCATAACCTTCGCCGAAGCGATCATATCCCGCGCTACCCGATCATAACCACCGCCGAATCGATCGTATCCCGCGCCACCCGATCATAACCACCGCCGAATCGATCATATCCCGCGCCACCCGATCATAACCACCGCCGAATCGATCATATCCCACGCTACCCGATCATAACCACCGCCGAATCGATCATAACCGTCGGCGAATCGATCATATCCCGCACTACCCGATCATAACCGTCGCCGAAACGATCATATCCCGCGCCACCCGATCATAACCACCGCCGAATCGATCATATCCCGCGCCACCCGATCATAACCGTCGCCGAATCGATCATATCCCGCGCATGCCGATCATAACCGTCGCCGAATCGATCATATCTCACGCTGTCCGATCGTAACCACCGCCGAATCAATCATATCCCACGCCATCCGATCATAACCGCTGCCGAACCAATAATATCCGCACGCCAACTAATCTACCACCTCTCAAGGACCGCCCGCATATCAAGCCCATTAATTGCATAAGATAAAGGAAGAATCGGACCTGACACGAAAGGAAGAGGGCGTGCACGAGCAAATACGGAGGCGATGCGTGCGCCTCGGAAAAATGTTGCTGGAAACTGGACTTACCGTACGGGCGTTAGCAAAAGCGACAGGCTATTCGAAAAGCACGGTCCACAAAGATTTGACGGAACGTTTGCCTAACGTCGATGTGGCACTGTCTGAAGAAGTCGCAAAAATACTTGCCTATCATAAGTCTGTCAGACATTTACGGGGCGGCGAGGCGACGAGAGTTAAATGGATGAACGAAACGAAAAAAGTAGGAAGCAGTTAGGATGAAAGGCGGATCGCAGACTCATTGCGATCCGCCTTTCCTATTGTCTAGGCTCCTGCCGCTAAACTCTCTCGTGATATGTCTTTCGCGTCTGAACGGCGCCTTCCACTTTTCGATTGTCTAGACTTCAGCGCCTAGCTCCTCGGGTCACTTCAGACTTTAAGATAAAGGCAAAGACCGCTTTTTTCTTAAAGCCTTTCAGTGCCTGTCGGAGCTGATCAGGCGCTTCCACTTTTCCTTTAATCTTTCAATCAAATAGTACTAAAGTATATTCATTGCCAGTTAACTATGGTAAAATTGTTAGTTAGAAGCGTATACATACACGGGAATATCCGATGATGCAGGTGGAAGGGGAAACAGAAACAATGTTTGCAAAAGATATTGGAATTGACCTCGGTACGGCCAACGTCTTAATACACGTTAAAGGAAAAGGGATTGTTCTAAACGAACCCTCAGTCGTGGCAATTGATAAAAACACGAATAAAGTACTGGCAGTCGGAGAAGAAGCAAGACAAATGGTTGGTAGGACGCCTGCCAATATTATTGCGATTAGACCTATGAAAGACGGGGTTATCGCTGATTTTGATGTAACTGAAGCTATGCTTAGCCACTTCATTAATAAATTGGACGTTAAAGGATTTTTATCAAAACCTAGAATTCTTATCTGTTGTCCTACAAACATTACGAGTGTTGAACAGAAAGCCATTCGGCAAGCCGCTGAAAAATCGGGCGGTAAGAAAATTTATCTTGAAGAAGAACCAAAAGTTGCAGCAATTGGAGCTGGAATGGATATTTTCCAACCGAGCGGCAACATGGTTGTCGATATTGGTGGAGGTACAACGGATGTCGCTGTTTTATCAATGGGAGATATCGTTACATCACGCTCGATCACTGTAGCTGGAGATACTTTTGACAACGATATTACACAATATATTAAACAACATTATAAGTTGCTTATCGGAGAACGAACTGCAGAAAATATCAAATTCAATGTTGGTACGGTTTTCCCAGGCAGTCGAAAAGAACAGATAGACATAAGGGGACGTGACATGGTTTCGGGACTTCCCCGCACTGTGACAATCCATTCAGATGAAATCGCTGTAGCTCTAAAAGAATCAATTTATATGATTGTTCATGCAGCGAAAAATGTCTTGGAAAAAACACCACCTGAATTGTCTGCTGACATTATCGATCGTGGCGTATTTCTTACTGGGGGCGGAGCATTATTGCACGGCATCGACCAATTACTCGCTGATGAATTGAAAGTACCTGTATTCATTTCAGATAATCCGCTCGATTGCGTTGCAATTGGGACAGGCATTTTATTGGAGAATATGGATAAAATATCTAACCGTTAGAAATTGTTAACAACTCTAATTTTGAAGTAAGAGGAGGTGGACATATGTTCCGTGGATTTTACACAGTTGGATCAGGGATGATTGCACAACAACGCAGAACAGAAATGCTGGCGAATAATATGGCGAATGCCAACACGCCAGGCTTCAAGGCGGAGCAATCGGTGATTCGTTCGTTTCCTGAAATGTATATGTCGAGTATTAACACGGCAAAAATCCCAACAGAAAACGGCTTTCAAATGAAGGGCTTATCTCCGGTAGGTTCAGTTTCAACGGGTGTTTACATGCAGGAGACGTTGCCATTATTCACGCAGGGACAATTGCGCGAAACTGAGCTGACGACCGATATCGCTCTGATTGACGGTCGCTTACCGATTGATGCAGAAACAGGAACTCAGGGTGCCATCTTCTTCAGACTTGAAAATGAAGGTGGAAGTGAGCAATATACAAAGAACGGTAGTTTCACACTTGATCCAAGCGGTTTTTTGACAAGTGCAGGTGGCGCCTATGTTCTTGATAATAACGGGCAACGGATTGCCTTGCAAAACGATGATTTTCGTGTAACGGATGAAGGCATAATTATGGACGGCGACACGGCTGTCGCAACACTTGGTATTTCATTTTCACAGCGCCCTGACATGCTTCTGAAACAAGGAGATGGCATGTTCGTGACAGAAGGCGGCGAAAACCTTGCAGCCGCAAACGGCACGGCAGGCGTTACCTATTCGATGCAGCAAGGTTATCTCGAAGGTTCCAATGTTGATGCAGCACGAACGATGACGGACATGCTTACTGCATACCGTGCATTCGAGGCCAATCAAAAAATTCTTCAAGCCTATGACCGCAGCATGGAAAAGGCAGTAACGGAAGTGGGACGTGTCAACTAATGACATGCGATTTGAAAGGGAGCGGGATGCATGATACGCACAATGACGACAGCAACAAATACGTTGAGTCAATTGCAAAGTCAAATGGATATAATCGGAAATAACCTTGCGAACATTTCAACGAATGGTTATAAAGCAAGCGATGCTAAATTTCAAGAGATGTTATACCAACAATTCAACAATGACAAAGCAGATACTGCGCCGCGTCAATCACCTACCGGCATCCGCTACGGATCAGGTGCTGTACTTGGTCAATCACAGATGAACTGGAAAGCGGGTTCATTGCAAATGACGGGCCGCGAACTCGACTTTGCACTGACTACACCAAAACAGTATTTCAATGTCCTAATGCCTGACGGAGGCGGGGAACAAACTGTCTATACACGTCAAGGGAATTTTTACATTTCTCCAGTTGCGAACGGGCAAGTGATGCTTGTAAATGGTGAAGGATATCCGGTTGCAAACAGTGCAGGATTACCAATTACATTTTCCGATAATGTTACAAATTATACAGTTAACCCGGGTGGGAATTTGCAACTGACAAATGCAGACGGAACGACGCAAACAATTGAACTGGCTGTGACAGTGATGGAACGCCCAAATTTGATGCAGCGTTTATCGGGAACAAATTTTGCATTGCCTGAAAACTTGGCGGATCTTGGTGTCACGCAACAGCAAGTTCTAACTGAACTACAAGGTGCTGCGCGAAACGTAATTGGATTGGAAGGTCAGGCACTCGAAGCATCGAACGTTAACTCACAGAAAGAGATGACGGATCTCATTAGTGTGCAACGTAATTATCAATTTAATGCGCGGGCAGTGACGCTTGCAGATCAAATGCTCGGTCTGATTAACGGCATCCGATAAGTTCTTGATAAAAATAGTATCGTTCGGCTCTGAAGTGTATGAGACAGACGAAAAGGGTAGTCTACCTGTATCCGGTAGCTATCTGATGACCGGACAATTAGGGAGTACTGAATATGACAGATGAAAAAAGAAACAACTTGAATTCGAATGATTCAAGGAAAAAGGAGAGTGCACCGCCTTTAATTCGGTCTACTCGTAAAGAACGCGGAAGACAAAATAAGCCGGTGGAGGAAACTCCACCGAAAAAGCAATTTTGGGTCCAAATTCGCATCCTTCCAATTTGGCTTCGTGTGATACTTGTTCTCTTGCTTCTAGCCGGTGCAGCCTATCTTGGTGCCTTGGTAGGATACAGCAGTATCGGTGATGGGGATTCGAGTGATGTCTTTAAGAAAGAAACTTGGATTCACATTATGGATATCATTAATGGGAAAGAGTCGTAAAAGACTCTTTCGTTTTGAATAGAAAAGTACTGAAATGTCAGGAGGATGACTATGCTAACAGCAGAACAGATACAAGCGATTTTGCCGCATCGTTACCCGTTTCTTATGGTAGACCGGATTCTTGAGGTCGAAGAAGGAAAACGAGCAGTAGGCATAAAAAATGTGACAATCAATGAAGATTTCTTCAATGGACATTTCCCAGGTTATCCGGTTATGCCAGGCGTTCTTATTGTGGAAGCGCTCGCACAAGTTGGTGCCGTCGCTTTATTGCAAAAAGAAGAAAATAAAGGACGTCTTGCCTTTTTTGCCGGGATTGACAATTGTCGCTTCAAACGGCAAGTAACGCCAGGTGATACGTTAAAACTCGAAGTGGAAATCACACGACTTCGCGGTACGATTGGTAAAGGTAAAGCAATCGCAACGGTTAACGGAGAAATCGCATGCGAAACAGAAATTACGTTTGCATTAGGTCCTATAGTTTCAAAAAATGGGAACTAAATTTGCGAACACCTTGAAATTTGGTTACAATGGTCATTACGGTGCGGTTACAATGCACTTCTAAAGTGGGAGGTAACAAATCAGTATGTTTAAAGATCTTTCTCCAAATTTAAAAAGTAGCATTACTAGGTCCATCACACAGACATTCGAACAATACATGAGCGATATCGAGTGGTCCGGTGAAAAATTCAGTATCGATGATTATATCGCCAGCTGGCGTGAATATATTACCGTAAAAGCACTCTGGTATTCAAAAATTCCAGAAGACATGAAAATTGATCCGGAATTCCATGAAGACCTCGCGCAGCGTATCAATGAAATCATCGCCCGCATCCTCAGTGAGCCGCCATCTGAAGAACAGATTGTGGAGATCGAAAGCATGCAGGAAAAGCTTGATACTCATTACGAGTATCACTGTAAAGCCGAAGCGGTATACATTGACACATTGCTAAAAAAATATTTAGAAGCTTAAAAAAGAAACATGGATAGTTCCCTCATTTCGGGCAAAGCTACGAAGTATCATACAGGTTTGTGTGATAGACGGCTTGTGGAGAGGAGGGAATCTTTTCATGTTCAAAAAAGCGATACCACTTGTTCTTATGTCGGGACTAGTCCTTACAGCTTGTGCAAACAACGATGCAGTTCCGAATAACAACGAAACTCCAATGGAAAAAGTGGAGGATCGAACGAAGGACATAACACCGGAAGTGAACGATGAGCAAACAGGACCGAATATGGATGGTCTCGAGAACGAGAACGGCACCGGTGTGGATAACGGAGTCATTAATAACAACAATGGAGTACGAAACGATGTCATCGAAAATGATAACAACGCGACTCCGAATGAAGGCGTTATTAATGATGGAGAAACGAACACGAATACACCAACTGGTACAACTAGCGACAAAAATCTAGATCGGAACAAAACGAATGGAAACAATCGTTAACCGCAAGCCGTGCGGGAACCGCCTCGTAACACTAGAGGCGGTTTTTTTATGCAAAAGCGCAGGGCGCCGCCCAGACGCGACAGGCATAAGGCAGGTAAAAGGAAGGCAGTCTAAGTTCGCGACGTCGTGTCGCAACGACTGCATGACCTGCATCCCACAGGCCCAAGCGGCGTCTTTTGCCGTACAGTCGGGCTGCCTTATGACCCGAGCGTTTGGCGCCCGGAGTCTAGCCGTATACAAAAGCGCAGTGTGTCTTACAGTTTTTCTCAACAAAAAAACTGCCCGTATTCCAGGCAGCACGAAGTCATTCATTCTCTTTTTCTTGATCCTTTTTTAAACGTGGTCGAGAGCGCATATCGGATTCGAACCGCTGTAGCAATTCGGCGCCGCCCATTCCCTCACCAATCAATTCTTCCAGCAACTGTTCTGCATACTGTGCACGTGCTCTTTTCAAGCGGCCTTTCATTAACACAGAGACATTATCCCCAATCAACTTAACCCCTTTGACAGCAACGCGAAAAGCCGCAGGTTCATTTTCAGGATAAGAAATAACGACTTTCACTTCAAGTAATTCTTCATCAGCCATCCACTTTTCAAAAATGGGTTGATGTTCCTTATCAATGAACATCTCCAATATCCACATACGGTGACTGTTCTCCTGATTGATTATAATTCCGTCTATGAGAGGGAAATCCAGCATACGCTCTTCGTGTAATATTCCGACAGACAACATTTTGAATGTTTTCATCGGTATCCACCTCAATCTTTTTCCTTTTATTATACCATAGGCACAAATTTCATCGACAAACTTAAAACATGGCAAACTTAAATTATTGACGAATCGGATAAATTCAAGTCTGGCATAAGGTTATGCCGTTTATGTAGATAAATGTAACTTCGTAGTTAAGCAAATAGGGTTTTTATAGCGAATAATAGACTGAAAATTGGGATATCGAATATTGCACAAATTATACTAAACCAAGTAAGATGAAATTAATAAACGAGAGAGGAGGTAATCGATTGAATCAAGTTGCACTGGTTGGACGTATCACAAAAGATCCAATTCTGAGAAGAGTATCAGAAGGAAGGGTACAAACAAGTTTTGTACTTGCTGTGAACCGCAATTTTAAAAACCAAAAAGGAGAAGTGGAGACAGATTTCGTACTTTGTACGCTGTGGGGAAAGGCGGCGGAGAATACTGCTAAACATTGCGGTAAAGGATCTCTAATCGGGGTAGGCGGGCGCATTCAGTCTAGGTCCTACGAACGCGAAGACAAGAGTAGAGTCTATGTAACAGAGGTGATTGCTGAGGATATCCGGTTCATTTTAACGAAAAAACGCACCAATGACAACTTGTATAGTGAACAGGTAGGTAGAATGACACTTCCGGTGGAGGAGAAAAGTGATGCTGAGCATTTCAATCTCCCCAGCCGTGAAACAGAAGGATTACCGATTTTTTGACCAGGCACAATGATACATAAAAAGCCGGGGAATGGTCGTGAAAAGGAGGGGATAGACTAGCCGGACGACAAACCGGGGCGGTACCGACAACTGAAAATGGATAGGTAGTAAGCAAAGCTCTTGTTAGTGGAACGCAGCCCAAGAGGAAGGTAGTCTAAAGTCGCCGCGTATTGCGACAACGACTGCATGATCAGCATCCTGCTGGCCTTGACAACTAAGGGGGATGGGGTTCAATCCGCCTAGGCTGAATGACCTGTATTCTGTAGGCGCTAATAGGCTATATGTGAGGAAAAGAAATAACCGTACATGTCAACAGAAGGGGTTCTGCCCATGTTCGGTCAGAGTGAGAGTAAAGTATCGCGAACAGATGCTCAGTGGCGTCTGTTCGCGGTAAATAAGGGAATGTAACGCTAATATCCGATGGGGTCGGATATCTTACGTCGAAAAACGCTAATGGGGATCCCGAGGACGGAGGCTGTTTCCGTCAATGGGATCCACACAAGCGGATTATGAAGAGAAAGGAGTGTGGAACATGACTACAATTAAAAAGGACATGAAACGGATGGAAATGCAAATTGAACAATTAATCAGCATTGTAGCCAATCAGAACAATCGCCTGAATCGAATTGAAGACCTAGAAAGGAAGAAAAAATTCGGAACTGTACATATTATTCCACTTGCGGAACGTGTGTAAGAGGATTCGACAACGGTAAGTAAAAAGACCCCAGTGCCACTGGTGGCTCAGGAGTCTTCTTACATAGCATAATTTTAGTTGTCAAACGATAATAGATCGTCCAGTTCCGTTTCGGACAAATCAGACAGCCATTGACTTGATTGGATGAGATCCGCGGACAATGCGGCTTTCTCGACAAGCATCTTGTCGATTTTTTCTTCAATAGTTCCAATCGTTACGAACTTATGGACATGTACAAATTTTGTCTGGCCTATGCGATATGCACGGTCGGTAGCTTGATTTTCGACGGCTGGATTCCACCATCTATCTGCATGTAATACGTGGTTTGCACCAGTCAAGTTCAGTCCAGTTCCACCTGCTTTTAACGATAAGATGAAAATAGGGAATTCGCCTTCTTGGAAAGCCTCGACAAGCCGGTCACGCTGACCTTTCGGCATACTGCCTGTCAAGAATGGTACATCGATTCCATGAAGTTCAGATAAGCATTGACGAATAAGTTGCCCCATGCCAATGTATTGCGTGAAGATAAGGCATTGTTCCTTATTAGCAGCGATTTCAGCTGCCATTGACACAATTAAGTCTAGCTTATTGGATCTAGATAGTAATTGTGTTGCTGGAGCGTGCGGCTCTTTCAAGAATAAGGCCGGATGGTTACAGAGCTGTTTTAATCGGCTAAGCATTTTTAAAATAAGGCCTTTCTTTTCAAAACCGGTAAGTGTCTGCAACTTGAATTTCGTTTCTTCAAGGAAACTTTCATATAAGGCAGCCTGTTCAGTCGTTAAAGGACAATATTCATTTTGCTCAAGTTTTTGTGGAAGATTCAGCTGTAAATCGGGATCACTCTTCGTTCTGCGTAGAAGGAACGGACGGATTTTTGCTCGTAGCTTCCGCTTATCCGCTTCAGAATCATCACGTTCAATCGGGATGATGAAGTTATCCGTGAACTTGCGGAAACTGCCGAAGTATCCTTTGTGAATAAAGTCGAAAATCGCCCACAGCTCTGATAAACGGTTTTCAATCGGTGTACCGGTTAGTGCGATATGATGCTTGCCGCGAAGTTTTCGGATGACACGGGACTGTTTTGTCTGCATGTTCTTTATGTTTTGTGCTTCATCCAGTGTAATGCTGGCAAATTCCGTTTCTGCTAGCATCTCGCCATCCTGTGAAGCAGTACCGTATGTTGTGAGAACGACGTCGGGCTTCAGTTGAGCCATTAGTTCTTTAAAGCTTTCGTCTTTTGCACGTAATGGGCCATAGTGTGTATGGACAGAAAGCGTTGGTGCAAACCGTTCAATCTCTTTCTGCCAGTTGCCGAGAACACTCGTCGGACAAACGATGAGTGACGGTGAATCTGTATCAGGTCTTGCATGGATATTCAGTAAATAGGTGATAAGCTGAACTGTCTTACCCAGTCCCATATCGTCGGCAAGACATGCACCAAAACTATTATCACGCATAAAGGTAAGCCAGTTATAGCCGTCTTCTTGGTATGGTCGAAGTTCAGCAAGTAAATCCTTTGAAATACCGGCTGCTGGAAGCCCCTTTTTATCGGCTAGCATTTCCATATAGCCTCGAAGCGACTGGTGCATAGTGAAAGCAAAAAGTGGGTCATCGATATCTTCGTCCTCTTCAAGAGGAACAATCTCTTCCGGTACGTCTTGGAACAGCAGGTCTTTAACAGTCCACTCCCCAGCATCCGCACGATCCATTAAATCACGAATTTTTCTGAGCCAAAGGGGATCGATATGGAACCATTCATCACCAGAGCGGATGTATTCACGGTTTTCATCGACAAGCTTACGGAATGAATCCTGATCAATTGGATTACCAGCAAGAGAGAAATTCCAATCGAAAGATAGCACTTCGTCCAAGCCTGTAGCCGATTTATACGATTGTATGCCCGCGTTCGTTCGAATACGCAATTTTGATTCTGTCACCGATTTCAACCATGCAGGCAGGATGACAGGATAGCCGAACGATTGAAGTAGCGGAAGGTCTTCTTTAATGAATGTCCGTACTTCCGGATCAGACATCGGTGTGGACAAAAAGCTTCCGCTTGAAGCAAGCTCTACAGAGCCAAGGAATGATGTCATTTCGGATTGCTTTTTCACAACTTCATCTGCGAATGGTTTCCATTTAGCAGGAAGCGCATCAGCCGCAGGTGCATTCACTTTCCGGGCGGCAGGTGTCCAGTGCGCACCGCGTTCGCCGATAATAACCGTTTCAAGAAGCCATTCCGTATCTGTCTCGGCTTCTGGTTCAGTTAAGCGGAAGGCAACACTGATTGGGATTGTGGAAACGGATTCGCCCGGCCAGCCGTACATCCGTAAATGGGGTAGCAGGGAAGCTAGTAGATCGGGATTGATAGCAGATGCAGCAAGTTTGCTGCTGACTGCTTGGCTGATAACGGCCGCAGCCCCTTCTGATATGCCCGCTTTGCTACCGTCAAAACGAATAGTGTTACCGTCTACTTCTGCATAATTCCATAGATTAGGGTCGGTCCAGGCGCTAGTTGCCTCACGAATTGAAGAAAGCTGAGTATCGTCTGCATTCGTCAGTCCAACGAATGTAACATAGGGGTGCATAACAGAAAAAACTTGAAGCAGTTGGTCTGCTTGTAAATAAGCAACTTCATCATCCATATTTGCAAGAAGCCCGTAAAGTGCACGCTCATTGTTGAAGAATAGGAAGGAAACAAGATCATCTGGGGCGACTGGCAACCCTCTGCCATCTTCAGCGGCAATGGAATATAGTTCGTCTTCCATCAAACGGATGCTCAGACGAAAAAGGCGGTTCAATGTGAATGTTCCTGTCATAAGTTCAAATTCCCTTTCTCCATTTCTTCCATCAATGCGCGTAGTCTGCGGTTTTTTTCACGCACTGTATCGATATATTGATTCCAAAAGTCAGCTTTTCCGCTTTTCTTCGAACCAGTTTTCATTTGTTTAAACAATTTGACGGCGCGTCGATAACTGTGACGGTTCTTTTCTTTGATGAAACCCATAGCAAATGTATGGAGTAGGGGCAAGACGGCTGATGGATCCGAAGCCAGTGCGACCTTTAAGCCACCCGCTTCTGCGCCGTCATATGAAACGCCGTATCTATGCATGAGAGCCGCCCATTCGCCGAATCGTTCACGTTCAACCAAAAAGTCAGCGTAAACATCGATGCCGGGTTCACCATATTGAGCAAACATGCTTTCACGTAATTCTTCCGAGAAATCTGCCGCTTCGAATAAACCATCGATGTCCCGCACGAAAGCAGGACGAGATGAAAGTGAAACAGAATCACTTACGTAATCGCCGATGAAGGGCAACAAAGCGTGCATAATTATAGATAGGGCCTTGGTTTCATCATTATTTTCCGCTAGTTTTGCAAGCGGTAGCCATGTAGCAACATTAGTAGCTGTTACATGTGTAACGAGTTTCGCTAACTCATCATGTTCTCCTTGAATCAAGTGGAAAAAGGCGATGAAAATTCGAGCTTCCTCTGATTCTTCATTCGTGAGAATCGTTAGTTCAGTGTCTCGGGCAGCTCGAAAAGGAAATAGTTGCTGCCAAAAAAGACGATAGACTTGGAATCGCTCATGGAAGAGCCCGGAATTTCCTAGGGCGAATGTTCGAACGAGACTTTTCACCCGTTCATGAAAAGCATCTGCTTCAAACAGTTTCGGTTTTGCACCGATTGCATTGACGCTATCATTCAGCTTTCCGAGCTGTTCCGTCAACCAGTTTTGCACATACCACTTCCCGTAGAAAAAGGAAGTTGGTTCACCGCCGAGATGGCCTTTTACATACGTCCATCCAGCATCCAGTACATGTAATCGATAATAAAGTTCAAAAAGAGGTTTCCATTCATATTCAAACGGAATAAGCGGAGTAGCTTTTTGATCAATTATAGAAGATTCGTGGATGAATACACCCGGATTTTCCGCAACTTCAATTGCACGAAGCGGCTGAGTTAAGCGTGTCAGGACGTCGATCCATGCATCTGGGGTACGTTCTGAAATGGACAGTGCCATCTGTTGTGATTCAGTTCTGCGCCATTCGTGTAGCCATTCGCTCAAAGAATTGTGTTGTGAATAAAGATGAAATACGACTGCAATTCGGTGCGAACACCAGCCAGCGTATCCGCATGTACAATTCGCATCTACTTTGTTGAAAGAAAGGCGCACGTTTTCTGAGTCTACGCCAAGGAGAGTAGCTATTACTGCGCCTTCAGATGGCGCATACCTATAGGAATTGGTGGCACCATTTCTGACAAGAGCCACAGCACGTCTGATTTCGAGTGCATTGCGTTCTATATCTGGCCGTAGGGCATGTTTAATTGTATTCATAAATTCATTTATTTCATTTTCGTGCAAGTAGGATACACGTTCGACAGTCATATTCATCGGACCACTCCCTAAGAAAAGCATTCCTTCTATTATACCGCTTTTCTCCAGTGAGCGGAAATGAAGTTATTCCATATCTTGTTCTTTTGTTTGTTTATCTATAAAAGTAAAGAGCATATTCGTTAAAAAGCCGAAGAAGGAGTGAGGAATTGGAGAAGATTGTTCTATACGTACCTGATTTGGAGTCTCAGTTTCATCATAATAAAGAGTTTCAAGAAAGTATTACTCCATTATCATGCACGATTTCTCCCATCATTAATCATATCATCTACGAATCTGTGGAACGTAAATTATATTTTCGCTCGGTGGCATTTGGAACGATGGAATTTCAGTTTGTGCTGCTCGACTTTAGGCGTAACAATATTGTGTTCGTGAGAAAGAGGGATTCTCCCGGAGATGTAAACTGTGGCGTATATGAATGGTTATCATCATTGAAATTTCAATTCGAGCCAAGAAAGATGTCATTTGTAATGGAAAGGCCAAACGATAATTATGTGTTGCGGCAACATATATAGATGAATAGCATACTATAATAATAAACTGTTCACAAACTAGCCACAGTTGTGATAAACTAATAACAATCAGAATATTCTATATTGGAGGGGAGAAAGATGCTATCAGTTCAACGAATGACACCATTTTACACGAGTCAAGAAGATTTTCAACTCAGACTAGTGTTTGCTTATCAATACTTTTCCATTCTTAAAGGGGGGGACGTATTTCAATTCATCCCGTCAGAGGGAAAAGAAATTGTCATTAATACCAAGAGTTTGCAAGTCGAAAACCTCGGCGAAGTATTCGTTTTCCAACGGGGGAACCGATTTATTCGATTACCGCTCTACCAATTGCTCCTTATTTCAGATCTTCATATCCATTTGACCACTATTCTTGAAGGAACGATGGGGCTGGAAATGGAAGTAGAGACGCTAGAAGTCGTAACATTAGAAGCGGTGGGTATCATTGAACAACTGGAAGCCGATAACAGGTTGCGCATGATTGATTATGCACTCGAAACAGACAACATACAAATGTTCAATGAACTGACGGAAGGACTGCAGCAAAATTGAAAAGTGAAACTTAACAAACACCTGTCGTTAGCGGTTAACGGTAGGTGTTTTTTTATTGCCCTGGCACCTTATATAGTTCAACCTGTAATGAAGTAAAGAGCCACAATGAAAATGGTGGAACCTGTCAAACCAAAAAGAATGTCTTGCCATGTGAATGCAGAAATTCCCTCTTTATTCATAGCTATCCGCCCCTTTGTCGATTTCCCGGGAAATAAGCCGGTATTTATTCCCCAATAAATCATTCAGTTTTAGTAGAAAGTATAATTTTTTGACTTAGAATAGTGTCTAGCTCTAGCTCTAGCTCCAGCGCCTAGCCCCGCGAGTCGCTTCAGTCCTGAAGTTAAAGGCAAATTGCGCCTTTATCTTCAGACCCTCCAGCGCTTGTCGGGTCTACCAGGCGCCTTCCGCTTTTCTTATTGTCTAGACTCCAGGCGCCAGCCGCTCGGGTCATAAGCAATCCAGCTATGTAGCAAAGAGCGCTACGTCGCTGGATCGACTTATGCCCGTCACGTCTACCAGGCGCTTCTGCTTTTCTTAGAAGAATGGACAAAAAGTGCGCTTCTTAAACATGTTTTATATGTTTCTGCAACCCATTAAAGAAGGATAATAGTAAAAAAACATTGCTTACTAGCATCCAAACATTGCAAATCTCTCAATTTTTGCTAAAGTAATCATAGTAGATCAATTACGTCTCGGCGTAAATTCGCTTGGATTTTGGATTGCGCTTGAGCACGTCCAGTATCCGTGCTTAGGAGTTCGGGTCATAAGTCAAAGCTACTCTGTGGCAAAATCCGTCACGATGCATCTTCATCTTATGCCTGTCGACCCTAAGCTTTTGAGAGATTATCTCGTTTCAAAATTTGTACTATCCGCCGTGGGCTTAGGTCGACGGGGAGGAATTGTAGTTTAATCTTCTTTGTTAAGGTGACTTCATCAAATTCAGCAATAGTGAGCAGAAAGGGATTACCGTAATGTTTTTTGACTTTAAGTTTTGGCATTTCTTGACGAATCCACATCAGTTGGCAAACCAACTTGAAAATTCTTCAATGCGCGGCTTCAAAAAACGTGTGTTATTCATAGCTTTTTTCGGTGTTCTTTTATTCGCCGTTCGTGATATATGGGGAATGAATACAGAGTCAATCACAGCACTCCTTTCCACAATGACCACAACAGACTATACAATTGCACGATATGTATCAGTACTTGGTGCACTCATGTGGGCCCTTATGTATATGGCGTTTCATTTCTTTGGTTTTGCATACATATTAAGTCGATTGACGGCAATTCCGTTTAAAAAGTTATTACCTTTACAACTACTTGTGACGGGTATTCTATTACTCGAGAAAGCAGTTTTGCTTCTTGTCTTTACGATGAAGGGAGCAACAACAAGTGTTTCATTCCTATCATTTGGTCCACTTGCGATAACATTTCTCGATTCCTGGTATATCATTCTATTCCTCAATCAATTGACAGTGACAACTGCACTTATCATTGCACTTCAATCACGGTTTATCGGTGCGTATACGGGTCATACCGAACGCAAAGGGTTTATCTGGATACTTATAGGAATCCACGTAGCAATGGCACTTATAGTTGCGGCTATTGGATTTATTCCACTAGAAAGCTTGTACCATTCCTTTGTAGAAGGGGGTGTTGGTAGTGAATAAAGTGACGAATATTGCTATCGCTGTCGCAATCAGTGCATTTCTAGCAGTGAATTTTTATCTGCTATTTTCCGATAAAAGCGTCATCACCAAATCAGTATATGTCGAACGCTATGAACGTATGACAAGCAGTGATCACCGAGAGGAGCTCGCTAAAGAAGGCTTTGTTGCTCCCGAAGAAACCTATACAGTATACGTCGGTAATGACGATACGGTAGATTCGTGGCTAGTTAAAGAAGGCGATCCCGTTACAGTGGGGGAAGAAATTGCTATTCTACAAACAGAACGTGCAGAAGGACAGCGCGCTGTTTGGGAAGCCGAACGCGAGGCTCTTCAACAACAGACATCATCTGTTCGAAGCATGATATCAGGTCTTGAGTCTGAGCGGGAGGAAGCTCAATCGGATAGTTCTTCGAATGTGAATCGCAAAGATAACGTGTCGGAAAATACAACCGACAAAAAAGTGGAAGTAGGACTGAATGTTGATGTCCAGGTAGATGTGAAGCAGGACGGATCATTTGCACAGGCAATCGCAGCGGCTGAACAGGATCTTGCAGAAATTGAACGCCAACAAACAGTTGTTGAGGCGCAATTATCACAAAATCCAGGAAGACCTGCTCTAATTAGCCCTGTTGACGGTATAGTTTCTAAAGTAACGCGTACCGGTTCCACGCTGTCAGTTGATATTTTCAGCTCACAAAAAGTGATTGTCACATATGCAAAAAATGACGAGTGGCAAAAAATCCGAAATGGTGATCAGGTCTTAATCCAAGGGGATAGCATCGAAAATGCGGTAGAAGGAACGGTTCTTTCTGTTTCCGAGGCACCTGCAATCGACAACGAATGGCTCCAAGCCTACAAAGAACTCGACAAAACCAAAGTGAAGAATCCACTTGCTTATTATGAAGTACGAATTTTGACGGATGCTACTGATCAATCGGTGCCATTTGGAACAAATGTCAATGCAATCGTTATTGTCAATGAAGCGCTGGATGTCACTTCAGTGAAAGAAAAGTGGCTTCATGACTTGTACAAAGAAACGGCGTATGCATGGATAATTGATAATGAAGGTCGTGCTAAACAAGTGGCCATTGCGACACCGTTCACATGGGAAACTCGAGCGGTCGTGTCGCAAGGTCTCAATCTTGGAGATGTAGTTGTTTATGAACCTGAACTTGCTACGTATGGATATTCACCTACGGTATTCATGTCATTGCCTACAGAGTTGCCTTCAAAAAAACAATGGAGAGCATTCGGGTGGAAAAATTACGTGAAATATATACTTATAAGATGACATCAGAACCCCGAATCTTCGGGGTTTTTTGATGCTCTACTATTCTTTCGTTACGAAACTGTAATAGGAATGTAGCAATTGAAAGGTTTTAGAAGAACTAGAAAGGGTATTTTCAATACTAGCTAGCCAAATAGCTTATTGAAAAATACTAGGAGGCGTTATGAGATGGTAACACGACATGTAGTTGGCTATTATGATACAGAAACTGAAGCAATCGCGGCAATTGAAGATTTAAAAAGACAAGGATATGTGTCAGATGACATATCTGTTATGAGTAAACATACAGCAAATGCGGATGTTATTGCAGAAGAAACAGGAACATATGCAGCAGATGGTGCAGCCACAGGGGCAGCAACTGGCGGAATTCTAGGAGGACTTGGCGGCGTGCTCGCGGGAATCGGTGCACTCGCAATACCAGGAATTGGCCCAATCATCGCAGCTGGCCCAATTGTAGCAGGCATTACTGGCGCAGCTGCCGGAGCGGGAGTTGGCGGACTAGCCGGAGCACTTATCGGCATGGGTATCCCTGAAGAAGAAGCGAACCGCTACAACGATTACTTCAATGAAGGAAAAATCCTGGTCCTTCTTGATGGTGACTATTCAAGACCGAATGATCGATTTCCCCCAATCGTCTAATGTCATATAAATGCAGACAGCCACCCAATTTTAGTTGGGTGGCTGTCTGTTTGTGGTTCGGAGGCTGACAGGGGGAAGTTGTACATATGATTGGTTGGCTAGGAGATATGATTGGTCATGCAGCGATTATGATTGGTCGTGTAGATATATGATTGTTCTTGCAAAAGATATGATCGGTTTACAAGTTAAATAGTCGGTTGGTCGTGATATATGATCGTTATCCCACTTTGTAGTGCGTTAAATTTATTGATTTTCATTGAAAATTTTATGATCTGTCGCCCGTCGTTTCAGAAAAGCAGAAATTAGAGTGCTAGGACCATTGAATTGTTTCCACTATTATCCATAAATCGTATGGACTACTATTCTTTGATTCTTACGAAGTCCCTTTGAACGATTTTTTCAATAACGCATGATTTTCCCCGAAATACACGTTTTGTATCATATTAAATCTATTTTTATTATGATAGATTCTTTATGTCGCACTATTTTGTTAAGTGCGAATAAATGGGTAAAGGGGAGATGGGATTTGAAGAGGAATAATTTTACTAAATTTTTCAGTGCATTTTTAGCTCTTGCAATGGTGCTTTCACTACTAACGCCATTCACAGCATCGGCAAATGCAGAAAAGGCAAAACCATTCAAGCCGAATAATCACAGCGAAAGCATTATGCAACAGAAAGCAGCTATCGCCGAACAATTAAATCTGTTGGATGGTGGTTCCAAGTTACACAAAGACTTACAAGGGTTAACTGGAAATGGACAAGTCGCAGTTATTGTTCATTTATCCGAAAAGCCAGTTGCACTTGAACAGGGGATTAAAGAGTTAGCGGGGAAAACATTCACTTCTGCAGAAGCAACGGCAGTGAAAAAGAAAGTGAAAACGCAACAGACAGCTATGAAAAAAGAGATGCAAGTGAAGAACATTAATTTTACTGAGAAATTCGCGTACGATACTGTACTAAATGGTTTTTCTGCGACTGTACAAGCAGGAGATCTTGAAAAGTTACTGGCTATTAAAGGTGTTACATTAATTGAACCGGATACTGAAGTGCATGCATTTGAAGCTCCAGTTTCATCTGGAACGGTAGATGCAAATATGAACACCAGCATTTCATTCCTAGGAATTGAAAGGCTTTGGGCTGAAGGAATTGAAGGACAAGGGATTAAAGTCGCTGTACTTGATACAGGAATTGATAAAGATCACCCTGACTTTGCTGGTATTTATAAAGGCGGAAAGAACTTCATTCCAAATTCTGCTACTTATACAAGAACCCGTGCAGATAATGATGCATCGGAAACGTCACCTGTTGAACGACCAGCAGGAACGCCTGAATTTAGCGCAACTGGAAGCGCTTTCTATACATCACATGGTACGCACGTGGCAGGAACAATTGCTGCAATCGGGGCGAATCCGTACGGAGTTAAAGGGATTGCACCGAAAGTAGATCTTTACGCATACCGCGTTCTGGGAGCTTACGGTAGCGGATCTACTTCGGGAATCATCGCGGCAATTGAAGAGTCAGTTAAACAAAAGATGGATGTTATCAATCTTTCCCTTGGTGGGGGAGCAAATTCTGAAACTGACGGAGGTTCATTTGCCATCAATAATGCGATGATGGCCGGAACGATTTCCGTAATCGCAACAGGAAACTCGGGTCCGAAACGTGGAACGATGGGTACACCGTCGACAGCACGTCTTGGAATTGCAGTTGGCAACACAACGAATCCTGAAGCAAATTTTGACAGCAACGTACATGTAACAGTCGGAGACTACCAATTATCTAAAACCATCAACTTAATGGGAACTACATTTGGAGCAGATTTAACAACACAATTGTCGGGTGAATATGAAGTCCTAGCAGTGCCTGGAATGGGTACTAAAGCTGACTATAACGGACTCGACGCTAACGGGAAAGTAGCACTTGTCTCACGAGGAGATATCGCATTCGTCGACAAAATTGCCGTCGCAAAAGAAGCAGGCGCAATTGCAATTCTTATCCATAACTTTGCAGGCGGTTCAAATGCACCGAACGCTTCTGGAACATTCTTAGGAGATGCATTTGAATTCATCCCAGCTTATGATTTGTCACAAACAGACGGAGATGCAATTCGTGCAGCTCTTAAAGGCGGTCAAGGAACTGTAACGTTCAGTAATTTCAATAAAACAATGACAATTGGAGACAATGTCAACGATTCCAGTTCACGTGGACCGTCGACTCCAAACTTTGATATCAAACCAGATGTTAGTGCGCCTGGAACGAATATCATGTCAACAATTCCAATGTACAAAGCAGATTTTCCAGCTGCAAGTTATGAAGAAGCTTTCACACGTAAAACAGGTACATCAATGGCAACACCGCATATTGCAGGAATTGCAGCACTTGTTAAGCAAGCAAATCCAGGTTGGAGTGCTTTTGACGTGAAAGTCGCGCTATCCAACAGTGCAAAAATTTTAGATACGACCAAATACGATGTCATGTCTCAAGGTGCAGGACGTGTGCAAGCTTATGCAGCAGCACATCCGACTATCCTTGCATATGCAATGGATGAGGCAGTGTTGGATACAAGCGGTGAAATTGTCGACAATATTAAAGGGACAGTCACTTTCGGTCCTCAATCAATCAAAGAAAAAAACATTTCCGTTACAAAAGACATTCTTGTAAAAGATATGAAAGGTAACGGAGGAAATTATAATGTAACCGTCGATGTTACGAAATCATTCGAAGATGCAAAAGTGACCGTCGACAAATCAGCATTCACATTGAATGGTGAGCAATTGTTAACAGTTACATTAACGGCTTCGAAAAAAGCAAACGCACCACCAGGTTCCGAAATTCTGGGCTATATTCACATTAACGGTGAAGGCACTGAAGTTTCATTACCATTCGCAGCGGAATTTGGCGGAGCACCGGCATCTGCATTTGAAAACTTCGCAATCACGGAAACAGATCTTTCATTCAACAATGACGGTATAAAAGACTCGGCTGTTCTGTCATTTAAACTGACAGGCGATGTCACAACAAATTACATCGAACTATGGGATATCATGGATCCTGAAGGCGGAGAATATGGTGACGGCTATATCGGCTACTTACATGCAGGTACTTCGCTCGCAGCCGGTTCTTACACGCTTAACGTGGCAGGAAATTACAAACCTTGGACTGAAGGTGCAGCTCAAACAACAATTCCTGATGGACTCTACACAATTGACTTCACTGGACAAACAGTTTCAGGGGAACCGGCAATTCTTAGTGGCTACGTTGGCCCGGTCGTCGTGAAGTCTGAAGCAGGTACAATTGAAGGAGCACTTAAAGGCACAACAGCAACAGGTAAAATCATTGACAAGTATATTGACTACCAAGCTGAACTTGTAAACTATGATTTAGGTTATGACGTAAATACGAAACTCAAAGCAAGTTACGAAGTGATGGAAAACGACACGGTGAAATCGTCCGGTCCTGTTAAATTAGCACAAGACGGATCATTTACAATCGACGTTGGTACGTTAACAAAAGATAACAGTGTCAAAGTGAAATATGTTGACGCTGCAGGCAATGCCGCAGAAAAAGTACTAGTCGATGATGGAACCGGCGTCAAGTATTCTGTGGATAAAGAAGAACTAGCACTGCAAGTAGGCGGTACAGAAAACCTAACAGTAACTGAAACAACAACAAAAGCGGACGGAACAAAAGAAGACAAAAATGTCACAGCAGAAGCAACATTCGTGTCTGCTGATGAAAAAATTGTAACAGTTAAAAATGGTGCAGTAACAGCAGTCGCCGCAGGTAAAACAGCAATCACAGTAAGCTACAAAGAATTCACAGCAACAATCGCAGTCGAAGTGGCAGCGAAAGATGGTCAAGACCAAGTTACGTATTCTGTAAACAAAACGAATCTTACAATAGGCGTTGGTCAACAAGAACAACTCTTCGTCACACAAAAAACGACAAAGGCTGATGGTTCAGTCGTTGAAAAAGACGTAACAGGAACAGTGAATTATGATGTCGTCAACAGCGATATTGCAAAATTCGAGAAAGGTCTCATCACAGCACTTGCGGCAGGTAAAACGCAAGCACGCGTCATGGTTCCAGGACAAGAAGATATGTACGTTTACCTTGAAGTGACAGCAGCACCGCAAGATCAGGTTACTTATTCAGTTAGTAAAAAGAACCTAACAATCGGTGTTGGCCAATCTGAACAATTTTACGTCACCCAAACGACGACAAAAGCGGATGGCACAGTCACTGAAAAAGACGTCACAGGAAATGGCAGCTACAATGCAGTCAACAATAAAGTTGCTACAGTCAAAAAAGGACTCGTAACAGCACTTGCAGAAGGCCAAACACAAGTCCGTGTTATGATTCCAAACGAGGAAGTCATCTACGTTTACGTTGAGGTAGTGAAACTTCCTCAGGATATCATTACGTACAAAGTGAATAAAACAAATGTGAAAATGAATGTCGGCGACCAATTACAGTTGAAAGTGACAGAAACAACGCTGACTCCGAAAGGACAAACGAGCAAAAAAGACGTCACAGCAACAACTTCGTTCAAAGTCGTCAACAATAAAATTGCAAAAGTTCAAAAAGGTCTAGTCACAGCGATTACAGGAGGTCAAACACAAGTACTTGTCACAATCCCAGATCAGGATCCAATCCTTGTCTACCTGAACGTGAAAGGCGACGTAATCACCTATTCAGTCGATAAAAACAGCGTCGCACTTAAAGCAGGCGCAACTGAACAATTAACAGTAATAGAAAAAACAACAAAAGCTGACGGCTCTGTCACAGAGAAAAACGTGACAGCAGATTCTAAATTTAAATCTGTGAATTCTAAAGTCGTCACATTAAGTAAAGGGTTAGTCACAGCAGTCGGACCAGGCGAAACGGCCATCTCTGTCACACACTCGGACTTTACAACGACAGTCACAGCGATTGTCGAGCAAGACGTAATCACCTATTCAGTCGATAAAAACAGCGTCACACTTAAAGCAGGCGCAACTGAACAATTAACTGTAATAGAAAAAACAACAAAAGCTGACGGCTCTGTCAATGAGAAAAACGTGACAGCAGATTCTAAATTTAAATCTGCGAATTCTAAAGTCGTCACATTAAGTAAAGGGTTAGTCACAGCAGTCGGATCAGGAGAAACGGTCATTACAGTTTCACACCCGAACTTCACAACGACAGTCACAGCGATTGTCGAACAAGACGTAATAATCACAACAGAATTGATCACAAACCCAGCAGCACTTGAATTGGTAGTCGGGGAATCTTCTCGCATTTCAGTTCAATCGATTGAAACGAAAAATGGTGAGGCGACATCGACAGACGTGACAGAAATTGCTGCATATAGCGGGTTCGATTCAACGGTCATCGATGTTCAGCAAGGCCAAATCATTGCAGTCGGCGCTGGTGAAACAACAATTACAGCTTCTTACGGCAGTGACGTTGCAACCATTTTCGTCAAAGTCGATATGGTTTCAGTACCAGAAGTACCAGAAGTACCGGAAGCGCCTGAGGTACCTGAGTCACCAGGAGCTCAGAAATATATTGTTTCTGAAGCAGAAATTGCAGCTTATGTGAACGATAAACAGGCAAAAGAAATCTTCATTGCACTACCTGAAAATGGAGAGGAAATTGCAATCGAATTCAACTCAACAATCCTAAATACAATCGTTAATGCTAAGAAAGGCTTAGTCGTCACTAGAGGCGAAACGTCATTCTTCTTCTCGAAAAAAGCAGTCGAGAAACTTATGCAACAAGCAGGCGGTGATGCTACAATCACGTTAAGCGAAGCAAATGCATCTTCTATAGCAGATGCAATTTCAGAAAACTTTATCGTTAATCTTGAGGGCGGTACTGGCGATAATCGATTTGCGTTGAATCAATTCAATGAAAAAATCGAAATCGTTCTCCCGATAGACGCGTCTAAAGTGATCAAGAACAACAAAATAGCGGTACGAGATCTACATTCAACTAACACAATAAAAGCGAAATACAACAATGGAGTACTTGAATTCACAGCGACTGGTCCAGGTAGTTTCGTTGTGATCAATACTTCCACAGCGAACCGCGCAGGTAACTTTGTTGCTATCAGCTATTAATTAAAAAAAGGAGCTCATTGAGTTTGATATGCTCCCCGATTAGGTAGATAGATTAAAAATAAAAGCTGGACTAAAGATTTTTTTAGTTCAGCTTTTATTTCACTTAATAAAAAACAAATTAACTTCTTCCTATTACAATCTAAAAACTCTATCATGAGACGAGTTTTAGACCTATTGCAGCACCTAAGACCATGCCTATAAAAATAAGTCTTCTCCAATCTTTTGATTCACCATATAAAAGCATACCTAAAATTGCTCCACCAGACGCACCAATTCCTGTCCAAATTGCATAAGCCGTACCCATAGGAAGTGTTTTCATTGAATAAGCAAGAAACACAAAGCTTGCTCCAAACGCGAGAGTTAGAAATAGCACCGATTGCCAATTACGGTCTTTATGCAATTTACTTATCATTACAACACCAAACATTTCAAATAAACCTGCAACAATCAAAGAAACCCACGCCATTAAGATTCAGCTCCTTCTTTATCGCTATCTTGAGTCACTAATTTCAAACCAACGACTCCACCTAATAAAACCAAAATTAAAAGCACTTTTGCTAATTTAAATGGTTCATCAAAAAATATGATGTCGGAAAAAACTGTTCCGGCTGTACCTAGTCCAACAAAAACCGCATAGACAGTTCCAACAGGTAGTTTTTTTCCAGCCATAATCATTAAATAAAAACTAACGATAATAGCAATAATTGTTCCAGTCCAAGTCCAAAAGTCATTTGCATGTTTTAATCCAATAACCCAAAAAACTTCGAAAAAAGCAGCGATTATTACTTTAACCCAATCTGTATTCATTTAACTAACACCTCCGTTTATATTCGTGCCCATCAAAAACAAAAAAAGCCCAAGAGATAACTGTTAAAAAACAGTTCCTCCCAGGCTTTTATCCTTCCGTGACACAGCATAGCTGTGAGTTTTCTCTCGGACCAGACCAACACTGACAGTTGCGGAACCCTAGAAAACATTCAAAGTATGTAATTATCTTGTATTATACACACTTTTAAATCGTAGTCAAATGTACAACATTATAAACAAGATATGATTTTAATTTACCTCATGTACAATCACTTGTCCTTAATGGTCCGAAGTAGGCTGCTTTTTTTATCCATTTTATTTGAAGATTAAGCGCTATAAAAAAGGGTATTAAATAGTATAAGGAGAATTACTACTAAACAAAGGACAATAACCGAAAAAAAGGAAGTGCACCCATGACAAGCTGGAATACAGAAGCGATCGAATTACTTGAAAGGAAACCGAAGCAACAAAATTGGGGAGCAAGAAGAGCCGCAAAAGATAAGAAATATAAATCATCCTCCCAATTAGTGGATGATTACATCGTACTCGATTTTGAAACGACGGGTTTGCGTGCAGGCGCTGATAAAATCATTCAAATTGGTGCCATTAGGTATGTAAATCATGAAGTGAAAGACATGTTTAATACGTTCATCAACCCCTTCCGTCATATCCCAGAGACAGTTACACGACTTACAGGCATTTCAAACGAAACAGTTGAATTGGCACCGAGTATCAATCAAAAAATTGAAGAACTACTCGAATTCATCGGAGATTTACCAATCATTGCTCACAATGCATCGTTTGATATGGGTTTCCTTTATGCACTCGACAACATCGATGGCATAAGCATTCCCGAGTATATCGTCATCGATACCGTCAAACTAGCTAGAAAAAAGATCACCGAAGCCCCCAACCATAAACTAACCACATTGACCGAATTTCTACAGCTCGAACACGATGCGCATGATGCCATCGGAGATTGTGTAGCAACAGCAGCCATTTATCAATATTGCGTGAAAAAGCATTTTTAAAATAAACTCGCATAATCTACTAAGGCGGCTCTGACTGGCGGCAGATTTTTGTTAAGGTAAGAACAGGAAATTAAATGAATGGAAAGGGGGAAATTAAAGTGAGGAAAAATGTGTGGGCCATCTGTACAGCATTAGTTATAAGTTTAGTTTACGGCACAATTGTAGGCGAGGCAGAGGTGAAAAAGCCGACACATTACATAGGACTTCATGATCGATTATTGGACTTTAAAGACGTCCAGGTCATCGATAACGATATGAAGATCCCACTTAGCGAAATCACAAAAGTACTCTACATCCCAGTAGAAAAAGAAGAAGGCATCACTTATCTTCGAAAAAGAGGCACCGTTATCAGCTATGATGCTTCAACAAAATTGACATCGAAAGACGGTGTGGAACTCAGTTGGACTCCAATCGTCGACGTCAACGGCACGCTTTTCATTAGCGCAAAATACATCGCAAAAGTGACGGGATTCAAAGTAGAATACATCCAAAAAATGAAAACGTTGCGTATTTATCGTGATGACTACGAGCATATGAGCCATGCAGATTACGAAAAACATGTTAAACAATTGTTGGATGAAAAACAGCCGGCCAAACCACCAGTTAAGCCAGAAAAGCCCGGAGCGAAATCCGAAACAACAATCTACTTGACCTTTGATGACGGCCCCAATAAATTCACAACAATCAACAACGCAACACTGAAAAAATATAACGTCCACGGTACATTCTTCTTCCTAGGAAAACACATGAAAAAAAACGAGGACATCGTTAAAACAGTGGCTGGCGATGGTAACTACATCGGCACGCACAGCATGACACACGACAAAGACAAAGTATATAAATCCACCAAATCATTCATCGATGAAATGACCGAAGGAACCAAACTCATCAACAAAATGACCGGCATCGATGCTAAACTACTCCGTGTTCCATACGGTAGCAAACCGCACGTCACACCGGCCATGAAAAAAGAGCTCAACCAATACAACTACAAAATGTGGGACTGGGACGTCGACTCCAATGACTGGAAATACACCGACAAAGAAGCTGACAAAATCATTAAAAACGTCCGTGACGGTGTCGATAAAGCCAATAAATCCGGCGACCGTAACATCATCGTCCTGCTACACGACCGCAGTCAAACAGCAAAAGCCCTACCAGAAATCATCGAATGGCTACAAAAAGAAGGCTATACCATCAAAACATACGAACCCGAGCACCACATCATCCAAAACTTCCTGAGCGACACCACATTATAACCAAAAAACCGCCTCTTGCAGGCGGTTTTTATGTGCGGGAAAATGGGAAGCGATCATATTTCTCACGCAACCGAGCATATCCTGAGGCAATCGATCATATCTCTCGCGTAACCGAGCATATCCTCAGGCAATCGATCATATCTCTCGCGTAACCGAGCATATCCCAAGGCAAGCGATCATATCTCTCACGTAACCGAGCATATCCTTAGGCAATCGATCATATCTCCCGCAGAACCGAGCATATCCTCGGGCAAGTGATCATATCTCCCATTCAACCGAGCATATCCTCAGGCAAGCGATCATATCTCGCACGTAACCAAGCATATCCTCGGGCAAACGATCATATCTCCCGCAGAACCGAGCATATCCCAAGGCAATCGATCATATCTCTCGCGTAACCAAGCATATCGCCAGGTAAACGATCATATCTCCCACAGCACCGAGCATATCCTCATGCAAACGATCATATCTCTCGCGCAACCGAGCATATCCTCGGGCAATCGATCATATCTCCCGCGCAACCGAGCATATCCTCAGGCAATCGATCATATCTCCCGTGCAACCGAGCATATCCTCAGGCAATCGATCATATCTCCCGCGCAACCGAGCATATCCAAAGCCAAGCAATCATATCTCCCGCGTAACCAAGCATATCCCCAGGCAAGCAATCATATCTCCCGCAGAACCGAGCATATCCCGGCGCGAGCAATCCAAAAATAATTAGAAAGGAAGCTTTTGGCCTCGGCCAAAAGCAGATTTAAGTCAAATGCATAGATCTAAAATCAATGCTCCCACCAAAGCGGGAAACCGATCATATATGATGTTGAACCAATCATATAACCTGTTCAACCAAGCATATACCTATGCTACCGATCATATCTCCAATTGAACCGGGCATAACCCTGAGCAACCAATCATAAACCCCACAGAACCGAGCATATCCTAAGCCCAACCAATCATATCCAGCACCCGACCAGCCAACGGTAAATCAATACACCGCCCACCAAAAAGAGCAAGTGCTCAAATCTCAAATATATACCCAAAAACCCTATCAAATATCAATCATGCCACTGTTTAACAAATACATAATTCGGCTTTGGCGAAAAGTATATAAAACCACCAAAAATTCTGATATCATTTTTAAGAGGTGATAAAAAATTGATTTATAAACAAAGATCAATGCCGAAAATACTAATTGGATTAAGTGCATTAATGCCCCGATTACAGCCGTCACATGCCGAAATGCTTAGAGTCAGAGAGGACTTTCGAATACGAAAAGCAGGCTATGGTGGGGAGCAACACTTTGACAAGCATCTACTAGAATTCAAACCCCATTATCCACACGCTATCTTGCACGACGTCTGCTTGAAACAGAACGGCGTTTATTTTCAGATGGATTCGGTACTTATTACGCCAGCTTTCATTCTTATTATCGAAGTGAAAAACATTGCTGGGAAAATTATCGTGAAATCAAACCCCACACAGTTCATCCAAGAATCCCCGACAGGTGAACGAAAAGTGTTGAGCAACCCCATCGCTGAGCTCAATCGCAAGCAATTATTTCTTAATGAATGGCTCAAGCAAAGGAAGATCGATATCCCGATTAGCGGACTTGTTACTTTCGCATTCACCAATGAGTTAATCTTCGAAAACGTTCCCGAAACTAAAATCACATTCACCAATGAAACTCCGACTTATTTGTATTCCTTATCCGTCGATAAAGAAATCATAAGCAAAGATACTATACAGAAATTAGCATTTGAATTAAGAAATAACCATCAAGAATATGATCCTTTCCCGTTAACCAAATTGATGAATATATCCCCAATTGATATTTTACCCGGAGTCATTTGTCCGGCATGCAACACTAGAGGAATGAAGTGGAAGCCTAGAAAATGGGCATGTCCGACGTGTAATCATACTGGACCTGAATATCATATTGCGGCGCTTGCAGATTGGAGATGTCTCATGGGCAACCGAATAACCAACAGGGAATTCAGGAGTTTCATGTTGCTAAATGACAGACAAGTAACAACGAGATTCCTTGCCCGATCCGGACTATCACACGAAGGAAAGGGGAAAGGTAGTTTTTATATCATGAATGAAAATACAAATAAGCATGAGTCGGCGCTTCATGAACTTTGAAGCGCTTTTCTACGAATAAAACTAGTAATCCGTCCAATGAAAACAACATTTAAACTAGTAACCAATCATAACTAGCGCCAAACCAAGCATATCCCCGGCCATGCAATCCTATCTCCCAAGCAACCGAGCATATCCCCAGCCAAGCAATCCTATCTCCCCTGCAACCAAGCATATCCCAAGCCAACCGAGCATATCCCCAGCCAAGCAATCATATCTCCCATACAACCGAGCATATCCCCAGCCAAGCAATCATATCTCCCCTGCAACCGAGCATATCCCCAGCCAAGCAATCATATCTCCCAAGCAACCGATCATATCCCCGGCCAAGCAATCATATCTCCCATACGACCGAGCAAATCCCATCCAACCAATCATATCTCCCAAACAACCGAGCATATCCCAAGTCAACCGATCATATCTCCCATCCAACCAATCATATCCCCACATCCTACACCCCACACCCCACACCCAAAAGAAACTTCGCCTCCCTAAACACCTCCATCTCCAGTATAATAAACTCACAGAACTATCCAACATCAAAGGGGGAACCACCAATGGACTACCTTTACAACCCAAATCCATCCATACGCCATACCGCCTTCGCGAAAAACGGCATGGTTGCAACCTCACAGCCACTCGCTGCACAAGCAGGCATTGAAATTATGCGCAGGGGAGGCAACGCAATCGATGCGGCAATCGCAACAGCTGCCGCACTTACCGTCGTCGAACCAACATCAAACGGTATCGGCGGCGACGCATTCGCACTCGTTTGGGTCAACAACAAATTGCACGGCCTCAACGCTTCCGGCCCGGCACCGCAATCTCTCACAATCGACGCCGTAAAAGCGCAAGGCCACGACAAAATGCCAGTCTATGGCTTGACGCCAATCACCGTCCCGGGCGTACCCGCAGCATGGGCGGAACTCGCACGCAAATTTGGCAATCTACCATTGAAAGAATCACTCGAACCAGCCATCCGCTATGCCGAAGAAGGCTATCCGCTCACACCGATTCTCGGTAAATACTGGAACGCTGCCTATAAAAAATACAGCACTTCATTCACAACAGAAGAATTCGACGCATGGTTCACCACATTCGCGCCCGACGGCAGAGCACCAGAAATCGGTGAACTTTGGAAATCACCAGATCACGCCGCCACCCTACAATCCATTGGGGAGTCGAATGCAGAATCCTTCTACACGGGAGAACTAGCCGACAAAATCGACACTTTCATGCAACAACACGGCGGCTTTCTCACAAAATCCGATCTGGCAAACTACCAGCCAGAATGGGTCGAACCCGTCTCAACAAACTACCGCGGCTACGACGTTCACGAAATTCCGCCAAATGGCCAAGGCATGATCGCACTCATGGCACTCAACATCCTCACGGAAATGAACAGCCCAGTTCCGCACGACACACAATCACTTCACGAACAAATTGAGTCTATGAAGCTCGCATTCACAGACGGACAAGCATTCATCACCGAACCAACTGATATGCCAATTAAACCCGAACACCTTCTATCCAAAACGTACGCACAACAACGCGCCGCCAAAATCACAGCAACCGCAACATGTCCAGAACCGTATGAACTTCCAAAAGGCGGCACAGTTTACCTGGCAACGGCAGATGGGGAAGGCAACATGGTATCCTTCATCCAGTCGAATTACATGGGCTTCGGCTCCGGTATCGTCATTCCCGGCACAGGAATCGCACTCCAAAACCGTGGCGCCGACTTCTCGCTAGACCCGAATCACCCAAATGCACTAAAACCGGGCAAACGAACATTTCACACCATCATCCCAGGCTTCCTAACAAAAAACGGACAAGCCATCGGGCCATTTGGTGTCATGGGCGGATACATGCAACCGCAAGGCCATTTCCAAGTAGCCATCAACACAATCGATTACACATTAAATCCACAAGCAGCTCTCGACGCACCGCGCTGGCAGTGGATAAAAGACAATCTAGTCCACGTCGAACCGGGCTTCCCGAACCATCTCGCCCAAGCACTGACAAGACTTGGTCACCAAATCCAGCCAACCCTCGACTCAGGCTCATTTGGTCGTGGCCAAATCATCTGGCGAAATCCTAAAACCGGCGTCCTATCAGGCGGCACCGAATCCCGAACCGACGGAGCAATCGCCGTCTGGTAAAATATTTCATCGAACCCGCATAAGAATTACTTAGGCGGCTACTACCACGCTTTAAAAGGTGTATACTTAAGCATCATCAAACCTGACACATAAGAAAAAACGTTGCTAAGTACCCAATAAACGTTGTTTACTTCTAGTGAAAAGTTGCCATCTTGCCCTGCAGTATTTCCAGCAACCAATCATCACCAAATCACCAACCAAAGGAGGGGACGGCCCCATGTGGAGAATCTACGCACTCCTCACTACCGCAATGCTTATCTGGGGATTTAACCTGCCACTCCTCAAATATCTGCTCATATATGTCGGACCAGTTACCATGACAACATTCCGTATCCTGCTCGCAGGCATCACGGTATTCATCATCCTGGCGGCGTTCAAAATGCTTCGTCTGCCGACAAAAAATGAATGGAAATACATCATAGGAGGCGCGATGCTCAATGTTGTCCTCCATCATTATTTCCTGAACATGGGACTTGTTCGCACGACCGGCACAAACGCGGGACTGATACTCGGAACAGGCCCCGTCCTAACGGCGATCTCCGTCGCACTTATCATGCGGAATTACCCGTCTAAAGTGCAATGGCTTGGTTTCTTAGTCGGCCTAGGCGGCGTCAGCTCCGTCGTTTTAGCAGGCGGAGGAATTGGCGGTCTCGCGCTCGGTGAT
Source organism: Sporosarcina sp. resist (assembly GCF_014302295.1). Lineage (NCBI taxonomy): Bacteria > Bacillati > Bacillota > Bacilli > Caryophanales > Caryophanaceae > Sporosarcina > Sporosarcina sp. resist. Next base: position 4,390,583 of record NZ_CP060287.1, on the reverse strand, counting down.
AGCTTCATTTTCATTTCAATCGCCGCTCAAGTATTATCATTCCTAGTCATCGCAAAAGCAGCAAAAACACTGGATCCACGTATCATGACCGCTTATATGATGGTAGTCGGCAGCGCGGTACTACTCATCATTAGCCTGATTCAAGAACCCGGTGAAATCAAAGCATTTGCCACCGTACCACCCATGTTTTGGCTCGGTTTCGCAGCAAGCGCCATCATCGGCACAGCTGTCGGACACATGCTCTACAACTACGCAGTCGGAAAAGTCGGCCCAGCCAAAGCCGCCATCTTCATCAACTTCAACACCATGTTCTCCCTAATCGGCTCAGCACTATTCCTTGGCGAAATCATCACCTATCGCCATCTCATCGGCCTAGCCCTCATCATTGCCGGCGTTATACTAGGATCCGGCGCCGCAGAAGATCTATGGAAAAAACGTCGTGCACACAAAGTTGAGCAGATTGATAAAAACGTTGTCTAGTCTACTAAACCCGCCGTTTACATTCTAGATTAAGAGACCTTTCTTTTGAATAAACAATCACCACCCAATCAGCCATCCGGACCACCGGATGGCTTCCTTTATGCCCTTCAACTCTAAAAGTAGAAGTCAAAAGCTAATTAGAAAAGGGCAGTCCCGAATAAAATAAAGAAGTTCACAACGTATCAAACAAACTAAACAACACATCCCAAAAAGTAAGCAACATAACAACTAAACCAAACAAACACTCCCGCCAAGCCCCTTGCCACCTCACCCAAAACCTGCTATTCTACCACTGAACAAAGAATATTCAGACCACCGAAAGGAGTGAATCCCTATCTACACAAAACGCCAACCGCCGGACGATCTCATACCCCTGAAACGATTGCTCGCCCGGCTACCTGACAATCACCAGCAGTACAAAACAATCAGCAACAAACTATACCAGACGAAATCCGGCTATTCCGGCGAACTTAAAGTCGACCGTATTCTCAATGAAATCGACTTCCCCAAAGGTTCCGCCATCATGAAAAACATAACCGTGGACATCAACCCCAATTTCCGCGTCCAGCTAGACACTCTAATCCTAACCCCAAAACGCGCAATCCTATTGGAAATCAAAAATTACGCTGGCACCGTCCTGTTCGACGAAGCATCCGGAAAAACTACCAAAATCTCTGGCGACGGCGCAATCGAAAAATTCGACTGCATCATTCATCAGCTAGACCGCGCTACGTACGCCGTCGAAAAATGGCTCAACCAAAAACAAATCGAATTACCCGTAGAACCAATCCTAGTAATGGCAAATCAGCGGACGGAAATCCCCAAAATGCCCTTATCCACACCGCTCAAATTCGCGAAACAGCTACCCAGATATATCCGAGGACTCCCGGACATTCCAGACGAACTCACGCCGCGCCAACGCGCAACAATTGCCAACCAACTTTACACAAACCAAGTCAAATGGAAACGAATTCCCGCTAGCGAAAAACACAACATCTCACCAATCGAGTTAAAAAAAGGTGTCCTTTGTCCCGACTGTAACGCCATCATGCCAAGAACCCAAGGCCGCACATGGATTTGCAACCCTTGCGGAAAACCCAACAAAGGTGCACTCGAACAAGCCATCGCCGACTGGTACCTGCTCATCAGCCCAACACTCACAAACAAACAGCTCCGCCAATTTCTCAAATTAAACTCAAAATCCGCCGCCAGCATCATATTCCGTCAGCTGCGACTCAACCGAAAAGGCACACCACCAGCAACCATCTACACCTGGGACTACAAATTTCCCATGCATAAATAACAACAAAAAAAAGCCGCCCTCTCCACCGGGCGGCTACCTTTATATACAAATCAAACCCAAAACTCCACAACGTAACCAAGAAAGTAAACAACGCCCCCCGCCAAACTAAACAACATTCCCGTCCAACAAGACAACATCAAACGAAAACTAAACAACGCTCTCGAAAAACTAAGAAACGTCCTCCAAATGCCGAAAGGGAAGTCCAATAAAAGATAAAATACAATAGCGATTCAAGAACATACGTATGGTACAATGAAAGAACAATAGAATAGGTAACTCAAGGGTGGTCAGCCCACTCCCGTATGAAAGGGGGGGTGCCAATGTCAGTATTCGAGGCGCTAATGTTCGCAGTAGCTTTTGCAACATTAATCGTGTTAATACTCTCATTTGACCATAAAAATAAAAAATAACCCATCCTTGAGTTAGAGGCTCAGATGGGTTACTACTCCAGATGGGCTGATCCCCTTATAGGGAACCTAGCTATTGCTGACCGTTTGACGCTCGACACGTCAAGCGGTCCTTTTTATTCTTTACTAGATCTATTCTCAATATACAGTATGCTACAGAAGACTTCAAGAACCAGAACCAAGAAATAACTTGAAAAGCAGAAGAAAGGGAAGTCTTTAGCGGGCAAAAAGACGGTTGAAAAAAGTCTTGGCCAATCAAATCCAAGAGTTCACAACGAATCAAACAAACATCACAACACTCCGATCCAACTAAACAACATCCCGCCGAAACATCACAACATTCCCAACCAACTAAACAACACCCCCTCAACACCAAACCACACCCCAAAAATCTTCCCCCCATATCCCGCATATACTACTACCCACCAATCAAAAAGGGGGAACCACCATGTCACTCACCATCAACCCGCGCGTCCAACAAATAGAACCATCCGGCATCCGCAAAATCTCAAACCAGCTCATAAATTACCCCGATGCCATCAACCTAACCATCGGCCAACCAGACTTCCCAACACCCGAACCCATCAAAAAAGCCGCCCACAAAGCAATCGACGACAACAAAACTACCTACTCACACAACGCCGGTCTCCTCGAACTCCGGCAAGTCGTATCCACCTTCTTCACCAATAAATACAGCTTCACCTACAACCCACAAACCGAAATCATCATCACAACCGGCGCCAGCCAAGCAATGGACACTGTATTCCGCACGATTCTCGATAATGGAGACGAGGTCATCGTACCCGCACCCATCTACACCGGCTACGAACCGCTCATCACACTCGCCGGCGCCACACCCATCTATCTCGACACAACAACAACCAACTTCATCCCAGACCCAACCCAACTCGAACAACTCATCTCACCCAAAACAAAAGCAATCGTCTTCAACTATCCATCCAATCCAACCGGCGTCACCATCCCACGCGAAACGATGGACGAACTCGCCGCAACACTCGCCAAACACGACATCTTCATCATCTCAGACGAAATCTACAGCGAAAACACCTACCAAGAGGAACATCGCTCATTCGCTGAGTACCCCGAACTAAAAGACAAACTATTCCTCATCCACGGCCTGTCCAAATCCCATTCCATGACAGGCTGGCGCATCGGTTTCCTGCTCGCCGCCGAAAAATGGATGCAACAAGCCGTCAAAGTGCACGCCTATAACACCATCTGCGCAGGCGTCCCATCCCAACACGCAGCTATCTGCGCACTAACCGAATGCCAACACACGCCTTCGGCAATGAACCCGGACTATATCCTACGCCGCGACTACATCTACACCCGGCTCACCAACATGGGCCTTCCGACAGTCAAACCGGGTGGCGCATTCTACATCTTTCCTTCTATTAAAGAGTTCAACCTAACATCCGAACAATTCGCCCACACGTTGCTCGATGAAGCCCGAATCGCCGTCGTACCAGGCACCGCCTTCACAGCATTCGGGGAAGGTCACATCCGAATTTCCTACGCCTACGCATTCGACCAACTCGAAATCGCCATGGACCGACTCGAAACCTGGATAACCAACTGGCGCAACAAAGAACGCCACATAGTTCCAAATCCACCGTTATTGTAATCAATAAAAAGTACCATTCTTGAAACAATCACCGAATAAAGGTATAATGTCTTTAGAAACGCATAACATAAAAAAAGACCGAGTGCGCTAACACTCGGCCTAGCAACTGCAAACCGCAAGAAGAGCGGTTGATCCGGTTTTAGACAGAAATAACCGTCATACCTTATCAGCGGGGGACGGTTATTTCTTTTTTACGAAGAAAATGATCAATGTGACTACAATTGTAAAGGCTGCTAACATTACAGTGCAAAGCTGAATTAGCAAATTTATCGATTCGTAAGTCGACATTGGCATCACCTCCATTCTCATGGAAGTGACCAACCGCCCACACTTCATATGCAATTACCAACTCTATCATAACACAAAAAGAACGTTTGTTCTATCCTGCGACAACAAAAATCCATCAATCGATTACTAAGAAATCAATAAAAACAAGCCCCTCGCCACCAGCAAGGGGCTTTAAACTTTTTCAACCAAACAACAAACCTCTCAATACCCCCGCAAAACATAGTATAATCATAGAAAAAGGAGGCACTACCATGAAAAAACACATCCCAACCCTACTACTCTCAGCAACTCTACTTATCGCATACCAACCAGCTGCACAAGCTGCCACATTTACTGACGTGCCAACCGCACACTGGGCACACAAAGCAATTGACACAATCTCCACTCGCGGCCTCATCAACGGCTACCCGGACGGAACTTACCGCCTCAACGAACCTGTCACTCGGGCCCAAGCCGCAAAAGTCGTCGCGCTCGCCATCAACGCCAAACCGACAGCTGCATTCAAACCGAGTTTCCAAGACGTCAGCCCAGCCCATGGCGCATACGACCACATCCGCGCACTCACCGAACGTGGCATCTTCACGGCCGGGGACAAATTCCACCCGAACGAGCCACTCACACGTGCGCAAATGGCCAAAATACTGACACTGGGCTATAAAATAATCGTCGACGACAATGACCTTATCAAATTCCAAGATGTCATTAAGCTCAACCAAAACTACGGCTATATCACGACACTCGCCGAACTCGGCATCACAACCACACCGCCAGGCGGTATGTACAAGCCAAACGATATCGTCACCCGTGCACATATGGCGGCCTTCATCGATCGCACCACCAAATTCGAAATTGAGCGTGAAAAAGGCGTCATCTACTATGACAAAGCCCGCAGCATGTATATGGACAAATCCAAGCCCGATCCAATACCGCCAGTAATAGACGATCAAGACAACGCCCTCAAAACCGTTGAACTTGTCAATAAACAGCGCAAACAGCTAGGCGTAAAAGAACTCATTCTCGACGCTGACCTCTCTGCAATCGCTAAAGCCAAAGCACAAGACATGGCGAAAAATAACTACTTCGACCACAAGTCACCAACATATGGCACTGTTGATGAAATGCTGAAAAAATTCAACTACAAATGGACCGCATACGGTGAAAATATCGCAAGAGGCTACATCGCACCCGAATCCGTCGTCAAAGAATGGATGATCTCGCCAACTCACCGCGCCAATATCGCAAACAACAACTTCACACACGTCGGAACTGGTTATGCAACCGACGCCAAAGGAAAACCGTACTGGGTCCAACTCTATACGCAAAAATAAAAACACACATAACCAAACAACATTTCCACCAAACTAAACAACAAAATACCAAATCCACCCATCTTACAAACTTCAAAACTGGGTATAGGTTATAATATAAAAGAACATACCCGTGAAAGGGGACTCACCAAATTGAAAAAAATCCAAACAGCATTCATCGCCATCATAACCCTGTTCCTATTTACACCAATCGCCCAAGCAAGTACACTCGACGACGTCAAATTCTTCGTCGAGACCTACTACTATGGTGACGTCCCTAAAAACCTCAACACTATGAAAAACTTAGACGAAATCGTCAACTCACTCGACGAATACTCGCGCTACATGTCCGCTAAGGAATACCGTACCTATCTATCAGCCGTTGCTGTGGATGAACACCAACCATCGTCAATCCCAAACGTAGCTGCAACAACATCGACTAAATCACCAGCAGCACCAGAGCACCCAATCACATCATCCATGCTCTACGGCAACATCGGTTACATAAAAATCGCCACGTTTTCCGCCGACCTGGGCAAGCAAGTGGAAGCACACTGGACGAAACTCAAAAAAAATGGAGCAACCGGACTCATCGTCGACCTGCGCTATAACGGCGGTGGCTACGTCGACAGCGCCGAACAGCTTCTCGGCTTTTACCAAGGCGTTACCAACGCTTACTACCTATCTACACGCGAAGGCAACAAAATGATTAAACCGATACCAACCAAAACGAAATTCCCGAAACAATCCTATGTGCTCGTCAATCGCTATTCTGCATCTGCATCTGAAATCGTCGCAGCGTCCCTCATCGATCAGCAAGCCGCTACAATCGTAGGCGAAACGACGAAAGGGAAGGGCAGTGTCCAATCCTTCTTCGAATTCAATGACGGTAGTGCACTCAAACTGACAATCGGGCACTTCAAAGGACCGGGAGGAACGCTTGTCCATAAAAAGGGTATTCAACCTTCTATCAAAACCGAATCGAACAAAGAACTGTTAGACATCCATCAGCGGCTCCTCAACGAGTCATTCAGCAACAAGCACTACAAAAAAATCGACAATCTCGACAATGTACCAACGACTAAAAAAATGACTATCCAATTTACCCAGCCAATGAACTTTAACAACGCACAGACGTCCAATAATATAGAACTAGTTAAAGTAGGCAGCGTAGCCGTCCCAATCACCATCAACCAAAAGGCCAACAACACAATTGAAATTGTTCCTAACAAAAACCTGCAACCCGGCGCTTCCTATGAACTCATCATCCACCCGGGCTTAAAAAACACCAACGGCCGAACGGTTAAACAAGGCACATACGTCCCAATCACCGTCAAAAGCGCCAGTTGATGTACGTAGCGCCTAGCAACCTAAACACCGAATGTGTTATAATCAACGAGCTGTCCGGTGCCAGTTACTGACACCATTTAGCACATTCAAATTGTGGCAGCAGCTATCTCCACATTGAATCGCCATCAAGAACTCCTAGAAAAGAGGAAAATTACTATGAAATCCACTATGAATAAAAATATATGTGTCATTGGACTAGGCTACATAGGCCTACCAACAGCAGTAATGTTCGCCAACAGTGGCGTCCGCGTACACGGCATGGACGTTAACGAAAAAGCAGTGAACATGATCGCAAACAAACAACTTCATATAGAAGAGAACGGACTTCAAGAGCGTCTGGAAGATGCAATCGACAAAGGTTTATTCACGGTTTCAACACAACCTGTTGAAGCAGACGTCTACATCGTGGCAGTCCCATCACCAATCAACCCGGACAACACAGCAAACTTGGAGTACATCCGTAAAGCAACAGCATCAATCGTTCCTTACCTAAAAAAAGGGGCACTGGTCATTCTCGAATCAACTGTGCCACCAAAAACAGTAGAAAACGTCATGTTGCCTGAGCTTCGCAAGTCAAACCTAGAACTAGGCGTCGATCTATTCGTTTCACACTCACCAGAGCGCGTCATTCCAGGCAAGATCTTCGAAGAACTCATTAACAACGACCGTATCGTCGGCGGCATTACGCCTGAATCCGCTGAAATGACAAAAGAGCTCTACCAAACATTCGTCCAAGGGGAAATCCACCTAACTGACGCAACAACAGCGGAACTCGTCAAAGTAATGGAAAACACCTACCGTGACGTTAACATCGCATTTGCCAATGAACTCGCAAAAATCGCTGAAACAATTGACGTCGACATATGGGAAGCTATCCGTTTTGCCAACTTCCACCCGCGCGTTAACATCCATACACCAGGACCTGGTGTAGGCGGACATTGTATCGCAGTCGATCCATGGTTCTTGGTCGAATTAAGCCCGGAAAACTCGGACATCATTAAGAAATCACGGCTAACGAACAATGGCATGCCGAAATTCACAGCGCAAAAAGCAAAAGCACTTCTCGAACAGCATGGCATTCAGGGCGGTAACGTTGCAGTACTCGGTCTTGCATTCAAAGCCGACGTTGACGATCTACGAGAAAGCCCTTCGACGGAAGTTATTAAAGAACTACAAAACTTGAATCTACAAGTAACGTCATTTGATCCACATATCAAAGAACTTCAACACCCGACCCAACGCGCATCACTAGGCGAAGCGCTTCAAGACGTCGACCTAATTATCCTGACGACGGATCATACGGAATTTAAAAACCTTAATCCGGAAACAGTGAACACTGGCGACACCAAGCCACTCGTACTTGATACGAAAAACGCACTCAACCGAGACAAGTGGGAACAAGCCGGATTCCGTTTCTTTAAGCTCGGCGATGGCAAGAACAAAGGACTTACTTCTATATGAAAGAGACCATTCTTGGCGTTCAAGTCAACACCGAAAACTACGACGAGTTAATACCGAAAGTCTTCCGCAACATCGAAGACAAGAAGAAATCTCTCGTCGTAGCCATCAATCCGGAAAAGCTTATGAAAGCAAAAGAAGACCCGGGACTAAAAGCGCTTCTTAACAGAGCCGAGTTCCAAATCCCGGACGGCATTGGCGTTATCATTGCGTCTAAATTAAAAAAGGGCAGTATCTCGTCACGCATTACTGGAATTGACATGATGGACCGCATCGTTAGGGAAGCAGCACGTACTGGACGTACAGTTTTCCTGTACGGTGCGAAACCAGGTGTTGCTAATAAGGCGGCTCAACAACTAAAACAAACCTATCCAGATCTCAATGTGGCAGGAACACAGGATGGCTATGAATCAGACACTAGTAAAGTCTTAGAAACTATCAATAAGGCAAAGCCCGATATCCTATTCGTTGCGATGGGTTCTCCAAAACAAGAGCAATGGATTGAACAACATCGGGACAACCTATACCCAACGTTGTATCAAGGCGTTGGTGGTTCATTCGACGTCCTTGCAGGTAACGTTAAGCGAGCACCCGCCGCATTTCAAAAAATGGGTGCGGAGTGGTTGTATCGTCTACTAAAAGAACCAAGTCGACTTAAAAGGCAAATGAATCTGCCAAAATTCTTATTTGAAGTTTTCACACAAAAATAAGGTTGACACTCTTGTATTCCGGTAAAAGTGGTGCTAGAATACTAAAGTGTAAGGATAATTTCCTCTATAAAATATATAACAAACGCCATGCAGATCGAAATTTGGTTGGTTGACCACACAAAAAGACTCGAACAGTTCCCATCTGTTCGAGTTTTTTTGTGTTAAAAAGCGAAAGGCGCCGCCTAGATGCGGCAGGCATAAGACAGAACAACGCCGCGGCGCACTTTGCCGCAGAGTAGGGCTGACTTTATGACCCGAGCATCTGACGCCTGAAGCCTAGATATACCCGAAAGGTGGAAGCACCTGCTCAGCCCCAACAAGCGCTGGATGTTTTGAAATCAATGGTGCTTTTTGCCATTGATTCAAAACTGAAGCGATTCGAGGGGCTAGGCGCTAGAACTAGCCAATACCGAAAAGCGAAAGGCCTCGATAAGCAAGCCCCCGGGTGCCAGTTACTGACATAACTCACGATCTTCGAATTGTGGTAGCAGCTGGAACCCGAAGTAATGAATAACAATCCTCCCAATTTGGAAAGAAAACCATTTTCCGCCATAAATTCAAAACAGATGAAAATAAAAGAATTCGATGTTTATGTTGACCAAGAAAACTCTATAATTCCCACTTAAACACGCATAGGTAAGGCGAAAAGACTGGAGATCGCGCAAGGAATTCCAAATACATAATCAGCAGTAACTAGACACTAACAATTGAAATCGTTCTGTAACTTTAAACCAAAAGTCGTAAAATACTTGATATATATCAGATATGCGATAGAATGGTAGAAGCGGCTCAGGAATCTAGTAATGTTTCCAAAGGGATTTACTATATTACTAACTTGTAATTGACATCCTTGTCGTAATTATCTATACTTTAATCTGTAATGACTTCTATCTTTCATTTTGCCGTGGAAGTAGTTGACACAAATTTATTTTCTATCTAAGAGGAGGAAATTATTCAATGGCTAACCAACCATCTAAGTACAGCAAATTTTTAGTAGGGGCTGCATCAGCAGCACTAGTAGCATCCGCAGTAGCACCAGTAGCAAGCGCGGCAGATTTTAAAGATACGAAAGGTAACACGCACGAAGAAGCGATCAACGCTCTTTCTGATTCAGGTGTTATCAAAGGCTATTCAGACGGTACATTCCTACCAAACAAAACGTTGACTCGTTCTGACGTTGTTAAAATGATGGGTAAATGGCTTGTAACTGAAGGACACGCAATTCCTGCAGATGCAAGAACTAACCCACGCTTCACTGACTTGTCAACAAAATCTAACGCAGAACTTCTTGACTATGCTGCAGTTGTTAAAGATGCAGGCGTATTCATCGGATCTAACGGTAAACTTCTAGCAGTTGATAACATCACTCGTGAAAACATGGCACTAGTTCTTGTTCGCGCATTTGATACTGTTGAAAAAATCGACTTGGCTACATACGTAGCTGGACAAGATTTCAAGCGTGATGTAAAAGATCTTACATCTGCAAAATCTGAAGCACGTGCTGCTATTGACGTTCTTGATTTCTTCGACATCACGAACCCAACAGTTGCTAGCTTCAATCCAAAAGGCAACACAACTCGTGGACACTTTGCTACATTCCTACACAAAACAATTAACGCAGACTTCTCTAAAGTAGCTGGCGAAGCAGCAGAAGGCGTTGTATCAGTTAAGGCTGTTAACGCTACTACTGTTGAAGTAGCTTTCAAAGAAGACGCTAAAGATGTTAACGCTAGCGATTACACAATCGAAGGTCTAGCAATCTCTAACGCTGCTGTTAAACAAACAGATAGCAAAGTTGTAGTTCTTACAACTGCTGTTCAAACAGGAGACAAAGAGTACACGCTTAAATCAGGTGCTTCTACACTTGGTAAATTCAAAGGAATCTCAGGTGTTATTCCAACTAAGATCACTATTAACACAGCATCAGTACAAGGTGTAGTTGGTAAAGAAGTAACACTTAAAGCTGATATCGGTGTTAAAGAAGCAGGCGTTCCTGTAACATTCAACGTATCAGCTGGTTCTAAATTGAACAAAGATCACATTGAAGAAGTAACAACGGATGCTAACGGAGTTGCTACTTATTCTTACACGCAATACGTTTCTGGTGAACAAGATGACGTAGTTGCATACCCAACTGGCGCACCATCTGTTCGTAGTCTAGCTACTGTATACTGGGGAGTTGACGCAATCCTTGCAGTTACTGCACAAGATGACAAACAAGGTAACAATGTAGCAAACGGAGCAAATAAAGTATACAAAGTTACGTACAAAAACCCTAAAACTGGAACTCCAGTTGCTAACCAAAAAATGCATGTAACATTCGTTGAAAACGTAGGTGTCAATATTGACAAAATGTCTAAAGCGACTGTAAACGGTACAAACCCAATGCAATTGGCAAATGGAACTACACCAGTTACTGCTGAAGTTGTAACAGATAGCAAAGGTGAAGCAACATTCACTGTATCTGGACACAACACAACAGTTACACCGGTTGTATTCTTAAACCAAGTTGTTAACAATGTAGACGTGAAAACGTTTGAAGCAACTAAACTTCAAGCACAAGTAGCTGAAAAAGTTGTGTTTGGGGCAACTCAATCAGATTACGTAATCGATGTTACTCGTGATGGTGGCGAAGAAGCAGCGGTTAACGTTGATAACGGTCGCGAATACAAAGTCGTTTTGAAAACTAAAGACGGTAAAGTTGCTGCGAATGAAATCATCAACCTTGCATTCAATGAGGATCTTGATCGCAACTTCAATACGAATACAGAAGCATATTTCGTTGATGAAGATGGAATTAAAGTTCCTGACGCAAGAACAAAGTCTTACACTGTGAAAACAGACGCTAAGGGTGAAGCTACATTCACAATTGGTAGCGATACAGTAAAAGACTATGCAACTCCAATCGCTTGGATTGACATCAACACTTCTAATGCTAAAGAAGGTAAATTTGACGACGGCGAACCATTCAAAGTCTCTTCAATTTCTTACTTTGCAGAATCGAAACTTACAGAAGGTACTGTAAAAGCTTATAACAATGCTGTTAGCACAACAAAAACTATTAAAGAAATTACAGGTCTTGAAACAGCTACATTCAAATTTACTGCTGCAAACCAAAGCGGTAAAGCAATGAATCTACCATCTGGTTACAATAACATCGAAGCTACATTTACAGTATTCAATGATGGCGCTAACGATATTATTGTAAACGGTACTAATGTTGTATCACCAAACCGTAGCTATACAACAAGTAAAACTACTGAAGCTGTACCGACAATTACAGTTAGCTCTGAAAACAAATCATCTAAAGTTCGTGTGGTAGCAAACGGAACAGCGGTTCCAGCAGCAAATACTAACAACCGTCCAATCAACCTTGGAAGCCACACAGCTGAAGTTAAAATTACATCTACTGTAGATGTTGGTGATTTCTATACTGGTTTAGTAACAGGAATCAACACTACAGATCAAAAAATTCAATTTGCTGGAAAAGACTTTGTTAGCTACAAAGGAGCAACTTTCACAGCTGCAAATGGAAATGCGCTTACTCAAGTTGCATTTGAGAAACATATTCAAGACGAATTCGCAGCAGGCTTCGTTTCTCAAGTTACACTTAAGAAAGATGGAGACAAAATAACTGTTTCTATCATTAAAGATGGTGTAACTGCTCCGCCGGTTGTGCAAAATCAAACTGATGTAACAGCGGCTGTTTCTTCTGTAGTGATTCCTGCTACAGCTCAACAAGGTACTACAATCACATTACCAACGACTCATGCTAATGGAACTGCTATTGCTTGGGCATCAAACAGCGCACTTCTACCTGTTAGTACTGGTGTAGTTGGAACAATTACAGCAGATGAAAATGCAGTTTTAACAGCTACTTTCACTAAAGGTACTGGTGCTGATGCAGTAACAGTTACTAAAAAATATACTGTTAAATTAACACCTGTTGTAGTTGCGGACGTTACTAAAGGACAGCTTTTAGTTAAAGCTAATGATGCTGACGCTTTAATAGTTGCTGACGAACATACAGCAACAACTACAAGCAAGTTGCAAGACGCTGTTAATGAAGCACGGGCTTTACTTGCAGGCTCTGCAACAACAGCTGAGATTAATAAAGCTGCAAAAGATTTAGATTCAGCAACAGCAGCATTGAAATCGGCAGTAACTGCAAATGCAGCTGGTCTAGTGTTTACATTCACTCCAGTTGTAGCAGCGGCAAATGTTGATTTAACTGCTTTAAATGCAACAGCAACAGTAGCAATTGCTCTTACTCCAGCTGAAACATCAGCTGCGGTGACTATTGTTGGAAATACAGCAACTATAGCAACACCAGTTGCTACACCAGCAACTGGCGACACTATTACATTAGCTGGTACTGTTAATGGCGTGGCTACAACATTAGTATTAACTTATAATGGAGTTTCATCAGCTTGGGAATTAGCTGCTCCAGTTGTAATTAAATAAGTTAGTATACTAGGTTCCAGGTCGATCCTAAACATCCCGGTGCCAGTCACTCACACAACTCAGAGACAATTCTGACGGCTGAGTATGACACCAAAGAAAATAGCCCCTTGATCGAGCAATCGATTGAGGGGCTATTTCTGTTTTTGTATGGATGGTTAACTACTCTTTAGCTGTACAGTCACTCACACAATCACTCTTACAAAATTTTTAACTCTTCTAGTATTACTAATGGAACGCCTAAGTAGCTGCTATATTAACAGCTTTTCAAGTATATATTATCAACCTAATTAAAATCATAAGAGCCTTACTTCCTAAATGGAGGTAGGGCTTATTTTACTTTCAATAGAAGATAAGTGTGACCATGTACAAACAGCAAGTAGAACAAATCGAACTACTAACGGTAAATAAAATTAAAGTTTAGCAATATATGTTGGAAGTATATTTCAATGACAATCAGCCCATGCCGAAATTCATTGATAAGGAGGATCTTGCAAAAACGCGCTATATGAGTGCGAGAATCACTTGAAAGCCTATCTTGACAGCAGGTAGGATGACATACCTGCTGTATTTGTGGGGTCGGATTGCGAATACAAAAGCCGGTAAATTAACCATCCAGTGCTGGTTTAAATCGTATGCGGAACAGCTTGGAATCCGACTGACACCACATACGCTAAGGCATACATTCGCATCCCATCTTGCCAATAAGGGGATGCCACTCGAATGTATCCAAACCCTGCTCGACTATGAGGAACTGCGGCAAACGCAATAATACGCCAGGCTCTACGAACATGCCTGGAAATCCGCCTATGATGAATGGATGTGAATTTCGGGAAGCGGGCACTATCAGCTAAAATACAATTAACCGCAACGGAGATGGATAATTTGCGTATCGAGCAGCGTAAGTGGATCACATATCGTGACAGTACGGCAAGTAAGAATAGCGCAGAATTTACGCGCGGATCATTTGAGTCCGTTCTATACATCGAGACGCAAGGGGCTTTAGCAAAAGAAAGGTGTTATGAAATTGTGAATTTTTATATGCAGTAGTTTTTTGCATGGCTGTGTGCCAAGACATCGTCTTTCGTCAATATTTATCGAGCGTATTATCGGGGTGCTAGGCATTCACACAACTCAGTGGAGCGTATTGCTACAGCGGATTGTCGGTTGAACAAAATGAACACTATAATTTTTGGGTGCCAATTTTTAGCGCGACTCACACAACTAGTCGCTGGTCGGTTTCTGCAGATTGTTTACACTCGGTTAAAGGAAAGGCTACTATGTTCGATTTTAAAGTTTAATGTATCTGGAAAAGGTTCGAACTTAGTGATGCATAATGATTACTTTATGGTATAATTAGGGACATGTGTTGGTACATAGTGGTAGTCAACTACACGGATTTGATTGATTAGATAAAACAGCTCATTCAGTGAAGATGTGATGAAGGTATATGTTAATAAAGAATTTATTTTCCTTGTCGGTCATTACCTAAGTAATTTTTATTAACGGAGCTAATTTTTGAAAATATTTTAATTATGACGGGGGAAGTCTATGAATAAGTGCAAAGAATGCGGGGAAAACCACGCTATAGATACTTCATTTTGTTTGAATTGCGGGAGCTCATTAACAATTACTGATGCCCCGAAAAGAAAGCCGAATCGAGGACAGAAAAAGAAAATTGGCATCTTTGCAAGTGTAGCCATTCTGTTATTGCTGGCTGTTGCCGGATATCAAGGATTAAAGCAAAAGCATGGCGAAGAAGCTGTAATAGATAGATTTTTAACAGCACTTAGCCAAAAGGATGAACGTACTCTCAAAGAGCTTATTGTTCCTAGTGATCCTCGAATAAAAATAACCCATGACAGTTTAATTGCATTGTTTGATTTACTAGATCAGAATCCATCTGCATTCCAAGAAATTAAACAATCTATTTCTAATGATTCCTTAACGAATACACTATTTACTATGTATAAGAAGGGGAAAGTGTATGGACTGGTAACACGTTATGTCATTGATCCGAGTGGATATACCATTGTGGCATCGGCTGCGGGAGATAAAACGATAATCTTTTTAAATGATCAAGAACTAGGATATATAGAAAAAGCGGGTGACACGAATGAATACGGTCCCTTCTTACCAGGTGTATACCAGTTGAGGACAATCACAATGGTTGGGAACGAAAAAGTGGAGGACGAAGTAAAGTTGATACTTTCAGGCGCACAGACTAAGAAAACATTGGAGTTCGTAAAAGCAGAGGATAGTAAACAACTACTACAACTAGCGGCAGCCCAGAAAAAGAAGGATGAAGAGAAAAAACAAACTGATGAAAAGAACAAAGAACAGCAAGCATCCCAAAAGGTCGTTATAAAGGAAGTAATACGGGAAGTTCCAGTAGGTGGCATGTATAACTATTATATAATTCCATCTAGTGATTACTATACCCTATCAGATTCGGATCTTAATGGACTTTCAAAGAGTAATTTACGTATAGCTAGAAACGAAATTTACGCCCGCCATGGATTTGTTTTTGATTCGGCAGATCTGCAAAACTACTTTAATAATCAAGCCTGGTACTATCCAAACTCGTCTTACAAAGGAATACTCTCCGCAGTCGAAAAACATAATGTTGATTTGATTAAGTCATTTGAGTAATTAGTTCGGATGCACTGCATTATTAAGACAATTTACTTCTGTTGATGGGGGATAGGTGTTGAATGGAAAATAGTCCTTTGATCGAAACTTCAGGTACCAGTGCACGATTTGATTCGGAAAGTTTGCTACTATTTCATGATAATAAAATGAAGGTCAGACATTTACGTGAATGTCTGACCTTTTTTTATATGTAAATTTAACTGTATGAATTATTCGTTCTACTATGTTGCAACCCTAGTGACCTTGCGCAGTGCAGCAAACAATTCCTTTCCCCTGTCGGTTCTTTCCGACTCCATCAAAAACGTAGGTGGTAAAACGAAGTACAAATCGTTTGCATCCCAAGTGCTTTCGACGCAAAAAAGTGACCGAGAAATAGATTTGATTGCATGTGAACAGTGAAAATAGAAACAGCTCCACTCGGCTTTGGAAGTTGGAGGGTGCTGTTTTTGGAAGAGGTTCCAAAAGAGGAATTATCGGAGTATTTTCAGAGTAGCCTGGGTGACTGTCACCTTTCGGAATTGAACTGTTTTCGGGTAAGCATCCAACATAATCAGTAAAGTGTCCAACCAATCCGGTGAGGTCTCCATCAAATCTAGAGAAGAATCCGCCATTTCCCTTCTACTTCGGCATATTTGTGAAGTAGTTAAATATTACTACTGACTTAATTTTTCTCAAAACTACATTTTTTGAAGTATATATGTTGACTTAAAGAAACCTTTCAACAACGTTCGGCGCTTGGGGATGCCTCCCGCAATAAGCCAGACAGAAAACCGCTGTCAGTCTTATTGCTTCGGCTACCCCTATGCGGCGCCTTCGTTGGAGAAATCATTAGTTCAACATATATAGTAGTCATACGAATACATGGCATATTGGCCGTGGGTGACTATTGTCCATTTATTAAATAGGTAAATATTCTTATAAACAACTTCACAAACCGAGTAATTTTAACTATAATGAATAAGGAAAGTATAACGTTACTTACTATAAAGGAAGGGGGAAACTAAGTGGGTCAAAAGTTTTGTAAGAAGTGTGGAGAAGAACTTTCTCCGGAGCTTGTTTTTTGTTCAACATGCGGGACACCTATACCAGATTCGACTTCAGTTCAATCAACAGAATACCAGACAAAACAGCGAAAACCTATGCCGTTGAAAGCGAAAGTTCTACTTTCGATCATTGCGGTGTTATGTGTGTTGTCGATTGGCACTCATTTTATTTTATCTCATGTAACCGACAGTACAAAACAGTTGAAAAATATTTACAATGCAATCATTGATGAAAACGGTAAGGCCCTATTTGCGGAATTGACTATTCCTGAGGGGGTCCTGTATGTAGAAGGAAGCTTTACGAAGAATTTAAATAATGATTTCTTGCCCGAATTCTACGAGGAGCTGTCTGATGCGGTTGAACGGGTGAAAAAATCAGAATTGACGGAAATTGTGCTGGATAATCATGGAATCGAAGTATTTCGTATTAAGCACGATAAGTGGCTTTATTTTTATCCGAGGGCTTTGATTGAGCCGGTGTCACAGTCATTGGTGATTGATACGGATCTTAATAATACGATATTGACCATTGCCGGTGAGGAATTTCCGATTGACGGCAAATCGATTACGATTAATAAAGTATTACCGGATGAGTACACTGTAACACTGAATGGGAAAAATACATTCTTTGAGTCGGAAGGCACTGCAAAAATCGACCGAGATATATTTTTAGAATCAGCATCGATTTGTTTACTGAGTACCTCCTATTCCATCGAATTTGAAGGGGAATCAGTAGACAGTATCCTGTATGTGAATGGGAAAACTACTGATAAGTCGATTCAGGACATCGGAACAATTGAGCCAATTTTTGGAAAAGGGGCTATGTTCCATGCTGTTCGGACAATCGAAGGTGATAAAACGGAGGAGTCCGAAAAGGTTAGCGGTAAACCCGGTGATTCAATTACTTTCGCTTTTCCTTCGTTGATAAAAGCGGAACAAGAGGCGCAAGCAAAAGAGCATGCAGAAATAGAACAGTTAGAAAAAGCGGATGAAGACAAAGAGTTGATCCGCCAAGCTTCCGAAACCTATGTCATTTTCCGACATGCCTATGAAGACGCACTCAATAACCGAAGTTTCGATTATATTACATCCTATTTACAACCGTCTGGGAAAGCGTATGGTGAGTTGAAAAAGTTCATTGCGGAAGCGGATGGTACGTACTACTTGTATGAATTCATGACGAATGAAGTAACAGGTGGAAAAGTGGAAGGCAACCTTATAAAGTTGCAGGTCCGTGAAACGTTCTTATTTGAGAATCACCTCAGTCAAACGACAAACTATGATCGAAATAAAGAATATGATCTGATTGAGAACTCTTTCGGTCAATTCGAAATTGTGGAAATACACATCAAAGACACGAATCGAGATAAATATTAAACGAGGGGGAATTTTTGTTGAGTACAATACAAACAAAAATCGGTGGCGGATTGAACAAAATCCAAGATACGCTGCAACAAGGTAAACAAAAGATGCAGACAGTGCAAGAAGCGAGCCAGCTCCGTCAGGCAATCGATCAGTTGCGACAAAAACGATTGGAAAGCATCGTGGAAATTGGCAACAGCATACATAAAAAAGTGCGGTTCGGACTAGTACACGATGAAGATTTCACGCGAATTTCATCGCAAATCGAGCAGGTTGATAAAGAGATATATGAGTTAGCCAAAAATCTTGAACAACTCCAGCTTGATGCAAGTCAATCACATCTGTGCTCGAATTGTAAAAATCCCGCTCAGCCAAATGATAAGTTTTGCGGCTCCTGTGGAAATGCGGTCAATATTGAAATAAAAGTAAAAGAAGAGACGAAAATTTGTTTGCAATGCAATGAGGACATTCCGGAATCGGCGGCATTTTGTCCGTGCTGCGGGACTGTTATTCAAGGATAGGGGGAAATGGATTGTTTTGTAATGAATGCGGGACAAATCATCCCATTTACAGTAATTATTGTACGGCAGACGGGGCCGTTCTTGAAACAAAAATAAACGGCAAAGCAAATAGGTCGAAAATAGAGTTTTGTGCAAGTTGTGGCGGGAAAGTTGCTTCTTCCGCACAGTATTGCCTCCATTGCGGAGGGAATCTATCAGGTTTCAGTTTGCAAACTACGCAAAGTGTCATCCAGGCGATTCAAATTCCATCGAAGAAGGTCGATTTACCGACGTTCAATTCGAGTAGTTTTTTATCAAAAAACAATATGAAGAATGCTTTGATTGCAGCGGTTCTAGCGATTGTCCTCGTACTTGTGAGTGCTGGGACTATCATGAATTACGCTGAACAAATGTTTCTAGACTTCATTGAAGAGACAGAAGGTGAAGTGGTATCGGCAAAAGAGTTGCGGAGTTTAAGTTTTGTTGAGGAACAAATTAAATCGGAATCAGGCATGTCATTATCGCTACCTACAATTTACGGCATCACAACGTTTGTCACACTACTTCATAATATAAATACGACGTTTGACTTGGATGCCAATGCGTTCAGCGAATCGACGAAAGTTACTTTCCATCAGGAAAATCTGATGCTTGCAGGTTTGATTGTTCCCATTGCGGTTCTGCTCATCGTAGGGGTCGTTCTAGGATATTTGGCAAGGAAATCGAAATCGTCATTGGGTGAACCACTTATTATTTTCTCTGGTATTTATACCCTATTTATAGTGATTAGTGCCTTGATCTCGAAAGTGAAATTTGGAACAGATTCAAAAGGGGTATTCGGAGAAATTCTGTCGATTCAAGCTGTATTGAAATTTTCATTTATTGATGCATTACTAACCGGACTATTCTTAGCACTGATAGTTACAGGGGTTTCAGCCTATTTTACGTATTATGGAAAGAATATTTTTGTGTTTTTACACGAGAAATCGCAGTATGTACAATATACGGTATATTCAATGCTCCTTTTCATCGTCATTCTGGCTGTCATTTCAATAATTGGGTTTTCCTCAATGGATGTGAGTGAAATAGTAGGTGTTGGAACTGCCCCAATTATTGCAGTAGTATTACCATTAGCATTAACTCATGCATCCATTTGGATTATGAACTTGGCTCATTTTAATCCGCTGGCATTTAAGATGGGAATGTGGGATGGAGTCCATTCCATCTCGATTAATCTATTCAGTAGCGCCAAGGGCATTCAAAATTCAATTGCCGAGGATTATGAACTCGAAGATATGTTAAATACGTTGGTATTGACGGATGGAACGCTTCCGACACTCGTCAAACTCAGTTTCCTTTTGCCGGCAGTATTGCTAATCTTTGCGGGTTTCCGTTTGTTCAAAACGCATCAGTCACAAATACAGCAAATTCTTTTATTCGGTGGATTCTATGCACTTGTCATGACGGTGTTGAGTGTTGCAAGTAGACTTAAGTTTGAAGTATTTGCCGATCAAGAAGGAACGAACATTGCCATCTATTCCTCAATCCTACCTTCTTTCTTGAGTACATTTGTGATGGCGGCAATCTGCTTCGCAATTGGTGGTTTCTTGAAGAAAAGATTAGCAAGCCGATAAATAACAAGAATTATATTTTATATTAAAGAATAAGGGAAGGCCACTTTTGTCTCTATATGTTCAACAACGTATAGAGATAGAAATAAGTGCCTTCTCTTTTATTTATCATCGTCAGGAGGATTTACTTGGAAAAGATATGTTCCGAATGTGGTTCCGAATTACAGTAAGAGCAGCATTTTTGTTCGAAATGTGGAACCACGTATGTTGCTGTAAAGAAAAAAGAAAAACCATCAAATTCATTAAAAAAAGTGCTTCTCTCTTTAGCCCTTCTCCTTATTGCGGTTGCTTTAAGCGGGCATTATTATGCTAAATACATA
Organism: Sporosarcina sp. resist; assembly: GCF_014302295.1. NCBI lineage: Bacteria > Bacillati > Bacillota > Bacilli > Caryophanales > Caryophanaceae > Sporosarcina > Sporosarcina sp. resist. Next base: position 4,369,666 of record NZ_CP060287.1, on the reverse strand, counting down.
ACCTCTCTGGATCAATCCGTTCAGCGAATATATAACGCTCTCATTAACGATGAAGTGGATGCTTTTTTATAAGGAGTTGGATAGCTCCAAGAGTGACCCGTCAAATAGAAAAGCATTTTTGCGCTATGTAAAAGACCGAGATTTAATTGGGTTTTCTACTATGTTGAATGAAAATGCAGAATCAGTGTACAAGACTGGCCTAACAAAAATTATATCACATGAAGATGGCAATGAAATCTTCAGAATGAAACAGGAAAAGAAGTTGGGAATCTACCCTTTCGTTAAGGTTGTGAAAGTTGTCTCGAAGGATGAAGCTTATGCGGACGGAAAGAGTAAGGTAGTTGAAAAAGGGGAAAAATCTGTCCCGATTGATCAGTTAAAATCCAGAGCAATCCATACGGCGACGATCCAAAACGGCAAAATTATTGCAGATCTATATGTGGTAGCGTTGGACGCAACGATTGAGGAAGTAGCATTAACCTCCTCCTTTGGTGCGGAAGGAGATCGGCAATACATGGGAAATTATGCTTTCTTTTTAGCTGATATCGATGGGGAAATGGTATCTTGCAAGATAACCTTTCCATTTGTGAAAAACAGATTATCATCAGTCAACAACAATTTCCATTCAAGGAATACAAAATGGGTAATCAAACGATTGTCAGTTTGGCACAAATCGAAGCTTCTCCAGTAAGCTATTTGATTATGTGGATCTATGCAGATGGGGAAATGAAAGAAATCGTGTTTGACGAATACTCGGGACTTGCTGTTTCAAATAATACCGTCAAAATCATCGGTGATCGCTATTTGCAATCGTATTCATATTTCAATGGTATGGGTGATCCGGATGAAGGGCTCGGCTGGACGTGGAATTCTTCGAAGAATCGTTTTTCCGAGTTATATTGAGAATAGTTATTATGAGGGTGGGATGTACTATTCATTTCCCGCTGGCTTTGCTTACTTCTATGATGAGGATACACGGGAAATTACAACTATCGCTCTAGAGGGCAGCTCGGTAACTAATGATCCGGTCGAGTTAAAACAACTTTTAGGCAAGCCAATCAACAGCGGTTATGACGGAAGGGATCAAGAAGATTATCAGGAATTCTCTCTTGGGGATAATACACTAAGCATTATGACTACAAAGGATGGAGAATTATCAACCATCTGGTTCAGGAATCGTTAGAAGAATACACCCGGATAATAATGAACTTATTTTAGAGATTGCCACTGGTAAAGTAGAAAGTGAGAGTGTATAAATGAGTCGATTTTGTCAAGAGTGTGGACAACAATTGAAAAGCGAAGACGTTGTTTGCACAAATTGCGGTACAAGGCATCACAAAGAAACTGTTGTACCTAAACAGCCTTTATCTAAAAAACGAAAAGCGGTGTATAGAATCATCGCAGTAATTACCGTCCTTCTAATTGGTTTCATTGTTTGGGCAAATACCCATTATTCACGGGAAAGCACGTCCAAAAGGTTTGCAGAAGCTATATCGAATGAGAATGCTAAGGGACTTCAGACTCTTGTTGTCCATGAAGACGGCAGTGCGATTAGCGAGCAAGAAGCGAATGCAATGGTGAAACTCGTAAAAGAGGAGGGGGGAAAACCTGTACAATTACTAACCTCTGTTCGGCAACACGGCAAATTACTAGGCCTATTCAAAAAATACAAAATGGAAGCAGTCGATCAATATGCTTTCTATGATGGCCCAATAGAAAGTCTTGTATTTACGTTCAACGAGATTGAAATGAGAGAAGAAAAAAGAAAAAAAGATTCAGTTACATACGGCCCGCTAACACCAGGCGTTTACGAAGTGAAAACAACCTTTAAAGGGAAGTATGGAAAAGGGACGGCTAAAAGCGAACTGGCATTAATCAATGCAAAAGACATACCTTCATCGATTAATGTAGATTTACCGCTCGGCAATGCCGTATTTGAAATAGCTAACTATTCATCAACTATCATGAAAGATATCTACGTTGTAATTAATGATGAAAAAATCCCTATTGACGAATATGGAGAAACGGTGGAGATTGGTCCGATTTTATTTGACGGCTCGCAAAAGGCGAAAGTCGTCGTGCAATATCCATGGGGAGAAGTGTCTACAAATGAAACGACGATTGAAAGTGAATATCAGGTGATGAGGGCGGATATTCTTTCACAAGCGGAATTGAAAAAAGTAATGGACACGTTAAAGCAATTCGGGGAAGAGTATATCGAGTCGAAAGCGAAAAGGAGTACAGACGTTTATTCAACGACAACGGAGTCATTAAATGACCTCTTACAAAAGAATATCCTTGCTCCGCTAATTAACAATAACAGGTATGTTACAGGGGAATTCGAAGAATTGAATATCGATGAAAACTCGGTGAATGTACTGGATGATTCGGATCAAGGCATTTCCATACATGCGGAGTTTCGATTCATGGATGATGAGCATTCGCTTTCCGACACACCTTCTCTCAGTGAGGCCGTTCATGTTTGTGAAGTAGAACTCATTTACGATGAAGGCAAGCAGAAATGGTTTGTGCAAAATTCAATAAGCACATGGTCGAACGTTGATGTGACAACCACTCTTCATGGTTCGGGAACGCTGCATCAGCCGGGCGTTGACACAGTACAAGCGGAAAAAGAGAGTCTTTTAAGAGAGGAGCTAGAGTCATTCATGTTTCATTATGTCAATCGGAGTGTTGAGGCAATCAATGCCCGCGATTTTTCATATGTGGAACACCTGATTACTAATGATGGACCTCGGAAAAAAGAATCGAGGGACTATATTGACTATCTCGAGTCCAAGGGGATTACTGAACAGTTGATAAGTTCCGTGGTGGAAAAGGTGGAAGAAGCTGGTGCAGAAACATGGAAGGTTACAACAACGGAGGAGTTTGTCATCCATTATCCAGAAGTCTCCAAAAATAAAAAATTTACAACGATTGTACTGGTGAAAAAAATTCATGATGATTGGCGCGTCCACGAACTCGTGTCAACTAAGGAGATTTAGTAACAGAACATGAGGCCAATAAACTGAAACTGACTGCAATAAAGATTTAAAGGGAAGTGAACGAATGGTCCGAGTCCTAAACGATGAATAAGTAGGATACGTCTTAGTGTACATCCAAGATGAATCAAAAGTAAGCATACGTAATCGCACTCATCGTCTATTACTTACTATACACAGCTGTTCGTGTTCCTAAATTGGTAAATATCAAAATAACGGGATAGAAGTTGAATCTTTTCCTCCTGATCGTCAATATATGCGTTAGAAGATCCATAAGACAAAATGTCTTGATCAACATGTTCGCCAAAATGTTGGCTTTCATCCTCTATATAAAAGAAAAGTGGTGAAAAGGATACCAGTTTATGAACTTTTAGTGATGTGGGCTATTGGTACCGGGGTATTAACGAAAAAACAGCTCCATCCAGATTTGAAATCTGGATGGAGCTGTTTTTATTTTTTAACCATATATAATCATAATGATCTACTTCCCATGGCGGAGGCAGGATTTATTTAATTGGAGGAGAAAAATAGATGAAGAACTATGAACCAAAAGCAAATGTGGAGCAGTTGGGATTTTTGACAGTGAGGGAAGAAAGAAAGAAAGAAAGAAAGAAAGAAAGAAAGAAAGAAAGCGAGTGCCCTGCTAAATGAGTGGACATTGTGTCGTTGAGAATGGTGAAGGAAACGAGTCTATTATACAAGGATCGCACGATTCGTAGCCCAGAAGAAATATCCCTGTGCCAGTCACTCGATAAACTCGCGCACAATTCTATCAGTTAAGTTTAACACTAAAGAAACTAGTCCTTCGATCGAGCAATCGGTCGAGGGGGTTTCCTTTTATTCAATACTTCTAGTATTGCCTATTGAAAGGCGACTAAAGAGTAATTATGAAACTGTTAGATTGTAATGGTTTCGCATTATGTTGAAGTTATTTGTAACGAAATAGTTAATTTATTGTCTAGGTACTTCATTGCCTTTGTAACTGCTGTATCAACTATATATAATAATTCTGAATACAAACATGAAGGTCCCACTTCCGCCAACGGAGGTAGGGCTATTTCTATTGGAAGAGAAAAATAGTTGAAGAACTATGAAATAACTGTGGAGCAGTTGGAGTTTTTAGTGGTGAAGGAAAAGGGGAAGCGAGTACCTGCTAAACGGTTGGATATTGTATCGTTACGCCTGTTGAAGGAAACAAGCCGATCCCACGATTTAAATTTCCGGTACCTGCACAAGATGATATAGAGTAATTAACTACAATTACATATATTGATCGATGAGTAGAGAAGTGGCTAATCATCTAAATCGCTCTGAATTTTTATATAATTGTGTGAAATATTGGTTGTTTTCTGTTGCACGGGCACGCACACAATCACCAGGGGAGGTACTTATTGTGATCTTTTCACATTGCAAGTTTTGAATCACCTAATTGTCGTTTACTAGTGTTGTTTCTGCGATGGTTAAAATACTATTTATGATTCTCTACTCGCTTAAAATATAGAAAAAGTTTTCTACACCTTATTACATAATCACCTAAAATATTATGTAAGTTAATAGGATGTGAACTACTAAAACTTATTATTAGGTCGAAAACCCATTATTTTGTCTGAATATTTAAATTAACATAATACTATTAGAATTGTATGCTTGAAGTGGACATATGTGAGATAGAGATAAACTATTGACCTCATGTCATTTTGGAAGAAATTTATGAATAGGAGTGGATTCATGAAAATAGATAAAATGGACAGCCACGAAGTGATCTCATTAAAATTCCAATATAAATTTAACACTTTTTACAATGAAATAACAATACACTCCAATATTAATAATCACTTTACATTTAAAGGAATTCAGCATGATACTATTAATTTAAGGATTAACTTAATCCTCAAATTACATACGATTAAAGGAGGTCAGTAAATGAAGAAGCATACCAATCCATATCAAAAAGTATTCGGGGCGTCATTAGCTGTAGCGGTAGCAACGGGAACAATTGCAGTAGCTGCACCAGTATATACACAAGCCGATGAGGTGAAAATTCCCACGTTTTCTGATGTAAAGGATATTGAAAGTCATCATTTCTATGACAGTGTTAGAAGTCTGGCTTCTAGAGGTATAGTAAAAGGTTTTGCCGATGGTACTTTTAAACCTAATCAGTCAGTAACTCGGGGACAAATTGCAAGCGTTTTAGCGCAAACACTTGGATTAGACACAAAAAACGTGAAAAACCCGGGATTCAAAGATGTGAAAGTGACTGATCCGCATTATGGATCAATTGCTGCCCTTGTTGAAGCAGGCATAGTAAAAGGGTATAACGATAAGACATTTAAGCCTGGTGGGTCACTGACACGTGCCCACATAGCCAAGATGATAAGTATCGGATTTAATCTAGAAGAGGCCAAGCTTACGAATAGCCCATTTAAAGATGTGAAAGCTGAACACTGGTTTGCAGATTATGTCCAAGCTTTGATCACCAATGAAATTACAACTGGAACCACACCAACTACATTTGAACCGAATGCTTTCGTTACAAGAGGGCAAATGGCTTCTTTAATCGTTCGAAGTGAAACGGCTTCCCTTGTTGATCAAAATGACTCCACAGTCAAAAATACGGGAAAACTGGTTAGCGTAACAAGTGAGTCCGTTAAGCTATCGACTGGAACATATGCAATGTCCGCGGACATGAAGAAAGTTTTAAATGCTTCCAATTCGGCAGCTCTTTCAGGAGCAGTCTTAGACTATACAGTTAAAGACGGCGTACTCATTGAAATTGCTTCAATTGAACTTACAGCGAATGGCAATGAAACAAACAATGTTGTACTAGATGGACAAGGATTTAAATTTGCAGGAACAGTACGTGTTAATGGTGATTATGTTTCATTGAAAAACATAACGATTGCAGGCAATTTGGAGATAGGGACAGAGGTAGAAAACAGTTTCAAAGCGAATGGAATGACGGTTTTAGGGGGAATAAATCTTACCGATAAAACCTCAGTAAGCCAAGTCAATAAAGTGTTTTCAACAGCTGCTGTAGAAATGAAAGAACCAAGTTTTGTTTTTACGGACTCTATCATCCAAACAGTTGAAGTGTCGAAGAGTAAAAAAGTACTAATTGAAGTAAAAGGGAATTCAACAGCCCAAGGCTTCACTCTTTTATCGAACGTCCACTTAAAAGCCGATAAGGGAATTACATTGCCAAAAGTGACTGTCGAAAAAGGTGCAACGAAGGTAACACTTGACGCGTCAGTGGACAACCTATCAGTGAACACGCCTAATGCATTGTCGATTGATGGAACAGCCACTATCAAAAATGTTATCGTCGAATACAAGATTGACTTGAAGCTCTTAACAATTGGGGAAATCCAAAAAGTCATTGTTAAACTTAAAGGTACGACAATTACATTAGGAGATAGAACAAAAGTTGCTAGTTTTGACCTACCAGAGGGAATAACGTTAAAAGATGTTATTGTGAATTTTGATGGATCCAATAGCGGTGGTACTAGTAGTGGAAACACAGGCTCAGATAGGGACCCTAGCCCGAATCCAAACCCAAATCCGAATCCACCAATCATCGATGATGGAAAAGCGTTTAATCTTTCTTTAATGCACGTAAATGATATACATGCGAATACCGACAAAGCACCAAAGCTTGTTACAGCAGTAAAAGAAGTACGCACAGTTAAACCGGATGCATTGTTACTAAATGCAGGAGATGTTTTCTCAGGTACTTTATATTTCAATGAATTCCTAGGCCAAGCAGACTTGAAATTTATGAATTTAATGAAGGTCGATGCTATGACATTTGGTAACCATGAGTTTGACCTTGGTTCATCAGCGGAAGGTCACAAAGCATTGGTCGACTTCATTAAAGCAGCAGACTTCCCATTTGTATCATCGAACGTAGATTTTTCGAAAGATCCATTGTTTGATGGATTGTTCAATACAAAAATTTCGACAACTCCTAAAAAAAGTAATATATATACGGGAATTGTAAAAGAAATAAATGGAGAAAAAGTCGGTATCTTTGGACTTACAACTGCTGAAACGGCGGACATTGCAAGCCCAGGGAAAATTACATTCTCAAACTATATTGCAGATGCGAAAAAAATGGTTGCTGAATTTGAAGCAATGGGCGTGAACAAAATCGTTGCACTTACACATATTGGTTTTGATGATAATGCCGCTATGGACAATGACCAAGAACTAGCTGCACATGTAGCTGGAATTGACGTAATTGTGGGTGGACATAGTCATACTCAATTAGACAAGCCGGTAGTTGTAGACAAAGATGGAAATGGGAAAACGAAAGATAAAACAATTATTGTACAAGCGTATCAATATTCAGATTACCTTGGGACTTTAGACGTTGAATTTGATAAAAATGGTGTCGTTGTTGGTCATGCAGGAAAATTAATTGAAATCAATAAAACGCAAAAAGATGCTGAGGGTAAAGATAAAAAAGATGAAAAAGGAAATGTTTTATATGTAATTCCTGATGATGCAGAGGCAGTTAAGCTCTTAAAACCTTATAAGGATAAAATCGCTACTGTTAATAACGAGGAAATTGGAGTCACACTTGTGAATGCCCTATTAAGTCCAAGAACATCGGATGTAGGTTATGTACCGGGCACAAGTGTACGAGCTAGTGAGACGATTCTAGGGAACTTAATTACAGATGGCATGCTTGCGAAAGCGCAAGGATATGTAAAAGATAAAAAAGTAATTATGGCATTCCAAAATGGTGGAGGAATTAGAGCCTCTATAGGAGCGGGACCAATCACGGTGGGTGAAGTAATCACAGTACTTCCATTTGGTAACACATTAGCAACAATGGATCTCACAGGTTCCGAATTAAAAGCTACATTCGAAATTAGTTTTAAAGATTATCCGAAAGAAAGCGGTGGATTTTTACACATAGCTGGGGCGAAAGTAGAATTCGATTCTTCAAAACCCGCTGGACAACGTGTAGTTTCAATTGCTTATGAAAATGAAGAGGGTACTTACACTGAAATCGAAGAAGCTAAGTCATATACAGTAGCAACAAACGCATTCACTGCAAAAGGTGGAGACGGCTATGATGTTCTAAAAAGAGCTTATGAAGCAGGTCGTGTAACTGATCTTGGACTTTCCGATTGGGAGAACTTAAGAGAACATTTAGTATCACAAAAAAACATAATTCCAACTAAAATTGAAGGTCGTATTGTAGACGTAGCAGGTGTTGTGGAAGAACCAGGTACTGAAATTCCTGGTGGCGATATTGAAAGCGAAAATTTCTCTGGCACAGTTAATGCACCAAAAGTTTACAAAGGTGACGTGAAAGTATCCATTACAGACTTAGCTTCTCTTAAAAATGCAGTTGTCAAAGGAAACTTGATTCTTACAGGTACTCCAACAGGAGATGTTTCATTTGCGAACATTACCGTTGAAGGAAATTTGGATGTTTCAGGGCTTGATGGAAAAAACTTCGACTTTGATGGTATTACTGTCGATGGAGAAACAATTCTTTAAGATTTTGTGCAAAGCCTTCTGCTAGTAGGCAAGGCTTTGCGCTTTCAATGTCACATTTGCTTTACTCAAAAACTGTATTTATAAAGGAGAATTGTTTAGATGAGTAATAGGAATTGGAAGAAACCTGTGAATACTATGTTAGCGGCAAGTCTAGTAGCAGGCCTAGTAGTGCCGGCAATACCTGCTACTGTAAGTGCTGCTACGAATGCAACTGACCTAATTATCTCTGAATATATTGAGGGAAGCAGCTTTAACAAGGCTATTGAAATTTACAATGGAACTGGTGCTGCAATCGATTTAAGTGCATACTCGCTTGAGCTTTATACGAATGGGGTAGCTCCAGCTGGTCAAAAATTGGAAATGACAGGTACGTTGGAAGATGGGAGCACGTATGTTTTATACAACAATCAGGCAAATGCGGATATAGCGAGTAAAGGAAATCTTGTAAACTCAAGTGTGATTAATTTTAATGGAAACGATCCGGTTGTTCTGAAGAAAGCGGGAACTGTTATCGATTCAATTGGGCAGATTGGTTCATCCGCCGATTTCGGTAAGGATGTTACCTTTGTACGCAACAGCAATATTACAACTGGCGATACAAAAATTGATGATGCGTTCAATCCATCAGTAGAATGGACAACATTACCAATCAATGATTCTTCCAATTTAGGAATGCACGTAATGGACAGTTCATCACCGACTGATCCAACAGAACCAGTTGAAGTGACGACAGCAACAATTACTGGAACTGCAAAAATTGGTGATACGTTAACGGCCTCAGTAAATGAAGGGGCGACAAATGTAACTTACCAATGGCAAGCGGCTGATACAATAGATGGTGTCTACGCAACTATTGATGGAGCTACAAATAAGACACTGACATTAGTTGAGGGACAAGTAGGTAAATTTATTAAAGTTATCGTTAATGGTGATAATGGTTCATCGATAACAAGTGATGCGACGACGGCAGTTGCGGCAGCAGATTCAACAGATCCAGAAACACCTGTTGAAGGGATGTCAATCGCAGATGCACGTGCTCAAGGAACTGGTAAAGTAACAGTAAAAGGTATCGTAACAGCAAAATTAAGAAATACGATTCATATCCAAGATGGAACGGCAGCAATTGCAGTTCGTCCAGCATCTCTGAATGTTCAACTGGGTGATGAAATTACAGTTGATGGTGCATTAGAGGAATATAATGGTTTATTACAATTAACGGGAACACTTGTAGGTGAACCAGTATCTAAAGCAGTACCTAGTCCAGAAGTACTTGCAGGTGCACAACTGAACGAAGCGAGCGAATCGAAACTAGTAACAGTAAATAAAGTAACGATATCTGGAGCTTCTCAAAACTATAAAGGTACGGATACGGCTGGAACAGAATTTATTGTTCGCGATGAAAATAGCAACTTAGGATTAGTAGCTGGTACAACATACGAGTCAATCACAGGTATTGTTCAAGAATTTAGCGGCGCCTATCAAATTATTCCACGCTCACAACAAGACATTGTCGCAGACAGCTCAATTATCCAACCAGTCTTCGCGAACCCAGGAAGTGGAACATTTGTTGGAAAGAAAACAGTAGAATTATCAACGACTACAGCAAATGCGGAAATTTATTACACGTTAGATGGTAAAGATCCAACAATTGATGGTCAAAAATATGGAAATCCGATTGAAATTACTAAAGATACAACACTAAAAGCAGTTGTAAAAGCAAATAATGGTGATTTTAGTGAAGTGAAGACGTTTGAATATAAAATTACAGACAGCCTTCAAATTCACGATATCCAAGGAGAAGGTCATACAACTTCCTTCAATAATCAAACAGTGGAGGGAATTGAAGGCGTAGTCACCTATGCTTTCACATTGAATGGTGCATACTATTATCACATTCAAACGCCTGATGCGTTAGCAGATGACAATCCAAATACGTCAGAAGCGATTTTACTTTACAGCGGTACTAAATCGTCGTCGATCAATGTTGGTAATCTAGTATCAGTTACCGGTAAAGTAAGTGAATATGCTTATGATGGTTATTCTGATGCGAATACAACTGACTTGAAAACTACGCAAATCAATGTTCGAGATGATCAAGGTGGAAAAGTTAAAGTACTCGAAAGTAGTGTAACATTACCAAAACCAATCGTCATCGACGAAAAAACAATGGCCACTACTGCGATTGATAGCGATAATTTATCAGTTTTCAACCCTAAAGTAGATGCCATTGATTTCTGGGAGAGCATAGAAGGTATGCGCGTAGAAGTTGTTGATGTGAAAGCAGTAGCACCACAAGAACATGGGGATCTTGTAACTGTTCTTGAAAGTGCACCAACAAACTCACTTCATGGCGGAGTGCTATATGAAGAAGGAAAACAAAATCCAAATCGTGTCCAATTCCGTTTGGAGCCAAATGGACCTGGTCGTGATTTCGAAGTAGCAACTGGCGATAAATTCAAAGGTCCTATCACAGGGGTAGTAGGCTATTCATTCCAAAACTATAAGATCTATGTTGATTTTGCTAAAATGAAGAGTGCCCATACAAAAGGTGCTGCAACACCAGAAAAAACGGCGATTGTAAAAGCGGATGACAAGTTAACGATTGCTTCGTATAACTTGGAAAATTTCTCGAATAACACAACATCTTCTCCGAACGCTAAAGCACAGAAATTAGCACGTGCATTTGCTACAGGTATGCAAAACCCGGACATTATTGGCGTAACGGAAGTTCAAGATAATAATGGTGAAAGTTCAGGGGATTCAAAGGCAAATCAAAGCTATGAAAGATTGATTGCTGAAATTGAAAACGCTGGGGGTGTTAAATATAAGTATGCCAACATCGACCCTGAAAACAACAAAGACGGCGGCGCACCAAATGCAAATATTCGCGTTGGATTCCTCTACAATCCGGACCGTGTTACTTTAACAGAAGGTGCTACACCAGGAACTGCTACAACTACTGTAGGGTATGAAGACGGTAAGTTAACACATAATCCAGGTCGTATCGATCCAACAAATAGTGCGTTTAACAGTAGTCGTAAACCATTAGCAGCACAATTTGATTTCCAAGGGGAAAGTGTTGTTGTTATTGCGAACCACTGGAATTCAAAAACGGGGGATACGCCATTATTCGGATCTATCCAACCACCAAAATACGATAGCGAAATCCAACGCCATAAAATTGCAACTATCGTAAACAACTTTGTGAAAGATATTAAAACGGATAATCCTAAAGCGAATGTTGTATCATTAGGCGACTTTAATGATTATCAATTCTCTAAGACTCTTAAAATTCATGAGGGTAGCATAATGACAAATATGATCAATAAAGTTGAAACTTCTGATCGTTACACATATCTATACCAAGGTAACTCACAAGTGCTAGATCATATTTTAGTTACTAACAATCTAGTGAAAAATACAGTAATCGATATTCTTCATATTAACGCAGACTTCACGGATATGGCTGGCCGCGCAAGTGACCATGATCCAGTAATGGTTCAAATCGATCTAAAAGGTGAAGGTGAAGACGAAGAAGTAGATGTAACACCAATCACACCTGAAAAACTATATGATTTCAAAAATCTTACTACGAAGAAATTAACAATTACGAAACCGAGTATCTCACTTACACTAGGTGAAAACACAACGATTACAGATGGCGTTTTATTCACAGGAGATTATGCAGAATTCCACGGTGAAGGATTCGCTGACAAAACAATAACAATCAAACCATTAAATGCTGATGCAATAATTGATTTCAAAGGAACAACTATTCAAAAAATAATTATTGATGGAACTAACGTAAAACAAATTCGTGAACTTCCTGAAAATGTTGTAATTGAATACACTAATGGAGCATCTGCAGCTAACATTCAGTTCATAGACAAAGAAGGGAACCTCGAAAATGAGGTTCCTTCTTTACCTACTGAAAACAAAGCGCCAATTGTAAAAACAGCAATTCCTAATTCAACTGTTGCAACTGGAGAAACGTTAACCTTCTTGTTAACAGATTACTTCTCTGACCCCGATAAAGATGAACTAACATTTACTTCAACAAAAGGGACAATTGAAGGAGCTACATTAACGTTGAAACTTGAAGTAGGAAGCCATATTGTAGGTGTTACTGCAACTGATGGAGAAAAAACGACGACTGCTAGCTTTACAGTTACGGTTAAAGCGGATTCTGGAGAAGAGTCACCACTAGATACGTATTACAAAGACGCGATTGGTAAGAACGGACAAGCGTTAAAAACTGCACTTCACGAGATCATCGATGACCATACCCAACTCTCCTACGCTCAAGCATGGGAAGCACTCCGTGAAACAGATGAGGATCCAAATAACGTCAACAATGTCATACTGTTTTACTCGGGAGAGTCCCGCGCTAAAAATCGCAACGGCGGATTGGTTGGCGATTGGAACCGCGAACATACCTGGGCAAAATCACATGGAAACTTTGGTACAAGTCTAGGGCCAGGAACAGATATCCATCATTTACGTCCGACAGATGTACAAGTCAATAGCTCTAGAGGAAACTTAGATTATGATAACGGCGGAAGTGCAGTTAAAGGATGTAACGGATGTTATAAAACTGCAAGTTCATTTGAGCCACCAGATCGCGTAAAAGGCGACGTAGCAAGAATTCTCTTCTATATGGCAACTCGCTATGAAAAAGGCGATCGTGTAGACCTCGAATTAAATGAAAAACTCAATAACGGAAGTGCACCATACCATGGTAAACTTTCAGTCCTACTAGAATGGCATAAACAAGATCCAGTCGATGAATTTGAACGGAATCGCAACAATGTCATCCAAGAATGGCAAGGAAACCGCAATCCGTTTATTGATCACCCCGAATGGGCGGAATTGATATGGAAACAGGTTGGTCTAGCTGATATGCAAATTGCATCATGAGGCAAGATTAGTTAAGAACTATGAATAAATGAAAATCATGATGTCCAACGTAATTCAGCAAACCCGCCATAGAATGATTTATATGGATGGATAAAGGCTGGTTGAAGCATAAACTGTACCCCGAATTTCGGACTTCAATAAAGAAATTGATGTAAGACTAAGATAAGAACCCTGTAATTTCGATTGAAGACGCCTTCCAGCTGATCAGCGTAAATGATCATGCGGAAGGCGTCTTTTTCTGTCTATGATTGTGTGGGTACTAGTAGACTTGAGCAATTAGAATCAGTGGGGGCTTCGGGAATTGCCTCGAAGTGTCCAACGAAATCAGTGAAGCCTCTAACGAACCGCCGAAAGTGTCCAACCATTCCCGGGAAGTGTCCAACCAACAAAGGAGTGCCCAACAAAACCAGAGAAGCCTCCAACGAACCACCGAAAGTGTCCAACGAAATTATTTTAGAACAAAATATTATCCTAAGTATTTGTTTTTATACGCAGGTAACCTTCTGATAAATTGAGTAACTAGTACCCGGCACTAAGTTGCACAAATTTCCCAATTAAATTATACTATTAGTAAGAATAATTTGTACATATTTATCTCGCAATTGATGAAAAGCCTAACTACTATAAAGAATAGGCAAAAGCGAATGGCATACAGAGAGTACTACTACATTATATGGGGGTTTAAAAATGAGGAAATCTAGTTATGAAAAAATATTCAAAGCTACGTTGGCAACAACAGTTGCAGCAGGGGCTTTTGTTGCGGTTGCACCCGTAAATACGCAGGCGGCCAATCCAACATTTACAGATGTGAAGGACATCCCAAGTCATCATTTTTATGAAGCGGTCATGGACTTTACTGCAAGAGGCATGATTAGTGGATATCCAGACGGTACATTCAAACCAGGTCAAAGCATTACTCGTCAGGATGCTGCCAAACTATTGGCTCTTGCATTAGACTTAGATACGAAAGAGGTCCAAAATCCAGGGTTCAAAGACGTTAGCAAAACGAGCCCATACTACGGATATATTGCTGCACTTGTTGAAGCGGGAGTCATTTCGGGTTTTGAAGATAACACATTCCGACCTGGGGATAGTCTGTCAAGGGCACAAATGGCAAAAATTATTGTACTCGGCTTTGAATTTGAAGAAATGAAATCTGGAAAACTTCCATTTAGCGATATTAATGATAAGCAATGGCATATTGACTATGTCCGGACATTGTATGCCAAAGAAATTACAACTGGGACAACACCTACAAAATTCTCGCCGAACGCACTTGTGACGCGCGGACAAATGGCTTCATTTGTCTTCAGAAGTGAAGCACTCACAACGCCGAAAGTAGATGTAGACAAGGTAGCAGTAGAAGCAGCAGCGGGTCAATTGAAAGCTGGTGTAGTCACAGTCTCGCGTGGCAATGAGGCAACTGATGCCAACAAACTTACAGCGGTTCAAACCTATGTTAATTCACTCATTACGGAAAAAGGCGTAGTAGCAAAAGTGGCGGCAAGCACAACAGCTGGCAATTATGTAGTAACGCTTACTAAGGGTGAAGCAAAAGTAGAAAAAACAATTACTGTGACATTTAGCTTTGCTGCTGACGATCGTTTTGTTACTGAAGTAACCGCGATTAACGCTAAACAAGTTGAAGTTAAATTCGCAACACCTGTTACGAAAACAACCGTACTAAACGCTTCGAATGAAGTTCAAAATATGACATTTACGATGGTGACGGGCGCGACTGTGAACCCTGGACAACTTAAAGGCTCATTGTCCGAAGATGGTAAAACATTAACGATTACCGCAAATTGGATTTTTGACGGCGAGTATGCCTTTAAGTTAACTGATGCTATTAAATCCGTATCAGGTGAAAAGTTCGAGGAGTATACAGCGATTGTCAAAGCCAATGATAAAGTTGCGCCGAAACTCGTTTCAGGATCAGCTGCCGGAAAAACATCTACGAACTCGTTTGCCCTACTATTCGATGAACCTGTTAATGCAGCAGGAGTCATAGCGTATGTCAATGGTGCAGCAGCGACTGTTGCGAACAACCCAACGAATCCAAATCGTTTAGATGTTACTTCTAGCAAACAAGTTGCAGCAGGTACGGCAGCAACAGTAAAATTGACCAATGTAAAGGATTATAAGAATAACGTGATAGCTCCAAATCCAGTGGAAACGACAGTTACAATTTCTGCTGACACAGTTGCTCCAACTGTGTTGAATACAAAGGTTATTGGAGAAAATAGAGTAGAAATCACATATGATAAAAATATGAATATTGCTTCATTTGCAGGAAAAGCACGTCTCGTCCAATCAAATGGCACGGTGACAAATCTCGTAGCTTCGGCTGGTAGTAATGAAAAAACGGTTGTCTTAACGGGTTCAGGATTATTCTTTAATGGCGCGTACAATGCCATTCTATTTGTCGACGCTGATGTGAAAGATACAGTCGGTAATAGCACCGCCCTTTATTCAACTAACGTTACTCTCGATAAAGATACTATTGCGCCAGCATTTACAACTGTTGACTATAAAGATGGCAAAATTGTTGCGAACTTTACAGAGGATATTGCAATAGGCGGAACAAATGCAGTTACAGTCATTGATCAAAATACAGGAGCCGCAACTCAAATTTACCTAAACCATTACAATGCGGCGAATGCAGTGATTACTAACAATACATTAACAATTACTCAGGCATTGCCAAACGGAACCTATCAATTACGTCTACCAGCAAACACAGTCGTTGATAAAGCGGGCACACCAAATCCAAATGCGATTGCAACACAAACGTTTATTGTTCAAAATACCATCTCATCGGATAGTACGCGTCCCGTAGTTGTTGCTGTTACTAACTATCCACCAGCAAATGGACAAGTTCCTGGTGTTGAACAAACGGCTACTTATACAGCAATTGACGCTGATAGTGGAGTGAACCTAGCAACGATTCAAGACATCAATAACTATACGTGGGACGGTAGAGCATTACCGGTAGGATCTTATGTCACAACTGTTATCACTGGGTCGGCAGATAAAGCTACATCTGTTGCCGTAACAGTCCGTGTCCCATCTGCAAGTATCACAACAACTAAAAAAGCGCTATTTACGGTCAACAATATTCGAGACAATGCAGGAAACACCATTGCATCCGCTGGAGCGGGCGAAGTTACATTTGTTAGCGGTAACCAAAACCAACCGGAATTCAATTATGCAGCCATATCTAATAATGGTGCTTCACTTGTACTTGGTTTCAGTGAAACAGTTCAATCTAGCTCTTTAGATGCATATGATTTTGATATTACACTCAATGGTTACCTTCTGCCAATCAATTCCATTGCATCCGTTTACAGTCCCAATTCAAATGTCGATACATTTGTTGTCAGTATCAAAGCTTCTGTAGCGAATGATATTTCAATAAATAGTGGCATTAGTGATGTGATTTATTTAGATACTAATAATAATGGCGTATATGATGGAGGAAGAGATATAGTCCTTGACGTCGTAGATTCTAGAACTTACTCATCGAATGCAATCAACTCGGTTACAGCCAATTTAAATTCCAATTATGTCACGAGTTTAAGAGTCAAACTTGTACGGGATACTGTGTCACCCGTTCAAAATGCGCAAGGTAACTATGCTAACTTCAATAAAGAAATTGATGTAAGACTAAGATAATAATTCTGCAATATTGATTGAATACGCCTTCTGCTTGATCACAGTAAATGATCAGGTGGAGGGCGTATTTTTCTTTCCGTGTTTGAATGAGTACTAGTAGAGTCGGGTAATTAAAATCTGGGGTCTTTGGGGAATCGCCTCAAAGTGTCCAACGAACAAAGGAGTGTCCGACAAAACCCTCGTAGTCTCCAACAAACTAAGAAAAGCCCCCAACGAACCACTGAAAGCGTCCAACCAACAAGGGAGTGTCCAACGAAACCCTCGAAGTGTCCAACCAACTCAGAGAAGCCTCCAACGACCCACCGAAAGTGTCCAACGAACTAAAATTTCAAGTACTTGTACATGACACTATTTAGTCAATCCACTCCGATTATATATTTATAAGTTGAGGAGTAAAGAAATAACTAATCATCTAAACTTCTTTAAGTTTTATATAATTGTGTGAGTCGTGGATTGTTTTTTGTTACACAGGCATCCATACAATTAATATCAGACCTATTCTTTTATTAATCCGAATGATATAATAGTGCTATATAAATAGAAAATATTTACTGTTAATATAGTATAATACAATAAATCGGAAATATGGAAAGTTGGAAAAACTGCGAACCGCTAATTTAAGAATACATATTATTATAGACTCTTAAACTGGAAACATTAATGGGGGAGTTTTTATTTGTTTTGTTTTAACTGCGGGGAAAAAGCTCGTTTGCAGGCGGAGTTCTGCTCTTTTTGTGGTGCTCGACTTGATAGGCAACCAGAAAAAAGTAGTTATACAAATCAAAAGGGTGAAGATTCATCAGCGATGGTGGAGCCAATAGCCAAAAGCGTTCCAGAACATGTAACAGGAACTTTTTTGCAAGCTACTGAAAAAATAAATGCACTGGTTGGAGAACAAGGTGCCATTGATGTGAATTTACGGGATGTTTTTTCCGCTGTCTTAAAAATACATGTGAAGGACCGCTATAGCAGGTGCAGAGCTTGTGTATGTGAAGAAAGGAAATCTATTTAACCAACATCATCTATTGAATGCAAAATTCATTAAATTATTTTCAGTGCCTGTTATTTTGCATTCCATTTGGGATATGCCGCTCTACTATTTGCAGAATTTTAATTTTTTATATATTTTGCTGATTAGCATCGCATGGATTTTTATATTTACTTTAATAAACGCGGGACTTCAACAGATTGTACGACTAAATATAGAGCAAGTTGATGAAATTGATTTGCCAGTGGGATAGGGGATTGTGTATGCATTGCACTCATTGTGGGGGTACGATTTTTGAAAAAGATCAATTTTGTGAGGCTTGTGGAAATAACCTTTTGGACAGTAATGTGGAAACACCTAGTGAGACAGAAGCACCGGACTTGTTGAAAGCTTTTGTTGGCGAGTATAAAGAGTCGTATTACTTTGGGAAATGGGCGAAAAACGAACGACGATCATGGAACTGGGCCGCTTTCTTTGCTACGCTTTTCTGGCTCGGTTATCGGAAAATGTATAAGCATGTACTAGTGATACTGCTGTTTTTGCTCATAGCTGACGTAGTACACTATTTAGTAGGAGCTTCCACCGCTCAGTTTGACTTATATATCAACATCGGTATTGCGGCGGTACTTGGTATTTGGGGTAATTTTGAATATAAAAAGTTTGCACAAAAGGAAATTAACAAATTAGAAAAGCGCTTTTCAGGTGACGAGCTTCTTGAGAAAGTACGAAAACGTGGTGATAGTAGTTGGAAAGGCTTTTGGTTAACGCTTTTGTTGATATTCGGGTATGCAGGCATTTCGGTCGTTTTCGAATCGGTCGTACATTCTTTTACTGAGGTAGAGAGTAACGCAGAATTGACAACTTATACAGATGAAGACTACGGGATCTCATTTGATTATCCAGTCATTTGGAACGATTCGGTAGAGATTAGTTATGGAACCTGGGAAAATGATTCGGAGGAAACAATCGATTTTTATTATTTAAATCACTCGAAAGAAATTGAACAATACGTATTTAGCATCATTATTTATGATGAAGTTTTAGAGGAAAGTTACTGGGAAAATAGCGATGAAATATACTTAACCAATGATAGTAATAAAACCTACACGTTGGCGATTGCTGGTGAGGCAAATGAAGAAATGCATGACCCTTTAAACCAAGAGGACGTGGATATTGTGTCAAATATGATACGTGAGTTGGAGTTTGTAGTAGATTCATTTCGGTTGGAATAAGGAAGTAAGGTGAGGATTTGTGCCAAGTAAAAGATTAGTTGTTTTCGATTTAACGCATAAAACGGAAAGTTCGAGCTGTAAACAATTATGTCTTCCGTGAGGGGGCTTAGTGTCGGGTACTTACTAGCGTTGTGTAGAAACCATAATAAATAAAAAATCCGATACTTTTACATTTGTGGTTAGACTAAAAATTAAAAAAGGAATTGAGTCTGTGTAAATGACTCAGTTCCCTTTTTTGTAATAATTTATTTTTGGTCATTCTCTTGCATATTTAAAAAATGTTCTTTGGTTATTGGGCTAACAATGACGAAATTCTCTCCATATCGTATGGGCTTCGTTATGGGAACCGGTACTTTCTGTCAACCTTTACTCTTCTTCTTTTTTCGCTGGAACTCTTGCAGTGACCTATAGCATTCCTCTGTAATAACCAATAATTACTGGCGAAACGACCAAGTAATTCTACTAAATCTCTTGTATCTAATTCAATAAGCCGCCGACTGATTTGCGAATGACTAATGGACTTTAAATTAATCTCATTCAGGAAATTTTCACAGAGCGAATACCAATTTCAATTTGTCTAAGAGATTCCCACTTACAAAGATTTTCCATAATAAACGTTTTTATCATAGAAAAAACGGTTGGCTTTTTTGCATTGTAATTCAGAGTGGACAGGTGCTCACACATTTTAGCTTTGTTACAAGCACAGGCCTTCTTCAATTAATAATCATTTCTATTAATTAGGGGTTGTATTATTCTGAATACATTGTATACTGGGTATAGTTACATAACTAGGCAGAGACTATGAGATGAATGCCTAAATGAAAGCCCTTACATGGATAGGGGTTTCATTTAGCATTCATCTTTTTTGTCGCCTAGATTACAAAATATTACTATAGGGGGATAATCATGAAAAGAGCTGGCTTAATGGCTGCTAGTATTCTATTAGCGGCAAGTGTACTAGGTGGTTGTGCGGGTGGATCTTCAGATGGTGGAAGCGGTAAAGGTAGTCGAATTACACTTTATTCACCTGAGACTCCAGACTTTACGAAAGAGCTTGCTCAAAAGTATCAGGAAACGCATGATGAAAAAGTGGATGTCCATTATGCCGGTACAAACGTCCTTGTCAATCAGATGTTAGCAGAGAAAGATAATCCGAAAGCTGACGTTTGGTATGGCGGTGGGGGGATCCTTCCTTTTGAAGCAGCAGTAGAAAAAGGGATTCTTGGTAAGTATATTCCTGATTTTGCAGCAGATTGGGACATAGTTGAAAATGGTATTAAAATGAAACATGGAGATGGCAACTACGTCGGAGTCGAAATCTTTGTATTAGGTTTCGCATACAATACGGAGCTCGTTACAGAAGAAGAAGCCCCGAAAACGTGGGAAGATTTGCTTGATCCTAAATGGGAAGGGAAAATTCAGTTCCCTAACCCGGCAGCTTCCGGAACAGCAACATTAATGGTCATGGATCAAATGATGCGCAATGGAGAAGACGAAGCATGGGCTTATTTTGAGAAACTTGTTAAACAAGCAAACTCTATGCCAGATTCAGGGTCAACGCCTACAAAATCAGTATCTATGGGTGAAGCGCATATTGCTGTCGGTTTTGACTTCATGGCATATGAACAAAAAGCCAAAGGTGAAAGTGTGGACTTCGTAGTGCCTGATAAAACGCCAGTTCTCGTAAACCCAGTATCCATCATTGAAGGTGGTCCAAACGAAGAAGGCGGAAAGAGATTCATCGATTTCCTTCTATCTAAAGACGCTCAACAAATAATGGCAAACTGGTACCATATTCCGATAAACCCTGAAGTGGAATCGAAAACACCACTAACACTTGATAACATTAAAGAGCATGCGGTTGAGCTCGATATCGATTGGGTTAACGCAAACTATGACCGTGTACGAAGCGAATGGCAAGCTAAATTTCAATAAATAAGGGGGTGTAGTGATGGGCTCAGTAAGAATAAGCAATCTCATAAAAACATTTGGTGACTTTACTGCACTGAATGATATTAACCTAGATATAGAGGAAGGCGAGTTTTTTGCCCTCCTCGGCCCTTCTGGGTGTGGAAAGACGACGACTATGCGTTGCATAGCCGGTTTTGAGGATCCCACCTCTGGAAGCATTTACATAGGCGATCGCGAAGTGGAAAATATTCCGGCAAACAAACGAAATTGTGGAATGGTATTTCAAAGCTATGCATTATTCCCTCATATGAATGTATTCGACAATGTTGCCTACAGCCTGGATATCAAACAATTAAATTCTAGTAACCCCATTAAGCAAATGGGTATCTATGCACGACTTTTGAACAAGAGATTTGGAAAACATCCGAAAGAGACAATAGAGAAAGTAATGAAAATACTTAAATATGTGGAATTGGATAATCATGCGGAACGGATGACTAGTGAACTGTCGGGTGGGCAGCAGCAACGGGTCGCTCTTGCTCGGGCACTTGTCATGGAACCGGCAGTACTTCTGATGGATGAACCACTTTCGAACTTGGACCAGGCACTTAGGCATTCAATGAGAAATACGATAAGAACAATTCAACAGGATTTAGGGATAACTGCTATTTTCGTTACTCATGATCAGGAAGAAGCCATGAGTATGGCTGATCGTATTGCAGTTATGGATAAAGGAAATATAGTTCAAATCGGTACGCCGACAGACTTATACAGTAATCCTGCATCTCCATTTATAGCAAACTTTGTTGGGACGTCTAACATACTAAAGGGGACAGTCTTAGGCGAAGAAAACGGATTAACAATTGTAAAAGGCGAAGGTTTCTTAATTAAGTCAGCTAACAAGACATCAAAAAAAGAAGTAGATGCAATCATACGTCCTGAACACGTGAAAGTCGAAGCTGCTGATAGTGTCATCGATGAAACGAAAACAAATGTTATTGAAGGAACAGTTGTTATGTCCACATACTTGGGCTCAGTGGTTCGCTATGATGTACAAGTCGGCGGTTATCAACTTATCGTTGATACAACATACACTTCCGGTGTAAGCATTTTTAAAGAAGGAAGGAAGGTTAAACTGACGGTGGAACATGGAAGGGTGCTGTTGATATGAAGAAATTCAAAGACAGATTCAGTGGATTAACGCTCATTAAGATATTGATTTATGCGTTTTTCGGTCTGTTTATGCTCCTTCCCTTGTTTTCAGTATTTCTAGTCAGTTTTACTGGCCAACCCATCAATCTGCTAGGCTCATTAACGGATCCAGCTATATTCAGTTCAACAATAGAAAAATTGAAAGGTATGTCTTTAGAAAACTATAAAAAGATATTTACGAATGCGGGCTATTTGTCTGCATTGAAAAATAGTCTACTTTTAGGATTCACTGTTACCATTATTGTCATTTTGGTATGTATCCCGCTTGCATATGGGATTGCTAGAACGAAGATGCCTTTCAAAAAAACGATTTCCGCACTATGTATGGTACCGCTAATCGTACCAACATTCATATCTTCATATGCGTTTATCATTATGTTTGGACGCGCAGGATGGGTAACACAGATTTACAACGCACTAGGCGGGGAGGGAATGTTTGTAAACCCGTACTCGATGACGGGTGTTGTTTTAGTACAAGTATTCTTCTTCTTCCCTTATGCTTTATGGCCACTTGTTGCTGCATTTAAAGTAAGTGATGTAAGTTTGGAGGAAGCATCACAGAACTTGGGTGCCAAAAGTTGGTTTACATTTGCATTCGTGACATTTCCACTTGCACTACCAGGTGTCATTTCTAGTGCACTCCTAATTTTCACTGTTAGCTTCTCGGATTTTGGAACACCAATCGTTCTTGCTCCTAAGGAATTGAACTTGCTTGTCGTTGAGGCGTATCGTGAAATTTCCGGTTTCTTTAACTGGGGTGGTGCTGCAATTTTGACTGTTGTCATGGTGATTGTTGCCGCATTCTTCTTTTGGCTTCAACACTTGTTTACAAAAGGAAAGAATTATGGTTCTGTTTCCGGAAAGCCAAAACAGCAGAAATTGATTGAAAACAAATTATTGACTAGAATTCTATCAGGCTATTCTTTCTTTATCGTATTAGTGCCGCTTCTAGCAATGCTTTCAATTGCATTACAATCAGTTGCAACGACCTGGGGAAAAAATCTATTACCGAACGGTTATACATTAGATCATTATAAGACTATTTTCTCTACCTCAATGGGGAATATTCAAAATAGTATTATGCTTGCCACTGGAGCGCTCGTTCTGAGTGTAATTATTGCTACTTTTGTTTCTTACTTTGTTGTAAGACAAAACTCTGCGAAACTCGATTTCATGGCATCTATTCCACTCGTTGTTCCTGGAATTGCGTTTGGGATTGCAATGATCCAAACATTTAATACTGCACCGTTACAATTGACGGGTACAGCGTTTCTCCTCATCATTGCATATACAATTCGTCGGCTCCCTTACATGGTTCGTTCGACAATGGGGGCGATGCGCGCTATAAAGCAAGACATTGAAGAAGCTGCTATTAATCTTGGTGCAACTCCACTTACTGCAGCCATTACGATTATCGGACCACTTATGCTTCCGGGAATCGCAGCAGGATCGGTTTTGGTATTCATTACAGTCATAAAAGAAGCAAGTGTATCTATTTTGTTAGCTCCACCAGAATGGGCGCCAATGAGTTTGGCGATTTTCCAAAATATTTTACGTGGAGAATATTACTCTGCGGCTGCAATGTCGATTATTTTAGTAGTACTCGTTCTTGTACTGCAGGCAATTGCTACTGGAATAGGTAGAAAACAAAAGCTATGAATTTATGGGAGTGAAGTGTCTTGAAAGGATTCATATTTGATCTTGATGGAACAATATATGTGGATGATGGAATCATTAGTGGTGTTGCAGAAGCAATAAAAGAATTGAAGGAACGCGGCGATAAGGTCGTGTTTCTTACGAATAAATCAATTGCAAGTAGAAATGATTACGTTGAAAAGTTAAATAAGCTTGGTATTGAGGTAAAGATTGATGAAGTGATCAATTCGAATTACATCACTGCACATTATCTGAAGTCAGCAATGGATGAAGGGGATACTGTATATGTAATTGGAGAAGAGCCTTTATTCAAAGAGCTTTCAGATGAAAAAATAAAATTGGCAGATGTACCTGAAAAAGCATCCTATGTTGTTCTCGGATGGGACCGTGAGTTCACTTATGATAAGTTAAATATCGCTTTTCAAGCATGGCGAAATGGAGCAAAAATTATTGCGACTAATCCTGATCGGACATGCCCAGTACAAGGTGGGGAAATTCCAGATTGTGGGGCTATGATTGGAGCAATTGAGGGGGCCACCGGTGAACCCATAACAACAATTACCGGAAAGCCATCTTCGATGATGGCGGAATACGTTTTGAATAACGTTTTAGACATGCAAGCGAGTGATTGTTACATGGTCGGAGACAGACTGGAAACGGATATTAAAATGGCTAAAGAAGCCGGTATTCAATCCGTACTTGTCATGACAGGCATCACAACACCTGAAATGTTAAGGAAGACTGACTACCAACCTGATTTTGTACTTGAGAGTGTAAAAGATATTAGTACGTTATAAGTCGAAATTCCACATTTCAGGATCTCCAGAAGAAACGGCGAGAGCGCCAGCCTGTAGTGCATCATGGACTTCAGATATTTGAGTTATTAGTCCACCTGCAATAATTGGATAATTCAGTTCTGAGGAGAGCTCATCAATGATTTTTGGCATGATACCAGGCATGATTTCTACAGCGTCAGGGCGACAAGATTTCACCATCTCAATACCTTTTTGGATTGCGCTTCTGTCTAATAAAAATATACGCTGTATCGTCATTAGTCCAACTTCATTTGACATTTTAACAATGTGGCTCTTTGTTGTGATAATACCCGTAGGTTTCCAAAATTCAGCAACATAACTGAGGGCATTTTTAGAATTCGAAATTCCATCTATAAAATCTAGATGGATGAAGACATATTTACCTGCCTCTTTAAGTTGTTTGATATAGTCAGCTATCGTCATTAAATTTCCAGTGAGTAAGAAAACAATATTAGCATTACTTGTAAGTGACCGTTGTAAATCTTCTTCATTTTGCACAGATGCAATTATTTGCGATTCAACCATATCAACTAAGCGCATAGAGGATTTCCTTCTTTCAATCATTGGAGTTTTTACCTAATAATTATAACATACTAAATAGAGTAATAAATCGAATAAAGGTCAGAGAAGAAGAGAAAGGCCATTACGATGCCCTCCCATAGAGTGAGGGATATTGTGATGGCCTTATTTTGTAAAGGAGATTATAAAATGAAAAAATTTTCTTATATGGATAGAAATAGAGTGTTGTCAGGGATTGAGGGAGATGAGTATGATGTCATAATCATCGGGGGAGGTATTACTGGAACTGGAATAGCCCTGGATTGCACAACACGTGGGCTGAAGACGCTTCTTGTGGAAATGCAAGATTTCGCAGCGGGGACATCGAGTCGGTCAACTAAATTGATCCATGGAGGTCTTCGGTACTTAAAACAATTTGAAGTGAAAATGGTAGCGGATGTAGGAAAAGAAAGAGCAATTGTTTATGAAAATGCCCCACATGTCACTCACCCGGAATGGATGCTTCTTCCTATTTATAAAAAAGGAACTTTTGGAAAGTATTCTACTTCTATCGGACTTCAAGTGTATGACTTTCTAGCTGGTGTTAAACGTAGAGAAAAGCGGAAAATGTTATCTCGGGATGAAACACTAAAAAAAGAACCTTTACTAAAAAAAGAGGGCCTTTTGGGTGGAGGATATTATGTTGAATATCGTACAGACGATGCCCGGTTGACAATTGAAGTTGCGAAGAAGGCGGTAGAAAAAGGTGCAGACCTACTAAGTTATACGAAAATGGAAGAATTCTTATATACCTCTGATGCCCGTCTATCAGGTGTTTATATTAAGGATATGTTGACAGGGAATAGGTTTAGGGTAAATGGGAAGAAAATTGTTAATGCTTCCGGTCCTTGGGTTGAAAAAATAATTGGCATGGATCGAAAGATTGATGGTAAAAGCCTTCTTCATACAAAAGGTGTCCATATTGTTATTGACGGAGCAAAATTCCCACTTCGACAGCCGATTTATTTCGATACACCAGATGGACGAATGGTTTTTGCGATTCCAAGAAGCGGAAAAGCCTATGTAGGAACGACAGATACTGTATTCGAAGATGAATTGCAGCATCCTCAAGTTACAGTCAAAGATAAGGAGTATTTATTGAAATGTATCGAGTTTATGTTTCCAGCGGCAAGCGTTGGTTTGGATGATATCGAATCGACTTGGTCGGGTGTAAGGCCCTTAATTCATGAGGCAGGAAAGGGTCCTTCAGAAATTTCTCGGAAAGATGAGGTATGGATCTCAGAAACCGGACTTATCACGATTGCAGGTGGGAAATTAACAGGCTATCGGAAAATGGCTGAAACAGTAACTAATTTACTCTGCAAGGAACTGCGAAATGTAGGAGTGCAAAGTGGTAGTTCAATCACTAAAGACTTGAAGTTATCAGGAGGGGAATTTAATAATCCCAAAAAATTACCAAACTTTATTACTTCCAAAGCAAGAGAAATTACATCACTTGGTATTTCGATTGAAGATGCGACAAATATAGCTGCCTTATATGGGACAAACACAGACGTTATTGTTAACCTTGCGAACGAAGTATTAAAGGAAACAGGGTTACCGCTCTCAATCACACTGACACTTCATTATGCCATAAAACATGAAATGATCTTAACACCAGTCGATTACTTTATGCGAAGGACTGGAACAATCTTCTTCGATATTAATTGGGTAGAGACTTGGAAACTTTCGGTGATTGACTACATGGCACAATTTATGGAGTGGACACAAGAACGGAAAGAGGAGCTTACAGAAGAATTAGAGTTGCGCATATTGGAAGCAAAAGCATAGAACTTGAGGTTGATGAAGCCCGTTCGTGAATCGGATGTAGGATACGGATAAGCCTCTTAATTGGTCAAAGTTCTCTGATTTCTTTAAGTACCAGAGACGAGTTGAACCCTAAAATAAAAGGAACCCTGAACTATTGTGCTATTTGTCTGGCTACTTATACTAGTTCCAATTTAATATTGTCCTTCGGATGTACTCGTCCTAAGTATTATAGGAGTGATCAAATTTCAAGTATGCTGCGCTCCACCTCATTCGGAAAACTCACTTTAATTGAAGGACAACTTGTTAGAAAATGGTGTAAATGCTATACTCGGAGAGGTATTCTTAAGATTCCGAAAATAATAGGGGGAAATAATGGAATGGTTAAATTTAAAACGTCTATATCAATTATTTTAGCAATCGTATTAGTTCTTGGAGCAGGGACTTTCTCTATGCCAATAACTGCTAGTGCGGAAGAAAAAGAGATTAATATTACACTGCTTGCAACCTCAGATATTCATGGTCGTTTCATGCCTTGGGATTATGCAGTGGACGGATCAAACCCAAGCGGAAGTTTAACGCAATTGTTTACAATTATTAAAAATGTACGTGAACAGAATCCAAATACAATTCTTCTGGATAATGGTGATATGATTCAGGATAATTCAGCAGAACTGTTCAATGATCAACCAGAGTCTCCTTTAATGAAGGCTTTAAATGAAATGGATTATGATGCATGGTCTTATGGTAATCATGAGTTTAATTTTGGATTGGATACGTTGGATAAGGTATCCAGCCAGTACAAAGGTCCGAAATTGGCGGGAAATGTTTATAAAGATAATGGCGATCGATTTTTACCGGCTTATACGATTATCGAAAAAGAAGGCGTTAAAATTGCGATTATCGGTATGGTCACTCCATTAATCGTTGAATTTGAAAAAGGTACTAATCATCTGGATGGTTTGGTTGTTAAAAATCCAGTTGAAGAGACAAAAAAGGTAGTTAAAGAGTTAGAAGGAAAAGTAGATGTCATGATTGGCATAATGCATATGGGTCTAGAAAATGAAAATGGGATTCCTGGAACGGGCGTGCGCGATGTTGCAAACGCAGTACCTGAGTTAGCTGCCATTTTTGGGGGCCACAATCATGTACTGATTGAAAAAGAAGTGGTAAATGGTGTTTTAATTACAGAACCCAATAAATACGGTACACATATTTCCCAAATAGATTTGACTTTCAATCGCGAGGGTACAAAATATATTCTGAAAGATAAAGATGCAAAAGCAATTCCAGTTAAATCAGTTGACGGAACGCTTGTTGAATCGGACAGTAAGTTGGAAAAACAATTGGAATCGTTTCATGAGTTCGCTCGTGCGGATGCGAATATTGTTGTGGGGCAGCTGAAAGGAATGAACCTTGTTCCGAAAAATGAAATCACCGGAATTCCAGCTGTACAAATTCAAGAAACACCTTTGTCGGACTTTTTCCATGAAGTCATGCTTCATTACAGTAATGCGGATGTAGTGGCGCATCAAATTGATAACGATAAGGCTTTCTTGGATATCGGTCCTATTAAGAAAAAGGATATTGCATACAATTATCAGTTTGCCGGTGGAGAAATATCGGTATATGAAGTAACCGGAAAAGATTTGAAAGACTATATGGAATGGGCTGCCGGCTACTTTAACAGTACTCGATCAGGAGATGTAACGATTAGTTTTGATAAAACGCGTCGTGCATCAAAATATAGTACAAACGACTTTTTTGGCAACGTCAAATACGATATCGATTTAACAGAGCAAGCAGGTAACAGAATCAAAAATCTTCGCAGATTAGATGAAACACCAATTAACATGGAAGACAATCTAACACTTGGCATGAATGCGTACAGGATGGACTTCCTTCTTTCAAAGGGACAGCCATTTGAAGCACGAAAATTCAATATGCTTTGGTCCTCCAAAAATGAAAGCGCATATGGTGAAACTGGAGGCACAATCCGTAATTTGGCGATTAAATATTTAAAAGAAGAGATGAAAGGTGAGTACACACCGATTCTTCAAAGCAACTGGAAAGTTATCGGAGTAGATACAAAATCACCGTCATATTCAGCGGTCGTTGATCTTGTAAATAAAGGCATTTTGGAAATCCCTACTACGGAAGACGGGAAATTCACAAACATCGCATCTATCAATGCAAATGATAATGTAACGAAAGAGGAGATTAAAGCCCTTTCTTTAAAAGCCAAAGTAAGTGATAGTCATTTTTCCAAAGTGAAAACGACAGGAGAATTTTATCAGGAGCTATCAAAAGTATTAAAAACCCCTGCCCCTGTCGAAGATGAAGGAAAAGATAAGCCGGTTAGTCCGAGCAAACCGACACCGGATAAAGTTAAACCAGTTAGCCCGAGTAAACCCGCACCAGATAAAGCTAAACCCGTAGTCACAAAACCAGCAACACCTAAAGGAAATGTTACCGCATTCTACTTGAATGTTCGTTCTCATCCAGCAAACGGCGGGAAATCTTATGGCACCGTATCTAAGAATACAGAGCTAACTATTTTAGGAGAAGAAAAAGGCTGGTATAAGATTTCATACAAAGGCAAGACAGCATATGTTTACAGCCGATATGTGAAAATACAAAAGTAATAACTAGAAAAGAAGGTCATTGTGTCAAGCACCGGTACCCTTAGTCAATTCTGACACTGGTGAATAGCCTCGAAGAAAATAGTCCTTCAATCCATTAATGGATTAAGGGGCTATTTCTTTTGCTGTTCATTCTATACTTTAACTAATTTCTCTTGAACGTCGAATAAACTAAATTTTTTTCGAGTCGGTGCAAAAGAAAGAATGATACGCATATCGGGAAACCGATTTCTTATATAAAACTCATTCATTGTTCCATCTCGTCAGCTCCTTTCATTGAGTAAATAAAATACGGAAGTTCTTGTGGATACTTTAATTGGGGGAATTACTCCTTTCATATTTACCTATAATTGGATACAATTAGAATAGGATAAGGATACAGGGGGAAATGGAAATAAAGAAGTCAAAAAGATGGACAACTACTCGAGATACTAGAAAAACCATTACATAGGGTAAGGAAGGAAGTTATTTATAATGAAAAAACATCTATTTAAAGCTACATTATCAGCGGCTATAACACTCGTTTTACTTATTTCACTCCTGCCATTACAGGTTAAAGGAGCAAGCGTGACGCCCCCTAAGAATGAGATGCGTGCGGCTTGGATTGCAACCGTTCAAAATGTGGATATGAAACCAGGCATGAATGCAGCTCAATATACTGCTTGGGTACAGAAAACATTGGATCACTTGAAAGCTAATAAATTCAATGCAGTTATTTATCAAGTAAAACCAACAAATGATGCGTTGTATCCTTCTAAATTGGCGCCATGGTCATCCTATATAACAGGGGGGAGACAAGGGAAAAGCCCTGGTTACGATCCTTTATTAATAATGATAAATGAAGCGCACAAGCGTGGTATGGAGCTACATGCATGGGTCAACCCTTACCGAGTTACAATGCCTGGCCAAACATTGGCAAGCCTTGCGCCTAGTAATGTAGCCCGTACAAATCCTGGATGGGTAGTTAAATATGGTAAGCAATATTATTTGAATCCTGGACTTCCTGAAGTACAAAATTATTTAATAGCTACAGTCAAAGAATTAGTAGCTAAATATGATATTGATGCTGTTCATATGGATGATTATTTTTATCCTTATAAAATTAAAAATGAAACATTTCCCGATCAAGCTGCATTTAAGAAATATGGATCATCTTTCAAAAAAATAGCCGATTGGCGTCGAGATAATGTTAACCAACTCGTCAAAAAGGTCTATTCATCTATTAAAACGACTAAACCGCATGTGCAATTTGGGATTTCTCCATTTGGAGTGTGGCGCAATCAATCAATGGATCCTACTGGCAGCAGTACGCGAGCTGGTGTAACAAATTATGATGACTTATATGCGGATACAAGACAATGGATTAAAGACGGCAGTATAGATTATATTACGCCACAAATCTACTGGTCTAAAACACTGTCAGTAGCTAAGTATTCAACTCTATTGGATTGGTGGAGTAATGAAGTAGAAACATATGCCGACAAACATCCTGTTAATCTATATATTGGTCTAGCTGATTATAAAGTTGGCGTTGACGCCGATAAAGCATGGAAGAACAAAATGGAGTTACCCAACCAAGTATTTGCCAACAGAGCAAACCAAATAGCTACGGGTCAAATGCACTTTTCTTTAAAGAGCATCCAAAAAAATCAGCTTGGTTATGCAACAATCCTGAAGCAACAACTTTATAATTATACTGCTTTAACTCCAGCAGCTTCTTGGAGCAACGCAGCAATTCCAGCAGAACCAACATGGGTACAAGCTAACAAGGATATAGCCGGAATGAAGTTAGTCATCCAGGATCAAACGACTACACAACCAAGAAAATATGTGATCTACCGTTTTGAAGGAAACGAAGTGGGATCCTATGAAAATTCTCATAGCATAGTAGATGTTGTCTATAATACAAAAGGAAATACCGTATTTTTAGATAAGACAGCAAACCGCAACAAACAATACACCTATGGAATTACTTCCGTATCCGCCACTGGCGTTGAGAGTGAGAATGCATATGTTGTGACGTCTGAAGAGGTTAGGCGCTAGGGAACAACGCTAATTTGTATAGGTCGGACAGATGAATACCTGGAATAAACGAAGTGTAGGTGCGCTATATTGAGCCTACAGGTGTTTCGGTAACCAAAGAAAAGTTAGTCATTCATAGCAAACAGAAAAGCCCTTTTAGCAATCAAAGGGCTTTTTGTGTTTTGATGATAGAGACAAGTTAATGTGAGTAATAAAATTGGTGGGGTCTCCAACGAATCGCCGAAAGTGTTCGATCATTCACGGAAAGCGCCCAACCAACGAAGGAGTGTCCAACAAACTCAGGAAAGCCTCCAACCATTCCCAACCCGACGCCATCAATCCACACCAAAAACTCCAAAGAGAAAAATCCCGCCAGGTGTTCCACATAACCTAGTTATTCATCCCATGAAAAATCATGTTAGTCAATATCTGATTCCTGTTTCCTTTAGTCTCGACAAAAATAAAATAATCTTTCGGTAGATTGAAACCAATTTCAAACAGTCCTAGTTATGTAATCGGACAATAGTTAGTAACCAATTTGATTTTCCCAAGGTCTTACTATTTGCTCAATCCTTGTTTTTGATTGAAAAATGAATTCACTGACCTGTTGTGCATGGATGTTTAGACCTTCTCTTTCAACCTGGTAGCAATTCCTAAATGGCGGAGGATCTTCGAGTAAGCAGACATCAATCCACCCTTGTTTATGAAAATTCCTGGCAATTGAAACAGGAACAACCGCCCAATAATCCCCTTTAGATAGGAACTCCAGTAGCATTTTTGCAGTGTCGATTTGAATATATGTATTAGTAGGTGGCCCCCAATGTTTCTCATGCCAAATATGATAATCGATTCCCCAATTAATATAAAGCTGATTTTCCGGGATAAGTTCATTATTGGGAATAATGCGATCGATAAAGTCATTTTCCTTACTTCGAATCAATACCATTTGTTCTTCAAACAATAGACTTACCTTTACGTTACGCAGAATACGATCTTGTAAAGAAAAGCCTATATCGATTTCTCTACGATCAATCAAGGAATAAATTTCATTGGATTGATGTGTGTGAATAGCAATACGGATATGGGAGTTTTGCTGAGAAATCAATGGATATATGGTATTCAATATATAATTATGCACACTATCGACAGCCCCAATTGTGATGGTAGCTTCCGTGCTCATCGATTTCAAATTTTTCGCTTCCAATAATAAGGATTCATACTTCAATGCAATTTGATAAAATCGTTCACCTTCATTTGTCAGTGAAACGCTTTTTACACCTTTTTCACGTTCCAATAATATGACACTGTATTCTTTTTCAATGTTATTCAAACGCTGGCTTATTGTTGATTGAGAAACATAAAGATGATTCGCCGCTTTCGAAAGACTACCCAGTCTGACAATAGACAAGAAAGTTTCGACTTGACTAAGATTCATATAATGCCCCCTATATATCTAATTTATCGATAATTAATAGTTATATATTTAATTTTACTATATATATCTTGCTTGTTACACTTAAAACTATGAAAGGGCTTTCACAATATTTCAAAAAGGGGGAATTGAAATGAAACGGTGGCTTAAATTACCATTGTACACGCAAATCGCAATCGGGGGGATACTTGGAATAATCCTTGGATTTATTTTAGGGGAGAATGCAAAATACATAGCACCTTTGGGGACGTTATTTATTCGCTTGCTCCAAATGTTAATTATACCGCTGGTTATCACGTCGGTTCTGGCTGGGATATTAAGTATGAAAGATGCAAAATCAGTTGGTAAAGTCGGCGGTTCTTTTTTAGTCTATTTGATCATTACGAGTATCATTGCAACAACGATTGGGGTAATTGTTGCGCTTATACTAAAACCAGGTAAAGGATTACAATCATTATTAAATCATGGAGAAAAGGTTGAAACGGTGGAGTTCGATTTCGTAGAACACTTTCTATCGTGGGTGCCTAATAATATATTCCAATCATTGGCGAATATGGAGATGCTCCAAATCATTGTATTTACAGTGATCATTGGACTTGTCATGCTTACCCTTGGTGAAGAAAAGGTTCCGACTATTACAAAGTTTGTTAATGAAGGTGCGAACCTCATGCTGAAATTAACGGGATATATTATTCAATTAGCGCCTTATGGAATACTTGCACTGCTTGCAAATCTGGTAGGGACATTCGGGTCAGAAATGTTATCTGCTGTTGTGAAATTTGTAGTTGCAGACTATATTGCATTGATGGTTGTATTGCTAGTTGTCTATCCGATCATGTTAAAATTTACAACCGGTTTAAATCCGATTCAATTCTATAAAAACATATATCCATCGATGCTCTTTGCATTTACGACATCTACAAGTTCTGCTACCATTCCGGTTTCACTCCAAGTTACAAAAAGGAACTTGGGAATTTCTGAAAAAACTGCTGGATTCACAATTCCGTTTGGTGCAACGGCGAATATGGATGGTTTTGCGGTTGCAATTGGGATCATTTCTGTATTTGCCGCAAATCTATATGGAATAGAAATTACATTTGGTTTAATAGTACAATTCGTTTTATTAGGATTGGTCTTGTCAATAGGTGCCGCAGGAGTGCGTGGTGCGGGAATTGTCATGTCTATTGTCCTTTTGGAAGCATTAGGGATGCCACTATTGATTATTCCAATTTTAGCAGCAATTTGGCCAGTAATTGATATGGGACATACAACATTGAACATTGCCGGTGATTTGACAGGTACAACAATCGTTGCCAAGAAGAACGACGATTTGGATGAAGAAATATTCAATGCGAAAAATAATAAAATAAAGACGGATGAACAAGAAGTCTTTTAATATATCACTGGGAGGTCGTGCTGTTATGTTAGAACGCAATACTAATTTTTTTCCACAACAATTACAAAAGTTGATATCTGACAGTTTCTTATACGTAAATGAGG
This sequence comes from Sporosarcina sp. resist, assembly GCF_014302295.1. Lineage (NCBI taxonomy): Bacteria > Bacillati > Bacillota > Bacilli > Caryophanales > Caryophanaceae > Sporosarcina > Sporosarcina sp. resist. The sequence goes on along the minus strand of NZ_CP060287.1, from coordinate 4,334,829 downwards.
ATGCTTACGGGAATGATCGGCTATTTTTTGAAAATGCAGGGGGATCGTTAAGATTAAAATCTGCTGTTGACGCACAAACACAGTTATCCTCGTTGCCGGACTGTCCTGAGCGTACGCATGATATAGCAATGGACATTCGGAAAGTAATTGAAAAAGGAACGGAAGATATCCGACTTATTCTGAATGCCAAGGATGGTTCGATTGCAACGTCCCTCACTGCATCCAAGTTGATGTTTGAAATAATTACGACCATTGCAATGGATAAGTCTAGTGGTAACATTGTAACAACAGACATTGAACATCCTTCATCTTATGACGCATGTCAGTTTTCAGCAGAGCAGTACAAACATGAGTTGCGGGTTGCTAAGGCTGATCCAAAGTCAGGCAGCATTCCTTTGGAAAATATTCTGAAGCTGATTGACGAAGAAACAGTTCTTGTATCCGTTATTTTAACCTCCAATATTACAGGAGCCATGCATGATATTAAAGGCTATGCGGATGCGATACGTCTGAAAAATCCTGATACTATTATAGTGGTAGATGCCGTACAGGGAGCCCCCCATGGTCCAATTGATGTTGATAAATGGAAAATTGATGCTCTAAATATTGCTCCATATAAAATGTTCGGCAATCGCGGTGTAGGATATGCGTATCTTTCTAATCGCATTGCTTCGCTTCCGCATCATAGATTACTTGCGACAGATGATGATAACTGGAATATTGGTAGTCCGACACCTGCACAATTTGCAAGTTTCTCTAAAGTAATTGATTATATTTGCGAAATAGGCAGTTATTTCAACTCGTCTGACGATCGTAGAACATTAATTACGGAAGGGATGAATCGAATCCATTTGCAAGAGCAGGCTATCTTAAACCGGCTGATTAACGGATCGAATGAAAGGCCAGGTATAAAGGATATTTCGAATGTTACAGTACATTTCGAAGAAGCGAATGGAATTAGACAAGATCTTATTTTGGCATTGACCTTCGATAATATATCTTGCGAGGAGGCTGTCCAATTATATGGAGAACAAAATATTTTGGTCTACGCAAGGGAGTCGAGCAGCCACTACTCCAAAAGAATTCTGGATGCAGTGAATTTGGATGCCATTGTTCGAGTCTCTCCAATTCATTGCCATACGTCTACAGATGTAGATAAATTCCTTGAAATCACACAGAAGATTTCTGAAATAATACGGTGAAAGGGGACTGGAAATAAACTCTGTATTACGCGAGGGCGCTAAAATAAAAACAGCTTCAATTCAGACTTTATATCTGGATTGAAGCTGTTTTTATTAGGGTTCGAAGATGTGATAATGTCGAATTTGGTTAGGTGACACCGTAAGAATCTAACCATTCTTGGGTTAGTATCCAATGAATCCGCGGAAGCGTCCAGCAAAGGTTGGAGTGTCCAATCAAATCAGTAAAGTGTCCAACAAACAGAAATCCAATTATCTACTAACCACATAAATCCCTTCATATCAAGGTATTTTCCGATTCTTAAAAATAGGGAGAATGAACTTAAAGTAATGGTTACGGGGCAGTCCGTAAGGTATCTTACTGTATTAGTAACAGTTTACTAGAATGTTATTAACTAATAGCAGACAATTGTTACTTGTTTAAATGGAACGGCATATTTCGTGTGGGTTAAATGATCTAAGCTTATATCATTGTATATTGTCTTTCTTTGACAGTTGGTTATCTTAGTGGTATCTATTAGTATTATGGAAAATTCATGTAAATCATTGATAGCGCTTTTTATATAGAAGAGGGACAACAATCTACTATAGACATTTGAGGTGTATTCATTGAATATTGGCTATAAAAACATACTGGCACTAACATTGAGCTCCTCATTACTAGTAGGAGGATGTACAGGTATGGATAATTTAACCAACAATGAAAAAATTGAGGTTAAGAAACCGTCGACTGAAAACAAGAGAAATGCGTACGAAATAGAGAACTTCGTACGTGTACAGGACTACACCGGTGAAGGTTATAAATTGCGCGACAGCAGACCAGAAACAGGAAGACTGGCTGAAGAACACCGGGAAGAAATCGAAGAAGCGGTCCAAAAGTATTTCTTAAGCACCTATAAAACAGAAGTGATTGTCCATAACATCATCGGGGCAGTCGATGGTGCAACCATATTTGTGGAGTCGGTAGGTGAACCCCATTTTTATACGTATGCAATTATACCAATAGATGTGGATAGTGAAACCGTGGAAACTGATGAAGTCTGGTCCGAAGAAGGGCAAGTTGAAAATGCGATCCAAGGCGCATTATATGCAATGATTTATGAACAAGAATTTGCAACGCTAGATGAATACTTGGAAAGTATACTTCAAAAATACCCTGTTGTCGGAGTACCAATAGAGGCAATAGAAAAAGTCGGAGGTTCTGGATTCTCAAGTTCAGTGTACAGAACAAGCAAGCTCGGTAACGAATTTCAAGGGATATATGATATGTATTTAGAAAACCCGGAAATTAGTAAAGAAGAAATAAAAAAGAATTTGAGTAAAGCTGATTTCAAGCCCGATCAAATGTTGATTCTCATAGAATTATTTATGAAAGAATCTGACACGGAACCCGATCAGGCGGTCTTTGATAAAATCGTTTCAGATATTAATGAGCTGGAAGGTATACCTAGAGGTGCATATACAATTATTTTGAATGATAACTTGATTGATAAAAGAAGAGGTATAGGAACAAAGGATAATACGCTGGAAAGTATGAATCCAAATGAAATTTTGAAAGAATGAGGAGGTAGAGAAAATCCCTCAAGTCTCATATTCGGTGGATGAAGAACCCTCCCTCTGATTGAAGATTAACTTTATATAGCGATAAAGATTTAGTCGAATTGACTGGTTAATCTAAGCTGAGTACTCCCTTGTATTTTGGATTTTTTAGTTCTGGCAAGATTAAATTCCATGATGAAAACCTCATACAAACCTACTAAAAAACGAAGGGTTCCATTGGAAGGAGACTACGAATTGAAACGATTACAAATGACAATCTTGATAGTTTTTTCGGTTTTGATAGTGGGCTGCACAGGCATGGAGAAATCGAGCGATAATGAGGAAACAACAACGGTGCTTCCAGATACAATTGCAGCACAAGATGAATACACACGCTCTTTCCTCGTTTCAACTGACGAAGTTGCGGAAGGGCATTATGCTTTTAAGCCATGGACGGAAGCATATACCATGTGGATACCTGTGGACGGGACGCTATCAGAAACTTTTTATGAGAAAAGAGAAAAACACTGGGAACGATTTTCGTATTCATGGGAAGAACAACAAAAAAATATTTCCTACGGCATATTTGGGCAATTTGAAGATCGCCCAGACTCTGAGGAGTATGGATTGAAACACTTGACGCGTTTTTCAGGTTTCGAAGGTGAATATAGTAAAAGCGACGATGAAAACAATGTCTATTATTATGGTGAAATGATCTCCGAGGTTGGTGAAGAAGGGGAGGAAAAAATTTCTGTCTATTCAAATATAGGCTTCATTAAACATAAAAACAGTGATAAAGCGTTGGGGATTTTATTTGATCATAGATGCAGTGATTGGACAACAAATTGTGATGCAGATACACAACGAATTAAGGATCATTTTTGGAAACTGGTCAAATCAGTAAAATTTGAGGATTAAAGTAGATCATAAATTAATTATCCAAGTCTTGCTAGAGGGGAGGACAAGATGAATAAATCAAATGACGAATAATTAGATAAATAATTCCAACAGTGTACGCCGTAGTTCGTAGAATGTCTATTGAATATAGTGTTACGGCGGGATTTATTCCCATGATGAAAAATACATAGAAACCAACTTAGAAACGAAGGTTTCAATTGAAAGGAGACTACGAGTTGAAACGATTACAAATGACAATCTTGATAGTTTTTACGATTTTGATAGTGGGCTGCACAGGCATGGAGAAATCGGGCGATAATGAAGAAACAACAACGGACCTTCCAGATAAAATTGCAGCACAAGATGAGTTTACACGTACTTTCCTCGTTTCAACTGACGAAGTGTCAGCAGGGCATTATGCTTTTAAGACTTGGACAGAAGCTTACACGATGTGGATACCTGTGGATGCTAAACTATCCAAAGGGTTTTATGAAAAGCGAGAAAAACACTGGGAACGATTTTCATATGCATGGCTAGATAACGAAGAAAATCTTTCCTACGGCTTATTTGCTCAGTTTGAAGACCGACCAGATTCTGAAGAGATAGGATTAGAACACTTGTCTGACTTCTCTAAGTTTGAGGGGGAATATAGTAAAAAAGAAGATAAGAATAATATTTATTACTATGGTAAAAGAATTTCTGAGGTTGGAGAAGAAGGAGAAGAAAAAATTCCTGTCTATTCACATATAGGCTTCATTAAACATAAAAACAGTGATAAAGCATTGGGGATATTATTTGATCACCATTGCAGTGATTGGACCACAAATTGTAATGCAGATACAAAAAGTATTGAAGATCATTTTTGGAAACTGGTCAAATCAGTAAAATTTGAGGATTAAAGTAGATCATAAATTAATTATCCAAGTCTTGCTAGAGGGGGGACAAGATGAATAAATCGAATGACGAACATCTAGATATACTCAATTCCGCTATGCCCCAAGAATAAAAAACCTCAGTCAATTTCCAAATCAAATACATCCCTTCATTTCAAGCATCTTTATATCGAGATATTATTTTAATTTTCAAAAACTTAAAATGAATCTAAAGTAATAGATTAGGTGTAGAAATCTTGATTATCTATTAAATAATAACTACTTAACTAGATTGATATCAACCAATTATTACTCCGGAAAATAGATTTTAAATAGTTAAGTGGGCTTAAAGGGCTGAGTCTAATTCGCTGAAAACTGGTGTTCTTTGACAGCAGGTTATCCAAGTGTTATTTATTAATATAATGGAAACCTATGGGAATTAATTAAAATGAATTTTTAGCAAGTTAAAGAGTCAGTGAAAATCAATCGAGTAACATATTCGAAGGCTAGCGATAAAGACTTAGTAAAATTGGCTGGATAATCTAAGCGGCGTACTCCGAAGTTATAAGATTACTTATACGAAGCCGTATTCCAGCAAGATTGAATTCCATCATGAAAAACACATGCCACCGACTAAGAGACGAAGGGTTCAATTGGAAGGAGACTACGAGTTGAAACGATTACAAATGACAATCTTGATAGTTTTAGCGATTTTGATGGGGGGTTGCACAGGTATGGAGAAATCGGGCGATAATGAGGAAACAACGACGGAACTTCCAGATACAATTGCAGCACAAGATGAATATACACGTTCTTTCCTCATTTCAACTGACGAAGTTGCTGATGGGCATTATGCCTTTAAGCCGTGGACAGAGGCATATACGATGTGGATTCCGACAGATGCAACATTGGATTCTGTCTTCTATGAGAAAAGAGAAAAGCACTGGGAACGATTTTTATATGCGTGGCTAGATAACGAAGAAAATTTATCCTATGGCGTTTACGGTCAATTTGAGGACCGACCTGATTCTGAAGAGATGGGCTTAGAACATTTGTCTGACTTCTCTAAATTTGAGGGTGAATATAGTAAAAGTGAAGATGAGAATAATATTTATTACTTTGGCAAAAGAACTTCTGAGGTTGGAGAAGAAGGAGAAGAAAAAATCCCTGTCTATTCACATATAGGCTTCATCAAAGATAAAAACAGTGATAAAGCATTGGGGATATTATTCAATCACCATTGTAGTGATTGGACCACAAATTGTAATGCAGATACAAAAAGTATTGAAGAACATTTTTGGGAACTGGTCAAATCAGTAAAATTTGAGGATAAAAGCTGATCGTGTATTCACTATCCAAGTCTTGCTAGAGGGGAGGACCAGATGAATAAATTAAATGACGAACAACTAGACGTACTCGACTCCGCTATTCTTAAAGCGCGAATTGCAAAATTAGAATATGGAACTATAGATGATGGGAAATTCACTTCAATTTCAATTGAGGATATACGACGCATTTATATTGAAGAAACAGGTGCAGAACCACCAAGCGCGATTACTTTATATAAATCCAATGATTTCAAAAGAGAGGGAAGAGATAGCGGTTTCGATGGGACGGTCATTCATTTCTACGATTCAGAGAAGGGCATAAATCAAAGTTATATGATACCTCGTGGCTCTGAGCACGCAGAGAGTGGTGGAGAGGGAGACGGGCAACCGCTCGACTGGATATACAATGGGTTAGGTATTTTCACTGGGGAAGTAAATGATCAATTACAAGATGCGAAGGATTTCGAGAAATGGGCAAGTGAAGAAATAAATAAAGTAATTAAAACGGGAAATACGAGTGGAAACGATATGAGAATTCCTGAACTTAGAAAAATTGGCATTGGGCATTCACTAGGTGGTAACCACATTCAAATGCTGCATTTATTGGGGGCAGATTTTGACGGAGTCTATGCATTAAATGATGCAGCGCCGACCGTCTATCAACTTGCTGCAAATGACGCGGACTTTTTTAATGGAATTCGAAAAAAGTTCGGACAACAAATCCAGAAGGTTTCTGAACTTTACAAACTCGAGCCAAATCAACTCCGTACTTTCGCATTAAACTACTACAAATCAAAGGGCAAACACATCGAGCATATTACGTCTGAAGAAGATGCGCTCTATCCCTTACATCTTACCAGAGGATTTATACGTTTTGGAAATGAACAAGTAGTCGATACGGACCCTAACATAACAGGACTTCACGATGTAATCAGTAGAATTCCGGATAAGCAGTTGCAATCACTGCAAAAGTACGTAGCGACAGCGGCACCTTACTATGAGGAGGCGGGGATGGATGGGTTATTCTACTTTGCAACGGGCATCGATAATAACTTCCTTCAAAATGTTAATGTCTTGCTGACTGGAGATCCCGAAAGTGAAGGGGCTTTAAGCCTGAAAAAAATCGCGAAATTTACAATCTCCAATCCATTCAAGGCGGCAAAGAATCGGCATGCGGCTTTCAAGGGAATTGTTAACCAAATTCCTGTTATTCAAGAACGGCTGCTAACGTTGATCAAGCAGCTTCCGACGCTTATAGTGATTGCCGATGCAATGTCGGGGGAAGAGGGACAACGGATTTCCGATTATTTGAGAAGCATACAGGAGCGTGCGGAGAAGGTGTCGAATGTGTTGCTTGCAATTTCGACATTTGATATCACGACAATAAAAGGGTTCAATGATAGCTTCAAGGGAATTAAGTATGCGATTCAACAATTGGATGGTATCGTATCTGACTTTCATCTTTTATGGGAATCAGGGAAGGACCTTCTAGCAGATGTATTAGGATCATTCGATGCGCATGCATTAGAGGCTCTTATCAACGGGCTTTCCCAACCGAATCGGCGCTATGTAGGGAATGACCTCATTTATTCCGCAGGAGGGGGAGCTTCCATTATCGAGGTGAATGTATCTTCTGCGACCCGGTTGTATTGGATGGGATTGGATAACTACGAAGAAAAGAGCCATGTCATCCAGCGTATACAACGTGCTTATATCGAGAAGTTTGAACAACCTTACGAGTCCAGACGAAAAGACTTACTAACTCAAATAGGCTATATGGAAACGAATCCTCATTCATACAGTTATTTGCTTGGCGGTGGTGATCGCGAGATGATCGGTATTTCTGTTCAAGAACACATTCCGCCCATGCCGTCACAAATTACAAATGTGATGGATGGAATTCAAAGTTTCTACGCAGCCGATATAGAAAAAGGGAAGCTGTTATTCAGTCAAATGAAGGATGCAATTATTCAACTTTTTTCTGAAGATCAGCAACTTACGGTGATGTTTGAGCTTCGCTAATGGAGGGGGAGTTGAAATTGGGACAAATCAATATGGATTATTGTTTTTTACCAAACGAAGACATGCAGCCCAGTGGTGTATATGTGAATGGTCTGCTGGGCGAAATGGAAGAATTGGCGCTTCGATTGAATCGGTTGGTTGATGCGGAATTACAGCATGCAAAAGGCACGATTGTTGAAAAAATAATAGCTGAAGTCAATGAACGCGCGATTGAACAAGTAAATATCTGCAACTTCCAAAAATACTATGTGACGGGCGCGACCCGGGAATATAACACGATTTACAATGACCTTGCGACTCAACCAATCACAATCACTTATCGGATTAGGGAAACAGTAGAGACTACATCGATGATTCTTGCACCATAATTGCTCATCGAAACGGAAAGGAGGTGATGCCGCAAAAAACCGCGAGTCTAAATTCAGAAGTTTCTGTATTGCGATGAGAAATTGTCGTTATCCATACAGTTATTTTATACATGCACTAAAATTCAAGGAAAAGGAGATGTTTGGAATGTCAGGAATTATTCGCGTAACACCAGCAGAACTGGATGCAATGGCATCACGCTACAATCACGAATCAGGGGAGGTTGCTTCACAAATCGGCCGTTTGGACGGAATGATTGGTGAATTGCAATCCATGTGGGAAGGGGCTTCTAGTGCAGCGTTTGCGGAGCAATATGAGCGCCTTAAGCCAAGTTTTAACGAAATGCGTGAATTATTAAGTGAAGTCGGCGTACAGTTAAGCCGTGCAGGACAAGCTTTGCAAGACGCGGATCAGCAAATCGCTGGTCAAATTCGCGGCTAATTGTTCAGATTCAGAAGTTGAAAATAGTGGAGCGTCATTCCCTAAAAGGAAGGCGCTTTTCCTTCATTGAGGTGGAAATTATGTATATCGAAATTACTGTAGATCTTTCAAATTACGAGGGCGATATAATCGATCTTAGATTATCCGATTACTATACTATGAAAAAAATGATAGACATTGCTTGGCAGGCAAATTCTATTTCAATAAATCCGCGTGAAGGTCACTGGATACGGGTAGTTAATAAAGACAAGCTATTTCCAGGGCATTTGACACTGGCACATTGTGGGATTAGGACAGGTGACCGTATTGAAATCATTTGAAGGAGAAAAAAAGATGCCGACTCATGTACATACATATTTAAAAGATTTGATAGGTGTAGAGATCAATGAAGAAGAGAACAAAAGAACATTCATCTTTCAAAAAGAACGTTTCGGATTTAAAAGAAGTACTGAGATTGTCTTTTTAAAAGAAATCAATCCTGAAATCAGAAAAGAAATTGTCATAACAGATGACGAGTTAATCATACAAGCAGACATTCCAAGTTCGTTGAAGCAGTTTGATGAAATTCAATCGGAAGATGCTAAGTCAAGATGGATGTTTGCGCATCAGCTTGTAGAAAAGGTTGATGCTCATCCGTATCCCCGTCTAAATCTGATCGTTTGTCCCGAAAATATAGTGTATAGCAAAGGCATGGCCCCTGTTTTCATCTATTACGGGGTGATGGAGAGTTTGCCGCCATTTAGAAATGATGCAGAGCGCGTCTGGCTGGAAACGAGGGCGGCAGTAGCTGCGGCAGTAGATGGCTCATTCACATATGAAGAATATTTAAAGTATAACGAGGTCCTGGAGCTTAATGAGACAAGTGCGAAAGTGATGTCCATTCAGAATAGCCGAGCGCTACTCGATTATATTGAGCAACAACTTGAAAATTTGGATATCAAAGAACAAAGCTTTGTGAAATTACCGCGTAAAAAGTGGAAAATGACTAAATGGTTATCTATCGGTCTTAGCGTGCTACTTATTCCAGCACTACTATTTGCATTTATTTATTTCATACACGAAAAGCCGAAAAACGAAGCGTACATTGATAGCCATGAATACTTTTTGCAGCGAAATTATAGTCAGGTTGTCACCGTACTAAGCCCGTACAGCATAAAGTCGATGCCTTATGTGATGCTGTATGAACTGGCTCATTCGTTCGTGACAAACGAAAAATTGGATGAAGAACAAAAAAGAAATGTGCTGTCGAATATCACATTGCAAACAGATTCGGACTACTTGAAGTATTGGATTTATCTTGGCCGGGGGGAAGCCGCGAATGCGGTTGATTTGGCTAGGTCAATGGAAGATGGTGAACTCATCACTTTTGGATTACTTAAAAGACGTGAAGAACTCCAAGCTGATCATACGCTTACAGGCGAAGAGAAACAATATCTGTTAGAAGAAGTAGATAGAGAAGTGGAAGAGTATGAAAAATTGATGGAGCAGAATGAAGAAGACGAGGCAGAAAAAGCAGAAGCCGAAGCAGAAATAGAGAAGCAAGAAAAGGCAGCTAAAGTAGTGGAGCAAGAAAAGCTAGACAAAGTAGAGAAACAAAAAAAGGCAGCCGAAGTAGAGAAACAAGATAAAGCAAACAAAGTTGAAAAGCAAGAGAAGGTAGACAAAGTTGAAACAGTAGATAAGGAATGAAATTTGTAAGCGAAAACTAGGAACTAAAAAAAGAAGGTGTACATGATGAAACAACTATGGGTGTTTTACGGGGAACATTATCAACGTATCGATGTGGATGAAAATTCTTTTACTTCGCTAACTATCGGGCCAGCTATCGAAAATGATATCACAATCCTGTCGTACCCATTTACATCGGGCCATTTCACAGTAGCGAAGGAAAAGGATGGTTTTACGGTTCATGATGGAGTCGATCACGTCGGTCGAATATCGGACAAAGGGAGTTTGTCGATTGAACAAAAAGAACTAATTCTTCATTTATATGTCTTAACTGCTCCCGCTTCTACAAAAACGTACTATCTCGACTATGAAAATGAAGTTTCGTTTGATAGTCGACTTGAAACTGCAACATTCAATCGGGAAGAAGTTACTTTTTCAAATGTAGAATCCGGTCATTTTTCATTGAATAAGACATTGGCTGGCTGGATTATTAAGAAAAATTACAGTTGCCCGCTCTATGTGAATGGCAAACGAGTTGACATGAATGAGCCCCTTCAAATCGGAGATGTAGTTCAGTGGGCGTTCATGGAAATGAAATTAATCGAACAAGACATTTTAGAAGTCGTTACTGCTGCCCAGTACGAAACCCGACTGTCAGAAATTGACGTACCACAGTCTGAACTCGTTACGATGTATCCCGATTACAGACGGACACCCAGAATGATCTACGACTTGCCTGAAGACAAAGTGTCACTATCCTTTCCAACGCAGGAAAGTGATGATTCAGGGCGCGGTCTTTTGCTTATTATTGCACCGCCGCTAGTTATGCTCATCGTCATGGGGCTTGTTGCCATTTTGATACCCCGTGGGATTTTCATCATCATTTCCATTTCGATGTTCCTCATGACCTTGGTCACTTCAACTGTGCAATTTTTTAAAGATCGAAAAAGACGTAAGGTAAATGAAGCGAAAAGACGCCGTGTCTACACAATCTACTTGCAAAATATGCGTCAAGAACTATATGAATTATCCAAAAAGCAAAAAGAAGTATTGGACTATCATTTTCCACCGTTTGAACAGATGAAGCAATTGACGAATCAGTTGTCGGGTAGAATTTGGGAAAAGACATTGGAAAGTCATGATTTTATGGAATTTAGACTTGGTACCGGCAATGTGCCCGCTAGTTATGACATTAAGTTGTCATCGGGGGATTTGGCGAATAGAGAAGTCGATGATTTGTTGGAACAAGCACAGCGTATGGAAACGGTCTATAAGGAAATTCCAGGTGCCCCAATCACTGCCCGTATATCGCAAGGAATTTTAGGACTTATCGGAAAAGCATCGATTATCAAGCGTGAATTACGCCAGATCGTTGGGCAGCTCGCATTTTCTCATAGTTACCATGATACACGTTTCATCTACATCTTTAACAACAAGGACTACGCAGACATTGAATGGATGAAATGGTTGCCACATTTCACACTTCCAAATATGCATGCAAAAGGATTGATTCATAATGAAGAGACGCGCGATCAGTTGCTGTCGTCACTCTATGAAATAATTCGCGAACGCGATATGGATGACATGAAAGGGAAAGTGAGATTCACACCACATCTCGTATTCATCGTTTCCAATTACCCGTTAATTGCGGAGCATGTCATTCTAGAGTACTTGGAAGGGAAAAGTAATGAGGATCTCGGCATTTCTGTCATATTTGCTGAGTCGGCACAAGAGCGTATGACTGAAAATGTTCATACGCTTGTCCGTTACGTAAATGACTGGGAAGGCGATATCCTCATCAATGCTGGAAAAGCAGTTAATACGCCATTTCAACTGGATGCCTATGATGAGAAAACGAATGAACGCTTTGCTCGAATGCTGAAGTCGCTCAATCATCAGATTGGTATGAAGAATTCGATACCGAGTTCGGTCAGTTTCCTTGAAATGTTCGGGGTGAAGGATGTTAAAGATGTTCCGATTGGAAGCAATTGGCTGACGAACGAATCTTCGAAGTCACTTGCCGTTCCAATCGGTTTCAAAGGAAAAGAGGAACTTGTTCATTTGAATCTACACGAAAAAGCGCATGGTCCTCATGGTTTGCTGGCAGGGACGACGGGTTCAGGGAAAAGTGAATTTCTTCAAACGTATATTCTATCGCTTGCCGTCAATTTCCATCCCCATGAAGTCGCTTTTCTATTGATTGACTATAAGGGTGGAGGAATGGCGCAACCGTTTAGAAATATTCCTCATCTATTAGGCACCATCACAAACATTGAAGGCAGTAAAAACTTCAGTATGCGTGCACTTACTTCTATTAATAGTGAACTGAAAAGGCGGCAGCGTTTATTCGACCAATACGTCGTCACACATATCGATGATTACACGACGCTCTATAAGGAAGGAAATGCAGCTGAACCCTTGCCGCATCTGTTCCTGATTTCAGATGAATTCGCAGAGTTGAAAAGTGAAGAACCTGAATTCATTCGCGAGCTAGTTAGTACCGCCAGAATTGGCCGAAGCCTGGGGGTCCATCTTATTTTGGCAACACAAAAACCGGGCGGTATCATCGACGAACAGATTTGGAGTAATGCCCGTTTCCGTGTCGCATTGAAAGTACAGGATGCATCGGATAGTAAAGAGATTTTGAAAAATGGCGATGCTGCCACAATTACTGTAACCGGTCGAGGCTATTTACAAGTGGGGAACAATGAAGTCTATGAATTGTTTCAATCTGCTTGGAGCGGCGCGCCGTATATGGAGGAAACATTGGAGGGCGAAGATGACATTGCGATTGTCACGGACCTTGGTCTGCATTCTCTTTCCGGTATCGAAACAAATATCAGCAAAAAAAGAAGCGGTCTAACGGAAATGGAAGCCGTAACAGCAAAAATTGCACAAACACAAGCGGATATGTCCATCCGGAAGTTAGCGAGTCCGTGGTTACCGCCGCTGGCAATGCGAATCGAAACGATGGAAGATCGTTCTGCAATACAAGTTGGCTTTCCGCTCGGGATGATTGATGAGCCAGAAAAACAAAGTCAAACACCAATTGGTTATGATTGGACGAAGGATGGCAATCTGGGTGTTTTCGGATCATCAGGGTATGGAAAGTCGTATACACTGCTGACGACAGTTCTTGGAATAGCTGATCATCTACCGCCGAGCGAAGCGAACTTTTATATTTTGGACTTCGGCAATGGATCGCTACTACCACTCCGGCAACTACCGCATACAGCTGACTATTTCACGCTGGATGAAGAGTTGAAGCGGGAAAAACTCGTTAAGTTGATGAAAGATGAGATTACGAAAAGGAAATTGGCATTCCAACAAGCGGAAGTCAGCAATATTAATATGTACAACGAATTGTCTGCGCATCGTTTGCCGCTAATCTACATGGTTGTCGATAATTACGATATCATCCGTGAAGAGATGGAAGAGCTCGAAATGCAACTGATTCAATTCGGGCGTGACGGACAGTCGCTTGGTATTTATCTGTTTATCGCTGCGACGCGCGTGCAGTCAGTTAGACAATCACTCATGAATAATTTGAAAACGAAAGTTGTTCATTATTTAATGGATGCGACAGAATCATTTACAGTCATTGGACGTGTCCCATTTGAGTTGGAGCCGTTCCCTGGCAGGGCCATTATCAAAAAAGAGGATCCACATTTCGCGCAAGTTTTCCTTCCGGCGCCGGGGACAAATGATTTCGAAGTCCTGGAAGCGATTAAAATGATTGCCCGAGAACTGAAGGAGAAATACCGTGGGCAGGAACTTCCTCAACCGATTCCGATGTTGCCGTTCGAATTGACGTCAACCATTTTCCCTTCTTATGTATCAGGGGAACAGGAAAATGGACTTGTTGCAATCGGATTGGATGAAGAAACAGTACGGCCGATAAAGATCGACTTCAGGAAAAATCGCCATTGTCTGCTAGTTGGACAAGTACAGCGAGGAAAAACAAATACATTGAAGTGGATCCTTCATACGCTGATGGAGCAAGACGTTGGCTTCATCGCGATATTTGACTCATTTGACCGGGGCTTATCCATGTTTTCTGGAGACCCGAAAGTCGACTACTTGGAAACGAAAGAACGTCTCATGGAGTGGCTAACGCAAGCTGAACAATTCTACATTCAGGCCGAAAATGCGTATCTGGAAACCGTCCAGTCAGGAAATAGGGCAGCTGAACTTGTCCCTTCTTATTTCATCATCGATGGCTATACACGGTTTTTACAAGTAGCAGATATTGGCATACAAGATCGCTTATCGAAGCTGATGAAAAAGTATTCCCACTTAGGGTTTAATGTAATTATCTCAGGAAATAATGCGGAAATCACGAAAGGCTACGACGCATTCACGAATGAATTGAAGCTGGTTCGCCAAGCGCTTATCTTCATGAAAAAATCGGAGCAGACATTATATACCGTTGCGTACGAACGCAAAGAAATGGATCTTCCGTTAGGATTTGCACATTATATTTTGAATGGCAATGCTAGTAAAATACAAATTCCGTTAAGTGAGATTGAGAGGAAGATTCTGCAATGAAAAAGAATAAGAGTTTACTGAAAATTGGTGCGGGAATTGTACTGATACTAGCTGTTCCCATTTTGTTTTTTCAACTACTAGGTGTGAATCTGTTTAACGCGGATAGTTCCAATAAACGAATTATAGCGATTGTCAATGAAGACCAAGGTATGTCCAAGGATGATGAAACCGTCGATATGGGAGAAGAGGTTGTTTCCATTCTAGCCGAAGATTCAAAGTATGAATGGAAAGTCATGAGCCGTGGTACCGCTGTTAACGGGTTAAAATCGAATCAGCATGAAGCGATTGTGTATATTCCTTCAGACTTCTCGGAAAGCATCATGTCATATGATCAGCAGAATCCTGAGCAAGCGGAATTCTCCTATGAAGTACAACGCCAAAAAGCGGGTTCAGAAAAAGAAAAAGTACTCCATGAAATTGAAACGGCCACAAACCGTGTAAACGAAAAGGTTTCGACACTCTATTGGAGTTATGTTGCACAAGAAATGGATCATATTAAAAAAGAGTTCACAACTATTCTGGGCAAGGAAACAGAATTCCTTACTGCGATGTCCGACTATTATAAACCAGGGTCCGAGAAGCTAGCGGAAGAGATGAAGAGCCAGAAAAAACAAATGGAAGGACTGCGCTCCGTAATCAGTGATGCAAATAATGGTCATAATGCCCGAATTGAAAATGCCGACTCATTCGGACAGCAAATGAACGGTTTCATCACATATGTACAGCAGTATAAAGAATTTCAACAACAGCAAAAAAATATTCTTCAACAAGTCCAAGATGACAGTCTAGCTAAGATTCATGCTGCTGCGGCAACTCAAGCGAGCCAGTTCAACGAATCGGTCCAGATGCTTGAAGAAAATAACGAAAAGTTAAACGGTGAAATTGTCAAAGTGAATGAAAAAATTGACGCGAATAAGGAGAAATTCAATGCACTGTCCGATTTGCGTAAAAACGAAGTCGATCGACAACTAGTGGACCTTCTTGTCGTCCAAGGAACTGCAATTGACCGCTATAATAACTCGATTTTAGGTAATTTAGAAAAAGGAATTGCGGCTGGAAAAGACGGATCGGCTGTAGGTGGCACAACTAATCCAACAGCTGATCAGCAACAAATGAACGCAATCAAAGAAGAAATGGACCGCAAAGCCGGTGCTAAGCTCGCAGCTGCATTGCCAGGGCTCGAAGAAGAGCAAAATAAAGTGACTGCGATTTTAGCAGCATTGACCGCGATGAAAGCGAGTGTTGCCGAAGCGACTCCCGATTCCACATTCATAAGTGAATTGGAACAGCTTGAAGGCGAGCTATCATCGATGAACACAGTCATGTCAGAAAAGGAAGCACTTTGGAGCGGTACAAAGAAAGAAGGAACGGATGATTATGTAAAAGCATCCACCGACTACAAGGATCTGGTTGGTGATTATGATGTATTGAACAAAGAATATGAATCGGTTCAACAAATTTTGAATTCAGCCCCTGCAGATACAGCGCAGATGATTTATCAAATCAAGCAAAAAGAAGCATCCCTTCTTAAGCACGATGGATTGTCGGGGGATCAACGGAATAGATTAGCAGACTTGTTTGCGAAGGGTGCTGCTAGCACGGAAACTAAAACATTGTTGAGCTATTATGCAACGCTCGAACAATTTGGATTTACCCTCGACGAACAGGGGCAAAGCACGCATAAAGATGGCGTTCTAAAAGATGAAATCTTAACCGCATTATTGAAAAACGTTGTCGAGATGAATGAAATTGAACTCGAAGGCTGGACTTCTGTAGGGGACGGTATCCCTGAAACTGAGCTCGGTATGAGTGAGTTGAGTACAACGTTTGCTGCAATCATGTCCGGTTACAAAGAAACAGTGCAAGAGCAGCATGCTGCGCTATTGAATGATTTGAGTATGATTGATGAGCAAGCAAACGTTTTACTTAGCCAGATTCAAAATACTGCAGGCGAACCTGTTGCGGCAACAAGTGAAGGCGAAGTTGCTGCTAGTCAAAGAAATGTGAGTAGTCAACTTGTTTCGCTCAGCGGCATGATGGATTCATTGTCAGAGAGGCAAAAAGGTCTTGTCAATTACGCGAGTGATCTAACTGCAAAAGCGGATAATATGAAAGAAACGTCTACCGCATTCAGCGATAAGTGGGAAACGAATGTGGATGCAATGTCAGCATTTGATACGGATATTCAAGACTTTCTTGGTAACACCTATGTTGACGGGCAAGAGAATGGCTATGTGTTCAATCATTTTGTCAATCCACTCCAGGTAAAAGGAGAGGCCGCATTTGCGGATGAAGTGAGGAAAGTACCGCCTGTTATTCTACTACTCATTTTGCTTATTAGTAGCCTGTTAATTGGTTTCTTTAGTTATCAAATTAAAGAAGGCCCAATTGGCTTCCGCTTAGGATTGACTTGCATGCTGTCTTTACTCGTAGGTCTTATTATCAGTCTCTACAGCATAAACATGTATGTGCTGAATGACCAACGTGCAGTTGAATGGACAGTATTCACCATCCTTCTCCTATTGGCTAGTGCGGCGGTTATTCGTGCAGCACTTGAATTCGGGCAAACCGCAGGATGGATTGCGAGTGTCGTACTGATGTGTCTATACATTACGCCGCTGCTGATTCTTGCAGTACCTGAAATAAACGTTCCAGATATTTTATCGACTGTTTATATGTCCATAAAATATGAACCTGAAACGAACTTCATATGGGGAGCGGTACTTACAGGAATCATTGCGATTGCGATGATCATGATTTCTTATTTGATCAATAAATACAAAACAAATGACACGTCTACGGCAGAACAAGCTCATGACAACTAAATCGACTTGGCTGCTACTGATAATCCTGTTAATCGCTTGGACGGCGGGTCATAGTATCGTTCAAGCAGCTCCGGATGATGAACCCAATCTCGATTTGGAACCAGTTGTTTATGAAAAACTAAAGTTCAAGAAAAACACCGATTATTTGCATGACAGTAAAAAGGTTGAAATGAAAAACACAATTCCTGTTAAACAGTTTGATATTTACTTTGATGGTAGAAGGCAATTACCGAAGAGAAGCAATGGATCCTATCTTTTCCAGACTAAGGAACGTGGAGAGAAAAGTACTGTCGCAGCAAAAACAGCCGAACTCGGTCTCTTTACAAGTGCTGAAAAGAGTGGAAAGAAAACCGACGCTGTCAAGATTATAGAAGAGAATACTGCTACTAATATGCCGCGGACACTGATTTTATTGGCCATTATTGTGGTTGGACTCGTTACCTTGTTTACGTTTTTCTTGCCAAAGCTAGTCAACAAATCTACGGAGTGATAAAACAACAGGATAGGAGGAAAAGACTTGCTGGCCTATTACAATGAACTATTACGGAAAAAACAGGAAGAAGTGAGGCGTCTCACCAAATGCCAATCAGACATAGGGATAAAACAATCGGAATTTCAATCGGAAGAAAAAAAGTGTCTGGAACCAGAATTATCTACGAGTACATGGCACGGTACGCTGGCCACTGCTTTTCAAGATATTCGTGAAGCGGGAATCCATACACCTTTCCTGGAAATAACCGGAGCCCAGTTCACGAACGTGTTTACTGCAATTGCTGACAAGATTAATTCGCTTAACGCTGAAATCGTTTCTATCGAACAGACCATTGCGCGTCTTGAGGCGGAAGCAAAGGCAGAAGCAGAGGAGGCAAAAACTAGATGACTACCGAAGTGAAAATTGTGTATGCAGATGTTGAAAGTAAAATCAGTGACATGAGCAATGCAACCACATTGCTTAATCCGAAAGCGGAACCACCAATTACAGGAAATACACTGGATGTCGTGACGAAATTGACGGAGCTTTCTACTAAGCTAGAAACGTTACTAACGAGTTATCAAACGGTGCTTCTTGCGAATAGTGTAACGACTACCAATTCAGTCAAGTTTATGAGTGAATCGGATGAAAAAGTAGCATCTGTCATGCAATGCACACTAGCAGGACCGAAGCAGGTGTCACAATGAAGGTACTGGACGTCAGCCCATTTGAAGAAGGTTTGCAGAACAATATTACTATGCTCAGCCGATTGGAAGGTGAGATGAAAGCAATTGAAACTGCTGTTGGAGGGCTTGTTGCGCTGGATGATTCCCTAAAGGGGCAAGGCGGAAACGCTATCCGAGCATTTTATAACGATTGTCATATGCCTTTCTTACAGTTTTTCACGACCTTTAAATCTTCTTATGACAGCGTTCTAAGCCAAATGAAATCCGCTCTCGACACGCTGGAATCGGCTTCGAACGGTTACATCCAAGAAAGTTTTCTCGAAGCGGACGTTAAACAAGGACTGACAACAATTGACCAATTAACGCTCACTTTGACGGACGAAGCGAATGCTATCATGGATGAAGTCAGTGACATTGTCGCTCTTCCGCACTTGAATGACAGCGAAGTGCACGAAGGCGTGAAACGTGCACAAACGAAGCAGGAAAAAACGGTCACTGATCTCCATGAATTCGATGCAACGCAGACAGCCGCATTAACGCAGATTGAAGCGGATTTGCTGACAATGGAACTGTGGTTGCTTGAAATAGAAGGTATGATGAGCAATGGCCTGACCGATATAGATTTTCAACCTGAACAGTGGGCGGAGCAATCGGAAAACCAACCGCTCAAAACAGAACTGCAACACCGAGTTGACGTTATGAATGGCGTTGTCGAAGACGGTTCAGAGGATGAAACGGGAGAGGTATCAACTACTTCTGCCAATGGCTATGTAATGATGTTGAAAGAAGCTGTCGGTTTGGCAAAAAAAGCGAACAGTACGATTACTGGAGGGCTCTCTAGTTTTGGCATGTATGTTGCAGGTAAAGACGATGGTTTGAGTACTTCAAGACACTTAAATCTGCAAACAGGCAACTATTCATATCGCATCAATGCAACCCAAACCGCATTAGACCGTTTAAAGGTCAATCCCGATGCAAGAGCACTTAAAGAACTCATGGCAGGACTTCCTAAAGGGAATAAAAAATGGTCTCCGAAGCATTATGGCATTCAAGCTACCAATCAGGCGATGCTGAAGTTTGCGTCACAGAAACCGGGACAGAGCGGCTGGTCAGGTACTGGAGAGAGTGTACTGAAAAAGCATCCAACTTTGGCTTACTGGAATGACCAAGCAACCATTAAACAACAGGCAAAAACAATAGGAACAGCGACTATTAAAGGCGCAGGTAAGTCCTTTACGGATGTCGTTGATTTTAAAGGTATTGCGAATAGCGGCATTGTAAAAGGAGCTGCTAAATCACTCGCACCTTTAGGAGCAGGTCTTAGTTATTATAGTAACTATTCTACAGCGAAAGACGAAGGACTAGACGACGGTGCAGCTGCAGGTAGGGCAACAGTTGACACGGCAATCGATTTAGCGATCGGCGGCGCAGTACAAGTCGGATTCACTGCAGCCGGTACAGCGCTAATCCCGATACCGGGTGTAGGTACCGCAGTCGGTGTAGTGGCAGGAATAGCAGTGAACTCCTTATTGAATGTTAAATTTGGAGATGACGATAAATCAGCAATGGACCATATTAAAGGGTGGTTCCATTGAGCGAAGAAAGGGTGCATTTGATGTCCTCCAAACGAACAGTAGAAGATTTCGAAGTTCTAAGAGGACCTCTTGAATCAGGTAGGCAGCGCCCCTCTGCTTTGGCGGGTGTCCTGGTTCTATGCGTATTCCTCCAGGCATTACTATTTTCACTGGAATACTTTGTTGCAGGAGATGTGACAGCATATCCATACAAAGATGAAATATTGAAGGTTCATTTCTGGATAACGGCGGGACTTATTGTGCTGTCTCTTATTTATGCAATTCCAGCAGTCTATAAAAGAAGTGGCAAGGTCCAGTATTTACTGTCCATCTTAGTGGCCCAAAACCTATTTTCCGTTTCTCTTTTTATCTGTGCATTATTTTTCATCGGAAAGAAAGGGGAAGGCTCGTCGGTTGCACCAGAATCACTTCTGAATTTCACCTATATAACACTCCTGATTGGGTTACTGGTTTTTATCGCAACATTCGTTCGTTTCGCTATTTTACTGCGCAATGGACATTATCGCAAAGGGTCGAAAAAAGATGAGCTTAGAACACGGTTTGAAACAAAATCGTACATACCAGCCGCTGTTCTTGGCGGAATTGGATTGGTCTTTGTGATCCAGTACATTGCTAGGACATCTGCAATCACAGATATCAATATCATGGTTGTCATTGCGATAGGCATTTTACTGTTCTACGTCATGCTATTCATCCTGCCCGAGCAGCTCGTCATCTTGTATTGCAAGTTCCGTTTTAAAAGCTTTAATTTTAATGAACAAGGAAACTTATATAACGAAAAGTGATGTTAGAAAGGGTGTTTGTAAATGGGAATCGAAAAACGTTCACTGACTTTCAATAACGTACTAACATATGAAACAGAACAAAAAAAAGAGAACTGGCAAGAAGCCATCTTCATGCTAGAAGAGTTCACGCTCAATAAAGATGTCTACAAAAACGGTCCGGTATTTTTCTCATTTGTTCAAAACCTAGGGGATGAAACGTCTGGAAAATTCACCTACTACTTGCCAATCAGCAGTCCAGTCGTTTTAGTAGAAGACTCTGACTTTACTTTCCAAGAAAACCTAAGCATCGGAAGTGCATTGGTCCTGCGGCAGGCTGATGAAAAAATGGATTTCGCGGCTGCCCATGAGGAAGTAAAGGCATACGCCAACACGCAACAAATTGAATTGGAGACTACCTATTATTGCGTTTTACTGGATGTATACGGGGATATCATCATCGATCTCTATGTGCCGATAAAAGGGCAGGGCGATGCATGATGATTGCAGAAAACCATCAGATTGCATACCGCAATGTCGCGTCCAAACTATATAACTTTCTACCCGAAGAAATTGATCTTGCTTTAACGGATTTTGTCTCGATTCTAGACGAGTATGGTTATCAAATTACGGGACCGATGTTCTTTTCAATCATCAGCAATCCGACCGATGAAGTCATGACAGCTGAATTATTCCTTCCAATTAAAGGGAAGCATTTTACAATACCGAAGGAAGCAGAAGTTAATTTCCACAGCTATTTCCTAGTTGACCATATGCTCACGACACGAATCAAAGGCGATTTTGAAGTGGAAGCACAGGTGAAGTATTGGGAGCTCATGGAGTATATGAACACACATGAAAAAACTCAAAAAACACCTATTTTTGTTGAGTACAAAAAAAGCCGCGCGGGGCAGACCTATACGGAGATGAGTGTAGGGGTTTTATAATACTTATTTAGAAGATTGGGTCAAAAAAACCTTGACTGGCTTTAAGTCTTTCAAGGTTTTTTGAGTTTGGAGGTGTGCTATTCGTTGCTACTGTCATCCGATTTTCTATTTTATTGAAAAGAGGGAAGTATCGAAAGGGATCGAAATGAGATGGACTCCTAGCGAAATTCGAAACGAAAACGTATATTCCAGCCGTTATTATTGGAGGTACTGGACTTGTGTTTATCATTCAGTTTACTGTGAGAACGCTCAATTTGGCCGATATCGAAGAGGCTGTCATAACAGTCTTATGCTTCGCGGTATTCTATACGATGATTTTTGTGTTGCCCGAGCAGCTCGTCATCTTGTATTGCAAGTTCCGTTTCAAAAGCTTTAATTTCGATAAAAGGGGTTATATGAACTCTGAAGACTAAGCTGTAGGAAAGAAGTTCTTTTCCATTATGAACAATCCCACTGCCGAACTGTTTATTCCAATTGAAGCAGAAGAGGAAATTAATTTCAGCAGTTATTTCCTGAACGACCGCATGATTATGACTCGACTAACAGATGACTTTGATGCCCAATCACAGGTAACGTTTTGGGAGCTTCTCAACTATATTGAAGAGCATGAAATGAGTCGAAAAACGTCTATATTCATAGAGTTCAAAGAAACGAATGCAGGGCAAACCAATGTGGAGATGTCTGTAGGGGTGCAATGATGAACAGGCGATGCGTTACTATTTGCAATTTGATTAGGAGGATTCGCATGAAAAAAACCATATTTTTTTTGATAGTAGTTTTACTATTGGCAGGATGTGCCTCAAAGGATAATAATAGGGAAAAAGGGGCTGAAGAAAAAGTGGATAAAACAGTTGAACAACAGACACTTTCATTACAATTATTGAAAGCAGACGAAGAAGCCGGGGTAACGATTGAAAATAGCGAAGTCTATAAAGAGTTAAATCGAATGATTATGGAAAATGCAGACATGGGACTCGCCAATGATTTCAGTATTAATATTATTGATATCGTGGACAGTGGAACAGAAAACGCTTCATTGCTTTTCTTAGCCATCAATCGTTTGGATGAACCTATGAAAAACATCAAGTTCGACTATACATTAGGTCATGATAATGGTGCATTTGTGTGGGAGGGCGTTGAAGTGGACCTTTCCGAGCAGGAAACAGGTATCATTCAATCGAATCATGCAGTTCCATTCTCTCTAAGCATAACGCCTGAACAAGAAGCACTCATCGACACACTTGAACAAGATAACCAAGTCGTGAAGATGGATAACTTTAAATTTGATTCAGTAAATTAATGAAAGCGTTGCAATGCTACTTATGATTGCAACGCTTTTAGTTGTTCGTATTTATAATTTAATTGGCGATGCAATAAAAAAGAGAACAACAGGCATCATTAATAAAGTTTCATCTTGGTATGACGGATAGGAGAGTATCAAAATCGGGGAAAATAGAATCGATACAATTACATTATCTTATTTAAAATTCCAAACGCCTAAGGAAAACAGATCTAATATTATTTGTTTTTTCTTAATATTATTATATGTAATTGGTGTAATTCCAATTTTAGGAGTACCATTTTCGTTTATTTATTTTATGGCGGCAATTTTGCCGGTAGCAATCCTACAAATTTGGGCATTACTTTATTTATTCGCCCCATACAAATTTGAGAAGTCCTATTATCTCTTTTTTGGTGTATATGGGGTTGTTAATACATATGTCTATTTTTTAGCAATACAAAAGTTATTGTATCTTCACTTAGGAGCAGAAGGGAAAGGACCTTTTATTATTGGATTTCTTCTCTTTATCGGCTTACTGGTAACGATGAACTGGTTGAATATAAAGGCGCTGTACACAGGAACATATCATAAAATGCAACAGATGGAGAGTATTAATGTTAGATGGTTATCATTCGCAGGATTAGGATATGTAATCGGCCAACTTATATTAACGTTTGTCTATAGTGAATCCGCAAAAATGATGATTTTCATTTTTTTAATTTCACTATTATCAATTATAACTGCATATTTTTCTGTATATCTGCATCGTTACTTTTATATTGTCAAAAACAAGGGTCTTGTAAAGCAGGTTTATCCGGAGTTTAGTTTACCACTGAAAGAAAGACAAGACGGATCTAAAAAAAGTAATAGAAAGAAGTGAAGATATGATTCCAGAGTTTACGGAAAATGATATTTTCGTTATGTTGCAAACGCTGAATACAAAGTCAATCATCGGTTTTTCCAATCCATTTATAGCGTTAACAAAATAGGAAATAGAAAAGGAATGGGAGAAAACGTATAAGAAACTTCATCTTCGTGGGCTTGTTAACCTCGTCGACGGTGAAGTTAAGTTAGAGGAAGGGTTCGCCAATGCGCTCTGGATTATGTCCAGAACGAATTTGACTGTGGAAATTCTTACTGACGGAAAAAAGAAAAGCGTATTTTATTTCGGTACAGAGAATGTAGTTGAATGCTCTAAAACTTTGGGGAATAATTACACGCTCTATATGCACGCGGCTCCTAACGACACATGGAATGGCGTCATCTATCCACGTATACTTACTGGCGTTGAAAAACAACACGTGCAAATGAAGGATAGGATTCTTATTCCGACATCTATGAATAATACATGCGTGGAAAAAGATGTAGTTTTGGATACCGAAAAACTAGGGCTGTTCAATGAAAGTCCTAATTTGAACAGCGTAACTAAAAAGTTGAATCATTCCATTATAGTAAACTTATACATAGTCGACAGTAATTTTTAATCATGATTGGAGAGTCTCGAAATGAAGAAGCTACTTAGAATTTTATTCGCCGCAATACTATTAGTGGGGTGTAATGGCGACAATGACCAAAAACCGCAGACGGGAGAGGAAGAAAACGTGAAAAAAGAGATAGAGCAACAAGCACTTTCGATGCAAGTATTGAAAGCGGACGAGGAAAATGGCGTCACGTTGGAAGAAGAGATGTATCAACAATTGTCCGGACTTGTAGAAGCCAATCCCGATATTGGGGTTGCGGAAGACTTTAGTATTCATGCAATTGACTTTGTAGAAAAGAGTGCAGGCGAGAGTGTCATGTTATTTTTAGGAATTAACCGATTGGAAAAGGGAATCAAAAATATTACGTTAGAATACACGTTGGGCGTTGAAACGGAGGATACTATAAAATATGTATTCAAGAGTGAAAAAGTAGACCTATCCGAATCATTTGCTGGTGTTATTCAGCCAAACCATGCGATTCCATTTACTGTTCCGGTTACACCAGAGGGGAAAGAACTACTTCAATTGATGACTGAAGAAAACAAAACTGTGAAAATTGAAAACGCTAAATTCGAATTGGAAAAATAACTAAAATGCTACAGCTTTTCACGAAGTTGTAGCGCCTATTATGTTTAAAGTATGTAGGGAGGTAGGTCTAGAAAACGTGAAGAAAATAATAAGGAACATATGGCAAGTATTGAAGCAATCTGCTTCGGAAATAAAGGCGAATTGGAAGTTTAGTCAACTCGTTCAAGGAAGAAGTAAAAAGATGAAAATGTATGGATTAGTTTATATGAATACCTGTTTTTTTCTTGTCTACGCAAGTCTTTGTTTTATTTCTATGATTTATATTCTGTTTGGTATCATAGGCGGCACAATCCTAGGAATCATGGAAAGCCCATATTGGTTCTTGTTATTTCTATTGCCAGTAGCCGCGCTGCCCTTTTTATATTTTGTACATAACATTTGGACCTCAAACTATTCCGGCTTTAAAAAGGATTATTTAAAAACACATTCGATTCAAGTGCCTCAAGGGGATTGAATTTTCCAGTGCATTCCTATTGGCTGATATCGAGGATGCCTTCATAACAGTCATATGCTTTGTTTTATTCTATACGATGATTTTTGTGTTGCCGGAGCAACTCGTTATCTTGTATTGCAAGTTCCGTTTTAAAAGCTTTAATTTTAATAAGAGAGGTAGCTTATATAATGAAGAATAAGTAAAGAAACTATGCGGGGCGGACCTATACGGAGATGAGTGTAGAGCCCTTGAAGTGTCCAACGAATCGCCGCAAGCCTCCAACCAATTTTGAAAAGTGTCCAACCAACGAAGGAGCGTCCAACAAAACCCTCGAAGTGTCTAACCAATCGCGGTAAGCCTCCAACCAATTTTGAAAAGCGTCCAATCAACGAAGGTGTGTCCAACAAAATCTTCGAAGTGTCCAACGAATCGCTGCAAGTCTCCAACCATTCTCGAAAAGCCTCCAACCTAAGCATGAAATTGTTCTTTTACCTAGATTGTGAGGTATTCTAAATAGTGTGACTACATTTAAGGGGGGGCTTTTTTCCATGAAATATACGCAAATTAAACATACCGAACTCAACGCATCCAACATTATTATGGGGAATATGCGTTTGACACAGCTTTCTTTAACGGAAATAGAGCAGTTAATCCGCACTGCACTTGATGAAGGGATTAACTTCTTTGATCATGCAGATATTTATGGTCAGGGTCGGTGCGAAGAATTATTTGCCGAGGCGATTCAAATGAGCCCTAGTATTCGTGATAAAATGATTTTGCAGAGTAAATGTGGCATCAAAGGTCAAGAAAACTACTTTGATTTTTCCAAAGAACATATCCTCGACTCAGTTGACGGTATTTTAAAGCGTTTAAACACGGATTACTTGGACCTGCTACTCCTTCATCGTCCTGATCCATTAATGGAGCCTGCTGAAGTTGCCGAGGCATTTGAGAAATTGCATAGCAGCGGAAAAGTAAAACATTTCGGGGTGTCGAACCATAACCCAGCACAGATCGAATTGTTGCAAAAATATACACCACATAAATTAGTAGTAAACCAAATTCAGTTTAGTATTGCACACACAGCGATGATTGACGCGGGAATTGCGTTAAATATGAATATAGATCAAGCTATCAATCGTGATAGCAGTATACTAGAATACAGTCGTTTGCATGATATCACGCTACAAGCATGGTCACCATTTCAAAATGGGTTCTTTGCTGGTCCATTCCTTGGCGACTTAGAGAATTTTTTAGAGTTGAATAAAGTGATTGACGAAATTGCTGCCAACTATGACGTAACAAACACGGCCATCGCAACCGCCTGGATTAGCCGCCATCCAGCTAACATCCAAGTCGTACTCGGAACAACGAATCCTCAGCGATTAAAAGACGCATGTAAGAGCACAGATATTACGTTAACAAGGAAAGAATGGTACGACATTTATAAAGCTGCTGGAAATATCGTTCCGTAACGTATTTATTTTTCATGAATATGACCGTAAAAGTGCCTTCCGACTAGTCGGGAGGTTTTTCTATCTTGAACTAATCTTATATCCCGCACAGCCCAATCATATCTCCGCGTCAACCGATCATATCCCGTGCAGCCCAAGCATATATCACGCTAACCGATCATATCCCGCGTGGCCCAAGCATATATCGTGCTAACCGATCATATCCCGCACAGCCCAATCATATCTCCGTGCTAACCGATCATATCCCGGGGAGACCGATCATATGTCCGCGCTAACCGATCATATCCCACGCGACCCGATCATATGTCCGTGCTAACCGATCATATCCCACTGCAGACCAACCATAGATGATACCGAATGCCGCCCGTACAATCCTACTACTGAGAATTGTCGATAGTTGTGCGAGGAAGGCAAGCCGGAAATTAGCGCAAATCCATTCAAAGTTTGAAAGCACTTAGTTGCTTCCAAGGAGCTATATAAACAGTAGAATATCGGACAAACTTTGGACCTTCAAACCTAATCGCAATATTAAAGTAATATCTCACCATAATAATAGGCGAACTATTCAAATTAGTTTTGAATTCGAAGTAAATTCACTGTCAAACAATTTGTAGATTTGTTATATTAAATCTGTAGTCTGACAATCTACAAACAATATGAAAAGGGGGAGTTAAGTAGTGAAACGGTTTTTAGTAGCATTTTTATCCATCTATATGGCAATTACGATGGCATTGCCAGCATCAACGTTAGCTGCCCAGACAGTTGATACTGTCCAAGTTAGCCAAGCGACCCAACTAGAGGTTAGCAAATCCCTATTCTCACTTACGGAGATTCGCGATGTAGAGTTGGAAGTTGATTTTGGAAAGAAAGTAGACCTAACCAAACTGGAATTTCAATTTGGAGGGAAAAGTCTATCGGAGTGGAAGATGTGGGATGCGAAAGCGGAATCATATTCTGGGGATCCATTCATCATTGTTAAAAAACAACCACACTATGTCGGCGGAACAACTAAGATTGCCGCTGAACTAGAGTTTGGACTACCTTTTAATACAGACAATCTATCAACACGGTCAATCCGTGTCATCTACAAAGAGCTAATTGGAGACTATGAACTTGCTTTGGTTGATGCTGCAAATGATTTAAATGCATCAACGACTGTAAAGTTAAATGTATATGACCAATATCTCGACTGGGAAGCTATTAAGCCATCTATTGATAGTATTTTTGCCGAGTCAAATAAATTAAACGATCGCTATTTAGAGTATCAAAGCCCAGGTAAATCTGTTGAGGGCCGCGACTTTCACCTTGTAGTACTTGCAAAAGATAAAGAAGCAGTGGATAAGTATCTCAATCAAACATTACCGACTGCGCTTGAAAATCCGGAAGAGCTAATGAAGAAGATTAAAGACGGTACGATGGGTGACTATCAAGTTCCAGTCTGGTTCAATAATATCCATCCAGATGAAGTGGAAGGTATCGACTTCCAAACAGAGCTGCTAAAGAAATTCGCGATGGAATCACAAGTTAAATTCACATCAAAGGATAAAAATGGTGATTCTGAAGAAGTCATTTTGGATATGGACAAAGTATTAGACAATATTATTTTTATCTTTAACTTTTCACACAACCCGGACGGACGTGTCCTGAATACGCGCGCTAATGCACTTGGATTTGATTTGAACCGTGACAATGCTTACCAAACACAGGTCGAAACGATTCAATTGAATCAGGAAATTGCGAAGTGGACACCGCTTACAATGGTAGAAGGGCATGGCTATGTAAATGGATTCTTAATTGAACCGGCTACACCGCCGCATAACCCGAACTTTGAATATGATCTACTTATTAAAAGCATGACTGAACAGGCACATGAAATGGGGAAAGCAGGAATTGGTAATTCTAATTTAACTTCTTATTTCCTAGCTTCAGAGGGCTATAAAGATGGTTGGGATGACATGGGTCCTTCCTATACACCTATCTTTTCAATGCTTCATGGAACTCTTGGACATACTGTCGAGGTGCCAACTTTAAGTCAGGACTCTTTACGCGCTATGGTAGGTACTGGCTTTGGAGCTACAAACTATGTCCTTGAGAACAAAGACGAGTTATATTTAAACCAGCTTGAAATCTTTAGTCGTGGAATTAAAGGACAAGACAATCGTCTCGTTGATCCATTGTTAACGAATGCAGCTGGAGAGTCAATCGGTCGGGTTCGCGGGAATAATGAAAACTTCTTCCCGGATTACTATGTATTACCGGCTGATGCAAGAAATCAGAAGAACGTGCTAGAAGTTTATAATATGGTAACGTATTTAATCCGCAACGGTTTAACAGTTGAACAAACGACTAAAGACATTATGATTGAAGCAACTACTTATCCGAAAGGAACTTATGTTGTTCCAATGAAACAAGCAAAGCGCGGCTTGGCGAATGCGATGCTTTATAAAGGCGATGACGTTTCTGATTGGGAAGCAATGTACGATCCCGTTGTTGTTAATTTCCCAGCGCTTAGAGGTTTTGACGTCGTTGAAGTACGTTTTGGAGATGAAGAAGGATTCGAAGGACATACAACAAAGGTTAGTGCAATAGAAGTTCCAGCAAGCGAAGTCAAGAAAACGGCTACTAGACAAGTACTAAAAAACACTAATAATGACACAATCAAACTTGTGAACAAACTCCTTGCAGAAGGAAAACAAGTCGGCTTGGTGCAAGAGGAAAAATTCGGATTCCGTAAAGGCGATTTCGTAGTTAATACAAGTGATTTACTCTCCTACGTCGAGGATTATACCTTTGAAGCGAATCCTTTACCAGCATACAATGCGTTTGAAATAAAGTGGATTTCGGAGCCCAAGGTAGCAGGAAGTGGTTCTAGCCAATTGACATTTTCGTTGAAAGAGCTTGGCTTTAAGCTAGTTGATGAGAAAAATGCAGAAGTCATTATCTCTGACAGTACTTTGCCGAAAGATTTATCAGGTAAAACGTTCGTAGGTATTGGTAACAGTGTGCTAAAAGCTGTTAAAGATGCAAAGTTACTAGAAGGATTCGATTATGTAACGACTCAAGGTGGACATGAAGGACTTGTGAAAGCGACAGTAAATGTCAATCACCAATTAACTTCTGGTTATAAGGCAGATGAGCTTCTATATACAACGAGGGGTTCATGGATAACTGAAGTGCCTGTGGATGCTGAAGTATTGGCAACAGTCAAAAATACGGATGATTTCTTCGTTTCGGGATGGTGGCCTGGACATGAAGGAGCGCAGGGGCAAACATTCGCCTTTACGCAGCAGTTGGAAGATTCAACAGTGACGCTATTTGCGAACGACTTAGCATTTAGAGCCCACACGAAATACTATTACCGTATGTTAGCGAATAGCATCTATGCTTCGGCAAGTGAAGATACAACGGCAGAGTGAGTAGTTGATACGAAACCGGCTACCGCCAAGTTAAATTGGAAGCAAAATAGAAAATTTCAAAGTATTAAGGGGACCCAGTCATTAATACAATGACTGGGTCTATTTGCTTCTGCTAAATTGAAATCTCTAGGATTTGTCATTTTCATAGGCAGGTCATTTATATACTAGCTGGAGCCGATCATATCCGCGTGCAGACCAATCATATCTCCGCGCAACCGATCAAATGCCACGCTAACCGATCATATCTCGACGCAGCCGATCATAACTCCACGCAGCCGATCAAATCCCGCGCTAACCGATCATAACTCGACACAGCCGATCAAATCCCACGCGACCCGATCATATCTCGACGCAGCCGATCAAATCCCACGCGACCCGATCATATCTCGACGCAGCTGATCATATCCCGCGCGACCCGATCATATCTCGACGCAGCCCGATCATATCTCCGCGAAGCCGATCATATCCCCCGATGAACCGATCAAATCTCGACGTAGCCGATCAAATCCCACGCGACCCGATCATATCATGACGCAGTCGATCAAATCCCGCGCTAACCGATCATATCATGACGCAACCGATCATATCTCCACGGCAACCGATCATATCCCACGCGACCCGATCATAACTCCGCGCAACCGATCATATCCTCAGGCTAACCGATCATATATCAGCCCCAACCAGTTTTTTCAGGGTATTCAATAAACTCAAAGTCTGTTAAGGTAATTATATAGTTCAAGAGGGATGCCTTCAGCCTGATCGCTATGAATGATTGGGATAAAGGAAGGCGTTTTTTCATGCCTATAAACAGGTTCATACCCAAGAGGGTTAATTGAAAAGGAGGTTTTTGTTATGAAGAAAGTATTTACTGTCTTGCTGGCATTTACTATTGCGATAGGCTTCTCATTCAGTTCGGTAAATGTTGAGGCGGCTAGCCCGAAAGTCGTGACATATAAAAATTGCACAGAGTTAAACAAAGTGTATAAAGGCGGCGTAGCAAGATCTGCATCTATTAAAAATGTAGGCGGGGAAACGAAGTACAAGCCATTTGTATCTCAGGCAATCTATGATGCGAACAAAAAAAGCGACCGCGATAAAGATTTAATCGCGTGTGAAAAGTAACTATAAAAGTAACGAAACAGCTTCAGTCCAGATGGATAGGAGCTGTTTTTTACTATAGTGTCTGGCTAGGCTTGGTTGTTGTTACACTAATTCGGACTTCAAATTCATAAGTATCCGCTCCCGATGTTTCTTCTTACCAGCTACTTTTATACCGAATTACTGCACATATTCTGCGAGTGTAAATCCTCTCCTATACAACAAGTGAACAGACTTTTAAGTGCACGTTTGACTAATAATTTATTCATTCAGCTATAACGGGAGCCACTAAACCGTGCACGATACATTGTATTCCAAGGTGATTAAATCATAGTTCATTAACAGTGGTTAAAATAACAGTAATTCGTTACGTATTACTGATGTTGTGTAAGTGGGGTAGTTGCATTACGATAACTAAGTGTTACTGAAGGAAATTCCTTCATATAATATATCTTCCACTGTTAATCACCCACGGAAATTTAGAATTGAAGTTAAGATGCTTCTTGGGCATAATAGAGAAGAAGAGCTTTGATGATCTATTTTTAATTGAGATAGCTGAAGAGGCTCACCTAATAGGAAATGAGTTACTGCCCTATCTTGATAAAAGATGAGTGGGAGTTGAAAGTGATAGACTGTTATTGAACCCGTAGAAAGAAGTCGGACATGTTAGATGAATAGTAATTTATGACTTAAATTGATAAAACCACCTAGAAGGGGAGAATGTCGAATTGGTAATTCCGTTAACACTAAATCAATCACATGTATCTATAAGTAAGCTTGAGGAAGTATTTGGTACACAGGTGAAAACGATTCATCAAGAAATGAATAAAGGTACTTCTGAAGGTGCTGATTATTTGGGGTGGAAGAATTACCCGAATGAGATTTCGTCACATGAATTAGAGGATGCTCTGAAGGCGGCGAAAAAACTTCGTGAAAATGCAGATTTGGTTGTTGTCATAGGTATTGGAGGTTCTTATTTAGGAGCGAAAGCGATTCAAGACGCGCTATCACCGTATTTCGAAAAAAAGTCGGATGATCCTGAAGTACTCTTTGCTGGCCAAAACTTGAGCGGTGCTTATATGAAACAATTATTAAGCTATATGGGGAGTAAAGAAGTTGCCATTATTGTTATTTCGAAATCTGGAACAACGACGGAACCTGCAATTGCTTTCCGGATTATGCTTGAATATATGGAAAACCGTTATGGTTCATCCGCAAGCGAACGAATTGTTGCGATTACCGATAAATCAGAAGGTGCCTTGAGGGAAATGGCTGTCCGTTCAGGATTTACGTCTTTCATCATACCAAATGATATTGGGGGCCGTTATTCCGTTCTCACGCCAGTTGGTTTAATCCCTCTTGCAGTAGCTGGTGTCGATATTGAACAACTCCTTGCAGGAGCAAAAAAAGCCATTCATGATCTTTCGAACGCAAATATAGATTCGAATATAGCTTATCAGTATGCTGCATTACGAACACTACTGTTATCTGAAGGCTACAATGTCGAAATTTTAGCGAGCTTTTCCCCATCCTTTGAAACTTTCCATGAGTGGTGGAAGCAGCTCTTTGGTGAAAGTGAAGGGAAGGGCGGAAACGGTATTTTCCCTGCTGCAGTCGCATATCCTACCGACTTACATTCCCTCGGTCAATATATACAAGATGGTCAACGGATGCTCTTTGAAACGTTTGTCCATTTCGCAGAAGAAGCGGAGGATTGTGCGATACCTTCATCTAAAGAGAATTTGGACGGCTTGAATTATCTATCGGATAAAACATTAAATGAAATAAATGAAGTAATGATGCACGGGGCAATGGAAGCGCACCGAGATGGAGGTGTACCTTTACTACGTCTTGAAGTGGCTAAGCAAGATGCCTATCATGTTGGTTATCTCATATATTTCTTCCAACTTTCATGTGCAATGAGTGCTTACTTGCAGGGCCTAAATCCTTTCGACCAGCCAGGGGTTGAAGAATATAAAAACAATATCTTTAGATTGTTGGAGAAGCCCGGGCATGTAATAGCGGCTCTATAACAGGTGTAAGTTTTAGTGATCTACAACTTAATAAAATGAGGATCAGACATGTAAGTAAATGTCTGATCTTTTTTTGTATATAGGAAATGATTGGGCTGGGGGATGTATGTGTTTGGTTATGCGGGGGTTATGATCGGTTGGCGGGAAATATGATCGTGCGTGTGGTAGTAATGATCGGTTGGCGGAATATATGATCGTTCGTGCGGCGTTACTGATTGGTTGGTAGGAGATATGATCGTGCGTGTGGTGTTACTGATCGGTTGGCAGGGTATATGATCGTGCGTGAGGTAGTAATGATCGGTTGGCGGGATAAATGATCGTTCGTGTGGTGTTGCTGATTGGTTGGTAGGATATATGATCGTTTGTCTGGCGATACTGATTGGTTGGCAGGATATATGATTGTTTGTGTGGCGTTATGATTGGTTGGCGGAATATATGATTGTTCGTGCGGCGTTACTGATTGGTTGGCAGGATATATGATCGTTTGTGTGGCGTTATGATTGGTTGGCAGAGGATATGATCGTTCATGCGGGGTTATGATCGGTTGGCAGGATATATGATCGAGCGTGTGGTGTTACTGATCGGTTGGCGGATTATATGATCGTTTGTGTGGCGTTATGATTGGTTGGCAGAGGATATGATCGTTCATGAAGGGTAATGATCGGGTGGCGGGTTATATGATTGTTCGTGTGGTATTACTGATCGATTGGCGGAATATATGATCGTTCACGCGGCGAATGTGATTGATTACCGGTGGAATATGAACGTCCTATATAAGCGGATTTGATTGAGGATAAACATTTAGCTAATAATGGATAAATACTCCAGGGATAGCGTGCACAAGGAGATAATTCTCTTTTGTGACAACAAAAAGTACAGTGGGAAAATTCAAGGCGATTCTTTCAGGCTAGCACAAGACTTTTGTAAACGGATGAATTACAATAGTATTCATAAGATAACAAAAACCGACAAATTTCGATAAAATGTAGGTTTTTTGTGGATTGCTCTAAAGGGAAGAGGGTTAATTTCATTTGTTACATTATGAAACGCATAACTTAGGTCCTCAGCATGAGTGGGTCGTATTTCTTCATGGCTTGGGTGGGAATTCGAATATATGGTATAAACAAATAAAAGAGTTTAAAAAGCATTTCAACCTGCTCTTCATTGACTTAAGAGATCATGGCGGTTCTGCTAATTATGAACCTGAAATGCTGACATATACACCTGAAATTTTAGCTAAAGATGTTGTAAAGGTATTGGATTCCCTTTCTATTGAAAAGGCTCACTTTGCCGGCATTAGTTTGGGTTCTGTTGTCTTACATGCGATGCATATTTACGCACCCAGTAGAATTAAAAGCATGATTTTAGGCGGTGCAATTATCCGGTTAACAAGTGTTGCGAAAGTGATTCTGAGAACAGGAAATTTGCTTAAAAGTGTGGTCCCCTATATGTGGTTGTATAAAACATTTGCACGGATTCTTATGCCTAAAGCACACCATAAGAAATCAAGGGACGTTTTCATCCTGGAAGCAAAGAAAATTCGTCAAAAAGGGTTTATTAAATGGTATCGATTTGCTGCCAAGGTTTGTGAAATTTATCCGCGAATTGATTGTGAAAAACATGAAATTCCCAAGATGTACATCATGGGTGATCAAGACTATATGTTTCTTGGCCCGGTTGAAGAAGATACGATAAAGGATAAAAGCGCTAGATTGCATATTATTGAGCAATGCGGCCATGTCTGTAATATTGAGAAGCATAAAGAGTTCAATCAAATAGCTATACAGTTTATCAAGGAACAAGTTAAAGTGGAGCAGGAATTATTAGCAACTAGTAAGCTTGTTAGTATTGCGTAATGTTAAATGAGGACCAGCCTGGATTGTGAGGGCTGGTTTTTTGTGCTAGTTAAAAAGCAAGAAGACGTATTTCGAGTGTACATTTACAACCCCATTGTAGAAAGTATGTTCCTAAGCATGTTATGATTATAGTAAAGATACGTAAAAGAATAGTGAAAAGGGTGGAAGCGTCATGGATAAGAAAGAACAACAGTTATTTGCACACTACTACAACAAATTTGTTGAAAGAAGTTTTGATGAAAAGGACTTCTATAGTTTCATGATGTTGGTTCGAGACGATGCGCATGGAATTGATAGTGTTAATGGGCTTGCTGATTTCATCGCGCTAAGGGAGAAGAGCTCGGGATATGTAGGGGAGTACCTAGGAGACTGCAAACAGGTTATCGCAAATTTGGGTAATGGGGTCAAAGCTAAAAAAATTGAGGATATCTTCTCGTTTAAAGAAATAAGGAATGGTTTTAACGCGCTGTTTTTGAAAAATGGCTTTGAGAAGTTACCTGCTGAAATCATCAATGATTTCATTTTATGCACAATTTCTTTATTGCAGGACGTGAAATTAGTATCGGGTAATTTGAATAAAGAAGTGGGACATCTGAGTTTTGCTGTTTCCAGCAAAGAAGTATTTTTGATGGGGAACATGAAAACATTAAACAAAGGTCGCTATATTCCAGTTACATTTCAAGTTTTGTCTGTCAAGAATAGCTACGAGGCAATAACACCACAGGACAAAAATGATACACCGTATTTGTTTAACGAGGAACTGATTGAGGTTGTAAATATCGAAGGAAATCTTGTAATAACGTTTCCGGAATAACTTTCTGGTGCAATGACATAAAATCTAAACTAAAACCAGCCAAGATTATAAATGGCTGGTTTTGCTGTTCATAGCTAAGAAAGTATACGTTTTTTTGATTTAGAATAATGTCTAGTCGGCTCGGAGGCCCACAGGATGCGGGTTACGCGGCGATTGCCGTATTTTTCAGTTAAGCAAGATATGGGCAAGTTGATGAGTCTTGAAATGTCTGAACTAACAGGCAAAGCTGAAGCTGGTTTGATCAGCAACGTTGTAAAAGAATTTTTGTAGTATAAAGAATTTCAGGTGCCACACTACGTGAAACTATTCGAAAAATACAGTGGCAATCAGATTTACGGACCTCATCCTAACTCCTTAGTATTATTGTGGAATCGAATGATTTATTTTACGTCATTCTTAGCATCCACGCCCGCACAAATTGTTTTCTGTCGATAGACCCCCCAGAACAGGCACATTATAATCCATAAAAGCGCTCGAAAATTGCTATCTCAAATAATAAAAAAACTTTTCCAAAATTTCAAAGGCTAATAATTTTCATTAAATGATAAGTCAGAATGTTGTTGATTATTAAAAAGTAACGTTGTATTATTAACCTAATACTTATTAGGTGGGGATACACAATGAGAGAAAAATTATTGAAAGCGGCTATTTATCATTATTCACGTTACGGTTATCAAGGCGCAACGATGCAAAAAATTGCTACAGAAGTTGGCATTAAGCCTGCTTCCATCTACTTTTTTTACCAAAACAAAGAAGCTCTATTTATTGCAGCATTCCAGAAGTTATTAGAAGAACACTTTAGTCAGATGAAAAAAATTATGGATGAAGTAGAAAACTCCCCAATAGAAGAGATTTTCTGTAGTTTGCTGCATGGCACTGTCTCATTCCATAAAGAAAAAGAAGAAGAAACGGCGGCTTATATTTCATTGATCACTTCTCCTCCGCCAGAGATAAAGCAGTTTCTGAAAAATCATATGGAGCAGTTTGATAACTGGCTCATACAATCGCTAAACACTTCTTTAAAGCATTTTTACCCATCGATTTCCGATCAACAAAGTGTCAATGTAACAAAACAATTCCTTTTACTAATGGACGGCATCTTTTGGGAAATGACTATGTACGATGAAAATACTTTGTCTGAGCAACTCCAACATGCTTTCCATCTAACAACTCTAATTTTGAGGGGGATTGAAGATGCAAAATGATTATGCTCGAGAAGTTGTACCGATGCATGAACGTAAGAAATGGTTTTCCATCAGTCTAATCTGGATTGCTGTTGGAATTGATTTATCTGCTATGCTATTTGGCGCACAACTCGGGGCAGGAATGGCTTTTAATGACGCCTTGCTGTCTGTGGTAATCGGATCCCTGATATTGGGTGTTCTAGCTGCATTTTGTGCATACGTTGGGGCGGCTACTGGCTTATCAACGTCTATGATTTCTCGTTCCGCCTTCGGAAGTTCAGGCGCGAAAATTGTTTCGGCCTTTCTTGCTATCTCGTTAATGGGGTGGTTTGGTGTACAAGCTGGTTTTTTTGCCGAAAACGCAACTGTTGCTATCTCCGAGGCAATCGGAATTCAATTACCCATTCCGCTTCTAGCTGGAATAGGTGGATTGCTGATGATGTTGACGGCGATGTTCGGATACCGTGCAATAGAGAAGCTCAGTTCTTGGTCTGTACCACTATTAATCATATTAGTGATTCTCGCGGTTGGAATGGCGATTACTAAATTTGGCACTGCTAGTATCGGGGCGCCTGTAGAAAATACATTCTCGATAGGAATGGCAATCTCACTGGTGATTAGTATCTTTGTTGTAGGTGCGGTAATTTCACCGGACATTTCACGCTGGGCTCGAACAAAAAAAGATGCAGTTCTAGCTTCTTTCTTTGGTTTCTTTATTGGCAATAGTTTTATGTTGGTCATTGCGATGATTCTATCCCGTGTCATGAATGAAGATAATTTGACGACGATTATGCTGACTGTCGGTCTTGGGATTCCGGGTATTCTCGTATTGATTTTGGCGCAGTGGACAACTAATACGAGTAATGCTTATTCTTCTGGACTCGGTTTAGCTGTTATTTTTACGAAGACTAGTAAAGTGAAATTAACTTTTGCGGCAGGTACAATTGGGACGCTTATGGCCGTTTTCGGGATTTATGGAAACTTCATTAACTTCCTGAGTATTATCACAATGTTTATCGCACCAATAGGCGGTGTGTATACGGCCATTTACTATATAGGCGGGGCAAAAATGCTGTCATTTGAATCCTCTGCAAAGTACAAAGCATATCCGTTGATCGCTTGGGGGACGGGGACTTTAGTGAGCTGGATGACACTGGAGAATCCAATTGGACTGGAACTTTTCAAACTGACAACAATTCCATCTTTAGATAGTTTCATCATCGCTTTTGTTACACAGGGAATTTTTTGTTTTGTTATTAAACGTCAATTTACGAAGGAGAATCAGTATGAAGTGGTTAAATGAAGAAGATATCGAGCACATTGCAATCGGAGCATCCGTTCTTGGGACAGGTGGGGGCGGGGATCCCTATATAGGGAAATTAATGGCTCTTCATGCGATTCGTAAATATGGGCCGGTTCAAGTAATTACGATGGATGAGCTGAAAGAAGATCATTGGATTGTTCCTATTAGCGGGATGGGGTCCCCCAGTGTGCTCGTCGAAAAAATTCCTTCATTCGAAATGTTAATGGCACCTTTGGTTGCGTATGAAAAAGCAAGTGGGAAAAAAATAGATATCGTTATGCCAATCGAAATTGGTGGGGTAAACTCATTGATTCCGGTGGCTGTAGCAGCGATGAAAGGGATCCCGATTTTAGACGGCGATGCAATGGGACGTGCTTTTCCAGAAGCTCAAATGGTTACTTTTCATCTTGATGGGTTAAAACCTGAATTGGTCACGATTGCAGATGAAAAAGGAAACACGGTCACGATTGAACCTGCAGATGGCCACTGGAGTGAAAAAATTGCCCGTAGTATTACGATCTCGATGGGAGGATCGTCAATTGTAGCTGATTATGGAGTGACGGGTACACAAGCGAAAAAAAGCGTCATTCCTGGTACATTGACACTTGCTAAAAAAATAGGCGAGATACTGAAACAGCCACGAAATGGAGCAGTGCATCCGATCGAACAAATGCTTACGTTATTAGACGGACATCAATTATTTAGAGGAAAAGCAGTTGAAATCAAGAGGGGAATCGAGGGTGGATTTACGAGAGGGAAAGCTGTTTTTGAAGGCTGCGAAGAAAATAATCTTGATTCTTGCGTGCTATCCTTCCAAAATGAACATCTTCTTGCTGAAATAAATAACAAACCGATTGCTATGACACCAGATTTAATTGCTGTTTTAGATGAAGAAACGGGCATGCCTATTACAACAGAAGGTTTGAGATATGGAGCTCGCGTTATCATTGTAGCTTTCCCGGCGAACGAGAGATGGCGGACGCCAATTGGCATTGAGACAGCAGGCCCGCGTTATTTCAAGTATCCATATGACTATACGCCATTAGAAATACTGATAAAGGAGTTTGTGCCTTCATGATACGGTTAGGAATTGACGTTGGCGGTACCAATACAGACGGAGTTCTGTTGAATGCAAAAAATGAAGTAATCTGCAGTACAAAAACGCCCACCACAAAGAATGTTTTTTCAGGGATTCAAACGACAATTAAAGAACTACTAGCTAGTTCGGCGGTCAATGTCAGAGATATTAAAATAGCAACACTAGGAACGACGCATTGCACAAATGCAATCGTGGAGAGGAAATCATTAAATAGAATTGGAATCATTCGCATTTGTCTTCCTTCTGGAACAACGGTTCCTCCACTTGTCGACTGGCCAGAAGATTTAGTCGATAAATTACAGGCTAAAACCGCTTTGATTCACGGAGGTTACGAATTTAACGGTTCCCCAATTACAGGTATTGTGCGAGATGAATTAATAGAGACTGTCGAGTTGTTTAGAGACTCAGTAGATTCGATTGCTATTACAGGTGTATTTTCTCCGGTTCTAGCCGATCAGGAAAATGAAGTCGCAGCTTTTTTCCAACAGGAGTTACCACATATTCCGATTTCCCTTTCAAGTGAAATCGGTACGATTGGTTTAATTGAAAGGGAAAATGCAACCATTTTGAATGCTGCACTTAAGAATGTTATAAAGAATGTAGCAGAAGGCTTTGAGCAGGCATTGGTTAATGAAAGCATTCATGCAAAAATTTATTTCGGTCAAAATGACGGTACACTGATGACTAATGTCTTTGCTCAAAAGTACCCGATTTTCACCATCGCATGTGGGCCAACCAATTCAATTCGAGGAGCTTCATTTTTATCGAAAGAGCGCAATGCAATTGTCGTGGATATTGGTGGTACGACGACCGATATCGGTGTATTAGCAAATGGATTCCCGAGACAAACCTCTCTTGCCGTTGAAGTGGGTGGTGTCCGTACCAATTATCGCATGCCTGATATCTACTCACTTGGTTTAGGGGGCGGTACTCAAGTAACTTTAGAAGACAGTGCATGGAAAATTGGTCCTGAAAGTGTGGGTTATCAATTGCCCGAGAAAGCACTCATCTTCGGTGGTGAAACACTAACTGTGACGGATGTTGCTGTAGGAGTAGGCATGATGCAGATGGAGAATGCGCAAGAAGAAAAACTTCTTTCCATTCCTACACAAGAAATTTACCCACAAATTGTTGAAATGGTAGAAAAAGCAATTGATCGCATGAAAACAAGCGGGGATGACGTGTCAGTCGTGCTGGTTGGTGGTGGTGCAGCCTTGATGCCTGCCACATTAAAAGGTGCGAGTCGTATTATCCGACCCGAACACGCGGGAGTGGCAAATGCAATTGGTGCAGCACTTGGCGACATTAGCGGTACATGTGAAAAAATTTATTTGCTCGAAAATCGCGATCACCATGAAGTGATTGAAGAAGCAAAACAAGAAGCAATCCAAGCGGCTATTACGGCAGGCGCAGATCCTGATCAAATCGATATTATCCAGTTGGAAGACTTTCCATTGGCTTATATTCCAGGGGAAGCAATCTTGGTTAGAGTGAAAGTTGCTGGGCCTCTTTTGTTGGAGAGTGTGAAGTGATTTCGAATTATTTTGTAACCTGCTACTCTTTTTTACTTTTAAGGTTTTATCGGTCAAGAATAGCTACGAGGCAATAAACCACAGGACAAGAATGATACACCAAATTTGTTTAATGAGGAATTGAGTGAGGGTGTGAATATCAAAGGGAATCTTGTGGTAACGTTTCCTTAGTAACTATCTGGTTCAATTACATAGGGTGCAAATGAATCCTGCCATGGACTGGACTAAGAATTCCTCACTCTACACGCTTCGGCGCTGGATGGTCTATGTCGAAATCACATTACGTTATCTATAATTGCGGTGGAGATGAATAAAAGTCCTATTATGATGGATAGATTCAGAAATCCCTACTCTACACGCTTTGGCGCTTTGTGGATGCCTCCCGCGATAAGCCAGAAAGAAGACCGCTTTCAGTCTTATCGCTCGGGCTACCACGAAGACGCGCCTTCGCTGGATGTTCCAATGTATTTTTATAGAATATAGTATCCCTGTTTTTATTTTAAGGAAGTGTCACTTTCTTATAGAGGATCACATAATCTTTGAAAAGTTAGCAAAGAATACAATATACGTCGTGCTAGAGTGCCCGAAATTACATCTTCGGGCACTTACCATCTCTATAGATAGTTATC
The DNA here is from genome assembly GCF_014302295.1 of Sporosarcina sp. resist. Classification (NCBI taxonomy): domain Bacteria; kingdom Bacillati; phylum Bacillota; class Bacilli; order Caryophanales; family Caryophanaceae; genus Sporosarcina; species Sporosarcina sp. resist. Next base: position 4,292,440 of record NZ_CP060287.1, on the reverse strand, counting down.
TATTCATTTCTTTCAAAGCAACTGCATTTTTCACTTGAATAGTGTAGGAACGCAGCAGGCGATTAGTCGCAACAGGATTAACGAAAAAGAGCAGCTAGAAGTGACTCCGTCACTTCTAGCTGCTCTTGCCCCTCGGTAAAAAAGTGTCGTGATTATTTCGCCGAAAGCAGGCCGGAAATATTCCAGTGAAAATGGCTGGTTTTTCCGTTCTATGCTATGTATTACGCGGCACTACTGGACAATCTCCAGTCAGATTATGCTTGGTATTCTTTTTCACCTTCCGTCGAAAGTGCCCCCGTGCGGGACAGAGGAGTGCCGCCTCTCTGTGATTAGTAGTATATGCACGATTGCCTAGAGATATACCTGTTAATCGTCTTGCCGGTGTAACGAACAAATCTAGCGACAAGCGATGTTGGAAGAACATTCTATTTGTTAAATGTCGACTATCTATATAAGTTGAACTAATGATCCTATATATTCTCCAACAAAGCGTCTACTGGCGCCGAGCGTTGTTGGTAGGATTCTTTATTTCAACTTATATAGTACGGATTTTAGTGTGTTACTGCTGAATGGGTAGTGGCCTTTTTTGAGAAAATCCACCAAGGAGTAGCTTTCCATGTGGTATCAATTTTTGAATGATAATTGAAACTACGATTGGAATGACCAATCCAAATGCTGTGAATCCAATAATGCCATATGTGAAGTAATCATTTAACAAAATATCTGTAAAGATGTGCAAGTACATAATCGTTAGGGAGTGCTTCTCGATCCTTTGCAGCCAATTGAGTGACAGTTGAGTAGCGATGAGCTGGAATACGCCCACCAATACAAGTGTGAATGAAAGTGGGATGATCAAATCTAAAACGAAATGTTCATAACGCAAAAATTTCATGCTCAAATGATAGTCAATTACATTAAAGTTATCAAGTAAAACTGCTGTCACACTACCGATCAATCCCGCGGTTAACCATCTTTTCGAAACGTTCATCCAAATACTCTTCATATAATAACCGAGTGAAAAATAGACGACTGCCATGAGTGCAACATCAATGTTCCAAATCATTGGGATTGTTTGAGACGCAGTATCTGGTGAACCACCAATGACGCGCATCGCAAACAAACTTTCAAAATGGGCAATACTATAAAAGATAGCCAAAATAATAATTTGTTTCGTACGACTAAAGTATTTTGTCATCCATAAGAAGAACAAATACGTAAAGAATAGCGTAGTTACAAACCAGAATACACCATATGCACCACGTGCAAAACGTCCGCCGACAGCAAGTGTCCACAAATCATTTACATACCATGATAGATCCATATTGCCTGAACCAATTTCTATCCCGTAACGAATCAGCGTAATACTGACGAGGAAAAACAAATAGGGGACAATCAATTGCATAAAACGTTTTTGAATCGAAAGTTTCATTAAGCCCTTTTCTACAACAGGCTTAAAAAACAAACCACTTAAAATAAAGAATGCTGGCATGTGAAACCAATAGATATACTTCGCCAGTGGGAAATCGAGCTGTCCAGGATAATGACCAATGACGACAAGAATCATTAAAAATCCTTTGGTGACATCCACCCAGGATAAACGTTTCTTATTCATAATCAAACTCCTCAAGAAAATTGACGTATATCTAGTGTACAACGTATCAGTAGTTGGGAACGGTATGTAACAGAATTGACTCGGGATTGAAAGAAAGGTAGCAATGCTTGGAGATATTTCCTTGATTTATTACGGATAACTAATTTAACTGACTATTTAACGTGATTGGATAGAGAAGCTACAGGGGAACTATCAAGGCACACACTTTCAAAGCGGCAATGTTCCAACATAATTGGCTTAGAATCGGCTATATTCAAAAAAAACACCCCTCGATGATTTTTAGTCGCGGGGTGTTGTCTCGTCACTTCATGTATTCAATTTTAACTTATATCGCGTAATTACTTCCACAACCTCATCCCGAGTCTCATGCAACAATGGAAGGGCAATGTTTTTTTGTTCTTCTTCTATTCTATATGAAGGGCCTGCTACCGTGATGGAGCCGATAATTATGCTATCGACTAGTAGCGGAACTGCAAGTGCGACAACGTCCGGTGTATATTCACCTTGGCTTTCGGCCCAGCCATTTTTACGAATTAAAGACAACTCATTACGCAAATCAGCAGAATCTGTCATCGTTTTCCCGGTGTATTTCACTAATTCACCAGTAATCACTTTTTCTCTGGATTCCTCAGACATATATGCCAATATTGATCGGTAAGAAGCTCCCACATAAAGTGGAGCACGGCTGCCAGCTGAAACAGAGAACTTTACCTTGTTTTTTGGTTCGATTACCATCAGTGTGACAGCTTCTCCCTTATCCAGGACCGTCAGAAAAACAGATTCTCCTGTTTTCTCGCTTAGTTTCTCTAGAATAGGGTTAATAAGAGTACTAATATTTAGTCCCTCATAAAAAACCGTTCCCAATTCCCAAACAACTGAACCTAATGAGTATTGTTTAGTAATCGGGTCTTTACTGACGAAACCGTTCCGTTCCAATGTCTCGAGAATTCGATAGATATTGGTGTGATTCAGTTCCATTTCATGTGCTAATTCCCGGCCACCCCAAACAGGCTTGCTTTTGGAAAACATTCTCAATACCTCTAAAGCTAGATTCACTGTCTTTAACATTAATATACTCCTTTTATACGAGCAATTATAGATATTGGATATCATACTATCATCCTACTATTTTTCGTATAGGAAATCAATTACAGCCGCAGCATACACTTTTGCGCAGCGGATTATATCTTCTACTTGTACTTTTTCATTGTAGCCATGGATACTTGGAAGATAGGCAGGCCCGTATTGTAAGACTGGAATATTATAATCTCTAAAATGTCTTGCATCACTGCTTGCCCACTGCATAACGCCATAAGCTTCATGATCAGTAACGAACGTAATATTGTCCACAATTGCGCGGCAAACTGGATCTTCTGCAGAAGTGTAGTTAGCATGACTTTTAAATCCGAACAATCGAATGGAGTAACGGATGCCTAAACGATCTAAAGCATCTTTTAGATACAGAGAAACTTCGTCATGAGTAATTCCGAATGGTAGGCGGCAGTCTACTTGCACTTTACAACTTTCTGGAATAATATTTGATTTTGTTCCACCTTGAATTGTTCCGATGTTAACTGTGATTTTTTCCAGCACAGGCTGAAATTTCAGTCTGTCTTTTTCAACTTCGCGCATATAGCGTTGGGATACTTTGATTAACGGTTTAATTTCATCCGGGATGGTAATGTTTAGATCCCATAAATCTTGAATTTTATCGATGGCTTTAATGGCGTCAGTGATTGCGTTATTTCCAGCAATCGGTGAAAGACTACCGTGTCCTGGTGTACCGAACACCTCGAGCTCAAACCAGTAAGAGCCTTTTTGACCGATCGTCGGGTTGTACGGAGAAGAAGGTTCAGCGATGAGTGCACCGTCGCCTTGAATCAGCTTGTTTTCGAGTAACCAAGGCACTCCGAATTCGCCACCCGTTTCTTCATCGGGAACTATCGCTAATGTTAATTGTCCAGGCAGCTGAATGTCCATCCGTTTCATTAGACCGTAAACAAAAATGAGTCCCGCTAGTCCAGCTTTCATGTCACTCGCACCGCGTCCGAGCATCCAGCCATCTACAACCTCACCAGAGAATGGATTGAAATCCCATTTCGTTAAATCGCCTGCTGGAACAACATCCGTATGCCCGCAATAAATGAGATTTTTACCTTCTTTGTTGCCATACGATGAGATTAGGTTGAACATTTTGTCGCTTGCCTCATGCCACTCAGGTTCTAAATCATATTGTTTTAAGTAATCTGTGATAAATTGGCTAATTTCCGTAGAATCTCCCGGTGGATTTTCACTTGGAATTTGGATAAGGGAACTGCATAGCTCAATTAGTTCGTCTTTTCTTTTTTCAACTTCATCGATTAATAATTGCTTGAGTGCTATTGTATCAGTCATACTGCTTCCACCTTACTTCCTTTTGTTTGTAGGTGATTCATTGTGCCGTATAGTTTTTCAATCAATTCAAATTCAGTCTCATCGTAGAAGTCACATTTACCTTCACCAAATGATTTTGCCACTTCGATTGAAAAGCGAACAACTTGTTCAACATCAGTAGGGTGGGAAGCACCAGTTGCACAGCCAGCTACAGCCGTTTCTGTCGTAATTGCAACTCCGACAACCGGTGCATTCGTTGCAACAGCGGGTTGTAAAATACTGTTTACATGGTAAAGTCCATTGCCATAAGGCGTAATATCCTGTGTTGTAATAGGAAGTGTGACAGGCAGGATTCCTGCAGATTGTGTGTAGATGTGTAAAAGATCATCACTGACTTTTAGTATGTAACCAGCTTTTACTGTAGGTGTAATTGCAAATCCTTTATGGTTCGTGATCATATTTCCCTTTGTCGTGTCAATGGAAATAATAGCATCCATTTCAGCCGTAACTTCATGTTGGTTCATCGCAAGGATATCAACAGGCGAACCCATAAAAGCAACCGGCTCATGAGGAGTTGTCGGAGCATCTGGGCAAATATGTGTTGTTAACACGATATCGCCTTTCAGGTCATCACCTTTTCCAGACATATCAAGAAGTTTAGCAGCAGTAGAAATACATGCCAGCGCGCCATCTCCATCAGAAACGAAGCCCTTCATTTCCGGGCGTGCACCGATACCGCCTAAACGTCCGATAATACCGAGAGTAGGGGAAGTACCGCCTTTGGATTTTCCATTTTCGCCTGCAAGTGTAATCTTGATGAAATCAGTGGATCCTTTTTCACCGAAAACTGTTTCTACAGAAATGTCCCCGTTGGAAGAGATACCTTCCAAATAACTTTTGATGCTTTCTCCTGTTACAAACTTACTATCCATTAATTCAAGAACTTCCATTACGTGTTTGAGTGACATATTCATTTCCTCCTAGTTTTTAATAAAGATGACAAGCGACTTGGTTTTCTGGTTCGATTGTCTGCAATACAGGTGCGTCGGTTTTACAAATATCCATCACATATTGACAGCGTTCATGAAAAGCACAGCCTGAAGGTGGATTAACCGGACTTGGTACGTCACCTGTCAGAATGACACGTTCCTTTTGTTCGAACGGATTTTCTTTTGGAATTGCAGAAAGAAGGGCCTTTGTATAAGGATGTTTCGGATCTTCATAAAGCTGTTGGAAGGTACCTGTTTCAACGACTTTCCCTAAATACATAACTGCAATGCGGTCACACATATAACGAACGACGTTTAAGTCATGTGAAATGAAAATATAGGTCAAGTTAAATTCCTTTTGTAGACTCTTAAGTAGATTGATGACCTGTGCTTGTACAGATACATCCAGCGCCGATACCGGTTCATCGCAAATAATGACATCAGGATTTAGCGCAAGAGCACGTGCAATATTGATACGCTGCTTTTGACCACCAGAAAATTCATGCGGATAACGGCGGGCATGGTAGCTACTTAGCCCAACTGTTTCTAATAGTTCGTGCACCCGTTGTTTACGGCTTTCTTTCGTACCAATATTATGAATAACTAAAGGTTCAGCAATTAAAAACTCAATCGTCTTCCGTGGATCTAGTGAAGCATCAGGATTTTGAAATACCATTTGTATCGATTTCCTTGCTGCACGAACATCTTTAGCGGATAAAGTTGCTAAATCTTTACCTTTAAACTCTACAGAACCAGCAGAAGGGTGAACAAGCTGATTGATTAGGCGTGCTAATGTCGACTTGCCGCAACCTGATTCACCCACAATACCGAGTGTTTCGCCTTTATAAACATCGAAGTTCACGCCATCAACAGCTTTGACACTTTGATGCGATTTCACAAAAGGAATGGCACTATGAATAGGAAAGTGTTTTTTTAAATCACGTACTTTTATAATCGATTCAGTCAACGTACATTCGCTCCTTTCTTTCTAAACGAGTCGTTGTCGTTTGGAAATGGCAGGATACAATATGATTCTCTTCTACTTCAATTGGCTCAGGTTTTGTTGTTAAACAAATCTCTTGGCCGAACGGACAGCGCTCATAGAAAGGACAACCCGGCATAGGTTTTCTCATGTCAGGAGGACTTCCCGGGATGGCAGGCAATTTCTCACCGTGAATTACGTCTTTTGTAATTTGTGACTCTAGTAACCCCCATGTATATGGATGGAGAGGGTTATTAAAGATTGTTTCTACCGTTCCGGATTCAACAGTTGAACCGGCGTACATGACAATCAATTTGTCGCACATTTCCCAGACAACACCGAGGTCATGCGTGATCATGATGATAGATGTATCGTTTGTTTGTTGCAGTTTTTTCATCAAATCTAGAATTTGCGCTTGTACCGTAACGTCCAGTGCAGTTGTAGGTTCATCTGCAATCAATAACTTTGGATTACATGACAATGCAATCGCAATCATAACCCGCTGCCTCATGCCCCCCGAAAACTCGTGCGGATACATGTTAATTCGCTTTTGAGGTTCCGGAATGCCGACCACTTTTAACATTTCAATCGCTTCTTTTTTAGCATCTTTTTTGGATATCACTTTATGGTTTCGAATCGCTTCGATGATTTGATTGCCAACTTTGAACACTGGATTCAAGCTCGTCATTGGATCTTGGAAAATCATTGCGATGTCATTGCCTCGTATCGCTTTCATTTCTTTTTCAGAGAGCTTCAGCAAGTCTTTGCCATCGAAATTGATGGTCCCGCCGGATATTTTACCTGGGGGGGAGGGGATTAGCCGCATTAAAGCGGTAGCTGTTACGCTTTTACCCGATCCGGACTCACCGACGATACCAAGTGTTTCTTTTTTATTTAACGTGATATTTACACCATTTACGGCTTTCACTACAGAGGAGGAAGATCTGAATTGAACGTCTAAGTCCTCTATGCGAAGTAAAGTTTCCGACATATTCATCCCTCCAATCGTCAAACTTTCATTTTCGGATCTAGTGCGTCACGCAGACCATCACCGAATAAGTTAATACCTAACACCGTTATTAATATAGCAAGTCCTGAGAACGTAGCCATTTGAGGATTCAAGACCAGAAAGTCTTTCCCGTCTTTCAAGATGCTTCCCCAAGAAGCAGTAGGTGGCTGGACGCCGAGACCTAGGAAACTAAGGGCAGCTTCTGAAATGATTGCGCCAGCAATGCTCATCGTTCCATATACAATCAGCGGCGCTAAACAGTTCGGCAAAATGTGATAGAAAATAATTCTTGGATGTGTGGCTCCCAATGAATTCGTTACTTCTATAAATTCCTCTTCCTTAACACTTAAGACTTGTCCACGTACAATCCGTGCAAATCCTGGAATATTAGCAACTCCGATTGCGATAATAACGTTTACCAGACCTTGACCAAGTACCGTCATTAACGTAATTGCCAAAAGAATAAAAGGAAATGCGAAAAGTCCATCCATCGTACGCATAATAATCGAGTCAAGTTTTCCACCGAAATAACCAGCTAACAGGCCAAGCAAGGTACCTAAAATGGCCCCAAGCAGTACAGCCGAAACTCCGACGATAAGGGAGATTCGAGCTCCATAGATAATTCGACTGAAAAGGTCACGGCCATAGTTATCAGTGCCTAAAAGATGACCTTCAGTTCCAGCACTCGCAAGTGTATTTGCAAGATCCATACTATTTGGTGCGTGCGTTGCGATTAAAGGCGCAAATACAGCTACGATGACCATTAAAACAGTGACACCTAATCCAAAGGCGGCTAATTTATTTTTGAACAGCTTTTTAAGAAAACTCGCTTCTTTTATATTTGCATTATCCTTTATAGTTGGACGCGAATTAGTAGGCTGAGTCAGTGTCATTTTCCACCGCCCCCTTTTTTCGAGAGATAATTGACTCGCGGATTGACAACTTTATAGAGCATATCTACTAGCAAGTTGACGACAACAAAGATGATAGCGATGAATAATACAGTTCCTTGTACAACGACAAAGTCCCTTTTATCGATGGCATCGACAATCAATCGTCCCATCCCCGGCCAGCTAAAGATTGTTTCTGTTAAAACTGCTCCTCCAAGTAGCATTGAAATTTGCATGCCTAACACCGTCAAGATTGGTGTAAGAGAGTTTTTAAAAGCATGTTTTGATATAACCCAAAACTCGCTGACCCCTTTTGCGCGTGCCGTTTTAATGTATTCTTGTGATAAAACCTCTAACATACTAGATCGTGTAATCCTGGCGAAAGTCGCCATTGGAATGGTAGCAAGTGTGATAGCTGGTAATGCAAGATGCTTGAGATAAGGAATGAGCCCTTCACTTAAGGTTCCCATTCCTGTTGCAGGAAACCAGCCTAAACCTACGCTGAAATAAAGAACTAACATAACACCGAGCCAAAAAATAGGCATTGAAACGCCGATTAATGAAATTAGCATTACCACATAATCCAAAATGGAGTTATGACGGGATGCAGAAATCATTCCTGCCGGGATACCAATAACCAGTGCAATGATTAATGCGGCTACTGCCAGTACAAGCGTATTTGGAAAGCGCTCCATGATCAATTCCGTTACCGGCTGGTTATAACTTAATGAAGTTCCAAAATCCCCTTGTAGCAAACCAGTTATATAACTGAAGAATTGTTGATATAAGGGTTCATTTAATCCCAATTGCTCCGTCAGCTTTTCTATATCTTCTACGCTGGCGGTAGGGCCTAGCATAACGGCTGCGGGATTTCCGGGTATTAGACGTGTAATGATGAAGACGATAATAGCTACAACAAAAACAGTAGGTAATAAATCAATCAGTCTTCGAAGAAAGTACTTACCCATTCACTTCCACCTCTCATTCTATTATTCTGAAACACTGGTTCACAATGTGAATTTAGGATAGCGTACCACCCTCTGAATAAAAAGTAAATGGTAAATCTTTAGAATTCTTAATTACCTGTGAGCCTTATAATGAAGTGACTTTTTGAATAATTATTCACGTTATAAGATATTAGAATCTTTTAAAATAATACTTTACATTTGATGATAAATCGTGTTAAGTTAGTAACTAATTTAACACTGTTGAATCAGTGGTTCACAGTGTGAATCAAAATGGAAGTGGGGGGATTATATTGGGATATAAAAGGGCGAAAATGTTTTTAGTTGGTATTTCGCTGTTACTCGTATTAGCTGCTTGTTCAGGAAAGTCATCCACGCCAAGTTCTGATAGTAAGGACGGAGACAAAGGGGGAGAAAATAGTGGGGAACCTCAAGATGGAGGGACTTTGCAAATTGGCCTCTCAGCAAATCCACAAACACTTGACCCGGTTAAATATACAGGCGTATACGAATCACAAGTTATGCGTTCGGTTGCAGATACACTCGTAGTTTATAGTAAAGACTTGAGCGAGATCACTCCATCGCTCGCAACAGATTGGCAAATCTCTGACGACTTGCTTGTCTACACGTTCCAACTAAGGGACGACGTCTTCTTCCAACCTGGTGAATACCAAGACGGCCGTCAAATGACTGCCGAAGATGTAAAATATAGCTTGGAAAGATCAGTAAATGAATCTGTCATGAACAGACTTAACGGCGTTACAAAAGTAGATGTATCAGGTGAATTTGAAGTACAAGTCCATCTTGAAACTCCTAATGCTGCTTTGCTAGCTGTATTGACTGATGCTGGTAACTCAATTGTGCCAAAAGAAGAAGTTGAAGGATGGGGCGATGAGTTCGGTGCGCACTTAGTGGGTACTGGTCCGTTTGCCATTAAAGATTGGAAAAAGGATCAGCAAATTGACTTAGTAAGAAATGACAAGTATTGGGGCGGTAAACCACATTTAGATGGTGTACGGATGAAAGTTATTGCGGACCCTAATATGATGACAAACGCATTGCGTTCAGGCGATATCGATGTCGCTTTGGATGTTAAAGGACAAAATAGGGAATTGATTAACAAAGACGAGAACTTTGAATTACTAACTATCCAAGCGCTATCTATTACGTATCTTGACTTGAATAATAAAGTTGGGCCAACTGCGGACGTTAAAGTTCGTGAAGCGATTTATAAAGCAACAAATGTTGACGAACTAGTATCTGGTGTTAACCAATGGGGCGGTGCTGTCCGTTCTTATCTGCCACTTCCTACTGGATCTTGGGGCTACGATGAAGAACTGGAAAAACTAGTCCCAACTTATGAACCGGAAAAAGCGAAAGAGTTGCTTGCTGAAGCAGGCTATCCAGACGGCTTTAAAACAGAAATTTACGTTGGGGCAGCGCGTGTTCCATACGCAACAATCTTCCAAAATCAAATGAAAGAAAACCTCAACATCGATGTAGAAATTAAAGTCGTAGAGTGGGGAACTTACAGTGACACGGTATCTAAAGGGAATGCACCGATGTCCATTGGCGGCTGGTCATGGTATCCAGACCCGTACTTCTTCCTTTATCAGTTGTTCCATACAGATCAACTTAGTGCTTTAGGAAACGGGAAAGGCTATGACAACCCTGAAGTTGATAAACTGTTAGATCGTGCATTATCTGAAACGGCCGATCAAGATGAACGCGCAGCAATTTATCAAGAAGCATTGAAAATTATCTTGAAAGACGTTCCGCGTATCGAAATTGATGTTCAGGAAGCAACAGCGGGCATCAGTAAAAAAGTTCAAGGATATGAAGTGTCTGCGGATAACTCTATCCAAATCGTTCACCCGAACGGAGCAAATGTTTGGATTAAAAAGTAAGTAGTAAAATAGGTATTGCTGAAAAAAGTAGAGGGTCTGAGTCTCTGCTTTTTTCAGCGTATATATGAGGAGGAGTCATATGACAACTGTTATAAAAAATGGATGGGTACTAGATTCTGACAGTGGAGCATTTAGTAAACAAGACATCTTTTTCACGGATGAATTATTGGCTAGCTTAGATGAAAGTTCGATTTCTAAGACGATAGATGCTACTAATCTATACATTACACCCGGATTGATTGACACTTGCTCTCAAATTGGATTACGCGAAACAGGTGTCCGTTGGGAAGGCAATGATTCCTATGAGCCCCAACAAGAAGATCCGACACAACTATCTGTGACGGATGGCATTTATCCGTTTGATCCTTCATTTAAAGATGCAGTTGCATCAGGAGTCACAACTGCACATATCCTGTCCGCGCCTAACAGTGTGATAGGTGCAAAAACGGCTATCATTCATATGAATGGTTCCACCGTTGAAGAGATGCTGATTGATAATGAAGTAGGTTTTTCTTTTTCGATGGGAGATATTCCTAAAAAGTCCTTTATGGAACAAACAAAGATGCCTTTAACGCGAATGGGTATTGCTCAGAGGATTAGGACTACACTGAAGCGGTTAAAAAGCTCAGGGGAATTGGACAACAGAAAAGTATTTGTAAGATGCCATCGAGCGGATGATATCGAAACCGCAATCCGAATATCAAAAGAAGTGGATGTGCCAATCACATTAGTTCACGCGACAGAATGCGGACTAGTCGATAAAGAAGTATTGACGCATTCCAACAGTAGTATCGGAGGACCCAGTTTTCAAGCGATTGAACGATTGGAGCTGAAGAATCTGAAACCGACGCTCTACAAAACGCTTCAAGATTCGGGCGTAAATTTCGGCTTTGCGACCGATCACCCGGTCAATTCTGTTACACATTTAAAACTCGAAGCATCGCTTGCTTTTCGCGAAGGGGTTTCATCTGAAGATGCATTGTTAGCCTTAACGAAAAATGCAGCTAAACTACTGGAAATCGATCATTTAACAGGCTCTATTGCACCCGGACTATTTGCCGATATCGTTATCTGGGATCAGCATCCGTTAAATTTAACTGCAAATGTCCTGCATACCTTCATTAAAGGACAAGAAGTTTATCGTAAAGGAGGATTTTAATGGTTACTGTATTGAAAAATGCCACACTTTATACAATGGACAAATCGAATACAGTCATTCAAAACGGTGAATTTTGGATACAAGGCGGTTTAATCACACATATAGGCACTGAAGTTCCTATTCCAAGCGGAGCTCAATTAATCGATTGTTCTGGAAAGGTGATAACGCCAGGTCTAATCGATGCGCATACGCATGTCGGGATATGGGGAGAGATTAGTGAGCAGATAAATGATGCCAATGAATACTCAGATCCTTGGACGCCTTCGATGGCAGCAGTAGATGGGATTGATATTCGCCACTTTTCATTTGACTTAGCGGTTGAAGGAGGAGTAACGACGATTCAGACAGGTGCAGGCAGTGCGAATCCAATCGCGGGTACATGGAGTATCATGAAAACTGGTGGAGGAAGTTTGGAAAAACGTATTCTTGTAGAACGCAGTGGCTTAAAAGGAGCGCTTGGGGAAAATCCTAAAAATGTTTTTGGCAATCAATATCAAAAAAAACCGATGACGCGAATGGCTGTTGCAGATATTATACGTCAAGGTTTTCACGATGCACAAAAATTGACGCAAGAGCAACGGGAAGTGGTAAGGGAAGATGAAAGTGAGCTAATGCCCTTTATACAGGTATTGGAACACGATATGCCGTTACGCCTACACTGCCATCGCGCTGATGATATCGCGACTGCTATCCGAATTGCAAAAGAATTCGATGTGTTGCTATCGCTTGAACATTGTACGGAAGGGCATATGATGTTGGATGCGGTTAAGAATAGCGGAGCGAGTGTTACGCTTGGCCCATTCATGTTGCCAGCAAGTAAATATGAAACGAGAAATTCCACGCCAATGGCACCGAAAATGTTTCATGATGCGGGAATACCATTTGCAATCATGACGGATCATCCATTTATTCCGATTCAATACCTTATTTATTGTGCTGCGGAAGCAGTTAAATTCGGATTGGATGAAATGGTAGCTTTAAAAAGTATTACGTATGAAGCAGCTCGACTTATGGGCGTAGATGATAAAGTAGGTTCACTCGAAATCGGAAAGCATGCAGATTTTGTCATTTGGTCTCATCAGCCATTCCAAGCCCAAGCAAATGTACTCTCAACTTATATTGATGGTAAAAGTGTGTACGTAAAGGAATTTGTTGAATGAAGAAAACTCTTTGTATCCTTACAATTGGGCAAAGTCCAAGGGGCGATATGATTCCAGCCATCACTAAATACTTGCCGAAGAATTTACGATTAATAGAAAAAGGTATACTGGATGATTTATCAACATCAGAAATTGAAGCACTTGCGCCTGTGGATCGTAAAAAAACATTAGTTTCACGGCTACGTGATGGCTCGAGTGTAACGCTAGGAAAACAATTCGTGGTTAGCGCATTGCAACGGCTAATAGATGAATGTCAGACGGAGGACATTGACACGATTTTACTTGCTTGTACGGGGAAATTTGACCTTTTTGATTCTGCTATACCTATCGTTTATCCGGACTATTTATTGAGCCATGTCGTTAAAGGCTTATTTAAAGAGGGGGAATTAGGTATCGTCGTCCCATTACTTGAGCAATCACAAAGCATTACGGAAAAGTGGGACGATGCAGGTTTTACTTGTTCCGTTTTAGCGAGTTCTCCATATGACTTTAAAAGTGAAAATTTAATTAATGTTGCAAAGGAAATGGACAAGTTGCCTGTCACTGCGATAGTGTTAGATTGCATGGGATATACGGACGAAATGAAGAAAATTATGGTTGAGTATACTACAAAACCAGTACTTGTTGCGCGTAATATAGTGTTTTCTTCGCTAGCTGAGATGTTGTGAATAATTTAAAACGAAAGGGTGGAGAAAAATTGAAAGACTTTCAACAAACGGTCGCAACGTTAATGGTCAATAACTTCTCGGTCGATAAAACCGTCAATATTCTCGTTCTTACGGATGTCAGCACCGAAAAACTAGGCAAGAAGTTCAGTGATGCACTGGAGAAAGACGGATGGCAAGTGAGTTCGCTTGTCATGGAAGACAGAACAAAGTCGGGCGAAGAACCACCGGAAGCGGCTGCGAAAGAAATGTTGAATTATGAACTAGTGTTTTGTTTGACGAAACATTCACTGACACATACTGTCGCACGAAAAAACGCAAATGCAAAAGGAATTAGTGTCATTACAATGCCAGGCATTACGGAAGATATGTTCCTGAATGGTGCGATGGCTGCCGATTACAGCGTAGTGGAACAAGAAACAAATGAAATGACTGCCAAACTAACAGCTGCGAACAAAGTAACAATTCGCACGGGAGGTCAATATGAATTGGTCATCCCGATCGACGGAAGGAATGGTGTTCCAAGTACGGGAGTATTCCGGGAAAAAGGGGCTTCTGGCAACCTTCCATCAGGGGAAGCTTATATTGCACCAATTGAAGGAGCAGCCGAAGGGACAATCGAAATAAATGGCACGATTTCTACGATAGGATTACTAGAAGAACCAGTCATCCTATCGATTGAAAAAGGTAGGTTAACTACTGCAAGCGGCAAAAATGGTGAAAAGTTGCTAGAAATACTGGGCGAAGGTGACGGACGACTGCTTTGCGAATTTGGTATTGGCACGAACTACGCTGCCCGATTGACGGGCATTATACTGGAAGACGAAAAAGCCTATCATACGATACATGTGGCATTTGGCTCGAATCATACGTTTGGCGGCACCATCAAAACAAATGTGCATATTGACTGTGTAACGAAAGAACCTATTGTTGAGTGGGATTGAGTGGATAATAGCTAATCATACGTGATATAAAAATGAAACAGCTCGGATTCAGTTACTGAATCTGAGCTGTTTTGAATGGTGGTTTTCAAAGGTAGAGGCTGTCAGAGTATATAAGACTGTCGCCCGATCATATAACACTGCCAACCGATCATATCCCATGTAGAGCGATCGTATATCCCGTCCAACCGATCATATCCCGTCCAACCGATCATATCCCAGGTAGAGCGATCGTATAACCCGCCCAACCGATCATATCCCATTTTGAACGATCATATAACCCGCCCAACCGATCATATTCCATGGGGAACGATCATATATCTCGTCCAACCGATCATATCCCATGTTGAACGATCATATCTCCCTTCCAACCGATCATATCCCATATTGAGCGATCATATATCCCGTCCAACCGATCATATCCCATATTGACCGATCATATATCTCGTCCAACCGATCATATCCCATGTTGACCGATCATATCTCCCGTCCAACCGATCATATCCCATATTGAGCGATCATATATCTCGTCCAACCGATCATATCCCATGTTGACCGATCATATATCTCGTCCAACCGATCATATCCCATGTTGACCGATCATATCTCCCGTCCAACCGATCATATCCCATATTGACCGATCATATCTCCCGTCCAACCGATCATATCCCATATTGACCGATCATATATCTCGTCCAACCGATTATATCCCATGTTGCCCGATCATATATCTCGTCCAACCGATCATATCTCCCGCTCAACCGGTCATATAACATATCATTCTTGCTAGCCGACCCACTGCAAAAAAGGTCTATCTGCTATAAAGAACTTGATTATCACTGATGATTGAACGCACTCCAAAGTGTTGGCAAATGAAATATCCCGTTGCGTCCAAATGGAGGGAGTCACTATACTATTACTTACACACTGCTATATCTTGCCCTTGTAATCGTGTTCTTCACACATCGGAAACGAGAGAGGTATGACTGTAAGAAGGATTTAGCTTATCAAACAGCGAATCTAACCATCATGAATAAGAAAATAATGATTATCACGATTGGTTTATTTTTACTTTTACTTACGAGTTTTAGGTTACTTTGGCTCAATCATTATATGACGTTAGATTATCCTCACGCAGAAGGGGGGATCCTTGATCTTCGGGGTGTTGAGTTGCCAGATGATAAAGCAATCACGCTGAACGGCGAATGGGCTTTTTTCGGCAATCAATTAATAGCGCCGGAGAGCTTGACGAAGCAATTCTCCGGCGCTAAGCAACAATGGATTAGAGTTCCTGGAGATTGGGTAGAAACAATATCTGACGATAGAAATTTACCGTATGGATATGGAACCTATCGCCTTCGGATTTTGCTGGATGGAAAATCCAAGCTGTACACCTTGGATTTTAAAGAAATTAAATCCAGTGCAACAGTTTTTATCAATGGTGAAAGAGTGGCAGAAATGGGACGTGTGGCTGAAACTGTCGAATCAGCTATTCAGGACTATCGCCCATTCGAAGTATCCATAGATGGCAATCTTAAAGAGATAGACCTGATTATTCAAGTCTCTAATTATAACGTTGGCCATTCAGGTGGAATCGTGAAATCGATTAAATTCGGGAACTCTGCTTCCATGAAAAAAGATCAAATGATGTCATCTTTGATGCAATTTATGTCGGCAACAATACTGTTTCTTCATGGCATTTATGTATTAGTCATCTTTCTTGTATTTGTCAGAAAGAGAGAATTGGTTTTTCTCTCCATTGTATTTTTTTGTGCGACAGTTTCAGTTCTTGCGGATGATGATAAAGTATTACTTTACTTATTTCCATCCATTAGCTCGGGGATGTGGGCGAAAATCCTTTATCTTTCATATGCGAGTAGCGCATTTTTTCTGTGGCAATTTTGCAGGCCAATAATGACGAGACATTCAAATAGTAAAGCTCGAGTATTTAACCTATATAGGGTTTTAAACCTCGTATATTTATTATTTATTGTAAGCGTACTGATAGATTTCAAGATTGTAATTAATCCGTTTTTCTCAGTTATTATGCTTCTTATCCCGATGATTATTCCACTTGTAATATTGAAGAAAGTAGCAGTAAGTGAAGCGGGGATTATCTATCTGCTTCTTGCTACAATCAGCATTGCTTCCAGCGCTATTTGGGGAGACATAAAAAATAAGCTATCTGTTTCATTACCCTACTATCCGATTGACATTATATTGGGTGTCATATTTTTTGCGGTATTCTGGTTTAAACGTTTTTTCCTCGCTACAGAAGAAACTAAGAATCTGGCTGGAAGGTTGCAGAAAGAAATTGAAAGAAAAGACGAATTCCTTGCCAATACATCACACGAATTAAGAAATCCACTTCATGGAATCATTAATATGTCACAAGCAATTTATGACAATGAAAAGGATGATTTGACTGAAGAAAGTAAACAAAACCTACGAATACTGATGACAGTCGGTCGGCGTATGTCGATGATTCTGAATGATCTACTTGATATTACTAAACTAAAAGAAAATGGAATCCGATTGCAAGTTAAAGAAACAGACCTTGCATCCGTCGTATCTAGTGTATTTGATACGCTTGGTTTTATGAAAGAAGGGAAAAGTATTGTATTTGTACAAACGATTCCCGAAACATTTCCGAAGATAGAAGCTGATGAGAATCGCCTATTTCAAATTCTATTCAATTTAGTTCATAATGCGGTCAAGTATATGAATGAGGGAGAAGTCGTAGTGTCTGCGGAATCCCAAAAAGAAATGGCGATTATTCATGTACAGGATAATGGAATTGGTATGGATGAAGAAACGATGAAGTCCATTTTTCTACCATATGAGCAGGCGGATTCTGATATGACAGCGATTGCTGGTGGAATCGGACTTGGACTAAGTATTTGCGAACAGTTAGTCAAACTGCATGGAGGATTATTATCCGTCAAATCGTCTGTAGGGAAAGGTTCTACATTTACTTTTACACTACCAATTTCAGCAAATCAAACGAGTGACCCTCTTGTACGACTAACTGTAGTGGACGTGACTAACGGGAATAAGAGGACAGAGCAGATTACGACTATAGGATTTCCACGTCTATTAGTTGTGGATGATGATCCTCTTAACTTGGCGATTGTCGAGCGAATTTTAGTAGCTGAACAGTTGGAAATCATTACATGTACGAGTGGGAAAGAAGCATTGGTTTTATTGGATAAAGGAAAGTGGGATCTTGTTATATCGGACGTAATGATGCCAAGCATGTCTGGGTATCAGCTAGCGCAGAAAATACGGGAACGGTTCACGATTTCAGAACTTCCTATTTTATTATTGACAGCTCGTAGCCAATTAGAGGATATTCAAACTGGTTTTCAATGCGGAGCAAGTGATTATGTTACTAAACCCGTAGAAAAAATTGAATTGGTGTCACGCGTAAAGGCTTTAATCGATTTGAAAACGTCTATTGGCGAACGAGTTCGAATGGAAGCAGCCTGGCTGCAGGCGCAAATCCAGCCTCATTTCTTGTTTAATACATTAAATACGATTGCGGCACTTAGTGAAGTCAACCCACCTAAAATGGTGGAGTTATTGGATAAATTCGGCGATTATTTGCATGCTAGCTTTGCCAGCCATAATCTAAATCCAGTGATCCAATTAGAAAATGAGTTGGAACTTGTGCGTTCGTATCTTTTCATCGAACAAGAACGGTTTGGAGAACGATTGAATGTAGAATGGGAGGTAGAAAAGATACCAGCTATTGGAATTCCTCCACTTTCAATTCAAACAATCGTAGAAAACGCCATTCAACATGGCGTATTAAAACGTCCAGAAGGTGGAACTGTTCGAATCCAGGTTATAGAACAGCCGGAATTAGTCGAAATTACAATTCTAGACGATGGGGTAGGAATACCAGAAGGGAAATTGAAAAATTTACTGACCCATCAGATAGAAGGACATCGGGGAATCGGCTTGCTTAATACCGATAAACGACTTAAACAGCAATACGGAAGTGGAATTGACATAACAAGTCTACCCGATGTGGGGACCACCGTTAGATTTATCGTACCAAAAGAAGAATAGTAAGGAGAAAACGCCGCTGTCCATGGTACGACAGCGGCGTTTTCTCCTTAACTAATTTGTAACTAGAATCGATTCGTAGAGTTCTGTTGTTGCACGACCTGGCGAAATACCGAGATCCTCCTGTAACTGGTTTTTGAACTCATGATAGACATTAACGGCATCACCGCGGTTACTAACGGTAATGTAGTAGCGCATAAGTTGCTGTAAAGCATGTTCCGAGTAAGGATTATAGGTGAGTAGAATTTGTAAATAGTGCTGTTTTTTATCCAATTTTTCATTGTCGGTATAGTAATCAATCATTTTTTGCAGAAGCCACAACAGTTCTTGGCGAATATTTTGATTTTTGACTGCAGCCCATTTATATCCGTTTTTACCCATATAATCACCGCTGTATTGCTGAACGACATGCTCGAATAGCTGTATAGTATTATGATTTACAGAAGTATACATAGCTATTGTCTGTTCTAATTCAATTGCATCGCATTGAAAGTCATAAAGTTCTAAAGTATAGTTTTGATTGGAAAAAGTTAAAGAACCCGAATAACCCATAGAATCTAACGTTTTTCGCAAATGTGAAATAGACGTATGGAGTAGAATCTTAGCCTTTTGATATTCGGTGTCTGGCCAAAGTAAATCGATAAGGAAGTCTCTATTTACATAAGTGTTAATATTCGTGACGAGGAAAGCAAAAAGTTCTTTTACTTTTGCCGTTTTCCATTTTACTGGTTCATTATGACTGAAGACAGCAAACTCATCAAAACAGACAACTCTTAGTTTTGAGGAGATATCCTGTTCAGTGGAAGATGAGTTATCATTTACTCGCAGTTGTTCTTGTATGCGGGTTACAGTTTTTTCAAGACGTTCTTTCATAATTGGCTTTAATAAATAATCAATTGAATTCAATTCAAATGCTTGAACAGCATAATCCCGATGGGCTGTAACGAAAACGATGTAAACATCTTTGAATTGCTCTTGAATTAGTTCAGCTAAATCCAATCCGCTAAAACCGGGCATTTCAATATCCAAAAATGCCACTTGAAAATTAAGATGTTTCATTTCTTTTAAGAAATTACCTACATTTAAAAAGGTCTTAACAACTTCGACAGTGCCCAATTCACTTAGCTTGATTTCCATATGTTTCAAAGCCAATGGTTCATCGTCAACTATAATCGCCCGTATGATGAAATTACCTCCTTTCAGTGTAGGAAACACATCATTCTATTAACTCAAGATTATCATAGTTTTGGAATATATAACAAATCTATATCTTCAATGCTATGCCAGAGCGAGTGAGCATTCTATTCAAACTAAAAAGATACCATAAAAAAACTCCTAATCGGCTAAAACCGATTAGGAGTTTTTTATTTTATCGTCAATTTAAGAACTTTTTTAGTTTTGGAATCAGTATAGTGAAGCTGGTTGTTCACTGCGACTAGATTGACTGAATGGATGGAATTTAGTTGTTGAGGTTTGGATCCATTTGTTTTCATCTTATACAAGAAGCCGCCTTTCGAATAATTACTGAAATAAATCCAGTCATCGATAATGACGAAATAAGGAGCCCTTACATTGTTAACTTTTTGCTTAGATTTTCCGTCTTTCTTAACTCGATACAATGTATCCTTGTCCGAAATACTGCTGTAGTAATAGTGTCCTTTGAATTCGATCATCGAGCTAAAGTCGTTCAAGAAACTGTACGTTTTACTCTTGGCAATTGGCCAATCCGCTTCGTTCCATTTATGGTCTTTTCGCAGTTGATCGGCAGAGGCTAGGAAGTATTTATAACTAATAGCACCTTTTACATTCGGAACGGGGTCGTCCCAGGTAATGTCCATGAAGTAATACTGACCGTTTAGATTGACTAAGTTCCATGAATGCTGACCGCCATTACCATATCCGTCAACATAGTAATTTTCAATACCAAGACGATCAAGTAGGAGTTGAGCAGCTTTCGTATATCCATCACAAACGGCCACACCTTTTATAAGTGCACCATAAGCTGTATTGGAATCAGAAGGGATGGTGTTATTTTGAAAGTTCTTGTGATCATAAGCAACATTCAATACTAAATAATCATGAATGGCTTTTACTTTATCGAAATTTGTGAAGCCGGGCTTGATAATTTGGGCAAGCGCCTTGTCAACCTCTTTTGAAAGAGCAGCTTTGTTCTTTTTTATTGTGCTAACAGGGAGTGAGTACGAAAACTCAATGTCACCATTGGACCAAGACATTGCCGAATCAAAATAAAGAATTTCAGGATTTTCACGTACTACTTTTTGAATAAGGGCGTCAACTAGAGTATATGAAACTTCTGCGCTATCAAATTGCCCAGTACGTTCATTTTTTAACAGAGAGGAACGAATTGAGTTGTATGAGTCCGCTACTACAGTCGTTTTAAGTCCAGGATTTTCATTGCTAGCAGCTTTTACAGTGATTGAGTAACTAGCGAATGACAGTGTGATGAATAAGAATGTGAAAAAAATAAATATTTTTCTCAATGGAATCCCTCCAAATTAAAGTGCGCCATTTTAACTATGAATATTGCTTTTAACTCTCTTAATCCAATTACTGAATTAGGACTTTAGTTTATTAACTGTGATTAATAATAGTATACCATAATGCCTGAGTGTGAGATTGATAAAGTGTTGTTAGCACTTCAATAATTAATGTTACGAAACTGTACAACGTCCCGAGAAGACCAAACAGCAATCTTCAAATTCAGGCGTAGTCACTACGAAAAGACGTTGGCTATTGAATGTTTAAGAGAAGTGTAAGAGGTTGTAAAGCGTTCTATAAGAGGGATTCCATATGATAAATTATGAAACGTTTGCCAAGGGGCTGGGAAAAGTCTTAGCGTACGTTCACTTTTCATGTCCACTAAAGGAGCGAATAGGATTGCGGAGAATTATAGGCGTTCTATTGATGGTCATTGGCTTAGCGGTTGTATTTTATCCGCAACTTGAAAAACAGCACTATGATCGTGGTCAGCAGCAGCTGGTAAGGAGTTTTGAACAATTAGGCAATACGGAACAAATTGAGCATGCCTCCAATCAATATGAAGATACACTCGCGGTGCAGAAATACAATGAACCAACTGGCGAGAAATCCAAATTATTGGAAGGAGCTCGCGGAATTATTAATATTAACAAAATTGACCTTGAAATGATTATCTTTGACGGGACGAGCCCCGAAACGCTCAGCAAGGGCATCGGCATGATAGAGCCTAAGAAAGAATTCGGCGTCAACAACATTGGTTTAGCTGGCCACAGAGCTGTAGCGAAAGGGAAACAATTCAATCGTATGAATGAATTAAGGATGAACGACGAAATTCAAGTGACCACACAAGAAGGTACATATGAATTTGTCATAGTCGACTCATTTATCGTCCATCAATCGGATGTGTCCGTCCTCGATGATCAAGAAGGACCATTTCTCACACTGGTCACTTGCACACCGCTTGGAGCAGTTAACCCGCCGAACCGATTGATTGTTCAGGCGGCACTAAAGAAGTAGTAGTTTCAAAAATCATAAATTAATATTTATAGAAATTGATTTAAATATATTTATTATGAAAAGGGGAATTGGGTATGAAATTTCGAAATGCCTATTATTGGGCGGACAAGTCGAATAACAAACAGATAGGGGGGATAGCGTGAAGAAGTTAAATATATTTGCCTTGATGTTACTGCTGATTGGGCAAGCTATTTTGGGACCATTGGCTTCCGCAAGTGCAAACGAATTCAGTGAAACTGAACTGAATGAGGATAATCAGATAGTTCAAGTTGAAGCTGCCCAGGAAGATGTTGGGGGAATAGAACCAGAGATAGAACCAGATGAACCAGTAACAGAACCAGAAGTAACTCCTGGTGAAGATGAAGAAGGTGCCGAAAACGAATCTCCAGAACTACCAGAAAATGAAGTGCCGGAAAATGAAGTAACAGAATATGAATTGGGATGTGAAGAAATTGCCGAATCCCCAGAATGTGAGAAGCCAATAGAATGCGATGAAACCGATGAACTATTGGAATGTGAGGACTTGGAAAAACTACCAGTAGTAGAAGAAAGCAAAGCGGCAACGGAAATAGTAGATAATATTTTAACCGGTTTCAAATTAGCATATGAAGATAAGGATGGGAATCCAATTGATAACCCAGGATTCGACTCACTAATCTCGGTCGATTATACATGGACACTTGAAGATGGTCATGGCTATAAAGCCGGATCTACATTTACATTCAATCTCCCAAAAGAACTAGAAGTTTATAACATTGTTAATAATGAAGAAATGAAATCTAACGGTGAAACAGTGGGGTATTTCAGTATTACACTCGATGGGGTAGTCACTGTAACGTTCACGGACTTCATCGAAAAATATTCAAATATCAGTGGCACTATTCAAGTTTGGACAGAATTAAGTGAAGACATTATCGTTACTGAAGAAGGAACGATAACAATCACGCCTATAGAAGGTGGAGCTTCAATAACGATCCCTCTAACCTTTGAACCGGGTGGGCCTGCTGTTGAGAAAAGTGGGTTACCTAACAAAATCTATAATTCTGAAACAATTGAATGGACAGTCGATTTTAATAAAAATCTGAAAAAAATTAATAATGCAATCCTTAGCGACCCAATACAGGCCGGTCAAGCATTTCAAGCAGATTCTTTAAAGCTGTACCATCTCAAGGTTCAATTGAATGGTTCCATAAGTCTTGGAGAGGAAATGGATCCGAGTAAGTATACGGTCGGAACAACAGCAGATGGTAAAGATTTTATAATTGATTTTAATGGAGACATTAGCACTGCATATCGAGCCGTGTATACGACAACGATTACAGATCAAGATCAAGCAGTTTTTTCAAACACAGCAACGTTGTTATCGGATGGCAGTGATGTTGGAGAAGCAGCTGCAACTGTTAGTGTTAAGCGAGGCCAGCCGTTAGAAAAACGGTCAAGTCACTATGATGTTAAGACTCAAACAATCACATGGGAAATTAAATATAATTATAATGAAAAGAATATTGCTATAGCGGACGCATTATTGAAAGACTTATTCAATGGTAGCCAGGAGCTTATAGCTGATTCTTTTAACGTACAGAAAGTTGCAATCAATGATAGCGGCGGCGAAGGTGTAGTCGAAGAGTTTACAAATTACACTGTTACTCCAAAATCTGAAGACAATAAAAATGGATTTGAGCTTCAGTTCAATGAAGATATCAATTCCGCTTATAAAATTATCTATAAAACAAAAGCAACTGACCGTGTGTTTGAAGGGGATAAAATCACCAATACGGTCACTACTGGTGACCTGTCGAAAGGTGCAGACAGGGATATTAACCAACAAATCTTGTTTAAATCTCATGGAACACCCAATTACAAAGACAAAACAATTGATTGGGCAATTACTTTCAATCACGACAGTCATGAAATGAATAATGTGAAATTAACGGATATCTTTACAAATAAAGGCCTTACATTGGATCCGGAGAGCATTATTATTACGAGCGATGTAGGAACATTAACAAGCGGTACAGATTATGAACTCACAAAAAACGAACAAGATGAGTTTGTCATTGAGTTTAAAAACACGATAACGAAACCACATACCATCAAATATACAACAGCTTTTGATTATGAACAGCGAGCAGATAAAAGTAAGAATTATTTACAAAACAAAGTAACGCTTCATTGGAAAGACAAAGATGGCAAAGAGCAAACAAAAGAAGCGGAGTCTAAATTTACTCCAGACGGTTATACACAGTCCAACGGTTTTAAAAATGGTTCATACAATGCCGTGACGCAAGAAATCACTTGGAATGTGGGTGTGAACTATAACCTTAAAACTCTTTCGAATGCTTCTGTGGAGGACTTCATTCTTGGGAATCAAAAGGTTTTAAAGGAATCATTAGAAGTTCATGAAATGACTCTCACAGGTGGGGCGAATGGAACAGAAGTTAAAGAATTAATTCAGGGATTGGATTATTCAACTAGTTGGATCGAAAAAGATGGAAAACAAGGCTTTGTAGTTGAGTTTAAAAACGAAATATCAAAGCCGTACATGATAACGTACAAAACAAGCTTGAAAGATTTAAATTTCATCGAAGCAAAATACGATAACACAGCAACCGTTAAGAAAGGCTCAGATAAAGAAACAGATCTTACAGCATCCGTTTCAATTCCGCACGGTGGAAAATACACAGCTAAATCCGGTTTGCAAAATGGGAAAATCATTGATTGGAAAGTCAACATTAACTTTGCCCAATCGAAAGTTTCGAATGCGAAAGTTACCGATATGCCAGGCGCTGACCAAGCAGTTTTAGAGGATTCAATACGGTTATATACTGCAAAAACAGATCCAGCTGGCGCAGTGACTAAAGGTGTATTATTAACAAAGGGCACAGACTATACGATCGATTTCAATGAAAGTCATGATCCTTATGCATTCGAACTTTCATTTGTAAATGAAATTAGTGAACCGTATATATTGGAATATCAATCATTTATTCTAAAAGCACCAGCAAGTATTACAAATAAAGTTTCATTTACTGGTGAGCATATTACTTCTGAAAATGAGGAAACGACCAGCACAATCGAAGTGAGAAAAACTTCGGGTATGGGAGATGGTTCAGGTGAATTAGGACGCCTACAACTAACGAAAACAGATGCTGTAACTGGCGAACTACTTGAAGGCGCTAAATTCACATTGAAAGACAAAGATAGTGGAATAGCTATCAAAACAGGAGCTACTGATGCAAATGGAGTCATCACTTTCGACAGATTACTCTGGGGTGATTACCTCTTAGTAGAGACTGAGGCTCCTGAAGGATATCTTAAAAATGGAGAAGAGATACCAATTACAATTGATAAGGCATATGTCGATGGAAATGTAGAAAAAGTAGGAAACCATAAAACTGTTACGAACAAAAAAATTGTGCGAGCTGTGCAATTAGAGAAGGTAGATAGCGAAGACCTTAATAAGAAGTTAAAGGGAGCCAACTTTATGCTGGAACGAAAAGATGGTGATCAGTATAAAACAGTTGGACTTAAGACGACGAATGATGATGGGATAATTCATGTGGAAAATCTTGAAGCAGGAGAGTATCAATTCGTCGAGATTATCGCTCCAGCAGGTTATCTAGTAGATGATACGCCAATCCAATTTACAATCGGAGAAAACCAACTTGAAGTTCTGAAAGTTGGACCGGTAACGAACAAGATTATTAAAGGGGCAGTCGAACTTAAGAAGGTCGACAAAGAAAATACGGAAATCACGCTTGAAAATGCAGTATTTGAGTTGCAAGATGCAACTGGAAAAGTGCTTGAACAAGGTTTGACAACAGATAGCGACGGAAAAATCATTAAAAATGGTTTAAATCCAGGCAGCTATCAGTTTGTTGAAACGAAAGCGCCATTCGGTTATAAGCTAGATCAGACACCAGTTCCATTCAAGATTGTACAGTCTCAAAATACGATTCTTGAATTGACGGCAACGAATGTAATGATTTTAGGATCCGTAGTCCTCACAAAAATTGACGAGGACAATTCCGAAACAACATTGGAAGGCGCAATCTTTGAATTACAAGATGCAACAGGTAAGAAAATTCAAGGCGGAATTTCAACGGATCAAGACGGTAAAATCACTGTCCCTAACTTAAAACCAGGAGCTTATCAGTTCGTAGAAACGAAAGCACCTGCGTACTATCAACTCAATCCAAAACCGATTGTCTTCAATATTGAAATTGGAGCAACTTCAATTACAACATCAGTCGAAGCACCAAATAAATTGGTAACTGGTTCAGTTGAATTATCGAAAGTCGATAAAGATAATGCTGAATTGGTAATAGAAGGTGCAGAATTTGCACTGCAAGATACTGATGGGAAAGTACTTCAATCGGCATTGAAAACTGACAAAATTGGCAAGTTACTTGTTACTGACTTGAAACCGGGTAGCTACCAATTCGTAGAAACGAAAGCACCATTCGGTTATGTGTTAGATGAAACACCAATTTTGTTTACAATTGAAAAAAGTAAAACGACAGCTGATGTCAAAGTGGAGACAGTCAAAGCAGAAAATGAATTGACGACGGGCTCTGTAGAGTTAACGAAGGTCGACAATGAAGATCCGACAAACACATTGTCAGGTGCAGAATTTAAATTGCTAGATATAGAAGGTAAAGTACTAGAAGAAGGCTTACTAACGAATGAAGTAGGTAAAATCGTTGTAGACAACTTGAAACCTGGCAAGTATCAGTTTGTCGAAACAAAAGCACCTTTTGGCTACGACTTAGACCCAACTCCAGTTGAGTTTACGATTGACAAAGGTCAATCTGAAGTGCTCCAGATTTCAACAGACAATAATTTGACGCGTGGCTCTGTTGAACTCGTTAAAGTGAACAGTGATAACAATGCAGTCACTCTAGCAGGTGCAGAGTTTAAATTGCTAGACGAAAAAGGTGAAATGCTCCAAGAAAACCTACCAACGAATGCTGATGGGAAATTGGTTGTAAATGAATTAAAACCAGGCAAGTATCAGTTCGTGGAGACAAAGGCGCCTTTTGGCTATGAATTAGACGATACACCAATTAATTTCACAATTGACAAAGGTCAAACTGAAACGCGTGGATTGGAAATTCCGAATACGATCATTAAAGGCTCTGTTGAATTAACGAAATACGATAAAGACAATAATGGTGCAATTTTAGCAGATGTTGAATTTGAGTTGCAAGATGAAAAAGGTAACGCGATTCAAGTAGGATTGGTAACGGATGAAACTGGTAAAATTGTTGTAGACGAATTAAAACCAGGTAACTATCAGTTTGTAGAAACGAAAACACTATTTGGTTATGATCTGAATGCAACTCCAATCAAATTTACAATTATCCTAGGACCAACTGCTATAGAAACAGTAGAAGCCTTTAACGAATTAACAACAGGTTCAGTTGAACTTACGAAGCGTCCCGAACATAATGGGAATGGAAAACTTGCAGGTGCAGTCTTTAAACTGCTAGATGCAAAAGGCATCACGCTGAAAGAAGATTTAACGACGGATAAAGATGGTAAACTAGTTGTAGATAATTTAAAACCAGGGAACTACCAGTTCATCGAGACAAAAGCTCCAACTAATTATATTCTAGATACTACACCAGTAAAATTTGAAATTATTAAAGGTCAGACAGTTACGGTACAGGTAATTAAAACAAATAAATATAATCCGTATTATCCACCGGTCGACCCAGGCAAACCGAGCGAACCAGGCAAACCGAGCGAACCAGGCAAACCGAGCGAACCAGGCAAACCAAGTGAACCAGGCAATCCAGTTGAACCAAGCGAACCGGTTGAACAAGAGAATCCGGGCGTACCGGGTAACCCAAGCAATCCAAGTAACCCGAGCAATCCAAGCAATCCAAGTAATCCGAGCAATCCAAGCAATCCAAGTAATCCAAGTAATCCGAGTAACCTAAGTAATCCCGATTTAGTGACTCCAAGTAAAAAATTACCTCAAACGGGTGAAGCATTCCCAATCGGTTCAATGGCGACCGGTTTTGGAATAATTCTACTTGGAGCTTGGATGTTCTTTAGACGAAAAAAATCTCGCAAAACGCAAAGTGAGATTTAACAATAAGATAGCCCTATGCAAAACCAGTTCGCTTTAAAGGGACTGGTTTTGTTTTTTTGTTGAATTTTAGTAGGACAAAGAGCTTTATATAGGAGAATTATTCCGCATGACAACATTCAGAATACCCGAAGTGCGAATGACCATTCGAATCCGTCGGCCGACCAATCATATATCCCGCCACCCAGTCATAACCGCCGGGTTGCCGATCATATATCCCGCGACCCAATCATAATCGCGGGGTTGCCGATCATATAACCCGTCACCCAATCATAACCGCCACGCAGCCGATCATATATCCGGCCATCCAATCATAACTGCCGGCCTGCCGATCATATATCCCGCGACCCGATCATAAACTGTCGTCCAACCGAGCATATAGTATTTCAACTGATCGTATCTTTCCACCACTCTATTCAATAGAAAAACTCCCACGAGGTTACTAATTGTGGGAGTTTTTAGCACTAAACAAACATTCAATTCACACTATACGCCACCAAGCCCTTAGCATTGGCATACAATGCCGCGTTTGTTCGATCGGCAAGATCTAACTTTGCTAATACCTGACTGACATGTTTTTTTACAGTAAACTCTGTAATATATAAAGCCTGTGAAATTTGTTTATTTGAATGGCCCATCCCGAGTTCGAGTAATATCTCCTTTTCCTTCGGTGTTAGCTGTTCGATATGCCTATCATTTTCAAAAGGGCTTTCCTTCGATTTTATCACCAAATCAAACACCCCTGGATCATAATACTTTCTACCTCTGCCGATAACTCCGAGGGCATGGATCAGTTCTTCAGGTAATGCCTCTTTTAATATATAGCCATCGACACCTATTTCTTTTGCCTGTTTAAAGTCGTGCTCTTCCGTCGATGAAGTTAGCACGACGAATTTACAGGTTATTCCTTGTTGTTTCGCTTCCGAAATTAATTCCAAACCAGATTCATTTCCCAAGCGAAGATCCACTATCGCCAAATCAGGTGTAGTGTCATGGAATAGAGTTAGCGCGTCATTTCTATTTGCTGCTTCACCTAGGATTTCAATTGCTCCATCTATAGTAAGGATAGATGTTAATCCTTTTCTTACTAATGGATGATCGTCGACAATAACAATTTGCATTAGCCAATCACCTGGACCTTCTCAAGTATTTTTGCGGTTGGAATTTCGATTTGTATTTCTGTCCCTATCCCGTGTAATCCACTTATCAAAAACGTTCCTGCAAAAGTACTTACAAGACGTCTCATATTGAAGAGACCGATACCTTTTTCATGCTGGCCTTCGGATATGTGCGAATTAATTCCGATTCCATTATCATGAATTTCCAATACAGTTTTCTCGTCCAGTATAGATAATCTGAGTTCAATAGCCGTGCACTGGCCATGGCGAACGGCATTTCCGCAAGCTTCACAAATAATTCTATAGAGTGCTTGTTTTAGTTCGCTTGATAGTAAAGCTTCATCACCCGTTATCTGATAATCAATTCGTATATCACTTAACCGTGAATACTCGTCAAAATAGTTTTGCAGCCAAACTTGAAAAGATTTTTCGCCATTCTTCGTCGAGTTGAGACCGTATATCGTCGACCGTAGTTCCTTTAATGTAGTGTTGGCAGATTGTGAGAGAAATTGATATTCATCATTCAACTCAGTACTTGTCATGCCTTTACTTTTTGTTTGTAAACTGTGCAGAGAATATACAATACCGACCAATCTTTGTGAAACACTGTCGTGAATTTCATTGGAGATACGATTCTGCTCCTTAATTACAATCATTTGCTCCTTCATTGAATCTGTATGAATTCTTTCGAGCATTATTTCACTAAGTTCGGCTAAAAACTCAAATGGGCGATTAAAGAGCAATGTTTCTCTAGACTCACTTGAACCGGAAATCTTAACTCCAATCACACCGGTAGTAGTGGAGGTTCTAATTACTTTCATACCGTACCAATCCTCGTTAATCTTACTGACAAACAGTTCTTTCTCCAGGCGTATAGTATTCCATTGTTTTCTTAGGCTAGTTTCAATGTGGGGATTACTCGTAGAAGATGTTAGGTAGCTATTTTGATGATTTACGTCGGTCAACCAAAAGAATGCTTCTCCACTATGTGTAAGCTTGATGATAGCTGCCATTATTTCATTCATTATAATTTGAGGGCTTGAATTATCCATTAGGTGGTACAGCGATATACCGTGCTTCAATGTATCTAGATAGGTATCATTCGTTTCGATTGGTTTATTAGTAGCGCATGCTTGTACCAAATCCAAAGCAGAAGCTTTCTGAGTGTATCCTCCTAATATATCAGCTAGAATCTTTCTGATTTTTGTCACACCCTCTCATTTCATAATAAAAACCCAATCAACTTGAACATAATGTCCAAGTGTAATTAGGTCGGTTGCACCAATAACTCCATACATCCAAGGTGCCCATATAGAGGATGTATTTCACAGTTTCCGTAAATTATATTCTTTTATATAGTTCAGTATAACCAAATTACATTGAATATGACGTCATCTCCTGCGGTTGAAGAGGTTCTTTTTTTTTGTTATTAACTTGTATTTTAGCGAATTAAGACTTTTCAGTTACTTGTTACCTATCAGTAAATCAATATTAAAGGTTACTTCTATAAGATAGAGCTATTACTTCCGAGTTAGCTATTCATTAACAGAAGTAGAAGTGAACTGGTACAAAAGTGCACCGACCCTACACTAAAGTAGAAAATCGAAGTAGACAATCGATATCAGAAAATTACTCTTTAGAGTGAGGATGCCCGACTGGAATACTCCTATACTAAAAGTAGTTACAAAAATGGTAACGAGCCGAAATAAGCATTGGAGGAGATTTCCATGAAAAAGTATGACACCTACTAAAGGGGTGTCAACGATCACAACAGCTGCCAAACTATGAAAATGGTGCATGCAATCAAGGCTACTTTATCAGGTGAAAATGAACTCATACCTTAGATCGAAGAAGAAAATAATTTCTTCCAAGTCGCAGGGAAGAACAAAAGAACAAGCATTCAATAAAAGCGAAAAAATACAAACTAATTGGAGGAAATTAAAAATGGGTATTAAACAAAAGCTTGCAATGGGTATCGCAACTGGAGCATTGGCTGTAAGTATGATCGGCGGGGGAACATATGCTTATTTCAACGACGTGGAAACAAGCACGAATACATTCGCTGCCGGTACACTGGATTTATCGCTAAAACCTGAAACAATTATCGATGTAAAAAACATTAAGCCTGGCGACTGGATGAATCGTGATTTTACATTGAAAAATGACGGCACACTCGACATATCCAAGGTATTACTTAAGACAGAGTATACAGTAACAGACAAAAATGGTGATAATGTAGAAAACTTTGGAAGTCATATCCGAGTTAACTTCATGTGGAACCACGATAAATCAATCACGGGACCGTGGACTGGACTGGACAACGTGGTTTACCAAACAACTCTTGCTGAGTTACAAGGTATGACACCAGATGCCGTTGCAAATAAAGTCTTTGTCCCATACCTTGAAGAAAAAGGCGGTTTAAAAGCCGGCAATTCTGACACGCTGTCCGTACAATTCGAATTTGTCGAGAACGACAAAGATCAAAACGAATTCCAAGGTGATTCTTTAGAGCTTAAATGGACATTTGATGCACAGCAGACAAAAGGGGAAAAGAAATAACATATATCCCGGGAGGAGAGCACTTCTCCTCCTTCCTTTTATTTCATCAATCAACCAATGCTCTTCCTTATATATATTTCTCAACATATAACACTATTTTATGTTTTGAGGAATATACGTAAGAAAAATCCAGTGGTAAAAAATCGAAAGGCGGGATCAGGTTGAAAACCAGCCGAAGGCGCAAACGTAGGAAAAAGCATCAAGGTCCATTTCTGACTTTAAAATTGGCACTCATATGTTATTTAGTCATCTTTAGCATTAGTTATATTTCGTCTGACACATCCGCATATCTCAGTAGCCAGTCGGAAGTCTCCCAGATGATCACTGCCGGATGGGAAGTCCCGGTTGTACTTATGAATCAATGCGGTGAGGAAATTGAAGAGGATGCTGTAACGGGTGAGGAAATCAAGATCGACCGTGAGAACATAGATAATAAGCCTAAGGAAGAAAACGATAAGGACACGGTATCGGGTGAGGAAACCGAAGTCGACTGCCTAGACAAAGATGATAAGACTAAGGAAAAAGAAGAGCAGGATGCTGTACCAAGCGATGTCGATTGCAAGCGCGAAGATGGTAAGTCTGTTGGAGAAAACGAACAGGATGCTGTATCAAGCGAGAAAATAAAGGCCGACTGCAAGAATATAGATGATGAATCTAAGGAAGAAATTGAAAAGGATAAGGTCATAGAAGGTGAAGATGATAAAGCAGATTCGGATGCTAACAAAGAGAACGAGCAGCAGAAGCCTGAAGATGATGGTCAAAAACAGCCGGACATCAAGGATGGATCTGTTGATGAATCTACTGAAAAGAAACCGGATGAAAAGGATTCTGTAGAAAGTAAGGCTCCAGAAGACAGCTCTAAAACAAAGAATGAAGCTGAAGTGAACGCTGTCGTAGAACCAGAAAATAATACAAAGAAAGTAGAAGGTGATACAAATGAGAGAGAAGAAATTAATGAAAAAGAAGAAACGAATGAAGAGGATAAGTAGCATCGTCTCAGGCATATTGATGGTTCTGCTGATTAGTGTCGCTTCCGTAGTGGTCTTCACGAAAATCTCAGGCGGCGAGCCACAACTTTTCGGTTACCAACTAAAAACTGTTCTGTCGGGATCCATGGAGCCGGGAATCCTAACAGGCTCGATCATTGCTGTGAAACCGGCTGAAGATAAAACCAATTTTAAAAAAGGCGACGTCATCACATTCCAGGAAGCAGAAAATATTTTGATCACACACAGGATTACTGAGGTGGTCAAAAGTGGAGACTCCGTACTTTACCGGACAAAAGGCGACAACAACAATGCAGAGGACATGAATCCAGTTCTGTCTGACAATGTGGTAGCAGAGTACACCGGTTTTACAGTGCCTTACGTAGGGTACTTCATTAACTTTACCCAGTCGAAGAACGGTGCGCTTTTGCTATTAATACCCGGATTCCTGCTGCTTATCTACTCGGGGTTTACGATTTGGAGAGCACTTGGAGAAATCGAATTGGCTCCGAAAAAAAAGGTGAATATAGTGGGGGAAGATGGCGGAGAAAGTTCTTCCTGAATCAATCGCTAAGATATGTAAGGAGGCATTATCATGAGCAAACTGTTTCGACTTTTTCCGGTTCTTCTATTGATTAGCGGAATCTGTTTCTTTCCTATGACGAGCGTATTAGCAGATGGTGAAGACAACATGGGCAATGCTGATATAGACATCAGCATTTCACCAAATGATACGTTATTTGATATCAGCAATATGAAGCCTGGGGACTGGGCACCTCGGACCATTACAGTCAAAAACTTAGGTAGCAAAGATTTTGCCTACCAAATGCAGTTAGAAAACAGTGGAGAAAAAAAGCTGTTCAATGAGCTACTGCTGGAAATAAAAGCCGACGACAAGGAATTGTATCAGGGCAAATTGGCTGCATTTAAATCTCTGCCCGCAAGAAAACTTACACGCGGCAGCGGGGAGAATCTGGACATCACTATTCGTTTTCCGGAGCACCTTGGAAATGATTTTCAAGGCCTTGGGGCGGCATTTGTTTTCACTTTTACGGCGGAAGGAAGAGATAACCCGGGGAATGGAGGAGGCGATAACCCAGGGGGCGAAGGAAGCGATAACCCTACGGAGGGAGGAAGCGATAACCCTGCGGAGGGAGGAAGTGATAACCCTGCGAATGGAGGAAGCGATAACCCTGCGGAGGAAGGAAGTGATAACCCTGCGGAGGGAGGAAGTGATAACCCTGCGGAGGAAGGAAGTGATAACCCTGCGGAGGGAGGAAGTGATAACCCTGCGGAGGGAGGAAGCGATAGCCCGGCGGTTCAAGTCACAATACCAGGACAGATCGACAGCGGCGTTCCAACAACAGCCGGGTTCAACTTGCCTGCCACGTCAACAAATATATTTAATTTGATGTTAGTTGGTTCTGTACTTGTGGCAGGTGGAATTGTGTTGATGATCATCAGGCATTACAGAAGGATGAAAATAGCTCAATAGACACGTAAATGACTCAAATGGCTAATTGGTTAAAGAGAAACTTTTGAGAAGCTGCCTGTGCATGGCGTATCGTGCCTTGGTAGCTTTTCTGTTTTTCGTCAAAACTGAAGTGAATATGAGATGAATCAACACATCCTTTATTAGCTGGAGGTGATGCAATTTGCTGAAAAAAATGGCTGTGATTTTGCTGGCGAGTGGACTATTTTTCATTGGATACGCCAGTCTGCAGCTTAAGTCCGCACAGCAGTCGGAAAAAGTCGCACTAGCTCAGGCAAAGGAAGAGTTGGAACAACAAAAAATGAAGTCATTCCAGCCTGAGTCATCCCATACCGAACTGTCTTTTCAGAACGGTCAAACAATCGGCATCCTGCAAATTCCCATTATCCAAAAAGAGCTTCCCATTGTGGAAGGGACGGATGACGATGCTTTGAAGCAAGGCGTTGGTCACTACACAGGCACCGTTTATCCCGGGCAAAAAGATCAAATTCTGTTATCGGGACACAGGGACACCGTGTTTACTGGATTGGACAAATTGCAAAATGGCGATACAATCATTATGGAAATGCAGCATGGTACCTTTACATATGCCGTTGTGGATACGGAAATTGTAGATGCAAATGATACAACAGTCATCCGTTCTACAGCACCGGAAGAAATGCTGACTTTATCCACATGCTATCCATTTCGGTATATCGGCAATGCACCGCAACGGTATATTGTTTATGCGATACCGAAGTGAAATGAGAACCTACAAGACTTCGTTATTCAAAAAAGTATGGAAAAAATCCAGCCAAGTACGTGATTGGTTGGATTTTTGCATGCTTAGCACTGAATACTGTCGCTATTTCTTCTCACATCGATAAGAACCTACATCTATTACAACTGCCCATCGATTAATCAATATCCAAAGTTACTTCTATAAAATAGAACCAATCATCGAAGTAGAAGCGACCTGGTACAAAAGTATACCGACACTACACTAAAGTAGAAAACCGAAGTAGACAAACGATACCAGAAAAGTACTCTTTAGAGTGAGGATGCCCGACAGGAATACTCCTATACTAAAAGTAGTTACAAAAAAGGTAACAAGCCGAAAAAAGCATTGGAGGAGATTTCCATAAAAAAGTATGAAATCTACTAAAGAGGTGTCAACGATGAAAAAAAATCTGGTGTTTGTTCTGGTGTTTACTCTCTTAATGGGCGCAGGAACCATTTATGCAAGTGGCAATCCAGGACAGAACCTTTCCGAATGGTATAAGAATGCATTCCATAAAGAAAGCGAAAAGTTGGGTGCAGCTACTGCAACCGGTATGATATTGGTCTTGAAAGAAGTCAATGTTTTTGTGAGAGATTCAAAAAAAAGCATTGATTATGCATTGGCAAGTTTCCGCGACGATAAGGTGAAAGAAGCGGAGTCCGGCATCGAAAAGTATCAGGTTGACACGATAAATAGTCTGAACGCTACGGTTAATAAACTTGAAAACGTAAACTTCAATGATTACGTGGACAAGCAGAACATTGAAGCACAAATTGATCAGGAATTCGAAAAGATGGTAGAAGACGTATTTAGCGAATAAGCACTCATACAAACCAATATGATAAAAGGGGATAATTAAATGTTCAAAACAGTAAAAGGTAAAGTAATCGCAGGAACAATGGTATTTGGACTCGTAACAGGTGCAGGAGTAGCGTTCGGTGCAACAGATGCAGGCACAAACCTCAAAAATTGGTATGACGGGCAATTTGGGAAGGCATCCACAAATGTAGCAGGACAAGTTGCAGCATACGCTGGCGGTAAAGTTGACGGATTGGCGGTTGAATATAATGGCCTGAAAACAGATGCTACAAACAGTATTAATGCAAAGGGCGTAGCCCAAGCAGGTGTAGCAAACAAAAATACTGAGAAACTAAGCCGAGAACATATTGATGCAATAAAAGAAGAACAAGCACATATCAACACTTATTTGTCTGGTCAATTTGATAGCTTATCAAATTTTGCTAACGGTTTAATTAATCAAGCTGGTGATGACGCCCTTCAATATGCGAAAAATGATTTAGGGGAATACACAGGAGCTGCGGGAAATGCCGCGAATGAAAAAGTTAAAACGGACGTAAAAGCCGTAACTAATCAAGCTGTTAAAGACTTGGAAGATACAATTAATGCGGCGAAAGCAGATCTTCAAACTAAATTAGATAAGGAAACGGGTTTAACCGTTACTGAAATTAAAGGTTTAATCGACGCGAAAATCAATGACCTCCGCACTAAAATCACTAAAATGAAAAATGATTTAGTTAAAGAACAGGAAAAACTTATTACTTTCACAGCAAAAGGACTTCAACTTGAAGCTGAAAAGGCAATGCAAGATTTGGTAGATGGCATTAATAAATAAGTACTAATGCTCAATAAGGACCTCATCCAGTGAGGTCCTTATTGTTTTAAATGGAGGTGCAACTATGTCGAATAAATTCAAAAGGTATAAAAGTAACTTCAGTTTTAAAAAGATAGGCCTCTTACTCGGGGCTCTCCTGTTAACGATAGGTCTAGGAAGCGGCATGAATAATGCATTTGCTGGCGAGGATGCCGGAAGTTCATTAATAAATTGGTTTGGAGCCAAGAGGACAGCATCTGAACAAGAAATATCCGGGGCAATTACTGTAGAAAAAGACAAACTTATGGGCGAGTTGAAAATAGCTTTGCAAGAAGCTAAGCAAAGTGCCGAAGACGAATTGGCGAAATTCACCGAAGAACAAAAACAAATCCGTACTAGTGAATTGCAGGAATTTGCAGCTAATTTAAAAGCGAATATAGAAATCGACCTCACTAAAGAAAAAGAGGCGATTATTGCCGAGTTGGATGCAGAACATAAGCAAGCCATCGAAGACTTGGAAAACCCAGCGGCTCCAATCAATCCAACACCAAAACCAGGAGTAAAACCGGAACCAGCTCCAGAGCCGGGGGCAGAAGTGAAACCGGAGCCAACGCCAGAACCTGAATTGGAGACACAACCAGTGTTGCCATCTGAATCGGATACAGAACCGAAACCCGAGCCAGCATCTGAACCGGAAACAGCGCCAATAACGGAGCCGACTTCAGAATAACTTGCAGGCGCGGGTTAGTGACAATGAATCCCTGCAAATCAGAGGCAATCAAGCTTTATTGGACGACAAAAATCCAGCCAAGTACGTGATTGGCTGGATTTCTGTATGTTTATCACCTAAAACTATCCCTATTTCTTCTCACCAATCATAACCGCCCTGCTACCGATCATATATCCTGCCAAGCGATCATAACTGGCGGGCTGCCGATTATATATCCCACTCACCGATCAAAACCGCCCGTCTGTCGATCATATACCCTGCCAAGCGATCAAAACCGCCGCGCTACCGATCATATATCCCGTCAACCAATCATACACTTCATCCGACTCTCCACGATTGGGGGAATTGGGGGACACCAACAGTGTTGCCATCTGAATCGAATATAGAAACGAAACCTGAGCTAACAACTGAACCGGAAACGGCGGCACCAATTGAACAACAAAAAAAATCCAGCCAAGTTCATAAATGGCTGGATTTCTCTATGTCTAACACCTAAAACGATCCCTATTTCTTCTCACCAATCAACAACTCGTACAGCTCAGACCAGTCGGTTATTCGTGGGAGATCCAGATGTCGATTATACGACTGGCTTTTGGCGAACAATTTAAGGGGTTGATTCCTCAACGTCTCAAGAACCGCAGGCTTGTCATCGAAATAATAGTCTAGGTTTAAATCCTTGATGATGTTGACTTTGTCTTCATCTTTCATGCCGTAATAAAACCTGTCTTTGTTAACAGGAAACCCATTTTCAATCATCCACTCGATTGTACGCTTGCCATGAACGTCGGGTCTCGCCGTAATATAATAAATTTCATGACCTTCTTTATCCAGCCTTTGTAAGGTTTCCACTGCATCTGGATAGGGAGGACAGGATGTGAAATAGATTTCTTCCAATGAACGATTCCACATTTGACTGCCTTGTTCAGCAGTCATGTCAAAAAGCTCATGAATTTCAACCTTATCCAGTGCGTGGAAGAGATCTACCGCCACTGTCCGATTCAACTTCGTGTTGTAAAGTTGAAAAGCATGTTCCCTTAAATTAATCAACGTATCATCTATGTCAAAACCGAATTTCATTTTCCATAACCTCTATTCATTTGCGGTATACCGTGGATAGCCAGTGAACTTGAAATCTTTGCCGACGGGGGTAATCTGGAGATCTGCTAAGTCTACAGCATCACGCATTAATTCCACGCCTGTACCTTCAAGAAATGTTGGTGCATGAGTGCCACCGACTAATTTGGGTGCGATGTAAATTTCAACTTTGTCGACGAGTCGATTTTCAAGGAAAGCAGCGTGAATGGAGCCGCCTCCTTCAATTAAGACAGAGGAGATAAGCTTTTCACCGAGAATGCGGACGACGTCATTTGGGTTCACCTGTTTCACTCCGGAAGTTGGGAAGATTAAAATTCCTTGTTCTTCTAGCTTCTGTTTAGCTAGTTGGTCAACCTCTTGTGCAGTAAAAATCCAAGTGGGTGCCTGTCCGTCGGTTACGATCTTTGAATCCAGTGGAATTCGCAATGTGGAATCTAAAATGACGCGAATCGGATTCCTTCCATTAGGGATCCGTGTAGTTAATTCGGGATCATCCTCAATTACTGTATTGACGCCAACTAAAATAGCCATATTTTCATTGCGCAGTATATGCCCGTCATGCCTAGCTTCGGCGGATGTAATCCACTTACTGTCGGCAGTGTGTGTTGCGATTTTTCCGTCCAATGTGCTTCCTGCTTTCATCGTCATGAAAGGCTTTTGTTCGACGATGAACTTGTTAAATACTTCATTCATCTGACGAGATTCCTCTTCCATTACGCCAACGATGACCTCGATTCCGGCATCTTCCAAAATCTTGACACCGTTACCGGCAACGACAGGATTCGGGTCAAGCGTGGCGATAACAACTTTGTTAATCCCGGCTTCAACAATGGCCAGTGCACAAGGACCCGTTCGCCCGTAATGTGAGCATGGCTCAAGGGTCACATAAATCGTGCCGCCTTTTGCCCTATCACCAGCCATCCGAATGGCGTGTATTTCAGCATGCGGTTCTCCAGCCTTTAAATGGGTCCCGATGCCAACCACTCGATTGTCATTGACAATAACCGAACCGACGAGTGGATTTGGATCTGTCTGTCCTTTCATCGCGCGCGCATTGCTTAGGGCTAAATTCATGTAAAATTCATGGTTAGTCATTTGGCTGAGTTCCTTTTTCATCTAAATGGCCTGAACGATCAATCTTTGTCTGCAAATAACTTTCATTGAACTCTGATTTATCGCCCCATAAAGGTTCTCTTCCGGATACAGGGAGCCCAGCATTTTTCAGTGCATCCAGTTTCTTTGGATTATTTGTCATGAGCTTAACAGGTTTTGTCCGTAGCGTCTTGAGTACCTGAATCGCATCATCATAATTTCTGGAGTCGTCGACAAATCCAAGGCTTTCGTTTGCTTCCACTGTATCATAGCCATTTTCCTGCAGCACATAGGCCATCGCTTTGCTGAATAAACCGATGCCGCGCCCTTCATGATTCGCTAAATAAAACAGCGCACCCGTCCCATGGTCCGCAATATTCTGCATCGATTGCTTGAGCTGATAGCCGCAATCGCATCTTTTACTACCAAATATATCGCCAGTATGGCAAATTGAATGCATGCGAATTAGCGCATCATCCGCATGTTCGAAATCTCCGTAGACGAGCACGCTTGACTGTTGGTACTCCGCCAAATTCGCAGATGACAACTGTTCGATAATTTCTAAGTAATTGTCCGTTACTTGGCAACGGCTAAGCCAGCAATACCATTGAAAAACAACTGTTTCTCCATGCAGATTGACAGGGAGTTGGATTGGTCCGACCAAGTAGATGGCGCCTTCATCTGTGGGGATCATTTGTATTTTATCTTTTAATACGTCAAGGACTTTTGGTTCCAGTTTCAAATTCAACATACAATCATTCCTTCTATTTAAATTTGGGTTATCATGCAAATTTATAGTAACTGTAGTACTAGAGCCACTTCATGTGGATTTTTAAATGTGCAATAAATCAGGAAATTATTCCTTTAGCATACCTTATTGTTTCGTGATTTACTCTAAAGTTGTTTTGGGCAGTTTGCTAGGCAGTTCATTCAATAAAACTTCATCCTCTTCTATACGTATGCGCTTATATCTTATTGTCGGTGACAGTCACCCAGTCAAATTGAAAACTGCCGAATAAGCGGTGACAAAAGCAAAGAAATCGTGCAAATTATTATTTTGCTCCGAGCTGATCTTTTATTATTTACATGGAATGCAGAAAGAGG
Organism: Sporosarcina sp. resist; assembly: GCF_014302295.1. Lineage (NCBI taxonomy): Bacteria > Bacillati > Bacillota > Bacilli > Caryophanales > Caryophanaceae > Sporosarcina > Sporosarcina sp. resist. The sequence continues at coordinate 4,251,556 of NZ_CP060287.1, read as the reverse complement.
GATAATAGTATTACAAAATAATTTAATGTTGAAGGACTGTATTTCACTTATGAAAAAACAGCACAAAAAAGAAACACGTACACATTTTATATTCCGTTATCTATTCATTATGATAGGGGCGACTATGGCGGCCGTAGCAATTGAACTATTTCTTGTTCCAAACTCTATTATAGATGGTGGAATCATCGGGATTTCACTAATTCTAACTTTTTTAACGGGTATCCCATTCGGTTTACTCATACTGCTGATCAACTTGCCATTCCTTTTCTTTGGCTATAAGTATATCGGGAAGAACTTTTTCATATCTTCCTCTTTTGCAATCGTTGTACTTGCGCTTGTGGAAATTCCACTTAAGGCGGTTGACCCTTTTGTGACGGATCCGCTTCTTGCGACTGTCTTCGGAGGGCTACTGTTAGGAGCGGGCGTTGGGCTTGTCATTCGTAATGGCGGTGCTTTAGATGGGACTGAGATACTTGGTATTTTATTGACTAAAAAGATTCCGTTCTCTGTCGGCGAATTTGTGATGTTTTTCAATATCTTCATTTTCGGCTGGGCAGGCTTTGTACTCGGCTGGGAGCAAGCCATGTATTCGATTTTGACGTATTATATCGCTTCAAAAACAATCGATGCCGTTATCCAAGGTTTGGATGAAACAAAAGCGGTGATTATCGTGTCGGATGAATACGAGGAACTCGGTATTGCCATTAATGAACGTCTCGGTAGAAGCATTACGAACCTTAAGGGAAGCGGCGGCTATAACAATAGTGACAAAGATGTCATTTATGTAGTTGTCACGCGTCTAGAAATAAGTAAATTAAAACAAATCGTACATGAAGTCGATGCAAATGCATTTTTAACAATCATGAACACGCAAGAAGCACACGGCGGACAGTTTAAAGCGCCGATTCATTGAGATGAACAACAAAAAGAAGTGTAGACCTCAATCGGTCTGCACTTCTTTTCATTAATAAAGAAAAAGCCCCCCATCCGGATTGGATAGGGAGACTGTCAATTAGTACTTGGTACAAACACATGGAAGTTAACGTTAAAAGTTTCTCGGAATTGAATGTCGTTTTTGTCAGCGTAAAGTGTAACTTGGACGTCCTCTGCAGATACATCGCTGTCCGTTGAAGGTTTAGTACTTGGTTTCAAGAGGGCCAAGAAGTCTTCTTTCAACGTATCTTTTGCAGTGGGTCGCGAGAGGTCGACAGCTTTAGCATTACCTATGCTAATTTTTTTCACGCCGAGCGCTCGTAATTTACTAGAGAAAACACCGATTCCCGTAATACCTTTTAGCCCTTCGTCAATATCATAGGCAGTCATCGTTACTGTATTTGTCCTGCTATTAAACCTTGATTCAGCAACTTTTTTAACGCCTACTTCAATGACACCATTTTGCGTAACGACTTTTCTAATTTCAGCACGCGCCTTTTCGATTGGATTAGATGCGACTTTGATATTCTCGGTACGTACAACGAATGACGCCATTTGGGCACGTGTGATGCTAGCATTCGGATCGAAAGTTGTTGGCGTCTTTCCTTTCGTCACCTTGTTAGTGACGAGTGCCTTGACATGATCCACGTACCACGCAGAATTACTTACATCTCTGAATGGATTTACGGTAGATTTACCTTCGAGTTTGAATCCGAGATCGATTGCTTTCGCCATATGGGCACGCGTCATGGATGCATTAGGTTTGAAAGTGTTGTCTTCGAATCCTGAAATGAGTCCTGCATTTTCAAGTGCTGCTACATATTTATAGAAGCCATTCTTGTTGTAGAGGTCTTTAAAGCCCGGATTTCTGACGTTTCTCGTATCCAGCTTCAATGCGAGCGCAAGGATTTTCGAAGTTTGACCACGCGTAAGCTCATTGTCCGGACGATATGTACCATCTGAATAGCCTTTGACAATTCCACGCCCAGCAAGATTCATAATCGGATCATAATGATCAAGAGTCGGTTTTACATCTGTAAATGAAGTACCAGCCGCATCAGTAGTGACAGGTACTGCAGTAACAATCACTCCCAAGACAACTGCCACAGAAACAGTAGCCGCATATATCTTTCTTCGTAAATTGCTCATTTTGATGTAATTCCCTCCAATAGTTAAACTTATATGGCAATAATATGGATTTTAATACACAAAGAAACTATAGCATAATCCTATTTAGAATGATAACTCAATATATGAACTAATTATAGAGTTAAGCTGGACTTCTAGTACTTAACGGAAATGGTACTAGTTGGTTAGTTGGGAAATTGGATGTGATTGTTGAGGTGTCCGAGGAATCGGGGGAGTGTCAAACCAAACTATCGAAGTGTCCAACGAACGCGGCGAAGCCTCCAACCAATTTCGTGAAATGTCCAACAAACTGGAAAGCGTGCAACCAAACTATCGAAGTGTCCAACCAAATCGGTGAAGCGTCCAACCAATTCCGTGAAGTGTCCAACAAACTAGAAAGTGTCTAACCAAACTATCGAAGCGTCCAACAAACGCTGTGGAGTGTCCAACCAAATCGGCGAAGCCTCCAACCAATTCCGTGAAGTGTCCAACCAACCGGAAAGCGTGCAACCAAACTATCGAAGCGTCCAACAAACGCGATGGAGTGTCCAACCAACCTTATACGAAGTAGTGGGGGTATAGGGAGGAGGTTGTAAAGAAAGAGAGTGTAATAACGATTTACAATGGTAGTGGCCTGACGATTTAATAAACTTGCAATTTGAAAATAATACGCATACTTATTTAGAAATTTCAAAAAACGATGCTAATGACATCCTACAATCGTCATGGGAAAAGTTGGTTATAAGGCTTTAGTGGTCTAGACGACTGGACATCATTTTAGATATGCTTTAACTATAGGTTGTAAGCGTTTCCACCTAACTACTTTTATTTATTAGATGGACGACCTAAAATTTGTTTGTTAAAGGAGGAAGATATGAAAAAAACGTTTATGATCACCACTGTTTGTACGATTTTGTTGGGAGCATCGCCTGTTTTTGCCAGCGGTGATTCACCTCATTTACCATCGATTGAAAAGCAAGAGAAGCACGCTACTTCATCCCAGAAACCGCATCCAGTATTCACATGGAATTCAACCATCATCCCGATTTCTAACACACTTCACCCCGGCTCGGCACGAGGAGCAGGTATGGTGGAAACTCCACTCCAACAAATTGATCAGATTATGAATCAGGCCATCACGGAAAAAGTAATGCCCGGCGCTGTTGCCATCGTGGCGAGAGGCGGGAAAATTGTGAAGCATGATGCTTACGGTTTTTCAGCTCAGTACACAGATGACTCGCGTACAGAAATGGAAAGTCCAATCCCAATGCAGACGGACACAATCTTTGATTTAGCGTCCATCAGTAAGATCTTCACTGCTACGTCCGTGATGATGCTTTTTGAAAAAGGTTTATTCGAACTAGATGACCCAGTTGCTAAACATATTCCGGAATTTGCTGCAAATGGGAAGGAAAACGTAACGATTCGCCAATTGTTGACACACACCTCGGGGTTTGTTGCGTGGATTCCTTTATATTCAAAGGGGAATTCGAGAGATGAGCGGCTGCAGTCGGTGTTAAGCCAACCGTTAGCCAATGCCCCTGGTACGACTTACACTTACAGCGATTTAAACATGATCACATTAGGTGTGCTAATCGAGCGATTGTCAGGGACTCGTCAAGATGAGTTTGTCAAGACGCACATCACTGGACCAATGGGGATGAAAGATACGATGTATAATCCTCCAGCTTTCTTAAAAAATCGAATTGCAGCAACCGAATTTCAGTCAATACCAGACAGGGGCCTTGTTTGGGGAGAGGTTCATGATGAGAATGCCTGGTCACTGGATGGTGTTGCGGGACATGCAGGTGTGTTCTCAACTGCGAAGGATCTTGCCATGCTTGCCCACGTTTTCCTGAATAACGGAAAATATGGCGGAAAAACAATGCTTAAGCCTGAAACGGTCCAACTCTTACTTCAAAATGAGAATGCAGCGTTCCCTGGGAATGACCATGGTCTTGGCTGGGAGCTAGGACAGGGATGGTATATGGATGCACTTTCAGAGGGGACATACTCCTTTGGCCATACTGGTTATACGGGAACATCGATTGTGGTTAGCCCGAACAACAAAACGGTTGCGATTTTACTGACCAATCGCGTGCATCCTAGTCGAACGACTGTATCGACAAATCAAACGCGGAGACTGTTCGTTAGACAGGTAGCGGATGCGATTCCGGTCTCCATTCCTGGTAAGAATTCAGCATGGTTTGCAGGCTACGGAGACAATATGAACCGTGTAATGGAAGCTGATCTTGCATTAGAAAAGGACGCCAAACTTACTTTTCGTACATGGCATATGCTTGAGAATGAGTCTGATTTTGGCTTTGTAGAAATATATACTGATGGCGTATGGGAAAAGATCGCCTCATTCACTGGTACAAGCAATGGCTGGGTTGATCAAAAGCTCACCATCCCAAAGGAAGCTTCGAAACTACGCTTCGTCTATCGTACCGATTCTTCGGTGAATGGCCGTGGCTTGTATATTCTAGATCCGTTGCTCAATTCAAAGAGCAAGCTTACTTTCACTAATAATGAATGGCAGCTGCGTGACCATTAATATTGTATATATGTTAAGCAAATGAATGCCTATATAAACTGGGCGGGGGAGTTTTCGGTGCCAGTTGCTGACACCGGGCGGCATCTCCTAAATGAAAAGGGAGGCAAAGTATGAGTAAATTAGTCAAGAAATGTATCATCTCAATTATTGCATTTGCTTTAGTGTTAACGGGGATTCCTCTCGCGGGGGCATCGGCTGCTTCGGGAATCAAGGATTTAGTGATCGACCTCAACGTACCGCAAGTCAAAAGAGATGTGAAGAATAACAAACTTGATTTAAATGGTCTATATGTCTATGAGGATGGCCACTTTACCCTAGCATCAGAGAATGTAACCTGGGAGTCTTCTAACAAAAATGTGGCCTCTGTTAATCAAGGCGGAGAAGTTAGTCTATCTGGTCACAATGGAAAAACGTTTATCTCTGTAAGCAATGGCAAATTCATTGACCGGATCTCCATTCAATACAAAGGAAATCAAGGTCAGATTATTGTTGAAAAAGAAAAAGGTGTTCGCTATGAACTTATCGGACAGGCGATCAAGCAGATGACGATGAAAGAAAAAATCGGACAAATGCTGATGCCTGATTTTAGAACCTGGAAGGGTAAAAATGTTACGGAAATGAATGCTGAAATTGCCCAGCTAGTTAAAGATTACCATTTGGGCGGCGTGATATTATTTCGCGAAAATACAGTGACTGCTGAGCAAACGACGAAGCTAGTCAGTGCTTACCAGGAAGCATCAGAAAAATACGGACTTCTGATTTCAATTGATCAAGAAGGTGGGATTGTAACACGTCTTCAGACTGGTACGGATTTTCCTGGGAACATGGCGCTAGGAGCGACGCGATCTGAAGAGATGGCAAAAAAGGTTGGTATGGCCATTGGTGAAGAGCTTAACGCCCTTGGTATTAATATGAATTTTGGACCTTCACTGGATGTAAACAATAATCCTGATAATCCTGTCATCGGAGTTCGTTCCTTTGGGGAGGAGCCTGAGTTAGTGGGGAAATTGGGAAATGCCTATATTAAAGGACTTCAGGAAAGTGGAACAGCTGCAACTGCCAAGCATTTTCCGGGTCACGGTGATACGGCAGTTGATTCCCATTTAGGCCTTCCAGAAGTACCACACGATATCAATCGTCTGAAAAAGGTAGAATTATATCCGTTCCAGCAGGCAATGAATGCTGGTATTGATGCAGTTATGACGGCACATGTGACCTTCCCGAAAATTGATGATACAAAAGTCATTTCGAAAAAAGATGGAAAAGAAATTGCCCTTCCAGCTACGCTTTCACAAAAAGTATTAACAGGTTTGATGCGTGAGCAAATGAGCTTTAAGGGAGTTATTGTTACAGATGCGATGAATATGGGGGCGATTGTTGAGCATTTTGGTGCAGTTGATGCAGCCATCCGCTCTGTAAAAGCAGGAACAGATATAGTTTTAATGCCTGTAGGTCTTGAGGCAGTCGCCAATGGCCTTTATGATGCGGTTAACAAGGGAGAAATTTCAACTAAAAGAATCGAACAGTCCGTCGAACGGATTCTAACGCTGAAGTTAAATAGAGGAATCGTGAAGGCTGAGGTTGAAAAAAGTTTAGATGAGAAAATTGCTAATGCCATACAAGTAGTAGGCTCATCTGAACATAAAGCAGTAGAAAGCGAAGCAGCGGCTAAATCAATTGCACTTGTAAAAAACAATGCTGCTCTTCCACTTAAAGCGGGAACAAAAGATAAGATTGTTGTGGTTGGTTCAAGTGCTGATCTCCTTGCCGGGGAGGTTCAAAAGCATCATGAAAATGTAACGGTTTTAACTACTGAAACACTCCTTACAGAATCACAATTGACGCAAGCAAAAACGGCAGATTATATCATTTTAGGAACCAATACCTCCACAGTGAGCGGGAGAGAGCCAAGTAATAATTTAATGAGGCTGGCAAATCAACTGATCGAACAAACCGATGTACCAGTCATTGGTATCGGAATCCGAAATCCGTATGATATTATGTCCTACCCGAAAGTAGATGCTTATCTTGTCCAGTATGGATTCAGACCAGCAAGCTATGAAGCCTCAGTTAACACGATTTTTGGGCTAAATAACCCGACAGGTAAGCTTCCAGTTACCATTTACGATCAAGATGGTGACGTTCTATACAAGTTTGGACATGGTTTAGGGTACTAATCTAGGTTTTTTGATGGAAAAAGTTTCGGTTGTTTATATATTACATGGAAGAGGGAGGCGTTTTTATGAAGAAATGGCTTACAGGGATACTTGCGCTCGTTCTAGTACTATCCACTTTTTCTGCAGTTTCTGCCAAGAATGATAAAGATAAGAAGGACAAGAAGTTTCGCTTGGGTGTGGAGGTTTTATTGCAGGATCGCATTGAATTGATCAAGGGGAAGCGAGTCGGTTTGATCACCAATCCAACGGGAGTAGATAAAAGCGTTACGAGTATCGTAGATTTGCTTCACACTAATCCTAATGTGCAACTTACAGCTCTTTATGGTCCTGAGCATGGTGTTCGTGGGGATGCGCAGGCCGGGCAATATGTTGAAAAATATATTGATGAAAAAACAGGGGTTCCCGTATATAGCCTTTATGGGGCCACGAAAAAGCCAACACCTGAAATGCTGAAAAATGTCGATGTGCTGATATTCGATATTCAGGATGTAGGGGCACGATTTTACACGTATATTTATACAATGGCTCTAGCGATGGAAGCGGCAAAGGAGAACAATATTCCGATTATCATTCTTGACCGTCCGAATCCGATTAGCGGAACAAAAGTAGAAGGTCCTGTTCTCGAGAATAAGTACTCCTCGTTTGTGGGCGAGTACCCGATTCCTGTGCGCCATGGGATGACGGTTGGGGAATTAGCACAACTTTTCAATAAAGAATTCAAGATTGGAGCCAATTTAACGGTCGTGAAAATGGAAGGCTGGAAGCGCAGTATGTATTATGATGAAACGCCTTTGGAATTCGTCTTACCATCACCAAATATGCCAACCTTGGATTCGGCTCTTGTCTACCCAGGTGCAGCATTAATTGAAGGAACGAATATTTCAGAAGGAAGAGGAACGACTAAGCCGTTTGAACTAATCGGTGCTCCGTTCATCAACAGCACGAATTTGGCGGCGAAGTTGAATTCTTACAAATTGCCTGGGGTCACCTTCAGAGCGGCTTCGTTTACGCCGACATTCTCAAAGCAAGCGAATAAGTTGAGCCATGGAATTCAAATCCATATCACGAATCGAAACGTGTATAAGCCGTTTGAAACGGGGTTATATATTGTGAAAACCATTCATGATATGTATCCAAACGATTTTGAGTTTACAGCGCCGGGTAGCGATGGAATTACCTTCTTTGATAAACTTGTCGGTAATGGCTCCATCCGTGCCGATATTGTAGCAGGCAAGTCTGTCGAGGAAATGAAAAAAGCATGGCAGGCTGGTCTAGACAAATTTACTCACGTTCGTGAGAAGTATCTGTTATATAAATAAGTAATCGAGCGACCTCTTTTTGAAAAGAGGTCGCTTTTTGGTGCGTTCGGAATCTGAAGGAAGCGGGCGGCAAACCGGAAAGCCTCCAACCAATCCCGCGAAGTGTTCAACAATCCTGGTGTCGTATATACTAAAGGTGTTGGAGGTGTGGAAATGAAATCATTAATCGATAAAATTAAACAAAGCTTGGCTATTTTATCTGCTGCTGAAAAAAAAGTGGGTGAATACATAATTTTGCATTCGGAGTTAATTCCCAATATGACGACAAAAGAGCTGTCAAAAAAGATAGGTGTAAGCGAGGCAAGTGTGATCCGCTTTTGCAAATCGATTGGAATGGGTAGCTTCAAGTCATTTAAACTTGCGCTTGTTAAGGATTTAACGTTAACAGAAATGAATTTGACGGATTTTTCGATATTACAGAAGAAGGATACCCCCTACGACTCATTTCAAAAGGTTATACAGGTAAATAAACTCGCAATTGAATCTTGCACGGACTCAATGGATAAGAAGGAGTTATTGAAAGCAGTAGATGCCATAAAAGACGCGAAAAAAATTGTTTTCTTTGGTGTTGGCGGATCATCTACTGCAGCACTTGATGCACACTATAAATTTACAAGGCTAGGGTATCAATCTATTACCTCTTTGGATTTTCATTACATGCTTACGGTTATTCCTTATTTAACTAAAAATGATATTTTTGTTGCCATCAGTACATCGGGAAAGACGAGGGATGTATTGGAACTTGCCCAGTTCGCTCAAAAGAAAGGGGCAATTGTAATCGCAATTACGAATCTGGATAAGTCACCCTTATACAGAACAGCGGATATCAGACTTTGTACCCCGAATGTGGAACAGGATTTTAGAATTGGAAGCATACCTTCCAGAATGACGCAGCTGACGGTCATTGATACCTTATATATGAGCATTTTTCATCATGTCGGAGAAAAGGTAATCAAACAATATCAGGAAGCAAGAAGTGAGATGGAGAAATTACGGAGATGAGGGAACCGAATAAGGGTTTCCTTTTTTTATTCTCTTATGAAATTAAGATTCAGTAATAATTCGAATAATCTTGACATATAGTTTCTTGTGGGTACAATTGGATTATAAAGTATTAGTTTAAGAGGGGCGATAGAATGCTTGAAAAATTAGCTACAGAAAAGAGAAATAGCAAGACGATGCAACTTGATGAAATGTCTGTAAGGGGAATTCTAGAAGCGATGAATCGAGAGGATAGTTCAGTTCCTACTACCATCAAAAACGAGCTAGATCATATTGAAAAAGTTGTTGAATCTGTTGTCCAATCGTTCCAAACAGGAGGCCGACTCATATATGCTGGAGCGGGAACGAGCGGAAGATTGGGGATTCTTGACGCTGTTGAATGTGTCCCGACGTTTGGGGTTTCTCCTGAAATGGTTCGAGGTTTCATTGCTGGAGGAATGGAAGCGTTTACAACTGCGGTTGAGGGTGCCGAAGACAGTGTAAATATGGGGGCACTAGATATGGAATCTGCTTCAGTTTGCGATAAGGATACTGTCATTGGGATAGCCGCGAGCGGTAGAACTCCATATGTAATAGGTGCTTTAGATTACGCACGTGAAAAAGGAGCTAAAACGGTAGCAATTTCATGTAATAAAGGCGCTGAAATAAGCAAGCATGCCGAAATGGTAATTGAAGTAGAGACTGGTCCTGAAATTTTAACAGGGTCAACGAGATTAAAAGCGGGAACAGCCCAAAAGTTAGTGCTAAATATGATTTCTACGGCATCCATGATTGGAATTGGGAAAGTATATGAAAATCTTATGGTCGATGTCCAATCTACTAATGAAAAGTTAACAGAGCGCTCCAAAAGAATCATTATGGAAGCCACTCAAGTTGACTATGAGACCGCTGAGAACTATTACGAAAAAGCCCAGCAACAGGTGAAAACCGCTATAGTCATGATTTTACTGCAAAGTACTTATGAAGAAGCGGTTGAAAAATTGGAACAAACAGGCGGCTTTGTCCGAAAGTCTATATAAATAGTGAAATGGGGGGATTGGAATGAAAAAGGAAGAGCGTATGGCCAAAGATATTTTTGCAAATATCGGCGGTAAGGAAAATATCCAGCGGTTATCCCACTGTATGACTCGTTTGCGCTTAGTATTAAAAGATGATAGTAAGGCGAATATTGACACGTTGAAAAAAGTCGATGGCGTAATGGGTGTTATTGAAGATGATACTTTGCAAATCGTAGTGGGGCCGGGGACGGTCAATAAAGTTGCTGCAGAAATGAGCAAAGTCACGGGGCTGTCAATTGGGGAAGAGGCAGCCCTAGATGAAAATGATTTAACCTTTAGCGAAAAAGCAGCAAGAAATCAAGCCAATCTGAAGGAGAAGAATAAAACACCAATAAAAATGCTACTTCGCCGAATTGGTAGTATCTTCATTCCACTAATCCCAGGTCTTGTTGCATCAGGTCTAATTAACGGAGGCGCAAACTTCGCGAAAAACGCGGGTGTGGATCCGACGGTAACATGGATGCAAATTCTTCTTCTACTTGGAAGCGGCATTTTTATGTATCTTGCGATTTTGGTGGGTTGGAATACAGCTAAGGAGTTTGGGGGCACACCAGTACTTGGTGCAATTGCTGGAGCATTTTTGTTCAATCCTGCGCTTGCAGATATTACAATTTACGGTGAGGCATTAGTGGTAGGTCGAGGTGGATTATTTGGAGTCATCTTTGCGGCTTGGTTAATGACTTGGGTTGAAAAGCGTGTTCGATCTGTTATGCATGATTCGATTGATATTATAGTTACTCCTTTAATTACAGTATTAACAGTAGGTTTCTTTTCACTCTATGCAGTAGTACCAGTTGCTGGTGTTCTATCTGATGGTATTACTTCCGGAATCAATGTCATCTTGGATGTCGGTGGTGTTGTTGCAGGTGCGGTTCTTGCAGGTTTCTTCCTGCCGCTAGTTATGGTCGGACTTCATCATGGTTTGACGCCCATTCATCTAGAGTTGATCAATTCTGTTGGCTACACGGCTTTATTACCAATATTGGCAATGGCAGGTGCAGGTCAAGTTGGTGCAGCCATCGCAATATTTGTGAAAACTAAAAACAAAAGATTGCGTAATATAATTAAAGGGGCGCTACCAGTAGGCTTCCTAGGAATCGGAGAACCACTACTTTACGGGGTCACGCTTCCCCTAGGCCGCCCATTCCTTACTGCTTGTATGGGTGCAGCAGTCGGCGGCGCCTTCCAGGCAGTCATGAAAGTAGCTGCATCTGGTATCGGCGTATCTGGTATTTCGTTAATACCACTTATTGCAGACAATAAGTTCTTGTTTTATTTCTTAGGTCTATTAATTGCTTATATATTCGGATTCCTATTCACGTACTTGTTTGGATTCAAGGAAGAAATGGCGGACGGTATTTAAAAAAGGGGGGCTTGCCTCCTTTTTTTGATGAAATGAAAGATCTAGCTCAAGGCACGTCTAATGCGGCGTCTTGCGCTTTTCTTAAACTTACAAAGGAGCTGATTGCATGCTTGGAATTTCCGTTTATCTAGGAAATGATTTGAATGAGGAATTTGAATTTTATCTTAAAAAGGTAAGAGAAATCGGTTTTACTTCTATTTTCACATCGCTTCATATCCCCGAGGAGGATCCGCAGCTTTATAAAGAACGTCTTCAAAAGCTAGGGGCAGCAGCGAAACAATATAATATGGAGTTAATGGCAGATATTTCGCCAAAGTCACTTGGACATCTTGGTTTCACATGGGAAAATGCAGAAGGTCTCCTCGAGTGGGGGCTAACGGGTTTACGGGTGGACTATGGTATTTCAGAAGCCACAATTGTCAGGTTGTCTAAGAAAATGAAAATTGCACTGAATGCAAGCACGCTGACCGAGGATAGTCTGGAAAAAATGAAACAGGCAGGGTTACACACGGAATCTATTGAGGCGTGGCATAACTTTTATCCGCGACCCGAAACAGGACTCGATCGTGATGAATTTCGCAAGGTGAATGAGTGGCTGAAACAGGAAGGGGTCACAGTGATGGCCTTCATTCCAGGAGATGGATCATTGCGCGGACCGCTGTATGAAAGATTGCCGACATTGGAAGACCATCGAAGTATCTCACCATTTTCCGCCTTTCTGGACTTAATTGAAAATAGCTGTGTGGACAAGGTCTTGGTCGGTGATCTTACACTGACTGAACAATTGCTAGAGCAATTTGCTTCTTATAAACAAGGGATTTTTTTATTGCGAGCTGAACAGGCAATCCACGACAAATCTCTGCTTGAAATAGTGGGAGCCGTACAGACAAATCGTTTAGACGCTGCACGGGATTGCATCCGATCGATGGAATCAAGAGAATACGGGCTAATTGGCACCCGTCCCGTTAAAGCATTCAATACGGTAGAAAGGCCACATGGTACGATTACCGTAGATAACGAAAAGTATGAACGCTATCAGGGAGAGATTCAAATTGCAAAACGAGATCTCCCAGCCGATGAAAAGGTTAATGTGATTGGACGAATCAATGAGGATGATCAGTTATTGCTACAGTATATGTATGGTGGATCTAAGTTTCAGATAAAATGGATGTAATGAAACAGATACTGAAAAAATGCCTTTGTAAAATATCGGCAGGGGCATTATCTTAAGGATTAAGAAGAACCGAAAAACATTGTGACTTCTTAATATGTTCAAGAAAGTACAACTGCTTGTGTTTTTGTTCAGATGATGCTACCGTGAAATTTTAATCAATGCCCAAGTAGTTTTGATGCATATTAGAGTTATCGATGAAAAAAGCAAGAACTCGCTGTGCAAATCCTAGCGCTTTCTTGCTTTTTTTGGGCGTTTCAGTAATAAAATAAACCGTAAAATAATGAGAAATGTAATGGCTCCTGCGATATCGAGAATGACATCTTGAAGTGTTGGCGTCCGTCCGCTTGTCAGCGATTGGTGATATTCATCCCCAGCGGCCAGTAAAAGTGTTATCCATGTGGCGGTCAATATGCGGAACATGTGTTTAGGTAAAATTAAATAGATGATGGAGGCAATAAATCCAAAAGTGAAGAAATGAGCACTTTTTCTGACAAGAAATTCAACAAAAGGATAATAACCTCGTTCATCGATCGAAACTATTATGCCCCAATACGGCACGTGCAGTTTAGAAAGTGATGATTTGAATGGCTCTCCGGGCAACCATTTTTCCAACGTAGGTATGAGCGATTGCTGCTCAGGGCTTTGTCCAGAAGAAACGAATAGAATGCTAAGTAGGATGATCAAAATGAGAAGTTTTTTCATATGAAAAGTGTACCATAAGAGGTGTTGGAATACTTGGATAAAAAGTGGAGTTCCTAGTTGGAATTGAATGCGTGCTCATTTCGAGGAGTGCCTAGTTAAGCTAAGGGAACAAAGTTTATGAATACTCCTGTTTCTTCTGCAATTTGTGGTGACACCTTTACTGAGTGATCACCCTATCACTGTTATTCAAATTTACCGTCATGTACCTAACTAAACCAACCTTTACTGGAAAATATGAGAATAACCTGTCATCAATTCAAAATCATATCTGTTTTGAACCATTAACAGCTCTAGTGCGGTTAGGCTCGGCAGTCGATTTGCAAATAAAACCGCAGACTGATGACTTGGAAATACAAATGCCTCAAGTTCAAAGTCGAAAATAAATTCATCGTTCTCCTGTCTCGACATATACACCCTCACAACATGGCCTAAACCATCCGCTGACATATCATGAATTACGGTCAATACTTTTGCGTCACTGATTCCGGGAGAATGTAAGACGTCGTGAATTTTATATTCTCCTGATAACCCTTCTGGTAAATCGAGTTTAAAACTGTTTTTGGTCATATAGATCCCTCGCATTTTATTTTTATTAGATAATAAATCAAATAGTCTAACTACTTTCATCTCACAACTCGTCGAAAAAAATAGGTGAATTTTAATCTTTTGTGGTGTGTTTTTACATTTTAGTGATTCGATAGTGTATATATAATGGGTTATTTTGTGAGGGGGGTGTGTAGTAGACTTATAAGTCAATTTTATTTTTAGGCCGATGAGCCCGGAGGTCAGAATATACACTATTAATTTATAATAATACAATCAAAATCAGGTTTATGGTTGTCTGTCTGACTCCTATGCGTATTCATACAGTTAAAAGAAATGTTTGTCTTTATGTCAAGCACAGGTACCCTTCATTGGTCTGAATTTAAAATTTCAGGTACCTATGGTTTGACCCCCTTTTTTCGGACACGGTTAAATACTAGTTTTCAGACATCAAGTGCGCTTCCAAGAAGGCTTTTGGTGTCTTATAACCAAAACGTTTTTGACATCTCTCCTCGTAAAAGTAGTTGCGGAAGTTGAGTAAATCAATTTTGGCTTGTGCATAATTATTCATGGGATAATGAAGCTCAAATTCGGTCTTGTAGTGTGAAAAGATACTCTCCATTACAGCGTTGTCCCAGCAGTTTGCTCTTCTCGACATGCTTGGAATAAAGCTAATTTTCTTTGATTGTTTATGGTGTTGAAGTTAAAAAACGATGCCTGTTCACCGCACAATTCAGACGCTAGTCAGATAATTCGAGGAGTGAATAAAAGGAGTCCTCTGGCCGAAACATGGCTGGAGTTTTTTATTTTCGATTCAATTTTCCATCACCTTTTGTTGTGTTGGCGATGTAGTGTCAGGTACCTGTGCAAAAATACTATTTTGACAATTGACTACAATTACATATTTATAAGTCTTCGATTAGGTATTTACTAGAATATCTATTTTTTTTGCATTTTTATTCAATTGTGTGAATTATTCGTCGTTGTTTCTTGCGCAAATACCGATTTTAAAGGGTACCTTAAAATTTTGCTATCTACTCTTGTTCACAAGCAGTTCTTTACTCTGTTCCTAGGCTTACTAGTATACTTAACTGATGATAGAACTCCCGCGTATAATTGTGTGTAGAAAAATAAAAAGTATAGAAATCAATTGACTTAACTAATAGAAAGTGGGAAGATACGTGGCAATTATTCAAGTGTCTCAGCGTGAAGGATCCAACTACAAAAGCATTCAGGTTGCAGTAGAGGCAGCTCTACCAGGAGATACAGTGGAAGTTGGTGAAGGTTTTTATGATGAACATGTAACCATCGATAAGCTGCTCGTTCTTCGAGGTTCAGAAGGTGAAGCGAGCTCAGTTCGTCTAACAGGAAGTGTTCGTATCGCGACAACGGAAGAAGTGCGTATCGAATCGATCAGTATTGGAGGAGGCACTGGTCCAGTGGACTATGGTTTACATATCGAATCAGGAGATGTAACGCTTCACCACTGTCTTTTCTCTGGGATTCAAGGAGTTGCAATGCGAGTGGATGCAGCTGCAAAAGTATCCGCAGAGCATTCGATCTTTCAAAAAAACATACAAGGGATTGAGGTACTAGGGCGTTTGGCTTTGTTCGAATGCATAGTAGAAGACACGATCAAGTCTGCACAAATTAGTGTACGCGGGGGAGGAGAAGTCGCGGTAACGAATTCCGGAATTTTAAGTGGGCAAGAAGAAGGTCTTTGCTTGTATGAAACGAGTCGAGCAACAATCACCAAAAGTTCATTCATCGGAAATCGCGGGGTTCAACTTCTTTTGGAACAAGACAGTTCTATGGACGTAGAAAGTACGAATTTCTATTTTGGACATGTCCAAGGAATCTATTGTGATCAATCTAAGGGTGTCCTGAAAAATTGTATCTTTAAAAACCAAAGTTTAGAGCATGTAGCATTTACGAATGGATCCCATATCGAAGTCGAGACAAGTACGTTTGAAAATGGTGAGGCTGAAGGAATGAACGTCAGTGGTTCATCAGTTGAGCTATCCGACTCGCAGTTTAAAAACCAAAAAGGAGACCAAATTTCCTGTAACGAACAAAGCAAACTCGCGATTACAAAAACACAGATCCTTTCCGGTGAGTCTAGAGGAATTGTGTCCGGAAATTCCACGTGTACACTCACCGAATCTGAAGTGAAGTACAATCAGATGACGCAACTCTCTGTGTTTACTCAAAGCGTGTTCACGATTCTGGGTTGTGAAATTGAGAGTGGAAACAATAAAGGAATTTACGTGACAAGTAGTCAAGTGACTATTTCGGATTCTCTTATTAGCCATCATAGTGGTGTACAGATTTTTGCTTCTGAACAATCGGAAGTAATTCTGTCGGCGACCGAAGTAAAGAGTGGGGATAGTGCAGGGATAACTGTGAAAGAATCCGAGTTGACGGCAGCCAATTGCATCATCTTCGGTCATAAGGGAACCAACGTTTTACTCAGTGCTGCGGCTAAAGCAGAAATTACCGATTGTAAAATATCGAGTGGCGATAAGAACGGCATACTTGCAGGTCCTGAAGTAGTTATTTCATTAGAACGGTCCATTTTGTTCAATCATAAAAGGCCACAAATAAGAGCAACGGAATCTGCAGAAGTCTTTATAACGGAGTGTGAAATCTATGACGGTAAATCGTCAGGAATCGTCTTGAGTCAGGTGGAGCGTACTGAAGTGACGGTCACTCGAGTACATGGTCATCGTGATGATCAAATCATCTTGCAAGATTGTTCGGATGCTGTATTCACTGGGGTGCAAGTGATGAATGGAAAGAAGGCTGGGCTGAGACTCGAGCGTTCGGTTCCGGTTCTTAACGACTGTTCTTTAGAGAGCAACCAAGCAGGAGATTTAGTCCGCTTTGATGACAGTGTTCCTGTGCTCACCAATACGGACTTGCAGGTTCCACCAATCACTAGTAAATTAGGCGGCAGTGCTGGACATTCCTCTACTGTAGATTCATCACCTACTGGTCAGGTGGATGTTTTCATGAATGGTTTGAACGGGTTTATTGGACTGGAAGATGTGAAAGACAAAATCCAGGAGTTTAAAAACGTAAGCGACATTAATCAATTCAAATTAGAGCGTGGAATGAAAGCTAATCCGATGGTAGCGCCTCATATGGTCTTTCAAGGTAATCCGGGTACTGGTAAAACGACAGTCGCTCGGCTTATAGGGAAGATTTTTAAGGAACTAGGTTTATTAAAGACAGGCCACGTAACTGAAGTGAAGCGGGAAGATCTCGTTGGAACGCATGTTGGTGAATCAGAGGAACGAACGAAAGTAATTATTAAGGAAGCTATGGGTGGCGTCCTCTTTATAGACGAAGCGTATACGCTTGCAGCAGGGGGCAATTCTAGTAATGATTTCGGTAAAAAAGTAATTGAAACGTTGCTTCCTGCAATGGAAAATTCTCGCGGTGAATTCATTGTCATCGCGGCAGGCTATACCGAAGAAATGAGCCGTTTCCTAGCGTCTAATCCAGGATTGAAAGATCGTTTTACTGAAAAGATTCACTTTCAAGACTATACACCAGATGAGTTGCTTCAAATCTTCCTTAGCCAGTGTGAAGGAAGCCATGTGCTTACTCCTGCTGCCAAACAAGCAGTTTATGAGGAGTTCGTGGAACGTTATCGTATGCGCGATGAAACATTTAGTAACGCTCGAATGGCACGTATACTATACGATCAAATCGGGCTTGCTCAGTCGATGAGAATTGCGAAACTTCCGCGTGAAGAGTGGACGGAGAAGGTATTGACGACGTTTGAAGAACAAGACGTTGTACAAGCGGTACAAGAGCGTGGAGTGAAGACGTACGAAGTTCCAATCGATGAAGTACTACTCGCCCATAAACGTGCAGAACTCCATCAGTTTATCGGCCTTGGTTCTGTAAAGGCTGAAATAGATAAAATGATTGAATTAATGAGATACTACAAACGAGAAAATCATTCTACAGAGAAATTGATGAACCACACGCTGTTGATTGGTAAACCAGGGACAGGTAAAACCGAGGTCGGTCGTGTGCTCGCTGGTATTTATCAAGCGCTTGGATTATTAGAACGAGGCGATCTGATTGAAGTAGATCGCAGCGATTTAGTCGGTAGTCATATTGGTGAAACGGAGAAGCTGACAGCCGGGCTGATTGAACGAGCGATGGGTAGTGCGTTGTTTATTGATGAAGCGTACACACTTGCGAGTGGTGGAGAGAATGACTTCGGGAAAAAAGCAGTGGACGTGTTGCTGAAAAAAATGTCCGATCGACAAGGCGAGTTCCTCTTAATTGCCGCAGGGTACGAAAAAGAAATGAATCGTTTCTTAGACAGCAACCCCGGACTCCGTCGACGTTTCGGACTAACGCTCCATTTTGAAGATTATACACCAAAGGAATTAATGGAGATTACCGACCTTTATCGTAAAGGGTACGGCATAACAGATGAAGCAAAGCGTGCATTAGTTCGTCACTATGAAGAGATTTATGCGCGTAGAGATAGTCATTTCGGAAATGCCGGTCTTGCTAAAAAAATAGCGAAAGAAATGACGCGTAAAGTCGATTATCGAATGGCTGTGGCGAGCAATAAACAAAATAGGCTTGCGCTCGAAAAAGAAATTACGAAGGATGATTTAGTTTTGTTGGAGAGTTGAATTAATTTCAGGTACATATGATACTATTCCGACGATTAACTACAATTACGCGTTTATAAGGTGTGGATTAGGTATTTACTATAATATCTAATCTTCTTTGGTCTTTTATTCAATTGCGTGAATTGTTCGTTGTACCAATTAGTAGAGCCTGGTGTCGTAACTGGAGGAGACTCTACTAAGTTAGGGAAAAATATGATGGAAGAGATGGGACTTAAACGTTCAACTAAATGGAGTGGTTATCAAGCACAGCATGTTATTATTTCTGAAATGGCAAAGAATCCTGTTATTAAAAAAATTGGAATGAATTTTGATGACGTCCCAAATGGGATTTTTCTAAGAATACCTAATAATGATATAAGCACATTGTCTAGGCATAGAGGATATCATTCTGTTTATAACCAAGTGGTAGAAAAAGTATTAAATAGAATGGATATTGATCAAAGTTTTGATAGTCTACAAAAACAAGTGTATGATTTACAACAAAATCTAAAGAAATTACAGGAGAAAGGATTACCGTTTTATCCTAGTCAAGGCGCAACAATAGTACTCTGGGAAAGAAAGCTAAAGCAATTGGAAAATTAGATTTCTAAAAGCATAGTGGGAGGAAAAATATCATGGATAAGAAAGATATTAATTTTCTTGAAGAGTTGCTATATAATACGGATAAAAATAATTTAATCAGTCAGTTAAGCAAGGTAGATAACCCACTAATACTCCATTTTTTTGTAGCAAATTATAATTGGAATAGTGGATTTGATGTACCAACAGTTATTTTAGAAAATGAGGCTTGTGATTTAGGGACGGGTTTACTAATGTTTCATTATGCAGACGGCTATCGTTTGTTAGATAATTCAGATGAAGTTTCAAGTTCTTCATTAGAGAAATGGAAAGATTTCTTGAATAAGATTTATAACAAACTTATAAAATTAGAATTTAAATCGCAGAATATTTCCTTTGACCCTGGTTTAACAAAAATTCAAAAGTATAAGTTGAAAAAAAATAACCCAAACCTTCTTGATATACTTATTAGTAAATCCCCAGGCGAAATGGTTGATATTCCTAAAATATAATGTGATTGCTTAAAAACCTTGATTGGCAAAGTGTCTTTCAAGGTTTTTCTGTGTGATAGGCATGGGTAAACGCTGGTCCACTACAGGCTTGGCAGTAGGAACTGTTAGCAGAAAGCAAGGTTGATTTTTCCTCATTAATGTTTGAAGGGATGTAATAAAGGTTAAAGAAGACTATAGCGAAATATTAAACTAAAAAATAGGAGATGGACAGTATGAGTTTCATTTGGTTTTTAATAATTGGCGGGATTATCGGTTGGCTTGCAGGTATGATTTTGGGAAAAGATATCCCAGGTGGAATTATTGGTAATATTATCGCAGGTATTATCGGTGCATGGATTGGTGGTATGCTTCTTGGAAGTTGGGGACCTAAAATTTCTGATTTCTACATCATCCCTGCTTTCATTGGAGCAATTATACTTGTGTTCATTGTAACCTTAATTATGAGATCAATGCGTAAAGTTTCGTAATGGTAAATAGACCTTTCAGTTTATTTCTATACGGTTAAGTGAATCATGTGTAAGCAACAATTAATGGTGACTGTGTATATAATAAAAAGCGGCCTTCCACGATCTAATCTGTGGAGGACCGCTTTTTACTCATTACAATCACCTATATAAGTTAGTGTCAGGTGCCCAATAGCCTTGCATGGCAGTAAATAAAAGTAATTAAAACCTTTATAAGTATAGTAATCTATATGATTATACAATAAAATTCTCCTTCTGTAGAATAGATACTGACAACTAAATCAGTTCCCTACAAAATTATTAGAAGAAAAGGAGATAAGTATGATGCTCATCATGTAATTGAAAATTCCTTTGGTGGAGAACATGAGCGGTGGAATATTCATCCGGCAAAATTTCCAAATGTACACCAAGCTGGTATTCATTGAAAAGGTTCGCCAGGAAATTGAGAACATGATTTTAGAATTACTGGCTGATATTGAAAGAATCAAAAAACTAGATGGAAAGTCAATTATGTTACCTGTAAGCGATGAAAATATTCAAACTATAAAAGAGTGGATTTCAAGAAATATAAGTGAAAATCTATGGATAAGTGAATACGGAAATTTGCTAAAAAAAGTAAATGGGCTAGAATTTAATGGATTAGTTATCTACAATGCGAAACCTGATGATGAAAATAATGGTTTTATTGGAGCGAATGAAATTTGGCGAGATAATGAATGGGATAGTAATTATTTGTTTTTTGGAGATTCAAGTATTTCTTGGTATTGCCTAGATATAGACAATTATGTATTCCTTGAACTCGACAAGCCGAGTGGGAATATAGTGGATGAATTTAACAGTTTTGATGAAATGATCAATGAAGCAATGAAGAGTGTTTTGTAAAACATAGTATATCATCAGGCGATTTTTTAAAGCCTTGATTAAATTTCAGGTACCCACTAGCATTGCATAGCATTCATAAATAGTAAAAAAATATATATTTTACCATCTATAAAAACAAAAAAGATTTTTTGACCGAATGCCTTCTTCGATTTCGCGAAGACTTTCCCACTTACATAAGTTGGCCATCATCAAGATTTTCACAAGGGAAAAGTCAGCTAGTTTTTTCGCATCATAATTCATCAATGGACAAGCCAAAATGTTAACTGGCAATAGAGATAAATATTGACGAAAGACTAAGTTTTCGTCTACACTTTTCATAAGGAAGCTCCTTTCTGTAGAGTAGATAACTGATTAGTCGTCAGTTTTATTTTACAGTAGGAACCCCTTTTTTTGCATTATTTGAACTTCTTTTTATTAGCTAGTGACATAAAAATCATTATTTTACTGCTATGCAACGCTAGTGGGCACACAATTAGTTATGAAAAAACAGAGACAGCCAATGGCTTGACCGAAAAACATAAGTTGAATCATGGTGAACCGATTGTCGGCACCTATCTCAAGCTAGTGCAAATGTCCAAAGAGTCGATTGAAGGTGAAAAGGAAACGGTGAACCGCGCAGTTCAAATACCATTTTGACAGTTTAGTATAATGGTCGGTAAAAAAGGGAGTCTCCTAAACGAAACCGTTTCCATTTAATTTTCCAATGTATATTATAATTATGAATTATTCATTTAGCCTTCATTCCAATACGGAGTGGGGCTTACGATAGCGTTAGGAAAATCGGGAGAAACATATGAGTGTTTAGAAACACGACGATCTCTTTTGTCTAAGTATGTCCAAATTCAATCGACACCTTTAATCAAAAAGATTCACGATGACGGCAAAGATTATTAATCTCAGAAGAATACGATTATAAATCGCATTCTTCAGCTTAAAGTCTTAGAACATAGTCCCAAAAACATTAAAGTGTGCTTTCATTGTCAAAATGGTTTTTTGTTTTTCATAATCTTAATCATTTTGTCGGGTTACCAGTTGATTTGTTTGAATTTAATGTTAAAGACTTACTTCTGTAATCACCTACAAAATGGAAGTAGGTAAATGCGATTCTGAGAAGAATAATTGTATTAAGTGAATCCAAATTGGCACTTAGAAGTGTTGAAATTAACTTCAGTCGATACCTAACCGTGTTCTTATGGATAAATAACCTTTTTCCCGTTTTCTCTACATTAAGATCATATTCCAAATAACTATATAATGTATTAAGCAGTTCAGATTTGTTTTTATTGTCATATGCAATAATTTTTTGCAAGGTTTCACTATAGATTTCTCTAGCTTCTTCAATGGCTTCTTCTGAAAAGATGATTCTTTCAAGGTTCAAACATTCAAAGTTTGTAGAAATAATTTTCTCTTCACTAACTTGATTTTCTTTTGAAATCATCAATGATATTTTGGCTTCCCTGTGGGCTTTGGAAAGTTCCAAAATGGAATATGGACGACTAGTCCCGCATTTCATTTTTATAGTTGAATAGTTGGTGTCTATGAAACTAAACAGTTCATTTGTGGTAGATTCGAAAAAATCCTCTGGTATAAGAATAATAAAATTGCTGTCATAATTTTGACCTACTAAAATTTGGTTTAACTCAAATTTTTTCATAAATTTAACCTTATGGATCAAATTTTCCTTAAAGATTTGGTTATCGTGCTCAATGTGAATCAATAGTAGACGATAATCATTTGCGACTTTCAGATCGAAGCTTTTCATCTTTTTTTGCACATAGTATTCAGACTCAAATGAGTTATTGACCAGTTCAAGAATAAAATCGTTTAGATGCCTTTGTTCGATGGCGTTAATTATATTTTGGTGCTCCACTTCTAAGTTTGCAATGATCGCGGCCTGTTCAACCGCAATTTTAATCTTCGGAGTAAGCTCGTCTGTGCCTGACCAAACAAATATACCACCTTCAAGTGTATTTTTTTCATTAATCCATTTAATTAAAAATAAAGTCTGCTCGTATTTTACTCTTTGAATTTGATTGCTGATTCCATTAAAAGCGGTGCTGATCAAATAATCCAAGTTAATGTTATGATTTGGTTGTTCAGGATAATCGATTCTCAAGTTCATTTTTTTGAAATAAATGGTTAATGGCATTTTGATGATGCTATAGAGTACCTTCGCTAATTGCAGCATATCTCCTTTATTCTTCAGATGGTTATGGAACTTCTCGTAAATATTATTCAATTGATAGATCTCATCATCTTTTGCTTCCGATAGTGCATGGGTAATTTCCAATAAAAAATTGGACCAGGCTGGTTTATTGTTCAATTTAATAATTGGAAAGTCATTTTCGCACGCATACTGTTGGATTTCCTTCGGTAAGTAAGGAATATGCCTACCAATTTTAACCCCCAGGCCGAACGCCTCCCTATCAATCAATCCCTTTATAAATTCGTGAAATCTTACTTCCCAATCATCCGTTCCCGAAGCGAAATAACCGGTTGTTAAAATAAAGTCTCCTTCTTTTATCCAATGGCTTCCATCAGGCGAGTCAATAAAGGTAACATTTCTCATTTGAGACCTAAAAGGACAGGTCGTCAATACTTCCGATTCCTCGAGTAAATTTAACTCCATTAGTTTTTTGAATAGCATTTCTTTCACCTCTTTGTTCAAAAGTACAAGAAAATTCGTATTTATTTGTATACAAGTCTAATTATATATGATATATAGTTTCTTTAACAGATAAATAGACTAAAGAATCCCTTTTATCTGAACTTTCTGGAGGTGTACTCACATTGAATAGCAATAGAATGGTTGAGCTTTTGCAGAGGATGGTGAAGGTTAATACCGTTAATCCTCCAGGTGATGAGCAGGAGCTAGCCGAATTAATTTACGATTTCATTTCAGACCAAGGTTTGGAATGTCAGTTGCATCAGGTCGATGAAAATCGCTCAAATATTGTTGTAATTTTAAGAGGTAAAGATTCAACACTAAAAAAATTATATTTTAGTGGACACTTAGATACAGTACCAATCGGTGAACAGCCTTGGACAGTCAATCCGTTCGGTGCAGAAATAAAGGATGGACGAATCTATGGTAGGGGAACAACGGATATGAAAGGCGGAGTGGCTGCTCTTCTCGAAACGATGTTGATTTTGAAAGAAAGCCAGTTCCCTTTAGAACAAGATGTTATTTTCGTTGGAACAATTGGAGAAGAAGTTGATTGTCTTGGAGCCCGAACAGCAGTTGAAAGGGGGTTAATCGAAAATCCTGGAGCTATATTGATAGCTGAACCGAGTTCTTTGGACTTATACGAAGCTCATAAAGGTGCCTTGTGGCTTGAAATTAGGACTTACGGGAAGACTGCACACGGCTCAATGCCCGAGGAAGGCATTAATGCGATTGATTCAATGATGTATATTCTGAACGAACTTCAAAAATTAAAATTAGATGATGTTGATGATTTATTGGGAATGATGAGTTCCAGTATAAATGTCATCAATGGGGGTGTTGCTACGAACGTAGTTCCGGATTATTGCACACTAAATTTAGATTTTCGTACCGTCACAGCTTCACAAAACCAGATAATCCTTAATAAGATTGAAGCGATTATAGCTAGCCTATCAGATGCAAATGTTGGATTCGAATCAGATTACGCGGTTCTTCAGAATCTTGAACCATTAACTAACGAAAATGAAAACGCTCTCATCAAAAAGCTCCGACGGACGAATCTAAAGAGCAAACAAAATCGAAGTGCAAAGTACTACACAGATGGTTCTGTATTTAGAAAGCATTTTGATGGTCCGATTTTGATTTGTGGAGCTGGTGACCCAACTTTGGCACATCAACCGGATGAATCAATTTCAATCGATGATTTAGAGAAATCCGTAGAGTTATATCTTCAGTTAGTAGATATTTACCAAGAAAATAATAAAACAATGGAAAAGGAGCTGCATTACAATGAGTGAATTTAACAATATGGAGTTTATGGCAAAAACAACACTTTATACGGGATCAGGGAGTCTTAAATTTTTGAAAGATGCAATCGCTAAATATGGTTGGGAAGGGAAGGTTCTATTTGTAACCGATAAAGGGATTGAGGGAGCTGGCATACTTAGAAAAGTTATCGATAGTCTTCCAGGTATTCAAGAAAAATCGATGACATTTAATGACGTAAAACCAAACCCTAGTGTAACTGCGACAAACGCAATCTATGAAAAGCATAAAGATGATGGCATTCAAAACATTATTGCAGTAGGCGGCGGAAGTGTTATTGACACAGCTAAAGCTTTGGCAGTTCTATTTACAAACGGTGGGTCCATTGACGACTATTTCGGCTTCGATCTTTACTCAAATGAGCCGTTACCAGTATTCGCAGTGGCTACGACAGTAGGGACAGGTAGTGAAGGTGGACATGCAAGTGTTATCACTGTGGATAATAGCGACTTAAAAACGAAAAAGCTTGTATTTGGAGAAGCTCTGTTCCCTAAAGCAGCGATTCTCGACGGTGAACTGCTAATCGGTATGCCAGGTTCACTTGTTTCATCAACTGGTATGGATGCTTTAACACATGCAATTGAAGGATATGTTTCTCGGAATGGTTCCATCGTGACGGATGCTCTAAACCTTCATGCAGTGAGAGTCATTGGTGAGGCAATTTTAGAAGCTTCCTCTGATACAACTAACATTTCAGCGATGAATCGGATGATTCAGGCAAGCACGACGACTGGAATTGGAATGTCAAATGGTGGACTTGGTCTTGTTCACGGGATTTCTCATGCCATCGGAGCACAATATGATGCACCTCACGGAATCGTAAACGCTATCCTGCTTCCTTATGTCCTAGAATACAACTGGATTGCAAACCCTAAGAAGTTCGCAGATATCGCTCAGGCACTACGAGTAAACACATGGGGAATATCTGTCGAAGATGCAGCAAAAGCTGGCGTGAAGAGAGTGAAGGAATTAACGAATGAAGTCGGAATTCCGTCAAACCTGAGTGAGATTGGGGTAAGTGAGGATAGCATCGAGATTCTAACGGATATTGCATTCAACGATGAGCTATATATGGGAGCAAACCCACGTCGTGCTACAAGAAAAGATATTAAGGACATTTTGACGAAAGCAATTGGAACTAATCGCTCAAACGAACAACTAAATTCAGATAAAGAAAAAGTAGCAGTAGGCAGTGCGAACTGAAAAAATTAAAAAGGGGAGATTCACTTGAATTCAGTACAAACTATACAGATTTCTCAAGTCGTATCGGATTTTCTGAAAGAAGAAAAAAAGCTATTTATAAATGGGGAATTTGTTTCGTCTTCGAATAACAAAACATTTCCAACGCTGAATCCTGCAAATAATGAAGTGTTGACGGAAGTACATGAAGCTTCGGATGAAGATATAGAAGATGCTGTTCATGCAGCAAGAGAGGCGTTTGAAAATGGTCCATGGTCAACGATGACACCACTTGAACGTGGTGACTTACTTTATAAACTTGCTAACCTTATTGAAGAACATCAACAATATATTGCAGAAATTGATAGTTTGGATAATGGTAAACCAGTTTCAGAAGTCTTGGAAAATGATCTCCCAAATGCCATCGGACAATTTAAATACTTCAGTGGATGGGCGAGTAAGTTGGTTGGTCAACACATCCCAGTTAATGGTAATTACTTGAATTATACTCGCCATGAACCTGTTGGCGTTGTTGGACAAATCATCCCTTGGAATTTCCCTTTCATGATGGCTGCTTGGAAACTCGCACCTGCCCTTTCCACGGGTTGCACAGTAATCTTAAAACCAGCAGAGCAGACTCCATTGTCAGCACTTTACTTGGCGAAATTAGTTCAAGAAGCTGGATTTCCTAAAGGTGTGATAAACATTGTAAATGGACATGGTGAAACGACAGGAACTGCTCTTGTGAAGCACCCATTGGTTAATAAAATCGCATTCACAGGTTCTACAGTAGTAGGGAAGATTATTATGAAGGAAGCAGCCAATACGATGAAGCGAGTTACTCTTGAACTTGGCGGAAAATCACCGAACATTATATTGGAAGATGCCAATGTAGAAAAGGCTGCGAAAGGTGTATTTGCTGGAATTATGTACAATCAAGGCGAAGTATGTAGTGCTGGATCAAGAGCTTATGTTCACTCAAGCATTTATGATGAGTTTGTGGAAAAACTAGTCAATCTTACGAAGGAAGTAAAGCTTGGAAGTGGATTGCAATCTGGCGTTACTATGGGATCCCTTGTTTCGCAAGAACAAAAGGACCGGGTAATGGATTACATTGAAGTTGGAAAGTCGGAAGGGGCTAAGCTCGTTTGTGGGGGAGGAGCTTCAGAGCAAGGATGTTTTGTAGAACCAACAATTTTCGCAGACGTCGAAGATGATATGAGAGTTTCTAGGGAAGAAATATTCGGACCAGTGTTAGTCATCTCAAAATTCGATACAGAACGCGAAGCTGTCGAGCGTGCCAATGATTCTGCATTTGGGCTAGGAGCGGGGATTTGGACAGAAAATATTACGAAAGCACATAACATCGCAAATAAGCTGAAATCCGGATCTGTTTGGATTAATTGCTACAATGCTACTGACCCGGCATCTCCTTTCGGTGGATTTAAAAATTCAGGCTTCGGTAGAGAAATGGGATCATATGCATTAGAGAATTACACTGAAGTCAAAAGTATATGGGTTAGTTTGGATTGAAATTAATAAAAGACTTGTAACTACAGCCTTAAAAGCTAGTGAAATTTCTTTTTACTAGCTTTTTTTATACAAAATAATAGGGGTGAGAGTAATGGTTGTGAAATATATAATGGTTTTCCTGTTATTGGGTGTCCTCATTATGGTCTCTCTCGGTACTCTACGGAAAATGAAAAGCTACCAAGATTATAATCTAGCAGGCAGGAACACGGGGCTTTTTGCACTTACCGCAACATTAGTAGCAGCAGAGTTTAACACGGCTACGTTAATAGGGGGTGCTTCGGTAGCTTTCCTATTTGGAACAGTTGGGTTGTGGTATACATCTTTAATATTCATCGTAGTATTTCTAGTTTATGCTTTTACTGTATCTAAGAAATACAGGAGACTGAACATTTCAACTATACCGCAGTATTTTGATAAGCGTTTTAAGAATGAAAAAGGAAGCGAAGTTATTCGTTTTCTAAGTGCGATAATTACATTGTTTTATACTTGGTTAGCGCCAGCTTCCTATTTAGCTGGTCTTACTGTAATCGGAAGCGTACTATTAGGTGTAAATCCTATAATATTCTCCGTAGTTCTTGTCGTAATTTGTTTATTGCTGAGTGTTACGGGTGGACTTATGACTGCAATTGGAATTGATGTTGTTGCTTTCATTCTCATTCTAATAGGCATACCAGCAATTTTGTTTATTGGTTATAATGCAGCTGGAGGATTCGGCAACTTATCACAAGTATTTGAGCCTAAATTGCTCTCTTTGGCTCCTGTGTGGGACACTGATGTTAATTTTGCAACTGCAATGACCTGGGGCCTGCAAATTACCTTCCTTTATATCGCTGCGCCCTGGTATGGGCAACGGATTTTCTCAGCTAAGAGTGAAAGCGTAGCTTATAAAGCAATGTTGCTAAACACTTTCTTCATTGTCGCTCTTTATGGAATAGTTGTACTTGCAACTATGCTTTCAAAAGTCGTATTCCCAAATCTCGCTTATCCGGAGCAAGCCCTACCTCTTCTGATTAACGAATATGCGAATCCGTTTCTGCAAGGTTTCCTACTTGTAACTCTCCTGATGGTGGGAATTAGTACAATGGTTGCTGTCTGGAATTCAGCAGTATCAATTATTGTAAACGATATTGTGAGTCGATATTGGGCGAAAAATAAGGGTGATAGGTATATGATCCGTATTTCACGACTCTTCCTTTTCTTACTCGCCATTTCAACATTGGCCTTAGGCATTATGTTTATAGGAAATATCCAACACTCACTTCTATTCCTATCTACATTTACAGGCATGGTGGCAATTCCGATATTGATGTCCCTATATTGGAAGAAATACAATAGCGTTGGCGCTATATCATCAATGGCTGTAGGATTAATATATTGCACCTTGGGCATATTACTTAATTTCCCGATGTATTACATCAGCCCAATCGGTGTAGTACTAGCGGTAATTGCTGGGGGTATAGCTACACTTGCGACAGCAAATGACTCAAGATACAGATCGAACAATGAAGAGTTTTTCAAGATAGTAGAAAGTAAAGAAACGATAGTAGAAGATGTACAACATGTCACCGAATAGCGGTTATTCATTGTGAAATTGAGGGCAATAAACTAAATTGCGGAACGATTGTTTGAAATTCTTAAGATTAAAAAGCGAAAAAGCGATGCCTGTGCACCGCATAATTCAGACGCTAGTCAGACAATTTAAAAAGTAAATAAAAGGAGTGCTCTGGCCGAAACATGGCTGGAGTTTTTTGAAATCCAATTTTCCACTGCCTTTAATCTCAGGTACCCGTGGTTGATTTGGTTTGCCACCTATATTTCAATAATTCACTACAATTACATATTTATAAGACGTTGATTAGGTATTTACTACAATATCTAATATTATATGAATTTTTATACAACCGCATGAATTGCTAGTTGTTGTTTGTTGAACTGGTACCAAATTTCAAATAGAAATTGCGAAAGGCGATCATTCATGAAGAATGATCGCCTTTTTCTGATAACCTTTGACAGCATCAGAGTGCATTTTATTGGAATTTAAGCATAACACTATTCAGTTTGTTCTGTCAATGATGAATTAATTTTAGGTACCGATTTTTAACTTTCACACGTCTTCTTATTTTTGGAATAAATGAAAAATAATAAAAACAGTGGTATAGTAATAGTCAAGGAGGAAACTTCTGGAAGATAAACATTTGAAGAGTTGCATAGAATTGATCAAATTACTGGAGGGATTTTTATGAGAATCACAGTTGTAGGAGCAGGACATGGTGGAACAACAATCGCTGCTGATTTAAAACGTAAGGGTCATCTAGTCACTTTGTTAAAGACTTCAAAGAGTTTGCATAACGAAAATTTTGATTACCTAACGAATAATAAAGGTCAAATCACCATTGTGGATGGCAAGGAAGAAAATACCGTATCTCTAGATGTAGTGACGACGGATGTTGAGGCGGCAATCAAAAATGCTGAAATAATTATCATTTATGTACAAACGAATTACCATGAACAAGTTATTAAACGTATATTACCTTTCATGAATGAAGACCAAATCGTGTTGCTGGAGCCGGGCTATTTATCGACAGCTTATTTCTTGAAACATGAAAAGAAAAAGCGCTTTACAATTGTTGAAGCACAAAGCTCACCAATTGACTGTAGAATTATTGAACCTGGTAAAGTGAAGATATTGTTTAAAAATGTTAGAAATCCGATTGCGATCTATACGGAAAAAGATAAAGCAGTTATTCAGGAAAAGTTAAATACGCTACACTATCATTTTGTTTACCTCGAATCAGTCATCGAAGCTGCTCTCCACAACCCCAATTTAATTGTCCATACGATCGGAGGAATTATGAGTATTCCTCGAATTGAATATACTGAAGGCGACTATTGGATGTACAAAGAAGTGTTCACACCCCACGTCTGGAATATGGTAGAAAGCCTCGATAAAGAAAAAATGGATGTGCTGGAGAAAGTAGGATTGGAACGATTGTCTTACGTGGAAGCCTGCAAATTCCGTAACTTTGAAAATCAAACAATTGATGCGAAAGAAGCATTTTTAACATATGCTAAAAACAGTTCACCAGAAGGTCCATTTGTAGCGGATTCAAGATTTATAACAGAAGACGTTCCCGAAGGTCTCGTATTGCTGGAATCATTGGGGCTGATGTTAGACGTCGAAACGCCTACATGCACAGGTTTAATTAACATCGCGTCTGCTGCTCTTGCTACGGATTTTAGAGAGAATGCGAGGACTGTCGAATTACTTGGTAAAGAAAACTTGGAGAAGATAATCGGTACTCTTGCTGTTTCATTAGGTTGAAAAGCGATGCCTGTGCACCAAAGGAGTCCTCTGGCCGAAACATGGCTGGAGTTTTTTTATTTTCAATCCAAATTTCCCACCACCTGTTGTTGTGTTGGCGATGTAATCGAACTTTTTTTCTGGGTTCGGTGTTGCACTTCAAGCCCTAGCAGTACTACTACAAACTCCTGAAAAAATAGTTTCAGTGCTCAATGATTACGGCCTCATATTTTCTAGATGATTAATGTGAAAAACATACATTATTGATATACTTGTTGTACTAATTTAACTGATTTTCAATAAGAACTGTATTCAACAAACGGACCGCCATTTAGGTAAAGGTTTTAGGAGTGAAGAAATGAACAACTTTTATACAGCATTAACCTATGTAAGTAAAATCATTTATGAGCCCAATCACTTAACTGTAAAGTCGATACAAGAAGAAAAACAAAATTTTAAGTATGGTGCGGGTACATTTGAATTATCTTCTAGAACAGTTCGATTCAGAGTTGCGAATAGTACGCCTGCCAAAGTAGGGCAGTTTGTTGCATTTTGGGAAAAAGATGAAAAAAATAAAAATCAAGCCTATTCATATGCAAAAGCACCGGATTTGTTAGTGATTACTACCTTTAAAAATGAAAATGAATTCGGGCAGTTTATTTTTCCGAAAGAAATTCTTTTCAAGCAGAACATTCTTAGGTCCAGTTCAACAATGGGGAAAATGGCAATAAGAATCTATCCTAGCTGGGATAGTCCAACAAGTAAACAAGCGATGAAAACTCAAGAATGGCAGTTACCCTATTTTGTTGATATGAGTAACTCGAATAACTTAGCTATAGAGAAAATACTAGAACTATATTCTTTGTAATTCTCTGCAATCAAAATGGGTAACGCAGTAAATTAATGTTATTTATACTTTGCTACGGGGGTACTTATGAAAACTCACTATTATTTAGGTTGGTTTAGCAATTTCTTCCCAAAGAATCTGGGTAGGGTGTTACAGGAGGATATAACTGATAGAAAATCGCTTGCTATGATTAGCTCGAATCCATCTATTTTTGAAGATGATGGTGCTACAGAACGCTCGTGGCTTGACCAGGCTGACATTATGTTTGATGAATATCATTTAATCAATTATCGCGTACAGAAGGAAGATGCCCAAACGATAATTCAAAATGCTTCAGTGATTTTCTTATTGGGTGGGAATATTCTTAATCAAAATCGTTTTTTGACGGACTATGAATTATCGGATTCGATTAAAAAAAGCAACGCTGTTGTGATGGGAGCAAGCGCTGGAGCAATCAACATGTCCGCTAAATGGTTATGCTCGAAAAACTTTGGAGATGAAGTTGAAATGAGCTCTGTTTACGACGGAATCGGTCTTGACAATTTTTCCGTCCTGTCTCATTTTGATCTTGAAAATAACATGGCGCTGGTTCAAAGCGAACTATCTCCCTTATCGGAAGAAATGAATATTTATGCGTCTAACAAGGATTGCGCTCTACGTATAAAGGGAGACAAAATCGACATTTTTGGCAATGTATACTTAATTTCTCACTCAGAGATTCAGAAATTGGATGAGACGTTCTAGTTGAAAAGCAATGTCTGTGGACCAAAGGAGTCCTCTGGCCGAAATATGGCTGGAGTTTTTTTTATTTTCAATCCAATTTCCCACCACCTGCTGTTGTGTTGGCGATGTAATCGAACTTATTTCTGGGTTCGGTGTTGCACTTCAAGTCCTAGCAGCACTGTAACGATATTCAATCATTACTGCAAAATGTATGGAGTCGAGTTATCTGTACTAATTTCATATCCGGGATTGAAGTATTAACACTTCAATCCCGGATAAATTGGGAAGCCGTTTTCCAAATGAAACAGCAGCCCCTCGAGTCGCTTCAGTCTTGCCGAAAAGGCAAAGTCCGCCTTTCTCGTCAAGCCTTCCAGCGCTTTTCGGGACTAAACGGCGCCTTCCGCTTTTCTAGGTCAATACACGTCTCAATTTCGCCAGTGATCGGTATCTTCGTTTCCTAACCCCTTCAACCGTAATTCCAATTCGTTCAGCACATTCTGTAAGCGTATACCCTTCGATGAATAGCCATTGCACAAGTTCCCGCTCGGCGGGGGATAACACGTCTAGTGCATCCGCAAGTCTATTTAGCGCTTCATGCTGGTCAGCGATTTCCGGCACCATTATATACGCCAAGGACTCGTCTTCCATCAACGTGATATTCTTTTCAAATACGTTTTCCTTTTTTAATTCATCGAGCATGCCACCTCGTATGCTTCGATAAGCAAATGGCATGAAACTCCCTTTCGCTTCGTCAAAGCGGCTCCATGCTTGCCATAATGCGACTCTTCCTGCCTGCCTGAAACTGTCATGGTTGCGGTGAATATTCAATTTGCGAATAGATGCAGAAATCATCGGTTCATACTGCTCCAAAACATCTTCAAAAGTCATCATTTGTGCGGCCTTCCAGACCGTGCACGGTGCTTTGTATTCCCGGGTGACTACATCGTAGTGCATTTGAAATAGGGAATCCAATGGGCGTTCATGACGTTTGGCGCACCATACGTGATGAATAGGTAGCGAAAAATGACATTTGACGCACAGAAATTACAATATTCATCATATTCGGATAAAACAGCTTGAATATTTATGGGTAAATGTTATCATACATTTATAACGGGTTAAAAGGAGGATGTTGATTTGCGGATGTGTGATTCTTTTTTAATTAATCGAACAGTATTGGCAGTTAAAGCATTTTTCATGGGGGGAAATAAAAGTAAAATTATTACAACACATGGTATTTATTACTCTGTGTTAACACCGCTGGAACTACTCAATAAGGCGTGCATTAATTATTCTTCAACTTGGCAAGGACGTACAGATGTTGCTACGGTTTTGTTGAATTATTCAAAGAAACCGCCGTTCATTATCGAACCTAATAAAATTGGTGTATTTCCGACAAAATCATCAAAAAGTCCGGATTGTGTCTTTATTTTTAATCATCACATCAGCGTTCACGAAGTGGCGAAAGGCCAATCAGTGATAACGTTTATGGCAGGGATTTCCGTTACCGTAAAAGTCTCGAAAAACACCATACTAAAGCAATATCAACGCCTCCACACGCTGATGAGCGTAAGCAACTTGAGGCATCAGGAAAAGGAGTTATATGATAGGGAAAATGGTTTCGATGATAGAATTGTATGGTGATTGGTGAGGATCCATCATTTAGGTAGTTATGCGTGCTGTTAGTTAGTCAATTCATTACAATTGCATACTTATGAACTGGAGAATAGGTATGTATCTATTCTCTTTTATTTTATTAACAATGGATTGAACGGTCATAACCCGTGGATCCAACAAAAGCTCGGGGTTGTCCAACTAACATGGCCGAGTGTCTAACGAAAGCCGCAAAGTGTCCAACCAAGAGGGAGGTTTCCAACCAACTCTTCGAAGTGTCCAACGAAAGCTTTGGGTTGTCCAACTAACATGGCCGAGTGTCTAACGAAAGCCGTAAAGTGTCCAACAAAAGCCCGTAGATGCCAACTATCCGCATCCTGTTCTAACCAACCTCCTCAGATTTCCGAAGGACTATGATTTTGTTAGTGAAATTGACAGCCACGTAGAGAAAACTCGTTTGCGACTAGTATTTTTCTTTAAGTTCTTGTTAGATGTTAGGAGACAGTTAGTCGCCAGTTGCTCGTCAGCAAATGTGCTTGTTACCGTCTCATCTAACCCTCGTCAAACTTCGCATTTTGCAAAGGATATGGGACTATTTTATGCTGCTAATCGGTCTGTTGGAAACGCGAATCTAGTACTTTATTTCATCGGCAGAAAAATCCCTCAACTGGCACGTCATAATCCATAAAAGCCTCGCTGAATAAAGCCTTGCCGATGAGTTCGCGCAAAACACCTGAATAATAGCCGGGCAGATTCCGGACTTTTTTCTGTTTGGTTGTTTGAACCGCAATACGAAGGGCATGCATGGCTAATTGCTCGAACAGTTCTCCTTTGTCTTCGTGAATACTAAATTTCAGCATTTGCAGGGACTGTTTCCGGTAGACGCCGTAAAAATTACGTGCTAATTTACTTTCTCCGATTGTTGAAGAAAGAAGAGATTTCATTTTACCGAAAAGTGTAGTAGGCACAATTTCCGAAGGAGACGTTCTTTTAAGGTCTTTAGGTTTTATCGCTTTAGAAAGAGAAGCTTCGGTTTGTAGATTAGCGGGTTCAACCTTACTGCTAGAAGGCTTTTCGTCATTCTCTGGGGTGTTCAATTTCGACTGGTCATTAGTAGGTTTAATGACATAAATGTTAGCGCCTAGACCGCTCATGACTGGGCGGATATAGTGAATACGTTCGATAATTTCAAGCTTTTCTAATTTGCGAATGGCGCGTCGTACAGTTGCGTTGGATTTCTTGATAGCCTTTTCGATTGTTTCGTGTTTCAAATGTGCAGCACCGTATTTAACGGAGTAGCGACGGATCATATCAAGAACAGCCCGCTCTGTTTGGTTCATGTCGTTCCAGTTCGTGAGTACGTGTTGCCTTGTTGCTGCGTCTAAATCGTGTTTGTTTGTGAAGTGTGCGTATTCCGTTAGGTAAGTTGTCATAAAGAATATCCCCTTTATTCTTTATATAGAAGGGAATTGAGATTTAGGGGACAATGTTGTGAAAAAAGTTTTTATGATTTTTTTAGAAGATGGCAAGCGCATTAAATGAAAAAATCCAGTGAGAGGGAATGGAGCATACTACCGCGTTGGCGGATACTACGTAGTACAATTTCTAAGAAGTTCGTACAAATTTAAAGTTCTATATGAAAGGGCTTTGTTCTTTTCGAAAACGCGTATATTAGAGTAGGACCAAACGGAGTAGTAAAGATACTTGAATAGTTTTTTAGGTACGTTGTACGTGAAGGTATTCAGAACATACAAGGAAGTCTCCAACAAAGCCCGGAAACTGTCCAACCAACTTCGCAAAGTCTCCAACCAACTCAGGAAAGTGTCCAACAAACAGGGAGGTTTCCAATAAACTCTTCGAAGTGTCCAACGAAAGCCTAGAGCTGTCCAACGAACTCGGCCAAGAGTCCAACGAAAACCTCAAAGAGTCCAACAAACTAGTCCTAGACTCACTCGAAAAAGCCCAATTGCTCATAAAAATGAGCAATTGGGCTTTTTCATACTTATTATACCTCGGCACCAATGACCACATTATCTTTCGCCACTTTAGCAAGTGCAGCTGTCGTCAACTTCCCTGGAATTCCGTCTACAACAAGTCCAAAAGCCTTTTGAAACGACTGAACCGCGGACTTTGTAGCAGGCCCGTTTAGTCCATCCACAGCAATCTTGTAACCAATTTTGACGAGCAAGCTTTGTATTTCTTTTACTTCATGATCGACAACATAATATAACGGATCAACCGCATTCGTAAACTTGTTGTTCCAACGACCAATGTGGACCTCGAAATGAAGATGGATCCCTGTACTTTTTCCAGTCGTACCTTTCACGCCGATACGTTCGCCCTGTTCGACAATTTGCCCGACTTTCACACCGATAGAATGTAGATGTGCATACACGGTTTCAAACGTCTTTCCACCGATTGCATGGACAATCATAACCGTGTTGCCATAACCATTTGTAGACTTAGAAAAAGTAACTTTCCCAGCAGCTGCTGCAACGATCGTATTGTTTGAAGAAGTATTTCCGTAATCCACACCCCAATGCATCGTTCGCAAATGCGTAATCGGATGGATGCGGTAACCGAAAGGAGACGTGACACGACCCTCGCATGGTTTAATAAACATTAACTCCCTCCTTTCTCCAAATTAAGTTCAACTAGTACCCAGCAACGCAACGCGAGCGAGTAGTCCTACTGAAATTTCCATTGATGGGAGATGATTAAAGATCACTGCATTTTTAATGAAACCAACACATCATGAATCGCAACGAGTTTTGTTTCGAGCCGGTGCAAAAGATAGAATGATACGAATATCGGGAAACCGACTTCCTGTATGAGACTCATCCATTGTTCCATCTCGTTTCCTCCTCTCTAAATACATAAAAAAACCGGTCCCCAGTCCGAAAACTGGTGAACCGGTCGTTGCTGCTTGTTAGCCGTTTACAAGTTCTGTTACATTGCGCTCTATAACCCGAGCGCTAACAACTGTTGCGAGTGGAGCGCCGTTTACTTCGAATACATTCGCAGCGATGATCTCCTGCATCGCCGCTTCGATGCTTTGCGGCGTCAAATCTGCGCGGGGTTCATCCACCGTCAAACTCACCCTTTTCCCGCTTGCTGTGTTGAAGTTCAATTGTAGTGTTTTAGCCATTTTTTATCCCTCCTTTTCCCATTACTTTATTGGTTAGTCAATCAAACTCGATGTTTCGACGATATCCGCTCCGATGAACAACAAAGTTGAGAGCCGACCAAGTTGCTCCAGCGCTTTGTACAAGTCCTCAGCTGGTGCATTTTCTTTGATATAGCGGTACGTCTTCGATTTACGGATGATCTTTCCGTCCTCTGTCAAACCACCGTCGAAGAAAACGCGGCCCGCCGCGTGTTGAAATTCGATTGTTGCAGCCATGTAATCACCTCCTTTCACCCTCTATATAGAGTGATAGGGAAGGAAAGGGGACATTGTTTGTAAGTATTTTTACAGCTATGCAACGCTAGTGGGTACCGATTTTTTAGGAATGGAAAAGAACTCTATACTTAGAGTCCCTTTTCTTTCACCGGTTTACCTCAACGTATATTCAATTCAACCACAATTTTTTGTGCCATTTTACCATTATGCAGCTTCCCGAACACAGTACGCACAGGTAAATTGTAACCGATTTTTTAGCTTCTCCATTGGTGACAGGGGGAGTCTTTAACGCTCCATTCCACTTCAATATGGTATTCATCGGGAAGTTGTTGTCCCGTCTCGTCGTCGAAGAAAATGCCCACCCCAGGTTCAACCTTTACATCCATAACTTTACCGACTGCCATTAATCCTTGTTGATTCACATATGCCAACATGATATCTCCACAGAACTGCCTTGCAGGTTACGCGGCCCGTTTTCATAACCATAAATGGCTACTACATTTCTGTTGAACATTTTCTCGTTGGACCCCTGGATGATGCTTTTCGTTCGTGTTGAAAATCCAGAGTCTTTTCCATGTGCTCGAGGAGACAACAGAATCGGGAGTATCTTGGAGGCCTTTAATTTCCAACGGAGGATAATTTGAATGCAATTTATGATTTAACTTTTGATTTTAGCTTTTTATAATATACTCAAATGTAGCATCGAATAGAAAGGTAGCTTTAGCCAGAGTTAACCGAAGAAAAATACAATTATAGGATACGGAAAATGAGTCTCAGCCATATGAGTAGGTCAATGGCTGAGTTTTTTAATGTTTTCATTTCTATCCGAGAATCATAGTGCTAATACAGTTAATAATTTGAATAATTTGATATCTGAATTGGTTTAATGTACACTATATTTGCTATGTGAAATTTTGATTATATGTTGGTGGTGATAGTTTTCTAGTTGAAGATCTTTTTGTTCGTTGTTGAACTGTAGGTATTCGTTCTAATTTTTGCGTTTAATTTTGTACCGATTGTAATAGTTTTAATAAAATACTAATTGGAGTGATTTATTAATGACAGTGTCAATTCGGGAACTATTTGCTGCAAAAGGGTTGGAAATACCAGAAGGTGACTACAAAGTGGTGGAGTCACGGTGGGAAGCGATTGAAAAACTGAAAGAACAACTAACAGATCTGCCACTAGAAAGCTATGACATTTCATTACGCAATATTACAGGAGGTGACCAAGTTGAGTAAAGATCTCATCTCTCTTTCAATAGAAGAATTGGCACCACTTATTGAGAAAAAGGAAGTTTCTCCGGTTGAACTGACAGACGCAGTATTGAATCAAGCTGATGCGCTAAATGACAAGAACAATGCATATATCACCATTACATACGAAAGTGCGAAAGAGTCTGCTAAAAAAGCAGAGAGCGAGATTGCTAACGGAAATTACCGCGGCAAGCTTCACGGGATTCCGATGGGTATTAAAGATAATATTTACTTCAAAGATGAAGTGACGACGATGGCATCGAAAATCCACAGTGATTTCGTTTCGGATTACGATGCGACTGTCATCGAAAACCTTAGAGAGTCCGGTGTCATTTTTACCGGTAAGCTTAATATGCACGAATATGCTTGGGGCATCACCAATAATAACCCCCACTTCGGTCCGGCGCGTAATCCATGGGATTTGGATAGGATTCCAGGGGGATCGAGCGGAGGCTCGGGAGTGGCAATCGCCTCCAATATGAGTATTGGGACGTTAGGGACAGATACTGCCGGTTCAATTCGAATTCCATCATCGGCTTGTGGTATTGTCGGACTGAAACCGACTCATGGATTGGTGAGTAAATATGGATGTTGGCCGCTTGCCTGGTCTTTGGATCATATTGGTCCGATGACGAAGACAGTGACGGATGCGGCGGCAATGCTCGAAGTGCTCGCGGGGTATGATAGCAAAGATCCGACTTCCGTAAATGTCCCGACGATGAAATACACAGAAAAGTTAACGGGGGATGTCAAGGATTTGGTTATCGGTGTCAATGAGGATTATTTCTTCAAGGATGTCGATTCGAATGTGGAGAAATTGGTGCGTGAAGGTATCCAGGCATTGGTCGACCAAGGGGCCAAAGTGGAGGTCGTATCCATCCCTTCATTGAAATATGCTGAGTATGCGGAATTGATCACTTCGTTATCTGAAGCAAGTACGATCCATCATAAGAACTTGCAAAAACGCCCGAATGACTTTGGAGAGGATATCAGGTATCTATTTGAACTTGGTGAAATCCCTTCGGCAGTTGACTATTTACAAGCCCAACAAATCAGAAGGATGATTAAGCTCGACTTCCAAAAAGCGTTTGAAAAAGTGGATGTGCTTATCTCACCGACATTGCCATTGATCGTACCGAATATTGGCGATGACACAGTTGCGATTAACGGTAATAATGTTGATCTGATAGAAAATATTATTAGATTCACAGGTCCCGGCAACTTGACGGGCCTTCCAGCACTAACAATTCCATGTGGATTGGTTGGAGGAATGCCAGCTGGGATGCAAATTATGGGACCAGCATTCAGGGAGGATCTCGTCTTGAATGTTGCCTATACATTTGAGAAGACGAATCCATTAAAAGGTGCCCGTCCTCAAACGCTTGTAACGGCAACTAGTAAGTAATTTATGAAGATAAGACATGTGCGCATGTCTTATCTTTTTTGTTGCGCATATACCTGTGAATGTTTTTTAAAATTCATTTCATTTTCAATGTTAGTAAAACATTATGTATCGCAACAAGTTTAGTTTCAAGCTGGTGCAAAAGATAGATTGATACGAATATCGGAAAACTGAGTTCCTGTATGAGACTCATCCATTTTTTCATCCAGTTATTTCCTCTTTTCACATATGAAAAAAGGTCCCCATTTCGAAAACTGGTGAACCGCCTTCATTGATTAAAATGCTGAACGGTAAACTTTCTGCAATTAGGTGGTCACTTGGTGATGAATGGGATATGTTAGATACATGAAATAGTTCCAGATAAGCTAAGCTTGAAGAAAATCAAAAAGTACATTTTGATTTTAAGGAGAGGAGAGTCAATATGGAAGTAGTGTATTTTGCAGGTGGATGCTTATGGGGAGTACAAGCTTTTATAAAAACGTTACCCGGAGTTACGTTTACAGAAGCAGGAAGAGCTAATGGAACAAGTCATACACTTGAGGGTGATTATGATGGGTACGCTGAATGTGTAAAAACAGGGTTTGATCCGACAGTTGTAACGATCAGGGAATTAATGGGGTATTTATTTGAAATCATTGATCCATACAGTTTGAATAAACAAGGACAGGATGTTGGCGAGAAATACAGAACAGGCGTATATAGTGAAAAGCCCGAACACTTAAATGAGGCGAAGGCGTTTCTTAGTAAGAGTAATGATTATGACCTCATAGTTGTTGAAGTATTACCTCTTACAAACTATGTGAGAAGTGCAGAGG
Source organism: Sporosarcina sp. resist (assembly GCF_014302295.1). NCBI lineage: Bacteria > Bacillati > Bacillota > Bacilli > Caryophanales > Caryophanaceae > Sporosarcina > Sporosarcina sp. resist. The sequence goes on along the minus strand of NZ_CP060287.1, from coordinate 4,210,456 downwards.
AACATCAAGATAGGTTAGCTAGATGTCCAAATGATTATTGTCATATTCCAGAAGAATTATTAAGTAGGTATAAGTAAGGGAGCATATTAATTTCAGGTACTGTGGCGACATTTTGACTACTCGCTACAATTACATATTTATAAGGCGTGGATTAGGTATTTACTATAATATCTAATCTTTTTTTGCTTGTTTATACAATTTCGCGAATTGTTTTTTGGTACACAGGTAGCATTCGCTACAAAAAAAGAACTCTTTATGGATCCATGACGTCTTTTGCTTAGACGAACGATGCTTTCATACTCTATATAGACAAACCATTCGAAAAAGGATATAACGTGATGAAATTTACTTTTTCTTCACGATGGTAATGATTACGACCATAAGAACGAACCACTTCTGCCATGTTTTTTACCAGCGATTGCCGCTAGACTTACCAATCAGTTTACCAATGGGGAACGATAAGAAAGTGTAAATTTACAACGTTAAGGATTTTGAATGATAAACAAGCCAAACCCCTCTAATCTTCGTGCAATTATGTGAATTGTACACTATTGTTTATTGCACCCACACAATTAGTAGGCAAATATAAGCAATAACTATTTATTTATTCTGAATTTATGATACTATAGACTTATAAGAAGCGCGTGCATTAGTTTCTGAAATATGTCCGAGTAATTCAACATAAGACTAACTTGCTGCACTTGAATATGGTGTTTATTAAAATGGGAAGTGGGGTTATATGGATGAAGAGAGCTTTTATTATATTGGGTAACAATAAAGACACACAGGAATTGATTGATAATCTGAGAAAGAGGGATAGTGGGACGATTACGATCGTTGATGAAGAACTTGGAAATGGGCTATCTAGAAGAGGTGATCTTACCTATGTGAATTGGACTTATATAGAAAGCGTCAAGGACATGAATCTCCCATTCGTCTATTACCACCACATACCACCAACGCATCGTAGGGATGGACGGAAGTGGAGACGGAGTTTAAGTAGTGTAGGGTGAATTTCGGATACCTGCGCGAAACCATTCCGACTACTCACTACGATTACATATTTATGACCGGGTGATTAGATAGGTAGCTGATAATGTAATCTCTATATGTTTTTTATACAATTGGGGGAATTAGTTGTTTTTTGTTGCACAGACACTATACTTCAGCACCAAGGACCTTTATTGATGACAGGCATTTGGAAATTGATTTCTTTAAATACTCAACATATAATAGAGTAAGAGATGAATAATATAAAAAAGTGGCTAAAGGTTCGGTAAAATAATGGCTGATCCTCCGCTTTAAATAAGAAGTAACTGTCAAACCTTACCACAGGGACGGTTTGACAGTTACTTCTTTTTTGTTTGGAAAAAGGTGCCTAACTAGCTTCCTGAGTATGTAATTACTATGCAATTCATCGGTTACTATAAGATATATTCATACTTATTGTATGAACATAGTGAAAAAAGCAAGTTCTCCTCACTCATCTAGAAAGGTGGTTCAGAACTTTGAAGAAAATTCGAATAGGCTTGTTTGGTGCGGAGGATTCCCTTGAAATTATGGAATCTGTCATTTCTCAGTACCCTGAATTCAGTTGTATCTCTATTACCTACTGGCATGATGAGGAAATTCCAGAAAAACTGACTGCGAATATGTGGGATGTCGATATGTGGCTTTTTTCTGGGCAAATTCCTTATGGCTATGCCAAGAAATGGTCTGGATCCTCACAGCCGATGTTTTATGTCCCTTCTTCTGGATCTAGCTTGTATAAAACTTTGTTGCATATCGCATATCAACAAAAGATCGCATTCAACCAACTAAGCTTCGATACGTTCGAACCTTCTGTGCTAGAACGAGTTTTCTTAGAATCTGAGATAGATTTTCAACCCGTATATTTAAAACACTATGAAGAAGAGATTCCTACGGATGAAGTGGTGAAGTATCACTATGATTTATGGAAAGAAGGAAAGACACTGGCTGCTGTCACTTGTCTGAAAAATGCTCAACATGAACTGATAAAGCTTGGCGTGCCTGCATTTCGGGTCCTTCCGGCACAATCCGCAATCGTGTCTACGTTGGCACTTATTCGCCAGACATATGAAACTATGCACTTTAAGGATTCTCAAATCGCAGTACAAATGATTGAGTTTGACTCCTTTTCCAGCTTAACAAAGGATACTTTTTCAACAGATGAAATCCATAAAATCGAAATCAAAATGACAGAAAAGCTACTCGTATATACTAAAAAAATAAATGGTTCACTTAAATCTGCCGGACCAGGTCGTTATATAATATTTACAACGCGCGGACCGTTAGATGAAATTACTAAAGATTTCACAGTAATTCCAGATCCGACAGTTCTTCAGCTAACCGGGGATGATGCTGTCACTTGTGGGATTGGAATTGGACAAACTGCCTATGAAGCAGAGATCAATGCTGGGATTGCTTTACTACATGCAAATGATCATGACAAGGGATCATGGATGGTCGTTTTTGACGGCAAAACGATTACTGGCCCATTAGGACAACCTGAACAGATTATCTATGGGATTGCCCCGGAAAAATTACAATTATTAAGCCAGCAAACCTCACTTAGCGTCGTCACTTTAAGTAAACTAGAATCTATCTTAAGGAAAATCGGGAAATCGGAAATTAGCGCCCATGATCTTGCCCAATATATGAATATTTTGCCGCGCAGCGCACGCAGAATTTTGACAGAGTTAGAGGCAAAAGGATTGGCCCAAATAGTCGCTGAAGAAACTCTACACCCAAGAGGAAGACCGAGAAAAATTTATAAAATCATGTTATGACAAGATGCCTTTTATCTTGTCTTTTTTTACTTTTATTGAAGTTAGAAAATTAACGCTAGACTGAACTACCAAACTTAATATATAATAATGGCTACAACCGTTAATAGTCCGAAATTATAAATTAAATGGATAGTAGGAGGTTATTAATTGAAAAATACTAAATTCAGTCATCTGATTGATGAAGTTCAGGATGAAGTAATTAGTTGGAGGAGATATCTTCATGAATATCCTGAGTTGTCCTTTCAGGAGGAAAAAACATCCCAGTTTATTTATGAAACCCTGCAGTCCTGCGGTAATCTAGAAATTTCACGTCCTACAAAAACTAGTGTAATGGCACGTCTAATTGGGGCTCGGCGTGGTAAAGTTTTAGCAATTCGAGCGGATATCGATGCCTTGCCAATCCAAGAAGAAAATTCACTGCCGTTTTCGTCCAAAAATGCTGGTGTCATGCATGCTTGTGGTCATGATGGCCATACAGCTATCCTACTAGGAACAGCTAAAATTCTATCCTCTCTGCAGGATCAAATTAAAGGTGAAGTCCGATTCTTATTTCAGCATGGCGAAGAACTAGCTCCGGGTGGTGCTCAAGAAATGGTACGTGAGGGTGTGATGGATGGGGTCGACATGGTTATTGGAACTCATCTTTGGTCCCCCCTCGAGACAGGACAAATTGGGGTTGCGTCTGGCCCAGTGATGGCATCACCAGATACATTTTCAATCACGATTACCGGTCGGGGAGGACACGCCGGTCTTCCACATCAAACCGTCGATGCGATTGTCATTGGGGCTCAAGTCGTTAGCAACTTGCAGCATATTGTCTCTCGAAATATGGATCCATTGGACAGCGTAGTCCTTTCTATCACCAAGTTCGCAAGTGGTTCAGCCATGAATATCATTCCAGATTCTGTTGAAATGGGTGGAACAGTTCGTATTTTCAGCACTGAACATCGCATAATTATCCGTGAATTGATGGAACGAATAATAAAAGGAATAACTGAAGCGCATGGTGCCTCCTATCTTCTTACCTATAATGATGGGGTTGATCCAGTCATAAACGATGAGAAAGTATCCCGTGTAATCGAAGAGACTGTGCTTGAATTATGGGGAACCCAAGCGCTAACACAGATGAAACCGAATATGGGCGGTGAGGATTTCTCTGCTTTTCTGAAGAAGGCACCAGGCACATTCTTCTTTACAGGATCGGGTAATAGCGGTTTAGCCACTGATTATCCACATCATCATCCTCGTTTTAATATTGATGAAAGCGCTTTATCTGACGGGATGAATATGTTTGTTCACGCAACGTTTAAGTTACTTGATTACTAGTTAGTACAGCACTACACAAATGGAGGGATAATATGACGGACTCAAGAACTACTGACAATAAGAAAGTAAAAAGAAAGTGGGAAATGCCTGACACTTACGTTATTCTTTTTTTAGTGTTGTTGCTTGCTGTTATCGCAACTTACATTACACCAGCGGGATCATTTGATCGTGAAGAAGTGAATGGCATTGAGAGGGTAATTCCGAACACCTATAGCGAAGTAGAAAACAATTCCGCTGGATTAATGGATATTTTTCTAGCATTGCAATCTGGAATGGTTCAATCCGGCAGCCTTATTTTTCTTGTTCTGTTTGCGGGAGGAGCATTTGAGGTAATTGAACGTTCCGGAGCAATTAAGGGGGGGATTTTAAGGGCGGTCAATAAAACACAAGGCAAAGAATTTTGGCTCATCGCTATTATTTCCCTTTTGTTTGCACTAGGAGGAGCAGTTGGAGCAGTTGCCAATTCGGTCATTCCATTTGTGGCAATCGGTATTATTATCGCGAGAGCGCTTCGGCTTGATGCAATTGTTGCAGTCGCCATTACTTTTGGGGCTACATTTGCAGGTTTCAATGTGGGGTTTTTAAATCCCTATACGGTTGGAATTGCCCAATCTATTGCTGGCCTTCCTTTATTTTCAGGAATGACGCTTCGTATCATCACATTTATCGTTATTGTTGGCATAACCATTTTTTATACATGGAGATATGCAAAGAAAATTTTGGACGATCCATCAAAAAGCCTGATTGGAATACTGGAATATTCCGATGATTCTAAAGGTGAGTTGATAGCTCCCTTTACTGTCCGCCACAAACTTATTTTAAGTTTTGTAGGCTTGGCATTACTATTCTTCGTCTTCGCAACCATTCAATTTAAATGGAGCATCGATCATATGGCGGCGTTCTTTATTATTATCGGGCTTGTTTCGGGAATAATTGGGGGCATGAACTATAATAAAATTGCGCATGTATTTTTGGAAGGATGTCAAAAGCTAGTGTATGGTGCGTTGATTATTGGCGTAGCAAGGGCAATCCTCATTATAATGGAGAATGCACAAATTTTAGATACAGCTGTAAATGTGCTTGCCATACCATTGGAAACGCTACCACCTGTTTTAGCTGCACTTGGCATGTTCGTGGCCAATGCTGCTCTTAATTTCCTAGTTCCTTCAGGTAGCGGCCAAGCAATGATTGCGATGCCTATTTTATCGCCATTGGCAGATATGGTTGGTGTCACTCGACAGGTTGCCGTACAAGCATTCCAATTTGGAGATGGTTTTACAAACAGTATTTTCCCTACATCTGGAACATTAATGGCCAGCCTAGCTGTGGCGGGAGTGTCATGGATTAAATGGGCGAAGTGGATGTTTCCCCTCTTTTTAATTTGGTGTGCAATAGCAGTAGTTATGCTAGTTGTAGGCGTACTCATTGGATGGGGACCATTCTAAATTTGATAAATTCAGATACATATTCATTGGTAAGTTCAGAATATATACTGCGGTTTTATAATAATACAAACAAAATCAGCTTTATGGATGTCTGGCTATCTTGTAAATTTATTTAGTTGAATAAATATGAGTCATTGTTTGATGCAGGTACAGCCCTTCACGAACAATGATCATAATAAAAGGTCCAATCCAGAATTCGTATCTGGATTGGACCTTTATAATGTATATTCTTTCACGCTAGCAAAATATGAATTTCCTTCATCGAATGGCTGCTATCATGTTCAGACAGTTCATGAATAATCCAATTCTTCGACAGCATTTGTTTCAGGACAGGATAAATGTCTTCATCAATATTTAGGTATGAAACGCCTTTATCTGTAAGTTGAAAGTCCCGTTCTTTGATTTTATCGAACTTCATTTCCAACAAGTTTTGCAGCCCATTCATCGTAATAAACTTCACGGTATAGCCATCAAATAGTATAGAGGCGAAGGCCTTTGGATCCTGTTCATATAGATTGAGAAGTCCTGTGAAATCAAAGTTGGGTTTCACTTTTTCCCATGGGCTGATATCTTGTAGCCCAATCTGATTAAGCAATTCATCATTAGATACCCCATTGCTACGAAGCGTTTCAATCAGATAAGCATCCATCAATGTGATTTTGTTGATTTCCATTCGGAGCCCTCCTAATTAGGTGCAGATAATGTATAGGAAATATGTGGATGACTGAGCCACTCCCTTAATTATAGATGAGTGCCTGGTTTATTATCAACAGCGAATGTAAAGAAGAAAGGTATCCACAGGAGTTAATATTAGTAGATTCTATTTAATGATGTTTTGGAAATACCTTTCGCTTCGCTGGTAAGATGCCTATAGCCCGTCCAACATCAGGTTATATATACTTAATCACCATTCAATGCATTTCACTAGTTTTGCAGTTCTCGCTTACACCACTAGGCGGGACGGAAGGGGGGCGTAGTTGACTATACTTTAGAATAAACTATTTATTGGACCTTAAGACTTTGCCTTGGGATCAATGATCATTGCAAAGCCCTTAGAAAGTGTCCAACCAATCTCGAAAAATATTCAACCAATCCTAAAAGTAACTCTGGAGTTAAATCAGAGTTACTTTTTTAAATAGAATAGTTGATGAAATTTCAGGTACCTATTTTCAATTCTAATAGAGGTTAACTTTCGGTAAAAATTGGGGAATGAGGTTATATTCAATAGCTGAATTGGAAAGAGTGATAGTGATCGTGATTTTTAATTATCTGAACTAGAGAAACCTGGGAAAGTGGTGTCAAGATGTTGGAATTTATGAAGGATATGCTCCTTATATTAGGAAGAATAGTGACTATTATACCGTTGTTATTGTTTACCACACTATTTATGGGGAAACGTGCCATTGGTGAATTGCCGGTATTTGACTTTTTAATCGTCATAATATTAGGGGCACTTGTTGGAGCTGATATTGCTGAACCTGATATTAAACATTTACCGACTGCTTTTGCTATCATTGCGATTGGCGTTTTTCAAAGGATTGTTACGAGATGGAAAATATCTAATCGTAAAATAGGCAGATTACTAACATTTGAACCAACCGTTGTTCTTCAAAATGGAAAATTTGTAAATGAAAACTTAAAGAAAATTCGTTATTCTATTGATAATATCCTTCAAATGCTTAGAGAAAAAGATGTATTTGATATTAACGAAGTAGAAACAGCAATTATTGAAGCAAACGGGGCATTAAGTGTATTAAAAAAACAACAAAAGAATTCGGTGACGCTAGAAGATATGAATATCATAAAACCAACGTCTACGATTTCCTTTCCTGTTATCGTAGAAGGAACACTTTACACAGACGTGTTAAGAGATGTTAATTTAGATGAAGCATGGCTACAACAAGAATTAGACAATCAAGGAGTTAATGAGCTAAAGGATGTTTTTTTTGCCTCTATCAATCGCAATCGTGAACTGCATATTTCTTTAAAAAATGAAAAGAACTTAGCTATTCCGACTATAAAACACTGAGTGTCAGGTAGCTGCGCGCGAAACTAATCAGTTTGAATGTCAGGTACCTAAGCATGGGGTTATTCGGACAATTAACTACAGTTACATATTTATAAGGCGGTGATTAGATATTTACTTCAATATCTAATCTCCTTGGCGTTTTTATACAATTATGTGAATTGTTAGTCGTTGTTTGTTGCACAGGTACCGATTTTTTTCCCAAAAGAGCGTAAGAATCGCTTTTGATTGTCAATAAGATTGGTTATCTTCCAATTGAGGCAGAAGATGCGAGGCTGTTTTTCAACTTATTGATATGTGATATGAAAAGAAGAGTATGATCCTGACGGCAAATGTACATGGGAAGTATTCTTTCAGGAAGCAAACGGAATTTTAGTCCGGGTTTTACGTCACACGACTATTGTTTAAATAGCTTGATGTTTATATGGATTGGAGGATCATTTAATGAAGAAAAACAAGTGATTTTGTACAAATATACATAGTTATTTTGGTGGTTATGCCTACTTATTGCTGAGAAATCAGCGGGAAAAATACTAAAATTTTGTCTTCCAAAGTTGTCCTTGACAAATAATTTGAAAAAGGTCATAATTTAAACGCAGGCTCTAGTTGATAACGATTATCATTTTCGTTTAGGAGGTAATAATAGTAAATGAGAATGAAGGTTAGTAACGTTGAAGTTGGTTACGACAAAAAAGTAATTGTTAACGGCTTAACAATTGAGATTCCTGATGGGAAGATTACCACAATTATAGGGTCAAATGGATGTGGAAAATCTACATTATTAAAAGCAATGACAAGAATTATTCCTTATCAAAAAGGACAAGTTTTGCTTGATGGAGCTGATATACAGAAGCGGAATACAAAAGAAATGGCAAAAGAACTATCAATACTACCACAAACGCAAGATAGTGCAGTTGGACTCTTAGTTGAAGAATTGGTCTCTTATGGACGTTTTCCATATCAATCAGGTTTTGGAAACTTGAAAAAAGAAGATAAGAAAATAATTGAGTGGGCAATGAAATCTACAAACGTTTATGAATTTAAAGATGACTTAGTAGATGAACTTTCAGGAGGACAAAAACAACGCGTTTGGATTGCGATGGCTCTGGCACAAAATACAGACATAATTTTTTTAGATGAGCCTACAACATATTTAGACATGGCACACCAACTCGAAGTGTTAAAACTGTTACAAAAGTTAAATGTACAAGAAAATCGAACAATTGTTATGGTGTTACATGATTTAAATCATGCGGCAAGATTTTCACATTTTATGATTGCTCTTGAAAATGGATCTTTAATAAAATCTGGAACGCCAGAAGAAGTGATGACACCAGAAGTTTTACATAAAGTCTTCGATATTGATGCTGTAATTTGTAAAGACCCTCGTTCAAACAAACCAATGTGTATTACATATGATCTTATAAAAGGAGAATAACGATGAAAAAACGGCTTATATTTATAGTAGCAGCTTTAATGCTTGTATTAGCAGCATGTGGAAATGAGGATTCAACTAAGGAAGAAACAACAAAAAATGACGATACAGAAACGTCTAAAACAACATCTGATACAATCACTTATCAATCAGAATCAGGTCCAATTGAAGTGCCCGCTAATCCTCAACGTGTAGTCGTTTTATCATTATACGCGGGAGATTTAATCCAATTAGGTGTTAATATTGTCGGCGCAGATTCTTGGTTAAAAGATAATCCAAACTTTGCTGAAGGGTTAGCAAATGCTGAAGTTATAGCAAGTGATGATTATGAAAAAATTATCGAACTTGACCCAGATTTAATTATTGGTTCAGTAGATGTGGAAGATGCTGCCAAGTTACAAGAAATTGCGCCAACAGTGTTATTTACATACGGTGCTGTAGGCTATCTAGAACAACATATTGAAGTTGCTAAAGTTGTTAATAAAGAAGCTGAAGCAACTGCTTGGGTAGAAGATTTTAAAGTACGTTCTCAAGCAGTAGGTGAAGAAATAAAAGAAAAATATGGTGAAGATGTAACGGTTACTGTAGCAGGAAACTATGATAAGCAAATCTCTTTATTCGGAGATAACTGGGGACGTGGAACGGAAATTATATACCAAGCGATGGGCTTGAAAATGCCCCAATCTGTAGAAGATGTGGTACTTGACCCAGGTTATTTTACAATTTCAGAAGAAGTATTTGGTGACTATATTGGTGATTTCTTAGTACTAAACGTGGTTAGAGAAGGTCAAGATACTACATTTCTTGACTCAAACTGGTATAACAATATCCCGGCAGTAAAAAATGGCAATGTCTTTTATGCTGAAGGTCCCGCATTCTACTATAATGACGCCTATTCGTTAGATTACCAATTAGACTTCTTTAAAAAATCTTTTTTAGGTAACTAAGAAAGGGGTATTTGATGAAAGCATCTTATTCCGTTATAAGTAAAATGCTCCTATCATTAATTGTATTGATACTAATAATTTTAGTGGCATTAGGCTTTGGGGCAGCAAATACAAGTTTTCAAGATTTGTATGAAGCAATAATCGCAAAAAGCGGCGGCTCCTATTATGAAATTCTCAGAGAAATACGTATACCACGCGTCATCGCAGCATTTTTTGTAGGTGCAGCATTAGCAGTTGCTGGTGCAATCATGCAAGGAATGACGAGAAATCCGCTTGCCGATCCGGGGTTACTCGGGTTAACTTCGGGTGCTAATCTAGCTCTTGCATTGGTTTTAGCTTTTATACCTGGCCTCCCGTTTTTAATGCTTATGCTAAGTTGTTTTATCGGTGCAGCAATTGGGATGTTAATTGTCTTTGGTATAGGTGTTTCTTCCAAAAACGGTCTATCTCCTCTAAAACTTGTTTTAGCAGGGGCGGCCGTTTCTCTGTTTCTACAAGCAATTTCAGACGGAATTGGCATCGTTTTTAATGTCTCTAAAAACATTAGCATGTGGACTGCTGGTGGTTTAATCGGTACAACATGGCCTACTTTGATCATCGTTCCTTTCATTATTGTTGGACTAGTTATCGCTATTATATATAGTAAACAATTAACGTTACTTAGTTTAAATGAAGAATTAGCAATAGGGCTTGGACAAAAAACAAAAGTAATCAAATCGCTTTTAATGTTAATTGTCATTATATTAGCTGGTGCAGCCGTTGCATTAATAGGGAGTTTATCTTTCATCGGCCTATTTATTCCCCATATCGTTCGTAAAATCGTTGGTGCAGATTACCGATTCATCATACCGATGTCCATTATTGTCGGAGGAACATTTATGATTTTCACAGACTTTATTAGTCGGAAAATTATTGCTCCATTTGAAATACCTGTAGCTGCATTAGTAGCATTAGTTGGTTTACCTTTCTTCATATATATAGTAAAGAAAGGTGGTCGTACTTTCTTTGTATAAAAAAAATAACAAGCTGTTTATGTATTGTTTAATGATCGTTTTACTACTACTAAGCATAATTGCAGGTATTGGCTTAGGCCCCTCTTCGATCGGATTTAGTAAACTTATTCCGACAATTTTAGGAGAAGGTACATTTAAAGAGGAATTCATCTTATTTTCAGTTCGTATGCCTCGTGTATTTGTTCTTGTTTTAGCCGGAATGTCACTAGCTTTATCTGGTGCGATTTTACAAACATTGACGAGAAACGATTTAGCTGATCCAGGGATTATTGGAATAAACGCTGGGGCAGGTGTTGCCATTACAGTATTTTATTTATTTGTCGATGCTAAATTAGAATATTATTCCTATATATTACCGGTAGTTGGCTTTGTAGGCGCACTAATTGTAGCTATGTTTATATTTATTTTTGCAGTGGATAAACGAAATGGAATTCAACCAATAAAACTAGTTTTGATGGGTGTAGGATTTGCATCAGCCTTATCAGGTTTAATGATCATTTTAATCTCGGGTGCAAAACAAGAGGACGTACAATTTGTTGCAAAGTGGCTATCTGGAAATGTTTGGGGAGCAGATTGGCCATTCATTTTGGCACTTCTTCCGTGGCTTATAATAGCGGTACCTATTTTATATTCGAAACAAAAATCGATGAATCTACTAGCTTTGAATGAAACTGTGGCAAAAGGATTAGGTGTTTCGATTAAGCGAGATCGCATACTATTACTAATTATCGCCGTAGCATTAGCAGCCTCAGCCGTTTCCGTTGTAGGAAGTATTAGTTTTATCGGATTAATTGCACCTCATATTGCAAAACAATTGGTCGGTTCAAAACATCAAAACTTTTTATTTTTGTCACCCCTTATCGGTGCGGCAATATTAGTTTTTGCTGATACAATTGGTAGAATCATTTACAGTCAGGCAACTATTCCAGCTGGAATTATCGTTGCTATTATAGGAGCACCATATTTCTTATACTTATTAAGAAAAAAGGTATGATTCCTTACTTATTTACTCAAATTTCGTCCAGTGAATTAGGAAAAAAACCTTGATGTAACTAAGCAGACCTTCAATCCATTTATTCCGGTGAGTGGAATTGTCGGTGTAATTCTTGTTTTAACAGGAGATTGGATTAGGAAGGCGATATTCGCACCTGCGGAACTACCAGTCGGGATTGTCATTTCAATTATAGGGGTGCCGTATTTCATTTATTTATTAATAAGGAATAGGCGAAAAAATACAGTATAAAGAATGGAGATATGTTATGAGTTATACACATGTAGTGAAAACAATACGTCACCCTTTGTGGGAAAATGCATATCGAATTACAATCGCAATTCCAAAGGAACGGGCACCAGAAGAAGGATACCCAGTCCTCTACGTTTTGGACGGTAACGCTTATGGTGTTCTCTTTGAAAATGTTGTGGCATTGCAGTCGCTACATACTGAAAGTACAGGTGTGTCTCTGTCGGTGATTGTATCGATTGGATATGAGCAAGAAGATATCTTTCCTCCTCAACGGGTATATGACTTCACACCAAAAAGTGAAGTTGTCAACTTACCGGAATATCCCCCTGGAGCGCCTTGGCCTATTTCTGGAGGAGCAGAGCATTTTTTAGAAATATTAAAAGAAGTGAAAGAAATCGTTCGACAAATGCTTGATATGAATGATGAACAGCAACTTATATTTGGGCATTCTTTAGGTGGATTACTTCTTGTTCAGACGCTCGTTCGAGAACCTCAATTATTCTCACATTATTATATCTGTAGTCCGTCTCTTTGGTGGAATCAAGAGCAAGTATTACAAGAAGCTTTGCAGATCTCACAAGTAGAATGTGCGATTTTCATTGCAGTGGAGCAAGAGGCAAAACATCGGATGTATGAAAATGCACGGTCCTTATTTTGCCATTTAGAATCATTACCCTTACAATCGGTACAATTTCATACATCACCGCATGAAAATCATTTGTCAATCGTTCCAACGAGTATAAGTCAAGCATTGCGATTTTTAATGAATAAGAAATGATAGCTGTTGAACCGACTATTATTTGGAGAATGTCTCATGAATGCTCGTTAGCATGTGACGATTATAATGAGTGCCAGCGTATAATATAAGTTAACCGCTATGTTTCACGAAAAATGGCCGTCCGAAACCAATGTCTTTGAATTTCAGGTACCTATTCTGGCAATTCAATACAATTATATATTTATAAGGCGTGGATTAGGTATTTACTATAATATCTAATCTTCTTTGTGTTTTTATACAATTGGGTGAATTATTCGTTGTTGTTTGTTGCAGGTACCGATTTTTAAAGTTGTCCAACCAACTAGGCCAAGTGTCCAACAAAAGCCTGAAAGTGTACAACCAACTAGGGTAAGTGTTCAACGAAATCCTTAAAGTGTCTAACAAACAGTGAGGTTTCCAACAAACACTTCGAAGTGTCCAACAAAAGCCTGAAAGTGTACAACCAACTAGGTCCAGTGTCCAACGAAAGCCTGAAAGTGTCCAACAAACGGAGAGGTTTCCAACAAACATTTCGAAGTGTCCAACCAAAGCCTGAAGTTGTCCAACCAACTAAGTCAAGTCTCCAACGAAAGCATTAAAGTGTCCAACAAACAGTGAGGTATCCATTGAATTCTATCTTGTCTAGATACCTGGCACCTATAATCCGCTCTCCCTAGAGCGACTAATTGTATATAAGAAACTTCTTCTCCCCAATAATTTCTTTAAATTGATCTCCGCGGCAAGTACCCCGAGTAAAACCAGGACAGCCCCTACATATCCTTTATTTGTAAGGATTTCACCTACGAAAATAAAAGCAAAGAATGCTGCAAATACAGGCTCTAATGAAAAAATCAGACCAGTACGTGTAGGTGTTGTATGTTTTTGGGCTACAGCTTGGCCAATAAATCCAACTGCACTGCACAGAATGCTTAATGCCAAAATCGCACTCCATGACTCGATGTTGCTTGGAAGTTGTGGTTTTTCAAATAAGAGTGAAAAGAGAAGTCCCCATGCACCTGCAACCCCAAGCTGTATGATCCCAATGGAGATGGCATCCACATTTTTTGTTGCTTTCCCTGTAACGATGATGTGAAGGGCATAAAATAAGGCACCTAAGATGCACAAGAAATCGCCAGCATGGATGTGGAATGCCTGGTTTAACGTTAAAAGACCGATTCCTGTAATCGAGATACACAAGCTCATCATCACTCTTTTTTTAGGTTTCTTTTGAGAAAAGAGTGCTACTAACAAAGGAACAAAGATAACCGCGAGACTAAATAAAAATCCGGCATTTGAAACTGAAGTCGTTTTTAAACCGATCACTACAGCGGAAGTGCACAAGAATAACAGCGATCCGAGTAAAAATCCATATGTGATCGTTTTACCATCAATTTTCAGAAGGCGTCGATAAAATACGAGTGCAGCTACAAGAAAAGCAATCCCAAAACGTAATGCAATTAGGTTATACTCTTGAATCGAATGGAGGCCCATCTTCATAAACAAATAGGATGCACCCCATAACATTGTCACCATGACCATCATCAAGTCCGCTTTTATTTGTGTGCCCCTACTTATTGGATTATCCATCTTACACCCTCCAGTTCCATTCATTGTGCCAAAATTCAACGAAAGTTATTGATTGTTTTTTAGTATACATGTTAAGTTTAGATAATAAAAATGAATGTTTTTAAGTTATTAGATGAATAAAATTCATGTGAAGGGAGTGGGGAAGTTGTCACTGGTCAAGTTTGAAATATTTAGCACTGTTGTAGAATCAGGGAGTCTCAAACAAGCAGCAGAGATTCATGGGTTAACGCAATCTGCCGTGAGTCATGCAATTGCCAGCCTTGAATCCGAATGGGGATTTACAATCTTGATTAGAGGACGTGCGGGGATCAAGTTGACTAGTAATGGAGAACGCGTATTAAGGCATATCCATGAAATGTTAAAGTGGAATGAACAAATGATGCAAGAAATAGCGAATATTAAGGGTCTTGAAATTGGCACCGTCCGCATTGGAACTTTTTCGAGTGTTTCCGTTCAATGGCTACCAGAAATCCTGAAAAGTTTTAATGCAGATCTACCTGCTATCGAAATCAAGTTGTTAGAGGGGGATTACGATACGCTTGAGCATTGGATCGCAACGGGTGCGGTTGATTTTGGGTTTGTCTCATTACCGACTTCGAAGTCATTTGAAGTGATTTTCTTAAAAAAAGACCGTATGCTGTGCATTCTTCCTGACGAGCATCGCCTCGCAAACCAACAGGAGGTCAGTTTTACAGACATTAAAGAAGAGATGCTGATTATGTCGAAGAAAGGGAGCGATAATGATTTAAAGCGGATTTTTCAAGAAAACAATGTAACCCCTCATATTAAATTTGAACTTGCGGATGATCAAGCAATCATTTCGATGGTTCAAAACGGGATGGGAATTAGTATTCTTCCTGAAATGGTTTTGTACCGTGTTCCGCATAATGTTCGCATTTTGAGCTTAGAAGGAGAACATTATCGCTCCATCGGTATCGCAGCCCCATCCTTCAACACTATTTCTCCAGCCGCTCAAAAATTTATTGACTATATGAAAGCATGGTTGAACAACTCCCAGCGCTAAAGTGGTGGGAGTTCTAGGTACTCATGAAAGGTACCAATTACCAACTGCATTCTGAATTTCCTGGGTACCTATTATGTTAAATTGACTTAATCATATGGAAGAAAGTCGGGATGTTTCATAATGACGATTTGACCCCACTTTAACCATTAAATGGCGGTTGAATTCTAATTTCGGTTCGAAAATAGAGTGTAATTATTTTGAGGTTTTTTCAGTTATAGCCTGAATTTCAGGTGCCTGGACGAGAATAAAAAAAGTGACCGTGATAAAGATGTAATTGTGTGTGAACGGTGATACAAATAAAAGGGACATATGCCAAAGCTAGCAATAATAACGATACAGCTGTAGAAGTTAGCAAATATGAGGGGAATTTGAAAGTCGAAATAGCTCCTGAGATTGAACAACCATCAATCGAACTTTACGGGGTTAAGTCAAAAGTTGTAGTTAAGGTGGCTCAGTTACTCAAAGACGGTGGAGATAAAGTAATTGATGCGGCTAAATCTTTCAATATTGTTGATAGTGCAACTGCAAAAACATTTGAAAATAATAGTAAAAAGATTGGTAACTGTTTATATAAATTTGCAAACGCTGGTGAAAATGCAGCAAATGATGTTCGAGCTCAACTGCCAATATGGCTTAAGAAAAATACGGAAATAAGCAAAGGTATAGCTGAGAATATCTCAATTGTTGTAGCATGGGCTATTCGTGGAGCAGATGGGCTATTTTTGTAAGGGGTAAAAAATGGAAACTGAGACAGTGACTGATTGGTTAACTAAAAATAAGATTAATGATGAAAATATCAATTTTATTGAAACGGTTTTGACCTTTACATCTTCAGTAAAAATACTTGTAGAGAAGCAAGATGTCATAAATGAAAATCTTCAATCATTGTTTCCAAGTAAAAAGGCAATGATTAAACCTGATTTAACGTATCAACAGTTTACACAGATTTTAAAGGAAAATGATATTGAAGTTAATCCAGTTGAATTACTTAATAAGTATCGTTCGCAAGGTGTTTGTGTGGAGCTTTGTGCTGAGTTGTTAACTCAGGTGTAATATCATTGCTTTATTACTAGAATTCCACTTCTGTGAAGTATTTCAAGATTAATGAAATGGTGTAAAACAGAAAAAGATATTGGTAAGTGTCAACGATAAGCGGAGAAAAGAGTGGCTTTGGCTGCTCTTTATTTATTTTGGCAGATGGAAAGATAAACGGGAAGTGTCAACGATAAATGTCTGACTGAAGCAAAGCGGAAGGAATTTAAGGAGTTGATACGAGAGATTGTTTTCACCCTCTTTTGTTCTTCCAACCCCCGTTGGAAGACGCCACCTGGCGAAGGGGGTTTTGTGGGTTTGCCACTTTTTTAAAAGTGGCAAGGTCTGTTTTTGTACTTGATCTGGAAATGAATTTGCAACCGTTGCGAAAAAGCGCAAAGGTGAAAATGCCATTTCTGCATTCAGAATTCATATCTGGAATAGACCTTTTTAATGTCTATTTTTTCTTTAAAACTTAAATACTATATATGTTGAATTAAAGAATCCCATTGAATCTATTGTTGCGCTCACTCAGGAGAGAGTTTTAATTCGGAATGTGGATTGTAGAACGCTTGGCGTTTCGGCGATGCTTTTGTCGCGCCTGCGCTAGTGTGTTCATTATCGAGAGAAATGTAATTTTGAGATGTATATGCCAAGATTATAAGGTGGTTACTAGTTGATACTACTTATATTCAAGAAAGATGTACTCCAGTTTGCAGATTTCATCACAGATAATGAAATACGCTTTCACACATAGACCATCTAGCGAAGGCGCGACTTCGTGGTAGCCGGAGCGATAAGACTGAAAGCGGTCTTCTTTCTGGCTTATCGCGGGAGGCATCCACAAAGCGTCGAAGCCGTATTGCTAGGAGTTCTATTTAATTCAGAGTATTAGAACTTTTCAGCGGCCTCCCAAAAGCTCTTGTAAAGCGCATAGGCCGTATTCATTTGTTCAACATATATAGTAATGCCAATTTGGAAAAATGTGAACGTATGTCGGAGAAGGGAATAAAATTCGTTCAATATAATGGCTTTGGTTCAATTACGGCAGTTAATCTGTTCTCATACCGTACAACTTCGCATAGAGTGTTGGTAACGGTTGCGCGGATTCATCCGTAAAATAAGGAATACTTGAAAGCAGCGATTGATGGAGGGGAAATAATCGTTATTAGGCTGAGCAAAAAATTGTAATAAGAAAAATAAAGTCGAATGTGACATACCATTAATTTTACTGGAAAATGGGAGGGGAATATGAAAACTGTAAAAAAGGTCATTATACCTGCGGCAGGTTTAGGAACTAGGTTTCTTCCTGCTACGAAGGCCATGCCGAAAGAGATGCTTCCTATAATAGATAAGCCTACTATTCAGTACATTGTTGAGGAAGCAATCGCCTCTGGAATAGAGGACATTATTATTGTAACTGGTAAAGGTAAAAGAGCGATTGAAGATCACTTTGATCATGCGTTTGAATTAGAGGCAAATTTAGTGAAGAAAGAAAAGTTTGACTTGCTTTATAAAGTAATAGCGTCATCTTCTATAGAAATTCATTATATACGACAAAAGGAACCATTGGGGCTAGGCCATGCAATTTGGTGTGCCCGGAAATTTATTGGTGATGAACCATTTGGTGTTCTTTTAGGGGATGACATTATCAAAAGTGATACCCCAGCTTTGAAACAATTAATTAATCAATTTGAAAAAACAGGTTCGAGTGTATTAGGTATACAGGAAGTTAACGAAGAAGACATACACAAATATGGTGTAATTGATCCTGTTTCCATCGAATCCAACCTGATAAAGGTAAGAAGTTTTATTGAAAAACCTTCAAGGAATGAAGCCCCATCAAATTTGGCAATAATCGGACGTTACATCCTGACTCCGGAAATATTTCAATTTTTGGATGAAAAAAAGATTGGCAAGGGTGGAGAAATCCAATTGACTGATGCTATCGAGCAGTTAAATACTATGCAGGATGTTTATGCCTTTAAGTTTGAAGGCAAAAGATTCGATGTAGGGGATAAACTTGGGTTCATCGAAACTACATTAGATTTTGCTTTGGACCGACCCGAATTGAAAGACGGAGTCCTTGAGTTGATGGGTAAATTTATCAATGAAAACAAAGTGAAGATTACGCTATGATTAGGCAGTTAACTGTAAGCAATGAGCAAAATCGCTGACAGTGGACAAGCCAATATAGTAAATCAAGTGTCCTACTCAATTATGTGGAGCTTAATAAGGCGGTAAGTAAGGCTTAAAATAGTTAACCTACTTAGTGTCTGTAAATTAACATTCTCTTTTTAGGGGTGCTTTCACAGCATTTGTTCTGTCAAGATTATATTGTTTCATAGCTTTGAAGTGATAATTTGTCCTTGGTCATTAATACTCACTTTCCATTTAGTTCCGTTCGGAGAAACTAACTTCACGGATTGCCCTTTTTGTAGTTCTAAATCTCCATATAATGTACCGCCTGTAGTTGGCAACCAAGAGGCACCATGTTGTAATGATGATTTAGCAAATATCCGATTAATACGAAATCGTTTGTGCTCTTGCGTGTAACCGCTTAGTGTTAACTTAACTTTATACAACGTAGCTGCTCTTACCTCCGAAATAACAGTGTTTCCGACATTAAATGGGACATTTTTAGCCACTATCCATGGTCCATTTAAACTTTGTTGGTATTCAATTAACACATGGCTCGGACTTTCATTCCATCCAAAATAAATACCAAAGCAATTCAGCATTTTAATAGGCTGTTTTGAAAAGTCTAATTCGATGACAACTGGCTGGGAACTAGGCACCTCCAAGTAATTCACGCTTTGCTCATCTAGTAAGTTAAAACAATTATTTATAGTTCCTCCATAGGGGGCTTTACCCAAAAGTTGACGTACAGTATATCGGACGTGTGCATTTACTAATATATCATCTTGGTTCCCAACCAGATGTGCTTTCCCTAATGCAAGAGGGGGATATACAGGAAGGGATTCTTCATGAGGTGACGTGTAACGATTGTATTGACCAAGATCTAGAATGGATGTGGAAACTTGATTCGAGAATAGGTAATTATGATGAGAAATGGAGGAAAATTCAATGACAAGTGGAGGATCATCCATACGGTTGGTATCCCAAATCAATCCTTCAAATACATTATAGGCACCCGAGCAGCGGATTACCTTTTTTGTTTGTTTCCGGCATTGAACTTGGATATCGGTAAAGGTGTTACCAGAAATTTCATATGGTAAATCACTATTTCCGTCAATCTCTATACCATACTGACAACCATCTATATAAATAGAGTGGAAGGAGTTCGCATTAATCCAACACGGGGTATTTATATTTTGAAGTTTTTCTGTTTTAAAATAGAGGGCCGTATGAAAGTTTGTGATTTGTATGGAGTTTGCTTTAAAGAAGCTGATGAAATCCCATGCATTTTTACAGTATAGTTGAATGGCTATACCCTGGTATGTTGTTGTACGGTTTATAATATTTATATCGGAAATAGAAGTGTGATTATGAATCTCTATTTGTTGGGCACCAGAAAGGAAGATAACAGTTGAATTAAAGCTATTATCCATGATTTCAATCGTTCCACCCGAGATTGAAGCATCTTTTTGAAGCTCAAACACTTGGAAATCACCTTTGACAAGTAATGTAACTGTAGAATCAATTTCGAGACTTACATTTGACTTAATGACAATGGGGGAGGAAAGGATATATTGTTTCTTCCCTGTGATGACAACTTTTGAGTGATTATTAGCTATACAATTATTAATGGCTTCTTGAATGGCTGGGGAATTGTCTGCTAAATTTGGATCAGCTCCAAAACAATCAATATTAACAACATCTCTATTCTGGCAGTCTTCAGAGTCCATCATTTTAAAACACTCCTTTTCTAGTGGGGTGTTATAGAATATGCTTTTTAAAAAAAGATGCATAGGTATAAAAAAACAAACGAATGTATCGTTTGTTTTTTAAATTTGATAGGTTTTCAACGTAGAATGAATCATAGTAGAAAGAGAAAAAGATTCTTCTACTTTTTGTCTTGCTGTGCTTCCCAAGTCTTGTCTTAAATCCTCATTATCGTGGAGCATCATGATTTTTTCTGCAAATTCTTTTTCTGAATGATGTGAAATGAGAATCCCTGTTTCATGATCTATAATTGCTTCTTTAATGCCACCAACATCTATAGACACTATCGGCGTTCCTGTAGCCATTGCTTCAAGGACAACCATTGGAAAAACTTCTCTGAAGGATGTTAGGAGTAGCAAGTCCATATTGCAAATAAATTCATATGGATTGGAAGCCTGACCTAAAACATTTATTTTATGGCTTAACTTTAACTTTTTTATCTCTTTTTCGACAAATTCCCTCTCAGGTCCATCACCCGCAATGTGAAACGTAAAGTGGTCCATATTCCTTAATTCATTGGCAATAGTTAAGAATAGTTTATGGTTTTTTTCTTTTGATAAACGAGCTAAGATTCCGATATTGAATGTTTTCTGAGCTTGCTGTGGTTGAAAAGGAAATTGATCCAAATCGACTCCATTATAAATGGTCAGAATAAGTTCTTTCCTTACTCCAAGTTGTTGTAAGTTCTCCGTTTCAAAATTGCTAACCGAGATAATTTGATCAACATGCCGATTCAACACTTTTTTAAAAAGGAAGGGAATCTTTTTTTCAAGCATTGTCACATTATGTTTGGTATAGACCAACTTGATTTCTCTGTTGGTAATTTTCTTTATTGCGATGGAATAGAGCAACATTCTTAAACTATTTGCATGAATGACATCAATGGCCTTTTGAATTACTTGTTTTCTCAGTGTCTTTAGATTACCAAGGTGATTTTTTAAGCTTAAAGGAATAAAGTTACTTTTATTATGAATTTGATTGTACATCTCTCCAGCTGCGGCTGCTGAGTAAAACGTCATGTTTTCATCCTTGAGGTGGTTTTCCAATTTACAAAAATACATCTCGGCACCACCTGTTATGAGTTTATCAGTTAGTAGTAGAACAGTGTACATTCTTTATTTACCCCCATTTGGTAAAGACACTTTGTTTTTATTGTATGCATGATAGGCATATTTACCAAAGTAAAAGTTGGATTTTACAAGGTTTAACTTTTCTTGGCTTCGTAAGAGTTTCCAATATCGATAGGCAGCTTTGAATTTATTCCTTGAGGCGGAGTTACAAACAATACGATATCTTGATAAAACCTTTTGTAAGCCATATGCTTTATGCCCTTGCCGAAGTAACAACAACCATAAGGCGGTATCCTCTGGCTGGATATCTGGCATTTCTATCTGTTTAATTTGTTGTCTATCTAACATCACAGTAAGACATCCAATAATTGTATTTCCAATCAGATACTTATAATCCACTACTTTTGGTGCTTTAACTTCTATATCCATATGATTACCGTCTTCATTAATCAACGAATAGGAAGTAAAGGAAAAAGAAAGATTCCCCTTTTGCATAAAAGCAATTTGTTCTTCTAATTTAGTAGGTAACCATAGATCATCGCTATCAAGAAACGCTAAATAATTTCCTGTGGCCATTTTAATGGCTGCATTTCTAGCCCTAGCTGCACCACTATTTTGGGTTAAGGAAATTAGTTTAATCCGTTGATCGTTTTTTACATATTGTTTAATTACATGGACTGAGTCATCCTTCGACTTATCGTCAACAATGATCATTTCCCAATGGGGATATGATTGGGCCTGAACGGATTCAATGGTCTCTCTTATAAAAGTCAAGCTGTTATAAGAGGGAGTAATAATGGAGACCAACGGAATATTATCCTCTTGGGCGTTCATCATAAAATTCAGCTCCTTTTTTATCAAATACAGAAATATATTTGAAAGCCAGTGCTAGAAAAATAAAAAATGCTTCATTAATTATGAGGGACAGGGACACCATCTGTAGTGAAAAAGCGAAGAGTGTAAGTACGATGTAGGGGCTTTGTTTATGTAGCTTAGTCCTAAAGAAGGCGATAACTAGCATCACCAGAAAAGAGCAGTAAAAAAGAAATCCAATAATTCCTGATTCCACCAAGATCTCTAGATACGTATTATGAACATATAGTTTCACATTATGATCAAATGCGTAGTAATCAGAAAAGTTGAAAGCACCAATTCCAAAAAGAGGATGTGCCATAAAATAGTTTAAGGCTTGACTCCATAATTCAAATCGGCCACTTCCTCCGTCAGTAGAAAAATCAGTGATGCGACTGGTAAAAATCTGATTAAAATCTACTTGAATGAAAGACCCTGCAGCATAGAGAAACGCTAGGCCTAACAAAGAAACGGTCATCATTTTTATCTTTTTAGAAAAATTCACTAAAATCATATACAAAATGACAACTAGTATGAGAGCGACAATCCCACCTCTTGAAAAAGTAAGAAGGGAAGTAATTACACATAAGGTAAACCCGATTGAGTGTTTGAATCCCTTTAAATGCGTTAGATAATAAGAGAAGAACAATGTATTGAAAAAAATGAAAATATTTGGATCGTCAAGTAATCCAATAAGTCTTGGATAATCTCGGTCTACTAATAATCCATAAGAGATAATCTCAACACCTTTTGGTGATCCTCCTGTCACCTGCAACCCAATTAAGTACAATAACAGGCTAATGGCGTTAAAAACAATGCCAACAGTGGCAATAGAAGTTTCAATTATAGGAATCGAGGTTTGTTCCAGGATAAATCTCATGATGAAATAACAGCCAAGGATGAGAATTACGCCTAGAATGACCCGAATGCTTTCTTCTGGATACTGTGAAAAAGCACCACTTAGGCAATAGATAAAATAAAATAACAACAGTAAAACTTCATAATGATAGAGGGGACTAAAGTGAAAAAATCTGAAATAAATGCACAGGAAAAAGACCAGAAAAACCATATATATTTTCAATGAAAAACCGATAGACAAATTATATTTACCGAGTGTAATAAAAAGTAACAAAAGGAAGACTGGCCAGGTAGAGGTGTTTTTGTTAATGTGCATTATTTTCATCCTCTCGTTGTCTCCCGTTTGTTACATGGGATATTTCCTGTTGCTTTTTCTTTTTTATAAAGCCCTTGATTAAAGCTCGAGTCGACTTATCAAATAGATAAATCATCGCAGACACAGAGATGAAAGTAGTTAATATAGCCATAAAAGGGTACTTGGATAATAAGTAGTGTAAAAGGATAAAACTTATAGAAAAGTAGGAACCATATGGAAGTATAACTTTGGTTAAAATCATATTTCTTGTTGGATGTGTCAGGATATACCCAACGAATGATACAATTTCCATGGCTAAAACTGCAAAGGCTGCACCGACTACTGCATAGGAAACGCTCAGATAATAGAGGGACATAACACCGATAGTAATGGTGATAAACTGTACAATAGTACGACGGTTCTGCAATCCCCGAGTCGTAAGGCCGTCTGCGATGGCAATGTTAAATCCTTGCAAGACGATAATGAAGGACAATATTTTTAAAGGTTGAACAGCAGAAGCCCATTCATCCCCGAACAAAATAGTGACCAAGAATCCAGCCAAATAGAATAAGGATATGGTCATACATATCCCAATATAGGACATAATCTTCATTTGTAAAATAGTTAATCGTGTATGTTCCTCTAGCTTTCCTTGATTATAAGTCTTAAATAGCAAAGGGAAAAATGCACCTGCAATAACCCCTGGTACTTGGTATAGAGCAGAAGGAATCCGGTAAGCTACCGCAAAGAGACCTACAAGCGTTAAGGGGAGTGTCTTTTCTAAAACTAATGGACCTAATTGGGGAGTCAACATAATAAATAAACCACTTATTAAGAACGGACTAAGATTAGCTACCAACTGGTTTTGAAAAGGAGACTTCCATTTTACTTTTACATTTTTTTGAAGTAAATACAGGCTGTAAAGGCCGGCTATAAAATAAGAGAAACCGTATAAAAAGGCTGTCAAACGGACATCTACTTTTAAGACCATACACAAAGTGATTGAAACGATTAATAAAATCGCCGAAAAGATTTTAATGGATGCGATAAACTGCATTCTTTCAGTTAATTGAAAATAAGTGATTCCTATACCTTGCATCATTAGGCCAATAACCATGGGAATCAGTAAGCTATACATCATATAAAGAATCTGTAGTTCTTGATAAAAGGTATGAATACCAACCGAAAAAACAATAATTGCTAAAAGTAAACAGACAACCCGGATCTTTATATAGGAAGAAAATGTATTGCTCAGGCTTTCCTTCTTCGATCCTTCTCGAAGGAACGTGTTACTTACTCCAAGGTCTGTAAAATAGTTCATGATCATAGCAAGCGCAAGAGCCACACTAAATATTCCATAGTTCTTTGAGTTAAAAAAGTTGGCCAATAGTATGAGCGTGGTAGCATTTAAGATATTGGCTAGAATCGTACTGTAGAATAAATGAATTATATTTCTAATTATCGAATTTTTCTTATTCACTTGTTTTTCACTCGATTTGAAGCAATACATTCGTAGATTGCATTGTTGTTGAAGGTTCTTCAAACGAGGCACTAGTAGGCTGATTTTGCTTAAGATAATATTCGTATGTATTCGCAAGACCTTCTGGTAGCGAATATACAGGTTTCCAATCTAACTTTTGGATACTCTCTTTATTACAAAGCAAGCTTTCTTTGATATCTCCACTTTTAGGTGTTTTGTAAATAGGATAGATATCATTTTGACTTAACGATTGAATAATGGCGTATAGTTGATTGATATTTGAACTAGTTGTTATTGAAATATTGAAGATGCCACTTCCTTGTAATCTAATGGCTTGAAGATTGGCACTTGCAACATCCTCTACATAGATAAAGTCTCTAGTTTGTAAACCGTCGCCATAAATAATGGGCTGCTGCTTGTTTATTACTTGATTAGTGAAAATTGAAATGACCCCGCCTTCACCACCTGCTGTTTGCCGTGGCCCGTACACATTACTATAGCGAAGTATTACATAGTCTAAATTGAATAATTCCTTTGCGAGTATTAAATAATCTTCAGCTGTTTTTTTTGAAACACCATAAGGAGATAAGGGTTGAATAGGGTGTGAGACTGGAATAGGCAGCACATTAGAATGTCCATATACAGCGGCAGAAGAGGCAAATACGATCTTTTTTACGGCATACTTCTGGGAAAGTTGGATGAGGTTTATTGTACCCATGATGTTGATTAGTGCATCATTCGAAATATCCGAAATGGAGTTTTGTATACTAACCTGCGCGGCTTGGTGAATCACATAGTCGGGCTTGAACGTCACTAATGCCTTTTCTAGCGACCCCTTATCTTCAATATTCCCTATAAAAACTCCGGCTTCTGAATGGACATTCTTAATAGATCCAGTGGATAGGTTATCATAAACGGCTACTTCATAATTATTATGAATTAATGTATCTACAATATGTGATCCGATAAATCCAAAGCCACCCGTTACAAGTACTCTCGGCATTTTCCAAATCCTCCATTTCGTCTTCTATCTAGCACCATTTCCAGTAAAAACAATTAACAATGTTAGTAACAAAATCTTGATATCCATAGCAAATGATTTATGCTGACTATAATATAAATCGAGAGTCAACTTCTCTTCAGGGGTTAAATCGTATCCGCCATTCACTTGTGCCCACCCGGTTAATCCAGGTTTTTCAAGTAAGCGGTTTTTAAAGGTAGGGAGGAACTTATCAATTTTTTTATAAAAATATTCTCTTTCCGGTCTAGGACCAATCAGTGACATATCCCCTTTTAAAACCATAAGAAGTTGAGGTATTTCGTCAATGCGGGTTCTTCGTATAAAAACGCCGACTTTTGTAACTCTAGGATCTTCTTTGTTTGCCCACTGAGGGCCATTTTTTTCGGCATCTAAACACATAGATCGTAATTTTACTACTGTAAATGTTTTTCCGTTTTGACCCAGGCGTTGTTGAAAAAAGAAGGGATTACCGGTTGAGAAAATAGGGATTAGAATACAAAATATAGCCAAAATGGGGGATAGGAGAAGTAACAAAAATAATGATGTGATAACATCCATAGAACGTTTAAAAGCGTAATAGGCTGAGATCGATTGTGGTCTTGTTAGTAATTCTTCTTGTATATTAACCTTAAACTTTGAACTCAATGGTTCGCTTCCTTTTTAATTAATTAGTACCGTACCGGTTATTCCATATTTTGCACGTTCAAATTGTTTTTTTACACTTACAATCTTTTCTAACTTGTCTTTACCTTCTTTAATCACTAAAACAATACCATCACAATATTTTGCCGCGATTTGTGCATCAGGCGTGTTTTGACTATTGGATGTATGCAATAGGATGATATCAAAATGCTGTTTCCACTCCTTAGCGAGGATAGGAAGGGTCTCTTTGGATAACAAGGTCGATGGCTCATAAAGGACTTCACCTGTTGGTAAACAGAATAGATAGTCAGTTATCAATATCGTATTATCACTATGCTGGAGCTGTTCACCTAAAAGTAAGGATGTTAGACCAGATGAGTTATCAATCATAAACAAATTATGCAGCGAAGGTTCACGAAGATTACCATCTACTACTAACACGCGTTTTCCTTGTTCCGAAAATGCAAGGGCTAAATAGGCTGTAGCATTCACTATGCTTTTTGTTTGTGTAAGTGAAGTGACCATTAATAATGTTGGATTGACCTTGGTGAGGTTAGATTCAATATTGTTACATATGGTATAAAACTGCTCTTTAATTTTGATATTCTTCGGCTTAAATGAATGTTTCCTCTTAAATTTAATAGTCAAAGTATTCACCGCGTTTCGCTGAGTTTAAGGTGTTAAAACGTGTTTTGCGTGTTTTTTTATTTCTATGAGTGTTTAAGTTCACTCTGCCTAACAAAGGAAGACCAAGTCGGTCAAGTTCACGATCACTAAAGGCTGTATCATCAAAATGTTCCCGAATAAGCGCCAATGCTATTCCGGTAAAAAAACCTAACACGATTGAAATGGCTATAACGAATTTAGGTTTTGGAAAAAGAAGCTCAGATTCTTCAATGACATTAGGATCGATTAGAATAGTGATTTGGTTTACGTTTGCAAAGTCTTTAAACTTAGTTATGGACTGATTTGCGACAGACAGTGCAATGGCTTTAGCTAACTCTGGGTTAGAATCTTTGACGGAAATAGTAATGATTTGTGAACTATCTCTATTGGTAACGGAAACTTGCTTTAGTAACTCATAATTTGAACGAGTTAGCTTTAACTCTTTTTTCACGCCCATCATGATTTGAGGGCTTTTAATAGCATCCATATATGAAAGTGCGAGCTGTCTGTTTTCTTGCACTTTATTTATCGAGGTTTCCTTACTATCCATACTTAAAGATCCTGCCAGAACCTGAGTAGAGTATTGATAAGCAGGTTTCATTAGAAATAGAGTCGAAGCAATAATGAGACCAGCTGTACAAATTGCAATAAGCATTATGATTAAAAATCGTTTCTTTAAAATAAGAACTAAATCTTTTATCTCTACTTTTTCATTCATCATTATTACCTCTTTTTTGAGTTAGTAGGAGAATTTACACTCCTTCACATTTATCTATCTTGTTAGTGGATGATCCGCTGGTATTGCTAAATCCACTTTCTTAGCTCTCTTAGTTAAATACCGCCCAAGACTTATGCATGGTTTTTCTACAAATAGATAAGACAATGAAGACAATAGGAAAGAACATATAAAAGAAAGCATCAAAATTACGGTGATAGATAATTTATCATAAAAGAGATAGATGAATGAGTATAAGGAGATTAGATGATACAAATAAAGACTATATGAAATTTTTCCGAGAAGTATGAGTATTCTATGCTTCAATAATGAACCAAAAGTTTCCGAAGAAACACTCATTATAAATAAGATACAGACGCCGAAAGAAACTACATAGTTTCTAAATATATAGTTATTTAAAAAAATTATTTCACCAATCAATCCTTCATACATAAAACAAGTAATCGCTAATGATAGAAGTATAAATTTCATTGGTTTTTTAATTTTCAAAGTAAACGTAATGAGTATATGGCGATATTTTGCTAGTAAAGCGCCTATTAAAAAGATAGTTACGTAGTGAAAACTTAAAAAAATACTAGTTAGTTTTACACCTGAGCCAAGCAAATATAATCCCAAAACAGAAGAAAAACATAATGCAATTAAATATACTAAGGATTTTTTGAGATTTTTCCCGATAAAAGGGAGTATTAAGAATGGAAATACTATTGAGATTCTCATTTCATGAACAAGAGACCATATAACGTTGTTATAGATGTCTGTATTGTACTGCCCGATAAAAAAAAGATGGCGTACTAATATGGCTGGCGAATCTGATACTGTCCAGGATTTACTAAACCAGTTACTAATAAATGGTAGGTTATTATGACTTATAAGCATTTTAGCTAAAATAGCAATTATGATGGCTACGAGATACGGTATATAAATTCTACAAATTCGTTTAATTATATATGTGGGATAATGGAACTTGGAATTATTTATTGATACATACAAAACAAAGCCACTCAATACAAAAAATAAAATGACAGATTCATTGCCGCTACTGAAGAACATGCGAAGAGGGGTTTCCTTAACCAAATAGACTATGAAAGGACTATTTAGTTCATACCTGTAACTCTCATAGGCAGGAAATATCATCAAATAATGTCCAATTAGTACAATAAGTGCTGCTACTCCTCTTAAAGAGTCTAATTCTCCATATCTAATCATCCTATTATCCCTCGTTTTGAACTGTATATTTTATTTTTTGTTATTTGCAGCATTTCGATTATATTAATTAGTTTCCCCCTTTCTTCATTATTTTCCAAACCATTATATAACTACCATATTATTAATTAGTTCTAGTTATCATACAAATTGTATAAAACTATTTGGAATTTATCTGTTTACCATTCGGATGGAGGCGCCAAATACTGCCACGTTTAACTTGATTCAAATAATCCAAAACAACACCCCCGACTAAATTATATTCAGACAAGCTGTGGAATATTTCATTTTGTAGTAATTCATTTTGTTAGGCTTAATATATCCTCTAGTAACAGTCATCCCGAAAAAATCTCATATATAAAAGTGGCAATTGACGATGCGGAAATTATCGTTGCTGAGTCGATGGCGCATGTTGCACCCCCTGACAGCGCAGCTTAGTATAATTAATGCGGTACCATTGAATGTAGCGTATGGAATCTACAGCTGGCGATAAGGATGAAAAGTATGTTGCAAAACACATTGCTGAACGATTTGAGGGGAATGATAGATTTGTGTTTTGCTGTCAAACTGCGGGTGGTTATAAGATAATGGTGATATATGTGATGGGTAAACTCCAGAAAGAAGGAAGTGTTAAATGATGAATGTAGAGTTGGTTATGCAGGAGCTTGAAGCCCTTGGCAAGGAACGAATGAAAAAAATGTACATGTCAAATGGTGCGCATGAGCCGCTTTTTGGCGCAGCTACAGGTGCTATGAAACCAATTGTAAAGAAAATAAAAATAAATCAACCTTTAGCTGAAGAGCTGTATGCCACAGGGAACTATGATGCAATGTACTTTGCAGGTATTATTGCAGAACCAAATGCTATGACGGAAGCGGATTATGATCGTTGGATCGATGCGGCGTATTTTTATATGCTGTCTGATTATGTAGTGGCTGTAACTTTATCAGAGTCAGATATTGCACAAGAAGTTGCCGATAAATGGATCGCAAGTGGTGAAGAGCTGAGAATGTCGGCGGGCTGGAGTTGTTACTGTTGGCTGTTAGGGAACCGACTGGACGTTGAATTTTCAGAAGCCAAAATTTCCGATATGCTTGACATGGTAAAAAATACGATTCATGATTCACCAGAACGAACGAAATCCGCAATGAATAATTTTATATACACCGTGGGGATTTCCTATTTGCCGCTCCATGAAAAGGCAATCGAGACCGCAAAGGCGATTGGAATAGTAGAAATCAAGCGGGACAAGAAAAAAAACAGTTTCCTAAATGCTTATGAAAGCATTCAAAAAGAAGTCGATAGAGGAAAGCTTGGTTTTAAACGCAAGCATGTAAGATGTTGAAATTAATTTCAGGTACCTGTTCTGAAAGTTTCAGGTGTCTGATAATCTAATCTCTATTGTTTTTTTATAAATTAAGTGATTTATTTGTTGTTTTTTTGCACAGGCATCCACACAAATATGGGGAACCTTACACTATTTTGAGGATCAAAAAAGCCTGATTTCTCGATGTTAAATGAGAAATTAGGCTTTTAAAAAATGGGGATATCTTCATTTTTATAGGATATCTCTTGAGATAGTGAATTAATTGAACACCATACCACCATCTGATAAGATGTTTTGCCCAGTGATGTAATCAGAGTTTGGTGAAGCCAAGAAGGATACAAGATGAGCTACATCTTCAGGAGTTTGTGAACGACCAAGTGCAATTCCTTCAGTGAATTTCGCAAATGCTTCTCCTTTTTTCGTTCCCATGTGTTCCATCATTTTTTCATCTAGTCTGTCCCACATACCTGTTCCAACAATCCCGGGGCAATATGAATTGACGGTGATTTTATCTTTCGCAAGTTCTTTTGCGGCAACTTGCGTCAACCCTTTAACCGCAAATTTACTTGCCGAATAAACACCTAACATTTCGAATCCTTCTTGACCAGCAATCGAACAAGCGTTAATGATTTTACCGCCAGTCCCTTGTTTCTTCATCTGATTGGCTGCCGCTTTAATGCCATAAATCGTCCCTTTAACGTTAACGTCAAGCGTAAAATCAACCGCTTTCGGATCAACATGAGTAAGCGGTGCGACTTGTCCTTCTACACCTGCATTGTTAATAAATACATCAACGCTGCCGAACGTATTAACCGCATGTTGAACAAGTGCTTCTTGATCGTCGGGATTGGCTACGTTACCAACGAACGATGTAACTTCAAATCCATTATTTTTAAATTCTTTTTCGGTTTCAGTTAGAATTTGTTCGTTAACATCGCTTAACACAATTGAAAATTCTTCATTCGCTAAACGTTCAGCTAACGCTTTCCCTATACCTTGACCTGAACCTGTAATGACAGCTACTTTTTTCTTGCCCATAATAAATTCCTCCCTATTTTTTCACAAACCATCAAAACGCTACATTCAATTGCATTCCCCAAAATCTAAAACCTCAAACGATATGGAATAAAGTGTTTTTCACAATAGAGGATTCTTTAGTTAGTAGGAAGTGAATTTATTTAATCTAATATATAAGGTATGGACTAGGTATTTACTTCAACATGATTCAGAGCATTGAAAGGGGGAATTGTCCCTTTAGATTTTGATGTTTGTTATAATGACGAATATGTAGCTTAAATTATGTCCTAAATAGGGGAGCGGAATATGGAAAATAACGTTTTTGAACAGATGGCAAAAAGATACGACACAGAGGAAAGAATTGAATTAGCTAAAATACTAGTTAAGGAAGTAAGACCAGAATTACGAAATAGTAAATCGAAATCTTTAATAGACTATGGGAGTGGTACTGGTCTAGTTAGTTTAGAATTATCAGATTTAGTGGATTCTATTTTACTGGTAGATTCATCAAAACAAATGTTGGAGGTTGCGAAAGCTAAAATTTCTCACAAAGGAATCCTCAACTCAAAAGTTCTTTATTCAGATTTCACGCAAGAAACTACTGAACTTAAGGCAGACATCGTTTTAATGTCACTAGTCCTTCTTCATATTCCGGATACTAAAAAAATTCTACAAGGATTGTTCAACATTTTAAATAATGATGGCAAGCTAATTATTATTGATTTTGACAAAAACGATGAAATATATCATCCGAAAGTTCATAACGGTTTTTCGCATGAAGAATTGAAAAATAGATTATCCGAAGTTGGATTTAAATCAATTGAAATTAAGACATTTTATCATGGAAATCGTATTTTTATGAATCAAGATGCCTCAATGTTTATATCCAGCAGTATTAAGTGATTTCTTATCTTCTCTTGATGCACAGGCACATAATTTCTATAAAGTAAAAGAGGAATGTAACCATCTACAAATGGTTGCATTCCTCTTTTATTTTTTATTCGGAGCCTTGAGTTGACGGAATGCAGTCATGCGTCAGTTACCCTTCAACTAGGCCATCAACAAATCATGGAAAGAGTCCAACAAATCCCGAAGAGTCTGCAACCAATCCAGGAAAGTGTCCAACGAACGTGGAAGTCTCCAACGAACCAATCGAAGTGTCTAACCAAGCCCAGAAAGTGTGCAACGAACGTGGAAGTCTCAAACGAACCAATTGAAGTGTGCAACCAATTCAGGAAAGTGTCCAACGAACGTGGAAGTCTCCAACGAACCAATCGAAGTGTCCAACATAGCCCAGAAAGTGTGCAACCAATTCAGGAAAGTGTCCAACGAACGAGAAAGCCTCCAACGAACCAACCGAAGTGTCCAACCAAGCCCAGAAAGTGTCCAACCAACCCCGAAAAGTCTGCAACGAATCCTGTAAAGTGTCCAACGAATGGGGAAGCCTCCAACGAACCAAACGAAGTGTCCAACCAAGCCCAGAAAGTGTCCAACAAATGGGGAAGCCTCCAACGAACCAATCGAAGTCTTCAACCAACCCCAAAAAGCCTCCAACCAATCCCAACAAGCGTCCAACCAACAGGCGAGTCTCCAACGAAACAATCAGATTAACAAGTTATTCAATAAAATTGTTGTTGTTTTTCTTCAGAATATGTTCTACAATACAGAAGCAGTTGATAATGATAATCGTTATCAGTTAAGCGGGTGATTGTAACGGAGGTGAAATATTGAAGAAAAAGGATCTAAGCAAGATAGGGATGGGCAAAAGTTATTATGTATTTATTTTTCTTCTCGTAGGCATCATTTTGCTATCGGCTGTCTTTTCAGTATCAATTGGACAAGTTAATATTCCTTTCACGCAGGCTATGGACATATTATTGCATGCATTAACAAATGGAAGGCTTGGATCACTCGATCATGTACAAAGTGAATCATATTTAAATATTATTTTACAGGTGAGGATGCCACGTGTTATTTTCGCACTGCTTATCGGCATAGGGCTTGCTTTATGTGGAACGGTTATGCAAGCAGTCGTGCAAAATCCACTTGCTGACCCATACATACTTGGTATTTCATCGGGCGCATCATTAGGTGCAACTTTTGCCATTCTCGTTGGATTTGGCAGTAGCGCATTTTTGTCGCAGTTTGGCGTGGCATTCGGAGCCTTTGTTGGTGCGATGATAACGTCAATGGCAGTACTTATTTTATCGAGCATCGGCGGTAAAGCAACATCTGTGAAACTCGTTTTATCTGGAGTTGTAATCGGTGCATTGTGTAGCTCCTTTGCTAGCTTAATTATCTATTTTGCCAATAATGCAGAAGGGATTAAGACCGTTACTTTTTGGTCAATGGGAAGTCTAGCTTCAGCAAGTTGGGATAAAACACCGATTTTAGCCATTGTTGTTCTGCTTGGATCAGCCCTATTTCTTTTCCAACATCGCGTGTTAAACACGATGCTTCTAGGTGACGAATCTGCTATTACACTAGGCATTAACTTAAGTGCATTCCGAAAACTTTATATGATCATCACTGCTCTTGTTACGGGAACAATGGTCGCCTATTCAGGAATGATTGGCTTTGTTGGTTTAATTATTCCGCATATCACTAGGGGGATTTTCGGAGCAGATCATAAGCGTTTAATGCTTGGAACGCTGCTTTTAGGAGGACTTTTCATGATTTGGGCCGATATTTTGTCACGAACGTTAATACATAATGTTGAATTGCCCATCGGAATCATTACCTCTGTTATTGGATCTCCATTATTTATCTACATGATTGTAAAAAGAGGCTACAACTTTGGAGGGTAGAAAATGGAATTGATTGCAAAGGGAATAGATATTACTATCGGGAAAAAAGAGATTGTGAAAAACATTTCAATCCTTGTGAAAAAACAACAATTTGTAGGGCTGATTGGACCAAATGGTTGTGGAAAATCAACGCTGTTAAAGGCTATCTATAAGAGTCTTGTTCCTCAAAAAGGAATGGTTTTTTTAGATGATGTTGATGTACTGAAAAGTTCAGAGAAAAAAATTTCACAGCGATTAGGTGTAGTGGGGCAATTTAATGAAATGAGTTTTGATTTGTCCGTTCAGCAAATGGTGATGTTAGGCAGAACACCACATAAAAGAATGTTGGAGTCAGACAAACAAGAAGATTATGTGATTGTGGAGGAAGCTTTGAAAACAACAAATTTACTCGATTACAAACAGCGTGGTTTCTTATCGTTGTCTGGTGGAGAAAAGCAAAGGGTTATCTTAGCGAGAACCATTGCGCAACAGCCAAAAATCATGGTTTTAGATGAACCGACAAACCACTTAGATATACGCTATCAGCTTGAAATTTTATCATGTGTTAAAAATTTGAACATTGGTGTATTAGCAGCTCTCCATGATTTAGAAATGGCAGCACATTACTGCGACTACTTGTATGCCATAAAAGATGGAGAAATCTATGCGCATGGAACACCAGAAGAGGTTTTAACGCCAACTACAGTTGAAGCATTATATCAAATTAAATGTCAAACATATACCAATCCTGTTACAAATGGATTAGGTTTTGCATATGGCATATAGGAGGAGCACCATGAAAAGAAAATTATTGCTTGGTATCGGTTTAGCTGCACTTCTAACATTAACGGCTTGTGGAGATTCGAGTAAGGGTACTTCAAAGGAAGCCGAAGCGAAAGGGCATTACCCGTTAACGATTCAAAACTATACGAAAGCGGAAGGCGGAACAACTTGGGATAAGAAAGACCAAGTATTTGATGCTGCACCTGAAAGAATCATGGCTAATACGCGTCCAGCAGCGGAATTATTATTGCATTTAGGCTTAGGCGATAAAATCGTTGGGGTAGGTGCAAACTTCGGAGCTCCTGACAAATCAGTAGAGGAAGAATACTCGAAATTAACTATTCTAAGTGATGAATATGTCGGCAAAGAAGTGACATTAGGAACCAATCCAGATTTAGTTTTTGGTCGAGGCGGCTTATTTGATAATGCGGATTGGGGTGTAGGTACAGTAGATACACTCAATGATATGGATATTAAAACGTACGTAATAGAGTCATCTGTTACAGGCGGGACATATGATTCTATTTATAAAGATATTGAAAACATCGGTAATATTTTTAGTGTCCAAGACAAAGCGGACAGTTTTATAAAAGAGCTTAAAGACAAACAAACATCGATAACATCAAAATTAGAAAGTATTCAAGACCATAAAACTTTTGCTTATTTGCATACAAATGACCCAAATGAGATTTATGTCTATCCAGCAGGCGATGAAACATTCTTCAACGATGCCTTTAATATGGTCAAGCTAGATAACATATTCAAGAAGGAGACTGCTGATGTAAGTATTGAAACGCTTATTGAGGCTGATCCAGATGTATTAATCTTACCGGAATGGGATGACGCAGACCTTGAAAAAGTGAAAGAAGGGATCTATGCTAATCCGAAATTATCAAGTATGAAGGCCATCAAAAATAAGCAGATTTATGTAGTGGATTACAATTATATGTTTGGCTATGGTTATAACACGATCGATGGAATGGAACTATTAGCAAAAGAAATTTATCCAGACTTGTTTAAATAACATATGAAAGCTGCCAGTTTTGAAAATACTTCAGACTTATTTTTAAAACTGGTGTCTTAATTCAGGTAAAAACTACTCTACTAATTTACTTCAATTGCATAGTAATAGAAGGAAGACCAGACAAGTTACGACTGTTTGGTTTTTTTGTATGTTTATTCAGGCGTTTGATTTGTTTGTCGTTACTTCACATCTATTTACTGCTGCGCATCGCTAGTGGACACTGCGCAGTAATTTTCACTTCCATCATTGAGATAACCCACCCTCGTATTCAAATTGAATTAATACCTAGCACTAAAAATGGGTGAATGTTATAATACTTCTAATAATTAACAAGAATGGGGGTGAATCAATTGAGGAAGATATTCCTTTTATGTGTGACTTGCTTTAGTTTATTCCTAATCGTACCTACTATTGTTCATGGCGAAAATCTGAATGCTTCCATTAGTGAGGATGTTGGAAAATCACGAATCATTTTGTTTGGCAACGTAAAGAAGGTAGATAATGTATTGAAAGATAAAACGGAGTCTATTGATACAGTTCTTCAAGAAACAGTGAATGGTATGCAAAAAACAGAAGAAAATTCTGTTACTTCTGAAATGAAGAATACAGGGGATTTACTAAATAAGACAGTTACCGATACTGTGGGGAAAACAACCTCTGAAGTAACAAATGTGGTCAATGACACAGTGAATTCGGTCGTATATGGATTACCAACTGTTCCTGTCGTCACCCCGGTCGTTAAGGATATAAATGAAACAGTTGAGAAAACAACTTCTTCTGTTCAAACGATCGTAGAAACCACAGGGGAATTTGTTAATGAAACTCTGAAATCTACAATCGATGTTTCTGAAGATGAGGTTATTGAACCTGTTGAAACAGTGGATACCGTTCCTAAAGTTATAGAACTTCCTCTTGAAATCTTTGAGGAAGATAAAAAAATCAGTAGTGGGAATGTAAATATCTTCACTAAGTTAAAAGAGTGTAGTCGTGATGTTAGGCAAGTGCCGAAACAGGAACCTATTACGCCTTTAGCGCCTGAAATTGAGACAGATGTATTGAGTAAACAAGTTGGTACTAGTGAACTAGAGAAACATAGTGACATCGGCTTGGATAATAAGAGTGAAAGTAGTATGAATGACGAGGTTTACCTAGAAGTAGATTCTATTTTAGTGGAAAATTATGTGAATGAGCAGTCGATTGGTAAGAAAGTAAAAGTGCATGAACAGGGGAATGGTTTGATTGAACCAATTATTAATTCTAAAACTGACGTGTTAGAAAAGAAAGATGTTGATAATCCTAATCATTCAACTAAATCAAGCCAAGAGGAGGGGAGTCTACCGCCACCTATCATTATAGGAGCACCTTCGCCTACAGCCTCCTTAACTTTAGAAATGGGCGGACAAAGTGATTTAAGTTTTTATGGAATCGTTGATGTATTCACGCTAAAATCTTCAGGCGGGGGAACGTGGATACATTTGAATGAGGTTGCAATGGTTAAATGGGCACATGCTCCTCCCGGGAAACCGCCACAACAATCTCCTTTTTAGAATGTGTGATAAACATTATAAAGGGGATGAAAACAAATGAATAACATCATGGAAATTAGGGATTTATCGGAGAGAACAAAGATTAAAGATATGATACAAAGTACAGACCAACATTATGTTGTTGGACAACTTTCGGCAAGTATTGCCCATGAAATACGAAATTCATTAACAACTATTAAAGGGTACACGCAATTAGGCAAACAGGAGGCACCAACTAAAAACTTTGATGTAGTTATGTTGGAGATCGAAAAGATCGAAGAAATAATAAATGATTTGTTACTTTTAGCTAAACCGCAAATTTCCACTTTTGAAGAATTGGATATACAAAAGGTTCTCGATAATTATATGGAAATTTAGGCACCCATGCATAAAGTGAAAGGCAACCATAACAATATTTGGTTGCCTTTTTTTTGAGTTTTTTTGTACTATTACATTGACATAAATCAACTATGCTCAGGAACCTTTCGCTATTAACTGTAGGTATGCTGTGCATGATACTATTTCGGCAATTCACTGAAATTCCATATTTATAATGTTGGTCAATTTAACCATTCTTAATTTATAAACACTGACATCATTGTATGCTTTTATTCATACTATATTTTGGGGTGAAAAAATGCCAAGAGTGAAATACCGAGATTCAGACATCGACTTACTGGCAAGGATGATGAGAGCGGAAGCTGAAGGTGAAGGTAAACAAGGAATGCTATACGTTGGCAATGTAATTGTTAATCGTCTCGTGGCAGATTGCTTGGACTTTACAGATTTAAGATCAATTGATGATGTCATTTTTCATGTGCAAGGAGGAAATTATTCTTTTGAGGCTGTTCAAAAAGGTAATTTATTTTATGAAAGAGCGAGACCTGTTGAAAAGAGATTAGCAAGACAGACATTGGATTACTGGAGAGACCACCCAGGGAAATATGCCCTTTGGTATTTTAATCCGTCTGGTCCATGCCCTCCAACTTGGTACGGTCAACCTTTTACTGGTCAGTTTAAAGAACATTGTTTTTATGAACCAGTAGCTGGAACATGTGAAAGTGTTTATATCGGTTAGGTTGACTAATGAAGATTATTAATTCTGGAGTTTAATTATAGTTTTGCTTTCTGGGAATACAAATACAACACTTTCAGTGGCTTCTTAATTCGGGGGGGAGGCATCCACAAAGCGTCGAAGCGGGATTAATGGGAACCCTAAACCCTTCCAAGTACAAGGGCTTTT
Organism: Sporosarcina sp. resist; assembly: GCF_014302295.1. Lineage (NCBI taxonomy): Bacteria > Bacillati > Bacillota > Bacilli > Caryophanales > Caryophanaceae > Sporosarcina > Sporosarcina sp. resist. Next base: position 4,171,376 of record NZ_CP060287.1, on the reverse strand, counting down.
TCAGTGGCCTCCCAAAAGCCCTTGTAAAGCGCAAACGCCGTATTCATTTGTTCAACATAACTAGCCAACAAAACACGTTCCATTCAGTTATTGAATGAAGCGTGTTATTTTTATTGTCTTTTTTACGGAAAAGGGAAATCAAAACTTTTTTTCAAAATAATAACCCGTAGTAACAAGATGACTATCTACCCGGAAATCAATGACAATGTTGCTATTAAAACGTTGTGAAAATTCGCCGAGTTAAAATTTCACATTTTTAACTCGTTGAACAAAAGCAGTTTTGAAAACGGATATAGGAAAAGGAAAGTATTGAACGCTGGATAATAAGAATCATACTTGGCGGTGAAAGCGCTAATTTCAGTGATGTATATACAACCGGTTTGGTATAAACGTTTTTTGTTGCTTGAAGAAAGACAATCATAGAAACATCCATGTGACATCTTAATGAGCTAATCGAATAAATGGTTCCTTATGGATTCCTGCATAGTGCTCATGCGCTTAGACGGTAAATGATAGTTTATGGGATAATGATGATGTATGCAATAGGTAAACTAGTAAAGTGGAAGTTCCGAAAAAAGGTATTTCTAATCGATTATTGACTGATAGTCTTTTTAAAATGAATCACTTACACAGCGGAGATAAGGGGGAGCTGGGTTTTGAAAACAACATATGATCATGCATTATCTTTTGTGTCATGCAAGAAACATACATTTAAAATTGGATTTGCATTAAAGAAGATAACTGTACAAACGAATGGATTATTTTATATTACTCACGGTAGCGCGGTAGTCAGCATTAACGGGGTAAAACATCATATTGAACCTGGTACTAGCATTTTTCTGGATTCTAACGCAATAATAGAAATTGGCGCTACGATAATGAATGAAATCCACTTTTATTATTTGAAGTATAGGAATATACCTGCATCTAACCTAGATGAAAGCAGCTCATTTAACATGATAAGCTTACAAATTATCGCGCAAGCAAGAGTGATATCTTTGTTAGAAAAAATTAGTGAAAAAGTTAGTGATGACCCATACATATCATGGTTAAGGAAACAGGCATTGCTTTACGAATTGCTGTATGTGATTTCTAAAAACAAAGCAGTACAAGAAAAGAATAAAAATTCCCCAATTCAGCTCACAATTGATTATATGATTAAGCATTCTGAAGAACAGTTAACGATAAGTGATCTTGCTCGTTTAGCATTTATGACACAGAGTTCCTTTTGCCGTGCTTTTAAACGTGAAACTGGATTAACGCCAAGTGGATACTTACGGAACTTACGAGTAGCACAAGCAAAAGATATGCTAAAAACGTCTAGTTATTCGATTAAAGATGTTGCACGCACTGTTGGAATTGCAGACGAGTTATATTTTAGTCGTTTATTTAAAAATACGGAAGGCATATCACCTACTATTTACCGCAAGAAGTATGAACCAAAAATCGCCATTTTTAGTGATCTTTTTCTACAAGATCACTTACTCGCTCTTGGGATTAAACCTGTAGCAGCTCCTTGTTTTCCAACTGAATGTCCAACTGAAACTGGATTTCCCATATACTTAGAAAATCAATTGCAGGGGACAAAAAGATTAAATGCTGAGATTCCATTAGATTTACAAGATGGATTGACTATGGAACCTCATTTTCTTCTGAAACTAAATGATAGGAATAATAACGATAATAATAATGAAGTTCTTATCCATACAGATACGAAAATTATCCATTTTGATAGATTTCTTAACTGGAAAGATTATCAAAGGTTTATTGCGAAAGTAGTGGGGAGAGAAGTACTAGCGGAAAATGTTATAAAGGATATTGGTAAAGTGGAGCAGATGGCCAAAGATAAATTAAAGAAAATTACGAGAAATGGTAAATGGACAATTATGCGCATCTTGAAGGATCGTATACTGATCCATGGTGTGACGGGCCATCCCATAAGTGATTTAATTTATGAAGGTTTGGGATTCCAATGTGATGACAGGTTAAACTATTCGAGTTGTAGAAATTATTCAGTAGATGAAATGGTTGAACTTAATCCCGAAAGAATAATTATTCTTTGGAGTGAGCAAGAGTCACTAGATGATTTATTTGAAAATCCATTATGGCTGGAATTACAAGCCGTTAAGAAAAACCATATTTACATACCAGAGAGTTTTGCTTGGGATCCGTGGGGGCCATCTGGTAGGAGATATATTATAAATGAATGTGTGAAGTATTTTCAGGAGCGTTACTTGTGAGGACAAACTTGTCCATATCCATAAGGCAAAATTGTCTATAGATAAGTAAAGGGCAAATTGATAGTATTATAAATGAGATTGATTATCATTATCAATCATATTTCTAGGGAGGTTATCAGTTTGTTAAAAGAAATAAAGAGTAAATTTGAAAAGAGGATTTTTATATTCTCGATTTTAGCCATAATCATGCTCGTACTTAGTGGCTGTGGAGATAAGGAGAATAATACGGATAGTGCCAAGGATACTTCAGCGGTAAGTGCTGATGTAGAAACTGTAGAAGCTGAAGAAGTTGAAAAAGTTCGAGAAATTCAGCATGCAATGGGTGTTACAGAAGTAAAGGGGACACCGCAACGTGTTGTAATCTTAACGAATGAAGGAACAGAAGCATTACTCGCATTAGGAATTAAACCAGTTGGTGCAGTGAGATCATGGACTGGAGAGCCTTGGTATGATCATATTAAAGACGAGATGACTGGTGTCCAGGAGCTTGGTTTTGAAAACGAGCCTAATTTTGAAGCCATCCTTGAATTAGATCCAGACTTAATTATTGGCAATAAAGTAAGGCATGAAGAAGCATACGAACAATTAAGCAAAATTGCACCAACTGTGTTTTCTGAAGATTTATCAGGGCAGTGGAAGATCAACTTTGAATTGTATGCAGACACATTAAATAAAAAAGCTGAAGGTGAGCTGGTCATGAAAGCATTCGATGATCGTGTTGCTGTGGCAAAAGAAACATTAGGTGATAAGGAAGAAATTAAAGTATCCGTCGTAAGATTCTCTGCTAAAGATGTCCGCATATACCAGAAGGACACATTTAGTGGGGTACTACTTGAACAAATGGGTGTGGGTCGCCCAGAATCTCAGGATGTAGATAATTTTATGGAAACTGTTTCCGAAGAGGCAATGGAAACGATGGATGGAGATATACTGTTTTACTGGGTTACGGAAGCAGATGTATATGAAAAGGCTAACCAATGGTTGGAAAATCCAGTATTTAAAAGCTTAAATGTCTCAAAAACAAATCAAGTATTTGAAGTAAATGAAACAATTTGGAACACAGCAGGTGGTATTAAAGCGGCAAACTTATTACTAGATGATGTAGTAGAACGATTAAAATAATAATAATCCAGGATAGAAGTTTATTCAAAAGGCCCTTACACTATGGCTAATTGTTTCAACTTCTATTTTATTAATTTCAGGTACCTATTCACTACACTACAATTATATAAAAATAGAAGGAAGATCAGACAAATCGGCGAATGTCTGGTCTTTTTGTATTTCGTTGTTTGGACTGAAATACGTAGTGCTTGTAGTGCTAGTGTTTCGAATAGCTCTCCTTATCCTCATGAATACTAAACTTGAGCATTTGCATAGACTGGTGACGGTAGACGCCGTGAAAATTACGCGTAAATTTGCTATCTCAGATTGTTGAAGAAAGAAAAGATTTCATCTTCCCGAAAAATGTTGTAGGTAACACTTCCGGAGGAGAGGTTCTCTTAAAATCTTTAGAACTTATAGCATTAGGAAGAAAGGCTTCGGTCTGCGAATCCGCGGGTTGAGGCTTACTGTCAGTGGGCTTCTCAGCTATTTTCGGACTGTTCAATTTCGACTGGTCATTAGTAGATTATTGACGTAAATATTAGCGCCTAAACCGCTCATTACGGGACGAATGTAGTGAATGCGTTCGATAATTTCAAGCTTTTCTAACTTGCGAATTGCACGTCGAACGATTGCGTTATATTTCTTAATGGTCTTTTCAATTGTTTCGTGTTTCAAGTGTGTAGCACCGTATTTTACGGAGTAGCGGCAAAAAGCCCGCTCAGTTTGGTTCCTAGCGTTCCAGTGCGTCAACACATGTTGCCTAGTTGCGGCGTCTAAATCATTTTTGTTTGTGAAATATGCGTACTAAGTTAGGTATGTAATCATTGCATGTATCCCCTATATTTTTTATATAGAAGAAAAATGATGTTTAGGGTACATTTTTGGTAAAGAAATTTAAATTTTTATGATTCAACTGCACCTTTAAAATTGGTTATAGTGATGTGACGGTTATTTCAGATTTAAAGAATCTAGCTGAATACGTTCGATATGGCCCCCGAGAAAAGTTCTGATTTTCACTCAGACTTTTTATTAATGTGTGGGAAATTTCTATTGATTTCAGACCCTTATGTAGCTTAGTGTCCGAATCTTTGCTATCTGAGATAGCGTAAGAAATGCGTATTGCTAGCGCTAGACTGTCAATTCTATACGATTTTATAATAATACAATCAAAATAAGGTTTATGAGTGTCTGTCTGACTTTCTTGTATTTTTATTAAACCGTGTGAATTGTTTGTATTTTTTGATGAACAGGCATTAAGTTTTAGACTGACAGCGCGGCAGTTAGGCTTATGGCGGGGGGGCATCCCCAAAGCGCAGAGGAGTTAATCGATGGAATCGTTAAGTGAATCGTTTAGCCATAGGAGGGAAAATTGAATTCCATAAGTACCACCCACAAAACTTAATATACTAGTTTTGAAAATTATGTTTGTATAAAAATTCATAAAGGTATATAATTATAGATAAATCATTGTAATTATAGGAGTGAATGCTATGAACAGAAAAAATATAATTATTATAGGCGCTGCAGGAAGGGATTTCCACAATTTCAATACGTTTTATCGTAATAACGAAGAATATCGTGTTGTTGCTTTTACGGCAACACAAATTCCTGATATCGATGGACGTAAATATCCTAGTGAATTAGCTGGTGAACTATATCCAGAAGGTATTTCTATTTATTCAGAAGACCAATTGCCATCGTTAATTGAAGAGTTGGAAGTTGACGAATGCGTGTTTGCATATAGTGACGTAAGTTATGAATATGTAATGGGCATAGGTGCGATTGTGAATGCAGCGGGTGCTAACTTCACACTGCTAGGACCAAAAGGCACGCAGTTAAAAAGTAATAAACCTGTCATTTCTGTTTGCGCTGTACGAACTGGAACCGGGAAAAGTCAAACGTCACGAAAAATTATTGAAACGTTACTTGAGCATGATTTAAAAGTAATTGCAGTTAGACATCCTATGCCTTATGGCGATTTAAATGCACAGCGTGTTCAGCGCTTTGCAACAGTGGAGGACTTAAAGAAACATAATTGTACGATCGAAGAAATGGAAGAGTATGAACCACATGTGGAACGTGGGAATATTGTTTATGCTGGCGTAGATTATGCAGATATTTTAGCAGCAGCTGAAAATGATCCAGCTGGTTGTGACGTTATTTTATGGGACGGGGGAAATAATGATTTCTCGTTCTTTAAGCCTGATTTAGCCGTTACTGTCTTGGATCCACATCGCCCAGGTCATGAGTTGAAATACTATCCTGGCGAAGTTAGTTTAAGAACAGCCGATGTTGCCATTATTAATAAAATTGATAGCGCAACAGCAGAATCCATTCAAATCGTGGAAAATAATATTAAACTTGTAAGTCCTAAAAGTAGCATTATTAAAGCTGAATCAAAGATTACGGTCGATCAGCCGGAGATTATTGTTGGTAAACGTGTATTAGTCGTTGAAGATGGCCCAACGTTGACACACGGAGAGATGAAAATTGGTGCGGGAACAGTTGCAGCTGAACGATTAGGTGCGAAGGAAATCATTGACGCACGTCCATTTGCAGTTGGCACAATAGCAGAAACGTTCAACAAATATCAACATATTCAAAACGTCCTTCCAGCGATGGGATACGGCGAACAACAATTGAAAGATCTTGAAGAAACCATCAATAATGCTGACTGTGATGCCGTGATCATTGGAACACCGATGGATTTAACTCGCATTATTTCGATTAATAAACCTTGCACACGTGTACACTACGATTTAGACGAAGTGGGTAGTCCGAATTTAAGCGATATTTTAAAAGGTTTTATCCAAGAACATAAACTTGTGAAGTAAACAAATTACAGGTACCTATTTTGAAAATACACTCCAATTTTATAATACAATGAAAATCAGACAAATTGGCGACTGTCTGATTTTTTTGTACGTTAATTTGTATATATGAATTGTTTACCAGTGTGTCTTGTATTCAGATGAAAAAATACCTGAGCAAGAGACATATTTCATCTCCTGCTCAGGTATATTCAGTAACTATCTCTTATAAAATATACATACCAATCAAACCGCATAGTATACCTAGCAATACGACGGATCCTGCTACAAAAAACAAGACTCTTGTAGGGAACGATTTTGCAACTAACAACAGAGATGGCAGACTGATAGAGGGTAATGTGATTAGGAGTGCTGCAGCCGGACCACCACCGAGCCCAAAGGACATGAACGTTTGGATGATAGGAATTTCCGCAGCTGTCGGAATCACAAATAACATACCTGCGATTGCAAAAATAATAATTGTGAAAATGGTATTAGCAGACGCTTCGCTCACATGCGGGAATAACCAAACGCGAATTGCCCCCATCAATAGAACGGATAGGATATAGGCTGGAAGAATATACAAAGTCATTCTTCCTAAGCTTTTCATCCATCTGGAAATGAAGGATCCTGTCTCCTCGACATCCGCTTCTTTCATGATTTTATCGATATCGACTTGTTTTACTTCCGGCACGAAACGATTGGCCAGATAGCTGACGCCGAAAGTTAAAATCACACCGAACACCAGTCGGAGTAAAGTAAATTCCCAAGACAAAACAAATGTCATGAAAATCAGCGTGGCAGGGTTCAAGGTCGGGTTGCCAAGCCAAAAAGCAAGACTAGCCCCTACAGAGACATTTTTCTTGCGCAATCCGACAGCAACTGGTGCAGCACAACAGGTACACATCATGCCTGGAAGTGAAGATAGGCCCCCAATTGCCGTGCTACCAAAAGAAGTTTTTCCAAGCACTCTGAGTAACCAGTTTGCCGGCAATAATACCTGTACCAAAGATCCCAATAGAATACCCAGAACAGCTGCTTTCCAAACGGAATTGAAATAGATCAAAGCATAGGACCAAGCGCCTTCCCAAGAGAAAGATCCTGACTTAGCCGGATCCCCCAAAATGGAATCCCCGATTGAATGAGAATTAATGGCCAAGATGCTTTTGCTATAATACGGCACCCATTTCAAGTAGGCCAATCCCACAATGGCAATCAACAAAAATATCAAAATATAAACAATCGTCCTTTTGGAACGGGACGATTGAGAAGGTAATGAATGATTCATCTGTACATCTCCCATGAAAATAAAATAACTAGCTAATTATAGCACTATATTAAACAAGAAATTAACTATTTTTTCCTTTGTGTTTTTTTGTGCAATTGTAGTGTGCAACAAAGCCCGGAATGTGTGCAACCAATCTCGGGAAGTCTACAACAAATCCGATGAAGCGAACAACAAACGGGGAGGTGTCCAACGAAACTCTCGAAGTGTGCAACCAAGCCCAGAAAGCGTCCAACCAATCTCGAGAAGTGTGCAATCAATCCCAAGAAGTCTGCAACCAATTCGGGAAAGTGTCCAACCAACTGAGAAGTCTCCAACGAACCAATTGAAGTGTCCAACAAAGCCCGGAGAGTGTCCAACCAATCCCAAGAAGTCTAAAACAATTGAGGAAAGCGTCCAACCAACAGGGAAGTATCCAACAAACTAATAGAAGTCTCCAACAAATCCGAGAAAGTGTCAAACCTAAATTCAAGTCCCTATGCGTGAAAAAATTAAGAATATACACTGTGATTTTATGATAATACAATCAAAATTAGGTTTATGGATGTCTGCCTGACTACATAAGGAATTGAACCTAAAATATGAGATGAAATAAAACATTATTTGTTGGAAATCTGGGTATAGATATATTGTAGTAAGCACCATACATAAGGAATAGATTTAAGAATAGGGAGTGTCAAATTTGAAAAAGATTAAGTCTTTATTGGTTATATCATTACTTTTAAATATCATTTTGATTGGAGTGGGAAGTGTTGGAGTGTCTAAAATAGGCGGCATTGAATTCATTAAAAAACAAATGCAACCGGCACCTTCCGGAAAAGGAACTTCAGATTATTACTTCACGAAAAAAAGTATCTTCGATCAGTCCGATGCTAAAAATGTAAGTAAAATATTCATTGGGGACAGCATTACAGATTATGGAGAGTTTCAGGAATACTTCCCTAACGAGGTTGTACTAAATAGAGGAATTAGAAACGACGTGTCAAAAGGAGTATTGAATCGAATACAGGAAGTGGTTAATCGGAACCCTAAAGAGGCATACCTTATGATTGGAGTTAACGATATTCGATACTCCAAAGGTAGTAAGAATTTCGAAAAACACATAACTGCGATTGTGAAGTCTTTCGAAGGTGAAAGCAGTAAACTCATTATACAATCCATACTTCCAGTAAATAACGAGCTGTTTGGTAATGAAGTATCTAATAAAAAAGTAAAACAATTTAATGAAGTATTACAAAGGATTGCTGAAGAAAACGGAATCGAATACATTGATTTACATTCTAGTTTCGTGGACAAGAACGGGCAATTGGATGAGAAATTTACAATAGATGGAATCCACTTAAATGGGGAAGGGTACAAGATTTGGGTGGATGCTCTAAGTTGAAAATGATAATTTCAAACCTGTGAGATACTATTTTAGATATACACTACAATTTTATAATAATACAATGAAAAACAGACAAATTGGTGAATGTCTGTTTTTTTATATATATTTTTTTCGCATAAGTGATATTTTTGTCTTTTTGTCAAGCACGGTATCTTTCACTCGTTCGGGGAAGTATCTAACCATAGTAAGTCAATTGTACAGGGAAAAATATTTGGACCTGTGCATAGTGTGGTACATTTGGTAATGTGGAAGAAGCAATTGAATTAGCAAATGCCACTGATTATGGACTGGTTGCTGGTGTTTGGACTAAAGATATTGATATAGTACATTATGTAGCGACAGGCGGTGTTCAAATACCGTTTGGAGAATATAAGAATAGGCTCTAAAAAGGAGGTTTGAAATGAAAGCACTTAACAAAATTAGTAGTTTAGCTGGTAAACATTTTGCCCTTATAGTAATAGTGTTTTCTGTCCTAGCTTTTATGGTTCCAAGTTTGTTCTCTTCATTTGGTGCGTATATCACTATCTTACTTGGGGTCGTAATGTTCGGCATGGGACTTACGTTGAAAGCATCCGACTTTAAATTAGTTTTTACGAATCCAATCCCTGTTCTAATAGGAGTGGTTGCACAATTTTCTATTATGCCAACTATTGCATTTATTATCGCTTATTCATTAAAATTACCGGCTGAACTTGCCGCTGGTTTGGTTTTACTTGGAAGTGTTCCTGGGGGTACTTCTTCTAACGTAATGGTATATTTAGCTAAAGGAAATGTTCCTCTATCCATCACAATGACAACTGTCTCTACATTACTTGCTCCAATTATGACACCATTTCTGTTGTTAATTTTTGCAGGGCAATGGTTGCCAGTCGATCCAATGTCTATGTTTATATCTATTGTACAGGTGATTATTATTCCAATTATATTGGGTTTATTAGTTAATAAATTCCTACCTAGTGTTACCAGTAAAAGTGAATCTGTTTTACCTTTAATCTCTATTGTTGCGATTACAATTATTGTCTCTGCAATTGTTGCAAACAATAAAGAAAATATTGCAACTGCAGGGATATTAGTGTTCGTAGCAGTCTTAGTACATAATGGATTTGGACTTTTATTAGGATACTATGCAGCGAAAGCTTTAAGACTATCTCGTCAAGACCAACGTGCAATATCGATTGAAGTAGGAATGCAGAACTCCGGTCTTGGTGTAGCTTTAGCTGCTGCATATTTCACGCCACTAGCTGCATTACCAAGTGCATTCGCTTCCGCATGGCAAGTAATAACCGGAACTATTCTCGCTTCCTACTGGGCAAAACATGAAGTACCAAACGATACTAAAGAAATGCAACCACTTCACGATTCTTTCTCAGATGCTGAAGACCTATCAAAATAACATGAAAAAGAGCGCTTGATGAAGTATCAAGCGCTCTAAAACTATTGTTTATCTGTATGCAAAAATAAAGGTTGTTTCTTGATATAATCGAATAAATTCATTAGAACGAACTATGCAAAATCACGATGCCGCTAAAAAGTATTAAATTGAGTACATTGCACATAATTTAACCAATCACCAATGGACTAAATTCAACAAAACAAAGGCAGGGATAAAGTTGCATATACGTCTTATTTTCACGGAAAAAGAAACTTCCTATCCCGAAAAAGTGGTACTCAACCAATGAATGGTTTTCCAAGGAAATGAGGGAAGCCTCCAACAAACCTCAAGAAGACTACAACCAATTCATGAAAGTGTCCAACCAACAGGGAAGCCTCCAACAAACCTATGGAAGTGTGCAACCAAGCGCAGAAAGTGTCCAACGAACCCCAAGAAGTCTACAACCAATTTATGAAAGCGTCCAACCAACAGGGAAGTGTCCAACAAAACTATGGAATTGTGCAACCAAGCGTAGAAAGCGTCCAACGAATCCCAAGAAGACTACAACCAATTCATGAAAGTGTCCAACCAACAGGGAAGTGTCTAACGAACCCTAAGAAGTCTGCAACCAATTCATGAAAGCGTCCAACCAACGGGGAAGCCTCCAACGAAACTATTGAAGTGTGCAACCAAGCGTAGAAAGTGTCCAACGAACCCCAAGAAGTCTGCAACCAATTCATGAAAGCATCCAACCAATTCATGAAAGCATCCAACCAACGGGGAAGCCTCCAACGAATCTATGGAACTGTCCAACCAACCACATAAACTCTCCAACCAACCCCACAAAAATAGAAAAAACCAAACATATTTACAAATGACTGGTCTTTTCCATGTTTATTTAAATGTGTGAACTATATGCCTCCATATCAAGCCTATCAATCCTTCAGGCGCCAATAATCCCTACTCATTCTTAGCGAAAATCTCTCCGGCGATTCCCATTGCTTGAACGGCTTTAGGGAAACCGACATATCCGGCACACTGGATGATGATTTCGATAATTTCATCTTTTGTGAGGCCGACGTTTAAGGCTGCTTGCAGGTGAACTTTAAATTGCTCAAAAGCTCCCTGTGTGATGAGTGAAGTGAGTGTTATGAATTCCCGTTCTTTAAGGGTAAGAATTTTTCTAGAGTAAAGATCACCAAAGCCGAAGGACACAATCATCTCCCAAAAGTCAGGTGAGATTTTTTTTATGCCTTCCATGCCCGTCCGTACTTCTTGCGAGAATAATTCCTCCATTGCATGTAAACCGTACTCATACCGCTTGTTATTTTCCATATTATTGCCTCCCCATTGTTGGTGGAATTTCATTTTCAAGAACTAATGCTTCAATTACAATCGGTTTGTTGGTTTCTTTAATCATATGTAACGCTTCTTTTATAGCGTCGGTTAAATCATAAGGGGTATGGCATGTAGTTGCTGTTAATCCCATTGATTCGGCAAATTTAGCTACATCGAGTGGAGTTTCATAAATACCACCGATGGACGTGCCAATCATTTTTTGCATTCCTTTTTCCACCATGTCTAATCGTCCATTATTCAAAACTATGAACAGGACAGGGGAGTTATAATTGTACGCTGTCGAAAGTTCCGTACCGTGCATGAACATACATCCGTCACCAACTAAACAAATAATTGTTTTTTCGGGGGCTGATAGTTTTGCACCGATGGAATAGCCGATTCCGTTGCCCATTGCACCGAATATATCATCAAAGAAGAAAGTCCCTGGTTTGTAAATATCAAAGTATTTAATGCCGTAGAATGAATGGCTTCCATCATCTCCAAAAATAATCGCGTCATCTGGAAGCGTATTTCGCATCGCCCGTAATACTTGAACTGCGGACATGCGCTCACCTGGCTGATTATCCTGAAGTGGGCTCAATTCAATTGGTGATAAAAATGCTTCGCTGTTTGTTTCCGGTATATCCTTTAAAATCGCTGTTAGATTAGATTTTATGTCGCCAAGCACAGGAGTAGTTGGTACTTGAATTGATTTCCCGATAAAGGTTGGGTCATAATCAAAGTGGATGATATGCTCCGGATACATCGCTTCGGATAAGCCAGCGATCGACATGTCACTTAATCTTGATCCGATGATAATAAGTAGGTCAACCTGCTCATTAAAGTATTCTGCTGCTTCCACGGTACCGCCCAAACCGAATGCTCCTAAAGAGAGCTTATGATTGGATGGAAATGTACCTTTTCCACCTGGTGTGGTAATGACAGGAATGTTCCAATGCTCAGCAAGATGCTGCACTTCTTCGTAGGCTTTGCTGGAATGAACGCCTTTTCCCAGAAATAGGAGGGGACGCTTGGCCGCATTCAGTGTTTCGATTACATCATCGGTTTTGAGTGAAATCATTTCATTGAAAACTGGAAATTCCAATTGGAATGGTTCGATCTCTTGCAATAAAATATCAAACGGAATGGACAGGTGCACAGGTCCTTTTACACCTGATAATGCTTTTTCAAGGGCATGCTGCAGGAACGGCTGTAGCATATCACCGCGTTCTACCCGTGCACTGAACTTGGTGACAGATTTGAACATATCCACAAGATCAGTACCGAATATGCTGGAGTCTTGTCCCATTGCTTTTCCAGTATCTTTCAGTGAAGGGTGCCCTGTGATAATTAATAGAGGGAGATTGGAGGCTTTCGCCTGACCAGCAGCTGTTAGTAGGTTGGTCCCACCAGGTCCAGACGTACCAACTGCAACCCCGATCTTCTGATTCATTAAGGCATAGCCGGAAGCTTCGAACCCAGCAGCTGCTTCGTGTTTACTTAATACAAATTCCAGATCATGTGCTAATATCTCGAATAATATGGGGGAAATTGCCTTTCCCGGAATGCCGAAAATGTGATTAATACCCCAATATTTGAAATTTGCTACTAATACGGATGCAGTCGTTGTCATGCTGTTTGCTCCCCCTATTATCCTTATTGTACTAAATAAATTTCCTCAATCTCCTTAATTGGAAGTGGCTTGCTGAAGAAATAGCCTTGCGCTATATCACATTGGTGATTTGTCAGGAAGTCGAGCTGTTCCTTTGTTTCAACACCTTCTGCAATCACTTCCTTATGAAGGTTGTGTGCTAACGTGATAATGGCGTTTACAATAATGGCATCATTCGGATCGTTCATTAATTCACTAATGAAGGATTTGTCGATCTTAATATAATCAATCGGGAAGTTTTTAAGATAGTTCAGCGAGCTATAGCCCGTTCCAAAATCATCAATACTAATGCCGATGCCGAGCGATTTCAGCTTATTCAATACGAGAATAGAGTATTCGTACTCCATCGCCATATATTCGGTGATCTCGACTACGAAATAGTGCGGGTCGAGTGCTGTACGTTCCAGAACTTCCTCCACGAATGTAATGAGATTTCTAGTAAGAAATTGCTGTGTAGATAGGTTAACTGAAACTTTTACAGGTACCATTCCAGCATCCTGCCATTTTTTGTTTTGGGAACATGCCTCATTGATGACCCACTCTCCAATTTGGGTGATCAATCCATTTTCTTCAGCCAGTTTGATAAATTTCCCGGGAGGGAGCAGACCTAGCCTTGGATGCTGCCAGCGAATTAACGCTTCAAACCCAATCAATTTACCGGTCTGGTTATGAATTTGCGGCTGATAATGAAGTACAAATTCATTATTATCAAGTGCTTTCCTTAAATCAATCTCGAGACTATATTCGTCCATCATATCTTCTAGTAATTCAGAGGTATGTACGACATAACGATTTTTACCCCGTGATTTTGCCTGATACATCGCATTATCTGCGTATACCATGAACCTCTCCATTGAAACGGGATAGGCGGGATAAATCGCAACTCCGATACTCGCTGTCGTATGCAACTCTTTCTTGCCGACTTGAAAAGGTTCATGAAACAGATTGAGTATCTCTTCGGCCTTTTTCGTCGGATAATCAGGACTACTGAAATCTGTAAGCAGGAAGATAAATTCATCCCCACCCATTCGGGCAAGTACATCCTGTTCCCCAAGACAACCACATAAACGCTCGCTTACCTTGGTAATGAGTTCATCCCCATATGAATGACCAAAGTTATCGTTAATGACTTTAAAGCGGTCCAGATCCATGTACAAAAGAGCCATCGTCCGATTTTGACCTGCTTTTAGTCCCTGTATGATGATTGCTAGTTCCTTATTAATATATCGTCTGTTTGGTAGGTTTGTTAAATCATCATGATAGGCTAAGTAGTTAAATTTTTCCTGCAGTCGGTAACGGTCTGAAATATCCCTGAACTGGCCGAAGGCACCAATCATTTTATCATCTTCATAAATGGGCTGGGCATCGAACAGGCAGACAACTTGGTTACCCGTGTTATCTTTAAATTTGATTTCTTCGTTTTCGATTATTTTTCCCTGTTCCAATACTGCTTTAAAATAGTCTCCCGTTATTGACGATTCATAAATGTTTCTTCCAATAACCGATTCTCTGCTGTTATTCGATATTTTTTGGGCAAAATCATTAAACTCAGTAGTGATTCCGAACTCATCTGTAACAACAATCCCATTTCTTGTTCTGCTTAACATGATTTGATTCATAATATTAAGTTTTTTATTTTGTTTTCTTAATAAAAGTTCCCTTTCAATCGAATCAACCGCCTGGGTTAACATCGTAAGAAAAAGCGGGTTTTGAAATGCGATGGGCATCATGATGGACACACTACCAAGTAGGTTATTGTCATCAGTATAGTGAAATGCAGCCCCATAACACGCAATGTTATGAAGAAACGTATGATAATGTTGTTCGCCAATTAGACTGATCGGGTGTTTTTGTTGCAATGAAAGACTGACGACACTCGTGCCTGTATCTTCCTGGGTGAACAGGCTGCTTAGTCTGATCCCAAATTGTTCGATGGTAGACTTTATAGTTTCATCTCCTTCAATTTCAAGAAGATAACCGTTTGCATCCGAAACAACAACGAGTATCGGCGTGCCTTTTAAGGAGTTCAGTAGCTTATTCGAGAAAAAACTCACAACTGACAAGATTTCACTATATGATTTTCTTTTCTCGGCAAACTCCACTTCGCTCAAAAAGTTCTTTGGCCTCGATACCTCATTCGGATCCATTCCGGACGCTTTGCACATTCTTTTAGACTCAGTAATATAGTATGGTTCCGTCATATTTAAGTCCCCCTTCCAATATCCTTGTAAGAATTATATATTTCCTTGCCTCAATTAGTAGCTGGATTATTAATGAATAAGTAAAAAAAATCCTTTTCTGCCGAGGTTAAATCAATAAAAATAACCAGTAGAAAGGATTCTTATAATACCAATTTTACCGCAATTTCAGCTTAATATCAATCTGAGTATTGGCATAGCAGCTAGCTATGCCACGCTACTATTAAAATATGCCAAAGTTGTATAAAAATAGAATGTAAATCAGACGAATTATCTATTATTTATTTTTTATATACTCATTTAGTCATAGGGATGGTTTATCTCTTTGTCAAATGGAGGCAGATTTTAAACATGTCTGCGACTATTTAGCCCTTAAAGGTTATAAGTTCATGTCAGTGGTTAGTTGCCTGTTGAAGTAACTGTTGCAGTCTGATCTAACCACCGAAAAAGAGTCCGACTAAGCCGAGAAAGCGTCCAACCAATCCCAAGAAGTTTACAACGAACCCATGAAAGCGTCCAACCAATGGGGAGGTCTCCAATGAAACTCCTGAAGTGTCCAACGAATCCTGATTAATTAAACAGGTACATTATGCAGTGCATGTTCCAAGAACTTATCTTCCATCTGCGTTAAGAGCGCAACAAATCGACTTTCTTTTTTCAATCATCTAGTCTAATGCATCAACTTTTTATGACTGTTCATTGAATGGTTTAATGACGTAAATATTAGCGCCTAGAGCGCATATTACGGAGTGGATGTAGGGGATGAATTCAATCACGACGAGCTTTTCTAATTTGCGGAATGGGTGTAGAACTGTTGCGTTAGAATTGCATTACAGCGTCAAATTAATGGGTTGATTTGTGAGAAATATAATACAATTGCATACGTTAAACACTATCTTAACTGCGATATCCTTTTCAAAAGGTGTATAATCAATTATAGTAGGAACGATATTCCGCAATAAGGAACAAAATCGCGTTAGGAGGATTTTTATGAAATCAAGTGTTATTACTGTTCAGTCAGTTGATCGTGCTTTATTAATTTTAGATATCTTACAAGAGAATTCAAAAGGATTAGGCGTAACAGAACTATCTCTAAAATTAGATGTTTCTAAAAGTACGGCTCATCGCTTACTTATGTCGCTTCAAAAAAAGGGATACGTTAAGCAGGATGAAGAAAATCAGAAATATTCATTAGGACTTAAATTGATAGAACTAAGTCAAACTGTTTCTGATAATCTCGATATTAGAAAGTTAGCATCTAATTATTTGTATCATCTAGCAGAATTAACCGGTGAAACGGCGCATCTGGTTATTATGGAGAATGACGAAATTGTTTATATAGATAAAATTGAGAGCTCTGAAACTATACGAATGTTCTCTAATATTGGAAAGCGAGCTCCAATGCATTGTACCGGAGTGGGTAAAGCGATACTGGCTTTCCTACCAGAAGATAAAATTCTTCAAATTATTGAAGAAAAGGGACTTCGTAAGTTCACTGATAAAACAATTATTGAAAAGAATACAATGCTAGAGCACTTAAAGGAGATAAGAAATAGGGGATACTCTTTTGATGATGAAGAACATGAGTTAGGGATTAAGTGTGCAGCTGCACCCATATTTAACTATAAAGGTGATGTGGTTGCGGGTATAAGCGTCGCTGGACCTATTATGAGAGTAGATGATGAGAAACTAGAGATGATAGCTTCTGAAGTATTAAGAGTGTCAAGAGAGATATCCAAACACTTGGGGAAAAACTAATCACAATTATTATTTAAATTTGAATTGACAAACTTTCATATTATCTTTTATAATACAAATGAAGATCGGAATTGAAACGTCGTTCCTTAATAAGGAACGACTAAAAAATAACCTCTATAAGGAACGGTGTTCCTTATAGAGGAATAATGAGGAGGGTATATTTTGAATGAAACCTTACAAGAAATACATAAAGAAAAATTAGTAGCTATTATACGCAGCAATTCTTCGGATAAACTCGAAAGTACTGTTAAAAGCCTATATGATGGTGGAATTCGTGTAGTAGAAGTAACGATGAATACACCTGGCGCACTTAATGGGATTGAAAGAATGAAAGCGCTCTATCCAAGCATGTTAATAGGAGCGGGCACGGTATTAGATCCTGAGACGGCCAGACTATCAATTCTATCGGGCGCTAGTTTCATCTTAACTCCTACTCTAAAACGAAGCACAATTGAAATGGCCAATCGTTACAACGTTCCAATTATTCCAGGGGTATTGACGCCCACTGAAGCGTTAACAGCTTATGAATATGGAGCGAAGATGGTGAAGATATTTCCAATTAGATCACTAGGACCGACATATATTTCCGATTTAAAAGGTCCGTTGCCATTTATCCAGACTATGGTTGTAGGCGGAATTTCGCTAGAAAATGCAGAAGAATACTTAAGAGCAGGAGTACATTCATTAGGGATTGGCAGTTCGTTAGTCGATGACAAACTTATTGAAAAAGGGAAATTTGAAGAAATAGAAAGACGAGCAGCTCGCTTCGTAGAAATAGTAAATAAAATATAATCATCAGATGATTAAGAAGAGAAGCGGTGGAGGATATGAATGTTATTTTGATTGATTCTGGAACGACCAATTCTAGAATAAGATTAATAGTTAAGAAAACAGGTGAAATTAAAGATCTTCAAAAAGTTAGTATTGGTGTTAGGAATACAGCTATTGAAGGAAATAATGAGAATTTGAAAAAACAATTAAATGAAGGAATCAAACAATTACTTGAGAGAAATCAGTTGTCTCCATCTGAGATTAAGTACATCGTAGCTTCTGGAATGATTACATCAAATCTTGGTATATACGAAATACCACATGTGACAACTCCAGCTAGTATAAATGACTTCGTAGAGCATTCTAGGATTATTAAATTGGAAGAATTCTTTAATATCCCCTGTATCTTTATTCCAGGTATGAAAAATCACGTGAATGAAAACTTGGATACCGTAGATTTTATAAATCAATTTGATGTTATGCGGGGAGAAGAAGTGGAAGCATTTGGGCTGTTGAAGCAACTAAATGTAAAAGGAAAAGGTATTATGGTTTTACCCGGCTCTCATACAAAATATGTGGTAGTGGATGAAAATCAGACGCTCACTTCATGTTTATCTACATTGGGTGGAGAAACGCTTTTAGCTATGCAAAAAGAAACGATACTCTCGGATTCTCTTGACCAACAACTCATAGAGGATATAAACGAGGAAATGCTTGAAAAAGGATATGCGGCTGCAAAACAGTATGGATTAACAAGAAGCTTCTATCATATTCGTTTACTTCAGTTATTTTCAAAACTCGATGCTAATCAAAGAGCAAACTATTTTGTGGGAGCAGTTATCTACGATGACATTCAGACCCTTTTACACTCTATAGCTGATATTGGAGAAATGGAATGGATTGTCGTTGGGGGTGCTGATCCATTAAAAAAAGTATTCACACACTTACTGAAACACTTGAAAAACGATTGGCGAATAATAGAAGCTAACAATCAACAAGTAGAACATTCTTTAGTCTTCGGAGCGCAAGAAGTAGCAAATAAATACTTATCTAAAACCAATTAAATTATTTTATAGGTAATGAAATGAAATTCTATAATAACCAATTATAAGGGAGGCATACAAATGAAAAATTCATTGAAGTATCTTGGAACTGTATTCATGCTAATTCTGTTTTTGGCATTGGCAGGATGCAACAAAGACAGTAATGAAAATACTAGCAAATCAAATGGTGGAAATGATTTTCCTACTAAATCGATAACGCTTATATCTCCAACATCCGCAGGTGGCGGAACTGATTTGGCAGCAAGGGCTTTGGCGGCTGATGCAGAAAAATATTTAGGTCAGTCAATTGGGGTAGTAAACAAACCGGGCGGTAGTGGTTCGTTAGGAATGACAGAAGGAGCAAACGCTAAACCAGATGGTTATACAGTAACCATGGTAATTGCCGAATTGACTATGCTTGAACACCTAGGTATTTCACCGCTTAATTATAAGCAAGTAAAACCGGTCGTATTAGTGAATTTAGATCCTGCAGCATTGACAGTGCCTGTTGATGCACCGTATAACACATTAGAAGAATTTATTGCTTTTGCGAAAGCGAATCCAGGAAAACTTAAGGTTGGAAATGCGGGCTCAGGGTCTACTTGGCATTTAGCTGCAGAAAGCTTAGCTGAAAATGCGGTAATTGAGCTTAATCATGTACCTTTTGAAGGTGCAGCACCTGCTGTAACAGCTCTAGTAGGTGGACATATCGATGCGGTGACTGTGAGTCCAGCAGAAGTGAAAACACAACTTGAGGCGGGAAATCTAAAAACTCTTGCGGTTATGTCTGATACTAGATCTGATATTATCCCGGATGTCCCAACATTTACGGAAGCTGGATTGGAAATTGAAACAATTGGTACGTGGAGAGGGTTAACAGTTCCTAAAGATACACCAGATGAAATTGTAGCTATTCTTGAAGAAGCCTTTACTAAGGCTACTGAAGAAGAGAATTTCAAGAAGTTTATGGCTGCTAACGGTTTAGGAATTCAGGTGAAAGGATCTAGTGAATTCCAGAAGCATATGGACGAAAACTATGAGTACTTTGGGAAATTGATTCCTGAGTTAGGCTTGGGTGGGAAATAAAGTTTTTTTCTGGCCTTTAATTATAAAATGTTGACTGCTTACCATACAAGAGGATGGGGACATAAAAGTCATTTTGTATGGCAATCAGCCTTTACTAAGGGGTGAATCCGATGAGAATTCCAAATATGATTTGTGGATTAGGTGTTTTAATTTTAGGTAGTTTCTTTTACGCACTTACATTTAATTTTCCTGAATTGAGTGTGAGTGATACTGGTCCTGCATTTATGCCTAGGATTTATTGCGGGCTATTAATTCTTTTTGGATTAATATTATTCATTCAAGGTGTTCTTGATAAAAGTGGGAAAGTGGAAAAGGAACATACTACTCGTTATGCAATTGCGTCCATGGGTATCATTTTACTCTATATTATCGTAATGCCGATTATAGGTTTCTATATTTCGACATTGCTATTAGTTTTTAGCCTTTTACTATTCTCAAAAGTGCGGAGTAAGATCATATTAATTAGTGTTCCAATTGGGACAGTACTATTTATTTTTATTGTTTTTGTGAAACTACTGAAGGTATCGATTCCAATGGGGTCGTTATTTCTATAAAACGGGGTGAAATAAATGAGTTTATTAGCAGAAGGATTGGCTAATGTATTGCAATGGCATGTGCTACTTATTTTAGTATTAGGGACTGCACTTGGAATATCAATTGGAGCATTGCCAGGGTTAACGTCAACAATGGGCGTTGCATTAATGCTTCCTTTGACGTTTGGAATGGAGGCTGTAAGCGGAATCTTACTGCTAATCGGAGTATACTTCGGATCTGTTTATGGCGGTTCTATAACTGCAATATTAATTAACACACCTGGGACCCCAGCATCCGCTGCTACTGTTATAGACGGTCATCCTTTGGCTAAAAGGGGTTTAGCAAATAAAGCTTTAACTGTCTCTACCATTTCAGCTGCTACTGGAGGATTCCTCAGCGTCATAGTTCTCATACTGGTAGCGCCACAATTAGCGAGTTTCGCCTTGAAATTCAGTGCACCTGAAACATTTGCACTTGCTTTCTTTGGTTTATCAATCATTTCTAGTGTTGCAGGATCATCTCTCGTTAAAGGGTTGATGGCTGGAGTATTAGGTTTACTCATTTCAACAATTGGATTAGATCCGATTGGCGGGTTTCCAAGATTTACTTTCGGATTGACGGAACTGACAAGTGGAATTAACTTTATTCCGATAATGATTGGTTTATTCGCCACTTCCGAAGCATTTAAATCAATGGAAGATTTGTTTTCAGTCAACCAAGTGAAAATTACAGTTGAAAAAGTGAAATTAAAATGGAGCGAGTTTAAAACTATCATTGGTACCATTCTTCGATCCGCAGGAATTGGAACTGCTACTGGAATAATTCCAGGTGCAGGTGCAGACATTGCAGCTTTTGTAGCTTATAACGAAGCGAAACGTTTTGCAAAGAATAAAGAGGAGTTTGGACACGGGGATTTAAGAGGTATCGCAGCGCCAGAAGCTGCTGGTAATAGTGTAACTGGGGGAGCAATGATTCCACTTTTAACGTTGGGAATTCCCGGTGATGCCGTCACCGCTGTACTACTTGGGGCATTGATGGTTCAGGGGCTACAGCCAGGGCCTATGTTATTTGAAACAAATGGACCGATTGTCTATACTTTGTTTGTCGGCATGTTAATAGCAAATGTGTTGATTTTAATTTTTGGATTGTTGTTAATAAGGGTATTTACCAAAGTCTTATATATTCCAAAGTCTATTTTAACACCTATTATCTTAGTACTTTGTGTCGTAGGTTCGTACTCATTAGGTAATAATTATTTTGACGTAATTGTGATGTTTGCTGCTGGAGTTATCGGATATTTTTTGAAGAAAATTGATATTCCGTTGTCACCTATCATTTTGGGTCTAATTTTAGGACCAATGATGGAAAGTAATTTCCGTCGTGCTTTAGTAATGTCTTCAGGGGACTTAAGTATCTTTTATACTAGGCCTATCACGGTTATATTATTAATAATTGGGGTCATTACCCTGTTTTCACCGGTGTTTACGAAGAAATTCTATAAGAAATCCTAAGGAGGGTATGGGTTGAAAATTCGTAGTTATGAACTATTTCAAGTTCCCCCGCGCTGGTTATTTCTGAAGATTGAAACTGATCAAGGTATAGTTGGTTGGGGAGAACCAGTAATTGAAGGAAGAGCGCATACCGTTAAAGCTTGTGTAGAGGAATTAATGGAGTATTTGATCGGCAAGGATCCATTACGAATTGAAGATCATTGGAGTATGTTGTATCGCTCAGGTTTTTATCGGGGAGGCCCAATTCTGATGAGTGCAATTTCAGGAATAGACCAAGCACTTTGGGATATCAAAGGAAAGTATTTTAATGCTCCTGTGTATCAGTTGTTAGGCGGGGCTTGTCGTGATTCAATGAAGGTTTATTCTTGGATTGGCGGGGATCGACCTTCGGATGTAGGGCAAGCTGCGAAAGAAGTTGTAGATGCAGGATTTACAGCGCTTAAAATGAATGCTACCGAAGAACTGCAATATATTGATTCGTATGAAAAGATTGACCAAGCATTAGAAAGGATTGCCGCAGTCCGTGAATCTGTCGGACAGTATGTTGGAATTGGTATAGACTTCCACGGTAGAGTACATAAGCCGATGGCAAAGATTTTAGCTAAGGAATTGGAGCAATTTCGACCAATGTTCATCGAGGAGCCCGTGCTTTCACAAAACAATGAAGCTCTGAGGGAAATAGCTAACCATACTACTATTCCGATAGCCACTGGTGAGCGTATGTTTTCACGTTGGGATTTCAAGTCTGTTTTATCCGATGGCTACGTAGATATTATTCAACCCGATTTATCACATGCTGGGGGGATAACAGAATGTAAAAAGATAGCGACTATGGCGGAAGCATATGATGTTGCGCTTGCACCTCACTGTCCATTAGGGCCTATTGCTCTCGCTGCTTGTTTACATGTAGATGCCACCTCACATAATGCTTTTATTCAAGAACAAAGTCTGGGAATTCATTATAACCAAGGTAGTGACTTGTTGGACTATGTAAAGGATAAGTCTGTCTTTGATTATAAAGATGGATATGTTGCTATTCCGCAACTGCCTGGATTAGGAATTGAAATAGATGAGGACTTTGTAAGGAAACAGTCCCAAGTAGGGCATAATTGGAAGAATCCGGTTTGGCGTCATGTCGATGGTAGTATTGCGGAATGGTAAAAGTGAATTTATTACAAAACTCGCTATTTGCTATAAAGGAGGAAGTAAATGAAGCCGAAGGTGTTTATTTCAAAACGAATTCCACAAGAAGTGGAAGATTATATTGCTCAATATTGCGATTATAAAATATGGAATGAAGAAACGCCGATACCGAATGATGTTCTTTTAAAGGAAGTTGCTGATGTTGAAGGACTTATGACTCCAAAAGGTATAATAACAAAAGAATTTTTAAATAGCGCTCCAAGTTTAAAGGTTGTTAGCAATATAGCTGTTGGTTATGATGCGTTTGACATTGAAGCCATGAAGGAAAGAGATGTATGGGGGACGAATACCCCTTTCGTTCTAGATGAAGCTGTTGCTGATTTAGTTTTTGGGCTGATTTTGGCAACTTCGAGAAGGGTGGTTGAGTTTAATAACTATGTGAAAGAAGGTAAGTGGGACCGGGTGTTGGATAGTGAAGAATCATTTGGAAAGGATGTACATCATTCTACTTTAGGTATTATTGGCATGGGACGAATCGGTGAAAAGGTTGCTCGACGGGCTGCATTGGGTTTTGAGATGGATGTATTGTATTACAACACCAAAAGAAAGCCAGAATTAGAAGACAAGTATGGAATTACTTATAGTGATATGGAATCTTTACTGGAAAGATCTGATTTTGTATTACTACTGGTTCCGTTAAGGGAATCTACCTATCATTTAATGGGAGAAAAGCAATTTAACATAATGAAGTCCAGCGCTATTTTCATTAACTGTTCAAGAGGTCAAACTGTTAATGAAAATGCATTGATTGCTGCATTACAAAGTGGGGTAATTCGTGGTGCAGGTCTGGATGTATTTGAAAAAGAACCTGTGGCTGTAGATAACCCGATTTTGAAGATGGACAATGTCGTGGTACTTCCGCACATTGGATCTGCAACGCAAAAGACAAGATTTGATATGGCTATGAAAGCTGCAGAAAATCTAGTGGCCGGCGTAACGGGTCAAGTGCCACCCGACTTAGTAAAGGAACTACAAGGTTAATGAATGATTTAGAGGAAATCTGTAATCTCATAAGAGTAAAATGAAATTGAATCAAGTCTTTGCCACTGGTAGAAGTTAGATTTATTTTTACAGAATGCCCGTGTATAACTGAAGAACTAGAAGGTCGTTTAGTATTGTAAAAGGTGCTGTTCTTGGGAGTGTGAAATAATGTTCTGGTTAGTAGAATTTAAAGGTAAATCCCTAAAAAGGAGCATTTGCTAGGATGTAGTATCAGTCCGCTTCACGTGACAATTTTCAGAAAATACACTACGCTTGTATAATAATAGAATGAAGATTAGACACTTGGTGAATGTCTGGTCTTTTTTTTGTATTTTTATTCAATAAGTTGATCGGTGAAATGAACAGTCACCAGTTCGACTCTGAAACGATTACCGCGGTATTATCTAATCGTTTTTTATAAAGGGGGAGTATAATTGCTAACAAGAATTAATAAAAGGAAAAGATTAATGGCTTATCTGAACGAGGAAAAAAACTCTTATCCGCAAATATTTGAAAATTCACCTGATATACTTCTCTTCGTTGTTGATCGAAAAGGGGTCATCGTCAGTATACGTGGAGGGAGTGAACTGATAACTGGAACTAAAGTAGAAGAATGCATAGGGGAAAAGTATAGTAACTTTGTTTATGAAGAAGATTTAGAAAGGGTAAAAGGCTACTTCGCCAGAGTTTTAAACGGAGAAGCTCAATATGTAAAATATCGAGTCATTAATGAACATGGTGGAGTCAGTCATATTGATGTAACGCTGACACCTATTCAAATGGAGAATAACGAAGTCTTAGGTCTTTATGGATTAACAAGTAATATTACTGTTGCACAAGAATTGAAGCAGGATATTCAAGAAATGCGCGAAAAACTTCAATCATTAATTCATTATTCTCATGAAATTATTGGCATCCTCGATTCAAAAGGAACAATTGTCTTTGAAAGCCCAGCAATTGAGGCTGTTCTTGGGTATAAAGTGGAGGAGATTACTGGGACAAACTTTTTTGACCTGATACATCCAGATGACCATCAACTGAAGAAGAGTAAATTCAAAGAGATTCTCAAGCGGCCTAATACTCCGTTCACAGTAGAGCTGCGATTAAAGCATAAAAATGGAGAATGGCGTGACTTTGAAGTTATCTATACGAATCTACTCCATGCCCCAAGTGTGAATGGGGTTATTTGTAACTTACATGACATTTCTGAATTAAAAAAGCAACAGCGCGAAATTCAATATATGGCTTACCATGACTATTTAACTGAGTTACCAAATCGACGAGCATTTGAAAATGGAGTGGATCTTGAAATAAGACTAGCGAATATTGATAAGAGAAAGTTCGCCGTTTTGTTCCTTAATCTAGACGGATTTAAGTTTTTAAATGATTCATTAGGTCATGAGGTCGGTGATCTGTTATTAATTGAAATTGCGAGGAAGTTAAAAAATACACTTAATAAAAATATAAAAATGATGGCCAGAATAAGTGGAGATGAATTCGCAATTTTAACTACAAACCTTCAAGACATTCATTCAATTGAACAAATCGCGAAGGATGCATTGCAAGTTTTTGAACAATCATTTGACATTAAAGGGTATAATCTTTTCATTACGACGAGTATTGGTATTAGTATTTATCCTGAATCGGGAGATGATACTGCTTCACTCATGAAAAATACAGGCTTAGCATTGTACCTTGCAGAAAAAGCGGGAAATAATAATTATCAAATTTATTCACCAACGGCCAATGTCGCTACATATAAGGTTTTTTCTTTAAGAAATGAGCTCAAGCAAGCGTTGCATGACAATCAATTTCTTGTCTATTACCAACCGATTGTTCATACGGGGACGAATCAAATTGTTAGTGTAGAAGCGCTACTACGTTGGAATCATCCAGTTTGGGGAATTGTTTCACCGGATGAATTTATTCCGCTGGCTGAGGAGTCGGGATTGATCACTCCAATTGGTGAATGGGTATTGCGGACAGTTTGCAAAAATGTGCGTTTATGGCATAATGCTGGGTACTTTATTCAG
Source organism: Sporosarcina sp. resist (assembly GCF_014302295.1). Taxonomy (NCBI): domain Bacteria; kingdom Bacillati; phylum Bacillota; class Bacilli; order Caryophanales; family Caryophanaceae; genus Sporosarcina; species Sporosarcina sp. resist. The sequence continues at coordinate 4,145,050 of NZ_CP060287.1, read as the reverse complement.
GCATCAGTCAATTTGTCACTTGTGCAGTTTTTACAAACAGGTTTAGTCGCTATGATTTCTAGCATCTTACAAGAAAATGAACTTGATCCAAAATGGCTTAACATTGAAATCACGGAAAGTACGATGATGGAGCAGGAAGAAAAAGTATTAGGGAAAATAGAGAAGTTGCGTGGGTTGGGTATACAAATCTCACTTGACGATTTTGGGACAGGCTATGCATCCTTTAAAAGTTTAAGAGACATAAAACCGGATATATTGAAAATAGATAGGAGTTTAATAAAGGACATTCCATCTGATAAGGATAGCGCCGAAATAGTAACCTCAATTATTCAATTAGCACATAGACTCTCAATAGAAGTCGTAGCGGAAGGTGTCGAAACGATAGAACAGCGAGAGTTTGTATCTAATTTACAATGCGATTGGATTCAGGGGTATTTATTTAGCAGACCTGTTTCAGAAGAAAACATTCTAAAGTTATTAGCCGGAAAATCGAATTCTGAAATTGAATCTGTGCCTATAAAAGAAAAAAGAAAATATTTTAGAATTGATTTCCAATATCCGCTCGAAGCATTTATGACGGTGGCAGAATTAAATGGAAAGAAGGTACAATTAGGAAATACAAAAGTGTTAGTTGAAAACATAGGACCGGGTGGATTACGTTTCGTATCCAACATTAAACTTCCTACAAGATCGGACATTGTATTGAAGTTTCAAACAACAATAATTGACGAGGAAATGACGCTTTATGGGACAATTGTATTTGATGAGGAACAAGGAGATCTCTACCGATACGGCGTTAAATTCATAGTCGATGAGAAGCAAAGAGACTACTTGATTAAGAATTTCAACCAATTTCAATTGCAGTTAAAAAAGGATCCTCTCTTAATCGGACATTCATTTGTAACAGAAAATGTGGCAACTTACTTCAAGGGGTTATAAGAGCTTTTAGATACCTGCACACCAGAATAGCTAGAAAATACACTGGAATTTGCATACTGATTAAAATAAAGACCAGACATGTACCTAGGAGGAAATCTGTGAAGTATCCAACTAAATCATAGGAATCTCCAACAAACTCACTGCTCACCAAATTAGTTGGCAGAACATTAGCCTACAACTCATATAGTACAAGAAATCAAGATTGCAAACAAAAAAGAGGTTGCCCCAAATTCAACGTTGGGGCAACCTCTACTGTTATTTTCAGGTGCTAAATTATAGAATGACAATCATAATTGTACGTAATTTAATATGCTTAATCGCGGAACGGATCGTCACTTAGTCCCGCTTCAAGGACTAACTTTGCATACTCTTGTGCTGCAAATAGCGAATGATCTTTATAATTGCCACATTCGAGTGCAGAAACGGCGGGAATGTGTTCGGTTGTTACTACTTTTTCGAGAACTATTGTTAAAGCGGCGGCAACTTCTTTAGGCTCATGTTCATTCCAAATAATCATGTAAAATCCTGTTCTACACCCCATTGGTGATACGTCGACAATCCCTGTCAGTTCGTCGCGTAAATACGTCGCAAGTAAATGTTCTAGCGTATGAACAGCTGAAGTTGGCATTGCGTCCTGGTTGGGTTGTAAAAATCGTAAGTCATATTTTTGAAGAGTACTGCCTTTCTCGTGTTGTTCCGTACCCGCCAAGCGTACATAAGGGGCTTTTACTATCGTGTGATCCAATAAAAAGCTTTCCACTACTGCCATTTTAATCATCCTCTCACGTTTGTCATCTAACCTATCACACTTTAACTAGCTATGTAAACTAATTTATACGTTAATTCTGATAACTGTAAATAGCCCTGTTGACACCAGTAAGAAAGCAGGATACGATTAGTTATTGTAATTCATATAGAAATACTATGTTTTCAGTAAGTTCTGGGATTTCGACAGACTACTAGGAGGAATATTTATGACAAAACTTAAAGTGAAAAAGGGAAATCCCTTTGCACTTTTTCCATTACTTGTTTTTGTGTTGCTATTTATAGGCACAGGAATTTTTACAAAAGACTTTTCAAATATGCCATTGAATGTAGCGATACTAATCGCAGCCGCTATCGCTTTGATGATGAATAGAAAAGAAAAGTTGTCCAGTAAAGTGGAGACATTTACTAAGGGCGCTGGCCATCCGAATATTATATTAATGGCTTTCATCTTTATTTTAGCGGGTGCATTTTCTGCAGTTGCTAGCGGAATGGGAGCGGTCGAATCCACTGTTAACCTTGGCTTATCCCTATTACCAATGAATTTGTTGATGGTTGGATTGTTCGTTATTGGCTGCTTTATTTCGATTTCAATGGGAACGTCAATGGGGACCGTTGTTGCATTGGCTCCGATTGGAATAGGGATTGCGAGTCAAACGGGTATCCCGCTTGCAATGGCGATGGCGACGGTAATCGGGGGTGCAATGTTTGGTGATAACTTGTCGATGATTTCAGACACGACAATTGCGGCGGTTAGGACACAAAATATAAAAATGAAAGACAAGTTTAAAGTAAACTTCTTGATTGTTTTGCCTGGGGCAATTGCTACAGCGCTTATTCTAGGTATAATCACACGAGGTAATGTAGCTGATTTGAGTGGGGACTATCAGTATGAGTTGTTTAAAATACTCCCTTATATCGCGGTATTTGTAGCGGCGTTATTAGGTGCACATGTGCTGGTTGTTTTGCTTGGTGGAACGCTATTTGCTGGAATTATCGGGATGATTGATGGGTCTTACAGTTTCGGTGGTTTTTTACAACTAGTTGCTGAAGGGATTATTAGTATGGAGGATTTAGCAATCATTGCAATCTTAATCGGTGGCGTCGTTGAGATTATCAAATATAACGGCGGTATTGATTATCTTTTATATGTCATTACGAGCAAAATTAAATCGAAAAAAGGGGCTGAGTTTGGGATTGCTGGTTTAGTTAGTATGGCTAATATCGCCACCGCGAATAATACGATATCGATTATTATTACTGGGCCATTAGCAAAAAGTATCGCGGATGAATATGAAATCGACCCAAGGAAGTCAGCTAGTTTACTTGATATGTTCGCAAGTAGCTGGCAGGGGATTTTGCCTTATGGAGGGCAAATGCTTGCGGCTGCTGGACTAGCAGCAATATCACCGGTTAGTATTATCCCTTATTCTTTTTATCCTGTCTTAATCGGAATTTGTGGTGTTATTGCCATTTTAATTGGTTATCCGAAATTTCGCCAGACAGAATAGGCAGTTGCGATTTCACTTATTTGGGATAGCAGTCCGCTGACACACGTTTAAATTAGATATAGTTCTGAAAAAAAATGTAGTTATAATTGATAATAAACAATCCCCCACAGTCTAGAAAAGTGGGGGATTGTTTATTTATTTCAATAACAGTCCTCCAGAAATTCCTGGGTTGGTCATTTAATAAAGATCTAAGATTAGGTTTAGTTCATCTTCAGATAAAATCCCGTACTGATTACAAAGTTCACAGATAAATTTATTCTCTACAATAGCTTCACGTACTATTTTGCAGCAGCTTCATAGCCAATATGAGAAGTAATGGCTGTAATAACTCCCCCACTCTTTTAAACATAGTGTTTCATTTGCTTTTATTCCTAAAACATAATAACCGGTAAATATCTGGAATCCATTATTCATGATGTTATTGGACTACGGTAGGTTAAAAACGAGTAAAGGTTCCATGACATTCAGTTCCAGTTGGCCAGCTTCGTATGCTAGACATATGGTGTTATCAATTCCATAATCACACTTTATTTTATGTTTTACAATGCGACAATGTGTTGCTGAGCATGATTCACGCGATACATTGGGAATGCATTTATAGATTGGTGGATTACAGGAAACAGGATTCTATTCTCAGCCAGATGTACATGAAACAACCTTAGCCCAAAATCACTGCATCACTAATGATAGTAAAACTACATAATTCAGTCCGAATTCTACTTATACGTTTGGTATAACAATTTGAATGTGGAGCTTTTTTTCAAGCGTATTTTTAAAAGAGTTGACAGATAATTATTATTGTCTTACAATATGACATATAGAATAAATACAATTTTGAGGGGTGGAATTAACATGAGTACATTTAGTAGGAGAGCACCAAAAGGAATTTTAGGGTTCCCAGTTGCTCCAATGGATGCAGAAGGTAAATTGGATTTACATGCGTTAGGTGAAAACATTGAGTTTTTAATTGATAATGGGTTGAAATCGGTTTTTGTCGCGTGTGGTGCAGGGGAATTACATGCAATAAGCAATGAAGAATATAGAGCAATGGTTGAAGTTGCAGCAGAAAAGACTAAGGGGAAAGTACCACTCTATACGGGTGTTGGTGGGAACATTACTTATGCTCTTGAACAAGCTCAAATATCTAAAGAACTTGGGGCTGAAGGTTACCTGATCTTACCTCCGTATTTGATAGATCCTTCTCAAGACGGAATCTATAATTACTTGAGTAAGATCATAGAAAGTACAAATTTGAATGCAATTGTTTATCAACGTGATAACTGTGTTTTAGAACCTAAAACCTTGCAAAAACTATGTGAAATACCACAGCTCGTAGGCTATAAAGATGGATTAGGTGATATGGAGCTAAATGTTGAGCTCACTCATTTGATTGGTGACCGCCTGGAGTGGATCAATGGAATGCCGTTAGCAGAAGTGACGATGGCGTCGTATGTAAACCTTGGATTCACTTCTTATTCATCGGCTATTTCCAACTATATCCCTCACATTTCCGCGAAGTATTATGATGCACTGCTAAAAGGAAATGACGAAGTAGTTCATGAATTGTATGAAGAAGTAATCTTTCCAATTCATCGTATTCGGAAACAGAAAAAAGGGTATGCTGTTTCACTTATTAAAGCGGGGATGCAAATCGTAGGCCTTCCTGTCACTACAAATGTCCGAGCGCCTATCGCCCCTGTGGAAGAGGGGCATTATGAGGAGTTAAAATCGATTATTAATAATGCATTGGCGAAATACCCTACTCATGCCAAGGCTATAAACTAGGAGGTAATTATGAATACAACAACTGAATCTAAAACTACGACATTCTTAAATTATATTAACGGCGAATGGGTGGCTTCCGATACAGGTCAGACGGAGGTCAGTAAAAATCCTGCAATAAAAGGTGAAGTGGTCGGTTCGTATCAACTATCCTCAAGCAATGATTTTAATGATGCGGCAACCTCTGCTCGAATAGCGCAAAAAGCTTGGCGTAAACTAGCAGGAAGTGTTCGCGGAGATTATTTATTGAAAGCTGCTTCTATATTAGAGGAGCGTATCGATGACATTGCGGCTACAATGACCCGAGAAATGGGGAAAACATTTGCTGAGGCGAAGGGAGAAACTGCACGTGGTGTAGCTATCCTACGTTATTATGCTGGCGAGGGAATGCGGTCGATCGGGGACGTCATCCCTTCAACAGATAGCGAAGCACTTTTGTTTACAACACGCGTTCCTGTAGGGGTTGTTGGAGTTATTACGCCGTGGAATTTCCCGGTCGCTATTCCACTCTGGAAAATGGCCCCAGCACTTATTTATGGGAATACAGTTGTTATTAAACCAGCAAGTGAAACGGCCATTACATGTGCTAAAGTGATTAACTGCCTGCACGATGCAGGTTTTCCGGCGGGTGTTATCAACATGGTGACAGGCTCAGGTGCTAAAATTGGTACAGAGATGGTAAATCATCGTGAAATTGATGCCATTACGTTTACAGGGTCGAACACAGTCGGTAAACAACTGGCCCATAGCGCCGTTACAAGGGGAATTAAATATCAACTTGAAATGGGTGGAAAAAACCCAGTTATCGTTGCAAGTGATGCGGATTTGGATTTGGCAGTCGATGCTACAATCAGTGGTGGACTAAAATCTACTGGCCAAAAATGTACAGCGACAAGCCGTGTTATCGTTCAAAAAGAGGTATACAATAGATTTAAAGAAAAGTTGCTTGAAAAAGTGGCGGAAATTACTGTCGGAGACGGTCTTGAATCAGGTACGTGGATGGGACCTTGTGCCAGCGAAGGCCAGTTGAATACCGTTCTTTCCTATATTGAAAAAGGAAAAGAAGAAGGGGCGACATTGTTATTCGGTGGAAATCGAGTACTTGAAAATAAAGGATATTACGTGGAACCTACCGTTTTTGAAAGTACTTCGCCCGATTTAACGATTGTCAGAGAAGAAATCTTCGGTCCCGTTCTTGCACTCTTGAAAGTGGATACACTGGAGGAAGCTCTGGAACTGGCAAATGACTCGGAATATGGACTAAGTGCTTCTATTTTTACAACAAACATAGGGAATATGTTGTCCTTCATTAACGAAATGGATGCTGGCTTAGTGCGGATCAATGCAGAAAGTGCGGGCGTTGAATTACAAGCTCCGTTCGGTGGTATGAAGCAATCCAGTTCTCATTCCCGGGAACAGGGTAGAGCTGCAATTGAATTTTTCACTTCTATTAAAACTGTATTTATTAAATAAGATCCAAGCAGAGGAGTTATGCGATGAAAAGCTAACTCCTCATTTTTACATGCCTTTTTTTAGTCGTTTGATTTTTTGCTGAAGTGGATGTATGGTCCCGAGTAATGATGAGAAGGGATAACGTGCATTACATTAATGACCAAGAAATTAGGAGAATCATTTCGGTGAGCGGCATTATTGAAACAATCTAAGCGTATTACTTACAGGAAGGGGAAAAACGTTCATTGCTCCCAGAGCGATTATTTATAAATGAAGGTAAAAATTCGGCTTTGTAAATGCCTTCATTTTATGAGAACTATAATGGGACAAAACTAATTGAGATCACCTCTGATAATGAAGCTAGATTGAGGGGGATTTTTCTATTAAGTGACAGAGAAACGATGAAACCACTTGTTCTTATGGATACCAGAGCGATTACAGCAATGCGAACCGACGCTGTAAGTGGTTTAGGTATGAAATACTTGGACTCCGATTAAACTGATACAATTGGCGTCATTGGCACATGCGATCAGGGGTTTAGCCATTTGCAGACCGCTTGTGTAGTTCGGCCGATACAGCGCGCTTAGTGTATAATCGTAGTAAGGAATGACTAGATTCTTTTTTAGAGGAAGCCAAGGGTGAATTTCCATCCGTCCAATTTGAAGTTGCTGAACCCGAAACAATTTTGAAAGAGGCTCAATTGATTATTACAACAACGACTTCTGTGGAGCTTGTAATCCCCTTTGACGGGCAGATTGATTTAACTGGAAAGCATTTCGCAGCTTCAGGTTCCTTTAAGTCATTAATGCAGGGATTTCCTGATACAATTATTAATGAGGCGGATTATTTATTTGTCGATTCGCATGCTGCAATTTCTGAATGCGCTGAAATAATCCAGTCAAAACCATTTGGCTATAATGAGAACATGGTTCCCGAATTGAGAAGTTTAGTCCAATGTGGTAATAATAAAAACATGAAGAAAGAATAGGATAGTTTTGAGAGGAGGGGTGGTATGCAGGAATATAAAATGGATACTATCCGTAGAAGTACATTGTCACAACAGGTGCTAGAACAAATTGTACACCTGTTGATGAGTGGACAATTGAAACCGGGGGATAAGTTGCCGGCAGAAATGTCATTAATGAAGCAGTTTGATGTAAGCCGACCTGTATTACGCGAAGCACTGAGTTCATTGGAGACATTGGAGATCATTACGAGGAGACCACGTGGAGGTACATTTATAAATAACAAGGTCGGCAGTAATCCATTCAATGTTATGCTTGCATTATCTATTAATAATGTACCTGCCATCATCGAAGCGCGTATGGCCTTGGAATTGGGTTTGGTCACGATTGCAGCTGAAAAAATAACGGATGACCAACTTGAAAGGTTAAGGGAGACCATTGATTCCATACAAGAGAATGCGGACGGTGATTATGGTCGTTTAGATAAAGAGTTCCACAGGATTATTGCACAAAGTGCAGATAATCCTGTGGTTGAGGGAATGATTGATTCCCTGCTTGTAACACATGAAAAAACGGATAGCTTAATTAGCTATCGGGAACCGGAAATTACAATTGAGCATCATATCGCAATCTATGAAGCATTAAAAAGAAGAGATCCTTTTGAATCCTTTACACAAATGTATAAGCATCTTAGCTATGTGAGAAATAAAATTTTGAAGGATTACGAAAAGAAGTAATTATACTAATAGTAAACGTCAACTAATGCCTGCAAGTTTAGATGGGCATTAGTTGACGTTTATTTATGTTCATACCAAATTCAAATGAATGGGTTTACCGTTACCCATTAAATTTCCTTCAGAGTGAAAGATCTTCATGTTTTTCATTTAAGAAATTTGCGTACTGAAGAATGAAATTGAAAAAAACCTCTATGCATGGTAACGTGGGATGAATTTTAGAAGTAGCGAGATAAATATTTCTAAATGCATTAGGGTGATCAATAGGAATCTTTTTAATGGAGAAACTATCAAGAACATCCAGATCGGGTACGATTGCAATACAATTATTATGATTAGTAGAAACTAATCCAGCCATAGTGATTTCTTCCGCCATAGTACAAAAATGATTAGGTTTTTTAGAACAACCGGAAAAAAGTCGATTGATGAAACTTTGAATTTCTCCCGCTGACTCAGTATAACTGATAATTGGGTAAGGCAATAATTCTTCCATAGATAATGAAGTTTGATTTGCCAATGGATGATTTAAAGATGTGATACAAACCAAATTTTGCTTGAGAACGGGTGTGAAATTTATATCGGGTTCATTAGGCATATAGGTGCAAAATCCAAGATCCACGGAACCGTCTTTTATCTTTTTTATACTGGTCGCGGTATCGCATTGATGGAAATTTATTGTGATATTTTTGTGATTTATATCGGCAAGAAAGTTTTTAATTAGTATAGGTACAAAATGATATCCCAGTACAAATAAGAAACTAAAATCGATGATCCCAGAATCCTTTTTCTTAAATTGATGTAGCAAATCATAACCGAGTTCAATTTCATGAAATCCCTTTGAAACATAAGAGCTTAACAATCTACCATACTTTGTCAGACGAACATTGCGGCCCTCTTTTTCAAACAGCGCAACCCCTAAATCTTCTTCCAGTATTGACATGGCACGACTTAAACTAGGCTGCGTAATGCAAAGGAATTTGGCCGCTTGTGTATAATGCTGGAATTCTGCCATTATCTTAAAATAGTAAAGATTATTAAAGTTCATGTCTATCTGTCCTCCTCATGTTTTTAAGCCTAAAATGTTTTATTCCTCGCTAGGTAGAGATCAACTGTTTATTGCGATTTTTCCATCTTCTGAAATTGATGAAAAAATGAATTGTCATTTACGAAAGACAAAGTCAGTTTTATTGTCTTTACTTTCGAATGATTTCTAAAACTATACCAACAACTATAGATAAAAGCTATGTATTCAGGTAGAAATAAGTATTGGTAGTTATGTGATAATTCGTAGTATTATAAATGAAGAAGGGAAGATACGATAATGTTGAAACCCGCGGATGAATTAATAAAAGAATATCTTAGTATAATACGAGGCTTACGATGCTGTACAGCGCTCGAAATAATGCAATATCACAGCAGAAAGCAGATTGGTTCAAAAGAAAATTACTCGGAGTATTCTTATTGTTATTGGGTGGAAGGGAGAAATAATTATGGGTTATGAAGAAAGATTAGAGAACGAAGGATATAAACTTCCTGAACAAGTCAAACAAAGTAAGCGATTATTTGAGGCGGGAGTTAGAACCGGTAATTTGATTTTTGTATCAGGAAATGCTGCGAAGGTGGATGGCATTTTGAAGTATCAAGGAATTGTTGGTGACACAATTGCTATTGAAGAGGCCCAAGACGCAGCTAAGATTGCCTTTGTAAACTGTTTAGCAACAGTAAGGAATATGATGGGAAGCCTTGATGGTATTAAGAAAATTGTCAATATAAAAGGTTATGTGGCAAGTACAGCAGATTTCATTGAGCAGCCGGAAGTTATGGATGCAGTGTCTGCTTTGGTGAATGAAGTATTTGGTGAAGCGGGGAAACACAGTAGGGTTTCTATGGGAACAGCTTCACTTCCAGGAGGAACACCTGTAGAAGTTGAAATTGTTGTTGAAGTAAAATGATGAAGTCGTAAATTAAAAATTGACACAAAAAGGAGAAAAGAGCTATGAAAGAAATGCTAAAAGAAGTGCCATTGGGTATCAGACAATTGTTTACTAGTATTACACATTTAAAAGAAGGAGAAAAGGTACTTGTCATCACTGATGATAATAAAAAAGAAATCGGTGAGTTCGTATATAAATATGCTAAAATGTTTTTTGAAACAACTATGATTGTAATGACGCCAAGGGAAGGGCACGGTGCTGAACCTACGGAAGCTGTCACAGCAGCATTAAATAATTGCGATGTTGCGTTTGGTGCAACCACGATGTCTCTATATCATTCAAAAGCCCGTTTAGATGCAAGTAAAAATGGACGATTACGCTGGATTGGACTTCAGGATTATGCCCTTCATATGTTTGAGTCAGGAGGATTAACGGCGGATTTTGACGAGGTTACAAGGGTAGTTAATCGTGTGGCTCCTTTTTATAAAGGGAAAACGTTTACACTTACTGCACCTGGTGGAACCAATATGGTTTGTAGTATAGAAGGACGTGAGCCTGTTTTGGATCATGGAACGGCAATTGTGCCTGGAGCTGCTTCATTTCCTCCGAATGCAGAAGTTGCGTTGGGACCGGTTGAAGGGACAGCTAATGGTGTATTAGTATTTGACGGAAGTATTCCACATCCTTTATTAAACTTAATTGATGAGCCAGTCAAATGTATTGTGAAGGACGGGTTTATTACAGAAATATTGGGTGGGCGTGAAGCAGATATATTACGTAAACTCTTAGCTGATTTCAATGATCCGACAGTTTATAATATTGCAGAACTCGGTCTCGGATTAAATAAAGAGAATTTCCTCTGTGGGCATATGGCGCCGGATGAAGGTTCTTTTGGAAATATCCATATTGGTATTGGAAAGAATTTGAACTTTGGTGGTCATGTAAACTCCCCATTGCATTTGGATTTGGTAATTAAGACCGTGACCTGCGAGATTGACGATCGCTTCATTATGAAAGATGGCGAATTGCTAGTATAACTAGGTAAATCATTCACAAAGAAATATTAATAAAAAACCTCTTGATATCATAAGTTGTTCCCGTTTGATGGCGAAAAGAACAACTCTATGTACCAAGAGGTTTCTATATGGTTTGTAACTTGTGAAAGCACTTAAATCACAAAAATGTCTACACAGAATAATAAACCGTCATATAAAGTAAGCGCTTACAATGTGTGGCTGAGATGAAACATTTAGCAACTACTTCTTATTTAATCTATTAAGCTCTCTTGTTGTAAAGGAAGAATAGTGAGAGGTAACGAAATATTGTATAGGAGGATGATTATATGAAAAAGATTAAAAAATTTACAGCTGTCATTCTATGCTTGTTTTTGATGCTAGTAGTAGCTGGATGTTCTTCTTCGGTTAGTGGTGAAGAAATAGGCAGAAAACGAATTATCAGCATAGCTACAGTTCAGCCGGAAAACCATTCCATCGTTCTAGGTTTGAATGCATTTAAAGAGTATGTAGAGGAAAAACTGGGCGACAGAATTGAAATAAAAATCTTTACCAATGGTGTAATTGGTGGAAATTCAGAGGCGCTTGAATTACTACAGATGGGATCCTTGGACATGGTTGTTACAAGTGGAAGCAATTTAGAAGCATTTGCTGATGAATATAAGATTTTCAGTTTACCTTATTTATTTAAAGATGAAACAAGTTTTCGCAAAGTTATGGACGAAGAAGAATTTATAGATAAGATTTACGAGTCTACAGCTGATAAGGGAATTCAGGGAGTCACTTGGTTTGCTAATGGTGTTAATAATTTCTATTCATCGAAGAAAATTGAAACACCGAAAGACCTGAAAGGCTTGAAGGTTCGTGTGCAGTCAAGTGAGGCGAACGTAAAGATGGTACAAGGCTTTGATGCAGCAGCAGTTGTTTTGGCATACGGTGAAGTCTATACTGCATTACAAAATAAGGTAATTGATGCTGGAACCAATCCTGAGATGGCACTTGTTAATATGAAACATGGAGAGGTTGCAAAATACTATTCTCGGACAGAACATCAGATTTTTACAGATATGTTTGTGGCAAGTACAATATTTATGGATTCATTGACGGATGAAGAAGAAGAAGTTTTTCAAAATGCTTTCAAATTGAGTACCGAGGTTGCAAATGGGGAATGGGACAATCTCATTTCAGAAGCGATCGAGGAGGCAACACAGATGGGAGTAGAGTTTATTACAGTGGATAAAGAACCATTTGAAGAACTACAAAAGCCGGTAAAAGAAGAATTATTGAATGGAAACCCGGAATTGCAAACCCTGTATGACATAGTCCAAAAAATCCAGAACTAAATGAAAGGAGTGGATGATAATGGAGAAAATAAGAAGTGTTATGGATAAAGCTCTAGCAGCGATATGTGCACTATTATTAGCTTTTATGACTGTACTTGCGACGTACCAGGTAATTACGCGGTACGTCTTCAAAGCTCCGAGTACAATGTCAGAAGATATGCTGAGTTATTCATTTGTTTGGGTTTCCTTGTTAGGCGCTGCACTCGTTTTTGGTCAAAAAGATCATATGAGACTGTCCCTACTTTCAGATAAGTTTAAAGGAGCAGGTGGGCTTATCTTATCAATTTTCACTGAATTGCTAATTATAGCGATTGCAGTAATTGTCTTTTTAGTTGGAGGAAAAGATTTTGTCGGAGTAGGTGCACTGCAGACTTCACCTACTTTAAATATTACTATGGACTTTGTTTATGCAATTCTTCCACTCAGTGGTATTTTGATAATAATCTACAATTTATTAAATATCATTCAATCTATCCAGAAATTTAACGATCGCGAAAAGGAGGAATTACAATGAGCGTAGCGGTATCAGCAGCTTTATTGATCCTTGTGACGATTGTTGTTTTACTACTATTAGGTATTCCAATTGGCATCACATTGATTGTTGCATCAATATTAGCTATTACGCAATCGTTGGGTTTTTCGGCAGCGGTTCCTTCCTCTGCATTAAAAATGTTTCAGGGGATTAATATCTTTACACTATTAGCAATACCATTCTTTATTCTGGCGGGAAATATAATGAATAAGGGAGGCATTGCCCTTCGTTTAATCAATCTAGCAACTGCAATGACAGGGAGGATTCCGGGCTCATTAGCTCATACCAATGTAGTAGCTAATATGCTATTTGGATCAGTATCTGGCTCGGGAACAGCAGCTGTATCTGCAATGGGAACAATTATGAGTCCCATTCAAAAAGAGAAGGGCTATGATGAGGATTTTACAGCGGCAATTAACATCGCAACCGCACCTACTGGACTGTTAATTCCACCCAGTACTGCTTTAATAACCTACGCGTTGGTGAGCGGTGGAACTTCAGTTGCAGCTCTTTTTCTTGGAGGCATACTTCCAGGTATATTATGGGGACTAAGTTGTATGGTTGTGGCCTATTTTTATACAAAAAAGAAAGGATATATCGATACAAAACCAATATCATTTAAGGAATTTATTAGAGTTACACTAGATGCAATACCAAGCCTGTTTTTGATTATTATTGTTATTGGTGGGATTGTTGGTGGTATATTCACTGCTACAGAAAGTGCTGCATTCGCAGTAGTCTACACCTTGCTTTTATCCACTATATTTTATAAAACATTAAAAATTAAAGAATTATATACAATTCTAGTTGAAAGCGCGAAGTTGTCAGCGATTATTATGTTCTTAATCGGTGCTTCTAATATTATGGGCTGGGTCATGTCGTTTACTGGAATACCTAACATGATGGCTGATGTCATATTGGGGATTTCTGATAATCCTATCATTATCTTGTTGGCGATAAATCTTTTATTACTATTTGTAGGTACATTTTTGGATCTTACGCCTGCGATTTTAATTTTCACACCTATTTTACTTCCTGTTTGTTTAGCATTAGGAATGACACCTTTACATTTTGGAATTATGCTTACGTTTAATCTATGTATTGGAACGATTACCCCGCCAGTAGGGAATATTCTTTTTGCCGGTATTAAAGTGGCCGATAGGAAATTGGAAAAAGTTATGCCACATCTTTTAAAGTTTTATGGAGCTATTTTTGTTGTTCTTATGCTGGTAACCTATTTCCCATGGTTTTCATCATTCTTACCATCATTAGCTGGATATCGTTAATATAACATTTGAAATGATAAACAAGGGGCTGTGTGACAAACAGCTCCTTATTTGTATACCAAGTATTGGTGCATTCTAATGGGGGGGAAAGTTATATCCTCAGATCAGGCGATTAGACATCATTAGAAAGATGGCGGAAACTAATTTCATGCACAGGCACCGGCGTTTGTTTTTGAAAATTACTGCATCTTCAATGTAAGCAATACATCATAGATAGCGACGAATGATGTTTCCACAATATCCGCTCCGATATATGGGACACCCGATAGTCGGGCAAGTTGCTTCGATATGTCTTCAGTTAAATTGTAATGGACAAACCATAGAAAAAAGGGGGAGCGCCCGAAATTGTATCTTCGGGCGCTTTGAAAATGGATAGAGAAGAATCTATTCCTTCATATTAAAAGCAAGCGCTCTTCTTTTATGTCCATTATAGGGAAGCGAAGGACAGCTAACGGTAACACGATTACCGAAAAGAACGCTAAAATAAGTGACTTCGTCACTTATTTTAGCGCTTGATTTCTCAATAATCGTGTAGCGGGCACTTTGTCCAAAGCGAACCAATAATGGCCTGTAGAAAAAGGCAACTCACTGTGATTGTCTTATTTTTTTATTCAAAGTATCTTTATTTACTCAACAGTCCTCCAGAAATTCCAGGGTTGGTCATTTCGTAAGGATCTAAAATTAGGTTTAGTTCATCTTCAGATAAAATCCCGTATTGTTTACAAAGTTCACGAACCGACTTATTATCTATAATCGCTTCACGTGCTATTTTTGCAGCCGTTTCATACCCGATGTGTGGATTAATGGCTGTAATAACGCCCACACTCTTTTCAACATAGTCTTTCATTTGTGTTTCGTTTGCCTTGATTCCTGAAACACAATAATCGGTAAATACCTGAAATCCATTATTCATGATGTTAATGGACTGCAGTAAGTTGAAAACGAGTACGGGTTCCATGACATTCAGTTCCAGTTGGCCAGCTTCGGATGCAAGACATATGGTGTTATCATTTCCGATTACCTGAAAGGCAATTTGGTTAATGACTTCAGCCATTACTGGGTTTACTTTCCCTGGCATCATTGAAGATCCGGGTTGTCGGGATGGTAAATTCAATTCATTTAACCCTGCACGTGGACCGGATGCCATTAATCTTATATCATTCGCTATTTTAGACATGTTCATCATACATACTTTTAGAGAAGCGGACACTTCGGTGTATACATCCGTATTTTGTGTCGCATCTACTAAATTCTCAGCTGCGAGTAAAGGAAAGCCACTGATTTCCTCTAAGTGTTTAACGACGGATAGGATATATTTCGGCTCAGCATTGAGTCCGGTCCCAACTGCAGTAGCACCCATATTTACTTCGTACAGATGCTGACGCGATTGGGAAATACGTTTAATATCTCGTAGGATTACACGGCTATAGGCTTCGAATTCTTGTCCTAACCGGATTGGAACCGCGTCTTGTAGATGAGTGCGTCCCATTTTAATGACATGATCAAATTCAATTGATTTTAATTTAAACGCATTATACATGCTTTCCATGGTTACCAGTAACTTTTCTGAAAGGGCAAGTGTAGCAATATGAATAGCGGTAGGGAATGCATCATTTGTTGACTGAGCCATATTGACATGTGTGTTTGGGCTTAAAAAATCATAATCACCTTTTTGTCTGCCGAGTATCTCCAAGGCGCGATTGGCAATGACTTCATTGGCATTCATATTGATAGAAGTCCCTGCGCCTCCCTGTATCGGATCGACGATGAACTCATTGTGCCAGTGTCCTTCGATTATTTCATCAGCAGCCTGTACAATCGCTTTCTCCAAATGAGAAGGAAGGCGGTCTATCTCTCGATTGGCGATTGCGGCTGCTTTCTTGACGATAGCCATGGCTACTATCAATTCTTTATCGATACGATAGCCAGTAATCGGGAAATTCTCAATGGCCCTTAGCGTTTGAATCCCGTAGTAACAATCATTCACCACCTCTTTTTCACCTAGGAAATCTCTTTCTACTCGTATATTTACAGTTGTCATCTTTATCAGTCCTCACCTATTTTATCGGAAAAATGTATTCTCAATAAATGCAACTAGCCCTATTAAATACCGTTAGTGTGCGAAGAAATTAGTGAATATAACGATACAAGGTACCCCTACCAAATCGATTAACATTGATCCGGCTACTGGAATGATGAAAAATGCTTTTCTGGATACAAGTCCGTATTTACTCGCAACTGCGTCCATTACAGCTAGTCCATTTGCGGTTGCTCCTAAACCATGGCCGATAAATCCACTTGCAAGCAGTGCAGCATCGTAGTTTTTTCCTGTAAATTTAAAGACAATAAATACTGCAATCAGGACTATTGCAATGGTTTGAGCTACTAGAATGATAATTAGAGGAACGGCTAAGTCATACAGTTCCCATATTTTTAATTTCATCATGGCCATCGTCAAGAATAATTCTAGGGCAATGATTGAAATGACATCGATTGTTTTCTGGCTAATGGCAAAGTATTGTTTCTTTTCATTAATTGATCGGAAAACCAATCCTACAAATAAGCTGAATACATGGCCTGGAACAGTAAATCCTGTTGCATCTGTTATCCATTTAGCTGTATTGGTTCCAATTGCTAAAATGATTAGGATTGCGGCAACGATTGTAATAATGCTTTTGGCAGTGATTTCGTCCTTAGAATTGTTATCTCCAGTTTCAACCAACTTACTCCATCCGGCGTCAGTTTCAATTTTTAAGTTATTTCTCTTAATTAACCAGTTACCAACCGGTCCACCAATCAAACTTCCCGCAACTAAACCATATGTTGCGGCAGCCATACCGACAGTGAGAGCGCTTTCAGCTCCAGCATCTTGAATGAACGGAGCCATTGCGGCTGCCATTCCGTGACCACCCTCTAATGCAACGGCACCAGCAACAATGCCTAACAAAGGATCAATGCCAAGTAAGGTAGCGAGTGCTACACCAAATCCATTTTGAAAGATAGCCAATCCCCAACAAATGAGGAGATAAATGAAAAGTATTTTCCCACCTTTTCTAATTAAGTCAAAACTTCCTCCAAGGCCGATTGTGACAAAAAATACGAACATGAGTAAATCGCCAATTGTATTATCCAATGAAATAGAAGGTAAATTGACTTCAAATAATACCCATGTGAGTAATGCGAACCCAAATCCGCCGATTACCGGGGCTGGAATACAGTACTTTTCAAAAAAACTGATTTTCTTTCTCCCTAACATTCCAAGAACCAATAATAATGCACCAAGTGCTGTCGAAGTGATTAAATTTAGTTCAAGGCCCCCATCTTGAAAAATCATTGAAATCCTCCCCCTCTGGAATAAAGTAATACTCCTATTCAAGCATCACTAGTAAGATATTTCTGAATGACTAAAATTTTGTTATAAAAACTATAACATGTGGGGGAGGTTGCGAATTATCAGACTGTTTTATTAACTGATAGATTAAATTTATGAATGATTTAATCTAAATTAAAAAAGTGGGTTACTCTGAAATTGATGAAAAACGAAAGATGAACAAAAATTGATAATTTCTGTAACGGGCTCGTCTTTTGAATAAGCTATTGCAATTTCTGTATTGATATTTAAAGGTTTTGTTAATGGAATGTTCACCAACTGATTGCTTTCAACTTCCTCATACACTGCATGTTGCGGTAAAAAGCAAATACCCATGCCTTTCTTTACTAACCTTTTAGCGGATTCCATATTGTCGACTTCTATAATTGTATTTAGTTGGAGGTTCATGGACTCCATTAATCGATTTATATAGAGCCATTCAGTTGAATTATGATCGTAAAAAATTATATCCTCGCTTGTTAATTCTTCTAAAGAAACGGATTTTTTCTTGTTGGCCAGGTTGTGGTTTGCAGCTGCGAAAAGCCCTACAGGATTGCTGAGTATTGTTTTTGTATGAATTTTTGGATGAGTAATCGTTCTGATAAGCCCAAAATCAATTTCATTATTTACTAATTTGTTCATAATTTCTTCGGAATGATGAGAAATAATTTTCACCCTTAATAGTGGGAACTTTTTTTTGAGTTCGGGCAAAATTTCCGGTATGAGATAACTTGAAACTGAATTGGCACATCCAATCCGTATTTGATCGGGAATATACATATCTTGTTTCATTTTATAGGTCGCTTCTTGATAATAACTAAGCATTTTTTCAGCATAAGGGAATAGTTTTTTTCCGCTATCCGTTAGTATGGACTTCCTGCCTTCTCTGAAAAAGAGTTTTGTATTCATTTCATTCTCAAGGGAACGAATGCGTGCTGAAATAGTAGGCTGGGATAAAAACAGTGCCTCCGCAGCTTTATTGAAGTTATCAAAATGAACAATGTAGACGAATGCTTCTAAGTTCCGGATATTCATACTTTCATCTCCTATTCATATCTTCTATATATTCTACCTGAAAATAAAACGACTGACAGATTGTTTTCAAATGAATGAATACATAAATATATTTTATCGTTTGATAAAATAGTCTGATAACTAATAGGGGATTTAGCGTGCTATATTTGTTTTAGCCCTAATATACACTTTCACCGGCTAAGGATGAATTATACCTTACCGGTCAGAAGGCTGAAGTGGAAATATGAAAGATAGCAGTCAAAATTCATTTAAATGGGGGATTTACTATGGAAAGAGTTAATATGCCGATTACAGGAATCTGTTCTTTTGCTAAGTATCCAATCTGTGATAACTTAGAAAATCTTGACGCTGACATCGCAGTTTTAGGTGTTCCGTACGATACGGGTGTAGGATTCATGACGGGATGCCGTTTCGGTCCAAGAAGAATTCGTGAAGTATCCACACATTATTCACGCGGAGATGCTGGTTTTTACGATCCGGAAAGAGATGAAGTTTTCTTGGGAGCACCCGTAAAAATAGTTGACGTTGGAGATGCAGACGTTGTCCACGGAGATATTCCGAGATCGTTCGACGCTATTGAGTATGCGGTTAGTAAAATTCGTGAAAAGGGTGCAATTCCTGCAATTATGGGTGGAGATCACTCAATTTCAATTCCGATTGCAAGGGGATTAAAAAACGAGGGAAAAGTAACTGTCATCCAATTAGATGCACATCTGGATTGGTCCGATGCTCCAGGTGGACAAACACTTGGTAATGGTAGTCCAATGAGAAGAATGTCTGAAATGGAACATATTGATGAAATGGTGCAAATTGGGCTCCGTGGACTAGGGAGTAGCCGGAAAGAGGATTATGATGCAGCCAAAGCATATAATAGCCAGTTGATTTCTGCAAAAGAAGCGATTAAGCTTGGTGTTGAAGGGGTGTTAGACAGAATACCGGTGGCAGATAAATATTATGTAACAATTGATATTGACTGTTTTGATATCTCGCTAGCTACCGGTACTGGATCTCCATCACCCGGTGGATTCTCATATGACTTCTTAAATGATATTTTGATAGGGATTGCAGAGAAAGGCAATGTTATCTGCTTCGATCTTGTTGAAGTAGCGCCTCAATATGATCCGACAGGTGCAACTACTCGTGTAGCTGCAATGACGATGTTGAACTTCATGGGACATATTTTGAAAAAACAAGAAAAGATTCAATAATAATGCCTCGCAATCACACGAATTAGAATTGAATTTGAAAACTTTGTTGTATTCAATAAGAATGAATACCATTGCATCTAGGTAGATTTAGTATGTATCGAAGTCTTGGCGAAGAAGGAAATTAGTATCTTAATTGAAAAAACAATTGTCATCGTGGATCTCGAATTTAGGGAATAAATCCAATCAATTGAAATGAAAAAAAGTCAGCCAACTCTCAAAGTTGGCTGACTTTTTTGTTGTTTACTCCACCACGGAAATTTCACCGTGCTCCAAACTATAATAAAAGTTTTCGTCAGCTACTGTAACGAGAACATTGATTGTGGAGGGGTCCTCTTCGTTTGGACGATATAGTAAAAGATCTTGATTTTGCGGGACTAGTAAATATTCGGTACCGTCTTTATTGCGGTATCGGTCGCCTTCAAAGTGCTCTGCAATTTCCGCCTCAAGAGCCTCTTTTGTTGTTGTGAAAGAAATTGTTTCTACCCAATCGTCGTAATACGTGACGAGTAATTCTTTCTCAGGGTATTGTTGAATCCAGTAATTTTGTATCATTTCATCAGGGCCTTCAGATTCTGGATTGCCAAGCTTTGCTTTCACTGCCGACGGTTTGTCGCCTTGTAGAACGCCGTAGATTAGGAATTGGTCATTTTTCATACGAAACATAGGCGTTTCTTCTATTGAAGTAGATTTTTTGTATTCACCGCTGAGTATTAACTGAGATCCGTCAGTAATTTCTTCATTGATGGTGAGCTGGAGCGCTGAGCCGTCCATCTTGATGATCATTTTGCAGTTTGCGGTAGCCTCGCAAGTAGCTTCGGCTTGATGGCCATCAATTGTTCCGTTCCCTTCAAAGGTAAGTGACTTCGGAGAAGAGTCTTCAGTAGTTGGCTGTAAGCCGCTTATTTTGTAGTCGAATTCAGATTCATCGTTCTCCGTAATGTGCAGCGTGCCAAGTATGTTGTCACTTAGGAAAAACCATTCTCCATTCCAAGGGCTTTCGGAGACGGTTTCGTTAGTAGGTGTCGGATTTTCTACTGGATCAGTTTTGCCACTGGGATTCTGATCTTTGTCGGGGCTGCATCCCGTTATAATGATTGCGAGAAGCAGGATGGCTGTTCGTGGTATCCACTTTTGCATATTGGTACCTCCATTTATTGGGTTGTTGTGCATTCAACTATACAGGAGATACATGACAATTACATGGTAGATAAGTGTGGGCTAGTTCTAAGTTGTCTAAGTAGTGTTTGATAAACCAATAGGTAAATTGAACACTTTGGAAGTTGTGAAAAGTTAAATATAAAGTAATCCGAAAAACAACAAATTCATTTGCTTTTAAAGACAGAAGTTATTACTTACAGTTTAAGATAAAAGACATCATAAAAGGTTTTAATGCGCTAAAGAACGACAAGATTCAATCGTTAATTCACTGAAAGTTGATTGTTTTACAATGAAACATCCGAACTGCATTTATTAATGCGTCTTGGGTGTTTTTTAATTATATTGGACCAAGATAATATGTCTTTGGTATTGAAGGAAACATAGTTCACGATATCTAACGAGCAAAAAATTGTGGTTGACCTGAAAGTAAATGAAACATAATATTTGAACGAGTTTTGTTTAATTGCTCTAAAGAAGAACTTTTGAACATAGAATATCAAAATTGACGTTTGAACTCGTGTTTAAAATTTTAACGGTGTTCAAAAAAGACTTGCAAATTAATTTTCTGATTGCTAGAATGATTTAAAGACGGAATAGTTAGATAACTAAAAGGCGTTTAAAAGGAGAGAATCAGATGAAAGGGCCGGACGTCTTGGAAGAAAATCAGGGGAAGGCTTTTTAAATACTGAGGGGTAATAAGTGAAGAGATTTATCGATAGGGTGAGCATTAGTTGCTTGTCCGTTTATTGATGTAATCGAAACTTTTGACGGAGCTTAAGCTTGCAAAAGATGAAAATCGAGTGGGAAAGTGCTGATAGGGAATATAAGATACTTTTGCATACTACGGTTTACTAATAATGAGGAGACGGGAGATATACGGTCAGTATCGAATTGAAGTCCCAACTTTTATATGCCAGGGACCATCAATTAATATAAGGGGATGCGTAACACAGTTGTATTGTGATGTAACTTAGAGTTAGTAATCTTATTTAATAGACTATTTAAAAAACATGTTGACACCCGTAAAAATAGACTATATATTATTTGTAATAACAATTTTCCAACTATAGGGAAGTACCTCACATATTTTTTACCTAAAGTTGTACCTACAACCCATCCACGAACTGCTGTGAGTTTACTATTGTACTAAACTACATGGAAATTTGTAGTACAATAATGTAAAAGAAAACGGTTGCAAAAGAAAGAGGTAAATAAAATGGTGAGATTAAAAGATATTGCAGAGTATGTGGGTGTTTCAGTTACAACTGTTTCCCGTGTGATTAAAAATGATTCTTCTCGAAATGTGAATCCTGAAACAAAGAAAAAAGTTTGGCAGGCAGTAAAAGAGTTAGGATATACGCCAAATGAGTATGCGCGGCATCTTGTTGCATCTTCTAGGCAACAGAAAAAAAGAACGAAGAGAATTGCGTGGCTAGCTAGTCCACGCCTTGCAGAAACAAATCCGTATTTTTCTAAAATCTATTCTGGTATCAGCGAAACATTGAATAGCGCTGGATACACGTTGCTGCTGCTAAGTAATGAGGATTTGGAAGATGAGGCACTTTTCCATCAGATGATTCGTGAAAAGGAAGTTGAAGGGATATTACTAATTGATAAAGTGGATGAAAAAGTTCTTCTTGAGATTAAAGATTTACTTCCTGTTGTGGGTGTTGATTTTAACTACAGTGATCATGCGATTTCAACTGTAGATTATGATCGGGAGGATGCAGCGTGGAAGGCTGTAGAACATCTAGTGTCAAAAGGGCATCAGCGTATTGGATTCATGGGCGGTGAGATAGGAGCCGATATGGCTAGCGAAAAACGTTTCAAGGGCTTTAAAAAAGCGATGAATGAATTCGGATTGACTATTGATAAAAGTTGGGTGATTAATACAGGTTGGTGTTTGGAGCAAAGTTATAAGTCGGCGATGGATTTATTGAGTCAACCATCAACTAATCGTCCAACTGCTCTATTATGCGCGGGGGATTTGTTGGCGATTGCGTCGATGCGGGCAGCACATGAACTTGGACTTACTATACCTGATGATATCGGGTTTATTGGGATCGATAATAATGAAATGGCTCAATATGTCCATCCTTCATTGACAACAATATCGATTCCACAATATGAAATGGGTGTAATCGCGGCAAAAACGCTAATTAACCAAATTGAAGACCATCCGAACATTGATTTAAAAACGTTATTACCATTTAAATTAGTAGTACGTCAATCGACATGAAAACAGGTAATTAATTTCATTAGGTACATAAGGAAAACGTTTTCCTAAAATCGGGGGATAAGTACCCAAAGTGAAAAAATTTGGATATAGATGGGGTGGGGACATGAAGAAAGTAAGAATGGGAATTATAGGAGCGGGTTTACGCGGTGGACTTGCACACTACTGGCATAAGTCGGAAGGGGAATCTGAAGTTGTTGCAATTGCAGATATTTCTAATGAACGCATTGCCAAGTTCCAAGAGAAATATGAGACACCGTTATATCAAACAAATGACTATAAAGAACTGTTAAAGCGTAATGATATCGATGCGGTTGCCGTATTGTCGCCGGATTATTTGCATGAAGAACATGTTATCGCGGCTCTTGAAGCAGGTAAACATGTCTATTCTGAAAAACCACTTGCTATTACGGTCGAGGGATGTGACCGAATTATTGAAGCGTGGGAGAAATCAGGCAAGCACTTGATGGTCGGTTTCAATATGCGTTATATGAGCATGTACCAGACAATGAAGGAATTAATTGACTCAGGTGCAATTGGGGAATTAAAAGCAATTTGGGTTCGTCACTTCGTCGGCTTTGGCGGTTATTTCTACTACCACGATTGGCACGGGAAATCAGAAAATACAACGTCACTTCTGTTACAGAAAGGTTCACATGACCTTGACGTTATCCATTGGATTTCAGGCAAGTATACGACAAAGGTTTCTGCATTTGGGAGCCTTGATTACTACGGAGGGGATATGCCGAACGACTTAACATGTCCCGAGTGTGAGTTAAAGAATACGTGCCCTGAGTATGTAGCACATACATTTACGCAATGTGCATTCCGAGAAGAAATCGATGTGGAAGACAATAACATGCTTATTATGGAACTTGAGGGCGGCATTAAGGCATCGTATCTTCAATGTCACTTCACACCAGATTATAATCGTAACTACACATTCATTGGAACAGAAGGACGTATAGAGAATGATGATGTTAACGGAAAAATACACTTGAAAACGCGTAAAACAAACACATGGAAAGAGCTAAGTGATGTCACATACGATTTGAAACAAGAAGAAGGTAGCCATGGTGGGGCAGATCCGAAAATAACGCAAGACTTTATTGATTTAATCCTTCATGGTAAAGAGCCTCTTACTACGCCTTTCGCTGGAAGAATGAGTGTAGCGGTTGGATGTGCAGCAACAGAGTCAATTCGTGCAGGTGGTAAAGTCGTCAGGGTTTCACAAGAATCTAGCATCGTACACAGCTGAATGTGTTTGGAGGAAAAGGGGTCTGATCATGACGAATATTAGTGAGAGGGTAGGGTCTGCAGAGAAGAATGGCTTAAGTGAGGGAAAGAGGATGTTTAAAAGTCCTCAAAATAATCAGGGTCCCGAGAACGCGAGGAAAAGAAAAAAGGGAATTGGATGGAAAAAGGAAATCCGGAAAAACTGGGAACTTTATGTATTACTAACACCAGTCATTCTATACTTTCTTGTGTTCCATTACTTCCCGCTCTACGGTTTGCAAATTGCATTTAAAGATTTCATTGCGAATAAAGGGGTTACGGGCAGCCCTTGGGTAGGATTTAAGCACTTTGAGCGATTCTTTGATAGTTACTATTTCTGGAGACTTATTAAAAATACAGTCGGAATTGGTATTTTCACTTTATTGGTATCATTCCCAGTTCCGATTATATTGGCGCTCCTATTAAATGAAGTGAAAAGTTTACGTTATAAAAAATTCGTACAGACAGTTATCTACGCACCGCATTTCCTTTCAACAGTCGTTGTTGTGGGAATGATGCTACTGTTCTTGAAAACAGAGGGGCTAGTCAATCAGGTGGTTCGAATTTTCGGTGGGACACCAATCGATTTTATAACGGAGCCAGCTTGGTTTAAAAGTTTGTATGTATTGTCAGACGTCTGGCAAACGATGGGTTGGAGTTCAATTATTTACATTGCGGCATTAGCTGCAGTAGATCCTTCTCAACATGAAGCAGCAATGATTGATGGTGCATCAAGGTTCCAACGGATTATTAACATTAATATTCCTGCGATCATGCCTACAATCGTCATTCTCTTCATTTTGAATGCAGGGTCTGTTATGGCTGTTGGATTTGAAAAAGTATACCTTATGCAAAATGACTTGAATATGGTGACATCAGATGTCATCTCGACATTTGTGTATCGAAGCGGAATATTGGAAGCGCAATATAGCTTCTCTGCAGCAGTAGGACTATTCAACTCGCTCATTAACTTCTGTATGCTGATAATGGTCAATCAGATTGCGAAAAAAGTGAATGAGACAAGTCTATGGTAGGGGGTGGGTGCAGTGAGAGAGACGAAAACAGATCGTAGGTTTACTATATTTAACTATGTGTTCCTTACCATTGTTGCCTTACTTGTCATCTATCCATTAGTTTTCGTGGTCAGTGCATCTCTAAGTAACCCACAATATGTGATATCGGGTGAGATGTGGTTATGGCCGAAGGAATTTACGCTAGAGGCATATGAAAAGGTCTTCAAAAACCAGGCTATAATTAATGGGTTTGTCAACACGTTGAAGTATACAGTATTTGGAACGATTTTGAATGTCATTATGACTATTTTAGCAGCGTATCCATTGTCACGAAGAGATTTAAAGGGACGTGGTGTTATTATGGCGTTTATCATCTTTACGATATTTTTCAGTGGGGGACTTATCCCGACATATCTACTTATTCGTGATCTTGGAATGCTAGATACTTTTTGGGTCATGATTATTCCGAATGCCGTTGCGGTTTGGAATATCATTATTATGAGAACGTTTTTCCAGGCTATTCCTCAAGAGTTGGAAGAGTCAGCCAAAATGGATGGCAGTGGGAATTTCAGAATTCTTTGGAGTATTGTGTTGCCATTATCATTTCCGGTTATTGCCGTCATGGTGCTATTCTATTCAGTCGGCCATTGGAATTCATACTTCCAGGCATTGATTTATTTACAGGATGAAAATAAGTTTCCACTGCAATTGATACTTAGGCAAATTCTGATTCAAGGTCAGACTGATGACATGATTCAAGCAACGTCGGAAAGCTTTTTAGCGCAACAACTCAGTGTTGAAGGGCTAAAATATGCAGTACTGATTGTTGCCAACTTACCGATGCTCATGCTGTATCCATTTTTACAAAGGTACTTCGTGAAAGGCGTTATGATAGGTTCACTAAAAGGCTAATAAGGGGGAGAATGGTTTGAAGAGAAGGTATTTTTCAAGCGTAGCAGTAACTTTAT
Organism: Sporosarcina sp. resist; assembly: GCF_014302295.1. Taxonomy (NCBI): domain Bacteria; kingdom Bacillati; phylum Bacillota; class Bacilli; order Caryophanales; family Caryophanaceae; genus Sporosarcina; species Sporosarcina sp. resist. The sequence goes on along the minus strand of NZ_CP060287.1, from coordinate 4,118,531 downwards.
TGTTAACAGCGGGGATTTTGGGGGCTTGTTCAAAAGACGATGAACCTGCTGAAAAAGGCGAAAATGCTGGTAATGTAAACGCAACGGGTATGCCAATTGTTGAAGAAAAGATTCAAGTCGATGGATTTGCAGCGAAATTCTTCTCTTCACAAGACTGGGACAGCCTTATGCTTTGGGAAGAGTATGAGAAAATGTCGAATGTTGAAGTGAATTGGACAACCGTACAAATTGAGGGATTAGCAGAGAAACGCAATTTGATGCTTGCAGCTGGGGATTATCCCGATTTTTACTTCGCTTCAGCTTTATCCAAAACAGATTTGATCAAATACGGAGAACAAGGTGTATTTATATCGTTAAATGACTATATAGATGAATACGCACCGAATTTCAAACAGCTACTTGATAAGTACCCTTCGGTGAAACAAGGTGTTACGATGGCGGATGGAAATATTTATGGTTTCCCTGCAATTTATGACCCGGAATTCGAAGCTTTACGTGCAGGTACACCGTGGATAAATAAAGATTGGCTTGAAAAATTGGAACTCAAAGCACCTGAAACACCGGATGAATTGTATGTAGTATTGAAAGCGTTCAAAGAACAAGATCCGAATGGTAATGGTAAAGCGGATGAGCTTGGATGGGGGAGCGGCTATGGCGTTGCTGAATTCACTAGCTATTTACGCGGAACCTATGGCTTGAACAAACAAGGGTCTATGAACATCAACCTCGACTTTAAAGAAGGTACGGAGGAGTTCCGTTTTGTGCCCGCCACAGATGAATACAAGGAAATGCTAACATTCTTGAACAAGCTATATAAGGAAGGTTTAGTTAACCAGGATGTGTTTACGACTGAACCACAGACGTTTTCTGCAGAAGCATCTAAAGGGAATTATGGTATGTTGAGTGAGGTTGACCCGAAAGAATTACTAAAACTCGACGGTTATGTTGGTGTACCGGTTCTTGAAGGTCCTACGGGGGAACGTGCTTATAACACAGTTTCCACTGGACTTGGAAATCTTGGCATGTTCGTTTTGACGGATAAAGCAAAAAATCCAGAAGCAATGGTTCGCTGGATGGATCACTTCTATGGGGAAGAAGGCAATAAAATGTTCTTCATGGGCTTCGAGGGTGTGACGTATGAGGAAGATGCAGAAGGAAACTTCAAGTATCTACCTGAAATCACGGACAATCCGAATGGCCTAAATATGGACCAAGCGATTAGCGAATACTTGACTTGGCCAGGGGGCTATTATCCTGGAATCGTTAGACAGCAATACTTCCAAGGAGCAGAAGGAAAAGAAGCTACTGCTGCAAATGCTGCGCAAACAAAACCCTATCGCATAAAAGATGAAGATATTATTCCTGGACTCAACTATACACTAGAAGAGAATGATAAAGTCAGTGCAGTTATGACAGATGTTCAAACATATGTGGATGAAATGACTGCTGCCTTTATTACGGGGAAACAGGACTTTAGCAAGTGGGATGAATACAAGAAAACACTTAATAAGATGGGATTACAATCGTATCTTGAAGTTGCTCAAGAGGCATACGAGCGTATGCAAAAAGAACAATAAAATAAAAATCAAAACTCATATGAAGAGTTACCTTCATATGAGTTTTACCTTTTAATGGAGGTCATTACATGAGCGCAAACGGATGGAAAGGTAAACTTTATTGGTTCGTGGAAGTTGTAACAATGCTCGCGGTGTTGCAACTCATGTGGATTGGGTTGACACTACTTGGCCTAGTAGTTTTGGGCATATCACCGGCTACTGTAGGGTTATTCGTTGTCATGCGAAAAAGGTTACAAGGTCAAGACAGTTTACGATCGCTAACAAGCAATTATTGGGCGACGTATAAAGCTGAGTTCATTAATTCGAATAAGATTGGTATTATTTTGATTGTCATTGGCTATTTTCTCGTTCTTAATTTGCGTATTGTGCTGACGATTAATGGGACCTTTGGATTGTTGATGATAACGTTGATGGTCATGATTTCGATTCTTTATGCTGTGATGGTGATGAATATTTTTCAAGTGTTTGCTAACTACGAACTGCCACTTTTACGATATTTCTCTGCATCGCTGTTACTAAGTATTTCCTACCCGATTCAAGTGATTGGATCTGTTATGGGGCTTTATGTGTTTTACCGAGGATTCCTGATTATTCCGGGGTTGCTTCCGTTTTTCGGAATCAGTGTATCGATTCTATTTTTAACATGGATGTCCTCGCAAATTTTCCGTTTGAAAGGTGAATCGGATGGTTCATTTCAAGTGGAAGAAGTTAAATGAATACCAATAATAAACTGAGCGAAGGCGCCATTTGATACCAGTAACTGGGTGCCAGATAGCACAGTGGTCATATTTAGGACGGGAGGCATCCCCGAGCGCCGGAGCGGATTTGAAGAAAATCTATATTTCAACCCTTCACAGGCATGAAATGGACAATTTGTAAGGGTTCTATTCCTGATTAGCATAATGGCGTGTTCAATTGTTGCGAGTCTTGTTGAAATGATGGTAGATTGAAGAGTAAGAACTATGAAAAAGGATGAAGTGTGATGAAACCATTAGATCAAGGAAGTATCATTCCATTATATCATCAAATGAAACAAAGATTAGATACACGCATCCGAGCAGGGGAATGGAAGCCAGGCGATAAAATTGATTCGGAAAATATCTTGATGGACATATTTCATGTGAGTCGGAATACAGCGAAGAAAGCGATTGAAGAATTGGTCCAGGAGGGCGTACTTTATCGGATACAAGGAAAAGGCACCTTTGTTTCTAGACCTAAATTTGAACAATCATTAACTGGATTTTATAGCTTTAGCCGTGTTTTACGTGAAAAGGGACTGCATCCTACTGACCGTGTACTTGAAGTAAAGGAAGTTGCCCCTTCTGCAACTGTGAGAGCGGGATTGCAGCTTCCAGCGGGTGAAAATGTAATTGAAATGAAAAGGCTACGCTGTGCGGATGGAGAACCGATTATTCTTGAATCATCATTTATGCCGAAATCAGTTATTCAAGATATGGCTGTTTTGTATGAAGTCGGAACCTCATCATTGTACGATTTGTTGGATGAACGTTATGGCGTGATAGTTGTCCGTGCGAAAGAAACCTTTGAACCCGTTTTAATAAGGGAAGAGGAAAGTGACCTTCTCGAGACGGACGTTGGAAAACCTGCTTTGCTTTTGGAAAGAACAGCATATGATACGAATGGGCAACCAGTAGAATTTTGTATTTCGATTGTGCGGGGAGATCGTTGTAGATTTTACACAGAATTAGTATAAACTCATGGAATTTTCTATGGGTTTATTTGTGTTGCTAAATATGTTGAACAAATGATTACCTGTATAACCCAAGCGAAGGCGCCTTATAAGGGATAACCGAAGCTGCTGGGTTTATGGCGGGAGGTATCCCCTAGCGCCGTAGAGGATTTGAATGGTATCTTTATTTCAACATATATGATTCAATTCGAACATTACTCGTATAGTTATCCGAATACTTTTAATCTAACTTGGAGCCCATCAATGAAAAGCGTATAATAGAAGAAAGTTGAAATTAATAGGAGGGATTAATCAGCGTGAAGATAAGCCTGAAATCATTTGTGTTGTTATTTGCCATGCTATTCGTATTACTTCCACAGGTAACTTCCGCGTCAGTAGAACCGCTTGATGAAATCCGGCAATTGGTGCGTGATTTCTATGTCGATGACGTGCCGGAATCGGTGTTGTCTAAGGGCACAGTTAAGGAGATTACAAAGCATCTCGATCCCCATTCCGTCTATATGAGTGCGAAGGAGTACCAAGGATTCGTAAATGGGATTGAGCAGCGGATAGTTGGAATTGGTGTTGTGCTAGAAGAGGATTTGAAAGGTGTTAAAGTCATTTCGGTTATTCCGGAAGGGCCTGCAGCGAGAGCGGAAATACAACCGGGTGATGTGATTACACATGTAAATGGGAAAAGCATCGTAGGGAAGTCAATTCAGACTGCGATATCGTTAATTAGCGGAGAAGAAAAAACAGTGGTTACGGTAACGATTAACCGGATTGGCCAACGAGACCCTATCACCAAAAAAATTACGCGGGAAGAGATTACGCTGCCGAATGTTGAATATGAAATGCTTGGCGGCAATATTGCCTATATTCGACTGAACAGTTTTGCGATGGAATCCTCGAAAGAAATGAACAAAGCAATTCAATCTTTAAACGGAGCAGATGGATGGATTGTTGATTTGCGTAACAACGGCGGCGGTTACATAACGGCTGCACAGGACATTGCGGGATTCTTTCCAAATACAGTCAACGCGTTTCAATTAAGGGAAAAGAACAGTAAGCCGATGACTTATCCGTCGACTATTCAACCAAGAAAGTTTAACGGACCAACGCATGTTTTGATTAATGAATACAGTGCGAGTGCTTCGGAAATGGTCTCTGCAACAGTGAAAGAGCAAAAGACGGCTACTTTATACGGTCAAACGAGCTACGGTAAAGGTACGATGCAAGCGATGTATGGATTTGATGATGGCAGTGTGTTGAAAATGACGACTGCAAGATTTTATTCGCCGGGCGGACAATCAGTGGATAAAGTGGGTATTAAGCCGGATGTCATAACCAAAAAAGAGGCTGAGCTCGAAGTGTCCCATCATGATCAGTTACTTAAAAAGCTGATGGGATACAAACAGCTTCCTGAACTTGTGAATGTCCCCGTCAGCAAGAAGTTTACGGTTGAAATGAATACAACAATGAATTGGAAAAACATCGATAAAAAAACGGTTCAACTTATCCAATTGGGAGGACAAGAGATCGGGGCTTCTATAAAGGCTGTGAATGCAACTACAATTACGGTTGTTCCGAATAAACCATTGATAGCGGGAAGTAGATATGTACTTGTGATTCATCCGCTTTATAAAAATATGCAAAATAAACCGATGAAACAAGGTGTATACTTAGAGGTATCGGTTAATTAAATAAGCACCGGGTTTTCGTCGACTTTAAGAAATATAAAGTTGGGTGAAACCTGGTGCTTTTTTTCTTGGAATATGAAATTCATTTTAAAAAAATTGTAAAATCAAGAAGAAAGTTGAACTTCATAGTGTAAAGAGCGTCGACGAATTTCCGCTTCTAACAATTGAATAAAGTGAGGGCATAGTTTGATGTCTTTTGCCTTGAAATAGGATTCAATCAACAAGTCATCAGGTAATTTACTCATCTGGGGTTCCACCTCCAATCGTATAGATTATAGATTATGTGTACTATATTGAAATGTGTATGCATAAGATGATATGTAACAAGGTTGTACTCTTAATCTACCAAAGATTCGGATTAAGAACAACTGTTCCTTTATCCACAGTTGACGGTGGATAAGCTGTGGTTAATATGTTTGTAATGGCTACGGATACATAGGGAATGGTGGGTATAACGTTAGCAACTTTATCCACAGATGTTAAAAACGCAGATTTTGTCGAAACATTTTTTTGGATTTCTGATGAATTTTGGTGTGAAATAGTTATTATGTCTAATCTAAAACAAACAGAATAAACATGAATATTTGAGTAATATGCATTCTATCTGTCCTGATTAGGCGAATCCCTTTAAGTTATTTCGGTAATTGCATTAAAAATAGGTTTTTAAGAATATAAGTACGGGTTGAAGGAATAGAGTAGAATAATCAAGTTGCTGTGTGGTAATTAGTGAAAAGTGAATTTTATTAATGACTAAGAATGGGAGGGCATGGATTGCACTGCATAAATTGCGGACATGAACAAAGTGAAGGTAAATTCTGTGCGGTTTGTGGCGTGGTTTTGGGCGACATTCTGATTGAAGGGGAGCAAACAAGAAATCGGTCATCTGCAAGATATAACCAACAATCAAATGAATACATCGAAAAGGTTAAAAATGCATCTAAAATGTACTGGAACTATTTCTTGAACTATTTGAGGCAACCTTCTCTGGCGCTTAAACAAGGTGAAAAGGAGTTTTTGAATGGCATAATAAATATAGTAACCATGGCATTTATTATTGGCTTATTTTTATTTACCTCCATGAAACGTGTTGCATCGTCATTTCTTGAAGCTTCGCACGAACTGTCATTTACCTCAGTGATTGGTAGTTCTTTATTATTTGTGTTTATCAGCACAGCAATTATTATCGCATCATTGTTCCTAACGATTAAGTTTCTCGGTTCTGAACACTCATTCAAAAGTATCGCTGGCATTTACGGAACGCATCTTATTCCATCCACATTCCTCGTATTGATATCCTTTATTTTGCTCCTATTAAAAGCGTACACCTACAGTAACTTTCTTCTATCGTTTGCACTCCTATTTGCATTTTTTATCATACCGCTGTATATTCTGATAAAATTACTGACCAAAGCAGAAGAGGGGATTGATCCGCTGTACTGCGTCCTCGCCTATATTGTCATTTTTGGAATTGCTTTTTCGATCTACCTTTTTCTTTTAGAAGGTTCTTTAATTGTTGATGTGTTGAATGGGTGGATGGTAGGCAAACTGTGAATGATGAACGGATAAAAAGTAGCATCTCCGAACTAGTTATAGGTTCGGGGATGCTGCTTTTTAATGTTTCATTCCGGTCTGTTGATTAACCATTTATTTGCATAAAATTCTGGTGAGAAGGGCTTGATGACCTTGATTTTCACTGGACTATTTTCGGCTAACTATTCAAGTGAAAAATGCAGTAGTTTTGGAAGAAAAAATAGATGACATTCTATGTAGTGTGTAAGTGCCCGAAGATGCAATTTCGGGCACTCTTGCAAGTTGTATAATGCGTTCCTTTCATACTTTTAGTAAAGATTATGGACCTAATTCATGTGATGTCTTATTGAAAGTGACACTTCTTTATTAAAAAAAGAAAAAACCATATATGTTGAATTAAAGAATCCCATTGAATCTACTGTAGCGCTTAATAAGGAGAGAGTTATAATTCGGAGGGCACTGAAAAAGTACGATTTCCTTCAATCCCGTTGATTTCCGTTCCGAGCGGACGCTTTCCGCGGGCACGGCTTCAGCCAATCGAACAGTAAAGGGTTCGATTTGCCGTATTTCTGCGTTCTTGGCAGAAATTAAGGCATTCTTGCCCCGTGCTCCCAACGCTAGCGCTTTTGCTCGCAAAAGCCGTTCTTCGTAACGGCTCTTCCAGCGGGGTCTTCAGCTCGCGCTGTTCCCGCTGGAGTCGCCGCTCTTCACTACAATCAACTAGTTGATACTATATAAATTGAAATAAAGAATTCCATTGAACCGCTACGGCGCTAGGGGATGCCTCTCGCCATAAGCCAGGTGAGGTATTCTTTAACCTATCTGGAATAACCTCTTGGCATTAACTGTATAATTTCTGCAAAGAACGCAGAAATTATACAAACCGAACTCTTCGTTGTTCGGTTGGCTACCCCTGTTAAGGTGCCTTCGCTCAGTATATATACCGGATTCAACATATAAAATTATATTCAAGAAATCCGCACTCTAGGTTGCAGATTCCATCACAGATAATGAAATGCGCTTTTTCAAATAAGACCATCCAGCGAAGGCGCGACTTCGTGGTAGCCGGAGCGATAAGACTGAAAGCGATCTTCTTTCTGGCTTATCGCGGGAGGCATCCACAAAGCGTCGAAGCGGTATTAGTGGGAATCCTAATTCGTTCCAAGTATCGGGATTTTTTCAGCGGCCGCCCAAAAGCCCTTGTAAAGCGCATACGCCGTATTCATTTGATAAACATATATAGTGACACTATTCGGTAATCAAGTTGTCGGAGCGGTTTACGATTTGACCGCGTGAAAGTACCTCGCATGACACCGAAACAAAAGAAGTGTTACACTATTGGGACAAGACACTTAACAATAAAGATTAGTTAAAAATCGAAGGAGTGATGGTAATGGCTGTTGATGTTTATCTTAATTTTAATGGGAATTGTCGTGAAGTGGTGAATTTCTATGCAGAGGTATTTGGAATAGAAAACCCGAAAATAATGACATTCGGAGAAATGCCGCCTAATCCGGAATATCCACTTCCAGAAGAAGCGAAAGATCTTGTTATGCACTCCCGTCTGAATATTAGCGGAAGCAATGTTATGTTTTCAGATGTATTTCCTGGAATGCCATTTATTGAAGGCAACAACATTAGCCTCGCAATCGTTAGTAAGGATTTAGAAGAGATTACATCTGCATTTAGTAAACTGAAAGAAGGCGGCGAAGTAGTTATGGAACTCCAAGAGACACCCTGGAGCAAATCCTACGGCCAATTAACGGACAAGTTCGGGATTATTTGGCAATTTAATTACGACAGTGGAGAAACTTTCATGTGATTTAACAACACTGAAAAGTAAAAAGCAATGCGCAGACTTCAAAGCGTATTGCGTTTTTTCATTGTCTAGACTCCAGCGCTTTTCTTAAATTCAATACGTATCACTCCCTTTACTCGCATATACATAATTGGTAGGACTTACAGCTATATATATGCTGAATTAAAGAATCCCATTGAATCTACGATAGCGCTTAATAAGGAGAGAATTGTAATTCGTTGTGGATTGTAGAACGCTTGGCGCTTTGGGATGCCTTTTGCCATAAGCCTGAATTAGCGCTTCGCATCCAGTCTTACAGCTTCGGCGACCCCTTTGTCGCGCCTGCGCTAGAGTGTTCATTATCGAGAGAAATGTGAATTTGAGATGTATATGGCGAGATTGTAAGGTGATTATTATGTGATACTAACTATATTTAGGAAAGACGCACTCCAGGTTGCAGATTTTTTCACAGATAATGAAATGCTCTTCCTCACATAGACCATTCAGCGAAGGCGCGACTTCGTGGTAGCCGGAGCGATAAGACTGAAAGCGATCTTCTTTCTGGCTTATCGCGGGAGGCATCCACAAAGCGTCCAAGCGGTATTGGCGGGAATTCTAATTAGTTCTAAGTATTGGGACTTTTTCAATGGCCTCCTAAAAGCCCTTGTAAAGCGAATGCGCCGTATTCATTTGTTCAACATATGTAGGTTGAATTCGCTACGGTGCTAGGGAATGCCTCCCACCTAATATTATATAGACTTTTATTTGTTCAATATACATACGACTTGAAAGTTATAAATATATGAGAGGTGGCATGGAATTGAAAAAGCTGTGGCTATTTAGCGTGTCGCTATTGCTGTTGTTATGTACTGCGTGCCAACAATCAGGAATTGCCGAGGTAAAAGAAAGCGAAGTTCATTCAGTAAAGGCGGTGGAAATAGCTGCAAACTGGGCAGCGACGGCGAGTCTTGTGGAAGCAGGTGGGAATTATATAGAAGGTGAATATAAGAGGTTCAACTATAAAGGTCAGACATACCGCTATATGGCTAGCCACTTGGATACGAAGAAGGAAATGAGGGTCGAACTAGAGAAGTCAGTGACAAAAAAAGTTGCCAAACAGTTTATGAAGGACCAAAATTTTATTAAACAACAAAGGAGGTTGGCGCAGGTAGAGGTAGACGGTGGATCGCTTCTTCAATGGAGTGAGGCGACAGCAAAAGTGGTGAAAGCTAAAAAGAATAAAAGCGTATTTGAAGTGAGTGTACCCGTCGGTTATACAGGCACATTTGATACGTTTAAAATTACGTACGAATACGTGAGGAAATCGGGTTGGCGTATAAGTAAACTTCCAGAATATATGAAATAAACCATGAACGCTCTCCGCGAGTTGGGAGAGCGTTCATGGTTTTTTATTATAAGAACAGTGTCCTTGATGGCTGTCATCTAGCAGAGAATTTTTATCTTCCTTGCAATTTATCCGCAAATTGCTTTAAGTTCATGTTGGAGTGAATGCGCTGACGTTTTAGATCGAAGAGGGAATCTCCCTGGAAGACATTGCCCTCATCAATTGTATACGCACTCGTTATCCCGGCGGATTGTAAGGCGTAAATTGCCGCCAAACTGCGTTTTCCATACGGGTATGCGTGGGCCATAACTTGATAGTCCCCGCCAATAATTTGTTCGATGGTTTCATTTGCTGTTTGGATGTCCTCAAAGATTGCTAGTTCCGATTCATATTGTAACAGGCTTAGGTTGGTAAATGAATTAAACATATGGAATAAATGTGTGTGGTTTTGATAGGAATAGACATCCTGTGTCTGAATGATATCTTGTTCTGAAACCGTGCTGATTCGATCGATACGACTTGTAATCAGGAAAGAAGTAGCTTGGAATCCGTGATTTTTCAAAATAGGATAGGCTAAGTCAATTGTCGATTTGTAGCCGTCATCGAATGTGATTAGAACTGACTTCTTTGGAAGTGTTCCCTTTTTAGCAACCCAAGATTCTAACTGTTGTGGAGTGATTGTCGTCCAGTTGTTTGCCTTCAAATAGTCCATCTGCTCTTTAAACTTAGCAATTTCTAATGTTGATGCATTTTGGTCGGTTTTACTACGCACAAGATCGTGATACATCAAGACAGGGATACCAGGTTCGATGAGCAGCTCGTTCTTATGTATATACCCCGTTTTACCACCTATTAAGACGGGATAATAATTACCCTTTAATCTTTGTACATTAATCGTCATATTCGGTTGGATGTGTCCAATGCTATTCGCTTTAACTGCTGGGCGATCCAAGATTTGTACAGGCTTTGAAGTCTTGGCTCGAACTGGATGTGCAGCTTTCCAGTTATTCGGTGGATCCTTAATAATTACAGCTTTCTTTTTCGAGAGTTTAACTTGATCGTTTCCAATGAACGTATGATAAAAAAGGTTCGATTCATTTACCACGGTGTGTGAAGTACCTTTTAGGAATACAGCGACCTTCTGGTAGTCATCGAAAACAGGAGTGGTTTCGGTAATTTTTATCGATTTGACAGTTGATGCTTCAGTTGCTTCTGTGAAAGTTGGAAATGCTACAAGTAATAGTAGGAAAAACAGTATAAATTTCTTCAATCTTAAGTATGCCCCTTTATTCTAGTTTCTATCTCTATGATAGATAGATTGGGAGAAACTAGCAAGGTGTAGTTGAATTAAATAATAAGTATAGAATAATCAAACTTATCAACAAAAGCGGTGGATATCCTGTGAGTAACTTGTTTGAAATGTTAATAAATACAGATAATTCGGTCTGAGTGATGTTAATAACTTTATCCACAGTCATGTGTGAAGGAGAGTTTTATGCTAACAGATAGAAAGTGACACTGTCTTCCATTCGAAAAGAAATGCTATAAAGAAGGAGTAAGCAGTCAAACATCCCGATAATTGTAGAGTAGTCGTTTAGTCCAAAGCGATTCAAAAGCACCTGTACATAGGGTATCTAGTGTTTTATCACAAAATAAGTAGTCACTTACGGGTTTACTTTGGCTAAGTAACATATGTTAAACAAATGATTCGCTATACAAACTGAGCGAAGGCATCCCAAGCGCCGAGCGTTGTTGAGAGGATTCTTTATGTTAACAAATATAGGTAATTAGTTGTAATTATACGGGTTAATTGTAATTCACTCCTTTATTTTAAAAATGCGTCTAGACAGATTAGAAAGGATACGCTATAATCTTATTAATCTAACAAAACATATAGAGTTACTTGGTTATTGAAGAGGTACCGTTGCTGATTAGTGTTCGGAGCAAGTTATCCAGTCGTTGAAATGAATTTAATAAAACCAGAGAAAGAGTCTGTATAGGAACCTCTCCCTTGGTCTTTCATAGTAAAAAGATAGTAGCTGATCGGAAAACCGAAGGCTCTCAACCGAATTTAATGTTGAGAGCCTTTTTGTTTGTTTAAAATCATAGACAGTGTCAGCCACGTAAGGAATGTATGTGGACGAAAGAAATATAATGGGAGGTTTTTATTGTGCAGTATAGTTATGTTTCGCTTCTTAAATGTCCTAAACGTCCCTCTCCATAAAAAGGCTAATTCGTTTACTCAGATATGAAAACTGCATATAAAAGGCTGCTGATCAGACGATTGAAGGCTCCTTGAAATCTATTATTCTTGTGAATATAGGCTTCTTGGAGCCTTTTATTATAATAATCGACTACATTAGCTGAGATATTAAAAATGAAAATAGGAGGCCTCACATGGTAGAAAAACAAATCGATGAGCAATGGATTGAGTGTATTGTACTGTCAGTGAAAGAAATCAAATGCGGATCGGTGGAAATAGTTATTCATGACTCGCAAATTAAGCACATTGATCGGCTGGAAAAGAGACGGTTTTCTTTAAAAAGTCAACAACTTGAGCAATGAAGACAAATGAAGATACAATCATAAACCAATCAAAAAGGGTTCTTATAAAGAATTGAAAATAGAAGTGGAGGTTAATAGGATGAAGAAAAATACGACAATAATCAAGTTTTTAGTGGGCATCACTGCAACGGTTGGGATTTTAACAGGATGTGGTGGTACTGAAAAAAGTGGGGATCAAACTGCCTCTGCTGAAAAGAAGAATTCAGTCGAGCTGTTAAATGTATCCTACGATCCAACGCGTGAGTTATACGAGGAGTTTAATAAAGAATTTGCTGCACATTGGAAAGATGAAACCGGACAGGAAGTGACTATTCAGCAGTCGCATGGTGGATCAGGAAAACAAGGTCGAGCAGTAATTGACGGTCTAGAAGCAGACGTTGTCACACTGGCCCTTGCTTACGATATTGACGAAGTCGCCGCCGCCCGTGACCTGCTAGCAGAAAACTGGCAAACTAGATTGGAAAATAACTCAACACCATACACGTCAACGATCGTTTTCCTAGTTCGAAAAGGCAATCCACAAGGCATTAAAGATTGGGATGACTTAACGAAAAAAGGTGTTTCCGTTATAACACCAAATCCGAAAACATCAGGCGGTGCTCGTTGGAATTACTTGGCGGCTTGGGCTTATGCGAATAAGAAATTTAATGGGGATGAAACGAAAGTGAAAGAATTTGTTGGCGATCTTTATAAAAACGTTGAAGTACTAGATTCTGGGGCTCGCGGTTCAACGACAACTTTTGTTGAACGGGGTATTGGGGATGTATTGCTTGCTTGGGAGAATGAAGCCTTCTTAACGTTAAATGAACTTGGAAAAGGTGAATTTGAAATTATCGTCCCATCACTCAGTATTTTAGCAGAGCCGCCAGTTGCAGTTGTGGATAAAATCGTCAAGAAGAAAGGCACAGAAGAAGTCGCACAGGCCTATCTGGAATACCTGTATACAGAAACTGGACAGGAAATTGCAGCGAAAAACTACTATCGTCCCCGTGACCCAGAGGTATTAAAAAAATATGCAGATCAATTCCCTGACATTAACTTCGTTACAATTGACGATGATTTCGGTGGTTGGAAAGAAGCCCAGGAAAAACACTTTAATGACGGCGGCACCTTCGATGAAATTTACCTACCGTAGTGGTGTCTAAGAAAAAAATCCAATTGATATCTAGGATTAGAGGCGTTAAAAACAGTTAACTACAGAAGTGAAGGTGAAGCAATGGCGAAGAAATGGAGATTAAAGAAACATAGTATATTGCCGGGATTTGGGCTATCGCTCGGATTCACGATGCTGTATCTCAGCTTGCTCGTTTTACTTCCGCTCTCCATGATATTCATTAATACCTCATCAATGGGGTGGTCAGATTTTTGGGCAACGGTAACGGAACCGCGCGTCATTGCATCGTACAAAATAAGTTTTGGTACCGCATTTGCAGCAGCCTGCATTAATCTGCTATTTGGTGTATTGATTGCCTGGGTACTCGTTCGCTATTCGTTCCCTGGCAAGCGAATAATTGATGGATTGGTAGATTTACCATTTGCACTCCCAACAGCTGTTGCAGGTATCGCATTAACAACACTGTATACGGAAAAGGGTTGGATTGGTCAGTTTTTATCGTTTAAAGTTGCGTTTACGCCTCTCGGTATTACGATTGCATTAACATTTATCGGCTTGCCATTCGTCGTCCGAATGGTGCAGCCGGTTCTTCAAAATCTTGAACGGGAAATGGAAGAGGCGTCTGCTATTTTAGGTGCGAATCGCTTTCAAACGTTTGTTAGAGTGATTGTTCCAGAAATTTTGCCAGCAGCAATGACAGGTTTTGCGTTAGCATTTGCCCGTGCGATTGGCGAGTATGGCTCGGTGGTCTTCATTGCGGGTAATATGCCGATGAAGACCGAGATAACACCGCTCATTATTATGACAAAACTTGAACAATACGATTATGCTGCTGCTACAGCAATTGGGGCAGTCATGCTCATTTTCTCATTTATTATATTGTTATTTATTAACGGATTGCAATGGTGGACTAATCGGAAATTTGTTCATAATTAGGAGGGAATTCCATGGCAAAACAGAGTCAGGTGCAGTTGGTTAGTAAGAATGGGAGCAAGCGGACTACAGAAGAGCAGCCTTGGGTTCGTATTCCGCTAATTGCGATTGCACTCGGATTTCTATTGCTTTTTCTAGTATTACCGCTTGTTGCAATCTTTATAAAAGCTTTTGAAAAGGGAGCAGGCGTCTATGTAGCTGCAATTACAGACCCGGACGCACTATCGGCAATCAAACTAACATTACTTGTCGCCATACTTACGGTGCCACTAAACGCGATTTTTGGAATTGCAGCTGCATGGGCAATTACTAAGTTTGAATTTAAAGGGAAGAGTCTTTTAATTACCTTGATTGACTTGCCGTTTGCAATTTCACCAGTTATTGCAGGTCTCGTGTTTGTTTTATTATTCAGTGCCCACGGGTTGTTCGGTGAATTTTTATTTGCAAATGATATTAAAATTCTTTTCGCTGTCCCGGGCATTGTGCTTGCCACATTGTTTGTGACATTTCCGTTTGTTGCACGTGAGTTGATCCCGCTTATGCAGGCGCAAGGAACGGCGGAAGAAGAAGCCTCCTTAACACTTGGAGCGGGTGGATTTAAAACATTCTTGCATGTCACGCTGCCGAATATTAAGTGGGGATTATTATACGGTGTCATTCTTTGTAATGCGCGTGCAGTCGGCGAATTTGGCGCTGTCTCGATTGTTTCGGGGCATATTCGCGGTCTTACAAACACGATGCCGTTACATATTGAAATTTTGTACAATGAATATCAATTTTCCGCAGCGTTCGCTGTTGCATCTCTTATGTCCATTTTAGCGATTATTACGCTAGTTTTGAAAAACTTCATTGAATGGAAAACAAGTCAGCAAGGATAGAACAGGAGGTTACCACATGAGTATTCAAATAAAAGAAGTGTCGAAGAGGTTTGGTTCGTTTGATGCACTGAAAGATATTAACCTCGACATTAAAACAGGAGAGCTCGTGGCGTTGCTTGGACCATCTGGATCGGGCAAAACGTCGCTACTACGCATAATTGCAGGACTTGAAGAAGCGGATCATGGGGTTGTCTTATTCGGTGAGGAAGACATGACCCATATTCGCACGACAGAACGAAAGGTTGGCTTCGTTTTTCAGCATTATGCCCTGTTTAAACATATGACGGTTTTTGATAATGTTGCATATGGATTGAAAGTACGATCCAAAAAAGAACGACCAACTAAAAAAGAAATTGCTGCGAAAGTAAATGAATTACTAGGACTTGTAAAGTTAGAAGCATTTGCTACTCGTTATCCATCTCAACTATCGGGGGGACAAAGGCAGCGTGTTGCACTAGCCCGGGCGCTTGCAGTGGAACCAAAAGTACTGTTACTTGATGAACCATTTGGTGCGCTCGATGCAAAAGTGCGGAAAGAACTGCGACGTTGGTTGCGAAGATTGCATGATGATTTTCATATTACGAGTATATTTGTGACGCATGATCAGGAAGAGGCTCTTGACGTGGCGGACCGGATTGTTGTTATGAATGAAGGGAAGATCGAACAGATAGGTAGCCCGGAAGAAGTTTATGATCATCCAAACAGTCCATTTGTGTATGATTTTCTAGGAAATGTGAATATTTTTCATGGGCGCTTGCAAAATGGCAAGCTACTCAATGTGCAGGTCGATTTGGATTCGGTAGATCTTGAAAGAGCTGAAAATAAGTTGGCTATTGGTTATGTTAGGCCACATGATGTGACGATTGAACGAGAAAGTACAGATGCGGAAGCAGTTAAAGCGAAAATTATCCATATACATGTCGTGGGGCGCACTGTGCAAGTGGAACTTAAACGACAAGATAATGATCAATTTCTCGAAGCAGAATTGACGAAAGAGAAATACCGGGAGCTAAATGTGAAAGCAGGTGAAGATGTATATATCAAACCGAATCAACTTCGTGTTTTCATTCCAGAAGACTTCTCGATTTGAAGCGATGATCCATAATGAAGTTTAAATAGAACACTTCAACTACCTGATGCCGAATGTCTATTGGCATCAGGTAGTTTGCGTTCTTCGGAGTACTTTCATTGTGTCGTAATTGTATTGACGACTGTCAGTTTCTCGAAAGTAAAGAATAATCAAAACTTATTAACAAAAGCAGTGGATATCATGTGAGTAACCTGTTGGAATTGTTAATTAATATAGAAAAATCAGTCGGTTTAGTGTTAGTAACTTTATCCACAATGTAGAATGATGCGCTTTATTGTCGAAAAATAGTAGGGAATAAAGTGGGGAAATTCTTTGGCTTACTATATAGATTGAAAAAAGATTCCCTTAAAATCCGCTAGAGGATCCTAAACTGCCGCCCCGCTACCCCTTCTAAATCGCCTACACTCAGTTTATATAGCTACTCATATGTTCAATATATAAGCTCTATATGATGCTGGACCCGATGCACTCTAAAATTACAGGTCTTCACGCGTCCATGATTTTACCTGCAGACTCGTTGCTACTTGTTATTGCAAGTCCGCTCATTGTATCTGTTATCAAAGGATTGTCCAAATTTACCACTTTAGGTATTATATTTTACCTATTCACGCATATATCAACGCATTAACCCATGATTAGTTTTTAGAATAGGGAGCA
This sequence comes from Sporosarcina sp. resist, assembly GCF_014302295.1. Classification (NCBI taxonomy): domain Bacteria; kingdom Bacillati; phylum Bacillota; class Bacilli; order Caryophanales; family Caryophanaceae; genus Sporosarcina; species Sporosarcina sp. resist. The sequence goes on along the minus strand of NZ_CP060287.1, from coordinate 4,101,654 downwards.
TATTCTAAATAAAGGGTTGTAATAAGGTGTAACATGAGATAATATAGTTAGAAAATACAGATAATAAGAGGTGCAACTATGAATGCTGAACATTTAGTAGATGTAATAAGAGGAGATAATGTTGAAAGTGAGCATTGGGGACATATTGCAGTAGTGAATAGTGAAGGTAAACTTCTCTATTCCAAAGGAAATCCTAATAGGGTAACGTTTGCTCGCTCGTCAATGAAACCTTTACAAGCGATTCCGATTGTTGAAACAGGAGCAGCTGACCATTATCAATTCAATCAGGCAGATCTGTCATTAGCTTGTGCATCACATAATGGAGAAAATCAGCATACCGACCGGGTAAAAACCATTTTATCTAGACTAGGGCTTGGAACGGACGATTTGAAATGCGGCACGCATCCTCCACGCTGGACAGAAGCGTATGAAGCATTAATTATAGCGGGTAAGGAAATCACGCCCGAATATAACAACTGTTCTGGGAAACATAGCGGCATGTTAACTACAGCCATACATATGGGTGAGAGTTTGGAAGATTACTATAAAACGGATCATCCAGTTCAGAAAAGAATTATGGAAGTGATAAGTGATATCTCTGAAACACCCTTAAATGAGATAGAAATTGGTATTGATGGTTGCGGAGTTCCTGTCCATGGCATTCCACTAAAAAACCTCGCATTAAGTTTTGCAAAGATGGCAAAACCAATATCATTTCCTGAAAAAAGAAAAAATGCAATTGAGCAAGTGACTGCAGCTATGATGGCAGCACCAGAAATGGTCGGAGGCACTAACCGCTTTTGTTCAGATTTTATGAGGATTGAAGATGGAAGAATGTTTGGAAAAGCCGGGGCTGAAGGAGTTTACTGTATAGGAGATCTTGAAACAGGTCTTGGAATTGCCATTAAAATTGAGGATGGTAATGGTCGAGCAACTTCGCCTGTTGCGGTGGAAGTGCTAAAACAGCTCGATTTACTCAATGAAAAACAGATTAAACTATTACATGATTATCACTATCCGAAGTTGAAGAATGCGAGACAGGAAGTCGTCGGACAATTAAGTCCAATCTTTTCATTGAAAAATGCGTAATGCATTTTATCATAAAAAAAGTTAGTAAAGGGGAGAAGAAGATGAAAAAAGCGTATGGTTTAATTTCTTTACTGGCCTTAATGATGCTACTCGTTTTAGCCGGCTGTAGCAGTGATTCAAAAGAGGGCAGTAAAGATGCTAGTAAAGAGGATGGAAAGCCTGCTGGAAAAGCTGAAAAAGAAGGTAAGGATATCGTCATTGCTGTAGCGGATAACTTTACAGGCATGGACCCACATGACACAAATGACACGCTATCTGGCTCAGCTCAAAAAGCAATGCTTGAAGGACTTGTAGGGTTTGATAAAGATATGAATGTGATTCCACTTTTGGCTGAAGAGTATTCGGCAAATGCTGAGGCAACTGAATTCACATTCAAATTACGTGAAAATGTGAAATTCCATGATGGAACGCCTTTTAATGCAGAAGCGGTAAAAGTGAACTTTGATAGATTATCAGATCCAAATAGCGGATTGAAGAGACACAGCCTCTACGCTTTAATTGAAAAAACAGAAGTTATTAATGAATATGAAGTGAAATTTACACTATCAGAACCTTTCGGCGCGATGATCAACACGTTCGCTCACCCAGCTGGATTAATGCACAGCCCGAAAGCTTTAGAAGAGTTTGGGAAAGAAGTTGCAAGAAATCCAGTTGGAACTGGGGCATTTAAATTTGTTGAATGGAAACCGAGTGAAGGTTTAAAAATTGAAAAGAACGAAGAATATTGGAATGCAGGATTCCCGAAAGTAGATTCCATCACATTTAAACCGGTATCGGAAAATGGATCAAGAATTGCGATGTTGCAAACAGGTGAAGCGGACTTCATTTATCCAGTTCCTACTGAACAAGTAGAGGGAATTAACGGGAAAAACGGTATAGAAGTTGAAAGTAAGCCTTCTATTGTAGTTCGTTACATGTCTATGAACACATTAAAAGCACCATATGATGACGTTAAAGTTAGACAAGCACTTAACTATGCAATTAATAAAGAAGCTTTCGTCAAAGTTGTAATGAACGATCAAGGAACTGTATTGGATTCCATTATTGCACCTGACGTTCAGTTTTACTCAAAACAAGAGCCTTATGCATTTGACCTTGAAAAAGCGCAGGACCTACTAAAAGAAGCTGGCGTTGAAAAGGGCTTTAAAGCGAAACTATGGGGCGGCAACAGCTCTGGCGCGATTAAGGCAATGGAATTCTTACAACAGCAAATGGCACAAGTCGGTATAGATGTTGAAGTTGTACCTATGGAATCAGGCACAATATCGGACAAAATTTGGTCTGTTCAAAACCCAGATGATGCTGAGCTTGAATTGTACTATGGTGGATGGTCACCATCTACTGGCGATGCTGACTGGGGTATTCGTCCACTTGTTGGGGGCAAAGATGCATTCCCGCCTATGTCATATAACGTTTCTTATTACGACAATCCTGAAGTAGATCAGCTAATTCTAGATGGTCTGCAAACAGCAGATTTGGATAAACGAGCAAAAGCTTATGAAGATGCACAGAAATTAGTTTGGGATGATGCACCTTGGGTCTTCTTATCTGCTGACAATACATTGGCTGGTAAGAAGAACTATCTAAAAGGAATCTATCTTTTACCGGATGGTTCATTGAGCGTATCAGATATCGAAATCGAGTAATGAATTGATAAAAGGGCGCTATATATAATTAATATATAGCGCTCTATCTTTATACCAAAGGAGTGGTTCAATTGTTTCGATTCATCATTAAAAGACTACTCGAAATTATCCCGATCCTGTTGATAGTATCCATTCTAATTTTTCTATTCGTACATATGATTCCTGGGGATCCAGCCCGTCTAGTTGCCGGCGAAGATGCAACACTGGCAGATGTGGAGATGGTGAGGAAGGAACTAGGCTTGGATAAGCCGATTGTAGAACAGTATGTCACTTATATGAAAAACCTTTTTAAAGGAGACATGGGGAATTCACTAAAAACAAATCGGCCGGTGAGCGATGAGATAGGCGAACGATTCATGCCGACATTTTGGTTAACCGTCTGGAGTATGGTGTGGGCGGTCATTGTTGGTTTAGTGATTGGTGTAATTTCGGCAACAAAAAGGAATAAATGGCAGGATTATTTAGGAATGTTTGGAGCTGTTTCAGGGTTATCGTTGCCGTCATTCTGGCTAGGACTCATGCTTATCCAACTTTTCGCCGTAACGCTTGGCTGGCTACCTACTGGAGGAATGGAGTCATGGAAGAGTTATATCCTTCCTGCATTCACTCTTGGAACCGGTGTAGCAGCTGTAGTCGCACGTTTTACACGATCATCTTTGATGGATGTGCTGAAAGAAGATTATATCCGTACAGGCAGATCAAAAGGATTAAGCGAACGTAATGTTACGTGGGGACATGGATTAAGAAACGCAATGATTCCCGTTGTTACAATGACAGGTTTGCAATTCGGATTCCTGCTCGGAGGATCAGTTGTTATTGAAACTGTATTCAGCTGGCCGGGGTTAGGAAAACTACTAATCGACTCAGTTGCTTACCGTGACTACCCGGTTATTCAAGCAGAAATGATGATCTTTGCTTTAGAATTCATCGTAATTAATCTAATTGTTGATCTGTTGTATGGCATCTTGAATCCACAGATCCGGTATGAGTAAGGAGGGGACCAAAGTGGTTGAAGTAAAACTGTCTAAAAAAGAAGAATATATGCAACGAACCTTGGAAAATATTACATCGAATACACCATTCTCTGAGTTTTGGAGGAAGTTCAAAAAACAAAAACTTGCGTTTGTATCATTCTTTTTTGTGCTATTTCTGATTGCACTTGCACTTGTCGGCCCATTTTTTGTGCCTTACGATATAGCAGAACCAGATTATGACAATGTACTTTCTGGTCCTTCAGCTCAACACTGGGCGGGAACCGATGCTTATGGTAGGGACATTTTCAGCAGAATTATCGCAGGTACACAAATTTCTTTATACGTCGGATTAACTTCCGTTTTCTTAGGAGCAATTGGGGGAACATTTTTAGGGCTTATTGCAGGCTATTACGGTAGAAAAATCGACATGATTATCATGCGCATGTGTGATGTATTACTCGCATTCCCTGGAATCTTGTTAGCTATCGGTATTATTGCAATTCTGGGACCTGGGCTTAGCAACGTCGTCATAGCGGTCGCGATTTTCAGTGTTCCGGTATTTGCCCGAATTGTACGTAGCTCGACGCTAGCTGTTAAGTCAACCCTCTATGTTGAGGCTACAAAATCAATTGGTGCAAGACCACGTCGAATTATTTGGAAGCATGTCTTTCCAGGAACATTATCTAGTATTATTGTCTATTTCACGATGCGAATCGGTTCGGCAATCTTAACAGCAGCAAGCTTAAGTTTCCTTGGGCTAGGCGCACAGCCGCCTTCACCTGAGTGGGGTGCCATGTTAAGCGGCGGAAGGGATTATTTAAATATTGCACCACATGTGACAGTCTTTCCGGGACTCGCAATCTTCATCACTGTACTTGCATTTAACCTTCTAGGTGATGGCTTACGTGATGCGCTTGATCCGAAAATTAAGGACTGATACTTGGTAGAAAGGAGGCATTCTAGTGGATCAAACTGTACTGAAAGTAAATAACCTACAAACACATTTCACAAGTGATTCCGGTGTTGTAAAAGCAGTGGACGGAGTCTCTTTTGAAGTTTCAAAAGGTGAAACACTTGGCATAGTTGGAGAATCGGGAAGCGGGAAGAGTGTTACCTCACTCTCAATTATGAGGTTGTTGAAAGACACACCCGGGCATATTGCAGGTGGAGAAATTCTTTATGAAGGCAGAGATCTTGTCAAAATCAGCGAAAATGAAATGCGAAAAATCCGCGGCAATGAAATTGCGATGATATTTCAAGAACCAATGACTTCATTGAATCCCGTATTTAAAATTGGGCGTCAATTGGAAGAAGCTATTATCCTTCATTTAAAGATGACGAAAAAGCAGGCGAGAGTTAGATCAATTGAAATGCTAACAGCAGTTGGAATTTCACGCCCAGACAAAATTGTCCATGAGTTTCCGCATCAGTTGTCAGGTGGCATGCGTCAACGTGTCATGATTGCGATGGCCATGGCTTGTAACCCGAAAGTCTTGATAGCTGATGAACCGACAACGGCACTGGATGTGACAATACAAGCGCAGATATTAGATTTAATGCGTAACTTGACGAAAACAACAGATACTGCCATTTTACTTATTACGCATGATTTAGGTGTAGTTGCAGAAATGTGTGATCGTGTTGTGGTCATGTACGGGGGGCGTGCAGTAGAAGAAAGCGATGTCCTATCAATCTTTGCTAATCCGAAACACCCTTATACGCAGGGATTACTGGCTTCTATTCCTAAGATAGGGGAAAGGGTAGAACGATTGCAATCTATTCCGGGTAATGTTCCGATACCATCGAGGATGCCGGAAGGTTGTAAGTTTGCCCCGAGATGTCCACATGCAATGGATATATGCTGGGAAAAAGAACCTGAATTTAAAGAAGTATTAGTGAAGCATTCTGTCAGATGCTGGTTACACGAGGAGGTGCATCAAGATGAGTCAGAACTTGCTGGAAGTACACAACATAAAAAAGTATTTTCCGATAAAGAAAAAGCTGTTCAGTAAAAAGAAAGAGTTTGTAAAAGCGGTAGATGGTGTTTCATTTACTGTGAAAAAGGGAGAGACATTAAGCATCGTTGGAGAAAGTGGCTGTGGAAAGTCCACTACCGGCAGAGTATTAATGAAGTTATTGGATGCGACGGAAGGACGAATTATTTTTGAGGGGCAAGACATCACCGATTTAACGGATGATGAAATTCGCCCGCTACGAAAAGAATTCCAAATGGTTTTCCAAGATCCCTATGCGTCACTCAATCCTCGGCTTACTGTAAAAGAAATCATCGAAGAACCACTGATCGTTCATAATATCGAAAAATCGAAAAGGGCAGACCGTGTTATTGAATTATTGGAAGTTGTCGGGTTGAATAGATACCATGCGAATCGCTATCCCCATGAGTTTAGTGGTGGGCAGCGCCAACGAATCGGTATTGCACGAGCACTGGCAGTGAATCCAAAGCTTATCATTGCAGATGAACCGGTTTCGGCACTTGACGTTTCCATTCAATCACAAATTCTAAACTTATTAAAAGATTTACAGGAACAATATAATTTGACATATGTATTTATCGCGCATGATTTAAGTGTAGTAGAACATATTTCGGATCGGGTTGGGGTTATGTATTTAGGGAGGCTTGTCGAATTGGCTGATCGGGATGGATTGTTCGGAGGTCCACTTCATCCTTACACGAAAGCTTTACTAAGTGCAGTTCCAATACCGGATCCTACTTTAAGAAGAGATCGAATTATATTAAAAGGGGATATACCGAGTCCGGCCGATCCGCCTTCTGGATGCACATTCCACACTCGTTGTCCTTTTGCCCAACAATTATGCAAAGATCAAGTACCCGAGTTCCGGGAATTAGGCAAAGGTCATTTTGTGGCTTGTCATTTTGCAGAAGAATTACGGGGTTAATTAGATGCGAAAACTTCATGTTATTTCAATTCAAAAAGCTTATTTAGACATCGTGGTCAATCAATTAGTGGAGATATTTGGAGATGAAATTGAGTTATCTGCAATCACGCTCCAAGAGCTTACAATGGATGTCATTGCGGAACAGGATATTGTTATCCTGTCTAAAGAGATATTAAAGGGAATAACTCGTCCGTTCATACCGGAATCATGTCCAATTATTATTGCCAAGCGCGAAGTAAATATAGCAGCAACGAAAGACCTGTACAAACTGCTAAACGGACAACAAATTCTAGTCATAAACGACACTATGGAACATGCTGTAGAAACAGCTCGTTCCCTTAAAAGTATCTATTTTGAGCACGACTATATTGCTTATGATCCTATGAATTTAATGCCTTCCAATATCAATTGGATTGTTACTCCTGGAGAGAAGGAACTTGTTCCGAGGGAATTTGAAAATGTGATTGATATTGCCCCAAGGACACTGGATTTCAAAACTGTGCTGGAGACAGCTAAATTCGTGAAATCTGAAATGGGACAGATTTCATTAATGAATAGATTCTATAAATCGCAATTGGCATTGGCAGAAAAGTGGAATGATGAAAACGAACTTCAGTATAAGAAAGTATTGGTTCAACAGGCTGATAAGCGTTCAAAAGTCGAGGATAGGAAGGAAAAGTATAACTCCTTGGCTGTAGAAACAATGAGGTCGATTATCGATAAAATTGAAGAACATGGTTTTTTAGAAGAGAGTTTAGCAATCTTAGCTGTCTACAAAGAAGCTAAGGGGGACTTCGAATCCTTTGGTCGTGCAAAAGTAAAACTGAAATTACGAGATGCTGGTATTACGTTTTCCGATCAACAACTTCGGCTTCGATTAGAAATACTGCAGGAGATAGGTTTAGTCAATGCGCGTCAAGGCAGGGGCGGGACGAAATTATCGGATAAAGGCGAAACATTTTTGAAACAGCACAATGAAGTAGCAAGTAACGAATTTTAGAGGCGAGTTCAGATTTAGATAAACAAATTCTGTGGTATCAATTGATTTACCGGATTAATAGCGATGCCTATATTGAGGAGGATTATTATATGACAATTGGTTATTTTAATGGTGAATTTATTTCAGTTGAGCAACTTGTTATTCCTATCGACGAACGAGGTCATCAATTTGGCGATGGTGTTTATGAGGTGATTAGAGTTTACGGCGGTAAATTCTTCATGTTAGAAGAACATATTGAGCGGCTATTTAAAAGTGCACAAGCAATTAGGCTGCAAGGTGATCAATCTATAGAAGAGATTCGACAGCTTATCCACGAAGCGGTTGAGAAATCAGGCTTGGCAGATTGTGATGTTTATATTCAAATTACAAGAGGCGTTGCAACGAGAAAGCACTTATTCCCAGACGTGCCTGTCTCTGTTTCAATGACAATTAGGCCAATGAAACCAACAAGTGATACCGTCAGAGAAAAAGGAATGAAGGCGATATTCCATGAAGATGAACGATGGGCAAACTGTTATATTAAATCATTAAATCTTCTGCCGAATATACTGGCTAAACAAACCGCCCAAGACGCTGGTTGTTATGAAGCAATTCTTGTGAAAGATGGTTTCGTGACAGAAGGAACGAGTTCTAATGTGTATATAGTAAGCGACAAGACAATCTATACAACACCGCTTTCAAAACATATTTTAGCTGGAATTACACGGATGGCGGTAAAAGAACTTGCAAATGGTCTTGGTGTTCCATTTGTTGAAAAACAATTCACGACTGAAGAATTGATGCAGGCGGATGAGGTTTTCATTACAAGTACAACTAATGAAGTCATGCCGATTGTTAATGTAGACGGGAAGAATATTAAGGACGGGTCTGCTGGGGAAATGACTTTGAAGTTTAATGCAAAGCTTATGGAACTGGTTAAGTCTGTCCAACATACTTAAGTAGTATTGATTGTGAGTGTCTCCTTTTAAGATGGGGCGTTGGGAGAGTTATAATCCGACAAACCTAATTACAAGGAGTTTTTTTTAGATAGTACATTGGGCCAGTCCCAGTTGCTACCACAAATCGTATGTTGTCAGTAACTAGGACTATGTGTTTTAACAGAGTGAAGGCGCCTAACAAGGGGTAGCCGAAGCCCTAAGATTGGCGGCGAAGCTGCTTGGCTTAGGGCGGGAGGCATCCCCTAGCGCCGTAGCGGAATCGATGGAGTTCTTTAATTCAATATATAGAATGAAAAATCACTTTGTGAAAGGAGCAACTATGCGCGTTTATATTTCAGCTGATATAGAAGGTGTCTCAGGGGTCGTTCATGGTGAACATACAGCCCGGGATGGTAGAGAGCATGACTATGCACGGATGTTGATGACTGAAGAGGTTAATGCTTGCGTACTTGGCGCATTGGAGGCGGGAGCAGAAAAAGTTGTTGTCAATGACTCCCACGGAACAATGCGTAATATCTATCATGAGAAATTACATACGAAAGCAGAACTTATTCTAGGGGGACCGAAAAAACTGGCGATGATGGAAGGGATTAGTGCGGATTTCGACGCGGTTCTTTTTGTCGGGTATCACACTCGAATGGGTACAGATGGTATATTAAATCATACATTTAATGGTCGGGTAGTCAGGACTATTGAAGTAAATGGAGTAGAGCTTGGGGAATTTGGTCTAAATGCCCTGGTTGCCGGTCATTTTGATGTGCCAGTTGTGTTTGTATCAGGCTGTAATTTAGTAGCAATCGAAGCCGAGGAGTGCATTCCAGATATTCATCAGGCAATCGTAAAACAAACGATTAATCGAACTACGGCTCTGAACGTCCATCCGGTTAGGGCAAGGGAACTCATAAAAGAAGGCACGAAAAAAGCGTTGCTCCACCGCGACGAGATTAAACCATTTACTATGGAAGCACCTTATACAGTGAAAATGGAGTTTTTGCATACCGGTCTGGCTGATGCAGTTGAGATAGTACCCTTCGTGAAAAGGACAGGACCCCTTACGATTTCATTTGTCACTGATGATGTGTTGGAGTGTTATCAATTGATTAGAAGTTCAATCATGATTGCGAGTTCAGTATCTTGAACTAGTCATTCATCTAAAAACCATTATTACCTGGAGTGATTAAAATTGAAGCTACAACAGCCGAAAAAAATTAGAGATAGAGGTATTACGATTGGTCGTCTTCCGGTCGGGATAAAGAATTGTATTACGGATGTAGAGGGTGTGAAAGTTGGGCATGTCACACTGGATAATCCATTGCAGGGGGCTGAATACGCCGCTACTGGCGTGACTGCTATATTACCACATGGGGACAATTTGTTCATGAATAAAGTAGTGGGCGCGAGTTACGTGTTGAATGGTTTCGGAAAGACGACAGGACTCGTCCAAGTTGATGAATTAGGGCTGATAGAGTCACCGATTATGCTAACCAATACGTTTGGTGTTCCAGCGGTTACACAAGGGGCCTTGCAGTATATGTTAGAACAAAACCCTGAGATTGGAGATACAACTGGAACTATAAATTTGGTTGTCGGGGAATGTAATGACAGCAGGCTAAACTCGATTCGCGAGCTACCGATTCAACCAAGTCACGCGATTGCTTCTATTAAAGAAGCTTCCACTGAGGCTTCCCTAGAAGGGGCGGTTGGAGCTGGAAAAGGCATGATTTGTTTCGGCTATAAAGGTGGAATCGGCTCTTCATCACGAATCATCAAAGATGGCACAAGTGGAGAGACTTATACAATTGGTTGCTTAGTCCTTAGTAATTTTGGGAGAAAAGAAGATTTTCAAATGGACAGATATAAACTGAGTGACAATCAGAACGTGCCTACATATCCCAAACCAGCTGATGGATCTATCATGATTGTCTTGGCTACAGATGCACCGCTGGGCAGCAGGCAGTTAAAGCGGCTGGCGAAAAGATGTGGTATAGGACTTGGGAGAACGGGTAGTCATTTTAGCAATGGCAGTGGTGACATTGTCATCGCTTTTTCAACGGCTCATAAAGTACCGCATTTCACTACGGATACTGTTGAAACAAGGATTGAGCTAAGAGAAGATCATCCGATTATGAATGACTTTTTTTCAGGTGCATCAGATGTTACAGAGGATGCGATTTTAAATTCATTGTCACAAGCAGTGACGACTACGGGACGAATGGGGAATACCGTACACGCCTATCCATTTGGATGAACATGAAATAATGAAGCGACCTTTTCAAGCATTAAAGTGCTTGAAGGGGTTCTTTTTTGTTTAATGAAAATAGTTACGGTCATAAAACGTATTTAGAAAATACCGATAAATTTGACTTGAATGAATTTCCATTTTACACTAAATGAAACATCTCTAGTTGGGGAACCATATAGTAACAGAGTGGTAGTTAATTCCTCGCTACCTTGCAATCGTTTATATAACTAAAAGGGGGGTCATTTTATTGAAGAAAAAAGGAATCTTTAGTATGTTGCTTGTCCTGTTTCTCCTTGTTGCCGCAGCGTGTGGTAATGATAAAGGGGAAGGCGACACCAAAAAGGACGATGACGTAGTGAAAGAAGAAGGCGCTTCAGGCAAGCTCGTTATTTACACAGGGCGTGATGAAAGTGTTGTTGAGAAGGTCGTTGGAATGTTCAATGAAAAATACCCTGACATTCAAGTTGATAATTTGACGATGGGGGCACAACAAATACTGGAGCGTGTCCGCGGTGAGAAAGCGAATCCTCAAGCGGACTTCTGGTGGGGCGGTACACAATCCGCAATGATGGTGGCGGCGGATGAAGATCTGCTTATGCCGTTCAAGCCGTCATTTGACGAGGCGATTGCGGCCGACTATAAAGATGCTGAAGGCAGATGGTACGGAGAAATGCTATTGCCGGAAGTCATTATGATCAATAGCGATGTATTAACACCGGAAACGGGTCCGCAAGATTGGGATGATTTGTTGAAGCCGGAATGGAAAGATAAAATTGTTATCCGCGGCGTTCTAGCGTCTGGTACGATGCGTACAATTTACTCATCAATGATTTATCGTCAAGGTGCGGATGATCCTGAAAAAGGCTATGAATGGCTTAAAGGCTTAGATGCAAACACGAAAGATTATGCGCAAGATCCGACGAATCTCTATTTGAAGCTGGTGCGTCAAGAAGGAACGGTGTCGTTGTGGAATTTGCAAGACATCTTGCTGCAAAGTAAATTGAACAACCAACCGTTTGACTATATTTATCCGAAAAGTGGTGCGCCGATTCTGGTAGATGCGGTCGGTATTGTCAACGATGCGAAAAATGAAGCGAATGCGAAATTATTCTACGAATTCCTCTTTGATCCAGAAGTACGTGCGGAACTTGCAGAAGAACTTTATCAGATTCCGACACGCTCGGATATTGCCAAAGAAGATATGCCGGATTGGTATCAAGACCTTGACTTGAAGGCACTTGATATCGATTGGGAAGTGATGGCTGACAAAGAAGCGGAATGGATGGAGCATTGGGATTCGAATATCAAGGGTAAAGGGAAGTAATTATAGTTGAAAGATAAGTACACTTTTTCTACATGGAATAATGACTAGGCTCCTGTCGCATCTAGGCAGGCGGGCTGTGCTTTTCAGTAAGACCTCGGGTTATCACTCTCGAGGTCTTTCCATTACATAGTGACTATATTGTTGAACAAATGAACATCTATATAAACTGAGCGAAGGCGCCTTCTAAGGGGTAGCCAACCGAACAACGAAGAGTTCGGTTTGTATAATTTCTGCGTTCTTTGCAGAAATTATACAGTTAATGCTAAGAGGATATTTCATATAGGTTAAAGGATATCTCATCTGGCTTAGGGCGGGAGGCATCCCCAAGCGCCGTAGCGGATTCAATGAACTTTTTTATTTCAACCTATATAGATTTGAGCGAAAGGGGTGACGGGATGAAGGGTGTTCGATTACAAGATATAACGAAAACGTTCGGAAAAGTTCACGGTGTGAAAGAGTTGAATATCGATATTCAACCTGGAGAATTTTTCACATTTCTTGGTCCGAGCGGATGCGGAAAGACGACGACGCTTCGTATGATTGCAGGATTTTATTACCCAACGGATGGGAAGATTTTTTTTGATGAACGTGATGTAACAAGGTTGCAGCCAAATAAGCGAGACATCGGCATGGTGTTCCAAAACTATGCACTTTTCCCGCATATGACGGTGAATGAAAACATTGCGTTTGGCTTAGAAGTGAGGAAGTTTTCGAAAGAGGATATAAAAGCAAAGGTAGATGAAGTGAGGGGCCTTGTGCGGCTTGAACAATACGGTGGGCGAAAAATCAATGAGCTTTCTGGCGGTCAGCAGCAACGTGTCGCATTAGCTCGGGCGCTCGTCATTAAACCGGATATTTTACTGTTGGATGAACCGTTATCGAACTTGGATGCCAAGTTGCGCGAAGAAACGCGTATTGAAATAAAAAGGCTGCAAGCGGAACTTGGTGTGACGACGGTCTATGTTACACATGATCAGACGGAAGCGATGGCGATGTCTGATCGCATTATGGTGATGGAAAACGGCTATGTACAACAGATTGGTACGCCGCAGGAAATTTACAATCGTCCAGTGAATCGATTCGTTTCATCGTTCATTGGCGAATCGAATACGCTAGAAATGACTATCATGTCGATCGACAGTGAAAAAGTTGTTGTGAAAAATGAACAAGGTGTCACGCTGACGGGACTTCTTGAAAACAGTTCTCCACTTGCTCCGATGAATAAAGGGGAAACAATCCATGTGTCAATCCGTCCAGAATCAATTCTTCAAGGAGATGGGGAAAACACACTGACTGGAGAAATTACATTTGTTGAATTTACCGGTCTAAGTGTCAATTATATCGTGAAGATTCCTGGTATTACGCTCAAAGTAATGATTATTAATACAGGCGGAAAACTGTTGCAAATCGGGGATTCCATCCAGTTAAGTATCCCGTCTCGAAGCCTTTACTTTCTTGGGGAATAGGGGGCTAGACTTATGAAAAAACAGACAATCTACTCGTCGCAAGATAGTTTGTGGGCACGTATTACGCGGTCTCCTTCATTTATCTATGTCCTTATATCACCATTGTTCCTCATTTTGTTTGGATATGTTATTTTTCCATTTTACCAAACGTTCATCCAAAGCTTTGGCAGTGAGACAGGGCTGAACAATTATAAAAAGTTTTTCAGTTTGGAGAGTACATCCAATCTGGAAGCACTCTGGACGAGTGTGTACATTTCAGTAATTAGTGTTATTACGTGTGCGATTGTCGGCGTGTTGATGGCTTTTTTACTGGAGCGGTATGACTTTCCAGGGCGGCGTGTGTTGTCCATTCTTGTTTTAGTGCCAATGGCGTTGCCGCCGTTAGTTGGTGTGCTGTCGTTTACGTTTTTATATGGAGAAAGTGGGATTATTCCACGTGGTATCCAGCATTTATTCAACTTAGAGCAAGTGCCTTTCAAGCTAAAAGGGGTATGGGGCGTTATTGTAGTCCATACGTTTACGATGTATACGTACTTCTATTTGACCGCGACGGCGGCGATTAAGGGACTCGATCCGTCACTCGAAGAAGCGGCGACAAACCTAGGTGCGAGCAGAATTCGGATATGGCGAAAAATCATTTTACCAATGCTGACGCCTTCCATTGTGGCCGCGGCGCTTCTCGTGTTCATGATTTCGATGGCGTCATACACAGCACCGCTCATTTTTGGAGTGGAGCGGACGATGACGATGCAAATCTATTTATCGAGAACGAATGGCAACTTGGATATGGCCGCAACACAATCGACAATATTATCATTTGTATCAATTTCATTTTTAATCATCATGAGATGGTACCAAAATAGGCGTAATTACCAAAACTTAAGCAAAGGAATTAGTGTCCATCGTTCGGAAGTGAAGTCGAAGGCGATGAAAGTGGTTTCCGTCATTCTATCTTTTGTTGGCGTTCTCATCTTGTTATTGCCGATTTTGACGCTCATTCTCATATCGTTATCTGTGGATGGCACGTGGACGACTCAAGTGTTGCCACCTGAATATACGTTTGACCATTATAAAGCATTATTCACGGATGAAAGGACATGGCGACCAATTTGGAACTCGTTGCAAATGGGCTTTGTGGCAACGCTTGGTAACATCGTGTTCGGTGTCGCAGCGGCGTATGCGATGGTAAGGCTTAATTTCAAAGGGAAGACATTGCTTGATATTTTAATCATGGTTCCGTGGGCGCTTCCAGGTACTGTTGTAGCAGTGAATTTGATTGCAGCATTCAGTGAAGAAAATATTTTCGCTTTCAATCAAGTGTTGATAGGGACGTTTTGGATATTGCCACTCGCTTATTTCATCCGCCACTTGCCACTCGTTTTCCGCTCGACATCAGCGTCGTTAATGCAGATGGACCAATCGATAGAAGAGGCTTCGAGGAGTCTTGGCGCTGGTTGGTGGATGACGTTCCGAAAAATTGTTTTACCATTGACATTGACGGGAATTTTAGCAGGAACACTTCTTGCATTTGTTCAAAGTATCGGGGAGTTTGTAGCGTCGATCCTCATTTATAGTACGTCAACGATGCCATTATCGGTAGCGATTTTCCAAAAGATGTATGCCTTTAAATTTGGAACAGCCTGCGCTTATGGTGTGTTGCAAATCATTTTAATCCTCATTGTGTTGACGATTTCTGAAAAGTTGTCTAAAGGAACTGCTGGTTCGGCGATTTAATTACTTAATTCCGAATGAAAGGGTGGATTACCTAATGATTAGGAGCTTCAAAGATCGCATCAATGAAGTCGAAGGAGAAGAGTTTCCGTCTAAAACGTATCGGAAAATGGTTTTGCAACCTGCTTATGATGAAGCGAAGAAGTACTTTTTACATTCGATGATTCAGATTCATACTGCACATTTAAAAATGTTGGAAGAGCAAGGTATTGTCAGTCAGGAAGATGCAGTGACGATTGGAAAAGCAATCCAGACACTCGATGTGGCTTATTACAGTACGGACCATTACAATCCGCTGTTTGAAGATCTCTTTTTCCGCATTGAGCATGATTTGATTGAGGATGCAGGGGAGATTGCGGGGAATTTGCATATTGCGCGAAGCCGGAATGATATGGGAATCGCTATTTATCGGATGACGCTTCGTAAAAAGCTACTTGAGCTAATGAGTGAGATGTTAGCGTTAAAAGATGCACTGATTGCATTTTGTGAAGAGCATGTCGATACAGTGATGATTGGTTATACCCATACGCAACAAGCGCAACCGACTACGCTCGCCCATTATTTAAAGGCAGTTATTGACCAACTCGGCAGAGATTTCAAGCGCGTTCAGTCGGCGTTTGGAACTGTAAATCGAAGCAGTATGGGAGCGGCTGCCCTAACGACTACGGGTTTTGCAATCAGCCGTGAACGAATGCGAGATTTGCTGGCGTTTGACGATATTATCGAGAATTCATGGGATGCGGTGGCCGGCGCGGATTACATTACGGAGTCGGCGAGTGCAGTCCAGTTGTCCGCGTTAAATTTAGGGCGTACTGTTCAAGACTTTCTAACATGGGCGACGCAGGAGTTTAATGTTTTCACATTGGCTGATCCATATGTCCAAATAAGTTCGATCATGCCTCAAAAACGAAACCCGGTGTCGATTGAACATATGCGTTCTTTATTGTCAGCAGTTGTGGGTGATACGAATACAGTGTTGACGATGGTGCACAACACACCGTTTGGGGATATTGTGGACACGGAAGACGATATGCAGCCTTTTTTGTGGAAAGCGATTGATCGGCTGATTGGAATCTACCAATTGTTCGGCAGTGTCGTCCTAACAATGAAAGTAAATAAGAAAAAGTTACTTGAACGGGCGGAAAGCAGTTTTGCGAACGTGACAGAACTGGCTGATACATTGGTTCGTTCGGAGCAGATAACCTTCAGACAATCCCATCTAATCGTCAGTAATTGTGTGAAAGCATTGGTAGTGGCAGGCGAGGAATCGTTAATGAGCCTTACATGGAAACTGGCGAATGACCAGGCACAGCTTGTTTTGAATAAAGATTTACTAATCACTGAAGAGGATTTCTATAAAACATTACGTCCGCAACATTTCGTAGCTATACGAACGATCTACGGTGGGCCTTCCGCGGAAACGATGAAAGCTTCACTCGAACAATCGAAAGAGTTTACGAAAGAAGCAATGCATTGGCTCAATGATAAAGAACGTAGAATTATTGATGCAGAAATTCAGTTGGCAACATTTAAAACTGATTGGGGTAAGACTTGAAGACAGTCACCTACTCAATCCCAACACGAGCATGAAAGTTAGTGGAATACATTTTCATGTTGGAAATGACATGAGAAAAGATAAATAACCTCCGACCAATTGCTGGTTAGAGGTTATTTGTGTTATTTTTCATCATACGAAATACATAAAAAACGCACATCGTTATCAGTATAATTATACCAATAATGTAGGTCTCGGGAATCGACCATTATGGAGTCGAAGGCATCGAGTGTATGTAGTTTTTCTCCGATTTGTACAGTCAATTGTCCCTCGAGAACATATAAAAACTCCTGTCCTTCGTGGGTGATGGGATCACCTTCATTTTGATTAGGTTTCATGACAACAAGGAGTGGTGTAAATGCTGGTTGATTCATCTCACCGCTCAAATCTTTGTAATAAATATTAAGTTCTTTCGTCCGCATTGGAACGGTTGAATTCCGATGAACTACTTCTTTTTCTTCGTTTGGGTCGATGAAAAAGTAACTTGGATTCACTTTAAGAGCAATGGAAATCTTTTTAAGGGACTCCAGTGTTGCTGACGATTTCCCGCGTTCCAGTTGAGATAAAAAGCTAATGGAAAACCCGGTCATTTCAGCTAGGACTTTCAATGTCATACGTCTTTTTGTTCGAATTTCCTTTATTTTAATACCCAAGTTACTATCTTGCATTTAATCACTCCTTAAAAAAATGTTGACAGAAAATTTTATTATCAATATGATAGAATTAATCTAAATTGAAGTGTCACTTCAATTTAGTTAACAAACAAAGGGGAGTTTGGTATGGATAAAAGAAAGATGAATCGCGTCTTGCTTGCGAGTCTTATAGGGAGCTCTATTGAATGGTTCGATTACTTTTTATACGGAACGGTAGCGGCACTTGTTTTTAATCAAGTATTTTTTGTTACCGAAGACCCGTCAGTCGGCCTAATACTAGCGTATGCATCGTTTGCACTCGCATTCTTCATCCGTCCGTTCGGGGGAATTATTTTTAGTCATATTGGTGACCGGATAGGAAGAAAGAAAACACTTGTCCTAACACTTTCGCTGATGGGTGTTGCAACATTCGGAATGGGGCTATTGCCAACATACCAAGCAATCGGTATTTGGGCACCGATTCTACTGATTACACTACGCTTGATTCAAGGGTTAGGAATCGGCGGAGAATGGGGTGGAGCATTACTGCTCGCTGTCGAATATGCACCAAAAGAAAAACGTGGACTTTATGGCAGTGTACCACAAATGGGAATTACAATTGGGATGTTACTTGGAACAATTGCACTTTCGATTATGACACTTCTTCCTGAAGATTCATTTATGACATGGGGATGGCGCGTTCCATTCATCTTGAGTGCGTTGCTTGTCGTGTTTGGGTTATGGATTCGTAAAGGAATTGACGAAACACCGTCGTTTAAGGCAGTACAGGAAAAAGGGGAAATTCCGAAAGTACCGCTATTCCATACGTTAAAATATCACTGGCGTGAAGTACTCATCGCAATTGGTGCTAAAGTTGTTGAAACAGCACCATTTTATATTTTCAGTACATTTGTTGTATCTTATGCAACGACAAATCTTGGGTTCACTCGGACAGCAACATTAGGTGCGGTTATGGTCGGAACAATTGTTACAACGATCTTAATACCGATTATGGGCGCTTTGTCTGACCGTGTAGGTAGAAAACCATTGTATGTATTCGGCACAATCGCTATGGCATTGTATGCGTTCCCAT
Source organism: Sporosarcina sp. resist (assembly GCF_014302295.1). NCBI lineage: Bacteria > Bacillati > Bacillota > Bacilli > Caryophanales > Caryophanaceae > Sporosarcina > Sporosarcina sp. resist. The sequence goes on along the minus strand of NZ_CP060287.1, from coordinate 4,083,045 downwards.
ACTTCTGGTTAGTGAAACAAGGTTCGGTAACACTTCTAGTGATTGCAACAGTAATTGGACTGGGCGTCATTTGGGCACCGATTACCGCAGTTCTTGGCACAATGTTATCAGAAATTTTCTCTGCAGAAGTCCGTTATACGGGTATCTCACTCGGTTATCAGATTGGTGCGGCATTAGCAGGAGGAACAGCACCACTTGTTGCAACGGCACTTTTACTAAAGTTCAACAACTCATATGTGCCAGTCGCACTGTATATTATCTTTACTGCAGTCGTTTCATTGTTAGCGGTTTGGGCTGTAAAAGATCGTAAAGGTCAAGAGTTGGACGCATAAATTAAAAAAGGTGGTATTAACATGCTTTTATTGAATGAAAATGAGATTCAATCTATTTATGGAATGAAAGAAGCATTAGTAGACATCGAAAAGGTTTTACGTTCTAAGGTCGAAGGGAAGATAAAGAATCCGCCACGGACAGTCGTTGAATTTCCAGAGCATAACGCATCTTCATTGTACATGCCAAGTGCTGATCTAGTAGAAGAAGTAGTTACTGTGAAAACGGTTACAATTTTTCCGAATAATCCAGCAGTTGGAAAGCCGACAACTCAAGGCGTCGTACTCGTTACGGATGCACAAAATGGTGAGCATCTTGCATTAATGAATGCATCGTATTTGACGAGATTGCGCACGGGTGCACTTAGCGGATTGGCGACAGCGAAATTGTCAAAGTTGAATTCAACTGTTCTAACAGTTATAGGGACGGGTGGAATGGCATTTGAACAAGTTCTTGGTGTTCTAGCAGTTCGCGATATCAAAGAGATTCTCCTTGTTAATCCGACAGAAGAAAAAGCGGTGAAGTTTGGAGAAAGACTTCAAGCATATGGAATTAACGATGCAATTCAAATTACTATTGTAAGGGAAGTAGCTGACGCGGTTCGTCGTGCAGATATCATTTGTTGCAGCACTCGGTCTACTACACCAGTTTTCAACGGAAACGACGTTAAGCCAGGGACACATGTTAATGGGGTTGGATCGTATTTACCACATATGAGGGAGGTAGATTTCGAATTCATTCAACGTGCCAGTAAAATTGTCGTTGATGATCTGGAAGGTGTAACAGAAGAAGCTGGGGAATTGATTCACGCTGCTAATGAGACTGACTGGGGATTCGAAAAGATTCACGGGGAGCTAATGGATGTTGTTATCGGAAAGTTAGATGCTCGCACGAACGATGAAGAGATTACTTTCTTCAAATCGGTAGGTGCGGCATATTTCGATTTGGCCGTTGCGAAAGGCGTCTATCGAAAAGCGAATGATCAAGGCATCGGGGTACAATTTGAGATATAAGTAGTCGGGAAATAGGAAAGACACCATTTTGATAGTTCAAATGGTGTTTTTTTCTGTGGTGCATTTGTATGATTTTTACGATTTGTAATGAGTTCCTTCTATTATAGAGCCATATTTTTAACAATGGCACTCGACGGGTTGGGAGATAGAAGTATGGTAGACTGTTTTAAGCGTCCGGTTAACGGGTATAGAATACTATAGGTGAATGAAGCGCTCCTCGTCCTAGGCGATGTCGGTTGCTGTTTAATTCATCCTATTTACGTTGTTCCAGTACTGCTTAATCTGTTTGTGCCTTCCAATCTAGCAAACAACTATACCCATAAATTGGACCATGATAGACTTCAAACTACATGCTACGATAAGGGTGCAACAAAAAGGTACATAAGCAGTACCACTAAGAATTGGTATTTTTACAATGCAATTCTATAGTATTTAAGAGGAGGAATTTTTTATGACTAGTAAACAATCATCGAAGTACAAGAAATTTATAGTAGGAGCTGCAACAGCTGCTCTAGTAGCATCGGCAGTAGCACCGGTAGCAAGTGCGAAAGATTTCAAAGATACAAAAGGGAACACACACGAACCAGCAATCGACGCTCTATCTGATGCGGGTGTCATCACTGGTTATCCAGACGGTTCATTCTTGCCAAACAAAACGTTGACTCGTTCTGACGTTGTGAAATTGATGGGTAAATGGCTTGTATCTGAAGGTTATAAAGTACCGACAGACTATAAAACTAACATGCGTTTCAAAGACTTGAAACCAACATCAAATGATGAGCTATTACAATATGCTGCAGTCGTAAAAGAAAATGGCGTATTTAACGGGAGTAACGGTAATCTATTAGCAGGCGACAACATCACTCGTGAAAACATGGCTGTTGTTATCGTTCGTGCTTTTGATACAGTTGAAGACATAGAACTCGTAAAATATGTTAAAGATCAAGACTTCAAAAAAGACGTTACTGATCTAGCAAAAGCAAAAGCTGAAGCTCGTACAGCAATCGACGTTCTTGATTTCTTCGATATCACGAACCCAGCTGCACCTGCTTTCAACCCTAAAGCCACAACAACTCGTGGACAGTTTGCTACGTTCTTACACAAAACTATTAAAACAGACTTCTCTGAAGTTAAAGCACCTGTAGTAGATGTTGATAAAGTTGCAGTAGATGCAGCAGCTGAACAAGTTAAAGCTGGCGCAGTCACTGTTGCTCGCGGTAATTATGCAACTGATGCTAACAAACTAGCAGCAGTTCAAACATATGTTACTTCACTTGTAACTGAAAAAGACGTAGTAGCAACAGTAGTTGCTGGTAAAACTGCTGGTGAATATGCTGTGACACTTACTAAAGGTGAAGTGAAAGCAGAGAAAACTATCGCTATGACATTCGACTTCGCAGCAGACGATCGCTTTGTTACTGAAGTTAATGCATTGAACGCTACACAAGTTGAAGTTAAATTCAGCACAGCTGTAGATGCTAGTGACATTGCAGACAAAGTAACTATTCAAGGAACGACATTAACTGCTCAATCTCTATCAGAAGATGGAAAAGTACTTTCATTGACTGCTAAAGAAGCAATTAATGTTTCAAAAGCAACAGTTGTTGTTGAACCGATCAAAACAAAAGCTGATGCAAAAGTAAAAACAGACAAATATGTTTCCACAATTACTTATAAAGATGAAGTAGCTCCGACAATTGCTAGTGTTGAAGCTAAAACAGGCGGCAATGTTGCAACAAGCCTTACTTTGAAAACTTCAGAGCCAATCAAAGCTACTGGACTTGTTAAAGTGAACGGAACATATGTAACTCCAGTATTTACTGATGCGTCTACAATTTCTGTTTCAGGACTTGCACTTGAAGCTGGAAAAACACATACAATTGAACTAGTAAACATTGAAGACTTGGCTGGTAACAAAACAGTTTCGACTTCTGCTAACTTCACTGTAGGTGTTGATGCAGCTGCTCCAGCGGCTACACTTTCAGCAAAAGGTGAAAAACAAATCCTTGTTACTTTTAGCAAATCAATGGATGTTAATTCTGTTAAAGACGCTTTAGTAAGTGGAACAGTTAAAGATGAAGCATTGAATAACGTTGAAACAGGAGCAGTGACTGTAGTAGAAGGTTCAAAAGATACTCAGTTCTTGATTCCAGTAACAGCTAATAATGTTTTTACTAATAAAGCAAGCAGAACGTTGACTGTTGTATTGACAGATGCAAACAAAGATAAATTAGGTAATAAAATTACAGCTACTACACAGAATATAACGCTTACAAAAGACTCTGTGAAACCAGTAGCTACTGGTTATAAAGTAATCAAAGACAATGATGGAAAAGTTACTTCAGTTGAAGTTAACTTCAGCGAAGGATTAGCTGCAGGAACACCTGCATTACCAACAATCGTTAGCGAAAATGGCGTAGCTGTATCGGACTTCCTTGGCGGATTCACTACAACAGTAAAAGCAGGAGATACAAAAGTAGTTTATACTGCTAAAACTCCAGCTCCAGTGTCTGGCAAATTTGCATTATCATTTGCGAAAGAATTAGTTACTGACCAAGCGGAAACTGCTAACAAATCAGATGCATTCAACTACACAATTGATTTTGGCCAAGCAGAAACTGCAACTACATTTGAATTAACTTCTGCAAATGCAGTTGAAAATGTTATTACAGTAACATTCCCTGAAGCTGTTAAAGGTGGAGCAGTTGCAAACTCAGCAACAGACCTTGCTAATTATTCTTTGGCTGGTAAACCACTAGCGGCAGGAACAACGATTACATTAGATAGCGCTCAAAAAGTAGCAACAATTACTTTACCAGCTGGATCTGTTGAGAATACTGATCAAGCGGCTGTGTTTACAGTAGCAAACATCCAGTCTACATCTGGTAAAACATTAAAAACTTACACAAAAACAGTAGGTGTTGAAGATAATGTTGCACCAGTACTATTAAGTGCAAAAGTTCTTGATAATAAATCAATTGAATTGACATACAGCGAGAATGTTAATTTAACAGATGCTGTTAGTGGTGTATTTAATGTTGGTGACGACTTTGCTATTACTGTTGGTACAACTGCTTTAAATCTTGCTGAAGGTGAATTGAAAGCAGAAACAGTATCTGGATTCAATAAAAAAGTGAAAATCACGATTGCACAAGGCGTTGGTGAATCGGCAACTACGCTTGATTTAACAAAAGCTATAAAAGTAATAACAAAAGGTTCGGAAACAGCTAACATAAAAGACATTCAAGGAATTGTCCAAAAAGTTGGCGTTGAAGTTAAAGTAGCAAAAGAAGTTAATTAACACTAGAAAACGCACAAAAAAGCGGAACAAGCTCATTACGAGCTCGTTCCGCTTTTTCAAATCTTACTTCTTCAAAGCCTCAGCTTTTTCAAACTCTAACTCTAACTGTTTCATATACTCTTCCATGCTGATTGCTTTTTTGATAACGTCAGCAGGAACTTTGATTTCTTTTACTGCGTTAAAGTTGCTGAATGTTCCTTCAAGAAGTAATTTGATAGAGATTGTATCCTCATCCACCGTCATTGTAATATTTGCAACTGCAGATGTATCAAGTGGGAACAATGTCTTTTTATCGATTGTAGAAACAACATAGAATTCCTCGATGTTGAAATCTAGACCCTCAAGACCAATTACTTCTTCAGTAATTTCTCCCTCAGTAGCCTCTTCTTCAACGACAACTGCTTCATCAGTAACAGTTTCTTTAACAACTGCTTCTTCAGTAGCTTCTACAGCTACTTCTTCGATAACTTTCGTTTCTTCAGTTACAGGAGTAGCTTTTACATCTTCTGATACAACTGGTTCAGTTAAGCCTGATCCTAGAAGTAAAGAAGTTACTTCTTCCATCATAGAAGCGAATTCTTCGTTAGAAATAGTTTGTGTCATTACATATACATCATCGTATTCAAAGATGTTAACGCCTTTAGTGAATTTCTTTTGTAGCTCTTCTAATTGTGCAAGTAGATCTGTTTGTGTTGAAAGATCAAGTAAACCTTTTGTTAGTTCATCGTCATGCTTGACCCATACATCACCGATTTGTTGGAAATAACCATCTTTTGTGAGGTACATAGAAGAAACATCTTCAATTGCTTCTCCTGCAAAGTCTGTTGATGCTTTAGTAATTGTATAGAATGATAGTGGCTCGTTGATTTGGTCCATCTTGATATCCATAAGCATGCTGATTGCTTCATTTTCTTCAAGAGATGACTCCATTTTCATGTCCATTGTTAATGCTGAAGAAACACTTTTCAAGTCAGCTGCAGCTGATTTTGCTAAGAATGCAGCGACGTCTTGTACACGGTTTGTCGTAACGGTAACCGTTTTTTGATCTTCAGAAACTTCAACTTCAAAACCTTCTAAAGTTGCTAAAAACTCACCAGAAACATAGTTTCCTGCGTTTTGCAAAGTAAGAGGGAATTCAGTGTCCGCTTTCTTGCCGTCTACTTCAATCGAACTTGCAGCTGCATTGAAATCAACAGTCAAGTACGTGTTTGTTACGTTAACTTTACCTGATTTGTCCTTAGCAACTTTATAGCCAGCTTCCTTAAACAAATCTTCCACCGGAATTAAAACTTGATCGTGTGACATAAAGGGTTGCTCGTAGCTAGTAACCTCGACGCCATCTACTACTAACTTCATTGCGGATGATTGTGCAGCCGCTGATCCGTGTGGCAATGCGAACGATAGTGCGAAAACGAACGCCAATGCCCATGTAATAATCTTCTTCATTGAAATAAAACCCCCATCAAATTATTGGTAAAAAACCTACTAAGTTGTAAGTATACTACCATTTACGAGTATATTCCAGAAAGGTTTCACTTATTACGAAATTAATCTGAATTTATTATTGTCATTTAAGTAGTTTGATAGATTTAACAAAGGGTATCTGTATATAAATGAATTATTAAAAAACTCTAAGTCGTTTCTGGAAAGGTGGTGAATTGAGTGAAGAGAATATTTATTGTTTGTGTGACTTGTATAACATTCTTTCTCGTATCACCAACTTTTGTTCATGGTGAAAAAATGCCGATAGAAAAGTCTGATGGCTTATTGGCTGGTACTTTGAAGAATGTCGGTGCAGAGTTAAAAACCACAACAGAGTCAATTGGAATGGTAGTAGAGGAGTCGGTGCATGGCGCTGGAGAAACGGTTAAAGACACAGTTGTTTTTGCAGAACAGACTGTTAAGAGTTTGTCTGAGCCAGCGAAAAGTGAAGCTGAAATTTCACTACTAAAAAATACAAAAAGTTTACTAGAAAACACGGTTGGCAACACTTTACCTGTTGTGGAAAAAACGACTGAAGCAGTAACTGAAACGATTAGAACTACGTCAACTGAAGTAACGAATACTGTAGATTCTATCGTAAATGAATTACCGGAAATGCCTGTGGTCACTCCAGTTGTTGAAGGAGTAAAAGAATTAGGGAAGCAAACAACGACTGAAGTGCTGAAAACGGTCAATCTGACAGTGGATTCTGTTGTAGCTGAATTGCCGACTGTCCCTGTTGTTACCCCGGTTGTAAAGGAAGTTGGAGATACGGTTAAGGAGACGGTTTCTTCGGTTCTACCAATTCAGGTAAAACCAGTTGCAGATGAAACAGAAAAAAATCCGGACAGTACTCCAATAGATGCAGTTGTAGAGACTAACGAGACGGTAAGTAAAGAACCACAAAATGATAGCGGAACAATGAGTATGGAGAGCGATAAATCCTACCAAAGACAAATAAACGCAACACGTATAATTCTAGTGGAAGAAACAACTGATTTGATTAAACAGGAGGACCCTGTAATGGAAGAACAGACAGGCCTTAGTGATAGACCGAATAGACTTCCTGATGAATCGGAAATAGTTAGTGCTCTTCCTATTTCAAAAGATCCTTTAAATCTCGTTTCTATGAAAATAGTAGCGCCTCAACTAACAAATTATACGGGTGGTGACTCTGTTAACTTCCAAAAAGAGGTGGATCAAAAGTCTACTCTGCCAACCGAGCCCCGACAAAAATGGAAAGATCTTTCGGTAGCTACCATAACATCGTCCATGTCCTCAATAGCAACTTCTCCATTACAAATAAGTGGACACAATGATTTAGGTTTTGGGGTAGTAGTTGATGTATTTTTATTACTTATTTCAAATGGTAGGCAATGGATGCCATCAGATGACCATGCGATGATTCAATGGACACATGCTCCTCCAGGGCTACCGCCGCAACAAACTCCTTTTTTAAATGTGAAACAAACATAATAAAAAAGGAGAGGAATAATAATGAAAAACAATTGGATGAAGTATACTGGGGTCACTTTAGGGATGTGCTTGACACTGAGCTTCTCCCCCTCATTTGTGAATGCGGATGAACCAGGAGAAGATAACTCGTTGAATTTGGATATTAACCTACTGAATGACAAGGAAGATAAGGCAACAATTGTGGATATTCAAGCAGATAATGTTCCAATTTTAGGAGACCTGAAAGCACAGATTCCAGCAAAAAGTCCAGTCTCTGCGAATACCAGCGATGTAGGAGAGGATAATCAACAGAAATCTGCCCTTGCAACTGTAGAATTGACCAATCCTAATGGGGTAATCGACGATCTGGATGTCTCCGTCGTGGAACAGAGCAGTATGCAAGACGAGAACTCGGCGGAAAGCAAAAGCTCGCTCGCATCGGTCAACTTATCGACACCGATCACAAACGAAGTCGAGTTAGATGTTCTTCTTTCAGATGCACAGTCAGGCGATGAAACCTCATCGTATGATGGTGGATTAGTGGAGTTGAATGCAGAAGATCTGCCAGTACTCGGAGAAGTACATGCAGGCGTTTTGGATAGTCACTATAAAAACGCTGGGGAAAGTACATCATTGTCATCTGGTTTGATCCAAGCCGATTTAGATGATGGGTTATTGGATGAAACTTCAGTTGATGTCCTCTCTGTGGATAAATCCATGAATGAGGAAAGTAGTCAACAATCAAAGGCTTTAGCATCTGTCAAAGCAGATGACGATTCACTTGGTGGACTAATCGACGATCTGAATGTCTCCGTCGTGGAGCAAAGCAGCATGCAAGATGAGAACTCTGCTGCAAGCAAAAGCTCACTCGCATCGATCGACTTATCGACGCCGATCACAAACGAAGTCGAGTTGGATGTTCTTCTTCCAGATGCACAGTCAGGCGATGAAACCTCATCGTATGATGGTGGATTAGTAGAGTTGAATGCAGAAGATCTGCCAGTACTCGGAGAAGTACATGCAGGCGTTTTGGATAGTCACTATAAAAACGCTGAGAAAACTACATCATTGTCATCCGGTTTGCTACAAGCCGATTTAGATGATGGGTTATTAGATAAAACTTCAGTTGATGTTCTTACGCTAGACAGGAACACAGATGGAAATATGACATCTACTAAACATAGCGGTGTTTCATTAATTGTTGGGAACGATACAATTGGAAATATCAACGTCGATATCCTAACAATTGAAACTATGCAGCCCGGTTTAACCGAAGGAGATACTGAACTCACTCCACCTATAGATGATGCAACTGGCTTAACGCCAGATGAAGGTGGAGACGTCGCAACCCCAAATGAAGAAACAGTTTCACCACCAAAGACTGAAGATGTGACCGGTTTAAAACCAGGCTCTGACGCAGGTGGTGTGTCACCCAATGTAAATATAGAGGAGCAAACGCCGAGTACTGTGACCGAGGGAATTCCACTGAATGAAAATGCGGAAGGCGTAAGTGACGATACAGTCGGAATAACACACAGTGAAGACAGTGCCAGTTCAGCATCAGAGGAGGAAACTGATGGTATAGTATGGGCCGCAACTGATTCTAATGCAATGTCAGAAGCTATTGCAATGGATACAATTGGCATGAAACAAAATCCTCCATCCAGCAATGGAATGGGACAAGTATTGCCGAAAACGGGAGGGTTTTTCGATAGTATAATCCTTTCTTTACTAGCCTTGTTTCTTCTTGCAACTGGACTGGGTATCCGTCGATTTGCTCATTAATCCAAGTGATTTCAAGAGCAAGGGAGCGGATGCGTAGATGAAAAAAACAATGAAATGGCTAGGAAACATTATGATTATGACGAGCATTTTTTTGCTGGTGTGGTTGATTGCGGGAAATATGACTAGCAAACAGCAGCAAAACCACCTTTTAGATGCTTTCGATTCGGTCAAAGCGGAAGCCGATTTTGATAGGACTATACCAACTGATGAACAAGGACCTTCTGGTGGGGAAAAACAAGAATCCAGTAGAATTGAAGGGGTATTGTCCATTCCCGTCATCAATCTTGAGTCTCCAGTGCTGTATGGAGCCGATCCAGTTAGCCTAAGTAGAGCGTTGGGTGCTGTAGCGGATATGGATAAGCCAGGTGAGTTAGATGGCAGTTATGCTATCGCAGGTCACCAAGCCCATGTGTTTGGTGCGTTCTTTAATCGTCTTCATGAAGTTGAAGTTGGTACTCGCTTCATTTATGAAACAGTTGAAGAATCCATGGAATTCGAAGTGTTTGATGTGAAAGTGGTCAAGCCGAATGAAGTGAATGTCCTTGACCGAAAAAAAGGTGTCGCGCTGCTCTCGCTAATTACGTGCTATCCTGCGAACTCGAACAAATATAGACTTGTAGTCCAAGCGAAGAGAGTGGATGCGGTGACACCATAACGAACCTTAGAAATCAGTAACCCCCTTAATGTCACATAGTTGACAATGAGGGGGTTTTTCTTTGAATTGTGTCAGGATTGTTGTGATGACTGTCACCACACATGTGAACAGTTTGTGAAAGCCTTTGCAAGTTGTTTGACAACACAAATCTATAAGCTATTATAGGAAGAGTAATAGATGATAATTGTTCTCACTATGGATTCTTCCCGTGTGGAGGGAGGAGGTATTGTGTTTTGAAACATCGATTAGCCATACCACTTTCATTTCTCATTTTTTTTAGTGTTGTTTTTGGTTCTTATACACCTAATGCTCACGCAGCCGAACTCTCGGATGGTACATATGTTGTCGACTACGAAATGTTGCAAGCTGAGAATGATTCCGTATCGATTGCAAATGATTATTTTGAAAAACCGGCAACGCTGACGATTGATAAAGACGGGCAGTATTTACAATTCACAGTGAACCATGCTAAATGGATTAAATTCATAAAATCGGCAAATGGTGAATCATTTGCTGACGTGAATATGGTCAGTGAAGATCTTGAGAATGATAAGCGCGTCATTGCATTTAAAGTAGACGGAGATAGTACAGAGCCGTTGCTGTTACAAATGCATGTTGTCATTGAAGAGATGGAGCCGTCGTATGATCACAAGTACTCGGTCCGTTTGAATCTAGATGTAGAAACGATGGAATTGACAGACGCTCCTGCGGTTGTTGTTAATACACCTGTTGCCGAATCAAAATCTGTTGACACGATTGAAAAGAAAGATGAGCCAACAAGTAGTACAGCACTTATTTATGTATTGCTCGCAATAATCGCTATCATTGCGATTATTTTTGTGCGCAAGTTCAGTTCCGCGAAGAAAGTAAAAAAATAAACCATTAAAAGGGGATTAACGAATGAAAAAGCAACTAATGATGTTATTTTCAGCACTACTCGTTCTATTTACTGTACTACCTGCTAGCCAATTCGAAGCAGCTGAAGTAACTACACCGGCGAAACAAGAATTTGAACTACCACTTGATATATTGCAAGTTGAAAATGATGATAAATCAGCAACAGCACAATATGTGAAAAGTCCTGCGAAAATTGTTGTTGAAGACGGTAAAACTTACGCATACGTAACATTATTAAGCAGTAAGTGGTGGCAGTCACTGAAAGTCCAAACAAAACAACCAGGTACATTTAAAGAAACAAACTTCGCAGATGCAGAAGTAATCAGTGAAGATAAGGCAGCGGATACTAGACTTGTTAAATTTGAAGTTCAAGATCTTAGTAAAGAATTGAATGCTAAAATCCATATTATCGTAACGGGTGTACCAGGCTTAGGAGAGTATGACCACAGCTATGATATCCGTTTGAAATTCGATGACAGCAAAACTCCGGTAGTACCAGAAGTACCGGAAGTAACTCCTGAAAAACCGGAAACTCCCGAAGTACCCGTAACACCAGCACCAGAAGTAATTAAAGACGGTGCATATACAATCGATTACAAAGCATTGCATGAAGAAGAAGATAAAGATTCATCAATGACTAGATACCTTGAAACACCAGCAGCACTTTCTGTGAAAGACGGTAAAAACCTTGTTACAATGACACTTACGAACAATGAACAAATTACAGCTTTCCAAGTAGAACAAGCTGGTAAATTCGTAGATACAACTGTTGTAAAAACAGATGTAGAAGCAAACACAAGAGTTGTTGAATTTGAAGTAGCTGATTTATCAACAATTATCAATGCTAAATTCACAGTATTTGTAGCAGCAGCGAACCACACAGGGAACTATTCTGTACGTCTTGCTTTTGACAAAGCAACTATTAAACCAGTTGTAATAGAAGAAGTACCTGGTGAAGAAGTAGAAACGCCTGTTGAAGTAGTACCCGTAACATTTAAAGATATCGACAAAACATGGGCAAAACCTTACATCGAGTCACTTGCATCAAAACAAATCGTTAAAGGCAAAACGGCAACAACGTTTGCTCCAAATGATCAAATTACAAGAGCGCAATTTGCAATCCTATTGTCACGTGCACTTGAACTTCCGAAACAAGATTATAAAGGAACATTCTCTGACGTAACAAAAAACATGGACTGGATCGTTTACGAAGCTGAAGCGGCAAGCCGTGCAGGTATCATCAGCGTAACTGATGGAAAATTCCGTCCGAATGAAGCAATCACACGTCAACAAATGGCTACTATGATTATCCGTGCAATTGAATACAAAGATGCAAGTGTACTAGAAGGCGTGAAAAATGATGTTGCGTTTGCAGATGCGAAAGACATTACTGCATATGCAAAAACATCTGTCGACTTGGCAGCTGGTCTTGGTATCATTGGCGGTAAAGAAGTAAAAGGTAAACAACTATTCGAACCAAAAGCAAACGCGACACGCGCACATGCTTCTAAAATGGTTTATTACTTACTCGAAACACTTCAAAAATAATTTTATACAATCAATCAATGCCGGCGTCACTGCACCATTTGTGACAGCCGGCGTTGTACTGATTAAAATGTTTTCGGTAAAGGAGATAATGATTTGAAAAAAAAATCCGTATTTATGATGACAGTATTATTCGCTTTATTTACGATACTTCCCACACTTGCACCTGACAAAGCAGCTGCGGCTTCCAAATATGCCGATGGCGAGTACACGGTTCCGTTTACAGTGTTAAAAGATACAGGTAATGAGCAATCGACGACAGCTGACTATATGGTTAGTCCGGCGAAAGTAATCGTTCAAAACGGTAAAACGTATGCCGTTGTTACATTGAAAAACAGTTCTTGGTGGCAATACTTTAAAGTGCAAGCAGGCGGTGGATTTGCCGATGTACAAGTAGTAAGTAATGATACGGCAAATGATAAACGCGTTGTGAAATTTGAAGTGACAGACATTGAGCAATTGGTAAATGCCAAAATTCATGTCATTGTAACGGGCATACCCGGTTTTACATATGACAACAAATACGATATCCGCTTCAAATTTAACAGTTCCAATATCCCTTTAGCGCCTGTCGCCGGGCAGCCCGCAACACCTCCAGCGTCTAAACCAACACCTAAACCAGTACAACCAACATCGAAACCAACGCCCAAACCTTCAGTAACGGAAAAGGCGACTGCAACACCTAAACCAGTTGAAAACAAACAGGCTGTAACAAAAGTAGAAACGAAAACTGAAGAAAAAAACGAAGCGAAACCAGTAGAATCTAAAGAAGTTGCGAGTGAAAAGTCAGCTACAACAGCAGAAGAAAAAGCGACTGTTGAGACTGAGCAATCGAAAGAAGAAGCTGAGTCTGTGGCGAGTGAAGAAGAAATCGTTGCCGAAGATCAAGCAGCGGCAGAAAAAGAAGAAGAGTCATCTGAAGTAACGAATGAAGCAAACGAGGCTGAAGTTGAAGCAGATTCAATATCTGAGTCGAATTCGAAATCTATATGGTATATCGTCATTTTCTCGATACTTATTCTTGGTGGAGTTATTGTCTTTGCTATGAGACAGCGCACACGGACTGAAAAGTAAGAGGTACATGGTAGTCGGGTCTTGAGAACGAAAGCGAGACCCTTTTTTACATAAGCTACAAGGAGTTGTTAATGAACATGCGAAAAGCACGTAATCTTTTCTATATACTTCTAGCTACTGTAGTTCTAGCTGGTTGTTTGTCCCAAAAAGGCACTTCATCCAATGAAGAAAATATCGAACCAGCGGGTGAGCGGATCGTTGCTACAACGGTTGCGTTGACGGAAATTATGGATGCCCTAGAAATCGATTTAGTCGGGATACCATCAAGTTACAAAGACTTGCCAAAACGCTACACCGATGTACAAGAGGTCGGGAATCCGATGAGCCCAGACATGGAAATGCTTTTGTCACTGAAACCGACAGAAATATTATCTGTGACAACGTTGAAATATGATTTGCAAGAGATGTTTGACGAACGTGACATCGATATGACTTATGTAAATTTGGAAAGCATAGACGCAATGCACAGCGAAATCTTACATTTAGGTGAGAAGTATGATCGCGAAAAACAAGCGAAAGCGATTGTCGATCAATTCGAAGAGAAAGTTGCCGAAATTGATAAACTATCAGAAGGTAAAGCCCAGCCTACTGTGCTCATATTACTTGGTATTCCAGGGAGTTATCTAGTTGCAACAGAACATTCCTATATCGGAGACCTCGTTAAGCGAAGCGGCGGTAAAAATGTCATTACAGGAGAAAAAGTAGAGTTTCTTTCTTCTAATACAGAATACTTACAGCAAGCAAAACCGGATATCATTTTAAGAGCTTCACATGGTATGCCAGAACAGGTCATTCAAATGTTTGACGATGAGTTCAAATCGAATGACGTTTGGCAACATTTCGAAGCTGTTAAAAATGACCGTGTCTATGATTTAGACGAACTTCTATTTGGAACAACAGGCAGTTTAGCAGCAGTCGAAGCATTGGGCGAACTGCAAAAAATGTTGTATCCAAACTAAAGGCAGGGATAATAATGTTACGGAAAAATAAAAAGGCGCTCAGTTTTATCAGCGTCATTATTCTACTCATACTAGTTAGCATTCAATCTGCACTAATGGGAAGTATTAAAGTCACGCCGTACGAACTGATTCATGGACTAATAACGGGGACAAATGATCAGGTTGCTATCATTAAGGATTTACGGCTTCCACGAATTCTAATCGCTCTATTTGCAGGAGCAGCTTTATCCGTGGCGGGTGTACTATTGCAAGCAGTAATGCGTAACCCATTAGCAGACCCAGGAATAATTGGTGTTTCTGCGGGTGCCGGGTTTATGTCCATAGTTGTAGTCGCTTTTTTTCCGACACTGTACTTTTTCGTTCCTCTTTTTGCTTTCTTGGGCGGAGCTTTGGCATTTTTCCTCGTGTACTCACTGTCCTGGAGATCCGGGCTTGATCCACTGCGCATGATTTTAATCGGAATAGCGGTGAATGCCTTATTCACAGGGCTGAGCCAAGGACTTGGTTTTAGCGGAAGTGCACTTACACAATCGATGAGTCAAGTGATGACCTCAACGCTTACGATGAAAAAGTGGAGTGATGTCGATGTACTTATTTTATATGGAACGATTGGCCTCGTGTTGTCGTTTGTCGTTTATTCGTGGTGCAATTACTTGGCGTTAGATGATAAGACTGCGAAAAATTTAGGGGTTAATGTAAATCTAGCGAGATTAGTGATTTCGTTAGTGGCTGTTCTGCTTGCTTCAGTTGCAACTGCAGTTGCAGGTCTATTTGCTTTTGTTGGCTTGCTTATACCTCATATTGGACGGTCATTGGTGGGAACGGACCACAAAGTGCTAATTCCGTTTTCAGCACTGGCAGGGGCCTTGCTGATCTTAACGGCGGATACGTTAGGCCGAACGATTATAGCACCCAATGAAATCCCGGCATCTATCATTATGGCTGTCATCGGGGGACCTTTCCTCATATTCTTGCTGAGAAAGAGTGATCGTATTTATGGACATTAAGGCTATTACTTTCTCCTACGATAAAAAAGTAAATACGTTGCATGGCGTCAACAGTACGATTGATAGTGGGAAAGTGACGACGATTATCGGGCCAAATGGTTGTGGGAAATCGACACTACTTAGCGTGATGGCCAATAATAATCATCCGCAAAGTGGACAAGTTCTATTAGAGGGCAAAGCACTCTCTGATTTTAAACCGAAGGAACTGGCGAAAAAATTAGCCGTTGTGCATCAGCAAAATAATGCCCCATCCGATATGACCGTCGAAAAACTAACGGGTTATGGCCGGATTCCATATAAGAGTTTGTTCACTTCAGCGACAGATGACGACCAACAGGCAATTGAGTGGGCGCTCGCGTGTACCAATCTGACAGATAAGCGAACAGTACCAATTGACGAATTGTCTGGAGGTCAAATGCAGCGCGTTTGGATTGCGATGGCGCTAGCGCAAAAAACACCCTTCCTGCTATTAGATGAACCGACGACTTATCTTGATATTTATTACCAATATGAATTGTTGGAACTGATCAAGGGTTTAAATCGCACACATGGTATGTCAATCGTCATGGTTTTACACGATATTAATCAGGCGATACGTTATAGTGACATCATTATTGCGATGAAAGATGGAAAAATCGTTGCCAAAGGTACACCTAGTGAAGTTATCACCGTTCAAACTGTAAAAGAAATTTACGGGGTTGATGTTGTTGTGAAAAACGATAAAGAAACAGGTATGTACATCATTCCAATAGGGATTTGACTCACGTAGGTGACTGTCGTCCTTATAAGTAACCACTCCAGTAAACGCCTCTGGAGTGGTTTTTTATTGTCTAGACTCCAGCCGCTAGCCCCTGGGCCGTTGAAAAAGTCTCAATATATGGTGAAAATGGGGGATACCGCTAATATCGCTTCTGCGCTTTGTGGTAGCCGAAGCGATAAGCCAGAAAGAAAACCGCTTTCCGTCTTATCGCTTCGGCTACCACGAAGTCGCGCCTTCGCTGGATGGTCTATGTAGAAAGTGCATTTCGGTATCGGTATGACATCTAGAAATACGGATTGCTTCAAACATGCGAATGCATTTAACAACAGTCGCAATATCTGGAACGAATCAGAAATCCTGCTAATATCGCTTCTGCGCTTTGTGGATGCCTCCCGCGATAAGTCAGAAAGGAGACCACTTTCGGTCTTATCGCTCCGGCTACCACGAAGTCGCGCCTTCGCTGGATGGACTATGTAGAAAGTGCATTTCGGTATCGGTATGACATCTAGAAATACAGTTTGCTTCAAAAATGGTAATGCATTTATCAACAGTCGCAATTTAGGGAACGAATCAGAAATCCTGCTAATACCGCTTCTGCGCTTTGTGGATGCCTCCCGCGATAAGCCAGAAAGAAGACCGCTTTCCATCTTATCGCTCCGGCTACCACGAAGTCGCGCCTTCGCTGGATGGACTATGTGAGAAAGAGCATTTCGTTATCGGAATGAGACCTGTAATCTCTAGTGCGTCTTTCTTGAATTAAATCACTATCAAAATATAATCACATTATAATCTCGGCATATACACTCCGAATCACACACCCTCGATAATGAACACACCAGCGAGGGCATGGCGAGAGGCATCCCCAAAGCGTCAAGCGATCTACAATCTTCACTCCGACCCGGACTCTCTCACTAATGAACAACCCCATCGTGCTGAGCAGGCGATTGTGCTTTTTAAGCTTTTAGAAAAGTACTCATATCGGAAAAAATCATTGAAAATTGAATTCATGAAAAATAAATTTAAAAGTTTTTTAAATGTGCTATATGTGATATATCGCTGTATAACTGACGTGTAAGCGGATACATTTAAATCTACTATTCATAATTGGCTAACAATTTTAAAAACACTGTTGACTCCAGTGGGTATCCAAGATATGATGACATCAATCCAATTCAGTTCGTGATTCAATTCACAAACTACATAACCTAGACAACTAGATAAACAGATGTAAACATGTAAGTGATTTGATTAGGGGTGAGTACAATGGAAAAACCAATGAGAAGTGACATGATTAAAAAAGGTGTAGACCGTGCACCGCATAGAAGTCTGCTGTACGCAACGGGCGTTAGAATGAAAGATATGCACAAACCTTTCATCGGTGTATGTAACTCATATATTGATATTATTCCAGGTCATATGCATTTGAATAAATTCGCGGAAGTCGTCAAAGAGGCGATTCGTGAAGCAGGCGGTATCCCGTTCGAGTTCAACACAATCGGTGTTGATGATGGGATTGCAATGGGACATATTGGTATGCGTTATTCATTACCAAGCCGTGAACTCATCGCAGACTCTGCAGAAACGGTTATCAACGCTCACTGGTTCGACGGCGTATTCTACATTCCAAACTGCGACAAAATTACGCCAGGCATGTTGATGGCAGCAGTTCGAACGAACGTCCCATCCGTATTCGTCTCAGGCGGACCGATGGAAGGCGGTGTATCATCGACTGGTAAGCCTTTATCACTCGTTTCGGTATTCGAGGGTGTTGGAGCTTACAAACAAGGTACGATGACAGCTGAAGAGCTGCTAGACATTGAACAGAGTGCATGTCCTACATGCGGATCTTGTTCAGGAATGTTCACAGCGAATTCCATGAACTCGTTAATGGAAATGCTGGGAGTGACAGTTCCGGGTAACGGAACGATCGTTGCCACTTCGGATGAAAGACATAGACTCATTAAAGAAGCAGCGGAACATCTTGTTCGCATGGTGAAAGAAGATGTTAAACCGCGTGACATTATAACGAAAGAAACAATCGATGATGCATTTGCACTTGATATGGCAATGGGCGGTTCTACAAACACAGTCCTCCATACACTGGCAATCGCACACGAAGCAGAAATCGAATACGATGTTCGTGATATCAACAAAGTTGCTGAACGTATTCCTTATTTATCCAAAATTAGTCCATCTTCTGACTACACAATGCATGATGTTCATCTTGCTGGCGGTGTCAGTGCAATTATTAAAGAGCTCTGTGAAATCGAAGGAGCCGTCAGTCCAAACCGGATGACGATTACTGGTAAATCGCTTTATGAAAACGTAAAAGATTCTCATATTCTCAATGATGAAGTCATTCGACGTCACGATAATGCATACAGTCCTGTAGGTGGCTTGTCCGTTCTATTCGGTAATATTGCTCCGGACGGCGGCGTCATCAAAGTAGGAGCCGTTGACCCATCGATTACAGAGTTCCGAGGAAAAGCAATTGTATTTGAATCTCAGGAAGATACACAAGAAGGTATCGACAACGGAACAGTAAAAGCGGGCGATGTTGTTGTTATTCGTTACGAAGGTCCGAAAGGTGGACCGGGAATGCCAGAAATGCTCGCACCTACTGCAGCAATTGCAGGACGTGGGCTGGCAACGAAGGTAGCACTCATTACAGACGGACGTTTCTCAGGGGCATCTCGTGGTATCTCTATTGGCCACATTTCACCTGAAGCGGCTGAAGGCGGACCTATCGCACTAGTCGAGGATGGTGATATCATCTCAATCGATTTAACAAATCGGACAATTGAACTTGAAGTTTCCGATGAAGAACTAGAAAAACGAAGAGCACACTTAAAACCATTCGAACCTAAAATTAAAAAAGGCTATCTAGCTAGATATTCAGCGCTTGTCACATCTGCAAGTACAGGCGGAGTTATGAAAATTTAATAGTGAAAATCAATGATGGGGCAAAAGTAATTAGAACCTGTATTCACAGAGAGCCGGTAATGCTGGAAGCCGGTAATACAACTAGTTGCGACATCACCCCGGAGTGGATTGCTGAAATTATAGTAGGCAATCCCGGGCGTAGAGAAATCGGCGCTCGTTATATAAAGAATAGACCTAGTCTATTCATGAGGCGGCTAGATTGTTGCGAACAAGGGTGGTACCATGAAAAGTTTTTTCATCCCTATGTAAAGGAGAAGTTCTTTGCGTGGGATGAAAAGGCTTTTTTTTTCGACAAGAAGATTGATTATTCAAAAGTAGAAGTAAGGAGGAGTTTATAGATGAATGCTGAAGTTCAAACGAAGCAAGCAGTAGAGGAAATGGCGCCAGAGACTGTGCAAGAGCCACAACAGACCAAACAACCGAAAGATGGGTCTGCTGTACTCATTCAAGCTTTGAAGGATCAGGGTGTCGAAGTTATTTTCGGTTATCCTGGAGGAGCTGTACTACCGATTTATGATGCATTGTATCAAAACCCTATTTCCCACATACTTGCACGTCACGAACAAGGCGCAATTCATGCGGCTGAAGGATATGCTCGTGTTTCAGGAAAACCTGGCGTCGTCATTGCGACATCTGGACCTGGCGCGACAAACTTGGTAACTGGAATTACGGATGCAATGATGGATTCACTGCCACTTGTTATTTTCACTGGGCAAGTTGCCAATACAGTCATTGGTACTGATGCGTTCCAAGAAGCGGATATTATTGGGATCACGCAACCAATCACAAAGCATAACTACCAAGTGAATGATGTATCTGACTTCCCAAGAATTATCAAAGAGGCATTCCACATTGCTTCAACAGGACGCCCAGGACCGGTACTCGTTGATATTCCTAAAAATATTGCAACGGGGCTCTTCATTCCAACCGGAGACTTGGACGCGGAAGTAGATTTACCAGGTTATCAGCCGACAACGACTCCGAACTATTTACAAATACAAAAAGCAGCAGAAGCCATTTCACAAGCGAAAAAACCACTGATCCTAGCAGGTGCAGGTATCTTGCATGCACAGGCGATGGATGAATTGAAAGAACTCGTAGAGAAACATCAGATTCCCGTAACAAATACACTTCTTGGCCTTGGCAGTATCCGTGGAGATCATGAACTATTCCTAGGAATGGCTGGTATGCATGGAACAGTGACATCCAATATGGCCATTAGTGAGTGTGATGTACTTGTCAATATCGGCGCGCGTTTCGACGACAGACTGACAGGCAATCTGGCATCATTCGCACCGAACGCAAAAATTATCCACATCGATATCGACCCTGCTGAGATTGGCAAAAATGTACCGACAGAAATCCCAATCGTGGCAGACGCCAAAGAAGCATTACAAGCGTTGCTGAAACAACAATTCAAGTCACCAGAAACAGAGACTTGGCTGACATACTTAAAAGAATCCGCCAAGAAGTTTCCACTGTGGTATGACAACGATGATGAAGGAACAATTCTTCCGCAACAAGCGCTTGAAATCATTCATCGTATTACGAAAGGCGATGCAATCGTCACAACGGATGTAGGACAGCATCAGATGTGGACGGCTCAGTACTATTCATTGAATAATCCAGATCATTGGGTAACCTCAGGCGGACTTGGCACAATGGGCTTTGGGTTCCCAGCGGCAATTGGTGCACAAATCGCCAAGCCGGATGCGCGTGTCATTGCAATTGTAGGAGACGCTGGATTCCAAATGACGGCGCAAGAGCTGTCGCTGTTACAAGAAATGCGCATTCCTGTGAAAATTATCATTCTCAACAATGGCTGTCTGGGAATGGTTCGTCAATGGCAAGAGACGTTTTACGAAAAGCGTTACTCACAATCATTGATGCCGGTTCAGCCAAACTTTGTGAAATTAGCAGAGGCGTATGACATTAAAGGCTATCGGATTGACACATTGGAAGAAGCGGAAGCGGTATTCCAAGAAGCACTGTTGTCTGATGAACCCGTTCTCATCGACTGCCGTGTGAAACAACTGGAAAACGTCTATCCGATGGTTGCACCAGGTAGAGGACTACATGAAATGATCGGGGTGAGTAAACTATGAAACGAGTTATTACGGTAACTGTTATCAACCAAAGTGGCGTGCTCAATAGGGTGACCGGCTTGCTGATGAAAAGGCAGTTCAATATCGAAAGTATCACAGTTGGTCACACCGAAATAGCAGGCAGATCGAAAATGACGTTCATCGTCAATGTGGAAGACGAACGGAAAATTGAACAGCTCGTCAAACAGCTGCAAAAACAAATTGATGTTCTTAAAGTTAATGACATAACGGATAAAGCAATCGTTATGCGTGAGCTAGCTCTAGTAAAAGTCATTTCACCTCCGCATGTTAGAAGTGAAATGAACAGCATCATCGAACCATTCAGGGCAACGGTTATTGACACTGGAAAAAATGTCGTCACGTACCAAGTGATTGGAAATCCGGAAAAGATCGAGGCGTTTATCGATTTGCTTAGACCATATGGCATTAAAGAATTGACAAGAACAGGCGCTACGGCATTTGTTCGTGAAACACAGAAAGTCCAATTACCTCAGTTATCTATTTTGAAATAAGAAAAGCGTAAGCGCCTGTTCAGAGGCGACAGGCATAAGATGGGCTGGCGAAGCGGCGTTCTTTGCCGCACAGCCGGACCGACTTATGACCCGAGCCTCTAGGCGCTGGAGTCTAGACAGCATTATACAAACTAAAAAAAACCAACTATTAGGAGGAAAACAATTATGGCTAAAATGTATTATAACCAAGATATCAACGAAGGACTTTTGAAAGATAAACTAGTAGCAATCATCGGGTACGGATCACAAGGTCATGCACATGCGCAAAACCTAAACGATTCTGGATTTAATGTTGTTGTGGGTGTTCGCCCAGGTAAATCATTTGATCAGGCAAAACAAGACGGACTAAACGTATTGACTGTGCGTGAAGCTGCTGAAAAAGCGGACGTTATCATGATTCTACTTCCGGATGAAAGACAAAAACAAGTCTATGACGAAGAAATCGAACCGGAACTTAAAGCAGGTAAATCAGTTGTTTTCGCACACGGATTCAACGTTCACTTCGGTCAAATCGTTCCACCTGCTGATGTTGACGTATTCCTAGTTGCACCAAAAGGACCTGGACATCTCGTTCGTAGAACATTCGAAGCAGGCGCAGGTGTTCCAGCATTGTTCGCAGTGTATCAAGACGTTTCAGGCCAAGCGAAAGACGTAGCTCTTGCGTATGCAAAAGCGATTGGATCAGCACGTGGCGGCGTACTTGAAACGACGTTCAAAGAAGAAACTGAAACAGATCTATTCGGTGAACAAGCGGTACTATGTGGCGGGTTGACTTCACTTGTTAAAGCAGGTTTTGAAACACTAGTAGAAGCAGGTTACCAACCAGAACTTGCTTACTTCGAAACATTGCACGAAACAAAACTGATTGTCGATCTTATGTATGAAGGCGGAATGGCAGGCATGCGCTACTCAATCTCAGACACAGCTGAGTGGGGAGATTTCGTTTCAGGACCTCGTATTGTTGACGCGGATACAAAAGCGCGTATGAAAGATGTACTAACAGACATTCAATCAGGTAAATTTGCGAGAGAATGGATTGCAGAAAATGAAAATGGGCGTCCGAACTTCAATCGATTTGAAGAAACAGAAGCACAACATGAAATTGAAGTAGTTGGCAAAAAGCTTCGCGCAATGATGCCTTTCGTCAACGAAGGTGCGAAATCAAAAGAGGAAGAAGTGGTGGGTAGTGCGAAAAATTGACATATTTGACACAACACTTCGGGACGGTGAACAATCTGCAGGTATTAACCTAAATACAGCGGAGAAATTAGAAATTGCACGACAGCTTGAAAAATTCGGGGCAACAATCATCGAAGCAGGGTTTCCTGCTTCATCCCCCGGTGATTTTGAAGCAGTGCAACGTATTGCAAATATAGTGAAAAAGTCGACGGTAACTGGTCTTGCCCGCGCAATGAAAAGCGATATCGAAACATCTTGGGAAGCACTTCGCGGTGCGGAACAACCTCATCTACATGTGTTTTTAGCAACTTCACCTATCCATATGGAATATAAGCTTCAGAAAACACCTGACCAGGTCGTCGAAATTGCAGTAGAAGCTGTAAAATATGCCCGCAAGTTCTTCCCGCAAGTTCAATGGTCTGCGGAAGATGCATTCCGTTCAGATCGGGAGTACTTAGTACGCATCATCAATCAAGTAATTGCAGCTGGCGCATCAGTTATTAACATTCCTGATACGGTCGGCTATGCAACACCTCAAGAATACGGTGCATTATTCAAGTTTTTGAAAGAAAACGTGACCGGTATCGATAAAGTGAAGCTTTCTGCACATTGTCATGATGACTTAGGCTTTGCTGTAGCCAACTCAATTGCAGCGATTGAAAATGGTGCGGACCAAGTCGAAGGTACAATCAATGGTATTGGTGAGCGGGCAGGAAATGCTGCGCTTGAAGAAATTGCTGTTGCACTCCATATCCGCAAAGACTATTACGGATTGGAAACAGGTATTAATCTACACGAAATTAAACGCACAAGCCAGCTCGTCAGCCAATTGACAGGCGTTGTCATTCAGCCAAACAAAGCAAT
Source organism: Sporosarcina sp. resist (assembly GCF_014302295.1). Classification (NCBI taxonomy): domain Bacteria; kingdom Bacillati; phylum Bacillota; class Bacilli; order Caryophanales; family Caryophanaceae; genus Sporosarcina; species Sporosarcina sp. resist. The sequence continues at coordinate 4,059,179 of NZ_CP060287.1, read as the reverse complement.
TGTTGGTAAGAACGCATTCGCGCATGAGTCAGGAATTCACCAGGATGGCTACCTAAAAAATCGCCAAACATATGAAATCATTACTCCTGAATTAATTGGAGATAAAACTGAACCGCTTGCGCTAGGAAAACACTCTGGCAGACATGCATTTAGTGACCGTGCTATTTCAATGGGCTTCGATCTTAGTGCTGAGAAGTTAAATGAAGCGTTTGTCGAATTTAAGAAACTTGCAGACCGTAAAAAAGAAATTACAGAAGATGATCTATTTGTATTTTTTACAGATCAACAAATTCAAAATAATGATGTACCTGTTTATAAATTTAAAGATGTTCAAGTTCAGTATGCAACTGCGAATGTTCCATCTGCAACCGTCACGGCTGTTAATCCGGACGGGGAAACGGTCACTGCGACAGCAACAGGTTCGGGATCAGTTGAAGCGATTTTTAATACGTTGGAACTACTTGTTGAAGGCGAAGTTCACATTCTAGATTACCGTGTAACATCGATTGGCAAAGGACGCGATGCACTCGGTGAAGCGGTAGTTAATCTAAGTATTAACGGTGAAGTATCTATTGGACGCGATGTCGCGCAGGACGTATTGGGTGCATCTGCTAAAGCATACTTTAATGCCATCAACAGACAATTGGTCAAAAAGCAATCAAAAACAAAAGTAACTGTGATTTAACCAGTTACATTGAACAAATAAATACCTTTACAAACTAAGCGAAGGCGCCTTAAAGGGGTAGCCGAAGCAATAAGACTAGTGGCGAAGCTGCTTGGCTTATGGCGGGAGGCATCCCCAGCGTCGAAGCGAAGTCAATGGAATTTTTATTTCAACTTAATATAGTGAGCATAAATAGATTCAAAAACAATAAGGAGGAGAAGTTCTATGGAGAAGAAAGTAGCAGTATTACCAGGTGATGGAATCGGCCCAGAAGTGACTGAAGCAGCAGTGAAGGTACTTGAAGTGATTGCAAGACGTTTTAGCCACACCTTCCATGTAGAGTACGGAGTAATTGGCGGCGTTGCAATTGACAAACATCAAAATCCACTTCCAGATGAAACGGTAGCACTATGTGAAGCGAGTGACGCGGTACTTCTCGGTGCTGTAGGGGGTCCGAAATGGGACCAAAATCCATCAGCGTTGAGACCGGAAAAAGGACTACTTGCGATTCGGAAACATTTCGACTTGTTTGCTAATCTTCGGCCTGTGAAAGCTGTACCATCCTTACTCCATGCATCTCCTCTAAAAGAAGAAGTGGCAAAAGATGTAGATATGATGATCGTCAGGGAATTGACAGGTGGTCTCTATTTCGGAGAACCAAGTCGTCGGACGGCAGATGCCGCAGTGGATTCACTCGTTTATACACGCGAAGAGATTGAACGTATTGTTGTTAAAGCGTTTGAAATTGCTCGCTTACGTAGAGGGAAAGTAGCTTCTGTTGATAAAGCAAATGTACTTGAAACGAGTAAGCTATGGCGTGAAGTTGTTGAAGAAAAGAAGAAAGCGTATCCAGATATTGAAGTGGAGCATATGTTAGTCGATTCCACTGCTATGAAATTGATTACAAATCCGGCAGCATTTGACGTTGTCGTAACGGAAAATATGTTTGGAGACATTCTAAGTGATGAGGCATCTGTAATCACAGGGTCACTTGGCGTACTTCCGTCAGCAAGTATCCGTTCGGATGGTTTTGGATTATACGAACCAGTCCACGGTTCCGCGCCCGAAATTGCAGGACTTGGTTTAGCAAATCCAGCTGCAGCGATTCTATCCGTTGCAATGATGTTGAAGTATTCATTCAACCTAGACACGGAAGCATCAGCGATTGAAGAAGCAGTTAACACAGTGTTCGAAGACGGTTTCTTCACAGCCGATCTTGTAGAACCGGGTAAACGGGTTTTATCGACAAAAGAGTGGACGGACAAAGTCATTGACGAACTTGATACACAATTCGTCTCGAATAGCATTATGTTTTCATACGTTTAACCATATTCAATTGATCAGAGAGGAAGGGCTGCCATATGGCGAAAAATATCATTGAGAAAATCTGGAATCAGCATATCGTCTACGAAGAACAAGGGAAGCCTGATTTGCTCTATATCGATCTTCATTTACTACATGAAGTGACTTCTCCGCAGGCGTTTGAAGGGCTGCGACTTGCGAATCGTACCGTGCGCAGACCCGATCTCTGTTTTGCAACCATGGATCATAACGTTCCGACACGAAACCGTGATGAGATTAAAGATCCAATTGCTCGGAAACAAATAAACACATTACAAACAAATTGTGATGAATTTGGAATCCCACTTGCAAATATGGACCATCCAGACCAAGGAATTGTCCATATAATCGGGCCAGAACTTGGACTAACACAGCCTGGTAAAACAATTGTCTGCGGCGATAGCCATACATCCACACACGGGGCGTTCGGAGCAATTGCATTTGGCATCGGAACTAGTGAAGTCGAGCATGTCCTTTCGACACAAACATTGTGGCAATCAAAACCGAAAACAATGGAAATCCGCATTAACGGTAAACTTGGATTCGGTGTTACTGCAAAAGATGTCATTTTAGCAATTATCGCCAAATTCGGAATTGATATGGGCACAGGTCATATTGTTGAATTTACGGGTGAAGCAATCCGTGATTTGACGATGGAAGAACGGATGACCGTTTGTAATATGTCCATTGAAGCAGGGGCGAAAGCTGGTTTAATCAGCCCAGATGAAACAACTGTTGCTTACTTAAAAGGACGCAAATATGTTCTCGAAGGTCAAGAATTTGAAGCGGCAGCTGCACACTGGCTATCGCTTGCAACAGATGAAGGTGCAGCCTATGATACGATTCTTGAAATGAATGCAGATGAAATCGAACCATTTGTGACTTGGGGAACAAACCCTTCAATGGGTTCTGGTATTTCAGCGAACGTTCCCTATGCGAAAGATTTTGAATCAGAATCGGATAAAGACGCATTGAAACAAGCACTAACGTATATGGGGCTTGAAGAAGGTGCTCCGCTGAAGTCGATTGATATCCAGCATGTCTTCATTGGTTCATGCACAAATGCAAGATTGAGTGATTTACGTGCAGCGGCAAAAGTGATTGCAGGGAAGAAAGTCCATCCATCTGTCACAGCAATTGTCGTTCCTGGTTCACGCACTGTTAAAAAACAGGCAGAAGATGAAGGATTAGATTCGGTATTTCTTGAAGCTGGATTCGAGTGGCGGGAATCGGGTTGCAGTATGTGCCTAGCAATGAATGATGATGTAGTTCCTGTAGGTGAACGGTGCGCTTCAACATCTAATCGAAATTTCGAAGGACGACAAGGGGCAGGGGCACGGACACATCTTGTAAGTCCGGCCATGGCAGCAGCTTCAGCAATTGCAGGCCATTTTATAGATGTACGGGAATTGGAAGCTGTTCATTCATAATTGAGGAAAGGATGATTAGATGGAACCGATTAATGAAGTTGTTAGCGTCATAACGCCGCTCGATCGTAAAAACGTCGATACCGACCAGATTATTTCGAAAGAGTTCTTGAAACGAATTGAGCGAACAGGGTTTGGAAAATATTTGTTTTATCACTGGCGACATAATGCTGATGGAAGCGAAGTTCAAGATTTCGTACTGAATGATGAGCGGTTCAAAGGATCTAAAATCCTCGTTGCTCAAGAAAACTTTGGGTGCGGCTCCTCTCGTGAACATGCACCGTGGTCGATTTTAGACTATGGATTCAATGTCGTCATCGCGCCAAGCTATGCGGATATCTTCTATAATAACTGTATGAAAAACGGTTTGCTTCCAATTAAATTAACAATGTCGGAAGTAGAAGAGTTGTTGGCAAATGGGCAAAAAGATCCTTACTCAGTAGAAGTTAATCTTGTTAAACAGTCGGTGACAGGGCAGGATGGCAAGTCCTATTCGTTTGATATCGACCCGTACTATAAAGAAATGTTATTAAATGGTTGGGATGAAATATCCTTGACTTTCCAATATGAAGAACAAATTTCTAACTATGAAAAACAACATCAAAACGCGTAAACATTAACTTAAAAGGGAGATGGTGTAATTGGGAATTTGTATGAAACAGCGCGCTTATTCGAAGCATTTGAACGCTTAACTGAAATTGTTCACCGCACACCTATTAAACAATCGAAGACATTGAATGAATGGACACAATCCAAAGTGTATTTGAAACTTGAAAACTTACAGAAGACAGGGTCGTTTAAAGTACGCGGCGCGTTCAACAAAATTTCTCAACTGACAGCAGAAGAATGTGCGAAAGGTTTACTTGCGGCTTCTGCGGGAAATCATGCACAAGGTGTTGCATTGGCAGGACGGAAAGTAGGTGCCAGAGTTACAATATTCATGCCTGAAACGACTCCAGCGGCAAAAGTGGCTGCTACCCGGAAATACGGGGCGACTGTTAAGCTAGTTGGGAAAAATTTCGATGAGGCTTATAAAGCCGCTCGTACCGAACAACTGGCAACAGGTGCAACGTTTATCCATCCTTTCGATGACATAACAATTATCGAGGGGCAGGCAACTGTTGCAATGGAAATGCTGCAACAGCAACCGGACTTGGATACAATTGTTGTACCGGCAGGTGGTGGAGGACTACTAGCTGGGACTGCACTTGCTGTGAAAACAATACGGCCTTCGGTAAAAGTGATTGGCGTTCAGGCCGCAAATGCACCTGCAATTGCTTCGACTTATCACGGTAGAAAAAGTAATCTGACTCACTTTTTACCGACGATAGCAGAAGGGATTTGCGTCAGAGAACCTGGTAAAGTAACGATGGATATCATTCACAATTATGTAGACGATATGATTACAGTGTCGGAACAAGAAATTTCATCAGCCATTCTTTTCATGTTAGAACGTGAGAAAATGCTTGTTGAAGGAGCGGCAGCCGCAGCGGTTGCTGCTGTCTTGAATAAGAAATTACCTGTTTCATCTAACCGAATTGGTGTTATCGTTTCGGGCGGAAATTTTGATGTTGGGAAGCTAGGAAATTGTATAACAGCATGTAATGATTCTGTGCTTAATTTTTAATATCCTTGCTGTGTTTAAAGCACAGCAAGGATCATCGTAAAAATTACTATCTTTGAACAATTTAATTTAAAAAAGCCCCTTTCATTGTTGTTGAATGAAAGGGGCTTTTTTGGTGTCTGTAGGCTTCATTTAGAACTGTGTTTCTGTACATTTTAAATTATTAATTGATTGTCAGACCTGCACTAGCGGCTCCTTGTATGAGGCCAACTAAAGGAGCACTTGCAGAAAACACCATTAGCAAACGATCTCCAGCGTTTACCGGAACTGAGAAAGTATCGGCAGTGCCAGTTTGTATGGCACCAACTGTTAATCCGCTGAATGTTAGAGTTACTGTAACGCCAGTTGCGCTGTAGGTATTGCTATTTCCAGTTGCACGATATACTTCAGCATGAACTAATGTCGTTCCTAGGCTTAATGCCACGTTACTATTAAAGTATGCTGATATAGCTGTAAGGGTTCCTGCACGAGGAACTATAAAGGCAAAGTTACTTAGAATTGGGAGTGTTATTGTAGCACCAAGAGCAGTAAGACCTGCTATGGAACTCCCGAATCCTATAACAGAAGGAATACCAACTGCTCCCAAGAGTAACGTAGTCAATGCCATTGTTGAGGTTCCAGTTGCAAATGGAATTATCGTACTGTTACCATTAATGCCGTCAGTTCCCGTCGCACCGGTAGCTCCAGTAGCACCGTTAATGCCGTTAATTCCCATGGCTCCAGTAGGGCCAATATCACCCGTAGGTCCGGCAATTCCCGCTAGTCCCGTAGCTCCGGTTGCGCCAGTAGCTCCGGCTACACCAATGTCTCCAGTAGCCCCGGTAGCCCCGGTAGCCCCGGTAGCGCCAGTAGCTCCGGCTGCCCCAGTTCCACCAGTCGCTCCAGTAGTTCCGGTAGCACCCGTTGTACCCGTTGCTCCAGTAGCGCCAGTAGCTCCGGTTGCACCAGTTCCCCCAGTAGCCCCAGTCGCTCCGGTAGCCCCAGTAGCGCCAGTAGCCCCAGTAGCTCCGGCTGCCCCAGTTCCCCCAGTAGCTCCAGTAGCTCCAGTAGCGCCAGTTGCTCCGGTTGCTCCAGTAGCTCCAGTAGCTCCAGTAGCGCCAGTAGCTCCAGTAGCTCCGGTTGCACCAGTAGCTCCGGCTGCCCCAGTTCCCCCAGTAGCTCCAGCTGCTCCAGCTGCTCCAGCTGCTCCAGTTGCCCCAGTTCCCCCAGTAGCTCCAGCTGCTCCAGTTGCCCCAGTAGCACCAGTAGCACCAGTAGCGCCAGTCGCTCCAGTTGCACCAGTTGCACCAGTTGCACCAGTTGCTCCGGTAGCTCCGGTAGCTCCAGTAGCGCCAGTCGCACCAGTCGCACCAGTCGCACCAGTCGCACCAGTAGCTCCAGCTGCACCAGTCGCACCAGTTCCTCCAGTTCCTCCAGTAGCTCCAGTTGCACCAGTTGCGCCGGTAGCTCCAGTTGCACCAGTCGCACCAGTTGCACCAGTCGCACCAGTTGCTCCAGCTGCTCCAGCTGCTCCAGCTGCACCAGTCGCTCCGGTAGCTCCAGTAGCTCCGGCTGCCCCAGTAGCACCAGTAGCGCCAGTAGCGCCAGTAGCTCCAGTCACGCCAGTCGCTCCGGTTGAGCCAGTCGCACCAGTTCCTCCAGTAGCTCCAGTTGCACCAGTTGCGCCGGTAGCTCCAGTAGCACCAGTCGCACCAGTTGCACCAGTTGCACCAGTCGCACCAGTTGCTCCAGCTGCTCCAGCTGCACCAGTCGCTCCGGTAGCTCCAGTAGCTCCAGTAGCTCCGGTTGCCCCGGTAGTCCCAGTAGCGCCAGTAGCGCCAGTAGCTCCGGTAGCCCCAGTTGCACCCGTTGTGCCAGTAGCTCCGGTTGCCCCAGTAGCGCCAGTAGCGCCAGTAGCACCAGTAGCTCCGGTAGCTCCAGTAGCCCCAGTAGCGCCAGTAGCGCCAGTAGCCCCAGTAGCTCCGGTTGAGCCAGTCGCACCAGTCGCACCAGTAGCGCCGGTAGCTCCAGCCGCACCAGTAGCCCCGGTTGAGCCAGTCGCACCAGTTCCTCCAGTCGCGCCAGTAGCGCCAGTTGCACCAGTAGCTCCGGTAGCACCAGTAGCGCCAGTAGCACCAGTAGCACCAGTAGCACCAGTAGCTCCAGTTACACCAGTAGCTCCGGTTGAGCCAGTAGCACCAGTAGCACCAGTAGCGCCGGTAGCTCCAGCCGCACCAGTTGCACCAGTAGCTCCGGTAGCTCCGGTAGCTCCAGTCGCGCCAGTAGCCCCCCTGTGTCCTCTTTTACAACAACATGGATCGATATTGCATTTGTCATGTTTAACACATTCATAACATTCATTACATTTACAGCATTTATTGCATTTATTACATTTTCGTTTATTGTAATCATAATAATTCATTATTTCACCCCCTTTCTGTAACATCCTATTCGAGCAATAGTTGGGGGGACGGGCAATCAACTACGTGCATAAAATAATAGATTAGGAAATGCCACAGAGAGGGCGGGAGATTTCTTAAATATTTATCCAGGTTTATTAAGGAAAGGGCTTTGGTTTTGAATATGCTCGCCATCTTGGACACTGATGCCCCCAACCAACTAGCCGCTCCGACAAGTTGTCGAAGCGGCTAGTTAGTTAGATATATGAAGCTACTGAAAGTAGTTCTTGAATGAATTTCAACTGTAGGCTACACAAATACTCATTCTGCTGGCTATGTGTATTGACTCTTAAATTTTCTCCTGATTATTTTTAATTACTTCATCTAAATATGTTTTATTTTTCATTATACTGTCATTATTTGGTTTGTATTTTCGGGCTAATTCATTATGATGATAGGCTTTGTCGTACTGTTTTAAGCGATCGTAAAGAACACATAATTGAAGATTGGGTAGCCAAGTAGAAAATGAGGTGTTTTGAAAGCCTATCTGTTGATGATTTTCATAAAGGAACGCTTGACTATACCAGTGGATAGCCTCGTGGTTTTTAAATTGTTCCATAAAGTAATACCCGAGTCGGCAACACGCTTCGGGACGAGGAACGTCATAGGCAAGGGTTCGTAAGGTAGAACTAAGTTCTTTATTCTTGTCATTTAATTTATGGTAGCAGTCAGCCAGTCTGAAACACGCCCTAATATTGTCTTCAATCCAGCCCAGTTTCGAATCTAAAAACTCCTCATAGTAAAGGACTGCTGTTTCAAAATCACTATGATCCATCAATTCATTGGCGTAATAGAATGTATCACGGGGGGACAATGTTTTCCCTGAAGCTAACAACTTTTTATAGATCGTGATATTACGTCCACTATCATGACTTAAAGGGGAGTGGGTAACTGCTACATCACTATCGAATAGATTACCTGACACGGAAAGAAACTCGTGTACCGCTCCTATCCATTTAAACTCATTTACTTTTTTTACTAGACGATATCTCCTCAAAAGGGAGGTCACATTGCCTTCATGATCAAAACTTAAATGGTAATTCATTGAAACAGCATCAATCGTTGGTTGTAAGGATTGTTTCAATAACTTGAACTTTTCCTGATCTTCAGCTGTAAATACATCATCCGCATCGAGCCAAAGAACATAATCCATTGTTGCTTGTTGGAATGAGAAATTCCGTGCAGCTGAAAAATCGTCAATCCACTGAAAATCAAAAATTCGATTGGTGTACTTATTTACGATTTCTTTTGTTCGGTCGTCAGATCCTGTATCCACAATATTGATTTCATCCACTAACTCGCAAACAGAATCTAAACATCTGCCTATTACTTCCTCTTCATTTTTCACAATCATACACAAACTTATTGTTATCACTTTTTATCCCTCCAAGCTTCCTTCTATTTATATGCAGTCTCTAAAATTTTGACGAACAAATTGCTGTCGAATGTTACGAATATATATATATTTTATGTAGGAAATATTCTTGAAAGTCATTTAATGATGATGAATATATTTCTTTATTTAAAAGAGTTTTTAGTTAGTTTCCAATTGTGAATTCATTAAGGAATTCTAAGTAGTCCGTTAAATTTACTAGAACTTTAATAAATGTTATTGTAATATGAGTTGATAAAAAATATGCTTTTTATATTCGTGTAATCGGTTACATAGATGTTAAGAAAGGGGCATTTAATTCAGCAAAAAAATAATGTATAGATTAGGAGAATAGTTATATGGATTTTTCACCATGGGTTTTATTTACGGATATCGGTTTGATATCATTGCTTCTGCTTGTAGGGACGATTATTCGAGCAAAGGTTAAGTTCATCCAGCAAATGTTTTTGCCGGCCAGTATTATTGCGGGGCTTCTGGCTTTGCTGTTAGGGCCGAATGGTTTCGGAATTTTGCCGTTTTCAGATCAAATGAAAGTCTATCCGGCAATCTTAATAGCAGTAATCTTTGGAACACTGCCGTTACTATCACCACGGATTGACTGGAATGCGATTAAGACAAGAGTCGGGAGCATGTGGTCGTACTCTCAACTTGCAATGGTATTAATGTGGGGTGGAGGATTGTTATTCGCACTTCTACTGATTAATCCATTTTGGGATGTACATGACGGCTTCGGTTTGTTACTTGCAGCCGGCTTTGTAGGGGGACACGGAACTGCAGCGGCAATTGGTGCGACATTTGAGCAAAATGGCTGGGAAGAAGCGACTTCTTTGGCTATGACATCTGCCACTGTAGGGATTATGAGTGCGATTCTAATTGGGATCCTCTTTATTAAATGGGGGTCTTCGAAGGGGCATACATCATTCCTTGCTTCGTTCAAAGATTTGCCTGACGAGATGAGAACGGGATTAATCCCGCCAGAATCTAGAACGAAATCTGAAACAGATACGGTATCGTCGATTTCGATTGATCCATATGTTTTTCACCTGTCTATCATTACGATTATCGCCATGGGCGGTTATTATTTAAGTGAATTAGGTGCAATGCTATTACCAAGCGTTGTTATACCGGCATTTTCACTGGCATTTCTTGTTGGATTGTTCGTGAAGAAGATATTGAATTCGACGGATACGGATAAATATGTCAGTAAGGATGTTGTGTCAAGAATTAGTGGAAGTGCAACGGATATTCTCGTTGCATTCGGAATTGGTTCAATTAGTATTTCAGTCGTACTTGATTATGCTGTTCCGTTAATTTTGTTATTTGTGTTTGGTCTTGTGTATGCATTTTTATTCTTCGCAGTATTTTCGAAGAAGTTTTTCCCGGAATACTGGTTTGAAAAAGGGATATTCACATGGGGCTGGACAACAGGAACGGTCGCTATGGGTATGGCGCTACTTAGAATCGTAGATCCGAAATCGGAAAGCAAGACGCTGGATGATTACAGCTTGGCCTATATACCAATTGCGCCGGTTGAAATTATGCTCGTGACATTTGCTCCGATGCTTGTATTGAACTCACAAGGATTTGTCTTTGTTGCTATCACATTTGCATTTGCATTCGTTATTTATCTGATGGCAATTAAATATAAATGGTTGAATAGAAAAGCGTAATGAAACAGGGTCCCTGCCGTCGAATGACAGCAATGGGGCCCTATTTTTTTACTGAATAGCAGTCAACCAATAAGCGACAACAAGTAGTGTGTGCCTTGTCGCTTAAACTTTTTATATGTTAGGATAATATATACTTTAGATGAAGGAGGAGAACCTAATATGAAAAAATCATTATTGTTTGCAGCATTGTTAGGATCAGCTCTTTTGCTTGGTGCATGCGGGGAGTCGGATAAGAAAGATGAGCCGAAAACTGATGAAGAGAAGAAAAGTGAGGCAGTTGAAAAAGACCTTAAGGAACAAGGAGCTGTCGATAAATCAGAAACGGCAAAATCGGACGATGACTTAAAAGAAGAGTTTGGTAAAGAAGAAGGCGTTTCTTCGGTCGGTATTATCGTGACAGAAGATAGCGGTGGCTTCGTTCTACTCGATTTTGATGTTGCTGCTGATATGAAAGAAGAGAAAGCAAAAGAACTTGTCGAAAAGTTTGCTGAAAAACTGAAAGTAGAATATTCGGATTATAAAATCGATGTTCAAGCACGTAAAAATGGCGAAACGTTTGCACAAAAAACAATAGAGTAACGAATCAGCCTCCTGGTAAATGGGAGGTTTTTCTATGCCCATATATGGTATTATAGATGGATGACTGTACAGATTAAGTAAGGAGAGGGAGGATATTTGTAAATGTTACACAAGAAAAAAATGAAAGGTCCAATGAAAGTCGGACTTATTGTCGTAGTTCTTTCACTGTTTGGCTTTGGTATATTGAATGCTAGCGCGAATCCAATTAGTCCAAGCTTTACGGACGTACATAATGATTTCTGGGCAAAAGATGAAGTAACACAACTTGTCGACTTAAAAATTATTAACGGTTATCCGGACAAGCAGTTCAGACCAAGTTTAGAGGTATCACGGGCACAAGCGGCAAACTTGATAACGAACGCACTCGAGTTGCCATTTTCATCCTACAAGCCGATTTTTAAAGATGTCAGTGCAAAGTCGTCCCATTTGAAAGGTGCCATGGCTACATATGAAGCCGGTATTTTCTTAGGGAAAGAAGACGGGACGTTCGGCGTTGGTGACTCTTTGACACGTGAACAGATGGCGACTGTCATCGTTCGGGCTTTCAAATTGCAAGATACGGGAGAAGAAATCACGTTCAAGGACGATAACAAAATTAGTGAATCTCATAAATTAGGCGTAAAAGTACTTGCGCAACACGGTATCACAACTGGTAAGGAAGACGGTACATTCGATCCGAAAACAGCTGTCAACCGCGCGACATATGTCGTATTTCTACACAGGGCGATGCTGCAAAATAAGCTAATAGAGAAATTGCCTGCAACAGAATTCACGGAGCCAAATACGTACGGTACGTTTGATACCGTCCGACATGAGCAACAATTTGTCGAAGTACCACTTTCGACTACTGCCAAAACCTATTTGCGTTCGAACTATATCATGCAGTTTGCGGGAGAGAAAACCGTCAAACATGCACATGCTACAGATATTATTTACACATACCGCATAAGTGGCTTTCCGTCCGTCACGGTGAAAATGACGAAAAGGGAACTGCCTAACGGCGATTATTTTTTATTCAACGAACTGAGAAATCCTCAAAACATACCAGTAACTGTTGATGTTATCCAGACAGAAGAAGGATTATCAAAAGCCGTGCTTCACGAGTATAGTCGATTCCCAATCAAGAAAAGTGTGGATGAGACATTTGGCTATGACTTGATGACGTACCCCACAGGTATTTTCGAAAAAATACAAACAGACGGTAAAGTATCTCAGCGGATGATTGGGAAGTCATACCAGTCAACTGAACTGAACCAGAAATACCCTACAGGCGCAGAAAGTCATACGAGGGAATTACATCAGGAGAGCGAAGCATTTAGTGGCGTTATGCTTGGAGAAACGCAACTTTCCGTTTACAGATTACAGTCAAGAGGTTTTGATGTTGTTGACCAATGGCTCCTAGCTTCTGAAGAACGATTGTTTGAGGATCGGAAGCAAATGGACGCTTGGATGCTTGAGTCAGCAGTTAATTATAAAAAACGAAATAAATGGTACACAGCCGAAGGTCCATACAATAAGATGGCGGTAACGGTTGAACCAATGCCGAAGTCGGGTAGAGGGTATGGTCGTAATCTACTTCTTGTGAAAGAGGACCGAGTTATGGCCCTTTACTCCGAAACTGGTGCACGGTATTATGAAAACCTTCTCTATAATTCATTTGCTAATTTGGATGTATTCAGAGGGAAATCGACGTATTGGGAGACAGAAGTAACAAGCACGTATCTGAAAAGCTTGTACGGTATAACGGCTCCGTTCGTCGATACTCGATTCAACGAACAAATTGCATTATTCATGTATAATGGCGGCAAAGCGTTTGAACATAAGGACTATAATGTCGGTCTGAAAAACTATGCCAATTTGCTTGTATCGCAAAAGGAAAAAGGGAATATCATCAAAGTGGACAACGAGTCCTACTATATTTCTGATTACTTCCCTGGGGCGCAAAAAGTGAAGACACATACGTCCATGAACCATGCGCTTGGTGGAATGAACATTCTTTTATTGGCTTATCAAGAGTTAAACGATCCTGCATATTTAGCTACTGCAACGAGTATCCAGACAGCGATCGTAAAGGAAAAGAATAAGTGGATCCGTCCTGACGGTGACATTTGGTATAAAATCTCGCCGGAACGTGAATTCTCTGGACGCGATTATGTTCATTTAACTTTGGAAGATTTAATCAATTCTTATGAATTGTGGTCGGCGATTGATGAATCGAAGTTGCCTATCTTTGAAGAAATGATACGTTCCAAAGCGGGTTATTTGAACGAAAACAAGTTAGGTTATACGACGAAGATTAAAAAAGGCCTTGAGCGTATCAACATGTCGGATATTCTTCCGGCAGGTAGTGAACATACGGACGCACTTTGAGGTAAAGTGATTGAAATGTGAAATCCTCCGCACTGGAATCATTCAGTGCGGGGGATTTTTTGATGGGGGAAGGGGATTGCCATTTTGATTATATATTTAGCTATCACAGTTACGGGCGAAGCAAAGAGAGTTTGACGTAATGCCATTAGAGTTGGATGAAGCCATGAGAGTTTAGTCGTAAGCCATCACAGATTGACGAATTGCCATTAGAGTTTTGTCATTAACCATTACAGTTACAAGTGGTGCTCAGAAAATTTTTTAATCAAGTTATGACCAATGTCACATTAACTAGGGGAGGCTAATTGCGTAAAAAAAATCCTGTCCACTTAAACACCAGTGGACAGGATTTACCTATTTTACTCCGTAATTCGTTCTATAAGGTCTGAACGAATCCAGCCGTAGTCTGCAGGAGGATTGCTATCTGCAATTACCTTATACCATTTGAAGCCGTCGCTACCGACTGTTTCATCGACAATAACTACTGGATAGCCGAATGCGGCATTGGCGCCGGGGTCTTTCTGTTTGTAAGAGAATAGTTTAGCACTTAGCGGATCAGGGCTTGTCCGTACATTGACACCTACGGGACCGGTATAAATGATGCGGCCGAGATCCGCTTGTTTGTAATCTTTCTTGCCGAGGAATGTATCGATTCTCCACATATGTCCGGCGATTTTACTTCCCCAGTTTGGATCAGAAGCGTACCTGACATTAAAGCCGACTACTTTATTGCCTGGAACAGCTCCATACGAATATCCGCCTAGCGGGTTAGCGTAATTTTTGTTCATGTATTCGTTAATAAATGCATCGACACTATTGTTGGGATGTTTGTATGTTCCACCTGATTCCGGACTAGAATCAAACACTTTAATACCGAAAATATTATTTTTCGTTAGTGAATTTCCGCTTATTCCGTAATCACTTTCGTGGATGGCTGTTGCAAGAATGAACAATGCGTTGACACGATGTGTTTCTTCAATTGTTTTTAAATAATTACCAAGACCAATTAACTTTGATTTTATCGGAGCATCTTTGTAACGAGCGAGACCGGTTTTCTGACGGTCTTTCAAAATCTCAGTGATGAAGTAATCAAGTTCTGCACCGCTGTATGAAGAGGTTTGACGGACTGATTGGAATTGGAAGTATGGGTAATGTGTAATTGTGTTTTTCGTACCTACTTCATCAAAATGAACGCCATCAAGACTTGTATACCTTTTCCCGTTTTTCATGGATGAAGCTGCAGGACCGATAGAATAAACCCCACGTGTTTTAGTCAAGTTGTTATACGTATCATGATATAAGACACCATCTGTGCCTACTTCATAAAAGCTGTTGCCCGTGACAAGTTCTGTTGGAACAAGATCGACTTCGTTAGGTTTCGCGTAGAAAGTTAACCCACCAACTTCCAAAATAACATGATTCTCACTACTTCCGATATAGTTCATTTCATAACCTTTTTGAATATATGTTACTTCAGTCCGTAAAGTGGAATCGCTGTAGAGAGAGGTATATTGTTTAGGGTTTTCTGAACCAAAAGCTCGTCCAGATTTTATTTTAATAATCCTATTGTTTTTTCCAATGGCCTTAACAGATGAAGATGCATTGTAAGCAGCCAATGCATCTTCATAAGTTTTATAGAGTGCCGTTGTGGGAAGGAGTTTTCCGCCTGAAATTGTACTTACTTTGTATACTTCAGGATCAACGTCGGGTACAGAAGGAACTTCGGGTTTACCTGGTTCGCTTGGACTCGGCTCACTAGGTTCTGTCGGTTTTAACACTTCCGCGGCAGCGAATAATCTGAATAGGAATGCTGAAGCGTGTGCAATCGTTGCGTTATCTTTAGGGTTGAAATAAACACCATCTTTCCGGTGATCCCCTCGAATAATGTTCAAGTTTACGGCAGTTGAGACGGCGTCAATAAAGTTAGCTGAAATCTTTTTTGAATCTTTAAATTTCAAAGCTGTCTTTTGTGCAGGAAGGTCCATATAACGCATCGCTTTATACATCATACCTGCCATTTGTTGACGGGTGATTTTTTCGCTGGCTTTGAATGTACCATCGGGATAACCCGAAAGGATTCCTGCGCCGGCTGCATTTTGAATCTCAATTGTTAGACCCATGTTTGCCTTTAAGTCTTTGAATGTGTACTTTGTGGAAACAGGTAATTTAAGAGCACGTGCAATGTACGAAGCAAATTCGCCTCTCGTAACGGCTCTATTGGGATTGTAATTTCCTTTTGCGTCTGCACGAATGACGTTTTTTCCAATCCAATAATTCAAGTCGCTTTCCATCTGATGACCTTTAATGTCACTCGCCTGTGCTTGTATCTGGAAAACAGGGGAGAACATGAGTAGTGTGAGTAAAGTGAAAGTAATTAATTTTTTCACTCGTAAACCTCCTTCTATAATCTTACTTAATAGTATCAGAAGTTTGCTAGAATAATAAGGTTCAATTTGCACAAGTAGAATTTGTAATAAATATGAAACTAAAGAATAAGCCACAACGTCCTATAAGATGCTATAATTACGGAGGACTTTGTTCATTATTATGAGACGATTTAGTCGTAGAAAGGGAAAATATTTCATGACAACTATAAAAGAAAATTTAAAAGATAAAGAAACAATGTATTTCATTGCAGCATTGGCAGTCATCGGCGTAGCATTGATGCTCCCATCATCGATTGCACTTGTTCTATCTTCCCTGTTCTTTGCGTTATTCGCATTTTTCAGACCGCAACAAAGCCTGCTTTTCCTCGTAGTCTATGTGAGTATCCGTCCATTTCTTGTCGAAGTGAATCCGGGACTTAAACTAATCGGGGATCTCATTACGTTCATCGCATTTGCAAAAGTAATCATTGCGGGTAGAAAGAATTGGAAGTCACTGTTTTCGTTCAAATGGTTTGAATGGGCATTTTTTGCTTTTCTATTGTTCGGTGCTATCAGTGGACTGGTTCAAGGCGTTTTACCTTCTGCGGTCATTTTTCAACTACGGACATTTATTATTATGTATTTGCTTTACTATACTGTTTCACGGATGCTGTTACCGGAAGGATGGTTCCAACGGCTTGCATGGGTAACCGTATGGACAAGCCTTATCGTTTCAGTTCATGGCATTATCGAAAAGCTGTCGATGAGGCAGTTCCTATTGCCAGATGTATGGAAATATAAAACGTTATCGGCGACGAACTTTGTAAGAATCTATGGATTACCAGGAAATCCGAATTCATTGGCGTTATTGTTGCTGTTCGGAATTATTGCTGTGCTGTTCCTTCAATCAATCTACAAAACCGAGAAATATAAATGGTTCTTAACGATTAATCTTGTCTTGTTCCTTGGTGTATTCATCCTCACCTATTCAAGAGGAACTTGGATTTCAGCATTTATCCTCGGTGTGATATTCATTATCATGTCGAAAAACTGGCATCTTATGAAACGACTTGTGATTGCGGGAGTGGCCTCTATCATCCTTGTTTATATACCAGTCAATCTCGGTGTACAGTACTTCAAAGAGCTTGGTCTTGCTGCACCAGACACCGGTCCAGGAAGCATCGCAGAACGATTTGGAGAGACGTTCGATCAAAAAAACTTGGCGCTCATGACGGAAAGTGGTCGTTTCTTCTATATTAATAAAGGGTTTGAAGTATTCAAAGACTATCCAGTGGCAGGAGCTGGATTCGGTTCATTCGGCGGGTCTGCGACACTGTCATACGGATCGCCAATCTATAAGTATTATGGAATCCGTTCAGATATCTACGGCGGAAAGTACTTCTACTCGGATAATCAGTACATTCAAGTAATTGCTGAAACTGGTGTTGCAGGTGTTGCCCTATTCTCAGCGTTTCTTCTAGGAATGTTAGCGCTGTTCTGGAAAGAACGTAAAACAGTATTCGGCAAGTTCATGATTGCCTTCTGGTTTGCGACCGGTTTCTCAGGATTCTACTATAATATTTGGGAATTGAAATTCTATACGATGTTCTATTTCATCATCTTTGGAGTGTTCGCATCTTATACAAGTCAATATGTGAAGTTTAAAATTAAAGACTTATAATAGAGCGGTTCGGGGAAGAGTAATCTGCCTCGGACGGCTTTTTTTGTGTCTACGTAGTCGGCACTTAACAAATAGACTGTTCTTCCAACACCGCTTTGTCGCTAGGTGATGGCCTCACGCAATAAGCCCGTCAGAAGATCACTAGGGAGGGATTGAACTGCATCCCTCCTTGTGGTCTTATTGCTCCGGCGCCTGCAGGATGCGGGTGTGCAGCCATTGCCGCAGGACGCGGCGATATTTGGCTGCCTTTCATTAGTGTCGCTCCTTCGCTAGAGTTGTTCGTTATACGGGTGAGGGATACCACCTAGTTAATTCTATATAAGTAGTGCCGAAAATATAGATGGCGCCTTCCGCTTGGGTCTACAGGATGTAGGTCATGCAGTCATTGCGACACGATGTCGCGAACTTAGACTGCTTTTCTCTTAATTTCCTTCTTATGGATTATGGTAATATATCGAATCCTTTGGTAAGCTGTATATTCATAGGAAGGGAGAGTGTCGTTTTATCACTAGTAAAGTAGCTTCAATGAAACGTTTCAGTAAACAAGTCGCAATGACAGCGGTAGCAGCCACGCTTCTTTGGACTGTACCAGCAAGTGCCTCGGCCAATCAGAATGCGGTGAAGAGTTATCCGGTATCATCGGGTGTAACTTATTCTCAATATACGCAATCAGCTTCAAAATACATAAATCATCTATCTGTCAATTTAGGAGATCCATATACAAAATTACAAGTTGGACTTCCTTCACCGATTGCGAAGAGACAAGCAACAACAGTGCTCGCAAATCGCGATTCAAAAGATGGGAACCGTGTCGTTGGAGCGATTAATGCTTCATTTTTCGACATGAAAAACGGCTTGCCGATGTATTTGATTTCACAGGGGAACGAGATTGTTAATGGCGGCGTGATCTCCGATTCAACAAGTAATTATGTAAGTCAACCGATTGCATTTGGTGTGACGAAAGATGGACTTTCTGAAATCGATCAATTTAATTTTAATGTTCGTATGGATTACAAAGGAACAAACCATCTATTGACGGGGATAAATCGTCAGCGTCAAGATGATGAAACAATCATTTTCACACCACAGAATATTGAGACACATACGAATTCCAATCAGTACGGAATTGAAATAGTTATCGACACAGGACAGCCAATTACAAATACACAATACGGCCAGAAACTGACGGGCAAAGTTGTGAAAGTACGCGGTTATGGATCGAAAGAGAAAGTAGAAATACCTAAAACAGGATTCGTTCTTTCTGTCCATGGCGCAAAAGGTCTTGAGAAATTCAAAAATATGCAAGTGGGTGAAGATGTATCCCTTGCATTGACTATCGATGATAAATGGATGGATTCTGAGTTCATGTTGGCGAGCGGTCCGATGTTATTGAAAGATGGCAAGGTGAATATTACGATGAATACATCTAATTCACGAGCTACTGCACTTACCGCGCGTACAGCAATTGCAATTAGTAAAGATAAGAAACAAGTGCATCTTGTAACAGTAGACAACGTAAGAGGCTATAGCAACGGGATGTCGCTTACACAATTCGCAAATTATTTAGCAGCACAAGGCTATGATCGGGCACTCAATTTCGATGGTGGCGGTTCTACAGCGATGGGTGTACGGAATCATGGCAGTAATACGGTCGTGCTGGCAAACCGGACGTCAGATTCTTCGGAACGCCAGGTGTCCGCAATCATGGAAGCAATCAGTACAGCACCTGTAAGCGAACCTGCACAACTTAGCGTTTCGCGCAATCAAGTTGGTACGATGCTTGTAGGTTCAAAAACATCCTTGACAGTGAATTACTTACTGGATGCTTATTACAATCCATTAAAAGTGGACAACAGTCAGATTCAAGTGACAGCAGAAAAAGGTAGCGTTGCTGGTTCGGGACTAACGTACAGTGCCGTAAAAGCTGGGGAAGATCGAGTTTCCGTGCAATATGGAAATGCGAAGCAGTCATTCCCTGTATCAGTTGTCGATGCACCGGCTAAGTTAACAATTGTACCTTCTACAACGAAAGTGAAACCAGGTGCAAGCGTGACCTATAAAGCAAATGCAACGGATGCACTAGGGAAGCCAATCATTTATTCTCCAGAACAAGTGAAGTGGAGCGTTACAGGTGATATCGGAACGATTACACCGGCTGGGGCCTTTAAAGCTGTTAATAAAGCAGGCAAGGGGTCAGTAAATGTGACACTCGGATCGAAAACGACAAGCATTCCTATCGTTTTGTCTGATGATACACCAGCGTTTTCTGATATACCTTCCACTTACGCATACTATACAGAAATAAGTTTCCTAAAAGACCTTGGTTATATACAAGGAGATTTGGATGGTAAGTTTAACCCAGGAAATACATTGTCGCGAGAACATGCGGCCGTCATTTTAAGTCGTGTGTTCAACTTAGATGCATCTGTTGCAAGTACACAACAGTTTAAAGACGTACCTAAAAAACACCGTTATTACAATGAAATCAATGCTATTGCAAGTGCGAATCTAGTAGGCGGTAAAGGGGACGGAACATTCGACCCGGCTGGCCAGTTGACACGTGCTCAAATGGCAGCAATCCTAGTGAAAGCGTACAAACTGTCAGGCGAATCGTCTAAGAAATTCAAAGACGTCCCTACAAGTCACTGGGCGTATAAACAAGTTCATATTCTAGCAAACAGTGGGATTACAACAGGGAATGAAAAAGGCAATTTCGAGCCGAATAAACCTGTGAACCGTGCGCAATTCAGCGCATTCCTATACCGCAGTATTAATAAATAAAAAAAGCGGAAGGCGCCGTTTTAGCCCCGAAAAGCGCAAGACACTAGACACCCTATGAACAGGTGCTTTTGGATCACTTTGGACTGAACGACTACTATAGAATTATCGGAATTTCTTGCTGCGTAGGGTGCGACAAAGTCGCATCCTACGCAGCTTTTTCGTTAATCGTATGGTGACCGTTCGTCCGTTGCTCTCCAAAGTTACAGGTACACGAAGTGCTAAAAACTTTGGGAACGAGTGAATAACCACTCACCTATTTATAAAGGAGCAGCCAAAGATGCAATTTTGGCTGCTTACTCCTTTTTAATAGCGTTTCCTTTTCGAATGAAAGGCAGTGTCACTTTCTATCTAGCGTCACACTGTTACTTGTATGATCTTTGCTTTATTAAAAGCGGTGACGTGCCCGAAATTTCATATTCGGGCACGTGTAACCTCTATAGAAAGGTTGCTATTCTTTCATCGTCCAAAGCGAGCCGGAAATGTACAAGTGCAACTTCAGGCTAAAGGGTTCCATTTTCATCGAGTAGCACAGCTATGTTATACTAAATTCATCATGTAGTAGAGGAAGTCGGCTAATGAAAATAGGTATTGTAGGCAATTATGGCAACGATAATAACGGGGACGAAGCGATCTTATTCAGCATTATTAAACAAGTGACGTCAACGTTCAAGATAGACAGTAATGATTTAACGGTATTTAGTAATAATCCTAAACAAACAGCAGAACGGTATGGAGTGACCAGTTTTCCACTGTATTATAAAAATGGCAACGCAGTAAAGACATTTTTTAAAACGTACCAAAATAATAAGAGAATCGTAAAGACGTTTGATTTGCTGATTATTGGTGGCGGCGGAATCTTAATGGATTTATATAAAAGGGAAGCGCCATTATTTGGGTCATATGCAATGATGGCTAAAAATTCGAAGACGCCTTATGTTGTTTACGGATGCGGCGCGGGTCCGCTAAGCAGCGGTATAGGAAAATGGTTCATTCGCTATATGGCTAAACATGCAGAAAGTATCTCGGTACGCGATCCCGAATCTGTTGAACTGTTGAAGTCAATCGGCGTGAAAGAACACGTTCTGACTATCGGCGATCCAGCGTTTTCCTTGCGTCAAACGGGTGTTGAGAAATCGACAGTTCCGACGAAAATCGGTATCACAGCTGTTCCTTATTACAATGCAGGCTATTGGCCTGAAGGGAATCCTGCCATCTATAACGATTATATAGAAGGCATGGCAAAGAATCTGGACAATCTAGCTGAACTAGACAATGTTGAGCTGACATTTTTCGCGACAAAATTCCCACAAGATGCAGATGTTACAAAAGATATTCAGAAGAAAATGACACATAAAGATAAGACGACAATCATCGATGATAATCTACTACCAACTATGATCCTTGATGTGACAGCACAGCAAGACATTATTATTGGGACGAGACTCCATTCCTTGATTTTGGCAACATGTACTGAAACACCTGTCATGGCAATTTCTTATCATCATAAAGTGAATGATTTCATGAAACTTGCTGACCTGGAAAAGTATGCATTTCCAATCGGAGACATCAACAAACAACAAACATTATTCCTGGATGCATTCAACGACATGAAAGAAAACTGGCCTGCAACGGTTGAAAGTACGAAGAAACTCTCTCAAGATTTGTATGATGAATCGATGAAAGGAACAGAGCAGTTTATAAAGGCAATAAAGAAAAAGTAAATGACATAAAAACAGCCACAAAAGTGAAACTTACTTTTGTGGCTGTTTTCGTATTGTGAATGAATGGAATGAAACTGTTGTTGACAAACAAATCAATAGATTGGTATTATGTGTGTAACCGGTTACACACATAATAGAAAAGGGTGAAATAGTTGGCCAATATTCGGGATGTAGCGAAAGAGTCCGGTGTTTCAGTAGCGACTGTTTCACGCTTTATAAACCAAAAAGGATATGTTAGTAAAGAAGCAAAAGAGGTTATTGGACGGGCAATCAAAGAATTGGATTATAAACCGAACCTTGTTGCGCGATCATTAAGTACGAAGCAAACGAAACTTATTGGCTTAATTGTACCGGATATTATGAATCCGTTTTTCCCAGAGCTTGCTCGTGCAGTGGAAGATGTTGCACTAACTTATGACTATACGGTCGTGTTGTGCAATTCGGATGAAAAAGCAGAAAAAGAAATCCACTATATTGAGACATTAAGGCAAAAATATGTAGCGGGTTTCATCGTCACAACGAATCAGTTGCAAGCGAGTCATTATCAAAATTTGGATATACCAGTGGTTGCACTGGATCGTACGATAGATGCTTCGATACCGACAGTTTCATCGAACAACAAAGAAGGTGCACGGTTAGGAACTGCCCATTTAATCGAACAAGGTTGTCAACATATCGTCTGCATGCGTGGACCGACAGGACTTGGACCGGCGGATGACCGATTAGACGGTTTTTTAGAGGCTGTAGAAGGTAAGGAAATAGTGACGCATATTATCGAGTGTCCATTTCATTTTGAGCAATCAGAAGAGATAGCTAGAAAATTTCTGTCAGAGTACAAAGGAATTGATGGGGTTTTTGCAAGTAGCGATGTCTCGGCGGCAGGTGTGTTGAAAGCAGCACATTCACTAGGAATTATCGTACCTGATGAGTTGCAAATTGTCGGGTTTGACGGTATAGCACTTGGCGGTATGTTATCACCTGGGCTAACAACAGTAGCGCAAGATATATATAAGCTAGGGGCACTCGTTACACGAATGCTTATTAAGTTAATTGAAGAAATTGAGCTCGAAGAAAAAGAAATTCAAGTTCCAGTTAAACTGATTATTCGAGGGACAACGAGGAGTGAACAATGATGATTACGGTTGTCGGTAGCGTCAATATGGATTTAGTTGTGCAAACAGATGTATTCCCAAAACAAGGTGAAACAGTTTTAGGCCAATTATTCACCACGGTACCAGGAGGCAAAGGAGCCAATCAAGCAGTGGCTGCAGCCCGTCTTGGCGGGAATGTCCATATGGTGGCAAATGTTGGGAATGATGGTTTTGGTGAGGAATTACTGGAAAACTTGAAGGGCAACTCAGTAGACGTTTCCGGAGTAACGGAGAGTACGGGGGTAGCTACTGGCATTGCCAATATATTGTTGTCGGATGGAGATAACCGAATCATCGTCGTACCAGGTGCGAATTATGAACTGACGCCTGCATGCATTGATGAAATGAAAGAAACGATTCGAGCAAGTAAACTTGTTTTACTGCAACTTGAAATACCGATACCGACAATTATACATACGTTGAAAATCTGCGCTGATCTGAATGTTCCTGTGTTATTGAATCCGGCACCTGCTGGAGGTTTCCAAAATGAATTTATGTCATATCTTACGTACCTAACACCGAATGAGACAGAATGTGAACAAATTTTTGGGCCGGATATGGAGGCTGCGTTGGAAAGTTATCCAAATCAATTAATTGTTACACTCGGCAGTGCAGGAGCTCGTTATTATGATGGTGAAAAGCATGTCATCATAGAAGGTTTTAAGACAGACGTTGTCGATACGACAGGAGCAGGGGACACGTTCAACGGTGCATTTGCGTATGCGATTGTCGAAGGATTTGAATTGACTGAAGCGGTTACGTTTGCAAACGCTGCCGCATCTTTATCCGTCGAGAAATTTGGTGCACAAGGTGGTATGCCGGCGCGCGCTGACGTAGAACTGCGACTCGGGAGTGATTGGCGATGAAAAAACATGGCATATTGAATCGTGAACTGGCAGCCGTTTTTGCAAAGCTTGGTCATACCGATCAAGTGACAATAGCGGATTGCGGATTGCCTATACCAGATGGTGTCCATTGTATCGATCTTTCATATACGATTGGAAAACCTTCTTTTATTGAAATAGTAGGCGTGGTTTTGGAAGATTTGGAAGTAGAACATGCATTTATTGCGAGTGAAATAGAGAGTCGTAATACTGAAGTGTATGAAATCCTTTGCACTAAATTACCAAGTATAACAAAGCTGGCACATGAAGATTTGAAGCAATTGACGCACAAATCAAAAGTAATCATTCGCACCGGTGAAGCAACGCCTTTTGCAAATATTGTTCTGCAGTCGGGCGTCATATTTTAAGAGAGCTCGGAGATCTGGGTGACTGTCACCGTCAAAGACTGCTAAATGAAAGTGGGTGAAGAAGTATGATTGAAATGACTGGGATTTCAAAGTCTTTTGATGGGAACTCCGTTCTTACTAATGTGGAATTCTCCGTGAAAAAGGGAGAGATTCATGCCTTAATGGGTGAGAATGGTGCGGGGAAATCAACGCTAATGAAAATACTAACCGGTATTTATGCACGTGATACAGGTGAAGTCAAAGTGAGGGGCAAGCTAGTCGATTTCAAAAACCCGAAAGAAGCAGAACATGCTGGAATTGCAGTTATACATCAGGAACTAAATATATTGCCAGATTTGACGGTCGCTGAAAATTTGTTTTTGGGGAATGAAAAGACGTTTGGTAAAAGTGGTATTTTAAAAACCAAAGAAATGAATAAGAAAGCAAAGGTGATTTTGGGAGAACTCGGACTGGATGTTGACGTAAAAACAGTTGCCAGGGAACTTTCGGTAGGTAAACAGCAAATCATTGAGATTGCCAAAGCAATGTCATCGAATGCAGAAGTGATTGTTATGGACGAGCCGACAGCTGCACTAACTGAGCGAGAAATCGTATCGTTGTTTGAAACAATCAGAGCTCTTCAATCGAACGGTGTATCGTTTGTTTATATATCCCACCGGATGGAAGAGATTTTTGCATTATGTGACCGAATTACCATTTTACGTGATGGCAATTATGTTGGCGTCAAAGAGATTAAAGAAACGTCATTTGATGAAATTGTTCAGATGATGGTCGGACGCGAACTGGGTGAACGATTCCCAGAGCGTAACGCTATAATTGGGGATGTGAAATTGACCGCAAGTGGTTTAACACGCAACGGGCATTTCGAAGATATATCGTTTGAGTTGCGTAAAGGTGAAGTTCTCGGTATTGCAGGTTTGATGGGAGCGGGAAGAACCGAAGTTGCTCAATCCTTATTCGGTTATAAAAAACTGCAAAAGGGAACGATTTCTCTTAATGGAAAACCTGTGAAAATCAGCAGTCCACTACAAGCGAAAAAACTAGGTTTCGGCTATGTTACGGAAGACCGAAAGTCGGAAGGCCTTATCGTAGATTTCTCCGTAAAAGACAATTTAAGCTTAACGAATTTCAATAAAGTTTCAAGCAATGGCATCATCAAAGCGAATGAAGAGAAAGTGTTGTACGAAACAATGGTAAAACGGTTGGGTGTCCGAACGTCGGGTCCCAACCAAGCTGCCAAATCGCTTAGCGGGGGAAACCAGCAGAAAGTCGTTATTGCGAAATGGCTAGGTATCGAACCGAATGTGCTGATTTTAGATGAGCCGACCCGAGGTGTGGACGTCGGAGCAAAAAAAGAAATTTACTCGATCATTAATGAACTTGCCGAAAAAGGTGTCGCGATTTTGATGATTTCGTCTGAACTTCCCGAAATTATTGGCATGGCAGATCGGGTACTTGTCATGCATGAAGGTACTCTTACAGCCGAACTGCAAAAAGCTGAAATGACGCAAGAACGAATTATGCATTATGCTACGGGAGGTGACAAAGTTGCTCAAATCTAATACACAGTCGGTACTGCAAAAAATCGGACCCCTTATTGGGCTCTTATTAATTGTCATTATCATTTCAATCATGAGTCCGAATTTTCTTACGCTTAACAACTTACTCAATGTTTTAAGACAAGTGTCGATAAATGCGCTTATAGCATTTGGGATGACCTTCGTCATTTTGACAGGCGGCATCGATTTATCTGTTGGGTCGATATTAGCTTTAACGGGAGCGGTGACTGCCGGATTAATGGCTGGTGGAATGGACCCGCTTCTCGCGATGTTCCTCGGATTATTACTTGGTGCGGTTCTTGGTGCAATTAACGGCGTTATTATTGCCAAAGGAAAAGTTGCTCCGTTCATCGCAACACTTGCAACGATGACGATTTACCGTGGATTGACTCTTGTATACACAGAAGGAAAACCAATTTCAGGACTTGGTGATTCACAAGCGTTCCAGTTGCTAGGGAAAGGGTACTTCTTCGGAATTCCTGTCCCTGTTATAACGATGGGCATTACTTTTGGGATTTTGTATTTCATTTTGAAAAAGACTACATTTGGTCGCCGCGTATACGCAGTAGGCGGCAATGAAGAAGCTTCACGACTTTCTGGAATCAGCGTAGATCGTATTAAAATTTACGTTTATGCACTGACGGGAATGCTAGCGGCACTTGCAGCATTGATTTTAACATCAAGGCTAAATTCCGCTCAACCAACTGCGGGTAACATGTTTGAACTCGACGCTATTGCGGCAGTTGTCCTTGGGGGGACAAGTTTGACGGGTGGACGGGGTTGGATTGTGGGGACGTTGATTGGTGCACTCATTATTGGTGTTTTGAATAATGGTCTTAATCTTATCGGTGTATCCTCCTTCTTCCAACAAGTGGTGAAGGGTGCAGTTATATTGGTCGCGGTTCTATTGGATCGTAAAAAAACAGCTTAAGGGGATGTTGGGAAATGAAAAAAATGAAAATGGCATTGATTATGGCAATTATGCTCGTACTTGCAGCATGTTCAACAGAGGCACCAGGAGCCAAGAAAGATGAAGAAACTAAAGGTGGAGAAGGAAGTTATAAAATAGGTTTCTCCATTTCAACGTTGAATAACCCGTTCTTCGTAACATTGAGCGAAGGAGCAAAAGAGCAAGCGAAAGAAATGGATGCAACGTTAACAGTTATCGATGCACAGGATGATGCAGCAAAACAAGCGAGTGATGTAGAGGATTTAATCCAACAAGGCGTGGACTTGATTTTGATTAACCCGACGGATTCTAGCGCAGTTGTAGCCGCGGTTGAATCTGCAAATAATGCCGGAATTCCTGTTATCACAGTCGACCGAAGCTCTGAAGGCGGAGACGTTGTTTCTCATATCGCTTCAGATAATAAAGCAGGCGGAGAATTAGCTGGTCAGTTCTTAGCTGAGTTAGTTGGCGATGGAGCAAAAGTTGTAGAATTGGAAGGAATCGCTGGTTCTTCGGCTGCACGTGACCGTGGAATGGGCTTCAATGAAATAGTAAAAGGTAAATTGGATATCGTTGCTAAACAAACAGCGAATTTCAACCGTGCAGAAGGATTGACAGTTATGGAGAATATCATGCAAGCAAACCCTGACATTAAAGGCGTGTTCGCGCATAATGACGAGATGGCACTTGGTGCTCTTGAAGCAATTGAGGCCGCAGGGAAAGAAGTTAAAGTTGTTGGATTCGATGCAACAGATGATGCAGTAAAATCAGTCGAAGCAGGCAAATTGGCTGGAACTGTCGCTCAAAAACCGGATCTTATCGGTAAAAAAGCAGTAGAAGCAGCTGTTCTATCACTTAAAGGTGAAACAGTGGAAGCGTCAATTCCAGTTGAATTGGAATTAATCAAGAAATAATATGCTAATGAATTGCGAAAGCCGCCCTAGATTAAATTCCGGGCGGCTTTTTTTATTCCTTTAAGTGTCTAAATTAGTGTGTAGACCGATCATATAACTACGCCAACCGAGCATATCCGCAGTCCAAGCGATCATATAGGCGTGACACCGAGCATATCCACAGTCAAAGCGATCATATCCCAATGACATCGAGCATATCCACTGTCAAAGCGATCATATCCCAATGACACCGAGCATATCCACAGTCAAAGTGATCATATATCCTTGACACCGAGCATATCCGCAGTCAAAGCGATCATATCCCACTGAAACCGAGCATATCCACTGTCAATGCGATCATATAGGCGTGACACCGAGCGTATCCACAATCAAAGCGATCATATCCCACTGACATCGAGCATATCCACTGTCAAAGCGAACATATAGGCGTGACACCGAGCGTATCCACAGTCAAAGTGATCATATATCAATGACACCGAGCATCCCCACAGCCAAAGCGATCATATCCCAAAGAAACCGAGCATCCCCACAGTCAAAGCGATCATATCCCAAAGACACTAAGCATATCCGCTGTCAAAGCGATCATATCCCAATGACACCGAGCATATCCACAGTCCAAGCGAACATATCCCACTGACACCGAGCATATCCACAGTCAAAGCGATCATATATCCTTGACACCGAGCATATCCGCAGTCAAAGCGATCATATCCCACTGAAACCGAGCATATCCACAGTCAATGCGATCATATAACCCTGCCAACCAAGCATATCCAAACGACCAACACTCAACCTCGCCCCTAATCACCCTAAAATCCAAGCGCTTTCCTAACATCGGCCATATACGTCTGACCAACAGGCAACTCTGTCCCATCTCTCAATGTAAGTACTAGATTAGAAGTAATGTCCCTGGAAATGCGCTGGATAGATGGGATGTTAACAATGTAAGACCGATGGATACGTAGAAACGTCTTTGGCAGTCGTAATTGTAAATCTTTCAGCGTGTAGCTGATACAGAATTGTTCACTTGCAACATAAAACCAAGTTTTCTTTTGCAAGCTTTCTATATATGCGATCTCTTCAATTGGAATTGGACACCATTCTTCTTCCTGTTTGCCCGTGAGGAAACGAAAGGGTTCTTGTTTCAGTATATGATAGTTTGAAGGCAAAATGACGAGTAGTGCAGCGGGCTCGCCTTGGAGGTCAATCGGATAACCGATTCCATAATACGGGGACCCGAACAATGTGTTATCCATAACTTTATCAACTTTGAGTCGTTTATTAATTACTTTATCTGCAATGCTGCCGGGTACAACAGGTTGCCCTTCTATTAGTTGGATATCCTGAATGCCTTCCACATAATAAATGTAGCGGTCGCCCATGGCAATCGCGATTGCGGCGTCTTTCGGTATCCAATCACCTAGTATAGAAACATATTGTTCTAACGTTTCTCTTGTAATTACCATATTTGTTTCCCCCTTGTTTTCTATGAAACTCTAAAATAACAAACTACTTCATCATCGTAAAATCGAGTTCATCCTAAAATAATGCCCTTTCGTCGGAAAGTACAGACAACTTTGTATCTTCTGTTATATATTACTGTATAACAACTTCAACTGTTATGAAACAGTACTAAAGAATTAATTTCATAACTGGTTGAACATAAAAAAACTGGAAGGTGTGACTGTAGATATGACTAGACAAGAGCAGATTAAACAATTGGAGAAAAGCTGGGCGGAGGATAGCAGATGGAAAGGAATTGAACGTCCTTACACTGCCGAAGATGTTGTGAAGCTACGTGGATCTGTTTTAATTGAACAAACACTGGCAACAAAAGGTGCAACTCGCTTATGGAGTTCATTGCATGAAGAAGATTTCATCAATGCTCTTGGTGCTCTAACAGGAAATCAAGCTGTTCAACAAGTAAAAGCTGGACTTCAAGCAATCTATCTAAGTGGGTGGCAAGTGGCGGCAGATGCAAACCTTTCGGGTCAAATGTATCCGGACCAAAGTTTATATCCGGCAAATAGTGTTCCTTCTGTCGTCAAACGTATCAACCAGGCACTTCAACGGGCTGACCAAATCGACCACTCAGAAGGGCGCGTAGACGGTTTTGACTGGTTCGCTCCAATTATTGCAGACGCTGAAGCAGGTTTCGGAGGACCACTTAACGTATTCGAATTAATGAAAGGCATGATAGAAGCTGGAGCAGCAGGCGTTCACCTTGAAGACCAACTTGCATCCGAAAAAAAATGTGGACACTTGGGTGGTAAAGTATTGCTACCTACACAAAATGCAATCCGTAACTTAGTTGCTGCAAGACTTGCGGCTGACGTTCTCGGCGTACCAACTGTTCTTATTTCACGGACAGATGCAGATGCAGCAGATATGGTCACAAGTGATATTGATCCAGTAGACGCTGAATTTCTTACTGGAGAACGTACGCCTGAAGGATTCTACCGGACGAAACCTGGTATCGATCAAGCGATTGCACGCGGATTGGCTTATGCACCTTATGCAGATCTTGTCTGGTGTGAAACATCGCATCCATCTCTGGAAGAGGCACAACAGTTTGCAGATGCAATCCATGCAAAATTCCCAGGGAAAATGCTTGCTTACAACTGCTCGCCTTCATTCAACTGGGAAGCAAATTTGGATGAAGCGACAATCGCGAAATACCAAGTGGAACTCGGTAAAATGGGCTACAAATTCCAGTTCGTTACACTTGCGGGCTTCCATTCATTGAACCACAGCATGTTTAACCTTGCACATGACTATAAAGACAATGGAATGGCGGCCTATTCGAAACTGCAACAGGCTGAATTTGCTAATGAAGACAAAGGGTACACAGCGACTAGACATCAACGTGAAGTTGGAACAGGTTACTTCGACGAAGTGTCACAGATCATTTCTGGCGGTACATCTTCTACAACCGCGATGAAAGGCTCGACGGAAACCGCGCAATTTGTTTGATCTTTCGGTGCCAGTTGCTGCCACAATTCGAAGGGCATGAATGGTATCGGTAACTGGACACCAACAACAATCGGGGAGGGTGATCAATCTGTCTACGAATCAAGTGACATCTCATACTATAAAAGTTTTAGGCGAACTGACTGCGGAAAGTGAAGAGATTTTAACGCCGGAAGCACTTGCATTCCTACAATCTCTTCATGATAACTTTGACGAAAGACGGAGAGAGCTTTTGGCTAACCGGCAACAGCGTCAAAGTAGCATCGACAGTGGAATAAAACTGAATTTCTTAGCTGAAACACAACATACACGGGATGGGGATTGGACAATTGCTCCCCTCCCGCATGATCTACAGGACAGACGAGTGGAAATTACAGGTCCTGTCGGTCGGAAGATGGTCATCAATGCATTGAATTCAGGTGCAAAAACATTCATGGCTTGTTTTGAAGATGCAACATCTCCCACATGGGCAAACATGTTGGAAGGACAGCTCAATATGAAAGATGCCGTTCGGCGGACGATTGAGTTTGAACAGCATTCCACTGGAAAGACATACAAGTTGAACGATGAACCCGCGGTGCTCATGATACGGCCGCGCGGATTGCATCTGCTGGAAAAGAATGTCGTAATTGATGGAGAGTCGATTGCAGGAAGTTTCTTTGACTTCGGATTGTACTTTTTCCATAATGCCAAGGAATTAATCGCTCGCGGATCTGGGCCATATTTCTACCTACCTAAGCTTGAAAGTCATTTGGAAGCAAGATTGTGGAACGATGTGTTTGTCTTTGCGCAGCAGCAACTTGGAATTCCAACCGGTACAATTCGGGCAACGGTGTTAATCGAAACGATTGCGGCGGCATTTGAAATGGACGAAATTCTATATGAACTTCGGGACCATTCAGCAGGTCTCAATTGTGGACGCTGGGATTATATTTTCAGCTATATTAAACGGCTGCGCAATCAACCGGACGTTATCTTGCCTGATCGTGGGCAAGTAACGATGACATCGCCATTCATGCGGGCTTATACATTGCTTTGTATTCAAACCTGTCATAAGCGCAATGCACCGGCAGTCGGTGGGATGGCTGCACAAATTCCAATTAAAAATGACCCAGAAGCAAACGCAGCAGCATTTGGCAAAGTAAGTGACGATAAACGCCGTGAAGCGACGGATGGACATGACGGAACGTGGGTAGCGCACCCAGGACTTGTCGCGGTTGCGATGGAGCAGTTCAACGAGCATATGCCGACACCGAATCAGATTGGTCGTAAACGAGAAGATGTCAAAGTTACCGCTGATGACCTGCTGGAAGTCCCAAAAGGAACGATTACGGAACAAGGCTTGCGAATGAATTGCAGTGTAGGCGTTCAATATATCGCATCTTGGCTCAGGGGGAACGGGGCAGCTCCTATTAATAATTTGATGGAAGATGCGGCGACAGCTGAAATTTCAAGATCACAAGTATGGCAATGGATTCGTCATCCGCAAGGGAAACTTAGCGATGGGCCGGATATTACAGAGAAATTGGTTGCAAAAGTATTGCAAGAGGAACTGGAATTAATCAAACAGACTGTTGGTGACACTGCGTTCACTACTGATAAATATGAAGCAGCTGCAGAACTGTTTTCAGCATTGATCGTGCAAGATGACTTCGTTGAATTTTTGACACTGCCGGGGTATGAAAAATTAAATTGATTTACAAATGGAGGTAAAAAATATGAGAGTGGAGGAGATTTATTTGCAAACAAACAACAATAGGAAAGAATTGCCGAGAAAGATTTGTCGTGAATGTGGATGTGAAATTGTAGAGCAGATTGAATCCCCATTGTTTGAGTGCGAGCGGTGTATTGGTTCGAATGAAGAGTGACATAGCAACGGCTCTATTCCTACAAGTGGAATAAAGCCGTTTTTACTTGCCTTGATCCAATATAAGAGGGTTTACTCAACAAGTATGGAAGTAGTACTAGAGCTAGTAATTGTATTTTGAAAATAAGTGGGGGGAAATAGAATGAGAAACGAAGAAATGTTACTGATACCTGGACCGACGCCTGTTGTCGATTCCATTTATGATGCGATGGCGAGTGAAACAAGAGGGCATACTGATCCGAGATTTGTTGCAATTTACAAAAATGCGATTGAACAGACACGTGAAATGTTGCAAACAGACGGGGATGTTTTTGTCGTTGCCGGGTCAGGAACGATTGCAATGGAAATGGCGCTTGTTAACACAGTCGCGGCTGGGGAAAAGATATTAGTTGTCAGCCAAGGTTATTTCGGTGACCGGTTCATTAAATTAGGGCAAGCTTTTGGCATTGAGGTGGATGTGCTTCAATCGGAATGGGGCAAGCAAGTTACACCTGAAGAAGTGGAGGCGAAACTTGTTGAAGGGCATTATAAAGCAGTAACAATTACGCATGCAGACACATCGACTGGTGTTGCAGCTGATCTCGAAGCACTTGTACCAATTGTGAAAAAACATGGTGCACTTGTCATTTTAGATGGTGTTTGTGCAACGGCAGCGATGGAAGAAGATATGAGTAAA
The DNA here is from genome assembly GCF_014302295.1 of Sporosarcina sp. resist. Lineage (NCBI taxonomy): Bacteria > Bacillati > Bacillota > Bacilli > Caryophanales > Caryophanaceae > Sporosarcina > Sporosarcina sp. resist. The sequence continues at coordinate 4,025,789 of NZ_CP060287.1, read as the reverse complement.
ACATACGGCCATCCGGACTATAAAATTGATGTTATTTTGACTGGCTCTCAAAAAGCAATTGGCGTTCCACCGGGATTAGCGATTGTCGCCTTTAACAAAACCGCTTTGGCTGCTAGGGAGAAGATTGAACGCGTTCCGGCTTATTATTGCGATATCTACAATTGGATTCCTGTCATGAACGACCCTTCAAAATATTTTGCAACACCGCCAGTGAACTTGATTTATGCCTATAATGAAGGAATGAGACTCGTTCACGCAGAAGGCTTGTCGACAAGAATTATTCGCCATACGGCATTCGGCAAAGCGGTGCGAGCCGCGCTTTCTGAATATGGCATGAAAGCAATTGCCGATGAAAATGTAGCAGCATCAACATTGAGCTGTATCCTCTATCCTGAGGGTGTAAGCGACGCGGAATTCCGCGCAACGCTTGGTAAAAAAGGTGTCATTGTAGCAGGTTCACTTGCTCATTTAGCAGGAAAAGCGTTCCGCATTGGGCATATGGGGAACACAACTGAGGAAATGTTGGAACAAGCGGTTGAATTAATTGGTGACACGTTGAATGAAATGGGTCATCCAGTTGATTCGGCGAAGGCAGTTCAGCGGTTTAAGCAAGAAGTACGTGTGGGTGTTTGAGATGGGGCTATCCTTTAACGGGTAGCCTTTTTTTATTGGGAAAAGGGGTGAGCGATCATATAACCCGGTAATCGATCATATCGGAGTGCGACGTGATTATATAACCCGCCAACCGAGCATATCCGAGTGCGTCCCGATCATATAACCTGATATCCGATCATATCCGCGAGCGACCCGATCATATAACCCGGCAGCCGAGCATATCCGCGTGCGACCCGATCATATAACCCGGCAACCAATCATATCGGAGTGCGCCCCGATCATATAACCTGGTAACCGATCATATCCGAGTGCGACCCGATCATATAACCCGGCAACCGAACATATCCGCGAGCGCCCCGATCATATAACCCGGTAATCGATCATATCCGTATGTGGCCCGATCATATAACCCGGCACCCGATCAAATCCGCGTGCGACCCGATCATATAACTCGGCAACCGATCATATCCGCGAGCGACCTGATCATATAACCCGGTAATCGATCATATCCGTATGTGGCCCGATCCTATAACCCGGCACCCGATCAAATACGAGTGCGCCCCGATCCTATAACCAGGTAATCGATCATATCCGAGTGCGTCCCGATCATATAACCCGACAACCAATCATATCCGAGTGCGACCCGATCATATAACCAGGCATTCGATCATATCCCCTCACCACCCGATCTTATCCACCAGCTAACTCTATTAATAAATTTCCTTACTACCACTTGCCATTAACGTTAACGTCAATGTTAAACTACTCATATAGTTGAAAATTCCAACACTTCAAAGGGGGAGCTAAAGTGAAGGATATTACTGAAGTTGCCCAGGCATATGATGTGTCAACCCGTACAATCCGGTACTATGAGGAACTTGGTTTGTTGAAACCCGACAGGACTGCGGGAAATAGAAGGATTTATCCGAAAGCAGAGGTCGTAAAGCTGAGACTGATTTTGCGCGGAAAAAGGTACGGATTCACGCTGGATGAAATAAAGGAGATGATTTTACTTTTTGACAAAGATCGGACTGGGATAAAACAATTGGAGCGGACAATCGATTTTGGCAATGAAAAAATCGGACAAGTAGAAGCCAAAATTCAGGAGCTCACGGAAATGAAGATGGAGATGGAACAGCTTCTTGTGCAATTCACCGAAAAACTAACCAATTTAAAGGGGGATTAAGGAAATGAACAGTTCACAATTGTTGGAGCGTAATGCAAGAAAATATCCTAAGACTGAAGCGGTTATTGGAATGGGGAAACGCTATACGAATAAAGAACTTGATCAGCTTGTGAATCGTTTTGCGCACGGCCTCAAGCTTCTTGGAATTGGGCGAGGAGACAAAGCTGTTCTATATATGCCAAACGTTCCGGAATTTGTTATCGTCTATTTCGCGGTTCAGCGACTTGGGGCAATCATTGTCCCGATAAATGCCAAGATGACGCTGTCAGAAGTCGAATATGTACTTGAGAATTCTGATGCAAAAGCCTTCATCGCACATGACTTGCTGTTTGAATCAGTGAAAAACCTGGAAAGCAATTTAGTGTTAATCAAAACAGGAGCCCCCCTAGACGATAAGTGGATCAGTTTTGAAACAGTACTCAATGATAATGATTCCTCAATTGAATGCAATTTACCCGATTCCAGTGAATCGACCATTTTATATACTTCCGGCACAACAGGTAAACCGAAAGGCGTGTTATTCAGTTATAAAAACATCCTAACAGTTGCGCAAATGATTTGTGTGGAGATGGAAATTAAACCGGAGAGCCGCTTGCTCATCATGATGCCGCTTAGTCATTCTGCACCGCTCCATCTGTTTTTCATGGCGGGGCTAATAGTTGGTGCGACTAGCGTCTTAACACCAACATTCACACCTGATCTTTTAATTGATACCGTTGAGCAAGAAAAAACGACGCACTTCTTCGGGGCACCCGTCGTTTATTTATTGACAGCGAAGAATCCGAAGATGGAAACAGCTGATTTGTCTTCAATGAAATGGTGGATTTACGGCAGCGCGCCTTTATCGCAACCGGAAGTTGAATTTGTACAGGAAAAGTTCAAATCGGATAACTTCATCTGTGTCTATGGACTGACAGAAGCGGGTCCCAATGGTACGTTATTGAGCGCTAGTGAACATAAAACGAAAGCAGGCAGTATTGGAAAACGGGCGGCGCTTCACGCAGAGTTTAGGATTGTTAATCCGAACGGGGAAGACGTGCAACAAGGCGAAGTGGGGGAAATTCTTTTACTCGGGGAAGGCAATATGCTTGGCTACTATAACAATATAGAAGCAACGGCTGAAACATTCATAGGGGACTGGTTGAAAACAGGTGACTTGGCGAAAATAGATGAAGACGGTTACATTTGGGTTGTCGACCGGAAAAAAGATCTGATCATTTCCGGTGGAGTCAATATTTACCCGAAAGAAGTTGAAGAAGTACTAATTACACATTCGGCAATTAATGAAGTGGCAGTAGTTGGCGTGCCGCATCCGGAATGGGGCGAAACGGTTAAGGCTTATTTTGCGGCAAGTGAAGTGCTTAATCTAGAAGAGGTTAAACAATTTGCGCAAGAACAGCTTGCGCAGTATAAAGTACCGCGTTTGTATGAACAAGTTGAGGCTCTACCGCGTAATGCATCCGGCAAGATATTAAAACAACCATTGAGAGAAGGCGAAGTAAATGGTCTTACAGCAAAGGTCGGAAATTGAAACACCATTGAATTTCTTTGAGCACGATGAGACATTACAAACACTATTAAAAGAATCCTTGTCTCCTAAATTTTACGATTATGCCCATTCAGAATTAACGAAATTTGGTTCACTAGTTGCCAATGAAATCGATGAACGTGCCAAACATACTGACCGTGAAGGGCAACCCCGTCTTGAAATCTATGACAAGTACGGAGATGATCGTTCACATGTCTGGGTCAATGAAGGCTATAAAAAGACAGTGGAAGAAACGTATCGGACAGGGATTGTGGGCTATGTTCATAAAGATATCCCGGAACTCGGCCATAAAGGAAACTACCTCTACAGTTTTGCGCAAGGCTACTTATTATCACAAGCAGAACCGGGATTCCATTGTCCTGTGACGTTGACGCAAGCCACAGCTTATTTGCTAGATCATTATGCTAATGAAGAAGTGAAGGAGAAGTTCCTGTCGCATGTTTGTGCAACGGGTGATACGGAGTTATTTGAAGGTGCGACATTTTTAACGGAGCGACAAGGAGGTTCAGACGTAGGTGCTAATGTCGTGAAGGCAGTGGAAGACGGTGAAAACTATCGTTTAATCGGAGAAAAGTATTTTGCATCCAATGCTGGAATGGCAGGCGTCGCTATGGTTCTTGCTAGAATGGAAGGTTCAGCAGAAGGCTCGCGCGGACTAAGTTTATTTGCGGTGCCTTGGAGAAAAGACGACGGTTCACTAAATGGTATTAAGATTCGGAGATTGAAAGATAAGCTTGGCGTGCGGGCAGTACCATCTGGCGAAGTGGAGTTTGATGGTGCTCTAGCTTATGTCGTGGGTGATCCGAAAAAGGGCTTCTATTATATGATGGAAGCGTTAAATTTATCCCGAATTTGTAATGCCGTCGCGTCACTTGGCATCATGCGCCGTGCGTTCAACGAGGCCTTGATGTATGCAGAAAGACGCAATGCATTTGGCAAAAAGTTGACTGACTTTCCGATGATCCAGGAAAGTTTAGCGACCATGAAATCGAAGCTTGAAGTCGAACTGGCAACAACATTCGATCTCATTAAGCTCTTTGATAAAGTAACTTCTGGGAATGCATCTGACGAAGAAACTGCATTAAACCGCCTGAAGATTGCGCTCGTTAAAAAAGAAACCGCAGAACAGGCAATCCATTTCGCTCATGAAGCAATTGAAATGCATGGTGGAAATGGCTATATAGAAGACTTCGTCGTACCGCGGTTACTTCGCGATGCACAAGTATTAACGGTTTGGGAGGGAACCGCGAATATTTTAGGATTGGAGCTCCTCAGGCTCGTCAATAAATTCAGTGCACACTTGCTATTTATCGACGAAATGACAGAGAGACTAGATTCTGTTCCCGAAAGTTCATGGAAACTACGGATATCCAATGCAGTGGAGACACTAGCAAAAGACCTCACGATATTTGCAAGTTTGAACCCTGACAATCAAACAATCGAAGCAAAGGGATTAATGCGCACTATGGCTTTACTTTATGAAGGGGTCGTTGCGCTTGAATGGTCGGAACAACATGGAGGTCGACATGAAAAGCTGATGGAGATTTTCATCGAAACGAATTGGCCAGAACGAACGATTGGGGAAGTGAAGAGGAGTGTGAAATATTTTAGTGATGTACTGTAACACCTGTTGATTAACCAAAAACAACTCGTAAATAACATGATCACCTACTTGTCGCTACATATTTGTTTCGGTAATCGTAAGGTGGTCCTTCATCCGCCGCTCTCCAAAGGCATAGGTACACGAAGTGCTAAGGCTTTTGGGAACTAAAGAATAGCTAGCTTCTTACCTGGATAAAAGTCGCCAAAGATGCAATTTTGGCGGCTGTGAATTTCTGTAAGGTGTTTTCTTTTTTAATTTAAAGAAGTGTCACTTTCTATAAGGCATCACATGATTAGATGCATACTCTTTGCTAAAAGTAAGAAAGGAACGCATTGTAAAACGTGCAAGAGTGCCCGAAATTGCATCTTCGGGCACTTACTATCTGTATAGAATGTCATCTATTCATTACTTCCAAAGCAACCGCATTTTTCACTTAAACAGTGCAGCTACGCGACAGGCAACTATTCGTAACAGTATTACTGAAAAGAGTATGGCTAGAAGTGACAAAGTATCTTCTAGCCATACGGGGTCCCCTCAGAAAATCTGTCATGAATAGTTCGCCGAAAGCGTGACGGAAATGATCAAGTGAAAACGGAGTTTACCTATCCCTTTTTGCTTATTCGATCTCCCGTGATTTCTTTAAGACGACTAACTCGTATGCATCAACAGAAGTAAATTCACCTTTTACTTCCTGTTGCGCTGTATTCTTATCAAAATTATTATTCGCCATCACTCTCCATATTGCCGATGAAGGTAAGCGCAACTCATAGGATTTTTTTGTTGGATTAATATAGATTGCAAAATCTTCGTTATCTCCAAGTAATGTGAAGCCAAAAACAGGAGCGGGCGTGTCTAATATATATAATCTTCTCCTAATATCTTGGTTAGAAGTAAGGCGAAATACATCATATTTTTTTCGAAGCGCAATCAGCGTTTTAATAAATTCAACATAGTCATTTTCTACTTCTCTTTTCCGCCAATCTAATTGATTGATCCAATCACTGGAAATATAGCTATTCTCATCGCCCTGTTTAGTTCTAAACCACTCTTGACCGGCATGGATAAACGGAATCCCTTGGCTTAATAACGTGATTCCTGAAGCAAGTTGATGCATTTTCTTACGCGTCAAATCGCTGTCTTGATCATTGCTAAGTAGAAGCCGATCCCATAGTGTGTGGTTATCGTGACATTCGACGTAGTTAATTGTTTGGTTCACCTCGGACACAAATGGTGCACCAAATTCTTCTAAAGTGGTTCCAGATACGAGGTGGGGCAGCCTTTCGATTAAACGACCTTGACCATTTACATAACCAGTATCGTGTTTGTTAAATAACTGACCTTTGAGTGAATCGCGGAAGTAGTCATTGAAAAATTTAAGACCTGTTAATTGATTGGAGTGCATGGAAGTAGCTTTCTTTTCGGAAGCTAATGCTGTTGGAAGATCCCAACCTTCTCCTAAAAGCATAATTGGCACTGATTCTTCTTTACAGCGCTCATGAATTTGGTTCATTGTCTCGATATCGATGGCCCCCATTAAATCGAACCGGAATCCATCTACATGATAGTCATTCAGCCAAAAATCAATCGTATCTAAAATGAATTTCCGGGCCATTGCTCGCTCTGTTGCAAAATCATTACCTACCCCAGTTCCGTTGCTAAGGCTTCCATCACTGTGATAACGGAAGTAATAGCCTGGAACAAGTTTTTCAAATGGTGATTCTTCCATGATAAAAACATGATTATAAACGACATCAAGGATGACCGCGATTTCTTCCTGATGAAACGCTTGAATCATCTTTTTACATTCAATGATTCTTGCTACGGGGTCATTAGGTGTTAGGGAATAACTGCCTTCTGGTACTTGAAAGTATAATGGATCGTACCCCCAATTATAGTCATCGTTCGGACTAGTCTCATCTACGCGTGCAAAATCATTAATTGGTAAAAGTTGAACATGCGTGCAACCTAATTCTTTCATATAAGTGAGCGCTGTTGAAAAACCATTTTTTGTCATTGTAGCTGTTTCTGTCAAACCTAAATATTTACCTCGATTCACGACACCGCTTTCTTCTTGATTGGTCGCGTCTCTTACATGTAATTCATAGATAATTGCATCTTGTAAATTCTGAAGTTTTGGCCTGTTTCGTTTGTTAAAGTTAGGTGGGTCAGTTCTAGCAGGGTCTATAATCACGCTTTTTTCACTGTTAGCAAGCATAGCTTTCGCGTATGGGTCATTCAAACGTGTCGTTTGTCCATTGACGATAACCTTATAATCATAAGCAAAACCATGCCAATCACCATCCATTTTTAGTTGCCATAGACCACTTTTATGTCGATTTAATAAAAAATCACGATTATCTAAATTTAACTTTACAGAAGTAGCCGTCGGGGCCCAAATAGAGAATGTGGTTGCGGAGTGTTCATAGTCAGTCCCTAATTTAGTAGTCAAATCAGCATAGTGCTGATCAAACCAATCCGTTCGGACGATTGCTCTAGGGTAAACAGGGACCTTCGCTGTGCCCCATAAGAGCACAAGACTTTCTCCGATTGGCAGTTCTTCTAAAAGAATAATCCTTACGGTGGAATCGGCGTTTACTTTTTCAACCTTTGTCGAAAAATACTTCTCTTTTGCTGCCCAATAAATGACGGGAGGTTCTTCCGTGTGCAGCAATATAGATATATCGTTCACGATAACGGTTAACACGTGAACATCATCGATCCAAGCTACATGAGTTTCCACAAAAGCAACCCCTTTTCTTGTTTGAATCTAACATACAAGACGTATGGACGCCGAGTTCTCTATTGCCAATACCTAAAACCTACCTCCGCTTTTGCCATTCATACTTGCTTATTCCTAGTATATGTTCTACCCCTATTTTAAGAAACTTACTTGAATTTTAACCAGGAATTAATATATTTCCCTAAAAAATAGTTGTCACATTATTCTGAAACTAAGTAATGCAATTGATTTCTATATGGATGTGGAGTCAGAGTTAAGTCATTCATTCGACATTAATTTACATTAAATTTACCAATAAAAGAAATTTGTAGAACGATTTAACATTCATTTACATAATAATCTGCTAACATAGAATTTGGTATAACCCTTAGCAATAAGGTTTCTACGTAGCGTTTGTAGCTGCTTTAGATTGTGAAAGTTGATTCTTTTTATATCGAGCTATTACAAAGAAGTGAATAATAAAAGATCCATGACAAAGAAGAAAAGAACTAGTCATATTCGTATACCATCCTGAATATAATCTTAATTGGCTCAAGAAAGGAGTCAGCACGATGTATTACAATATTTCAGAACAAGAACTATTTTTATTTCACCAAGGTACTAATTATCATAGTCACCAATTATTAGGTTGCCATACGATTGAATGGGAAGGTACTCAAGGCTATCGATTTGTAGTGTGGGCACCTAACGCTAAAGAAATTCATGTAGTCGGTGACTTTAATCAATGGAAAGGCGATTTACACCCATTAAAGAGAGTCACGAACGAGGGGTTATGGATTGGTTTTTATACGGATATTCCCGAAAACATCCCTTATAAATATGAAATTGAATCGGACAATGGTCAAGTGCTACTGAAAGCAGATCCATATGCTCTTCAATCTGAGCTTCGACCTAAAACGGCATCTTTAACCCCGATTCTATCCGGATATGAGTGGAGTGATGATGATTGGCAAGAAGAAAAGAAAACGTTTGATGTTTATTCATCACCCGTATCGATTTATGAAGTTCATCTAGGCTCTTGGAAAACAAACGTAGACGGTGAATTTTATTCATATCGCGAACTTGCTGATCAATTGGTTCCTTATGTAAAATCGCTAGGTTATACACATATTGAATTACTCCCTCTTGCGGAGCATCCATTTGATCTGTCGTGGGGTTATCAAATAACTGGTTATTTTTCTGTCACGTCTCGTTATGGTCCACGTGATGAATTTAAATACTTTGTTGATCAGTGCCATCAACAGAATATCGGTGTAATTATGGATTGGGTTCCTGGTCACTTTTGTAAGGATGATTTTGCACTTCGTCAATTTGATGGGGAGGCATTATATGAATATGCCGATCCTCGTAAAGCTGAAAAAAAGTTGTGGGGAACATTAACCTTCGACTTTGGACGACCTGAAGTACAAAGCTTTTTAATCTCTAATGCACTTTTTTGGCTGGAAGAATACCATATCGATGGGATTCGTGTAGATGCAGTAGCTAGTATGCTCTATCTTAACTTTGATAAATCGGAAGACAAGGATAAAATATACAATTCATACGGTGGAGATGAAAATCTTGAAGCATATGCCTTTATCCGCAAATTAAATGAAGTTATTTTTTCATATGAGCCTGGGGCAATGATGATGGCTGAAGACAGTTCAGATTTACCACTTGTTACGGCACCTACACATGTAGGAGGGCTTGGTTTTAATTTCAAATGGAATATGGGCTGGATGAACGACACGCTTACCTATATGGAAGCAGATCCAGTTTACCGAAAATGGCATCACAATCTACTAACTTTCCCATTTATGTATACACATACAGAAAACTTTCTACTACCGCTGTCACACGATGAAGTCGTTCATGGTAAAAAATCATTGCTCGATAAAATGCCTGGTGACCAGTGGCGGCAGTTTGCAAACCTGAGATTGCTTTATGGCTATATGATGGCGCACCCTGGTAAAAAGTTATTATTTATGGGAGGTGAGCTAGCACAGTATGCTGAATGGAAGGATCAAGAACAATTGGATTGGCAACTTTTAGATTATCCACTTCATAAAGCGATTTTTAACTATGTTAAAGCGCTCAATCATTTCTACTTGGAATATCCTGAACTTTATGAATTAGACCATAATACTGAAGGGTTTGAGTGGATTGATCCTCATAATATCGATCAAAGTGTGATTGCTTTTCGTAGACGTAGTACAAGCCCAGGGGAAGAACTAATCGTTGTCTGCAATTTCACACCGGATGTCCTTTTTGACTATAAAATTGGTGTGCCAACTCCTGGAACTTATCAAGAAATTTTCAATTCAGATGCTAGTCAATTCGGGGGATCTGGACAGGTAAACGATGCTGACCATTTTAGTATTCCGCACGAATGGCACAGATTATTTCAGCATATAAAAATAAAGGTACCACCTTTAGCTATCACAATTTTTAAATGCAAAAAAGTACCTGAATTTATTGAGGAGGCTAATTAATGAAAAATTGTGTAGGCATGTTGTTGGCTGGTGGAGAAGGGAAACGTTTAGGCAAATTAACGAACAACTTAGCGAAACCAGCAGTGCACTTCGGAGGAAAGTATCGAATTATTGACTTCACGTTAAGTAATTGTGCCAACTCAGGACTTCAGACATTGGGCGTGATGACTCAATATTCACCACTTGAATTAAATAAACATATTGGAAATGGAAAACCGTGGAATTTGAATCGGCAAAACACTGGTGTGACGATACTTTCCCCTTATACCGCGAAAGACGGAGGAGACTGGTATTCTGGTACGGCTGATGCAATCTATCAAAACATTCATTTTATCGACCGGCATGACCCAGAATATGTCCTTGTCATTTCGGGTGATCATATTTATCAAATGGATTACGCAGCAATGTTGGAAGAACATAAACAAACGGGCGCTGATGTCACCATTTCCGCAATTCCAGTGGCTTGGGAAGAAGCATCGCGGTTTGGAATTTTGAATACAACTGATGACATGCGCATCTACGAATTTGATGAAAAACCGCAAAATCCAAAAAGTAATTTAGCGTCTATGGGCGTTTATATATTTTCATGGGCAACATTAAGATCCTATTTGTTGGAGGATGCTGAAAATGGTCAATCCAGTCATGATTTCGGAAAGGATATTATTCCATCGATGGTTAATAATAATCTTCGTTTGTATGCGTATCGTTTCGAAGGTTATTGGAAGGATGTCGGTACAATCGAAAGTTATTGGGAAGCCAATATGGACCTGCTGGATAAAGATTGGAGTCTCTTGTTAAATAATGAAAACTGGAGAATATACACCAACGAAACGAACATTCCCCCAGAGTATATCGGGGAAACTGCAGTTGTGAAGCAGTCATTGATCAATTCTGGGTGTTGGGTGTGTGGAACAGTTGATAGTTCTGTATTGTTTGAGAATGTAGTGATTCACCCTGATAGCATGGTTAAACAATCCATCTTGTATCCCGGCGTAGAAGTTGGGAAGAACTCGATTCTAGAACGAGTGATTGTAATGGAAAATACAAAGATTCCTGAAGGCACACATATTAGCATTGGACTTACTGAAGAGCCGCTCGTGATCAATCAAGATACATTGAGTGGGATTTTAGCGTTAAGTTATATCGGATAAGCAATAGAAGTACGATGGCTTGTTGGACTCTCTGTTGAAGTAATGTTGTGTATATTAGTACCATATATTCGGCACTACTTATTTGAAGTTAACTAGGTGGTATACCTCGCCAGTATAACGAGTAAATCTAGCGAAGGAGCGACAAGTGTAAGCCGGAGCAATAAGACCGCCAGTGATCTTTTGACGGGCTTATTGCGTGAGGCCATCACCAAGCGACAAAGCGATGTTGGAAGGACAATCTATTTGTTAAGTACCGACTATCTATACAATTTAAGGGGGAAAATAGATGAACACAATGATGGGCCTTATTAATCTGGAACACGAGCATCATTATTTTCATGAATTAACTTATTTTCGTAGTGGTGCCACAATTCCTTTTGCAGGTCGTTATCGTTTAATTGATTTTCCGCTTTCGAATATGGGGAATTCTAATGTAGAGTCAGTGGCTATTTTTACCCGCAATAAATATAGATCCTTAATGGATCATCTTCAAACAGGTGATAGCTGGGAGATGGATGAGCGCAATGGTGGCTTGTTTATTCTTCCACCGGATTGGAACGATCCATCTGATATTTCAAAAGGCGATTTGAGTTTTTTTCATAATAACCGTGATTATTTTGCTCGTGGAAAATCTTCCTATGTACTGATTAGCGGAAGTCAATTTATATCAAATACGGATTATCAAGATGCATTTAAAAGTCATCTTGCTAATAAAGCAGATGTCACGCTGATTACTACTCATGTTGAGACGTTAAATACTGAACATGATTCTGCTTTTCGAATTGAAGCAGACGAAGATGGCTGGGTCACTACTATCACGAATGATAAGCAAGAAAACGACCTTTTCACGGGTGTTTATATAATCAATAAAGACTTATTAATGACGTTAGTTGATCAATGTATTGCACACCACCAAGATCATTTTTTTGTCCATGGCATTAAAGAGAATCTTGCTACGTTAAAGGTTCAAACGTATAAAAACAATGGCTACGGTGTGTTTATCAATTCGATCGAGAGTTATTATCGGCATAATATGAATCTATTATCAGAGGAGAATTATAAAGCATTATTTTATAAACTACCATTTATTCGGACGAAGGTTGGGAATCAGCCACCTACGAAATATCGTAATGAAGCGAGTGTCAAAAAATCAATTCTGGCAAATGGTTGCATTATTGCTGGCGAGGTAGAGGGCAGTGTATTGTTTCGAGGTGTAACCGTAGAAGAAGGTGCAACGGTAAAAAACTCGATTATCATGCAGCGTTGTAAAATTGAAGCAGGTGTCCATTTGGAGAATGTGATATTAGATAAAGACGTTCATGTGACCGCAAATCAACAATTAATCGGATCAAAGGATAAACCCTATGTCGTTGCAAAAAGACAAGTCATGTAAAAAAAGAAATCGTTGGTTGGAAAGGGAAGATTTCATATGAGAAATGTATTATTTGTAGCTTCGGAATGCACACCTTTTATTAAAACCGGTGGATTAGCAGATGTGATCGGGTCACTTCCACAAGCATTGAAAGAGAATGAAGGAGTCGAGGTGCGAGTGATTCTTCCACTTTATGATGAAATACCGCTAGAATGGCGAGATAAAATGGAGTATGTCATGAGCTTTAATGTACCGCTTGGCTGGCGTAATTCGGAAGCAAGTATGTATTCATTAGAACATAACAATATCATTTATTACTTCGTTTCAAATGAGTATTATTTCACCCGTAAAGGGGTATACGGGTATTACGATGACGGTGAACGATTTTTGTTTTTTAGTCGTGCTGTTATTGAAGCATTAGTCCATCTAGATTTTAAACCGGACGTACTCCATGCACATGATTGGCAAGCGGGTATGGCTGTTGCTCTTGCTAAAATTATTCAGCCAATATTCGATATGAAAACGGTCATGACAATTCATAATATTAAGTACCAAGGGCTGATGCCAATCGACATATTTGAGGATTTCTTTGATATGTCACGGGAGCATATCGGTGGTTTTGAATGGAATGGAATGCTGAACTGTTTGAAAAGCGGCTTGTTTCATGCAGATAAAATCACAACCGTTAGTCCGAGTTATGGAGAAGAAATAAAAGATCCTTACTATGGGGAAGAACTTCACCCATTTCTTTTGGAACGGTCCGCTGATTTAATCGGTGTGCTTAATGGTATTGATACTAAAGATTATAATCCTCAAACGGATCCGGCAATTGCAGTTAACTACCGTTCTTCAAGAGCTAAAAAGAAGGAGAATAAACTTATACTTCAAGAAAAACTAGGATTGCCAATCATAGCTGAAAAGCCGCTCTACATTATTATTACTCGGCTTGTTGAACAAAAAGGCTTGCATCTTGTTCAACATATTTTAGATGATTTTCTCCACGAAGATGTTCAATTCATAGTCTTAGGAACCGGGGATGAAGAATTTGAAACGTATTTTGCGGAAGCCGCTGAGAGTCATCCCAATAAACTTGTGACCTTGTTGGCTTTTGATGAAGGAGTAGCGCGACAATTATATGCAAGTGCCGATTTCTTTGTCATGCCTTCAAAGTTTGAACCTTGTGGATTAGCCCAACTCATTGCCTTACAATACAAAACGGTACCAATTGTGCGGGAGACAGGGGGATTGAGGGATACAGTTCTACCGTTTAACGAACTAACTGGTGAAGGAAATGGATTTAGTTTTACAAATTACAATGCTGATGATTTATTGGCTACCTTACGCTATTCTTTAAGAATTTATCATGATCCTATTCAGTGGCCGGTAGTGGTGAAAAATGTGAATAAAAGTCAGTTCAGTTGGAAGAGTTCAGCTCGAGATTATGCAACCATTTATGACCAGTTAACGACAATAAGTGTATAGGGGGCAGAATCTTGCTTGAACTAACTGTGGATGAGTTTAAAGAGCGGATTATAAGCAAATTACAAACAAACAAAAGTAAAGAAGTAGCAGGTGCGACCAATAAAGAAATTTATTATGTGATTGCTTCAATTGTCAATGAGGAGATCCTACCGCATTGGCAATCGACTAAAAAAAGATATAACGAGAAAAGCTGTAAACAAGTTTATTATTTATCGATGGAGTTTTTAGTGGGCAGTTTAATTGAAAGTAACCTGCTTAATTGTGGAATGCTTGAACAATCGAATGAGGCGCTGAAGCAGTTAGGGTTCGACCCTGATAACATCTATGCCCAAGAGCATGATGCTGGTTTAGGGAATGGCGGGTTAGGCCGATTAGCGGCTTGCTTTCTCGATTCATTAGCCTCACTTAAATATCCTGGACATGGTTTTGGAATACGTTATCGTTACGGGTTATTCGAACAGCGAATTATCCATGGTAACCAGGTTGAGCTTCCGGATTATTGGTTAAAGGATCAGTACGCTTGGGAAACACGAAAAGAAGACGAAGCTATTTGCATTCATTATCACGGAAACGTACATATGTTTCAGCGGAATGATGGAAATATTGAATTTAAACATGAAAATACAGATAAAGTCATGGCGATACCTTATGATATTCCTATTGTTGGCTATAAAAATGAAGTGATCAATACACTTCGTCTTTGGAGTGCAGAATCAGTTGGTCTAGATCGGGACGGCTCATCAGAAGATGGAATGCATTATTACCATGATCTTGATCATAAGCATTCGATTGAACAAATTTCAGGATATTTATACCCTGACGATTCGAAGTATGAAGGAAAAGAGTTGCGCTTAAAGCAACAGTATTTCCTTGTTTCTTCCAGTATACAAAATATCATTAAGGACTTTAAAAAGAATCATCAAAAATCATTAAAGTATTTACCTGAAAAAGTGGTTATTCAAGTGAATGATACGCACCCAACTCTAGCAATTCCTGAACTAATGAGAATACTTATGGATGAAGAGCACTTCAGTTGGGACAGTGCTTGGGAAGTAACGACGAAAGTAATTGCCTACACGAATCATACAACATTGAGTGAAGCGCTTGAAACCTGGCCTAAAGGAATGATGGAGCATCTACTTCCGCGTATTTATATGATTATTGATGAAGTCAACGAGCGATTTTGCAAAGGACTCTGGTTTGATCATCAGGAGCTTAGAGAGAAAATTCCGGAGCTAGCCATTATCGCTGATGAGCAAATCCATATGGCACGGCTCGCAATTGTTGGGAGCTTCAGTGTGAATGGTGTCGCGCAAATTCATACGGATATTTTAAAGGAGAAGGAAATGAAGAATTTTTATGAACTTTTCCCGGATCGTTTTAATAATAAGACGAACGGAATCACCCATCGCCGTTGGCTGTTGCAAGCAAATCCTAAATTATCGGGACTTATAACAGAGTCAATTGGTCCGCAGTGGATACAACGCCCCAAACAGCTTATCAGCTTATTAAAATATTCGAAGGATGCTTCATTTTTAGAGAAATTTCATCAAGTGAAGCATGAAAATAAGCAAATCTTAGCTAACCTCATTCATGAGCGCACGGGTATTTTAGTGGATGATCAATCAATTTTTGATGTACAAATTAAACGGCTTCATGAATACAAACGTCAGTTACTTAATATTTTCCACATTATTTATTTATACAATGAATTAAAAGAAAATCCAAATCTAGATATGATTCCTCGTACATTTATATTCGGGGCAAAGGCCGCACCGAGTTACCATTTAGCGAAAGAAGTGATCAAGCTTATTAATAAGGTCGCCTCGATTGTGAACCATGATGCGGCTATTCAGGGTAAACTAAAAGTTGTTTTTTTAGAAAACTATAATGTTAGCCTTGCTGAAAAAATTATACCAGCAGCCGATGTTAGTGAACAGATATCAACGGCAAGTAAGGAAGCATCAGGTACGGGCAACATGAAAATGATGATGAACGGCGCTTTAACAATTGGTACGCTAGATGGTGCAAATGTTGAAATTAAAGAGGCTGTTGGCAATGAAAATATTTTCATTTTCGGTTTAAAAGCGGATGAAGTATTGAATTACCATCAACATGGCGGTTATAATGCTACGGACATTTACAATACGGATGACAGGATTAGCCGGATTTTAGACCAATTAAATCAGGGTGAATTTGGATCGCATGAAATTGAGTTCAAAGATATTTATTACAATATTCTATCCCAAAATGATCCTTATTTTGTCTTAAAAGATTTTGAGCCTTATCTTGAAACTCACGAACGAGTGGAGCAGACGTACCGTGATAAATTATCCTGGCTCCATAAGAGTGTCACGAATGTCGCTCACTCAGGAAAGTTTTCCAGCGACCGAACAATCCAAGATTATGCGACAGAGATCTGGAAGTTGAAAAAACAGGTTTGAATCAAATGGAAAATAACCTTATCAAACACTAGGCGTTCAGTGTACAGTTGCTTTTAGATCACTTTGGATTGAACGACTCTTATCCGATTACCGAGATCTTGTTTTTCGATAATCGCATGGTGGTCGTTCATCCGTCGTTCTCCAAAGGTATAAGTACACGAAGTTCTAAAGCTTTTTGGGATGAAAGAATAGTTGGCTTCTTAGTTGGATAAAGGCAGTCAAAAATACAATTTTGGCTGCTTACTCCTTCTCTATGGTTTTTCTTTTTTATTTTAAGGAAATGTTAATTTCTACAGGATATCACGTAATAACAAGTGTGATTTTGCTGAAAGATAAGTAAGGAACGCAGTGTAGAAAATGCAAACGTGCCCGAAATTGTATCTTCGGGCACTTATAACTTCTGTGAAAAGTCATCGATTCTTAATTTTTAAACAATCGCAGTTTTCACTTAAACGTTGTAGATACGCGACAGGCAACCCTCCTCTTCTCCTCAGTAAAACTGTCGTGATTAATTTAGCCGAAAACGAGCAGAAAACGTACTAGTCCAAATGAAGAATTTTGCGCCTACCTTACAAGTAACTTAAGCAAAAAAGTGGTTAATCAACAGACGTGAAAAAAGCTGACTCACAAGAGTTCAGCTTTTTTTATTGTGTGAAGAGGTAACCGACCGTATACAATCGTATCCAGAAAATGTGAATAAATAAATATTGAAAGACTATTGCGAAGTGGCGGAATTATAGTTACAATGTTAAGAATCAGATAAATGAAACTGCGTTTCAAATAATGAAACCATTGAGGGGTGTATTAATGGTTCGAACATTAATGGAAGTAGATAAATTACAAGTTGGTATTCAAGATGATGGAATAAAGACTGCGATTGTCAATGGAATTAGTTTTCAATTGAATGAAGGTGAGACGCTTGGAATCGTAGGTGAATCAGGTTGTGGAAAAAGTATGACAGCGCTTTCACTTATGGGATTGCTGCCACCGGGAGTTGAATGGCAAAGTGGGGATATTCATTTGAATGATCTTCATTTTAAAGACTTCAGTAAAAAGGACTGGCGTAAAGTTAGAGGGAAGAAAGTATCGATGATTTTCCAAGAACCGATGAGTTCCTTGAATCCGGTCTATACAGTCGGAAAGCAAATAATAGAAATGATTTTAAATCATGAAAATATCGATAAAAAGCAAGCGAGAGCCCGTGCGCTTGAAATGTTGCAATTAGTGGGAATACCGAGACCTGAACAAGTGCTGGATGAATATCCACACCAGTTGTCAGGTGGGATGCGTCAGCGTGTAATGATTGCGATTGCCATGTCTTGTAATCCGGAAATTTTAATTGCGGATGAACCTACGACCGCATTGGACGTTACGATTCAAGCACAGATTTTGGAACTGATGAAAAAACTGCAGCAACAGTTGAAAATGTCAATTGTGCTAATTACACATGACTTGGGCGTTGTTGCTGAAATGTGTGACCGTGTCATCGTTATGTATGCGGGAGAAATTATAGAAGAGGCAAAAATTGTCGATTTATTTGATCAGCCGAAGCATCCCTATACGAAAGGGTTGCTTGCATCATTGCCTGATATTAATGAACAACAAGAATATCTATCTTCTATTCCAGGAATGGTGCCTGCACCAGGTAGTATGCCTAGTGGGTGTCGTTTTGCACCACGTTGCTCAATGGTCCATGAAAGATGTACACAAAGCCCACCGCTAATTGAAACTGAAAATAAAAACAAAGTGAGATGCTGGTTATATGATGAAGCAAAACTGGAGGTGATGACCAAATGATTGAACGGGAAGAACTACTCCGAGTTGAAAACTTGAAGAAATATTTCCCCATTAAAGGGGGAGTATTTGGCAACACGACGACACAAAATGTAAAAGCGGTAGATGGAATTACATTCAACGTGAAGAAGGGTGAGACATTCGGAATTGTTGGTGAGTCGGGTTGTGGTAAAAGTACAGCTGGCCGAACAATCATGCGAATGATGGAACCGACAGAAGGGAAAATTTTTTTCCAAGGACAAGATATTACGAATATTAATAAAGATGAAATGCGAAAGTTGCGGAAAGATATCCAAATTGTTTTTCAAGATCCGTATGCATCATTAAATCCAAGAATGCGTGTCTATAAGATTATTGAAGAACCGTTAATCAATTTTGGTATAACGGATAAAGCAGAAAGACATAGACGCGTGCTTGAAGTTGCTGACCAAGTCGGGTTATCACAGGCACAATTGAAAAGATTACCGCATGAATTTTCGGGTGGTCAGCGTCAACGAATTGGAATTGCACGTGCTTTAATTTCAAAACCAAAACTCATTATAGCGGATGAACCGGTTTCCGCATTGGACGTTTCTATCCAGTCACAAGTATTGAATCTTATGAAAGACTTACAAAAAGAATTTGGCTTGACTTATATTTTCATATCCCATGATTTAAGCGTCATTAAGCATTTTTGTGATCGTATTGGTGTTATGTATTTAGGTAAGATGGTGGAAGTTTCAGAGAAGAATAAGTTATACGACGATCCACTGCATCCTTATTCAAAAGCTTTGTTATCAGCGCTTCCTAGTCCGCACCCACTTCAGAAAAAAGAACGAATTATTTTAAGGGGGGATGTTCCGAGTCCAGCGAGTCCACCGAATGGCTGCACATTCCATCCAAGATGTTTTTCTTGTATGGAGGTCTGTAAAACGGTGAAGCCGGAACTTCAACTTATGGATGAAAATCATTCAGTTTCTTGTCATTTATATAAGACTGCCGAGGTAGAGCATGTATGAGTAAAACGATGGAAAAAGGGTTGCAATTGCTTGATTTATTTACAGAAGATCATCCCTACTGGCGGTTAGATGAAATTTCAGCTTATACAGAAATTCCGAAACCAACAGCACTAAGACTTTTGAGGACATTGGTAGAGGTAGGTTTCTTACAGCGGACACCTGTTGAAAGGAACGGCGCCATAATAGATGGTGACAGCTATTCGCTTGGTTTGAAGTTACTACAGCTAGGCGAACGTGTGGCAAGCGGTTTGGAAATAAGAAATATTGCACTTCCTTTTATGCGGCAATTGCAAATGCAGTTCAATGAGGCTGTTCAACTGATTACACGGGAAAATAATAATGGCGTTTACATTGAAAAAGTGGAAAGCACTCGGCCAGTTAGATTGTACACGCGTGTCGGCAGACATGCCCCGCTTTATGCAGGAGCATGCACGAGGACATTACTATCATTTTTGCCAGATGAAGAAATAGACGCGATATTATCAATGCCTCTTACGAATTATGCCAGCCAGACTCCAAAGTCGGCAGAAGAAGTATGGTCCTTGATTAAGCAAGTTAGAAGTGAAGGATACGCTTATAGTCTGTCGGAGCTTGAAGAAGGAACTGTTTCGATTGCAGTTCCAATATTTAATCGTCATGGCGAGGTAGAATACTCAATCAGTATTGCAGGGTTTCCTGTATCCCTGCCTAAAGAGAACGCGAATCACTTCTTACAATCTCTTTGGGAGGCAGCGGCAAATATATCGGAGAAAATAGGCTATACCCATCTGTATCCGTATAGAAATGCACTTAAAAAATCATAGTATGGGGGAGAAATTATGACGAAGAATAAAAATCTAGTTGTTTCATTGTTATTGGTAGTAATGCTTGTGTTAGCAGCTTGTTCAGGCGGCGGAAATGACAAAACAGAAGGAACTAAGAAAGAAGCTAATGGGAAGAATCCCGCGGCTGATCGCGGAAATGAAATAGTCGTTGGTATTAATAGCGATCCACAAAGTTGGGATCCTATCGATACGTTCTTGCTAGACTGGAGTACTGTTGCAATATCAGTATTCGAAGGACTAGTAGAAAGGGATCTTGATTTGGAGTTGCAACCGGGACTTGCAGAAAGCTGGGAATACTTAGATGACAGTACGCTAGAGTTCAAATTACGTCAAGGCGTTGTGTTTCATAATGGAGAACCATTCAATGCAGAAGCAGTGAAGTTTACGTTCGATCGTTTACTGGGTGAAGAGGGACAAAAAGGGCCTCAGTATTCAAACTATACCTCTATTGACTCTGTCGAAGTAAAAGATGAATACACAATTACGATGAAGTTGAATTCCCCAGATCCAGTTTTGCTTACCAAACTAGCCGGATATGGAGCAGTCATTGTACCACCAGGTTATGTGACAGAAGTTTCGGATGAAGAGTTTAATGATAAACCGGTAGGTACAGGTCCATTTAAAATGACAGGTTATAAGCGTGATCAAGAAGTAGTTCTGGAGAAAAATGAAGACTATTGGAAAGAAGGACTTCCAAAACTTGATAAAGTAACCTTCAAAATTATACCTGAAGCTTCTACACGACTTGCAGAACTGCAAACAGGAAAAATTGATATTATGAAACGTGTTGAAGTTGCGCAAACAAAAACAGTGAAAGACACAAACTTTTTAAAGCTTGAAGAAGTTGGAACACCGACTGTATTCTCTTTACGTTTTGATACAGCAAATGCACCTCTTGATAAAAAAGAAGTAAGACAAGCGATTAACTACGCAATTAACAAAGATGAAATTATTGAAGAAATTCTAGGTGGCTATGGTATTCCAATCAGTACGTATCAAAGTGAATTGTCATTTGGTAATAATCCAGATTTGAAACCGTATGCATATGACCCTGAAAAAGCAAAAGAAATGTTAAAAGCAGCTGGAGTTGCTGAAGGAACAGAACTAGATGTATTCATTCCTGGGAATGATGGAAACTTTAAAGAAATCACACAGGCAGTTGCATTTTATCTGGAAGAAGTCGGATTGAAAATGAATATAAACAGTGTAGATAATACAACATTAATTTCAGATTTAATTCCAAACGGTAAAGCAGGCCATATGTACCGCCAAGGCTGGGGTGGTTGGACATTGGACTTCGATAATACAGCGTACTTAATGTACCACGAAGGCGAACAATGGAACCCATCTTTTAAAGATGAAAAAGTAGAAGAATTATTGGCTGCACAGCGAACAACAGTTGACCAAGATGAGAGACATAAAATTTTCATGGAATTGACAACACTCTTGTATGATTTAGCACCTGAAGTGAACTTGTATCAAGCAGTAGATTTATATGCAGTAAACGAGCGTTTGGAAAACTTCCAACCACCGCATGAAGATCGTATGCGTCTTGAAGAAGTTACTGTCAAATAAGCTGGTTACCGCTAGGCAATAACCAATTCATATAGAGATAGTATGGTCCTCATACTATCTCTTTCTTTTAAAGAGGACGGAGGAAAGAAAATGATTGCATACCTTACCCGGAGGCTATTTCATACAGTTCTAGTCGTTTTAGCTATTTCCGTTATTATATTTTTCTCAATACGATTGACCGGGGATCCTGTGTCCGTCATGTTTTCAGCAGGTGAACCATCTAAAGAAGCGATAGCCGAAGTCAGAACTGCACTCGGATTGGATAAACCATTGTACGTGCAATATGGTATTTTTCTTAAAGGTATAGTCACATTGGACTTTGGTGAATCATTCCGAAGCGGCACACCGGTTATAGGATTAATCTTTGAAAGGCTTGGGGCTACACTAGTGTTAGCACTTGGTGGAATAATTGTTGCGGTTTTGATTGCGTTTCCAGTAGGAATAATATCGGCTGTTAAACGTGGAACACCTGTTGATTTCTTTGGAAGAATATTTTCATTAATAGGTATATCTTTCCCTAACTTTTGGCTTGGGATAATGTTGATTTTGATATTTGCTGTAAATTTAAAATGGTTGCCGTCTTCAGGATTCGATGGTCTTTCATCACTTATCCTGCCGTCAATTACACTCGGAATGATTTTATCGGGTATTTTGGCTAGATTAATCCGATCATCAATGTTGGAAGTGATGAATCAGCAATATATGTCAACTGCGAGGTCGAAAGGAATTAGTGAATGGTCCGTCATTATCAAACACGGATTCCGGAATGCTTTATTGCCGACAATTACATTTTTAGGGTTACAGTTCGGTTCATTACTTGGTGGAACGGTTATTGTTGAACAAGTATTTTCGTGGCCAGGCATCGGACGTTTAATCATTGATGCCATCAATCAACGAGATTATCCGGTCATTCAAGGTGGAGTGATTTTCCTTGCGATTATCATGGTTGTTGTTAATTTAATTGTAGATTTAAGTTATACATTGATAGACCCTCGGATTAAAGCTGGAAGAGGTGGTAAATCATGACAAAGTTGCAAATCGAAGAAGTTGAAACGCGTCCAGAGAAAACAATATTGCAACGTTTTTTCCGTTTTGTTAAGAAAAACCCTGCTGGCTTTGTTGGAATGATTCTAGTGTTTCTAGCGGTCGGTTCAGCACTATTCGCTCCGTGGATTGTATCGTTCGATCCGTCTAAAGCAAGTCTGACCTCTCGATTAGATCCTCCATTTTGGGCCGATCCTTCAGGAGAATCAACGTTTTTCCTTGGAGCTGATCAGCTTGGCCGGGATTTATTTAGCCGCATCATTTATGGTGCGCGAATTTCATTGATGGTTGGATTTTTTGGGGTCTTAATATCCCTTGTTATCGGTACAATAATGGGGCTAATTTCAGGATTCTTTGGTAAATGGTTGGATGATTTAATTATGCGTGTTGCAGATATTCAACTCGCATTCCCATTCATTTTGTTTGCTATCGTAATTATGAGTGTTCTTGGGACGGGCGTTTGGAAGATTATTATTATTTTAGGAATAACATATTGGGTAGGTTTTGCTCGACTAATTAGGGGTCAAGTTATTTCGTTGAAAGAGCAGGAATTCGTTCATGCAGCAAAGGCAATTGGAGGAACAAACTTTACAATAATACGGAAACATATTTTACCGAACGTTATGTCCTCTATCTTAGTACTGGGAACAATGTATATTGCAGAGTTCATTTTACTCGAGGCATCGCTTACGTTTCTTGGTCTAGGTGTAGATCCAACGATTCCGTCATGGGGCGGTATGCTTGCAGATAGCCGAAACTACATAACATCGGCATGGTGGACATCCGTATTTCCAGGTATAGCAATTATGCTAACAGTGCTTGGCTTTAATTTACTTGGAGATTGGCTTCGCGATAAGTATGATCCGAATATGAAAATGTAGGGGATGAGCAAATGAGTCAGATTTCCGCACTATGGTCACTAGAGGGCATGCTTGTTGATAAAAATAGAGACGGCGTCGTGGATGGTATATCTTTGTTCATTGATTTACCCGAAGGCTTATTGCCAGAAGGACTTATCGATTTTTGCGCAAGAGCGGGGTTTGAAACAACAGCGCTGTCATTTACGTTTTTTGAAGAAGTTGGACAGAAAGTGACGATGTCATTTGAGCATTCAGAAGAAACGACAACGGCTACATTTTTGGATGGAAAACTGGTCTTAACCTTTAAAAATGAACAGGAACTGTCGTCATTGTTACGAGAGTTAGCATTTGGTGAGTTTGATTTAACGGATAAAAAGAACGAACATTTTTATACTGATGTTGAAAGCATAAGTGACATCTGGAGTTTCTCAGGTTTTGGTCAACATACAGAAGCCTCACCAACTAGGACACTTAGCTTACAAATCACAGTAGAAGAGCAGATGATGACAACATTATTGTTGAAAGAATTGTGTCATTTTGCGGCAAGAACTGCTTTACATAGCACTGAAATCCAACACGCTTTAACTGGACAGGATGGGGCACATATCCAGTTTACAGTTGCATCCGGAGAGCAATCAGTATTGACGTTGGAAGAAAAGAATCGAATTCGATTGGCGGGTACGAAAACAGATGTACCGAATGCCCTTCGCACATTGGCAGAAAGCAACCATTGGAGTGAGGGCGGTGCATTTGGTCACTGGGAGCAACACGTTATTGATGACAAGCCACAGTCCCCATTATTAATAGAAGAAAGTTGGTCGGATGAAGGGGAAATTGAACGTGTGATACGTGCAATGCAATCTTTAACAAACTTAGAGCATGCGGATGTTGAAGTGTATCTATCTGAGCCGCGTGAAATCCGTGAACAGCTGGCTGCACAATTGAAGTCGGATTATCCTGCAATGAACTCAATCCGAGTTAGATCGTCATTTAAAACGGGGTTTCATTGGATACAGGAAGAACTGATTTCGGAACTAACTGAGGACATCCGAGAACTGGTCATTGAAGTACAAAAAGAAGAGCGTGCACAAGCTTTGGAGTTACCAATACGTTGGATTCAAGAAATCTATCCGATTGATAGATATATCGAAGAAATAACGGCTATCCGTGCTGATGATGTTACATTTACCTTAAATAGCGAATTAGAAGGTACTTACGCCGTGTACGGTATGTTACAGAATAACGTAAAAAAACTACTTGGCAAGCTGCAAGTACCTGTATCGAAAATGAACTATGTTGATGGTGAACATGTTGTTTATCCATCAACAAGTGCGATCCGTATCATTCGTCATGGTGAGGTAATTGAAGAACAAATCATCGAAACAGATCGGGCACAATTTTACCGCTATTATACGGAAGAAATTTTACCGAAACTACGAAAATCTGTTGAACTCTACAATGAAGGACAAGGGCATGTACGACCGTTATTTGATCGGATTGAACTTGACGTCTGGATGAGTGAAGAAGAACAGAAACTTCCGGTTGATGAAGAACGGATTTCATCACTTGAAGCATTACATGAGGATTTGTATTTTAATACGCTCGACTATTTTGCGCAAATGGGTATTGAAGTAGAAGGTAAACCGTTTAATGCACCCGGTGGCGTCCATCCCTATATGCATGTACGCATAGGGGAGAAACCGGAAGCTAGGATTCGTATCTATCAATGGGATGATAAACATACCGTAGATGTAACCACTTCCAGTGTCACATTTACTACTGATGGTGCCTTTGACCAAGCGTCAATGAATGTGGATAACAAAGTGATTTATAAGCGAATTGAACGATTTAATTTCCCGACTAAACATATTCACGAAGAGGTAAATATGTGGTTAAAAGAACAAAAGAGTTACAAGGTAGTCTACCCGGCTAATTCTTATAATGGACATGCCATTCCAGTCATAGAGTGTTATGAGCCGACCGGTGAAGTATTTGAATCCACATTGAAAATGACATTAATGAAAAAGACAATATTTATAGAAGCAGGCCATCATGCGAATGAAATTTCGAGTATACCTGCCATCTTGGAATTAGTAGACAATTTGGATCTTCAATTTAAAGATCTTTATAAGGAAATGAATGTTGTTGTAATACCATTGGCTAACCCGGATGGTTATGAACTGGTTAAAGAGTTAATGTATGAACACCCCGAATGGAAGCACCATGCAGCAAGGTATAATGCAGTCGGTTTGGAGTTTGCGCATATTCGTTTTCAAAAAACAATGTTTGGTGAAGCGAATGTTTACCCCGAAATTATGCGGAAATGGGCACCGGACATTATCGTTGATGATCACGGAATACCAGCACATGAATGGGTTCAACCTTTTGCAGGTTACAATAGTCCACCTAGATTTCCAGTATCCTATTTTCTCCCGAGCGCTAAGATTTACGGCATTGGCCGCACTTCTCCGGAGGTTAACCATTTACTGCACCAAAGGAATTTGGATAAAATCGTTAGCAATGTAAGTGGAGTTATAAAAGATACCAAAATCGCAGTGGAGAATGACTATTGGCAACAACGTTTTATTAAATATGGAAATCAGTGGCTTCCTGAGATCTTCCCAATTGAAGAAGCGGAAGGAATCCATTTCTATACAGAAACAACTGTGACACCAACGTATAAATCTGTTGGGATTATGCGTTATCCTGAATGGGTTGCGGCAGATATTATTTCAGAAGCAGCCGATGAAATCGTCAATGGAGAAGCGCTTTTGGACTGTATCAATGCGCATAAAGTTTTTGATTTGGCGATTATCGATACCTTATTCCAAGCGCAGGTGCAGATAGAAAGGGCAGGTCTCAAAATGAGTCGTCAACGTCCTATCCAATTATAAGAAAGCAGGTCATCATAATGAAAACACTCTTACTCACAGGATTTGAGCCCTTTTTAAAATTCACTGTTAATCCGACGATGAAAATCGTAGAAGAACTGCATGGCAAAGTGATCGGCAATTACAAAATTCACAGTGAAGTATTGACGGTAGACTTCCAATCATCCGGCGAGCAACTTCTTACTCATATTGAAGCGCTAAAACCAGATGCAGTGATTTCACTGGGGCTTGCGGGAGGCCGTTTTAAAATGACGCCTGAACGGATTGCAATTAATGTGAAAGACGGCGAGCCTGATAATAATGGTAATACGCCTGTTGATGAACAAATTCAAGCGCAAGGTGAAGCTGGATATATGTCAACACTGCCAGTTCGCGCAATGGTGAATCGATTACTAGAAGAAGGGCTGCCGGCTGAAGTTTCAAATACTGCAGGCACATATCTATGCAACAACGTCATGTATGAAGGACTGTATTATGCAGCAACACAACGCCCAACGTTGAAATCGGGTTTTCTTCATATACCTGCTTCACATGAATTGGCGATTGAACATGGCAAAATTCCAAGCTGGTCACATGAAGATTTGAAAAAAGGCGTCGCCGTATGCATCGAAGTGCTATCTGCTGATGAATCCTAACAAGCAAATTATCCCCCGTGCAATGGTTATGAACGAACAAACAATACGTTTCGACTTTGGCCCGGAGACGAGCCGAGAAATCTATCACACAATCCAGCAATTTTGTCAGGTTGTTGAAAGTGACAGGAATCATTTACTTGAAGAGGTCGTACCGAGTAATAAAACGGTAACTGTTTTTTATCGTAAAGAACTTGTAAACCCTAGTGTAATCATTGAACAATTACTGAAAAAGTGGGTGAACAGAACTGACAGTATATTGAGTGTAAACACGCGTACCATTGAAATACCAGTCTGTTATGACACCTTGTTTAGTGAAGATATACCGCGGATTTGCAACCATACAGGGCTGACACGTGAAGAGGTAATCGCCATACATACAGGCACAAGCTATAAGGTGTATATGATTGGTTTTTTACCAGGATTTCCGTACCTCGGGGAATTGCCGGAGGTACTCCATGTCCCGCGTTTGAAAAAGCCACGATTAAGCGTACCTAAAGGGACCGTAGGAATTGGAGGCACGCAGACAGGTATTTACCCAATAGAGTCTCCTGGAGGTTGGAATATAATTGGGCGGACACCAGTCGATCTATACTGTTTGAAACGCGTTGAACCGTTTTTAATACGTGCAGGTGATCAATTGAAATTTCGTTCCATATCTCTTGAAACCTTTAATGAGATGAAAGAAGAGTTAGCGCGTGAACCTGAAATGATTATGCAGTTTGTAAAGGAGGGATTATAATGCGAATTGATCTAAATGCAGATGTCGGTGAAAGTTTTGGTCAATTTAAGATTGGGGAAGATGAAGCCCTTTTCAGCTCGATAACATCCGCCAATGTTGCGTGCGGATTTCATGCTGGTGACTTTAATGTTATGCAGAAAACGGTAGACCAAGCGGCTAGACAAAAGGTTTCAATTGGCGCACATCCCGGTTATCCCGATTTACAGGGGTTTGGAAGAAGAGAGCTGATGATGTCCCCCCGTGAAATTTACAATGCAGTTGTCTATCAAATCGGTGCACTCAAACAATTTTGCGACATACAAGGTGTTACGTTTAACCATGTGAAGCCGCATGGTGCCCTTTATAATACTGCTTCGATTAACCGGACTGTTGCTGATGCAATTGCAGAAGCCGTTTATGATGCTGTACCGAATGCGTATTTATATGGGCTTTGTAATAGTGAGTTATTGCAGGCTGGGAATAAAATCGGCCTAAAAACGGCGGGTGAAGCATTTGCAGATCGCAGGTATACGACAGAAGGTACATTGTGCTCCAGGTTATTGCCGGAAGCTGTCCTCCATACATATGAAGAAATTGAAAAACAAGTGATGGATATTGTGTTAAACAAGCAGGTGCAAACAATAACTGGAGAAATGATTTCATTACAAGCAGATACAATTTGTTTCCATGGCGATGGACAGGGTGTGGCGTCCCATGCCCGTCAAATTCGTCGAGCGTTGGCGTCTGTTAATGTTCGTGTTAGTGCACTAGGAGACGCGATATGATTCCGTTATTTCGGGTCGTCAAATCTGGCGTCTATGCTACGATACAGGACCAAGGTAGATTCGGTTTCCGGCGTTTCGGTATGCCAGTTGCTGGACCAATGGATAGAGAGGCATTCCAGTTAGGCCAAGATATTATTGGGAATGATGAAGGCACAAATGCGCTAGAACTTTTCTTAGGCGGCTTAATGATAGAGGTATTAACCGATCATAAAATTGTCATTGCAGGAGCAGATTTAGGTGCAATGATTGACGGAGAAACGCCAGCACCACTTTGGAAAACGTTTCAGATTTGGAAAGGGCAAACGATTTCATTTACTAAACCGATTAGCGGTGCGATTGCGTACATCATTCCGGATGGTGGGTATGCTGTTAAGGAGATTTTGGGTAGCAGTTCCAGTTATCCGAGGGGGTTAATTGGTGAGACCGTCAAAAAAGAGACTCTCCTTTATGCGAATTCATTAAAACAAAAGCGCTTGAACCGTGGTTTACTTGTTGATAAAATCCCGAATTATACTGAAGACATTACGATTGAATTGTTCAAAAGTCCGCATATGGACCTATTTGAAAAATCGAGTGTGAATACATTTCTAAACTCCAGCTATACGTATCGCGGGGGAGATCGAATGGGATATTATTTCAACGGGCCCCCACTTGAGTTTATTGAGAGTGGAGACATTGTCAGCGAAGCGACTCAGTTTGGGACTGTGCAGGTCCCGACGAATGGTCAGCCAATTATTCTAATGGCAGATGCTCAAACGACGGGAGGATATGCGACAATCGGTACGGTTGCGAAAGCTGATTTGCCGAAAGTGGCCCAATTGAAAAACGGTGGTACCATTCGGTTTGTGTATCGAATGCATGATTTAGTGTAAATAAATAACCCTATAAAAAATCCTGTAAGAAGTGAAATAACTTCTTACAGGATTTTTTCAATTCATGTCTTGTTCTAAGCTTTTTGACCGAAATTGACGAATCAACACAAGTAACATGATTTCGACAATAAAGGACACAATCGCTAGTACGAGTATGATTGGCAACAAAGCCACTTCGGGTAAGATAAATATAAAAAGTGGAATAATTTGCGAGCTGACTGTCAGAATGATATAGAAACGCAACAAATGGTCCGTTTTCTTCTCAAGTGGTTGGAATGAGACTTCTTGTGTGATTTCTAGTAGCCCGCGCATAAGGTGATAGACGAATCCCAAGTGGATAAGCGTGATGACTGTAAACATGCCCATTAGCAAAAAAGTAGTTGTCGTCAGTTGCGGCTGTCCCACAAAAGTTTCTTCGAATTTGTAGATTAACGGAACAGACACTACTGCGAGTAGTAATACATAAAGTTTAGCTTTCGAAAAGTGGTTCGAATAGGAGACTAATCCTGCTAAACCTAGGTAGATGAATAGATAACCAAGGAAATCAGGAAAGATATCGAAATGATTAATATGAAAATCTAGAAAAACAAGGAGTGTCCCCCAAAATATTTTATTTAGCGCAGATGCCACTCTTATCGCCCCTTTCTGTTTCTATATATATTGAGCATAGATTACAGGTGAAAACAAAGCGAAGACATCCCCAAGCACCGAAGCGGACTTTAAGGGAATCTTTATCTCAGCTCATGTAGTCGTATTAATAATGAAATCAGGCTATTACTATCCTATAATACATTTTCAACATACTAAAGGATTTGTACTTACTACCAATTATCTTGCATTAAGGTGTTTTGCTATTTATAATTATCTAATAATTATCAAGGGACATTAAAGGGGGCTTGGCGATGTTTATTGCAGAGAAACTGAAGATTATTTCCGAGGCATATCCAGAAAGAGTTATTACATCATTTAATGGAAAAGAACTTTCTTACGGGGAATTCTATCGTAAAGCTGAGAATCTAGCAGGGCATTTTCAAGATTTAGGTTATGTGAAAGATGACATTTTAGCATTTTGTCTCATGAATTCGGATTCCTTTTTAATAGGCTACTATGCATGCCAAATAGGCGGATTTACAGCGCTACCCATCAATACAAAGTTAACTGCACCGGAAATGAACTACATTTTAGCGCATTCAGAAGCGAAAGGACTCATTTATGATGAGCGGCTGGCATCTGTGTTTGATTTACTCGAAGGGAAATTACCCGCGTTACAACATAAAATGGTTACCAATCGTGAATTCGAAGCGATTATCGACGGTGAACGCCGTCATGCCGAACGACGAGAAGCATTAGATGCTGATACAGCGGTCGTCTTTTACACATCGGGAACAACCGGTCGGCCAAAAGGCGTTATGCTAACCAATAGAAACGTTGCTGCAATCGCTGAAATATGGAGTGAATCGATGGAAATGGATCAGGATGATCGTATGCATATTGTGGCTCCGCTTTTCCATTGTGCGGCAAGTCATGTATTTAGCATACCCGTCATTTACCAAGGTGGAATGGTCATCATTGAGGAAGCGTTTTCTCCAGAAGCAACAATTCGTACGATGGAGCAACAACGCGCGACGATATTCTTTGGCGTGCCGGCAATGTACAGTATTCTTCTGAATACGCCGTTGCTGGAAAAAGCGGATCTATCCAATTTGCGACTGCTCTGCTATGGAGCAGCGCCGATGCCTTATGAACTTGTGAAAAAAGTGAAAGCATTGTTCCCAGACGTCAACGTACAAAACTTGTATGGGCAGACGGAAAATTCACCGGGTGCGACGACGTTAAAAGATCAACATGCATTGTCAAAAATCGGTTCTGTAGGCGAACCATTGCCACAAACCGAAGTACAGGTAATGGATGAGTTTGGTAAACCGCTTCCGACGGGTCAGGTGGGTGAGATCGCTGTGAAAGGCCCTCAAGTGATGAAAGGCTATTTGAAAAATGAAGAAGAAACTGCACGAACGATAAAAGATGGCTGGATGTACAGTGGTGATCTCGGTCGTTTTGATGAAGACGGACTGCTTTATATTGTGGATCGTAAAAAGGATATGATCATCCGCGGTGGAGAAAACGTATATCCGGTAGAAGTGGAAGAAGTGTTATATGCCATTCGAGAGGTACTCGAGGCAGCAGTCGTTGGTATTCCTCATGAAATATACGGAGAGGTGGCGAAAGCGTACATCGTATTAAAAGAAGGGAATAAGCTTACTGAACAAGCAGTTATCGATTTTTGTAAAAGCCAGCTTGCCTCCTTTAAAATACCAGCTGCTATCGAATTTCTCGATACACTCCCGCGGAATGCCAGCGGAAAAGTCTTGAAAACAATACTTAGAGACCCAGTCAACATATAATATGAAAAGCAGTTTGGACCCTAGTCGGCATCCAAACTGCTTTCTTCATTTTTTACACGAACGGCGATATCAGGTTTATCTGTGAACACACCATCTGCTCCAAGTTTTAAAAGTTTACGGATTGTTTTTTCGTCGTTGACGGTGAAAGGATGGACGTCCAATCCTTCTTTATGCATCGCGTCTATAAATTTCTTTGTCACTGAATCCACGTTCAAACCTACACCTGATGCATACTTTAGTAGCTGCCGTACTTTCTTTTTTGAAAGATGTGCTTCCTTGTCGAATGAATATAATTTGATAAGCGGAATAGATGGTTCCATGTCGAATATGTTCTTCAAACTATTTTCACTAAATGATTGAATGACTACTTTTGGTATACCATCATCACTTGAGAGAAGATTATTAGCTCGAAGTTGCCTTAGGAGTTCTTTTTCGATACCTGGATACTTATTGGGCGATTTCATTTCAATATAGTAATTGACCGAGTCACCGAAATGGAGAAAGATATCCTCTAATTCAACAATGCGCAATTGCTTATAAATAGGTGAAGCATACCGAGGGTTCGTTTCATTAAATTCCTCACCCGGCAAATAGAGTTGAAGTTCATTAAATGTCACATCAGCAACAGCTTGTTCAGTATCCTGAAACATTAAATAGGAGTCATGTAAGGCAACGAGTTTTCCGTCCTTTGTCATGTGTAAATCAAGTTCGATATAGTCTGAACCCATTTGCACAGCTAACTCATAGGCGGCTAACGTGTGAGGTGGTGCATATGCGGATGCACCGCGATGGGCGATGACAAGGAATTCATCATCGGGTAAAGACGCACGTTCAACAGTGGGCTTCGTAGAACCAGATGACAGTAAAAGCAATAGAAGCACCACCATTACTCTTTTCATCGCAATCACTCCTTATTTAATCTATATATTCGTGACTACATATTTAGAATTAACTAGGTGGTGTACCTCACCCGTATAACGAACAACTCTAGCGAAGGAGCGACAAGTGTGAGCCGTAGCAATAAGACCAACAGGGATCTTCTGACGGGCTTATTGCGTGAGGCCATCACCAAGCGACAAAGCGGTGTTGAAAGAACATTCTATTTGTTGAATTATTACTATATACGAATGTAAATGTTTGTAAAGATTCTGATAAAAATGCAGGGAATAGATTCTTTTTATAGAAAGGTATACCAGAGAGTTGAACTTATCGCCTTTTAAAAAGATAAGAAAGTATCTGTTTTTTGATTTAGAACAGTGTCTAGCTCTAGGCGCCAACCCCTCGGGTCATAAGCCGTTTTGCTGTGGGGGCTGAAGTACGCCTCCTCGCAAACCGTCTTATGCCTGTCGGGGCTGGACGGCGCCTTGCGCTTTTCTTAATTGGGTTTTCTAATGGAAAGGGATTGAACTTGTGAAAAAAGTGGAGCTTATTAATTTATCAAAGTCATACGATAAACAAGTGGATGTTATCTCCAATATAAACGTAACCATTGAGCCTGGCGAGTTTTTTGTCCTTGTCGGTCCTTCCGGTTGTGGGAAAAGCACGATGCTCCGGATGATTGCGGGTCTTGAGAATATTACGAGTGGCACGCTTAAAATCGGTGATCAGGTTGCCAACCACTTATCACCCGATAAGCGTGACCTTTCAATGGTATTCCAAAACTATGCGCTTTATCCACATTTGACAGTTCAACAAAATATTACGTTTGGGCTCGATGTGAAAAAAGTGAAGAAAGCTGTACAGCGAGAACGGGCAACTGAAGTGGCGAAGATGTTGGGGCTCACCGATTACTTAAAAAGGAAGCCACGTGAACTATCAGGTGGTCAGCGGCAGCGAGTTGCGCTTGCCCGGGCAATTGTGAGTGAGTCGCCGATTTGCCTGATGGATGAACCGTTATCTAATTTGGATGCGAAGTTGCGGGCTCATATGCGTACGGAAATCAGACGGATCCAGCGGAAGCTAGGTATTACAATGATTTATGTGACGCATGACCAAGTTGAGGCTATGACGATGGGGGACCGTATTATGATCCTTCATGAAGGAAAGATCCAACAAGTCGGAAAACCGATTGATATTTACAACAATCCGGCCAATCCATTTGTCGCCACGTTCATCGGTTCACCACCAATGAATTTAGCATATTCCGATGTCGATAAAAAAGCTTCAGCAATCGTCATTGGAGATATACTGCGTTTGCCCGTACCGTCTGAGGAAGTTATTGGTATCCCTGAGTATCAACTTGTTGCGGGCATCCGACCGGAACATTTACGACCAGCCTTAAAAGATACGCCAGAAAAGGATAAGCTGTATGTCGTCGTAACGAACGTTGAGATTTTGGGCAATGAAACCGTGTTTTCATTTAAATTGGGTACCAATGAATGGATGGCCAAATGGAGTGGACAATGGCATATCGACATTGGAGATTCAATTCCAATCCTTATTGACTACGGCGCATTCTGTCTCTTTGAAGCTAGAACTGGTGATTTAATCAAAAAGCCGACGGACCTTGGAAACTTCGTATTCGGCAAAGAGGTGCTTGTATGACTTCGCTTGAAAAGCCGGGAATCTGGAAAAAGACGACGAATGGCAGAACAGCGCTTCTTTATTTACTGCCATCGATAGTCCTTTTTTCAGTGTTTGTCTTTTATCCGATGTTTAGAACAATTTACTTAAGTTTTTTCTTAACAGACCAAAATGGAAACGCCGCGATATGGGTAGGTTTTGAAAACTATACGTATTTACTAGAGTCCACTGCATTTCTCAATAGTATGAAAGCAACCGGGTTGTTTGTCTTATACACAGTACCTATTGGCATCATCTTAGCGTTATTTTTTGCCTTGTTAGCGAATGAAAAACTGAAAGGGATAGGATTCTTTCGAACAGTATATTCGTCAACAATGGGAATTTCTGTTGCAGCGTCATCCGTGATTTGGTTATTCATGTTTAATCCTAGTATGGGGATGTTCAATCGGATGTTGAGCATGCTGAATTTGCCACAAATACAGTGGCTGCTTGATCCGGAGTGGGCACTTCTATCCGTCTCCATTTCGACGATTTGGATGAACATCGGCTTTTCGTTTCTCATATTACTCGGAGGGCTACAAAATATTGATGAACATCTCTATGAAAGTTCCAGGATTGATGGGGCAGGATACTTTTACCGATTGCGTCGAATTACACTTCCGATGTTGTCGCCAACACTATTTTTCATCATTACCATATCACTTATTAATGCGTTCCAATCGTTTGGACAGATTGATATTTTGACGCAAGGCGGTCCGTCGGCATCGACGAATCTAATTGTTTACTCCATTTACCGCGAAGCCTTTATCAATTACCAGTTTGGAACGGCGAGTGCACAGGCAGTCACATTGTTTATCATTATTCTGATTGTGACTATTCTTCAATTTAAACTAGGGGAAAGGAGGGTTCATTACCAATGACAACAAGCCTTCCTAAAAAGATTTGGATCTATTTCCTGCTAATTACTACGTCTTTTCTTGTATTCTTTCCAGTTATGTATGCGTTTTTGATTTCATTTATGACAGGACCCGAACTATTGCAGGGGAAGTTTTTACCACAGTCATTTAGTTTGGATAACTACATTAAAGTGTTTGATAGGTTGCCATTGTTGAATTACTTATTGAACAGTTTCATCGTTTCCGTAAGCGTGATGCTTGGGCAACTGGCGGTGTGTAGTCTTGCTGCTTATGCCTTCGTTTTCATCCAGTTCAAAGGGCGCGATTTCATCTTCTTCCTGTTCATATCGACAATGATGATCCCATGGGAAGCAACAATGATTCCAAATAAATTCACAATCCAAAAACTCGATTGGCTCAATACGTATCAAGGGCTGACGTTACCCTTTTTTGCACTGGCATTTGGGACATTCCTGCTACGGCAACATTTCAAAACAATTCCGAAAGAGTTGCACGAAGCCTCTCAAATTGCTGGTTTAAGTAAATTCGCCTTTTTCCGACGTGTGATTTTGCCTGTCTCAAAAACGAGTCTTGTCACGCTTGGTGCATATGGCTTTTTAACGACTTGGAATATGTATTTATGGCCGTTACTTATCACGACAAATACATCTGTGCGAACCGTTCAAATCGGTTTAAAGCAATTACAATCCCAAGAAACGGGAACTGAATGGGGGGTGGTTATGGCAGGTGTTATCGTAGTAATTATTCCGACATTATTATTGTTATTTATCGGGCAGAAGCAATTGCAGAAAGGTTTATCTCAAGGTGCTTTAAAATAATGATTACTATTATGACAAAGGGGTGCTCAGTAGGATGAAAATGTTGAAATTATCGTTCGTTTGGCTTCTTATTTTGAGTTTGGCCGTTCTCGCAGCGTGTACGAACAGTGATAGTAGTACAAAAGATGATGAGACCGAAACGTCCAAACCTGCTACTAGCGAAGGAACAGAAACGGAAGAAAGCGACGAAAAAGTGTCCATTGAATTTTGGCATGCAATGTCCGGTACAGGACAGGAGTCACTCGATTCAATCGTCAAAGGTTTTAATGACTCACAAGATAAGTATGAAGTGGTAGCCGAATTCCAAGGTACCTATGAAGAATCGCTGACAAAGTTACGTGGTGTCGGTGGGACAAAAGACGCTCCAGCTATTACGCAAGTATTCGAAGTCGGTACAAAATACATGATCGACAGCGGATATATTGAGCCAATGCAGAAGTTCATCGACAAAGATAATTATGATTTATCTCAGCTTGAAGAGAATATTTTAAATTACTATAAAGTTGACGGTGAGCTCTATTCGATGCCATTCAACTCATCGACGCCGGTAATGGTCTATAACAAAGATGCGTTCAAGGAAGCTGGACTTGACCCTGAAAAAGCACCCGAAACGTTTTCAGAAGTAATTGATGCGGCAGCAAAACTGAAAAAGGGTGAGATGTATGGATTCTCTATGTTGACGTATGGTTGGTTCTTTGAACAGCTTGTTGCAACGCAAGGCGGATTATATGTCGATGAAGACAATGGTCGTTCAGGTGACGCAACGGAAGCGCTCTTTAACGGGCCAGAAGGACTTAATGTCTTTAGCTTCTTGGATACTATGAACAAAGCTGGTACATTCGGTAACTTCGGAACGAACTGGGATGATATTCGCGCAGCATTCGCATCTGGAAAAGTTGCTATGTACATGGATTCATCAGCAGGAGTAGCAGGAGCCATTACCAATGCGCCATTTGACGTAGGTGTTGCCTATATTCCGCATGCGGATGAAGTGAAGCGAAACGGTGTTGTTATTGGCGGTGCTTCACTTTGGATGTCCAAAGGCATCGCTGAAAAAGACCAGGAAGCGGCATGGGAGTTCATGAAATACTTAACAACGCCAGAAGTGCAGGCACAATGGCATTTGGATACAGGCTATTTCGCCATTAACCCAAAAGCTTATGATGAAGAGAACGTAAAAGAGAAGTGGGCGGAATTTCCGCAGTACAAAGTAACGGTAGATCAGTTGCAAGACACAGTGCCGGGCCTCGCGACACAAGGAGCGCTTATTTCAGTCTTCCCGGAATCACGCCAGCAGATTGTCACTGCATTGGAAGATCTTTATCAAGGAAAGGACCCACAAGAAGTACTTGATAAAGCAGCTGAAGGAACAAACCGAGCAATGGAGATTGCCAATAAAACGAAGAAATAGAACTATAGATAATAAGCCCCTATTTGAACAAAATAAAATAGGGGCTTATTTCGTATTATTCGAAAAAGTGAGTGTAATCAGTGCGGGATATTTCGGATTCCGTGATATGCTAGAAAGTGAGTTGGCTAGCTTACTAGAACAACTTTGTCATTCCGTGTATTCGCACGGAAATGAATACAAAATAAGGGAGATGGACGAATGTCTTTATTAAAAAAGACGGGGTTGTGGATTGTTATTTTGGCACTCACATTCAGTGGGTTATTGTTTACACCTCAAGCGAATGCAGCTACGAAAACGCAAGATGTGACCCGGGGTGAATATATCACAGCAATCGTTAAAGCACTTGAATTTGAATTAAATGACGGCGAGACGCTCGAATTTACAGATGTAGATGCACAATTGGCGCCTTACGTGGAAGCCGCACAGAAAATGGGCATCATAAAAGGAGCTACTTCAACAACTTTCAAGCCGAGTCAAAAGCTGACACGTGAGCACGCATTTCTGATTGCGTCCCGGGCCATCAAGTCAGAAGAAGTTTTTTCTACTGATTTGCTTGATAAATTCAAAGACAAAAGTTCATTTA
This sequence comes from Sporosarcina sp. resist, assembly GCF_014302295.1. Lineage (NCBI taxonomy): Bacteria > Bacillati > Bacillota > Bacilli > Caryophanales > Caryophanaceae > Sporosarcina > Sporosarcina sp. resist. The sequence continues at coordinate 3,987,526 of NZ_CP060287.1, read as the reverse complement.
AGACAAACGAATTTGTGGAGCTTTCAAGAAGTGTCGGACTCGGGTTGTTACAAGGGTTTGAAGACGGCACGGCAAAACCTCAGAAGCTCGTAACAAAGGTACAAGTTACTAAAATTATTGATCGGTTGTTACGTGCATATAATGTGGAACCGCCAACGAATTCAGTTTCACTGCGCATTTTAGGAACATCCGATTTGCATACGAACTTTGTTAACTATGATTATTATCAGGACAAAGTATCGAATGAAGTCGGACTTGCGAAGACAGCGGTCTTAATTGAAGATGCGCGTGCAGAAAAGCCAAACAATCTCCTGTTCGATAACGGAGATTTAATCCAAGGAACGCCACTTGGTGGTTATAAAGTAACCGTAGACAAGCTAGAAAAAGGTGAACTTCATCCGGCACTGGCTGCCCTCGAGTCACTTAATTATGATGCAAGTACATTAGGCAATCATGAGTTCAACTATGGTTTGGATTATTTGGATTCGGTATTGGAGGAAGCGCCATTCCCGGTATTGAACGCCAATGTCTATGATGCAAAAACGAAGAATAATCGCTACACACCTTATGCTATTTTCGATAAAGAAGTTGTCGATGGGATAGGCGAAACGCATACGTTGAAAGTTGGCGTTATCGGTGTTGTTGCACCGGGAATCGTTCGTTGGGACCGTGCACTGCTTGACGGTAAAGTGACTGTAGAAGATGCAGCGAATACAGTTGAGAAATTCATCCCCGAGATGAAGGGGCAAGGCGCTGATATTATCGTGGTCTTGTCACACTCAGGAATGGGAGATGAAATCCATACTGTTGATGAAGATGATGTAACGTATCAAATTTCACAACTAGATGGTGTAGATGCAATTTTGACAGGTCATAACCATGCAGTATTCCCAGGTGATTTTGGGGATCTTAAAAATATTGATATGGAACAGGGAACAGTGAACGGAACACCTGTCGTGATGCCAGGTAAATTTGGTAGTCACTTGGGCGTAATTGATCTTGAACTAAAAAAATCAGGCGATCAATGGGCTGTTATCAAAGGCAAAGGTGCAGTGCGGGAAATTGATAAAAAATCAGATAAAGTTGTTCAAAAAGTAATCGATGCAGTAAAAGAAGCACATGAGGGAACAATAGAGTATGTGCGCAGTCCAGTAGGTAAAACTACGGCACCAATTAATAGTTACTTTGCTCTTGTGAAAGACGATCCTTCAATTCAAATTGTGACAAATGCACAAAAATGGTTCGTTGAAGATAAGATTAAGGGCACTGAATACGAGAAACTGCCTGTCCTATCATCGGGCGCCCCATTTAAAGCAGGTGGTCGTAATGGAGCAAACTATTACACTGAAATTCCAACAGGTGAAATTGCCATTAAAAACGTGGCAGACCTTTACGTATTCGACAATACAGTGTTCGCGCTTGTTATGACAGGCGCAGATGTTAAAGAATGGCTTGAAATGTCGGCAGGCCAATTTAACCAAATCGACCCGTCATCTAAAGAACAACAAAACTTAATTAACGAAGAGTTCCGTACGTATAACTTCGATGTTATCGATGGAGTCACATATGATTTTGACGTCACTCAACCTGCTAAATATGATTACGATGGAAAAACGATTAATGACTCAGCTAATCGAGTTGTCAATTTGCAGTATGATGGAAAACCGATTGATTCAAAACAAAAATTCCTCGTAGTGACGAATAACTATCGTGCAAGCGGAGATTTCCCAGGTGTACGCAATGCTACAGATTCAATCGATTACGCTTATGAAAATCGTCAGGCAATCATGGACTACATGATTGATGTAGGTACAATTGACCCATCTGCAGACAGCAACTGGGCATTCGCACCATTGAATGAAAGTATCAATGTTACATTTGAAACGTCTGGAAAAGCGAAAGAAATCATCCCACAAGGAAGCGGTATTGACTATCTGTCTCCAACTGATGAAGGTTTCGCGAAGTATTCATTGAAACAGAAATAATGTACTGAATGAAAACGTACAAAGGGAGAAAATTCCTTTGTACGTTTTTTATTGCCTAGGAAATTATCAAATTTCGTACTGGTGATAAGTTGTAACGTCGAGATTTACATCTGGTCCCCCAACCCGCAACCCCTGTATCCACGCGAATTCATGAATTTAGAACGTCTACCTTTACCTTAAGGCCCCCAGAATTTTTCGGGTCTAGAAAGCCGCTCGCGCTTTTGTTAATTAGCGAATGGTTGGCTGAGACGGATACTGGGAAAAAAATATAATTGCGAATGAAGACAACGTATTTCGCAAAGTAAACTGCGTTTAGGAGCTAGTAAATAAGTATAATTCACTGTAACAAGAAGTGGTGGTAAATTAATCTGAAAAGATAGTAGGTATATTATTCTAATTATTCCGAATTAGTATATAAGTAATGCTATTATCCGTCAATAGTTATATAATTTGAATAGGCTAAAAGATCGTGGGGGGAAATGATGAAATTTACTGTAGCGAAAAAATTATGGATGGGTTTTGCAACGATATTGACATTACTTGTAATTGTGGGGGGCCTGAGTTTATGGTCAACAATTCGGATTGGCTCAGATTATACTTTTTTATTGGATGATCGTGTAAAAAAAGTAGAATTGGTAGATGAATTCATCTTGAAGCACAATCAAATCCAAGATGATGTGCGAGGGTTTATGCTTTTCAAAGACGATAAGCATTTGGAATCGCGGACGGAAAATGTTAACCGTTTCAACGAATTGTATCAAGAATTAACCGTCTTATTTAAGACTGGAAAACATAAAGCCTTACTGGAAGATCTTGAGGTAGCACGTACGAAATATTTAAACCTGCAAGATGAGATTGTACTGAATGTCCAAGAAGGAAAAGATCGTAAAGCGACGGAACTTGGACGAGCTTCGGCAAATGTGGGCGCTCTTGTTCTGGAAAATGCAAAAATCATCAAAGCGGATCAATTTGAGGAGCAAAAGAAAACTCGTGCTGAGTTGGAAAGCTTCATGATGGCTACAATTATCTTTGTAATTGGAATTATTATTTTTGCAACGCTTCTAGGTATTGTCATTTCAACATTCATCAGCCGGGGTATCGCGCGTCCTGTTCGTGTAGTAACGGATGGGTTGAATGAAATTGCATCAGGAAACTTAACAATTGATTTACTAAAAGTTAAAAACAAAGATGAAATTGGGGATATGGCGGCTGCATTCAACAAAATGGGGACAGATGTAGCAAATATGGTACGTAAAATCAATCTTTCTGCTACACAGTTAGCGGTTCAGTCAGAAGAATTGTCCGCAAGCTCAGAAGAAAGTTTAGCATCTTCTGAAATGGTTGCTAAGACTGCTGAGAATCAGTTAATGGGCAGTGAAAAGCAACAGAGAATTATTGAACAATCTAGTTCTTCCATGGAAGAACTATCATTAGGGGTTGCAGAAATTGCGAGTAATAATGAAGAGATGTTGCAATCAACGGAAACTGTATCAAAACTTGTTACTACGGGTTCAAGTGTAGTCGGGGAAGTATCAGTTCAAATGACAACAATTCATACGACAATCCAGGAATCTTCCGTAATCATGGAGGAAATGGCGCAGCATTCAAATGAAATACAGAAAATTACGACTCTCATCACTTCTATTGCCGAGCAGACGAATTTGCTTGCACTCAATGCGGCAATCGAAGCCGCGCGTGCAGGAGAATACGGCAAAGGCTTTGCAGTTGTAGCAGAGGAAGTCCGAAAACTGGCAGAACAATCGAAGACCTCTGCTACAGAAATCGGCACAATGGTAAGCATGATCCAAAACGCGTCCAAACGGGCAGTCACTTCCATTAACGCTGGCAGCGAGCGCGTAGATATCGGTATCGCTGCAACTGAACAGTCGCGTCTGGTCTTTGAGGAAATTCAGAACGCTGTCGGCGATGTGGCAACAAAAGTCGAGACAGTATCTGCCGCAATTGAAGAAATCCAGGCGATGGCAGACGAAGTTAGCTATGGTGCTGGCGAAATCGCACAGTTGAGTGGCGAGGCGGCTGCGTCTGCGGGTGATACAAGCGCAGCAACAGAAGAACAGTTGGCGGTCAATGAAGAGATTTCATCTAGCGCGCAAGCACTGGCAAAACTTGCCGAAGATCTCCAAATGGAAATGAAGCATTTTAGGGTGTGAATAACAACAAAGAGGCAAAGCGAACAACAAGTCTTCGAACATGTTGTTCGCTTTTTTATATATCTTAGTTTCAAGTATCTTTTAACAGAGACTTTTTATTTAGAATAGTTTCAAATAAAGATGCGAAAGTCACGGTTATTTAATTATTTTTAAAAACTAGTGCAATTAGAAAGGTTTTTAATTGAAAAATAAATATAATTCACTAAAAATAAGTGATTCATTTAAACAATAGTTGAGAAAGTCTAAATGCCTATGGTCTATTTAATCATTTTCTTCGGCGACATAATAAAATATTTTTGACAATTTAATAGTGAAATGATAATTATAGAGTAGTTGTTTGGCTAAATCTGGATAAAAAGGAAACTTGATTTACATAGGTAGGTTTTTGGGAGGTTAGACAAATTGTGAGGACGTTATTGTTTATAATAATAGACTGATTTATTTTTGTACTTGCTGGTTGCAGCGAGAATGAGAACAAGCTTCAATAGAAAAGGTCAATACATAACTGTTCTAAACAAATCAGTCAGTGCAATTCTTCCGTTCAAATTGGCTCACCGAAGGTAGTAACGAATACTTGTCCCTGAGAAATTCCAATGGCTTTGTTAGTAGGGGGAGATGGGAAGATGATCTTTCTACAAATAATGGCATGGTTTTATTAACTGAAAAAAGGAGAAATTAAATATGGAGTTTTCAACGGCAAAATGGACTGCAGGTATATTAGGTTTAATAAGCGTGATTACAATAGCGATATATTTCGTATTACAAGAGAAGGAGATTACAATTCCTGTGTTTTCTGCAAGTTTCATGACGATTGTTACTATCACGCTCCTTCCAGCAGTATTCTTGCTTGGCGCTATGATGATGGCTGAAGCGAAAAAAGAAGATAAGATATCGGGTAAGAGCCTTCAGCGGGCATTGGTTCTTATTGTAGGCTTACTTATTTTTAGGTTGCTGACCGGATACTTTTCATGAACTACATCCAGGAATAACTAGCTATTTCCCGTTCTTTTTGATGCGAATATAATGTCGTGGATGACTTCGGTAATTAGTGAGTTGTTTAGTTTTAGTTGATCTGAGAGGGTGTGAACAAATTTGGAGCATAGGTGCATTACTTGCGGTTTTCATAACATTACTCTTTTCAAATTTTTTAATACTATAAGAGGTGCTTCTCTTTACCTTAGTAAAGTGGAGCTACGTCAATATTCTAGTCACAAAAAAGTTAAGTCCGCTTAAGAATGGTATCCATTTATTGGCATGCCGAAAAAGTGTATAGGTAGGGAAAACTGGAAATCAAAATGCCTTTTCACTATTTCAGCTTGAAAGAAGGGCTTTTAGGGTATTAATAATACTATCGATAAAAAGGAGTGTTTTTAATGTCTGAAAAAAAGCAGCAAGATTTGAAAAAAGAAAATGACACTGGATTTACGGGAATGCCAGAAGGGAAGCCGTATCCAGACTTCGAACCAAAAATGAGTGAAAAACAGCAAGTTGAACAATTTAAGGATAGTGCAGAAAATGGTAAGAAAGATAAGTAATATAATTAATGAGACACTCCCCCAAAGTGTCTCATTTTTCTTTACCATAGTCTTTTAATTTCTACGAAACGCTATTCAGCGCTAACTTCCGGTCTATAATGAGTTAGATATATATGTTGAATTAAAGAATCCCATTGAATTTGCTGTGGTGCACCATAATGAGAGAGGTGTAATTCGGAGTGTGGATTGAAGAACGCTTGGCGCTTTGGGGATGCCTTTCGCCATAAGCCTGGATTAGCGCTTCGCATCCAGTCTTACGGCTTCGGCGACCCCTTTGCCGCGCCTGCGCTAGGTTGTTCATTATCGAGAGAAATGTAATTTCGAGATGTATATGCTGAGATTATAAGGTGATTACTTTTTGATACTACTTATTTTCAAGAAAGACGTGCTCCAACTTGCAGATTTCATCACAGATAATGAAAAGCTCTTTCACACATAGACCATCCAGCGCAGGCGCGTCTTCGTGGTATCGCGGGAGGCATCCACAAAGCGTCGAAGCGGTATTAGTGGGAATCCTAATTGATTCCAATTACAAGGGCTTTTTCAGTGGCCTCCCAAAATCCCTTGTAAAGCGTATACGCCGTATTAATTTGTTCAACATAGATAGTAGTGAAAATCTAAAATTAGCAAGACAGGGGATAGTTTAGTGAAAAGGAAAGTATTTGTGCTAATGATTATAATGTTTATTCTAAGCGGGTTTAGCCTACGTGATTATATGGGGGAGAAGTCCACTGAGATTACCGTACCTGCCGATTTTGCCGAACGTAGTATACCGGTCACGCTAGATATAAAGATTGATATGAAGACGGTAACCATTGGTATGATTGGCGATATTCTTCTTCATAATCCGCTCTATACTTACAATAATTATGATTTTGCATTTGCGGCCGTGAAAGACCGACTGACAGGTATTGATTTCTTGCTGGCTAACCAGGAGTCAATGCCGGGTGGTGTGGAGCTAGGACTATCTGGTTATCCGAGCTTTAACAGTCCAAAACATATTATCCGAGATTTGAAAAAGACCGGCGTTGACATGGTATCGATCGCGAATAATCATACAATTGACTTGAAAGAAGCAGGTCTGCGGAAAGCAATCAGCAATATTAAAGAGTATGGCATGCCCTATGTTGGCGCATATACATCTAGTGAAGACAAGGAGAAAGATCGAATTGTGGAAGTTGATGGCGTTCGGATTGGCGTTCTAAGCTATACGCACAACACGAATGGCAACCCAATTCCGCAAGGGAAAGAATATTTAGTCTCCGTCACTGAGCAGCAACAGATGCGCGAGGAAATTGTCCAACTTAGAAGCCTGGTGGACGTGTTGGTTGTTTCCATGCATTGGGGGACAGAATATCAATTAACAATATCGGAAGCGCAAGAGGAGTTTGCGGGGCTCATTGCTGATGCTGGTGCGGATATAATTTTCGGCCATCATCCACATGTGTTGCAAAAATACGATGAGGTAGAGAAAACGAAAGTGTTTTATTCACTTGGTAATTTTTATTCAGCGCAGCAGTTTGACTCGACGAATGTAGGTGGTATCGCAAGAGTTTCTGTGGATCATACGAAGTTCGCAGGGAAGCAATACATAGGAATAGGGGAGGCTGAATTTTTCCCTACTGCCGTGATAAGAGATAGCAACAGAAAGTACATTGTTGTTCCACAAAAAGATGCGGAATTGGATGGAATGTATAACGAGGGATGGGTCGAATCACAAGTAGGTCTTCCATCATTTTAATGAAAAGAAAAGCGTTCTTGCACACTATGAGAAGTGTACAAGAACGCTTTTAGGCCAATAATTAAAAGACAGTATAATTTTTTGAACCTCGAGCAGTACCTAGACTTCAGGCGCTAACCCCTCCGAGGCTGAATGTCGCTTTTTTTATTCAGCCTTCTTCGCTTGTTTTACATTGTAAATGAAGTTCGAGACAATTTTCGCTGCATGTTCCCGTGATGTAGATTGACCAGGCATAAATTTACCGTCAGACCCAGTAGTGATTCCGAGTTCGTGAAGCATAGAGATAGCGTTCACTGCTTCCGAGCCATAGTTACCGAAATCTGCATAGGGTGCTTTTGCAGCTGCTGTGTATTTTTTACCTGTGTAATTTTCATACGCGCGTTCTAGCATCAACGCGAATTGTGCACGCGTCACTTTTTCACTAGGCATGAACTTGCCGTTAACGCCTTTAATCAATCCATTTTCGTATGCTGCAACAATTTCCGCTTTTGTATCAGCAGCATAGTTTTCGATGTCGTTAAATGGTGCCGAACCATCAGCTTTCAGGTCAAGTGCGCGGACAATCCAAGAAGCAGCTTGTGCACGTGTCATTTCTTTTTCTGGACCATATGTCGCATCTGTACCTTTCAAAATTCCGCGGTAATAAAGATCTGATACGTAAGGATAAGCCCAGCTATCGTAGGCAACGTCACTATAAGGGACTTTTGCTAGGATACGGCCTTCTATTCCAGAGTTGATTGTGCCGATGGATTTCATATGATCTGCGAAATTTTCCCAGTCGGAGAAGCCTGGCTCACTGGCACGTCCATCTGCATATGCTTTTTTTAGAACTTCATAGTTGTCGCCACCTTGAGCAGTGAAGACGTTAGTTGTGATTTTATATGTTTTGTCAGCTTCTATTTCCTTGCCATCGATTGCCATTGAGATGACTCGATTGCCGATTTCAGCTGCGGGATTGAAAATCAGTTTCATTCCAGAAACGTGAAGGAAGCCACCATCCTCCTCTGGGTACTTCTCGACAGATCTTTCAAAAACAGATTTCAATTCTGCACCGCTTAGTTCCATCAATGCAAGTGTATTACCAAATGGCAGTACAGAAATAGCCTGACCGTATGTAATCGGTCCTTGTGGAATTGAAGTCCGGATACCGCCGCCATTTTGGAATGCGATAACAGTCGAAGGATCGATTTCTTTCGCCTTAGCGAGCATACCGTCCGTGATGATATTCCCTAGATTGGTTTCACCTGCACGAACACCGCCAAGATCACGGAGACCGCTAAGGAATACGCCAGCCGTGGCGCCAGTTGGTTTTTCCATAGTCTCTTTTACTTTATCAGAAAAAGGTTTAATAAGTTCTGCTGCGCCTGCGTCAACTGCGGCATTTTCACCGCCGACAGCATGAAGGACACCGCTATAATCTTTAATGACACCTTTATCATCGAATGTGATGTCAAGTTGACCTAAGAATTTATTGTACTCATTCGCTTGAACGATAAGCACAGGTTCAGTATCCTTATTAACTACGAAAGGTTCGTCAAGTTTAACATGCGTGTGCCCCCCGACGATAATGTCGATACCTGGCACGTTTTTAGCAAGAAGAAGATCGTTGTCGACATTGTCAGAGTCATTATATCCTATATGAGTAAGTGCGATAATTTTGTTCACACCGGCTTTTTCAAATGCAGCAACCGCTTCTTTCGCTTCCACAATATAGTTCGTAAATATCACTTTTTCAGGGCTCGAAATGTCTTTTGTTTCTTCAGTCGTTAGTCCGAAAATACCGACTTTCTCACCATTCACTTCTTTAATAATTCCGTTATAGATTTTACCGTCTTCGGCTTTTGCTTCGACTGTTTTAGATTGAAGACCATCGAAAAGCGGGTCTGCCGAGAAATCAGTATTCGCACTAATGAATGGGAATTTCGCACCTTTGATGAAATCTACTAGCGCTTTGTGCCCTTCTGCAGAGGAGCCAAGGTCGAACTCGTGGTTGCCGAATGTCATGGCATCGTACCCAAGATAATTCATAACAGCGAGGTCAGCTTGTCCTTCAAATTCGTTGAAGTAAAGTGTTCCAGAAAAAACATCGCCTGCATCAAGCAGGACATTGTAAGGCTTTTCTTCACGAATTTTTTTGACGAGTGCTGCACGTTCCGCAGTCGTAGCAAGGTTTGCGTGCGTGTCATTCGTGTGGAGCACCGTCATCGAGAAGTCCCCAGTTGCAGCAACGGGTGTTTCGGCAGCCATGACAGGCGTAATAGCAATTGAGCTTAATAGAAGCATAGTTGCTGTAGCACTTTTAGAGTATTTAATAGACAAAGTACAACCCTCTTTTCCTTTTTTTATACTATTTTATCATCATATAAATATATGAACTAATGACGAAATAGTCTGTAATCCAATTGTACCATTAGGCTCAGTAATGGACAAAACAATTTTGTGTAAATTCACAAAAAAATACCGAAGAGAGTAGTTTCACTCTCTTCGGTATATATTATTATTGAGCTGAATAGTATTGTACTAGACCTTGATAGATTGATTCAGCATATATTTCCAGATAGGCATCACTCGTCAGCTTTTTAAAGTCATCTGCATTTGAGATGAAAGCAAGTTCGACGAGGACAGCTGCGATATTGTTGTTCTTAATGACATAAAAACGATTGTCTTTCACACCGCGGTTAACCATATTTGCTCTTTTAACAATATTATTTTGAATGTAAGTTGCTAAAGATTTACTTTCTACTGAGTTAGCATTCGAAGATGAGTCGAAGTACGTTTCAGTTCCTTTTGCTGATGTCGCGGCGGCTGAATTTACGTGAATCGATACAAATGTTTCGGCAAAATTTTTCTTGGCAAATTCAGTGCGTTGTTCAAGTGAAAGGAACGTGTCATTTGAACGTGTCATAATTACTTTTGCGCCTGCTTTTTTCAATTTTGCTTCTACAAGTTTACCAACTTTTAACGTGATGGTTTTTTCTGATACCTTATTTTTTGAAGCACCGGGATCATGTGCTCCGTGACCCGGGTCTAAGATGATGATGCGATTAGCAAGTGGATTGCCTTTTTGGTTGAGTAGTTTTAAATATGTTTTACTAACGAACCCTGTTTTAGAATTCACACGAATTTTTGCCCAGTTACCATCGAGTGATAGCACTTCAACTTTTTGCCCTAGTGTTAACGCAGCGATAACAGGGGAGCTAGTGCCAGCAGCTTGTCGCATGTTTAGGCTTTTCACCGTTACTTTTCCGATTAGGTCGCCAGTCACGCTGGGTTCTTCAGGAATTGTCGGTTTTTCAGGTGTAACAACATTGTCATCGGGTGTTTCCGTTCCAGCTTCTACAGTATATTTACCGTTGATATAGCCTTCACCGTCATCCAGAAGGATTAGTAACCAGTCTCCTGTTTTACCGACAACTTCAACGATATCTTTATTATTTAGCTGTGCAACGATATTCCCATTCACTGATGGAAGTGAGCGTACGTTCAGCGTTTCTCCACTTGTTGCCACTCTTGCAAAATACGTACTTGAAGTTTGATCTGGTAGTTTAACGGGTAAAGCATACTTATCATTCATTGCGCGAGCTAGGAATAGAGAGAACTGTGAACGAGTTAAGAAATCGTTAGGCAGGAACTTTCCAGCATCACCTTTTGTTACTCCAGCATAATAAAGTCCATTGATACGTTCAGCGTATTGATGACTCTTCATATCTGTAAGCATCATTGGTTTTTCAGTTGAAATCTTTTCTGAAAGATTGAAAGCAACCGCGAGTGCATTACCCATCTCGCCACGCTTTAAGTTTTCGTTTGGTTTGAAGCTTCCGTTAGATTCCGCTTTAAAATAGCCAAGTGAAACGGCGCGGCTTATATACTCATATTGCTCGGTACCAGGCTTAACGTCTTTGAACTGTAAAGACGGGGCAGGGATGTTCTGCTTTTTTGCAGCAATGACCAGCATTTTAGCGGCCTGGGCACGTGTTAAGTTATTACCCGGTTTAAATTTTGAAACCCCATTTTCTAAGTATCCTTTAATAATATCAAGATCAGCTATGTAATTGACCTGTTCATAGTATTCCTTATCAGTTGTTACGTCCGTGAATTGAGTTTTAGCGAAAGATTGTCCCGGGACCATGGAAACGAGTGTGAAAATCATCATTACCACTGCTGCCCACTTAATTGTTTTCATTGTGTCCTCCCTTGTATTACTAGAGTTGTAGATTCATTTTAACAGTGATGTCCAATTATTGCTATACTAATAAATAACTATAATTGAATTTTTATATAAAAAAACCGAATGTTCCTTTAAGTGGAACATCCGGTGAATGAGAAATTAATTAGTGAGACGATCAGTGAACTTCTTGAACTGACTTGCAGTAACTTTATCGCTTAGACCGTAATTACCATCACCATAACCGGTCGTAATTTCATTGTGATAAAGAATGTTAATATATTCACTTGCCCAATGATCTTTTGGAACATCTTTGAAGGAAGTAACTGTAGATCCTTTAAGATCAAATGCTTCTACAAGTACTTTAGCAAGTTGTGCACGTGTCATTTCACCACTAGGATCAAATTTGCCGTCATTTCCTGAGAAGATACCTGCATCCGATACTGCAATGATAGCATCAAGTTGTGGGTGATTTGTAGCTACGTCAGAAAAAGAAGATTTAGTGCTCGTTTTTTTCAAGCCGAGTTCATCGACAAGTGTTTGTGCAATTTCAGCACGAGAAGCGTATGTAACTGCTTTTTTAACTGCTGTTGGTACGTCAGCCGATGCGACGAGAGAACCTGGTGTGAAATCATTCACTCGTTTAGCGCCGATATAACGGCTACCCCAGTAGGCAGGGTCGTTTATGGAAGAAATCATGACACCCTTGCTTGTAGACGAATGGATGAATTGACCGGACCCAATGTAAATTCCATTATGTGAAACTCCACTGCCGCTTGTATTGAAGAATACAATGTCGCCTGTTTTCAACTCGCTTTTTGCAACAGATGTTCCCATAGCATACTGTTGGCTAGCCGTTCTAGGAATGGAAATTCCTTGTTGTTTAAATACATATTGCGTATATCCTGAGCAGTCGAAACCGGAAGTGGTTGTCCCTCCATATGAATAAGGTGTACCTATATATGATCGAGCTGTGTTTACGAGATTAGTTGCAGAATCTGCTGAAGCCATGGACGGGATAGACGTTGAAAATAGTATGCTTGCAAAAATTAATAATAAAAAACGTTTCATTCTTTTCTCAATTTCCCCTTTCGCACATATAATAGCGTGTGCTTTATCTTTCAACATCTTAGCATAGCTAAACCTTTAATTCGGTTACAGTTACATTACAATAGCATTACAAGGCTAGTATTATACTCATAAGTAGTCTTAAAACACCATTTGACGGGATTCTATTCTATCAAATGGTGTTTTTGTTGTGGTTAGTAAATAGTGTTGGATTGCGGTATTGGCTGTCAAGAGGTCGAATGTAAGATGATATGCTATAATTATTGAATCTAAATAAAGGTCTAGCTCGTTAGGTTATTGAAAGATGGGGTTGAGAAATGAAATGAGAAAAATAGTCGTATTCAGCAATATGTATCCGTCAATGCAACATCCAACATACGGTATTTTTGTGAAAAATCAGGTTGGCCTTCTTCAGTCTGCTGGTCTTGATGTCGATGTGGTTGCTATTCAGAATCCTGGAAAAGGGAAAATACAGGCATTGAAAAAATACATGACATGGTTTTTCCGTTCTGTTTTATACATGATGAAAAATCGTAAGAAATTATCCTTAACACATGCGCATTATGCATTTCCAACAGGAATTATTTCATTGATTGGGAAAAAGATGTTTGGTATTCCTTACGTTGTGACTGTTCATGGTGGAGATATCGATAAAATGGCTGCGAGGAGTCAGCGCATTGCCGATATGACAAAAAACATTTTACGACAAGCGGAATCGGTCATCGTTGTTGGCGACAAACTTCGGGAAGATGTGATAAATAACTTCGATGTTCCGGAAGCGAATGTTCATGTCATGAGTATGGGTGTCGATACATCCATTTTTAACTATGTAGCTAAAGTAGAGGCGAGGGAAAAACTTACTCTTCCTATGGAAGAGAAAATATTGATCTTTGTCGGAAATGTGATTCAAGCAAAAGGCCTTCTTGAACTTGTCGAAGCGTTTGATTCACTGAAAATGTCGTTTCCTGATAGTTCGTTGTACGTAATTGGTTCGCAGAAAGACGGTCAATTTGTTGAGGAGTTACGGTCGTTCATCCGAGAAAAGGATGTTGAAGACATTCATTTCAAAGAACCTCTTGGTCAAGCGGATTTGGCACTATGGATGTCGGCGGCTGATGCGCTTGTACTTCCTTCCTATCATGAAGGGTTCGGATTGGTTGCGCTCGAAGCAATGTCGGCTGGAACGAAAGTTGTCGCAACGGACGTTGGAGGGCTTTCTTATTTGTTGAAAGACCGGGCAGGTATTTTGGTTGAACCGAAAAATCCGGATTCATTGGCGAAAGGTTTATGGAGTGCGCTCGATGAGAATTCCAATGTCATTGATGAAACAGTAGTGCAGGCAAAAATTTCACAACATTCATATGAGACGATTTTAGAGGACTTATTGTCGATTTATCGTTCAGCCGAGAAAGGTCAGGTTGATCATAGTGAGTAAAATGATGAAAATTATCGGCGGAGTTGCGATTATTAACATTGTTGCGAGGCTGTTTGGGTTTGCAAGGGAAATGGCGATTAGTAATCAATACGGTGCTTCGGCAACTGCGGATGCGATTATTACAGCCTATACTATCCCGAATTTCATTTACCTAGTGGTTGGAGGTGCGTTGACGACAGCGTTCATATCTGTCTACCATTCTACAAGGACGGATAAAGCATTGTTCGTGCGAAAATCATTTACGACGGTTCTTGTAGCAGCAGTTGCGATTACGGCCATATTGATGATCTTTACAGATTCTATCTTGCATTTGTTTTTCAAAGATATGACTGCTGAAAAATTTGCGCTGACGCGAACTCTTTACCTTTGGATGATGCCGTCTTCTATTATTCTGGTGTTATCGACATGGATGAGTGGAGTAATGAACGTCAACGGTAAATTTAACTTGTCCAGTTTAGCAGTCCTTCTATATAATGCGTCTTTTGTCGGAATCGCTGTTGTTCTAACAAGTTATTTTGGTCCTGAATCGTATGGGATTGGTGCACTGGTTGGTGCGTTATTAATGGGTGTGTTCTTATATGTAGGACTTCGAAAATCAAAACTCTATTCTTTGAAGCTTTCATTTGCCATGTCTGTTGATACGAAACGTTTATGGGTGATTGCATTGCCAATTTTGTTCGGTGGTGCATCACTACAATTTTATGCTGTTATTCACAGAATTGTAGCTGGCGAGTTTGGTGACGGGACAATTGCGGCGGTCAACTATGCCTCGAAATTAACTGGCTTTCCGCAAGCGATAATGATGACTGCCGTAACAACCGTAATCTATCCTCTCCTCAGTAAAAAAGAGGGTGAAGGGGATATGGATACAATCCGTGCCCTCTATAAAAAAGGGATGCTTTATTTAGTTGCTTTGCTTGTGCCGGCAACTATGATAGCTTACTTTTTTGCAGATCCACTTGTCCGTCTTGTCTTCGGATATGGAGAAATGACGGAGAAGGATATACTGCTAACGGTATCGCTTTTCCGTGTATTTACACTGTCGATGTTTTTCCTTGCTGCAAACACGTATATTACTCGATTCTATTACGCAAAAGCCAATTCGATGGTGCCTGTCATATTCAGTTTGATAAGTGTCTTTGCGATTAATCTCGGAGTTATTTATTTGATGATTGACTCGCACGGTGCTTCAGCAATTGCATACGGTACGGTCATTAGTGCCGCGGTGAACTTCATGATGCTCGCTATTTATGCGAGAGTGAAATGGAAATTGTAATTTAATAGTGTGATGGAGTTGCCCTGGGATATTTGGGGCAACTTTTTTAATTGGTTTTGAGAGAGCAATAGAGCATATATGCGTTGACCCGATCATAACGGCGTGCTGACCGAGTATATATGTTGCTGCCCCGATCATATATTCCGCCGACCCATCATATATATTGCTGCCCCGATCATATATTCCGCTGACCGAGCATATATGTTGGTGCCCCGATCATATATTCCGCTGACCGAGCATATATGTTGGTGCCCCGATCATATATTCCGCTACCGAGCATATATGTTGCTGCCCCGATCATATATTCCGCTGACCGAGCATATATGTTGCTGCCCCGATCATATATTCTGCTGACCGAGCATATATGTTGCTACCTCGATCATATATTCCGCTAACCGGTCATATATGGAGCTGAACCAATCATAACGGAGTGCTAACCGAGCATATATAGCGTTGAACCAATCATACCGGTCTGTTAACCGATCATAACTATCTCCAGCACCCCCTTTATATTTTCTAGAAAATAGGTTATTCTGAAAGATGTGAAGTATTTAATAATATAACGGTGAGACATAGAATGATTGGAGTGTTTTAATTGGTAATCAAAGAGCAAATTGGAAAATGGTTTGAACATTTTCATGCCTATCCAGAAGTGAGTTGGAAAGAAGTAGAGACGACTGCAAAACTAGCAGAAATATTAACTGAAATGAATGTAAAACATCATACATTTGACGATGTAACGGGTGTTGTCGCGGAAATCGGTGAAGGAGATCGTATTATCGCGGTACGCGCCGACATTGATGCATTGTGGCAGGAAGTCGGGGGTGTCTATAAGGCGAATCATTCTTGTGGGCATGATGCGAATATATCCATGGTGTTAGGTGCGCTTAGTTATTTACAACAGGAGGAACTGGGCAGCCGAATCCGATTTATTTTCCAACCAGCAGAAGAAAAGGGCAATGGTGCAAACTCGATGATTGAGCGAGGAGCGGTCGACGACGTTTCATATTTGTTTGGTGTGCATTTGCGTCCACAGGAAGAAATTCCATATGGAAAAGTGACACCAGCAATTCATCACGGGGCGGCGGTATTCCTTGAGGGCAAAATCATTGGCGACGATGCGCATGGTGCACGTCCTCAGCAAGGAAACAATGCACTCGATCCGTTATTTGCAATTGCCCAGTTTGTGAAAACAATCCATTTTTCACCTTACGAAGCGTACTCAGCAAAACTGACAAAAGTGCAGGCGGGCGGAGATAGTCTCAATATCATTCCGGGAACTGCAACGTTTGCAATCGATGCTAGAGCACAATCGAATGTGGTGTTGGGGGAGCTGAAGGAACGTATTTCCCGGGGAATCCAAGCAATTGGACAGATGCACGGTGTGGAAATTAAATTGGCATGGAGTGACTATACACCGGCAGCAGAAGTGTCTGAAGAAGCTACAACTGTTGCACGTGAAGCTATCTTGGCAACAGTTGGGGAAGAGGGATATGCATCTGACATTATTACATCGGGCAGTGATGATTTCCATTTCTATACGATCCATAATCCGAACTTAAAAGCCGCAATGATTGGCATCGGAGCAGATCTTAGTCCAGGGCTTCATCATCCAGATATGACGTTCAACAAAGAAGCGCTTGATATTGGAGCACGTGTATTGGCGGAAACGTTGAAAAAAGCATCGTATTTGAATAACTAAAAAGACTTTCTTGCACTGTGCCAATTGCGGCAGTGTAAGAAGGTCTTTTTAGTTTGTAATATGTTAATAGTTCATAAAGATACTGGTAGTTAACTATATTAAAATAGTGTTGACTAATTAAAATAATAACCCTATTCTGACTATAGAGATAATTGTATACAGTCGACGGAAAGAGGAATTAGCTTATGACAAAAATTGAGATTAAGAAATCAACTTTAAAATCGCAAGTTTATGAGTATTTAAAAGAAGATATTATTCTCGGGCGCATTAAACCGGGGGAAAGGCTCATAGAAGAAAAAGTTGCTGAAGAACTGCAAGTGAGTCGAAGTCCAATTCGAGAAGCCGTTAGGATGCTCGAAAAAGATGGTCTGTTGTCTGTCAACAAATCAGGTGGAGTTACAGTTGTAGAACCTTCAATTGAAGATTTCAGATACTTGTATGAATGCAGGGTTGAGATGGAGTCACTCGCCGCCTATTACGCGGCAGAGAGGCGCTCATCGGAACAGTTAGAAGAAATCCGTATGAATATATTGAAAATGGAGAAAGTAACGTCCGATAATTCCTTGAAAAATGTGCATGATGTTAACGTCAGTTTTCATGAATCAATCGTCCGTGCAAGTGGTAACCCATTTCTTATCTCAATGACTTCGCAATTAAGAGGTGTGAACAGTTTTTATCGGAAAGCTATACTTGAATTCGATCCGAAGCGCGTGGTAGATGCAAGTGCGGAGCATCGACAAATTTACCAAGCAATTGTTGACCAAGATAACATAAGTGCTAGAAAACTGATGAAACAACATATTGAAGACGATTATACATTATTTATGAAGTCAGCTATGCAATAGTAGGAGGTTCAAAAAATGACTAGAAAACCATTAGATGGAATTAGAATTCTGGAATTAGGAAATATAGTTGCAGCACCATTTGCAGGGAAAATACTTGCAGAGTTTGGAGCGGAAGTAATTAAGGTGGAAGAACCAACGAATGGTGATCCACTTCGGAATTGGCGTGTTATGGATAAGGATACGTCAGTCTGGTGGTACGTCCAAGGTAGAAATAAAAAGTCAATCACTGTAAACATGCGAGAAAAACAGGGACAGGACATCGTGAAAACCCTTATCGGAAAAGTGGATGTAGTTCTCGAAAACTTCAAACCGGGTACGTTGGAAAAATGGGGACTTGGATTCGAGGAAATGCAGAAAATCAATCCATCCATTATCCTTACACGTATTTCAGGATACGGACAAACGGGACCATATAAAGAAAAGCCAGGGTTCGGTAGTGTCGCAGAAGCGATTGGAGGTCTCCGGTATTTGACGGGGTATCCGGAACTTCCGCCTGTTCGTGTTGGCATTGCACTTGGTGATATGGTGGCTGGTTTGTATGCAGTTATAGGTACGCTAATGTCACTGCGGGCGAGGGATGAAGATTCTGAAAAGAAAGGGCAAGTTGTAGACGTAGCATTATATGAATCTGTTTTTAGTTTACTTGAAGGAATTCTTCCGGAATACGATCTTACCGGACATGTTCGGGAGAGAACAGGCACTACGTTGCCAGGCATCGCGCCGTCCAATACGTATTTATGTGCTGATGGAAAACACGTAGTGATTGGCGGAAACGGAGATAAGATATTTCAGCGGCTCATGACTGCCATTGGAAGGGAAGACCTTGCCAACGATTCTAACTACGGATCCAATCAAGGACGTGCGGACGATGTAACGTTCATTGATGAGACAATCGAAGAATGGACGAAACAGCACTCGCTAAAAGAAGTGCAAAGAATACTGGATGAAGTGTCAGTGCCTGTAGGACCTATTTATGGAATCCAAGAAATTGTTGAGGATGAACATTATAAAGCTCGTGACATGTTGTGTGAAGTTGAGTTGCCGAATGGAGGAAAAGTTTTAGTACCTGGAATCGTACCGAAATTGTCTGGTACACCAGGTGGAATTGAGTGGAACGGACCAACTCTTGGGGAACACAACGAAGAGATATATACGGAATTCATGAAATTCTCTATTGAAGACTTTAAAAGACTAAAAGAGCAGGGAGTCGTTTAAATGCCGGATGTAACAATAATTGACGTCAGTCCGCGAGACGGTTTACAAAATGATCCGAAGTCTGTATCGACGGAGGAAAAAGCGACTCTTGTACAAATGCTGGTTGAATCCGGAGTTTCAAAAGTCGAAGTAACATCATTTGTTCGCCAAGAAAAAGTTCCGCAAATGGCCGATGCGTCTGCTGTCATAAAGGCAGTATCTTCATTTAAAGGATTAGAACCGATTGCACTTATACCGAATTTAAAAGGGTATGAGCGTGCACGAATCCATCAGCTTTCGGAGATTAACTGGGTGAGTTCCGCAACAGAGACATTCAATAACAAAAATATAGGCATGTCGATAGAGGACAATTTGGATCAGTTTAAGACTGTTGTTAAACAAGCAAAAAGTGATGGAGTAAAAACCTGTTTTTCTATTGCGGTCAGTTTCGGCTGTCCGTATGAAGGAGATGTCTCGGAAGAGCAGGTACTTGCCCTTGTCCAGGAGGCTAAAGAGGCAGGAGCGGATCGCATTGGTATTGCGGATACAATCGGTATCGCCACTCCGGATCAAGTAGAACGTTTAATGGGGAAAGTATTACAGATAGCAAGCGATACACCGGTTGCTATCCACTTGCATGATACAAGAGGGCTCGGTTCGGCCAACGCATACTCAGCTTATCAAGCGGGAATAAGAATATTTGAAACTGCTGCAAGCGGGATTGGTGGATGTCCGTTTGCGCCAGGGGCGGCGGGAAATTTGGCTACTGAGGATCTCGTGTACTTATTTGAAAGAATGAATATTGACACAGGCGTGGATTTTGAGAAATTGTTGGATGCTGCGGATTATGCCGCGAGTTTGTCTTCAAAAAAACCGTTGGGACGTATCAGACACGTTGAAAGAAAAAAGATAAGGGGATGAGAAGATGAAGAAGTGGATGTCAATCATGATTTATTCAATTATTACAGTGTTACTGTTATCGGCATGTAGTGAGTCCGGTAATGAAGCAAACGAAGTCGATGCGGCTACGAAAGGGGATGGATTCGAAGCTACGACAATCCGTCTTGCTTATAACTTGCCCCAGGATCACCATATTTCTATAGGGATTGAAAAGTTTGCAAAAGATGTAACTGAAAAATCGGATGGCAAAGTAGATGTGCAGGTATACCCGGCTGGCCAATTATTAAGTGATAAGGATATGAATCAGTCCTTATTGTCAGGCGGAGTCGAAATGGTCGTGAATTCCTCGACTTTATGGGCATCAACCGTTCCTGCAATGGGGATATTCGACGTTCCTTACGTCTTTAATGATTATTCGGCAGTAGGCGAAGCCGTGAACAGTGAATTTGGAGATAAGTTACGAGGTGCAATGGAAGAAAAAGGCGCGAAAGTGTTAATGTTTGCTGACTATGGTTACGTCCAGTTTGCAAATAATAAACGTCCATTAAAATCACCGGCTGACTTTAAAGGACTGAAAATTAGAAGTATTGGTGATTTGCCATCCGAACTGATAAAAGCTTATGGCGCATCTCCTGTGTTTATGGGTGGCGGAGAAGTGTACATGGCTCTTCAACGCGACACAGTTGACGGTGCAACATCAGGTACTACCGCAATGTTACAGCGTAAATATGATGAAGTAACAAAGTATTTGACAATTAATAATTACGCATACCTCGAATTCTTATTGGCAGTCAATAAAGATTATTGGGATGGTTTACCTGAAAAGACGCAAGCATTAATTGAAGAAACTGCAAAGGAAACTGAAGTTTGGATTCGTGAGCAAGCAGAAAAGGAAGATTCTAAATCAGCTAAAGCGCTAGAAGAGAAGGGGATGGAAGTCTACGTCGTTCCGGAAGAAGATTTGGCGGAATGGAAAGAAGCTGCAGACCCGGTTCGGGAAGCATTCACGAAACACACGGGGGATCTGGGTAAAGAGTTGCTTGAAATGACAGATAAGAAATAAAAGTACTCTTATTTAAAGGAGGAAAGTGCTTGTGAAAAAGGTTTACAACTTTTTTGATCATTTAATTAGATGGGGAGCGTATATTGCCGGGATTTTAATTCTTATTACGACGGTAATGACATTTTATGAAGTAATTTCACGATCGTTTTTTCATAAGCCGACCTCATGGGCAACAGAATTATCAATATATGGAATAATAGGAAGCTGTTTTTTGGGAAGTGCCTTTGCAGTTAGGACCTATTCTCATATAACAGTAGATTTATTGATTAACAATGTGAATGACCGCATGAAAACGGTTCTAGCATATATTTCAAACGCATTAGGATTAGTATTTAGCATGATTTTTACATTGTATAGCTTTTTCCACGTTGCGAAAACATTCGAACTGGGAGTGACATCTGCATCCTTACTGCGTGTCCCTATGTACCTACCGGAGTTATTTCTCCCGGTAGGAGGGACGCTGCTATGTATTGCATTTATCATGCAAATTATTGATGGCGGCATACATAAAGGGGGGGAGAACATATGAGTTTCTTTTTTACTGGAGGAATGGGTATCCTTCTAGTGCTCGGTCTTCCCGTCGCATTCACCCTTGGATTATTAGCGGTAGCGGGCATGTTTTTCTTTAACGGAGGCACATTCGCTTTTATGCAAGTCCCTATAATCGCCTATAAGTCGTTGGATGACTTTACGCTAACAGCGCTTCCTATGTACGTATTAATGAGCCAAGTATTGGTGATTAGTGGTGTCGGGCGGGATTTATACGAAATGGCAAGTAGATGGTTCCGTCATTTTCCTGGAGGACTCGCAATTGCAACGCTCTTCTGTTGTACGATTTTTTCCGCGATATCCGGCTCAAGTGTCGCAACCGCGGTAACTGTAGGGTCCGTTGCGCTTCCTGAAATGGTGAGGAGAGGCTATAATAAGCGCCATGTATTAGGACTGCTTGCAGCAGGTGGAACACTAGGTATTTTGATTCCACCAAGTATTCCGATGATAATCTATGGATCAGTAACTGGTGAATCCGTTGGAAAACTTTTCATCGCGGGAATCATTCCGGGAATTATTTTAACGATAGCATTTATGATCTTTTCTGCCTATCAAACGAGACATATTAAAGATGTGCCTGCTACATGGGGGGAACGGCTTGAGGCATCGAGGAAAGCGATATGGGGACTATTATTGCCTGTCGTCATTATCGGTGGAATTTATGCAGGTATTTTTACACCGACAGAAGCAGCCGCAGTGGGCGTCGTTTTCAGTTTCGCAATTGCTGCGTTTGTTTATAAAAATTTGACGATTAGTAACTTAAAAGAAATCATGTTAGCAACAGTAAAAACAAACACGATGATTTTATTTATCATAATCGGTGCTATGCTCTTAGGATTTATCCTAACGATTTTACAAATACCACAAACGATTGTGAGTTTTGCAACGTCCCAGGATATTAACCCGTGGATAATCTTTATTTTGATCAATATCGTATTGTTGATTTTGGGAATGTTTCTCGAGACGGTTTCGATTCTTGTTATTACATTGCCGATTCTTTACCCAATCATCATTGCACTCGGTTTCGATCCAATCTGGTTTGCAATCATCATGGTGATTAATATGGAACTGGCATTGATATCTCCTCCGGTAGGGTTGAATCTGTTCGTTTTAAAAGGGTTGGATAAATCGAATACGATTAGTGAAATCGTTAAAGGTGTCATACCCTACGCTGTTATTATGCTAGTCTTTATGGTCGTCCTATCATTTTTCCCTGAAATTGCGACAGTACTCGTCAATAATGTAGAGTAGAAAATATAAGAAGAACCGTCATCTGAGCATTTATGTGCTTGGTTGACGTTTTTTTGTTGGCGATTTATCTGAATTTAAAGTTTATGCACTAAAAGTCATATAAACCCATATATGGATTGATGACAATATGAATATTTCAAACGGCTGTTACGTAAAATGAACTTAGCAATCTACGGGTCTAACATCTAATTTGAAAAAGTCCACACGTTAAATAGAAATTAAACAGGGAGGTTATAAGGTGAGGAAGAAAAAAGTACATGTATTATTTTTCTTGGCGATAGGAATGGTACTAGTCTTATCTGCATGCGGCGGGGGAAGTGAAAATATTGCCATTGGACCAGCGGCGAGTGAAACGAATAATGTGGCGAAGCTGATTCTGCAGGCATATGGGCTTGAAGATGGAGACTATAAGGCATACCAAGAAGGCTTTGGAGATGCAGCGGACGGTGTTCAAGATGGAAATATCGATGTGTCAATTGGTATTCTCGGGCTTCCGGCTGCAAGTATTGAAAGCCTCCAAGCATCTGCAGGCGATGTAAAAATGCTTGGACTGTCGGATAAAGCGATTGAACATATTGAAAAGAATTCAGGTTATCGACGACTTACAATCCCGAAAGAAACGTATGATTTTCTTACGGAAGATATTGAAACTGTGACTGCATACGCGATTCTGATGGGGAGCACGGATACGATTGATGAAGAACTAGGATATGAGATTGCGAAAAGTATGATTGAGAATGCTAGCGAAAATACACATGCTCAAGCGCAACAAATGACATTGGAAAATGCACTGCGCGGGGCGGAAGGGCTTTTAATCCATCCGGGAGCGAAAAGATATTACGAAGAACAAGGGCTGACAGTTGAAAATGAAGTTGCTGAACTTACTGCTGATGCAACGAAGCGAAAGAAAGAATTTATACTTGGAACAGGTAGTCAGGGCGGGACGTATTATCCTCTTGGCGGCGAGATGGCCAACCTCTGGAACAAATATATCGATGGCATGAATGTAACGAATACCGAAACGGGTGCTTCGGTGGAGAATTTATCCACAATTCGGGATGGACATATGGATCTTGGTATGTCAGTACACGTTCCGGCACTGCAAGCATTGAACGGGGAAGCTGAGTTTGAAGGGCACGAAGTGAAAAATGCGGCTTTCATCGGCCATATCTATCCTGAAGTTATTCAGATTGTCACAAGAGAAAAGACTAAAATTAAAAGTCTTGGTGATTTGAAATGAATTATAGAGCCGCATAATTAAATAGGAAGGGAGTACGCCAATTGAAAGCTACCCAGCAAAATGACGCACAAGAAATCCTAGAGAAGTATGATAAAGAAAATCAGTTTCGCACTCAAATTGGAAAATGGGCATGGGCCGTAACATTTCTTGGCGTTGCACTCACTGTTTTTCATCTATATACGGGCTATTTTGGTACGCTCCCTTCCCAAAAACAAGGGGCGGTACATCTTGGTACTGCTTTAGGGATTATTTATCTTCTCTATCCTGCAAAAAAGGAATGGAGAAATACGCATAAAAAAGTTCCATGGTATGATGTTACGCTAGCTTTTACTGCGATGTATGTGACCTACCATAAAATCATTTTCTTCGATTCGATATTGCAAAGTCGAGTTTCTGGCTATAGTACAATTGACATCATCATTTCCATTCTAGGGATCGCTTTGGTTCTCGAGGCGACAAGGAGGACAGTTGGTTTGCCGATTGTCATTGTAGCAGGTGTGGCTATTATCTATACGCTTGTAGGGAAGTATATCCCGACGCAGATTCTTTCTCATCCTGGATTTTCAATGGATCGGATAACGACAAATCTATGGTACAGAGAGAGTGGCATCTTCGGGACGCCCATACAGATTTCGGCAAAGTTCATTTATCTCTTTCTATTTTTCGGTGTTATTCTTGTTCATACACCAATTGGTAAGTTTTTTAATGACATCGCCTTCGCTTTAACTGGACGATTTACGGGCGGGACTGCCAAGGCTGCGGTTGTGGCAAGTGCGTTGCAAGGGACAGTTTCGGGCAGTTCAGTTGGAAATACAGTCGCCTCGGGATCATTCACGATTCCGATGATGAAAAAAGCCGGTTTCACACCGGAATTTGCGGGTGCTACGGAAGCCGCGGCTTCCACTGGTGGACAGATTATGCCGCCTATGATGGGGGCGGCAGCATTTATAATGATGGAATACTTAGGTGTTTCATACGCCACTATCATGTTAGCAGCAGTTGTTCCAGCAATTCTTTATTTCACGGGTATATTCATAGGAACACATTTTGAAGCGAAGAAATTAAAAATTATTGGATTGCCGAAATCCGAATTGCCTCGATTCAAGGATTTACTTATTAGAGACGGTTATATGCTGATTCCTCTTTTCGTTATTATCGGGACCATCATGTCAGGATTCACGCCACAACGGGCAGCACTCTTTGGCATTTTATCTGCCTACCTTGTTTCGCTAGTTCGGAAGGATTCTAGGATGAATGTACGCCAAATCGTCAATGTCCTTGAACAGGGGGCAAGGGTTGCTTTGCCGGTTATCGCCGCGGTGGCGACTGCGGGAATAATAGCAGGAGTCGTCAGTATTACGGGACTTGGAGCGAAATTTGCTTCTGGCATTATCGCATTATCAAGCGGCCACTTAATCCTTGCGCTCTTTTTCACGATGATTGCCTGCATTATTCTTGGGATGGGGCTTCCAACAACTGCGAACTATGTTGTAACAGCAACAATTGCTGCACCTGCATTGATTAATGATTTCATGGTGGCTCCACTTGCTGCACATATGTTTGTGTTCTATTTTGGTATTGTTGCCGATATCACGCCGCCTGTTTGCCTAGCCGCCTATGCAGGGGCGGGAATAGCAAAAGCCAATCCGTTTAAAACAGGGGTTACTGCGGTGAAACTGGCGATTGCGGCATTCATCATTCCGTATATATTCATTTACAATCCGATGCTGGTTCTTGTAGATGTGGTCGTATGGAAATTGATTATTGGAGTTCTAGCCGCCGTTTTAGGAATGATTGGCGTAAGTAGTGCTGTCATTGGTTTTTTCATCCGTAACTCCAGAATTTGGGAGCGGTTTGTATTATTAGGTGCTGGGCTTATGTTAATAATTCCAGAATTTTTATCTAGCGGAATTGGACTCGTGTTGATTAGCATCATCTGGTTTATTCAGAGGAAAAGACCTGAGGAAGAGGGGAGTACAAAAGTGCTCGCTTAGTAGTGTGAATCTCAAAAAGAAGGCTACCCATAGCGGGGAGCCTTCTCTTTAGGTGTAGATAAATATGCTTTAGTTGACATGGAAAATGTTTTTCCAATTGTGTCATACAATTCGTGATAGCTTCGGTGAACGGGAAATTACGAGGCAACGCAAAATCATCGCTCCAATAAAACTTGTTAACACATTTTATACACTTTATACAAGGAATCTTACACCTTACTACATGAATACTCTGAAATTAATCTTTAATAGTCATTAAGAGTTATAAATTTTTATTAGCACCTTTGTCATAGAGCTCCTTAGTTGTTTGGGTCTGAAATTGTTTAATTCTTAGTTAGAGCCCTGTGATACCAAGGTAGTTATTATTAAGTTTTGTCAGGCTTTCTATCTTGACAGCTTGAAAACCGCATGACAATTTTATATTGAGTTTGCGATAGTCCCCTATCTTTTCAAAACTAGTTTAATTTTGCAATGACAAGAGACGCGTTTACGTTTGTTTGTGTGCCTCCTGCCAAAGTCTGAAGGGTAACTGCTGCGGCAGAAGAATGATTTCGAAGTGTAAGAACATCACCTGCTGCTACGGCAATTATAGCCTGACCGTCGTTTTGCTGGGTGCCTGCACCTGAACCGTAGACTGTACCCGCAACCGGCGCACCATTTAAAAATAGTGCGAATTGGTTGGGTTCTACACCCGACACGGAGAAAGTAACCAGGTAGTCTCCCGGTGTAGTAAATAAAACTTGTGAGGTTCCGGGGGCATGCGTAATTCCAGCCGTGATTATTCCATTTGTATCAAAAATAACATCAGCTTCTATAGCTACCGTCTGAGCACCTAGATTGTAAATATACCCGTATACGGATAATCCACCGGCTGCGCCAGTAGCGCCAGTAGCGCCAGTCGGCCCGATGTCTCCGGTAGCGCCGGTAGCCCCAGCAGGTCCGATGTCTCCGGTAGCTCCAGTAGCGCCGGTCGGTCCGATGTCTCCGGTAGCGCCGGTAGCGCCAGTCGGCCCGATGTCTCCGGTAGCACCGGTAGCGCCAGTCGGCCCGATGTCTCCGGTAGCGCCGGTAGCACCAGTCGGCCCGATGTCTCCGGTAGCTCCAGTAGCGCCGGTAGCGCCAGTCGGTCCGATGTCTCCGGTAGCACCGTTAGCGCCAGTCGGTCCGATGTCTCCAGTAGCGCCAGTAGGCCCGATGTCCCCGGTAGCACCGTTAGCGCCAGTCGGTCCGATGTCTCCGGTAGCTCCAGTAGCGCCGGTAGCCCCAGTCGGCCCGATGTCTCCGGTAGCTCCAGTAGCACCGTTAGCCCCAGTCGGTCCAATGTCTCCAGTAGCGCCGGTAGCCCCAGCAGGTCCGATGTCTCCGGTAGCACCGATAGCCCCAGTCGGCCCAATGTCCCCGTTAGCACCCGTAGCGCCGGTAGCCCCAGTCGGTCCGATGTCTCCGTTAGCGCCGGTAGCCCCAGTCGGTCCGATGTCTCCGTTAGCGCCGGTAGCCCCAGTCGGTCCGATGTCTCCGTTAGCGCCGGTAGCCCCAGTCGGTCCGATGTCTCCGGTAGCTCCAGTAGCCCCAGTAGCCCCAGTAGCCCCAGTAGCCCCAGTAGCCCCAGTCGGCCCGATGTCACCTTTGCAACATTTTCTACATTTTTTTTGACAAGAGCAACAATCGCTTTTGCATTTATAACATTCATGATTAATGTCGTTGTAAAATTTCATATTTTCACTGCCTTTCACTAACATTCTATTCGAGCTATGAATTTAGGGACGGGCGTCAAACTAAGTGTTTAAAATAGTTTTTAAACAATAAATTTGAATCGGGGAGTATCGCCCGTAATTGTTCAGAAGAAAAGACCTGAAGAGATAATCCCAAAATGCTCGCCGTTTAGAATCAATAAAAAAAGAGCTAAAACCATAATGGTTTTAGCTCTTTTTTCACATTATCCATTTCTATTTTTATTGGCCTCTTAAAATTTCTCCAAATAGAAAATGATCTTTATTGTAGCGGATTTTCCCTATTTTCCCTTCTTCCGGACAAGTTGCGAGACCCGTTATCTCTGCTTTCATTTTATCGCCACCGTCTTTTTGATACGTGACATGAACGGTAAAGTCATAATCCCGCGGTCTACCATCGACTGGTTCCACATTAATCTTGTCGACGGTGATTTGATAGCCGTTGTCGTCAGCCGGTGAATGTAAAGTTAGGAAGAGAACCTTGCCACTATATCCAAAATCAGTGAAATAAGGCCTGAAATTATCCTCCAGGTAAATCTCGAGTTCATTATCTTCTTCTGGAGCTGACACTAGGCCGTTTTGGTCTACAATTGTCATGTTACTTGGGTCGTTCTTCATTCGAATATACTCTTTATCGGGTGCATTAAATTCATGTTCAAGAACAGTTTGAATCGCAACAACATTTTTATCCACGGATTCAGTTTGAGAACAGCCCGTAACCAACGAACTAAGAAGAATAACAAAGAGAATGACTTCAATTTTCCGTCGGACGCTCTTTTTAACAAGGAATGAAGAATAGTTATTAATAAATCTAAGATTCATAATGATACCTCCCCTTTTTAACTTGTTCTTCGACGTTTAGCCAAAAGTTAAATATGAAACTACTACTACTACTACTACTACTACTTCTACGACTTCGCATTGATAAAGTTTCGTTAATTGGGAAAATTGGTTTAATTATGTTAAATGATTAAACAAAAAAACATCGCCCAATGCGATGTTTTTGATTTGTGGATAGTTACATGAAAAAATTAGCCTCGCCAATTCGGTTATACAATCCGCTCTTTTTGAACAGGGGCAACTTTTCTTTGGGCAAGCGTTTGATAATAATTTGGATACCCGCTTTATCGGCATCGTCAAGTAGTGCATAGAGCGCTGCTTCACCTGTCGCATCGATAACGGATAGGTGTTCCAAATCGAGAATGATTTTCCTCGCGCCTGTTAGGAAAATTGCAGGATATTTGTCTTCGAATACTTTTGCGGTACCGAAGAAAATAGGGCCGTCCACGGTATATTTTGCTAATGAAGATGTATCGCTATCACTGAACTTAATAATTTCAACATCGGAAAGGGTCGCTTCTTTAATATCGAGTTTACCACTCATTTTACGTAAGAACGACAGGGCAGCAAGCAAAATCCCCACCTGAACGGCAATCGTTAAGTCGATGAAAATCGTCAAAAGGAACGTCGTTAATAAAACCAGAGAATCCCCCGACCGGATCATTAAAATATGCGTGAATGATTTGCGTGCACTCATATTCCAGGCGACGTACATAAGAATCGGCGCCATTGCAGCTAATGGAATGTAAGAGGCATACGGTGCGAAAAGGAGCAAAAAGGCAAGAACGAAAACACTTTGTACGACTCCTGATATTGGGCTGACTGCTCCAGATCGAATATTGGTAGCTGTACGGGCAATGGCTCCTGTAGCAGGGATACCGCCGAATAATGGCGTTATCATATTGGCGATCCCTTGACCGAACAACTCACGTTTCGAATCATGCTTTTCACCGCTTTTCATACCATCTGCAACAACAGCAGATAACAATGATTCAATTGCACCGAGTGCGGCAATAATAAGGGCGGGTTGCCACAAATTGACCAACTTCTCCAATGTGATTTGTGGAAAATGAAAATTCGGGAGTGAGTTGGGAATACCACCGAAGGCTGTCCCGATCGTTTCAACTTTACTCGGAAATAGAAAAATCGAAATGAGGGTCGGAATAAGTAGTGCAATAAGCAGTAATGGGACACGCGGCGCTATTTTAGGCAATATGAATAGTACGATGAGCCCGATTAAGGCGGTGACTATGCTGAAGACGTTCACCGTGTGAAACTGATTGACAAGATCAATCATGTTTTCGTGAAAAAACTCTTTTTTTTCTAAGCCGGTAATTCCAAAGAAATTACCTAGTTGGCCTGTAAAGATAATGACCGCAATCCCCGTAGTAAAGCCTATGGTTACAGATCTTGGGACGAAATGAATTAGATTACTTACACCGAGAAAACTCATAATAACGAGGAAAATACCTGCTAGAAATCCAGCAATAAGCAGATCTTCATAGCCATATTGTAGAACAATTGCGAGCAATATCGGGATGAATGCTCCAGTGGGTCCCGCGATTTGAAAACGAGATCCGCCTAATAATGCAACGATAAGCCCAGCGATAATTGTTGTATAAAGTCCATATTCTGGTTTGACACCTGAAGCAATTGCAAAAGCCATCCCGAGCGGAATGGCTACAATACCAACAGTGATTCCTGCAATCAGATCTTTGCGGAATCCGGCTCCATTGTAATCAAGATATCGGTTATCCTTGAACATTCGATTCACTTCTTTCAGGATCTTAATACAAAAACTTCCTCTTTCTAGTGTATTCCTAAAATGCTGTAGTAACAAGGGTTTGAGATTCGTACAGATGTATTCAATGAAAAGAATGATGTGCAGAATTCAACATACTTACTAAAGCAAATAGATTGCAAGTGGATCTAAAAGGGATTATTGTTTAGACGTTAAACTATATTGAAATGGAGTGGTCATAATGGGTAGATTACAAGATAAAGTTGCATTCGTAACAGGTGGCGCGTCAGGTATGGGCGAAATGATGGTCAAAATGTTTACTGCTGAAGGTGCTACTGTAATTGCAGCAGACATTAATGAAGCAGCACTGGAAGAAAAGTGGGGCAACAATGAAAAAGTTATGACTGTTAAATTGAATGTCACTTCCGATGAAGAGTGGAAAGCGGCCGTTGAAAAAGTGGTTGCTAAACTTGAGAAAATCGATATTTTAATTAACAATGCTGGTATTTCTACGGAAAAAGGAATGAATGAAATTACAATTGAAGACTGGCGCAGGCTGTCGGATATCAATAGTTTCGGTCCATTCCTTGGTATGAAACATGTACTTCCTTATATGAAAGAAGCAACTAAAGGTTCAATCGTCAATATCTCTTCCTATACAGCACTTATCGGAATGGGATTGAACCCTTATTCTGCATCAAAAGGAGCAGTTCGCGCAATTTCACGAGCAGCTGCAGCGGACTTCGGACAATTTGGTGTACGTGTTAACACCATCTTCCCAGGAATCATTGAAACACCGATGACGAAAGGTCTTGAATCGTCAAAAGATGTAGTAACAGCACTTGTGAGAATGACACCACTTGCCCGTCTTGGAAAACCTGAAGACGTTGCAAATGCGGTACTTTTCTTGGCATCAGACGAAGCTGCATACATTACAGGTGCAGAACTTGTTATTGATGGCGGATACTCTGCTAGATAACTTCCCTAATGAAGCGTATGTATATAGGAAATAAAACAGACCGTCATGGATTTAATCCGTGACGGTCTGTTTTTCGTTGTAGTAGGAAATTATAAAGTGCTTGGACAATGGAGAAACATCGGATGCTGAAATTCCGCGATTTTGGGGTGGATATATGATCGTGCGCGCGGCGCTTATGCTTGTTTTGCGAGATATATGATCGTTCGTGCGGTGCTTATGCTTGTTTTGCGAGATATATGATTGTTCGTGCTGTGCTTCTGCTTGTTTAGCGAGATATATGCTCGTTCGGCGTTTACATACAGTAGGTCGCACCACGCTATTGTTCGCTGGTATAGTCTGAAAATATGCAGTTGTAAGACATCAGACGACATTAGCTGTTTTTTATCAACAAATCAAAATTATATCCGATGTAATATAAGGGAAAAGGTAAATGAAAGCGAGTGATAGGGATGAAATTAAAACTACTGATTGTTCTTACGACAGCTTTACTCATACTTACAGGCTGTGGCCTTGAGGAAAAAAATCCGCTTGATGGAAAAGTGAAAGTGGGTGTTATGCTTTCGGAAAATGGTCTTGGAGATCAGTCATTTTCAGATTTGGCATTCAAGGGTTTGACGAAGGCGCGGGATGAAGAGGATATTGTTGTCGAATACTTGGAACTTGCGGAAACAGGGACTTATGAAAAAGGATTTAGAGAACTTGTGGAAAGTGGTAATGATTTAGTATTTGCGCTAGGGTTCACCGGTCAGCAGGAGTTGGAAAAGGTAGCTCTGGACTTTCCGGATCAAAAATTCGTTCTCTTTGATGCGGTTTCGGAAGCTGCGAATATCACATCGATTACATTTAAGGAAGACGAAGGAAGTATGCTTGCTGGAATTGTAGCGGCAACTGTTTCAAATTCACAGGTAATCGGTTTCATCGGTGGTATGGAGGTCCCAGTTATTCAACGGTTTGAGCAAGGGTTCATCCAAGGAGCGAAGTCGGTTAACCCTGATATTGTTATTCTCAATGAATATGCCAATAACTTTGATGACGATGGCTTAGGAGCAGAGATTGCTTCGAAGATGATTGACGACAAGGCGGATGTTCTTTACGCTGCTGCTGGTTTCACAGGAGTGGGCATGCTGGAGGAAGCTGAAAAAAGGGGTATCTACGCAATCGGTGTAGATAGTGATCAATACTTTTATGCAGAACAGGCCGTCATTACATCCATGATGAAAAATATTGATAGTGCGTTGTTTGATATCATCCTTTCCTATAAGGAGTCGGGAGAAATCCAATCCGGTCATGTCGAACTGGGGCTGGCGGAAAACGGAGTAGGTCTTGCTCCATTTCGAGTGCTAGAACTGACGGACGTTGAACAAGGTAAGTTAGATGCGCTCATTGAACAAGCCGCATCAGGACTGAAATGATAGGAGGGAAAGTTGAAATGACAATAAAGAAAAAAATAGTGATCAATTCACTTTTCATGCTTGGCCTATCAATTCTGATGATCGCAGTTATTATTGTCAGAATGCTGGCGATTCAAAATACGAGTAACGATTACCTGAATGTGCTGTTAGCTGTTCATGAAGTGAATGCAGAAACCAAAGCGTCGATGCAAAGTTTGAATACACTTGCTTATAACATGACGGACGCTAATAAAGACAATGTTCGTCAACAACTGGAGTCGACTGCTGAAAAGTTCTCCGTTGCGAAAAGCCTTGTTAAGGAGATAGAGCCGCGGGCAATACTTTTGAAGGCACAAGAGAAATTTCATTTATTGAAAGAGCAAGCACTTGCAGCTGTTGAGGAAAATAACTCAGCGGAAATCAATCGACAATCGCTTCGCAACGTGGGGATTGTCAATGATATTTATATGGTAGATCTCTATACATCTGCCCATTATGACTATTTACAAGAAGCACTCGCTGCTAAAATTAAAGGCATCATTACATTCGCAATAATAGGTAGCGTATTTGTCATAATGGGGACAATGGTAATCATTATCCGACTGGCAAACGCAATTACAAATCCACTTAAGAAGCTGGCGATGAACGCCGAGGAAATTGCAGCGGGCAATTTGGTCGTCGAGCCGATTAAGTATGATAAAAAAGATGAACTCGGGCAATTGAATCACTCATTTACATCCATGACCAATCATCTACGGACATTATTGCAATCCATTGACGGGGCAAGCCGAAAAGTGGATGACTACACAAAAGAGCTTGAGGTGGAAAATCGTTATCTTACCGAAGCGAGCAACCAGGTGACATTATCGACGGAAGAGCTTGCAAAGGGAACCCAAAGCATCTCCGAGGACTTGCAACATTCCGTTGAGCTCATAGAGCAGATGAATGAGGAGTTCGAATTTAATGTCGACCGGGCAAGAAATTCGGCTGATTCTGCAGCTATGGCTAACGAGGCAATTGTGGAAGGGCGTCGCGCCATCAATGAACAGCGGGAACTTATCGATAGCAATAATGTAGCATCGGAATCGATTAAAGATGCGACTGAGCAATTTACGCACTATGCAATAAGAATCGAAGATATGGCTAAGGCGGTTTCTAACATTGCTTCGCAGACAAACTTACTTGCGCTGAATGCTGCAATAGAAGCTGCGCGTGCGGGGGAAGCGGGGAAAGGATTTGCAGTAGTTGCCTCGGAAGTAAGGAAACTAGCTGATGAATCAACAACTGCAACTTCACAGATATTCGATATGGTTAATCTAATCAAAGGCGGACTTGGCTCAATTTCTGAATCAGTTGGAAAAGGTGTTGAAATTGCCGAAGCGCAAGATGGCAATGTAACCCGAACACTCAATACATTTGCAAACATCGAAGATAAAATGGGAAATATTACGGAAGCGTTGACAGAGCTCGTTACAGGCGTGAATAATTCGAAGCAGTTCAATGTTACGGTGCTTGAGAATACCGAAAACATTAGTGCGGTTGTGGAACAAACGGCGGCAGGTAGTGAGGAGATTTCCGCTTCAGCAGAAGAGCAACTAGAGTCTATAGGGAAAGTAGTGGACAAGGTGACAGCCCTTCGCGAACTAACCGATGATTTGAACGCAACGATATCAAGATTCCGATTATAAAGTGAAAGACCGCGTGCCTAGTAGTTGGCGACGCGGTCTTTTACTTATTCGTTGATCAATTCATTTTCTTTTAATAAAATCTCATCATAGCCCATCTTATGAGCAAGTTGGGTAATATGGGGCTGTTCAAGACGAGCAGTGTGGAGAATAGCCACTTCTGAAAAAGCAATACGAGTCGGGCCGTCAAATAACAACTGTCCATTACTCACTATAATCGTTCGACCAAATGTTTCAGCGACAAAATCCATATCATGCAAAATACAGAGCACAAGTTTACCTTGCGCATGCAACTCATGGATAATTTCTTTTAGCATCGCCTTACCGCTTGCATCTTGCCCCATTGTCGGTTCATCGAAAATAACGATGTCTGTATCCATTGCAAGAATGGATGCAACAGCAATCATTTTTCGCTCGGCTAGACTTAAATCATATGGATTTTCTTCTGCTTTAGTTAATAGTCCAACGCGGTTAAGCATTTTCTCGGCATTCAAGCGTGCAACTTCAGGCGTTTGTCCAACATTGAGCGGACCGAACATTACTTCATCCAAGACATTATTTTTGAAAATCTGGTCATTTGGATTTTGGAAAATGAGTCCGATAGTGCCCGCAAGTTTTGCCGCGGTCGTGTCTTTCGTATTCGTGCCATTTATGATGATTTCGCCAGCATTTGGCTTTAATAAAGCTTTCAATAATTTGACGAAAGTGGTTTTTCCTGCACCGTTTTGTCCAATAATGGCTGTAGGTTCACCACTTAACGTCACGCTAATTCCGCGCAAAATGGGGGTATTCTTGTTATAGCTGAACTGGAGATCTTTTACGGAGATTTCAGGACTAGCCATTTTTGTTGAAGTTGAGGATTCGGTGACTGCCCGTATATCCCCAATAGTAATTCCACTTACAGGCATTTCTTCGAGTGAAATCGGATAGAGGCCAGTCAACTCGTTTTTTAAATGAAGCGCTTTTGCGACTGAAGTATAAACAGGTGGTTCGACTCCGAAAGTCTGTAAATCATCACGTGAAAAGATTTCAGCAGGCGGTCCAGAATCTATCAATTTACCTTCGTGCATGAGAAAAATACGATCGGAATAGGCGGCAAGTTTCTCCATTTTCTGCTCAACCATTAGTATCGTCATACCTTCTCTCGACAGTTTTTCAACGATGCGGAAAACTTCCTCAGAACCTTGAGGATCGAGCTGTGATGTCGGTTCGTCAAGTATTAAAATATCCGGTTTCATGGCGATAACACTGGCGATTGCGACACGTTGCATTTGCCCGCCAGATAAGGAGAACGGATTTTTATCCCGTAATGCTTCGATATCGAGGAACTGCATACTTTCTTTAATACGCCTATGCATTTCGTCACGAGGGATGCCCAAGTTTTCGAGTCCGAAGGCGATTTCATCGTAAACCGTGAATTTTGCACCTGTCATTTGTGAAAAAGGATTTTCAAAAACGAGTCCAACTTTCGCTGTAATGTCGCTGATTTCATGTGCAAGCACGTCCATGTCGCCAATGAAAACATCCCCACCATACGCACCTTTGAAGAAATGGGGAACCAGGCCACTGAGTGCATAACATAGTGTCGTTTTTCCAGCGGTATTCATGCCGGCTATGCCAACGAATTCTCCTTTTTTAACTGTGAATGAAATATCGTCAAGCGCGAAAGTATCGGTGTTCGGGTATTTATATTTTAGATTTTCGACGCGGATACTGTTCATAAGGCAACCCTCCAGACGATAGCGGCGATCAATAGGATGACAAGTATAATTTTCAAGAGGAGACCGTATTTATAATGAAAGGATTCATTCAAAAATGTTTTTGTTCCTTTGGCATTGAAGCCGCGTATTTCAAGCGCAATAGACCTTTCACGCGTATCGTTTAATGAATTGAGAACAACTGGACCTAGAAGCGGGATAAATGAATTGATACGCGTAAGTAAATTCCCTTCTGTTTCCATTCCACGTGCCCGCTGAGCATCGGTAATTTTACTAGTCATTGCAATCATTTGTGGGATAATCTGTAAAACTGATAGAAAAACGTAGCCGATTTTAGGAGACATTCCCTTATTGATAAGTGATTCGACAAGGTCATCTGGTTTCGTCGTCAAAATGAGAACACCGAACGCACACACCATATTAATGATACGGAGGGTAAGTAGCAGTGCGAATGCGAATCCTTCCTTATAAATAGGAAGAGGTCCAATTTCAAAAAGAAGTGTAGCACGGTCGGGATGGAAGAAACCTTGAACAATGATGATAGAAACAATCAACAGTAGGCTGACACCAATAACCGGCAAAATGTACTTGAACACTTTGCCGGTAAGTAGAAGAAGAAGCGTAAATGCCAAGACACAGATGACGAATAAATGAGTCGGGAGGATATATGTCAATGCGATTGATATGAAGACGAATAAGAGCTTAGTAAGCGGATCGATGTTGTGGATGAACGAATCTTTATCTACATACAGTGTCATGTTTTTCACGGGAATCCTCCTAACAGTATAATCTAGTGTAAGCGGCCCAGTGAAGCAGGCCGCTTACGTAGTCCTTAAAGACGTTCTATTTCCGAACGGTTGTC
This sequence comes from Sporosarcina sp. resist, assembly GCF_014302295.1. Taxonomy (NCBI): domain Bacteria; kingdom Bacillati; phylum Bacillota; class Bacilli; order Caryophanales; family Caryophanaceae; genus Sporosarcina; species Sporosarcina sp. resist. The sequence goes on along the minus strand of NZ_CP060287.1, from coordinate 3,950,466 downwards.
GTACATATGCGTCAAATTTTTAGGCAATCCTTTGAAGAGAAGGAAACTGATTAGAACCGTCGCCATTTTATCAGGCACGTCAACGACAACACTGTCTGCGAATGATGCAAACCAAAGCGGCATGTCTTGTGCCATCATTGTTGCAAATAGTGCATCACCCCATACATTCCCGGTTTGCCCACCCCAAAACATGATATTAAGCGGAGTTGAGACTGTGGCGGCGATTAAGCCGACGACAAGTCCGAGGACAAGTGCTTTTCCTACGTTTGCTATCCATCCTTTATACGCCATGATTCCCACGACAAGACCGATGACTGCCGATGTAATTGCATAGACGAATGAAATCGGATCGGCAGTGAAGCCGTAAATAATATTGTTCACAATCCCTGCAATGGCACCGATAATCGGACCTGCTAGCATACTAGCAAGCACTGTGCCAATTGAATCGAGCCATAGCGGCAATTTAAGCAGACCAGCAAACAACTTTCCAAGGTAGTTGATGCCGATAGCTGCTGGAATAAGGACGAGTGCGGCAGTCGTGAAGTTAAGCGACCACATGCTGTTTTTCTTCATGAATTAGTTCCCCCTTTTTTTATCGTATGAGTCATATGCCCAGAACGACACAATGTATAATGGTGTGTCTTGACAGGTGTCAATTCGATTATAACTTACATTTGGCTTAGGGAATAGATAGAATTTTCGATGGGATGAAAAAAGTCGAAGATTGTGCAAGAAGAAGGATGAACTGTACGGCAGAAATGTGGAACTTTACGACACTAACGCAATGTAAAAAAACAGCTTCCCCACTAATAGGAAAGCTGTTAACTATCAATTAAGCTGATTAAATCGTTTGAAGCCTGTGAATTTGTCTTTCCAGTAAACTGAATCAATTGAAGAAACTTCAACTTTTTGCGTAGCGGCATGGATGAATTTACCTTCACCTAAATAAATTCCAGCGTGCGAAATGCCACTACGGTATGTATTTGCGAAAAACACCAAATCGCCCGGTATAGGCTTGTCCACATTAAAAGAATTGGTATGCATACCAATTGTATCTAGTCTTGGTATAGTAAGTCCTGCCTCGTTAAATACATAATAAATGAACCCGCTGCAATCGAAGCCTTCTTTAGTTGCGCCAGCCCAAACATACGGTGTATCCAAAAGTGGAAGTGAAACTTCGACGGCATTAAGTAATACCTTTTTAGAGGGAAGATTCAACTCTTTTGGCTTCACAGTTGTTGCAACGGCATTCTTCCATGAGTTAGTGGAAGAAGTCTCCTTTAGTACAGTGGTAACTTTCGTATTTGCTGTTTTTACTGGGGGTGAACTGGCTACTCCTGATTTTTGACTAACCGCATTTTTTGCAGAAACGGCCAATTTTTGATTGGTTTTAATCGAATCGGAAGCAAGACTGTTTAGACTTTTAAGTTCGTCCACAGTTAATTTATGCTTTGTAGCAATTTGCCATAGCGTGTCACCGGGCTTGACGGTGTATGATTCAGTTGCTGCATCCGCGCTCCCGACTGAGATAAACGCCGCTAGGGCAAACGCTGCCAGCACCGAAAAAGCTCTCTTTTGCATCTATTTTCCCCTCTCCACGACAAACAGTTCTATATATGTATTCTATCTGATTAATAGAACTAGAACAATAGACTGTTAAATTACATTTGTGTAACAGGTAGATTACAAGAGTGTTGCGGGAGGATTGGAATTACAATATTATATATGTTGAAATAAAGAATTCCATTGAATTCGCTTCGGCTGCCCCTTGTAAGGCGCCTTCGCTTAGTTCATAGAGATATTCATTTGTCTAACATATACAGTAATGAAAGGGATATCTCCATAGGTGTCGAAACAGGAAATTTCTTATTATCTGGTTTAGTTAGTACTTGTGAATATTGCTAAACAGAGTTACACTTCAACTAACCAGTGGTCAAAAGGGGGCGAGACGATGTCTTCTCATAAATCCGCATCTCAAGAGTTAACAAAAGAAATGATTGTACAACAAGCTCGTGCCTTGTTCATTGAAAAAGGTTTTCAAGATGTCTCTATGCGAAGCATCGCTAAGCAAGTCGGTTGCACGCATGGTGCACTTTATTACCATTTTAAAAATAAAGTAGAATTGTTTGATGCAATTGTAAAAGTCGATTTTTCTAGGCTGAATGATCTTTTGGAAGATACTGCTCAAGGTGCTGAAGAAGACTTGGTAAAGCTGAACAATGTATTTCTTCGCTTTATTGAATTTGGTTTGAACAATCAAAGTCAGTATGAATTCATGTTCGTAGCAAGATATGCTGAAGTGGATAGTCTGTCTCAGGAGGCCGCGTATGTTAGCTATCAAAAGTTTGCTGAGTCTGTACAAAATTTATCGAAGAAAAGGCTTGCTATGAAAGACGTATGGTCTGCATTTCTTGCGCTTCATGGTTTTGTTGTCCATCATCGTGGATTCGTTATCAATTTTGATGAAGCAAAAGTATCGGCTGAATCACATGTGGAATTTATTTTAAAAGGCTTATTTAACTAAGTGAATGCTCTACATCGTACATTGATATAGAGCATGACACTTTTTTTAATAATTATTGACCAGTGGTTAATAGAGGGGGAGGGAATGTGTATGAAGAAGGCATTAGTGTTAGGGGCATCAGGGGGAATGGGGTACGCATTGGTGAGGGAATTGGTTTCTCGAGGAGTCGATGTTGTCGCTTTTGCTAGAGGAAAAGAAAAGTTGAAAGCACTTTTTGAGAAGGAGTCAAAGGTAACGATCTATGCTGGGGATGTATTAACAGAAGGTGAAGTATCTCAGGCGGCTCAAGGAGTGGATGTCATTTTTCACGCCATAAATTTTCCTTACCCGGTTTGGAATGTCACACATCTTATATGTATGGATATTTTGATTCGTATAGCGGAAGCGCAGCAAGCAAAAATTGCGCTAGTGGATAATATTTATGCATACGGGGCGCAACATAAAGAAAAAATTTCGGAAGATGCACAGAAAGAGCCACATACGAAAAAGGGGGAGATTCGTCTAGCGATGGAAGATAAATTGAAAGACAGTAATGTCCCTTCTTTAATTGTTCATTTTCCAGATTTTTATGGACCTTATGCAGAAAATACGATGCTTTACGAAACACTTAAGAATGTTGTTCGAAATAAGTCGGCGAATTTCGTTGGCGGCGTTCAGGTAGCGAGGGAATATCTATACACGTTCGATGGCGCGAAGGCAATGGTGGAGCTCGCACTGCGAGATGATGCTTACAATCAAAATTGGAATATCCCGGCAGTATATCCGATAACGGGCGGAGAAGTGATTAAGATGATACGTGAAGAAACGGGATACCAAAAATCGATTAGGACAGTATCAAAAACGATGATTCGTTTCCTAGGAATGTTTCAGCCGTTCATGAAAGAAATGGTGGAAATGATGTATTTAACAGAAACACCCGTTATATTAAGTGGTAAGAAATATGAAACTGAAATTGGTCCGGTGCCTACAACGCCATATCAAGAGGGAATAAAGGCAACGTTGAAATGGATGATGGAAAAAGATTCGAAGGTAAGTAGTATGCCTACAACGATAAATCGATAGAAAGATTTAACGCTATATATAAACTGAGCGAAGGCGCCTTACAGGGTTAACCGGAGGCATCCCCGAGCACCGTAGCGAATTCGGTGGGAAATCTTTGTTTCAACATACACAGTAGCTGAAAGTCACGTTAAAGACACCTTCTAAAAAAAGCCTGCCCAGCAAACAATCTTGACTGGGCAGGCAAATCTTATTTAGGTCCTTGATTATGATAATTTAAATCGATCGACGACTTCTTGCAGTTCATGAGCAATTTTATTCATATGATTGGTCGATTCTGCGACGCGTTCAAGCTCACCCTGTTGCGCGGCGGCTGAGGCGCTGACTTGTTCAGCTGAAGCAGCAGTTTCTTCCGAAATCGCGGAGACACTCTGAATTGCCAACATCGCTTGGTCTTTATGTTCCATCATATCGGCGAGTTTAGTGGCTAACTCGTCTATTGAACCACCCATCTGTTCAGCAAGTTCCGCATTGCGGGTAAAGGAAGATTCTGTACTTGATACAGATTCGTTTTGGCCTTCCATCAATTGAATATTCGCTGTAATAATAGAAACAGTCTGCTGTGACTCTAGTAATATTTCTTGAACCGTTTGTTGAATAACATCTGTTTCTAAGCGAGACTGCTCGGCAAGTTTTCGTACTTCCTCCGCTACGACAGCGAAGCCTTTTCCATGCTCGCCAGCACGTGCAGCTTCAATACTAGCATTGAGCGCAAGCAAATTCGTTTGTGCAGTGATGCCGTGAATCGATGCAATAACTTGATTTATCTCCGCTATTTTAGTGGTCAGTGTTTCAATTTGTTGCTGTACCTTTTCATTCATGTCATTCGTAGCTTCATTATGTTCACGCAGTTTCTTAACTTCTGTCATTCCTTGTATAGTAGATAGACCTGTTTGTTTTGATAATACGTTCATGTTGTTTGATAGAATAGCGAGTGAGTCCATTTGATCTGACAAATCTAAAATTCGGTGACTCGTTTCTTCCGTATCTTCCGACTGCTTAGAGGCCCCATGTGCAATTTCATCGGTTGCTAGAGATACTTCTTGACTAGATGCAACAATCTCCTCGAAAACATGGTGGACGTGATTGGAAGACTTGTTTAATTGAGTGGAAGAATCCCAAACTGTATGAATGGCGTCATTTGTTTTACGGAGCATATTGTTATATGCCATAGCTACAGCACCAATTTCATCTGGATGGATATGTTTTTCATCTATACTTCTCGTCAAGTCACCAGCTGCTGCTGTTTCGATTGACTCTCGTAAATAAGCAAGTGGTTTTAATTGTTTGAAAATGAACCACAAGGTAGCTGCAGACATTAAAACAACCATGACAATTGCGGAAATGATTGTTAGAAGTAAGATTGTGTTATATGTTTCTAGTATTTTTGACTTTGGAACAACCGTCTGTACAGACCATGTATCTTTAATATTGTCTAACAGCATCGGGGCGAACGAGTTAAAGGCCTCTTCATTTAGTTGCTTTGAATCAGCATATAAAGTCGATACTTCTCCTTTTCCAAGCGTGTTCTTAATTGTGCTCCAATCATAAGAGTCTTGCACATTTACCCCGTTCAACTCTTCGCTAATACTGTTGGCAGTTAAGTAACCGCCATCGGTAATAATGCTAGCATATCCACCATCCGGCTTGATTGTATTCACGAGTTCATTTAAAAAATAGATGGAAATATCTGTTGTAAGAACACCGAAAAAGGAACCTGAACTTGTAATTAGCGGTACGGAAATGGTAGTCATTAAGATGATTTCACCACCTGCACTGTACTCGTACGGTTCTGTCAAGACAGCTCGCTTTTCTTTTTTCGGTATTAAGTACCAATCTCCTTCGCCCTCTGTTTCATATTCGCTAAGAGCCTCCATAGTAATCTTGTCTCCATCCTTATACAAATAAGGAATAAAACGCTTCTCTGGATCTATTAAATCATTACTAACAGACTCTTCAATAGGAATAGATCCGCTTTCAAATATAGCAGCCATTCCAGAAGCATCAGTGTTGTTTTTTAAATTATTCTCTATGACAGTTATGGCTTCGTCCGCAGTTAAATTACCTTGTGCCTGCAGTGTTTCAAATATGTGTTTTGTTGTGTGGAGCATGTCATTCGTTTTCTTAAATCGGTCGCTCATTTTAGCAGCATATAGTTCAGTGTTATCAATTGCAGAACTCTCCGCGTCGTTGGTACTTTGATTATGCAAAATGGTACTTGTAACGACTGTATATGAGATAAATAATACTAAAAAGAGCGTAATAATAAGTGCTGAAAGTTTCCACGCAATGCTTTTCGATTTTTTCATATAAAAGGTGCACCTTCTTTCGAATTTTCTTTCATTTTACATCAATATACCTAATTCGACAATGGGCTCCCTTTATCTGAAGTGGGAAGTATTACTCATAGTTGGCTTCAAACGTGCTCATTTCAATTAATTATGGGGAATCAAAAAACGACTCCCACATTTAATGAGAGCCGCTTTCTTCTATTAAAACGAATACTGTTTTAATAAACCTTCTAATTTTAACGCAAGGCCAATATTTCCTTTAACTTTGAGTTTACCCATCATAAAGGCAGCGGTCGAATTCAAGTTGCCAGCAAGTAGTTTCTTGAAATCTTTTACACTCATAGTTAACGCACAATCAACTTCACCGGGATCTCCGGTAATTGTTACGGCTTTGCCATCTGCTAACGTTAAGCCATATAGACCGCCATCATCACCAGATAAATTGAATGAATAGGTCACAGTCATACCTTTAATTGGACCTGGTTCTCCGTTCAATTTCTCGTCAATTTTAAGCCAAATAGTTGTCATTGTCATGTCATCAAAATTCATCGTCATTGGAAAACCCTCCATAATACTGAATGTTCATTCAGTATAGCTGAAATTGGAGGTAAAAGCATGAACTTTCTGAGAACTAAATCCGTTTCTTAAACAAGGGGCTTAGAACCACACCAATAAGTGCTCCGACAATCGCTGGTACAAGCCAACCAATCTGCTGTTCATAGAGTGGGAGATGGGCAAGTACATCATTGACAGGCTTAATGTCGATTCCGGCTCCTTTTAAGCCGTCAAAGATACTAACAAAAGCAGTTGCCAGTAGCGCCAGGATATAGACAATTGGCTTTCTACCAAACGATTTGTCGATGAATGACATAAGCATCAGAACAATTGCGAGTGGGTAGATTGTGAGCAAAACCGGTATTGAAATAGAAATAAGTTGTGTCAATCCAACGTTTGCAATAATTGCACTGAATCCCGCGAAAATGAAGACATATGTCTTGTATGAATTCCGCGGAAATACATGTTCGAAATACTGTGCACATGCTGAAACGAGACCAATCGATGTTGTCAGACAAGCAAAAATAATTGTCATTGCCAGAATCATCGTTCCGTATGGTCCGTATAAGACGGTAGATGCGAGTGCGAGAACCGCACCTCCGTTGTCTTGTATCCCGATAACATCGACGCTTGTCGCTCCAATATACCCGAGTGAAATGTAAACGAGCGCTAATCCAGTAGCTGCGACAACACCAGCGAAAACCATTGCTTTCATGACAGCACGGCTTTCTGTCACGCCTTCTGCTTTAAGCGCATTAATAACGACGATGCCGAATACAAGTGCCGCAATGACATCCATCGTTAAATACCCTTCAACAAAGCTACGGAAAAACGCATTGGTTGCAAAATCACCTTGGGCTTGTCCGATATCTCCCATTGGTGACACAATACTCTTCACAGCAAGTGCCCCAATAACTAAAAATAGGACAGGAGTCAACACTTTCCCTATGCGATCGACAAGTTTCGCAGGATTTAGGGAGAGAGCGACCGTAATAGTAAAGAAGACGATCGTAAACAACGCAAGTGGCCAGTTTGAGCCAGAAATGCTATCAGGCAAAAATGGGACGACCCCAATTTCATATGAGACAGTAGCTGTTCGTGGAATGCCGAAAAATGGACCAATTGCCATATAGACAATCATCGTGAAAATAACTCCAAAATAAGGATTGACGCGACTTGCAATGGTTTCTAATCCGCCGCCTGCATTGGCAATTGCTAGAACTGCAATGAGAGGCAACCCGACTCCTGTGATTAGGAATCCAATCATCGCAATGAAAAGTTCATCCCCTGCCATTTGCCCAAGAAGCGGTGGGAAAATAATATTACCCGCACCGAGGAACAAAGCAAAGAGCATAAGCCCAATCACGAAATTTTTCTGTATAGACAAGTAAACTGCAACTCCTTGAAAGAATTATGTGAAAAAACTCACCACCTTTCATTATAACTGAAAAGAAGAGGAATTGTCTAATAAATTCAATAGTTCGATGGGTATAGAATGATTCAAATAGTTATTCGGATAAAAGTAGTTCTATTTATCTATAATTCTACATAAAACATGCTACAATTATGATAATAGTTTCTTTTTCGACAAATAGTACACTTTTTTCCACTTTAAGTAAAGTAGTTGTTGATATAGAAATAAAAAATAGGGGGATTGGAAAATGAAGACAATACGTGCGAAAATATGGGCAGGTTTCGGAGTGGTCGTTATACTTGCAACTTTCTTAGGACTAAATGGCGCCACAGGAATCAAGAATCTTGTTAAAACTTCTGAAGACATTACGAACGAGCAGTTGCCAATGCTCATTACTGATTCAAGGCTTGCTTTCAACATAGCAGATCGAGTGGCTTTGTCACGGGGGTATATCTTGTATGGAGATAATAAATATATCGAAGAATTTAACCGTTTAACGGAAGAAAGTGCGCTACTTCAGGAAGAGCTTAAACAGATATCAGACTCTGAGAATGTAAAGCGTTTGATTGCAAGCAGTATCGAATGGCGCGAAGTTTTGACAGACCAAGTGTTTCCAGCAGTCAAAGCTGGAAGGCAGGCAGAGGCGGAACGTCTTGATCGTGAAATTGCGGAGCCGCTTGCCGATGAAATAGTGAATGAGTTCAATGCGCTTGCTGTGTCGAGACAAGACAAAATAGTAGCTGATGGAATGAAAAATGTGGAAAAAGGTAAAAAAACACAAGTAACAAACTTTACCATAGCAATTGTCGTTATTTTTCTTGCCATCCTTATTAGTTTTTACGTAGCACGAAGCATTTCTAGACCAGTCGTTGCGGTTTCACAGAGGATGGAACGGATGGCAGAAGGGATTTTAAACGATCCTCCCCTTGAGACGAAACTGAAAGACGAAGTTGGACAACAAATTCATTCTATCAATAAAATGAGGGATGAAATGCAACGTATTTTGGCTGATAGCCTGACGATTTCCCGTCAAGTAAATAGTAGAAGTACGGAATTATCCGAAACATCGGGAATCGTAAGTGACTCAACGAGCCAAATCGCGGCAACGATGGAACAACTTGCAGCGGGATCTGAAGCACAGGCGAATACAGCTTCGAATATGGCTGAAATGGTCGGAACCTTTTTTGAAGATGTCCAACATGCCAACGAAGCAGGGGGACAAGTTGTTGAATCCTCAAGAGCCATTTTACAGCGAACAGTAAACGGAAATGAAATGATGGAAAGTTCCGTTGAACAAATGAATGAAATTTACGGAGTAGTTAATAAGTCAGTTGAAACCATTAAACAGTTAGATAATCAGACGAAGGAAATCTCGTCACTTGTCACTGTCATTAGTGAAATCGCAGCACAAACGAATCTACTTGCGCTTAATGCGGCAATTGAAGCCGCGCGGGCCGGCGAACACGGGAAGGGTTTTGCAGTCGTGGCGGATGAAGTGAAGAAGCTTGCGGAACAAGTTGCGAATTCTGTAAGTGAAATTACGACAATTGTTGACACGGTTCAAATAGGGTCGTCTAGTGCGGTAAAAGCACTTGAAAGCGGCTACCAAAGTGTTGCTGATGGAAAGCAGAAAGTACTTGATACTGGCGTTGTTTTTGAGGAAATCTCAAAACTTGTTACTGAAATGAATAAACTGACGAACGTGATGTCGGCAGACCTAGATCATCTGGAGGAGATTGGTGGTAAACTGACGGAAGGTGTGACTGAAGTTGCGTCAATTGCCGAAGAATCTGCCGCAGGTGTTCAGGAAACGACTGCATCTGCCGAACAGACATCGTTCCAAGTTGAAGCAATGAGAGAGGCAGCAGATGAGTTATCGAGTCTTTCTGAAGCGTTAGAAACGTCTGTGAGCCGATTTGCAATCGAAGAACGTAAAGACTCGTAATGAAATAACAGTTCCTTATTTGAATTCTAATTCGGCTTGGAACAGTTTTGTTATGGGAAAACACTCCTTTAATTATGCGTGAAATATGTGAATTCGCGATTAATTATAACCGAAGTCATAAAATGTTTACGACCTGGTCCTATACGTGTAAAATGAGGATTGGCAAGTATAATCAGGGGGTAATACAATGGAACAAGTGCAATTTATGCGTAATCTAATTATCGAAACACCATCAGTGCCGGGCAACTTCGCGAAAGTTGCGTTAGCTATCGGACAATTAAATGGAGATATTGGTGATATCCAAACTATAAAAGTAGGTACATTATCAACGATTCGTGATATTTCAATTCAATGTACAAGTGAAGAGCACTTGTTGCAAATTGTTGAAGCGGTTAATCAAATCGGCGACGGAATTAGTGTCCACGCTATAACGGATGATGTATTGCAAGCACATGAAGGCGGCAAGATTCATATGAAAGGCCGTATGGAAATTCGTTCTTTAGGTGATTTGCGACGTGTCTATACACCAGGCGTTGCGAACGTCTGTGAACTTATCAAGAATGATCCGGAACAGGCGAAATACTTTACTGGAATCTCAAACACGGTCGCAATTGTGACAGATGGCACAGCGATTCTGGGTCTTGGAAATATCGGACCTGTCGCGGGAATGCCTGTAATGGAAGGAAAAGCTGTGTTATTTGATCAATTCGCTGGGATAAGTGGTATTCCTATCTTGCTTAACACGAGTGATCCAGATGAAGTTGTAGAAACAATTAAACATATTCAGCAAGGGTTTGGTGGAATATTGTTGGAGGATATCGGATCTCCACACTGTTTCGAAATTGAAGAGCGATTGAAAGCGGAGCTGTCGATTCCAGTTATGCACGATGATCAGCATGGTACAGCAGTTGTCACGTTGGCATCTGTAATTTCAGCTTGTCAACAGACAGATGTTTTGCTAACGGAAGCGGTTGTGGGCCAAATTGGTCTTGGTGCAGCTGGTCTAGCAATTAGCCGTATGCTTATGAAGTATGGTGTGAAGGAAATGCGTGGAATTGACCGTAATGAAGTCGCACGTCAGAGGCTTGCTGATCATGGCGGCACAGTCATTGATTCACTTGAAGAATTGATGGCAACGTGTGACATTATCGTAGCCACAACGGGCGTTGCTGGACTTATCAAACCAGAAATGGTACGAAAAGGGCAAATTATCTTGGCTTTGTCCAATCCAAACGCTGAAATTACACCGGAAGACGCACTTGCAGCGGGCGCGGCATTTGCGGCGGATGGCCGTCTCGTTAATAATATCTTAGGCTTCCCAGGTATTTTCCGCGGTGCCCTAAATGCACATGCGAAGGAAATTACTTATCCGATGCTAATCGCAGCTGCACTTGCAATTGTCGACAGCACGAAACCGGGCGATCTTGTCCCACATCCACTTGATCCAAACGTCCATCTTAATGTAGCAGCTGCGGTTGAACGAGTTGCGAATAACTTGTAATTGATAAAGGCCTCTTACCTGGGAAGATAAACCAGGTAAGAGGCTTTTTTATATGGAGCAGAGTAGATTATGGATTGCCTTGATGGTATTACTGGAAGTGTCCAACCAATGCGATGAAGTGTGCAACAAATGGGGCGGTGTCCAACCAACTCGATGAAGTGTGCAACCAATTCAGTGGAGTGTCCAACCAACCTGTCGAAGTGTGCGACCAATCCGCTAAAGTATCCAACAAATAGGGCGGTGTCCAACCAACCCCCTCCAACCCATCAATTCCAACAAAATGAAAACAGCCCAGATTTCACGGACAATACCCGGAAATCAGAGCTGCTTCATAATGCAACTATCTACCAATCAGCCAATCAAATGGCGGCGAACCTGGTGGTGAGTGTTTCAGTATATCAATGACTGGAATTGTGTAAGCGAACAGAATCAGTGCAATTGTAATCCCAACCCATAGATACCAGTTTTCAAGAATTTTAGGTGTAGGCTCTGCATCGTCTTCCTCTACGGCAATCGGATATTCTTGAACGCCGCGTGGTGCGAAGAATGTTAATTGGATGAAAATGTACACCATCAAGAGAATACCGATGAACAAAATCGTTCCTCCAACAGCTTGTGCAATCTGGTAATTGATCCACGTAGCGACTTGTTCACCGCCTGCATATTCGGAGAAGCTTGAACGACGCGGTCCGCCAAGTAATCCCTGGATATGCATAGAACCTGACATGATCGCCATACCAATCGTCCAAATGAACGTTTGAATAATCCCGAGCCTATTTAACCTCGGAGTCAGTCGGCGGCCAGTTAAATGCGGTACAAGCCAATACGTAATCCCGAAAAATGTTAGAACGACTGTTGTTGCAGCAGTTAAATGGAAGTGACCTGTAATCCAAATTGTATTATGGACGAGCGCATTCATTTGGTGAGATGCGTTAACGATACCGCCCACGCCACCCGGAATGAATGCAGCCATACCGATGAATGGTGCTAGGAAACGTACATCTTTCCATGGAAGCTTTTTGAACCAACCAAATAAGCTCTTATACCCTTTTCGTCGGCCTGTTGTTTCAAATGAAGCGAAAATCGAGAATGCTGTCATTAATGACGGAATAACAACCATGAATGTCAGCACAACTTGAATGAATTTCCAAGTAGGGTCAATACCCGGTTCTGTCAACTGGTGATGGAATCCGACCGGAATCGAGAACATTAGTAATAGAATGAAAGCCATTCTAGCAAGTGCATCACTGAATAATTTTCCGCCGATGATCTTTGGAATAACAACATACCACGCCATATAAGCTGGAAGTAACCAGAAATAAACGAGTGGATGTCCGAAATACCAAAATAACGTACGGCTTAGTAAAACATTGATTGTTTCAGCATAGCCAAGTGACCAAGGGATGAACAGCACTAGGACAGATGTTGCTACGCCGATTGTAGCGATGAACCACATAAGCATATTGATAATAACCATAAATGCAGGTAATGGTGATTTTTCACCTTTATGTGCTTTCTTCCATACGTAAAGCTGACGGAAGTTAACGAAGGCAGCAATCCAGCTACCGATAATAACGAGTGCTAAACCGAAATAAAATGCCGGGTGAGCTCGTAGTGGTGCATAGAATGTGTATAATACTGAAGCTTCGCCTACAAGAATCGTAATTGCAGCCATGATGGTTCCGATCAGCATTACCCAGAATGAAAGCCATGCGACTTTCAACTGTTTATCCGAAATCCCAACCGTTTTCCCCATAAGTGAAAACTGGAAACCGATAATGAAAAAGGTTGTTAAGACGAGTCCAAGAATAACACCGTGAACAGTCAGGATTGTATAATAATCAATATTAAACGGTAATTTGAATTTCCCAGAGCGGACAAAAGTCTGCAATAAACCCATCAGACCTCCGACAAAAAGCGAGATATAAGTAACCCACATGAATGCCATATATAATCTGGATTCTTTTTTAGAAAGCGGTAATTGAACCTTAGTCATTATTCATACACCTCCACTGTTCCGTACATCTGGTGGTGACCGATGCCGCAGTATTCGTTGCAGACAATCGTGAATTCGCCTGCATTTTTCATGACAGTCTCGTAACGGCTAATGTGGCCAGGTTCAACCATCATGTTGACGTTTGTTCCAGCTACTTGGAAGCCATGGACAACATCTTTTGTTGTGATTTGATAAAGAACGGTGGAACCTTTTGGCACGCGAATCGTTTTAATAGCAGTACCTTCCGTGTCTTTACCGAAATCATAGTTGAACGCAGAAGCAACGATGTTGACGATATATTTGCCGTCAGCTACTTCACGAATGCCAAGATTTTCAGGCTTGAATGCGTCATGTGCTTCAACATTTTGTGGATCGATTGTTTCAATATGGCTCTGCGGATGCGTCCCTTTCCAGAAAGCAGCGAAGCCGATAATTAGTAGGAATAGGACGAGTGAAGCCATTCCGAAAACAAGCCATATCTTTTCATATTTGTGCAAATGCATAAGTAACCCTCCTGATATAATTATTATCTAGATAAAAATAGTGCATAAAACCCGAACCAAGATACTAGAATGACGACTCCCAACAGCATGACGGCTATGAAAGTACCTTTCAAACTATGTGTAGATTCATGCGTATTGGGTTGATGTTTCATTGAATTTCTTTTCCCCATTAGTACACCTCCTATTTCCGGCGAAGTGGATTCGCTGTCATACCTTTATCATAGTCTTCAGGTTTAATATGGGAATTAGGGAAAACCCTATGCCTAAGGATATAAGGGAGGGTTTCACAAGTTGTTCACGCATTCTTCATATTTCCGTCAATTACCTATAATAAAGGTCTAGAGATGCATGTGAGAAAAGAAGATGGTATGTTAAGTTCGATTAAAGTTGACCAGACTGTTTAGGGAAATTACAATAAAGCGAGAGCAAAATCTTAATGGAAGTTGGTTGATCTATATGAAAAATCTAAAACTTATAAAAGTTGAAAGCCCTGAACAAGGCGCAGAACAAGTTTACGAAATCATTAAAAACGAAATTGAAAGTGGACGTCTAAACGTACTTGGGCTGGCAACAGGAAGTACAATGATTCCTGTTTACGATAAATGGGTTTCGTCAAATCTTGATTTCTCCAATATTGTCACTTTTAATTTGGATGAGTATATCGGAATACCTGAATCAAGCCCGAACAGCTACGCTTATTTTATGAGTGAGCATCTGTTTGATAAGAAAGAATTTAGAAAAACAAATATTCCGGATGGGATGGCTGAAGATTTGGTTGAAGAATGTGCCGCTTATGAAGATCTTTTAGAAGAGTACCCACTCGACATCCAGCTACTTGGAGTAGGAGAGAATGGCCATATCGCATTCAACGAACCTGGACTTCCTTTCGATTCCGTTACACATGTAGCGCAATTGACGGAATCGACATTGGGTGTGAATAGCCAGTACTTCGAAAATGATGAAAAAATCCCTGAAACAGCTTTATCGATGGGAATTAGTTCGATATTAGGTGCGAAAAAAATTGTTTTACTAGCATTTGGTGAAAAGAAACGAGCAGCTATCGAGAAGTTGCTTGAAGGTAATGTAACGACTGAGTGGCCGATTACAAAATTAGTTGATCACAAAGATGTCATCGTCATTACGGATTTAGAAATTTAATAAGCTAAACAAAAAGGTGAGTGACTACGATTAGTAGCACTCACCTTTTTGTTATTATAGAAAGAAGGGGATTAGTGTCGATCATGATTCAATGTACTGAATATAGTTTGCATATCACTAAGCTGCCCATTTTTGGCAATTAGTGCATCACGTTTTTTTTGAGAGAAACCACGCTCTTTGTTGAATTTCCCAGTCGTTCGGTGTGGGTCTTCTGAATTATGAAAACGGCTATCTTCTTTCAGGGGTTCATAATCACCTGCTGCGTGATCGAGATATGGATTATGAATATAATTTTTTGCGGAATATTTCTTATCGGTTTTTTCGTTACCTAACCAACCATGGGCTTTTTCTTGTGCTTCAAGAAAAGACTCTTGCGTATTATCTGAAATGTCATCTTCGTGTTTCACTTCAAACGCCTCCCATTAAATTAGATGCTACTTTACTAAATTCCCGTTTTAAAAAACTATAAACCCCATAAAAAGACAATAATGTTTCGAAAGTCTCCTTTAATACAAGTAGTGTAATAGACTTGTTACACAATTGTAATGTAGGAGGCGTTTGAAGCGTGTTAAGGTTGTAACAGATCATTATTTCAGATAAATTAATCCTTTGGGGGAACAGATGAAACTTACATTCACATTCAAAAAGTCCATTACAATTATAGCTATGTCATTTCTACTACTCGTCGCACCTTTCGTTGGACAAGCCGAAGCTTCGTCAAAACCTGCTGCAATTTCAAAAACGGCAACAAGCCTAATTGGCGTCAAGTACAGTTACGGTGGTAACACGACGAGTGGGTTTGATTGTTCGGGGTACGTATCATATGTATTCAAGCAACATAATGTCCAAGTGTCGCGTACTGCTGCTAGTATGCATGCATCAGGAACTTCTGTTAGTAAAGCGAATTTAGAAACGGGAGACCTCGTATTCTTCAATACAGCAGGCAAACGAGTTTCACACGTTGGCATATACATAGGTGATGGTAAATTTGCGCACGCATCGACATCAAAAGGTGTACGCGTTGATAAGTTGAATGACCCTTATTATTGGGGTGAACGCTACGTAGGTGCAAAACGCATCTCAGGTGTGAATGCAGTTGCTTCAGCCAATTAAAACAAAACAGACAGCACTGAGTACCCTTAATAGGGAACTTGGTGCTGTTTTTCACTATATATGTTCAACATCACGTCTGTTGATTAATTAAAATTTTCCAGTTACTAACTTGATCACCCCCTGGCTGCTACTTGTATAGTCGTGCTTTTGGATCGCTTTGGATTGAATGACTTCTATTACGATTACCGAGATGTTTGTCGCATCTCTACACATTTTTTCGGTAATCGTATGGTGGTCCTTCATCCGTCGCGCTCCAAAAGTATACGTACACAAAGTGATGAAGCTTTTTGAGACGAAAGAATAGCTGGCTTCTTACCAGGAGAAAAGCCTCCAAAGATGCAATTTTGGAGGCTGATGCTGTCTATATGGTTTTTTCTTTTTTAGTAAAGAACTGTCACTTTCTATAAGACATCACATGAATTAGATACATATTCTTTACTAAAAGTAAGCAAGGAACGCATTTTACAATGTGCTAGAGTGCCCGAAATTTCATCTTCGGGCGCTTACACTCTCCATAGAATATCATCTATTCATTTCTTCCAAAACAACTGCATTTTTCACTTGAATAGTGTAGGAACGCGACAGGCAACTATTCACAACAGGATTACTGAAAAAAGTTTGGCTAGAAGTGACTCCGTCACTTCTAGCCAAACTAGGACCTCTCAGTAAATCTGTCATGAATAGTTAGCCGAAAGCGGGCCGAAAATAGTCCAGTGAAAGTGGAGGTTATCAAGCCCCTCCCACCGGTATTTTATGCAAATAAATGGTTAATCAACAGTCGCGGTCCGATAAATATAGGCATTCCTTTGTTTAACATAGCAATAAAAAGGGCGGCACATCCGAATCAGAATGTAACTGATTTGAATGTGCCGCCTTTATCTTCAAGCCCTCTAGCGCTTTTCGGGACTAAACAGGCGCTTGCGCTTTTGTTTACGCGTTTTGTTGTGGTACGCGAACTGTCCAGCGAGATAAGTCTGGCTCATCTTTTTGAATCATTTCTTTTGGATAGATGAACGTCCATGGTTTTGAAGTGTTTGCTTTTACTGAAAGTGGATCAAGGGCGAATGAACCGCTAGCTACTAAATCACCAGATGCATCAATCAGTTCTAGTGGAAGCTTTTCGATATTGATTTGTTTCGAGTGACCATTACGGATAAATACAGATGCTGCGATACCGCCGTCATCCTGTTGTTTTACTTGGAATCCGCTAATATTTACTTCACGCGGTTTCAATTTCGGAAGACCTTCGACAACTTTTGTAAGTCCATCCTTTTGTTCTGCCGTTAAACCGTCTTCCCATGTTTGCTCCAACTCTAGTTTGTGAGGCACCATCGATTGGACGTTAAATGCAAGTTTCCAGTTTTCTGTTGGTGGCTGTTCTGCAAAGATATTGTCTTTTGTGAAGACGAATACCCAAGGTCTTGCGCTTCGTGCCGGAATATCGCCGAGCTCTTTCAAATCGAATTCATCGGAAGCGAGTGTTTTACCTTCCTCATCAAGTAGCATCAGTTCGACTGATCCAACTGAAATCTGTTGGTCTAGTGAAGAACGGAAAAACGCTTTAACGAGCCAGCTACCATTAGCAGGTTCAACGTCGATGTCAATGCCTGAAAGGGAGATTTGGTTCGGTTTAAGTGGTTCTAGCTCATTCGAATGGAAGCGGAAAACGTACTCTTGCTCCTGTGGTACATTCCATTCTGGGTGTAGGGATAGCGTAGTCTCGACCTCATCTGTATTTGTCGATGCGTTTAGGCCGTCAATAATTTCTTCGGAACCGATTGTGCTATCTGATCCTGTCTTTTCGGTTTTCTTGAAAAATGAGAAAAGCTTCATTGTTGTACCTCCTGTTGTTGTGTAATAACTTTCATAAAGCTAATAACTTCAGATGCGATGTTGCGGCGTAATTTTTGATAATGACGCCCGAATAATTCGAGTCCTTCACGCTGATAAATCCGCATTGGGTCCTCTTGTCCATATGAACGGAGTCCGATACCTTCTTTTAAGCGTGTCATAACTTCCAAGTGCTTGACCCACATCGTATCAATATGAGACAGCATTACTTGTGGAATCATCTGATTGATCTGTTCATCGTCTGAGAATGATTCGATGAAGTCGAGCAACTCAGTAAGTGGAGCATCATATAGTTTTAGAATGTCAGACGTCTTATCAAGCGTCCGCGGAATTACGACAGGTTCTAACAACAGGCTGTTCATTGTATGTTCAATTCGTTCGAAATCCCAATTGCTTGAAGTCTCTTCATCTGGGCAACTATCGAAAACAACAAATTCTACTGTCTCGGAAAGCATCGATTTTAATTGTTCAAGGATACCTTCGCGGTCTAGGACGTTATTACGAAGTCCATAGATGACTTCACGCTGATCGTTAATGACGTCGTCGAGTTTCAAGTTGTATTCACGCATTGAATAGTGGGCACCTTCTACGATACGCTGTGTCCGTTCTGTCAGTTCATCTACTTCGGGATTCTGCACTAGACCGTCTTCATTTGTTGTTACTTTTTTGAGGAACTTCTCAAGCTCTTCTTTAGCGAACCGCTTGAACATATCATCTTCGAGAGAAAGGAAGAAGTGACTCTCACCATGGTCACCTTGTCTTCCGGAACGTCCCCGTAGCTGGTTGTCAATACGACGGCTTTCGTGCTTTTCTGTTCCAAGTACGAAAAGACCACCAATTTCTTCAACCTTTTCACCGAGCACGATATCAGTTCCACGTCCAGCCATGTTTGTCGCGACTGTGATTTGACCGAGTTGTCCTGCGAGGGAAATAAGGTCTACTTCCTGTTCGACACTTTTAGCGTTCAATAAGTTATAAGTAAGTTTGTATTCATCTAAATACGCTACTACTTTTTCAGATTGTAAAATGGATGTTGTGCCGACAAGGACGGGTTGTCCTTTTTCATGACGCTTAGCGACTTCTTTCGCCATCGCCTTATATTTCTGGTCAATTGTTTTATATACTTGGTCAGGTGAATCGATACGTGCGCGCGGACGATTTGTTGGAATTTGAACAACTTCCATACCATACACTTCACGGAATTCTTTCTCCTGTGTTTTAGCCGTACCAGTCATTCCGCACAGTTCTTTATACATACGGAAGTAGTTTTGGATTGTAATTTGTGCTTGTGCTTTATTTTCCTCAGTGATTGGTAGTCCTTCTTTTGCTTCAATTGCCTGGTGTAAGCCATCGGAAAGTGTGCGTCCTTCCATGATTCGACCCGTAAACATATCGACAAGTTCAATTTTTTCTTCTTTTACGATATAGTCAACATCACGTTCGAAGATGACATGTGCACGTAATGATTGAATCATATAATGATAAAGTGTTTGGTGCTCCAATTCATATAAATTGTCGATACCAAATGCTTTTTCTACTTTCTCGATTCCAATATCAGTAAGGGAAGTCGCTTTTGTTTCATCATCAAAGTCGAAATCGATCCCTTTTTTGAAGCGTTTTGCGAGACGTGCCGCAATGTGATGAAGATCCGCATCCGCTTGCATTTTACCGGCAACGATTAATGGTGTTTTTGCTTCATCAACAAGAATACTATCAACTTCATCGATAATTGCGAAATGGTAGGGACGTTGAACTTTTTGTGATACTTGGTGCGCCATATTATCACGCAAATAGTCGAAACCGAATTCCGTTCCCACTCCGTACGTAATATCCGCATTGTAAGCAGCTTGTTTTGCGGGACCTTGCATCATTGGGACATTCAACCCAACTGTAAGGCCAAGAAAACGATGGATTTGACCAATTTGTTCATAGTCACGCTTCGCAAGATAGTCATTCACGGTAATAACGTGAACTCCTTTTCCTTCAAGTGCACGCACATATGATGGAAGGGAAGCGACTAGCGTTTTACCTTCGCCTGTAGGCATTTCAGCGATGTTGCCTTCTGTTAGAACGAGTCCGCCGATAAGTTGGACATCGAAATGACGCATGCCAAGGATTCGCTTGGATGCTTCACGAACAACAGCAAAAGCATCTGGAATAATAGATTGGATCTTTTCTCCAGATTGGATTCTCTCCTTGAATATAGTAGTCATACTTGTTAGTTGTTCGTCTGACATTGGTTCGTATGTAGCTTCTAATTTATTTATTTGTTGGACAATCTTCCGATACTTTCGAAGTTGTCTTTCGTTCGTCTGATTTGAACGTTTGAATATTGATAGCATTGGATGAACGCTCCTTTTTTCCGATCCCTTTAAAGGACCCGTCCCCATTTTACCAAAAAGAATGGAAAATGACTACCTTGAGCTGAAATCTACATAATGTAAGGAAAGAAAAGGTGGGGGGATAGCTAGGGGAATGAAAGGGAAAGATAAGATAAACAAAATTGTAAGCACCCGCTACAAATGAATGCAGTTTGAGTACGCCGCTATCTGTGGCTATCCGAGCACTAGACGCGGGAATCTTGATGTGGAACATTCGCCTTGCGAAGGTTATCCAAAGTATATTATTCTAAACTGACCTAAACACAAGGAAACAATGATAATTAGAAAAGAGTTTTCTAGTAAAGTGCTTTACTTGTTTAAATATGCTATGATACTGTTGGTATGATAAATTAGCGATTTACTATAGGGAGGAAGGACATGTTATTCCTTGCAATGGCTGCTGCACTACTAGCTTCCATCTTACTTACTCCACTCGTCATTAAATTGGCATTCCGGATAGGAGCGGTCGATCGGCCGAATTACCGGAAAGTCCATGCGTCTGTTATGCCGCGAATCGGCGGTCTTGCGATATTTGGTGCTTTTCTAATTGGCTATGCGGTATTACTACCGAAAGATGAACACGCTGTTGGAATACTTATCGGTGCTGTTATCATCATTGTTATGGGCTTTCTCGATGATATGCTTGAAATTACCGCGAAAGCAAAACTTGCTGGTCAATTGGCTGCGGCTATTGTCGTTGTCGTATGGGGCGGTTTACAAATTGAAGTTATTAATTTACCGTTTATTGGGGAATTTGATTTTGGTTACTTAAGTATTCCAATTACAATTATTTGGATCATTGGCATTACAAATGCAATAAATCTTATAGATGGATTGGATGGACTTGCGGCAGGTGTTTCAACGATTGCACTCATTACAATTGCAGTTATGGCGATGATAATGGAAAATGCATTCGTTGGTGCAACAGCTTCGATTCTTGCGGCAAGCTCACTTGGCTTCTTGTTTTACAATTTCCATCCGGCAAAAATCTTTATGGGAGACACCGGATCCTTGTTCCTGGGCTTTATGATTTCGGTTCTTGCATTATTAGGATTCAAGAACGTTGCTGTCGTTTCACTGATTATCCCAGTTATTATATTGGGTATTCCAATTTCTGACACGTTCTTCGCAATTGTTCGCCGTATACGCACGAAACAGCCTATTATGGCACCGGATAAATCACATTTACACCATTGCTTACTTCGTAGCGGTTTTTCACATAGGCAGACAGTCTTGGTCATTTATGCGCTTGCAATACTGTTTGGGGTTGCAGCTGTATTGTTCTCGCAAGCGACAGTATGGGGAGCAATTCTGCTTATTGTAGTCATGCTTATCGCGATTGAACTGTTCGTTGAAGTAATCGGTCTTGCCGGTACAAACTATCGACCGTTGTTAAATCTTGTACGGATGATTGGTAAGTAACACAGCTGTTTGTACACTAGACAATAAGAAAAAATGGCCATGCACCTTTTCATTAAGGTAGCATGGCCATTTTTTATAGAATTATGTGTGGAAAGAAAAAAAGAACCAGCTAACTTTCAGCCTGGTTCTTTTGGTATCATTCATTAAAACTATCTTCTAAAGCTTCTTCGGTTGAACCAGTTATGGTCGAACCACTGTCAGTCAGACTAGATGAGTCGGGGATGAGACCGAGATGTGCTTGCAATATGTTCTTCACTTCAGTTAAATAGGTTTCATCAAGTTTCCAGTAATAAATTCCCGTAGACATGTCGTCGTAACCCTTCAAACTTAGTGTATCGACTTGTGGCATACCGCCTTTTACATATTCCAAGAACGATTTCATTTCGTCAAACGTCATGTCAGTTTTCATGTTCTCGCCAACTGCCTCAATAACATCACCGTACTTCGTTATTGATTTTACTGAAGCGGCTTCTTTCATGATTGCCTGTAAGATCATTTGCTGACGTTTTCCGCGTTCGACGTCGGTATCGAGTTTACGTGTCCGTGCAAGCGCAAGGGCGTGTTTGCCGTCAAGATGTTGCAGACCTTTTTTCAAATGAATCGTATATTTATCATTTTCGTCTTTTTCAGTTCGGTTGTATGGAACCTCAACGTCGATTCCGTCAATTGCATCAACAACATCAATGAATGCATTGAAATTCATCCTCACATAGTAGTCGACAGGAATCTCAAACAATTCTTCAACTGTTTCGATTGTTGCACGTGTTCCGCCAAATGCATGGGCATGGGTGATTTTATCACGATATCCGACTTCAGGGATATAGGCGTATGAATCACGCGGAATACTGACCAATTTTACAGATTTACTCGCCGGATTCAATGTAGCGAGTAGAAGTGCATCCGAACGGCTGTTGTTATCTCCTTGGCTGCGCGCTTCACTGTCATCGACACCGATGAATAGAATTGAAACATTGTCGTTTGCTGGCTCGACTTTTACTTCGCGAATTTCGGATTTGGGTCGGTCAGGGACGGCTTCATACGCACTAACTGCCATGTTTTCTGCTTTTTTCTGAAGTGAAGCAGCATATGCCGCAACAACAATAAATAGGGACAAGGTGAGAAGAAGCACAACTTTTACGGCTAAGCGTTTCCCGGACGATTTGTTTCTTTTTTTATAGTCTTTTCTTTTCATTTTTTAGTTCCTCCAGAATCGACTATGTAAGTTTTTCATAGTTGATCATATAATTGACAAATATCGTCAAAAGGTAGAGATAGCATAACGGATCACAAGGTTTTGTGACATAAATACTCATGACCTTTTCTATTATACTATTTTTTTAGTTAGTTGTCGAACTCGAGAAATTCGCTAGAAGTCGACACAATTTCCGCCTGACCATTTGTTAATTCGGCCATCCAAGCAGTGAAAACATTCTCTTCTGTCACTGGAACGTATACGAATAAGTTGACGCCGTCCGCATAGGAAATTTCTTTTAGTGGATAAGCGGACTGCCTTATCTCATTTTCGACTTTTCCGAGCCATGTATAATCAATTGTTACTCTCATTAGATGATGAAGTTTTCTTACGACAGTACCCGTGGCTGTAATGCCCTCAGACGTCGCGCGGCCATACGCACGGATTAACCCACCGCCTCCAAGCTTGATACCCCCAAAATAGCGCGTCACAACGACGACAGTATCTTTTAACCCTTGTTTTTTTAAGACTTCGAGCATTGGCACGCCAGCCGTACCTGTTGGTTCACCATCATCATTCGCTTTTTGGATAGTATCGTGCTCGCCAATCATATATGCCGAACAGTTGTGGTTGGCATTATGATGCTTTTTCTTGATTTCTTGAATGAACTCTAGGGCTTCATCTTCCGTCTCTGCACGTGACACATAGGTGAGAAATCTAGACTTTTGGATGATCAATTCACTTTCACCGTAATCTTTAACTGTATAATAATCTGCTCGCATTTGCGGCACCCCCATCACTTGTAATACAATCTTAATATCCATTTGGTACTATGATGCTATACTATAATGAAGTGCGTAAGGAAATCAGTATTCCTGTACCACTTCTTACTTAATAGTATATATGTAATTTTTCAGGCTGTAGGCGGGAGGGAACTTAATATTGAGGGAAAATATAGTTGATATCCAAACGCTTGAAACAATCTTTAGTAGTATGGTTCGTGCTATGGATAACTCAAAGAACGATATCTTTATTATAAGCGAACAAAGCCGTCAAAGCTTTGTCGATATGAAAAAAGAGCTTGCAACGGTCAAAAGTGATATTTCCCAGGCAATAACCGAAGGCGACTATTTGGAGAACATGACTGGGCATTCACGCAAACGTCTCGCCGACGTCTCGAAGAACTTCATGAATTACTCAGAGGAACAAGTGAGAGAGGCTTACGAAGTTGCGAATGACTTACATGTCCGATTATCCATTAACCGGATGGAGGAGAAGCAGCTACGTGCACGTCGGGACGATTTAGACAGACGCCTCGTAGCGCTACTCGATACAATCGAACGGGCGGATCAGCTTGTTAATCAAGTGGCGACCGTTATTAACTATTTGACATCTGATTTAAAAAATGTTGGTGAAGCACTTGAAAATGCAAGACACAAGCAGGATTTCAGCATCAGAATTATTCAGGCACAGGAAGAGGAGCGCAAAAGGCTTTCTCGTGACATTCATGACGGGCCAGCGCAAATGTTGGCGAATGTGATGATCCGTACTGGGTTGATTGAAAAAATCTTTGTAGAAAAAGGTCCTCAACCTGCATTGGGTGAATTAGCAGATCTCAAAGTGATGGTGAGGAATGCACTTTATGAAGTCCGGCGTATCATTTATGATCTTCGACCTATGGCACTTGACGATCTTGGCCTGATTCCGACATTGAGAAAGTATTTGTCGACAATCGAAGAATATGAAAAAAATGTTGAAATTCACTTTCAAAATAGTGGACAAGAGCAGCGTTTTCAAACGAATTTTGAAGTGTCGGTCTTCCGACTTGTACAAGAATCTGTATCAAATGCATTGAAACATGGAAAATCGAAGGACATTTGGGTGAAAACTGAATGGCTTCGCGATATAATGAATATTATCATTAAGGATAATGGACAAGGATTCAACCAGAATGAAGTGAAAGATAAGTCGTTCGGTTTAATTGGGATGCGGGAACGAATTGATTTATTAAAAGGCGATATGACAATCACTTCAACGCCTGGCAATGGTACGATGATCCATTTCCGGATCCCGCTTCGGAATGAAATAATTGACGGCTAGATATATGGGGAGGAAATGACTATGACTGTTACGAAAATATTAATTGTAGATGATCATCAATTATTCCGTGAAGGGGTAAAGAGAATTCTGGACTTTGAAGATTCTTTTGAAGTTGTTGCAGAAGGTGATGACGGTAGCGAAGTAAATGAACTTTATAGACAGTGCGAACCGGATGTTGTTCTTATGGACATTAACATGCCACGTATGAATGGTGTCGATGCGACCGAGAATCTTGTTAAAGAGTTTCCTAATGCGAAGGTAATTATGTTGTCGATTCATGATGACGAGTCATATGTATCGCATGCACTGAAAACGGGTGCGCTTGGCTATATGCTGAAAGAGATGGATGCAGATGCAATCGTTCAAGCGATTAAGGTCGTTGAAATGGGCGGTTCGTATCTTCACCCGAAAGTGACACATAACCTTGTTACGGAATTCCGCAGATTGAGTGAACGGGAGCATAAAGGGTCATTCCAGCAAAATGATATCCGCCGACCATTCCACCTACTTACAAAACGTGAGTGTGAAGTATTGCAACTGTTGACGGATGGGCAAAGTAATCGGACAATTGGAGAAACGTTATTCATTTCTGAAAAGACGGTTAAAAACCACGTTTCAAGTATTTTGCAAAAAATGGCTGTAAATGACCGGACACAAGCAGTTGTAACTGCTATTAAAAATGGTTGGGTTGAAGTGAAGTAATTCGGACTTTGTTGAAAAACAAGAAAGTAAAAGTTTTCCAACCTGGAATGATGTCTAGGCTCCAAACGCCAGCCCCTCGGAGGCCCACAGGATGTGGGGCACGTAGCCATTGCCGCAGGACGCGGCGTACTTAGGCTAGGTTCCTTGGAAGTCGTTTTGGGGGAGGGATTGAACTTCATCCCTCCTCCTGTGTGGGGGCTGAAGTACGCCTCCTCGTGCCTGCAAGGATGCAGGTATGCAGTCGTTGCGACAGGAAGTCGCGATTTTAGACTGCCTACCTTGTCTCTTATGCCTGTCGGGGCTTAACGGCGCCTTACGCTTTTCTTAAATAAAAGGAGAAAGGCCATCCAGTTGGAGCGGCCTTTTTACCTGTTCAGGAGGAAAGAAAATGAAAAAAATATTTGTTCCTATAAGTATGTCGGTTCTTTTACTACTTGGCGCGTGCAGTAGCGATGGAGAGAAGTCGACTGGAAGCGGCTCGGTCAATGATGGCGAGGCGGCGAATGAAAACGGTGCAATTGATCATGGTGTGGAAGACAAAAAAGTGGGTTTTAGCTTAGAGGGAGGAGTTATAGAAGAAGCTTCTGGTGTTCCGGTTGAGGAGAAAGAACAAATTTTAGCAGTATATGAGGTGTATATCGATACGCTGAATGAACAAGATATCGATGGCTATTTGAATACACTGTCTCCGGAAGACTATGATTTTGAGGAAGAACGTGCATTCATGGAAGAGCAATTTAGTGAATATGAGCTAAATCGCGAAATATCGAACGTAACGATTGTAAAGTATTCTGATAAGGAAGCCCAAGTCTTCTCGAATTTGAATACATCATATAAACAAGTATCTACTGGTCTTGTGACAAAACAAGATGGAAGACAAGTGACCGTATTTACGAAAAATGGTGACGATTGGAAAGCTGCGTCGGTGCATTACATCGGTGATGACGGGAAAGAGTAAATGTGGTTCATCTGTAAGACTTTCAGCTGTAATAGCCGAAAGTCTTTTTTGTTTCGTGGCTGTCGTACAGTCCTCTACAAAATCATATAACCTACAAAAAATTTGTAGGTTGTTTTATCAGCGATATGGGTATACAATAACGAGAACTAATGTTCTGTATGGGGGTAGGAACAGTTAAAATGCATTTAATATCTGTGGAGGCATTGCCGCATTTTGAGAATATGATTTATTTGCCGATGCTTCTTATTATAGTGGAAAAGGATCGAGATTCGTTTGAAAAAGGTCCATTCAAACTGAAAGGACCTTATGTCAAACTTGTTGATGAAGCAACAAGAGCTACACGTGCTGAACTTAGGGAAACCACCATCTACTTACGTCGCCAGATTATGAAAGTCATACGCTGCTTTCACTGAGTATATTTTCATATACGGGGACAATAAGGACCACAGACGTTATTTGAACATCCGCCTACGTAATTGGACGAAGGAACTGTTAAACATTTACTTCGCCATGTTTGAAAGTTAAGTCAATCCTCATCCGGGAAGTCAAATTTATCGAATTTTGATGGCCTGTTCAATTGTCTTTGTTTTTTCAAAAAGTTTTTTTCGAGAAGTGCAGCGACTGCATATTGGCGATACATTGTTGTAGCTGAAATATCGAGCTTGAAGGAAAGACCATTTTCCAAGTAGAGAATACAGCCCATACCATCCGGTTCTATATTATCAATCGCACTATAGGAAACCCAGACATTCTCTTCTGAATTCGGAGACATTGTTGGTAGAAAGATATAAGGTACTCCGAAATCATGAGCTATAATTATAGGCATTTTATGGCGTTTTCCAATTGCTAGTTTTGCTGTATTTGTTGAATTTTGTAAAGAACCACCATAATAATGACAAGAACTTTTAACAATGTGAACGGGTTTTCGTGAAACGTTCAATTCACCGTTTCGTTCGATTACAAGCGTTGATAGTTTATTTCCTTGGACCACAGGTAGTAACAAAAATGTATTGAAAGAAACAATGTATTTCCCTAACCATTTCTTTTTAACCAATAAAATGCACCCCTTATAGTTTATTGTTGTTGCATAAGTCCTAGTATAAATTAGAAAATTTAAAATGCAACCATTTAATTAAACTATTTGAACTATTTTGTTTTTTAGTACTATTATCACTCGTATTATGCTATTTCCTAAAATGAAATTTGTTGTTATTTCGAATGAGTGGGATTTTGTATCACGTCTGTTGATTATTCACTTTCTTACATGAAGAACCTGTAAGAAAAGCATACAAGTCTATATTTGCACTTGTCCATAAGGCGTCTAGAGTTTTATCATAATAGTAAGCAGTGAATAAAATAATCACCTACTAGCCACTTATGCCTCACGATAAATCTGTCGTGATTAGTTCGCCGAAAGCGAACGGAAATGGTCCAGTGAAAATGATTTTTTCCAAGCTCTAGTCACCAGTATTTCATGTAAAAAAAAGGCCTTCTACTCCTGAAAATAAGAGGGAAGACCTTGGTTTTATACATTTTGGAAATCGATAGCTGCAGCGCCGAGTGTTTTCGCTGCGAGAAGCATCGCATTTTCATCGATGTCGAATTTGGGGTGATGATGTGGATATGGGTTGTCAGGTTGTGCGCCAGTGAAGAAGAATGTACCGGGTACTTTTTCCAAGTAGTATGCAAAATCTTCGCCGCCCATTTGTGGTGTCGATTCCACGACTGATTCCACGCCAAGAATACCTTCCGCGACAGTCTTCAGAAATTCTGTTTCGGCTTTGTGATTGACAACAGCTGGATAGCCGCGTACATATTCGAAATCGATTGTACAGTCATTTGCAAGCGCAGTCCCGTCAACAACGCGTTTCATTTCGCGTTCCATCAAATGGCGAATGTCGGGGTTGAATGTCCGTACCGTACCGCCTAGTTTTGCTGAATCGGCTATGACATTAAATGCGTTTTGTGCAACGAATGAACCGATAGATAATACTGCCGAGTCGATCGGATCGACGCGACGTGAAACAAGTTGCTGTAAATTCATCACGAGCTGTGCGCCAATAACGATAGCGTCTTTCGTTTGATGCGGGGCCGCACCGTGACCGCCTGCGCCTTGGATTTTAATGTCGAAACGGTCAGCCGCTGCCATTACAGGACCGGTCAAATATTCGATTGTACCTAAAGGTGTCAAAGACCATAGATGCGTTCCAAAAATGACATCAACCCCATCAAGGCAACCGTCTTCAATCATGGAAATTGCACCGCCTGGAGCAAATTCTTCTGCGTGTTGGTGGATGAAGACATAGTCGCCAGCGAGGTCTTCATGCAACTCATGAATGGCTTTTGCAAGCTGTAGGAGTGTAGCAGTGTGCCCATCGTGACCACAAGCATGCATGACGCCTGGAACAGTTGATTTATACGCTACATCCTTTTCATCTTGAATGGGTAGCGCGTCGAAATCTGCACGTAGTGCAACCGTCTTACCGGGTCTACCACCCGAAACCCTTGCAACGACACCATTCCCGCCAACTCCTTTACGTACTTCAATACCAAGGTCAGCGTAAAAATCATGTATGTATTGCGCAGTTTTTTCTTCCTTAAAAGATAATTCAGGATTCATGTGAAGGTGGCGACGAATAACGACCATATCCTCATAAGCGCTATCGAGCTTTTCATACAATTGTTCTTTCAATGGACTGTTCCTCCTAAAAATTATCTAATTTGAATGTTGCTACTTCTATTATAGCAAACATTTGAGAGGGAACACTAAAACGCAACCCGTAGTTCGGGTCGCGCGTTTTATATTTTATTTTTCGTCGTATAAGTCGTTACATAAGGAGCGCTCGAGAAAATATGAAGCGAAGTATCGACGCCTGTGTCTGCATGATTTGAGGAGTGAGCCTTGTCAAAAGAAGATGAGTTTTCCCATCTTGTATAATGGGTGCTATCAGACCATTCTGTCAGAACGATATACGTGTCTGAATCGAGTGGGCGGAGCAAACGAAATGCGATAAATCCGAGTTCAGATTCAATAGCACCCGTAAGTTCTGTAAAGCGATGCTCAAAAACTGGACGTCCTTCATCCGTGACGGGAATATTGTTGAAAACGAAATAACCGTTATCTTGCAGTGTTCCCGAGGAGCTAATGACTTCGTAACGGCGTGGTGTTTGGAACACAGTTTTACCTACCGTTTCATGCAGTAAAAGAGAATTACCATGACCATGCATGGCAATCAAGCTTTCTGCCGCATATTTTTCTTTTAAACTTTCCATAAATTCAGGTGTACCCGATGTCATATAAATATTCATTTTCAAAAAAACCTCCTTGTAGTTCTTATTTATCTATTTTCCCCTATTTGAGAACTTAAAACAAACTTTGACAAAATGATGGCGAAAAAAGTAAGAAGTTAGCACAATTGTATGAATAACGGGGCTAAAAGCTATACTTTGCAAAGGGAAACGTCTATATTGAGTACGGATATGTAACACGGAAATAGTTAATTAAGAAAGTGGGAATAAACCAAATGACAAAATTCAATGACACACTTCTACGCGCTGCAAGAGGCGAGAAAATTGATCATACACCGGCTTGGTACATGAGGCAGGCAGGGCGTTCACAACCGGAATACCTAAAAATCAAGGAGAAATATTCTCTTGAAGAGATTACACACCAACCTGAACTTTGCGCATATGTAACAAAGCTTCCAGTTGATCAGTATAATGTCGACGCGGCAATTCTTTACAAAGACATCGTTACACCACTGCCGGGAATTGGTATTGATGTGAAAATAAAAGCGGGCATTGGTCCAGTTATCTCAAATCCAATCCGTACAGTTCAAGATGTCCATAATCTTGGCGATCTATCACCACAAGATGATATTCCTTTCGTTCTTGAAACGATTAAAATATTGACGAAGGAACAATTGAATGTTCCGCTTATCGGCTTTGCGGGGGCACCGTTTACGCTTGCGAGTTATATGATTGAAGGCGGTCCATCGAAAAGCTACAACTTGACGAAATCATTCATGGTATCTGAGCCGGAAGCATGGTTCGCATTGATGGACAAACTAGCAGATATGACGATTACGTATATTACTGCACAAGTTAATGCGGGTGCAAAAGCAATTCAAATCTTTGATTCGTGGGTAGGGGCATTAAATGTATCTGATTACCGAATCTTCATCAAACCAGTTATGACGCGTATTTTCACAGAGCTGCGTAAATTGAACGTTCCACTAATCACATTCGGTGTCGGCGCAAGCCACTTGGCAAACGAATGGCATGACTTGCCTGTAGACGTTGTTGGTCTCGACTGGCGCTTATCTGTAAAAGAAGCAGGAGAGCGCGGTCTAACGAAGCCGTTGCAAGGAAATCTTGACCCGTCACTGTTACTTGCAGATTGGAGCATTATCGAAGAACGCGCGAAAGTAATCATTGAACAAGGCGTAGAGCATGGTAACCACATTTTCAACCTTGGTCATGGCGTGTTCCCTGATGTGAAACCAGCAACATTGAAAAGATTAACTGAATTTGTTCATGAATATAGTGCACAGCTGCGTAAATAACGTGCTGATCCAAACGAAGAGGTGAATGTTATGACAAAGAAACAAATGGGACTTTTAGTGATGGCTTATGGGACTCCGAATAAGGAAGAGGATATTGAGTCGTATTATACGCATATCCGCCACGGTCGCCCGCCTGCACCTGAACAATTGGAGGACCTTCGCAATCGCTATGAGGCAATTGGCGGGATTTCTCCGCTTGCGCGAATTACTGAAGATCAAGCAAACGCGCTTTGCAACCGTCTGAATGAAGTGCAGGATGACATTGAATTCAAGGTCTATATTGGATTGAAACATATTGCACCATTTATTGAGGATGCGGTAGAAAAAATGCATGAAGACGGGATAACAGAAGCGGTCTCAATCGTACTGGCACCGCATTTCTCGACGTTTTCCGTCAAGTCATACAATGGCCGCACGAAAGAAGAGGCTGACAAGCATGGTATCACTATTACTTCTGTCGAAAGTTGGTACAAACAGCCGAAGTTTATTGAATTCTGGACTGATCAAGTGCGCGGTACATTCGACAGCATGAGCGAAGAAGAGAGAGCGAAAGCATGTCTGATTGTTTCAGCGCATTCGTTGCCGGAAAAAATCATCGCGAATGGTGATCCATATCCAGATCAGTTGAAAGAAACAGCTGAATTGATTGCAAAAGCTGCTGGTGTGAAAAACTATGAACTAGGCTGGCAAAGTGCAGGGCAAACGCCTGAACCATGGCTTGGTCCCGACGTTCAAGATTTAACACGCGATTTGCATAATGAAAAAGGATATACAACATTTGTTTATACGCCTGTCGGATTTGTTTCCGATCATCTCGAAGTACTATTTGACAATGATTATGAGTGTAAAGTTGTGTGTGATGAAATCGGTGCATCCTACTACCGTCCGGTAATGCCGAACATCGATCCGCTCTTCATCGATGCGATGGTGGACGCGGTATTTGCCAAGATGAAAGAAGCTTAATATGGTTGAAAGAAAGTGATGATGGACATGAGCGGACAAAACAAGAAAGTCGTTATTGTCGGCGGAGGGATTACGGGCCTCTCCGCGGCATTTTATATGCAGAAAGAAGCGCGTGAAAAAGGCTTACCTCTAGATGTCATACTTGTCGAGGCGTCAAATCGACTTGGCGGCAAAATCCAGACAGTCCGGCGTAACGGTTTTATCATCGAGCGTGGTCCGGATTCATTTCTTATACGGAAAAAAAGCATGGGAATCCTTGCACAAGACCTTGGAATCGAAGGGGAGCTTGTGAAAAACGCGACAGGGCAAGCATACGTGCTTGTCGGTGGCGAGTTGCATCCAATTCCAGGCGGTTCTGTTATGGGTATCCCGACAGAAATTGGTCCATTCTTGAAAACGGGACTGTTTTCGTTATCAGGAAAATTGCGTGCAGCGGGCGATTTCGTCCTCCCACGCTCAAACATCAAAGGGGATCAGTCACTCGGTGGATTTTTCCGCAGACGTTTTGGCGGGGAAATTGTTGAGAACTTGATTGAACCGTTGTTATCTGGCGTTTACGCAGGCGATATTGACCACATGAGTTTGGAATCTACATTCCCGCAGTTCTACGCAGTGGAAAAGAAACATCGAAGTCTGATTCTCGGGATGAAAAAAACGACACCGAAACAACTACCGCAGAAAGACGGACATGGCGCTAAGAAAGAAGGCGTTTTCCACACGTTCCGTAACGGACTTGAAACAATTGTTGAAGCAATTGAGCAACAACTTGAACCAGGTTCCGTCATGAAAGGTGTTCGGATCGATGCAATTGAGGCGCCAGGAATGGTCGGAGAAAAGACTATACTTGAAATGAATGACGGCCGTAAAATCGAAGCAGATGCAGTTATACTCACAACTGGGCATGAGATGGCGGGTCGCTTATTTGCTCCGCACGGATTATTGCAAGATTTAAGAGAAATACCAACAACGTCTGTTGCGACAGTGGCACTTGCTTTTCCGGAGGAACATGTCGTACAGGACAAAGAAGGAACCGGTTTTCTTGTCTCAAGAAGCAGCGATTATTCAATCACGGCGTGCACGTGGACACACCGGAAATGGCCGACGACAACACCTGCTGGAAAAGTACTTATCCGGGCCTTCGTAGGTCGCGTAGGCGATGAAGCGATTGTTGATTTACCAGATGCTGAAATTGAGAAAATCGTTCTTGATGATCTTGGCAGGGTTATGAATATAACAGGGAAACCGGATTTCACGGTTATTACCCGTTGGAAAAAAGACCGCCCGCAATACCGGGTTGGTCACAAACAGCGGATTGCAGCAGCCCGCGCAGAACTGGAATCGAAGTTCCCACAAGTAAAACTCGCCGGTGCCTCTTATAATGGAGTCGGATTACCCGATTGTATTGATCAGGGAAGAGCGGCAGTGAAAGAAGTATTGGAAGATTTATTTGACTGAAAAGATTCGCCCTCGGGTGGATTTTTTTTGTTGGAAAAAGGGTATAGAAGAAACATAGAAAGTTAACGAAAAGAGGAAGCAAAATGAAAAAGTATACATGGGGAATATTGTGTGCGGTGCTGTTATTGACGGGCTGTAGCAAAGGCGAGGCGGAAAACGGACCAATGCCAAGCGAAGATTTCCTCATTATCGCACATCGCGGCGCGTCAGCATACGTGCCGGAAAACACACTTGCTTCTTTTGATTTGGCAGAAGAACTTGCTGCCGACTATATTGAACTTGATATTCATTTGACCAAAGACGGCCAACTTGCGGTTATGCATGACGCGGATGTATCTGGTACAACCGAAGCTAATGGCAAAATCGGTGGATTGACACTTAGTGAGCTGAAGAAGTTATCCGTTAACTTTCGGCACAAGGATGAAGACAAGAAAGCTGTAAATGGCCCATCAGAAGAATATGCAGTTCCTACACTGGGTGAAGTATTCGGTCAATTTGGGGACAATATGAATTTCATCATTGAGTTGAAAGATCCAGAAGACTATCCTGGGATCGAAGAAAAACTGGTTGATACATTGAAGCAATACGACATGATTGGGTTTGATAAAGATAGACATCCTAAAGTAGCAATCCAGTCATTCAGTAAAAAAGGATTAAAACGCGTTTACGAATTAAATCAAGATATCCCGCTTCTAAAACTCATTTCATTTGATGATGATGATGAGGCGAAACTGTCAAAAAAAGAATTGGATGAGCTTTTGACATATGCATCTGGACTGGGGGTTAGTTATGAAGCACTAACGGTCCCATTTATAAAGAAAATGCATGAAAAAGGACTATCCGTTTATGCGTATACTATTATTGATGCTGAAACTGCATTAAAAATGATGGCCATCGGTGCAAATGGCATTCACACAGATCGTCCCGACATACTAGACAAATAAAAAGGTATATCTTTCTACAATCAAAAAACAGCCGAAGGAGTCTCTACGGCTGTTTAAAAAAGATAAGTAAACGTTATTCACCTGGAGCAGCGCTTTTCTAATTCACAGGATATTGCAGTCGTCACATTTATTGCCGTAGCATTCATGCTGCTCTTCGATTTCTTTCCCGCAAACCGTGCAAACTTTAGCGGGTAGATTTTTGAAAAACTCAATTACATTTTCAAGCATATTTTATTCTCCCCTTCCTTATTTGTATTAGTACTAGGCTTAATATTAACGTTGTGATAGTACAGTGTATGCAAAAGGTTATACGGTATTGCAGGCATCGCATTTATTGCCGTAACACTCATGTTGTTCTTCGATTTCATTGCCGCATGACGTACAAACTTTAGCAGGCAGGTTCTTAAAAAACTCAATTACGTTTTCAATCATCGCTAAAATCCCCCTTTTTGCTGTATTAGTATTTGGTTTATTTTTTAATGTGTAATAGTACAGAATCTGCAAAAAAATTACAAGATGTTGCAGTTATCACATTTGTTACTGTAGCATTCATGTTGCTCGTCGATTTCACTCCCGCATGATGTACAAGTTTTAGCAGGTAGATTTTTGAAAAACTCGATGACATTCTCAATCATATTTTCATTCTCCCCTTCCTAATTTGTACTACAACTAAATCTGTTATTAGTAGTGTATTATAACAGTGTACTAGATGTCAACACATTTAACGATTTATTCTGAAAGTTGTAAGAGGGGGTCTTCTCTTCTTAAAGATGATAAAATAGGTGAGAAGCTATTAATGAGGAGCGATAAACTATGTATTTCATTGATAATAAAGGAATTACAGATCCGCATATCAACTTGGCGATAGAGGAATACGTCCTCAAGAATATGGATATCGACAAAGATTCGTTTTTGCTGTTCTATATTAACGAACCTTCTATCATCATCGGTAAAAATCAGAACACGATTGAAGAGATTGATACAGAATATGTGGAAGCAAATGGTATTCATGTTGTTAGACGATTGTCCGGCGGGGGAGCAGTCTACCACGATTTAGGCAACTTGAATTACAGTTTCCTAACAAAAGACGATGGCGAATCGTTCCGCAACTTCAAAAAGGTGACAGAGCCTGTCGTTCAGGCGTTGGCAGAAATGGGTGTCAAAGCAGAGTTACTCGGCCGCAATGACATTCTTGTTGAGGGTCGTAAAGTTTCAGGGAACGCACAGTTTTCAACGAATGGTCGTATGTTTAGCCACGGAACACTGATGTTCGATACAGAAATAGAACGTGTTGTTTCAGCATTAAAAGTACGTAAAGATAAAATTGAATCAAAAGGGATTAAATCAATCCGTAGTCGTGTCGCGAATATTTCCGAATTCCTGAATGACTCAATGACAATTGAACAATTCCGAATGGAAATACTGAAATCGATTTTCGGCGGAGAAGAAAAAATCCAGTATCTAGAGTTGACTGATGAAGATTGGACGAATATCCATAAACTTTCTGCGGAGCGTTATGCAAACTGGGATTGGAATTACGGCAAATCACCGAAGTTCAATATGCAGCATTCACACAGATTCCCAGTAGGCGGCATCGACGTCCGTATCCAAGTGAAAAAAGGAATCATGGAAGACGTCAACATTTTCGGCGACTTTTTCGGTGTCGGAGAAGTGACAGTTATCGAGGAAAGCTTGAAAGGTATCCAGTATGAGAGACAGGCAATTAGCGAAGCGCTCGCACCAATTGACATTCCGACATATCTAGGCGGCATTACGAAAGAAGAGTTCCTTCAATTGATTTATTGATGAAACTAGAAGCCTGACGATATGTCGGGCTTTTTCTTTTTGGATTAATTCTTCAAAGTGGAAGGATTGATCATATAGCTAGGCAAAGCGATCATATAAGTAGCCAAGCGATCATATAGCTTGTCCACCCGATCAAGTCAGCCGCCTAGCGATCATATAGCTTGTCCACCCGATCATATAAGCAGGCACCCGATCATATAGCTTGTCCTACCGATTATATAAGCAGCCAAGCGATCATATAGCTTGTCCGCCCGATCAAATAAGTAGCCAAGCGATCATATAGCTTTTCCAGCGATCAAATAAGCCGCTAACCGATCATATAGCTTGTCCGCCCGATCATATAAGCAGGCAAGCAATCATATAGCTTGTCCGCCCGATCATATAAGTAGCCAAGCAATTATATAGCTTGTCGAACCGATTAAATCAGCCACCAAGCGATCATATAAGTAGGCAACCGATCATATAGCTTGTCCACCCGATCAAATCAGCCGCCAAGCGATCATAAGCCTGTCTAACCAATCAAATAAGCCGGCGAACCGATCATATAGCCTACCCAACCAATCATATAACCCACCCAACCAATCATAACCCCCACAAAAAACAACAACATTTCCAAAAACCTTCCAACCGCCGGGCCTGTTTTTACGCTATAATAAAGGGAAGTGTGAAAGGGGACTGACCTATGGAAAACCATCGTATATTCATAGTTGAAGATGATAAGAAAATCGCACAACTGTTAGCAGACACGCTCCGGAAATACCAATACGACGTTGCAATCGTCGAAGATTTTGACCAAGTTACTAAGGAAAGCCTCGCGTTTGATCCACATCTCATTTTGCTTGATATCAATCTGCCTTCTTATGACGGCTATTATTGGTGCCGTCAGCTTCGTCAACATACGACGTGTCCTATCTTATTTATTTCTGCACGTTCTGGCGACATGGACCAAGTATTTGCGCTAGAAAATGGTGGAGATGATTTCATCACGAAACCATTCCATTATGAAATCGTCCTTGCTAAGATAAGAAGCCATTTACGTAGAACATTTGGCGAATACGCTCCTAACCAATCAGAACGGACCGTGAAAATTGGTGCACTTCATTTATATATCGAACGGATGGAACTGCATATTCGTGAAAATAGCGTACCCCTTCAGAAAAAAGAATGCGTCATCCTTGAGTTGCTGATGGACGCGGCGCCGAAAGTTGTGTCGCGGGAAAAACTGCTTGAAGAACTCTGGGATGATCAGTCATTTGTTGATGAAAATACATTAAATGTCAATATGACTAGAGTGCGTAAGAAACTGGCTGATTATGATATTAAATCTTCAATCGAAACCGTGCGTGGCGCGGGATATCGCTTCTTATTAGCGCCGGAAGAATCATGAAAAAACTAAGCCTTTTTCTAAGAGAACATCTATCTTTCCTCGCTTTTCAACTAATTCTTATATTGTTCATTATGTTGCTGTATTGGTTGGATGGTTTCCGCAATTTCAACACGGCTATCTATTCAATCAGTATGAGTATGTTGTTGACCAGCGGCTATTTATTAGGGAAGTTTATTATGAGGCGTTCATTTTACGACGCAATCACGCGTAAGCCAGAAAAGATGGAAGATGCACTGATCCGATTTGCACAAGCGCCAGAGCATCGGCAAACGACTGAATTTACACGTGAATTGTACCGACTGTATCAAAACGAAGTGCAACGCTTGTATGCAGCCCAACATCGGCAACTCCACTTTATGAACCAGTGGGTCCATCAGATGAAAACACCGATTTCCGTTATGGGACTTTTACTGCAGGAAAAAGATGACCTCGACCGTGACAGTATCACTGAAGAGGTTGAGAAAATACGGCGTGGGCTCGATTCGGTACTTGTCAATGCACGGCTCGAAACGTTTGAACAAGATATGCAGATCGAGCGCATTGATTTGAAAAAACTAGTACAAGAAATCGTGACGGAACATAAGCGGCTGTTCATCACCAATGGCGTATTCCCAGTTATTTCAATCGATGACAACTTCGTTGTTGCCACGGATGTGAAGTGGATGAAAATCGTCATCGGGCAGTTCATTACGAATGCGGTGAAATATACGTTCGACGAGGGAAAGAAAGTCCATTTAATAGCGTCTTGTACAGGGAATGGACTGCAATTGCAGATTCGAGATGAAGGGATTGGTATCCCATCTTCGGATTTGAAGCGAGTTACCAAGGCTTTCTTCACTGGTGAAAATGGTCGACTAACTGGCGAATCAACAGGAATGGGACTTTATATTGCATCAGAAGTATGCAATCGGTTAGGTCATCCACTGTCAATTGAATCTGAAAAAGGAATCGGGACAACGGTGACAGTACTATTTGAAAATGGAGAGGCAGGTGAGACGGGTGAATCGGAACACAATCGTGGAACTGACGGAAGTGACGAAAATTTATGAAGGAAAAGTGATGCACCGAGCGTTGAACCGTCTTGATTTTGAAGTGGAGGAAGGCGAGTTCGTCGCAGTCATGGGCCCTTCTGGAAGCGGAAAAACAACGTTGCTGAACTTGATTTCGACGATTACATTACCGACGTATGGACGCCTGATGATAAATGGAATCGAGCCAGAAGCGCTCAAGCAAAACGACCTAGCATTATTTAGACGACGCAATCTCGGCTTCGTTTTTCAAGATATTAATCTGCTTCAAATGCTGACAGTAGAAGAGAATCTCGTTTTACCGCTGACCCTTGATGGCTTATCAGTTCCTGAAATGGAAAGGCGCATTGCAGAAACTGCAGCACGTCTTGATTTGACAGATATTCTGAAACGTAGGCCCGACGAATTATCGGGGGGACAAGCGCAACGAACGGCGATTGGGCGGGCACTTATTCATAAACCCAAAATCATTCTTGCTGATGAACCAACTGGTAATCTCGATTCGAAGTCCGCGAAAGATGTGCTCGAATTGCTAAGCCATATTAATAAAAGTGAAAAAACAACTGTCGTTATGGTGACGCATGATCCGATTGCCGCCAGTTATTGTGACCGTGTGCTATTCATCAAGGACGGCGAATTTTTCAATGAAATCTATAAAGATGAAAGACGACAAACATTTTTCCAACGTATTTTGAACGTCTTGTCTCTTCTCGGGGGGAATGTCCATGACCTTTCGTCAATTCGCTTACCGTAATGTTATTCGAAATAGACGTGTTTACACTGCATTTTTCATGGCAAGCGTTTTCTCCGTTATGGTTTTTTTCCTTTATTCCATGTTGTTGTTTCATCCATCCATAGAAAATCGATTTGTTCAAGAAATTGCCATAATGGGTATGGGAATCGCAGAAATTATTTTGTATATTTTCACTGTGTTTTTCCTGTTTTATTCGATGCGGGCATTTCTTCAGGCAAGGTCGAAGGAATTCGGCATTTTGCTGCATTTAGGGATGGCGAAGCGACAATTGAACCGCCTTATATTCATTGAGACGATGATTATAGGAACGGCATCTATTGTTGCAGGGACTATTCTTGGATTTGTGTTTTCAAAATTCTTTTTTATGATTATACGGGAAATCGTTCTGTTGCCAGCTTTGCCCCTCTATTTATCCTGGGAACCATTTGCACTGACAATTGGTGCTTTCATGAGTCTGTTTATAATCATTTCGTATGTGGCTCCGGTGTTCATTCGGACCGGTGAGGTGGCCGATCTCATACAAGGAGATGCAGGAAGTCGAGGGGCGTACGGCTATTCAAAAGCACGTGGCTATCTGGGATTACTGATTCTTGCATTGTCCTATATCCTGGCTGCATCGACAACGAATTCCGTCGTAACCGGCCTGATCTTTTTCTTGCCACCGCTTGCAACAATAGGGACTTTTTACTTTTTCACGGATTCCTTACCTTTGCTCCTTCATAAGCTTCGCAATCGAAAAAGATTGTATTGGCATCATTTTTGGTTGCTGTCAATATCTGAAGGTGTCGTGCGGCTGCGTGAAAATGCGCGCATGTTTTTCATCGTGACAATCGTATCGACTGTAGCGTTCATGTCAGTTGGCATACTTGCATCGCTTACTTCTTTTGCTTCCCAGTACCATGAAATGCATCCGTTAGGTCTTGTTTACAAAAGTGAATCTAACAATGAACTTGAAAGAAAGCATATTACACAGCTCGTCGACGAACTGAAGGCAGAGCAGATCGATTATTCACTTGTTCGGTTCCAGGTGTTGGAACAGACGTCGACGTTCACCAAGAACCCCGTTGCGATACTGAAGCTATCCAATGTGAATATACTTGCTCAGTCGTTTGGTTATCAAGTTATTGACATGGAAAAGGGCGAAGCCGTTTTCCTACCACCTTCCGCTTCATCGTATGACCAGCTGAAGGATCGAACTGTGACAACGCTACTCAAAGAAAGTGATGTCCACGTTAAAATAGATGGGGCGTATCCATATCATTTATTTTCTTCGTACTCGATTGCAATGAATGCGATCGTATTGAATGATGCGGATTATGAATTGGTACTCGAAAAGGAATTAACACAGGGGGGAAAGTCATTTTCCTACTACGCATTCCATGTTCCCGATTGGCAAAAAACACAGGAAATTGGCTTGTCCATCGATGCCAAGGTTTCGGAATCATTTCTTGCGGGGGGATCCAATGATTTACTATATTCATTTGAAAATCCGGGCTTGAATTATTCGGTCATCCGCACGACATTTTCACTGTTATTGTTCATCGGATTACTACTGGCGGCCGTATTTTTCCTGGCGGCAGGAAGTTTCATCTACTTCAGACTGTATACATCGCTCGAAAGTGATCGTAAACAGTTCGATGTTTTACGACGTATGGGAATCACGGATCGCGAGTTCAAGAAAATTGTCAATCGGCAATTAATCCCGCAGTTTTTCTTCCCATGGGGAGTTGCATTTGTTCATAGTTCATTTGCATTTCTGTCTTTACAAGTGATTTGGGATGCACTGGCGGAAATTTCAATTGTAAAAGAACTTGTTCTCGTTCTTGTCGGATTTACGCTAATGCAAATCTTTTATTTCTATTTAATCCGCTGGCGCTATCTTGCGCATATTAAAGCAACGGCTTGACAAGTCTGCATGATGCAAATCATACAACGGAGAGGGGTGAACTACATCCCTCTTTATTGGCGTATCCGCTTTTCGATTGTCTGGCTCCAGGCGCCAAAGGGTTCGGAGACTCACAGGATGTGAGTTACGCAACTATTGCCGCAGGACGCGGCGAACTTAGGTTGCGCTCCCTAAGAGTCAGCCCAGCTATTCGGCAAAAAACGCCGCATAGCCGGTCCGCCTTATGCCTGTCGCATCTGAGCGGCGCCTTCCGCTTTTCATGTCTAGCTCCAGCGGCCAGATGCTCGGGTCACAAGTCATTTTGCTGTGGGGGCTGAGGTACGCCTCCTCGCAAACTGTCTTATGCCTGTCGCGGGCCTGCACGATGCAGGTCATGCAGCCATTGCCACAGGAAGTGGCGAACTTAGGCTGCGTTCCCCTAAACGGCCGCCTCCGCTTTTCGTGTCTAGCTCCAGGCGCCAAATGCTCGGGTCATAAGTCAGCCCAGCTATTCGGCAAAAAACGCCGCATAGCTGGTCCGTCTTGTGCCTGTCGCATCTAAACGGCCGCCTCCGCTTTTCGTGTCTTGATTTATCAGAACTTTTCTTATATAATGATTATAGTGGGAATGAATGATCATTCATTTAATCAAAAGGGGATGAACTTATGAATCTAGTTACGCGAGTACACGAAACTGCAATGACACAGCCTGAAAAAGCGGCTTATCACTTTATGGGGAAAGATACATCATATGCAGAATTCGATCAATCGGTATCCATGTTCGCATCTGCACTGCAAGACCTTGGCGTTGGCAAAGGGGATCACGTCGCATTTCTGCTAGGTAATACACCTCATTTCCTTATATCGCTTTACGCGACAATGCGAATTGGTGCAACAGCAATTCCGGTCAATCCAATTTACACGCCAGACGAAATTTCGTATATCATACATAACAGTGATGCGAAAGCAGTTATCGCGCTTGACCTTCTTTTGCCACTTGTTGAACAGGCTGCGGGCGCATTCCCAACTGTTGAGCATTATGTAATTTGCGAAACGGTTCCGGAAACACCAGAGAAAATCGCCGCACTTCCGGCTGCAGTGAAGTCGAAAGTCCGTTCATTCACACAACTCATTACTACAGGAAGACCTAATCAGGAACCCGTTGTTGTTGATGAAAATGAAACCGCTATCATTCTGTATACATCAGGCACGACGGGACAGCCAAAAGGCGCGATGCTGACACATGGTAACCTGTATTCAAACGCGCGTGATGTGGCGGATTACTTGGATTTCACGGAAGATGACCGTGTTGTAGCGACGCTGCCGGTATTCCATGTCTTCGCGCTTACAGTCGTTGTCAATGCACCACTAGTAAAAGGTGCAACGATTTTATTGCTACCGCGCTTTAGTCCAGCAGAAGTATTTAAAGTCGTGAAAGAACAGCAGGCTACTATTTTCGCGGCTGTGCCAACAATGTACAATTTCTTATACCAGTTCCCAGACGCTGATCCGAGCGATTTAAAATCTGTTCGAACTACAATTTCTGGGGGATCATCATTACCGGTCGCATTGCTGCATAATTTTGAAGAGAAATTCAATGTAAGGGTTTCTGAAGGATACGGCTTGTCTGAAGCATCACCTGTTACATGCTTTAATCCGACTGACCGCGAGCGTATTCCAGGTTCAATCGGAACGAATATCATCAATGTCGAAAATAAAGTCGTTGATGAATTGGGCAATGAAGTACCAGATGGGGAAGTCGGCGAATTAATCGTACGCGGACCGAACGTCATGAAAGGCTATTACAAAATGCCTGAAGAAACGGAGTCCGCTATCCGTAATGGCTGGTTGTACACGGGGGATA
This sequence comes from Sporosarcina sp. resist, assembly GCF_014302295.1. Lineage (NCBI taxonomy): Bacteria > Bacillati > Bacillota > Bacilli > Caryophanales > Caryophanaceae > Sporosarcina > Sporosarcina sp. resist. The sequence goes on along the minus strand of NZ_CP060287.1, from coordinate 3,907,150 downwards.
TGGCGAAACGCGACGAAAATGGCTATTTCTACATCGTTGACCGTAAAAAGGATCTTGTTATCGTCGGAGGCTATAACGTTTATCCACGTGAAGTTGAAGAAGTATTATTCGCTCACCGTGACATCATTGAAGCGGCAGTCATTGGCTTACCTGATCCCGATTTCGGTGAAGAGGTCCATGCATTTGTTGTCTTAAAAGAGGGTGTCAAAGAGGACAAAGAAGCGTTGATCGCATACTGTGCGGCTCGTTTGGCGAAATATAAGGTACCAAAACAAATCGAGTTTTTAGATGAACTGCCGAAAAACACGACTGGTAAAATATTGAGACGGTCATTGAAAGACCAAGTGAAAATCTAACAAGATAGACCTCTCCGGGTTGTTGACGGGGAGGTCTTTTAGTGGTGAGTAAGGTGTGAAATAAAAAAGGGCTAGTCCCAGCAAGCCGCTCAATTGCGACTTACGGGGTAGCCCATAATCCTTTTAAAATCCGAAGTTACACCCGCAAGAACGGTGCTTGCGGTGGCAATGTTGATGATTAGAATTCCTACACTGGTCACAACCAGTATCAGGTCTCCAAACACGACTTACTCCGGTATGTCTGAATGTGATTGTACACGTATTTTGCGGTCTGTTTTCTGAACAGCATTGCGAATGACTGTGCTGTGGTTTGTGCGAACGACACCCACATCTGCAATCGTTACCATGTTTACCGACATTTTGGTTATTATTCATTGGAAAAGAAGACATACCCTTACCTCCTTTCATCTTTATTAAGAGAAAGAAAGTGGATAACTATTCTTTATATAAGAATCATATCGCTGTTATATATACGAAAAATAAAGAACTACATTGAATTCGCTACGGCTACCCCTCCCCCTTGTAAGGTAACTTCGCTCAGTTTATATAGATATTCACATATACAGTAACTAATCTTTCCCTCACCTTAAATTATGTGGCTGTCCCACAAATGACAGGGACAAACGTTTATAGTGTAAAAATAAATAACGTTGGAATGTAGACGATAACGAAAATCCCTCTCAATAGAAAGGGGTTTTCGTTACACTTCATTTAGTTGCAAGAATTGCTATGAATGCAAGTGCTAAGGTGATTAATTAGTAGCCGCCACAGCAAGGACGCCGCTTTTGGCAAGTCTGCTGTTTTTTACAACAAGGACGTCGCTTTTCGCAAGTCTGCTGTTTTTTGCAGCAAGGACGTTGCTTTTCGCAAGTTTGCCGTTTTTTACAGCAAGTGCGTCGTTTTTCGCAAGTCTGCTGTTTTTTACAGCAAGTGCGTCGTTTTACGCAAGTACGTTTCTTGTCGCAAGTATTGTGTTTCTTCGAGCTAGAACGTTTCTTGTCGCAAGAGCGTCGCTTGTTGCTTGGAAGTATTGGACCAAAGACTGTACGTTTCTTGTCGCAAGTATTATGTTTTTTCCAACAAGAACGGCGCTTACTGCTTGTGCAATGTCTGCTGCTTGTGCGGCGCTTACTGCTTGTGCAATGTCTGCTGCTTGTGCGGCGCTTACTGCTTGTGCAATGTCTGCTGCTTGTGCGGCGTTTACTACTTGTGCAATGTCTGCTGCTTGTACGGCGTTTACTGCTTGTGCAATGTCTGCTGCTTGAACAACGTTTACTGCTTGTGCAATGTTTGTTACTTGACGGCTCTTGGAACATAAAGTTGTCTAACCCCAAGCTTACCACCTTATTAATCGCTTTTTGAATGTCATCGTTACTTAAAAATTGAGACACGTTAAACCTCCTTTTTTTTTTTGTAGATAAAGAATGAAGACTTGCTCATATTCCATTTACGGATTGCCTCAAATCCTTACTCTCCACTTAATGTACGTTTACGTACACTAAGTGTCCGAGACAAACGCACACACTTCGAGAAATAATTAGAAGTGGGCGGGAAGTGAGTCAATTCTTAAAAGATAAGAAAGAAAACCTTTTAAACTTAGATGAGCTTCATAAGTCAAACCAGATAAGTGGAAAAATTCATAGTTTCACTGGAACCATGCCCTGCACTATATTTAGTACTTGTTATTTCTCCTTCTATTTGGTCGCTTGCCGGAATCATGTTGATCCTTGTTAGAAATTGTTTGATTTTGAGAAGTGTTTCTATATCTGTTAGCATTGTTCTGTTTATCACGAGGATCCTGAGACATTAAGTTATCTAACCCTAAGCGATCAGTTCTTTTCTTTACTTTTTGTATTTCATTATCAAAAAATAGCGACATGTCCGCCCTCCTTTTTCGCTTATTGGGAGAAAGTACCACGCAATCCTTCCTCTCTCCTTAAAGTACGCGGTTGTACCAAGAGGGTTAGAGACAAATGCTTGCACTTGAAAAATAATTACTATTATGTTGAACAAATGAATACGGCTTATGCGCTTTACAAGGGCTTTTGGGAAGCCACTGAAAAAGTCCCAATACTTGGAATGAAATAGAAATCCTACGAATATCGCTTCGGCGCTTTGTGGATGCCTCCCGCGATAAGCCGGAAAGAAGACCCCTTGGGAGGGATTGAACTGCATCCCTCCTTAGTCTTATCGCTTCGGCTAACACGAAGTCACGCCTTCGCTGGATGGTCTATTTGAGAAAGTGCATTTCGTTATCGGGGATGAAATCTGCAACCTGGAGTGCTATAAATCGATCGAATGTGATCAACGAATGTCCCGATGCATGAGGAATAAATTAGAACTCCTACGAATATCGCTTCGACGCTTTGTGGACGCCTCCCGCGATAAGCCAGAAAGAAGACCGCTTTCAGTCTTATCGCTCCGGCTACCACGAAGTCGCGCCTTCGCTAGATGGTCTATTTGAGAAAGCGCATTTCGTTATCGGGGATGAGATCTGCAACCTGGAGTGTGTCTTTCTTGACTATAATTAGCATCAAAAAGTAATCACATTATTATCTCGCCATATACATCTCAAAATCACAGTTCTCTCGATAATGAACACCCTAGCGCAGGCGCGGCAAAGGGGTAGCCGAAGCCGTAAGACTGGATGCGAAGCGCTAATCCAGGCTTGCGGTGAGTGGCATCCCCAAAGCGCCAAGTGTTCTACAATCCACATCCCGAATTACAACTCTTTCATTATCGAGAACCACAGCAGATTCAATGGGATTTTTTTAATTCAACATATATGGTTAGAGTAACATCGAGCATTTGAATACATACGTATAGTATAAAAGTGAAGGGATAGAATTCACGTGGATATTGGCATGGAAGTACCTGAGTATCAGCTTTTTATTCACCCTAGTTATGTAAGCGAGCTTCGGAAAGATGTTTGGATGGATGATCCAGTTTCCGCAAAGTTGACGATTAATAAAAAGAAATATAAGATTGATATTGTATATCGTGGTTCCCATATTCGGGAGTTACGAAAGAAATCTTATCAGCTCTCATTTTACAAACCGAGCATATATAGAAAGGCAAAAGAATTTCATTTGAATGCGGAATTTAAAGATCCATCATTGTTGAGAAATAAATTGTCTTTTGATTTTTTTAATGAGATTGGCTGCTTATCACCTAAATCTCGTTTCGTTTTTGTGAAACTCAACGGGAAAAACGAGGGGATATATTTAGAAATAGAATCAGTGGATGAATTTTTTCTGGCGAATCGGCAGCTACCAGAAGGACCGATCTATTATGCGGTCGATGGGGATGCAAACTTTTCATTAATGAGTAATCTTGATAAAGAAGTAAAGAAATCACTCACGTTAGGCTATGAAAAAAAGTGTGTCACAGAGCAAGGTGATAATCAGTTACAAGAAATGATCGTTAACATCAACACCGTTCCAAGAGAAGAATTTGAGCATGAAATCGTAAAGTATGTAAACGTAGATAAGTATCTACGCTGGCTCGCCGGGGTTATTTTCACCCAAAACTTCGATGGATTCGTTCATAACTATGCACTTTATCGTAATGGGGAGACGGGTTTGTTTGAAGTTATCCCATGGGATTACGATGCGACATGGGGAAGAGATGTCAATGGTGAAAGTATGCGAGAAGACTATTTGAGAATTGAAGGATTTAATACATTAACCGCAAGGATTCTTGATGTGAAAACTTTTCGGATGCAATACAAGAGCCTATTAGAAGAGATTTTAAACAGTAAGTTTAATGTGGAGTATATGAAACCTAAAATACAAGCAATGCATAATTTAATAAGGCCATATGTTCTAAAGGATCCTTATGAAAAAGACAATATGGCCGAATTTGATCAAGAACCGGATTTCATATTGGCCTATATTGAGGCTAGAGGAAACTATATAAGGAGCCAATTGGACACATTGGATTAGGCGGCAATACGAAAAACCCATTAAATAATGGGAAGCTCTTAGATGGCAATGCTGAACAAGTCGTGAAACGTTTTGGGGGAAGAGGCATCAAAATTCGTCGATTCAACTGTGATGGTGAAGAAAGTCCGTTGCGGCGATGAAGAGGTAATTAGTATGGTGTGCTGGGAATCAGAGAGGAATTAGAATCAGTGGAGTAAATTTGATAGCAACATAAAAACAGCGGTGTCTTTTCATATGAAAAGCTGCCGCTGTTTTTGTGTGCGAATTACGAGTAGCGGTGATAACGGGGTTGATGCCGGTGATAATCGAAGCCATGGCGGTGATAACAGGCCCGATGGCGGTGATAACGATTCGTTAGATATACGATACAATAAAGTTGGTTATGAATTGGCATACTGCGTGGAGGAAATGGGGTGAATTGTTCCTCATCATTTTTTGCTTGTACACGTGAAAATTTTTAGGAAGATTAAAAAAACTCTATTAAATCTTCACCGAGGATATAACGCCAAATGACCGGCTATATAATTAACCCCTTTCCAACGCGGAGAGGGGTTAATTATTCATTATCTAAAATAATAATTAGAAATCTGATTGATAAATTCCTCTTCAAGCTCTCCTTTCTTTTTCGCCAGTATATATGTCGAAACGGTCGGTAATTCGAATAGGTCAAAATGTGGCTGCATAAGTCTACCTTCAATCAGTTCACGCCGGACGATTGAATGAGGAAGGAATGAGATGCCTAATCCTTCCTGGATGAACCGTTTTGCAATGTGCGCCTGTGTGACTTTCATCGTCCGTATGCCAGGAATGCGTTTATTGAGAGTGAAAAGTAAGTCATCCCAATAGACGGGGTGATGATGCGTAAATAAGTAGTTTTTCTGTAGTTCTTCAGAAACGTCAATAGGTGGGCCGCTTTCCTCATCGTATGGATCCGTTGGTATGATGAATAAAATAGGATCTTTGTAAATCAGGATTGATTCAATGTTTTTGAACGTAGCATCGAGTGCTGAAATACCAAGATGCACATCACCATTGTCGACAAGTTGCTCAATCATTTCCGATTCTTCGATGCGAATAGATAGTTCGACTTCGGGATGATGCTCCATGAATGTCCGTAATAAATAAGGTAAGATCGTTTCGGCCATTAACGGTGAAATTGCGATGGTCCAATTGCGGCGATAGCCTTGCGAAAACGCATGCATCCGACTCACACTCGCGTCCGCGTCTTTAGTAAGTCGAACAGCTTCAATATAAAAAAACTTCCCGGCATCGGACAAAGTGACGCGGTTGTTCTGTCTATCAAAAAGTTTAGTACCAAGTTGTTCCTCTAAAAGGCGAATATGCACGGTTACGCTCGGTTGGGATAGCATCAATTTCTCGGAAGCTTTCCGAAAATTTAAGGTCTCAGCGGCGACAATAAATGTTTTGAGCCATTGAAAATCCATTAAGTGACCCTCCTTTTGATTAATAATACTAATTGATTTGATAAAAAACATTCAATTTCCATAATTATACCTTCGCCTTATACTAAAGAAAAGAAGGAGGAATAATCATGTTTCAAAAAGGGTTGAAAGATGTTATTGCGGTACACACGAAAATCGCGTCGGTCGATGGAGAAAAAGGGGAATTGCGATATAGGGGTGTTTCTATAGGCGACCTCATAGTGACGCATTCATTTGAAAAAGTGGCTTATTTTATGTGGACTGGCGTATTGCCGGGAGAAAGTGAACTTTGTATATTGAATGAAAAACTGATTGCGGTAAGAGAACTTCCTCTACATGTTGTGAAGATTATTGATGCACTTCCTGCTGATATGCCACTGATGGATGCGATACGGACGGCGGTTTCCGCTTATGGACACCCTGCGTTTAAGGATGAAATAATCGAGGATCAGGCGCTTGTTTTGACAGCGGCACTTCCAGTGATTATTGCGCGCCATTATCGAAATCAACAAGGACAATCAATCGTTGAAGCGGATCCGACTTTATCGCACACAGCGAATTATTTGTGGATGCTAACAGGCGTTATCCCAAATGACGTACAAGTCGAGGCGCTCGAAACGTATTTGAAATTAACGATGGAACACGGATTGAACGCGTCGACTTTTGCAGCACGAGTCACCATTTCGACTGAATCCGATTTGACATCTGCAATCACGTCGGCAATCGGAACGATGAAAGGTCCGTTACATGGAGGCGCGCCATCGGGTGTCATCGATTTGTTGGAGGAGATGGAAACGCTTGGAAATATCCGTCCAGTCATTGAGGCTAAAATGAAACGCGGGGAACGCATCATGGGGTTCGGCCACCGAATTTATAAAACGGAAGATCCTCGGTCAGTTCTTTTGAGAGATAAATGCATCAGTATGTCGGGGGAAGATGACTGGTTGGACTTGGCGACAGCAGCTGAAAAAGAAATCATATCTTTGCTGGAAGAGTATAAGCCGGGCCGAAAATTGTATACGAACGTCGAATATTATGCCGCAGCTATCATGCGTTCAATCGAAATGCCGCCGGAACTCTTCACACCAACGTTTAGTGCAGCAAGAATCGTCGGCTGGACAGCTCATGCCATTGAACAGTTAAGCGACAACACCATCTTCCGACCACAATCGGTGTATGTAGGAGAAATGATAGTTTTGGATGAGGGGTTTCATGTGGGGAGATGATTGTGTCGTGACATTTTGGTGTTGTCCTCACAGTTTTGAAGTTAGCCGTGACAGTTTGACGACTTGACCTCACAGTTAGTCGGTTTGCCATGACAGTTCTGCGTTGTCCTTACAGTTTCGAAGTTAGCTGTGACAGTTAGACGATTGGCCCTCACAGTTAGTCGAATTGCCATGACAGTTCCGCGTTGTCCTCACAGTTTTGAAGTTAGCCGTGACAGTTAGACGATTTGTCCTTACAGTTAGTCGACTTGCCATGACAGTTCCGTGTTGCCCTCACAGTTTCGAAGTTAGCCGTGACAGTTTCACGACTAGCCCCCATAGCTCCACACCAGATCTCCTTCGCCACACGAGGAGATCATTTTTTTATGCCCATGAAAAAAGGGAAACTGTTACGAATGTCGAAATAAGTAGATAGAGAAGAAATAAGGGGGAATTAGCAATGGAAAAACGTAAACTGGAAGTAGCTGACCTATTTAAATTACAGTCTGTGACGGATCCGCAATTAGCGCCGAATGGCAAGGAAGCAGTATTTGTGAAAACGCATATTGATGAGGAAGACAATAAATATATAGCGAATTTATTTCACGTAGATCTGGAATCGAACGAAGTGACGCAGTGGACGCATGGCAAAGGGGCAATTTCATCACCTGAATGGTCTGCCGATGGGAAACAAATCGCCTTTTTATCGGACCGGGAAGAGAAGAACCAGTTGTTCATCCTACAGGCAAGAGGTGGGGAAGCACAGAAAGTAACCACATTTGAAAAAGGCGTTTCGGGTTTCCTTTGGTCGCCGTGCGGCAAGAAAATTTGGGTGGACGCAGTCGTGAAAGAAGGCAAGACGTTTACAGATAAAGAAGAAAAGGACGAAAAGAAAAAGCCGCAGCCGTACCGTGCCACGAAAATGAAATATCAAATGGACGGGGCGGGCTTGTTGCCACAAGATACGTACAAACAAATCGGCCTTGTTGACATCGAAACGGGAGAGGTAACGCAGTTCACTGAGGGGAATTTCCAACATGGATTGCAAGCCATATCGCATGATGGCAAGAAATTAATTATCGGCGTCAACCGAAAGGATAATTTGGATTTCGAGTTCCGTCAACCGCTAGTAATTGTCGACGTTGAAACGAAAGAAGAAACGGTTCTTGTCGATGAAGAGGGCTATTTCGGTGGCGCCCAATTTTCATTTGATGACCGTTACATCGCATACGTTGGTTCAGACCGGACATTCGAAAATGCGACGCACAGCACTTTGTACGTCTATGACACGGAAGACGGTATGCGCATGAATTTGACGGAAAGCATCGACGCACCGGTTGGGGATGCAGCAGTTGCGGATCATCAGCAAGGGGCGGGTGCACCGTCAGCAGTTTGGACAAAGGATAACTATTTGTATTTTCAACTGTCGACAATGGGCGATATCCGTCTGTACTTTGCGTCACTCGAAGGGGAGTTATATCCCGCAACACCTGAAAATGAGCATGTATATGGCTATGATATTTCAGTCGACGGCGAGTTTGCGCTCGTTGCAGTCAGCAATGCCATTAATCCGGGAGAGCTATATAAACAGACAATCGCAACAGGCGAACGACAAGCCATCACTTCATTCAACGCAACGTATTTAGAGGAAGTTGAACTTGTTGAACCAGAAGCAATTGTCTATAAAGGCGCAACCAATTGGGACGTGCATGGTTGGCTAATGAAACCGGCGGGCTACGTTGAAGGGACTAACTATCCGCTAATCGTCGAAATTCACGGCGGTCCGCACGCAATGTATGCGAATACGTTTTTCCATGAGTTACAACTATTGGCGGCGCAAGGATACGGCGTCCTATACGTTAATCCACGCGGAAGCCATGGCTATAGCCAAGAATTCGTAGATGCAGTACGAGGAGATTACGGTGGCGGAGATTATGAAGATATTATGGCTGGCCTTGACTATGTTTGTAAAGAAAATAGCTGGATCGACATGAACCGACTTGGTGTAACAGGTGGGAGCTATGGCGGTTTCATGACGAACTGGATCGTTGGCCATTCTGATCGTTTCAAAGCAGCTGTCACGCAACGTTCGATTTCTAACTGGATCAGTTTCTTTGGCGTATCCGATATTGGTTACTACTTCAGCGATTGGCAAATCGGCGCTGACATGACCGACGTTAACAAGCTGTGGGAACATTCCCCGCTGAAATATGCGAAACACGTTGAGACTCCGCTGTTAATTTTACACTCGGAAAAAGATTTCCGTTGCCCGATTGAACAAGCAGAGCAGCTATACATCACCTTAAAAAGCATGGGGAAAGAAACGGAATTTGTCCGCTTCCCAGATGCAAATCATAACTTATCGCGCACGGGTACACCGAACCTGCGCATTGCAAGGTTGGACGAGATAACAGGCTGGTTCGCGAAATATCTATAATTGATTTGGGGGAATATGATTGAGTTATACAAATGAGGGCGTAACAATACGTCCGATCCAAGAACAAGATTTACACCGCATGTGGGAACTCAGTTTCAAAGATGAAAATCCTGAATGGAAAAAATGGGATGCACCTTATTATGAACATCAGCCAATGACGTACGAAGCGTTTCTGGAAAGGCGCGATAAAATCGTTGCACAGGACGATTATTGGGGCATCGAAGTGGATGGCGAATTGATCGGCATGGTTAGTTATTACTGGGAACATAAGCCGTCCCTTTGGCTGGAGATGGGGATTGTCATTTATGAACCACAGTATTGGAGCGGCGGCTACGGAACGAAAGCTTTCACGATGTGGATCGATCATTTATTCAATGAAATGCCACTGGTTCGTGTCGGCTATACGACGTGGTCAGGTAATGAGCGTATGATTAAAGTCGGCGAAAAACTGGGTATGACGATGGAAGCGCGGTTGCGGAAAGTGCGTTATTGGAACGGGACTTACTATGATTCGATTCGGATGGGTATTCTCCGCCAAGAATGGGAATCCCGACTTTCATGAGGTGGTCGAAGCTGAAACAGATGGCGGAGGGTTTGTTGTGTGAGTCACTGAAAGGTCGGGTACATTATCAGGCAATCATTCATCGAAAAAGTCATGACCAGACAAGCAGCTTTCGTGTGACATTTGATGGTAAAGAGATTGGCTGGGCATCGGATATTCCATACGCAATGGAGTTGAATCGACGCAGTGACGATTTGCGGGACGAGCGACAATTAAATCCGTTTCCTTGGCATCTCCATTGGCGGGAATTGGAACTGTCTGAAGACTACAAAGCCTATCATCGTGCGTATGAGGATACTGAAACGGAAATGATTGCTGACGAAGTTTTCCCGGCATGGGATGTGAAAGAACTATTATTCGATTACGTTCATATGCCATTTGAAGAAGCGATTGTTCATGAGCATCCGTTTGTCAGAGCGATTAGCTTATTCGATAGGCGGTTTGGAAAGAGAAGGCTCGCAGAAATCGACTCTGAAAAGGAAAGCGGATTGGTCAAGGCATTTTACGAAATTCGTATAGAAGCAGATTCAAAAGAATAACTAGATAAGTTGAAATAAAGAAATCCATTGAACCGCTGAGGCTACGCTTGTTAAGACGCCTTCGCTTAATCTATACACCGGATTCAATACTTCAATTTATACAGGTAGCCATTCCGGAAACTCGGAATGGCTGTTTGTATGTCAGGATTTAGCTAGGGATTTGGGTGTAATGTGAGGGACTTATGATCGTTTATCGAGCGATATGATTGGTCGAGGAGGGGATATGATCGTTTATCGAGTTATATGATTGGTTGGGGAGGAGATATGATCGGTTACCGAGTTATATGATTGGTCGAGGAAGGATATGATCGTTAATCGAGCTATATGATTGATCGAGGAGGGGATATGATCGTTAACCGAGCTATATGATTGTTCCCCAAAGTCATACAATCATTCAACAAAACAATGTCTGCTTACACACTTTACAAACGCAAATTCCTCGCATACAATAAAAGTGAGTACTCACTCACTATCGCGAAAGGGGTGTTAAGGATGGAACAACCAAAGACGTGTGTATCGATTCGCCACGTATCCAAAAGCTATAAGAAACACCATGTGCTAGAGGATATTAATTTGGATATTCTCGAAGGGGAAATTTTTGGTCTACTCGGTCCATCTGGCGCAGGGAAAACGACGTTAGTTAAACAACTAACAGGCTTGGATACGCCAACTTCAGGGGAAAGTTATTTATTTCAAACGAAAATGCCTTCATTAAAATTAATTACCAGCATCGGTTATATGGCGCAATCGGATGCGCTGTATGAAGATCTTTCAGCAAAAGAAAACTTGCAATTTTTCTCGTCCCTATATGGCCTGAAAGGTGAGAAACAAACACGCAGAATAACAGAAGTGATGGAGCTTGTTCAGCTTTCAGGTGATCTGAAAAAACTAGTTTCCAACTTTTCTGGTGGCATGAAATGCCGGCTTTCATTAGCAATCGCATTACTTCATGAACCAAAAATCTTAATCCTCGATGAGCCGACTGTCGGGATTGATCCCGTTCTACGAAAAAGTATTTGGGAAGCCTTTTACAAATTAAAACAAAATGGAACGACAATCATTGTGACGACGCACGTTATGGATGAGGCCGATAAATGTGATCGACTTGGATTGATGCGCGGTGGCAGTCTAATTGCAGTTGGAACGCCTGATGAATTGAAAGAAATGACGAATTCAACAACGATTGAGGAAGCTTTCCTTTTTTACGGAGGTGCAAAAAAATGAGAGTTTTCGCATTGACACAACGAATTTTACGGCAAATTGTACGTGACAAACGAACAATGGGATTGCTCATTGTTGCGCCGATTTTGGTATTAACGATGCTGCATCTTGTGTTTAACGGAGGAGACTATACACCGAAAATAGGCTTCGTTGATGTCCCAGATGCTGTTATGGAACAGATGGATTTAGACGGAGCAAATGTCACAACATACAGCGATGAAAAAAGCGCAAAGGCCGATTTAGCCGAGCAAACGATAGATGGCTACTTAACACTAAAAAACAACGCGTCTACCGTCGTTCTTGAGGGAAGTGACCCGACCGTTGCGGGCGCCACGATGAAATGGCTTCAACAAGCAATGCCGACTGGACAGGAAAACGCTACTTGTCCCCAGTTGGAAATCGACTACTTACACGGCTCTAGCGACATGGGGACGTTTGATTATTTCGGGCCCGTTCTTCTCGGATTTTTCGTTTTCTTCTTTGTCTTTTTGATTGCAGGTGTATCGTTTTTACGAGAACGGACCACGGGTACGCTCGAACGGTTACTTGCGAGTCCATTACGAAAATGGGAAATCGTAATGGGGTATGTATTTGGCTTCGGAATTTTCACGATGATTCAATCGACTATTATTGCTGCTTACGCAATTTATGTACTCGGAATGATGATGGAAGGCGCATTCGGCTATGTTTTACTGATTACCTTGCTACTCGCTTTAACAGCTCTCACGCTCGGTATTTTACTATCTTCATTCGCCAAAAATGAACTCCAAATGATACAGTTCATCCCAATCATCATAATCCCACAAATCTTCTTCTCTGGATTATTTAATTTGGATACCATCTCGAAGTGGCTGAGCTGGGTTGGCCCATTCACGCCTTTGTATTACGCGGCGGATGCATTACGCGATATAATGGTCAGAGGATATGGATGGGGCGCTATTTACATGGATATTTTAGCGTTAGCAGGATTCTCTTTACTGTTTATCATAATAAACATCCTGGCCCTACGAAAATACCGTAAAATTTAACGGAAATGATTGACGAAAAGGGAGTTCAGCATGACAAAAGAGGATCAAATGATCGAGGAAATGTTCAATCAAAAAGGTGATTTAACAGAGCGGAAAAAGAAAATAGTAGCCGCAGCGATTGAATCTTTCGCTGAAAAAGGCTATTCCGCCACGTCTACAAAGGAAATTGCCCAAAAAGCGGGAGTAGCCGAAGGAACGATTTTCAGACATTATAAAACGAAAAAAGAGTTACTGATGTCCATTGTCACACCGATGATGATCAAATTGATGGCGCCAATTATTATAAAGGATATCAATAAAGTACTGAATCATGACCATGAAACATTTGAAGACTTTGTAAGAGCGATGATCGATAATCGTAGAAAGTTCCTGAAAAGTAATCTTAAAATCATCAAAATCTTCATTCAGGAAATCCCTTTTCATCCAGAGTTAAAAGAGCAATTCATGGAGCATGTCGGCAGCAAAGTCTTTACACGACTTAGGCAAATTATTGAACATTACCAGGATAAAGGGCAAATTATCAAACTGCCCATCGATACCGTCCTTCGCTTAACAGGTTCGACAATCATCGGCTACTTTGTGACTCGATATGCTATATTACCTAATGCCGATTGGGATGACGAAGTGGAGGTCGACTTGACTATTCAGTTCTTGATGAAAGGATTGGCGCCGGAGGAGTAATCAGGAGGGTGCATGAACGCCACTCTGTAGTCAACTATGTACGTAGACCCGGACGATTTCAAGTGAATATACGCGCCTAACTAATTCAATGGGTCATTTAGCAGGGGGAAATCCATTAAAGACATGATATGATTAATGGGAAATGATGGATATGGAAGCGTTGACAACGAATGTCCATCAACTACTGGAGTGTGAATAAATGGCATTATACAATGTGATGGAAGAAGTTGTCCACGAAGTGTTGATACGATATAAAGACCAACTGCATCTGACTTGTCAATGTGAACATTGCATGAATGATATTATGGCAATTGCGCTCAACGAATTACCGCCACGTTACATTGTAAACAAAGATTATGTACCATATGTCAGGGCGGCGCACGTTGCGGATCGTCAAGGTGCAACGAATATTATACTGATTGTTACAAAAGCAGCAGCATTTGTTTCAAAAAGTCCGCGCTGTCCGACAATGAACCCTGCTACGCTCAAATCAACTGAATAACTTCTAAAAGCCTATCAATCCTTAAGGATGGCTGTAGAAAGATTCATGGTTCTTAAGAAAATCCAAGGAAAAGACGACTTCACATTCGATTTTTGAATGTGAAGTCGTCTTTTTTGATACTACAGAAATGATAAAACTTTGTAATGTGAATAGTTGTAACTTAGTGATTTTACTCCTAGATTTCAAGCGCTAAATTCTGTGTCTTTCATTTTGCTGTCGTTAAGTTTCCCGAAAAAAGATAACGACGGCATTTAGGTAATATTTAATCCCTTAATTTTAGTCTCCTATGAAATTAAGAGAGTTACTATGTTACTAGATAGAAAGGGGTCTAGAATCCTGATTTTATTGAATTTCAATCTAGCTTTAAAATCGAGGATCAGAGTTGCTCATTACTAAGTTCACGTAGAATGAACAATTTATTTTTTTGAATGTTAACATTATAGAGTTTATTGCCGATAAAAAAAGGGTGCACATTTATGATATGAATAGTAAAAAGCTAATTCAAGACGGAGGAATGCTACTAAAACTAGTAGAAAAAAAGGATATTTCCACTTTTGTCAACTTTCAGTATATACATCGGGAAAAGGGGTTTATTCCTTTTCTGAAAAAGTAAATGCAAATTAAGTAAATTGCCACGGAAGAGTACTTTTTTAATAAAAACTATATAGAGAAGGTGTCCTCATTGAAATTATTTAATTTCTTTTCATCAACAATTAAAATGAAACTGATTACTATTTCTTTCTTACTACTATCTATTCCCTTAATCATTACAGGTACGTTAGCATATCAGAAAAGTAAAACTAGTTTAGATGATTTGGGTGAAACAAATTTAAAAAATAGTGTAGAAATGACCATTTTGTTAATAGAGGCACTTAATAAAGAAGTTGAAAAAGGGGACCTATCCTTAGAAGAAGCGCAAGAAAATGTGAAAGTCTCCATTTTAGGTGAAAAAAATACCGATGGAACCAGACCCCTGAACCCAAACCTTGAACTGGGTAAAAACGGGTATATTTTCGTGTTAAATCAAAAGGGGATTGATATTGCACATCCCAGTTTGGAAGGTACTGATACATGGGATTCTGTAGACTCTAATGGTGTGAAATTTGTTCAAAAAATAATTGACATCGGAAATAATGGCGGAGGTTTTACTTTTTACGAGTGGCCTTTACCGAATACAAAAGATCAAATTGAACCAAAAGTAACATACTCGAAGGTGGATCCATATTGGGGATGGGTTGTAAGCGGCAGCACCTATATGATGGACTTTAATCAGCCGGCTAGAGAAACGTTGAATTTAGTTTTATTGGTTATAGGAGTTTCCTTATTTTTAGGAGTCTTCATTATTTGGCTTTTTGCGAATAACATTTCTAGACCGCTCAATATGGTGTCTGGACAAATGGACCATCTTGCGAATGGCAACCTTACTCTCGAACCATTACCAATAAAATCAAAAGACGAAATTGGCCAACTAGGTCATGCGATGAATCAAATGCAAATGGGGCTAAAGGAAATGATTCAAAATGTATCCAATGCCTCTGAAACGATAACTACTCAAAGCGAGGAATTTACTCAATCCGCAAATGAGGTAAGACAGGGTGGAGAACAGATTGCCACAACGATGCAGGAACTATCATCAGGTGCTGAATCTCAAGCAATGAGCGCCACAGCCCTTATCGAAATGATGGAAGATTTTAATGTGAAAATTGAAGTATCCAATAAATTTGGAGAAGAAATTGAAAGAACATCTGATTCAGTATTAATTATGACCGGAGAAGGCCGTGTCTTAATGGACCAATCAGTCACGCAAATGGAGAGTATCCATCAGAAAGTAACCATTGCGGTGGAAAATGTTCAGGGATTAAATAGCCATACGAAAGAGATTTCTAAGCTTATTCAAGTAATCCAAGAAATTGCAGATCAAACTAATCTATTAGCTTTAAATGCTGCAATTGAAGCAGCAAGAGCAGGTGAACAAGGTAAAGGTTTTGCCGTGGTTGCAGCAGAAGTTAAAAAATTGGCTGAACAAGTATCTGATTCAGTTGGGGGAATTACGAATATTGTGGATCGTATTTTGCTCGGTTCAGTTGATGCAGTAAATTCATTGCAGTCAAGCTATGATGAAGTAGAAAATGGAACTAAACACATTAAAGTAACTGGACAAACATTTGGTGCCATCAATGAATCAGTGATAGAGATGGTTGGAAAAACACAAAATATTTCTCGGAATCTGAGGGTTTTGACTGATTATAGTGTGGAAATGAACAAATCTATTGAAGAAGTGGCAGCTGTAGCAGAGGAATCAGCTGCAGGGGTTGAGCAAACCGCCGCTTCGACACAGCAATCCAGTAGCTCAATGGAAGAAATAGCACTTGGAGCGGAAGAACTCGCATCCCTTGCAACACAATTGAATGAACAAGTTAATAAATTTAAATTATGAACAACATTATTATTATTTTAAAATGATTGGGGTTAATCGTTATTCATAAATCAAGGAGATAGCTCTTAAACTAAATGTAGTAAGTTGTGATAGTGGGCATAATCGTAATCAAAAGAAGAGCATATAGTTAATAAAACGGACACCATCAACATGTGATGGTGTCCATTTTATTTTGAAAACAAGCTTAGCAGGCCCTGTACGTTCTGATTGACGTGGTTGACCAAAAGGTGGTCGCCTTTTTGACGGATATCGCCAGAAATGAAATTCATCATTTCCTTTGCCATATCTGTATCTTCAAAAAGGGAAAGTGACTTTGTTAAATTGTTTTCGAATACTATTCCGTTACGCAAGTGATGCTCAATCGCTTCCATATCAGAGCCGATAGCTGTCAGATGACCTGTCACTTTTCGCATGGCTCCATCAATTTTTGTAATCAGTGTTTCAGCATCTTCACGGGTCACCAATGTAGCGTCATCAAGATCTAATGCTTTCGTGCTCATATCAACCAGATTGATGTTGATTTGCTGGTAGGGATTGGCACCCACTTGAAGGATAAGGGTTTTATTCTCGCCAAGAATTTTCTTTGTGTTGAACTCCATTTTCTCAGCTGTATCGTCGATAGCTCCCAGCAATTGGACTAGTTCTTTTTCGCTGGTCACTCGATCATTATCCGTCAATGTACCATTGGCATTCATAACTGCGAGTTCACGTGCACGCTGCAATAAGTCGTTGACATTATTCAGCCCTCCGTTGACAGACTCAAGGACAGACAAGCCATCTTGCATATTGCGCTGCGCCTGTGAAAGCCCCCTTATTTGTGCACGCATTGTTTCTGAAATTGGGACCCCCGAAGCATTATCGCTGCCTTTTGCAATTTTTAACCCCGAGGAAAGCTTTTGAAGACTTTTTTCAATTTCTATGGCATTACGATTTGATCGGTTTGTCGAAAAAGCAATCTGTTCCTGACTATTTATTCGCATTCTCTCACCCCTAGCTACTTATAATTCCAACTACTCCCTCTCTATATCGGTAAATTTCCTTATAAATGAACAATTATTACCGATAATAAGGAAAAGATGGATGGAGTGAAGAGAGTGGATGTGAAAAAGGCGGCTGAGCGTTATCAGCAAACGAATTATGCGACGCTCTCCACAATCGAATACGTCCTATTGTTGTTGAATGAATGCCTGCGTTATGTAGATATTGCGGAAACAGCAATTCGAACTGAGCATAAAGAAGAACTATATGAATACATATCAAAGACTCAGCATTTACTCTTTGAATTAATGGCAGCAACCAATACACAGTTGGAAGAAGGGAAACGCCTGTCCTCATTTTATGCATACCTCAATCAATGCCTAGTGGGAGTCCGTCTCAATAAAGAGCCAGAAATCTTGGAAATGGTAACCCAGCATTTCGTGGATCTAATTGAATCATGGGAAGTGGCAAAACAAAAAGGCCGTATAGAAAAATATACGACCCCATGGATATAAAAAAGGAGAGGGCACCTAAGCCTTCTCCTTTTGACTAACCTATTTCCCTTTAAAAACAGGCTTCCGCTTTTCCGAAAAAGCATTTAATGCTTCAATGCGGTCTTCAGTCGGAATCGTAAGTTCATACGCTTTCCGTTCAATCGCAAGTCCGGTCTGCAAGTCCACATTCATACCGTGTTTAATCGCGAATTTCGCCTGTTGCAAGGCAATTGGTCCATTCGCAAGGATTGAATCTGCAAAGTCGGCTGTCTCCTGAACAAGATTTTCCGGTGTAGCAATCTTCGTGAGGACACCATAGCTAAGCGCTTCGGTCGCCGTCATTCTGCGTGCTGTCAAAATAAGTTCAAGCGCTTTCGCTTCGCCAATTAACCTTGGAAGACGCTGCGTTCCACCCGCTCCTGGAATAATAGCAAGTCCAGTTTCAGTCAACCCCATAAGTGCAGTATCGGCCGCAATTCGGAAATCGCAAGCCAGCGCAAGTTCCATTCCACCCCCGAATGCAAAACCGTTCATCATTGCAATCGTTGGTTGTGGCAAGTTCTCAATTGCAGAGAACACTTCACCAATTTTGTAAAGATTCCTCTTCACTTGCAGGTCTGTAAGTGTTTTTCGTTCCTTTAGATCTGCCCCAACGCTAAAGGCACGATCACCGGCCCCTGTGAAAATGACAACCCGGATATCAGGATTGATGCGTATTGACTCTGTAATCTGCCCCAGCTCAACCAACATATCGTAGTTAAATGCATTCATTGCTCCCGGACGATTGAGCGTCACGAAAGCGAGATTCCCCTTTTGTTCATAATGGATTGCTTCCATTTTAAAATCCCCCTTGAATAAAACCTGTTGATAACTAAAACATACCATTATTCATGGTGTGTTGCTATTTTAATTGATCCATGTTGAACAAATGGAAACCTATTTAAAACTGAGCGAAGGCACCCCCTTGCGTCATAGCCGAATCATTAGGATTCTGTATTTCAACATATATAGTGCTTTTTTGTAATTGTAGTGGTAAACAAGTCGTTTTTTGCTATACTACAAGAAATGGAGTGAATTATATGAACGATACAAATATATTCGTTGGCAGACAGCCGATATTGGACCAAAATGGCGACATCTATGGTTATGAACTGCTATATAGAAACAGCCATAAAAACTTTTTCCCGAATGTGAACCCTGAACAAGCGACAATTGGCCTACTCGTTAATACATTCCTAACAATAGGAATCGAGAAAGTAGCGGGGAATAGCTTGTCATTCATCAATTTTACAGGCGAATTACTTGCTCAAGATATTTTTGCAAGCCTTGATCCTGAACAAGTCGTCATCGAAGTTTTGGAAAACGTTGAGATTACCCCCTCACTCCTAACTAAATTGCGGCTGTTGAAAGAAACAGGTTTCAAGATTGCATTAGATGATTTTATCCTTCAGGAACAATATAGTATACATAGTGAATTGTTCAAAATTGTCGATTTCATAAAAGTCGATTACTTAAATACGACACTAACCGAGCGATTAGAAATTGAGAAATACATTAAACAGTATCCCGCTATCATAATGCTTGCCGAAAAAGTTGAAACGGAAGAACAATTCAAGGCGGCAAAAGAATCAGGCTACAAATTGTTTCAAGGTTATTTCTTCTCCAAACCGGAAATTGTCACTGGAATCGAAATCCCTTCGAACGTCAGTCTTCATTTTCAAATAATCGAGCGGCTTCATACTGAGCCGCCGAATATAGATGAAATAACAGAGCTTATCATGCACGACATTTCACTGTCCTATAAATTGCTGAGGCTGATTAACACCCTTGCATTTGGAGCTCCGAAACGGATTAGTTCCATCAAACAAGCGATCGTTCTTATTGGACTGCGTGAAACGAAAAGGTGGGTACAAGTCCTTGCGTTGCGTGAGATAGGGGAAGGACCAGGGAATGGCCGCACACAAGCGCTTGCTGATTACTCGCTGACACGAGCAAAAATGTGCGAACTCCTCGCGAAACATGACGGCAAGGAAAACCCCGAAGAATTTTTCTTTGCAGGCATGTTTTCACTGATTGACGTCATCATGAAGCGTGACTGGGATGCGATCTTGCAACTCATTCCGTTATCTGACGAAGTAGCACTTACAGTAAAAGGGGAGCAGACAGAAATCACGCCGTATCTTCAACTTGCTGAAGCCGTTGAGCGCTTTGACTGGCAACGTATCGAGCAATTGATCACGGAAATGGGAATAACACAAGCAGAATTGAGCAAATGTACGTTAGAAGCACATCGTTGGACACAAAGTTTGCAGTATTCGAATACAACTCCCTGATTTAAGTGTACGAAAGGTGGGGGGATTGACTATGCTGTAGCAAACGCCGCAACAGATGTTTAGCTTAAAGAGTAACCACCTACAATCCTGGCAGGGAGAAGGTGGTTACTTTTTTTGTTGGTGGCATCTTAGTAGTTCCACACGGCCCGCAACCTCTTAAATGCATATATTGAACAATTGAATACCATATAAACTGAGCGAAGGCGCATTAAAAGGGGTAGCCAACCGAACAACGGAGAGTTCGGTTTGTATAATTTCTGCGTTCTTTGAAGAATTTATACAGTTAATGCCAAGAGGCTATTCCATATAGATTAAAGGATACCTCAACTGGCTTAGGGCGGGAGGCATCCCCGAGCGCCAAAGTGGATTCAATGGAATTACATATATATATACGCACTTCATTCCCACCACTCACACTTTCACATTCCCATTTCACCTCAAATTAGGTAGAATGGGGGTAGGAGCTGATCTGACATTGAAAACAGCAATTGTTACGGATAGCACGGCATATTTACCAGCAGCTTTAATGGAAGAATTGGATATTCATATGATTCCACTAGCAGTTACACTTAACGGCATTATTTATGATGAAGAAATTGATATTCGTTCAACCGACTTTTACGATAAAGTACGTGGAGATGGACCGCTACCAAAGACCTCACAGCCGCCAATCGGCAAATTCATTGAACTGTTCGAGTCGTTAAAAGACACATATGACGCAGTCATTTCCATCCATCTATCGAGTGGTATTAGCGGCACATATGCAGGTGCTCAACAAGCCGGCAAGATGGTGGAAGGCATCGAAGTAGCCACATTTGACTCCGAAATCTCCTGTTATTTACAAGGATTTTACGTACTCCGCGCGGCAGAACTTGCCAAAGAAGGAGCGACACCAGACGTAATCATGGCTGAGCTAGATGAAATGAAAAAGACCATGCGCGCTTATTTCATGGTGGACGACCTCACGCATCTGCAACGGGGCGGTAGACTTTCCGCTGCACAAGCGCTGATTGGCGGACTTCTTCAAGTGAAGCCAATCCTCCACTTTCAGGATAAAGTAATCGTCCCGTATGAAAAAATACGCACACGTAAAAAAGCGATGAAACGGATTGTGGACATGCTAGCAGAGGACGCAGCGAAAATGCCACTCGAGGCGGCAATCATTCATGCCAACCGACCAGAAGATGCCGAAGTATGGCACGCGGCACTTTCAGCACAGTGGCCAGACGTCAAATTCACCATCAGCCACTTTGGACCCGTCATCGGCACACATCTTGGGGAAGCATCAATGGGACTAGGTTGGGTGAAACGAAGAACGCTATAAAAGGAACGCATTGGAGGTGTTGCAAATGACCATTACATTCGATCCGTCAGTCAGGGATTTCCTGGCTGGTCGTATTTGGCTTCGCTCGCACACCCCTTTTCCAACTGAAACAATCGACGCACACATCGATTCTGAGTTTATCAAAACCATTCAAGGCATCAAATCAACCAAAGTATTTGCCAATCAAACACGGCACATCTGCAACCGATGTGAAAACGAAACAAAAGCACGCTTCACAACGTTCGACTGCACAAAATGTGAAGGACCTTGCACCTATTGTAGGCATTGCCTAAAAATGGGGCGTGTCTCAACATGCACGGAACTCATCATCTGGAACGCAGAACCACCGACCTATCCGACAGACCACATCATCGCTTGGCAAGGAACACTGACAACGCGCCAACAGCAAGCATCTGACGAACTAACACTAAGTAATACAAAACGTATCCCGCATCTCATTCACGCCGTCTGTGGTTCTGGAAAAACAGAAATCCTGTTCGAACCGATCCACAAACTGCTGATAGCAGGTAACCGCGTTTGCATCGCAGCACCCCGCGTCGACGTAATTCTTGAACTCGAACCACGCCTGCGCGCAGCATTTCCGCAAACTGCAATCGAAGCGTTATACGGCGGCTCGAAGTCAACAACAGAATCCGCACCCCAACTCATTCTCGCAACGACCCATCAGTTATACCGATTCCGTCATGCTTTCGATGCTATATTTGTCGATGAAGCGGATGCCTTTCCCTATACAGCTGAGGAAACATTGAGACGAGCGGTCCGAAAAGCAGCGAAACTCGGAGCACCCATCCATTTCGTCACGGCCACACCATCAGATAAACTCCTAGCAGACATCAAACGAACAGGACAAGTGTCAACGATCGACCGCCGCTACCACGGACACCCATTACCCGTTCCGCGGAGTGAGACATTATGGAATTACACGAAACAGATCCAAAAAGGAAAACTACCCAACAAGCTCGCCAACTGGACAGCAGAGCGACTAAACAGGCAAGAACCGTTCCTCATTTTTTTCCATCACATTGGACTCATGGAACAAGCAGAACCATTATTCCAACAGCTAAACGCACGTATTCACGCGGTCCATGCCTCGCACCCAGACCGAAAACAGCACGTCCAAGCACTGCGTGATAAAGAAGTGCCTGGCCTTCTAACGACTACAATTTTAGAACGCGGCATAACAATCCCGAATGTCCAAGTCGCCGTTGTCGGGGCAGAACAGCTAATATTCAACAAAGGCGCACTTATCCAAATTGGCGGCCGTGTCGGGCGTTCCGCGCAACATCCATCAGGTGATTTCGTCCTCTTTCATCACGGCATCACCTATGCAATGGACGAAGCGAAGAACGAAATCATTCAGTTGAATAAAGGAAGTGTCCGCACATGAACAGTTGCCTGCTCTGTGAAACGCCGATTGCAGAAAAACCGTCCTGGAAAGCACTACTTGCACTCGAACAACAAACAGAAATTTGCCAAGACTGTTCAAAAAAGTTCCAACGTGCCGACATAAAAGAAGAAGAACCTTTTCTGGACCGGCTGACGTCGCTCTATAAATATAACGAAGCGATGCGTGAATACCTTCATCAGTTCAAATTTCTCCAAGATGTCGCACTAGCAAGCGTCTTCGCGAATGAACTGCGTACCCTCTTAAAAGGAAACGCTACAATCGTTCCAATCCCGATGCATCCGGAGAAAAAGATTGTTCGGACATTCGCCCATGTTGATGAACTATTGAAAAGTGCAGGCATCCCGTTTACACACCTGCTCGAAAAAACAGGTACTGACGTGATGGGGGAAAAATCGAAAGCTGAGCGTCTTGCGATGGCGCCCTTATTCACACTTAAACCTGGAACGACAGTACAACCAGGTACTTATATAGTAATTGATGATATTTACACGACCGGCACAACGCTCCGTCATGCGGCGACCGTCTTAAAAGAGGCAGGTGCTACACGTGTCGAAACGGTGACGCTTATCCGTGCCGAACGATGAAACGATTGGAGATGGACTAGATGGCTGAATTACGAGATTGCCCTTCATGCGGCACGATTTTCAACTATACAGGTATACGAGAAGTTTGTGGAAAGTGCGGCGCGAATGAAGAAAAAATGTATGAGGAAGTATTTCGTTTCTTGAGACGACGTGAAAATCGAGCGGCGACAATCGAGCGGATTGTTGAAGTGACGGGCGTAACAGAAACACTTCTTCACCAATGGGTGCGAAAAGGACGACTTCAGCCCGCATTATTTCCGAATCTCGGTTACCCGTGTGATAATTGCGGCAAGCTGACGAATGTAGGGAAATTATGTGTTGGTTGTACAGCGGACATTAAAAATGACCTTAAAACGTTTGAAGCAGCACTCGAATTCAGAGGTACAATCGATGCAAATGACAAAGCAACCTACCACGCGGAGCGTAATCGGAAGTAATGGAGAAATCGGCAGTTTTGAACTGACCGGTTTTTTCGTTCGAAAGGCCCTAAACGTTTATGAATTTATGCCGAAATAAAGAGTAAGATAAAACATATAGCATAAGCTACTAACGAAAGGAGCGAGACCTTGATGAAAATCGAAAAGTTTACACTCCCAGCCATTAACCCGTACAAAGCCAATCAGCTGAAAGCGGAACAAACAGAGCTAAAAGCAAAAATGAAAACAGATAAACTCGAAATTTCATCCGAAGCAAAACAACTTTCGGAAATGTCGTCATTTACTGTAGCAAGAAATGAACGCGTCCAAGAATTGAAAGCGCAGGTCAAAGCGGGAACGTACG
Source organism: Sporosarcina sp. resist (assembly GCF_014302295.1). Taxonomy (NCBI): domain Bacteria; kingdom Bacillati; phylum Bacillota; class Bacilli; order Caryophanales; family Caryophanaceae; genus Sporosarcina; species Sporosarcina sp. resist. Next base: position 3,882,874 of record NZ_CP060287.1, on the reverse strand, counting down.
AAGTCAATCCTGAACAGCTTGCTTCCAATTTGACCAAGTACTTCAAACCGTAAAAAACGATTGCTATGAAAGTAGGAAAAAACATGTCTATAACGATCATCCTGGCGTCACTCGACAGCCTTGAAAAACTTCATAGAAGTCTGCTAAGGCTCGCATACGACAAGACCGGGCTCATCAAGAACGGGGACATGGATAAACTCGACCAGCTGCTGAAAGACGAACAGGCTCATTTGGCTGCCATTGTACAAATGGATACCCAAAGACAACTTACCGTATCCCGATATTTAACTGATCAAGGACGATCAGTGTCGCTAAGTCCGACCGTCACCGACCTACTCGACGTCGTACCAGTAGCGGACAGGAAAAGCCTTGAGGAGGCGAGGGACCGTCTCCTGCATGCGATTCATGACCTGAAATGGCAAAATGATTTGAACCAGAAGCTGACCTACCAGTCTCTTCAGTTCGTGAATCTGTCGCTGGACATGGTCCGGCCACGCCCGGAATCAGTCAACTACTCAAAAACCGAAATTAACGGGAGACAAGTATCAAAAAAACAAACAACTTTTGATACAAATGCCTAAGGGGGTAAAATAATGTCTACATTTATGGGACTCGAAACAAGCAAACGCGGCCTATTCACACAACAAACCGCACTTTATACAACGGGGCACAACATCAGTAATGCCAACACTCTCGGCTACTCACGCCAACGTGTTAACATGGAGGCAACAGCTGGCTTTCCAGGCGTCGGTCTAAGTGCCGGCACAATGCCAGGATTCCTTGGAACGGGTGTGCAAGCTAGTTCCATCCAGCGTATCCGAGACGGCTTTGTCGATCAGCAATATAGAGGCGAATCCAACAAGTTGGGCTATTGGGAAACAAGATCTAATGCAATTTCACAAATGGAAGATGTGCTTGCAGAGCCATCTGCATATGGACTTCAAAAAACACTCAGCGAATTCTGGTCATCCTTGCAGGGGCTTGCGACAAATCCGGAAAATGGCGGCGCGCGTGCAGTGGTCGTTCAAAATGGATCTGCAGTGGTAGATTCATTCAACCACATGCACAAATCACTAACTGAAATCAAAACCAACTTAGGCAAGGAAATCGGCTTCTCGTCAAAAGACATCAATTCCATTCTTGAGCAAATCGGAGATCTTAACCGCCAGATCTCCGAAATTGAACCGAACGGCTATATGCCGAACGACTTATATGACGCGCGGGATATGCTGTTGGATGAACTATCGACCTATGTACCGATTGAAACAAGCTACGAGAAATCAGGTGGGCGTGCATTGGCCATAGCTGAGGGCACTGTTACGGTGAAGATTAAAACCAATGGCGAACCGATTACAGTAGTTGCTGGAAAAGACTTTTCGAAGATCACCGTGGATGGGGCAGACATTGAAGGAAATCCAACAGGTCCAATGACAGGCTTCACATTTACAGGTGGTCCGGCAGCTGGAAAAAATATATCTGTAGATAATATGCAGATAGCTGGAAAATTGAAGTCATTAGTCAACTCATTCGGGTATGATAATGGCACTCCCGATGGAAAAGGTCTATATCCTGACATGATTGCCGAGTTGAATAAAATGGCGGAGGCTTTTGCTAAAGAATTCAATGATGTGCATAAGGGTGGAACAGATCTGGAAGGTAAAACAGGTGAAGAGTTTTTCGTTGCAAAAGACGGTGGGATTATCACAGCTGCTAATATCAACGTAAACCAAATCATAATCGATGACCCCAAAAAGGTCGCTGCATCTGATTCCGAGCAAACTGATCCAGTTACACCTGAAGTTGGAAATGGTAAAAATGCTCAAAAACTATCAGATGTTCAATTTAAAGCGATAGATCTTCTGGGTAAATCTACCATTCAAACCTATTTCTCAGGCGTTGTCGGAAAACTAGGTGTTGAAGGACAACAAGCCGTAAAACTTACGTTCAATACTGCAACACTATTAGGTGCTGTCTCAAATCGTCGGGATTCTATCAGTTCAGTCTCGCTTGACGAAGAAATGACCGACATGATCAGATTCCAGCAGGCCTATAACGCTTCCGCAAGAATGATTACTGTTGTCGATGAAACACTCGACAAAATCATTAACGGAATGGGCATTGCAGGTAGATAAGAAAGGGGAACCAATTAAATGCGCATAACACAATCAATGCTATCCAATAATATGCTCCGCAACCTGTCATCGAGCTACAATAAAATGGGTAAACTTCAGGAACAGTTGTCTTCTGGAAAAAAAGTGAATCGTCCATCCGACGATCCAGTCGTCGTCATGAAAGGCATGGGCTATCGCATGCAAGTGGACAAAGTCGCCCAGTATCAGAAAAATCTTGGCGAAGTGAATAACTGGCTCGACAGCTCCGATGATGCCTTGGATAATGTAGGACAAGCATTACACCGTGCTAAAGAACTAGTTACGAATGCAGCGAATACGGGTGCAATGACTCCAGAAGATCGGGATAAAATCAAAATTGAGCTCAATCAATTACGAGAGCAGATTCAGGACCTTGCGAATACAAAAGTAGGAGATAAATATATCTTTAGCGGAACGATGACAGATACTCCACTACATGGAGAATTTGGCTACCCCCCCTTAAGTACAGATACTCCTCCCGCCGATAAAACTGCATTTGAAAATTCAGTTGAGATTGAAGTGTTTGATGGAGTGAACTTGAAAGTTAATGCAAATGCAGCTGCTTTATTTAAAGGGATTGACGACGTATTTAAAGGGATTTCAGAGAATGTTGATGATACTTATAATTTTGGAGCAGCCATTAAAGAAATCGAAACACAATTGGATGCTGTACTCACGAGCCGTGCCGATATTGGCGCACGTTCCAACCGTGCGGAACTAATGCACAACCGTCTCGAAATGCAAGAAGGCGCAGCCAAAAAACAACAATCGGAAAACGAAGACATCGACTACGAAAAAGTCATCACCGAAATGCTTACACAAGAAGCAATTCACAATGCAGCACTCTCAGTAGGCGCACGCATTATCCAGCCATCACTAGTAGACTTCCTTCGTTAAATCCAAGGATAAGCTGGTGCCAGTTTATGTCCGGTCTTAGTGACTGCTACGATTTGTGGTTTTTAAATTGTGGTAGCAACTGGCACTGCTATAAGTTGAATAAAATCCCGGAAAGCGTTTGGACAACCTCCAAACGCTTTCTTTAGAAGGTGACATTAGTGAACATTCCACAATTACAAATCCAAACAACAAAAGGTATCCTCGGTCTTCAAATCACAAAACCGACCCAAGAAATTCAGCAACCAAGAGCAACACTGTCCCAACAACAACCCGCTGCTATTATAGAAATATCAACAACTAGACCGCAACTCTCACTCGACACAACCGAAGCGCGTGCTGATGTCGATATGAAAAGTGTTTTCAGACGAACCAATGAGTATGCACAAATGGGCAAACAAGCTGCAATGGAGGGCATTGCAAGACGGGCACAAGAAGGACAACAACTAGTGAAAATCGGAAACGGCGGCAACGCGATTGCATCGATAGCTAAACAAAATGCAACCCCACCACCTGCACCAATGGGGATCCGATTCATAGGCAATCGTTCCCAAATCCAAATGTCTATCACACCTGGCACAACAGATATTCAAGCAACACCACAGAAAGCTATCAATGACGTTCAAATTAACAAACCAATCCATAACTACACACAGGGCAAAGTGACTGGAGAAATGGAACAGTGGGCATCTATTCAGATTGATGTGAAATGGTGATATATGAGTTTTTTCTTTTTTATCGGATACCAGGCACTGCCACAATTTGAAAAGCGCAAATGGTGTCAATGACTGGTATCCTGGTGTCCACAATGCATCATAATCTTCCAATACAGTGAAATCGGTTGCCTGGCATATCTCCACAGTGCCAGGCACCTGACTATGTCATACGCTAATTTTACATTCAACCAACAAAGGAGCTAATCCAATGAAAATACAAACTAAATTCCACGGTGAACTTGCAATCCAAGCTGACCAAACATGGAACTTCCCAAAAGGAATACCGGGCTTTGATTCTGAAAAAGAATTTGTCCTTCTTTCAATAGAAGATAACAATATATTTCAAGTTCTCCAATCAACGAACACACCCGATGTCGCTTTCATCGTCGCGAATCCATACACAGTTGTTACTGACTACTCAATCAACGTCGACGAGCCGACAATCGATCTGCTTGATATCAAAACAGAAAGTGATGTCTTCGTGCTCGGCGTTCTCTCTGTGAAAAATCCATTCGAAACTTCAACAATTAATTTACAAGCACCACTCATCTTCCAAACCAAAACAAAAAAAGCAAAACAAATGATCTTAAATGACAACACATTCAACTTGCGACACCCAATCGGTAACCAAGTCACTTCAGCAGAAGGGAAGGCGTAACCAATGCTCGTACTCTCCCGTAAAACAAACGAAACAATTAAAATCGGTGATGACATCGAAATCCGCATACTCGAAGTAAAAGGCGACACTGTCAGAATTGGCATAGAAGCACCAAAGTCCATCGACATCCTTCGGGGGGAGCTCGTACTATCCATTTCAGAATCAAACACAGAGGCAACAGCACTCGACGATACACTCTTTTCACAATTAACAAAGAGAAACTAACCTCTGCCACGAGATGCCAGCATACTGCAACAATTCACGCCCTTCGAATTGTAGCGGTAGCTGGTACCCTTTTCACCTTGTTAGACTGGCTCTCCGCTACAAAGTATAAATTTCTACAAAATTTTTCAAATTCCACTAAACATCCCACAACGCAATCCGATATTACTATTGTAAGCGGCAGTAAAGAGTTCGGCCGGCCCTTTACTCCGTGAGCAACACTAAAATCCGGTTCACAAGGATGTGAACCGAACACAACTCAAGGAGGAAACAATAATGATTATCAATCACAACATCGCAGCATTAAACACACACCGTCAACTAGGTTCAAACAACGTAGCTGCCTCAAAAAACTTGGAAAAACTATCTTCAGGACTTAAAATCAACCGTGCGGGAGACGACGCAGCAGGTCTTGCAATCTCTGAAAAAATGCGTGGTCAAATCCGCGGACTTGATATGGCTTCAAAAAACTCACAAGATTCAATTTCCCTAATTCAAACGGCTGAGGGTGCGCTTAACGAAACACACTCAATTCTTCAACGTATGCGTGAACTTGCAGTACAGTCTGCAAACGATACAAATACTGGTGGCGACCGTGGAGAAATCCAAAAAGAAATGGATCAATTAGGAAAAGAAATTGATCGTATTTCACAAACTACACAATTCAACACAAAAAACCTTCTTGATGGTTCAATGGGTAAAGGTGTAGATGCAGCTGTTGCAAATGTAAATACTAATAAAGCAATTGGTGGTGCGGTAACCGTGATATCTGGTACTGCTGATACTGGTAGTGTTGGTTCTGGTAACTTTGTACCAGGTACCCCAGATACAACAACTACTGCTGATCTAGCAGCAGGTACAAATCTTGCTGATCTAACTGATGCAAATGGTAATAAACTTGGAATTAAAGCAGGAGATACAATTAGTATCACTTATGTACAAGGCGGAGAAACAAAAACTGCAAATGTTTCTGGTGGTCAGACTCTTGGTGATCTTGTAACGGCAATTGGAGGGTCAGGCACTTACGGCGCAGGTAGTTTAGATCTGAAATCAGCGGCAGCAGGATTTGAAGATGCAGTTAATGGTCTAACAATAACAGTCACTGATTCAAAAGGGGACGTTAGAACATCTGCTACAAATGCTCTCTCTAGCTTCAGTGAAACAACTGTAGCAGAAAATGCACGTGCAGATGGACAAGCAACATTCCATATCGGTGCCAATACGAACCAAAGTATCCAACTTTCAATTGAAAATATGGGTGCTTCTGCACTTGGTGTACAGGATTTGAAAGTTGGAAACCAAGGTCAAGCAAACGTTGCAATGAAAGTTCTTGACGATGCACTTGCAAAAGTATCTTCTGAGCGTTCAAAACTTGGAGCTACACAGAACCGTCTAGAGCATACAATCAATAACCTTAACACTTCTTCTGAAAACTTGACTGCAGCTGAGTCACGTATCAGAGATGTCGATATGGCGAAAGAAATGATGTCGTTCACTAAGAACAACATTCTTACTCAAGCAGCACAAGCAATGTTGGCTCAATCGAATCAAATGCCACAAGGTGTCTTACAACTCCTTCGGTAATCGATTCAAGGGCGTCTTACTTGGTAACGAGTAAGAGTACAACTGGGTGAATTGCTGGAACTTCCTTAAGTTCACTTTCCTACAACGCAGCTGGAAACGGCAAACGTGAATGGCTGAAAAAAAGTGGAATTGGATAATCAGCAGCGAAGCTCCTGTGGGGAAACCCTGGAGAACGTTCAACGACTAGGATATACCGTCTAACGCATAACGTCATGACGATGAAATCCGTAGGGCAGACAACATCGCCCGAAGCGCCCAGCCCCTACAAGGCAACTTGAGGGTGAAGATATAGTCTATTCTATGATCGAAAGACATAGCGGCAAAGCAAGCCAACCAACAACCACAAGGTGTTTTACAACTCCTTCGTTAATTGTATAATAACGAAAACACGGTCCGCGAAAGCGGCCGTGTTTTTATTATGCGATAAATTTAACTGATTCTTTCCGAATTTCACTCCACTTATAAACGATAGACCAATAACTTCTATTCAATAAACTAACGGCAATATAAACTGTGTATTCTAATTATTCGTGTTTAATAAGCAATTCAATTTCATCATCTAAATATCCCTTACTCCGTTCAAAAGAACTTGTTATTACTTCGTATTCTGGATATTTTGATGAGTATTTGATTAGCTCTATTGGAAAGCGGTAATTCCATTGATTCTTATAAAACATGGACGGCATGTAAGAATAACAGGTCGAATCACATGTAGAAAATTAAAAATTTCTTCTACGATTGTCGTTTTTAAAACATAGCCAAATCCGTCATCTCACTTACTTAAAGCCAAATTCACATTAAGTGTTTGATAATATGATCTCTTAAGTAGATTGTTGTTTGTTTTACGATTTATTGAATCGCTTGGTTTAGTAATCATTTTTTTATCATCGATTCATGCAGCCATTGAGGCAAAACGTGAAGGAAATTACCATTCACTATCTCCTAGCGTTACGAATATCCATTCGTATTAAACCAACAAACAAATACGGAATCCCATTTGAATAACCTATTTACTAACCGATATAAAGAGTATGAACATGATATAATTAACTCAAATAGATTATTGGAGGAATGTGGCTGTGGAACTAGTATTTCAAGAGCAGCAAATAGAATTTAGTGAAATTCCATCTTCAGACGAAGTATTTACAAAAATCAATGACTTACTTGACCGAAATTATTACTTTAGCCATTTCATTGCAGATGGAACAGAAATTTATGAAGATCATGAAGCATATTTAAACGTTAATCTTGATCGAATTGAAAAAATAGAAATCATTGCAAAGACTGAGAAAGAGTTCATGAATGACATTTTTCTTTCGGCAGAGGATTATTTGAAACGTGCGAAACCAGAGTTGGCTGCACTTACAGATGGATTTTATTCTAACCCTACAGCTGAAACCCATACTAGCTTTAGTCAACTAATGGATGGACTCCAGTGGCTTGATGAAATGTTGACACTTATTGCGGTTAGTAGCGAACGTCCGCCAAATGGGGAAGTGTATGAAGAACTTATGCAAACATTACAAACACAAATTGCTCAACTCGGTGTAGCCGTGGAAAATAGTGACAACATCCTCATTGCGGACATTATTCAATATGAACTGATCCCGATATTCAAAAAACTGGAAACAATCATTGGAGAATCTATTGATATGGTGGGGACTCGCCATGATCTTAGTTGACAACAGGAACATTCTCCGAATGAAAGACCGTGATCTCTTAAATACACTAACCACAATAGAGAACAGTTACCCGACTGGTAACGTCATTGTGGAACCAGCGAAAACTGGGGTTCCGACACTAAAAATAGCCGTTGAAGGCAGAACGCAATATGTTCACAGTAAATATGATCCAGAAAAAGATGCAGAGCGCTTCGTTAGAAAATTCGAAAACGGGACGTATAAGCATGTCCTTTTCGTTGGAGCGGGGCTTGGTTATCATATTAAGAAGTTCATGGCGGTACATCCTAATACCAAGTTCTCAATTTATGAACCGGATGAAGAGGTGTTATTTACTTACTTAAAACACGAAAAACTTGACGCATTGCCGGCTCAAAACTTAGCACAGATATTCACAGGAACTGATACTGATAATATCACATATAAGATGCAACAGCTTCTACAATCGTCTAATGGAATACTCCAGATCATTACACTGCCAATATATGAAAGAATATACGGCGCTCAAATTGGCACTGTTATGAAGGAAACGCTTGAAACACTTAAAGGTAAAAGATATTCACTTGCAACAAATTACACTTTCCAAGAACGTTGGACAATTAATTCAATCAAAAACTTTCCAACAGTCTTAAAATCACCGAATATTTTACATGACATCGATAAAACTGCTTTCGAAGGAAAACCAGCAATCATAGTTGCAGCCGGGCCTTCGTTAAATCTAGAATTCGAGCATTTACGATACATAAAAGACAATGGGCTTGCTTATATCTTCTCAGTTGGATCGGCGATTAATGCGCTGATTGAGCATGGGATTTATCCAGATGCGGCTTGTACGTATGACCCAACGGAACGTAACCAATTAGTTATACAGCGAATAAAAGACGAAAAAATCACGGAAATACCCCTTGTATTTGGAAGTTCCGTAGGGTTTGAGACATTGGAAGATTACCCTGGAAAAATGCTTCATATGATTACTAGCCAAGATACGATTGCTCCACAATTACTTGATACTAAACAAGCAATTGGCATAGTAATGGATGCACCTTCAATAGCCGTAGTTACATTCCAATTGCTTAATAAGTTGCAGTTTAATCCAATAGTATTAGTAGGACAAAACTTAGGGTTTCAAGATAATAAGCGGTATGCAGCAGGAATCGACTATGACTTTGTTGAGAATGAATTGAGTGAAGATGAAAAAAAAGAAACTCTTACAGTAAAAGATGTATATGGTAATGGCATACAAACGAATGATAGCTATAACAGAATGCGTCAGCAATTAGAACTTCATATTGGAGTGGCAATTGGAAGAGAAGTTATTAATACAACAATTGGCGGTGCACATATTGAAGGGACTAAATTTATCCCTATGGGTGAATTAATTTCAAATAAGTTTACATCCAAGGTTGTATATCAGGGATGGGTTGATAAATCAAATGGCTATGATATTGAAGTTACTAGAAATAAATTACGAATGATTTCACTTTCCGAGAAAGAGTGTAGAGGGGTTTGGGAAAATTCATTTAATCAATTAAAGCGAATTAATACCGCCATTCAGCTGCGTCAATCAAAGAATATGGAAAATCACTTTACAGAGTTTGATAGAGAATTCGATAAACTGAAACAGAATAGTTTCTATAAAAATTTCTTGGAGCCGATGGTAAGAGTGCAATATGGTATTCTGTCCGAAGAAAGTCAACGTGTTCGTTTTGAAAAAGATGGGTTGAAAAAGGCAAAAGTCATAGTTCATGCATTTACTTCATTTCTAATATCTGTCTTTAAACAACTTGAATTTGTTCGACCTTATTTTGAAGAAATGATAGAGCGAATAGAAGAAATGAAAGTGGAAATTGAATAAAAAAATCAGAAGAAGCGTGGGGGGAAATCATGTTAAAAGGTAAGACAGTACTAGTAACTGGCGGTACAGGCTCATTCGGCAAGAAATTTATCAAACGAATACTACAAGACGATGTGAAAAAAGTGATTGTCTTCAGCCGTGATGAATTGAAACAGTATGAAATGGCACAAGAATTTACCGATGCTAGAATGCGTTTCTTCATTGGTGATGTCCGAGATAAAGACCGCCTATATCGTGCATTTGATGGTGTAGATATCGTCATCCATGCAGCCGCGATGAAACATGTAGGTGCATGTGAATACAACCCGTTTGAAGCGGTGAAAACGAATATTAATGGTGCTCAGAATATTATTGAAGCCGCTATAGACCGTGGTGTTGAAAAAGTGATTGCCCTTAGTACGGATAAGGCAGCGAGTCCGGTTAACCTATACGGTGCAACTAAGCTAGTATCAGACAAACTATTTGTCGCTGCAAACTCATACGTTGGTGAAAAACCAACCCGATTTTCAGTTGTCCGATATGGCAATGTAGTTGGAAGCCGCGGTAGCGTTGTGCCGTTCTTTAAAAAAGTGAAAGAAACAGGACGGGTACCAATAACCGACGAACGTATGACTCGTTTTTGGATTACGCTTGAACATGGTGTTCAGTTTGTTATTGATAACCTTGAAAGAATGCGTGGCGGCGAGGTTTTCGTTCCTAAAATACCAAGTATGAATGTGATGGATCTTGCAAAAGCAATTGCTCCGGAATGTGAGATTGAAATTGTCGGTATTCGTCCTGGAGAGAAGTTGCATGAGGCGATGATTATGGTAGATGATGCGCGGCATACGAAAGAATTTGATACATATTATGTCATTCAACCAGAGTTTCCTTGGTGGTCGGAAGCATATGTAGAAAGTGGTAAGTCTCTTCCAGAAGGATTTAAGTATACGAGTGATGCGAATACGGAATGGTTAACGATAGAGGAGTTACGGAGTTTGGTGGAAGGAATATAGGTTACCTATATTCCTTTTTAGAAATTAATAAAGGAAGCTGACTATAATGAAAGTAACAGCTATTATTCAAGCAAGGATGACTTCTACACGCCTTCCGGGAAAAGTATTGAAGAAAGTGTTGAATAAATCACTTCTTGAATATCAGCTCGAGCGTGTTGCCTGTTCAAAGTTAATTGATGAAATTATTGTAGCGACAACATTAAATGAAAGTGATGACGCTATTGTTGAACTATGCAAGAAACTTGGGGTTTCAATCTATCGCGGTTCAGAGGTAGATGTATTGTCACGTTATTATGAAGCTTCGAAGCAATACAATACAGATATTGTCGTAAGGTTGACATCCGATTGTCCTCTAATTGAACCAAAAGTAATTGATCAGGTTATTCAAATGTACCTAAAACAGAAGTTTGATTATGTATCTAATACGCAATTGAAAACCTTTCCAAGAGGCATGGATACAGAGGTGTTTTCATCTGAACTTTTAGAATCGGCCTACTATAATGGTATAAAAGATTATGAAAGAGAGCATGTAACACCGTATTTTTATTTAAATAAAAATCAGTATTCAATTGGGCAATTGATAGATGAAGAGGATAATAGTAATTACCGATTAACTGTAGATACAGCAGAAGACTTAGAATTGATTACAATAATATTGGAAAAACTTTATCCCGAAAATAAAGAGTTTAATCTTGATGAAATAATAAAGACATTAAAAGAAAATCCAAAACTCGTTGCTATTAATGGGCATATTGAACAAAAAGAGTTAGGTGAATAGACAATGAAAGTATTATTGGTCGGTTCTACTGGAATGCTAGGTCAGCAATTATATAAAAAAATGATTGAAGGAGGTATTGAAGTTGTAACCGTAGCTCGGTCTAATAGCATGTATCAAATTGATTTATTTGCTGATGAGGGCAAACTGATTGGGATCATCAAAGCTGAAAGACCGGATGTTGTTATCAATTCAGCCGCATTAATTAATTTAAAGGAATGCGAAGAGAATCCAGGCAAAGCGTATGCAATAAACGCAAGAATCCCTGGACTAATCGGATTAGCTTGCCGTGAAATAAATAGCTACTTCGTTCAAATATCTACAGATCATTACTATTCCAATGACGGAAAAAAATTACACAACGAGAGAGATAAGATTATATTATTGAATGAGTATGCGAGAACAAAATATGCGGGGGAATGTTTTGCACTAACAAATAATAAGTCACTTGTTATTAGGACGAATATAGTTGGTTTTAGAAATAAAAAAAATGAACCAACTTTTATTGAATGGGCAGTTAGTTCACTACAGGCTCATGAAGAAATTACTGGTTTTGATGATTTTTATACGTCAAGTATTGATGTAGAAACTTTCTCTGACATATTAATAGGGCTCATTGATGAAAGAATTACGGGTGTCATCAATGTTGCTGCGGCAGATGTTGTATCAAAATTTGACTTTATTTATGAAATTGCTAAGAAGTTAGGGAAAGAGCAATATGTTTTGAAGGGGAAGACTAATCAGTTTCAAGGAATTAAAAGGGCTGAATCCCTTGGTTTAGATACGACTAAATTAAAGGGAATATTAAAGAATCAAGAAGTTCCTATTACCAAGCAAGTAGTGGACAGATTGATTGAAAAATATGAAGAAGGTGCATTTTATGAAATACGATAGCGAAATAAATATCGGAAAGAGAAAAATTTCAATTAGTAGTCCTACTTATTTTATTGCAGATATTGCTTCCAATCATGATGGAGATTTAGGAAAAGCAAAAGAGTTAATTTGGCATTCAAAAGAATTTGGGGCAGATGCTGTGAAATTTCAACACTTTAAAGCCGATAAAATTGTGAGTGATTTAGGGTTTAGACAATTGGATAGCCAAGGCAGCCATCAATCTAACTGGGATAAAAGTGTTTACGATGTATTTAAACAATATGAGTTTAACAGAAGTTGGAATTTGGAACTGATTGAAGAAGCCAAAAAAGCAGAAATTGAATTTTTTACAACACCATACGATTTTGAAGCAGTTGATGAAATAAATAACTATTTACCAGCTTATAAAATTGGTTCAGGTGATATTACGTGGATCGATTTTATTGAATTTATTGCGAAGAAAAATAAGCCGACATTGGTTGCTACTGGTGCATCAGATTTTACTGATGTAAAAAGGGCAGTGGAGAGTATTCTAAAATATAATCAACAAATTGTACTCATGCAATGCAATACAAACTACACAGGTAGCTTAGAGAACTTTAAGCATATTAATTTAAACGTTTTAAAGACGTATGCAACAATGTATCCGAATATGATACTCGGATTATCTGATCATACACCTGGGCATGCAACAGTTTTAGGCTCGGTTGCTTTAGGTGCACGTGTAATTGAAAAGCATTTCACTGACGATAATGATCGTATAGGACCAGACCATCCATTTTCGATGAATCCGGTTACTTGGAGAGAAATGGTGGAAAGAACTAGGGAATTAGAATTTGCACTCGGCGATGGTGTTAAAGTAGTTGAACAAAATGAGATAGAAACAGTTATTGTTCAAAGAAGAGGGGTTTATTTGAAGAATAGCCTAAATAAAGGACAAATACTAAAGTCAGAGGACATAGAGTTTTTGCGTCCTGCTTTTGAAAATGGATATTTTCCTTATGAAGCAGAATTGGTAGTAGGTTCGATATTGAAAGAGGCTAAATTAGCTGGTGACATGCTCTGTAAGGGGGATCTCAAATGATTAAAGGGGATTATATTGGATTACGAGCAATTGAAAAAAAGGATTTAAATAAATTGTTAGAGTGGCGTAATAAACCTGAGTTTCGTCTTTTTTTTAGGGAATATAGAGAACTTGGAACGGACAATCAGCTTCAATGGTATGAGAAGTTTGTATTAAATGATCCGAATACAAAAATGTTCGCTATTGTTGAATTGAAAACAAATGAACTCATAGGTGCTTGTGGTCTTTGTTATATTGATTGGGTTAATCGAAATGCTGATTTTTCTATTTATATAGGGAAAGATGATTTATATATAGATGGTATTTATGCAATTGATGCAGCCAAGGTGATGGAGAAGTATGGGTTTGAAGAATTGAATCTACATCGACTATGGGCTGAAATATATTCAATTGATGAAAAGAAAATTAAGTTCTTCAAAGAACTACAATTTGTAAAAGAGGGACAGTTTAAAGAGACACTTTGGACACGGGGACGTTGGGTGGATTCGTTGTTCTATGGGAAGCTGAATAGAAATGTCTGAAGTAAAGGTATAAGTAGGTTTGATTTTTTTAGGTAATACTAATTGAGCATATTAGGAGACTTGGTTAAATGATAAAAAGATATGGAAAGTCTTTGCATGATATTCATGAAATAAAACAAAACTTTATTGATCAAAATGATGATTTTTTAAAAGAAAACTTGTTGTTAGCAAACGTGGCCCGTCAACAGCCTAAACGGGAAAATTGTAAAAATTGTCATGAACAGTTAAAGGATGCTTCTCTTTTTATAAAACATGATATTAATTACTTTCTTTGTGAAAACTGTAATCATCTAAATGGTGAATTTGAAGATACTCCTGATTTTGCAAAGGCTGTCTATGTTGATGAAATAACATCTTATTCGAAAAACTATTCCGCTGAAGATGAACAAAAATGGAATGAGAGAGTTCAAAAAATATATGACCCAAAGGCAGAATTTTTGTTAAGCTGTTTAATTGAAGAGAAAAGTCCAATAGATATGTCAGTTTTAGATGTTGGGGCTGGGTCCGGTTACTTTATAAAAGCATTAATGAATCATGAATTTAAATCTGTTCAGGGTTATGAAGTATCAGACACACAGTCAAGCTTTGCGAATGAAATGCTTCAAGAGAATAAGGTGAGAAGAATTGAAATTGATGGTTTAGTAGATAGGATATCTAATACGGATTCTGAAGTAGTATCGATGATAGGTGTTTTAGAGCATTTGACGAACCCACGAGAAATATTAAATACAATATCTAAGAATCCTAGTATAAAGTATACCTATTTATCATTACCCCTTTTTTCATTTTCAGTTCTGTTTGAAATAATAAATGAGAAATATTTTAATAGACATCTTTCTGGAGGGCATACACATTTATATACAAATGAGTCTATCGAATATTTCTGTAAAGAGTTCAATTTTGAAATCATTGGGAAATGGTTTTTTGGAATAGATGCGATGGATTTATTCAGATTTAGTTTATTAAAAATGAATGAAAATAAAATGAACTCATTGGCTTCTGAATACTTCCAAGAAAAGTTTTTATCTGTAATCGATGATGTCCAACTAAGTTTTGATAAAGCGGAATTTTCATCTGAAGTTCATATAGTATTGAAAAATCGATAAAAATAAACTATGTAATTAATGTCTTCATATCAGAGGTTGATATGAATATGAATGGTTTTTTATTTAAATGAATTATGTATAAAGGAATTATCACTAGTGTTGCATAAATGATTACTAAAATTTCAGTCAGTGAATTTATACTTTTTTTGCGAAAAAGATAAATCCCTTAATAGAGGTAACGCTGTCCATTTGGTGGTTTATACAGAAAGGCAGAAGAGTCAAGCAAACAGAGTATTGGTTACGGGACGTTGGTGTTCTCGAAACGCCGTATCCAATGCCGTGCCTCTTTCCATAGTGTTGCTTTCAGCCATCGTTTAATTTGAAGAAGCGTCTTTTTACTAAACGTTTCGTTTTGAGCCAAAACTGTCAAGCAGTACGTAATGAGCGCAAGATAAATCTGGTTTTTCACGGCATTTTCACTCATACCGTAGAAATGTTTAATCTTCACGTGCTGCTTAATCCATTTGAAAAACAGTTCAATTGCCCAACGTGAACGATAGATTTCGCTGATATCATCCGCTGAAAGATCAAATCTATTCGTGATTAAACGCATCTCTTTTCCTCGGCTATCGATAATATCAATGATACGAAAAACGTTCTCTGTGCGATTCGTCGTCAATCCAATGTATACCATTTTGTCGGCCAATACAGGGCTTCCTTCCGGAAGTGTAAATGCTTCTACGACCCGTATAATCGCATTTTTTCTGAGTCTACAAACAAAAAAGAAGCCTTCATCTGTGAAGGTATCAAAGCGTTTATAATCTACATATCCACGGTCGAAGGCATACATGGCTTCTTTATCATCGACAAGAACTTCAAGTTGCCCACGGTCATGTTCCTTGGCATTTGTCATAACCTCCTTATCGGGATGGTGTGAACCATCTTCGTTGAATACGAGGCGTAGATGTAGTTTATAACCCGACTTGGTTTTTCGAAACTCTGCCCACTTAAAGTGATTCAAGTTCAATGGAATCGTTGTGGAATCAATAACTTTCAAAACCATTTTTGTCTTTGGCAGTTGATAACGTGCATTCAATTGGCCGACAAGGTCTAGAAACAGACTGGAGAGAATAGCTGGGTCAACTTCATTGTTTTTTCTAGATAATTGAGAAACACTGATCGAAGAAAAGCCCAAAGTATTTTGCAAGTTCTCGTCAGCAAGCGCAGTCTCCATGGCGTGAAGGCTTTCCTGCCCACTCAAATGAGAATAAAGCATCAACAGCACTAAAGATTGTGTCGTAATTTTTTTTGTATAATGATCCTTGTCTGTGTAAATCGGCAGATTTTCTTAGTTTATCAAAATTAATTGGCCCAACCCATTTACCAAATGAAGTTTTTATTGTATTCTTGTCCAGGCGTGAGTCCTTTTTATTGGATTTGGACAGGAACTACCTGTACCTACCATTATAAAGGACTTTTTCTTTTAGGATCATTATATTTTTGAATATTTTGTGGAATTTTAATTTGCTGTTTTAATCAATGCGACACTAGTAAGGAATTATGTATAAAGGAAAGTTATTCTGCTACGCGAGCTTCCTTAATACTAGCCCCCAACCGTTAAATGAACTTGATTGGACCTTTATTTTACAGCAATGTATTACCAGTCGGTTCATTTATATCAAAATTTATTTGTTAATTTCGTACTGTGTTAATTGACAAATAAGTCTAGTGAAATATAAAAGGGTGCTTTAGATGATGGCGGAATTTATGTGGCTTGTACATATTGTAAAGAGCCAAAAAACCTAACTAAGGAATATATTTCTTAATACACTACTTAGATAATATTCGACTGTAAAGTATGCTTATTTCGGCGTAGACAAAATAATCCTATTAGGGACAGATAAACAAGATTAGGAAAGATATATGCTATAAAGTAACTTTCGACAAAAGTTACTTTATAGCATATATTCCAATTGATTAAGAATTATTGGTGCACACGTTCCCTAAACTCCTTTTTATTTGCACCCATATTATCAAAGGCTTGATTATGAAAGAGGTCTTTGTCCAAAGGCGGAGAAGTAATATAAACAGGCTTTGACGTTGCCGATGCTTCTGGGGATAACGGATGGTGATGTGGTGGTAGTGGTTGGATAATATTGTGCTACTTGTGTAGTAAACAATCGACCATCCTGAAAGGAATAATTCAATTGATTAATAGAAATCCCAAAAGTACTCCGAAATTAAAACTAATTGATAGGGAGCGGTTATTATGATGGATTACGATAAAGTGATTGCTAGTTTTAATTTGCAAAAGGGCGATGTCGTTCTTATTGGCTCGGCTATGAAGGGCTTAGCGTTAGCTGCAAGAAAAGTTGGAGAGAAACTGGATTTGGATAAACTGATAGACAAATTAATTGAAGAGATTGGTGCAGAAGGCACGTTGCTTTTTCCAACGTATAATTGGGATTTTTGTAGTGGAATTGCATTTGACTATAACAATACAGTATCTAAAACAGGTGCACTAAGCAAAGCAGCTCTTAAGAGAAATGATTTTAGCCGTACAAAACACCCTATTTATTCATTTGCAGTATGGGGAAAAGATAAGGAAAGACTCATATCTATGAATAATAAAAGTGCATTCAGTGCAGATTCACCATTGGCTTATTTACATAAGAACGATGCAAAAATGGTGATGATAGATGTTGATTATCAGAACTCATTTACATTTTTTCATTATGTTGAAGAAATGGAACAAGTGGCGTACCGTTATATGAAAGAGTTTACCGGCACGTACATTGACGAAAACGATGAGACACGTATTGACACATATTCGATGTATGTACGTGATATTGAAAAAGGTGTGTTGACTAAGGTTGATGATATGGGCGATGAGATAGATCGGAAGGGTGTGGCTACTGTATCAGTTGTACATGATGTTGAATGCCGAGTCGTAGATTTGAATAGGTCCTACGAACTAATAAGATATGATATTATCCATAATGAAGCAAAAAAATTATATGTTATTGAATGAATAGGGGGGAGCGAATGACTGAAATACATGAAGGGCAGAAAATGTATGATCTTATGGAGAGATTATTTCCTATTTGTCGCAGTATCACAGGTGACGGGGTAAGAGAAACATTTGATATTTTGAAAGAGCATATTTCGATTCAATTGTATGAAGTACCGACTGGGACAGAAGTGTTCGATTGGACTGTGCCAAAAGAATGGAATATTAAAGATGCCTATATAATGGATGCTGATGGACGAAAGATTATTGATTTTAAAAGAAACAATCTTCATGTTGTCGGTTATTCAACACCGGTCAATAAAATGATATCGCTTGAAGAATTACAACAGCATTTATATTCGTTGGAGACTCAGCCAGATGCAATTCCATATATTACATCTTATTATAAAGAACGCTGGGGATTTTGTCTGACACATAATGAGCTAAAGAAACTGAAAGATGGGATATATCATGTTGTCATTGATAGCGAGTTGATAGATGGGAATTTAACTTATGGTGAATTGATTCTTCCTGGAAAAACAGATAAGGAAGTATTTTTATCCACGTATGTCTGTCATCCATCAATGGCAAATAATGAATTATCAGGACCAGTTATGGCTGTTCATTTGGCAAAATGGTTGATGGAAAAGGAAAGAAAGTATACATATCGCATTGTATTTATTCCTGAAACAATTGGTTCTATTCCATATTTAAGTAGAAATCTTGACGAAATGAAACGAAATATAATAGCTGGTTATAATATTTCTTGTGTTGGAGATGAACGCGCGTATTCATATTTGCCATCACGGCTAGGGGATAGTATCGCTGATCGAGCGGCACTGAATGTATTAAAAAACAGTCATCCGGAGTTCGTCCAGTATTCGTTTTTGGACCGTGGAAGTGATGAAAGACAATATTGTAGCCCGGGAGCGGATTTACCGGTAGCCAGTGTCATGCGTACGAAATACGGTCAGTATCCGGAGTATCATACGTCACTGGATAATTTGGATTTAGTAACAGCCAAAGGACTTCAAGGTTGCTTTGATGTTTATAAGGACTGCATTGAATTGATTGAACAGAATGAACGTTATCAAGTCACTTGTCTTGGTGAGCCGCAACTAGGAAAGCGGGGACTTTATCCAACGCTAAGTACGAAAGAATCGGGGCGATTAGTTCGGGATATGATGAACTTTATCGCCTATGCGGATGGTGAGCATGACTTAATTGACATCAGTAATCTAATTGGTGTTCCGGTAAAAGAGCTGTATCCTATTGTTCAAAGGTTAATGGAAAATAAATTGCTAAGGATAAGGGACTGAGAGGCAGGTAGTAAGAAAGTGATTATTATCTATTATGTTAAAAGGATGTGTTTTGATGTTTGGGCTAAAAGATAAAGTGATAGTGGTCACCGGTGGAAATAGGGGGATAGGTAGAGCTGTTGTTGAACGGTTAGAAAAACTAGATGCAAAAGTGGCTTACATTAATTTAGATGGAGAAGGAAGCACAAGTAGTTTTCAAGTTAAAGCGGATGTTACATCTTATATACAAATGGAAGTGGCATTTAAAAAAATTGAAGCAGAATTGGGTTCTATATACGGGGTGGTTTGCAATGCAGGAATCACTAGGGATGGCTTTTATCATAAAACTACGTCAGATCAATGGAGCGAAGTCATTGATGTAAACCTTAATGGGGCATATAATTCGACGCGACCAATTATTGAAAACCTTTATATTAGAAAAGAAGGATCCATAGTATTTGTAAGCTCAATTGTTGGTGAAAATGGAAATATAGGGCAAGTGAACTATGCTGCAAGTAAAGCCGGACTAATTGGACTTTCAAAAAGCTTAGCAAAAGAAGGCGCACGAAATAATGTTCGCTCAAATGTTATTGCTCCTGGATTTACAGAAACCTCCATGACGGAAACGTTACCAGAAAAAGTTGCCGAAAAAATCTACAATGCTATTCCCCTTGGTAGATTTGCAAAGCCTGAAGAGATTGCTTGGAGTGTTGTCTATTTATTATCCCCTGTGATGTCTTCGTTTATCACAGGAGAAGTAATTAGAGTTAATGGTGGTCATTTGATGTGATATGTTATTGAAATCAATACAATATCTTCATTTGTTAGGAATTTTTTAAATGTCCTTTACATTCATTAAAAAGTGGCCGTTGCAAATGTGTCATTAGGTGTGGATTCGGCATTTTCAATTGAACAGGACGGAATAGGCGGTCTAGTTGTGGAAACAGAGTCACTGAAGTTTAGACAATCGATTTATGTGGTGAAAGACATGAAAGCCGGAGAAGTATTCACGATAGATAATAGTAAAGTCATCCGCCTAGGACATGGACTTGCACCGAAATACTTGGAGTTAATACTTGGAAAACTAATCAATTGACGAGGATGATATTGCGGCGGTCGTGGAAACATTACGGTCGCCTTTTTTAACGCAGGGACCGAAAGTGGTAGAGTTCGAACGGGCGGTATCGGAGTATGTTGGTGCAAAGTATGCTGTCGCGTTTTTAAATGGGACCACGGCGTTGCATGGCGCTTGCTATGCAGCGGGAATTGGTACTGGGGATGAAGTGATCACAACGCCAATTACGTTTGAAGCAACGTCTAATGCGGTTTTGTATTGTGGTGGAACACCGGTTTTTGCGGATATTGATGAATGTACGTATAATCTTGACCCAAAAGAAGTGGAAAAGAAAATTACAGTTAAAACAAAGGCTATTATACCAGTGGATTTTACGGGGCAACCAACAGATGTAGATGCAATTATGGAGCTTGCTGAAATACAGAATTTAATCGTAATTGTAGATGGTGCTCATTCTTTAGGTGCAAATTACAAAGGGCGTAAAGTTGGTAAGCAAGCACATATGACGATGTTCAGCTTTCATCCAGTAAAACCGATTACGACAGGTGAAGGAGGAATTATTACTACTAATTCGGAAGTGTTTTATGAAAAACTAACATTGTTCCGTAGTCATGGTATTAGTAAGACACCTTATGCGGTGGAACAGGGTGACTGGTATTACGAGATGACAGAGTTAGGATCTAACTATCGAATGAATGATATACAGGCAGCGTTGGGATCGTCACAGATGCGCAAGATTGATGGATTTATTGAAAGACGTCGTGAAATTGCGGCATTCTATAATGAAAAATTGGTGAGTATTCCGGGAATTGTTATGCCAAAGCAACTAGAAGAAACAGAATCTGGATGGCATTTGTATATGATTCAGTTGGATAACAAGGTACTTACAAAAACGCGCAGGGGAATTTTTGATGAAATGCGCGCGCTTAATATTGGTGTTCATGTTCACTATATCCCGGTTTATTGGCATCCGTATTATCAAGAGCTAGGCTATGAAAAAGGGCTTTGTCCAAAAGCTGAAAAATGGTATGAACAAGCAATGACGCTGCCGATTTTTCCGGGGATGACGGATGAGAATCTAGGGGATGTTGTGGCGGCTTTACGAGAAGTCGTTTGCTAAAACATATCATCATTTCTAAATGATAGGAATTTAATTCAATGAAGATATTTAGTTTGGATACAAGTTTACTGGGAAATCACATGCAAACCGAATAAATAGGCGATTATCGTAATCATGAGGATAAAACCCATCAACGGTTGCAAAACAGCAAAAAGAATCTACTGGATTTGCTTGGGGGGCATCATCATTCTCTTTTTGACCACATTAAGATATTGCAATCTATCAATGACATTGGACAAGATTTGTAAGAAAGTAGCTTGGATAAAAATGGTACATAACAGTATGCATTTATCCGTCAGATCCTTTATTAAATAGGTTTTGAAATTAAGTTACTTGCCTTTTTCGAACTAGGGTAGGTTTCTTTTCATGAATGGTGGAAGCAACTTATTGACAAGAGTGAAGGGAAAGGAAGGCAAGGGATTTTTGCAGCGGCAGTTTCATTTTTGACAGATTTCCATTAAATCAGACAATACATACAAGATTGAGAAGGAAATTGAGGCGAAATTTGACGAATTCCATTTAAGGTATCTGATTTACTTCTTCATGAAGTTTTGTCCGATGAGTGTATTTCTTTACTGAGTCAAGGCATTTGAGCAGCCTGGTGTGGAGGATAGCCATTGATTAAAATAAGTTTGTTATTAAAAGGTTATCCTTATACGGGTATAGGTCACATTGACTATTGAATAAATAGGTTAAATGAACTATGATTGAGGAAAAGACTGAAAAATGAGGAATTCATAAATGAGGATTAATCATAATATCTCCGCTCTCAATACATACAATGAAATTCAGAATAACAACAAAGGAATCACCAAATCATTACAAAACTTATCCTCCGGAATGCGTATAAATCAGGCAGCCGATGACACTTCAGGATTAGCAATATCTGAAAAGATGAGGGGACAAATTCGTGGGTTAGAACAGGCGGAAAAAATATCCAGGACGGTATTTCTCTCTTACAGACAGCGGAAGCGGCGCTAGGTGAAATTGCGAACCCAAATTTAATTCGCTTGCGTGAATTGGCTATCCAAGCCGCCAATGATACGTTAACAGCCGAGGATAGAAAATTGATTCAGCAGGAAATTAATGAAACGGTAAAGGGAATCGATCAAATTGCGAGTAATACCGAATTCAATACGATAAAACTGTTGAATGGTACGAATCCGTATCCGACAACAACCATAGTGGGAGAGGAGAACTTTTCATTCAATTATGCCAATGTATTGAAAACTACGGCCGTCGATTCGAACGGTTCGTTTACCTTTGGCACGAATGAGGGCTATCCTACTACTGATGCAGATAATAATAAGACGGTTGTTTATGGGAGCGGTGGAACCTCAATGCCATCAGTTCGAATCGGTGGTGAAAGTTTTCAGCTTAGGACTAATACTAGCTCAGCTACTGTTGTAACCGACGGGGTTCATAAAACCATATATACAATTCCAGATAAAAATGTTGAGGTAATTCAATCTGTAAGTATCGTAAAAGATAAATATGAAATTAAATATACAATAACGAATACTGGGTCAGACAAAAATTCAATTGGTTTTCAATTCCATTTGGATACTATGCTAGGCAATGATGATAGCGCGCCTTTCATCGTAGACGGTTCCAAGGTGACTAAGCAAACAGTCTATTCAGGAGATGATATTCCAATTGGGTTTACCGTGTACAATCAAGACACTGGTACATTATCAAATGCAGATTTTCAAGCAGGAGGAATTATTAAGGGAGAAGGAATTATAGAAAATCCGTCCCAATTGGCGATTGGAAACTATTCTTTGGTAGATGATTGGGATTTCAATTCCAATACTGGAGCTGTCGGGGACAGTGGATATAGTCTTTGGTGGGATCAGAGAGAGATTAATAGTGGAGGATCATTTACCATAAACACCTTCTACGGCCAATCAGTACCGCCAACAATACAGGACCCGACTAAATCATCTGGGGACGGTCCATTTGATTTGTTATTGCAAGTCGGTGCAAATACAAATAAACAATTTAGGGTGCAATTGTCCGATGCGAGAGCCATTAACTTGGGGATTGATCAATTAAACGTTCTTTCAAATACTGAAGCAAATCAAGCCCTTGCAAGAATCGACAAAGCAATTCAACTTGTTTCCACTGAAAGAACAAAATACGGAGCATATCAAAATGCACTTGAACACATAAATAACAATGTAACAAACTACAAGGTTAACTTAACAGCTTCAGAATCTCGGATAAGAGACTTGGATATGCCAAAAGAAATAACGAAATTAACGAATAATCAAGTCATCCTTCAATCGGCGCAAGCAATGTTAGCACAAGCAAACCAAAGCTCCCAAAGTATCCTGGAGTTTTTGAAATAGAAAATAAGATGTAAGTGGGGGAAAACAGCGTGTAATGTAATTCGAGATTAACTTGTAATCCGGGGCCTTAAGTTAATTTGTAAATTATGTAACCAAAAAACACGGTTCAGTTAATGAATCGTGTTTTTTGATGGGATTTTCAAATTAATGAAATTGCTGATCTGAAACTATGGGAATATGATACTTGTAGTAGTGTAATATAACTAGTAATGACGTAGTCGAAATGGTTCGTAAAGGAAGGTGTTTCCATCTGTGAATAAATTTAAAAAAGAAATCCTGCCTGTTATCAACAAGATTTTTGGGAAGGGTCAAGATTGGTTTTCTCAGTTGGTTAACGCAACTAATCACACCATTACGAAGGCAACGATTTTTCTGAAAGAACAAAAGAAGCAACTGAATGAATACATGGTAGACCGTGAAAAGTTGCTTTCAAATATAAAGAATATGCAGGATGAAGTCGAATATTTACGAAAAGAAATAGAGAAAACTAATAAAGGGCAAACGGATCGACTTATGAAATTATATAATAAACTAGAATTATGAACTGAAGAATTAATCAAAAGCCAACAACAATATATTAATGTACAACAAGCGATTGACGAATCGCGTATGAAGTTGACTACACTCACGGGGGAAAAAGATCAAGCATTAAGTGAAAGAAATTGGTTGAAGTCTGAGTATGATCATCTTCAAGTTATCATGAAGGACAATGTAGTTAAACAAGAACTGTTGACTGCAGAGCTGGAAGAATTAAAAAGAAGCCAAGAAACTTTTGAAACGCCAGCTGACATTCCGAATTTCGATACTTCATTTTATGAAAAAATTGAAGGCAAGAAGGAAGAAATAGATAGGCTCAATCGGGAGAATAAAGTCCATGAGATGAAATTTAAAGAATTAGAAAGCCGGTTGATGGAGAAGGTTAGGCTTGTTTCTGAATTGAGTGGACTGTTGCAGATAGTTCAATCTGAACTTGATAAAAATGAACAGGAAATAATGGGATTGCAAAAGTTTAATCATGCACAAGTACAAGAAATTGATAAGGGGAAGATATTATCCTACGAGTTGAAGCAGGAAATGATTATCTTGCAAGCTAAATCTGCTAGCCATGAAGAAGAGTATAATATCGCATTAATGGAATATGAAAGTATAAAAGAAATGATTCGTCAGGTGGATGATGATTATTTGCAGAGCATCGTAGAATCTGATGAAAAGATAAAGCGAATGGAAAATGATTTGTTAAATGAACAAAACAATCTAGCTATCGAGAGGGGAAATAATGGTGAACCTAGTGAAATATCCATAGAAACTCTTGAAATTTTAGAACAAGAATATGAGCCAAGGTTCGAGACGTTATATCGTGAGAGTGTGTTTCAACCTGAGTTTTTCAAAGACTTTTATACACTTGTGCCTTCAGATCGATTAAGGGTAGAAGCATCAATTGTTAATTTGAATTATTACTTCGATTTACATGCATCTAAAATACGCCCTAATGAAGTAGCGACCCGAAAAGCGACTAAGATACTTGAATATCCATTTGGTCATGATAATATAGGTAGGATTTATTTCAAAAGGGCTGCAAATAGAATTCAGTTTTATCGAATCAGTCGAACGAAAAATGGAAAGGGAAAACTCAATCAAGATCGAGTCATTGATTGGCTGAAAGTGAATTGTTAATCTGAAGTGAAATTAGCATGAATTTAACAGGGGGTTAATTACGATGAAGTTTTTCCGGAAAGTAGGACAAGGGGTAAATCTAATTGGCGGTGGTATTGTAAAAGGCGGGGTAAATGTTGCTAGTTCAATCGTGGGGACAAAATTCCCGAAGACTGGGGCGTATATGAAGGAAGTAGGAGATACTGTTGTTCATTCGTCTAGAACCGTTATCACAAACACAGCTCATTTTGCGGACGGGGCAACGAACGGAATTTACGGTTCAGTTAGGAAAGATCCTGTTCGTATGGGAGAAGGATGGGGAGATGTGAAAACTTCGTCAGTCAATACGGCGAAAGGAATCGGTGGGGGTCTCGTTTACACCTTGAAAAGTGTAGGACAAACTTTTCAAGGTGTGATAAATAAAGATGGGGATCAAATTACTGAAGGGCTAAAAAACATTGGAAAAGTTGCGACCGTTGCAGTTTTTGGTGTAGGGGTTATTGACTTGCTCGTCGATACGGATGTTGTACAAGCGGAAGAACTTGAAACACGTAATAGTTATTTGGAAGGGTCACCCCATTCAGGTACGAATGTTCCGTTTGAAGAGAATTCGTTTATACAGAAAAATGGTGGGATGCAAATGGGTGTCTTCCCTGTTTTTGATTCGGAATTTGACGCTACACTCCCAGCGGAGACTTATTTAATGTCAGATACCGTACATATCGGCATTGCGAATATGCAATTGTATGAAGCGATTCAAAATAATCCTGGACTTGCGGATGAACTTGGATTCGATTCTGTTGATATCGCAAGTTTACAGTTATCAGTAACACCAGAAGGATTTGATTGGCACCATCATGAAGAGCCTGGAAGGATGCAACTTGTGGATGAAGGGGCGCATAGCCAAACAGGACATACTGGAGGGCGGACTATTTGGGCGGGCGGTTCGGAGGCTAGGTGAATGAAATACTTTTCTAGACATATAAAAAATCGTAGTACCTATTATGAAGATACAATACAATTGCATAATAATAAAATAAGGATTAGACATTTAGGTGAATGTCCGAGTTATTGTAATTTTATTTACTTGTGTGAATCGTTCGTCATTGTATCATGAATAGGTACGGTTCACTACACACTTTTTTCAATCTGCTCATAACACGTCATCCGATACGCCTCCCCTTTGCTAAAGTCTAATTCGAGTGGGTTTGGCGGACTGCTTTCTGACAAGTCACTGACCCTGGATTCTTCCTAATAGTTTTCAAAATTCGTCGCATTGAATAACGTGGAAGGGCGAAAATACTTCTGCCAATGTGGATCATCCAGCTAATTCTTAGCCTTGGTGTCAATGACTTTTTTGCAATGCGCTACTGTTTACCATTCACTGAAATATCCTTTCAGCAATCGTGCAGTCGCCTTCGACGAAGCTTTAAATTGCTTGCAAGCTAAGGTATTCAAATAATCAATGACAGACACAACGTTGAGATT
The DNA here is from genome assembly GCF_014302295.1 of Sporosarcina sp. resist. Classification (NCBI taxonomy): domain Bacteria; kingdom Bacillati; phylum Bacillota; class Bacilli; order Caryophanales; family Caryophanaceae; genus Sporosarcina; species Sporosarcina sp. resist. The sequence continues at coordinate 3,855,827 of NZ_CP060287.1, read as the reverse complement.
GTTCTCGACAAGTTCTTTTTTAATACTCTTATTCTTTTAGGTTATTGCTAGGTACATTTTGCCTTCTCTAGAGGGTGCAATTTGCACTTCCTCTAGGGATGATTTTGCCGCCGTCGATGGAGCATGTTGCACCGCCTGACAGTGCAGCTTTGTATGAATTTTTGGTTGTTTTCTGTTGCATAGGCACCCCCACAATAATTTCAACGGTAGTAAAATCCCTCAACTGGCACGTCATAATCCATGAAAGCCTCGCTGAATAAGGCCTTGCCGATGAGTTCGCGCAAGACGCCTGAATAATAGCCGGGCAGATTCCGGACTTTTTTCTGTTTGGTTGTTTGAACCGAAATACGAAGGGCATGCATGGCTAATTGCTCGAACAGTTCTCCTTTGTCTTCGTGAATGCTGAACTTTAGCATTTGTAGGGACTGTTTCCGGTAGACGCCGTAAAAATTACGCGCTAATTTACTTTCTCCGATTGTTGAAGAAAGAAGAGATTTCATCTTGCCGAAAAGTGTAGTAGGCACAATTTCCGTAGGAGACGTTCTTTTAAGGTCTTTAGGTTTTATCGCTTTAGAAAGAAAAGCTTCGGTTTGTAGATTAGCGGGTTCAAACTTACTGCTAGAAGGCTTTTCGTCATTCTCTGGGGTGTTCAATTTCGACTGGTCATTAGTAGGTTTAATGACGTAAATGTTAGCGCCTAGACCGCTCATAACAGGGCGGATATAGTGAATGCGTTCGATGATTTCGAGCTTTTCTAATTTACGGATGGCGCGTCGTACAGTTGCGTTGGATTTCTTGATAGCCTTTTCGATTGTTTCGTGTTTCAAATGTGCAGCACCGTATTTAACGGAGTAGCGACGGATCATATCAAGAACAGCCCGCTCGGTTTGATTCATGTCGTTCCAGTTCATGAGTACGTGTTGCCTTGTTGCTGGGTCTAAATCGTGTTTGTTTGTGAAGTGTGCGTATTCAGAAAGGTAAGTTGTCATAAAGAATATCCCCTTTATTCTTTATATAGAAGAAAAGTGGGGGAAAGGGGACATCTTTATGGGGAAATTGTTTAATTCAACAATTCGGGAAAACGACAATTGCTTAGCGTTCGGGATCTGGACGTCGAACTACTCAGACGATACGTATAATTGCGTAGTAATAAAAAGGTGAGAAGACGTTTACTAGTATATCAATTTCATTTTTATTATTATACAATTTTGTGAATTATTCATTGAAGTTTCGTACACAGATACATCATAATTATACTTGGCGAAGCCATTAAAATAGAGATAACAAAACCATCGGATAGCCAAGTACAGGATATCCGCTGGTTAGTATCCAATTAAATCGATTTTAACTTGTTGGCTGTTTCCCTAGACAATTTTTTAACGGTGAACCCTTTTCTTTTTTGTTGCAAATGCAGTAAATTCAAGTTAGACTGAATGTATATTAATGATGTTGCATTTGCAACAAAAATATATTCAAAGGAGTTATTATGAAGGAAATTCTACGTGAGATTGGAATGATAGCGAGGGCATTAGATTCTATAAGTAATATAGAATTTAAAGAATATGACCTTACAAAAGGGCAGTATTTGTACCTTATTCGAATATGTGAAAACCGAGGAATCATTCAAGAAAAGTTAGCTGAAATGATAAAAGTAGATCGAACAACGGCAGCTCGTGCAATACAAAAACTTGAAATTAATGGCTTTATTGAAAAAAAGGGAGATGCACATAACAAAAAAATTAAAAAACTTTTTCCAACAGAAAAGGGGGAAAATGTTTATCCTTTCATAAAAAAAGAAAATGATTATTCCAATATCATGGCATTAGAGGGGTTTTCCGAGGAAGAAGCAGAAACCACTTTCAATCTTCTCCAAAGAATAAGAGAAAATGTAGATAAAGACTGGGGATTTGTAAAAAAGGGAAACAAGAGAATTTATTGATTACATAAAGGAGCGAAATATTCAAATGACTATAAATATAAAAAAGTGTACCTTCGAAGATTCCCGCGAACTTCAAGAAATTAGTCATGAAACGTTTAATGAGACATTTAAGCATCAAAATTCACCCGAAAGCATGGATGCCTATTTGGAAAAGGCGTTTAACTTAAAACAATTAGAAAAAGAATTATCCAATTCTTCATCGCAATTCTTTTTTGTTTATTTTAATGATGAAGTCTTTGGATATTTGAAGGTCAACACGGATGATGCTCAGTCTGAAGAAATAGGCGACGAATCACTAGAAATTGAAAGGATTTATATTCGAAACAAGTTTCAAAAACATGGGCTTGGGAATTGCCTCCTAAATAAAGCGATGGAAATTGCGATGGAACGTAAAAAAAATAAAATCTGGCTAGGTGTATGGGAAAAGAACGAAAATGCAATTGCTTTTTATAAGAAAAAGGGGTTTTTTCAGACGGGAGCCCACTCTTTTTATATGGGTGATGAAGAACAAGTCGACTTTATAATGACTAAAACACTCATATAACTTTTTGGAAAGGTGGATCACTATGTATATTCCAAAATATTTTAAAGTCAAAGATGTTGATGAAATTTGGAGTTTTGTTCAAAAAAACTCCTTTGGCACGATTGTCACAACAGAACAAGGGAAACCAATTGCCACTCATTTGCCGTTGCAGTTAATTAAAGAAGAAGATTCTTACTATATAACAGGGCATATGGCTTATGGAAACCCTCAATGGAGAACATTCGGAACCTGTGAAGATGTATTGGTTATGTTCCAAGGACCACACGCTTATATCTCTTCTTCTTGGTATGAAAAGGAAAATGTCCCGACATGGAACTATCAAGCTGTCCATGTATATGGTATAGCCAGCATTTTGGACGAAGAAGAGCTAAAACAGGACCTGACAATGTTGCTCCAAAAATACGAAAAACACCGTGAGAATCCAGTTTTATGGGAAAATCTTTCTCCTGAAATTTTAGAAACACAATTAAAAGGGATTGTTGGATTTAAAATTAAAGTAAAAGAAATTCAAGCTGCTAATAAACTAAGTCAAAATCGTAATGAAGAGGATTATCATAACATCTTTAATAAACTCTATGAAGAAAAGGATTTAAATTCTCAACAAATAGCACAAGTGATGGAGAGAAAGTTAAAACAGGACAAGTGATTATGATATTTCCTTTTTAAAAAGTTTTTCTTTCTTAGATTGGGTGCATCAGGAAAATGCAGAATTACAATGCTAAGAGTCCTACATCATAAAAAAACAATTTATCTACGGAATGCAAAGATGTTGACTATGATAAGAAAATAGCATAATTCGAATGTTTTCTAGGGTTCCGCAACGATCAATGTTAGTCTGGTCCGAGAGTAAATTCACGGCTTTGCTGTGTCACGGAAGGATAAAAGCCTGGGAGAAACTGTTTAACAGTTATCTCTTAGGCTTTTTTGTTTTTTAGGAGTGGTAATGAGTGCCTGTACACCACACACTCTAAGGATAATCTGATTGTAAATTCGGTTCAAGATGTCATTGAACGCGGAGCTAACGGGGAAGATGGATTTTACATTAGCGGGAACGGACAATTCACGGGTTTCATATATCCAGCCTAGTTTTGTGTTAATCTTGACGAATTTAAACTAAATTTGACATCATGAAATTAGTGATGTCAAATTTTTGTAATTATTAAGTTGTTTCGTACATAACTTCTTATTCGATATTGATTAACCTTAAAACCAAACTAATACATACAAATGTTTTTCTTGCTTTTATTATTTATCTGATATATAATTCAATTAACGATTTGGTAATTGTTAATTTAATAAAAAATAAAGGAGATGAAATTGGATGTCTAAATTTAAAACAGAAGAAGAAGCACTACAAAATTATGATTCAAGTCAGTACAGAACGCCGGATGGCTATACAAGTGATATTGCGATATTTACGTTAATCCCAAATGAGGAATCGACTGTTGGAAGTGAATCGACCTCTCATCACTCATTAGCTTTGATGTTGATTAAGCGGGCAGCGTTCGATGCAGAAGGTGAACCTAACATCGAAGGCGGAAAATGGGCTTTACCAGGAGGGTTTATCCATCCAGAAGAAACAGCTTACGAAGCGGCTAAGCGGGAACTAAAAGAAGAAACAGGTGTAGACGGTATTCACATCGAACACTATGGTGTGTATGACAAATTAGGTAGAGATAAACGAGGATGGATATTATCTAATGCTCATTACGCAATTGTTCCTGAAGAAAACATTAATAGTAGGGAAGCTGCTGATGATGCAGACGATGTTCAATTATTCACGATCGATGAAGTCTTTGCGTTAGATTTGGCTTTTGACCATTACCAAGTGATTAAAGATGCTTTGGAAGCTGTTCGAAAAGATGTGTTTCAAACAACGGTAGTTAAAAACTTTTTAACAGAAGAATTCAAGTTGGAAGATTTGCGCCAGGTGTTGCTTGCGATTATTAATGATCCTGTTGTGAATAGTAAGCCTGGGTTCTTTAGGAAAGCACCAAGACTGCCTTTTATCGTAGAAGCGTTAGACAACAATCAAGTTCCTAAAACAGCAGAACCGACAAGCACTACGAAACGACCATCAAAATTATACCGATTTGTAGATGTAGATATTACCCCTTCGATTTGGCGCTAAATTTGAGAGTCAATGAAACATGGATGCCTTCTGTTGCAGGCAGTAAGGTGTCCCAAATCTATCGTCAATCAAAGAAACGATAGTGATTTTTATTTTTCCGTATAACAATTAACAAATCCTTAATTGTTAATTTAAACCTAAGGGAGTGTGTTGAAAATGATGAAAACTAAATTTGAGGAAATCGTAGATGTTTCAAGGGTAGGAAGCAAAAATACGAAGGGATTCAATGAATTAATGGTCCTTGCGAATGCGGAGAAAATCACACCTTCAAAAGAAGATGTTGAAAAGGTGTTGTTCATGGGGATTGATTTTCAAAATGACTTTATGGAAAACGGAGAACTAGGTGTCCCAAATTCCCATAAGGATGTTGAACGGGTAACTAAGTTCCTTTATCAAAACCTAGATAAGGTGACGACGATTGCCTTGTCGTTAGATACACATGAATTGCATCAGCTATTCCATCCGAGTTGGTGGGTAGATGCAGAGGGAGATCATCCTGTTCCATTTACAGTCATCACAAGAGAAGATGTTGAACAAGGAAAATGGATGGCTGTAGAACAACAACAAGAAAGCATGGCATACATTATTCACTTGGAGCGTTTAGGGAAAAAACAATTGGTAATATGGCCTTATCATTGCATTCAAGGGACACATGGCGCAGCCTTAGAAGGTCAGTTTTCGAATATGGTTCACTTTCATTCCATGATACGGCAGTCCAACATACAAAAAATTGTGAAAGGGCAAGACCCATTAAGCGAAATGTACGGAATCATTAAACCGGAGTATGCCAAAACTGACGGAACAAATTATGCGTTTCTTCATTCCTTACTCGCTTACGATAAAATTGTTATTGCCGGGGAAGCGAAATCTCACTGTGTATTGGAATCCGTTCGGCAGATCGTCGAGTACTACGGAGATAAGCATGAATTGCCATCAAAGATTTATTTGTTGGATGACTGCATGAGTCCCATCCCTGGATTTGAAAAATCAACAGAACATGCACTTAAAGAACTTCAAAAGAAGTATGGCATTCATATTGTAAATTCAACCGAATTCATGTTGTGAAAACGAACAAAACACAGCTGTTTGTACAATAAAAGAAGCGGCACTATTATAGAGGAGGAAAAGTAAATGACTAAAAAATATCAAGATGATGGGCTAGCACTACACACGGATTTGTACCAAATTAACATGGCGGAAACGTATTGGGAAGATAATATGCACAACAAACGAGCAGTGTTTGAACTCTATTTCCGCAAGTTGCCTTTTGAAACGGGTTACGGTATTTTTGCAGGTTTGGAACGCATCATTGAATTTATTCAAGAGTACCGTTTTACGGATAGTGACATTGCCTATTTACGTGAAGAATTAGGTTATGAAGAAGATTTCCTGGCCTATTTGCAAACGGTGCGCTTTAATGGAACGATTCGAGCAATGAAAGAGGGGGAATTGGTTTTCGCGAATGAACCGATTCTACAAGTCGAAGCAAGTTTGGCAGAGGCTCAGTTGATAGAGACAGCTCTCTTGAATATTGTCAATTACCAAACACTCATTGCGACGAAAGCAGCACGTATCAAACAAGTGGCAGGCGAACAAACGGTAATGGAATTTGGAACGAGACGTGCACATGAGTTTGATGCGGCAGTTTGGGGAACAAGGGCGGCGTATATTGCAGGATTTTCCGCAACGAGTAATGTGAGAGCCGGTAAGATGTTTGGCATCCCTGTGGCTGGAACGCACGCACATTCTATGGTTCAAGCGTATAAAGATGAATACAAAGCATTTCATAAATACGCTCGCCGTCATAAAGAATGTACGTTTTTAGTGGATACCTATGATACGTTGCGGTCTGGTGTACCGATCGCTATTCAAGTAGCGAAGGAACTGGGAGATAGCATTAATTTTAATGCGATTCGTTTAGATAGTGGCGACTTTGCTTATTTATCAAAAGAAGCTCGAAAAATGTTGGATAAAGCGGGATTTAGAAAAACGAAAATCGTTGCTTCAAACGACTTAGATGAAAAAACCATAATGAACTTGAAGGCACAAGGAGCAAAAATTGATGCGTGGGGTGTCGGAACAAAAGTGATTACCGCATTTGACCAACCAGCTCTGGGGGCTGTTTATAAATTGGTGGCGATTGAGGATGATAACGGGAAGATGGTTGACACAATTAAAATATCTGGGAATCCAGAGAAAGTAACAACACCTGGATTGAAAAGAGTATATCGTATTGTGAATAAGGTGAATAATCGTGCTGAAGGTGATTATATTGCTATGATGGATGAGAATCCGCAAGCGGAAGAAAAATTAAAAATGTTTCACCCGACTCATACGTTTATCTCGAAGTTTGTGACGAACTTTGAAGCAATCGAATTACATCAGGACATTTTTGTAGAGGGAGAGCTTGTGTATGTGTCCCCAACTATACAGGAAATTCAAGCGTTTGCTAAAAATAATTTAAACCTCCTGTGGGATGAATATAAGCGTACCTTGAATCCAGAACAGTATCCTGTGGATTTAAGTCAGAAATGTTGGGATAATAAAATGAGAAATATTCGTGAGGAACAAGAAAAAGTACAGAAGCTAAATAGCTAATGAAGAAATACAAAACTTACACGTTGGAGGAATGACTTATGATGCAAAAGACAGAAAAACTAAAAGCACATCTTCAAGAGCTAAATCCTGGGAAAGACATCAAGAAAATGTTTGAAAAAGGCATGAAAATAGGTATTTACGGTTCATCTTTCGACCCTGTGACCAACGTTCATTTGTGGACAGCCTCAACAGTCGCACATCGTAAAAAATTGGACTATGTTATATTTCTCCCTTCATCGAACAAACGGTTAGATAAACAAGTGCAAACGCAAAACAAGCATCGAGTGGAAATGCTAAAGTTAGCAATTGACAATAATCCTAAATTCATCTTGGATGATTACGAACTAGAAGTATTACCAGGTGATCACTATACGTATTACACAATGGAGTATTTCAAAGAAACGTTCCCAGATGCAGATTTTTATTTCATCATGGGTGCTGATTTGCTGGTGGATATCGGCAAAGGAGAATGGCGATTGGCGGAAGAGTTAATTAGTCGAAATAAATTTATCGTGATGGCTAGAAATGGGATTGACATTCTGAGCACGATTTCGAAATCACCTATTCTACGTAATCATGATGATGGTAGATTCCAATTGTTAGATAAAGGATTAGCGATGGAAATAAGTTCGACATATATTCGACAGGAATTTGCAATGGGGGGAGAACCGCAGTATTTATTGCCAGGCTCCTGCTATGCATACATTAAAAATAATGGTCTTTATCAAAAAGTCGTCCACTAAAAATGGAGGAGTAATTTCGCGTAAACGCTGTGCATTGACAAAGTCTCTTAGTATTTTATTCACAAGTATGAACTTTTCGTCATTGTGTCATGCATAGATATTGGTTTTAAGGAGGAAACAACATGGATCAAGACCAACAAGAACAGAAGAAACACCTTGAACAACAGCTTCAATGGACCAAGGAACGGGTTTGTATCTTGGATGAGATGAATGTAAAGCTTCATGAAATGAAAAAGATAGCAGAGTACGCTGTAGAACATACACTTTCAGTAATTGAAATTGAGAGGTTGAATGGTGAACTGGATACATTGAAGAATGAATTCAGTTCTCTGGAAAAACAGCCATACCCTATACTTCACTAGGAGATCAACTCATTTCTGTGGAAGTATAAAAATGAGTACGCTGTGCACGGCACAAGTGCGAGTTTCCAAGTTCAAACGTAATTGGGATAACTAAGATGTGATGATAAAATCCTCAAACGGATTATGCTGAGGTGAAGATGTAGTTTATTCTTTGAATGAAAGATATAGCGGCAAAGCCAACGAACAATCACGAGGCCTACTTCATCTTCTACGCTAATCAGAATAACAAAACACGGCCTGAAAATACCAGACCGTGTTCTGATAAAAGAAACCTGAAAAAATGCTAGTACACCACTTATTAATTAAATCACTGTGCACTCAAAACCAACGCTTTACTTTCTTTCTCAAATATACCTGTCAAATGTTCAAGGACCGTTAAATAAACGAGTCCGTTACCTTCAAGCTTTGGTGACAACCCTAGTGGAACGGTCCTTTTAATAAGTTGGGCGTAGAGCTCTGGTTCTGAAAGTTCTCGGCCGAAACTGTTGTTGACGAACCCTTTGATGAGGGCAAGCGCTCCGGAAACATGGGGGGCAGCCATCGATGTTCCGCTTAATGTTGCAAATTTCCCGTTTAAATAAGTAGAGAGGATCTTTTCACCCGGAGCAACTAAATCGATTTCATTGTGAGAGTTGGTGAAATCAGAAGGGCGACGCTCAAGATTTATGGCACCTACACTAATGACTTCGTTATAATAGCCTGGGAAGGCGAATTCGTCTGTTGAATCATCACCGTCACCTTCGTTTCCAGCTGCACAAACTACGAGTATATTATTAGTTACGGCTTTTTGAATCGCTTCATGAAGTTCAGGCAAATCAGTTGGTCCGCCTAGCGACATAGAGATAATATCCACTTTTTGTTCAATAGCATAATTAATACCGTTGATAATCCAGCCATATTGCCCTGAGCCTTTTCTATTCAATACCTTTACGATCAGCAAACTCGCTTCAGGAGCTACTCCAACTACGCCTATATCGTTCTGTTGTGCAGCAATCGTTCCAGCGACGTGAGTGCCATGACCATTGTAATCGAGGAAAATTTCGGAATTGCTTCCATCATCGTCCGTAAAGTTCCGACCACCTATAATCTGTTCTTGTAAATCGGGGTGTGTACGATCGCATCCTGTATCCAGGATCGCTACCGTGATTCCTTTTCCTTTTGTTTCCTTCCAAATTGCGGGTGCTTGAATTAATGCCACACCCGGTGGAACTTCATTGGCCTCATTCACTTGGAAAACCACTTCATATGGGATTACATGTGCAAAATTCTCCACTATATACCTCCTCGTATGATTAGAAATCTAGTTTAAAAGAGATTACACCAGCATTTAGTCACAGTTGCAGTGAAGATAGTAAACTATTTGTTTCTATTAGTAGTGCTTGCTACATACTATAATTAAATGGAACGTACTTAGTGAGTCGTAGTAGGTCCTATATGCGTAACCGTAATCTAGGATTAATAACTAAGTACGAAGAAATCTAGATTAGGCTATTAATCTAGCGAAAAGTATTGCACTTCCGATGGCAATTCATCATAATATAGAAAATGAGACATAGAATAAAAAAGGACTGGGCGTTTAATCACTCAGTCCTACACTAGTAACCTGTAAGACAAAATCATGGTCGACGTTGCGCATCGTACGATGGTGTAATGGGTTGGGCAGAAAAAGTATTTTGCCGAGAAGAAAGAAGTAATTGTCCACACGTCTGCCGATGGGGGGCGATTACTCCTTTCTTGATAAGAAAAAGATAACTGACAACGACACCGACATAAAAGCAATCCATCCACCAGATAGTGTCATGAGTAAACTTAGTATTTCGTATGTTGTCATTGGTTTTCACCTCCTTTCAATTGGAAGTGCTCAACAATCGGTTATGCATTTTCCGTAAATGAACTGAAATCTAGATGCAATTTCTGTAGGGATAAAAAGTTATATGATTAGCCCTACTATTATGTATATGTACAGTCAGTATGTATATGCTTAATTTTTACAAGAAATGACGGAAAGTTTCTGGGGACTAGCCTTCATACTTTGTGAAGGGAAGATTTACCGCGTTTATTGATAGCTACCAAAATTTCAGTTATATCATTTGAGCGACATAAAGAAAATCTCCGCTTTATATGTAATACCTTTACACTAAGTAAACTTGCTTCCGTAAATGAGTATTAAATATCCATTAAAAACCAAGGATAATTTTAGGTTACCCTCTTGTGCATTATATCACGGACTGATTATTCAGTCTAATCAATAATGAATAGATTAAATAATCGATTCGGAAGCCTTATAAAAGAGGAATTCTCTTTAGCGCATAATCACTAGTGCGGCTGAGATAATAAGAGGGATTTTTCCGTTAGTAGTACATGTTACATATCATGAGTGAATGTTTCTTAACTATTGAGTTGTAGCAAGTCCTAAATACGCATGCTACTGAAAAATAATTGAGTTAAGTTTAATCACAAGTAAATGGCTAGGTATGAAGGTATATAGGTCAACAAATGCATGTAGGAGTGAGTTATTGCGCTCTATTTGGTTATCTTTATATATATATATAAGAAGTGTTTGAACATTCAGTCCTATAATGGTAGAATAGGAGATGTACTAATGGTCGATATTGCATATCGTTCGACTGTGTAAATAGTTGGATAGAAAATGCCATTTGACCGAGAAGAAAGAGTAATTGTCCACACGTCTGCCGATGGGGGGGCAGTTACTTCTTTCTTGTTAAGAACACAAATTATGAAATGAAGATGCAGCTCATATAGGAAAACAAAATGAAAAACGTATTGGACAAAAAAATGTCCAATACGTTTTTTTGAATTTCTTAAACCTTAAATCGATTAACCCCCTTAATCACTCTTAAGAACCAGATAAAAGCAATGAAAACAGGTTCCGATTGGCTAAAGTAATATAGTGGATTATTATTGGTTTAAAAATCTCTTAAAATCCACTGATAAAGTAACTTTTAAAAAAACGGCTTTAATGTTAGAATAATCATAACTATTAGAATGTGTTTGTTTGGACTTGTGAGTACATGTATAAATTTAGCGTAGGCGCCTTACCAGGGAGAGTCGAATCAGTTTCAAAGTAAATCTTCACTTCAATTTGTATAGCTTGATTTACTAATTTAGGGAGGGTAAACATGTCTATTAAACGACTGGATAAGTCTCAAAGTCTTCATGTAGATCTTGTAGATCTTGTAGATTTGCACCAACAACAAGCATTACAGCGTTACATCGCTCGTTCTAGTGAACGTGAACGAATTGCTAGTGAACTGCAAACTAAAAATCCTTTTGAAGTAGATACGCCTGAGCGAGTCGCAACTCGTAAAGCGATTATTGATCCACGTGATGGACTTGCTATAGAACGTATTATTGGGCGAGATGATTTATTTCCTGTTTCTTATCTTGAAGCAGGACAACAAGCAGCCGCTCCTGTTTGTAGAATCGAGATCCGTGATCGTTTAGGCAGAGTTCTCGGACATGCTACAGGATTTCTTGTATCACCTTCCTTATTGCTTACAAATAATCATGTTTTGGAGAATTACATTATGGCTCAGTTCAGTGTCGCACAATTTAACTATGAAGTTGATCTTGACTTAAATGAAAGGCCGATGAAAAGCTTCCGTTTTACACCTGAGCGTTTCTTTATAACGAATCAGAAGCTTGATTTCACATTAGTGGCGATAGAGGAAGTGTCTGCTGATGGCACAAAAGTAAGTGATTTTGGGTTCTTGCCACTCATCTCGCAAACGGGAAAAGGGTTGGTTGGCGAATGTGTATCAATTATTCAACATCCTTCGGGTGCCCCCAAAGCTGTAGCAATCAGAGAAAATCAGATTATGGATGTATTTGAGGATTATATTCACTACTCAACTGATACCATGCCCGGATCATCCGGTTCACCAGTCTATAATGACGAATGGATCGTAATTTCTCTCCACCATGCAGGCGTTCCAGATCCAAAGAACCGAACCGAATTTATTGCCAATGAAGGGATTCGCATAAGCAGTATTGTCCAGTTTGTCGCGGAGCAAGGCAGCAGCTTGAGTAATGATCAAAAGTTGTTATTGTATGACATTGTGAAGGGGTGGGATGTTCCCGATTATACCCCTGAAGAGACGGAAGTCGAGAAGTTAAGCGATTCATGGTATGAATCTTCGAGAGGGTATGACACTCAATTTCTTGGTGTTGATTATGAAGTCTCGCATCCGATATTCCCGTCCGATCTTGAACAGGATATTGCCCACTTAAAAGACGGAAGCAATGTGCTCCATTATACGCATTTTTCAATTGTCATGAGCAAGTCACGCCGTTTAGCCTTTTATACGGTGGTGAATATTGACGGCAATCAATTGATGAAGATTGGTCGTAAAGACAAATGGTATCTAGATTCGCGCATCGAAATAGAATACCAGTGCGGCCCTGAATTATATAAAAATAATTCGCTTGATCGGGGGCATCTTGTCCGCCGGCTAGATCCTGTTTGGGGAGATTCAGCAAAAAAGGCAAATGAGGATACGTTCCATTTTACAAATTGTGCTCCTCAGGAGAGTAAGCTGAATCAAAAAAGCTGGCTGGATCTGGAGAATTATATTTTGCACAATGCCCAAAATTTAAATCTTAAAGTGACAGTGTTTACTGGACCCGTTTTTCGGATGGATGACATTATTTACAGGGGAGTTCAGATACCAGCAGAGTTTTGGAAAATAGCTGTCCTTGTGAAGAAGGATGGAAATCTATCTGCAACTGCTTATTTGCAAACTCAAAAAAATCTGATTGAGGATTTGGAATTTGTTTACGGTGAATATAAAACATATCAAGTACCCATTTCAAAAATTGAAGTGATTACGGGTCTTGATTTTAAAGAATTACGTAATTTCGATCCGCTCAATCAATTAGAATCGACAATAGGATATGTCATTGATGCACCCGGGGATGTAAAACTCTGAGGTTATTAATAAAAGTCCGCTGGGAAATTAGTGAAAATGAAAACCACTTAGGGAAAAGTATCCTAAGTGGTTTTCCAATACTTACACCTTAAACCGATTAACCGCCAAACTCAATTCCTCACTCAACTCCGTCAGCGTTTCTGCTGCGTCAGTTACAGACTGAATCGCGCGGAGTTGTTCGTCTGTTGAAGCACTTGCTTCTTCACAGGCTGCAGCTGTTTCTTGTGATGTTGCTGCCATTGTTTGGATTGTTTTAGCAACGTCGTCTTTGTGTATTGCGACTTTCTGAATTTCTTCATACACTGCATCGATTGAGTCTTGCATATCAGACATCAATGTTGAAATTTCTCCGAAAGTGATTTCCGTGTCGTTTACGACTGTGCCTTGGCGATGGAAGTTCTCACGCGTCTCGTTCATTTGCTCCGAGACGAGTCTGGATTCTGTTTGAAGTTCCTGGACTGTCACTTTTACTTCTTCTGTAGAGCGGGCCGATTGTTCTGCCAGTTTTCGTACTTCATCCGCCACAACTGCGAATCCTTTGCCATGTTCACCTGCACGGGCAGCTTCGATGCTTGCGTTTAATGCAAGAAGATTCGTTTGTGCTGAAATTTGGGTGATTGTTTCCATGACTCCGCCGATCGCATTTACTTTACCTTCAAGTGTACCAATCACTTCGGACATGGACTGTAAATTGGTTTCCCAGTCATTGAAAGACAGTTTCAGCTCTTGCATTTGACCTTGACCACTTGTATTCATTTCACCAGCTTTGGTTGCGATGTCAGACATGACGCCGGCTTTCGTTGTGATTTCATTAATTTGTTGACCAAGAAGATAGGCTTTTTCCGTAACGATTTCAGCATCTTCAGCAGATTTTGAAGCGCCATGTGCAATCTCAGTTACTGCGTTTGCAACTTCTTCGCCCGATGCATTTGTCTCCTCTGCAACTGCACTCAAACTATCGGAGCTTGCTTTGACATTTGATGCGGAACCGTTAACGACAGTAATAATAGCATTCATGTTTTCAATCATAGTATTGAAGTTAGCACCTAGTTCGCCGATTTCGTCTTTTGTCTTAATGTCAGAACGGACGGTCAAGTCACCTTTTGAAACGGAATCCATCAAAGATTTCAAAATTCCAAGGGGCTTGATTGTACGGCTGATCATGAAGTAGAGGACGACGAAGAATAATAGCAGTGTCGCAATTGCTACAACCATCATCGAGTTTCTGAGATTGATTGCGATTTCGTTAATATCTTTTTTGAGATAAATCGCTGAGATTTTCCAATCAAAATCGGGAATAGAAGAGAATACATTCACTCTATCGCTGCCTTCGTGTGTGTAATGGATGGCCCCTTCATCTAGACCTCCAATAAACATTTCTTCAATGTAAGGGAGGTTCATCAAATTTTCACCGCTTAACGATGGGTGCACCATTGCAGTTCCAGTGGCATCAAAGAGAACCGGATAGCCATTGTAGCCAATATCACTTCCGGAAATAGATTCGGCCAATGAAGCCAATTGAATATCAAGTCCAAGAATACCGATAAGTTTTCCGTTTTTCAGAACGGCCTTCATGGCACTGATGACATACTCGCCTGTCGCACGATCGATATGCGGTTCCGTCCAGTAGACGGTATCAGGATTTGCTGCTGCTTCTTGATACCACTCAAAGCTGGTTGGGTCATAATCGTTTCCAAGCTCAGCATGTGGAACAAGAGTCATGTGTTTTGATGGAAGTGCAAAGTAGATTTGCGAAGCTTCATCGTATAAATTTTGAAACTCTTTAAATTCTTTCTCTAATGTAGCATTGCTGTTTTCAATGTCATCGCCGACATTAGTATAATCCGTTAAGGCTTTGGAATATGACATTTGGATTAAGCCTTTTTTATATTGCTCTAAAAAGTTCGTAATCGAAGCACCCATCTCGTCGACGAGTACAACACTCTGATCGATGAGGTTTTTCTCTGTTTTATATTGTACTTGCAAACTGGAAATTGCGGTCATTGCCGTCACGCCAATGAGGAAGAGAACCATCACTGTTACTATAATTTTTGTTTTTATTGATTTGAACATAGCGCACCTTCGCTTTCTCTATCTGTCTAGTTGAATTGACTCACAAAGTAATGTTCGGTCTAATTACTCATTTGTTTAGAGATAGATAAATTAAACAATAAGTGATAATAATCATTCTATATTTATCGTTTTTAAATCAATACAAAGAGCGCGTAGGATCATTAATAGATCCTAGGCGCTCTTGAAGTTTTATCAACTATTAATATGGAAACGTTGTCTAAAGTGGTGCTTCAATTCTTAACCTTAATCTGATTAACTACCTGACTCAATTCCTTACTTAACTTTGTCAGCATTTCTGTCGCATCTGTTACAGACTGAATCGCGCGAAGTTGTTCGTCTGTTGAAGCACTTACTTTATCACAGGCTGCTGTTTCTGGTGTCGTTGTCGCCATTGTTTGGATTGAGTATAACGCTTAGTTACTCTATAATTAAGTTTGAAGTACAGAATTATTTGACTTAGAATAGGTGGAATAGTATATGACAACTAATCATGATTTTATGAATTACTGGTTATCCATAGACTCAATACAAAATAAAGTGAAGAAAGAATTGGAAAACGTTCTGCAGGCTGAGTACAGTCTATCGCTAAAAGAATTCTACGTGCTTTATTATCTTTCCATGGCGCCTGACAAGAAATTGAGATTACAGCAATTGCAAGAGATGATTGGATTGAGTCAGAGTGCACTTTCCAGATTAGTGGGGAAGATGGAAGCGAAGAACTGCGGTGCGTTAGAAAAGCATGATTGTACAGATGACCGTAGAGGTACCTATACGCATCTTACAAACCTAGGTGAGCAGAAGCTACAAAAAAGTCTAGTCTCTTTCCGTGAAATACTTAGATTGCACCTCTCTGCTATTGATGTTGAAGGATTGATAAAACAATTAGTAGAAAAGCTATAAAATGCCATGTTCTATCGAAGTGCTCAATAGAAGCACTTTGATTTGACAAGGAGAATAGATAGCACTAATATATATGTATGTGTAATGCATATATATTTTAACGAGGGAGTTTTTGCAATGAAAGATTTGTTTAGTCCATACAAAATAAAGAATTTGGAGTTAAAAAACCGGGTTGTCATGCCACCGATGTGTCAATATTCCGTTGACCAGAAAGATGGCATTGCCAATGACTGGCATTATCTGCACTATGTCAACAGAGCAATCGGTGGAGCGGGTTTTATCGTGATTGAAATGACGGATGTAGAGCCTGATGGAAGAATTTCGGATTATGATTTGGGTTTATGGTCTGACGATCAAATCCCTGCGTTGGCGAAGATAGTGGAAGCTTGTCATCGCTATGGAGCTAAGGTTGGGATTCAGATTGCACATGCTGGTCGTAAAGCAGAAGATGCAGCTGTGCCTGTTGCGCCTTCTGCAATCGCATTCGACGAGAAGTCTAAAACACCAAGAGCGCTTTCAACAGATGAAGTAAAAGAGATGGTGGAGAAGTTCCGTAAAGCAGTAAGACGCGCGGTTGAGGCTGGATTTGATTCAATCGAAATCCACGGTGCTCATGGTTACTTAATCCATCAATTCCATTCTCCACTTACCAACAAAAGAGAAGATGAATACGGACAGGATCTAACCAAGTTTGGCCGCGAAGTCATTCTAGCAGCTAAAGCGGAAATGCCTGCCGATATGCCACTATTGATGCGTATCTCTGCAAAGGAATATGTAGAAGGTGGTTATGGAATAAACGAAAGTATTGCGTTCGCTCGCGTTTATCAGGAGGCTGGAGTGGATATGTTTGACGTCTCTTCTGGTGGAGAGGGTCAAATCGCAGCTTGGGGGAGACCAGGAACACATGTAGCTTACCAAGTACCGTTAGCTAGACAAATCAAAGAAGCGCTTCAGATACCAGTCATGGCTGTCGGTAGATTGGATGATCCAAATCTAGCCAATGCAATCATAGGGAATGAAGAAGCAGACCTTATTGCTGTTGGAAGAGGTATGCTGAGAAATCCTTATTGGACATTGGAAGCTGCTAAGCAATTGAGAAAAGAAACTGCAGTGCCGACACAGTACTTAGCAGGATTCTAATGAATTTAATTTCCACACTTATTATTACGCCATTCTGTGAATTCACTACAATTGTAAACTAATAAAATGAGGATCGGACATTTAGATGAATGTCCGATTTTTTGTGTTTTTGTTTGTCATCGTGTCATGCTCAGATACGGGTTACTACTAACAATTAGTCAAACAAAAAGCGCTCGAGACAGTAACTGTCTTGGGCGCTTTTGCAGTGTTCTAAACCTTAAATCGATTAACCGCCAAACTCAATTCCTCACTTAACTCCGTCAACGTCTCCGCTGCATCAGTTACAGATTGAATGGCGCGAAGTTGTTCGTCTGTTGAAGCACTGACTTCTTCGCATGCCGCGGCAGTTTCTTGTGAAGTTGCTGCCATTGTCTGGATTGTTTCAGCAACGTCGTCTTTGTGTGTCGCGACTTTCTGAATTTCTTCATACACTGCATCGATTGAATCTTGCATATCGGACATCAATGTTGAAATTTCTCCGAAAGTGATTTCCGTGTCATGTACGACTGTACCTTGGCGTTGGAAATTTTCACGTGTTTCGTTCATTTGCTCTGAGACAAGTCTAGATTCCATTTGAAGTTCCTGAACTGTCACTTTTACTTCTTCTGTTGAACGGGCCGATTGTTCCGCCAGTTTTCGTACTTCATCTGCAACGACTGCGAATCCTTTGCCGTGTTCACCTGCACGGGCTGCCTCGATGCTTGCATTTAATGCAAGCAGATTCGTTTGCGATGAAATCTGAGTGATCGTTTCCATGACTCCGCCAATCGCATTTACTTTACCTTCAAGTGTACCGATTACTTCGGACATGGACTGTAAATTGGTTTCCCAGTCATTGAAAGACAGTTTCAGCTCTTGCATTTGCCCTTGACCACTTGTATTCATTTTGTCGGCTTTCGTTGCAATGTCAGACATGACGACGGCCTTCGTAGTGATTTCATTAATTTGTTGGCCAAGAAGATAGGCTTTTTCTGTAACGATTTCAGCATCTTCCGCAGATTTTGAAGCGCCATGTGCAATTTCAGTCACTGCATGAGCAACTTCTTCCCCTGATGCATTCGTTTCTTCCGCAACAGCGCTTAAACTTTCGGAACTTGCCCGGACGTTCGCTGCGGAACCGTTGACGACAGTAATGATAGCGTTCATGTTGTCGATCATTGTATTGAAATTATCTCCAAGTTCGCCAATCTCATCATTTGTTTTGACCTCGGAACGAACTGTCAAATCACCTTGGGATACGGAATCCATGAGTGACTTTAGCTGGCCAAGTGGTTTGATGGTGTGACTAATGATGAAATAGAGCGCTGCGAAGATGACAAGCAACGTGACAAGTGCGACGACAATCATTGAAGTACGTAAGTTATTTGCCGCGGCATTGATATTTTTTTCATCATAGACGGCGGCAATTTTCCAACCGAACTTCGGTATTGTGGAATAAACGTTTATATAGGAGTTACTTTCATAATCGTAGTGGATGGCACCCTTTTCATTTCCACCTTTGTACATGTCCGCGATGAAAGGCTGGTCCATATAGTCAGCCCCTTGGCTTTCCGGGTGTGCGAGCACGATGCCTTCTTTATCGAGTAACATTGGGTAGCCTTTATAGCCGACATCACTGGAAGCTATTTTATCAGTCAATGCACCGAGTTGAATATCAAGGCCCATAACGCCAATTAATTTGCCATTTGATAGCACTGCTTTTGAGGCAGCGATGACCAATTCTCCAGTAGCGGAGTCGATGAAAGGACTAGACCATTGGACAACGTCTGGATGTTCAACCGCATTTTTATACCAATCCCGAGTGGTCGGGTCAAAATCTGCTCCGAGATCTGCATTCGGCATGATCATTATTTCTTTAGTCGGAAGGGTTAAATAGACGGAAGTTGTATCTTCGTAAAAGCCGAGGAAGCTCTCTAGTTCAGCTTCCAGTACAGAAATCGAATTGGTTGCTGTAGCATCTTCTTCAGGAAGTGTAAATCCCGTCACTGTAGGAGAGGTGGATAATTGTGCTATGCCTTTCTCGTACTGACCAAGAAAATTTTCGATTGCATAACCCATTTCATTGGTGAGTGCACCACTCGATTCGATAATACTTTCTTCGGTATTATTTTTCACTATCGTATTGCTAATGAAAGTCATAGTGGATACGCCGATGAGGAATAGCACCATTACTGTCATAATTATTTTTGTTCGGATGGATTTGAACATTTCTCTTGCACCTTCGCTTTCTCTTACATTAAATGAACTACTTTATATGCTTCGGCAATTATTCTTGTTTATTTAGATAGTAGATGAAATAAATAAGAGAGAATAGTAGTGTTGTATTATTTTCATTCAAACGGGCAAACATTACTTTGGAGGAAACCCAATACTTTTTTATTGCCAAATTACTTAACTTCCTTTTTGGTTTGCCGATATAAATCATAATGGAAGTTCTCAGGAACAGGGAGGTTTGAGGAATGGTAAGTCGTATGGATGGGGGAACTACGATGCATCATGCAAGCGTTTCAGTTGAAAAAGTAGCATTGAACAAGGAAGTTACGGTGGTACCAGTGCAAGCCGTTGTAGAGAAAGTGCAACCGCAAGCTGACCAAGAACAACAATTACCTGCCGATAAAGCAAAGCAAATGACGGACAGCATGAACACATTTTTGGAAAGTGCGAATACGCAATTACGTTTCAAGTTTCATGAAAAGCTCAATGAATACTATGTAACAATTGTCGATTCGAAAACTGACGAAGTTATCCGAGAAATTCCATCTAAAAAATTGATGGACATTCATGCGGCAATGCGTGAATTTGTAGGTTTGCTCGTAGACCGAAAAATATAATATGAAGGTGTGAAGGATATATGAAAATTAGTGGACTAGCTACTGGGATGGATACAGAGACGATTATTAAGAATTTAATGGATGCGAATCGTATACCGCTTGATAAAATTACACAGAAGAAACAATACATGCAGTGGCAACTGGATGATTATCGTGCGACAAACCGTAAGCTCTTCGATTTCAGCCAAAAAACGCTAGACACGATGATTCTTTCAACATCATTTGCACAGAAAACGGTAAGTGTATCATCACCGGATGATGTTGCGATTAAGAATATGAGTTCTACTAGTGATTTTTCGGGATCTCTTCAGATTCATCAGTTGGCTAAAAATGCTACGATGCAGAGTAAATCGACTAGTAGTGCCCCGGAAAATAGGGTTCTGGCAGAAGGATTAGGTACGGATCAAAAATTAAGTGATCTTGGATTGACAGGCAAGCAGACGATTGAGATAGAGGCAATGAATAATAAAGGTGTGATGGAGAAAAAATCGGTCATAATTGACGACTCAGATGAGACACTTCAATCACTTCTGAATAAAATTAATAGTGGGACAGATGTAAATGCTTTTTATGATGCACATACAGGACAAATCGCTATGACCTCTAAACATGGTGGTGCCGGGGGAATTGCGATAACAGATGGGGCTTTGAAGACGGTCTTAAAATTTGACGGTGCCCTTAGTATTCCGGGTCAAAATGCAGATTTCACATTAAATGGCCTTAGAACAGAACGCCCATCCAATACATTCCAAATCAATGGTTTTGAGATGACGTTAAAGCAGGTCACGGGAGAACCTGATATACCTGGAGTCGTCGGGAAAACGATAACATTCAGTTCCGCACCAGATACTGAAAAAATCTTTGACTCCGTCGTTAAATATATCGATGAATATAATAAACTTATCGAAGACTTAAACAAACAAGTCCGCGAAACAAAATATCGTGATTTCCATGCACTTTCTGCTGAACAGAAGAAAGAAATGACGGATAAAGACATTGAACTATGGGAAGAAAAAGCGAAAAGTGGTACGCTCCGTAATGACTCTGATATTACAAGCATGTTAAATAAGATGCGGACTGCTCTTACGGGGGCTGTTGGCGAAAACGGTATGACATTGAAAGATATTGGTATTACAACATCAAAAAATTATCTGGATAATGGAAAGCTTGTTATTAACGAAACAGATCTAAAAAAAGCGATTAATGACGATCCAAATAAAGTGCATGAGCTGTTTGCGAAAGACGGTGGAACTAATGCAGCGGAAAATGGATTTGCACGTAGACTTCGTATGATTGTAGATGACAGTCAGAAAGTCATAGCGAAGCGTGCCGGCAAAGTTGGGGATGTCAACGACACATTCACACTAGGGCGTAATATGAAGGATATGGACAAGCAAATCGAACGTTTTGAGGAGCGTTTGCTACAGGTTGAAAGTCGCCTTTGGAAACAATTCAATGCAATGGAAAGTGCAATTCAGCGTTTAAATTCACAATCGGCCAGTATTATGAGTTCATTTGGCGGCTGAACTACAGCGTAGATATAAAAGGAGACAGATCATAAATGGCTATTAATAACCCTTATGCAACTTACCAGAACAACACAGTGAAAACGTCAACTCCTGGTGAACTAACACTCATGCTCTACAATGGCTGTTTGAAATTCATAGTCCAGGCAAAAAGGGCAATGGCAGATAACAATATCGAAGAAAAGAACAAGTCGGTCCAAAAAGCCCAGGCTATCATTTCAGAACTTATGCTAACGCTGGACAAGTCATACCCGGTTGCCGCAAACATGCTTGTGCTGTATGAGTTCGCAAATAGCCGGTTAGTCGACGGCAATATTAAAAACGATAGCGCTATGTTTGATGAAGCCTCTTCTATCATTACAGAATTTCGTGATACTTGGAAGCAGGTTATTCAGATTAACCGGCAAAAACAGTATGCGAATGTGGATGAAATATGATTCGGCCCGCCCTGACTGCTTGGCGTGATGTCACGATGAAGTTGTTGGCATTGTCGGCGAAGAAAACTTCAGAAGAGCAGCGCGATGAGGCGATTCTGAGCATTGAAGGATTTCTTGATGATCGTGATAAGCTGCAACCGCATATTGCTGCACCGTTCACACCAGAAGAAGAAGCGCTTGGTAAGGAACTCGTGAAACTAGAAACCAATGTTCAAAAGGAATTAGACTTGTTTAGACGACAGATTCGCGTGGATATTTCTGGCACTCAATCGAAAAAAGGCAATATGAAAAACTATCTTAATCCCTACAGCAATGTAGCGCGTGATGGTACGTTTTACGATACGAAGCAATAAATGGACCTTGGTAGGGATCTTTTGTCTACCGAGGTTTTTCTTTTGTATAAAACGACTATAAATATAGTATGGACAATTCGAGTGCTGACTGCAGAGTTTGCGTAGATTATCGAACAGAATACAGCTGCAATTGATGAGTTGGATGTAACATGGACAGAACTTGCTTAAGAACAATAACAACTTTCGTCATATTTCGACGAAATACACGAGGAAGCGATACGGATTAGGAATTGACGCTACTATGTCATTTAAAGTCGGGAAGCATGAAATTTGCTTTCCGACTTTTTTAGTTATACATAACACGGTGAAATAGTTAGTTACACCCATATGAATGAGTATTCATTAATGGTACATTTTACTTACAATAGTTTTTGATATATTTAAAAAATAATTGATGTTTAAGGAGAGGCTACTGATGACTATTAACCAATTGAAGCGACAAGATTGGCTTCGAAAAAACCAGATTATGATTATTGGATTTGCACTTGCTGCAGGACTTGGCTTAATTGCACAACTTATTCAGCAGTCGCCTATAGCTATCCTTTTATCCGTTGCAATTCCTTTTGTATGCGCAATCCTATGCTATTTTCTTAGTACTAAAATTGAAATTCTATCACGAATTCTTCCCTATTTATTGCTCGTTTTAAATTTTTCCATTGCGATGGGCGTCATCTTTTTTTCAGAAGCGAATCTAGGAACAATAGGTATTATTCTTCTTCTTTTAATCCTTGGTTCAATTCACGGCAAGTTGTTGATCATGGCATTTGGTTTTGTGTTGAGCCTGATTGCGATTATGATAAATAATTTATTGTTCACGGCTCCGGAACTTGTAGAGGAAAGTGGAAAGAATCTTGCCATTCTTTTTTTCCTATCAGGAATTATCTTATTCCTTCTTGTTCGTCAAAATAGGCGGGTATTCAGGCATATTGAACAACTTGTCGAACTAACAGAACTTAAGGTGCACGAAGAAGGAGCACTTGCTGAAAAGCTTGACGAGGCGGTTGGAAAGATTACATCAAACCTTGCGTATCTTCGTTTAAATTCGGAGACATCTGCCACATCGCAGCTTGAAATGCTTGCGGCTGTTAATGAAGTAAGTGTCGGAAGTCAACATCAGGCGGATCATATTTCAGATATCGCGGAAAATGCGGAGCACACTTACGAATCGGTTCAAGTCATTGCAGAAGGCTTAGGTGAGGTCGTGATTCAGGCGAATGAAGCAGGCCGAAAAGCCGAAGATGGCACTATGAAAATTGCGCAGTTAAATGAAAGCATTGATTCTTTCACTACTTTTTTTACTGATCTAAATGAAACGTTTGATATATTATCAAGTAAAATTGACGAAACGAACGTTTTCGCAAGTGCCATTAAAGCCATCACGGAACAGACAAATTTACTTGCGCTAAACGCTTCGATTGAAGCTGCGCGTGCAGGAGAACAAGGAAAAGGGTTTGCGGTAGTTGCGGAAGAAATTCGGAAATTGGCCGGACTTACAAGAGAGACCTTAACTAAAATTGATGCAAACTTGATAGAAGTGAACAATTACAACGAAATAGCCGTTAAAAAACTTGGAGATGGACTGGAGCAAGTGACGATGCAGACTGCAGTAGCAGACGAGTCTAGTGCGTCCTTTATAGATTTGTTTGAAACGATGACGAAGTTGCAGAAGGTATTATCGATTTTCATCCAAGACTTCGGCAAAATTACGGAAGACAGTGCATTAATTCAGGAACGGACGATGGATTTTGCGGCGATTGTCGAGCAAAGTACCGCGGCTGTGGAAGAATTGAATGCTACGTTGACCGAACTGACTGAAGAACAACAGCAAATCGCCACGTATATCAATGAAACACATGAGGAAGCTGTTCGGATAAGAAACTAATGCAATGTTGTCCCGTTTTTTGGGGAGGGAGTTTTCTGCTGCATAGGAAGTTATGGAATTATTGGCCAGTCGTACGTTGTATATGATTGGTTGGCATGATATATGATCGGTTGTGCGTTGCTTATGATTGGTTGGCGTGATATATGCTCGGTCGTGCGTTGCTTATGATTGGTTAGCGTGTTATATGCTTGGTTGTGCGTTGTATATGATTGGTTAGCGTGATATATGATCGGTTGTGCGTTGTATATGATTGGTTAGCGTGATATATGATCGGTCGTGCGTTGCTTATGATTGGTTAGGCTGATATATGCCAGTCGTACGTTGTATATGATTGGTTAGGAAGAAATATGCTCGGTTGTGCGTTGCTTATGATTGGTTAGGAAGAAATATGCTCGGTTTACAGTAATATGTTGGATAATTCAATCAACGGTAAGCGAGATAGGTATATAGATAGGAACTTCTAAGGGGGATTATGAATGCACACTGTGGATACCATGCGGCAGAAGGAATTTTCGAATAAGAACTTCATACTATTTATAACACTTGGTGGCTCTAGTTTCATCGGTTTGATTTTTTATTTTGTTACGGGGCAAGGTATGCTGAAGACAGTGAGTATGGCGATACCGGTTGTTGTTACGTTATTGTTTTATGCATTGGCGAAAAAGGTCGCTATTTTTGAACGCATGTTTCCATGGATTGTCCTAGGCGTGACGGGATTTGCCGCGATATTGAATGGGGTTATAGGGGAACCATCTGTTGCGACAGCTGGAATCGCGTTTTTCATAGCAGGTATTGCAAGTGTTCATTTATCCATGCGGATTATGACCTATGGTTTTGCGCTGTCCCTTGCTGTTCTGGTCGTATTTTTAATGAACTATCCGTATCAAGAGCAAATTGCAGCGAGCAAAGGAAGTTTGGCGCTTGTGCTGATCTTGATGTCAGTGGGGCTGTTCATCCAAATAAAGCAGACGAAAAAGCTGGAAATGCAAGTCGATTTGTTCACGACTGAGCAGGCAGCACACACGCTTTTAGAAGAGAGCAAGCATCGTTCGTTGAATGAAGGGATTGAACAGGTTGCAGCTGATTTGACGGCGATTGGTGAGACGGCTGGACGACATTTGGAAGCACAGAAGGAACTGTTGACAATTATGGATGGCGTTTCAGCAAGTGTTGAACAGGAAGCATTTCAAATTGCGAACATCGCAAAAAATGCACAACGCACGCAAGATGATGTAGCTGATATGCACAAGGAAACGCATCTTATGAATGAAGACACAGCTAGTCTTCGCGCTGAATCTGCTGACATGGTGGAAGTTATGCAAAACTTGCGTACAGGTATGCAAGAAGTGGAAGTCTATCTCACTGATTTGAACGGATCATTTGATGCGCTTACTGAGAATATCGAGAAGACGAATGCGCTTGCCAAGTCGATTGAGACGATTACTGGACAAACGAATCTTCTTGCATTGAACGCGTCGATTGAAGCGGCTCGTGCGGGAGAGCACGGCAAAGGGTTTGCGGTTGTCGCGGATGAAATCAGGAAACTTGCTGGATTAACGGCGGTGACATTGGTTGAAATAAATGGCAATTTGGAAAACGTCAACACGATGAATGATCGCTCGCGTGCCAATTTGACGAACAGTACAGGAAAACTTGTTACACAGGCAGCATTGTCGGTGGATGCTGAAATGAAAATCGGACTCATGCACAACACATTGAGTGACCTTCACCGGAAGTTTGGCATGTTTGACGACAAGATGGCTTCAATTACAAAGGAAACGACGGACATCGGGCGTATGACAAGCTCATTTGCTGACTTACTGACCGAATCGAGTGCATCACTGGAAGAAGTGAACGCTACGATTCATGGAACGGTTGCAGACAATGAGCAGATTGTGACGACGCTGGACGGGACAATGCGAAGAACGGCAAGCTTGGCTGAAGTTCGTTGAAAGTTAAGTAGTCTGCTATAATGAGAGAAACAAATCTTGGTGCGTTAGAACGGAGTGGAGAAGATGCTTTATAAACGGACTGAATATTTTAGGTATACATTTGGGGAACCGCTTGTAGCTGAATTCCGGATTGTCGTTGAAAATGGAACGGATATAGAATCGAGCCCGGGCGAATGTCATTTCTTGGACATCAGTCCTGGTGGTGCAAAGCTTTTTGCGAAGTTCGATATTCCTCTTGAACGTGAATCTGTCCGCTTGCATATCAAATTCACACTTTATGAAAAATTAATCGACCTGCAAGGCGTAATTGTGTGGAAGAAGCCATATAGTGGGGGATACATGTACGGTTATGATTTTGATGAAAACGTAGAAATTGAACATTTAATCGTCGAAGAGCTTAAACTTCGCAGACGCTCTGAAAGTGCATTGGGTAGCGCTATAAAGGACGAAAAAAAGTGATTTTTGAACGTATTCGTCACAAATCGACAATATATTTAATTTTCTAAATGTTTTTAGAAGGACTTTATGGGGAATGTGTAGAAGTGTACTGTATAGGTTAACTTAAAGGAGGAGTTCATATGTTAGATTTTAATATTCGCGGTGAAAATATCGAGGTAACTCCGGCAATTCGTGAACATGTCGAGAAGAAATTGCAAAAAATCGAAAGATACTTCGATGAAAATGCGAACGCAACTGCACATGTGAATTTGAAAGTTTACAATGATAAGCAAACTAAAGTGGAAGTAACAATTCCTATGAAAAACTTAACGCTTCGTGCAGAGGAACGTCATAACGATTTATATGCAGCTATCGACTTGATTGTTGACAAGTTAGAGCGTCAAATTCGAAAATATAAAACAAAAGTAAACCGTAAGTTCCGTGAACGTGAAGGCGTTGCAGCATTCTTCGCATCAGTCAATAAAAGCGAAGAGAAAAACAGTGATGCAAATGGGGAAGAAGATCAGGCATTTGCGATCGTCCGAACTAAGAATTTTGATCTAAAACCGATGGACCAAGAAGAAGCAATTCTTCAAATGAACATGCTTGGCCACGATTTCTTCGTCTTCACAGATTCCGATTCTGATGGAACAAACATCGTTTATAAACGTAGCGATGGTAAATATGGCTTAATTGAAACAAGCTGAATAGATAATTGAGTTTGGAAGACCCCTAAGCGGGAATACTGCTTAGGGGTCTTATTTTGATTTCCAATAGTGGGGGACGAGCGGAAAAACCTATTATACCCGCGTATTATGGTACTCCCATCACGCAATACAAAATTTCCTTAATGTGTTTTGGCTAGACCATTTGCACCGTGCAATTCACAGTGTTAAAATGAAGGGTGAACCTAATGAGGATGTGACCTAAATGCTTAGCGTATTGAATAAAATGTTTGATATGAATAAACGAGATTTGAAGCGTCTTGACAAGATTGCGGACAAGGTCGAAGCGCTTGCAACACAAATGGAACAGCTTACGGATGAACAACTGACAGCAAAAACAACTGAATTCAAAGAACGTTTCTTAAAAGGAGAAACGCTTGATGATCTTCAAGCTGAGGCTTTTGCAGTCGTTCGCGAAGCGTCGAAACGTGTTCTTGGCATGTATCCATTCCGTGTGCAAATTATTGGGGCTGCTGCTTTACACGAGGGCAATATCGCGGAGATGAAAACCGGTGAAGGGAAGACGTTGACGTCAACGCTTTCGGTTTATTTGAACGCACTTGCGGGTCAAGGCGTACACGTTGTAACCGTGAACGAATACCTTGCAAGTCGTGATGCGACGGAAATGGCGCTACTTTATGAGTTTCTCGGATTCTCAGTTGGTCTGAACTTAAATAGTTTATCGAAAGAAGAGAAACGGGAAGCGTACAGTGCGGATATCACGTATAGCACGAACAACGAACTCGGTTTCGATTACTTACGTGATAACATGGTGCTTTATAATGAACATAAAGTGCAGCGTCCGCTGTTCTACGCAGTTATAGATGAGGTTGACTCGATCTTAATTGACGAAGCGCGTACACCACTAATCATTTCAGGGCAAGCTGCGAAAGCGGCAGAATTGTATCGCTTGGCAAATAAATTTACACAATCACTTAAAAAAGAAGAAGATTATTCATATGATGAGTCGACGAAAGGTGTCGTCTTGACAGAAAGTGGTATCGAGAAATCGGAAGCTGCATTCAGTATTGATAACTTATTCGATTTGGAACATACGACACTTAATCATGCGATTAACCAATCGTTGAAAGCACATGCGAGTATGCATATTGATGTCGATTATGTTGTTCAAGAAGGCGAAGTCGTCATTGTCGATTCATTTACAGGACGTCTTATG
The DNA here is from genome assembly GCF_014302295.1 of Sporosarcina sp. resist. NCBI lineage: Bacteria > Bacillati > Bacillota > Bacilli > Caryophanales > Caryophanaceae > Sporosarcina > Sporosarcina sp. resist. Next base: position 3,827,127 of record NZ_CP060287.1, on the reverse strand, counting down.
AAAGGTCGTCGCTACAGTGATGGACTTCACCAAGCGATTGAAGCAAAAGAAGGCCTAGAAGTTCAGAATGAAACGATGACTCTTGCAACAATTACATTCCAAAACTACTTCCGTATGTATGACAAACTGTCTGGTATGACTGGGACAGCGAAAACGGAAGAAGAAGAATTCCGTAATATTTACAACATGAACGTCATTGCTATTCCGACGAATCGTCCGCTAATCCGTGATGACCGTGCAGATCTTATTTACTCTTCAATGGAAGGTAAATACCAGGCGGTTGCGGAAGACATCAAAGAACGGAATGACAAAGGGCAACCAGTTCTTGTTGGTACAGTTGCAATTGAAACGTCTGAGATTATTTCGAAGCATTTGACAAAATACGGTGTGAAGCATAATGTTTTAAATGCGAAAAATCACAGTCGTGAAGCGGAAATCATTTTGGAAGCCGGTCATAAAGGCGCTGTAACAATCGCGACGAATATGGCGGGCCGTGGTACGGATATTAAACTTGAAGAAGGCGTGCAGGAACTTGGCGGTCTCGCGGTTCTTGGTACAGAACGACATGAGTCGCGTCGAATTGACAACCAGCTACGTGGACGTTCTGGTCGTCAAGGGGATCCGGGTGTAACGCAGTTCTATTTATCGCTTGAAGATGAATTAATGCGCCGTTTCGGTTCAGACCAAATGAAGTCGATGATGACGAAACTTGGTATGGACGACACGACGCCAATTCAGTCGAAAATGGTATCGCGTTCGGTTGAATCTGCTCAGAAACGGGTAGAGGGAAATAACTTTGATGCACGGAAACGTTTGCTGCAGTATGATGATGTATTACGCCTGCAGCGTGAAATCATCTACAAAGAACGGAATGAAATTCTAGAGTCAGAAAATATTCGTGGCGTACTAGAGAAAATGCTGTCGAATGTAATTGCAAATGCTGTGGCAATTCATACGACGGAAGAAAAAGAAAGCGATTGGAATCTAAAAGGACTCGAAGATTTCTTGGGCGCAAATATACTCCCAGACGGTCGTATAACAACTGTGGCTATGGAAGAGAAATCGGTTGAGGAATTGACGTCGTTAATCCAAGAAGCTGTTACTGAACGGTACGATGAGAAGGAAGAAGAAATGTCGGAAGAGCGCATGCGTGAATTCGAAAAAGTCGTCTTGCTTCGTGCCATTGACTCGAAATGGACAGATCATATAGACGCGATGGATCAATTGCGTCACGGTATCCATTTACGTGCATATGGTCAAACTGATCCGCTTCGTGAGTACCAGGCGGAAGGATTTGCAATGTTTGAGGAAATGGTCGCATCGATTGAAGCCGATTCAGCGAAGTATGTGATGAAAGCAGAAATCCGCAACAACCTTGAACGTGAAGAAGTTGTTAAAGCACAGGCCGTTAATCCGAAAGAGGATGGCGAGCAAGTGCGTAAGAAACCAGTGCGTCGCGCAGTAAACATCGGTCGTAACGATCCATGCCCATGCGGCAGCGGGAAGAAATATAAAAACTGCCACGGTAATGCATAAGTTACCGGGCAACCCAAATTCAGGAGGAAACTATTATGATGGAATTATCCGATGTACGCAACGAGCTCGACAAATCAGCTAAGAAATTAGCGGACTTTAGGGGGTCTCTTTGACTTAGAAAACAAAGAGGCACGAATTCAAGAGTTAGATGAAGCAATGCTAGAGCCAGGTTTCTGGGATAGCCAGGAAGGTGCACAAAAAGTAATCTCCGAGTCGAATGCGTTGAAAGACGTTGTCGGCGAGTACACGGAGTTGACTGATGAACAGGAAAACCTTGAAATGACGCTTGAACTATTACGCGAGGAAAACGATGCAGAGATGCAAGAAGATCTTGGCGTAGAGTTGAAGGGATTCAAGAAGAAGCTCGATGAATTCGAACTGCAAATGCTACTCAGTGATGAATTTGATGCGAATAGTGCGGTTCTTGAACTTCATTCGGGTGCAGGCGGTACGGAATCCCAGGATTGGGCTTCTATGTTGCTTCGCATGTACACACGTTGGGCTGAACATCGCGGCTTCAAAGTCGAAACACTCGACTACCAAGCCGGAGACGAAGCTGGCGTGAAATCCGTAACATTGGCAATTAAAGGCCATAACGCATATGGTTATTTAAAAGCAGAAAAAGGCGTTCATCGCCTCGTTCGGATTTCTCCGTTTGACTCATCAGGCCGACGGCATACCTCATTCTCTTCAATAGAAGTAATGCCGGAGTTTGAAGGCGAAGTTGACATTGACCTTAAAATGGAAGATGTTAAAATCGATACGTACCGTTCAAGCGGTGCGGGTGGACAGCACGTCAATACGACAGATTCAGCAGTCCGTATGACGCATCTTCCAACTGGAGCAATTGTTACATGTCAGACAGAACGTTCACAAATTAAAAACCGTGATCGCGCAATCAATTTATTGAAAGCGAAGATTTACCAGATCAGAGTCGAAGAAGAAGAAGCACGTCTTCTTGAAATTCGGGGAGATCAAAAAGAGATCGGTTGGGGAAGCCAGATCCGTTCATACGTTTTCCACCCGTATTCCATGGTAAAAGATCACCGGACGAGTGCAGAAACAGGAAACGTCAGTGCGGTAATGGATGGCGATATCGACCTGTTCATCAATGCTTACTTACGTTCACGGATATCTTAATAAAACGAAATGAAAAGGAGTGCACTTCGGTGCGCTTTTTCATTTGCCCGCATCTTTAATGAAAAAAATGGATAGTCCTATAAAGAGGTTTTGGAAGCATGGATTATGTGTATATTAACTAATACAGACGTATTTTTAATGTTATTAGTCGTTTGCACGTCTAATAATGGAGTTCACAAAGTTGAGACAAACTGTAGTGGAGGTTGAGAAGACGCTATTTGTCGACGGTTTGATGAATTTAGGGTAATCCCTAGGTGATTTTAATGCACGTTGTTTTGGTATACTTAGGTAGGCAGTACAATAATTCATAAATGGAGGTAAGAAAATGAAAACTAAGTTTTTAGCAATTATGTTGGGAGCTGTTCTTGTCCTTGGGGCATGTGGCGGCGACAAAGCAAAAGAAGAAGATAAGGGTACAACAGGTACTGGTAATGAAACAGCATCAGTAGACGTTGAAAAAGTGGTTAGCACGAGCTGTATCGCTTGTCACGGCGGTAACCTTGAACTTAAAGGCGGCGTGGGTCCCGATCTATCAAAAGTTGGTGACCATATGTCTGAAACAGAAATCCATGACGTAATCATCAACGGCCGCGGCAGTATGCCACCTGGTCTTATCAAAGGTGAAGAAGCAGACGCAGTTGCAAAATGGCTTGCTGAGAAAAAATAATATTTACAATGAAACCGCAACTGGGCGATATGCCTGGTGCGGTTTTTTTGTTTATTGACGGGATGGGTGGGGTTTGTCGGGAGAGTATGTCGACTTGCCGTGACAGTTCTGCGGTTAGTCCTCAGAGTTTGCAGAAATACCATGACAGTTTAGTGTTGCCCTTAGAGTATGTCGAAATGCCGTGATAGTTCTGCGGTAAGCCCTCACAGTTAGCAGAAAAGCCATGACAGTTCGACAGTAAGCCCTCACAGTTAGCAGAAATACCATGACAGTTTGGCGTTGCCCTTAGAGTATGTCGACTTGCCATGACAGTTCGACAGTAAGCCCTCACAGTTAGCAGAAAAGCCATGACAGTGTGGCGCTGCCCTTAGAGTATGTCGGCTTGCCATGACAATTTGGCAGTAAGCCCTCAGAGTTAGCAGGAAAGCCATGACAGTTAGACGTTGCCCTTAGAGTATGTCGACTTGCCGTGACAATTTGGCAGTAAGCCCTCAGAGTTAGCAGAAAAGCCATGACAGTTAGACGTTGCCCTTAGAGTATGTCGAAATGCGGTGACAGTTCGCCAATAAGCCCTCACAGTTTGCAGAAAAGCCATGACAGTTAGACATAGCTCCCGCATTTCCCCCACAGTTCAACGGCACTCTTCATCATTTGATAAAACCATCCGCTAGTTCAAATATTATTGCCAATAAAAAGAGGAGTTACCTCCTAAAGGTCGAATACAAACAAGTGAGTTGGTCTTTTGGTCTACTAGTTCTACTGTATAATAGTACTACGTTCTATATTTATCGACGTTATATTCAAGTTTTAATTGAAACACAACTGTAATACTTAGAAAGGTGAATCATGTTATAATGGGGCTGTTGGAAAAAAAGAGAGACAAAAATATTCAGGTGGTTTTAGAATGATTGTGATGAAAAATGTCTACAAAAAGTATCCGAACGGTGTCGTAGCAGCAAATGGCATTAACATCGAAATCGACCGGGGAGAATTTGTTTACGTGGTCGGTCCGAGTGGTGCAGGTAAATCGACATTTATTAAAATGATGTATCGTGAAGAAAGACCATCAAGTGGAGAAATTCTTATTAATGGTATAAATCTTGCAACATTGCGTAACAAACGTGTACCCCAATTGCGCAGGCAGATTGGTGTCGTTTTTCAGGACTTTAAATTATTACCTAAATTGAATGTTTACGAGAATGTGGCGTTTGCGCTCGAAGTCATTGAAGCACCGCCAGCAGAAATACGAAAAAAAGTGAACGATGTTCTTGCGCTTGTCGGACTTACGCAAAAAGCGCGGATGTTCCCGAACGAATTATCAGGTGGAGAAGAGCAACGTGTTTCCATCGCGAGGTCAATCGTCAATGTACCGAAAGTTGTCATTGCAGATGAACCGACAGGAAATCTTGACCCTGAAACATCATGGGAGATCATGAGGATCTTCGAACAGATTAATGCTCGTGGAACGACGATTGTCATGGCCACCCATAATAGGGAGATTGTTAACGCTATAAAACACCGTGTTATCGCAATAGAAGGCGGACTCATTACCCGTGACGAATACGGAGGTGAGTACTATGAAGGCTAGAACATTCGGTCGGCATGTACGCGAAAGCTTCAAAAGTATTCGCCGTAACAGCTGGATGACATTTGCGTCAGTCAGTGCTGTTACTGTCACCCTCCTGCTTGTCGGTGTATTCATCGTGATTATGATGAATTTTAATCATCTCGCGCAAAGTATCGAGAATGACGTGGAAATTAAAGTGGTTGCGGATCCAGCTGCAGATAAGTTGATAATTAAAGAGCTGGTAGAAAAAGTTCGTTCGACAGATGGCGTTCTCGAAGTGGTCTATTCGTCGAGAGATGCTGAGCTAGACAAGATGATAAAATCATTTGGTGACGAACTTAGTTTATATAAACAGAGCAATCCGCTTGGCGATGCACTTTATGTAAAAGCGAAGGATCCACAACAGACTGCTACTATTGCTAAGAAAATTGATACATACGACTATACATATGAGGTCGTGTATGGCGAAGAAAAAGTGGAGAAACTCTTCAATGTACTTAACCTGAGCCGGAATATCGGTATTGTTTTGATATTGGCACTGTTATTCACGGCGATGTTCCTTATTTCGAACACGATCCGAATAACTATCGTTGCTAGAAGAACTGAAATTGAAATTATGAAATTAGTCGGAGCGACGAATAACTTCGTGCGTATTCCGTTTTTGTTGGAAGGAATGTGGCTTGGCATTTTGGGGGCATTAGCTCCAATGCTCATCATTTCTATATCCTATTACAAACTATTCGAGCTTTTGGAACCGAAGCTACAAGGAGAATTGTTCCAATTACTAAACACGACACCATTTATAATCCAACTGAATGGACTGATTCTGTTTATGGGGATCTTTATTGGTATTTGGGGCAGCTTTATGTCTGTGCGTAAATTTCTTAAAGTGTAAGTGATAGATAGAGTGTGAGAGGGGAACTGGGAAGTTGAATAGATATAAAAAGCTGTTGTCAGGTACAATTGCAATCGTTTTCCTGTCCACTATTATTAGTGGAGCGGGAGTTTTAGCGAGTCCTTTGGATGACCTGAAAAAAGAACAGAAATTACTTGATAAGAAGAAAAGCGAATTGAATACGGGAATTAGTAAAAAGAATACTGAAATTAAAAGCAAAAAAACGACTATCGAAAAAATTACGGATCAAATTTTAGCACTTAACGCTAAAATAAACGAATCCAATGAACAGATTAACCGTGTTATCGGACAAATAAATAAAACAACCGAAGAAATTGATGCGTTACGCATTTCAATTGCTGATCTTGAAAAGAAAATTGAAGAGCGTGACGTGGTATTGCGTGAACGTGTTCGTGCTATGCAAGTAAAAGGCGGACAAGTTAGCTATCTTGACGTTCTTCTCGGAGCCAATAGTTTTGCAGATTTCATAGACCGTTTTTCAGCTGTCAATTCTTTAATGGATGCAGACAGAAGTATTATGGAGCAACAAGCGAGTGATATTGCGCAGCTTGAAGAAGAAAAAGCACTTGTCGAGTCAAAACTTGCCAAGCAGGAAGCCGCTAAAAAAGAACTTCAAAACTTGAGAGCATCTCTTTTAGCACAGAAAAGTGATAAGAATAAGTTAATCGATAAACTAGAAGCAGAACAACAGAAATTAGCCAACGAAAAAGAAAAGCTAGAAGTTGATTTTCATGAAACTTATGAAGTTAGTAAGGATGTTGAAAAGAAAATTATAACAGAACAAAAACGTATTGCTGAAATTGCGCGTCAAGCTGAAATTGCACGTAAAGCAGCGGCAGCTCAAGCCGCGAAAGACAGACAAAATAGTAGTGGTAGTGGGGGTTCATCTACTTATCTTCCACCCGTCTCAAATGGGACATGGACGAAACCTGCTTCCGGAACTTACACGTCGTCATTCGGTTGGAGAACGCATCCAATTTACGGCACTCAAAGGCAGCACCGTGGAGCCGACATTGCGAATAGCACTGGAACATCTGTTGTATCGGCGGGTGATGGTGTTGTTTCCCACGCCGGACCAATGGGAACTTACGGCAATGTAATCATGGTGACACATTCAATTGATGGGCAGATTTTCACAACAGTTTATGCACATTTGTCCAGCATTAATACAAGCGCTGGTCAGCAAGTTGCGAAAGGCCAGTTCATCGGGAAGATTGGAACCACAGGCGCATCGACCGGGCCTCACCTCCATTTTGAAATGCATATCGGAAACTGGTCTGCATCTGGACCAAGTGCCGTGAATCCATTACGTTATGTATCATTCTAACTAATTGTGTCCGCCTCAAGACTGAGGCGGATTTTTTTTGTTTCTTTCAACTAGAATGATGGCTTTCGATGCTATTTTTGGATACGATTATGGTATTAGGTGTTGAAGGGGGCAAATGCGAATGCCAGTCACTTCATTTTTCACGATAGGAAGCCTTAGTGTTCCCTCGTCTTGGATTGCCCTCATGGTAGCATTTGTTGTTGCATATAGTGCAGTTCGGTTCAGATTTGGGAAGAAGCAGGCGGAAATCATAGGAGATGCGTTCTTTTACTTGGTGATTGTTTGGAAATTGAGTATAGTACTCACTGATTTCAATTCGGTTCTTCGGTCACCACTTGCGATTGTTTATTTCCACGGTGGGGCAGTCGGTTTTTACTTGGGGCTGCTATTTATTGCCGGGAAGACCTTATGGGACATGAAGAAGGGGCGGCTTGATGCTAATGGATTTCGGGCACTTTTTACGGGTGCAGTTTTAGTTCAAGTTGTGTATCAGGTGATAATGGTTTTATTGAATGAAGGCGAAATGATTGCGCAAGTAGTAACGGTAGTTGTATTTGGGTTATTCGCGGTATTTTTCTGGATGAATAGTGGGAAAGCGGATAATTGGCCGGTTCAACTTGCACTTGTGTTTATGGCGGTTCATGTTTTTGTGGCTGCCGTCCAACCAGATGAATTTATTCAGACACCGCTTATTACGACTGTAGTCATGGGATTGTTTTTTGTGATTGTGTTTATGCGAAAGTTAGATTGGAGGGATATCTATGAATAAGAAAACACTCGGATTCATCATAGCTGTACTGCTTATCGGATCGATGGTGGTCATTATGGTGAAATCGAATTTGGATAAACCAAAACCAATTGATGAATTTCTGATTGGTGCCGACTTTAGTGCATTAGACGATGAGCCTGGTTTGGAAAAAGGTTCGGTTCCGCCTGACTTTGAACTGTCTACGATGTCTGGTGATGTGGTGAAGTTATCGGATTTGAAGGGCAAAAAAGTAATATTAAATTTCTGGGCTTCGTGGTGTGGTCCATGTAAGGCGGAAATGCCGCATATGCAGAAATACTATAAGAAATATAAGGATACCGATAATGTGGAAATTATTGCGGTCAATTTGACGACGGAGGAAAGGCGCGGCCTTAAGGGTGTTGAGGAATTCATCAAACTCTATGGATTAACGTTCCCGATTCCGCTGGATAAAGAAGGTACTGTTATCGATGATTATCGGATTATCCCAATTCCAACAACGTTTATGATTGGCACTGATGGTAAAATCAGTCAGAAAATTGTTGGGCCGATGGATGAAAAAGCATTGAGGAGCCTTGTTAAGAATTTAGATTGAAGAAAGCCGGTTTTCTGCTGTCGTAATGTTCCTTTATCGTTCATATAGTGGACGGAGGAGGGGACATTGCATTATGCAGAGAAGCCGGTTTATGTTATTCGTCATACTGGCCGCTTTGGCGACGGTCGTCTTTCTTCTGTTGGATGGTTGTGCAGGAGAAGGAAGTGCTAAGAAGGAAGAGGGGACGCTAAGTGCGTCGTTTCCGGTAATCGATGAAGCGTTCAACGTCATCAAGAAACAAGGCGTATACCCAGTGGATAAGGACAGGTTGATTGAAGGGGCGCTGCGCGGAATGGCGGATGTCATCGGCGATCCGTATTCGACGTATCTGTCGCAGGAAGAGGCGGCCGCCCATAAGGAATCGCTGGCAGGAGAGCGAATCGGGATCGGTGCTGAAATTACGCGCTCGAATGGGAAATACATCATTGTGGCTCCGGTGAAAGGGTCTCCAGCTGAAAAAGCGGGTTTGCAGCCGTATGACGAAATCGTTCGTATTGACGACGAGCGAATTGAAGGGGAATCACTGCAAGACGTTGTACAGCGAATCCGCGGTAAGAAAGGGACAACGGTTTCCATGACGATTTTCAGACCTGATTTGGATAAGCATATCGAAGTGTCGGTCGTGAGGGACAGTATTCCTGTAAAAACTGTATCCACTGAAATAATTGAAGAGCGTGGACAGAAGATCGGTTACATATCGATTACGATGTTCGGCAATGAGAGCCGCCAAGAGTGGCTGGATGCAACAAACAAGCTTATTAAGGACGGGGCACAGTCACTGATTATCGATGTGCGCGGCAACCCCGGCGGTTACCTGCATACTGTTGGCGGCATCGTGGGCAGTTTAGTGAAGAAAGATACGACTTTTGCCTATATGCAAGATGCGGCTGGAACGCTGGAACCGCTCGTTACGGAAAAGACCGACAAGTTTCCATATGATGAAAAGCTGCAAAAAATGCCGATTGTTTTACTGCAGGATAAAGGCAGTGCCTCCGCAAGTGAAGTGATGAGCGCTGCATTGAAAGATTTAAAAAGAGGCTACATCATTGGTGCAACGAGTTTCGGAAAAGGAACGGTTCAAGAAACATTGGACTTGTCAAACGGTGGAGAGATGAAGTTGTCGACTCATAAATGGCTCACACCAAAAGAAAAGTGGATTCACGGAAAAGGTGTGAAAGAAGACCTTGAAGTTGTTCAAAGTGAATTGTTTGGCGAGCATATCCGACTCGTCACAGAAGTCTATACGGAAGGCGATTATCACGACGATATCGCTTATGGCCAGAAGTTGCTGACGGGCCTAGGATATAGTGTCGCTCGAAACGACGGATTTTTTGATGAATCAACTTCTCGTGCAGTTAGCGCTTTTCGGGAAGATGCTGAAGTAGAAGCGGGACCGACCATGGATCGATTATTCTTCTCAACGGTAAAAATTAAAGTGGAAGAATTCCGAAACGACCGTAAAAATGACGATCAGCTGCAAATGGCAATTGGCTATATCCATCATATAGTAGCTGGAAAGTAAAAGTTGACTCCCGACATTACGATGTCGGGAGTTTTTTTGTTTTATTTGTTTTATTGGATGAGATGGATGGCAGGTGGCCATGACTTCGGGGAGACTAGCCATGACTTCAAGGGGAAGAGCCATGACAAAGTCGATATTTGCCCTTACTAACTTTGTCGGCCATGACTTCGCGTGGGATAGCCATGACCTCAAGGAGAATAGCCATGACAAAGTCGGTATTTGCCCTTACTAACAGGTGCGGCCATGACTTCGGGGGGGATAGCCATGACTTCCAGGAGACTAGCCATGACAAAGTCGATATTTGCCCTTACTAACAGGTGCGGCCATGACTTCGCGGGGGATAGCCATGACTTCAAGGAGACTAGCCATGACAAAGTCGGTATTTGCCCTTACTAACATTAGCGGCCATGGCTTCGGGGGGGATAGCCATGACTTCAAGGAGACTAGCCATGACAAAGTCGGTATTTGCCCTTACTAACTTTGGGGGCCATGACTTCGCGTGGGATTGCCGTGACTTCAAGAAGACTAGCCATGACAAAGTCGATATTAGCCCTAACTAACTTTGATGGCCATGACTTCAAGGGGAAGAGCCAAGACTATCGCCTACACAACACCAAAACTATAAGCGGTTTTTACCATTTAATGAATAATTCAATACCGTTTCACATAGAGCAGGATTCTTTTGTTACAATGTAGAAACATGATAGTGTAAACGAAGATTGGATGGTGACGGTTCGTGTCCGAGAAAACGATGTTTGACATAGTAGAAGCGGTTGCGCTGTTTTTCCTGAATCCATTATTCATAGCGGTTCTTTTTACAGCAGTTGGAGTTGGGTATTTCCGTGTAAAAAAAGAGCGTCGGAGTTTCAAAGTCCGATTGTTGCCGGGGTTAACAGAATTAAAGCGGCTATTGGCGGAGTCATGGCCCTATGCGCTCGTACTGTCCGTTTTGATTTCCGGGGCAGGTTTGCTAGCAGATCCGGGTTGGCTTGTGCTATTTTCAGCGTCAGCACTTATTGCACTGCTGACATTCTATTATAAAGTGACTTCACCGATTTATTTTGCGTCTGCGGCTTTTTTCGCTCTTTATTTCATAGAAAAGTATATGGCGAATTTCTCGTTTCGTGGCTGGACACCAGGGCAGGCGGATTTACTTGGCGATCTTGCGGTAACGATTCCAGTCATCGCTGGGTTATTCTTAATTGTTGAAGGACTTCTTATTAGACGTCATACGATCCGGTATGCGTCGCCGTCCTTGATGCATACAAACCGTGGACTGCGTGCTGCAGCCTTCAAGACGAAGCGGCTATGGCTGTTGCCAGTAGTATTTCTGGTGCCAGGGGATATGATTTCGGCTTTCTTACCATATTGGCCGCAATTCACATTTGGAGAGAGTGCATTCAGTTTTGTTCCGGTTCCTGTTATAATCGGATTTTCACAAGTGGCTCGCTCGCTGTATCCAGATGTTTTATTTCCGAAAATTGGCCGCGCTATCGTTTGGACAGGCGGTATTGTCGTTATCGTAGGGCTTGCTGCATTATGGCTTCCGATTTTAGGATGGGTAGCTTTACTGCTAGGGGTAGTGTGTCGCGCCGCCATTTCCATTACGGCTTCGGTACGTGACAGGCAAGGTGGGTTCGCTGTTGCGCCGCGTCCAGCGGGGGTTGTCATCGCGGGCGTTGTACCAGGATCTCCAGGAGAAAAAATGGGGCTTCTGCCGGGTGAATACATTCGTGCTGTAAATGGTCTTCAGGTAAGCAACGAGAAAGAACTATACGACGCGATTCAGCTAAATGCTGCACATTGTCGCTTGCAAGTGATTGATCGTAACGGGGAAGTTCGGCTTATGCAACAGGTTATTTATCGACATGACCACCATCGCCTAGGACTTCTCGTCGTTCGGTAAACATCGAGTGAACGATTACTCTGGAAGGAATGTTGAAAATGGATTCATTCGATACTAAACTGTTACTTGCCTTGCTTTTGCCAGGATTACTTGTTATTTTATTCACCCGTGTTACATTTCACCACGTCGTCGGCCTTATTTTGACGGTTGCGTTGATTGCAGCTTCAGTATATGCCGGTTATACGCATAACTGGCTACTTTACGGGGCGGATGCGCTATCGCTCACGGTCGGGTTTTGGTATGCGACACGTATGATGAAGATTGCAAGGCAGCATGAACAAGAGGATTGACGAATGGAGCCGCTCGCTGTTAAAGGAGCGGTTTTGTTGTGGGATGAAATAGGGATTTTCCTTTTGAGCGAGCATAACTGATGCCAACCAATCATATCGCGTGCTAACCGAGCGTATCCCATGCCAATCGAGCATATCGCGAGTCAACCGAGCATACCGCGAGTCAACCGATCATATCGCGTGCCAACCGAGCATATGCCCATGCCCAATCGAGCATATCCCGTGCCAACCGAGCATATCCGCCGCCGCCCGATCATAAGACGTGGCCAACCGAGCATATCCGCCGCCGCCCGATCATAAGACGTGGCCAACCGAGCATATCCATCGCCGCCCGATCATAAGACGTTGCCAACCGAGCATATCTGCCGCCGCCCGATCATAAGACGTTGCCAACCGAACATATCCGCCGCGAGCCGATCATAACCCGCGACTAACCGAGCATATCAACCGCTGTCAACCAACCAATCATCCTAAAACAAAAAAAGACCGCACCCAAGCGGCCCCCCATCCTCACATAAACAAACTATAAACAGCCAGCACAGCAATCGTGCCAAGAACAACGGACATTACCCCGCCGCCAAAAATTGCGATTAAAAACGCGGCCCCTGCTCCAAGCACCCCAAATAATATATTCCCTTCCTGTACAAACAAAATTGCTGGGAAGATGAGTGCACCTAGGACAGCATAGGGAATATTACGCAAGATACCTGACACAACCGGCGGTAGCTCTTTACCGTCTAAAACAGTCAGCGGAATCATACGCGGAATGTACGTCACAAGTGCCATACCAAGAAGCATCCACCAATAACTTGGCCCCATTAAACTTCCTCCTCTCGTTTGAACATCACTTCAGCCGTTTTACCGCGCCGCGAATAAACAATCTCCACTAGGATCGAGGACGCAAGCGTTGCGACAAGAATGGACCAGCCCGTCGACAAGGCTTCTGTTACATACAGGACACAATGGATGACCGCCGCAAGTGCAGCGAGCATGACGACTTTGCGGTTGCCCTTCATCGAAGGAACGAGTAATCCGATGAACATTGCGTAGAGTGCAATCGACATTGCGGCTTGTAAAAACTGTGGAAGATTTGCGCCGATAATGTGACCGATAACGGTGAAGATGACCCAACTGCCATACGCAATTAACGATACGCCGAATGCGAATGCGGTCGAAATCTTTCCTTTCTTCCCTGTTGCTAGTACTGTAAATGATTCGTCTGTAATGCCAAACGCATAGATCGCTTTGACCCATTTTCGGGCAGGCTGCATCTTTTCATTGAGCGAAGCCGTCATAAGAAAGTGTCGAATATTGACGACGAATGTATTCATGACGATCAAAAGCGGGTCGATGCCTAATGTAATTAGGCTGAGCGACATGTATTGTGCGGCACCGGCGTAAACGAATATACTCATTGCAGTAGCTTCTATAATGGACAGGCCCGCAGTTTTAGCGAGCAGTCCAAATGTGAGTGCCACGGGGAAATACCCGATTGCAATGCTCGTCCCTGCTTTTAGACCAGCTGAGAATTGGTTATTCTTCATTGTATTCACATCTTCCCAAAGTATATTTAAGCGATTATACTATACTTCAGGGTTTAAATGTTCATATTTAAAGGAAAACTCTAAATACGGGGTATTTTTATGTAATCAAAAAGTAGAAAGCCTGACGAAAAAAGTTTTTGAATTGAGGTTGTTACTAATGAATGAGTGGATGAATCCTGATAAAATAATCGAATTAGCACAACACTATAAATCACTTGGGCCGTTTCTTGGGCTATTACTGCCATTTATCGAGTCATTTCTACCGTTTCTTCCGCTCTTTGCATTTGTTCTGGCGAATGCAGGCGCTTACGGTCTATGGTATGGATTCCTTCTATCATGGGCGGGAACTGTAGTGGGTTCTTATGCTGTATTTTTGATCATCCGAAAATATGGACGCAATCGGTTACTTAATTTCTTGACAAAAAGCGCACGTATCCAAAAATTAATCAAGTGGGTGGAGAGAAACGGTTTCGGACCCTTATTTTTATTCCTATGTTTCCCGTTTACACCGTCCGCACTCGTCAATCTTGTTGCAGGCCTATCTGATATGAAGAAAAAGAATTATTTAATAACATTGATGGCTGGAAAGTTTGTTATGATTTTCATGATTAGTTATATCGGCTATGATATAAAAGCGTTATTCACGAATCCAATTCGAACTGCGATTGTCGTAGTCGTCATCTTTTTACTATGGCTCGTGGGCAAATATTTTGAGCGCAGGCTGAATTCAAAAGTGGAGGCCGATTTCCGTGCATCTGCCACCCAGCGTAATGATAAGTAATCGTACCCTATTATGTGAAATGGTTCCTGTCATCCCTAACTTTCTGTACAATGGAAAGTAAGGATGACAGGTTTTTATTATTGGAACAAATTACATATAGCCAAATAGCAAGGGAGGAAACCTTATGTCACTACGTTTCATAACCGGTAGATCGGGCGCTGGAAAGACGACGTTCATTGAGCGGGAAATGGCTGCTGAACTGGAACGAGATCCAATGGGAGCGCCTGTTATTGTCATTGTGCCTGACCAGATGTCGTTTTCGATGGAGCATAGCTTGTCCGTTAATTTCGGATTAAAAGGGATTATCCGTGCACAAGTATTGACGTTCAAGCGGTTGGCGTGGCGTGTATTGCAGGAAACTGGCGGCATTACGCGTAAGGAAATAGATGGTTTCGGGTACAGGATGCTTGTACGAAGCGTTTTAGAAGACAATCGGGACCAGTTCAAATTGTTCCGACAAGCGGCTAATAAACGTGGATTCACGGAACAAATTGGGGACTTGCTGAAAGAGTTTAGTCGCTATTGCCTCGACCATCAAACGATGAGCAATCTCCATGATGCACTAGCTTCAACAGGTGCACCGCGCACATTGCTCGACAAAGCGGAAGACTTGTCATTATTGTTGACAAAAATCGAAGAAAAACTGGGTACGACCTATGTCGATAGTGAAGGACATTTGGCTCTACTTGCTTCACAAATTACCCATTCAGACCTGTTAAAAGGGGCAGATATCTATATCGACGGTTTCGAAAATTTCACGACGCGGGAATATGAAATCGTCACGGAACTGATGAAACACGCCAATCGACTGACAGTTGTATTGCCGATGGAAGGCGCTCTCACGGGGTTTGCGGATCATGAATTATTTTTCAATCCCGTAAGGACCTCCCTCAAATTGCGTGAACTAGCGCGTGCTGAATCGGTGGAAGTAGAGGAAGATATCCATTTGGCGAATTCGCCACGTTATCAAAATGAGGACTTAAAACATTTTGAAGCGGAATTCGACCACTATCCTGCGAAGCAACAAACGTCAGCTGGCAATGTTGTCTTGATTGAAGCAGCGGACCGTCGTGCGGAAATCCACTCAGTGGCGCGTATAATCCGTGAGTTAATGATTGCAGGCAAGCGCTACAAAGACGTTTCAATTTTGTACAGGCAGCCTGAAAAATATGATGAACTCATTGAAACCATTTTCCCGCATTATGATATTCCGGTATTCATCAGCCAGAAAAAGCCGATGTTGCATCATCCGCTTATCGAGTTTTCACGTTCGGTGTTAGAAGCGGTGACAACGGGTTGGTCATATGAATCGGTGTTCCGCGCAGTAAAAACAGATCTCTTTTTCCCACACCGAGAAACCAAGTTATTATGGCGTGATCGAGCAGATAGACTCGAAAACTATGTTCTTGCACATGGGATTTACGGACAGCGTTGGTTCGATGACAGCCGTTGGCGCGTGAAAAAATACCGCGGTCTTGAATTGCATTCAAATGTGCAAACCGACGAAGAAATAGCGATGGAGCAAGAACTGCATGTGATTCGTGATGAAATTCGGGATCCGCTTACTGATTTTGAAAAACGTTTGAAACGGTCAAAAACGGGACGTGATGTCGCGGAAGCGCTGTTTTTATTCATGGAAAACTTAAATGTCTATGATAAAATCATCGATCTGCGTGCGGAAGAAGAGCGTGCAGGACGATTACTTGGCGCAACGGAACATGAACAAGCTTGGAACGGCTGGATTAATGTACTAGATCAGTTCGTCCTTATGTTCGGCGATAAAAAAATGGATGCTGTAGAAGCAGCTCGGATTTTGGATGAAGGATTTGATTCACTCGAATTTGCTCGCATTCCGCCGTCGCTCGACCAAGTGACGGTGTCGACTGTCGAAGTTTCAAGCTTAATGGAAATTGACGCTGTATTTGTCCTTGGGGTGAACGATGGCGTCATGCCGAAGCGGGTTGACAATGAAGGGCTTCTGTCAGATGCCGACCGTGAATGGTTCTCGGAAATCGGCTTTGAACTAGCTCCAACGTCGAAGATGAAATTGATGGATGAAACGTATATGGCCTATCGTGCATTTACGGCACCGCGCGAAAAATTATATGTGTCGTATCCAGTTGCAGACGAGGAAGGGAAAGCACTTATTCCGTCGTTGTATATTACGAGAATTGCGCAAATGCTGCCAGGAACTGAAACTAAAATAGCGGTAACGGATCCATCCGAATTGTCGCTAGAAGCCAATCAATTCGATTACATTAGCCACCCGCGTTCGGCACTTCCTTATGTATCAATGAAGTTGAAAGAGGCGGAACAGTCGGGTGTGTTGGAACGTGAATGGCGTGCAGTGATGGCGTATTACGACGAGGATCCGTATTGGTCGTCTGTCATCAGTCATATCATTCGCCCGATGAACGCGAAGAATGGGGCGGAACGACTGCGTCCAGAGATAACGGAAGGGTTGTACGGGGAGTCATTTGTTTCCAGTGTGTCACGCATCGAATCCTATTACAGCTGCCCGTTCCAGCATTATGCGTCGTTTGGACTTGGCTTGCGCGAACGGACGGAATTTACGTTGGAAGCACCGGCTATCGGGGATTTATTTCACGCGGCTCTAAAATGGGTGTCAGATGAAACAATGCGTCTCGATAAGTCGTGGGCAGAGCTGACGCGCGAAGAATGTTGGAAGCTTGCGAGAGCAGCGGTGGAAGATATTTCTCCTTACTTCTTTAATAGGATACTATTGTCAACGAATCGTTATGTTTATATTAAACGTAAGCTCATGCATATTATTCAGCGGACAATTTATTCACTGAGTACACAGGCCAAATCGACGGTATTCAAACCGGTTGCCATTGAGGCAGGATTTGGACCTGGTGAAGAACTGCCAGCGCTTGAAATTCCATTGCGCCGTGGTGATTCGATGAAACTGCGTGGCCGAATTGACCGTGTCGATGCGACCGAAATTGGCGGTAAAAACTATGTCCGTGTTGTCGATTACAAATCATCTGCCAAAAGCCTTGATCTAACAGAAGTCTATTACGGCTTGTCCTTGCAAATGATGACCTATCTTGACGTAGCGCTAGAAAACGCAGACGAATGGCTCGGCATACATGCGGATCCAGCGGGCGTTTTGTATATGCATATTCATAACCCAATGATTCGCTCCGGTTCCGAATTAACACCTGCACTCCTTGAAGCGGAAATCGCGAAATCCTATAAGATGAGAGGCTATTTGCTCGATAATCAGGAAGTTGTCATCGGCATGGATGCTGATATTGGCAGATCCTCTTCAATCGTGCCAGCCTCGATTAAAACGGATGGAACATTTGCGAAAACGTCGAAAGTATTGTCATCCGATGATTTGCAGATGATGCGGTCGTTTGTCAGAACGCGCCATCAAAAAGCCGGAGATGCCATGCTTGCGGGCGATACCCGCGTCTATCCCTATAAATTAAAAAATAAAATGCCATGCGAGTTTTGTTCGTATCGATCCGTTTGTCAGTTCGATCAAACAGATCCGTCAGCAGAGCATCGGTCTTATGCCGAAATGGACCCAGAATTGTCTCTCGATAAAATGCGTAAGGAGGTGGGGGATGATGCACATACCCGTGAAACCTGAGGGACTAACATTTACGGACGCCCAGTGGAAAGCAATTTGGGCGACAGGGAAAGATATTCTCGTTTCCGCTGCCGCTGGTTCGGGGAAAACGAAAGTGTTAATCACACGAATGATTGAAAAAGTACTGGATGAAAAGAATCCAATCGATGTCGATGAATTGCTCGTTGTGACATTTACCAATGCCTCTGCTGCAGAAATGCGACACAGGATGGCGGAAGCATTGGAAGAAGCGATTGCTGCAAGGCCGGAATCTGTCCACTTGCGCAGGCAGTTGAATTTATTGAACAAAGCACAGATTTCCACACTGCACTCATTTTGTATGAATGTCGTTCGACAATATGCTTATTTAATCGATATCGACCCGGGATTCCGGATTGCGGATAGTACGGAAGCGGCGCTGTTAAGTGACGATACAATTGGGGCTGTCCTTGAAGATGCTTATAGTGCGGAAAATCCGGAAGCAATGTACCGGCTGGCAGATAGTTTTACGTCTGACCGCAATGATCAGTCCATCGAAACACTGATTGATCGTTTGTATGATTATTCCCGCGTTCACCCGGTACCCGAACAATGGCTGCGTGAAATTCCCATGCAATATGAGATTAGTGACCAAGCTTCTATCGATGATCTTGAATTTATCGAACCGCTCAAAACGGCCATTCTCCATACGCTTGAAGAAGCGGCGGCGTTAACTGTCGATATGCGAAATATTGCGCTGATGGTGGACGGACCGGAACCACTTGCTGCTACGGCTGAAGCAGATTTGATGTGGATTAATGAAGCAATTCGACGCATCACGGATGGTACATGGGAAGAAATGTACGCATTTTTTGGCTCTCTCAAATGGGCAAAGGCGGGGACAATCCGCAAAGATTCATGTGATGAAGAACTTGCAAAGCGAGCGAAAGCGCTGCGTGATGCGGTGAAGAAAATTATTAATACGTTGAAAGAATCTTATTTCACGAGAACACCAGCCCGTTTATTAGATGAAATTCGCTTGATGGCGCCGACCATGCAAACGCTCATTGACTTAGTGATCGACTTCGGAAGGCGTTTCGAACAAGTGAAAATTGACCGAGGGATTGTCGATTTCTCGGATTTAGAGCATTATGCGCTACGGATTTTATCGAATGTTCAAGATGGAGAACTGGTGCCTTCTGATATCGCAGTTGACTACAAAAATCGCTTTTCAGAAGTTCTTGTCGATGAGTACCAGGATGTCAATATTTTGCAGGAGACGATTATCCAGCTCGTTAAGCGCGGCGAGGAAGAGGATGGCAATCTGTTCATGGTTGGCGATGTAAAACAGTCAATTTACCGCTTCCGTCTTGCTGAACCGATGCTGTT
The DNA here is from genome assembly GCF_014302295.1 of Sporosarcina sp. resist. Lineage (NCBI taxonomy): Bacteria > Bacillati > Bacillota > Bacilli > Caryophanales > Caryophanaceae > Sporosarcina > Sporosarcina sp. resist. Next base: position 3,807,619 of record NZ_CP060287.1, on the reverse strand, counting down.
TCTTGGAAAATACAATCGATTTACGGCAACGGATGGCCATGAAGGCTTGAAAATCGATTTGAATGCCAACTTCAGAAGTCGTAAAGAAGTGCTCGATGCGACAAATTTCGTCTTTTCACAAGTGATGGGCGCGCGTGTCGGAGAAATCGAATACGATGATGCGGCGGCGTTGAAATATGGCGCTAACTATCCTGAAAAAGCCGTAACAGCTGGTTTGACGTTGCTCTATGAAGAAGAGGAAGATGAGCAGGAGTTAGACGATGCAACGGAATTAGCAGGCCAAAGCTTGAAGAGTTCGCAGGCGGAAGCACGATTTATGATTAAGAAAATTCGTGAACTGATCGCATCTGGCGCTGAAGTAACTGATGCATTTAGCGATAAAAAGCGTCCACTTGAATATAGAGATATTGTTATTTTGATGCGTTCAATGACATGGTCAGGTGAAATCGCAGAGGAATTTAAACTAGCGGAAATTCCAATCTATGCTGAACTAAAACGCGGTTATTTCGATGCGTTAGAAGTGATGATTATGTTGAATACATTGCGTGTCATCGATAATCCCTATCAGGATATTCCACTTGCGTCTGTTCTCCGTGCACCGTTTATCGGCATGACGGAAAATGAATTGGCACAAATTCGTCTTGCCGGAAAAAGCGAGCCGTTCTTTGAAGCGTTGAAGCGTTTCGTTACAACAGGCGGAGCAGGTGTTGCAGCAGCAACGCAGGAAAAATTGCAACGGTTTTTCAATCAGTTCGAGGATTGGCGTAACTTGGCACGACGCGGTTCGTTGTCCGAATTGATATGGCAAGTCTATTCCGATACGCATTACTACGAAATGGTCGGTGCAATGGCAAATGGTAAACAGCGCCAGGCCAATCTACGTGCGCTGCATGATCGTGCAATTGATTATGAAAAAACGTCGTTCCGTGGGCTGTTCCGCTTCTTGCGTTTTGTTGACCGGATGCGAAAAAGAGGCGATGATCTCGGTGCCGCGCGTTCGCTTACTGAAAAGGAAAACGTTGTCCGTATCATGACCGTCCATTCATCGAAAGGACTGGAGTTTCCTTTCGTTTTCATCGCAGGGGCAGGTCGGAAATTCAATAAGATGGATTTCAATGAACCGTATTTGTTCGACCAGCATTTTGGTCTGGCAGTGAAGGCAATCGATCCGGATAATAGGATTACGTATACATCATTGCCGTTTCTTGCAATGAAGGAAAAGAAAGAACTTGAAATGCGTGCGGAAGAAATGCGTGTGTTATACGTTGCTATGACACGGGCGAAAGAACATCTTGAGATTATTGCTTCTGTAAAAGATATTGAAAAATCGATTGTCAAATGGCAAGATGCCCAGCTGATCGCCCCTGAACTGATGTTGCCTGAGTATACGAGGTCACGTGCAAACGGTTATTTAGACTGGATTGGTCCAGCAGTCGCGAGACATCCGGCATTTGCGAAATTCGGAAGTATCCCGGGAGGTCAGTCTGTAATCGATGCCTCAGTTTGGCAGATAGATGCGCTGCCTGTTTCCGCATTGTTTACTAAGCTTGGAGATAGCGATGAGGAACCAGTGAAATCATTGGATGTCGTTCCAATTGACGAAGTCGACGAGGGGATGTTGCAGGAGGTGAAACGCAGGTTTGACGCGACATATCCGCATCTTTCATCGGTGACAAAACGGTCTAAGCAGACGGTCAGTGAGTTGAAACGGCTGTCGATTCTAGAACAGCAGGCGGAAGATGACTTGTTTGTGTCTACGAATGCGGATGTCAGTACGGCATATCTCCATAATCGACCAGCCTTCATGCAATCGCGGGCACTATCTGCGGCGGAAGTCGGGACGGCGATGCATACGATTATGCAGCATATCGATATCCAGAAAGAAAGTAGTGTTACTGACGTTGAGAAGTTGCTAGCAGATTTGACGGTTCGCCAGTTGCTGACTACAGAAGAAGCGATTACCGTCGATGCCAATACAGTTGCTCAATTTTTCCAAACGCCGATTGCGAAACGAGTTATGCAAGCTGAGAAAGTGGAGCGGGAATTGCCGTTTACGTACGCTTTTGATGATAACGACGGGGATTACCAAATCTTGCAAGGAATCGCGGATTGTTTATTCGAAGAGCAAGATGGTTGGGTCCTGCTAGATTATAAAACTGACCGAGTAAGCGGACGCTTTGGTTCTGATGAAGAAGTCGACGCAGAAATGCAGGTCCGGTATGGCATCCAGTTGAACCTGTACAAGAAAGCGATTGAAGAAATTGTGGGAATCGACATTAAAGAGATGGTCCTTTATTTATTTGACGGACAGAGGACTATAAATATTCAGGGGGAATAAAATTGAAATTAACACCAACAACGCTTGGAAATCGTATTGAGGCGCTCGATATGCTGCGCGGGTTTGCATTACTCGGGATATTCATCGCGAATATGCTCGTATTCCATTCACCGTATTTGTATATGGATCCGTATTCATGGTTTAGTGCATCGAGTGATATGGCGGTCTTTAAATGGGTTGATATCTTCGTGGAAGCGAGTTTTTACCCGATTTTCGCCATGCTGTTCGGTTATGGTTTAAATATGCAATATGAAAAATCAATGGCAAATAAGATGTCATTTGCGCCAGTCATGGCACGTCGTATGGGCGTTTTGCTCGTCTTCGGTTTACTTCATGTATTGTTCATCTGGATGGGTGACATTTTGTTTACGTACGCGTTAATGGGCTTTATGATGATTGCGTGTGTTAGGATTCCGAAGAAGTGGATGTTACCGATTGCTGCTTTCGTCTATATTGTGCCTTCGGGAATCATTTATGGAATCACTTATTTTCTCAATAAATTGGATTCGAATGCAATAATGGAAGGCTACGCAGATATTCATCAAATTGAACGCTCGCTTGAAGCGTATGCCTACGGTAGTTATGGCGAAATCTTTAGCTTCCGTTTTACTGAATGGCTAACTTTGGGATTGACGAGTTCGTTACTAGGTATCTTCGTCGTATTGCCACTCATTATGATTGGGGCAGGGTTGTCTAAATGGAAAGTAATTGAGCGCGCCGCGGAATTGAAAGTGGGCATCGCAGTCGTGACTGTTGTTTCACTTGCTGCGGGCATATGGATGAAAGCTATACCACATACTAGTGGTCCTTCAATGGATGCACTTGTATTGCAAGAGCAATTCGGCGGTCCTGTTTTAGCAATTGGTTATATAGGTTTGTTGCTCTTACTCTATCAACTACCATTTTTCCGCGCGATATTCCGCCCTATTTCAAAAGTAGGTAGGATGTCGTTGACGACGTATATTACACAATCGATTGTGGCGACACTCATTTTTTATGCCTACGGTTTTGGCATGTATGGCAAAGTAGACTTGGCAACGGGAGTGGGTATTGCAGTTGGTGTGTTCATCATTCAAGTTCTATTTGCTGAACTTTGGCTGTCGAAATTCCGCATGGGTCCATTAGAGTGGTTGTGGCGCAAAGGAACATACGGAAAGAATTTGCCGAATAAAGAGGAAAAGGATCGGCCTTTGTCGTAGTAATCAGAATAAGGGTTTTACTAATGAAGGGATGGGCTGACAGATGAAATTATTATCGTTCCGTTACGAAGGCAGGACGTTATTTGGACCTAAAGTGAAGAAGGAAGATGCAGTATGGGATATGTTAGCGATTGCAGAAGCATTTGAGGATACTGATTTTCCACAAACAATCACGGAAGGTATTGCATCTGGTCTGGATTTCGTTGAAAAAGTACGGAAACTTGCTGAACAGGCGCGGTCGGATGAGAATTCGGACCGATTCAAATATGCATTCACTGCTATAGAATGGCTTTCGCCAATTCCGAGAACGCCTAAAAATATCCTATGCGTAGGCAAAAACTACGCTGACCATGCGGCGGAAATGGGCGCAGATGCACCACCTGAAAAGTTGATGATTTTCACGAAATCACCAACCGCTATTGCAGCGGATGAACAAGACGTTTCAGTCCATGCCGATGTGACGGATAGCCTTGATTATGAAGGAGAACTTGCGGTTGTCATTAGCAAGGGAGGACGTAATATCCCGAAACAATTGGCCTATGATTATATTTTCGGTTACACCATTGCAAACGATGTGACGGCGCGTGACGTGCAAGCGGCACATGGCCAGTTCTTCTTAGGAAAAAGTCTCGATGGATCGTGTCCAATGGGACCTTATATTGTGACGAAAAATGAAATACCGAATCCACATAATTTATCAGTTGTGACAAAAGTGAACGATGAAGTGAGACAAAATGGCAATACAGCGTCGATGATTTTCAAAATCGATGAACTGATTGCTGAAATATCACGTTATGTGACACTTGAACCAGGCGATGTCATTTTGACGGGTACACCTGCTGGCGTCGGTAAAGGCATGACACCTCCGACATTTTTAAAACAAGGCGATACTGTAAAAGTGTCCATTGAAAGCATCGGAACTCTCGTAAATAAGTTTGTTTGAGCAGTTTCCCTTTTGCGAATTAGTCAATTGTGATACGATTATTTAGTATTACTAATTAAATGAGGTGACTAATTTGGACGTATTAACAAACGCTACACATCTTCATATTTTCACATGGGTTGTTGGAATTATCTTATTCCTCGTTGCTGCAAGTATGGACACAGAGTCAAAAGGCAGAAAGATTCTTCATATGATTGCACGTCTATTCTACGTGCTGATTGTAATTACAGGCGCGGCGCTATTCTTTGAATATTCATCACTTGATGGCGCGTTGTATGGCGTCAAATTCTTATTGGGTCTTCTGACAATTGGTATGATGGAAATGGTGCTCGTCCGTTCTGCGAAGAATAAGAGTGTCAAAGTAGTATGGATCCTATTTTTCGTCTTCGTATTGGCGACGATGTTCCTAGGATTTAAATTACCAATGGGTATTAACTGGTTCGCATAATACTTACGGGAACGATTACTGAAAATGTGCTGTTTTATGCAAACGGGGGATGAAGATGGAATCTAGTATCGGACCGATATTACTTATCGTTGTTTTGATGTTAATGGCGTTCTTTGCTGTTTCCGTCATCCTGTTTTCCCGGAAAAAGCGGTCATCTACTGATGACGATGAACTGTTTGATGAATGAGACACCTGCTGGCGATTGTGCTGGCGGGTGTTTTTTGTCGTTTTGATAACAGGTCTATTGATTAACCAAACAACTAGTAAATAACTTAATCAAACACTAGGCGCTTCGTGTACAGTATATTTGGATTACTTTGGATTGAACGACCTCTATACGATTACCGAGATGTCTTGATGTGTAGGGATGCGACTTCGTCGCATCCCTACACATTTTTTCGGTAATCGTATGGTGCTTATTCATCCGTCGCGCTCCAAATGCATTAGTACACAAAGGAGGCCACTGAAAAAGTCCAATTTCCTTCAATCCCGTTGATTTCCGTTCCGAGCGGACGCTTTCCGCGGGCACGGCTTCAGCCTCCTCGTCACTGCGTTCCTGCGGGGTCTTCAGCTCGCGCTGTTCCCGCTGGAGTCGCCGCTCTCCACTACAATCAACTATTTCTTACTATAAAAAGAACTTTTTCAGTGGCCTCACACAAAGTGCAAAAGCTTTTTTGTACGAAAGAATAGAGGGGCATCTACCTAGTTGAAACTTTCTTTAGGGTTTTCTCTTTTTTTTACTAGTAAAGAAGTGTTACTTTCTACAAACTATCACATGATTACATACATAATATTTTCTAGAAGTAAGCAAGGAACGCATTGTACAAAGTGCAAGAGTGCCCGAAATTGCATCTACGGGCACTTACAATCTCTATAAAAAGTCATCTATTTTTTTCATTCAAACATAACTGCATTTTTCACTTGAACATTGAAGGTACGCGATAGGCAACTATTCACAACAGAATGACCGAAAAAAGTGTGGCTAGAAGTGACGGAGTCACTTCTAGCCACACATGCCTCTCGGAAAATGTGTCGTGATTATTTCGCCGAAAGCGAACCGCAAATGACCCAGTAAAAATGGATATTAACCATTTACCTGCTTTATACGCAAGTAAATGGTTAATAAAACAGACGTGAAAAGTTAATAATGTATAAGCTTATTCAATTTAGGTTGCTGTCTAGACTTCAGGTGCCAGCCCCTGGTCCCACACGAAGTGGGGCATGCAGTCGGTGCGACAGGACGTCGCGACTTTAGACTGCCTTCCTTTAAATTCAGTCTTGTTGAAAAGGCAAAGGGCGCCTTTATCATCAAGCCTTTCGACGTACAGGACGTACTAGTGCCGACGTTGCGACAGGACGTGGCGAATTTAGTCGGCCAGCGCTTTTCGGGGCTAAACGGCACCTTGCGCTTTTCCTTATTCACAATATCGACCTATTTCATTGGGAAGGATGAGGTTTTTGGCGTAAACAATGGCGACATGTGGCGGCGTTTGGTAAAATGACGAGTGACAGCTCGTATTGAGGAGGCAATTTTGTGAAAGCGAATAAATGGTTTGGACTTATTGCAACTTTTCTATTACTGGTATCTACCCTATCTCCAGCAGGGGTGTTTGCAGAAACGGAAAGAACAATAGAGGATGAAAGTATATATGATTTGCTTGTGGACCGGTTTAATAACGCCGATGGCAAGAACGACTTTGACGTAAATACGAAAGATTTGACGGCATTCAGTGGAGGAGACTTCACAGGTGTCGCTACGAGACTTGAGCATATTGTCCGAATGGGCTTCACGCTTATTTCACTTGGACCCGTCTTTGAAACGGAAACGTATGATGGAAGTAAAGTGCTTGATTATGCGAAACTTGACCCGCATTTTGGGACTTCAGAAGAATTTAGCAAGATGATTAAAGCAATTCATAAGCAGGATATGTCCGTGATTGCTGACTTCCCACTTGCGGGAGTGAGTTCGAATCATGTTTGGGCAAAAGAGGGAACTGTCAAAGCACTTCCTATTGCTGACGGAACAATCGATTGGGATACTTCGGATGCAGCAACACAAAAAGCATTGAAGGAAGCCATCGTTGATTTCATGGAAACGTATAAGTTGGATGGAATCCGTTTAACGAAGATTGATAAAATCGATACGGCGTTTTTGAATGAAATCATTCAAGCTGTAAAAACGGTTAAACCAAAAGCATATGTACTGACGAATGAAGAAAGTGACGCTGACTTCGATTCTGCTCCGAATAACGAAAAAATGAACGCAATGAGAAATTCATTCGTTAAATATGACGTAGATTCTTCACCGCTATCGATAGTGTCAAATGCAACCGAAAAGGAATTAATCCAGTTCGATGAATTAACAGGACCACGTTTTACATACGATATCGTGGAAGCAAGAATGTTCCCGCCGACACGGTGGAAGCTAGCCATTACGGCACTATTTTCAATGCCAGGCGTACCGATTATGCCTTATGGTACCGAAATTGCGGTAAATGGAGAATCTGCTCCTGAAAGTCATCAGATCATGAATTTCAAGATCGATGAGGAGTTAATTGACCATATCGGTGACCTTAACCAGTTGCGCAACCAATCAGAAGCTTTCCGTAACGGTGACTTTGAGATGTTACACAATGAGAATGGATTTACAGTGTATAAGCTTTCAAATGATAAAGAGACATGGATTGTTGCACTTAATAATACGACTGAGACAGCCAATGTAGAAATTCCGAAAGAAGTAATCGGGGACAATAAAAAATTACGTGGTCTACTTGATGGTGATTCGGTAAGGGAAGGTAAGGATGGAATTTACCGCGTCGTACTAGAACGTGAAGTTGCAGAGATTTATATCGCTGATGAAGACAAAGGATTCAATACGCCTTATCTAATCGCATCAATTTTAATCTATGTCCTGTTCTTTGGATTCCTATTCATGGCTTGGAGAAAAGGACGTCAAGGCAGAAAAGATAGAAAAGCTGAAACGAAGGCGAAGTAAGACAGAAAACACCAGATCGGCAAAGTTGCCGATCTGGTGTTTTTTGATGTCTAGCTTCAGTCTTGCCGAAAAGGCAAAGAGCGCCTTTGTCGTCAAGCCTTCCAGCGCTTTTCGGGGCTAAACGGCGCCTTACGCTTTTCTTGTTATCGCGCTTTATAACCAATCATATTTACGGGATCTTTCGGCGATGAATAGGGTGGGGAGTAGCCGAGTTCAAGGGCTGCAAGGTCATCGACAGTCATTTTGCCCATGATTGCAGTTGCAATGACGTCAATTCGTTTGTCGACTCCTTTGTCACCGACCGCTTGTGCACCCAAGATGAGCCGGGATTGTTCATCATAATGAACACGCAGTAAAATACGCCCATGGTCAGGGTAATAGCCTGCATTCGTTCGGCCTTCATAGACTGCCGTGCCAAACTTGATACCTTCATCTGTTAAACTTTTCGCCGAATGGCCAGTCATAGCTGCAGTCAGCGCAAACAATTTTGTAATCGTCGTGCCGAGAAGCCCATTCATTTCGATTGGATTGCCGGCAAGATGGCGTGCGACGATGAATGATTGCCTATGCGCTGGCCAAGCGAGTTTCACGTTTTTCGGTTTACCGGTGAACCAGTCTTTGCATTCTGCCGCGTCACCAATTGCATAAATGTCAGGATCATTTGTCTGCATATAGCTGTTGACGACGATCCCTTTCGTCGGCCCGATATGTAAATCAGCTTCAATCGCGAGTTGCGTATCAAGATCGATTCCTATACTGGACGCGATAAAGTCAACGTCAAAGTTCACACCATTTTTCATAATCAAGCGCTTGCCTTCAATGCGTTCGATGGCATCTTCAAAGTAAAAGTCTACCTTATTATCTTTCATTTCCTTGCCAAGTACTTGTGAAATTTCAGGATCCATTAATGTCATGACGCGTTCATTGCGATCAATAAGCGCCGTTTGTAATCCTCTATGGATGAAGTTCTCAATAAGTTCAATCCCGATGAATCCGCCTCCAATAACAGCGCACGACTTCGGTTTTTCACGCTCTATATAGTCGATGATTTCTTCCATATCCCCAAAGCTCTTCAGCGTAAATAATGGCAAATCACCGAGACCTTTTAAGTCAGGTATACGGGCGATTCCGCCGGGCGATAAAATAAGTTTGTCGTAGGATTCTGTAAAGACATGATCTGTTTCCATATTACGTACTTCAACCGTTTTCTGTTCCCGATTAATGGCCAGTACATCATGCCCTAACTTGACGGTTATATCTCGTAGCTCGCTGAACTTTTCGGGAGACGAGCCGACTAGCTGCCATTTATCTTCGATTAATCCTCCGATGACATATGGCATACCGCATGTCCCATAGCCAAGTACCGGATCACGTCCAAATAATATGATTTCAGAATCTGGAACTGCGCGTCTAATTTGTGCGGCGACAGTGGAACCACCCGCGATTGCACCGACAATGAGTACTTTCATCAACAAATCCTCCTTTAAATCAATTCCTGATTAAATTTATTCAGGAAAAAGACGCCTACTGTACCAGGACCAACATGTGCACCGATAACAGATCCAATCATATGGATTTCGATATTTTTTGGATGAAATAACTCTTCTATTATGGCTTTTAATTCGAGTGCTATTCCTTCGTCGTCGCTATGGCAAATTGCAATTGTCTGTTCAGCTAAATTATCGCCGCGCTCCGCCATAAGATCAGCCATACGGCGCAATACTTTTTTGCGGCCACGGTGCTTTTCGATAGGAACGAGTTTGCCGTTTTCGACATGGAGTAATGGCTTAATGTTGAGCAGCCCGCCGATGAATGCACTCGTTTTAGATACGCGACCGCCGCGTGCCATATAATCAAGGTCTTGCACGGTGAAGAGGTGCTCCATATGTGCCGCCATGTATCGGATTTTACGCTCAATCGTTCGAACATCGTCTTCTCCCGCATCGCGTAGCCGAACTGCTTCTTTTACAAGAAGACCGTAACCAAGCGAAGCGCATCTTGAATCGATAATAATAAGGTTCATTTTTGGATTCGTTTCTTTTGCTTGGTCTCCGGTCATGATTGCGGTGTCGAATGTACCGGATAACTCTGAAGAAAAAGCGATGTAAATCCCACTTTCACCTGATGATGCGAGTTCCTTCCACTTTCGAAGGAACAGTTCAGGTGATACTTGTGATGTTTTAGGTTGCTTGCCGTTGCGAATTGCTTGGTAGACTTCTTTTGAATCGATCGTCATTATATCGTCGTACTCTTTGTCATCGATGAGGACGCGTAATGGGAAGAGCGTTACATCGTTGTCTTCGAAAAAAGACTTTGGTAAATCACTGGCACTGTCCGCAAATATTTTCATATAGACCCCTCCGTTGGATAATTGTAGTTATTCCAAGTGTAACCTTTCGCGGAGCACTCGTGCAATGCCATCCTCATTATTCGTGTCTGTCACTTCATTCGCAATTGATTTCAATCTGTCAATTCCATTTCCCATTGCCACTCCGACCCCGGCATAGTCTATCATTTCAAGGTCGTTGTCTTCATCCCCAAAAGCAATAATTCGATCTTTTGGAATATCCATCCACTTCGAGACGTGTGAAAGTCCGACAGCCTTATTCAAGCCATGCCGAACGATTTCAATGACTTTCCACGGTGCTCCCCATTGACGATGATCAATGACTTCCGCGTGTACATCACCAAGATGGCGTCTGATTGCATCAACTTTATCGTCAGGTGCATGGATCAGTAAACTTGTAGGATCGACTTGCAAAAATTCACGAATGTCTCCCTGCGTTATTTTAGGCTCACCAAATCCAAAAATGTCGAGCAGTTTTTCATCGTGATGGTGCATGTATACATCATCCATCACTTCTGCAACAATATTATGGAATGTAAATTGCTGCATAGCATCAATGACATCTTTCACCACGGGAAGAGAGATCGTTTCATGGATTGTTTTCCAAGAACGATTATCAGGATGGTGAACGAACGCACCGTTGAAGTTGACAATCGGTGTTTTAAGCCCGAGTTGACGGTAATACACTTCGCTTGCTCGGTATGGCCTTCCGGTCGCAATCATAATGTGATGACCTTTTTCTTCTGCTTTTTTCAGTGTTAGCTTGGTTTTATCTGAAATTACTTTTTCGTCTGTAAGTAATGTCCCATCAAGATCGAGGACGATTAAATGTGGCTTCAAAAAAACGCCTCCTTCTATAAATAGTCTATCGCTAACATATGAATCAAGTCAAAAAATCCAGTCATGAAATCGTGCCTTTTGTTTTTTTAGAAAAACTTTGGTACGCTCAAGTGAAAAGGAAAAGGTGTGATTTCAATGAATGTTACTGAAGAGTTATGGGGCGATATCCCCTTATTACATATAGTTGAGGATGAGCTTAAAGACAAACAAGTTCCAGTCGTTATTTTTATTCATGGATTCATGAGTGCTAAAGAACATAATTTGCATTATGCCTATAATATGGCGAAGAAAGGCATCCGAGTTCTCTTACCTGACGCGCATCTACACGGTGCTCGGGAAGATAATCTTGATGAAGTCCAACTGAGTCTACGTTTTTGGGAAATCGTTTTGACGTCAATTGAAGAAGTGAGTGTCATTCGTGAAGAGCTAGTGCAACGCGGACTTCTTACTACAGGTAAAATTGGTTTAGGAGGCACATCGATGGGCGGTATTACGACGCTCGGCTGTCTTGCTGTCTATGATTGGGTCGATGCTGCCGCTGTTATGATGGGAGCTCCAGGCTTTGTCCAGTTAGCGAAAGCACAAATGTCTGAGTTCGAACGTCGCGGTTTTACATTGCCTGTTACTGAAGATGAAAAGAAAAAATTACTCGCCACATTATCTACGTTTGATTTAACGAAACATCCATCGGCATTGAACAATAGACCTGTCTACTTTTGGCATGGTAAGCAGGATGCGGTTGTGCCATACGAACCGACACACAACTTCTATCAGGCCATCAAGAAGGAGTATGCTACTGAACCGGAGCGAATTGAATTTGTTTCAAGCGCTACCTCGGGGCATGCCGTTTCTAGAGCCGGAATGCTTCAGGCGGCTGATTGGCTTGCCTGCCATTTGAAATGAACAGCCGAACTCTGCTATGATGAAGCTAGTAAAAACAAGGAATGAGGGATGAAGATGAGCCAGGATATGAAAGATAGCATGATGGGGGCACTTGAAAACGTAATTGACCCGGAACTTGGAGTCGATATCGTCAACTTAGGTCTAGTTTATGATGTAGAGCTGGACGAAGAAGGCACGTCAAAAGTGACAATGACACTAACATCGATGGGTTGTCCAATGGGACCACAAATCGTTGCTAACGTTACACAAGAATTGATGGAACTTCCAGAAGTGAAAAACGTAGATGTTAATATCATTTGGAGTCCACCATGGTCAAGAGATAATATGTCTCGTTATGCAAAAATAGCGTTAGGCGTAAGATAATAGAAAATAGTAAAGCCGTGTGACTTAGAGATAAGTCGCGCGGTTTTTTTGTTGGTTTCACGGGTAAATCTTCACAACAGATTATCCTTACGTACAGGTACTTTCGGATCGCTGTGGACTGAACGATTACTATACAATTATCGGAATATCTTGCTGAGTAGGGATGCGACAATGTCGCATCCCTACTCTTTTTTTCGTTAATCGTATGGTGTCCGTTCGTCCGTAGCTCTCCAAAAATACCGGTACACCAAGTGCCAAAGCTTTTGGGAATGAATGAATAGCCACTTTGCTATCCAATAAAGGAGCAGCCAAAGATACAATTTTGGCTGCTTACTCCTTCTTTGTAATATTTCCTTTTCAAATTTAAGGCAGGGTTACTTTCTATCTAGTGTCACACTGTTACTTGTCGCAAAGAAGGCTTTATTAAAAGTAGTTAAGTGCCCGAAATTTCATCTTCGGGCACTTGCAACCTCTCTAGAAAGGTAGTTATTCTTTCATCTTCAAGAGTAGTTGCATTTTTCACTTGATCATTGTAGGTATGCGACAGACAGATAGTCGCAACAGGATGACCGAAAAAAATGTGGCTGGAAGTGACGAAGTCATTTCCAACCAGATTGAACCCGCGGTAATAGTATTGTGATTATTTCGTCCAAAGCAAGCCAGAAGTGTACACGTGCAAATGCAGACTTGTATGCTTTTCTATCAGGTGCTTCATCTGAAAAAGTGGTTCATCAACAGACATTATATTTCTCACTTAAAAAGGAATATCGAAATAATGTCGAATGGTAATAGATATGAGAAAGAATTCCAATAAGGGAGAGTGTTCAAATGTCGATAAAAACTGCGGATGTATGTGATGATTTTTCAAACGAATTGCAAGTGTGTTCAACGGTATTTAAATCGTATGGCAAAAGCAAAAGATTTTCTGGCCCAATTGCTACTGTGAAAGTATTTGAGGATAACGTTCTTGTGAAAGAAGCACTGCAAACTATTCCGGAAGGTAGTGTTCTTGTTGTCGATGGCGGAGGTTCAAAAAGATGTGCGTTAATGGGCGGCAATTTAGGTGTTATCGCTGAAACCCGTAAACTCGCAGGGGTTATTATCTACGGATGTGTTCGCGATACAGCAGAATTAATCGAACAAAATATTGGTGTGCTGGCACTAGGCAGTCATCCGTTGAAGAGTACAAAAGAGGGAAAAGGGGAACAGGACAGTAAACTGCTTTTCGGAGATGTAGAGTGGAATCCCAATCACTTTGTATATGCGGACGAAGACGGCGTAGTGGTAGCCACTCGTAATTTGTACAGCTAATGACAAACCCTAAGATGTTTCTTTGTAGGGGTCTTTTGTTATCTTTAATCGCCGTGCAAATCGCTTTACTTTCAATCAAATTCATCTTATAATTTAATTAATCAAAGATAGTCAAAGTCAGACGTTGACTTATAGAAAGGCGGATGTATATGCGAATGGACGGACAGCAAGAAGACCAGCGTACACCTCTTGAACAATTTGGACGAAATCTCGTTGAAGAAGTTAAAAAAGGGAAAATGGATCCCGTTATTGGTCGAGATGAGGAAATACGTAACGTCATTCGGATTTTATCAAGAAAGACTAAAAATAATCCTGTTTTAATTGGGGAACCGGGTGTCGGTAAGACGGCAATCGTTGAAGGACTTGCGCAACGAATTGTGAAGGGCGATGTGCCAGAAGGATTGAAAGATCGCCAAATTTTTGAACTTGATATGAGTTCACTTATCGCGGGTGCAAAATACCGTGGTGAATTTGAAGAGCGTTTAAAAGGCGTACTGAAACAGGTGAAAGATAGTGCTGGGGAGATCATTCTATTCATTGATGAAATCCATACAATTGTCGGCGCGGGGAAAACAGAAGGCGCAATGGACGCTGGCAATATGCTGAAACCAATGCTAGCACGCGGTGAATTATACTGTATCGGAGCAACGACACTTGACGAGTACCGGTTATATATCGAAAAAGATCCTGCGCTTGAACGCCGTTTCCAGCAAGTACTCGTGCGTGAACCGTCCGTCGAGGATACAGTGTCGATTTTACGGGGATTGAAAGAACGCTATGAACTTCACCATGGTGTGCGCATCCATGACCGTGCAATTGTTGCGGCGGCAACATTATCAGACCGCTATTTGACAGAGCGTTTCTTGCCGGATAAAGCAATTGACTTAATAGATGAAGCGAGCGCGATGATACGGACTGAAATCGACTCAATGCCATCCGAATTGGATGCGGTGACACGCCGGATTATGCAGCTTGAAATTGAAGAGCAAGCGTTACGCAAAGAAAAGGATGCGGTCAGTAAAAATCGTCTTGAAGTACTTCGTGATGAACTGACAGAGCTGAAAGAATCGTCTGCAGGCATGCGGGAGCAATGGGATTCTGAAAAAGAAACATTGCGTGGAATCCAGGATAAGCGAGAAAAGCTAGACCGTTTCCGACGTGAACTAGAAGAAGCTGAAAATCGGTTTGATTTGAATAAAGCTGCAGAACTCACTTATGGAAAAATCCCGAATCTAGAGGAGGAGTTGCATGAACTTGAAGCCGCGCTTGTAGAGGGACAGGAAAATCGACTGCTCCGTGAAGAAGTGACGGAAGAAGAAATTGCCACAATTGTCGCGCGTTGGACGGGTATTCCGGTAACGAAACTTGTTGAAGGTGAACGTGAAAAGCTACTTCGTCTGCGTGAAACACTTGAAGAACGTGTAATTGGGCAGGATGATGCTGTACAACTTGTGACGGAAGCGGTTTGGCGCGCACGTGCGGGCATTAAAGATCCAGATAAACCAATTGGTTCATTCCTATTTTTGGGACCAACTGGGGTCGGGAAGACAGAGCTGGCGAAAACGCTCGCTGCGACATTGTTTGATTCGGAAGATCATTTCATCCGCATCGACATGTCGGAATATATGGAGAAGCATAGTATATCACGGCTTGTTGGCGCACCTCCAGGCTACATCGGTTACGAAGAAGGTGGTCAATTGACGGAAGCAGTACGACGCAATCCGTATTCAGTGGTGCTGTTAGATGAAATCGAGAAAGCACATCCGGATGTCGCAAACATCTTATTGCAAGTATTAGATGACGGCCGAATCACCGATAGCCAAGGCAGACTCGTCAACTTTACCAATACTGTCGTCATTATGACTTCGAATATCGGCTCTGCCTACTTGCTTCATGGGCTAGACGATACAGAAAACCATGCAGCAGAAGATCTAGTTATGGCCGAATTAAAAAATCATTTCAAACCAGAGTTATTAAATCGAATGGATGACATCATTATTTTCCATTCACTGACAGGTGATTCATTCCGCAAGATTGCACGGAAAATGATTGAAGACCTAGTTAAACGATTACGTGGACAGGAAATCATTATGGAATATAGTGAAGATGTGCTCGATTGGATTGTCAATGAAGGAACAGATGCCGATTTCGGAGCTCGTCCATTGAAACGCTTTATCCAACGACATGTTGAAACGATGGTTGCAAAAGAAATTATTAAAGGTGATCTTAAACTAAATGATAAACTCGTTCTAGCTATGGAAGACGGGAAATTAGTTATTCAAACAGATTAAAACAGAAAAAGCCGCAGGAAGTTTGAACTTCCTGCGGCTTTTTCTATAGTATCCAATCACGTCTATTGATTAACCATTTTCTTACATGAAGAGCAGGTAAGAAAGGCTTAAAAAACGCCATTTTCACTGGATCATTTCCGATCCGCTTTCAGAGAATTATTCACGACAACCTTACCGAGGGGCAACTGTGGCTAGAAACGACTTCGTCATTCCTAGCCACACCCTTTTCAGTAACCCTGTTGCGAATCGTTTCCTATCGCGTTCCTACAACGGTCAAGTGAAAAATACAGCTGCTTTAGAATAAAAGAATAGATGACTTTTTATACATGTTGTAAGTGCCTGAAGATACAATTTCGGGCACTTTTGTACTTTGTACAAGGTGTTCCTTGTTTACCTTTAGTAAAGGGTATGCATCTTATCATGCGATGGACTATAAGAAAGTGACTCTTTCTTAACTAAAAAAGACAAGACTATGGAGAAGGCTTCAGCCGACAAAATTGTATCTTTGGCGGCTATTATCTAGATAAGAAGCCCCGTTATTCTTTCGTCCCGAAAAATTTTAGTACTTTGTGTACTTAGGAATTTGGAGCGCGACGGATGAATAAGCACCATACGATTACCGAAAAAATGTGTAGGGGTGCGTCAAAGTCGCATCCCTACACATCAAGACATCTCGGTAATCGTATAGAGGTCATTCAATTCAAAGCAATCCAAACATCCTGTACACTAAGCGCCTAGTGTTTAATTCAGTTATTTACTGGTTGTTTTTGGTTAATCAACATATGTAGTATCCAATATAAAAACCATCCCCAGCGAGGGAGATGGTTTTTTGTTGATTAATGATCTGCAATTTCGCCTTCTGGGAAAGATTCAGCCAGTAAGATAACGATTACAGAAACGACAAGCGAAACATATACGCCTGGCATGAAGTCAAATGGCAAGTTAGCAATTGCTCCAGAAACATAGTTCAACATAGTGATTAAACAGAAAGACCAGAAAAATGTCATTACGTATTTCATTGAATTCACCTCTACATTACTATTTCATATTTAATCATATCACAGTGGTTACATTGGAGAAACTAATTTCCATGCAAACGGAACTTTATTTGGCGAAAAAGTGTCAACAGGTTGAAAAGTGAGCCCGTTTCTTTTATGATTAAGAGCAGGTACTAATAATAGATGATAAAGAACGGGGGATGCGGAATGACTGCTGGATTTATCGGCATGGGTAAATACGTACCATCACACGTTTTGACGAACGCGGACCTAGAAAAGCGTTTGGATACATCGGATGAATGGATTCGTACAATGACAGGCATCGAAGAAAGACGCATCGCAGACGATTCAACGGATACGTCTCATATGGCATACAACGCTGCAGTGGAAGCGATCAACAACGCAGGGATCAAACCAGAAGAGATCGGACTTATTCTTGTAGCTACAGTCACACCTGATCGTCCTTTTCCTTCAGTGTCGACAATGCTTCAACAACAGCTCGGCGCAACCAATGCGGCGGCTATGGACATTTCAGCGGCTTGTGCAGGGTTCATGTATGGCGTCGTAACGGCGAAACAGTTCGTCGAATCGGGCACATATGATTATGTACTTGTTGTCGGAGTTGAAAAGTTATCTAAAATTACCAATTGGGAAGACCGCAATACCGCCATTCTTTTCGGAGATGGAGCGGGTGCAGCTATTATAGGAAAAGTAAGTGAAGGACGAGGAATCCTGTCATTCGAACTCGGTGCAGACGGTAGCGGTGGCAAACACCTTTATCAGGATGAAAAACTTGTTATGAATGGCCGTGAAGTATTCAAATTCGCAGTCCGTCAAATGGGCGAATCCGCAGAAAGCGTTATTAGAAAAGCGGGTCTAATGAAGGAAGACGTCGATTTCCTTATTCCGCACCAAGCGAATATACGAATTATGGAATCTTCTCGTGAACGACTAGGTTTACCAGTAGAAAAAATGTCCAAGACAATCCATAAATACGGCAATACATCTGCCGCGTCCATTCCAATTTCGCTTGTCGATGATCTAGCTGAAGGCAGAGTGAAAGATGATGACGTTATTGTCATGGTTGGATTCGGCGGAGGTCTCACTTGGGGCGCAATATGCATTAAGTGGGGAAAATAAAACAGTACACATGTTTAGTGGTGTATGAAAAGTGACAAGAAGCGTCAGTCTTTATAGAATAGAAGGGAAGTTTTCACATATGGGAATAAAACGTGTAGTAGTAACAGGCATAGGGGCAATTTCTCCAGTCGGGAATTCAGCGGAGGAGTCTTGGAAAGCGGTCTTGGAAGGGAAATCTGGAATCGGACCACTAACAAGACTTGACAGTGATAAGTTTCCTGTAAAAGTGGCAGCAGAAGTGAAAGATTTTGATATAGAACAATATATCTCTCGGAAAGACGCGCGTAAAATGGATCGATTCACGCATTACGCACTTGCGGCATCGATTATGGCAATGAAAGATGCAAATCTTGAGCTTGAAGGAGATTTAGCTCTTCGCACGGGTGTCTGGATTGGTTCAGGCATCGGTGGTATGGAAACGCATGAGCAACAGTTTCTAACGTTCCAAGAGAAAGGCTATAGACGCGTTAGCCCGTTTTTCGTTCCAATGATGATTCCCGATATGGCAGCGGGCCAAGTATCGATTTATCACGGAGCAAAAGGCATTAACTCTTGTACCGTAACAGCTTGTGCATCAGGCACGAACTCGATAGGAGATGCATTTGAAGTTATTCGCCGCGGTGATGCTGACGTTATGATTACTGGCGGAGCAGAAGCGCCAATCACAACAATGGCAGTTGCTGGTTTTTGTGCGAATACAGCATTGTCGTTAAACCCGGACCCTGCAACCGCATCACGTCCATTTGATAAAGAACGTGACGGTTTTGTAATTGGAGAAGGAGCTGGTATCTTAATCCTTGAAGAGTACGAGCATGCAATTGCACGCGGTGCGAAAATTTACGCTGAACTAACCGGCTATGGTGCAACAGGTGATGCGCACCATATTACGGCTCCAGCTCCTGGGGGCGAAGGTGGCGCACGCGCGATGCAACAGGCGATTGAGCAAAGTGGTATCAGTCCAGATAAAATCGATTATATTAATGCTCACGGAACGAGCACGCCATATAACGACCAATTTGAAACAATGGCAGCGAAAACAGTTTTCGGCGACCACGCTTATAAACTCACGATGAGCTCAACAAAATCAATGACAGGCCATTTGCTCGGCGCAGCAGGCGGATTGGAAGCAATCTTCACGGTGAAGGCATTGCAAGAAGGAATCCTGCCACCGACAATGAATTTTGTGAATCCAGATCCTGAGTGTGATCTCGACTATGTAACTGAAGGTGCGCGCAAAGCGGACATTACGTACGCTATGAGCAACTCACTCGGTTTCGGCGGACATAACGCATCACTCGTATTCAAAAAAGTATAAGTTTAATTTGGCAGGACGTTCCAGTTTACTGGGGCGTCTTTTTGTTTATGTAGTTTTGGGCTTGTTCAGAAAGAATCGCGGCTTGCCCTGATAGTTTGGCGATTAGCCCTTACAGTATGGAAGTTTGCCCTCAGAGTTTAGTGATGCGCTCCCAGTTTCTTGGCTTGCCCTGACAGTTTGGCGATTTGTCCTTACAGTATGGAAGTTTGCCCTCAGATTTTCGCGATGCCATCCCAGTTTCTTGGATTGCCCTGACAGTTTGATGATTTGCCCTCACAGTGCGGAAGTTTGTACTCAGAGTTTTGCGATGCGCTCACAGTTTCGGGGATTGCCCTGACAGTTTGGTAATTAGCCCTCACAGTACCGAAGTTTGTCCTCAGAGTTCCGCAATGCGCCAACCCACCCCGACACATTCAAAGTACTATCTTTTCAAATTAAATGGCCCCCTTCGTCTAAAAGGGGGCCATGCTGTCATATAATCAAAGAAAATCAAAAGGACGATGCTAATGACACGCATATTTTTATTTCTAATTAGTTATGGGCTAATTGTTGTTACTGTTTCACAAATAATATTTTATTTTAATTACAGATCATTCGGTTACGACTGGTATCAAATCATTTATTTTATAATACATACGGCAGATTTTGCGTTATTCGTCGTAGCAACAATCATGATTATTCTTACCGTCTACGTCCGAGTCCCATCGCGACTTCCATCTTCCCGAGAGTGACAGCTGCAATCGCATTTGCTTTCACTGCGCCTTCATCCAAAATTTCATCTAGGACAGGCGAATCCAAAAGTTCGTAGTATCTCTCTTGGATAGGTGATAGATGGTTGATGACGGCTTCGGCTACGCCAGCTTTAAATGCGCCATATCCAAGTCCATCATATTTCACAACAAGATCTTCAATTGAAACATCACTTAACGCTGATTCAATTGTCAATAGATTCGATACACCTGGTTTATTTTCAACGTCGTATTTCACGATGCCTTCAGAATCTGTTACTGCGCTTTTAATCTTTTTCTCGATTTCTTTGGGTGTATCAAGTAGCGAGATAGTCCCTTTTTTATTAGGATCAGATTTACTCATTTTCTTTAACGGATCTTGGAGTGACTTAATGCGTGCACCATTCTTTGGAATTCTGACTTCTGGAATCGTCAAGATACCGCCGAACCTTTTATTGAACCGCTCTGCTAGATCACGCGTCAATTCAAGATGCTGCTTTTGGTCATCGCCAACCGGGACGATATTAGTGTTATATAGAAGGATGTCAGCAGCCATAAGTGGTGGATATGTCAGAAGCGCCGAAGAAACGCCCTCTTTCCCATCTGATTTATCTTTGAACTGCGTCATACGCTCAAGTTCACCGATATAAGCAATACATTGCATCATCCAGCCTGCTTGCGCGTGTGCAGGGACTTCTGATTGGATAAACAATACCGCTTTCTCTGGATCGATTCCACTTGCAATATAGATTGCAGCAAGAGAACGGATTGTTTTTGCCAATTCCACTGGATCCTGCTGAACTGTGATAGCATGCTGATCGACAATACAAAATAGGCATTGATAGTCATTTTGTAACTCTGTAAATTGACGGAAGGCACCGATGTAGTTGCCAAGTGTTACTGTTCCTGTCGGCTGTACGCCTGAAAAAATGGTTTTCATTTTGAAAAACTCCTCCTGTTTGATGGATAAAATAAATTGTTAAGGCTACCTAATATGATGAAAAAGCTCCGATGGAAGGCGGCTTAAGTTCGCCACTATGGAAGGCAACCAAAGTACGCCGATAACGGAAGGTAGTCTAAGAACGCAACGTCCTGTCGCAACGACTACATGATCAGCATCCTGCTGACCCCGGCAATGGTTGCACACCTACATGCTGTAGGCGCAAAAAAAACATCAGCCGTCCCCGTAAAAAAAGGGACGACTGATGTTTGATCAACCGTGGTACCACCCGAATTGCCCGAAGGCCACTCTGATTCCCATAACGCGGGGGACGTGACGAGCTTCTTTAGGGCTAATTCAAAAAGTCCATATACTTTGAATTAGCTCAAAAGGTTCGCTTATCAAGCTCGGGATCCCATTCTTTCGGTTCAGTCTACCTGTTTGCACCACCCACAGGCTCTCTGAAAGACTGATACTGAAATACTTTTTTCCGTCATTGCCATTCGCTCTAAATGTTTCTAATAATTATAAATCTTACACTGGGAAAATGCAATAGGCTTGCTCCTTAAATATAAAAAATAAGGAGCGCGATTCCCATCATAATAAGAATGAGTGTACCGCTTCCGAGCATTGGACTTACGTTTCCTGAAAAAACTTCTGAAGGCTTCCGCATCGCCATAACATCATCCATCCGACGTTTAGGTGTAACTACTTTTCTCATGCTAACGGTAAATACATCGAAAAATCCGGTTGAAAAAACGAAAGAGACCAGACCAAGAAATGTTAGTACGCCTCCAACGATGAAAGATGCGTTTATATAAGAGAGTAAAGTGAGCTCTTTAAAATAGAGTAGAATAAGCAGAATAATTATTACATGTGCAATCAGAATATTCCTAACTATTTTCTTCATATTTCCACCCCGTTCCAAAGTAATAGTAAAGTATTGGTAAGGAAAAATCAATATAACAGAAGTATATCAATAAAAAATATGAATTAATTTATCGTTGTAAGCGTTGTCAATGCAGGCTTTGTCTATATAACGCTGTTCTATTACACTAGAAAATTTCAAAAAGGTATGTACAACTGTGAGAATCATTGTATAATATAAATGTACCTAGTTTTCAGACAATTTTGAGGAGGTCATCGATTTGAAAAACCACAAATTTATGTGGCTAATTAGTATCATGCTTGTACTTAGCGTGTTCTTAGCAGCGTGCGGCGACAAAGAAGAAGCAGGCACTACTGAACCGGTAAAAGACAAAGAAGAGGACAAAGGAACTACAGAAGAACCAGCTAATGAAGAAGTGGCGCAAGTTCTGAATCTGATTGAAACAGCAGAGATTCCTTCTATTGACTCATCAATTTCAGAAGATGCTGTAGGTTTCAACGTACTGAACAACATTATGGAAGGACTTTACCGTCTTGACCAAGACAGTCTTCCAGTACCTGCTATGGCAGATGGAGAACCTGAAATCAGTGAAGATGGATTGACATACACATTCAAAATCCGTGATGCACAATGGTCTGATGGAACACCTGTAACTGCGCATGACTTTGTATATGCTTGGCAGCGCGCAGTCGATCCGGATACTGGTTCACCTTACGGACCATATTTGATGGCAGGCATGATTAAAAACGCAACTGAAATCGGTGAAGGAACTGCAGAAATTGCAGATCTTGGAATTAAAGCAGAAGACGATAAAACACTTATCGTTGAACTTGAACGTCCAGTTGCTTACTTCCTATCACTTATGTCTTTCGGTACATTCTACCCACTTAACGAAGAATTCGTAACTGCTCAGGGTGATAAATATGCAACTAACTCTGAAGCAATGATCTATAACGGTCCATTCTCATTAGCTGATTGGGATGGTACTGGTAACTGGAAATATGTTAAAAATGACAAGTATTGGGATGCTGATACTGTAAAACTTGAAGAAATCATTGTTGACGTCGTTAAAGAAACTGCAACAGGTGTAAAATTATATGAACAAGGCAAGAAAGACCGTGTACTACTTTCTGCTGAATATGCAATGCAATTTGCTGATGATCCAAATATCATCAATGAGCTTGAAACATCTGTATTCTACTTTAAACTGAATCAAGAACGTAACGGTAAAGCTACACCACTTGCAAATGCTGACATTCGTAAAGCATTCGCAAGAGCCTTCAACAAAGAAGAGTTAGCAGATGCAATACTTGCTAATGGTTCTATTGCTGCTAACTTCCTAGTTGCAGATGACTTTACTTTTGATGCGGATGGAAAAGATTTCCGTGATTACAGCGGTGAATTCTCTGCATATAACGTTGAAGAAGCACAAGAATATTGGAAAAAAGGTCTGGCAGCACTTGGAACAGACAAAGTGGAAATTGAAATTCTCGGTGGCGACACTGAAAACGCTAAAAAACAACAAGAATGGTTCAAATCGGAATTTGAAAGAAACCTTCCAGGTTTGACAATCAAACTGAAAGAAGTTCCTTTTGCTGTTCGTCTTGAACTTGATGATACAAGTGATTATGATGTTCAATCAGCAGGATGGGGCCCTGACTTCCAGGATCCAATCTCGTTCATGGAATTGTTCGTAACGGGAAGTCCACAAAACAAAATGAATTACTCTAACCCAGAGTATGACAAGCTTATTGAATCTACAAAAACTACAATTGCAACTGATCCAGTAGCTCGTTTTGAAGCATTTGCAAAAGCTGAAAAAATTCTTCTTGAAGATGATGCAGGTCTTGTACCTCAGTATCAACGCGGAAGAATGGTTCTTATGAACCCTGCTGTAAAAGGTCTTGCTACACATCCATTCGGTGGCGACTATAGCTACAAATGGACGTATATGGAAGCTGCAGAAAAGTAAGAAGTATAACTTGTTAGCTTAAAATCTTATAGAAAAGAGAGTATATGGGCATTTATGACCATGTACTCTCTTTTTCACTGAGGTTAAACTAACTAAAAATTCGTTGTATTATTTGCTAGAATTAATAGTTTTTTAATTAAATTCATCTATGAAATATAGGAGGTGCGAAAATGGCAAAGTATATCACTAAACGTGTGATTTATATGTTCCTATCACTATTCTTGATAGCATCGTTTACATTTGTTCTAATGAAACTGCTTCCAGGGTCCCCGTTAGCTTCCGCAGCAAAATTATCCGTTGAGCAAAGGGAAGTCGTTTATGAGAAGTATGGATTGAACGATCCGATTCCCGTACAGTACGCCCGCTATATGGGGAACCTTGCAAAAGGTGACTTTGGTGTATCGTTTCAATATAAAAATGCAGATGTCACAACACTTATTGTGAAAAAACTGAAATACTCGGCGATTTTAGGATCTCAGGCACTTATTTTCGGGACCTTAATCGGAATTATTCTCGGAATGATTGCCGCGTTGAAACAAAATACAGTTTGGGATTATGGTAGTACCATTATCGCAATTCTCGGTATCTCCATACCGTCCTTTGTTTTTGCAGTATTGCTGCAATATGTCTTTGCAGTATGGCTTGGAGTGCTACCAGTTGGCCTGTGGGAAGGTTGGAAGTCCAGTATACTACCTTCAATCGCACTTGCGATGGGACCTATTGCTATTGCGGCAAGATTCATCCGAACAGAAATGATAGAAGTATTAAGCTCAGACTATATTTTGCTAGCAAAAGCGAAAGGCGCAAATTGGTTTGAAATCGCTTTCAAACACGCATTCCGTAATGCGCTTATTCCGCTAATCACAGTCCTTGGACCAGTTGCAGCAGGACTATTAACAGGATCACTTGTAGTTGAGCAGATTTTCGCAATCCCAGGTATAGGTGAACAGTTCGTTAAATCAATTAACTCGAACGACTTCGCTGTCATCATGGGTACAACAATGTTCTTCTCGGTATTCCTAATTGTGATTATATTAATAGTGGATATTCTTTATGGGGTCATTGATCCGCGTATCCGTTTGTCTGGAGGTTCCAAGTAATGACTACTAACATGAAGAAACTACCAAAAGATTCGTTTGAGCGGATTACAATCGATAGCTCGCATGCCGAAAAAATTTCGAAACCGAGTTTGAGTTTCTGGCAGGATGCTTGGCTTCGGATCCGTAAAAACAAAGCGGCTATCGTCAGTATGTTCATTCTTGTGTTTATTGTATTTATGGCATTTGCAGGTCCTTTCATGGTTGAACATGATCCAGAGGATGTAAAAGTTGCGCATGCAAGCTTACCGCCTAAAATTCCAGGGCTTGAAAAATTAGGTATTTTTGATGGCGAAGGTAAACTGGGTTCTAAAACAGTTAATCTGTATGAGTTAAAGAAAGTAGAAGTTAACTACTGGTTCGGCACGGATAGCCTAGGGCGCGATTTGTTTTCACGTCTCTGGAAAGGAACGCAAATCTCACTGTTAATCGCATTCGTAGCCGCTATCATTGATGTTGTGATAGGCGTCATCTACGGCGGAATTTCCGGTTATTACGGAGGTCGAACCGACGATGTCATGCAACGAATTGTCGAAGTGCTAATTGGAGTTCCGACACTGGTCATCGTTATTCTTATGATTATGATCATGGATCCGGGCATATTGTCCATTATCATAGCCATATCGATAACAGGATGGATTGGAATGTCCCGTATTGTACGCGGACAAGTTCTTAAATATAAAACCCAGGAATTCGTCTTGGCAGCTAAAACTTTAGGTGCAAGCGATACACGAATTATCAGCAAGCACTTACTGCCGAATATCATGGCGATTATTGTCATAAATATGATGTTCACAATTCCTACAGCAATTTTCTTTGAGGCATTTTTAAGCTTTATAGGACTTGGCCTTCAAGCGCCGAATGCTTCTCTTGGAACACTTATTAATGATGGTTATAAATTCATTGAGTATCAGCCACATATTTTGTTCTTCCCGGCGGTTGTCATAAGTTTACTTATGATTGCGTTCAACTTAATTGGGGATGGACTACGTGATGCACTTGATCCGAAAATGAAAGATTAAAGGAGGAAAGTGAAATGGAGAAAATTGTTGAAGTGAAAAACCTGGAGCTTTCCTTCCATACATTTGCAGGAGAAGTGAAAGCGATTCAAGGGGTTAATTTTGAAGTATTTAAAGGGGAGACGCTCGCTATAGTTGGTGAGTCAGGTTCAGGTAAATCGGTAACGACGAAATCGATTATGCGGCTCCTTCCGAAGTCTAGTACCGAGTACAAAAATGGTGAGATTTTATTCGGAGGAAGAGACCTTCTGAAGATTTCTGAAAAAGAAATGCAAAAAGTAAGAGGAAAAGACATTTCGATGATTTTCCAAGATCCGATGACTTCACTTAATCCGACAATGACGATTGGTAACCAGATTATGGAGCCACTGCTAAAACACCAAAAACTTAGTAAAACCGAAGCTCGGAAAAAGTCTATTGAATTGTTGACTCTGGTTGGGATGCCTAAGCCAGAAATGCGATTGAAACAATACCCTCACCAATTTTCTGGTGGACAGCGTCAACGTATCGTCATTGCTGTTGCCTTGGCATGTAATCCAAAGCTTCTCATTGCGGATGAGCCGACGACAGCCTTGGATGTTACAATTCAAGCGCAAATCTTAGAATTGATGAAAGACTTGCAAAAGAAAATTGATACGGCAATCATTTTCATCACACATGATCTTGGAGTCGTAGCAAACGTTGCAGACCGTGTTGCGGTCATGTACGGCGGCCGAATCGTCGAGGTGGGAACGGTTGATGAAGTCTTTTATAATCCGCAGCATCCGTATACGTGGGGGCTTCTAAGTTCAATGCCGTCACTGGATACATCTGAAGAGAAACTATATGCGATTCCAGGCACGCCACCCGATTTGTTGGATCCTCCGAAAGGAGATGCATTTGCACTGCGTAGTGAGTATGCGATGAAGATTGATTTGGAACAAGTTCCGCCACTCTTTAAAGTAAGTGAAACACATTATGCGGCGACGTGGCTACTCCATCCGGATGCACCTCAAGTGGATCCGCCGGTAGCGGTCATAGAGCGAATGAAGAGATTCCCTGGTAGCCGGTATTATGAAGGCAATGCAGGAGGTGTTCGATAATGGCTGAAAAATTACTTGAAATCAAAAACTTGAAACAGTATTTCAATGTGGGAACAAAGAATGAAGTGCGTGCTGTTGACGATATAACATTCGACATCTATAAAGGCGAAACGCTTGGTATTGTTGGTGAATCTGGTTGCGGTAAATCAACAACCGGTCGTACAATCATCCGTCTTTACGATGCGACAGGCGGGGAAGTCATTTATGATGGCGTCGATGTCCATGCGAAAAAATCGAAAAAAGAACTAAAAGCGTTCAACCGGAAAATGCAGATGATTTTCCAAGATCCATATGCATCATTAAATCCGCGTATGAAAGTGCTTGATATCATCGCTGAAGGCCTCGATATTCATGGTCTTGTTAAGAATACGAAAGAACGTACTGCACGTGTTCATGAGCTCCTTGAGACGGTAGGATTAAACCGTGAGCATGCCAATCGTTATCCGCATGAATTCTCTGGTGGTCAACGTCAGCGTCTTGGAATTGCACGTGCGCTTGCTGTAGAACCAGAATTCATTATCGCAGATGAACCGATTTCAGCTTTGGACGTATCTATTCAAGCGCAAGTCGTCAACTTGTTGAAAGAGCTTCAAGAAGAAAGAGGACTGACATATCTATTCATCGCACATGACTTGTCGATGGTGAAATATATCTCAGATCGAATTGGTGTTATGCATTTCGGTAAACTTGTCGAAATTGGACCAGCCGAAACGATCTATACGGCGCCTTTACATCCTTATACGCAATCGCTATTATCTGCGATTCCGTTGCCAGATCCAGCTTATGAGCGTAGCCGTGTACGAAAAAGCTACGATTCAACATCACATAAGTATCTTCAGGATGAAGAAGTAATCATGCGTGAAGTGACACCAGGGCATTTTGTCCTTTGCTCACAGCGCGAATTCGATTCTTTTGCAAAGTAAGTTTAAATAGAAGCAACTGGGCTGGTTTTCGATAAGAGAACCAGTCCTTTTGCGTGTTTGAATATAGATAATGGTAAGTATGCGGTGAAATTCATGGATTCAGGTAATAGGAATTCCCTAAATGTTAAATACAAACCAAAATAGATAAAGAATTTCAGTGGTGAGCCTTATGTTTCTGAATTTTTTTAAATTAATATGAAACCTTTGCCCGTATTTAGACGTACTATATAATGTAGACACTAAATTATTTTCAATTAGCAGCTACCCAAATGAGAAAGTTTTTTATTTGACAAAGCAGATGTTTAATTAATTCTTGCATCGGGTATAACAGTAGAGAGAACATGCACATACTGATGAAAGTCGCTTATGTTGCGGAACTGTGACAATAGTGTATGGGATTGCGAATAATTTTTAAAAAGTGTATTCATCGGTAATGAAAATGTGTATAATAGGGATTAGAAGCAGGCAGTTTAAAATAATTCTAATCTAAACGTAAAAATATAAATCAAAACATTCGAGCCGACTGAAAGGGAGTGTCAGCATATGATGGTCACATTATTTACTTCACCTAGCTGTACATCATGCAGAAAAGCGAAAGCATGGTTAGAGGAACACGAGATTCCGTATACTGAACGTAACATTTTTTCGGAACCATTGAATATTGATGAAATAAAAGAAATACTTCGTATGACTGAAGATGGAACAGATGAAATTATTTCAACTCGTTCGAAAATATTCCAAAAATTAAACGTTGATGTGGAAAGCCTTCCATTACAACGCCTATATGAATTAATCCAAGAACATCCGGGTCTTTTAAGAAGACCAATTATTCTTGATGAGAAAAGACTTCAAGTGGGATACAATGAAGATGAAATTCGTCGATTCCTACCTAGAAAAGTAAGAGCCTATCAGCTGCTTGAAGCGCGGCGCATGGTAAACTAATCCGTAAAATAGTGTGAAGCTGATAGGGGTTGACATTGCAAAATGCCGTACACCTATCGGTTTTTTGTGTTTCTCTTGCTTTCCGGGTGGATGTTCTCTACAATGCTATTACTATCAAAATTATACGTCCTAAGGCGGAACCCTTTCAAAACGTAGAGGACGGTCATATAGTAAGTATAAGCATTGCAGGATTTTTTCACACATCGAAGGGAACCGGACAAATCCTGTTCCATAGGAAGGGAGAGAAAAGGGATGGAAATAGAGCGTATTAATGAAAATACAGTTAAGTTTTTTCTTTCATATATTGATATCGAAGAGCGTGGCTTTACTCGTGAGGAAGTTTGGTATAATCGCGACAAGAGCGAGGAACTCTTCTGGGAGATGATGGACGAAGTCAGTGACGAGTCTGAGTTTGAAGTCGAGGGGCCATTATGGATTCAAGTACATGCGATGAGCGGCGGCATTGAAGTGACGGTCACACGTGCGCAAATGTCTGAGGATGGTGAACCACTTGAATCACCATTCACTAACGATGATCCAAGAAAACTGTTCCAGCATGGCAAAATGTATGACGACGATGATGATGATGATACTATGCCAGGTATAGGGGATGCAGCATTTGAATGGCTTGACAATATGTTTGTCTTTAGCGAATTTGATGATCTTATTCCTCTAGCAGGGAAGATGAAAGATTATGAAGTGAAGACATCTCTATATTCGTTTGAAAATAACTTTTATTTACACTTGTTATATGACGATGAAATTATGGATGATTCTCGCAAGACAGATCTGTTTAGCGTACTTTCAGAATTCGGTCAACCGTCAAACATGACGATTCATCGAATTGAAGAGTACGGCAAACTTATCATGGACTCAGATGTTTTCGTGACAATAGAGCGATACTTTGGGGCAAAATAAAGGACAGTAGAAACAGCTATCTTAAATGGTAGCTGTTTTTTTACTTGCTTTAGTATCTGAATATTTGTATTATTAATGCAGGGAGGAGCTGAATATTATTCTCACAGCAAAAACAGAGGAAGGAAAACTTGTTGTTCTTACACCGGAATTAGAAAGAGAACGGTTGCGCAAATGGCGAAAGTTGCGATCATTCTTTTGCCCACAATGTAATTTTCCGGTTCAGTTGAAAGTTGGAGATATTATCATCCCACATTTCGCACATTTGAAGGATTCTACCTGTCTTACTTTATTCTCTGAAGGTGAATCTTACAGCCATCTTCAAGGTAAGCAACAATTGTATGCTTTTTTTCAAAAACATGCCGAGCTTGTCGAACTTGAACCATTTTTAAGAATGTTATCTCAAAGACCTGATATCCTGATAACGACACAATCTGAATCGATAGCCGTTGAATTCCAGTGCAGTACGATTCCCATTACTGACGTAGAGGCTAGATCCGCAGGTTATCGTAGTATAGATATGAAACCCATCTGGATTTTGCATACCCCAGCAAAATTTAGTTCATTACCTGTAGGTGTCGGTACATTCGATTTTTCAAGATTCCACGAAAGCTTCTTGACACATACATCCCCTGAAGGCTATTTCTTACTCACATATAACCCCCAAACGGAACGATTCCATTATTTTACGAGTCTTATTCATGTCGCAGGTAAGCGCTATATTGGTATCCATCGTACTTTGCCATTATCGATGCAGATATTTCCATTTGCTCGGCCAAAAACCCCGACAGAGCAAGAAATTTACCGTTATGTAACCCTTTATTTATCCATACGCAATCAATTTATTCAATCCCGTATTTTATTGAATAAAAGGGGGGTGAACAATCCTTTTCTAAGAATGTGCTATGAACTGCGAGTGATACCAACGAATCTTCCAAAATGGATTGGATTACCCGTCCTTTTCAGTGAGTCATTCCGCGAGCATGACTGTGAATGGCAATTAGCATTCCTTTATTATTTGAGAAGAAAGGGGATTAGTGTTAGAACTATATCCCGCAGTCAGGTTAGAAAATATGTCTCTCTGTTAGAAGAGCCATCGGAAGCAAAGGGAAAAGCGTGCATAGCATACCGCGATTTCCTTATTTCCGCGACTGTAGATTCTTGTCAAAACAGAACAGTTATTGACGAAGAAAAAATAATTCAACTAATTTCAGAAAGATTGCTTGCAAAGCGTTATGAAAATTGAGAAAATAGGATTGATTCGTTTCCCGAAGTAATGGGAGAAGGGGGATAAGTGACGATGGCTGAAACTAAGAACAAAGTATTAACTCGTGGTGAAGTAAAGGTAGAGGAGACTTGGCGTCTCGAAGACATATTTGCAACTGATGAAGCATGGGAAAAAGAATTCGCTGAAGTTGAGGAATTCTCCGGTAAAGCAGATTCTTACAAAGGGACACTTTCGGGTGGTGGAGATGCGCTTTACACTGCATTGACATACCGTGACACCCTCTCTGAAAGACTGCGCAGGCTTTACACGTATGCGCATTTGAAGACTGACCAGGATACGACAAACAGCTTCTATCAGGCGATGGATAGCCGTGTAAAATCACTTTACGTGAAAGTAGCAACTGCATTATCATTCTTCTTGCCAGAGCTTCTGGCTATTGATGAAACAGAATTGAACAAGCTGGTTACTGAGCATGAGGGACTAGCTCTTTATAAACAAGAATTCGAAGAAGTCAACACGCAGCGGCCACATGTGCTGCCTGCTGAACAAGAAGCTTTGCTTGCACAACTATCAGAAGTCACGGGCAATTCTTCAGAAACATTCAGTATGTTGAACAATGCTGATTTAACTTTCCCAATGGTGAAAGATGAAAAAGGTGAAGAAGTAGAATTATCACATGGCCGTTATGTAGGGTTTTTGGAAAGTGATGATCCGCGTGTTCGCGAGGATGCGTTCAAAGCAATGTATTCGAAATACAGCGAATTCCAAAATACTTTCGCATCCACGCTTTCAGGTAATGTAAAAGGCGATAACGTTAATGCACGTATCCGCAATTATTCATCTGCGCGCGAGGCTGCAATGTCAAATAATCATATCCCTGAACAGGTTTATGAAAATCTTGTTTCAACAATCAATAAAAACGTCCACTTGCTACAGCGCTATGTCGCGCTCCGTAAAAAAGTGTTCGGATTGGAAGAACTTCATATGTGGGATATGTATGCACCGCTTGTGAAAGATGCAGGCATGGAAGTTCCATATGACGAAGCTAAACAAACGATGCTTGATAGTTTCCACCCACTAGGTGAAGAGTATGTATCGATCGTAAAAGAGGGTCTTGAGAATCGTTGGGTAGACGTCCGTGAAAACAAAGGGAAGCGTTCAGGAGCTTATTCTTCAGGCGCCTATGGAACAAATCCATATGTCTTAATGAACTGGCAAGATAACGTCAGTAACTTGTTCACACTCGCGCATGAATTCGGCCATAGTGTTCATAGTTATTATTCACGGAAAAGCCAGCCATTCGTCTATAGCGGTTATTCCATTTTCGTAGCTGAAGTCGCGTCAACTGTGAATGAGGCTATTTTGAATGATCATCTTTTGAAAACGATTGATGATGAACAGAAACGAATTTATTTGCTGAATTATTGGCTTGACGGCTTCCGTGGTACTGTTTTCCGTCAAACCATGTTTGCTGAGTTCGAACACCTTATTCATCAGCTTGATCAGCAAGGTGTCGCGCTGACTGCTGAAAAATTGACAGAAGAGTACTATGCACTCAATAAGAAATATTTCGGTGAAGATCTAGTCGTCGACGAGGAAATTGGCTTGGAATGGGCAAGAATTCCACATTTCTACTATAACTATTATGTTTATCAGTATGCAACAGGTTATAGTGCAGCAGTCGCACTAAGCAATCAAATCTTGACAGAAGGAGAGCCGGCAGTTGAACGCTATGTGAATAACTTCTTGAAAGCCGGTTCTTCCGATTACCCAATCGAAGTACTGAAAAAAGCAGGTGTCGACATGACTAGTGCCGCTCCAATCGAAGAAGCATGCCGCGTCTTCGAAGAAAAGTTGAACGAACTTGAATCACTTCTTTTGAAAAAATAAATTAAATTGACCTAGCAAAAAGCCTTGTCCGCCATATTTCTGGTCGAGATAGGGCTTTTTCTTCTATACATATTACTATATAAATATAAAGTAAGGCGTATTGGTGAAATCATCATTGTGACAGTCATGTGAAAATAATTGTGAATTCTTGATGCTACTATTATTTTGTGATAAGGTAAGGATGTGAAATAAATCACATACCAAACATACACCCCTTTTGTTTGAACGTGAACATTTCTCCCATTCCCTTTGAATAAGAGCATTCCCTCCCCCCCAGGAGCGAATGCTCTTTTCTTTTGTATGTATAGTGGAGGAAGTCACGTAATGGGTCACTAACAGTTCGACTAATTATGACAAAATCAATATTTTATGGAATGTGATGAAAAAAGGATTTACGGCAGACTATTGCCATATAAGTTAGCATTTTGTATAATTAAGTAGAATAATCAATCATATTTAAGGGGTGAATAAAATACTGGTTCCCATTAAAAGGAGTACCCCTGCTCTGCTCAAAGGAATACCACGCTTGATTGCCCGCATACCCCCTGATCATTGGAAAGTTCAGAATTTAAAAGAACAACTTTATCGGATCAGTGCAGGCTATTCTGGAGAGTGTAACGTCGATTCATACATCGAACGTACCCGATTTCCTGAAAGTACCAAAGTGTTTACTGATGTTCAATTACGCGTTTCCCCCAATTTTACATTTCAGATTGACACTTTGATTATCACAGAACGGTATGTCTTAATCGTTGAAGTGAAAAATATTAAGGGTACAATTCGATTTGTCCAAAACCCCCCACATCTCGAACAAGTGTTAGAAACTGGTGATCAAGCGATTATCGATTGCCCTGTTTATCAAGTCGAATCAAATAAATTGAATTTAGATGAATGGTTCCGACAACGAGGGATTAACCTGAAAATACTAGGTTTAGTCGTTCTCGCAAATCCGAACACAAAAGTGATAGATGTGCCCCAAGACTTTCCTATTATCTATAAAAAGCAAATCCCTTTCTATTTGCAAAAAATTAGACCATTCACAACAGTTTTTT
This sequence comes from Sporosarcina sp. resist, assembly GCF_014302295.1. Taxonomy (NCBI): domain Bacteria; kingdom Bacillati; phylum Bacillota; class Bacilli; order Caryophanales; family Caryophanaceae; genus Sporosarcina; species Sporosarcina sp. resist. The sequence continues at coordinate 3,773,511 of NZ_CP060287.1, read as the reverse complement.
CGACTGCCCAAATTAATGAAATTTCAAAGGAAATAGATAAAGAACAACATGAATTTAAACCTTTTCCATTATGTTCTTATTTTCATATTAACCATCAAGATTTGCGAACAGGATTTATATGTCATTATTGCCATCAGTTACTTCAACGAAAGAGTTTGAGGACATGGCGGTGTAGCGGTTGCGAAAAAGATGTCAAAAATCCATACGCGAAAGGTATCGATGATTGGTTTATGCTGGTGAAAAATTCCATTACGAACGAAGAGTGCCGAAAGTTTTTAAACTTGAAAGATTCCAATGCAGCACGGTATGTATTGTCTTCGTCGTTACTTGTGAAGAAGGGGAAATCTACCGGGACATTTTACATTAAAGGTACTAAGAAAACGAATCATTGATAGTTATGAAAAGCCTTTCGCTTTAGAAAGGCTTTTTTCTAATGAGATGTATTATTGCTATGGTGAATAGGGCGAACAGGCCGCGTCGTTGACTTCATGGCCAAGAGTCAGTTAGTCATGGCGCGCCTCGGTGAAGTCATGGCCCGTCGTTGACTTAATGGCCAAGAGTTAGTTAGTCATGGCGCGCATCGATAAAGTCATGGCCCAGCGATGACTTCATGGACAAGAGTCGGTTAGTCATGGCGCGCTTCGATGACTTCATGGCCGGTCGTTGACTTCATGGCCAAGTGTCGGTTAGTCATGGCGCGCCTCGATGAAGTCATGGCCCGTCGTTGACTTCATGGCCAAGAGTCAGTTAGTCATGGCGCGCTTCGATGAAGTCATGGCCAAGCGTTGACTTCATGGCCAAGTGTCGGTTAGTCATGGCACGCCTCAATGAAGTCATGGCTAGACCAAATAAAGTCATGGCTCTTTCCGACTAATCAACTGTAACCCAACAACCTAAACCCGCTCAACAAAAAAAGCCACCTCACTCCCCGGAATCTCCAGGCAATGAAGTAGCTCACTTAATTCATATCATTTTTTTACGCCATAATGTCATGTCCTGGAAATGAATCCGTTCGACATGCTGTTGGAGAAGGCGTTTCTTGAGTTCGCGTTCTGCAGATTTTTCCGTGATGTTGTAGATACTAGCAATCTCTGTTGTTGAGAGTGTATCGAAACGTTGGAACAAATCCTCAAGGGGAGGGGGGATGTCCGGCAGAATCGGCCCGCCGACTAACTCTTCTAAAATTTGTTCGTAGACATCGTAGTCGTATAAACCGCTCACTTTTAATCCTTCATCTTCAATGTTTTCATTGAAAAAGACGAAAGTAGGTGCTTTGTCGACTTCCATTTCTTTGGCCATGTACAAATCGACTTGTAAAGAGCGCAAGACGTTTTTTGAAGAAAAGTCTCGGATAAATTCTTCGACATCAAGATTTAACTTTTTTGCAATTTCGACGAGTACGGAAAAAGACGATACATTCCTTGACTTCAAAAATGAATATTCAAGCATTTTTGATAAATATCGAAAACCGGCACGTTTGCCTTGAAACTCTGCAGTTTTAACAGCAATACTTGGGAAAGCTGGATGTGTTTTTTCACAAGCCAGCTCATCCTCATCTTTATGCAGACATTGAAGATTCATTTTAGGCAATGATGTGCGTAATGCAATGCGCAGTGTGAAATAGCGATCATATTCAACTTGTAATTTTCGGAGTAAAGGCGGGAGCGACGAACAATCTCCGCATAAAGGATCGATGAAAACATATAGCTCGATTGGCCTTATGCATGCGGAAGTACTGATTGGGTTCTCCAGTAATGTTTGTCGATTCACGTTTTCTCCTCCCCAGCCCTGTTCACCATATGATTGGCGGTCAAGACGAGGCGCTTATAATAGATATCACGTATATTTCCTTCAAGTTCGACTTCGTCCATTGCTTCTGCCATGCACGCTAGCCATGCTTCCGCTTGAACTGGTGTAATTGGGAATGGCATATGACGAGCTTTCATCATCGGATGACCATGTTCTTCAGTATATAAATTGGGACCACCTAAATATTGTGTTTGAAATTGTTTTTGTTTGCGTACTGTTTCTGTCAGGTCATCTGGGAAAATCGGATATAGGTCCGGGTGTACGGCCACTTTAGCGTAAAACAGGTCGATGAGTTCCGACAACTTTGTAGCACCGATCTCCTCATAAGGGATCAAAGGTTTTCGCATCATTATGTCAATCTCCTTTGCTCTGACTGTATTGATATTCTATCAACCCTGCACTCTTTTCACAAATAAAGCGCTCCGTTTATGAAACAGTAGGTTAGATTATCAATCTTATGCATTGAAATAGCCGAGCACTTTTTTTACGTATTGCTGTGTCTCTTTGAATGGGGGAATCCCATCATGTTTTTTTACGTTTCCGGGACCTGCATTATAAGCAGCAAGGGCAAGCTCGATATTACCGCCAAACTGATTAAGCATTTGTCTTAAGTATTTGGCACCGCCCATCACATTCTGGACGGGGTCGAAACTATCTTTGACGCCTAGGAACTTTGCCGTTCCAGGCATTAGCTGCATAAGGCCTTGTGCACCCGCGTGGCTGACAACACCGTTGTTGAAGTTCGATTCTTGTTTGATAACGGCAGAAATCAGTTTATCGGGCAAGTTATATTTGTTTGCAGCTTGGCTAATAATATCGCGATAGCTGTCATCCCCAATGGATGTATTTTTCATGGGAACAGTTGAACTTTGTTGCGCCGCGGAAAGGATAGCGCTGAGAGAAGAAGGTTCAAACACACCATTTTTTCCGTCATAGCGCAAGCTTTCTATATTATTGAGGCTTCCGAGTAGTGTAGATGAAACGGAAGATAAGGAATCCGTTATGGATGTGCCGCCTAACATCTCCTCTAATAGTGTGTTAAAGAGGGATGGGGATGTGTTATTTTGTTCAGTTTGTGTCTGAACAGCTCCGAGAGACTGGAGTGTATTTATTTCCATTAATGTACGAATTGTGTGCGTATCCATCATGATCTGTCCCTTCTGACGTTAAGCTGTTCGCTCGCGAAATAATAACTTAACATTAGTATACCAATTTATGTGGGGAAACGCATTTTCTAGACTGCAAGGCCGCGCAGCATATGATAGAATAAACGTAATGACGCATGAAGGGAAGAAGAAATTGTGAACATTAAAAATCGAATTGATAGTGGACTTCGAAATGATGAACAAATCCTCTTTTTAGTAGCAGAACAAGCAGAAAAGCCTCAAGGTATACCAGCTGGAAAGATGATAACAGATTCAGACAACTTGTCGTTTGTTTATCTTTTAGAAGTAGAAGCAGGGTACGAGCATCTTCATTTAACACAGGCTGTATGGCCACTTATGGTCGATGTATTGACGACGAATTTAGATCCGGTGCTTTCGTGGAAGGATGAAATAATTCCGCTTCCTGGATTCAAAGATGAACTGACAATGCTTATTTTTAATATTGAGGGTAATGATAATTACGGGGAAGCATTCTCCTCGGCAGTCGAGCAAGCATTCAGCTCGATACTTCAACATATGGAATAACAGCTGGGAGGGGTCCGGATGAGGCAGTGGAATCAATTTCTTGAACCTTATAAACAAGCAGTAGATGAACTGAAAGTGAAATTGAAGGGCTTGCGAGCTCAGTATGAATTGGAAGACGTACATACGCCCGTTGAATTCGTGACGGGCAGGGTGAAGCCGCTCGCGAGTATCTATGACAAAACACTTGAAAAAGGGATTCCATTCGAACCATCGGCAGAACTTGCCGCTGAACTGCCTGATATTGCGGGCCTTCGTCTGATGTGCCAGTTTGTCGATGATATTAGTACTGTTGTAGAAACGTTACGACAGCGGAATGACCTCGAAGTGATTGAAGAGCGCGACTATATCGCACATAATAAACCAAGTGGATACAGATCTTATCACTTAATTATCAAATACCCTGTTCAGACGATTCATGGGGAGCAGACGATTTTTGCCGAGATTCAAATCCGTACGTTAGCAATGAATTTCTGGGCGTCGATTGAACACTCATTGAATTATAAATACGAAGGCGAAATGCCGGATGAAATCAGGCATCGTCTAGAACGAGCAGCGGAAGCAGCCTTCCAGCTAGATGAAGAAATGTCGCAGATTCGTAATGAAATTCAGGATGCGCAACAATATTTCAGTGCATTCAAAGAAACGGCGACAAGACGCTATGGAGAGGCGAACGGGAAAGGAGGAGGGAAATTATGAAATTTGCAATACAGACACGAAACGATGCATTGTCGAACAAACTTATGGATGAAGCAAAGGAATATTTGACAGATTTTGGGCTTTTTTTCGATGAAGAAGAACCGGACATCGTTTTGTCAATTGGAGGAGATGGTACTTTACTCCACGCTTTTCATAAGTATAAGTACCGATTGAAAGATACAGCGTTTGTCGGAATTCATACAGGCCATCTAGGGTTTTACGCAGACTGGAAGCCGGCTGAAATTGAAAAGCTTGTCATTTCTATTGCTCGTAAAGAATTCGAAGTTTTCGAATACCCACTTCTTGATGTGAAGATTAACTACCGAAACGATAAGGATAGCGCATTGTACCTTGCACTGAATGAGTCGACGGTGAAATCTCCTGATGTGACGCTCGTCATGGATGTTGAACTGAATGGCAACCATTTTGAACGTTTTCGTGGCGACGGGTTATGTATGTCAACGCCTTCTGGGTCTACTGCATACAATAAGGCATTGGGCGGAGCAATTATTCATCCTTCTCTACCGTCCATGCAATTGACAGAAATGGCATCTATTAACAATCGGGTGTTCCGTACAGTTGGCGCACCACTAGTGCTACCCGCGCATCATAAATGTGCACTAACACCTGTAAAAGGACCAGATTTCATGGTAACAGTCGACCATTTGCAACTTCTACATAAAGATGTGAAGTCGATTGAATATCAAGTTTCAAAGGAAAAAGTACGTTTCGGAAGGTTCAGGCCGTTTCCATTTTGGAGACGTGTGCATGATTCATTCATTGACAGCGATGTCTAAGGGGGATGAGCTGGATCGCAGGTTTCGCCTCGTATTTCAGGTGGATGAAGGCGGTATACTGCTACGCGAATTCTTGCACGCAAAAGGGATATCTAAAAGAACGTTAACTGCGACTAAATATGATGGCGGAGATATCCGCGTGAATGGCTTTGAACGCAATGTGCGACATCCGTTGCAGTCAGGTGATGAAGTACTTATTATTTTTCCATCAGAAGAGCCAAGCCCAGGTTTACTTCCAGAGACAGGTGATTTAACAATTGTCTATGAAGATGAAGCGCTAATTATTGTCGATAAGCCAGCAGGGCAAAGTACTATCCCGTCGCGAGATCACCCCAATGGAACGATGGCGAATGCCGTTGCCGGAAAGTTTGCTAAGGAAAGACTTCCAGCCACAGTACATGTCGTCACGCGTCTTGACAAGGATACATCGGGTCTAATTTGTATTGCAAAAAACCGGCATATTCATCATCTGCTTAGTGAACAGATGACAAATTCCGGTTTTCATCGACAGTATATCGCCCTGGTTGAAGGACATGTTGAAAGGGACCAATTCAGCATTGTACAACCAATTGGTAGAAAAGATGGTAGCATTATCGAACGAATTGTGCGTGAAGATGGCCAATTCGCTCGGACAGATGTAGAAGTACTGGGTCGTTCGGACATAAAAGGTCAACAGTTAACAAAAATTGCACTAACCCTTTATACGGGCAGGACGCATCAAATACGTGTCCATATGAGGTGGGCAGGCCATCCGCTACATGGTGATGATTTATATGGCGGCTCCCATGGGTTGATTGGTCGGCAGGCTTTACACTGTGCGATGATTGGGTTTTTGCATCCACTTACAAGTGAAAAAGTTGAGTTTAGATGCGATATTCCGTTAGATATAAAGCGTCTAACCAACACTGATATCAAACAAACACAGTAAATTTCTCTGGCACAAATGGTTGTAAAGAAGGAACTGATACAACTTCCATTTCGGGATAGCGAAGGGCTGTAAGTTTACCGCCGAATACGCAACCTGTATCAACATTCGCAGAGTTATTTACAAAGCGTACTTCCTTTACAGGCGTATGACCATAGACTATGAGGGGAGTACCTTTGTAGTGCTTAGCCCAATCACGTCTAAGAGGTCTACCATCGGGTAACTTTTGGCCTGTGATATCTCCATAGAGAACGAATACCCGTATTTTTTCCGAATAGGGTGCACCAATCATTTCTTCACGGATGCCTGCGTGTGCAATGATAAGATTACCTTCATTAAGGGTATGGTATAACGGTAGCGCTTCGTAAAATTGACGGTATCTAGTTAAGAAATGTTTACGCGCATCACTTGATAATGCATCGAGTTCAGCTACTGTTGTTTCAAGACCATGTGTGGGTTGAACCTGGTTACCCTTGGAGAAGCGATACAACTTATTGCAATGATTTCCCGGGGAATAATAAAGTGTATGCTCATCTTGGATTTTGAAAAGAAGATTCAACATTTTAATCGACTGAGGCCCTCTATCCATCGTATCTCCGACAAATACCAGACTTCTGCCATCGGGATGTAGGGGGATACCTGTAATCATCTCGTATCCTAATTTGTCAATCAAATGCATGAATTCATCATAACAACCGTGAATATCACCGACAATATCGTACTTCATATTTTCATCACCCTTTTTCACAATATGTATTCGTATATAATACCCTTATTCATTTTATTAATCCACGATAGAAGTAGAAAGGAAGGTGTAGCTGTGAACATAAAAGAAGAGCATAAAGAAGAAATTATTTTCGATGAAGAGAAGTTGAAAGAGACGCTTATCCAGCACAACATTAAATCTTTCCGAAATGAGTACCTACGCCTTCATCCGTATGACAGAGCGATATTTTACGAGAAAATCGAACCGGAACTCCGGGAAATCATCTATCAATACTTATCACCAAAAGAACTTGCGGAAATATTTGAGACGAGTGAAATTAGCGACGATGAATACAAACAGTTCCTTCAGGAGATGGACACGACGTATGCAGCAGACATGATTTCGTTCATGTTTGTCGATAACGCGGTAGATGTCCTGAATGAACTCGACAAATCACAAGTTGTCAGCTATTTGACGCTAATGAATAAAGAAGCCGCTGCTGAGATCAAAGCATTACTTCATTATGAAGAATATACGGCCGGGTCGATCATGACAACGGAATTTGTTACAATTCCACAGAATTCGACAGTCCGTTCTGCGATGACAATTTTGCGCAATGAAGCACCGAAGGCAGAAACAATTTATTATATATTTGTCGTTGACGATAATAATCGCCTGACAGGTGTTATATCGCTACGCGATTTAATCATTGCACATGAAGATACACTGATTAGTTCTATAATGAGTGAACGAGTCGTAAGTGTTCTCGTTTCAGAAGATCAGGAAGATGTTGCCAAGATGATCAAGGACTATAATTTCCTTGCCGTCCCGGTTGTCGACTTCCAACAGCATATACTTGGGATTATTACAGTCGATGATATTATCGATGTACTCGATGAAGAAGCATCAGATGACTACTCCAAACTTGCTGGGGTTTCCAATATGGATACATTCGATAAAAACTCATTCTCAGCTATGAAAAAAAGACTTCCATGGTTGCTTATTTTATTAGTACTCGGAATGCTTACTGCTAATTTAATAGACTTATTTACAGAAACAATTTCGAAAGTGGCACTTCTAGCTGCATTCATTCCTCTTATTGCGGGTACTGCAGGGAATAGTGGAACGCAAGCACTTGCTGTCGCAGTGCGCGGTATTGCGACAGGAGATGTTGAGGACGAAAGTAAATTCAAGCTACTTATCCGTGAAGCAGGAACAGGATTGATGACAGGTTTTATCTGTGCACTATTTGTAGTTGGTCTAATTTACGTGTGGAAGAATGAATTCGTAATTGGTCTATTAGTAGGTGCTGCCATTTTTGTCTCAATTTTTGTCGCAACGATTTCAGGATCATTCATCCCATTGCTTATGCATAAGTTGAAAATCGACCCTGCAGTTGCGTCCGGTCCTTTCATCACAACATTAAATGATGTTATTAGCGTTATTATTTATCTTGGTCTTGCAACGGTTTTCATCAGTGATCTTTAGATCACTGGTGAAAACCTTTTTTTATTTGGGTGGATGTCTAGACTCCAGACGCCAGCCCCATGGGTCATAAGACGGTTTGCTGTGGGGGCTCTGTAGTATGCATCCTCTTACCTGCAAGGATACAGGTAAGTAGTCGCTGCGACAGGACGTCGCGAATTTAGACTACCTTCCTTTTCCTCTATGCTTGTCGGGGCTAATCAGCGTCATGCGCTTTTTTTATGAACATCCGTAAAATGGGCGCATATACTGTGTTAAAAAGGATGTGCTTAACATTTATCAAAATAAACCGTTATTGTTTGTTGACGGGCCACCAGTCTTTATTAAAGTTGCGATTATAGTGGAGGAGAGCACGTCAGTATTTTTACTTAACAATGAAGAGGAATCGGTGGTGGAAAATGAGGAACAGTTAAGTGTTACCGAAGTCGTGCCAGTGAATCCGGGCATTCAACGTAAAATTATTTACTTAAGTAATTCGTTCCGTCGCCAAGCTTATCAGCCACTTCAATTTGTTCTAGAGGAAGAAACACTAGCTGGAAAGATTGAGAAAATTGAAGAAGAAACAGTATGGATTGATCTGGAAGGTGATAATCATGAAATAGTAGCCGTGGAAATGGGGAAGATTGAAGAAGTATTATGGCGTGGTAAGCCGTTTGATGAAATTTAATAAGAAAACGGAGGTGCCTTTAACTTAAGGACTGAAGCGACTCAAGGGGCTAGGAGATGGAGTCTAGACACTGCTGCATGTGAAAAACCTATACTTTCTTATTATTGTAAAAAGGCAGGATGGGGAATCTCTCCGTCCTGCTTTTTTACAATGATGAAGAAAAATTAAAACAACCCAACAGATTGAAACTGTTGGGTTGTTTGGGCATTGCAGGGTATTAATTAATCTACGTCGCAAAAGTCGATAAACGTATCTTTGATACATTGGATTCCACAGAAACAAGTCAAGTCTACTGTGATGCATGAATCTGTCGCACCAAACCTAGTAACTTTACAAAGTTCTTCGAGATCTAGCTTGCCGTTTTTAATAATGTCCACCGGATTATTGTTACTGTCTAACGGTGCTAGTACTTGCAATGTTGCGCAGCAGCCGTCAAAGACGTTTTGGACTCTGAAAAAAGTAGAGAAGCAATTGTGTAGGTAATGTCTTCGGCTTTCCGGACGGAACATTGCTTTGAACGGATCACCATTCTTCGTCAATAGCATGAAAACGCGTGTATTAACACGGTTACGTGCAGGGCTGGATATGCTACCAAGCGGAGCCATGAAACAATCTGTTTCACATTCTACACAGTCATCGTCTGTTCCAGCATCCTGTAAACGTTTGATGAACCTGACAACCTCACATACACAGTCATCTTGGTGCTTTCTTTCATTATCTTCTTCATTTCTTCCACATCCCATTAATTCCACCTCCATTTCTCAATTCTTTATACTTTATGCGGCAAAGTTCATAGTGTTAGGGCGCTTAGGTGAATAATGAATAAAGTTTAGTATGAAAAGGCATACTGTATAAAAATGGAGGGGACGCGTATCCGTAAATTTAGCCTTGTGTTTTTCGCAGTTGTCTTACTATCCGGCTGTTCAGGTAGCGGATTCCGGATTGACAACAATTCCAGTGAGGATCATGCGAAAGCCGAAGAAGTATTGATAAATGACAAACGTCTCACATCAGCGGTCACTGTTTTTCATGAAAATGACTTGCTAACTGGCGTTACGCTTACAACTTTTTCGCGCTTCAAAAAAGAAAAGATTGAAAAGGAGCTCAAGAAAAAATTAGGAAATAGCTACCCAGAGTTGGACGTTACCGTTTCAGCAGACAGTAAGATATGGATGGAAACGAACAAGCTCATTGATTTGGATGACAAAAAGGATCAGGGAAAAAAGATTGAAAAATTGAAATCGCTTATAAAGGAAGAGACATGATGGACGAAAAAAAATATGCGAAGTTAGAGAAAGAAATTTCCCCTAAAACACCATTGATGCGGAATATCATTTTTGCATTTCTGACGGGAGGCACAATTTGTTTGGTAGGCCAATTTGTGTCGCTATTTTATATGACCTATTTTGATTTCACGGAACGGACGGCTAGTAACCCGACTGTTGCAACGATGATATTTTTTGCGATGCTGTTAACGGGTTTTGGGTTGTATAAGAAAATTGCCCAATTTGGAGGAGCGGGGAGTGCGGTTCCAATTACAGGTTTCGGCAATGCTGTCATTTCTGCTGCAATTGAACACAAGACGGAAGGGTATGTTCTTGGAGTTGGCGGCAACATGTTCAAACTAGCGGGTTCAGTCATTCTCTTCGGTGTTTTTTCGGCATTTGTTGTTGCACTCATTAAAACGATACTTGTGAAATTTGGTGTCGTATCATGGTAGCGCGCGGCCTGCTGACATTCAAAACGACCCCATCCATTGTGGCAACGGGTGTTACAGTTGGACCTTTGGAAAAGAAAAGTCTATTCGTCGATAAATTTGATAAAGTTTACGAGGATGAGCGCTGTGAAATGAAAACAAATGAGCATGGTCATGCAAAAATGATGGAAGATGCGTGCATGATTGCGTTAAGTAAAGTGGATTCTGTACCAAGCGACGCCGATTTCCTGTTAATTGGCGATCTTATTAACCAGATGACACCCTCAAATTTTGCGGCTACAACGGTTGGAATTCCCTATATTGGCCTGTTTTCAGCTTGTGCAACGTCAGTATCTTCGCTTTTAATGGCTGCATTGCTGACAGAAACGGGCATGTCCACTTGCGCTATTGCTGGAGCATCTAGTCAGCATAATGCAGTTGAAAGACAATTCCGCTATCCGAATGAGTACGGTTCACAAAAGCCTGAGACATCTCAATGGACTGTCACAGCGGCAGGGGTAGCAGCTGTCGCACCTTATAAAAAAGGGTTTCCTTCTATAGAGTGCGGAACAATCGGATGCGCAATAGATCTCGGAATGACAGATCCACTGAATATGGGGGCGGCGATGGCACCGGCAGCGGCAGATACGCTTACCCGCCATTTAAAAGGTCACAATAAAGACGTGAAAGACTATGATGTGATCATGACAGGAGATCTTGGGAAAACTGGTTTTGAGTTATACAAAAAACTTGCGAGCAATCAAGGAATTGACGTGACTAAAAATTTCCGGGATGCAGGTAAAGAATTTTACGGTGCTGACGCATCATTTTTATCCGGGGCAAGTGGTGCAGGTTGTTCTGCCTCCGTTTTCTTCGCGGAAATAATTGATAAAATGAGTACGGGTGAATATAAACGGGTCCTTCTAATTGCGACGGGCGCGCTATTATCTCCGTTATCATTTCAACAAGGTGATACGATTCCGTGCATTGCGCATGCAATCGAATTAACAATGAAATGAGTGTGGATTATGGTTTCGATTTTCATTACAGCATTTATTGTAGGTGGTCTCATTTGCGTTGTGGGGCAGCTGTTGTTTGACGTAGCAAAACTAACACCGGCACATACATTGTGCATTTTGGTTGTTGCAGGTTCAGTGTTGGACGGGGTGGGTCTGTATGAGCCGTTTATCGATTTTGCTGGAGCGGGGGCAACGATACCAATTACTTCTTTCGGTAATGCCCTAACCCATGGTGCAATGGCAGAAGCCGAAAAACATGGACTGATTGGTGTTATGACAGGCATGTTTGAAGTGACTAGTTCAGGAATTAGTTCAGCGATCCTATTTGGATTCATTGCATCTGTTATTTTTAAATCGAAAGGAAAGGTTTAATAGTCATGCGCCCTCTTCCTTCTTCTCGTGTCTGCATAGGATACGAAGAAAGGAAGGGGGTATTATTATGTTTGGAGGATGTAATTCTTTCGGTGGCGGCGGATACGGCGGCGGAGGTTGTGGCGGTTATGAAAATGAAAAAGGCGGCGGTTCAACATTTTGCCTGATTGTGGTTCTATTCATCTTGCTTATCATTGTAGGCCGCACTTTTTGCGTATAAAAAGGGGGAGATAACAGATGAATGATTCATTTTTCCGGAAAATCGAATCAAAAACAGGCGTCCCGATGGAAGAAGTTTTTGCACTTGCAAATGCAATTCAATATGCAGATTTCAGTGATGAACGGCAAGTGAGGAAAATTATACGGAAAGTCGGAAGGCTCGCCAAAAAAGAAGTACCTCAACAGACGGAAGATGAGCTTGTTAATTCTATCGTCAAGAATGGCAAAGCGGTTAATATTAGTGATATTCAAGATATGCTTGGCCGACAATAAAATAAATTAATAAAAAAGCAGAATAATAGGTTTAATAATACTAACTTCTGGATATAGTAATAGTACTAGCAAAAATGGAGGTGTTAACGATGGGTTATATTTTACCAATTCAACCAATCCAATCTCAAATATATGCAAATCGATTGAGTATGGAAGCTTATAATTTTGCTTATATTGATCGGGTGAACAATGTTAAGTTAAATTCAGACTTTTTGGATGAATTTAAAGAGTCCTCGCATCAAGAACGAGAAAGGGAGGAAGAAGAGGAAAAACCCATTGTAGCAGCACCTTTGGCATATCAAGGATTTGTCCGTCCCAATCCAGTTAATCTATCACCGGTGATCGCCAGAGTAGTAGGGAAAGGTATCGCGATAAATGCTTATGTCTAACTGATAACAAGAAAAAGGTTCGCATTGCTGTTATAAAGCAATGCGAACCTTTTTTATTTTAAAAAAGAAAGAATAAGTTTTTCTACTTAGGTAGGTGTCTAGCTCCAGGTGCCAACCGCTAGGAGGCCCACTGGATGTGGGGTCACGTAGCCATTGCCGCAGGACACGGCGTACTTAGGCTTTTCATATCATCCTTTTTTCCATTGCGCGATGCGGGATATCCGCATCCATAAATTCGGGTGAAGTAATGACATAGCCTAATTTTTCATAGAAAGGGACAGCATATGATTGTGCATTTAAAATAATCTTGTTCATACCCGTTGTTTTAGCATGTTCTTCAAGTGCATGCATGATAAGGTTTCCGAGATGTTTCCCGCGAAATTCCCCTAAAATGCAGACACGTTCAACTTTTCCGATTCCGTCGTTGATTTCCCTGATTCGGCCTGCGCCGATTGGAGATTCTGATGAATAGACGACGAAATGTGATGCAGTTTTATCGAAATGATCTAGTTCAAGGTCAAGTGGCACACCTTGTTCTTCCACGAACACTTTTCTTCTGACAGAAAATGCATCTTCTTGTTCAAGGTCAGAAGTTGCGAATCTTACTTCAAACAATTTTCAGTTATCCTCGTCAAGGCGGAATGTTTCATATACCGTCCATGAGCCGTCTTCAAGTTGATAAGTAAGGTGCAAACGATCAATTGTTTCAGTATGATCGACACCAATCATTTTCAGTTGACCAATGATATCATCGTGTTCGCCAGAAGAAAGTTTTTGAGCAATCGTCACGTGGGGAACGAATGCAAACTCAGGTTTTTCACCGAAGAAATCGTTGTTCAGGTCTTTATGCAAAGCAGCTAATTCATCGTTAAGGGTAGCCTTAAAATAAATTGTATTTGTGATAGGAGCGAATGTGCCCACTTTTGACACGTTTAATTCAAATGGAGTGTGTTTTTTAGTTACTTCTTTAATTGCCTTTGCAACTTCTTCAATTTCTTGATCGTTCGCTTCGAATACACCTTTAACCGTCAAATGCGGCGTGATTTGTGCATAATGTGGATCATATCTCTTTCTGTAAGCGTTTGCCAAGTCCTGAAGTTTCTTTGATGGGAAAGCAACGACACCGTATTTCATAATAAAAACCTCCTAGAATAATTGTTTTAGCTTTATAAATTTGATTATAGCAGAATACTTGAAAATATGTCCGTTTTGTCTGAATTAGTGACCAAAAACCATTTGAATGGCGCGGCGGACATCGGGTTGCCAATGCTTCCAGGTATGGTCTCCATTGAATTCATCATAGAAATAAGGGAAGCCTTTTCTTTCAAGTAATTCGTTTAATGTTCTGTTTGGCGTAAGGAAGTCTTGAACACCATCAACTTGCGTATTTACTTGGGTTTCTTCCTTTCCAATTACATGATAAATGGAGAATCGGGAAGGATCTTGTGAAGCTTCCACTTTTTCAAGCACAAAATCATTGACATAAGGGGAATGCAGAATCACTTTCCCGAATATATTGGGATACTTCGATGCTGTTAGAAGAGAAATCGTCGCCGCTAAGGAATCGCCGATAAGAGCCCTGCCTGCCCCAATCTGATATGTTGGATAATTGTCGTCGATATACGGAACAAGTTCATGAGCAAGGAAGCGGGTGTAGGCTTCACGTCGGTCCCCATCGGGATGATACATGCGCCTGCGTTCTTTGACACTCTTATAAGGAACACCAACTACAATGACGTTTTCAATTTCTTCGGCATCAATTAATTCGTCAACGACCCGTCCTATACGGCCGAACTGAAAATAATCTTTCCCATCAGATGCAATCAGCACTGAATATTTATAGAGAGGTGAAAAGTTGTGGGGCAAATGAATGAGCAACTGCATTTCCTCATCAAGTGCTTTACTGTAAATTGATATATCTTCTATTTTTCCGTATTTCACTCTGGTTGCCTCCTCAAATTGCGTGTATATTGAAATTGTATCATATCGTTAAGGTCAGGTATAATAGTTGTGTTCTGTTTATATACTAACTATAAAAGGGGTTGGCAGGAATGCATGATGATACAAAAATTGTACATTCAAAAGTTGTGACTGAAGCAACGAAAGCGGCTTTGAAACGGCGCGGTGTGACGTTGGAAGCAATCGCTGAAATTGTCTATGAACTACAATATCCGTATAATAATGGTCTTACAATGGCCCACTGCATTGAATCTATCGAAGGAGTCCTTCGAAAACGGGAACTTCAGCATGCGATCCTTGTGGGAATTGAATTAGATGAACTGGCAGAACAGGGAAAACTGTCCGCCCCATTACAACAAATCGTTGAGTCTGATGAAGGTCTATTCGGGGTTGATGAAACAATAGCACTGGGTGCCGTGTTTACATATGGTTCCATTGCAGTAACAACATTTGGTCATCTCGATAAAAATAAAATGGGCATCATTAACGAACTAGACACGAAAAAAGGTCAAGCTATTCATACATTTTTAGACGATCTCGTTGCCAGTGTTGCTGCTTGTGCAGCTTCAAGAATCGCACATAGAACTCGCGATCTTCAAGAAGCGGGCGAAACGTTTGAAGATATTACACCTGAGGAAACGATGCCTGAAACGAAAGTGAAAGGTGCACAAATTTAGTGAATAACTGCAAACACCTGAAAGGATTCTCCCTTTTAGGTGTTTTTTGAATTTGGCGAATAGTGTGTGAGAAAGTACATGTAAACGCTTGCAAAAAACTGATTAATTTTAAAGTTTATTGACAAAATAGAGAGACTTCATGGTAAGATGTATTTTAGGATTATGGAGAATTATTACACTTAAGGGGATGAAGGAATGAAGAAAAAGCGATTGCGATTGTTTACATTTATTATGATGATTGCATTACTAGTTCTATCAGCATGTAACTCAGGAGATACAGGGACATCGGAGAAAGATTCAGATGCTGGTAAAAGTAAAGAAGATTATAAGTTTCTAAGTATTTTAACTGGAGGAACACAAGGGACTTATTATCCACTCGGGGGATCATTCGCAGATTATATTTCAGAAGCGACTGGTATTAAAACAACAGCAGAAGTATCACAAGCATCTGCTGCGAATATGACATCACTTCAAGACGGTGATGCTGACATTGCATTCGTTCAAACAGATATTGCTTACTACGCATCTAAAGGTGAGCTTATGTTTGATGGCGATGTAATTGATAATGTTTCAGCTATTGGTGCATTATACCCTGAAACGGTTCAATTGATTACACTTGAAAAGAACGGTATTAAAACATATGAAGATTTGAAAGGGAAGAAAGTTTCCGTTGGTGCACCAGGTTCTGGAACGTATGCGAACGCGGAACAATTGCTAGAAATACATGGACTAACAATGGATGATATAAAGCCACAAAGTCTAGATTTTGGTGAATCACAAGAAAGTCTACAAGCGGGTCAAATTGATGCTGCATTCATCACAGCTGGTACACCTACGGGAGCGGTTGAAGGCTTGAACGCAGTTGCGTCAGTATTTGTTGTTCCAGTGGAAGATGCAAAAGCAGACGAATTGATCAAAAAGTATCCTTACTACGCTAAAGAAATGATTCCTTCAGGCACATATGGAATGGCAAATGAAACACCAGCAGTTTCCGTTGGGGCGATGCTTGTTATCCAAAATGAAGTTCCTGAAGAATTAGGCTATGAAATTACAAAAGCAATTTACGACAATGCGTCTAAATTGCAACATGCAAAAGGGAAATTGATACAAGCTGAAAAAGGTCTTGATGGAATCGGAATTCCGGTTCACCCAGGTGCACAGAAATACTTTGATGAAGTAATCAAAAAATAAGATGTAATGTTAGCGGGGCGGTGAAGCGTTGTTAAGCTTTAGCCGTCCCATTTTTGAAATTAATCTAATGAATTAGAAACGGAAGGAAGAGGCGAGATGTGTCACAAAAAAGCCGTTCCGTTTATTACTTTTTTCATTTGTTCAGTTGCTATTCTTTTTTTTATTCCAATAAAACCAGCGTTTACGTTTACTGAACATCGTGTGGAAAACCCTGACGTCTATTATGTCCCTTTAAAAAATACTAACAGCTTTCAAATCAGATACGTTCACTCCATTCATTTGACAGATGTCATTGAATTCTATGAAGTGACTGCTGATCGAAAAATACGTCTGTTATCGATGCAGTACGAGGATCTTGCAATTGGTTTGCCTGGCTATGCAGAAGAAGGAGAAACCCTAACTGTGCAGGATGGGGTGTATACGCTTACATATGATGATAATGTTATAGATTCATTTGTCATGCTGGTTGGAGATGTAGATGCAGAATTAGCTTTTCGATACTTAAGAAACGAACTAAATTTAAAGAAACAGTTGATAAGGGGAAAATCGTACACATTTCGTGTTGTGAACCTATCCTTCTATCAAATGCTGAAAGGAGTTCATATGAATGGGAAAAAAAACAAAGCGGAACGATGAGCTAGAGCTGGAAACGCAAACAGAAGAGTTTAAAATGTTGTCAGAAGAAGAACAACTGGAAATACTTCAAAAATATGACCCCGAATCGAATACACGTGATGTTACAGGCATATTTAAGAAAATTGTATTTTTTGGTTTACTAGCGTTTTCCATATTTCAATTATATACAGCAATTGGAACTCCTTTTACGGCGTACATTCAACGTTCAATTCACTTAGGATTTGCATTATCTTTAATTTTCATCCTGTTTCCGGCTAGGAAAAAAAGTAAGAGAGAACGAAATAAGGTACCATTTTACGATATGATTTTGGCGCTTCTGGCTATAGGGGTCGGACTTTATTGGCCGCTTCTAATCGGAGATCTTGTGTTACGTGTTGGTCGTGTATCAATACTTGATATAATCGTTGGGGTCCTAGCCATCCTCTTAACGATGGAGGCCGCGAGACGAGCGGTTGGTATGCCGATTACAATTATTTCGGCTGTGTTTTTAGTCTATGCATTTTTCGGACCATATTTCCCAGGATTCCTTGCACACCGTGGACAAGATCTGAAAAGTGTTGTTCAATTGATGTTTTTCACGACAGATGGAATTTTAGGTACGCCAATTAGTGTATCTTCCACATTCATTTTCGTGTTCCTGTTATTCGGAGCATTCCTTGTCAAAACGGGGGTCGGAGCTTATTTCAACGATCTTGCGGTTGTATTGGCGGGCCGTTTAGTCGGTGGACCGGCTAAGGTTGCCATCTTCTCAAGTGCTTTACAAGGTACAATTTCGGGAAGTTCGGTTGCCAACGTTGTTGGATCGGGTTCGTATACAATTCCGATGATGAAAAAACTTGGTTATAAAAAGGAATTTGCTGGCGGCGTTGAAGCGGCAGCGTCGACGGGCGGGCAAATTATGCCACCGATTATGGGAGCAGCCGCATTCCTTATGGTTGAATTCATAGGCGGCGTTACCTATTGGCAAATTGCAAAAGCCGCAGCGATTCCAGCACTCCTTTATTTCACTGGAGTTTGGATTATGACACACTTTGAAGCGAAGCGTGTCGGTCTAAAAGGAATGACGGAAGACCAAATTCCTGACCGTAAAAAGACATTAAAGAAAATATATTTACTCTTACCGATTATCGGTATTATCGTCTTTTTATTAATTGGTATTCCTACGATGAAAGCAGCATTGTTGGGAATCGTCTTAACGATTATTGTCAGCTCATTCGATAAGTCAACGCGTCTTGGATTTAAAGATATGATTGAAGCATTGGTTGATGGTGCGCGTACAGCGCTTGGTGTCGCGGCAGCGACAGCATGTGCCGGTATTATCGTAGGGGTTGTTGTGAAGACAGGTTTAGGCCTAAGTCTTGCGACTGGATTGATTTCAGCTGCAGGTGGAAACATCTTCCTCACACTGTTCTTTACAATGCTTGCTGCAATTGTTTTGGGCATGGGTTCACCGACAACAGCGAACTATGTCATAACGTCAACAATCGCTGCTCCTGCGATTATCACGCTTCTTATGCTTGATAACCCAGGCGCAACTGTTCCAATTGTTGTGGCTGTGTCCGCACATCTATTTGTATTCTATTTTGGTATTATCGCAGACATCACACCACCTGTTGCCCTTGCAGCATTCGCTGCAGCTGGTATCTCAGGCGGAGATCCTATTAAAACAGGTGTCGTTTCTGCGAAGCTCGCTGTTGCGGCATTTATCATACCGTACATGTTTGTATTCAATCCTGCGATGCTCATGATGGGAGCCTCTGTCCCAGAGATTTTATGGGTCGTTTTCACTGCCATTATTGGGATGATTGCGATTGGTGCAGGAATGATTGGCTTCTGGTATCGAAAATGTAATTGGATTGAGCGCCTGTTCGCTTTAGCGACAGGGATGCTTCTCATATACCCAGAAACTATTACTGACATTATCGGACTGGTTCTGTTCGCGGCAATGGTCGCACTCCAGTGGATGACACGGGAGAAAGAAGACGATAGCAAGGAAGTCACAGTAGCTTAATAGAATATGGAGATCCCTTTGCTATGAGTTTTCATATGCGAAGGGATTTTTAGTTTGGGGAATAGTCGCTTGATCATATCTCGTGGCTGACCGACCATATTATATCTGAACGTATTTAAAATCACCTCACCATTTATTACTCACTGTTCGAATATCTGTAACAATTTTAGAAGAGAGGGGAGGATGAAGTCTTATGAAGTATATAAAAATGAAGGGATGGATATTGTCGTTAGTAGCCTTATTACAATTTGGTGCACTTGTTTGTGTATCATAACAATAAGAGTTGATGATTTAAATTGAATTGAACTAATCGGTACGCCGTATGCATCGACAGCCGCACGTGTAGAGTAGGAAGGGGAATTTGGAGGATAACCTCAAAAGCTTACCTGTCTGTATAAAGAAGGAATTATCGGATTCTATGTCGAATTAATAATAAAGGAGGTAGTTACTGTGGTTGAAATTTCAAATGGTATTGCAAAAAGAGAAATGAAAAGCAAAATGAATCAGTTGTTTGAGGACGAAAAGAATGGTCACCTTCATGTACTATATAAGTATAATGGGATTGAAAATTACATTATACAGGTTTTGAGTTATGTACAAGATGGTATTGTAGCAGGAGATTACGTGATTCTCATTGAGAATTCTCGTCTTTATCCTATTATTCGCAAAGAACTAAGTACACGTTTAACGAAAGATCAAATGGAATTCATACACTATGTAAATAGCCTCGAATTCTATTGGTCAAGTGGCAGTTATCATCCACCTTCAATCGCTGATTACTTCAGTAAGACAATTCAGCCCTATGTTGAAAATAAAATCTCTTTCCGAGCATGGGCACATGTCGAGTGGGCTACTATGGAAGAGCCACTGCATCTTATAAAAGATTTAGAGGTAATAGTAGACGAAGCTGTAAATCTGCTGTCGTTTCCATTGATTTGTGCATACGAAGGAAATAAAATGCCCGACTACCTCAAGACGAGTTTGATGGAAACACATCCATATGTTCTATTAGAAGACGATTTTATTGTCTCTGATCAATACCAGCCATCGAATGTAGTAAAATGATATTTATTAATAAACAATAGGCGCCTTCGTAGTAGTTAAACAACAGGAGATCATTTATTGACGGTTTTTTTCGAACAGAAGGCATGTAAAATTAAAGACGACCTATCCTTATTTAGACGGGTCATCTTTTTTTATTTAAAAAAATAACCAATAAAAACTTGTCATTCGATGATTACTAATAATAAAAAACACAACCCAATAAAGGGTTGTGTTACTCTGTAACCCCTTATGCACAAGGGGTTAACGATATAGTCCCGACTGGAATCAATCCAGTCCTCTCCATGTCGATTTTGTATCCCCTAGATTATCAAGGGGTAGAACGTACTTTATCATACTGTGGACATTTAGTTGGTCGATTTTAGTTAGCCAATAGGCAATCGCATTTCAAATACTGATGATTGCCAGATCGAAATCCTTCCTCGTAAAGGGTTGCATCTGGACTTTGCTAGTCAGGTTCCTATTTAACTTTCTTTTTTTCCCTTGTCCTCACTAAATAATATGCATTAATCCAGGAAGCAATTGGTACAATCAGTGCGATACCAATACCTGCACTAAATATTGTAATCATTTCACTACCGAAAATCTTTGAATTTACGATTTCCCCTATAGAATAAGATAAGTCTTTAAACCACAAAAGCAATGCCATATAACCCCCAAAAAAGGCGAAAAACAACGTATTTGTATTTGACCCTAGAATATCCTTTCCAATGTTTATCCCAGATTTGAATAAGTCTCTTCTACTAATGGTTGGATGTTGGTTAAATATCTCAAGCATAGGGGAAGTAATCGAAATGGCTACGTCCGTAATAGCTCCGATTGTACTCATAATAATGACTGAAGCTGCAATTTTAACAAAATCTACACCAATATAAAGAGAAAATATGGTCAGTTCATCGATTTCTTCTTCGCCAAACCCTTGAATCATAGTTAATTTCGTCACTTGATTGATAAAAATCAATAAAATAACAATAGTGATGGCAGTAGAAAGGAATGCAGTTTTTGTTTTACTGTTCACTTTATTGATGAAAAAAAGGTTAATACAACTAATGATCGTGCACCCAATAATCGTCAGGATAATTGGGTTTGCATTCGGATCTGCCATGATCAATGTGATAAGAAGGATGACACCAAAGTTTAAGAATAAGGAAATGAAGGACCGTGCTCCTTTTTTTCCGCCAATGACAATCATCAATATAAACAAAATGGCTGCTAGCCACACCAATACATTCATAATTTATGCCTCTTTCGATTCACAAAGAAGATAGAAGTGTATAAACCAATCGGAATTGCCAGTACAATCCCAATGCCACCTGCCAACGCTCGCGCTAATTCCAAAGAAAGGTTCATAGAAAGGGCAAATGACAGTGAAGTGTGGTTTTTTATATATAAAATAAGGACTGGAATGGATCCGCTAATGTACGCAAAGAACAAAATGTTAGTCATGGTACCCATAATGTCTTTTCCAATTTCTAAACCGGATTTCTTCAATGCTTTTGTCGATATATGATTGTCTTTCTCGTAAAGCCCGAAGATAGAGGAAGACATTGTAATGGCAACATCCATCACTGCACCTAAAGAACCGACGAAGAGACCAGCCATGAATACCATTTCATAAGGGCGTGTCAGAAAGCTCATCTCCTCATATCGTAACCCGCTTCCTGCAGTGATCCATATGACCAGATAAGCAATCAGTAAGGAGAAAAATGTTCCTAAAAGTGTTGCGACAATCGCAGCATATGCTTTTTCGTTAAAACCGTTCACGAGTAACAAAGAGGTGACGGTAAATAAAATAACGGTTATCCCGCATATCCAAAGTAAACTGATAGATGAATTGTTTACATAAACATCTAGTGCAAAAGATAATAAGAGGGCATTGACTGCTAAACTGACGATCGAAAAAAATCCTTGTTTTTTCCCAATTAGAAGTAAAACAAATATAAATACCCACATGATCATAACAATGTATTTATCACGTTTAATATCTTTTATACTTCCGGTTAAATCGCCTGATGCCTTTGTTTGCTCATCAATTGAAACAAACAAATCGTTTCCTACACGATATGCATGGTCATAAGCACCAGAAGTTGAATACTCGTTCGTTATATGGATTTGTTGTCCTTTTTCTTGTCCATTTTTAACCTCGGCGATGATTTGCTGTGTGAACAACTGGTCGCGATTGTTATGCATATCAACAACTTGAACTGAATCTTCGAGATTGGTCTCGATAATTTTAGCAATTGGTCGATCGTAAAAAGAATAATTGTATTGAACAAACAGTATAGAACCAACAAAACAAACTGCTATAATGCTGTACAAAACAATATTTTTGAGTAGCAATTTTTTTAATTTGTTTATGACAACATTCAAAGAAAAACCTCCGACTAATAGTTAGTGTCTATCGCATATAACAAAAGTATACGGACAATTGTATAGTGAGAAATAAAAGTAAAGTGTTATGAAACAAAAAAGTACATAACGTTAAACTTAAATTTCAACAAAAAAGACTTGCCTGTCTCCCGAAATTTCTCTGCTTTAGTGTGTAGAATCAAATGCAGTGGAGGTCGAAAGGAATGCTGAGGATGTCTGAAGTCAATTGTATCAAATTAATGAGGAATCAAAAATCATTAACTACCAATAAAATCAAAAAACGTTAGGAATTAATTGGAGAACGGCAAAATAAGATAAAGACGCAGAACAAATCCCTGCTGAGAATGAAAGAAAAAGTTCAGGGATTGAGGATTATATGGTCTAATTATAAAATAAAGGAAAATTATAGTACGAGCTATATTTGACAAATGCACCAACTAATGAACCAGGTATTTAATAAGGTTGGCCTTGTTACTGTGGAATCGCGGACTGCAAATGCTTACGGCTTCAAGTGGCGGTTTGTTTTTCTTTTTCCACCAATAGTTGGTACTTTTTTAGGTTGGTTATTACTAGGTGAACAAATTGGCTGGTCTTTTTGGATAGGTACAATATTAATTTCTATTGGTGTTTTATTAGTCATTCGAGAAGAATAACCCCAATGAAAAATTACAAGAACAAATCAAAAAGAAGAAGGATTTATTCCTTCTTCTTTTTTTACTGCCTTTTAAAAAAGCGAGCGAAAAAATCCGGCTTTTATTCTTCTGTAGCAGCAATTTCAACCATGTCCAGTACCTCTTTACGACCAGCCATAGTTTCTTTTAAACTTAACAATGGTTCTCTGTCGTGCTCTTCCAGTTGTACTTGTCCTGGTAATGATTCCTTGATGTAATTTTTCAACTCCAATTGTCCTTTTACTAATTCCTCAAGTATTTCCCGCATGGCATTCATTTCTTTATTTTGGGTTGAGAAATGCATTTTCTATTGTATTAGACAAGACACCTGCGGTAAAAGGCAATAGGGCATGGACAGAGCGTGAATATAACGACATGCGGTAGAGTTAGCTCGAGAAATGGAGGGGAACTGAAACAGCAGCTAATGTGCGGGACGTGATGCAGCTGGCAAGTCGCAATGAGTAGGTCATAAGCAGAGCAAGCGTTGAGATCTGGAGTTTATCAGGAAGAACGAAGCGGAAAATGGTAAATGGCGCGAATTTCTGTCGTCTGCTTAAGGTCGACAGGTGATGTAAAGCAAAATTCGGGAAGTTTCAAGAGGTGATTGGCTGCTATTTATTCGTCCAGGCGAGAAGATGCGTACAGCAGTGAATCGAGTCGAGAAGTTCATGCAAAATAATCGGGGGCAATTCGAAACGGTAGAAGGTCAAGAAACGGATTTTGGTCTATGTTGCTCCAAATCTCATCCCATTTAAGTTGATTCTCTTAATCTGAGCACTTAACTCCCCTGCAAAAGTAATGCTTGCTGAGAAAGTTATAACAAATAATGCAGCTGCCGTTAAACTAATATTTATTTTATACATCTCATTTTCAGTACTTTATGCACATCATTACTATACCTAAATATATAGTAATGGGAGTAACACTAATTTTACAAAAAAGGTTATAAAATAAACTATTTGTGTAAATGTGGATATAATCCATATTTTATAAGCGTTTACAGGTATTTAAATGAGCTGAATTTTATTTCGAGTGGCCTATTTAAAGGCGTCGAATAATGTCGATATATGAATTATAGTATCGATTTTTAATATAGAATACTATGCATCCATCGAGGGGGAAAAATTATGAAGTGGACAATTGGAAGGAAATTAGGTATTTCATTTTCTATTATTATGTTCATTATTTTGACGATTAGTGTTTTTTCAATTAAAAGTTCTTTTACATTGAATGGTAATACAACGACAATAAATAATGAAATAATTCCAGAAATAAACATGCTTAATAAAATTAATGATCAAACTGACGGCATATTTATTGCTACTCAAAAGAATTTGATATCTGAAGATCTGCCATTTAAAGAAAAATATGAAAAAGAGATAGAAGTGCTTAATAAGCAATTAGGCCAATCTTTGAGTGAATATCAAGAAATAGTGGTAACGAATCAGGGAATAGAAGCTTTTGATAAGTTTAAGTCCAACTGGACTGCCTTAATAGAACTTACTAATGAGGTTATTCGTTTAAGCAATGCAGGCGAGATGGATCAAGCGATTAAGAAATATTATGAAGTAGATCTTCTATTTGACGCAACAAATGAAAATATCAATGTTCTAATGGGGTTACTTAAAGAGCAATCGGAAGACATTTATAATGCAGGAACAGCTGAGTTTAATAGAACGTTTATTATGCTAGTCGTTGTCAGCATTATTTCTTTAGTATTAATCATTGGAATTATGTTCTTCTTTATTCGAGTTATTAAAAAGCCAGTTGAACTTCTATCAGAACAAGCAAAGCAGTTAGCTGATGGGAATTTAACAATTGAACCAGTAAATATTAAAAATCATGATGAAGTTGGTCAATTAGGAACAGATTTTAATCTAATGCTATTAAATTTGCAAGGTTTAGTGCGGAATTTACAAGATCATATTCAAACTGTAGCAGCTACTTCTGAAGAATTGGCAGCGAGTGCTGAAGAAACGAGTAAAGTGACAGAACAAATTACAAGCGCTATGCTAGACGTTTCAGAAGGAGCAGAACAACAAGTTCAAGGAGCAAGAATTAGTAATGAAGCAATCTCAGAAATGGTAACAGGGATGGATCAGGCGACTTTGTCTATTCATTCTGTATCTGATTTAGCCAAATCTACTAAAGAATATACATCCGTAGGGTCATCTATGATGGATCAAACAATGAAACAAATGACGAATATTCAACGCTCATCTGAAACGACATCAAAAGTCATTCATTCGCTAGGAGAGAAATCAACGGAAATCAGCAAAATTGTCGGGCTTATTACCTCTATTGCAGATCAAACGAACCTACTAGCATTAAATGCAGCAATTGAGGCTGCAAGGGCTGGAGAGTATGGAAAAGGGTTTGCTGTGGTAGCAGACGAAGTTAGAAAATTAGCGGAAGATTCATCAGTTGCTGCGAATCAAATTCGTGAGGTAATAGTAACGATTCAACAGGAAGTAGTTGAAGCAATAAATGCAATGACGACATCTACTAGTACTGTACATGAAGGAATAGAGCTTGTGAAAAAATCAGAAGATAATTTCCAAGAAATTTCTTTGATGATAGAAAATGTAGCAAGTCAAACAGAAAATATTACTGCAGTTATTGAGCAGTTAAGCGCGAATACAATTAGTGTAAAAGGTCAGATAGATGAAGTGGCTACTCTTTCAGAGAGTTCGTCTGATAAAGCACAAACAGTTGCTACTGCTGCGGAAGAGCAAAACGCAACAATGGAGGAAGTTTCTGCATCGGCACAAGTATTAGGTAAGTTATCATCTGAGTTACAAGAAATAGTTCATGAATTTAAAGTGTAAACGGTATGTGTTTATAATAGAATTCAGACCAGTATAATTATTTGTACCCACACAGTAATCAAACTTAAAATACAAAAAGCACTACATATCGACATGTCTTTTAATGATAAAGAGCATAGAGATTTGTAGTGCTTTTTATTTGAATTATACTGAATTATTCGCGGAATTATTGAAATAGGTTCCTGCTGTCGACTTTCTGATTTGAATAAGATTTCTCACTTTTCGTTCGAAATTTCTATTTTACAGTGTCCATGACAATATTTCTACAACCTCATGTAAAAACACTGTTTGTTCTCCATTTTGTAACAGGAACACCTCACAATGTCCACAAAGTTTTTTTCAATCAGTATAGGGAGAGTGATCTTTGAAGGGAGAGCATATCGATGGAAGAAGTAGTATTTCACCGTTACTTCACACTTTCAAGGAAGGACTTGCCCGACAATATCTCAATGGTGTACCTAAAAGCGAGGCGAAATAGCGGCAAACCATTGAAATCAGATAAGAGCATTAGGGCTGGTTATGGGTTGGTATGTAAGAGGAAACAGGTCGCAGAGGCTGATGCGGAATTTGATAGAATTCAAATCACTATCTTCGAAGTAAATGAGTATCAGGAGCGATTAGTTGTATGAAGAATGTTCAGAGGGTTCCTAGTAGACCAAGAGCTCAGAAGCAACCCCGCCAGTTCAATTCCAAGACTGCTGTAATTGACGGCATAAAGTTCGGCTCAATGACTGAGGGAGCGTATTACGTCCACTTTGGATGTAGAATATACCGATAGGGCGGCAATCAGTGATTACGCTGGAGGTGATATTGATGTCCTACAATCACTTGGTATCATGACTGGGAAAGAAGATGGCCGCTTTGATCCGCAAGCGTCTCTGACAGGTGTACAGATGGCTAAAGTGCTTAGTGGTATGTTGAAGAAAGCGAAATTTATGTAAGGGGAATAAGAGAGGCGGGCAGAAGTATTCAACTTCTGTCCGTCTTTTTTGTGCGCCCGGCATGGGCTATAACTTGGTGGTGAAAGACCACTACAGGCTTGGCAGTAGGAACTGTTAGCTTAAGGCAAGGGTGTCCATCGTGAGGTGGAATCTGAAGGAAGCCGGCGGCAAAATCCCGATCTGACGGACAGAAACTGTATATAAGGCTGAATTGGAATGTACAAGTTTGCAAAACAAAACGAAGTCCAATACTGCACAAGTTCCATTCAGTAGATACAGCAGTCACATGGGAGGAAGGTTATAGCTCTTACCCGGGGAGGTCTCACGGACGAGTGAAAACTCGGTTGAAACAAGATTTATCGTGAGAAGTCAGCAGAAGCCATAGTAATTTCCTTTCGGAAATGAAGGGCTGAACAGTCTTAAATCTTGGAAAGCAGGGATGTGTAGACATCACCGCCGAAACGCAGAAAACATCGTGGTTAAAACCGATAGATGGCTGCCTATGGAGAGATAGGTTGGAAACCGAAGGGTATATAGGAGTGCGCAGGGATGTCGATATGGATTTGAAAGAACAAAATGGTATTAACTTAATCGATAAAGTTATTGCAGACCACAACCTTTGGAGTGCGTATAAAAAAGTGAAAAGTAACAAAGGTGCTCCTGGTATTGATGGCATTACCGTCTATCAATTAGTAGGACACATGGAAAAATACTTTCAGCATCTAAAAAGGAAGTTGAGGGATGGTACCTATCAGCCTCAGCCAGTAAAACGAGTTGCCATGCCGAAATCTGATGGGTCTAAAAGAAATTTGGGAATCCCGACAGTACTGGATAGAGTAGTGCAACAAGCTATTCTACAGGTCATTGAACCAATCATTAACCCAGAATTCTCGAAAAATAGCTTCGGTTTCCGAAAAGGTAGGGACGCTCATCAAGCCATAAAGTTGGCAGAGCAATACTACCAAGAAGGATACCGAGTTGTAGTGCACTGCGACCTAAAGAGTTATTTCGATACGATACATCATCAGAGAATACATGCGTACTTGGAAGAATTCATATCAGATAAGATTATTCTGAGACTGGTCTGGAAATTTCTTCGTTCAGGTATTCTTGATAAAGATATTTACATCGAAACAACGGAAGGCGCCCCGCAAGGTGGTCTACTATCTCCAATTCTTGCGAATGTCTACTTGAATAAGTTGGATAGGGAACTGGAAGAGAGGGGACATCGTTTTATCCGATACGCGGATGACTTAGTCATCTATGTCAAAAGTAAACGCGCGGGAGAACGAGTGATGGAAAGCGTCACCCAATTCATCGAAAAGGATTTACAACTCTTTATTAACCAGGAGAAGAGTAAAGTCTGTGGTGCAACCTTGTCAACATTTCTTGGGTTCAATATTCAAAACCTCAGGGGAAAGTTGGATGCCGACCAAGTAAGTCGGCGAAAAAACGATTTAAAAACAAACTGAGGAAAGCAACCATCCGCAAACGACCCGGTACAATTTTGGGGAATAGTTAAAAGATTAATCAGATTACAGTTGGATGGATTAACTACTATGGGATAAACAGAATGAAGAGTTTTATCCTGGAAACCCAGAGTTGGTTAAATCATCGACTTAGGCAAATCGTCTGGAAAAGATGGAAGAGGGTCCGTACGAGATACGCAATGCTCCGTAAATATGGCATCGATCATGAGGCTGTCATAAAACAAGCAAATTCCCGAAAGGGATACTGGCGTACTTCTAGGACTGAAATCTTACATCGTGCAATAACAAAAAAAAGCTCGTAAAGTGGGGACTGAAAGAGATGTTCCAACTTTATGAGCGAAGATACTTAAAAGGTTGAACCGCCGTATACCGAACGGTACGTAAGGTGGTGTGAGAGGTCGGCTAATCAATTAATGATTAGCCTCCTACTCGATCGTTTCTACCTGGTACGGTACAAAGAGTTTATTAGGAAACGGAATAGATTAATTAAAAAACATCCTTAATTCCACGGCTATGCCAGTGAATTAAGGATGTTACTGTTTAGAAATAGTATTACACTCAGTGTAACGCGATACGATAGGTGCCTTAAGATTATGTTCCTAAAGCCTTCGGTTCAAAGAGTTCTAAATCTCCCAAGCCTGGAAACATACTCCTACAGGTCTGTAAGCAGTTCCACTGCCTATAAGTTTATCAGAAATGAGAAAGCGTTCTTGATAGATATCGAAAGTTGTAGCAATATTTATTGGATATGCAGATATATTTAACGTTTTCCCAGCCGGAACTACTGTCGAGTATTCGTCAGAAACAAGAAACTCATTTGTTACGCTATATCCTAAACTAGCAGACAGCGCAACAGCTGATATTTCTGCATTTGCAGAAACTGTAGCAGCAACTTTTTCAGAAACAATCATTTTTGCATTTCCAGCAGGATAGTACGAAGATCTAAGTACATTTAATAGACAAACTTCACCCGAACTTGTTTTTTTAGCGTATTTATCACCAGTAGCTAATGTACTATAGTCATCTGAGAACATAGTAGAATCAGTGGCAGCTGAACTATCATGCGAAAATGCAAGCCCTACTAATTTTGCATCGGGGCTTGGACGTACAAGACCTAATTCTTCAACGTATCTATCGGGGTCCCCTTTTACTTCATAAACATCGTGACCCACTTTAGATACAAGCTTTTCAGAGATTTGAAGTTCATCTTTTGGTAAATTGAAAACACAATTCTCACCTTCAGCAGATTTTAATAAAGGCTCCATGGCTGAAGTATTCTGGTTTGAAGAAAAACTAAATACTGAAAAGATCATAACGGCCAACAAAGATAGTTTTCCGATTCTTGATTTCATGTAATTCTCCTCCTATTTTGGAATAGATTAACCATATCACTATAGTTTTTTAATTACTAACAATAACCATTTATTCTGAAAGAGGGGGGGGGGGGGGGCAACTTTTGTGGAGAAAAATGTATTAAAAGGTCTTGGCTATGGATTCATCATCGGAATATATTATGGTTTCCTTTTCATACCTGAAGCGAGTACAAATATGTTATGAGACTACTATGATTTTCACGCTTATCAATGCCAAACTATTTATTGGTGATCTTGAGATTTTCCACCAAAACTTCAATAGCAGTGGCTGCGATTTGTTTAATTTATATTAAGAGTGAAAAAAACTGAATGCTTTTTACAACACTTTAAACACGTATTCATCAATGATGTGAGTTACCCCATTCATATGCGCACTCTGTCAACATTGACCAAAGTGGACTGGATGTAGAATACACGGATGCGGCGGCAATCAGTGATTACGCTCGAGGTGATATTGCTGTCCTACAATCACTTGATATCATGACCGGGAAAGAAGATGGCAGCTTTGATTCTCAAGCGTTTCTGACACGTGTACAGATGGCGAAAGTGCTTAGTGGCATGCTGAAGAAAGCGAAGTTTATGTAAAATATGTGCAGGGCAGAGTAAAAACTCTGCCCTGCTTTTTTATGTTGTATTGGAAAAACCGTTTATTAAAAACCCCCAAATCCATCGCCGTATTCTTCTTTGTCATCTTCCAAGAACAATTTATTCATCTTATAGAGCTTAATTGATCCTTTCGTCTTTGTTTTCGGATAGGTAGAAAGGATCCCTTTTACTCGACAGTGTGACAATAGTAATGCATTTCTTATTCAGCTAACGGGGCAGCGGCAGCCGTTAGTTTATTTTACAAATTATGTGAAATGCAGTAAAGAACTTTTCATCTTATTAGTAAATATATATCGACGTATTCATTGGTTTTTGAGGTGTGTTCAGTAAAGAACTTTTTTGTTACTCAACAGTAGGTTCGGTGAAGAAAGAATCAGCGGCTGGGAGTAATGTAGGCATCATAGGCAATTTTTTTCTGCTAGTACTTTCTTGGACTCGATTTTACTAATAAATGCTGAGTTTAAAGGAATTATGGACGCTTGAATAAAGCATGAAATCAAATTTTTGTAAATTTTGGATAAATCCATTACTTAATACAACAATCTTTATTTAAGAGGATAAGGCATATTGTCAGTTTCTTTAATTCGTTGACAAAATGTCAACGAATAGATATAGTAAGGGCGACTTAATATAAATGGAATAACTCATTTGTCCTATTAGCAATGGACAAATCTTTCGTATAAAAAGGGGAAATTATGAGTACTGGAAGTAATGATTTTAAACTAGGTAAGTTGCTCAAAGATTTATTGGACAAACGATTGTGATCATTGGGAAAACTAAGTGAGCTGACTGGTATTGATAAAGCGACAATTTCTCGCATTATCAACGGCAAGAGAAATGCCAATATACACCATCTACAGAAATTCTCGAATTGTTTGGAGGTACCACTTGCCGAATTGATGGAGGCGGCAGGCTACGATATTGAGAACAAGCAAAAAGAAAAAGAGAACGATCCGCTGCCTAATCCTGACAGCATTCAGGACTTTCTTGCTTCCTTTATTATGTATGATAGAAAATCCTTTGAGAAAAATATAAAACAGGAACTGCTCAATTACGAGAAAGTCGTACAAACAGAAGAAGGGCATGAAGTCATTTTGAAGGGCTTTGCGGATAAGCTTAAAAAGCTAGAAAGCGAGGGACCATACATAAATCAATTAAAACATCTGTTCCAGAGATTCCGGATGAAAACGGGCACGGTCAGTGAAATCACAATAATTGGGAGTGCGTTACTATACTTCATTATGCCAATCGACCTGATTCCAGATTATATGTTTCCAATCGGCTATTTGGACGATGCAGTTGCGGTGAAATTTGTTATTAATATACTATATCCAAAAATTTGATTTTGTCAGAAGAGCTGTTAATGCTCTTACATATAAAAAGAGATAAAAATTTACACGGCTCAACTGCGGTAAAGGATGAAGAAAGTGAGAGAAAGTAAAGCACATATAGATTATTCATTAGCATATATATTATTCGCTCTGTTCGTTTTTAGTCTATTGGCAGTATACAGCGGCTCAGGGCAATATTCAGTGTCGGATCCTTACTTCTATGTAAAAAGGCAGGTTATCTGGTATATAATAGGTGCTTCGGTAATGGTGGCAGTAGCGCGTTTCGATTATGATATTCTTGAACGTCTGGCTTGGCCAATATATTCTCTAGGGATCGTATTTCTGGTATTGGTTCATTTTTTCGGAACGAATAAAAATGGTTCGCAGAGGTGGTTGAGTTTTGGCTTGTTTGATATACAACCGTCAGAGTTCATGAAAGTTGGGTTAATCATTTTTCTCGCAGTCATGCTAAAGCGAAAAGGTGAGAAAAAGCTAACATTTAAAGAAAGCATTCCCATTATGCTAAAGCTGGTAATTGCTTCGATGATACCTTTCTATTTGGTGCTTGTGCAACCTGACCTCGGTTCAGCACTTGTAATAGCGGCTGTACTATTTACACTACTGATTTCTTCAGGGATTTCCTATCGATTAATTGGTTTATTGTTCACAGGTTTTTCAGTATTTATCGGAATGTTAGTGTGGATGCATAATCATTTCTTCGATAATTTCATTAAGATTATTAAGCCCCATCAATTAGATCGGATTTATGGCTGGCTTAATCCCCATGAGTTTATTGCGAGCTATAGCTATCAGCTGACACAGGCAATGCTTGGTATAGGTTCCGGACAGATGTTTGGTTCTGGCTTCAATCAGGGGACACAAGTTCAAAGCGGAAGAATCCCAGAAGCTCATACTGATTTTATTTTTTCCGTTGTAGGGGAAGAATCTGGATTTGCAGGAGGAGCCTTTTTGATCGGGCTATATTTCCTGTTAATTTATCGGATGATTATTGTGGCCATTAGTGCAGAAAATCTGTTAGGCGTTTATATCGTCGCCGGTTCTATTGGGTTGATTTCATTCCAAGTGTTTCAAAACATAGGCATGACCATTGGCTTAATGCCAGTTACCGGTCTTGCTTTGCCATTCATAAGTTACGGAGGAAGTGCACTGCTGACCAATATGATAGTTATGGGTCTGGTCCTTAGCATCCAGTTAAGGTCGAAGAAGTTTCTGTTTTTGCGCCAATAAAAGAAATTATGCTGAAGGTGATGTAATGATAGTCAGGCATTTGAGACAAGTCGATTATTTACTGGTAACGGTCAGCCTGTTTTTATGTATCTTGGGGTTAGTCATGGTATACAGTGCCAGCTATCCACTGGGAACGGTTCAGTATAATAATGATAAAATTTTTTTTACGCAACAGCTTAAATCGTTTGGCATCGGACTGCTGTTGTTTTTCACAGCCATCATATTTCCCTACCGCACATTAGGAAGGTTGACCCCTTTACTGGTGATTGTTTCGCTAGTTTTACTCGTACTGGTGTTAATTCCTGGACTCGGAGTGGAACGGAATTACTCACAACGATGGCTGCAACTCGGACCACTGTTGTTTCAGCCTTCAGAAGCCGTAAAACTAGCAATGGTCGTTTATTTTGCTAACGTTTACGCAAAAAAGCAAAACAACATCAACAATTTAACAAACGGCGTGTTGCCTCCACTGCTCATCGTTGGAACCGTTTTTATGTTAATTTTGAAACAACCGGATCTAGGTACGGCAACTTCGCTTATCTTAGCTTGTGGTTGTATCTTGCTGTGTTCGGGTATCCGCTACGCACATTTGTTTGCACTTGGTAGCGTAGCATTTGCAGGTATCGTCTATTTCGCATTTAGCGCAACTTACCGTTTGAACAGGTTACTGTCATTTCGCAATCCGTTTGAAGATGCCTTAGGAGATGGCTATCAGCTCATCAATTCGTATATCGCCATTATCTCTGGTGGACTTTGGGGCAATGGAATCGGCAACAGTGTGCAAAAAATGGGCTACCTACCTGAAGCACATACAGACTTCATCATGTCAATTATCATAGAAGAGCTCGGTGCGATAGGATTTCTCGTTGTAATCTTGTGCTACCTATTTATCATGTATCGTGGTGTGCGTATTTCACTAAAGGGGAAAGACCCGTTCCTTAAGCTACTAGCTATTGGACTAACTTTCATGATAATGATCCAAGTGGTATTCAACTTAGGGGCAGTTACTGGGATGCTTCCTATTACTGGCATCACGCTGCCTTTCATCAGCTATGGTGGAACCTCGCTTATTTTGATGATGATCACAATGGGGATATTAGTCAATCTGTCTGCAGTTGTTAATAAAGCTAGCGAGAAGAACCGGCAGTTAGAAGATTCGTATTCGAGTGAAACAAGTTAACAGAAAGGTATTTCATTTTTGGTGGAAAACTTATTAATAATGGATAGAGTACCGACTAAAAAGTAATTTCCATACAGTATTTCCTTGAGTATCAGGGGAGCTGTGGAATGCAAATCTACTGCACGTTAAAAGACGTCGATTGAAGTGACCAAGTCACATCAATCGACGTCTTTCGTGAAGGTACGTACTGGGTTCATGATCATGTAAGATTGTAATATGACAATAAAGTTTTTTACTAAATATACATTTATTTTCTCTTTATCACTGTCCGGTGACATTAAAGTCAGATACACATTACAATAAAGTTGTATACTAAAAAATCATCTTCTAGGGATCCATTTCTCCTGAAGACGATTTTCCTATTTTTTTCTAACCGTTTTGAAAATCAAGTAATAAAATGGATCCGTAATAGTTTATTATGCTAAATGAATCCTTTTCAATTGTATAGAACAAAAAAAGTTGGAATCTGTAAAATATAATAACAATGCTCGATGCAATCACGCAAGCTCAGATTTGGCATTCTGTCCTTGAAATTGCTCAAATAAGAGAGATGGGGTTCATCATTATTAGCTATGAAGAGATGCTAATTCATAGACTTTGATCGAGTGATTGAGTTGAATAGTTTCAATTCATATTGAAGGTTTACGATTTTCTTTTACCTAGTTGCAGAGTCAATGATATAAATATTTGTAATTATAGTAGCGCAAGCCTAATTTCTCCTTAAATTACGAGAAGAAACTAGGCTTTTGAAGTTACCCAGTCGACGGAAATAAAGGGATGATTGGCTGATGAAAAAGTTGCGTACGTGTCACTGATATGTACGCTTTTTCTGGTAATACTCTGGATTTATTATCAATTTTGTAACCATTTTACTTTATAAGCTGAACAAAATAATTCTTATATAACTGGGCGCTGGAGCGGATTCATGGGAATCTTTATTTCAATATAAATAATTGCTTTTACGTCATTTATTTAAGAGCAAGTGTTGACAAAAAGTCAACACTTATATAGACTTTAGCATAGTATGTATTTACATAGTTGACTACCAATTAATTCCCGTTAAGAAAATGGGGAAGGAGAATAGAATTTGGCTGATGCAGGAAATAGTACCGCCTTTGGTTTATTGCTAAGGGATTTATTAAAAGAACGTTCATTGTCAATGCGAAAGCTTAGTGAACTCACCGAAATCGATACAGCAACGATTTCGCGAATTATAAATGGTAAACGAAAGGCAAACTTGCAACATTTAGAACGATTTGCCGGCTGTCTTGAAGTTCCTCTACTCAATCTTTTTGAAGCTGCTGGTTATTCTGTTGAACAGATAAAGGAAAAGTCACATTCAGATATCCATACATCTATTGACGCAATACAAGGGGTTCTTGCGTCTTCTAATGTTTACAATAATCAGTTCTCTATAGAACGTGTTGAACAAAAATTAGAAAACTACGGACTATATTCGCAAACGGAAGATGGTGAAAATACCATTCATAATAGCTTTGAAGAGAAGATACAAAATGTTGGCAGTGTAGGTCCATTTATTAGCAAATTGAAGGAGTTATATGAGAGATTCACCTCTGGGAAGGGGACTCCAAGTGAAATCATTTTAATTGGAAGTGCATTATTATATTTTATTATTCCCGTGGATGTTATACCAGATTATATATTTCCTATCGGTTATTTAGATGATGCAATTGCTGTACAACTTGCTACAAATTCATTAGTAAAGAAATAACACACAATTAAGTGATAGGTGGATTTATTTATGAAAAGAAGCGAAAAAAGAAAGTCGAAACGTAAAGGGCTAAGAAAGATTTTCTTAGTCACCACGTTAGTCGCCGTAATGGGGATTATTTATTGGGTCTATCAATACAATAGCGGAAAGTCTTTGGCGAGCGAAAGTGTGATTAAGGATGACAAAACTATATTTGAGCCGTTCGAAGGAGCGGATCCGCAATTTGGTGAAATTAATGTTTTGTTATTAGGAAGTGACGCTCGTGGGGATGAAGATGCACGTTCAGATTCTTTAATGATCGCACATTATGATCAAACGACAAACGATGTAAAACTCGTTTCCATTATGAGAGACACGTATGTTGATATCCCAGATCACGGAAAACAGAAAATAAATTCTGCTTTTGCTTTTGGAGGCCCGGAACTTGTAAGGAAAACGATAAAGCAAAACTTTGATATTGATGTTCAATACTATGCAATTGTTGATTTTACTGGATTTTCAAAAATTGTAGATGTTATAGCTCCTGAAGGGATAGAAGTTGATATTCCATATGCCATGTCTCATGGAATCGGAATGACATTACAGTCCGGAAACCAATTTTTGAATGGAGATCAGTTACTTGGATATGTGCGATTCCGTCACGATATCCAAAGTGATTTTGGGCGGGTAGAACGACAGCAGGAAGCGTTGTCGAAATTGAAGGAACAAGCTGTCAGCATTCACAATTTAATGAATTTGCCTAAGCTACTCGGCGTTGTGGAGTCTTACGTTAATACTAACGTTGATAATCGAACACTTCTTACAATCGGAAAAGGTTTACTCATTGGGAAGTCTAAAAAGATAGAGACATTACGCATACCTGTTGCAAATTCTTATGTGGACGAACGTGTGAACGTCGGTGCAGTACTTAGTATTGATTTTGAGAAAAATAAACAGTCTTTACAACAATTCTTATCATCGGAAAACAATATCGGTAGTGTCGAATTGGATGAAATTAGGCCATTGGAGAAAAGGCTATGACTATAGACTATCAACTTTTCGAACTAATCAACCAGTTTGCAGGGCAAAACAATACTTTCGATCAAATTGTCCTTTGGTTTTCAAAATATGGTCCTATTCTGTTTGGGGTGGTATTTGTATGGCTTTGGTTTTCAAAATCTGAGAATCAGAATGACAATCGGGAAATCGTATTATTTGCGCTAACAATCGTCATTATCACACTTGGTATAGATAAGATCATTGAGATGACATATTTTCGGCCGCGTCCATATGTCAATCATGCAGTTACATTGTTAGTTGAGAAATCAAACCTTGATCCTTCATTTCCAAGCAATCATGCGGCAGGTTCTTTTGCTTTAGCGCTCGCTCTTTTTTGGAAACGAAGAACAGCAGGGAGTATCCTTCTAATTTCGGCTTTTTTTATGGCGCTTTCAAGAGTTTTTATCGGAGTGCATTATCCTTTGGATCTGCTAGCGGGTGCAATGGTTGCATTAGCTGTAACCTATGTAGTAATGTCCCAAAGCCGTCTTCTTGAATCGCCAACTAATTGGGTCATTCGCATCCTAAGTAAATCAAATTCGAAAAAAATCGGTTAATAACTCAACTTTTGCACTGTGATCAGTTGACTGCACTAGCCTTGTAGCCGAATCAATAGTTCCATTGACAATTTCAAGTAACAAAAAAAGACACATCATTTGTCGATTTTGTAGCCCTTAGAAAAACTAGTTAAGCTGAAATAGTTGAGGTTAAAGAAGTTTGATTTAATAAGGTTTTATTTAGTTGGGAAATCAATTCAGTAAAATAAGTTCGGCACAGAAAATTAATTATGCAGACAAATAGCGGACAAGAAATTAAGCAGGTGGTCTGTATTACTTTTTTAAATTGTTCTTTATACTACAACAGTTTTCGGAGTTGTTACCTTGGCTGACACACAAAAATCTTCTATAATCTTGGTTTGTCAAATTAAGCGAGACAGAATATCCTTATCAACATGTTCGTCCATATGACTCATGAAACACTCAATAGGTGTCTGATAATCCAATGATTTTCTAGGTATATAGTTTCTACGTAAAGCGACACTAGAGATATAATCCTGTAAGACAGGACGGAAATCCATTTCTTTAGGTAACCCATTTTTGCGAAGTAGCCCATTGGAATTCTCGTTTAAAGCCCTTTGGAAAGGGGT
The DNA here is from genome assembly GCF_014302295.1 of Sporosarcina sp. resist. NCBI lineage: Bacteria > Bacillati > Bacillota > Bacilli > Caryophanales > Caryophanaceae > Sporosarcina > Sporosarcina sp. resist. Next base: position 3,735,276 of record NZ_CP060287.1, on the reverse strand, counting down.
TCCTGGATCAGCGAAATAAATATCTATACCGTGATTATTACTGATGCTTTTCCAGTTGGAGAACTCTTTGCCACAGTCAAAAATAACTGATTTAAATAAGTGTTTCGGTAACTGGTTGAACCATTGATTGAATGCCTCTTCGATATTTATTGCTTTTCTTCCAGCAGATTTAGTGGCGATAATGCACTTGCTTACTCGTTCAACTAACGTGATGATTGCGTTCTTATGGTGGCGTCCAACGATTGTATCTCCTTCAAGATGTTCGAATTCTTTTTGGTAGTTTGGATGTTCACTGTTTCGATCGAGAATGCTGCGTCTAAAAGCCTGCTTACCTCTTCTTTCTTGATGACCGTTTGGTTTTCGTTTACCCTTCATTGGCAGGACTTCTTGATTGGTCTGAATAGTAAGTTGAGAGTGAGTCGATTATTGCGGTCATATTAAAATCACTTTTCTTATTAATTTTTATAGTTCGAATTAGTTCAGAGAAGGCATGAGCAGCCTGTTCTTTTCTAGAAGAATAACTAAGAACATTAGTAACTTTAAACACTGTTTTCTCAGGATCCAAGCTTTGATAACAGTAAGAGCAGTTATAATCAAAATCTTTAAAGTTGAAAGTGAAATTTTTAATTGTATTTTCAATCTCTATAACTAGAAGTCTTGGAGTATTTGAATCACTCGTTTTAATTGGAACTTCTGTCTTTTTTACAAAAAAATCTTTAAAAAATTTATTAGGATTTAATTCTGCGTTACTAAAAAAATAATAAACATTTTCAAACTGTTTCATTTTTCCATCCCATATAGCTCTATTACTAAAATAAACAATATTCAAGATAAAAGGTATAACACCCTTAAAATAACAGTACACACAGAAGTGGTGTATGTCAAAGTTAGAATAAACACTCAAAAAAAGGGTGGGTCCTACGATTACAGGGTTATTCACACCAAATCTGTCAATAACAAAGAAAAAACATAAAGGAGGTACTTGAATGGCGGGGGATGAATATTTGCAGAAATACGAGAAGGGAATAATCATAATCGGGGGCTCGTCATTGCGTTATCATTACAACCTCATTATGCTTTTTGAGTTTTCGAAGGACTGTTCATAGTTTAGCCCTGTTATCAGATAGTGGTCATATACTTTTGGATGCTAGCTGATAGTTTTAAGCCAACGTTGCAATTTGGTTCGCAAAATAGACCTCCTTTATCGGGTGTGGTATTTAATTAAATTAATAAAGCCTCATACTCCTTTATCATCTTATAAAACGAAGTTTTTTCAATCAGGCCTCATCCATTGTTCTAAAAGCTGTGATCTTTCCGGCTTTCCAATTTCCGTAAGCCTGTATAAATTCATCTGTTATTTGAATCGATGGTCGTCCGAACTTTATGCTAATCGCAAGGGTCGAATCAATTCCTGACGTTTTTGAATACCTTACAACACTTGTTTAGTTTTTATTTGTTGTTGCATACCTTATCTGTTCGTAAAATTATACGTAATTAAAAGAACGTTCGCAAACTAGTTAAATAGATTGGCGGACGCTCTTTTCGCTGTATCGCAATTCATTTCGACCCGTTCGTTAAAGTGTACTTATGCGAACGCTTTTTTTAGTAATACAACTTTTTATGTAATGGTGATATTTGTATATGATTATGCGATTGAAAAATGCATAAGGAAACTTTTTATGGATGAAACGGAAAAAGACAGAGTTAGAAGATTATTAACTTCAATTACCCATGTTCAAAATAGTCTCTTAAGAGAAGGAATACTTCAGGAGTTATAGGTAGAGAAGGAACTTACCAAAGAGTTTCTTCTTTTCTTTTAGTAACAGATAAAAGTAATAATAATTTCAAATAAATTATTCGAGAATGAATGAGTACCCTATAAAAATTACATACCTAGCATTCTTCCTTGTTTATTTCACTCCGAGTGAGTTGTTCGAAAGCCTTGTATTTCCTCGTCATTTCCCGCTTATAATCGGTCTCTTTTGCGGTGGTCGCCTTCAGCATACTTCATAAATCATAAAGAATCTCCTCATTTTCATTATCGATACTTGCCTTTGTCGGTTAAGCTTAGCAAATCGTGGATATTAAAATCGTGTAAGCAAAATAACAACAAGAATCATTTTGCCTTGGGAAATTTATATATATTTTTTGAAAAGTTGTAACGGAATTTGCGGTCAAGGTATTAATACTAAGAACAGTGAGAGTGAGGGCCGTCATGAATAAGCTTGAAGATGAATATGAAGAGATCCAACCGAAAATATATGCGTTTTTTTATGCCAAGACAGGAAATCGGGCGACCTCTCAGGATCTCTGTCACGATACCTTTTATGAAGCGTGTAAAAATATTGCATCTTTTAATGGCCATTCCACCTTGTCGACGTGGATGTTCTCAATTGCCAACAACTTATTAAAAAAGTATTACCGCAAAAATAAATATCAACAGAGCTTAATGGAAAAGCTCGCAATAATTCCAGAAGCTGAAATACAGTCAATAGAAGAGTTAACGGAAGTCAATGAAGATACAAAAATGCTGTTGCACCATATCTCGAAAATGGAGGATGCTGCGAGGGAAATTGTATTACTGCGCATATACGGCGAACTGAGTTTTGCAGAAATCGGCGTGTTGATCGGTAAATCGGAAAACTACGCACGTGTAACTTTTCACCGGTTGAAATTAAGAATTCAAAAAGCGATGGAGGTGACTTTATGAATAAAGAATGTGCCATTGTACAAGATTTATTGCCTTTATATGAAGAAGAGTTATTGCAGGAGGAAACCAAACGATTTGTTGAAGAGCATCTGCAAAGCTGCCCAAAATGCTGCCATATCGCAGAACAGTCACAAATTCCGCTGCCTGTACAAGTAAAGCCGGGGAGTTCTTCTAAAAAAATGATCCGGAAAATAACCGTGCGTTTGACAACGATACAGATTTTCTTTGTGGCCATTGCCTTTATATTAGCAATGAGCACCACCATTATGAATGACAACAAGACCTTTATCCTGACCTATGCCATTTTAGGGGCCGTCACCTACCTGTTTTATCGTTCGGTCCTCGTTGCTGTCTTGCTCGCTGGAGTACCGAACTTCATTTGGAATTGCCTGCTATATATGACAGATTGGTTCGGCGAATTTTATGCTGAAAGTTTTTCTGAAGCTCTTCAATTATCGTTGTTTTCCTTAATTGTCCACCTGCTGTTTACATTTATCGGAATCGTCATCGGCTTTTGTATTCTTAAAATAATGGAGGAAAATTAATCATGAAAAAGAAAATAATATACAGTGTAATTGCAATTTTATTAATTGCCGCCGTCGTGTTCGCTTACATACAAATGAGCGGAAATCCAATTGAGAAAAACAGGGCAAAAGAGAGCCTGGAAGCGTTTTTAGAACAAACTTATCCGGACATGGACTATGAGATCAAGCGGTCGGCAGAGTATGGATGGATCGATGGCACTTTTCGTTTTAAAGTAGTGGAAAAGGAACCGATAGGAGTTGAAACCACCTATATGTTCGATGTCTCCGCTTTCGAACCGTACGAAATTCTTGGCGATACAATCCACGTATCCAAAATCGACAAAGCGGCCTCAAAAAAAATAAATGCAGAGGCGGAGCAATATATTCTAGCGCTTCTACAGAAAAGAGTTCCAGAAATCAATGGAGTGTCCACAGATGTAGAAGTATACAGCAACGAAGTCGCGGAATGGACGCCCCAGCTGAAAACACCAAAGCCCATGCTCATTATGACGGAAATTGAAAAAGGCGACTTGACCAAAGAGCAAATGCTGCAGCAGAGCAAGGCGATCCAACAGCAGCTGAACGGCGAATCCATTGATTATTATATGGCTGAAGTCGGATACCACAGCATTGTAGACGGGGAAGAAATTTATGATTATGTGAGTTTTACGCCAAAACAAGAACTGACGATAGATGATGTGAATTAAAAATGAAGATACTTTATACAGTTTTATTTTGAATAGTTGAGAAAGAAAGATTTTCCGCTTCGGAGCAAAACCAATAAAAAAGAGCCTTTGAGGATCTTGAATAAAAATATACCAGCAAGGTTGTATGCTACATCACTTTGGTAGACATTACACCCGATATTTCCCACTTATCTATGAAACTCTTCTCGTTTCCATTCGTATATGTATCATTAAGAAAAAATAGAAAAGAGGGAATATTAATGAAATCCATTACGAAAAAACGTACAAAAGCGATTCTGATTGACCTTGCAATTTCAAAGGCTGTAACAGCATGTGTTGAGTATTTCTTGCGGAAAAAGGTGAAAAATGAAGCTTTTCATGCTCTAGTGACACCAACTCTCGTCGTCATGTGGTCATTGGAATATGCACAGCTGCGTAAATATGGTCAGACAATCGGTTATAAAACAATGGGACTAACCCTAGAAAATCAAGATGGCTCAGAACTAACATCTAATCAAATCATTAAACGGTTGGCTTATCGAGATACTTTGAGTACGCTTGATTACTTAAAAAATCGGCAAGCGTTTGAAGTACAAGATGGGGCAATTCTTCCTCATGACCAGGTTTCGGGTACGGTTGTTAGAGAGGTTTAACATGAAGTAAAAGGATGGTTTACAAGAGCAGGGCACCTAAGGAATTTCAATTCACATCGAAATCCCGATTGTTAAACTAAAGCACCCATTATTTTGAGTGAGATTATTCAGAACACTTTATGTTCATACCCAATTATTAATGTTACGATAAATTATGGAAATATATTTAGGAGGATTATCATGAGAAAAGTATTATCTGTTTTGTTGACATTCGTATTATTGCTTTCACTAGCTCCGCAGACGAAGGCTAACAATGTTGGTTTTAAAGACGTGCCTAAAAGCCATCCGAATTACACAGAAATTATGTATCTACTGGAAAAGGGGGTTATTGAGCCTGCTGAAAAGTTTGGGGTTAATCAAAAAGTCACACGAGAAGAAGTTGCAATAACGGTTGCTAAGGCAATTGGACTTGATGGAAAGAAAACCAAAACGAAGTTTAAAGACGTACCGGAGAGTAGGCATTCTTCGGGTTATATTAATTCAGCAGTCAGGGCTGGAATTATTAATGGATATCCAGACGGTACATTTAAACCGACACAACAAGTAACAAGAGGTCATATGGCAGCCTTTATAGCAAATGCCTTTAAATTGACCAATCAAGCAGATATAAAATTTAAAGATGTTCCTAAAGGATCAACTTCATATGTTGCTGTCAGGAAGTTAGCAGCAGCCAATATAACCTCGGGCTATCCGGATGGTACATTTAAACCGAATGAGGGTCTATCTAGAGCACATATATCTGCATTTCTTGCGAGAGCGATGAATCCGGCTTTTCGCCGTGCTTCAGAGTCGTACTATGGTGAGTGGATTATTAATCAAGTTCAAGCTTATGGAGTAGGTACTTATAGTAGTGAGGATGCAGAAAGTTTATTAGGGAAAAGTTTAACTTTTACAGCTAATAAAGCAAGTTGTTTTGGAGATAAACCTTCAGATATAGTAAAGGTGGCTACCAATCCTATTTACACCGAAACGATTATTCCAGCAAGTGATTTCGTAGAAAAACATCGTATCCCTTTTGATCTTTTAGGTCTTAAAGCACCTATTACAGAAATTAATGTTTCAGATTCAAAAGGTCATGTTTCTACATTCTTCATAAAAGATGATAATACATTAATTATATCCGGTGGTGGCACATATTTTGAGCTTATTAGGAAAGTCTCAAAGAATAAGTAGGTAATGTGGTAGATTCTAAGAACAAAACAATTACAATAAATTAGGTAGAACTGTTTTTCTCAACAGATGAAAAGAGACTCAATGAGATAGGCATGAAAAGTGAAGATTTAACAACAGGTTTTTATATTTATAACGAAGATGAAATTGTGAAATTCTAGCTTATGATGATGCTATGCCTATGACACACTGCGAAGCAGTCGGAATCATGGCAATTTGGAATGAAGAGTTATGTGCAGAGTGTATGTGGCAACACAAGAGTTGTTGGTGGGTTTAATTAAAAATAGCTCGGTTCCTATTTTAGTGGAACCGAGCCTATTTTACTCATTAATCTTTTACTGTTGCTTATTTACTAATGGAAAGGATTGAGAATCTTCCTGAAGCTGCGGACAAATGGCGGACATTAGGTGTAAAAATCCAAAGAAAAAAAGACCTCCAAGCACAAGGCCTGAACGTCTTTTTTATGGAAAAACCTTTGTTCCTAAAGGTTTTCTTCGGGTTTGGCACCCAATGGTCCCGACTGGGCTCGAACCAGCGACCCCTACCTTGTCGAGGTAGTGCTCTCCCAGCTGAGCTACGGAACCGGGAATTAAATTGTGTTTCTGCTTACTGCACATTTATTATTATAGCGGGTCTGTAATAGAAGTCAACACCTTTAGGAAAAGTTTTTTAAAAAAGAGTATAATAGACACTAGAATGCTGTAAAAAAAGGGGGTGTTTCTTATCGACGTTCAATTTTCATTGCCTTATGTCTATGATTTCGATCGGGCAATTATTCGGTTGGCAGGGGACCCGGTGAATTCTGTGGATTTGCAAAGCCGCATAGTGCGCATCCCTATGGAAGAGGGAAATAATATCACGTTGCAAAGTACAGGCACGAAACAACTACCTGCATTTATAGTGGGAAATGCAATTGATGATAGTCAAATTGAAACGGTTAAATCAATCTTTCATTTTGATAAACCGTTGGATGCAATCGGGTTACATTTTGCGGGAACAGATCTTGGGCCGCTATTTCTTGAGTGTGAAGGAACCCCGCTTGTTAAAAGTTTTTCATTATATGGAACACTAATGAAAAGCATCATTCACCAGCAACTCAATTTGTCGTTCTCACATACGTTGACGCAACGTTTTGTAGAATCATTTGGGGAGATGGTCGATGACGTCTGGCGTTATCCATCCCCTGAGCGTATTGCGTCGCTTGACGTCTCAGTACTTCGAGACCTGCAGTTTAGCACGCGTAAGGCTGAATATGTCATTGGCTTGTCGCAATCGATTGCAGAGGGGACGCTTGACCTTGAGCAGTTCAGGAAAATGGATGACGATGAAGTAACTTCAAAACTTGTTGCTTACCGTGGTGTAGGACCTTGGACTGCACAAGGTTTCCTAATGTCTGGGCTCGGACGTCCAAATTTATTCCCACTGGCGGATATTGGTTTGCAAAACGCATTGAAGCAGGTGTGGAAGATGGATCGTAAGCCCACGCAAGATGAAATGCTTGCCCGTTTTCAGTGGTCACCGTACTTAAGTTATGCAGCACATTATCTGTGGCACAGTATTGAGTGACGTATATAGGGAACTAAACAACGCTTGCCTAGAACTGCACAACATAAGCCTAAAACTAAACAACACACACTCGAAAGATCAACTCACCATTCGTACACATAAAAAAACAGCTTTCCCATTTTAAATACATGGAAAGGCTGTTTTTATGGTCCGTTGGAAATTGGTATCGTTGACAAGTTAGTTACAATAATTATCAGTGTGTAGGCACCTGTAGTTGCTTCTCTTCATCAAAATAAAGGAAATTTTCTTCTTCAAGTTCTACAAGACGTTCTTTATTAATCCCCAATGAAAGATTTCCTTCAAAGATCGTTTCCCACCAAGTATCAGTTGTTGTCATGTCCATTTCCTCCTTTAAATTCTTTGTTATTTGAACATTCTATTCCCTTCAATGCTATAATACAAAACGTCAAAGGGTGAAAAGGAATCGTTAGACCTATCCTTTTTCCTTTCATACAATTATTCGTGAAAAGGGGTTATTTCTATGAAGAAAACTACATTTGCCCTCGTTGGTACAGGTATTGTTGGCGAGCGAATCATCAATCAATTACGCAATAACGAATCTGCAACAATTATTGCCTTGTTTGATGAAAATGATGAACGACTTTCTGAAATGGCGGATACATACGGATTATTTGCGGCATCCTCTTATGAGGAGGTTTTGGCGATGAAACCTGACTGGATCTATATTGGAACTCCACCCGTATCGCATGCTGCGCTGAGTACGGCAGCGATTTCAAAAGGCTTGAATGTGCTTTGTGAAAAACCACTTGCACACGATGTGACAGATGGATTAGTTATGGCTTCGGCTGCAGAGAACAGTAAAATTCAAACGGCAATGCATTTTCCGCTCATGTATAGTTCGTCCGTTCGTCATATGATGAAACTTGTTAATGAAGGTGAAATTGGTCAAATCATTCGAATTGAACTACAAACTTATTTCCCGCATTGGCCACGTTTATGGCAACAAAATCCGTGGATCGCTTCGCGAAAACAAGGCGGCTTTACACGAGAAGTATTCCCGCATTACCTTCAACTTATGTACAGGATGTTTGGTCAACTTGCGATTACTTCCCACCAAACCGTTTATCCTGAAGATGAAACGCTTGCGGAAACGAGTGTCCTTACAATCGGAAAAACCGCGGATGACATTCCGGTCTTCTTGAATGGTGTTTCGGGAATCGGTCAACAAGAAGAACTGTCCTATACAGTATATGGAGATGAAGGTGTTCTGAAACTGCGCAATTGGTCGGAACTTAGCATGGCACAAAAAGACAGTCCTTTTGAGATATTGACTTCCTTCGATACAGTGAAAACGCTTACGGATGAGTGCATTGCGGCAGCTAACGGTGAAACTGCGCTACTTGTGTCATTTGATGAAGGACTTGAAATACAAAAATTGATTGATCACCTTTTGACCTGATAAAGGAATAAAGTGCTAACTTTTGCATCCCGCAACAATTCTAACTATGATTGAAGGTATAAAGGGATGGAGGGAATAAGTTGAACTTTACTGCACAAGACGTGGAATCGATGATTGCTTCCCAACACGCATATTATTTTTCAGGCCAAACAAGGAGTTTTGCATTCCGTAAAGAAATGCTTTTGACATTGAAAGACGCAATTGTTGCAAATGAAGCTGAAATTACGGAAGCGTTACATAAAGATCTGCGTAAAAGTCCTTTCGAGTCTTATGTGACGGAAATCGGTTTCGTCCTTTCAAGCATTTCTTACATGATTAAGCATCTTGAAGGCTGGATGGAGGATGAGACGGTGAAGACACCTGTTCATCTACAACCTGCGAAAAGTTTCATTGTTCGTGAACCATACGGATCCGTATTAATCATTGGTCCATTTAACTATCCGTTTCAACTTGTGATGGAACCGCTTGTTGGAGCGATTGCAGGTGGAAATTGCGCAATTGTCAAACCGTCCGAGGTAGCTGCCCACACGGCACATATTATTAAAAAAATAGTGAAAGAAACATTCTCGCCAGACTATATCCGAGTCGTAGAAGGGGAGCGTGAAGAAACTTCCGCACTCATCCACGCTTCCTTCGATTATATATTTTTCACAGGCAGTGTAGCAGTTGGGAAAGTTATTATGAAGGCAGCAGCTGAACGGCTGACACCAATTACGCTTGAACTTGGCGGGAAAAGTCCTGCCCTTGTAGACCAGTCTGCCAATATTAAAAAAGCAGCTGAACGCATTGTCTGGGGGAAATTTGTTAATACAGGACAGACATGTGTCGCGCCGGATTATATACTTGTTCATGATTCTGTCAAAGAGAAACTTGTCAAAGAAATGCTTACTTCAATCCGTAAATTTTACGGGAAAGATGTTTCAAAAAGTCCGGACTACGGTAGAATTATCAGTGACAAACATTTCAATCGTCTAGTTGACATCATCAATAAAGACTGTGCACATGTGATAAGTGGTGGTGGTTCTGACCGCTCAGATTTATTCATTGAACCGACAGTGCTTGATACTATTTCATGGAATAGTGCTTCAATGGAAGAGGAGATATTCGGTCCAATCCTACCGGTTATGACGTATGAGAATCTCGGTGAAGCGATTCAAAGTATTCGTAAATTGCCAAAACCGCTCGCGGCGTATATGTTTACTGAAAACGGGCAAGCCGCAGATTATTTCATTGAAAACGTGCAGTTTGGCGGGGGATGTATTAACGATACAATTGCGCATGTTGGTAACGTTAATTTACCGTTTGGCGGAGTCGGTTCATCAGGTATGAGTGCATATCATGGAAAAGCAAGTTTCGATACGTTCACACATGCAAAATCCATGATGAAAAAAAGTACGTCCATTCCAATGACACTTGCATTTCCGCCATACGGCAATAAATTAAAAATAGTAAAACCGCTCATCCGTTAATGGGTGGCGGTTTTCTTTTCGTTTAAACTAGTGGAAGTATAATCGTTGTTTCGGTTCCATGATTTATTTTGCTGGTCACGGTTATCGTTCCGCCTTGATCGACGATGATTTTTTTTGTAATTAGCATGCCAAGGCCGGTACCTTCTGCTTTAGTCGTGTAAAATGGTTCAAATAGATTATCAATTGTTTCGGTATTCATCCCGGGACCGTTATCGCGGATGAAGATAGTAACTCTTTCGTCTTGGAATTTGACAACGATAGTGATTATGCCGTTTTTTACAAGCGCTTCACACGAATTTTTAAATAAGTTAATGAAGACTTGTTTCATACCATCTTCATTACCTCTAATGATTGCATTATTTTTAGGAATCTGAACATCGCAAAAAATTGACCGATTACTAAATTCCGTTTCGAATATCGATACTACATCTAGAAGTGACTTTTCAATGTAGAAATCAGTGAATTTTTTTAAATTCGGTTTTGATAGGACGAGAAACTCGCTGACTATCAAATCAATACGGTTTATTTCTGTATACATAATTTCGGTGTATGCGCGATATGGATTAGCGGGATCGTTGTTCATCATCTGTACGAATCCTGAAATGGATGTCATAGGATTACGTACTTCGTGGGCGACGCTTGCTGCAATCTCACCGATTACTTTTAGTTTTTCTGTATCGATTTTTAGTTGTTCAGCTTGTAGCTTAAGTGTAATGTCGCGTGCAATGAATGACGTGGCGACTAACTTTTTTTCAGAATCGTAGATAGGGGCTAATGTCAGTTCAGCATCAAACACGGTACCATCTTTCCTCATCTCTTTGGTTAGCAGAAAATGATAACTTTCCCCGTTCAATAATTTTTTTGTCCTCTCTGCAATCGTTGCATCCTCGGACAAAGGGAAGAGTCGTGGCGAACGTCCCATGCATTCCTCGCGCTTCCAGCCGTATGTTTTTTCAAATGCGGGATTCATTGCGACAATGTTCTGATCTAAGTCGAACACAACAATTGCGTCTTCCGTATGTTCAAAAAAGAGATCGAGATAGCTTTCTCTGGATGTAAGTAAAACATCCAACTTCTTGTTTTCCTTGAAGATATTGTTCCATTCCGGTGTGATTCTGAAAGTGTACAGTACGCAAAGGAACACCGCCAAGCTGAAAATGAAAGCTATATTGGGGAGTAATTGAGTTTCATCCACTGATTTATAAATTGGACTGAATAAGTAAAATAAAACAAACACTTCTATACCCGTGATGGCCATAATCAGTATGTTTAACCAAGTGATATTGTAGATTGCCACTAAGGCGATAGGGAAGATAAGATAAAATAAGTGTACTAAATCAGGATTTACTAAGTTTGAAATAAGTATATATAAAAAGTACCCAATTATTAGGGGAATTCGAAAAGTAAGAGAATTCATCCCCGATTTATAAAGGACAAACAGTACAGTAACGATGAACAATCCGATAAGGCCTGAAATCATTGCGCTATGAAAATCTAAAAGAAGTGACGTGAAAATATGTACGGTGACGCTAGAGGCAAAAAAAAGTATAATAAATATATTGCGTGAATGGACGATTGTCGAATCTTTCATTGGGCACCTCACAACATTACTTTATACTTATCATACATGATTCGACATTGGGATTGAATTACATATTTCGACGCGAGAGAGGGGAAATAGAAATGACTACAACATTTGATGAAAAACGTATTGTTAAACTGCTAAAAAGGCTTGTAGAAACACCAAGTCCGTCAGGTTATACGGAAAAAGTGATGAAGTTAATAGCAAAGGAACTTGACGAAATTGGGGTAACACATAAGAAAACAAACAAAGGGGCAATCATTGCAACGATTGAAGGAGTGGATTCAACGCGACATCGTCTGCTTACAGCGCATACCGATACACTTGGGGCGATGGTGAAAGAAGTGAAAAGCAATGGTCGCCTGAAGTTGACAATGATTGGTGGTTTCAATTGGAACGCGGTTGAAGGAGAATACTGCCTCATTCATACGGCGTCAGGGAAAGAAGTCCGAGGAACAATTCTTATGCATCAGACTACAGTTCATGTTTATAAAAACGCAGGGACTGCAGAACGAAGCGTGGAAAATATCGAAGTGCGTATTGACGAGAAAGTAACTGATGCAGCTGGAACACGTGCACTAGGTATTGAAGTGGGCGATTTTGTATCATTTGATCCGCGTTTTGAAGCGACGGACAGCGGTTTCATTAAGTCACGTCATCTTGATGATAAAGCGAGTACTGCGCTGTTGCTTGAACTGATTCGTTCATTGAAAGAAGAAGGAGTCAAACTTCCGCATACGACGCATTTCTATATTTCTAACAATGAAGAAATCGGTTATGGTGGTAACTCTAATATTCCAGTTGAGACTGTTGAGTATATCGCGGTCGATATGGGAGCGATTGGTGACGGGCAAACTTCGGACGAATATACAGTGTCGATTTGTGCCAAAGATTCAAGCGGGCCATATCATTATGCGTTGACACAACATTTGACGGGCCTTTGCAAAGAAGGGTACATTCCGTTCAAACTTGATATTTACCCGTTTTACGGTTCAGATGCATCTGCTGCAATTCGAGCGGGCTTTGACGTGAAACATGCATTGTTTGGTCCAGGCATCGAATCATCGCATGCATTGGAACGGACACATATCGATTCGCTAAAAGCATCAGCACAGCTGCTTCGTGCATATGTAACTTCAGCAATGATGGACTGAACGGAGGGGTTTAATGGAAACGGAAAAGTTACTTTCAATGTTACCTGTCAAACGGGTAGCAGGAGCGGTTCCGCCGACTGTGACGGATATCGCGATTGATTCGCGCGCGGTCAATGCAGGAGGAATTTTCGTCTGTATCGAAGGATTTACGGTAGATGGCCATAATTACGTTGGGAAAGCCGTGGACAATGGAGCAAGGGTGATTGTTGCTTCGAAGCAAGTCGATGTCGATTTGGAAAAAGTCGCGGTGGTAATGGTTGAAAATACGTCACGGGCTATCAGCTTGTTGGCGTCCTGTTTTTACGATTATCCATCGAAGCGGATGACGATGATTGGGGTAACGGGTACGAACGGCAAGACGAGTGTCAGTGGCATCATCCAAGCGATTCTTCAGCGGGCGGGTGAGAAATCCGCCGTTACTGGAACAATCGGTTTCGATTTGGATGGAACCCTTTATGAGACTGAGAACACGACGGCTGATGTATTGACGACACAAGGGATGATTGCCCGTGCAGCGGATGAAGGATGTACAACAATGACGATGGAAGTATCGTCACATGGTCTAGTGGAAGGTCGTTTGGCTGGTACGGAATTTGACATCGCTGTTTTTACAAATCTAACGCATGATCATCTCGATTACCATGGGACAATGGACAATTATGGTCAGGCGAAAGGATTGTTGTTTTCTCAGCTAGGACAAGACTTGGAAAAGCGTAAATTTGCCGTTGTCAATGCAGACGATGAATGGAGCAACAAGCTACTGGAAATGACTTCTTATCCAGTTTTGACATACGGTATCCAAAATGAAGCCGTTTTTCGTGGATCGGATATTGAGCTACGGGCAAATGGTACGACATTCAGGCTTACTGCGCCCGATGGTGAATTCCGAGTTGACATGAGCCTCATTGGTGAATTCAGTGTCTATAATGCGCTCGCGGTCATCGCTACTTTGTATGCCAAAGGAATGATGACTGAAGATGTTATTAACTATCTAGGGAAGATTTCAGCCGTTAAAGGGCGTATGGAACAAGTACCGACAGAATTGCCGATTACAATGTATGTCGATTATGCGCATTCACCTGATGCTATTGAAAAAGCGATTGATGCAGTTCTTCCTTATAAGAAGGAAGGAAGTCGTCTAATATTCGTCATTGGTACGGGTGGCAACCGTGATCGGATAAAACGTCCGATTATGGCAGATAAAGCATCCGTCGCAGATTATGTAATCTTAACGACGGACGATCCGCGGGACGAGCCGTATGAATCGATACTTGCAGAGTTGGAAGCGGGTATGAAGCATAATCAGTATGCATGTATTGGTGACCGACCGGAAGCAGTGCGCCATGCGATAGCGGTTGCAGAGCGTGATGACATTATCATTTTCGCTGGTAAAGGGCATGAGGATTATCAAATTATCGGCTCTACGAAATACCCACACTCAGACGCGGAGATTGCGCTGGTAGAGGCAGAGAAGAAATTTGGTACAGGATTAGTTGGAAAATGAGTAGAGAGAGTTGTCCTGATTTTGGGATAGCTCTTTTTTTTGTGGAATGGATGACATCGTGGTTTTGCTGTTGTTGAAGAGTTTTGGGAATCTGACGTTCAGTTTTACCTGTGCTTCACTAATTCCGATAAAAAATTGTTGAAATCATCCTCCAATGTGTCTATGCTAAGAAAAGAGAACAGAAGGAGACAATATATAATGGACAAACCAATACATGAAGAAATTGCATCCCGCCGGACGTTTGCAATTATTTCTCACCCGGATGCCGGGAAAACGACAATCACAGAAAAACTACTCTATTTCGGTGGTGCAATCCGCGATGCCGGAACAGTAAAAGGTAAGAAATCAGGGAAATTCGCAACTTCTGACTGGATGGAAATTGAGAAGCAACGTGGAATTTCGGTAACATCATCCGTCATGCAATTCGATTACGATGGTAAGCGTGTTAACATCTTGGATACACCGGGACACGAAGATTTCAGTGAAGACACATATCGTACACTTATGGCCGTCGATGCGGCTGTCATGATGGTCGATTCAGCAAAAGGAATCGAGCCACAGACGATTAAATTATTCAAAGTATGCCGTATGCGTGGGATTCCAATCTTCACGTTCATTAATAAAATGGACCGTCAAGGGAAGGAACCGCTTGAACTGATGGAAGAATTGGAAGAAGTGCTTGGTATCCAGTCTTACGCGATGAACTGGCCAATTGGAATGGGTAAAGAGTTCCTTGGTATTTACGATCGTTTTAACAACCGTGTTGAACAGGTTCGGGTCGACGATGACAAGCGTTTTCTTGCGATCAATGAAGACGGAGGGCTTGCAGAACCACATCCAATGATGGAAACATCATATTATAAGCAAGCACTTGAAGACGTTCTACTTCTTAACGAAGCAGGCAATGATTTTGATGAAGAGAAAATAGCAATAGGTGAACTGACACCTGTATTTTTCGGCAGTGCATTGACAAACTTTGGTGTGCAGACATTTTTGGAAACGTTTTTACAGTTTTCACCACCACCACAACCACGAATAACAAAAGATAAAACAGAAATCGATCCGTATTCGGAAGAGTTTTCAGGTTTTATCTTCAAAATTCAAGCGAATATGAATCCGATGCACCGTGATAGAATCGCATTCGTTCGTATTGTTTCAGGTGCATTCGAACGTGGAATGACTGTAACGGTTCCGCGTATTTCCAGGACATTCAAACTGACACAGACAACGCAGTTCCTTGCGGATGATCGTGAAATAGTGGAGGAAGCGGTAGCTGGTGATATTATTGGACTTCACGATACAGGTAACTACCAAATCGGGGATACAGTAATCGGTGGTAAATCAAACTTCCTATTCGATGCGTTACCACAGTTTACACCGGAACTCTTTGTTCGTGTAACAGCGAAAAACGTTATGAAGTCTAAACATTTCCATAAAGGAATTCTTCAGCTTGTGCAAGAGGGAGCAATTCAATATTACCGGACGCTCCATACTGAGGAAGTACTTTTAGGTGCAGTTGGTCAACTTCAATTTGAAGTGTTCGAGCACCGAATGAAGAATGAGTATAACGTCGAAGTGCGCATGGAGCACGTCGGTTCGAAAGTTGCGCGCTGGATTGTCAACGAAGGTGACCTCAAAGAATCGATGGCAGGGCAACGAGCAATGCTTGTAAAAGATCGCCACGACAAACGTGTATTCTTATTTGAAAACGATTTTGCAATGCGTTGGTTCCATGATAAGTATCCGGAAATCGAATTATATAGCCAATTATAATTTAAAAACCCGGCAAGACGGTCTATCCGTCCTGTCGGGTTTTCTTATCATTTACGAACAGTTGAAGGATATTAATTAAGTCCGTTACCAAAGCTTTAGGCGCTCCCGTTTGAAGTCGACACCATGTTTCATTATGATTAATGGAGTGAAGCTTTTTTAAAAGATAAGAAAATACCGATTTTTTCTACTTTGGTCGTTGTCTAGACTCCAGGCGCCAACCACTCGGAGGCTTACAGGATGTGAGTTACGCAGCGGGGAGGGATTGAACTACATACCTCCTTGTTGCGACAGGACGTCGCGTTCTTAGACTGACTTCCTTTATCACTTATGCCTGTCGGGGCTAGGCGGCGCCTTCCGCTTTTCCAATAAAGAAAGGAACGTGTCCATGAAAATTAGTGATTTTTCTATAAAAAGGCCCGTATTTACGATTGTCATTATGTTTCTTATCATCATTTTAGGGGCGGTATCATTCTTTCGTATTCCAGTGACGCTAATACCAGAATTGAACCCGCCGATTGCTGTCGTTGTGACAAGTTATCCAGGTGCATCTCCGGCAGAAGTGAGCGAGAAAATAACAAAACCACTCGAAGCGAGTCTTTCGACTGCGCCTGGATTGAAATCAATGCAATCCACCTCGCAGGAGGGCGCCAATTTCATCTTACTTATGTTTGACTGGTCAACGAAAATCGATGATGTCCAGCTCGATATTATGCAAAGGGTAGATCAAATTCCAGTCCCAGAAGGTGCCACAAAACCACGTTTTATGAAATTTGATCCGTCCCAGTTCCCGGTTATTCAATTGTCACTGCGTGCAACTGCGGATGATACAGATATCCGGAAAATTGCGGATCAGCTAGAAACTGAATTACGCCGGACGAAAGGCGTAGCAAGTGTTTCCGTTTCGGGTCAATTGATAGAAGAAGTACAAATCATTATGGATCAGAACAAACTCGTAGCGAATGGCCTTGAACAAGCCGATATCGTCAAGATGATTCAAGCAAACAATGTGTCTATGCCTGGTGAACCAATTAAAACGGTGGATGGCAAGCAACTCACAACCCGTATTGTCAGTACATTAACGACCATATCCGACATTCGGAGTATCGCGATTGGTGCGAATCCGTTAAATGGCGCTACAGTAACAATTGCAGATGTGGCGGATGTTGCACTTGTCGAAGCAGAGTCTGCCACAGAAACGCGTGCAAATGACCAGCAGGCTGTTCTGATGTCCGTGTTGCAAGAATCTGGTGCAAATACAGCGGATGTGTCGACCGCCTTCAAAGAGGCTCTTGACAATCTGTTGGAAAAAGAAGAATTCAAAGGTGTCGAGTCAGATATTTTATTTGACCAAGGGGATTATGTAAAACTCGCCATAGGAAATATTGGACAGTCGCTTATTTTAGGCGGTATTTTCGCAATGCTTGTATTGTTCTTCTTCCTGCGTGGCATAAAAAGTCCAATTATTATTGGTATTGCCATTCCATATTCGGTCATTGTGACATTTGTTCTCATGTATTTTGCTGATTTCTCGCTTAATATTATGACTCTTGGTGCGCTTGCGCTTGGTATAGGGATGCTAGTTGATAACTCGATTGTCGTCATTGAAAATATTGAACGACATCTTGCTATGGGGAAGGATCCGCAAATTGCAGCCTCTGAAGGTTCGAAGGAAATTGGCGGTGCCATTATTGCGTCAACGTTAACAACGCTTGCCGTTTTTGTCCCAGTTATTTTCATCAGCGGATTAATCGGGCAGATTTTCACGGAATTTGCCTTGACAATTTCCTTTAGTTTATTCGCATCACTCGTTGTTGCATTGACGGTTGTACCCATGATGGCGAGCCGTATGCTAAAGAAACCGACGAAAAATATAGTAGCTAGGAGACGCCGCTCAAAAGGATTGAATAACTTTGAAAGATCGGTGAAGTGGGCACTGAAACATCGTTCTGTTGTCCTGTTAACTACACTAATTGTGCTGGTGTTAAGTAGTTTTGCTTTAACTAAGGTCGGAACCGAATTCTTGCCAGCGACTGATGAGGGATTTGTCAGCATTACAGTGAAGTTACCAAACGGTTCATCTTCAGATGCGACAGATGAAGTAGTAAAACGAATTGAAGCGCAATTGAAAGATGAGCATGATGTGGAAGTATACGTTAGTCTTGTTGGTGGAACGCAACAGGATATCGCGCAAGGTACATCTAAAGCTAATATTGCAGAAATATCCGTCAAACTTGTACCGCTTGCGGAAAGGGAACGCTCGATCTTTAAATTCGTAGATGATGTGCAACCCAAAGTATTGAAAACTGTAGGTGACGCTGCCAAAATAGGCTTCGTGATGCAGACAGCAGCGGGTTCAAGTCCGAATACGTTGACATTCTCATTGAAGGATACAGACGAAGAACGTCTGAACGAAGCAGTTACAAACTTGAACAATGAACTGGTCGAACTTGATTCCGTAACGGAAGTGACAAATAATCTTCAAAATACTGTTCAAGAAATCCAAATTGAAGTGGACCGCCAAAAAGCATCTAACAATGGACTGGCGCCTTATCAAATTGCACAAACAGTAAACAGTGTGACTCGTGGTTCATTAGCCACACAGATTATCGGAAAAAACGACGAAGTGTTCGGTGTCTATGTGAAATACGATAAGAAGTTCCGTAACAGTATGGACCAGTTGAAAAAATTGGAACTCCGTACTCCAACAGGTACATTTGTGAGACTTGGGGAAGTTGCTAAAATTGAAATTGCGGAAGGACCCGTTTCTATCCAACGAGTCGATCAAGCACACTCGGTAACATTTACTATGAAGTATGAATCGTCTCAATCACTTGGTGATATGACGGCTAAAGTGAATGATACAATTGATAGGCTTAAGTTGCCGGAAGAAATTGACCTAACATTTGGCGGTGACAGAGAGTTATTCGAAAGTGCGATTGATGATATGGTCATGGCGATACTACTAGCCGTTGTACTTGTCTACATTGTCATGGCGGCACAGTTCGAATCATTTAAATACCCATTTGTCATTATGTTCTCTGTGCCCCTTATGATCATTGGAGTAGGGCTAGGCCTCTTCCTGACAAGTACGCCAATCAGTGTCACAGCAATAATCGGGATTCTCGTCCTCGTTGGTATCGTGGTCAACAACGGGATTGTCCTGGTTGATTATATTAATCAGCGAAAAGAAGCGGGACTCAGCTCATATGATGCTATTATTGCCTCGGCCAGGGATCGTTTACGTCCGATCCTAATGACTGCACTGACGACTATTCTTGGCTTATTACCTCTTGCGCTGGGTATTGGTGAAGGAACCGAGATGAATCAGCCGATGGGAATTGCAGTTATCGGTGGATTACTTAGTTCGACCTTGTTCACGTTGTATATTGTACCAATCATTTATAGCTTATTTGATCGACAAACGAGAAAACGTGCAGTCGAAAGTAAATAACCGTAGAGCCTCCCTTTATTGGGAGGTTCTTTTAATTGTTGAGTTTTTCATGACGGTAATAAACTCAAAGTTAACAATCATAACACATGTGTTGATTAACCAAAAACAACCAGTAAATAACTTAATCAAACAGCAGGCGCTTCGTGTACAGTATATTTGGATAGCTTGGATTGAACGACCTCTATACGATTACAGAGATGTCTTTATGTGTAGGAATGCGACTTCGTCGCATCACTACACATTTTTTCGGTAATCGTATGGTGCTTATTCATCCGTCGCTATCCAAATGGATACGTACACAAAGTGCTAAAGCTTTTCGGGACGAAAAAATAGCGGGGCTGCTTATCTGGATAATAGCCGCCAAAGATGCAATTTTGGCGGCTGAAGTCTTCTCCATAGTCTTGTCTTTTTTAGTTAAGGAAGAGTCACTTTCTTAAAGTTCATCGCATGATATGACGCGTACACTTTACTCAAAGTAAGCAAGAACACATTGTACAACGTGCAAGAGTGCCCGAAATTGTATCTTCGGGCACTTATAACCTTATAAAAGTCATCTATTCTTTTTTTCTAAAACAGCTGTATTTTTCACTTGAACGTTGTAGGAACGCCACAGGCAACTAGTCGTAACAGGATTACTGAAAAGAGTGTGGGTAGGAATGACGAAGTCATTTCTACCCACACTTGCCCCTCGGTAAAGTTGTCATGAATAGTTCGCCAAAAGCGGACTGGAAATGATCCGGTGAAACGGTGTTCTTCAAGCATTTCTTACCTGCTCTTTATGCAAGAAAATGGTTAATCAACAGACGTGCAATCATAACTATTCTAAGGGAACCAGTCGGGCAGTAAACAGAATATTCTTCTAACAGTCTAATTCAAATGTTATACTACAAAATAAGGGGGGGATTATATGCGAACTCATTTCTTTACCGGCTTTCCTGGATTTATAGCTACGCAATTGATAAAAGAATTGGTACGTGTTGGAGAAGTGAGGAAGGTTTACGTAGTCGTTCAATCTAGCCAAGCTGGTCTCGCAAGGGAAAAAGCTACATCTATTATGAGAGAAATGAATGTTACTTTTCCGTTTGAAATTCTGGTCGGGGATATTACGCAACCAGGACTTGGGATGGCGCAGCAGACGATTAAAGATTTGCACGAGGAAAAGTTAGCTGTGTGGCATCTCGCCGCCATATATGATCTCGCGGTAAAAGCTGAAATTGCTTGGAAGGTAAATGTTGAGGGGACGAGACAAGTTATTGAATTTGTCCGTACTCATCCTTCTATTGAGCGGATCGTGTATTTTAGTACAGCGTATGTTGCAGGAAAACGAGAGGGTAAGTTGCTTGAAACTGAGCTGATTC
Organism: Sporosarcina sp. resist; assembly: GCF_014302295.1. NCBI lineage: Bacteria > Bacillati > Bacillota > Bacilli > Caryophanales > Caryophanaceae > Sporosarcina > Sporosarcina sp. resist. The sequence goes on along the minus strand of NZ_CP060287.1, from coordinate 3,714,256 downwards.
GTCCGACTTCTTTTAAAAATCATTATGAAGAAACCAAATTTGAAGCGGAACTACTTGTGGAAGAACTGAAGAAGGATGCAGCCGTGACTATTATCCGACCTGGAATTGTACGAGGCCACTCGAAAACTGGGGAGACAATTAAGTTTGACGGGCCATATTTCTTTATGAATATGATCGATAAATTGCGATGGATGCCAATTATTCCTTACGTGGGGAAAACGCAGGCATGCATAAATGTTGTGCCGATTGATTATATAATCGAGGCTTCAGTGTATTTATCTAATCACATAGGAGCTACTGGTAAAACGGTTCATTTAACGGATCCTACACCGCACCCGATTGAAGAGATTTACTGCGCAATGGTCGTTGAATTGACAGGCAAAAAGCCTAAGGGAAGATTGCCGCGGCTTCTTGCAGAAAGAGGCCTTGCCTCAATCCGCTTACAGCGTAGACTAGGCGTTGAGGCGGAAACACTGGATTATATGATGTGGGATGCCATATTCGATACGACAGTTGCAGAGGAGCTACTGCAAGGAAGCGGCATACACTGTGCTGATTTCCTAGCCTCGATTCCATCCATGACAGCATTTTATGAAAAGAATAAGAAAAATAGCGATTATCATATAAAAATCGGGTAATAATATTTACTTTTTGACCAACTATGGTATAATCAAACAAAAGAACCCGAACTTAATAACTTTTGACTTTATGTCAAGGGGGAGTAGCTATAGGGAAACCTATTTCATAGTCGTCAATACATGGCTTTTGCCATCGGTTATGATAGCTGGATTTTTGCAAAACTAAAATTCCGACTTAGCGAGACCTTTGCCTTTTATTAGGTGAGGGTCTCTTTTATTTTGCAAAAAAATAGGGGGAATCGATTTGGAAGCAATATTATTGGAATACGCATGGGTACTCGTTGTACTTATCGTGCTAGAAGGATTACTGGCAGCAGATAATGCCGTTGTTATGGCGGTCATGGTCAAGCATTTACCGCGTGAACAGCAAAGGAAAGCACTTTTTTACGGTTTATTAGGAGCGTTTGTCTTCCGCTTTGCAGCTTTGTTCATGATCACGTTCCTAGTGAATATTTGGCAAATTCAAGCGCTCGGAGCAATCTACTTATTGTTCATTTCCATTAAGAATATTATGGATCAGCGAAAAGGTGAGGATACAGATCCTGATGCTAAAAAACGTAAGCAGTCTGGTTTTTGGATGACTGTTGTGAAAGTCGAACTTGCGGATATCGCATTTGCGCTCGATTCGATGTTGGCGGCGGTTGCACTTGCTGTAACGTTGCCTAAGCTTGGTAACTTCGATATAGGTGGCATTAACGGTGGACAATTCATCGTCATGTTATTGGGTGGTATTATTGGCTTAGTGATCATGCGATTTGCTGCACGTCAATTCGTTGTTCTTTTGCAAAAGTTTCCTACCTTGGAAACAGCAGCATTTCTTATTGTTGGATGGGTCGGTGTCAAATTGGCTGTGCTTACACTGTCACATCCAGGCTTGGGAATCCTCGATGAAAGCTTCCCACATTCAACTTTATGGCAAGTGACATTCTGGATTGTTCTTGTTGGAATAGCGCTAAGTGGCTACTTGGCTGGGGTTAGAAATAACAAAAAGAAAGCATAATATGAAAAGCAGCCATGTGATTGCATGGCTGCTTTTCTATTTTTATCAAATTCGTCCTTTCCTTTTTCATGCGACTTCTCTAAAATAGGTACGACACCATATTATTGGTGAAAGGAACGGTGAACTGGTTGAAATTCAATCGTGAGAATTTACGCAGGTTCACACCTGCACAAGTTATAGTGTTTTATTATTTTCTGGCCATCGCCTTTTCATTACTACTGATGAATTTGCCTGGAGTATACTTGCCTGGAGTAAAGATAAGTTTCATTGACAGCTTGTTTACAGCCGTAAGTGCCGTAAGTGTTACTGGACTGGCGCCCATCAGCATCGGAAGTACTTATTCGGTTTTTGGTATTTGTATGCTTATGCTTGTTTTGCAAATTGGTGGAATTGGAATTATGTCGATAGGGACATTTTTTTGGCTCCTCGTTAAGAAGCGAATTGGTTTGCGAGAAAGGCAACTAATCATGGTCGAACATAATCAATATAACCTTGCAGGGCTTGTTCATCTAATCAAGGAAATCATTAAAATAATATTATTAATTGAAATTATCGGTGGGCTTATATTTACAGCTTATATTATGCGGTTTTATGATACATTTAGCGAAGCACTTCTTAACGGGATGTTCATGTCTGTATCTGCGACAACGAACGCGGGCTTTACTATTGCAGAAACTTCACTCGCGCAGTATTTCAATGATTACTTCGTTCAGACATTAACGATGATTCTAATTATTCTCGGTGCCATTGGTTTTCCGGTTCTTATCGAAGTGAAAAGTTATTTTTCAAAAAAAGTGCCTCATTTTCGTTTTTCTTTATTCACAAAAATAACGACAGCGACATTTGGATTTTTACTTGTTTTCGGGGCAGTTATGATTTTCATTTTGGAATCTATGCATTCGTTCAAAGGGATGGCATGGCATGAGAAACTATTTACGGCGTTATTCCATTCAGTGTCATCCAGATCAGGAGGACTAACAACGTATGATGTGACGAAATTTAGCGAAGCGACGGACATTTTCATCAGTTCGCTGATGTTTATAGGTGCATCGCCAAGTTCGGTAGGCGGCGGAATTCGGACGACGACATTCGCGATTGCAGTGCTGTTTCTTATAAACTTTGCTCGCGGTAATCAAGTCATTAATGTCTTTAAAAGGCAAATAAAACTGATAGATGTGTTCCGTTCTTATGCTGTCATTATTTTGGCGTTGGTGATGGTTATGACCGCACTCCTTATTCTACTTATTACAGAACCTGGTGTGCCGGTCATTGCACTGCTGTTTGAAATAACATCAGCTTTCGGGACATGTGGTATGTCACTTGGTATCACATCGGATCTTTCTGTAACTGGGAAAGTGATTATTATGTTACTAATGTTCATTGGACGGGTCGGGCTTATTTCGTTCCTCTTTACATTAGGAGGAAAAACAAAGAAATTGAAATATCATTACCCGAAAGAAAGGGTTATTATTGGTTAATAAAAAGGCTGTCCCAAGTTTAAATTGGGACAGCCTTTTACAAAAGATAAGAAAGTATATTTTTTTGACTTAGAATAGTATCTAGCTCCAGGCGCCAGCCGCTCGGGTTATAAGCAATCCAGCTATGTGGCAAAGAGCGCCACGTCGCTGGCTCGACTTATGCCTGTCGCGTCTTAACAGGCGCCTTCCGCTTTTCCTTGTTGTCTAGCTCCAGGCGCCAGCCGCTCGGGTCATAAGCAATCCAGCTATGTGGCAAAGAGCGCCACGTCGCTGGCTCGCTTATGCCTGTCGCGTCTAGAAGGCGCCTTACGCTTTTCCTGATTGTTCTAGGAACATAAAGAACGGGGTATCATCATGTCTGAAGACGGTGATAAGATAGCCAGCAGCCTTTTGTACAATACCGATTTCTACATCTTCAGGTTGAACAGCAATCGGTGTGATGAACGTTTGCTTCCGGATATTTCGGTTATTCAAACGTAAAGAACTGAAACGTTCTCCTAATAAAGTTGGGTTTTCGAGCAATGCCTGTTCGATAGTAGAGCGTTCTTCAACTGGCATATCCTCAATCCACCAAACTTTGCGCGGTTGGAACTTATGGTGTGCAAGGTAATCAATTTTTAGTAGACTGCGTGTGATATCCATATCGGCACGTCCATCTTTCGTTAGGAAGTCATTCAAGCGTATGAATAAGTCTTCCAACTGATGTCCGATTCTGGACCAACCTTGATTCTCCCAGTAGGAGCCGAATTGTTGGAAGAAATCGAATGGCGTTTCAAAGACTTCTGATACAAGATATTCCACCGTTCGCGGTAATCGGTTGTCGTTCCAATACTTTTCTAGAACATCCTCGGTCTGTTTGATTCGCAGGATATCATCAAACGTCAATACGTTATTTGAAAATATTTCATAAGGTGCTTCGTCGATAAACTGATAACCATATTGTTCGGCTTGTATACGTAAGCCAGTTCCACGGAGTAACTTAAGGAAGCCTAGCTGCATCTCTTCTGGCCTCATTGCAAAAACCTCATTGAATGTTTTTCGGAAAGAATTATAATCTTCTTCGGGTAGGCCAGCAATCAAGTCCAAATGTTGGTCAATCTTGCCACCTTCTTTCACCATCATTACGGTACGGGAAAGTTTTTCGAAATTTTGGCGGCGCTGGACTAATTCATTTGTTAAATCGTTTGTTGATTGAACTCCAATTTCAAATCTGAATAGTCCTGCTGGCGCATTATCATTTAGAAATTGGATGACTTCAGGACGCATAATATCTCCCGTTATTTCAAACTGGAACACAGTGCCTGATACATGTTCATCAATCAAGAATTGGAACATTTCCATCGCATAGCTTCTGCTAATATTGAATGTGCGATCGACAAACTTGATTGTTTTTGCACCGTTGGCCATCAAATACCGGATATCCTCCTTAATGGCATCCCGGTTGAAATAGCGGACGCCTACTTCGATAGAGGATAGACAGAATTGACAGGAAAAAGGACAGCCGCGGCTTGTTTCAATATAGGTCACTCTTTTGCCCAGCTCGGGTATGTCCTCTGCAAATTGGAAAGGGGAAGGAAGTTCCCGTAAATCTAGTTTTGGCCCAGGCGCCGTAATCTTCAGTTGTTCCCTTTCTCTATAGGCAATCCCTTGGACAGCCGCTATGTCTTCCTTCCCCGCATAGACGTCAAGTAGATGTTTAAATGTTCGTTCTCCTTCTCCGATCACAATGACATCAATTTCGGGTACACGTTCTAACCAGTAATCGTAATCGTATGTTACTTCGGGGCCACCGGCGATAATTTTCACGTCAGGTTTTACTTTTTTTAGCATACGCATCACTTTTATTGTTTCTTCAATGTTCCAAATATATAAACTAAAACCGACAACATTCGGCATTTTTTGATATAAATCTGATACAATATTCATGGTCGGATCTTTAATTGTGTACTCTGCAATGACCGGACTGTACTCTGGCATTGCATAAGTTTTTAAGCAGCGAATGGCTAAATTTGTATGGATATATTTTGCGTTTAATGTTGATAGTACAATGTTCATAGCTCTACCCCTTTTCTCTCTAACGTTATTATCAAGTCAAGCATTCATCTTATTTAGGTAAAAAGGACCATTCCTATCACACCGTAAATATGGAATAATTTGAATAAGCTTATTATTGTATGAATTTAATCTTTCTGCATGAATCAGTGTTATTTTTCATATTGTTTAAAAATGGGATGTGGAGGAATACACTTGAAATATAAAAATATAAAGGTAATGAAGCATATCACTTTTCTACTGGATGATACAATCAGACCCGGTGCCGTTTTTGATCTTGACGGCAGTCTTTTACATGTAAATAATTCATTTTGCGAAGAATTTGTCAATGATGGAGAAGAAAATATTAAAGAATTTTTCATTAATCCTACTGTTAATCATTGGGACAATGTCTTTAGTAATCTTGGGGAAACTGAGAATAAAACGTTCGAAGTGCATATTCGGCTGTTTGGAAACAGAGTAGAAATTGTTAAGATGCATCTTGAGTATTTTGATGATGTTCAACAGGTGATTGCACTATTTGATGTTCCACAAAGTATTGTGGACAAGTCGGATAAAACCTATATACACGCTTTTCGTAATTCAGATAGCTTCATGGTTGTTATTGATCGTGATGGGATAATCTACGATGTCAATGATTTGCATACTTCCTTTTTTAACTTGCCGAAAGACTATTTTATTGGCAAAACAGTGGGAGCAATCGTTAAATTGTTTCCGGACAACTCTGAGTTAATATTTAATTATTTTAAAGACGTAAATCTGTATGGATTTGCTGAAATAACAACCAAGTATATAAGAAATGTGAATGATGTTAATTACTATCAGATAACAACACTATACGATAGCGAGTCACAAACGTACTTGGTAAGAATGAATGATCGAACAGAAGAAATGGCCATGGAAAAGCGTTTGGCCCATTCAAACTCATTATCGACGATTGGTGAACTGGCAGCAAGTATAGCGCATGAAATTAGAAATCCCATGACTACTTTGAAAGGGTTTGTCCAATTACTTAAGATTTCCGCAACTGCGGATACGATGAAATACCTTTCCGTTATTGATGAAGAAATCGATAGGATGGAGGCTATATTAAGCGAAATGCTTATCCTATCAAAGCCTGGATTGAATGAAAAAACGACATTCTCCTTGGGGGTGCTGGTTGCAGATATGATTCAGGTTGTCTATCCGAAAGCCTTGATGGATGGAATCACTATTACACAAAAAGAAAATATACTTAAAGATTCATTGATTGTCGGTGATTCTGATAAAATTAAACAAGTTCTTCTCAATCTGTTCAAAAATGCAATGGAAGCAATGACTCCTGGAGGGAATCTTTCAATTTTTGTAAATTTGGACAGCCCTGGAAAAGTTATTTTGGGGGTTTCAGATACCGGTAAAGGAATGGATAAACGTCAATTAAAGCAAGTCTTTTTGCCATTCTTCACCACCAAGTCAGACGGGTCGGGACTCGGATTACCATTTGTTTTGAAAAACATAGAAGAACATGGTGGAACGGTTATAGTTGAGAGTGAAGTCGGCATTGGAACAACCTTCATCGTAACATTTCCATCGGCATTGGGGCATGCCACGATGAAAGATACAGCTGAAAAAAGAGTGCTCTCTCTGTAAGTAAAGGTACGAAACGTCTTCTTGGTTTTTTGACATGAAGATGTGTTTGCCGTTATAATGAGGGCGACTATTGAGCGTAATTATAGAAGGGGCACTGCATTATGACAAAAGATACAGAACGGGCACTGAAATTATTTATTGTTCTTTCAAGGGCGAGTAAGGTGATTTTGGAGGAAGCGCATAAAACGAGTGAAAAGCATGGGCTTAATCCAACTGAATTCGCCGTTCTTGAATTGCTTCACCACAGGGGGAGACAGCCCATCCAGAAGATTGGGCAGAAAATCTTACTTCGAAGTGGTTCGATGACTTACGTTGTCGATAAGCTTGAAAAAAGAGGGTTGTTGGAACGCGTCTTTTGTGAAGAAGATAAGCGGGTGACATATATGTCGATTACTCAGGACGGCGTCAATTTAATGACATCTATCTTCCCGGAGCATGCGAATAATATCGAATCTATCATGTCCTCCCTTTCCACTGAAGAACAAGACCAGGCAATTGAATTAGTGCGGAAATTAGGTCTTTCGGTAAAGAACTTATCGTGAAACGCAGTAACTCGTCTAACGGGTGCTGCGTTTTTTTAGTGCATAGGAATATATATAATTCTTTACCTATGAATTGCCTTTGAAAGGCGATTCCCCTCCGCTGAGACTCGAACGCTTTTGTTACAATTAAAAAGAGCCAAACGGATGGTTATCCATTTGACTCTTGATAGTCGTCCATTATTTAGGAACTATTGTTTCAGCCATACGAAGGAATTGCTCGAAATATTCTTCTTTTGGAGAATCGTAGATTGTAAGTTTAACCACCATATTGTCACGTTCGAAAATAATTCCCATAATAGATGCAGTTTCAGCTTTTATGGCCAGAACTTTTGCATTTTCAATGCCTTCAGCTGTAGGGATTGACTTCTCATCTAGTACTTCAATTGGCGCGCTACCATCCCCTGATGCTTCAAGTACAGCAATCATGTTTTCGGCTAAGTAGTAATATGTGCCGTCTTCCTTAGCTACCGTCTCGATGCGCATAAACACTGCTTCATTGTCTGCTGAAATTAGGCTGTCCTTACCGGGTTCTTCGCTTGATAATGAAAAGTCAGGCAGTACAGAAATAGCGTAACTTTGTTCATCGCTTTCCTTCAGGTCTGCATTTTTCATTATGTCCTCTTGAACCTCATCAACCTCATCAACTTCTGTATCCGGTTCCTTGCCTTCAGTGACTGTTTCTTTGTCTACGTTTTCAACCACATCCGCTGATCCATTTGTACTTTCTGGTTCCTTGTCGGTACTTGTACCACAAGCGGTAAGTAATAAAGTGGTCGCGATTGCTGCGTATAAAAGACTCCATCTGCTTTTCATCGTAAACCCCTCCTTGGTTAAATTTGACGTCTGAGACGCCGTAATGTTTCATTATATATAAGTTGAATAAATGAATACCTATATAAACTGAGTGAAGGCGCCTTACAAGCGATAGCCTGTTGCCGTAGCCAATTCAATGGGATTCTTTATTACAACAGATATAGAACTTAGTTTATTGAATCTTTTATAGTGTGCCTTAAAATTAGTATAACGTAAAGTCTTTTCTATTGCTGACCATTTGAAGTTGTCGGAATATGTCGTAAGTTAAACCACTTATTATGAGAGTATTCCTGTATAATAAAAGTTAGCTATGTGTTAATCCATGGAGGGATTATCTTGGAGTGGACTTTAGAAGAAGAAATTGAATTATTACGCGAAGAGATGATGAAAGCAGCGACTGAAAAAGGACTGACTGCTGCTGAAACGATAGAATTCAGCAGAAGGCTTGATAATCTCATGGATCAATACGCAGGGCTAAAAAAAGGCTGATAACGAAGTAATAGGGTATTGCTCCTATTACTATCTTTGAAGAAGGAAGCCACTTATAGAATTGCTCAAAAAAACAAGGGAAAATATTTTGCGAACAATGTTTAATAATCAAGAAAAGAGGGGAAATTAAGATAGAACACAGCAACATTCTCATTTCCCCCTTTTGAGGGCGGATCCCTATCACGGGGTTCCGTCCTCCTTTTTTTGATCAAAAATAGAAATGAATGATGGAAAAATACAAATACTTTGGTAGGATAAAAGATAATACGATTTTCAACCTCATTCAGCTGGGGCTAAGCCCTGCCGGATGAAGGCAATTTAAGTACGCCGATGTGCATTTGATAAAGGGGGAATTGAAATGGAAGTCAAAAAGATCGCATTTCTTGGGACAGGTGTTATGGGTGTAAGCGTCGTTAACCATCTTTTAGACAGTAATTATGAAGTGGCCATATATACACGCACAAAAGAAAAGGCAAGGTCTCTAATAGATGCAGGTGCTGTTTGGATGGATACAGTTGCTGCAGCGGTGAAGGATGCGGAATTAGTTTTCACGATGCTAGGTTATCCGGGGGATGTCGAAGAAGTTTACTTTGGAGAGGGTGGTATTTTCTCAACTGGTAAGGCAGGTCAGATTCTCATTGATATGACGACTTCTAGCCCAGCACTGGCGATACGTATTGCGAATGCTGGTGCTAAGTTGCAGATGGCGACAATTGACGCACCCGTTTCTGGGGGAGACATTGGCGCGAAGAATGGGACGTTGTCAATTATGTGTGGCGGGGAAGAAGAAGTATTCAATGCCATTACACCGGTTTTAGCGGTTTTTGGAAAACAAATTGTTTATCAGGGTCAGGCAGGCTCCGGGCAGCATGCAAAAATGTGCAATCAAATTGCCATCGCGACGAATATGATTGGGGTTTGCGAAGCGCTGGTCTATGCTGAAAAAGCAGGGTTGGATCCTGAAACTGTGCTGAAGTCTATATCGACAGGTGCGGCAGGCTCATGGTCATTGTCGAATTTGGCACCGCGAATGTTAGACGGGGATTTTGAACCTGGATTTTATGTTAAGCATTTCATGAAAGATATAAACATCGCGCTGGCAGAAGCTGAAGCGATGAATCTATCACTTCCAGGTCTGCAACTTGCAAGTGAAATGTATAAGAAACTTGTTGAAAAAGGATTTAGCGACCAAGGGACACAAGTCCTATATAAAAGTTATTAATAAAGCTAAATAATTATAGAAATAAGCCGAAAATAGAAGTAAGTGTTCAATTAAATTAATTAAGTGCTATATATGTTGACCAGGTGAATACTAAGTAAACCGAGCGAAGGCACCTTACGAAGGGTAGCCGAAGTGGATTCAATGGGATATCTATATACTATTATTAACATCTAGGAGCTGAGTAGGTGAATACAATCAAATCGGATGTAGTAACATATGAAGTCTTTGAATTTGTAGAGTTTCAAGTAGGAAATAGTAATTTTGGACTTGGCATTCAGCATGTACGTGAAATTATTCAACCCGTTCCGGTTACTGTATTACCGCATTCACACCCGTATATTGAGGGAATCATACAATTACGAGGAGAAGTACTTCCTGTCATCGATTTGAAGAAAGTAACAGGAAATGCAACTAATAATAATAGTGATGAATCCAAATATATCGTCGCTGAATTCGACGGGACAACAGTGGTCTTAGATGTGACGGCTGTTACCCAAATCCAGCGTATCAATTTTACGGATATTGAACCTGCTTCCGATATGTATACGGGAAATAAAGTACCTGTTTCGGGAGTTATCAAGCGTGATAACGGAATGATCCTTCTCGTTGATTTTGAAAAAGTAATCGCGGAGCAAATTAAGTAATAGAAGAAAAAACGGGCTATTCCCGCTGGTAGCCAGCAGGAATAGCCCGTTTTTAAAAAATAAGAAAGTATAAGTTTTTCACCAAGAGCAGCGGTACTCGAGCGACTTTCTTATTGTCTAGACTCCAGCGCCTAGCCCCTCGAGTCGCTTCAGTCCTTAAGTTAAAGGCAAAGTGCGCCTTTATCTTAAGGCCCTCCAGCGCTTGTCGGGTCTACCAAGGCGCTTGCGCTTTTCTATTTACCATCCAAATAAGATGAACGGAAGTTTTGTGAATCCTGAATGCTATGAATAGACTTTTTTGGTAGTGTTTTTTTCTTCTCGGGTATTATCGGGTGGGTGGGCCCCACATATTTAGAGAGAAGCTCGCGCGCAGTTTTCAAGCTCATCCGTTCTTGAGGGTTGCGAGAAGCTGGATCTTGTTGTCCGAGGTGTGGAAGAGTATTAAAGTCTTCTTTTTCTGGGATTGTATGAAAGAGGAATTCGTCACATCGGACGAGGACCGTGGAGTGTTGCTTGCTGAATTTTGGATTGTCGACAAAATGCAATCCGATTTTTTCGGCAATGCCCGAACTAAGCAACTTGTCTATCGCCATCTTTTTTAAGGCGTAAAGTTGTCTATTGTCAGGAGCTGTTTTGGCATGTCGATTTACCGTGTAGATGGCAATTGCCAATTGACGGATGGAATGCTTGTTTTTCAAAATTGGCCTCCTTCATTGGCAGATTGAATGGTTACATATATTTCATATAATACCAAGAATGAAAGAATTGTACAACTTCAGATCTAAAAGGTAGTGAAAACACTGATTCTTCCGAAGATGCATTATGCTGATATAATAATTATATTTATTTATTCGATACATACTTTTTCGATATAAGTACAATCTATTTATGATTAACTATAAAGTACTCGGGCGATTGATTCATATTTACCTGGATTAATCGATAAAAGTTTGGATAAATGCATAACAAACGGAGGCACACATGAGAAACGTTAAGATTAAAGACCGTTTAGAAAAAATTGTAGAATCATATATTTTGAACCACTCCTTTAAGATGACCATATTTGTTGAGAAAAATGAGCAAGGTAAATTTGATGTGCTTTACGCTAACTCATTGGCGACAAAATACTTTTCGACTGAAATCGAACAATCGGCTGCTTGTTTTTTTGGTGATTTATGGATTCCCATTAAGCGCAGGATGCGGAAATTACAAAATCAATCTGATTTTACAACTGAAATCCAATCGATACGAGGTGGGGCAGGCGTATTATTCGAATTGGATTTTCAACGTCATACCGAAGAGTTTGAACGAGAAATTATCATCATTGAATTGCGTGAACGGCTAGATACCGTAACTGTAAGGAAGTCGCAGTCGGAGTTACAACATAAATATAATTCCGTCATTGAACATAATCTTGACCCAATCATAACCATCGATCAAAACTTTAAAATTATTTACGCGAATCGAGCCGTTCATTTAGGTTTCGGCTATCGATTCAAAGAACTCTCTGGCCGTTCAATTTTGAATCTTTCCGGGGAGGATAACATAAAAGCATTTAAGCTCTTCTTGTCCCGGGCACTTGCAGGGGAATCCATTGAGATGGAAGATTCAACTATTTTTCATAAAAAAGGATATTTATTACCCGCGTATTTGAAGGCAATTCCCGTCTTGATTGATGGAGAGGTAGAAGAAGTTCAACTAATTGTACGGGATACATCTATTCATCAGAAAAATAATGAAAAACTTCTATTCCTGTCTTATCATGATCATTTGACGGGTTTGTGGAATCGTCAGGCGATGAAAGAACACTTTACGGAGGATTCTCTAAACGCCTTGCAAAGAGAAACAAGACTGTCTTTCGTTCATTTAGGACTTGATCGATTCAAATTAATAAATGAATCACTTGGCCATAATGGTGCGGACGAAATATTAAAAATGGTTGCGGAACGATTAAAAATAATCTGTCCTGCATCCGCCAGGTTGTATCGTAATGGCAGCGATGAATTTATCGTCTCATTGCAAAATCATTCTGTGCTGAAGACAGAGAAGTTTGCACAACAGTTATTGAATGATTTTGGAAAACCATTTTATCATAATCATCAGGAGTATTTCATTTCTGCATCCATCGGAATTGCTGTTTATCCTGAAGATGGAAAAACACTTGAGAATCTACTAAGGAAGTCGGAACAAGCGCTAACCTTTGTGAAAGATCGTGGCCGCTCGCATTATCGTTTCTATCAAGAAGCGATGAATTCTACCTTCCCGGATGAAGCACTGATGGAATCGCATTTACGCAGGGCGATTGAGTTAAATGAATTGACGATTCACTATCAACCGCAAGTCGATTTGAAAACCGGGCATATTAGTAGTTTCGAAGCGCTTCTTAGATGGAATAATGGAAAATTTGGGTTTGTATCACCGGCGCAATTCATCCCCATTGCTGAAGATTCAGGGCTTATACATGGAATTGGTGATTGGGTATTAAACCAAGTATGTAAACAGTTGAAAGAGTGGCAGGATAAGCAGTTCAAAGCTGTTAGGATAGCTGTGAATATATCGCCAAAGCAATTTAGAATGGAAAACTTTGTCGATAAATTGAAAGAGAAGATTTCTTACTACGACATCTTACCGTCTTCCCTTGAAGTGGAAATTACGGAGGGAGCATTGACGATAATAGATGAAACTTTAGCAACATTAAATGAACTAAAGAAAATCGGAATTTTCATCTCCGTCGATGATTTTGGAACGGGTTATTCATCACTTAGTTATTTGAAGCAATATCCAATCGATATCATTAAAATCGATCGTTCATTTATAAAAGATATTGAATTTGATGTGAAAAACAAAGCAATAGCGAAGACAATTATTAATCTAGCCCACAGTCTTGGGATGGAAGTAATTGCTGAAGGTGTAGAGAAGGATTTACAAGCTATGATTCTACTTGAAGCTAAATGCCAGAAGGCGCAAGGCTTTTTGTACAGTAAGGCAGTTCCTGTAGAGGAAATTGTAGAAAAGTATTTATGAAGTCAAGTCTCTTGATTAACCATTTTATTATATGAAGCGCCTGTAGGAAATGCATACAAGTTTACACACATGTACATTTCCGGCTCGCTTTGGACGAAATGATCACACCACATTCTTTGAGGAGGAATTGCTATTCATTCCTCCTTGGTCATCCTGTTACGACGATCTATCCACTGCGTACCTATAAAAGACAAGTCTAGCGAAGGAGCGACAAGTGTGAGCCGAAGCAATAAGACCGACAGTGATCTTCTGGCGGGCTTATTGCGTGAGGCCATCACCAAGCGACAAAGCGGTGTTAGAAGAACAATCCATTTGTTTAGTGCCGACTATACACTTTGGAAAAGTAAAGGAATATCTCCTTTAATAAAGCCTTCTATACTTATTTTAGCAAAGACTTTACACAGCAAGAAATCCCGGGAAATTGTATAGTAGCTGTTCAGTCCAAAGCGATCCGATGGTATCTGTACATAGAACGTCTAGTGAATAGTAAGTAGTCATATTTGGGTTTACTTTGGTTAATTAAAACATGTGTTATTAAATAATCGTATAAACGGACAACTGAAAAAGTTCGGTGTCCGTTTTTCGTTGTGAGGTTACTTTTGTTCTCGTAACGAACTTGATAACATGTTACAATTATGAGTGAATATTCATTCATTATAAGAGGGGGAATTGTTGTGTTTGAGGGAAAAGTCATAATTGTAACAGGTGGATCGAATGGGATGGGGAAATACATGGCGAAGAAATTTGCCGATGAAGGTGCACAAGTCGTAATTACGGGTAGAGATATAGATAGGTTAAATGTGGCTCAAGAAGAAATTGGGGATCATGCACATCCATTCCAGATGGATGTGAGGAATGTTGAATCAGTTGCAGCGTTAGTCGCTTTCACGGATGAAAAGTTTGGCCGAATTGATGGATTAGTAAATAATGCGGCTGGAAATTTCATCGTTAAAGCAGAAGATTTATCACCAAACGGCTGGAAGTCTGTTATCGATATTGTACTAAATGGCACATTTTATTGCTCCAGCGCAGTTGGAAAGTACTGGATTGAGAAAGGTCAAAAAGGATCGATATTGAATATGCTTGCAACGTATGCATGGGATGCAGGCGCGGGTGTCATTCATTCCGCGGCAGCTAAAGCAGGTGTTATGTCGTTAACTCGAACTTTAGCAGTTGAATGGGGAAGTCAATATGGAATCCGTGTGAATGGTATTGCGCCGGGTCCGATTGAACGTACAGGCGGCGCAGAAAAGTTATGGGAGTCTAATGAAGCAGCTAAGCGCACACTTGAATCGATTCCTTTGGGTCGTCTTGGGAAGCCGGAAGAGATTGCAGAACTGGCGGCATTCATTATGTCAGATAAGGCGTCCTACATGAATGGAGAAATTGTGACGCTCGACGGCGGACAATGGCTTAATAAATCCCCGTTTTAAGGATAAATGTTGTCGTTTTGCACATCCTACTCTCAAAAGGAGAGATAAGTTTGGATGTATGGACAGTTCCATTTATTATCGTTGTTTTGGTCATTTGTATAATCAGCTTTATCGCCGTAAAGAAATGGAACAAGGTGACCGTTGTTGTTGATGGACAGGATGATCAGATTTCGGGTCCGATTGAAGAGCACCCATTTACATTGAATCCGATTATTTGGATTGTCCTTGTAGCTGTATTTTTCATTGGAATTGTCATTTTTTATTACGCTGCCTCTTCTTAACAGAAGGGGTTTTCTTTTTCATTTTCAAGGATAGAAAGTCCTTCTTATGATATGATAGATATGTAGTTTTAAGGTGAAAAGCATAGCTACAGAAGGAGTAGATTTACATGATTTCTATAAACAATAGGGATTTTCTTTTCACACCGATAGCGGATTTTATCATTTCGTCTGAAAAAGTTGCGCATGTTCAGGTTGGAAATAATGCAGAGCACGCCCTCCTTGTACTAACAAAAACAGGTTATTCAGCTATACCGGTCCTTGATGCGAAATATCGTTTAAAAGGGTTGCTCAGTATGGGGATGATTACTGATTCTATTTTGGGACTTGAACGTATTGAATATGAACGTCTTGACGATTTAAAAGTTGATGAAATTATGCAAACTGATTTGCCATCCATAAAAACGACGGATCGATTCCAAAAAGGGCTCGATTTATTAATTGACCATACATTTCTTTGTGTGACGGAAGAAGACGGCACATTTGCAGGCATATTAACACGAAGAGTAATAATGAAACAATTTAAAAGATATATTTACTCGGTTGAATAATTGTTTTGGTTAAATTGTGGGCTCCTAAATGGGGCCCTTTTCTGTTTAAAGGAGAATCTAGACTGTGAAAAATAATAAAATTACGAATCGCCCACTTGTGCTCATTTCTGTCATGTTGGCAATGTTTGTTGGTGCGGTGGAAGCGACGATTGTGACTACAGCAATGCCCTCAATTGCTTCGGACCTTGGTGGTTTTTCAAGATATAGTTGGATTTTTTCTTCTTATTTACTGATGAGTACAGTTACTGTACTCATTTATGGGAAATTGGCGGACTTATTTGGCCGAAAACCAATTTTGTTTATTGGATTGACGATATTTCTTATTGGGTCTATATTATGTGGTTTTGCAGTTTCGATGGAGCAGTTAATTGTATTTAGGTTACTTCAAGGCCTCGGTGCGGGTGCCGTAATGCCGATTGCTACTACGATTGTAGGCGATATATATACGACGGAAGAACGGGCGAAAGTCCAAGGGTATTTATCTAGTGTATGGGGAATTTCAGCTGTATCAGGTCCCGTTATTGGTGGGCTGATTGTTCACTATATGAATTGGAAGTTTGTTTTCTGGGTGAATGTGCCGCTTGGAATACTTGCAATGGTCGGTATCTATCTGTTTCTACATGAACCAAAGCGGGAGAAAAAGGTTTCGATTGATTATAAAGGTGCCTTCCTACTTACGTTATCGTTATCCACTATTTTATACTGGCTTGTTGAAGGTGGTCAGGCATTCGGTCGCTTGTCGTTTTACAGTATCACCCTAGTTATTGTAGGACTCGGGTCGTTAGCGTTATTTGTTAGGGTCGAACGACAAGCAATAGATCCAGTAATGCCATTTGCATTGTGGAAAACCCCCGTTATATTGTATGCGAATCTTGTTTCGTTAACGACAGGGGTCATATTGATTGGAGTTTCCTCTTATTTGCCGACATTCGTTACAGGTGTTATGGAACAGCCGGCGATAATTGCTGGATTCACCCTGACAGCAATGTCTATCGGATGGCCGATTGCATCCTCTGTTGCAGGTCATTTGTTAATCCGCTACGGTACGTTTCATGTATCTTTTGCAGGTGGGTTATCACTCATATTTGGAACAACCTTATTTGTCATGATGGACGCTGGGTCAGGACCTTGGTGGGCTGCGATTGCAAGCTTTTTTGTGGGCGTTGGCATGGGACTGACAAGTACATCGTTCACCGTCACAATCCAAGGGGCGGTTCCAAGAGAGAAGCGAGGATCAGCGACGGCTGCCAATATGTTCATGCGGAATTTCGGGAATACGGTAGGGGCGGCATTATTTGGCGCGATTTTAAATGGCATGTTAATGGCCCGGTTCAAAAAGGATGATTTGAATTATAGTTTAGATGATGTCAATTTACTTCTGACGGATGAAATGAGAAAAACGATACCTGCAACAAAAGTACAGCTGTTACAAAATGCGCTCGATGGCTCGTTGCAATGGGTGTATATTACTGTAGCCATTTTTGCTGTTATCAGCTTGCTCTTTATATTAAAAATTCCACGTGGAAAGGGGTATTTGAATGACAACGACAGAACTTGAAATCATTAAAGCATTAGCAGAAGAAGGGAATATGCGAAAAGCTGCAGAGCGACTTTTTTTATCGCAACCGGCACTTTCTCAGCGGCTACAATCAATTGAAAAGGAATGGGGAACGTTATTGTTCATCCGCTCGCAGAAAGGTCTTGAGCCGACGCCAGCGGGAGAATTGATCATCGGCTATGCACGTGAAGCGATTATAAAACGTGAAGAAACGTTTGAAATGATTGCATCGATGGCGGACAAAGTGCACGGCACATTGAAAATTGCATGTGCATCCATCGTAGGGCAGACGTGGTTGCCTCAAGTATTGAAAGAGTATGTTGAAATGTATCCAGATGCCAAAATATCGCTGATAACGGGATGGAGTTCAGAAATTGTCAAAGCACTATATGAAGGAGAAGCTCATGTTGGAATTGTTCGGGGCCAGGTAGATTGGAAGAGTAAAAAAACGTATTTATTCCGAGACCATCTCTATTTAGTAGACCGTGAAATTACGTCAATCGAAGAATTGAAAGATACGACTCGTCCATTTATTCAATTCAAGAGTGACTCGAATTACCATATGGAAATTCAGCGTTGGTGGCAGCGTCATTTCGACCAAAATCCGGGGCGTCAAATTACAGTCGATCAGATTGAGACTTGTAAGCAACTGGCGTTAAATGGGATTGGTTATGCGATATTACCGTCAATTACGTTGACCGGTGATGAAGATGTCAATAAAATGCCGCTTTTGAACAATGAAGAAGAATTTGAGTTGACCCGAGATACATGGTTAATCGGCTATGAATCTTCGTTTGCACTAAAACAAGTGGATGCATTTACACAAATTGTCCAAAGTCATGCTGAAAGATTACAAAAAGATTACAATTATTGAGAAATAAAGGAACTTTAGGTTGTCTCGTTCGTACTAATAGATGAGAACAATTAGTCTACTGATAGATTTCTATTCAGCATGACAGGAGGAAATTAGTATGTGGAAAAAGTTCGGGGTAGTGTTGGTTTTGTTTGTTGGAATGATTGTCTTCATTCCAGCTGTCAATGCTCTTGCAGCTCCAAATCTGAAAGTGAGTGTTTCGGCAGGCATCGACGGTAAAGCAAAGGAAGGAAAAGGTGCTCCAGTAGTAATTGTGATTGAGAACAGTGGAACTGCATTTAGCGGGGATCTTGTAATCGACGTTCCGAGTTACTTTACGACAGGAAGTGGGGAAGCTATCCCTGTTGATATCGGTGCAGGGGAGACCAAAACGATTTCGCTTGTCATCCCGAGTATGACTGATATGAACAATATGTATGGGGGAATGTCGAACACGAAAACAATTTACCTATACGAGGGCGGATGGGAAAAAGGGAAAGAAGTTGTACATAAAGGAGCACAAACATTAACGACGACCATGTTTTACGATGATTCGAAATTCATCGTAACGTTTACGGATAATCCGGATCGTCTTGGCGCTTTGAAAACTAGCCGAATTTTGAATGCTTCTACTAGCCAAATCATTAGTGCGTCGAAAATGGGTGAACCAAATTTCCCGGAAGAAGCGGCAGGATGGGGAGCGGCTGATTTTATCATCATCGATGAGTATCCGCTTGCCGATTTATCTGAAAAGAAACAGAATGCGTTGATAGGATGGGTTCGTTCAGGAGGCATCTTAGTAATCGGAGGTTCTGATAACGTGAAAGCGGAGACGGGTGTCTTTTCAGATCATTTGCCTTTGACGTTGAAAGCAAGTTCTAAAGCGAATCCTGAAGTTTTGAATAAGTGGGCGGGAACAAAAGGATTTGAAGGCACAATCCCTTCCTATTTAACAGCATTAAATCCGGGTGCATCGTCTCTACTTGAAGATGAAGGAAATGTCCTCGTTGCCTATTCCAAGTTGGGCCAGGGGCAAATCGTCCAAACGGCTTTTTCAGTCGGCGATGACCCAATTGCTAAAATGGTTGGAATGCCGGCGTTCTGGGGGACATTATTCGATGCGACGGGACATTCAAATCAATGGGGACAGAATCCTTATGACAGTCCGAATAATGCAATTGTCCATACGGTAGCTAGCACCAATGAATTGTTTCCTTCATTCAAAGTATCTACGCCATTAATTTTTGGAATAATTATATTTTATATTATTCTTATTATACCAGTGCTTTACTTTATCCTTAAACGGAAAGACAAACGAGAATATGCGTGGTGGATTATTCCATCCATTGCGATACTGGCGTCCATTGCCATATTTGCATACGGAGCGAAAGATCGAATTGGAAGAGCACAAATTCAACATTCCGCAATATTAAATGTTGAACAGGATGGTAGTTTGACAGGGTATTATGTGGAGTCAATCCTAACCAATAAAGCTGGGAACTTTACATTTACTGCACCTGTTGAAACAACGCTTGGTGCTTCGTTGCCAAATAATGATCCTTTCAGGTCTTCTCAAGCGACTATCCATAAACAAGCAATTGTTGAAAAGGACGCAGCAGGTACGACAATGCATCTTCGAAATATTGGCTATTGGAATGTAGGGACAGTGTACGGAGAAACCAGGATCGAAAAGCAAGGGAATTACGAAATCCAATTAAATGTAACGGATAAAAAATTGACGGGTTCAGTGACAAATGGATTTCCGTTTGCATTGAAGGATGTATCGATTTGGTCGGGAACAAAACTGATTCCAATCGGTGATCTTGGACCGGGGGAAACTGCCCAAGTGGATGAAACGCTAAAAACCTCTACGTTGCTTCCGAGAAAATCGATGTTCAATTCGTATATGAATCCTACACCAGTCAATATGGATGATTTAACGAAGATGAGGAAAGATAGCGTTCTCTCATTTGCCGGTGATTATATGAACAAGACTTCGAGTCCAGCCGTAATTGGTTATACAGATACACAGATTGTTCCTATTGAACTTCTTAAAGTAAAACCTTCAGTGTCAGCATTGACGATGCTCGTTCAAACAGCAATGGTAGACGTGACGTTGACTGATGTGTTTACAGTTGAACCAGAGATGATGGAGATGTCGATGCTGTCAGAGGATGGACAGTTTCAGCCTGATTCACAGGGATATGGTACGGATGAATATTACTTTAATGAGGCCGTGTACAATCAAACATGGCAATTACCAGCAGGGTTAATCGGAAAGAACATGAAATGGACATCGCTGGAACTATCGAAAATACAAAAAAAACTATATGATGTCAGCATATTAAATGTGCGATCGGGTCAATACGAGCAGTCAGAGTCTGGGAAATTGGTGAAGACGGAAAATGTAAACAACTATATAACGCCTGATGGAAAAATTGTTGTCCGAATCATTTTTCATGATGAAAAGAATGGTAATCAAGGCCGTGCTCCTATGCTGAAGCTGAATGGGGAGGTGTCGCAATGATAGAGATAAAAGGACTTACAAAGAAGTACGGCCAATTCAAAGCGCTTGATAATTTGAATTTGACGTTGAGTGAAGGAACAGTTTTTGGGTTTGTTGGTGCGAACGGCGCTGGGAAATCGACGACATTCCTCATTCTTGCGACCTTATTACAACCGACTGCGGGGGACGTTTTCATCGACGGAGTGAATATCCGGAAGAATCCGGAGGCAGTTCGTAAAATGATTGGCTATATGCCTGACTTTTTTGGTGTCTACGATCAGCTAAAGGCGGACGAGTACCTGGACTTTTACGGTGCGAGCTATGGCATTCCTGAAGCGGAGCGGCAAAAGCTTATTCCGCAATTGTTGGAACTCGTCAACCTGTCACATAAGCGTCATGCGTACGTAGATCTTTTGTCGCGGGGGATGAAGCAGCGGCTTTGCTTGGCGCGCAGTCTTATCCATGATCCTAAAGTGCTTATTCTTGACGAACCTGCATCTGGACTGGATCCGCGTGCACGTGTTGAGATGAGAGACATTCTAAAAACATTGAAAAAGATGGGCAAGACGATTTTAATTTCATCACATATTTTGCCTGAACTGGCGGAAATGTGTGATGAAATTGGGGTAATTGATAATGGTCGTCTCATCGCACACGGCTCTGTTGCCGAAATTCAAGATAAGCTGCGCGGAGAAAGAGTTATTACAGTCCGTTTGGCTGGATCGCTCGATAGCACAATCGCATTTTTCGAAGAAGATCCGTACGTGTCAAATATCGAACAGTTGGATGCTAATGATGGCGTCAGATTTTCATATAAAGGGACGGAAGAAGACCAGGTCCAATTGTTGAAGCAAGCGATCACGAATAATGTTCCAATCCTTTCATTCATGGAGCACGTGACCAATCTGGAGGATGTGTTCATGGAAATTACGAAAGGAGCCGATTAATATGAAGATGAATTTCAATAATCCGGTTCTCTTTAAAGAATTGAAACTAAGGTTCCGCTCACCAAAAAGTTTCGTTGGTATCCTATTCTACTTGATAGCAATGTGTATTTTTGTTTTTGGTTTCATCTTTGCGACAATGACGATGTCAGGGACGTCTTATTTCAGACCTAGTGAAAGTTTCATCTTGTTTGGGTTGTTAGCATTTATCCAACTAGGACTTGTGTTATTCATCACTCCGGGTTTGACGGCTGGAGCAATTAGTTCGGAAAGGGAAAAACAAACGCTGTCAATTTTATTGACGACATCACAAAGTTCATTTCAAATTATTTCAGGAAAGTTGTCGTCATCAATCGCATTCCTGTTGCTGCTCATTGTGGCGGGATTACCGGTCTATAGTTTAGTATTCCTATTCGGCGGTATCTCTCCATTGGACTTTGTTAAAGTGTTCTTTTTCTTATTTGTAACGCTTCTTGCAATCGGCAGTGTAGGTGTTATGTTCTCCACGCTTATTCGCCGGACGATTGTTTCGATGATTGCAACGTATGGAACAATGCTGTTTCTATCGGTCGTCACTGGGTTCATATTCTTGATTGTTATGCAAATGATAGAGTTCAATCACATGGGAACAGGTACGCCGCCAACTTCAATGCTTGGGCATATTCTGGCGTCAATTAATCCTGCAATCCTCTTCGCATCATTCCTTTCGACAGGAATGGGGGATAGTATTTCGGAAATGACGCAAGTGAAATTTCCGATTTGGATAGGCTATCTTATTTTCTATTTGTCACTAACGGTTATTTCACTATTTATTTCAGTAAAGAAATTGCGTGTTAATATGAAACGTTCAAAATAATAGGGAGGTGGGCGAATGGAAAAGAAATCAGTATTAAAGAAATATGTGCTGGCTACTCTGTACCGGCTAAGTTTTGAAAAAGCCATCTATACGGTGCAGACTGGAATGTTTGCTGCCGCCCTTTTCGCGGTCCTTTTAGTTGTCGCTTCTCGACTATTTGTCCTTCCTTATTATGGACGTATCGCGCTTATCGGTGCAGTATTGCTACTCATTGCGACAATCGTTTTCATTATCTACAAAAGATATAACAACGCTGAAGCGGTAAGGCAGCTTGATGAATTTATGCCAGATAATCTTCTTATAACAGCGATGGATATCAAGGTCAATGAAACTCATCTTGCTCCTGTTATTATCATTGCAGCCGAGTCGAAAGTGGCGGTTGCTTTTGAGCAATTTAAAAAAAGGGAGAAACGGTATGTAAATCCAAAGATGCTAGGTGGATTCATTATTATATCTGCTTGTCTTGCCCTATTAATCACGTTTCCCTCTGAAGCGCAGTTAGAAGCGGGAGCGATTGAACAGGAAAAAAAGATTATTGAAGAGATGCAAAAAGATGTGCAGGAATTGATTAAAAAAGAAGAATTACCCGAAGTGAAAAAGGAATTGCAGGAACTCGCTGAAAAGCTTTTGGAAGCGGAAACGTCGGAAGAAGCGTTGAAAGAACTTGTTAAGAAACAGAAGGAATTACGATTAAAAGAACAGCGTCTAGCAGACAAAAAAGAGTTAGCTAAGACATCTGGTGATCCAACCGAATCGTTAAGCGAGGCGGAAGAAAAAGAACTTAGTGAGCTTATGGAACTTACGGATAAACTTGCGCAAAATGCAGGTGAAGCACATAGTGCGTTGAATGAAATCGGTAAAGCACCTGCATTACCCGCCCTTGCAAGCTCAGGGAGTAGCTCTTCAGCAACAGGGAGTGATACTAAAACTGGGACATCAGAAGGTGAAGGCCAAGGGGAAGGTCAAGGCGAAAGTGAAAGTGAAGGCGAGGGCGAAGGGGAAGGTCAAGGTCAAGGCCAAGGTCAAGGTCAAGGTCAAGGTCAAGGTCAAGGTCAAGATCAAGGTCAAGGCCAAGGTCAAGGTCAAGGTCAAGGTCAAGGTCAAGGTCAAGGTCAAGGTCAAGGCCAAGGTCAAGGTCAAGGCCAAGGCCAAGGCCAAGGTCAAGGACAGGGCCAAGGAGGAACCGGTGCTGGCCAAGGTTCGGGAGGAAGGAGTCTTCTTTCAATCCCGAATGACCGTGTAGGGGAAAAAGGGAATTCGTCCGTTGTTGGAGGGGACCTTGGTGAAGGGAGTTTCATCGAGGAGCGAGAAACAGAAGGTCCAGTTGAAAAAGGAACAATTCGACCTTATAAAGAAGTTGTTGGAGATTATAAAGATTCTTACCTGAAGAGTACGGATAAGATGAAGTTGCCGCCAGATTTGCAGCACATCCTCTCTGATTACTTTTCCTCAATCGAATGAAGACAGAATGGGAGTGTACGTATGCCATTTACACCAGAGCAGTTTGAAGAAATGAGTGGGAAACTAGGATTAGTTAAAGAGGAAATCGGTAAATTCATCGTCGGACAACAGGAAGCGGTCGAGTTTTCTATCTATTCGATTTTGGCAGATGGGCACGCACTATTGGAAGGGTTGCCCGGACTTGGGAAGACAATGCTAATTAGAACGATTTCAGAAGTGCTCGATTTGTCATTTTCACGGATTCAATTTACGCCTGATTTAATGCCGGCCGATATAACGGGGACAAGCATTTTGGAACGAAATGAAGAAGGAATGCAGCGCTTCGCTTTTAAAGAAGGTCCGATTTTTAGCCAGATGGTATTGGCGGATGAAATTAACCGAGCTACTCCGAAAACACAAAGTGCCTTGCTTGAAGCGATGGGTGAAAAAACGGTGACGGTACTTGGAGAGACGAGACAAATGGCACGTCCGTTTTTCGTTCTTGCAACGCAGAATCCGATTGAGATGGAAGGAACTTATCCATTGCCGGAAGCACAGATGGACCGTTTTCTTTGTAAAATAATTTTACCGTATCCAGCGAAATCAGAACTGAAGGAAATTATTCTGCGTACAACGGGACCGCGACTTATCGAAATTCAAAAAGTAATGGATGCGGAAGAAATCGTAATGGCGCAAGAAATGGTCAAAGAAGTTGTTATTGCGGATGAAATGATTAATTACGCGGTCGATTTGGTTTCAGCAACCCACAACAACAACAACAACGGTTCAACCGATGACTGGGCAAAATATGTTCAGTACGGAAGCGGACCAAGGGGACTTCAGTCAATTATTAGACTCGCCAAAGCGCGTGCGCTTGTGTCAGGTCGTTATCATGTATCCATTGCGGATATTAAAACAGTTGCTAAACCTGCGTTACGTCATCGTATTCTCATCAATTATGAAGGGGAAGCAGAGGGCGTTGACGTTGACGGACTGATCGTTAAATTGCTTGAAGAAGTACGTCAAGGAGCATCGGTGCAATGAACGGTGAACTGTTTCCTAATGGGTTAGCGAAAAGGCTTGGTGCATTGTCAATTGTTTCTCGGTCGGGCCGTCTAGGACATCATAAAGGGACGCATCGTTCAAGGAAGACCGGTTCTTCCCTTGATTTCTCTGATTTCAGGGAATACCATCCCGGTGATGATTTGCGCCATATCGACTGGAATGTCTATGCACGAACGGACAAGCCTTACATTAAGCAGTTTCTTGATGAACAAGAGATGCGTATCCATATTTTACTCGATCCGACGAAGTCAATGGGGGCAGATGGAAAGTGGAATTATGCCCGTCAGCTGGCAATTGCGCTCGGGCAATTAGCGCTTAAAAGTGGAGATACACTATCGTTTTCCACGTGGACTGATGAGCAGGATACCTTTTTTAGAAAGAAAGGCGCTGCGCATCGTGCTTCAGTGACGAAATTCATTTCAGCGATTGAGGATCCGGGATCAACAGAAAATTTCACGGACCGAGCACTTGCGTCTATTCCAAAAGCAGTAACGGTGTTGTTCATCCTGACAGATGGACTTGAAGAGGTCGAAAAGTGGGAACATCTTTTCCGCCGTCTGCCAGGAATTTGCGGTGACGTACGTGTTGTAACGATTCATTCGAAAGTGGAAGAAGCTCCAAATTACGAGGGGGATATTCGATTTGTCGACATCGAGAGTGGTGACGGCATCGAAGTGACTATGACGAGGCGTACGGTTCAAGATTACCTGGAAAAGAAATCGGTACATGAAGCACAAATGATAGCGCTTGCCCGCAAATTCGGTATTCAACTTATTCGTGCAGAAGTTGCTGAAGGGGTCATGGAAACCGTAACTAAAAAAATGCGCCATGCAGGATGGGTGCGATAGATGGAGGCGGCTAAGTGGGATTTGATAAGTTAGTGAATGGTTGGACGGTGGTTTTTCCTTTGGCCGTCCTTCTCTATTACTTTTTCCGAAAACGCTACGAAACGACAACGATATCATCGACATTGTTCTGGGAACAATCGATGCGGGAAACAAGGGTGTCTCCTTACTTGAAAAACTTGCAGCGGAATGCCTTGTTTTATCTGCAAATGGCGGCACTTCTGCTAATAGTATTTATTTTACTAGGGCCTTATCTTACTAAAGAAGAGGCGGTCGGTGGTCATACTATTCTTATTGTGGACACGTCTGCGACTATGCTAGCTAGCAATGAAGGAACTTCACTATTTGCGCGAAATCAGGAAGCAATGAAGGAACTAGTCGCGAGTCGTCCGGGAGAACCAATCACAATTATGACGACTGGGAAAGAGCCCATTGTCGTCATACGGGAGGAAACAGACGGCGAAGCAATCATGACCGCTATCGATAAATTAACCGTTACATATGAACATGAATATATGGAACGGGCCATTGAGTTTGCAAAGTCAATCACTACAACAGGTGCTGCTATTCATATTTATACGGATTCGCTAGATCAAGCAACTTTTTCTGAAGGAGAAAGTGCCATCACGTGGACGATTCATGGGGATGAAAATCCTAAAATCAATGTCTCCATCGATAAATTCGGAGCGGTCAAGACACCTGAAGGAACGGAAGCTATTATAAGAATTACCAATGATTCAGATGATACTCAAATCGGAGCCGTACATATTAAAGATCTACTAACCGGTAACTTATTGATAGCTGAAACTTTTTCTATTGAAGGCGAGGAAGAAGTACTTTTATCGTTCAAGGAATTACCCGAAAGTAAATTATTACGTGCCGAAATCGTTGTAGAGGACGATTATGAAGTCGATAATACGGCCTACATATTGTTAGGTAATGAGACGGGGGAGGCTGTTGTCGACGGGCACTTGCATGAGTTGGTCAAGAGAGCATTTGAAGCTGTCGGATTAACCGTTACGACCGGTTCCACGACTGAAATGCTTGCTGCGCAGGAAGAGTCCATTATCGTGACAAATGATGTTTCATTCCTGAAAAAAGGAACGAAGCCGGTGATAATTGTCGGAAGGAACGATAAATCCACTGAACCAGTTGCAGGCGCTGTACAAAACACCTCAGATCCATTGTTTACGGTTGCAAATATTAGTGACGTCTACGTAAGTGCCTTGTATCCGTCGTTTAAATCGTATACGACAATCGCGACTGTGGGCGATAAGCCGTTCATCCAAAAATCGAAGCGCGGCGACATTGTCATACTTGCAGATATTGAGCTGACTGATTGGCCACTTCATCCGTCCTTCCCACTATTTGTTTGGAGTACAGTTGAATTGTTGCGTTCTGAAACGGATTCTTTAGGGTTATTTGTACCGAATGAGCGCAAAGCGGTTCTTTCGGGTAGAACAGAGAATGGACTGGAAATCTACACGATAGATGATGAATATGTCACAACAATTACGGATGGTTCGAGTTTCATCGCGCCAACACGTCCAGGTATTTATAAAGCATTAGACGGAGGAGTAGAAAAGATGTTTGCTGTTCTGCTTGAGAAATCTGAAAAAGAGCTTGTACAGGGTTCATCGTACCAAATCGGGCATTCTGAAAATGTGAAAGGGAATGAAGAAGGGAAAAATAGGATTGGCTGGCTATTCCTCGTGCCACTTTTGCTTCTTCTACTTATTGAATGGGAGGTGCAAAGAAGACGTGGATATCCGAATTGATCAGCCTGTATGGCTTTTATTGTTCATTCCAATTGCGCTTTATATGGGGTATACATGGAAATCATCGGGCATGCGGCTTATTGGAAAAGGAACCATTCTATTTGTTCTAAGATGTACTGCGATTGCTGCTCTCATCTTTGCACTGGCAACTCCTTTTATAACGCTGCGAGCTGATAAAGAACAAATATTGTTTGTTGTAGACCGCTCTGTTTCAATTGAAAGTGCCGGAAATTCAGCGGATAAATGGATTGCAGAAAGTCTGAAAGGCCGTCAAGTGAATCAGTCAGTGGGTATGTATTCATTCGCAGAGACGTTCCGAACAGATTCACAGTTGACAGATGCAGACGTAGAGCTTCCGATAATTGGGCAGATGGAATCAAGAGATGCAACCGATATTGCGAAAGCGATTGACCTTGCTGCAGCAGTGGCTAAAAATGATAGTGCGACACGGATCGTATTACTGTCTGATGGTTTGGAAACAGTGGGCAAGGTTGAAGAATTATTGCCTAAATATAGTGAAGGCCGTATGATCATTGACACTGTTTTACTTGAACGACCAGGAAGTGCGGACGCTTCGATCTCGATTTTTGATACGCCTCTGACTGCTTACGAAGGCGAGAAGCAGTTGCTACAAGTTGAAGTGGAATCATCTACTCGAACTACTGGTGAACTGCTCATTTATCAAAATGATAAGGAAATCATCAAAGAGCCGGTGAAACTTGAGCCAGGTAAGAACACTTTTTCATTTCGGACATCGGCAACTGGAGGCGGGTTGCTGAAATACGAAGCTAAACTCCTTGTATCGGATGACAGCTTTTTAGAAAACAACCGAATGCTGTCCGTCACAATGATGGAACGTTCCCCGAGTGTGCTCGTTGTTCAGACGAGCCGTAATCCATCAGCAATCCCAGCACTGCTGGATAAAAACGTGATGAGCGTAGATGTTGTTGATGCGGAACAATTACCAGAAACGCTGTCGGGTTATTTAGGCTACGGTGCTATCATTTTTGATAATGTGCCAGGGCACGTCGTTGGTGAGGATAAGATGACGGTCATTGAACAGGCTGTGAAAAACTTTGGTACAGGTTTCATGATGGTCGGAGGGGACGAAAGTTTCGGGCTTGGCGGATACTTCAAGTCTCCGATTGAACGGCTTCTTCCAGTTGAGATGGAAGTGAAAGGAAAAGAATCGCTTCCTTCGCTCGGGCTAATGATTGTTATGGACAGATCGGGAAGTATGTCCGGTTCGAAAATCATCTTGGCAAGAGAAGCAGCTGCCCGATCGGTAGAGCTTCTCCGTGATGATGACACGTTTGGTTTTACTGCATTTGATGATCAAGTATGGGAAGTCATTCCAATCGGTAAGCTAGAAGATAAGAAGGACGCAGTCGAACAAATCCTTTCCGTTCCGGCAGGCGGGGGGACGGATATTTTTCCGGGCATGCAAAAAGCCTATGATGATCTTGCGGATTTGAAGCTACAAAGAAAACATATTATTTTGATGACAGATGGCCAATCACCGATGCCTTCGGATTACGAAGAAGTGATTGCGGAAGGTAGAAAAAATAACATTACGATGTCGACGGTTGCTATCGGTTCAGATGCCGACTGGTCGCTTTTAGAAGATCTTGCGGAGAATGGTGGCGGACGGTTTTACGATGTCGTCGATGAGTCGACAGTACCGGCAATACTGGCCCGAGAAACGTCGATGATGACGCGAACATATATCGAGGATAATCCATTTTATATGACGCTAGGCGGTGTTCCTGAATGGTCGTCTTTGTTTAGAGAAGGGGTTCCGCAAATGAATGCCTATATTGCAACGACTGCGAAAACTACAGCTACGATTGCAGGGATTAGCCATAAAGAAGACCCAGTCATTGCTGAATGGATGTATGGACTCGGAAGGACTGTTGCATTCACATCTGACTCAACAGGGAAGTGGACGGGTGATTTAGCAAGATGGGACGGTTACCCAGAGTTTTGGAATACTGCAGTGGCACGATTGCTGCCGTCATATGAAGAAGTCCCTTACATCATCACCCATGAACGAGGTGGCACCTATACGGTAACAGATAGTTCTCGTAAGGCGGCATTCCTCGACATAGCCGTCGTGGATGAAGCAGGACAAGAAGTACCATTCACCTCAGAGCCACTTGCTCCCGGTAAAGTACGGGTAACTGTAGATGCCAAACCGGGTCTTGTATTTTTCGGTGTATCGGATGATAAAGGTGGATTGTTCGAAGCTGGCCTTTCAGTACCGTATAGCGATGAATATAAACCGGCAGTACCGAACGCAGCACTGATGACTAAAATTGCCGAACGGACAGGCGGAAAAGTGTTAGAAGAACCGACAGAGGCATTCCGTGATCACCCCTTTAAAAGTGGTGAAAAGATACGGATTGCAGAATGGCTAATCTTAGTAGCGATGATTTTGTTCTTTATCGATATTACGTTGCGTCGTTTCGGTATGTTCAAAGGGCTTACGAAGAAACGTCTAGTACGCGAACCAGTTGTCAAGGAGACATCGACAGCAGGGGAGAGTATTGCTGAATTATTGAAGGCGAAGAAGAAACGATGATTTGAAAGATTCCAAACCTGTAGAGGCTGTTATCTGCAAAGATTTTTACCGGTGGCGGTCATAATCTAAGTCATGCCGGTCATAACAAGTCTCATGGCGGTCATAACTGCATCCATGGCGAGCATAACAAGCTGCATGGCGGTTATAACGTAAAGGACGGTTATTGTTACATGAAGAAGCCCCATCACACTGGAATCTTTCAAGTGTGATGGGGCTTCTTTCATATGTTTATAGACCTGTAAGTAAATCTCCGTTTCGTTTTGCCCAATAGGATGCAATGACAAAACAGACCAGTAGGATGACTGTACCGATAATATATGGGTAAATAATATTGATATCAAACAGGATACCCGCAAGTGCAGGTCCAACCATGTTACCTAGAGACATGTATGCAGTCATCATACCAGCTGCAAAACCTTGTTCTTCGCCCGCCAGCTTCGAAATAAGTGTGTTAACGGCAGGTCGAAGGAGAGATGTAGCAGTGAAGAAAATCGTTGCTACGAAAAGAATCATAAAGAAAGAATTGACGAATACAATGCCAATCATTGCAAAAGCCGCGATGATAAGATTGACTTGAATGACGCGCATTTCCCCAAATCGATTGAACAGTTTGTTGATGACAAATGTCTGAGCGATGACTCCGACAAATCCTCCAACTGTAATGATGACGGCGATTTGGGCAGGTGTATAGCCGTATTTATGGTCTACATAAAGTGAAATTGTAGATTGGAAATTAGCCAAACCGAATGAAAAGACAAACATGACAATTAGCATGACGAAGTAAGGGGTTGTAGTTGAGCGCTTCATCTGCATGACAAGATTTTCCCTCTTTTTTTCAATTCCAGGATTGTCTGCACTACGAGGCGCCGGATTTGGTAAAGCAAAAATGGAAATAACCGCTGCCGTTAAGGCTGCTGCTGTCGCGATGTAAAAAGGGAATTGTAAGCTAACTTTTGCAAGGAATCCGCCGATTGCAGGTCCAATCATGAATCCTAGCGACATGGAAGCACCGAGAAGGCCCATTCCTCTGCCTCGCTGTTCGTATGTTGTGATATCAGCAACAAATGCCATCATAGGCGGTATGAGGAATGCAGAGCCAAGGCCAGAAAAGAATCGTGAGGCATACAGCATCCATAATTGGGTTGAGGTTCCGAATGCAAGTTGCGATAGACCAAAAATAATCAATCCTATAATAATCAGCTTTTTCCGTCCGTGCTTATCAGATAGATCGCCGGCAATCGGAGAAAAGATAAATTGTGAAAATGAGAACATGGCAACTAGAAAACCAAGAGCTTGACCAGCAACGCCAAACGTGCCCAGGTATTCAGGCATAATTGGGATTATAAGACCGATGCCTGCCATGGCGATGAACATATTGAACATTAAAACGTATAAGGCAAAATTATTAGATTTGACTGCCATAATTATCCCAACTTTCCAAACTGTTTCGTGTCACTAAAGTATAATACCATAAATCGCATGGGAATAGCTTTTAATGAGACTTCTGTACAGAAAGTAAAGACGCCCTTCGTGTGTATGAAGGGCGTCTTTATCATATCTATATAGGTTGAAATAAAGAAACCCATTGAATTAGCTACGGCGCTAGGGGATGCCTTCCGCCATAAGCTAGCCTAGTTATGCGGAAAAGAACGCCGCTGGGCCTGCAGGGTGTAGGTCATGCAACTAGGAGGGATTGTGAACTTCATCCCTCCTAGTTGCGACAGGGCGTCGCGAACTTAGACTGCCTTCCTCTTACTTCATATCCATTTTGAATTCCAGGAACAATTCATTATAATGGCCCAGCATTTCAAGGCCAAGATTTCTATATACTTCAAGATGATCACGTGTTTCTTCATCGGGATAGAAACGTTCATCTTCTGTCACTTCAGCATCCATCAGGTCGAGAGCTGCCAAATTTGGTGTGGAATAGCCGACGTAATCGGCATTTTGTGCGGCAACTTCGGCATCGAGCATGAAGTTGATAAACGCATGTGCACCATCGATATTACGTGAAGTTCGGGGAATAACCATATTATCGAACCAAAGATTGGAGCCTTCTTCAGGGACGATATAATCGATATCCTCGTTCTCATACATCATATCGGCGGCTTGGCCGGACCAAGTAAGTGAGATAGCAGCTTCTCCATTAATCATCAGTTGAGTCACTTCATCCCCGATGACGGCTTTGATATTAGGGCTAAGTGTTTTTAACTTATCTGTCGCTTCACGCAATTCGTCCATATCGGTAGAGTTCAATGAATAGCCTAATGAGTTTAGCCCCATTCCGATTGTTTCACGCGCGCTATCGACAAGAATAACTTGCTGTGTAAGAGTGGGGTTCCATAAATCATCCCATTCTTCAAATGTCTGTCCCTCTAAAAGTGAAGAATTGTATGCAATGCCGACCGTCCCCCAAAAGTAGGGTAGCGAATATTTATTGTCAGGATCGAAAGGTAAATCGAGAAAATAGGAATCGATATTTTTGATGTTTGGAATCTTACTGTAGTCGAGTGGCAACAGTAAATCTTTTTCCTTCATCATTTCAATCATATATTCAGAAGGCATTGTAATGTCGTAGGATGTTCCACCCTGTTCAATTTTCCCCATCATTCCTTCATTTGAATCAAACGTTTCGTACGTAACCTTAATGCCTGTTTCTTTCTCGAACTGTTTAAGTAAATCGGGGTCGATGTATTCACCCCAGTTATACACAGTAATGGAATCCTTGCTGGCACTTCCTCCGCTTTCATTTAACTTGCTATTGATGAGTAGTAAAATAGCGGAAATAATAATAATCACTACCGCACCACGTAAAATATCTTTCATTTTTTCACCCCCGAAAGCGGTGTTTTGGTTTTGCGGCTAACAGCGTAATAGCCTAAAACAAGTACAACCGTCACTAAGAAAATAAGTCCCGATAATGCATTGATTGTCAACGTAATACCAGCGCGTGCCATTGAATAGATTTCAACAGACAGCGTGGAGAACCCGTTTCCGGTGACGAAGAATGTTACGGCAAAATCATCGAGAGAATACGTCAATGCGAGGAAGAATCCTGCAAGTATTCCCGGTTTAATAAATGGAATAATAACGCGTGTCAAGACATCGCGTTTTGAAGCCCCAAGATCGAGTGCGGCATCGATTAGCGTTGGACTCATTTCCTGTAGCTTAGGCAGTACCATAATGACAACGATCGGAATACTGAAGGCGATATGTGAAATAAGTACGGAAGCAAATCCAAGCTTGACGCCAATCATTGTGAATAAAATAAGGAAAGATGCACCGATGATAACGTCCGGGCTGACAATCAAGATGTTATTGAGTGACAACACGGCATTGCGCATCGCTTTATTGCGCATGAAAACAATAGACAATGCACCGAGCACACCGATTGCAGTAGAAACGAGTGCAGACAATAACGCGACGACAATTGTATTGATTAAAATGACAATCAACCGAGTATCTTCAAAAACTGCAGAGTAGTGTTCAAGCGTAAACGACTCAAAATTAGACATGTTGCCGCCTGAATTGAACGAGTAAAAAATCAAGTAGAAAATCGGAGCATATAAAATAATGAATACGACTACCAAATAGATTTTAGGAAGCTTACTTAACTTTTCCATTGATTGTCGTCCCCCTATCGCTACTGCTCGTAATCAACATGATGATAAACATAAATAAAATTAGGAATACGGCGATGGTTGAACCCATTCCCCAGTTTTGCGTGACAAGAAACTGTTGTTCAATTGCGGTTCCAAGTGTAATGACTTTGTTACCTGCAATCAGTCGAGTAATCATGAACAGCGATAGGGCAGGGATGAAAACAACTTGAATTCCCGATTTAACACCGTTTAATGTTAAAGGCCATATGACACGCCTGAATGTCGTCCATGAATTAGCACCTAGATCACGTGACGCGTCGATAAGCGCCGGATTTAGTTTATCAAGTGAATTGAAAATCGGTAAAATCATGAACGGGATGAAAATATAAACGGATACGAAAACGAAACTAAAATCAGTGAATAGAATTTGCTGACTGCCAATACCAACCGTTTCTAACAATGCATTTAATGGACCATAAAGTCCGAAAAGGCCAATGAAAGCATATGTTTTTAGAAGAAGATTAATCCAAGATGGAATAATAATGAGCAAAAGCCAAAGTTGCTTATGCTTCGTTTTCGTCAGGAAATAAGCAGTTGGATAGGCAAACAGTAACGTGAACAATGTAATGAGAAACGCATACCAGAATGAACTGATAGTCAGTTTCAAATAGACAGAAGAGAAAAAGTTTATATAGTTGTCAAAAGTGAAATGGCCAGCTAAGTCAAAAAATGAATAGTAAATGATAAGTGCAATCGGCGCTATGACAAAAAGTAGAATCCAAGCTGTATACGGAATCGTGTACAACGGGCGTAGTGGTTTATTGTTCATTATCCGCTACCCCGTATGCCTCAAGTCTTGCATCGAATTCCTCTTCAGATTCGTTTAAGCGCATGACATGAATGTCTTCCGGATCAAAATCGAGTCCGACCGTTACGCCGACTTCCGCTTTTTTAGTTGAATGCACAAGCCATTCATTGCCATCAGCATCGTAAGTAGAGAGTTCATAGTGAACGCCGCGGAATAATTGTGTATCTACTGTCACGTTCAATTTCCCTTTATCGACAGTTGTGAGTTCCAAATCTTCCGGACGAATGACGATATCGACTTTCTCATTTGGATTTAACCCTTTGTCTACACATTCAAATGTTTTGCCGGTAAATTGGACTACAAAATCTTCAATCATTTTTCCTGGTACGATATTGGATTCGCCAATGAAATCTGCGACAAACCGGTTGATAGGTTCATCATAAATATCAAGTGGAGTTCCTGATTGTTGAATTTCTCCTGCATCCAAGACGAAAATTTCATCAGACATCGCGAGTGCCTCTTCTTGGTCATGTGTAACGAATACGAACGTTTTACCTAATCGTTGCTGTAATTCCCGGAGTTCGTATTGCATTTCAGAACGCAGTTTCAAATCGAGTGCTGATAGCGGTTCGTCGAGTAATATAACTTCTGGGTCATTGATGATTGCACGTGCGATGGCGACACGTTGACGTTGCCCACCGGACATTTCTGCGATTTCCCGATTTTCATAGCCTTCCAAGTTGACGAATTTCAGTGCTTCAATAACGCGACGTTTGACTTCGACTTGTTTCACTTTCTTAATACGTAGCCCAAATGCAACATTTTCAAAAACATTCAAATGCGGAAACAACGCATAATCTTGAAAAACCGTGTTTACTTGTCGTTCATTGGCAGGTACGTTGTTGATCTTTTTCCCATTGAAGAAAATTGTCCCATCCGTTGGTTCGATAAAACCTGCGATGAGACGAAGAATTGTCGTTTTGCCGCAACCTGATGGACCAAGTAATGTGTAAAACTTTCCACGTTCCATTTCAAAGGAAACACTGTTCAATACAGTTGTATCATGGTTATATTTTTTTGTAACATTTTCGAATCGAATAATTGGCTGAGTCGTCATGCTGACACTCCTTTTCTTTATAAGTAAGATTCTGTCGCGACGAGCAGTATTTCGCTCGTTCCGTTAGATGCATTTGATAAACAGTGATGCTCGGATGCATCATAGTAGACTGCATCTCCTTTTGAAGCGATGTATTGTGTATTCCCAATGATCACGGCGACTTTTCCTTTCAAAACATATATAAATGTTTCTGCAAGAGATGGCTCGAATTTTTTAAATTCGCCCTGTGCGTGAAATGTGATGTGGACAGGTTCCATATCATTCTCATTTGATCTGGGCACTAACCACCGAATACTATATTTCATCTCATCATCGCTGTAGATCGTCTGATTATCAGTCGAGTAGACAACTTGTACATTTTTCTTGGGTTCGTCAAAAAAGTCTTTAGGTGTCGTTCCTAACACTTCTAATAATGCAAAAAGCGTTTCAATCGAAGGGGAATTCAAATTTCGTTCCAACTGTGAAATATGCCCTTTCGTTAAATCAGTCCGTTCTCCAAGTTCTTCCTGAGTGAGCCCTTTTTTTAAGCGTAGGCTTTTAATCCTGCTTCCAATCTCCATGGACATCCCCCTAATCGTAATGGAGTTTAGTAATACTATACTTGAAGTTTACTGAAAACCCTTCTAATTATACAAAATATCAAGCGAAAATCAAGGGTTACTTTAATATAACTCAGCAGAAGTATCTGGCTTCTATAAATGACATGATTGATAATACATGTGTTGGTTAACCAAACAAACTTAAATAAACACAATGGAGGGCACTGAAAAAGTACGATATCCTTCAATCCCGTTGATTTCCGTTCCGAGCGGACGCTTTCCGCGGGCACGGCTTCAGCTCGGGCTGTTCCCGCCGGAGTCGCCACTCTTCACTACAATCAACTAGTTCTTACTATCAAAAAAGAACTTTTTCAGTGGCTTCACATAAAGCGCTAAAGTTTTTGGGAACGAGTAAATAACCAGTTACTTATCCATCAAAGGGCAGCCAAAGATGCAATTTTGGCTGCTTACTCCTTCTTTATAGCATTTCCTTTTCGAATGTAAGACAGTGTCACTTTCTATATAGCGTCACACTGTTACTTGTATGATCTTTGCTAAAATAAGCAAAGAGACTTTATTAAAAGCGATGGAGTGCCCGAAATTTCATCTTCGGCCACATTTAACCCACGGTAAAGGTATTGTGATCATTTCTTCAGAAGAGAGCCGGAAATGTACACGTGCAAATGTGAATTTTTATGCTTTTCTTAAAGATGATTCATGTGAGAAAATGGTTAATCAACAATCTTGGATTGATAATAAATAAAACCGGATTAGCCTCCTTATAAGAAAAGAGGGTCCGGTCATTATCACATACGAGAATTTGATTTCTTTCGGCGCAGTTTACTCATCATCATCTTGCCAAATGTAGTAACAACTAAATAAGCAG
The DNA here is from genome assembly GCF_014302295.1 of Sporosarcina sp. resist. Taxonomy (NCBI): domain Bacteria; kingdom Bacillati; phylum Bacillota; class Bacilli; order Caryophanales; family Caryophanaceae; genus Sporosarcina; species Sporosarcina sp. resist. Next base: position 3,677,085 of record NZ_CP060287.1, on the reverse strand, counting down.
AAAGACCAATTCCACTCAGTGCAGTGACAAGTGAGACCCATTCAAAAAACGTGTAGCTGGAAAATTGCCTCCAGCCAGAAGGGGATTTCCAGTCTTCGATAACGAGATTCATACCATAAATTCCAGAAATGACGGTGAAAATTGTGAGAATGAAAAGAAGCATGTTCATCTTGTCGGAAGCCTGATTTTCTTGGCTTTTATACAGTTCGTGCAAAGTTGTATTCACTTCTTTGTAAAGGCAATCGATATTGAATGCTTGTCGGAACATCTGCGAAAGCTCTTTTCCTTCCGAACGTGTACTTACTTCCTGAGAATAATAGCCGGCTGAAAATAGCGTGATGAACTTAATCAGTGATTTTACATACTCCTCATCTTTTTCCCATTCGATTTGACTATATTCGAAAGACATTCGAAGTAACATTATCTTATAAAAGTAATGGAGAAGAAAGTTATAATAATGAGTACCCATGTATTGTGAAAGTTCCCTGCTCATATCCTCAGGAAGGCAGTTTGTAACAGTTACAAATGCATGCTCAGTTGTAACTGTATACGTGTTTGGGGCCCATCTATCATGAAGTGACTGATTCAGAGAACGCTGGATATAGTTTGGATTATTAGCGGATATGAATAGCTGGCCATTAGGTAATCTACCGTCCAAAGCACCCATTCGATACAATTGATCATCTGTGATGAGAGAATCTTGCTGGCAGAAAAGGAAAGCGGTTGTATACATCCTCTCATCTTCAAAGTAAGGCAGAGAGCCGGAATAGCCGTTCGACTTATCATCATGCAATATGAATTTTTCCAAAAAAGGACATAGATATTCAAAAAGTAGATGTCGAATAGATAAGTGATTTCCATTTTCGGGGCAGATAATTACCATCCCTTGTTCCTCTACTAACTGAGGTTCGACTGCTCTGAAATGATGCATGAAATCAAGAACGTCTGCTAGTTCATGGTCCTGGTTATCTAATTGAACTTTGACAGTTAAAAAAGCAATGTCGAAAGGGCCGAGTATTATATCGACGCTTTGGATAACGAAAGACATATTTATAGTTCTAAGTTTGTATTCAAAGCGTTTCATGATAGACTTTGTAAATCTGTGAAATCCATTTTCGTCTAACGAAGTGGGAAAGAGTTTGTCTTCGAAATAGGGTAGAAAATACTGTTTAAGTTCTTTGCCAGTAACAGAGATTTCATCTTCGTTAACGCTACCTTCACTTAAAGACTTGTCTATCTGAAAAAAAGCGTAGTCATTTGCCTTAAGTGTTAGCGCAAGGTCATCCTTTCCCATACTGTCATATCTTATAGGAAGAGTAAATGACATATGCGAATGATGAATATCCAGTTTATTAATTGGAATTGTTAACTGCATTTTCACTCATCCTTCATCAATTGAAATTTTGGCTTTTCATGGTACAATATAGCGAATAAAGGAGGGCTTTGATTGGGAAAAAAGAAAGTAATTTATTTGGACCCGGATGACCGTAAATGGACAATGGAAGACCTCGGACTTAGTTGGGAATCGATTGGTAATCTTTTGGAAGATAAAAAAGAAATCGAAGGCATCTTTCTTATGAAAAATGGAAAGATCCGCAATATAGTAGAACTGCCCAATCACTGCAAAATCTGCCTTGATCCATTAGATTATAATGACGAACACGATTCCATATTTTGCCCATCGTGCGACGAATGGCGTGAGAGCTCTTGTAGTGATCCAACTTGTGAATATTGCCTAGCACGGCCTGCGAAACCGTCTAATTGTAAATAACACTTACAACTCTTTTCCCTCAATTGGGGGAAGAGTAAACATAATGACTGTATATACGTCATGGAATTGCCACATATTGAATAGGGCGCTGTTTGGACAAGGCGCTCCGTTTGAAATAGGGCGATTTTTTTGTTAGTCTTGATAAGGATTGTGCAGGCGGTTGTCCTGGCACAAAAGAATTAGTGGAGGGGTTATTTAATGATTAACCGTATGGTAGGTAAGCAAGCACCAGATTTCGCATTGGATGCGGTACTAGCAGATAAGTCTTTTGGAAAAGTAAGCCTTCAAGAAAATATGAAAAACGATAAATGGACAGTATTATTCTTTTATCCAATGGACTTCACATTCGTGTGTCCAACGGAAATTACAGCAATGTCTGATCGTTATGATGAATTCGAAGATTTGGATACAGAAATTATCGGTCTATCTACGGATACAATCCACACGCACCTTGCGTGGATCAACACAGACCGTAAAGATAATGGCTTAGAGCAGTTGAAATATCCACTAGCAGCAGATACTAACCACCAAGTTTCACGCGACTATGGTGTGTTGATTGAAGAAGAAGGTATCGCACTACGCGGCCTGTTCATCATCAACCCTGAAGGTGAACTTCAATACCAAACAGTATTCCACAACAATATTGGCCGTGATGTTGACGAAACATTGCGTGTGCTTCAAGCTCTTCAAACTGGCGGACTTTGCCCGGCTAACTGGAGACCTGGTCAGAAGACACTATAAGTAACAGTTGAATTTTTACCAAATGAAGTCCCCGTGCATATATTAGCAGTGGGGATTTTTTTGAAAAACGAAGGAGGAAAAAGCATGAAACTACGTGATCAATTACCTGAACTTACAGGTGCAACAGCATGGTTGAATGGAGAAAGAACAAAAGAGGAATTGGTCGGTGAAAAACCAACTCTAATCCATTTCTGGTCTGTTAGCTGTCACTTATGTAAGGAAGCAATGCCTGAAGTCAATGAATTTAGAGACAAATACAAAGAAGATTTAAACGTCATCGCAGTTCATATGCCACGTTCTGAAGACGATTTAGATCTAGTTGAAATCAAATCAGTAGCAGCTGAACACGACATTACTCAACCGATTTTTGTCGATAGTGAAGCGACACTAACGGATAAATTCGATAACCAATATGTTCCGGCTTATTATGTGTTTGATAAAGACGGCCAGTTACGTCACTTCCAAGCAGGCGGCGGGGGCATGAAAATGCTTGAAAAGCGCGTTAACCGCGTACTAGATGAAATGAAAAAAGAGTAAAGAATCAGCCCGATTGCGCATTCGCGACATCGGGCATTTTTAATTGTTTAGGAAATAGTAAAACCACGTACTGTTGTAGATAAGTTGTATTATAGAGATTTTACATCTAGGCCCAAGACCCACACGATGTTGGTCATGCAGTGGGGAGGGATTGAACAGCATCTCTTCCTTATTGCGACAGGATGTACTAGTGAGGACGTCGCCACAGGACGTGGCGCCTTTAGACGATAGATGGATATTTGAGCGTACTAATTCAGTGTGATACACTAATCGAATCCAGTAAGTGGATAGGGGAGGGTGCTCTATGAAAAAGGAATTTGCGGTAATTGGCTTGGGTCGTTTTGGTGGGAGTATTGTAAGAGAACTAATTGAGCTCGATGCTGATGTTATGGCTATCGATATTTCATCAGAAAGAGTGGATGAGTATGCTCACATTGCTACACAAGCGGTAGCGGCCGATACGACTGATGAGTCTGTTCTCAGGTCAATAGGCATCCGCAACTTCGAACATGTAGTTGTTGCAATTGGAGAAAATATCCAAGCAAGTATTTTGACAACACTTATGTTGAAGGAAATTGGTGTGAAAAAAATAACAGTGAAAGCTCAAAATGATTCCCATGAAAAAGTGTTGCGTAAAATTGGGGCAGACCAGGTAGTACACCCTGAACGCGATATGGGGATTAGAATTGCGAACAATATGGTATCGAATAATATACTCGATTATCTTGAACTGTCAGATGAGTATTCCATTGCGGAAATAAAGGCGAATGATAAACTCGTTGGATCAACATTAATAGATTTGGACATTAGGGCCAAATATGGTGTCAATATTGTTGCCATCAAACGAGGTAAGCATATACTTGTATCTCCTCAAGCAATTGAAAAAATCCGACTTGAAGATATCCTGATTGTCATTGGATCGGATGAGGAAATCCATAAGTTTGAAAAGAAAGCACTGCATTAATGAATCACGTCTGTTGATTAATCATTTACTTGCATGAAATACTGGTGAGTAGGGCTTGAAGACCTTCATTTTCACTGCACTATTTTCGGCCCGCTTTCGACTAACTATTCATGATAGATTTACTGAGGGGTCCGAGTGTGGTAGAAGTGACTTCGTCACTTCTACCACACTCTTTTCAGTAATACTATTGGGAATAGTTGCCTGTCGCGTACCTACAATGTTCAAGTAAAAAATGCAGTCGTTTGGAAGAAAAGAATAGATTATATTCTATGGAGAGTGTCAGTGCCCGAAGATGCAATTTCGGGCACTCTATTACATTGTACAATGCGTTCCTTACTTACTTGTAGCAAAGAGTATGCATGTAATCATGTGAACCTTTATAGAAAGTATCAGCCGCCAAAATTGCATCTTTGGCGGCTTTTATCCAGCTAAGAAGCACAAGCTATTCTTTCGTCCCAGAAAGCTTCAGCAATACGTGTACTTATCCATTTGGAGCGCGACGAATGAAGGACCACCATACGATTACCGAAAAGACTGTGTAGGGATGCGACAAAGTCGCATCCCTACACAGTCAGACATCCCGTTAATTGTTTAGAAGTCATTCAATCCAAAGCAATCGGAAAATGCAACTATACACGTAGCGCCTAGTAGGTAATCATGTTATTCACTAGTTACTATTAGGTTTATCAACAGATGTGTTAATGAATAAAAAAACCGTAAACGCTTATAGGCGTTTACGGTTTTTAGCTTTGTTAAACTTCCATGATAACAGGAAGCACCATTGGTTTACGTTTCGTTTTATCGTATAAATACGGTCCGAGAACATCAATGATTTCACTTTTCAGTGCATCGAAATCTGAGGGCGAGCTTGCAAGCTTGCGCTGCATCTGTTTGGATAACATCTGTTGTGCTTCGTGAATCATTGCACCAGATTCACGCATATAAACGAATCCACGAGAAATGATATCTGGTCCTGAAACGACACGATTGCGTTTTAGATCTACAGTTGCTACAACAATTACAAGACCATCTTCAGACAAAATTCTGCGATCACGCAGAACGACGCTGCCGATATCCCCGATTCCGCTTCCGTCAATATAGACATCACCAGAAGGAATCCGACCAGCAAGGTGCGCTTCATCTTGTGTAAGAGCGAGTACATCGCCATTCCCCATGATGAATGTGTTCTCTCGAGGAACATCACAAGAGACAGCAAGATCAGTATGGATTTTCAACATTCTATACTCACCGTGAATCGGCATGAAGAATTTTGGTTTGATCAATCTAATCATCAATTTTTGTTCTTCCTGCGAACCGTGACCGGAAGTATGGATATTATTTAAAGAACCATGGAGCACATCAGCACCTGCACGGAATAGTGCATTAATAGCTTTATTGATGCTAAGTGTATTGCCTGGAATCGGTGAAGACGAGAAAATTACCGTATCGCCAGGATGGATTTGAACTTGTCTATGCGTTCCGTTTGCAATACGAGAAAGTGCAGCCATCGGTTCACCTTGACTACCTGTACAAAGAATTAATACTTTGTTGGCCGGCAGCTTATTCAATGATTGGGTATCGACAAATAATTCTTTCGGTGCATCGATGTAACCAAGTTCTCGACCGATTGTAATGGCATTGTCCATACTGCGGCCAAATACCGCAATTTTACGACCCAATACCTGGGCAGACTCAATTACTTGTTGCAGTCTATGAATATTTGATGCGAATGTCGCAAATATAATACGGCCTTCAACTTTTCTGAAAATCTCATTCAAGCTGTCGCCGACTTTTCGTTCAGACATTGTGAAGTTAGGGATTTCAGCATTTGTACTATCTGATAACAGACAAAGTACGCCTTCGCTACCGATTTTCGCCATCTTCGTCAAGTTTGCTGGTTCTCCAACTGGTGTGAAGTCGAATTTGAAGTCACCCGTGTGAACAATATTACCGGAAGGTGTTTTAACTACAACACCGAATGCATCTGGAATACTATGTGTGGTCCGGAAAAATGATACCGCTGTCTTACGGAACTTGAAAACGTCATCTTCACCAAAAGGGATCAACTTCGTAGTCCGTAACAGACCATGCTCTTCTAGTTTGTTACGCAAAAGTCCAAGTGCAAGTTTTCCGCCATATACTGGCACGTTAATTTTACGAAGAAGATAAGGAATACCACCAATATGATCCTCATGGCCATGTGTAATGAATAGGCCTTTAATCTTGTCCACATTACGTTCAAGGTATGTGTAATCTGGAATGACATAGTCGATACCGAGTAATGCGTCATCAGGGAACTTAATACCAGCATCAATTAGAATAATTTCGTCTTGAAATTGTACACCATATGTGTTTTTACCGATTTCACCTAGTCCGCCTAAAGCGAAAACGGCAGTTTCATTGTTTTTGATAGATTTCATACTTAAACCTCTTCAAGCTCGAAATAGGGTGCAGCCTGTTCGTATTCAAGATGAACACCTTCAAGAAGTTGGATAAATTCGATGTTAAAAGCACGATCTTTCAACTTCGCACGGACTGACCTTTCCGAGTCCGCCTCGATGTACATGCTTTTCGTATTTTCACGGACTGGTATTTGAAGCAAGTTATCTTGATAATAGATTTTATAAATCATCGTTTGCTCTCCTTTTTACGTTCGTTTGAACTGATTCTCTTTATATTAGCATGACACCTCTTTAAAATAAAGAAAAGCCCACCAATTTGATGGCGGACTTAACATAATTAAGCGATAGTTTTTTTTCCGAGTATGCCATTTAGCCGTTTCAACCATTTTCGTTTTAGGCGTTTGTACATGGCGACATCACTCCTCAAAATCATTATACTATATTCAGAACATTGTGTCAAGCGGGATTTTCGGCATAGCCGAAAGATCCATCCGTTATTTAAAAGCTTAGTCGAAAGATCCAAGTAATCACCAGTAACATGGGGGGGAGGGGGTTGTATCAGCTACTGCCCTTCAAATTGTGGCAGTAGATGGTACCACACACTTGGCACCATACTGCAAACTGAACAAACTCTAGGAGCATGTAGGATATAAAGAATCCGTTCAACTCCCCTGTTAGGCGCCTTCGCTCTGTTTACACAGAAAACATTTCAATCGCGAACAAGTGGGGTGGCACCGGGAATATCCTTAAAAGGTACTTCTTTATCAATATGGTCATAGAACATGACACCATTCAAGTGATCAAGTTCGTGTTGAAAAGCAATAGCGGCAAGTCCTTTCAATCTTTTTTTGAATTCATGGCCATCGGGATCATAGGCTTTAATTGTAATCCGTGCATAACGAGGTACATATCCTTCTACATCGCGATCTACTGACAGGCAGCCTTCACCTGAAGGAAGATAGGTTTTTTCGATAGAGTGACTGACGATTTTTGGATTAACAGCAATAAAACTAATTGCTTGTTGAACATCATCTGTAATATGGAGTGCAAATATTCTTTTCGATTTATCCAATTGTGGTGCGGCTAGGCCGATTCCAGGGCGGAGGTCGAACTTTTCACTCAGTTCGGAATCTTGACTATTTATAACGTACCCCATCAAATCCTCGCAAAGTTTCCGGTCAACATCGGACAATGGGAAACTTAATTCTTCGGCTCGTTTGCGGAGAGCAGGGTGTCCTTCCCTAACAATATGTTCCATTAAAATCATCGTGCAATCTTCCTTTCGGTTTTACTCTATTCAATAGTATAAACGAATGTGAATAGGGGTGGAAGAAATTGAACGCGAAGTTGAATAGTGAAATATAAAACGTTATAGTGTAGAGGGAAATTGGAGGTCGGCAATTTTGAAGAAATCTATCATTGGATACATATTAGCGGTAACTTTGGTGCTCTCAGGGTGTAGTTCTGACTCGACGATTAAAACGCAACTGTCAGCTACTATAACAAAGATGAATAATGCCGAACAAGCATATAAGGATGCGCAAGCTGAATTGACGGAGCTTGAAAAATCGGAACAGGAATTATTCAATCAGACGATGGAGTTGACGCAACAACAGTTAGGTGAGCTGAAAATAAAGGTAGCTGAGCTTGAAGAATTGCTGGGACAACGACTTACTCATATAGAAGGAGAAGAAAAGTCCATAAGTAAAGCAAGCAAATCCGTGGACGAACTCGATGCAATCATTGAACAAACAGATGGAACTGTTGAAAAAAGTATAGAAGAACTGAAAGAAGCTGTAACTAACCGATATGAGCTCCATTCAGCCTTTGTTGTTGAATATAAAAAACTTACCAGTCTTCAAGAGGAGTTATACGGAATGCTTGTTGCTGAGGAAGTTGAACTAAAGGAACTTAAGGATAAAGTCGGCGAAGTGAATGAACAGAATGAGTTAGTCCATACAGCAGTTATCTCTTTTAATGATGCGACGGTCAAAGTGAATGTGTTAAAGGACGACACTTTCTCTAATTTACAGAAAGAAGAATAAGCAGTAGTGAGGCAGTAGAGTTAATTCTATGCTTTTTTCTATAAATATAAAGTGCGGGAAAATGGTATTCTATTATAATACAGACGTCTTATTGTGCTAATACAGTTTGGTAATGACAATCAATTCTAATAGCTATTATCTGCAAAGGTACATGCGATTACTATGTTTGACCATTCAGTTCTGATTAGATATACTGTGAAGGGAATAGATTGTACCAATCAATACACTAATGGTTCATAATACAGTTATAAAGGAGAGTTGCCGAAATGGCTGCCAAAAAAGACAAGCAGTTCGATCCGGTGGAAACACTTCACGCGATTGAAGAAAAGTTTGAAATGTTCCAGATCTTGAACGAAGAAGGCGAAATCGTTAATAAGGATGCAGATCCGAATTTATCCGATGAAGAACTCATTGAGTTAATGACTCGTATGGTATATACACGTATTTTGGATCAACGTTCAATTTCGTTGAACCGTCAAGGACGTCTAGGATTCTATGCACCGACAGCGGGGCAGGAAGCTTCACAACTTGCTTCACAATTTGCACTTGAGAAAGAGGATTTCATCCTTCCAGGTTATCGTGACGTTCCACAAATGTTATTCCACGGATTACCGTTATCAACGGCATTTTTATGGTCACGCGGCCATTTCCAAGGTGGTAATATTCCAGAAGGCGTCAACGTATTCCCGCCACAAATCATTATCGGTGCACAATATATTCAAGCAGCAGGCATTGCACTTGGCTTCCAAAAACGCGGAACGAAAGCAGTTGCTATGACATACACAGGTGACGGTGGTACATCGCAGGGTGACTTCTATGAAGGGATTAACTTTGCAGGAGCATATCGTTCTCCAGCAATCTTCATCATTCAGAATAACCAATTTGCTATTTCGACTCCACGTGACATGCAAACAGCTGCAAAAACGCTTGCACAAAAAGGTATTGCAGCAGGTATACCAAGTGTTCTTGTTGACGGTATGGACCCTCTTGCGGTGTATGCGGTTACACGTGACGCACGCGAGCGCGCAATCAATGGCGATGGACCAACACTAATCGAGGCGCTTTGCTACCGCTACGGGCCACATACTATGGCAGGAGACGATCCTACGCGTTACCGTACTTCAGAAACAGACAGCGAGTGGGAAAAACGCGATCCGTTAATCCGTTTCCGTACATACCTAGAAGCAAAAGGTATCTGGAATGAAGAACAAGAAAACGTAGTAATTGAACGCGCTAAAGAAGAAATTAAAGAAGCAATCAAAATAGCTGATGCAGCTCCTAAACAAAAAGTAAGCGATTTTATCAACATCATGTACAAAGGCGACCTGCCATACAACTTGCAGGAACAGCTAGCCATTTACACAGAGAAGGAGTCGAAGTAACCGATGGCACAAATGACGATGATTCAAGCAATAACTGATGCTCTACGTACGGAGCTGAAAAATGATGAAAACGTCCTCGTCTTCGGTGAAGACGTTGGAAATAACGGAGGAGTCTTCCGTGCAACTGAAGGCTTGCAAAAAGAATTTGGCGAAGTGCGTGTATTCGATACACCGCTTGCAGAATCTGGTATTGGTGGACTAGCAATCGGGTTGGCATTCACAGGCTACCGTCCAGTTATGGAAATTCAGTTCTTTGGTTTCCTTTATGAAGTAATTGACTCAGTTAGTGGTCAACTTGCGCGCATGAGTTTCCGTAGTGCAGGTCGTTTTAATGCACCTGTTACAATCCGCTCACCATTCGGAGGCGGCGTAGCAACACCTGAGATGCACGCTGATAGCCTTGAAGGTCTCGTAGCTTCACAGCCTGGTTTGAAAGTAGTTATCCCTTCAACTCCATATGACGCGAAAGGGTTACTGATTTCTGCAATCCGCGACGACAATCCGGTCATCTTCCTTGAACATATGAAACTGTACCGTTCATTCAGACAAGAAGTTCCTGAAGAAGAGTACACGATTCCACTTGGGAAAGCGGATGTGAAACGTGAAGGGAAAGACCTTTCAATTATCACGTACGGCGCAATGGTTCACGAAAGCTTGAAAGCGGCTGAAGAACTTGAAAAAGAAGGCTTCTCTGTAGAAGTTATCGACTTGCGTACAATTCAACCAATGGATATCGAAACAATCATTGCATCTGTTGAAAAAACAAACCGTGCAATCGTTGTACAAGAAGCGCAGAAACAAGCAGGAATCGCTGCGAATATCGTAGCTGAAATTACAGAACGCGCAATTCTAAGCCTTGAAGCACCTGTTCTTCGCGTAACTGCACCGGATACTATTTATCCATTTGCGCAAGGTGAAAATGCTTGGCTTCCGAATGCGAAAGATATTATTGAAACAGCTAAAAAAGTATTGACGTTCTAAAAAGGTATCAATTAAGAAAGGGTGAATCACGTGGCATTTGAATTCCGTTTACCAGATATCGGAGAAGGAATCCATGAAGGTGAAGTCGTAAAATGGTTCGTCGCTAAAGGCGATAAGATCAATGAAGATGACATACTTCTTGAAATCCAAAACGATAAAGCAGTTGTGGAAATTCCATCACCGGTTACGGGTACTGTTGAAGAAATACTCGTTTCCGAAGGAACAGTTTCAGTCGTAGGGGATGTATTGATTCGCTTCGATGCACCTGGTTATGAAAATGTGAAATCTGAAGAGGATGACAACGCAGAAACTGAAGCACAAGTTCAAGCAACAGCTGAAGCGAGTCAACCGATTGAAAAAGAAGAGGCGCCTAAGGAAGAAGCAACTACAACAGTAGCTGCCCCGACTGCAAGTGTGCAAGCACAAACAGACGTCGATCCGAATCGCCGCATTATTGCAATGCCTTCCGTGCGTAAATTTGCGCGTGAGCAAGGTGTCGAAATTCAGCAAGTTGCAGGATCAGGCAAAAACGGCCGCATCTTGAAAGAAGATATCGAGTCATTCAAAAATGGTGGACAAACACAAGCGGCAACTCCAGCAGTGGCGGATCAAGATGGTCAAGCTGAAAGCGTTGCACAAGAAACTTCGGCTCCGGCTCCAGTTCATCTTGAAGGCGATTTCCCTGAAACACGCGAAAAAATGTCTGGAATCCGAAAAGCAATTGCAAAAGCGATGGTCAATTCAAAACACACTGCTCCGCATGTTACGTTGCTTGACGAAGTGGATGTTACTGAACTCGTTGCACATCGCAAAAAGTTCAAAGACATTGCTGCAGAAAAAGATATCAAACTGACGTATTTGCCTTATGTCGTAAAAGCACTTGTTTCGACATTGCGTGAATTCCCAGCGTTCAATAGCTCACTCGATGATGCTACACAAGAAATTGTTCAGAAGCATTATTACAATATTGGTATCGCTGCGGACACTGACCGCGGACTTCTTGTTCCGGTTATCAAGCATGCAGACCGTAAATCAATCTTCGCAATTTCTGATGAAATCAATAGCCTTGCCGTAAAAGCACGCGATGGTAAATTATCACCTGCTGAAATGAAGGGTGCTTCTTGTTCCATCACGAATATTGGGTCTGCAGGAGGACAATGGTTTACACCTATCATTAATCATCCTGAGGTTGCAATTCTTGGAATTGGTCGTATCGCAGAAAAGCCAGTTGTGAAAAATGGTGAAATTGTAGCGGCACCTATGTTAGCATTGTCATTGGTATTCGATCACCGGATGATCGACGGCGCTACTGCACAACACGCGCTGAATCACCTTAAGAGATTGCTCGCAAATCCGGAACTTTTATTAATGGAGGCGTAAACAATGGTAGTAGGAGACTTTCCAATCGAAGTAGATACACTTGTCGTAGGTTCTGGACCGGGAGGATATGTCGCAGCAATCCGTGCGGCACAATTGGGCCAAAAAGTAATCGTTGTTGAAAAAGGCGATATTGGTGGCGTGTGCTTGAACGTAGGATGTATTCCTTCTAAAGCGCTAATTGCTGTTGGACATCGTTATGCCAATGCAAAAAATTCCGATTCAATGGGAATTACAGCAACAGAAGTGAAACTAGATTTCACTAAAGCGCAAGCGTTCAAAGATAGCGTAGTCAGCAAGTTGACTGGCGGAGTTGCAGGACTTCTTAAAGGCAACAAGGTTGATTATGTTCAAGGTGAAGCTTATTTCGTCGATAGCAACACAGTACGTGTGATGGACGAAAGTTCTGCGCAAACATATAAATTCAAAAATGCAATCATTGCAACGGGTTCACGTCCGATTGAAATCCCGACATTCAAATTTACGAAACGCGTCATCAATTCAACAGGTGCTTTGAGTCTTACAGAATTACCGGGTAAACTTGTCGTTATCGGTGGCGGTTATATCGGTACTGAGCTAGGATCTTCATATGCAAATCTTGGATCTGAAGTAACGATTATTGAAGGCGGCAATGACATTCTTGCAGGTTTTGAAAAACAAATGACACAAATCGTTAAAAAAGGCTTGAAGAAAAAAGGCGTCGAAGTTGTTGTTAAAGCGTCTGCAAAAGGCGTTGAAGAGACAGCTACTGGCGTTACAGTTACATACGAAGTAGGCGGAGAAGAGAAGAAAGTCGAAGCTGATTACGTACTTGTTACTGTAGGTCGTCGTCCAAATACGGATGAAATCGGATTAGAAGAGATGGGCATCAAGTTCCTTGAGCGTGGTCTTATCGAAGTCGACAAACAATGCCGTACAAGCATTCCAAATATCTATGCAATCGGTGATATCGTTCCAGGTCTTCAGCTTGCACACAAAGCTTCTTATGAAGCTAAAATTGCAGCAGAAGCAATTTCAGGCGAGAAGTCTGAAGTTGACTACTTGGCGATTCCTGCCGTTTGTTTCACTGATCCTGAACTTGCAGCTGTTGGCTTGAACGAGCAACAGGCAAAAGAAGAAGGTTATGAAACAGTAGTAGGGAAATTCCCGTTTGCAGCTAATGGACGTGCACTTGCACTTGATGCTTCTGAAGGTTTCGTCAAACTTGTATCACGTAAAGAAGACGGGCTTCTACTTGGAGCGCAAATTGTGGGTGAAAGTGCATCAGATATGATCGCTGAACTTGCTCTTGCAATCGAAGCAGGAATGACACTTGAAGATGTTGCAATGACAATTCATGCTCACCCAACATTGAGTGAAATTTCAATGGAAGCGGCTGAAGTCGCTTTGGGTAAACCAATTCATATGATTACGAAATAATTTTCTAGAGTCAGTGATTAAGACCGTCTATGAGGTAGCAAGATATCCTCGTAGATGGTTTTTTTTAGTTTGAATCGGACTATGAAACAGGTATGTGGATCCGTGTGACCTAGCTTTTTCTGCCTTTTGTTTGCAGGTTTAGTAGATGGGGATGAAGAAGAGTGTCAGTGGAGTAACGGGGGAGGCATTCAAATGGAATGGAAAACAAAAATAACGGAACTGCTCGATATCAATTATCCAATCATTCAAGGGGGACTCGCTTACTTGGCTTATGCCCAACTTGCTGCTGCCGTCTCGGAAGCAGGTGGACTTGGACAAATTACGGCAATGAGTTTGGATTCAGCAGATGCACTGCGCGTTGAAATTAAAAAAGTTAAAACGCTGACTGATAAACCGTTCGGCGTGAACTTTGCGATTGGACAACATGGACGTCCATATGCCCATATGGTGGAAGCTGCACTGGAGGAAGGCGTTACAGTAATGTCGGTAACGGGTGGGAATCCCGCGCCATTTTTTGCCCAACTTCAAAATACCAACGTTAAAAAGCTTGTGCTAGTTGCTGCAAAAAGGCAGGCTCAGAAAGCGGAATCACTCGGAGCTGATGCAGTTATGGTTGTTGGACAAGAAGGTGGGGGACATCTTGGGCGTGACGATATCGGAACGATGGTACTTGTTCCACAAGTTGTCGATGCTGTTTCAATCCCAGTTATTGCATCCGGTGGTATCGGGGATGGTCGCGGTTGGATGGCCGCTCAGGCATTAGGCGCCGAGGGGATTGAGATGGGAACAAGATTCATTGCGACGAGAGAGTGTGTCCATGCATCTCAAGCTTATATCAATCTACTTCTTGCAAGTAGTGAAACCGATACGACTGTTATTAAAAGAACACTAGGAGCACCCGCTCGAGCATTAGCGGGAAGTTGGACGAAGAGAATAATTGACATGGAAGCTAAAAATGCTGATTATGAAGCGATGAAAGATTTAATCAGTGGCGAAGCGAATCGCCGTTTTATTCATGATGGAGATGCCAATAATGGTTATGGATGGGCGGGTCAGGTTGCTGGGCTTATTAACGATGTACCATCCGTTGCAGAATTAGTTGAGCGTATGGTGAATGAGGCGGAAACAATTCGTAAAAGATGGAACTAAAGAGAGTAAAGGGAGCGAATTAGCATGGATTATAATTATCCAATTAGGCATGATTGGTCGACCACAGAAATTATCGCAGTAGCGGCATTTTATGAGGCGGTTGAAAAAGCATATGAATCAGGAATTGCAGGAGAAAAACTGATGGAGGCATATCGGGGATTCAAAAAAGTGGTTCCTTCCATGGCGGAAGAAAAAACATTGTGCAAGGAATTTGAGGAAGCGAGCGGTTACGTCTGTTACCGTGTTGTTCAAATGGCGAAAGATACAAGTGGTGAAGAAATAATAAAAGGAATGCCCTCGCGTTAAGCGGGAGCATTCCTTTTATCTAAAGCTAAGAAGTATAAGGTTTTCACCTGGAGCAGTATCTAGACTCCAGCGCCTAGCCCCACACGACGTGGGTCATGCAGTGGGGAGGGATTGAAACTGCATCCCTCCTTGTTGCGACAGGATGTCGCGATCCTAAGCTGCCTTCCCCTGTCGCATCAGGCCTTAAAGTTAAAGGCAAAGAGCGCCTTTCTCTTAAGGCCTTCCAGCGCTTGTTGGGTCTACCAAGGCGCTTACGCTTTTAGTGTTTATTAATGACTACATCATAAACAGGTAGCAGTTGGTCAAAAGTCTCTTCTGCAAATGCCATGAATTCTTCGGTGGAAAGTTTAACGGCGTCTTCACTTGGTAAATGCCGACCGACAAGGAACTCCGCTTTTTTGACAGTTTGTAACCGCTCTAAAAGTTGTTCGAGTCCAACGTCTCCCGCTTGTTCGATAGTTGTGGCTTCGGGTTTCATATGATCACCAGAAACGATATAAGTACCAGGGAGGCTAGTTAAAACATCCAAATTGCTATCTAGACGCTCGGCAATCCCTTTTTTATCTGAATTCTCATAAATTACCGCTAAAATAATGAATAAATGTGACCCCCATAAGCCAATCTGAAAGTGAGGCAATGCTTTGTAGCCCCGTTTAGCAGGTGCGAAGGCGACCCAACTGTCATTTGGTGGATTTACTGTCCGTCTTGCGTGTTTTGCGACATGTGGAAAAAACTCATCAGTCCCATGTGCTGAAAGGCGGTCCGCAAAATGCATACCTAGAGTTCCAAACTTGGGTTGGATTCGATTTTGCAATGCTTCCATCCGCTTTTCTAGCCCTTCAATTGAAAATACATCAAAATCATCTTTTTCCCAAAAAAGACCAACCATTTTCATTACCCCCAATTACATTTACACGTTTATCATAACAGAAAAAGGGGAACAATCTTTAGTAACAAGGCTTATAACTAGAGCGAACTCTGGTCGTAGCATATTTTAAGTATAACTAACGGAAAATTTGGACTATATACTGAAAAAGGGGTGTCAACTATGAAACAAGTCGTCCATGTTATTCGCAAAGCCGATGTAGAGAAAGAATATGTGAAGCTACTTAACCTAGAACTCGATTATGAACTTGCAACACTTTTCGATGCTGTGCAAGAAGATGATGCAAAGCAAAAAATGAAAAGCAAGCATAGGCTTATGGAAATTCACCGTGAGCTGGAGATACTTAATGGCTTCGCATGATTCTGATTGTCGGACCAGAAAAGGCATCCTTACACATCCTTTAGAAACAGGGATAGTGTAATGGGATGCCTTTTTCGATATAGTGTACTATAGATAGTCGTTTGGAAGGGGTGGCTTTATGAAGTGGGGAATTATTGATCGTTATGCAAAGTCGTTGATAAAAGAAGCGGGTCATAAAATTCGCGTGTCTTTTTTCAATCAAATCGATATCGATACAAAATCGAGTGCGAATGACCTTGTGACAAATATTGATAAAGAAATCGAACAATTCTTCATCAGCAGGATTAAAAGAGATTTTCCTGACCATAAGATTCTCGGTGAAGAAGGATTTGGCGATGTTGTTCAGACGCTTGATGGGGTCGTTTGGATGCTTGACCCAATTGACGGAACGATGAATTTCATCCACCAAAAACGGAACTTTGCCATCTCTCTCGGAATATATGCAGAAGGCGTCGGTATGCTTGGTTATATTTATGATGTAATGCGCGATGATTTTTATCATGCTGCTAAAGATGAAGGGGCTTATTTCAATGATGAACGGCTACCGCAATTGGAGATTACACCACTAGAAGAAGCCGTTATTGGTATTAATGCCAGTTGGGTGGCTCCGAATCACTTCGTTGACAACGAAAAAATTATTGAACTGATTAGAACGTGTAGAGGGACAAGATCATATGGCTCGGCAGCGCTCGAGTTGGCGTATGTCTCTTCAGGTAGGCTGGATGCATACATGTCTATGAGGCTGTCGCCATGGGATGTTGCTGGGGGCATTGTTATTGCGCAGGAGGTCGGTGCAGTTGCAACAAACATGAAAGGGGATTTCCCGCACCTTCTTGGGCAGGATACATTTATAGTCGCGAGGCCTGGATTGCATCAAGATATTGTGACAAACTATATTGACCTAAAACAATAAAAAAAGGACGTTACAGGCATCGAATACTACGATTACCATGAAACGTCACATCTGAAAAGAATGTTATTAAAGTAGGCCTTGTTCTCTATATTTCTTTTTCGTTTTAAATCCGTTACCCATAATTAGAATCAATGCAACGATGGCTACAATCGCAATCGTGGGGCTGCTCATACCGACTGCAACGCCGATTGCACACATTGAAGCGATAGCGGCAATGGAGTAAAAAACGAAAATCCATTTGATGTTTTTCAAAAAAATACCTCCATCTACAATTAAATGTTTTCGAATTATCTTTACATGTGCTATAATAACACAGTTAATCAACCGAAAAAAGAATAATGGAGTGAAATCATGACTAAACTTAGAAGTGACTTACGTAACATAGCAATTATCGCCCACGTCGACCACGGAAAAACGACGCTTGTCGATCAACTTTTAAAACAATCGGGAATCTTCCGTTCTAACGAACAAGTAGATGATCGTGCAATGGACTCAAATGAAATTGAACGTGAACGCGGAATTACGATTCTTGCAAAGAATACAGCAATTGAATATAAAGATACAAAAATCAACATTTTGGATACACCAGGTCACGCAGATTTCGGCGGAGAAGTGGAACGTATCTTGAAAATGGTAGATGGTGTAATTCTTGTTGTCGACTCATACGAAGGGTGTATGCCACAAACGCGTTTCGTACTGAAAAAAGCGCTTGAGCAGAACTTGAAACCAATCGTTGTCGTTAATAAAATTGACCGTGAATTTGCACGCCCGGAAGAAGTAGTTGATGAAGTTCTTGAATTATTCATCGAACTTGATGCGAATGATGAACAACTTGAATTCCCAGTTATTTATGCATCAGGATTCAACGGTACTGCAAGCTTATCACCAGACGTTTCAACACAAGAAGAAACGTTGCGTGTACTATATGACGCAATTCTAGAACATATCCCTGCTCCAATCGATAATAGAGACGAGCCTTTACAGTTCCAAGTATCACTTCTTGATTACAGCGATTATGTTGGCCGTATCGGTATCGGACGGATTTTCCGTGGAACGATGCAAGTCGGACAGTCGGTTGCCGTTATAAAACGTGATGGTACTGTCAAAAACTATCGTGTTACGAAAATGTCTGGATTCCTTGGTTTGAAACGCGTTGATATCCAAGAAGCTTTCGCAGGAGATCTTGTTGCGGTATCTGGAATGGAGAACATTGACGTTAGTGAAACAATTTGTCCGGCAGATCATCTGGAAGCACTTCCAGAGTTGTTCATTGACGAACCAACGTTACAAATGACATTCCTTGTAAACAATAGCCCGTTTGCAGGTAAAGAAGGTAAATGGGTAACGTCAAGAAAAATTGACGAACGCCTTCAATCACAATTGCAAACAGATGTATCTCTTCGTGTAGATCCAACTGATTCGCCTGATGCATGGACTGTTTCAGGACGCGGAGAGCTTCACCTTTCTATTCTTATTGAAAACATGCGCCGTGAAGGATTTGAATTGCAAGTTTCGAAACCAACAGTAATCGTGAAAGAAGTAGATGGTGTTCGTTGTGAGCCTATCGAACGTTTACAAATTGATATTCCTGAAGAGCATACAGGCTCTATTATCGAGTCGATTGGTGAGCGTAAAGGCGAAATGCTTGATATGATCAACAATGGTAATGGACAAGTTCGTCTAATATTCAATGTACCTGCGCGTGGATTGATTGGTTATTCAACTGAATTCCTTACATTGACAAGAGGTTACGGAATTATGAACCATACGTTTGATTCTTACCAGCCAATGGCAAAAGGTAAAGTCGGCGGCCGCAGAAACGGTGTTCTTGTTTCAATGGAGAACGGTACAGCTACGCCTTACAGCATCATGCAGCTAGAAGACCGCGGTATTATGTTCGTTGGTGCTGGAACTGAAATCTATGCTGGGATGGTTGTTGGTGAAAATACGCGCGAAAGCGATTTGACAATCAACTTAACAAAAGCTAAACAAGCGACAAACGTACGTTCAGCTTCTAAAGACCAAACAGTTACAACTAAAAAACCACGTATTATGTCGCTTGAAGAAGCGTTACAATATCTGGGTGATGACGAGTATTGTGAAGTGACGCCAGTATCGATCAGACTTCGTAAGAAGATACTTGATAAAAACGAACGCGAACGTGTTCAGAAAAAGAAATAATCGCTGTTTAAACATAAGTGATCTTAGTAAAAGAAAGCATCTTGAGTGCCTTACCTCATACAGGGCTAGTCGACTGATAGGTCAGGTGCGGCTTTCTGAGGTCCTTTAACAGTGACGGGATTATTCTATTCCGACCTATAGAAAAGCTTTACAGAAGGGAATGTGTTGAATGAGTGCTAGTGTTGGCGATACAGAGTTCGTATTCGGAAAGATGTCGGGTATTGCACGCTTTATATACGAAGTGATGCCTTCCTATACGGCTGCCGGTTATGTACTTTTTGCCCTCGTCTTCCTCATGTCGGCAATTGTTTATAAACTGGGATTTGCTAGAAAACTGAGGCCTTTACAGACTTTGCTGATCTATGCCTTCTTGTTTATCGGCTGTCTAATTTTGACGTTTCTTGGCTTTTTCCTCCCGATCGTGGAGGCTCTCATCGTGGCGGCTCTTATTTTAATTATCTACCGAGTGCGCAGGATGAATGAGTATAAAGAGAA
This sequence comes from Sporosarcina sp. resist, assembly GCF_014302295.1. NCBI lineage: Bacteria > Bacillati > Bacillota > Bacilli > Caryophanales > Caryophanaceae > Sporosarcina > Sporosarcina sp. resist. Next base: position 3,657,176 of record NZ_CP060287.1, on the reverse strand, counting down.
AAAAGAAGACTCCATCATCTGATGGAGTCTTCTTTTTTAGAATATAAGAAAGTCACTTCTGTTGATTAACTATCTATTTGTATCAAATACTGGTGAGTAGTGCTTGGGGAAATCCATTTTCATTGGATCGTTTCCGGTTCGCTTTCGGCTGAATAATCACGACACCTTTACCGAGGGACCCTAGTGTGGCTAGAAGTGAATCCGTCACTTCTAGCCACACTTTTTTCAGTAATTCTGTTGCGAATAGTTGCCTGTCGCGTTCCTACAAAGTTCAAGTGAAAAATGTAGCTGCTTTGAAAGAAAAGAATAGATGACTTTCTATATAGAGTGTAGGTGCCCGAAGATACAATTTCGGGCACTCTTGCCCGTCGTACAACGCGTTCCTTACTTACTTTTAGCAAAGATTATTCATGTAATCATGTGATGCCTTATAGAAAGTGACACTTCTTTAAAATAAAAAAGAAAGAACCATAGAGAAAGCATCAGCCGCCAAAATTGTATCTTTGGCGGCCTTTATCCAGATAAGAAGCTAGCTATTCTTTTGTCCCAAAAAGCTTCAGCACTACGTGTACTTATGCATTTGGAGCGCGACGGATGAAGGACACTCATACGATTACCGAAAAAATGTGTAGGGATGCGACGAAGTCGCATCCCTACACATTAAGATATCTCGGTACTGGTATAGGAGTTGTTCAATCCAAAGCAACTGTACTCGGGACGCCTAGTATTTGACTAAGTTATTTTGTGGTTAACTTTGGTTAATCAACACATGTGTAAGAATGTATAAGTTTTCGACACGGAACAGTGTCTAGGCTTCAGGCGCCTTACGCTTTTCTCAGAAATCTTTTTCGATTGACTGGGAACTTCGGTAGAAAATGAAATTCCCAGTCGCGATTCGTGCAATCGTTTTTTCGGCAATCCGATTATTACATTCCTGACACATATACGTATGGATAGGGCGATTCCGGAGTGTTTTTGCTAGTGGCAAATCGTCTGGAAGTTGCCCGACGTTGTCACAGATGACACATTTTACACGCATTGGAAATCCTCCTTCAGTCAACTCGGATCGCAATGACGTTGCGAATCGGATTATCATTGTTCGAACCGTCTTTGAAGACAACATGCACGGGCCCGCCCTCAAGTAGCGGCTTACCCTCGTCGCTGAATTTGAAAATGATATCATCGACTTTCGTAAGTGGGAATGAGTGACTTTCGCCGTCTGATGTTTCAAATGCTAATGTTCGTGCATTTTCGGCAGGCTCCGCGATTTTTAAAAAGTGACGCAATTGGATGCCGTATGTTCCAGTAAGGACTTTTCGTTTTTCAAACTTTTTTTCTGTTTCCAGGGTAGGCGGGAACGTTGCGCCTTCCATTATTTCACGGGACCAATGTTTCCCCATAGCTCTTTTATATTCTTCTAGTTCATCTTTTTCGATGTGACTTTCTGTAAAGTACGTTTTCAAATCAACGCGACGATCATCGAAAATCCACACGGTCGGGTCAAGTGTGATGACATGACGTACATTTCCTTTAATCGGAATTATTGATTCCAAATGAATATCCCCCTACTTGAATTAAATTATCTTTTGTTTCTAGTATAACGCTTTGATGTCTCAAGGAAAAGCTTTTGCTTTTCGATGGCTTAGGAAACTAGAGAATTTTGTCCTATAGATAAGTTGTAACATAAAGATAATACTACCTAACATCAGTCCATAGCGACTCTGGCAATAAGAAGGGCTGAAGAGGCGGCATTTTTTGTTTGAGAAGAATATAGGTTATGTACTGTTGCTACAGGGAGTGGCGCATTTAGGCTTCGTTCATCTGTTACAAGCACTTGTATTTTTGTTTTGTAAAACGCCAAAGGGAAAACGCTTGCTTTTTCCTGTTCTGAAAGATACAATTTATTGATAATAACCATTAAGAAATAAAAGTTTGATGGGGGCGTCCTCATGGATATAGAATTGCAGGAAACGAATAAGGAAACGTATCAGGAAAAGGCATTGAAGCAACTTCAAGCTGATGCTGATAAGATTGGTCAACTTATAAAAGTACAGATGGACCATTTGACGATGCCGCAGTGCCCACTCTATGAAGAAGTGTTGGATACACAAATGTATGGCTTGTCTCGTGAAATTGACTTTGCTGTAAAGCTAGGTTTGATTGACCGTCCGAAAGGCAATGAAATTCTTTCTTTACTTGAGAAAGAAATGACAGTGTTGCATGAAGTATATACGAGAAAATAAGCCGAAAACTCAAACTGACATAATGGTTTGAGTTTTTTGTTTAATGAAAAAGAGGTAACCCTATGAAAACATATACTAAAAAGCTATTCCGCTATTTTGATTTCCCACTGTTTTTTGTCTACCTGTTACTTTGTCTGTTCGGACTTGTCATGATATACAGTTCAAGTATGGTTGTAGCGGTAGGTAGGTATGATCTTCCGGCAGATTCTTTTTATCAAAAACAGTTGTTAAATTTAAAACTTGCCATTCCCGCTTTCTTTTTGGCGGCTTTTTTTCCGTACAAGAATTATAAACGGAAAAAATTGATGATTTTTGCTGTAATAGGTATGCTATTTCTGTTGTTTCTGGTCCATTTCGTTGGTACAGGTGATCATGTTGGAGCCACTAGTTGGATAAAAACGCCTTTTGGTAATCTACAACCCTCAGAAGTTGCGAAATTGGTCTTAATTGTCTATTTTTCAGGAGTTTTTGCAAAAAAATATGAGTCTGGCACAATCGATAATATTAACCAGTCAATATTACCGCCCGTGGTCATTTTAGTATTAGCAGTGGGTTCCATTATGCTCGAGACTGATATCGGAGGCTCGTTCATTATAATCATCACAGCACTTTCGGTCCTAGCAGCAAGCGGTATTAAAAAAAGAACCTTTATGAAAATTAGCGGGATAATTTCTGTGGGTCTTGTCTTTGCTGCGCTTGTCCTTTATTTCAAATGGGAATCGATTATGACCCCAGGTAGGGCTGGCCGTATACTATCATTCCTGAACCCATTCGATTATATCCAAGGGTCTGGCTATCAGATTGCGAACGGCTATATTGCCATTGGTTCTGGAGGTTTGCAAGGGAGAGGTCTTGGTAACTCTATTCAAAAAATGGGCTACTTACCAGAGCCGCAAACAGATGTCATTATGGCGGTGATTTCAGAAGAATTAGGCCTTCTTGGTGCTATTATCGTAATAGGGGGACTCGGTTTCATCGTCTTAAGGGCTTTATCTATTGCGCTTCAGGCAAAAGATCCCCATGCGCGCATGCTTGCGGCGGGAATTGGAAGTATGATAGGAATTCAAACATTCGTTAATTTGGGTGGCCTGACGGGGTTGATACCGCTTACAGGAGTTACTTTGCCGTTTATTAGCTATGGCGGTACATCTGTTATTCTGTTATCTTTAGCTTTAGGAATATTAACGAATGTCTCAATGTTCGTAAAATATGAAAAAAACAATTAGAAAAGGAAGTGCCTTGTGATGGAACAGATTAAGAAAATTCTTGTAGCCAACCGTGGAGAAATAGCAATACGAGTTTTTCGCGCTTGTACCGAATTGAATATACCGACGGTGGGGATTTATTCAGCGGAAGATAGTGGGTCATTCCATCGTTACAAGGCAGATGAGTCTTATCTAGTAGGAGAAGGTAAGAAGCCGATTGATGCTTATCTCGATATCGAAGGGATTATCGCGATAGCGAAAGATTGTGGGGCGAACGCGATCCATCCTGGTTATGGATTTCTTGCTGAAAACACAGAATTTGCAAGGCGTTTAGAAGAAGAAGGAATTATTTTCATCGGCCCAAGTTCAAAGCAACTGGATATGTTTGGGGATAAAGTAAAAGCACGTGAGCAGGCTGTTAAAGCGGGAATTCCAGTGATTCCAGGTAGTGACGGTCCGGTTTCTACAGTCGGAGAAGTCGCAATGTTTGGCGAATCGAATGGTTATCCTGTCATCATTAAAGCATCTCTTGGTGGTGGAGGACGCGGAATGAGGATTGTGAATTCTGCGGAAGAAGTCAACGAGGCTTTTGAACGTGCGCGGTCAGAAGCGAAATCTGCATTCGGATCTGATGAAGTGTATGTCGAGAAATACATCGATAAACCAAAACATATCGAGGTACAAATACTTGGAGATACATATGGCAATGTCATTCATCTATTCGAGCGGGATTGCTCAATTCAGCGTCGCCATCAGAAAGTCGTCGAAATAGCACCCTCGATTTCACTTGAAGACGGATTACGGGAAGCAATTTGCGATGCGGCAGTAAAGGTGATGCGAAATGTTAATTATAAAAATGCGGGAACCGTAGAATTTCTCGTATCGGATGGCCGATTTTATTTCATCGAGGTAAATCCACGTATTCAAGTTGAGCATACAATTACTGAAATGGTGACGGGTATCGATATCGTCCACGCGCAAATTCATATTGCAGACGGGAAAAACCTTCACGCTACTGAAACAGGTATTCCAACACAAGACAAGATTCCGTTATTTGGATATGCAATCCAATCCCGTGTGACAACGGAGGATCCATTGAATGATTTCATGCCGGATACTGGTAAATTATCGGTTTACCGATCGGGTGGAGGATTCGGTGTTCGTCTTGACGCGGGGAACGGTTTCCAAGGGGCTATCATCACGCCGTACTATGATTCATTACTTGTTAAAGTATCTACATGGGGTATGACTTTCCGTGAAGCTGCTTCCAAAATGGACAGGAATTTACAGGAATTCCGGATTCGTGGCATCAAAACAAATATCCCGTTTCTTGAGAATGTTGTGAAGCACAAAAACTTCTTAACAGGTAACTATAATACGAGTTTTATTGATTCAACACCTGAATTATTCCTGTTCCCGAACCGCAAAGACCGTGGGACGAAAATGTTGAATTATATTGGTAATGTGACTGTTAATGGATTCCCGGGAATCGGTAAACAATCTAAGCCGGTTCTACATCCTGTAAGAAAACCGATAATTGACCTTCTTACACCGCCAAAACCGGGTACAAAACAAATTTTGGACGAACGTGGTGCTGAAGGGCTTATCAAATGGATTAAAGAGCAAGACGATGTACTTTTGACAGATACAACATTCCGCGATGCACATCAATCATTGTTGGCTACACGGGTGCGTACTTCCGATATGACGTCAATTGCGGCTGAATCGGCAAGACTGATGCCTGACCTGTTTTCTTATGAAATGTGGGGCGGAGCAACATTCGATGTTGCTTATAGGTTCCTGAAAGAAGATCCTTGGGACAGGCTGTTAAAACTGCGAGAACAAATTCCAAATGTACTTTTCCAAATGCTATTCCGCGGTGCAAATGCCGTAGGTTATACAAATTATCCTGACAATGTCATCCGTGAGTTTGTTAAAAAGTCAGCGGATGCTGGGATTGATGTCTTCCGTATTTTCGACAGCTTGAACTGGATTAAAGGCATGGAAGTTGCAATTGATGCAACACGGGATGCGGGGAAAGTTGCCGAAGCGGCAATTTGTTATACAGGAGATATTCTTGACGATTCCCGAGCGAAATATACGGTTAATTATTATAAAGAGATGGCAAAAGATCTTGAATCAGCTGGAGCCCACATCCTTGCTATCAAAGATATGGCAGGTCTTTTAAAACCGGAGGCGGCTTATCGACTAGTTTCTGAATTGAAAGCAACAGTGGACATTCCAATTCACCTACATTCGCATGATACGAGTGGAAACGGTATCTATATGTACGCCAAAGCGATTGAGGCTGGCGTAGACATCGTTGATACGGCTTTAGGATCAATGGCAGGTCTAACTTCACAACCGTCGGCAAGTTCGCTACACTACGCGCTGCAAGGCGGTAAACGCAATGTACGTGCAAACGTGAAATCACTTGAAGACTTATCGTACTACTGGGAAGATGTTCGGAAGTATTATCAGCACTTTGAAAGTGGCATGATGAGTCCGCATTCGGAAATCTATGTACATGAAATGCCTGGTGGCCAGTATTCAAACTTACAGCAACAAGCGAAAGCGGTAGGTCTAGGTGAGCGCTGGGAAGAAGTGAAGAGCATGTATTCTCGCGTTAATCTGTTATTCGGAGATGTTGTGAAAGTGACACCTTCATCGAAGGTTGTTGGCGATATGGCCTTGTTTATGGTACAGAACGAACTTGACGAAAAGTCAGTCCTTGTACGCGGAAAGTCCATCGACTTCCCGGAATCAGTTATTGAGTTTTTCGAAGGATATATCGGCCAACCATATGGTGGATTCCCAGAAGAACTTCAAAAAATCATTTTAAAAGAACGCCAAGCGATTACTGTACGTCCTGGAGAACTATTGGAAGATGTCAATTTTGAAAAGCTACGGGATGAATTGAATGTGAAATTGGAACGTCCAGTTACTAGCCATGAAGTACTTTCTTATGCCCTTTATCCGAAAGTTTTCGAAGAATATTCGCAAACGAATAAGCAGTTCGGTGATGTATCTGTTATTGATACACCTGAATTCCTATATGGGATGCGTCTCGGCGAGGAAATCGAAGTAGAGATTGAAAAAGGGAAAACGTTGATTGTTAAGCTAGTGTCGATTAGCGAACCGCAATCGGATGCAACAAGAGTCATCTATTTCGAATTGAACGGACAGCCGCGTGAAGTGATTATTGAAGATATGAGTGTAGAGTCCGTCGCAGTTAGGAAACAAAAAGCGGATACCTCAAATGCTGCGCATATTGCTGCTACTATGCCGGGAACTGTTTTGAAAGTTGCAGTCTCAAAGGGAGCGAAAGTGAAAAGAGGAGAACATTTGCTCATCACAGAAGCTATGAAAATGGAGACAACGATACAAGCACCTTTCGATGGTATAGTAAAAGAAATATATGTGGCTGCAGGAGAATCGATAGCTACAGGTGATTTGCTCGTTGAACTGGAGCACTAACATAAAAACAAGAGCACTCGAATTATATTCGGGTGCTCTTGTTATTTTTGTTAATAAGTTGGGTAGACAAGTAGTAAGGACTGGCCAAGGGCTGGTCCTTACTACTCATTTTGATAGTTTACTTCTTGATACAAGTAGAATCATGTACGTTAACAAACCGAATAACAACGTGATGAATAATGAATGAAGCAAAGCAATATAAAGGTTTAGTCTAGTCAAAACAACCAACATTCCTGTTGTTGCTTGGAGTGCGACAAGTATAAATGCGATACTCCAGCCCCAATAGATGACGCGTTGATTTTTGTAATGACGAAGTGCATGGATCATGATGATTAATAACCAGACGAAAATAAATGCCGCGGCAGTACGGTGACCCATCTGAACCCACTCGAACATGTTACGCGGAAGGGCGAATGCCGCGTTCTGGCATAGTGGCCAGTCCAGGCAGGCAAGACCAGACTCTGTATGACGGACGAGTGCTCCAGTATAAACTACAAAGTAAGAGTAAACGGATACGCCTATTGTATGCCATTTCAACCGTTTACCTATTTGTAACTTATCTGCATCAAACTTTCGATCCACTTCAAATATGAGAAGGGTTAATAGAAGGACTGATGCAAAGCTTAAAAGAGAAATACCAAAATGAAGCGCGAGTATGAAATCACCTTGACCCCATAATACTTGAGCGGCACCAATCAATGCCTGTAATATAAGGAAGAATACGGCCGCGATTGCTAAGAATTTTGTTTCCCTTATATGTCCTATTGATTTCCATGACCAGACAGCTAATATGACAATCAAGATTCCCACAGACCCAGTTACCAGCCGATGTGAAAATTCAATAAGTACTTCTGCGGTAATCTCATCGGGAATAAGTTGCCCGTTACATCCTGGCCAATGTCTGCCGCAGCCCATGCCGCTATCGGTTTTTGTAACAAGCGCCCCTCCAAGTAAGATTAAAAGCATGCCTATTGTCGATGCGACAGCGAACCATTTTAAATATCTATTAGATTTCAAAAAAATGACACCTACTTTTTTATTGATGACCATTGTATAAAAGGTCCCTGCTTTTTTGATGATAACGAAAAATAAGTAAAAAGACAACGAAGATTGGCTGAAAATGCCTCAGTAATGGTCCTTTTCACAAATTGTTCATAAAGAAGACGCTTTAACTTCACAAAAGACCCATCGAAATGATTTACTATAGAGGGTGTTGAGTAATAAATGTGTCGATATTTCAAGGAATTCGGTAGAAATTTTGTATATGTATAGAAATACTACCCGAATTTCGCTATAGTTAACTGTAGCGGTTAACGCTCACAACTTTGGAAGGAGGGGTAACTTGTCAAACGGTCATACAATTTCCACACCTGTCGAATCGAATGTAGTGACGGTGTCTCTTTATAAGGACTTCCTTGCGCTCATTAAAATCGGCATTGTTAATTCGAACATGATCACAACTTTTACGGGACTATTTCTTGCTTTTCAGTTCACTGGTAAAAACTTTCTACATAATATAGATTTGCTTGTCTATGCTCTTCTCGGATCGGGATTGATAATTGCTGGATCTGCGGCACTGAACAACTTGATTGATCGTGATATTGATCCAGTCATGACGAGAACAAAGTCCAGACCAACAGTTACCGGGCGATTCAAGGCACCGGCTGTATTGACACTTGCGCTGACTTTCATCGTAGTAGGCGAAGTGCTATTGTTTTCTGCTTCTATAGCAGCTGGTCTTTGGGGACTTGCAGGTATCTTCAGTTATGTTGTACTCTATTCGATGTGGTCGAAACGTAGGCACGTAGCTAATACAGTAGTTGGAAGTGTTTCGGGAGCAATTCCGCCTTTAATCGGATGGGCTGCGGTTGAACCAGCACTTGGTGCAGGTGCCTTGGCGCTATTCCTGATTATGTTTGTTTGGCAACCGCCGCATTTTTATGCGCTGGCGATGCGTCGGACAGACGAATACCGTGCAGCAAATATTCCAATGCTACCTGTTGTAAAAGGTTTTGCAAGAACGAAGAAATCGATGTTGGTATGGGTACTGTTTTTATTTCCATTGCCGTTTCTACTTACTGAGCTAGGGGTAGGCTTCTTAGTACTTGCGAGCGCATTGAATATAGGGTGGCTGTATTTAGCACTTAAAGGATTTAATGCGAAAGATGATATAAAATGGGCAACGGGTATGTTCATCTATTCATTGAATTACATGACGATCCTTTTTGTGGCCATGATTATCTTCTCGATATTCATCTAACATATTGGAATTCTTTCTTTGCATAGGAATTCATATAAAGAGGTCAGCAGTCCTCACAAGAAGAAAAACATTTTTTTAGAAAGAGAGGTATCATTAAGCGATGATGAAAGGACTCAAAAAGTGGCGTCTTTTTTCTTTATTAGCAGCTCTTACCGTGTTTCTAGCGGGATGTGGTCAGGAAGGGCTATCCACACTTCTTCCGGCTGGTCAAGTCGGGAAAGATCAATTCAAATTGCTGATGTTATCATCAGGAATCATGTTACTGGTTATTCTAGTAGTAGTGATTATTTATGTAGTTGCAATTGTTCGTTTCAGACGCTCGAAACTGGGTGAGGACTTTGTTCCTAAAGAAGTTGAAGGAAGCCATACATTAGAACTTGTATGGACGATTATTCCTGTTCTCCTTGTTTTACTTCTAGCGGTCCCTACAGTTTATTACACATATAAACTAAGCGATGTCAGTGCGATGAATGAAGTCAATGAGGATGGCGAGTCAGAAAATCTGGTCGTAGATGTTACGGCTAAGTTATACTGGTGGGAATTTGAATATCCTAATCTCGGAATTGTTACAGCGCAAGAACTTGTTGTACCAACTGGAGAAAAAGTATATTTCAACCTCCTTGCGGCAGATGTTAAGCACTCCTTCTGGATTCCGGCAATCGGAGGAAAACTCGATACAAACGTTGAAAACGTAAACAAATTTTATTTAACGTTTGATAAAGAATCGAAAGATGTGCAAGACGGAGTGTTTTACGGGAAGTGTGCGGAGCTTTGTGGTCCATCACACGCACTTATGGATTTCAAAGTAAAATCATTACCGCGTGCTGAATTCGACAAATGGGTTACAGCAATGCAAGCAACTGGTGAAGAAACAACAGATGTTGCTGCAGCTGGTCAAGGTGAAGAATTATTCCAACAAAGTTGTATTGCATGTCATGCGACATCTGCAGTCGGTGAAGGCGGAGATAAGGCTGGACCAAACCTAGCGTCATTTGGTGACCGTAATCGTGTTGCTGGATTTATGGATCACACGCAAGATGATTTGGTTGAGTGGATTTCAGACACTCAGAAACAAAAGCCAGGAAACTTGATGCCGTCATTCGGTGAACAACTTTCTAACGAGGAAATAAATTCAATTGCTGAGTACCTCATGGGACTTTCAGTAGAAAAATAACTATTAACGTGAATTTGAAGAGGAGGTAAACAAATTGAGTTCAGTTGCTCAAAAAAGAGGTTTTGGCGCAACGCTATGGGATTGGCTTACAACAGTTGACCATAAGAAGATCGGTATCCTTTATCTCCTAGGTGGAGGATTCTTCTTCATAGTCGGCGGTATAGAAGCAATGATCATTCGTTTGCAACTTTTAACGCCAAACAACGATCTCGTCAGTGCGGGAATATTTAACCAAATTATTACGATGCACGGAACGACGATGATTTTCTTGGCGGCCATGCCTATATTAATTGGATTTATGAACGCCATTATGCCACTCCAAATTGGAGCGCGTGATGTAGCATTCCCATTTCTTAACTCACTAGGTTTTTGGATGTTCTTCTTCGGTGGAGTATTCTTAAACGTATCATGGTTCTTTGGTCAAGTTCCTGATGCAGGTTGGACATCTTACGCATCACTTGCAATGGCATCTGAAGGACATGGTGTTGATTTTTATGCAATAGGACTTCAAATAGCCGGTGGTGGTACGTTATTAGGGGGGATTAACTTCCTCGTAACGATTATCAATATGCGTGCACCAGGGATGACGTATATGCGTATGCCATTATTCACATGGACTACGTTCGTTGCGTCAGCTATGATTCTGTTCGCATTCCCACCACTTACAGTAGGACTTTTCCTTCTGACATTTGAAAGAATGTTTGGTGCTAACTTCTTCGATCCTGTGATGGGTGGTAATACCATAATATGGGAGCATATATTCTGGATATTTGGTCATCCTGAAGTATATATTCTGATTTTACCGGCATTCGGTATTTTCTCGGAGATCTTCACAATTTTCTCTCGAAAAAGACTATTTGGTTATTCAGCGATGGTATTTGCTACCGTCCTTATTGGATTCCTAGGCTTCATGGTTTGGGCTCACCATATGTTTACAGTTGGTCTTGGGCCAACAGCAAACGCGATCTTCTCTGTAGCGACGATGGCTATTGCCATACCGACTGGGGTTAAGATATTTAACTGGTTGCTCACCATATGGGGCGGAAGTATTAAAGTAACAACACCAATGCTTTGGGCGTTGAGCTTCATCCCAACGTTTGTTATGGGTGGAGTTACGGGTGTTATGCTAGGTACTGCACCACTTGATTACCAATTGCATGACACATACTTTGTTGTTGCTCACTTCCACTATGTAATAGTTGGTGGTACTGTATTCGGTATACTTGCGGGTACGCATCTATATTGGCCGAAGATGTTCGGTACAATGCTAAATGAAGCACTTGGTAAAGTTACATTTTGGTTCTTCTTCATCGGTTTCCATTTAACATTCCTAATTCAGCACTGGTTAGGCTTCTGGGGAATGCCGCGCCGTGTATTTACATACATGGATGGTCAAGGTTGGAACTCAGCAAACTTAATTAGTTCTGTAGGTGCACTATTAATGGCTATTGGGATTACGATTATGGTTTATAACATTATCGTAACTTCAATTAAAAACGTACGTGTAGCAAATGACCCTTGGGGTGACGGGCGTACGCTAGAATGGGCGATTGAATCTCCACCGCCATTCTATAACTTTGCGCAGACTCCACTTGTACGTGGTCTTGATACAGTGTACATCGAAAAAATGGAAGGTAATCTGTCGGGAATTACTCCGGCTGAACCTGTTCAAGATATCCATATGCCGAACGGTTCTTTCATTCCATTCATGTTAAGTTTAGGTCTGTTCATTGCAGGATTTGGAGCAATGTTCCGTACTGAGGAATCATGGGGAATGGCAGTTCTAGTAATTGGTCTTATATGGACTTTCGCTTCTATGGCAATGCGTTCATTGAAAGACGATCTTGGCTTCTATGTTAAGAAAGAAGACATCTTAAGAGATATGAAACGTAAAGGGGGACAAAAATAATGGATTTGAATAAAAAATTCACCCCTGAGACGTGGCCTGATCATCCGGAAAAAGCAACGTTAGAGGCAAAGAATAAATTTGTTGGATTCTGGCTGTTCCTTGGCGGAGAGACAATCTTGTTCGCAACGCTTTTTGCGACCTATCTTGCTTTAAAGAACAAAGGACCAAGTGGATTTGAATTTTCGACACAAGGGCTTTTTGAATTACCGCTTGTCTTCGTCATGACGTTGCTTTTATTAACTTCATCTTTGACGAGTGTATACGCGATGTATCATTTGAAAAACTACGATTTCAAGAAAATGCAGCTATGGCTTGTCATTACTGCATTCCTTGGGCTTGGTTTCCTTGCGCTCGAAGTGTATGAGTTTGTACACTATATACATTTAGGCTTTACATTTGATAACAGTGCATTTAGTTCTGCATTCTATACGCTTGTTGGTACGCACGGTTTCCACGTAGCGATCGGACTTGTCTGGCTTACGCTACTCATCTTCCGTAACTCCAAGCGCGGACTGAACTTGTATAACGCGCCTAAGTACTATACATTCTCGTTATACTGGCACTTTATCGATGTTGTTTGGGTATTCATCTTCACTGTAGTCTACTTGATGGGAGTGATAGGTTAATATGTCGGACGTTCAAGTTTATAAAAAGTCACCAGCTGAATTTAACTTAGGTCAAAGACGCGCACGTAAGTCAATGCGCGGTCAGATTATGATGTTCTCGCTTATGATTTTCTTAACGATTATGTCATTTTCAATGGTTATGGCTTATCAAGCTGACGTAGCTGGATTTTCTAAGTATTTGATTATCCCAACGCTTCTGCTTTTTGCAGCTGTGCAAGTTGGCTTACAGTTGTATTACTTCATGCACATGAATGAAAAAGGACATGGTATTCCACAAATGTTCATGTATACGGGAGCCATTTTTGGATTCATTGTTGTGTTAACGTTTGTAGCAATTGTTTGGTGGTAATATCAATAGACGAGAAAGCCTATGGAAGATTTTATTCTCCATAGGCTTTTTCTTTTTTTAAAAGCTTAGAAAGTATAAGTTTTTCAACATGGAACAGTGTCTAGCTCCAACCGCCCGGAGGCCCTCAGAAAGTGGCGCACTTAGGCTGCGTTTCCTCCTAGATCATAAGCCGTTCATTCCTCCTTGGTAGCTTCTTGACTACCTCCTCGTTGCCCAAGTGAGGAGGTAGTCAAGAAGCCGTTTAAGACAACACGGGGAGCTCTTAGACTGCCTTCCTTTTCATATCTGCCTGTTAGGGCTGGACGGCGCCTTGCACTTTTCTTATCAATTGTCATAGTTCGTACATTGAGTTACACCGCTATTAGTTTTATAATAAAGAAAGACTTTAAAAAAGGGAGCGATGGCAATGCCTTTAAGTATATTTGGATTCCGAGCTTTGTGGAGTCCGTGGTTCTTACTAATTATCATACTTGGTATGGCCTTATATTTATTATTGACGACTAAAATGCGTCATCGATTTCAGGATACGTATCCCGTTACAAGAAAACAAATAATCTTATTCATGTCCGGGATGGTTATACTTTATGTTGTCAAAGGTTCACCTGTAGATTTACTTGGACATATCTTATTTTCAATTCACATGGTTCAAATGGCGGTTCTATTGCTTGTGGTTGCTCCATTAATCATGATGGGGATTCCTAACTGGATGTGGAAAAAAGTTTTTGATATTGGGATTCTTGACCGCATAATAACTTTCTTTACTAAACCGATTCTCAGTCTATTGGTATTCTGTGGTATGTTTTCCGTTTACCATATTCCACTTATTTTAGATAATGTGAAATTAAGTGCTCCATTGCACACAATTTTTACTATCACGTTATTTGTTGCGGCGGTGTTTTTCTGGTGGCCAATCATTAATACGCTGAAGGGACAGCCGAAGCTTCATGGCTTGAAAAAAATAGGTTATATTATTTTAAGTGCAATATTGATCACTCCTGCATGTTCCCTTATCATTTTCGTAGATGTACCTGTTTATGAAACATATAAATCTGGCGAATCTTGGTTACGGGCAATGGCGCTTTGTGTGCCCGCAAGTACACTTTCAGGATTAGCGGGCTTAGGCATTTCAGGTCCTGAATTATTTACCAATATGCCTACATTAGTTGATCAGCAACTTGGTGGAATTATTATGAAAGTGTTCCAAGAAATCATTTATGTTGGTGTCCTAGGTAGTATTTTTATTAAATGGCATAGAGAAGAGCAGGACAATGCAGAAGAAATTACTGCCAACGCGTTATTGGAACGTCAAAAAATGACGTTATATAGATAATAGGCTATAAGTTGAAAATCTTAATACTTATATAAACAGCGAAGGCACCTTTTAAGGGGAGCCTTCTGTCGCCAACAGATTCAATGGGATTATTTAATTCAACATATACAGATATAGGGAAACTTTACAAATCGGGGGAATAATGAATGAATCTGCCCTTTCTACCTACAATAAGTACGTTTTTTATTGTTTTATCAGCAGTACTAGTTGCAATAGGATGGAACTTAATTCGTAAAAGGAAAATTGAAGCGCATAAGAAAACGATGCTGGCAGCCGCGGTATCAGCAATTCTTTTTTTAATCATTTACGTTTCGAGAACTATATTGGTTGGTAATACGTCGTTTGGCGGTCCGGAGAATTTGAAAATCTATTATACGATTTTCCTTATTTTCCACATAATACTTGCGACAACAGGAGCAGTATTTGGTGTGGTGACGATTAATGCAGGATTGAAGAATAATTTGGTCAGACATCGGAAGCTTGGTCCAATCACGAGTGTTATTTGGTTCTTCACAGCAATAACAGGTGTTGCTGTTTATTTACTTCTTTATGTTTTTTATAAGGGTGGGGAAGTAACGTCAATGTTTAAAGCAATACTTGGTTTTTAATGAACAAAACGCTTTCACGAATATGTGAAAGCGTTTTTGTTTAAATCCTGAAATTGATTTTGAAGATTCCGGCTTCACGGGCTGTTGTAAAGAGAATGACAGCTAATGGTCCAATAAATAATCCGAGGAAGCCGAATAGCTTCAGTCCAAGAAACATAGCGATTAGTGTGGGGAGCGGTGATAAGCCGATTTGAGATCCCATCACTTTAGGTTCGATTGTACTTCGTATGATGAGTAAGATTGCTGCCAAAATCGCAAGTTTCGTTCCTGTTGCGATATCGCCGCTGATGAACTGATAAAGTGACCAGGGCGCAAGGACAATAACTGATCCGAGGATGGGGATTAGATCGATAATCCAAATTGTGAGGGACATGATGAGTGCATATTTAGGTGTAATTAAAAACAGTCCGACAAAAGCAACTCCAAGAATAATAAAACTGACAATAAACTGTGCTTTCATAAAACCGAAAAAAGCAGAATTTAGTTTAGCGATTATGAACCGTGCTTTTTCTGCCGTAGAAGTAGTCAAGTGTCTAAATAACATTTTCTTTAATTCAGGTAATTCGAGCATAAATAAGAAAAGTACGATGATATAAACACTCAAGTTGACAAGGAAATTTGGAACTTCAGTCATTAGAGCCATAATCTTATCGTAACTGAGTAAACCCAGAATTGATTCTTGAATAGTTTCGAATATGTTTTTGAATTCTTTCTGTATTGCAGTGACAACATCTTTTGGCATTCCAGATGTAAATTGGAATAATTTGCTTTGCGCATCAATCCAGACGCCGGATAGCGAATTGAAATAGTCAGGTGCTACCTTTGTGAAATGTATGATTTTACCCACTAACTGAGTGACTGCATAATAGAAGAACAAAGCTAAAATAACTAGGATAAAAATGAACACTGAAATGACCGACGTTTTTCGACTCCATTTAAACTTTTTTTCGGTAAGTCTAACGATTGGGTCAATCAGTAAAGCCGTAAGAAGTGCAAAAATGATTGGTATTGATATCGGAATGATAAAGATGAAAGTTATAGTAATAAAAATTATAATGAGTATGATACTAATGTTTCGTGTTGTAAGCCATTTTGCCAATGGTTATTCCCCCAAACTATTCACTCTTTCAATTATAGCCAAAATATGGGCAATTGATTAGTCGGGAAAAGTAAAAAGGTAAATAAACATAAAAAAAACCAGAGAACATTGAGTTCTCCGGCGGTTATTACATAGTTATTTTTTAAGATTATAAGGCTGTAGTGCTTCGCTTACTGCTTTTAGTGTTGCAACACAGTCTTTGACAAGGCTTTCAGGGAAATGTTCCCCTTCGCCGTATTCAACGCCATGTGGATAGTAATGCTTGCCGACAACTGGTTTTTTAAGGATCATAGTCGCTTGGCGTGTATCAACATCGCCATCAGTTGTATAACTGAATACGCGCAAATAAAACGTGCCTTCTTTGATCATATATTTCTTATCAAATGTTGCGCGTTCGTAGTCCCATTGACCTGCGCGGACAAGGTCGTGTTTTAACATGATTTCATCAAGTATTGATAAGTCAGTAACAATATTTTCAATGCCTGTATCTTCAATATACATAGTTTATATCCTCCTTATATATCGTTGAGCCAATTCCCTATACCTATTTATAATAGAACAAATCACCAGCAGTTGCAATGACAACATTGTGTCAACAAACGTATGATTTAATAAATAAGATAATACTTAACATTTTTCACAGATAGACGAAGTATAATGAAAGAAGAAATCATTTAGTAGTATTATCCTTATAAGAACTGACTAAACTTTATACTCAAGAAAGTAGGTCGAAAAATGAAAGCACTTTGGAAAATAATAATTCTACTCATCATCGTCCTTTTGATATTTTATATTATGGATGATCGAGTGAAAGAAAATAAACCGCTTGAGTCGCCTGTGAAACATGGGACGGCGATCCCAGTGCCTGGAAGTGGGGATGGTTTACCGCTACCGCAAGCTGCACGGCCTGAATCGGGCCTGTCCCTGTTTGTCGGTAAGAGTGTAGACAGTCTATTTGAGCAGTTGGGTAAGCCAGATCGAATTGAACCCTCAGACTATGGTTACGATTGGTGGATATACGATAAAGATCAACAGTTAATGGTAGGCGTTTGGGAAGGAAAAGTAAATCAAGTTTATACTGCAGATTTATCCTCCGATATTGAGCCTTTTGAGATTGGGCAGGATGTGAAAGACATCTATCGATTTACGATTGTGGAGTCAGAAGTGGCTGTACAAATTGGAGAAAGTATCTATACATTTACATTGAACGGGGATGATGTGAATAATAGGCTGCTTATTGAATATGAGAATGTCTATGCGCAGCTTTATATCGACGGTGTGGATGGGGATTTGGAAGCGATACGTTTTATTGATCCAATTACACTAATTCTGCACCAGCCCTATGACATGGCTTATATGGGGGAAATCGTTAGTGCGGATCGGCCATCGTCAACAATGCAGATGGAAGTAGATCGTGCAATGGAGCGTCAAATCTTCAGTTTAACTAATATTTATAGGAAAAACCATGAATTGAATGAACTTTTGAGTGATTACGATCTTGCTGTTGTAGCACGAAAACATAGTGAGGATATGGCGCTTGAAAATTACTTTTCCCATGAATCTCCTGTGACCGGTAATCTTGCGGATAGGTTAAAAGAGGCAGAAATTGAACATCGTAAAGCACGGGAAAATATTGCTTTCAACTATGTGGATGCAATTGAGGCAGTCCATGGTTGGCTTAATTCTCCCGCGCACCGTGATGTCTTGCTTGAAAAGGAAGTCACACATCTAGGGACAGGTGCATATGGAAAATATTATACACAGGTTATGATTCGTGAGCTTGCAGAAGAAAAAAGGCAGCAATGAAGTTCATTGCTGCTCAAGGAATAATCCAAGTTCCTGTCTCCGTACTGGCGACACCTCTTATATAAAGAGGTGTCGCCGTTTTTTTTGCATGTAATGCAGCCCGTTTTTGAATGATTGGCCTTTCACAATCTAGAAGTGGTATGAAATCGTCCAACTTCAGCAGGTCCAGTTTACGGGGGTTCTCCACTTTGCGCGGATCATGAGTCATAACGCCAGGTACATCTTTAAAAAACTCTACATGGGACGCTTGGAGTGCTCCTGCAAGCGCGATTGCAGACAAGTCGCTGCCACCTCTCCCAAGTGTCATGACATGCCCGTTGTTATCGATCCCTTGAAAGCCTGGAATAATAATACAACGGGTTTGTTTAAGGTTTTCAGCAATGGACGCAGGGTCGATGTGGTCAATCGTAGCATCCCCAAATTCTCCAACAGTCATTATACCAGCCTTAATGCCATGCAGGACAATGTTGGGGACACCTGCTCGTGTTAGTTCGGCTGATATAACTGCGGCAGCGATGAGTTCGCCACAGGACACTGCAAGGTCGCTTGCGGCTGCTGAAGATGAAAAAGCATCCGTAAGCTGAAGAAGGCTGTCCGTCGAATAAGGATCGCCGTAGCGACCAATAGCAGATACGACAACAACGACATCGCCAAACTCATTTAGTCCATCTTTTATATGGTTAATGCAATTCAATCTCATTTCTTCATTTTTCATTGCTACTCCACCGAATTTCTGGATGATCATAAGGCTCCCAACTTTCTTCGTGACGTTCATTGAGTTCTTTTCATACGATAAAGTATGTTCGCTCTCAATATATTCATTTTCACAGAAAAATGTTCGGGAAGGGGAGAGTGGTGCTGTTTTTAACGGAGCTTATAAAAGACTGGCCTTGTACAGTCAGTGGTGGGGAACTCAGGACTGTTGTCACGGGAATAACCGAAGATTCTTCACGGGTAAAGAAAGGATGCGTGTTTGTAGCCAGGAAAGGTAATCAAAGCGACGGTGTGAAGTATATTAGAAAAGCGATTGAACAAGGTGCTGCAGCTATTGTTATTGATAGAACGAATTTGACAGAAATACCAGCTGATGTTGTTGTCATTACGGTTTCGGATTGCACAAAGTTCATGTCTCATGCAAGTGCGCAATTAGTTGGTAATCCTGCCAAAAGAATGAAAATGATTGCGGTGACTGGAACAAATGGAAAAACGACAGTTACACATTTCATCGGTCAGTTATTAAGCAAATTTGGAAATCGGGTGGCTGTTATCGGTACGACAGGCATTTTTATCGATGGCGTTAAGATTGATTATGAATGCCCCAAAATGACAACATTACCCGCGGAATACCTCCATCCTTTATTAAAGAAATGTGTTGATGAAAATGTTAGTCATATTGTTCTTGAAGCATCATCACTTGGATTGTCTTCGAATCGTTTAGATCATTGTGATATCGATATTGGAATACTATTGAATATTGGGACTGATCATTACGAAGAACATGGTGGAAAGTTTGCTTATATAAATGCGAAAAAGCGTTTAATTCAAATGGCGAAAACATTCATTGTTAACAATGATGATAAAGAATGTGTGAAAATGGTTCAAAATGCAACTGTTCCACTGGTTTATTTTGGGACGAATTCGTCAGCAGACGTCCAAGTCCCAGAACTAAAAATGAATCCTGATATACTGGGTCATTATAACCGGATGAACACATTAGCGGCAATTAGTGCACTTCTTGTCCTTGGCTATTACTTAGATGATATTTTGCTGCACTGCGAACTGTTACAGCTTCCAGAAGGTAGATTGCAGCAACTAGAGCGCGATGGTGTAAAAGTTTACGTAGATTATGCTCATACGCCAGATGCGCTCGAAGCGGTACTGCAAACGCTATCCAATTCGTGTTATGGGAGACTAATTACAGTCTTTGGGTGCGGCGGCCAACGAGATAAAGGAAAAAGAGCTGAGATGGGTGAACTCGCTGTCCTGTATTCTTCAATTGTCATTGTTACATCAGATAATCCAAGAAATGAAGATCCTAAAGCAATTATTTCGGATATTATGGAGGGTTTCGGAGGTGAATGTTCGGCGATTGAAGCCGAACTAGATCGGAAATATGCAATACGAAAAGCGATTTTTTGCGCGGCGCCGGGTGATATCGTCCTAATTGCTGGAAAAGGTCATGAAAAATCGCAGCACACGGCTGATGGTCTGATACCATTTTCTGATCTCGAAGAAGCAGCACGTGCTCTTTCTGAAAAAACGTTTTTGGATATTAAAGAAATAAATATGGAATAGATGCAAGTTTACCATCTCTTCTGTTATGATAAATGGATGATTGGAGGGGATCATTCTATGATGACAGACGAATGGATCACCATCATTGAAGATGCAGAAGACTTAACGGCAATGTTGCTCTCTTCTGAAGCGGTGGCTGAATACCGCAAAGCCCATGATGATGTCTATTCAGACAAAGAACTTGTGAAGTCGATTCAAGAGTTCACGGCAATGAAGGAACGTTATGAAGAAGTTCAACGATTCGGAAGATACCATCCGGATCATAATATAGTAATGAAAAGCATCCGCGTACAAAAACGTGAGCTTGATATGAACGAACGGGTTGCGGCTCTTCGATTGGCTGAGAATGACGTTCAATTTATATTTGACGAAATTGGTTCAATTATCGCTAAATCGGTTTCGGATGAAGTAATAGTTCCGGCTGGCAGTGCATTCTTTTCCGACTCATCTTGCGGAGGAAGTTGCGGCACCGGCGGAGGCTGTTCATGTTCGGCTTAAAGAAAGAAAAGCGCTGAAGCTAGACAAAAACAAAAGCGTAAGCGCGTGTTCAGAGGCGACAGGCATAAGACGGGTAAAGGAAGGCAGTCTAAGTTCGCGACGTCGTGTCGCAACAACTGCATGACCTGCATCCTGCAGGCCCCCGAGCCTCTAGGTGCTGGAGTCTAGACGTAAAACATCATCTTTCGCAGGTTATCCACAGTCCGAGAATTTATAAATTCCTAAGCAAAAACAAAAACGTAAGTGCCATCTAGCTTAGGGAGTCTAGACATAAAAAAACAGGTTGCATCCATGTCGGAAAGTCGACATGGATGCAACCTGTTTTTTGTTTAATCGCCTACGTTATCTTGGACAATTTTCATCGCGACGGTCGGTCTGTCTGTGATGAAACCAGCTGCTCCAACATGTAAAAGTTTAACGAACGACTCTTTATCATTCACACCTTCAAAATAAACTGGAATATTAATTTGGGTAAGAAACTTCATGAAACTTTCAGTGCCGAGAGAAAATACGCCCAGTTTTTCTGGAATTCTGAACAAGTCTGCACGTGGACTATAAAGATGACCGAACATGCTTGTAAAAGAGGCGTATGCTCTTTTTACTTCGTTATCACCCGCACCGGTTGCAACTTTGTTTTGTGCGTACAAGTTAAATCTGTCGGTCTGTTCATCATATGAGCTTGTTACTGCGACACAGTCTTCAGCACCCAGCTCTTCAAGAAGTCTCCAAAGTTTGGAAGGAATCAAGCTACCTTCGTATGTATCAGGAGAATCTTTTAGATTAATAACAATTAGCATATGCGGAAACTTCTGTATTAGTTCACGAAGGGTAATAATTTCTACGTTTTTTCCACGGTAAGAATGATTTCCATCCTCATCTTCAAATTGATAACCTGCATCAGCCATTTTCAATTCGCTAAGGCTATAGTCGGCAATTCTTCCAGAGAAATCTGTTGTTCGATCTGCAAATTCATCGTGAAAAACAATGATTTCCTCGTCTTTTGTTAACCGGATATCAACTGCAAAACCATGTACGCCAAGCTCGGCCGATTTTGAAAATGCGGCCAATGTATTCTCAGGAGCCTCTGCTAGTCCACCTCGGTGGGCAAGAATGACTGGATTATCGAAATCGAGTGCTTTTTTACCTTCACGTGGTACCGGTTTTGCGACAACTTTGGAAGCTGCCCACGCGGCAACTCCTGCCGCACCTACTGTAAGGACCACATTTGTTTTTCTACCCATTTAGTTTAGATGCCTCCTTAAGAATCAGCTCTATTTTTCCCATTATAGGGCAAAATATTGACGTTGTCAGCAATATTCAGTGTCCAGATTCAGGCGTCTTCCGCCTTCCTTCTTGAATATAAAGGCAAAGAGCGCCTTATATTCAAGTCCTCCAGCAGGGTGGGATTGAACTGCATCCCACCTACTTGTCGCATCTAGCGGGCGCCTTCCGCTTTTCTTATTGTCCAGCTTCAGGCGTCAGCCCCTCGAGTCGCTTCAGTCCCCAGGATAAAGGCAAAGAACGCCTTTTTCCTGTGGCCCTCCAGCGCTTGTCGGGGCTACACGACGCCTTCTGCATTTCTATTGTTGCAGGGCTTTTCAGTCCTATGGTATTGTATGGGTTAGGAAAAGAGGGGAAATCTATGATCGATCGTCAAGGTATTATTGTCTATCTTCATCATTTAAAACAAGCAAAGTCATTTCGAAAATACGGTCATGTCCATTATATATCACGCACAATGAAGTATGTTGTCCTTTATTGCAATATGGAAGATGTCGATACGGTCATGGGGAAAATAGAACGTCTTCCATCTGTAAAAAAGGTTTTGCCGTCCTACCGCCCATTTGTGAAAACGGAATACGAAAATGCCAAACCGGATAAAGCGAAAGAATATGATTATAAAACCGGGTTATAAGAACTATCTTAATGGAGGGAGCAGCTTGTTGATACGCAGAATACCAATTGTGTATTGATAAAACAACTCAGTTTCCGCAAATACTGAAGAGTTTTTCAACTCGATAACTGCTGGCGTGCTCCCAACTTTCTCTGCTGTTTCCTCAAAAAGTAGCCTTCTTTTTGATTTGATGGTATTCTGCTGGATAATTCCTTCCCGGCAAATGTAAATAGGCATGAACTTACCGTCATTTGCAGGTTCGAAGGCTGCCGCGAGTGACAGTGCATGACCTGAAGGTGTTTCTGAGGATAAGATGAACGTCCTATGCAGGCGGTCGCTATTCGACTTGATTAATTCGCATAGTTCATAAACATCTCCATATCCTTCGCCAAGCTCTATGAATCGTTGATTTAATATCATACATAACACTACCTTTCTAAATACGTAAATCTAGACTTATCATACCATTGTGAGCGCCAAGGTGCATTCATCAATTCGTCCTAGGGGGTATAGGATTTGAAATTTATCGTAAGGACTATGTTTCTTTTACTGATTGTGAACGGTCTTCTAATTTATATGCATTATTATCAAGCGGTAGGCGCAGACAGTAAAGAGCCTAGCGTTGTAAAGTTCACCCAAGAGATTGAAGTGGTAAATCGTCCCGATGCTCTTCATATCCGCCAGCATTTCAGTGGCTTATTGGACATGCGGTATGAAATTGTTTGGCCAAAAGCCAGCACCAATCGTTCTTGTTATCTTGCGGACGCAACATCCTGCAATCGAATGGATGAGAATTCTATCGCTTTTCTTGAAGGGGAGAATGGACGACAATCCATTTCGTATGAAATACCCAAAAAAGGACCTCTAAAACAAACAGCTCTATTCAACGAACCGTTCGCTACACTACATGCTTCTTCTGCCTCGTACACATTATTCCATATGACTGATGAAACAGGGGTTGGTGGATTATGGGTAAATGGTTTGGAGCGAGTGGGTACTAAAAAAATGACGAACATCAATTATTCATTATTCCGTGGCAAGGGAGAAGTCAAGGAACTTTATTGGCAGCGGAATAATTTGCCTGTGCTCTATGCTGGGGATAGGCTCTCGGTATTTGGGGAAAGCGGCAATACTGAGCAACTTGGGGAAGTGGATAACGTACTTAAAGCAATTGATGCCAATCATTCAACGATTGTAATTGATGATACACGTCAGGCTGTAAATGCTACCCGGTTTATCGTTTCAAAAAATGCGGATGTGGATAAAGTATCGGTTCGATTGCTAAGGGAAAGTATGTATGCGCGTTTTACAATACCCGAAAACGAACGCATGACGGCCGAACTGGTAGCTTCGATTCTAGGAGAAACGCCAATAGGACTCGGGAAATCACGTAAAGCTTATCAAGTTCTTACTGAATCAATTACAGTAGAGGAACTTGGGGAATTCAAAAAAGTGTTGAATAATATGACAGGGCAAGAGCTTAATGCATCTGTTTTGGACGCGATAGCCGGAGAGATAACTGGCTTTAAGACATCTTACTTCACGAAAAATATTCATGATGATACAACTGCTCATCCGTTTCTTATCGAAGATCCACGGGAAATAAAGTTTGATGGCACTAGCACTACAGATATTCGAATTCTATTGAAGGATGGAAAGACCCTGTATCCAGCGAAGAGAATTTTAAACCTTGCGGGCTATACCATCAAGACGAATGCGCGGTCTATTTACATTGAAAATGGCATTAGGAAATTTAGATTTCCTAGGAAAGAACTATTCTATGTTTATAATGAACAAAAATACGATGTTGTAACTATGCCATTCGAAGTACTGGAAGGTGATTTATATTTTGAAGAGAGTTGGTTTAAACGGTTGTTCCTTTTAAGTATCGAGAAAACGGCAGATACGATTGATATCATCAGAATGTCAACACTGGTAGAGGAGGGCGACAAGTGAGAGTTGTTGCAGGAACTAGAAAAGGTATTCCCTTGAAATCTTTACAGGGAACGGATACACGCCCGACATCTGATAAAGTGAAAGAGTCCGTATTCAATATAATCGGGCCTTACTTTGATGGTGGAATTGCCGTAGAATTGTTTGGGGGCAGCGGATCTCTTTCCCTTGAAGCTTTATCAAGAGGGATCGATGAGGCATTCCTCTTTGAAAAAAATGTGAAAGCGTGTGCGATTATTAAAGCGAACGCGGAAAAATGCCGATTTACGGAAGAATTACATATCAAGCGTGCGGATGCTAGAAATGCGGTTAAAGTTTTGCAAGCGGAAGGGAAGAAAGCAAAACTTCTTTTTATCGATCCCCCGTATGCGGAAACAGCATTTTATAATTTGGCACTTGAATTTGTAGAAGCAGACCTTCTGACTGAAAACGCTGTCATCGTTTGTGAGCATGAAAAGCAATTGGAATTACCAGAAGCGTACGGCAGTTATTATAAGATAAAAAGTTCAGTGTATGGAAATAGCGCTGTATCTATTTATGAGAAATGAGGTTTCAATAATGTCGAAAATTGCAGTTGTACCCGGAAGTTTTGACCCGTTAACGAATGGGCATCTAGATATTATCAAGAGAGCAGCGAGGGTTTTCGGTGACGTCAGAGTTGCTGTGATGAATAACTCCTCAAAAAACTCACTGTTTACTGTCGAAGAGCGTATGGCGCTTATTGAAGAGGTGACGTCTGTGTTTCCGAATGTGAAAGTGGAGTCGTCTTCTGGATTGCTCGTTGATTATGCCAAGAGTGTAGGGGCATCTGTAATTGTTCGCGGATTGCGTGCCGTTTCCGATTTTGAGTATGAAATGCAAATTACGTCTATGAACAGGTTTCTCGATGAGAGTATCGAGACATTTTTCATCATGACGAACAATCAGTATTCGTTCCTCAGTTCGAGTATTGTCAAAGAAGTGGCAAAGTACAGCGGTGAAATCTCAGGACTTGTGCCAATGCAAGTTGAAGAGGCGTTGAAAAAGAAATATCAAACTCGATGATTGTTAAATGGTTATGATGAAATTAAACTTTCATCATAACCATTTTATATTAATAAATAAGGTAGAAGATTACCGGAACGACAATGATGCTCCAAATTCGTCCGATTACGTAAGGGGTCATCGAGATTTTGCAGGTCTTTGCGATGACAAAAACTTGCATATGGATACTCAATCCGTTCATGGAAATGATTGCAGCGATAAGAAAAGGGAAAAACGGCAAGCCGTAAAAGTGATCTGTTGCTGATTGAACACCTGATGTCATTTCGAAAATGGCTAAGGCAATTGTTTTCGAAATCCCCATCTCCACAGTGAATGCCGAAGTGAAAACTGTTGACAGCACGGTTCCGAGAGAGGAAAAGAAAATGACCGTGGTTGCGACAAGAATAATGATTGTCGAACTTTCCTTGATAGCGTCTAGAAGTGGCACCCCTTTTACTTTCTTTTGAGGTTGTGAAAGAGGTGTTTCTATTTCGCTTTCGCGGTGCAGAAAAGCTACTGCAAGTAAAAAGAATAAAATATTCGCGATGTGGATGGCCGCAAGTAACTTCCACCCTGAACTTACATTTCCGAATAGTTCTGTTCCAACGAAGCCGATGATAAACATCGGCCCGGGTGCATGGCATGCAGCTAGAAGTAGGCCGCTTTGCTTCTGAGATAATTCACCGTTTTTCATCATTTCGGTCACTGTTACGGCACCGACCGGGAATCCGCCAAATGATCCGAGTACATATGCTTTCAAAAAACGCCTCCACTTCGGTACTTTCTGTGTACGATTGGGCATTTTTAAAAGCCATTGTGTCAATATGATATAGGGCAGTAAATAAGGAAGCAGTGCATGGATAAATAACTGTGCGCCAGCTTCGGCTCCGGCATGTGCAACGCTTGGCTGTAAAATGAACAGAATGATAAGTCCCCAAACGACTGAAAGATTTATCATATGATAAAGGCGTGCATGTATTCCGTTGACCACGCACTCGGCTCCTTTCGATTTCCAAGCATGACGAAAAAATTAGGTATAAATCTTTTGTCAGTCTTTTTTTGGTGCTACACTTATATATATGTAAAGAAAGTACAGGCTATTAACGGAGGTGGTCCTAAAATGAGAAAGAAACGATTCAGTATGATAGGTGTTTTGCTTGTTATCATAGCCATTTTGTTCATTTACCCGCTCGATTCTTATATATCGCAGCCAGGAGGAGCTTATGACTTGGATCCACTCGTTGAAGTGGTAGGCGGAGATAACAACGATATTGGGACATTCAGTCTTATGACGATTTCCGTTTCAAAAGCGACACCAGCTTCTTATGTTTTATCGAAATTCACCGATAAGAAGAAGCTTCTCCCTGCTGAAAATGTAAGAAGAGATGGAGAAAATGACAAGGAATATAATATTCGACAGAAGAAACTCATGACTGGTTCACAGTTCAATGCAATTACAGTTGCATTTGAAAAAGCGGGTATTCCTGTTGATATCCAGTACGATGGTGTATTTGTCATGATGGTCCTCGAAGGAGGCGCGGCCGACGGTATCTTGGAACTTGGAGACAAGATTCGTGTGATTGACGGTGTGGAGTTGAAAGAATCAGGACAATTCTTTACGCTTATTGGAGATAAGAAATTGGGTGATGAAGTAAAGATTTCGTTGGATAGGGATGACAAGAAGCTCGATGTAACACTTGTCTTGAAAGAGATACCTGATAGTGATGGACGGGCAGGACTTGGCGTACGTTTTGAAGAGGATCGAACACTCACGACTGATCCAGAAGTCGATTTCAAAACATCGAATATAGGTGGACCATCTGCGGGTCTGATGTTCACGCTTGAAATTATGAACCAGTTGCTTGATGAAGACCTCACAAAAGGATATAACATTGCTGGAACTGGAGAAATGTTGGAGGATGGAACCGTCGGAAGAATTGGGGGCGCGGACTTTAAAGTGATTGCTGCTTCCCGCCAAGACGTGGAAATATTCTTCGCACCAGCAGATGATTTACCTGATGAAGTAAGGGCGGCAAATCCTGGAATACTGACTAATTACGAAGAAGCTGTAAAGATGGCAGAGAAAATCGGCACAAAAATGAAAATCGTGCCGGTGGAAACTGTAGATGATGCACTTGATTATTTAGCGACGTTGGAAAAGAAGTAGGTTGTTTGGTGTGGTCTTTTCTATGCAGTGTGTGGTGCCAGTAACTGCCATGTAAATTTAGCGAAGGCGCCTTACAGGGGTAGCCGAAGCCATCCCCGAGCACCGAAGCGGAGTTGAACGGAATCTTTATCTCAAACTAACATCTTCACTGAATGATAATTGGGTGTGTATTGTAATCAACACCGATTCGGGAACTAGAAGTGCCGTTTCCGATACCGAGTGCGTACATATCCGCTGCGTGGATATCGAAATCAAGTGAAGGATTTGAAAAGGCGGCTGCTTTGCTAATTAGAGGAAGCTTCAGCCTTTTTTTATGTTCATTCAAATATAATCTTCCGGCAGATGTCATTCCAAGTAATCGTAGATAGGAAGGAGTTTTCATACTGCTCCGTATATCGTACGTAAACCCGGTAAATATATGAGTAAACATGCGCTGAAGTCGGGTCCAAGTGTACCTTTTGGATTTCACGTCCTTCATGAAGCCTTCAAATGTGCCGTTATCGGCTGCCGCGCGGTACAACAGATTCTCAATTCCTTCCGTTACGTCTGCAATCATCGCAAGTCGTTTTGGTCCTTCCCGTAAAATTGTGAAACGGAGCTGGGGATAGAAAGTCGGCCAGTTTCCAAAAGATTGATTTTCCGCTTGCCAATCGTGTAGAAGTTCGAGTGCTGTATCTGGCATGAAGTCTGTAATCGTTCCGAGCGTCTCTGATTCAAAAAAGGATTTTCTGATGCCGGTTGCACTTGCAATTGGGTTACCTGCTACAGCGTCGTCATGGTACTGGGCGACAATGCGCGGGATTGTGACGGCTTTCATTTCGGAGTCAATATTCCTAGCAGCTTCCATATAATGAAAACCTAAAATGTTGTTCGGTTTCGAGAGATCAGCAAGTGGTCCTTCGATTGTTGAGGAATTGGCGGCCATGGTGTAAGCCTCATTCAACGCTTTTGGATAACTGAGTCCCCGGCTGACAGCATCTTTCACAGTTTGTTCATAATTGTCGCCGGCTTGTTGGAGAAGAAGAAGACTTCTTTCGAAAGAGTTAACTTCACCATCTTCGCTACCGAAGCAGAAAGCACTGCACTGAGCAGCGTCCAGTAGCTGAATAGCACCTCTGGCGAAGGATGGGGCATTAGATGTCGCGAATGCATAAGGAAGCTCCAAAACGATGTCCACACCGTTTTTCAAGGCCATGTTTGCCCGGGACCATTTATCAACAAATGCAGGTTCCCCCCGTTGTAGGAAATTACCGCTCATGACGGCAATAACAACATCCGCGCCAGTTGTTATTTTTGCTTGTATCGCGTGATAAAGATGCCCGTTGTGAAACGGGTTATATTCGACGATAATTCCTGAAGCTTTCAAATTCGACACTCCTTTGCTACAATGAATATTAATTATACCTATGCGGCTGACGAAGTGACAAGAAAATATCTTGA
This sequence comes from Sporosarcina sp. resist, assembly GCF_014302295.1. Lineage (NCBI taxonomy): Bacteria > Bacillati > Bacillota > Bacilli > Caryophanales > Caryophanaceae > Sporosarcina > Sporosarcina sp. resist. The sequence goes on along the minus strand of NZ_CP060287.1, from coordinate 3,627,820 downwards.
CATCCCTTTTCGCCCATTATATAATCAACATTGTTGTCTTGAGGTGATAGACATGAAATGGTCAATCCATCAATTGCAGAGATACAGACAAGGTGCGATGCCGCTTGACGAAGCTGTCGACCTTGAATCCGTGAAAAAACGGAATCCGGAAATCCGGAATATTACGCCTGTCCGAGTGACCGGAAGTTGTACAATCAGCTCCAAGAAATTGATATGCCGATTCCGGCTCGAAGGTACGTTGACATTACCCTGTTCACGAACATGGGAAGACGTCGAATTACCATTCGTAATCGAAGCTGACGAACAGTTCAGCTGGGATGAAGAAGTTCTCGCATCAGATGATGAAATTCATCCTGTTGTGGGTGAGGTAGTCGATCCGACCCCTGTATTTGAGGAGCTCGTCCTCCTTGAAGTGCCGCTTCAAATTTTTAGCGAGAATGCTGATGATATGCAAGAGGCTGAAGGAAAAGGCTGGTCATACGCGACTGACGAGGTGTACAATGCCAGGCTCCGTAAGGAACTGGAAACGAAAGTGGATCCTAGACTTGCCGATTTGGCAAAGTTCTTTGAATCCAAGGACGAATAGGCGAACGTAAGGAGGTGCCCCAGATGGCTGTACCAAAAAGAAGAACATCCAAAACAGTTAAAAACAAGCGCCGTACGCATTATAAATTGCAAGTACCGGGAATGACTACTTGTACTAACTGTGGCGAAATCAAATTGGCTCACCGCATTTGTAAATCATGCGGTCATTACAAAGGAAAAGAAGTTGTAGGCGAATAAGTAAGATTTGCCTATGAAGGCTACCGTGAGACCATGGCTCACGGTGGCCTTTTTTCTATACCCAAGAAAAGCGGAAGCGGCCGCTTAGATGCGACAGGCATAAGACGGATCGGCGAAGCGGCGTGTCCTTTGCCGCGCAGCCGGGCCGGCTTATGACCCGAGCATCTGGCCGCTGTAGCTGGACAACAAGAAAAGCGGAAGGCGTCGTTTAGCCCCGACAAGCGCTGGAAGTCCACAGGAAAAAGGCGCTCTTTGCCTTTTCCTGTGGACTGAAGCGACTCGAGGGGCTGACGCCTGCAGCTAGACAGTAAGAAAAGCTGCAGGCACCCCGGAGTGCCGAAGCGTATTTGAAGGAAATCTTTATTCAAATTATACACACAATGGGGGGAATGGACATGTCTTACACAATTGCTATCGAAAATGGAATTGCTACTTTTACAATTGACCGTCCTGAAATGCGCAACGCCATTAACTATACGGTTATGGATGGCCTCGAACAATTTCTAAATCGTATTGAAAATAATGAAGAAGTCGCATATGCCGTCATTACGGGTGCGGGAGATCGGGCATTCTGTTCGGGTGGAGATTTATCTGAATTTCATGCCTTACGTACGGCCGATGAGGCATATCCAATGCTAAGCAGAATGGCGGGCCTATTATACCGGGTTGCTACGCTACCGATGCCTGTCATTGCGCTCATCAATGGTGCTGCCGTAGGTGGTGGTTGTGAAATTGCTACTGCTTGTGATTACAGGGTCATGTCATCCACAGCAAAGGCTGGTTTCATTCAAGGGACACTTGCTATTACTACGGGTTGGGGCGGTGCTACGCTGCTATTTGAAAAAGATGGCAAGCATGACCGTGTGTTGCGCCTACTGTCTGAAGCTGGGGTGCATACGGCTGATGAAATGTTTGAAGCGGGTTGGGCAACTGAAACTTATGAGGGCACTGCTGAAAACGGGCTTCAACGGTTTCTTGCCAAAATGTCCGCGCATCATCCGGCTGTCCATCGAGCGTATAAAACGATTGCTATTCGGAAATGGACAGCTGATTTTATTCGTGACCGAATGATTGAAGAGTCGCGTCAATGTTCAATTCTTTGGGGAAGTGATGCACACCATGAAGAAGTGGCGCAGTTTTTATCGAAAAAATAAATTGTTTCAAAGACCGCTGTACATGTCCTATGCATGTGCAACGGTTTTTTTAATTGAATTAAATAAGTTAAGTATTGTCCCTTAGTTATAAGGCGTTTTTTGCTTTGATTGGGACCGTCCATCTTGTTATGACCGGCATGAGCCCTATTATGCTTGGCATCAGCCGTATTATGACCGCCACGACTTTTTAATCGCACAAAACCATTTTGAAGTTAAAACTTCCGGAAATTGACTAGTTGAAATGGCATGAAAAGATGTTTTTTTCAGACAAAGGTTGAAATCGCTTTCATTCATCGTATAAACTAGAGAAGGATGGAGAAATACACATCAAATTGTTTGGGGGATTAATATGGATAAAATACTGATTGCGAATCGTGGGGAAATCGCTCTTAGAATCATAAAGACTTGTAAACGTCTAGGTATTGCCACTGTCGCTGTCTATTCTGAAGCAGACGCAGACATGCCGTTCGTGAAAGAAGCGGACGAGGCGTTCTTGCTAGGACCTGCACAAGTTCAACAATCCTATTTAAAAGCGGATGATATAATCGAAATTGCGGTTCGTGCGGGAGTAGATGGCATTCATCCGGGGTACGGGCTTCTTTCTGAAAATGCAGAATTTGTACGTAAAGTACAAGCTGCGGGAATCCAATTCATAGGGCCTGATGCAGATACAATTGATAAGATGGGTGACAAAATCGGTTCACGTGTAACGATGAAAGCGGCAGGGGTGCCGGTCGTACCTGGAACTGATGAAGGAATTACTTCTTTGGAAGATGCCGTGCGTGCAGCAGTTGAGATCGGTTATCCGATCATGCTGAAAGCGAGTGCTGGCGGCGGTGGGATCGGTATGATTCGTTGTGAAGATGAGCAAGCGCTCAGTCAACAATTCCAATCCGTAAAGAATCGAGCGAAAGCATATTTTGGGGATGATGTTGTTTTCCTTGAAAAATTCATAACGAATGCCCGTCATATCGAGGTGCAGATTTTCGGAGACAACTTCGGAAATGTTGTCCATTTGTTTGAACGTAATTGTTCGGTACAACGACGTAACCAAAAAGTGATTGAGGAATCACCTTCACCACACTTGCCGGAAGAAGCGCGCCATCGTCTTTATAAAGCGGCAGTTGATGCAGCAAAAGCGGTTTCTTATAAAAATGCAGGAACGGTCGAATTTATTGTCGATGAAAATAATGAACACTACTTTTTGGAAATGAATACTAGACTTCAAGTTGAACATCCGGTGACTGAAGAAGTGACTGGGTTTGACCTTGTCGAATGGCAACTTGAAATTGCGAACGGCAATAAGCTTCCTGTGATAGACCAAACGAGCATCAAGTCGACAGGCCATGCAATTGAATTCCGTATTTACGCGGAAGATCCGGTTAAATTCTTGCCATCACCGGGGACAATTAATAAACTTGATTGGGGAGATACTACGGGAATCCGTATTGACTCAGGATATGTTGAGGGTGGGAAAGTGACGCCTTTCTATGATCCACTCATCTCAAAAGTAATTGTCCACGCAACAACTCGGGAAGAAGCGATTCAAAAATCGGCAGCTTTCCTTTCAAAAGTAGAAATTGAAGGTTTGAAAACGAATATACCGCTATTCAATAATTTTCTGAAATCCGAGGAATTCCTTACAGGTGACTATTCGACAGCGGTTTTAAACACATGGAGCGCAAAACAAAAGGAGGAAACAATAAAATGACAGCATTAAAAGCAACGATGGCAGGTACAGTGTTTACAGTGAACGCAGCGGTAGGGGAAGAAGTAACAGCGGGACAAGTTATCATCGTACTCGAATCGATGAAAATGGAAATTCCGGTTGAAGCGGAATCGGCTGGAAAAGTAGCAACGATTAATGTACAAGTCGGCGATTTCGTTAACGAAGAAGACGTTCTAGCTACAATCGAAATCTAGAAAAGCGTAAGCGCCTTGGTAGACGCTGGAGTCTAGACACATAGAAAAGTGGAGGCGGCCTTCAATGAACACAGCCTAAATTCGCCACATCGTGTGGCGACGGCTGCGTGACCTACATCCTGTAGGCCCGCGACAGGCATAAGACGGAACGGCGAAGCGGTGTTCTTTGTCGCGTAGTTGGGCTGGCTTATGACCCGAGCATCTGGCCGCTGGAGCTAGACATAGAAAAGCGTAAGCGCCTTGGTAGACCCGAAAAGCGCTGGAAGGCCTAAAGATAAAGGCGCTTTTTGCCTTTAACTTAAGGACTGAAGCGACTCGAGGGGCTAGGCGCTGGAGCTAGACATAAGGGAATGCGGGAAAATGGTTGATGAAAGGGGTTTTATAAATGACTAAAATAACACAACAGACGGCTTACAATGAAAAACTTGAAGCGAAATTGCAAGGGATTTTTGCAGGGGGCCATCCAAAATATCACGAAAAGTTGAAAGAGCAGAACAAACTTTTCGTCCGAGATCGATTGGAACTTCTTTTCGATGACGGGGAATATACAGAAGACGGTAGGTTTGCCAATTGTGAAGCAGGGGATTTACCGGCGGATGGTGTCGTTACGGCGATGGGGAAAGTGAACGGCCAGACGGTTTGTGTGATGGCGAATGATTCAACGGTGAAGGCAGGGTCATGGGGAGCCCGTACGGTTGAGAAGATTATTCGTATTCAGGAAATTGCAGAGAAGAACCGTGTACCAATGCTATATCTTGTCGATTCAGCGGGAGCTCGTATTACAGATCAGCTTGACATGTTCCCAAACCGTCGCGGTGCAGGGAAGATATTCCACAATCAAGTGAGGTTATCGGGTTTCATCCCGCAAATTTGTGTTCTATTCGGTCCTTCCGCTGCAGGTGGTGCGTACATACCCGCATTTTGCGATATCGTTATTATGGTAGAGGGCAATGCGTCGATGTATTTAGGTTCACCGCGTATGGCCGAAAAAGTAATCGGTGAAAAAGTAACACTGGAAGAAATGGGCGGTGCCCGCATGCATTGTTCAGTGAGTGGTTGCGGCGATGTCCTTGCGGCGAATGAAGAAGAAGCGATTGCGGAAGCGCGTCGTTATCTAGCATATTTCCCTGCGAACTTTACAGAAAAACCCGCTTTAAAAGAAACGGTGGAGGCGAAAGTAGGCCGAACGCTTGAAGCAATCATTCCGGAAAACCAAAACGCGCCATTTGATATGTATGAAGCGATTGACGCATTAATTGATGAGGGCAGTTACTTTGACGTTAAGAAATTATTTGCCGGTGAAATTATTACAGGTTTGGCTAGAATCGAAGGACAACCGGTTGGTATCATTGCCAATCAACCGAAAGTAAAAGGTGGAGTTTTGTTTGTGGATTCTGCAGACAAAGCAACGAAATTCATTAATCTTTGTGATGCATTCTCTATTCCTCTGCTATTCCTTGCCGACGTTCCGGGCTTTATGATTGGAACGAAAGTTGAGCGTGCAGGAATTATTCGCCACGGCGCGAAATTAATTATGGCGATGAGTTCAGCGACTGTTCCGAAAATATCAGTTATTGTCCGGAAAGCTTATGGAGCTGGACTGTATGCGATGGCAGGTCCAGCGTTTGAGCCGGATGTCTGTATCGCGTTACCGACTGCTCAAATTGCGGTTATGGGACCTGAAGCAGCAGTAAATGCAGTCTATTCGAATAAAATCGAAGCGATTGAAGATCCAAAAGAGCGGATTGCGTTTGTTCAGGAAAAACATAAGGAATACAAAGAAGAAATTGATATTTATAAGATGGCATCTGAACTGATTATTGATGAAATTGTAGCACCATCAAGCTTAAGAGGTATGCTTGCGGATAGATATCGTTTCTACAGTACAAAAGATGTTCCACAACCACCAAGAAAACATCCAGTTTATCCTGTATAATCGAGTATAGAACAAAAAAGGTCCACTGAAGTTCAGGTGGGCCTTTTCAATTAAAGAAAAATAAGTGTACGATTTTTGATACGGAACAGTGTCTAGCTCCAGGCGCCACCCCCTTGGGTCATAAATCGTTTTGCTGTGGTGGCTGAAGTGCGCCTCCTCGCAAACCATCTTATGCCTGTCGGGGCTGAACGGCGCTTTGCGCTTTTCATTTGAAAGGAGGGATAACGTATGGAGGTAATCATTGCTGGTGCAGGCTCAATTGGACTACTGCTTGGGTCATTTTTGTCCGAGGCTGGAATAGACGTGACGTTCTACGTGAGAAGAGAAGAGCAAGCTGAACTAATTCGAGCAAAAGGAATTCAACGCATTAATCAAGACAATACTACAGACGTATTGCGTGTGCATGCGACGACGGATATCCGAAATCTATCGGCTACCGCGCTTTGGGTTGTGGCGGTCAAATATGCAGGTCTCCGTGATCTCCTTTCAGAAATGCAGGAAACACATATAATCAATCCTGTCCTGTTCGTCCAGAATGGCATCGGGCATTTGGAATTGGTGAAGAGTTGTGAATTTCCGCATGTTGCATTTGCGACTGTCGAGCATGGAGCGCGCCGGATAGATGACCGTACTGTCTCACATAATGGGGTTGGGATGGTAACAATTGCAACTGCCCACGGTGACGACAGCCTATTCGATTTAATTGGACAGGTACATTCGGACATATTTCCAATAAGGCGTCATTCAGATGCGGAACAGATCCTTCTGCGAAAAGTACTGATTAATTGCATGATCAATCCATTGACAGCCATTCTCAAGGTGGAGAATGGTGAGTTGCTTACAAACGATTATTGCCTCACACTTTTCAATGCCTTGTATGAAGAACTGCTAGATGCGTTTCCAGAAATGCAGTCGATTCTCTCGTACGAAGACGTAGCGGATGTCTGTAGAAAAACTGCACGCAATCGCTCGTCGATGCTAGTGGATCGTTTGGCTGGCCGACCGATGGAAATCGAGACGATTGTTACTGCTGTAATTCGAAAAGCAAATGGACGTAACAAGTCGTTACCGTTTCTTACGACATATGAACAGATGTTGTTTGCCGTTGAGTGGAAAGGGGCGAAGCTATGAATGAAGTGGTTGCTGCTTTTCTAGGGATGATCATTTTGTTTCCGTTCATTGTGACGATTGCCTTCATGGTTGTTATGCGGAAGATGGGTAAAGCTCCAGCGTCCATCCTTGGGCTTGCCGCGGACGTCACGACTCCGTTGCTATTTATAGCGGTCTATGTCGTATCACAAGCGATATTTGGACAAGGAATATGGGTTTACATAATAGGGATTGCAATCATCATTGCGATTGTCTATGCCTTCATTGAGCGCAGCAAAGTGAAGGAATTCCAAATTGCTCGGCTCTTGCGAAAAACATGGCGATTTTACTTTCTCGTTTTATTGGCCGCCTATGTCATTCTTTTCATTACCGGTATGGTAATGAAGATCGTCGAATATGTAAGATAGGTATCGGTGTTTATTGTGTAAGCGTATATTTTTCAATCCTGTAGCTTGAAATGTTATACTCTGTTCATACCGATAGTTACAAAGGGGCATGAATAATGGAATTAGAATCATTAGCATTACAAGAAAAAAATAAAGTGATGCAATCGTACAATAACGATAAAGAATTTCTACATACTTTTTTTGATTATGAAAATGAAGAAAGCTCTTATCCCGCTAGGCTAAAGGAACTCGCAGGTCGTACGTTTGAAAGGCGTCAGCTTGCAGAAACAATCCGTTCATTCATGGAACCCTTTGGAATATCAGCGAATGCTAATACGCATATTGAAGAACTTGCGGAAAATGCAGTTGCCGTAGTTGGAGGACAGCAAGCGGGTATTTTAACGGGACCCTTATACTCTGTTCACAAAGCAATATCAGTTATCTTACTTGCGAAAAGGCAAAGGGAGAAACTTGGTGTGCCTGTTGTTCCAGTGTTTTGGGTCGCAGGTGAGGATCATGACTTGAATGAAATTAATCACGTCTATACGGAAATGGAAGGCCGCGCAACGAAACATCAATACCGTGGGAACTTCATACTGAAGCTGATGGCATCCGATGCGCAGTATGACAAACAGGTGATGAAATCGTTAGTGAAAGACATTTTTGGCAAGTTTGGTGAAACGGCATATACAAAAGACTTGTTGGATGAAGTCCTTGGTGCGGTGGAGCATGAAAAGTCGTTTACACAGTTTTTTGTTAGGCTCATGAACGGTCTTTTCAAAGAAGAAGGTCTATTGTTCATAGATTCAGCATCCAAACAGTTACGGGAGCTAGAAAAATCCTATTTTGTTCATCTAATTGAAGAATCTGAGCAGCTTGCTGAAGTCATTTCGAAAAAAGAAGAATTGTTTGCAGAAAAAGGTTTTGGTTCTCCGATGGGTGCTGAATTGGATGCGGCGAATCTCTTCTACATTCATGACACGGGTCGAGTTCTACTTTCAAGAAAAGATGGTTTTTTCGTCAATGAAAGCTCAGGCCTCCGGTTTTCGAAAGCCGAGATGCTTAGAATCGCTCAAGAAGAACCTTGGCTATTGAGTAATAATGTCGCGACAAGACCGCTGATGCAAGACATGGTCTTCCCGGTACTTGCATTCGTTGGAGGGCCTGGAGAAATTGCTTATTGGGCAGTCTTGAAAGAGGCGTTCCATCATCTAGATATGAAAATGCCGATTATTGTACCGAGAATGTCCATGACATTGGTAACACCACAAGTGAAGCATGCATTAGACGAAAAAAACTTCACGTTTGATGATGTCATGTCGGGAGCGGTATTTACTGCGCGGGAGCAATTCGCTAGTGGGTTACAGGATGAACGTTTCGATTCGGTTGTGGATGAAACGGAGAAGATATTGGGTCAGCAGTATGAAAAAATTGCTGAATTTACTGAGCAACAAGGACCTATGATGCAAGAATTGCTCGAAAAAAATCTTCGTTTCCATACAAAGCAGTTGGATTATCTTAAAGGAAAAGCGGAAGAAGCAGTATTGTTGAAGCATGACGCTGAACTTCGCACATTTGGCATACTGGAAGGGGAATTGTTTCCAGAAGGTGTGTTGCAAGAACGACTTTACACTCCGTACACTTATTTGAATAGTTATGGACCAACCCTTATCCGGGATATTTTAGGATTACCATTTGTAATGGACGGGACCCACAAAATCATCTATTTATAAGTGGTGAACTAGAAAGACACTCTTGCAAGCACAGTTCGTGCTGCGAGGGTGTCTTTCTTTATATTCAGAAAAATCTCACTGAAACAAGTACTATTGACACATTTTCACGTTAAAAGAGCATAAATGTTAGGAAACAGGTGGAGGAATGTGGGGGGATGTGGTACATTAACTTCATATAGTGGGGTGAAGAGTATGTTCATGGGCGAATATCAGCATACTGTCGATATGAAAGGTCGCTTGATTGTTCCTTCGAAATTTCGGGAACATTTAGGTGAGGGCTTTGTATTGACTCGCGGCCTGGACAATTGTCTCTTCGGTTACCCGATGGATGAATGGAAGCGTCTCGAGGAAAAGCTTAAGGCTTTACCCGTGACGAAAAAAGATGCTCGTGCATTTGCAAGATTTTTCTTTTCTGGGGCAACGGAGGTTGAACTGGACAAGCAAGGTCGCATCAATATTCCGGCATCATTACTCCAATATGCAAAGGTTGAAAAAGATTGTGTCGTAATTGGAGTTTCAGGCCGTATTGAAATCTGGTCTAAAGCATTGTGGGATGCCTATTATGATGAATCTGAACAATCGTTCAATGAAATTGCAGAAAACATTATTGACTTTGATTTTTAAACAAAATGAATTTTTGAAAGTGGGCGGTTCCGATTTTTAACCATACAACAGTTTTACTTTATGAAGCCGTCGAAGGCCTAAATATAAAAAATGATGGCATCTATGTCGATTGCACTTTAGGTGGAGCCGGTCACAGTATAGAAATAGCTAAGAAATTATCGCCAGAGGGCAGACTTATCTGCTTTGATCAAGATATAACGGCGATTGAAGTTGCAAAAGAGAGATTGAAGGATTATCTCCCTCAAGTAACGTTTGTCCATTCGAATTTCAGAAACTTGAAATCTGAATTGGAGAAAATAGGGATTTCTGCAGTAGATGGTATTCTTTATGACTTAGGTGTTTCATCACCACAGCTTGATACAGCTGAACGAGGATTTAGCTATAATTTGGATGCGCCACTTGACATGCGCATGGATACGGATGCGCTATTAACCGCACATGATGTTGTGAATGACTGGCCGTATGAAGATTTGGTACGTATCTTTTTCCGTTATGGCGAAGAAAAGTTCTCGAAAAGAGTTGCGCGTAAAGTTGAAGAAGTAAGACAGCAATCTCCAATCGAAACCACTGCTGAACTTGCTGAACTGATCAAGCTAAGCATCCCAGCGGCAACAAGACGGACGGGCGGGCATCCCGCGAAAAGAGTATTCCAAGCAATTCGAATCGCTGTGAACGATGAACTTGGTGCAGCTGAGGACTCTTTAACGGATGCGATTACATTGCTTAATCCTGGAGGACGTATTAGCGTCATTACATTCCATTCATTAGAGGACAGGCTATGTAAAACGATATTTAAAGAAGCATCCTCTTTACCGGATCTTCCACCGAACTTGCCAGTAATACCGGAAGGCATGGAGCCTATATTGAAGCTAGTGACTCGAAAACCAATTGTTCCCGGTGAAAAAGAGATAGAAGAGAATAAGCGGGCAAGATCCGCTAAACTCAGAATCGTTGAAAAGAAGTGAAAGGGGAAATGTGTGAATGGCATTAGAACAAAGAAAATTCCAGACGTCAGCTATACGTGAACTTGAAACACCAGTAGTTCCAAGAAAACAGCCTCAAATACGACCTTCTCGAAAAGTCTTTTCTGCCGGGGAGAAATTCCTGTTCGTGCTGTTTGCAACAATCCTTGTCCTATTCTCAACAATGATTTTACATACACAAGCACAGATTAATGATACAAACAGGGAAGTGCAGTTGCTTGGAAAGGATGTTTCAGAAACAACAAAACAAAATATGGAATTGTCCATCCAAGTGAAAGAAAAGTCTACATATGATCGGATATGGAAGAAAGCGAAGGAACTTGGCCTGAATCCAAACGAGAACAACGTAAAGGTTGTGCCTGGACAATGAAAAAAAAGTTTCGATTCCAATGGGGAGCCTTTCTGATGTTTTTGGTATACGGAGGGCTCTTTTTCCTTTTGTTTGGAAGAATATTATTCATTCAAGCAACAGGACAAGCGGAAGGAAAAGTGATGGCGACGCTTGCAGAGTCGAAATACGCAAGAGAATCGGTATTGAAAGCGGATCGGGGGACGATTGTCGATCGTAACGGAGAGCTAATCGCCTCCGATACGTTGAGTTACCGGCTCATTGCCGTATTGAGTAAAGATGCAAGCAAAGGCTCGAAAAAACCGTTGCATATCACTGATATTGAAAAAACTGCAGAAGTACTTGCCGAATATTTACCACTTGAAAAAGATGCAATTGTATCTCGCCTGACAAATGTGAAAGCAGAAACATATCAAGTGGAATTCGGGAAGGCTGGCCGTGATATTAATCACGAAACGGTTATGGCGATTAAAAAGCAGAAACTACCTGGACTCCTTTTCATTGAAGACCAAACAAGATATTATCCGAATGGCGTTTTTGCATCGTATTTAATTGGCTTTGCGATGAAAGAAGAAGATAGTGAAAGAAATGTAACTACTGTTGGGAAAATGGGTTTGGAGAAAACCTATAATAAAGAGTTAAATGGCACTGACGGCAAAGTAGATTTCAAATCAGATGGCTTCGGTTTCATGTTACCGAAAGCAGAAGAAGCAATTGTCGCTGCCAAAGACGGTTATGAAATTCAGTTGACTCTCGACAAGACCATTCAAAACTTCATGGAAGATGCAATGAATCGTGTTGAAAGCGAATATTCACCCAAAAAAATACTCGCTGTAGTAGCGGATCCAAAAACGGGCAAAATATTAGCAATGAGTCAGCGTCCTGCATTTCACCCATCTACCCGTGAAGGGCTTACGGAGAACTGGTTGAATCAGGCTGTAGAAACGACAATCGAACCGGGCTCTACGACTAAAATGTTTACAGTTGCTGCGGCGATTGAAGAAAAAAAGTGGGTTCCAACCGACTTCTTTAAATCGGGACAGTATACACTTTATGATCGAACAATACGCGACCATAATATTACAGGCTGGGGCTACATTTCATTCCTTGAAGGTTTCCAAAGGTCTTCGAACGTCTCGATGGCTTATTTACTGGAACGGATGGGTGATAAAACATATATTGAGTATTTACGGAAGTTTGGATTTGGAGAAAAGACTGGAATTGATTTACCGAATGAAGCACCAGGAAGAATTTTAGATACGTATCCAATCGAAAGATTGACAACTGCTTTTGGTCAAGGATCAACGGTCACACTAATGCAGATGATGCAAGCAGCAACAGCAATCGCTAATGAAGGTGTCATGATGAAACCTTATGTGATCGATAAAATTACCGATCCGAATACGGGGGAAATCATAAAAGATCAGAAGCCGGAGGAACAAGGAAGACCAGTTTCAGCCAAAACAGCAAAAGAAGTAAGGGAATTACTTGCTTCGACAGTTACCTCTAAGTATGGAACCGGTAAAAAATTTGCTCTTAATGGCTATACAGTAGGCGGTAAAACAGGTACTGCCGAAATTCCGAATCCATCGGGTAATGGCTATTTAGCTGGACACGGAAATTATTTGTACTCATTTCTCGGTATGGCACCTGCAGAAGATCCCCAGTTACTAACATATGTGATTGTCCAGCAGCCGAAGCTGAAAGCAGGAGAAATCGGTTCTGATCCGGTTTCGAAACTGTTCACCTCTATTATGGATAACAGTTTGCGCTATATGAATATTGTGCCGAGTGGAGAAGACATAGTTGAGCCGACTGTCATTAGTGACTACACAGGGAAAGATTCGGCCGATGCAATTGTAAAATTGCAAGAAGACGGCCTTGTCCCTGAAATCATTGGTGAGGGTGGGGAAATCGATATACAATATCCATATGCCGGTACGAAACTCGTAGAAGGCTCGGTCGTCCTATTGCATACAAAAGGTGTAACCGCATTGCCTGACTTTACTGGATGGTCGAAAAAAATGGTGCTTTCGTATAAAATGTTATCTGGGCTTGATTTACGGCTTAACGGAGATGGCTATGTAACTGAGCAAAGCCTGTCAAAAGGGTCTGTAATCGGGCTAGAAGAGCCAGTTGTCATTAAGTTGCAGTCGCCATCAGAAATCTATAAACCCGTAGAGGAAGACACCGAGGAAGAGGACGTTGTAGGTGGCTAACGAATAGCCGTCCATGTCACATCATACGTTGATAGAAAAACGAGAGGTGTGTAACCGCTGCGGACGTTTATACAATTGCAATCTAAAAAAAGGTTACGAGCAGTATTTGTCATATTTCTAATCTGTCTAGGGATGGTCGTTGCAAAGTTATTCCATGTACAAATCATTGACCATGAATTGCTGAAAGGTCGCGCGGAAGCGAACTGGGATCGTGAAATCCCATTCGGTGGAGTACGCGGGGATATTGTTGATCGAAATGGGGATTTGATTGTCGGCAATAGATTGGCGCCGACACTTTATTTCATGCCATCTCAAAATCGAGAAGTGAAAAGTGCAGCGACTGCGCTTGCAAGTATTCTAAATGTAGATGCAGCCAAGCTAGAAGAGAAAATGGCAAAAAGAGAAGTTATGGTTAAAATAGCGCCTGAAGGAAAAAATATTACCAAAGAGCAGGCGGATGAAATAGCCCTCCTGCAAATAGATGGATTATATACAGGCGTTGATTTCGCAAGGCATTATCCGAACGGAGAGCTACTATCAAGATTGGTAGGTTTTACGGGTTATGATGGTAATGGATTGGCAGGCATTGAATACGCATACGATGAAATTCTAAAAGGAACGGGCGATAGGATTCGATTATATACGGATGCTAAAGGAATTCCGCTTCCGCATGTGGACGACGGTTTTAAAACCGGGGACAAAGGTGCGTCTGTTGAGTTGACAATCGATTTACGTATGCAGGAGATTGTTGAGCGTGAAATGTTGCAGGCGATGGAAAAGTATGATGCCACTCAAGCACTGGCGATTGTCATGAACCCTAAAACAGGCGAATTGCTGTCGATTGCCTCCGCACCGACTTTTCACCCTGCGGAATATCAAAACGTAGACCCAAGCATTTACAATCGTAACTTACCTGTTTGGATGACTTTCGAGCCGGGTTCGACATTCAAAATTCTAACGCTTGCCGCGGGACTTGAAGAAAAGGTCATTGATCTTCATAAAGAGCATTTTTATGATCCAGGTTATGTAATGATTGGAAAAGCTAGATTACGTTGTTGGAAAAGAGAAGGACATAAGGATCAGACTTTTCTCGAAGTCGTTGAAAATTCATGCAACCCGGGATTTGTTGAAATCGGGCAGCGATTAGGGCCGAAAAAGTTAAGCAAATATATCAAGGACTTCGGTTTTGGAGAATCAACAGGATCAGGAATTGCAGGCGAATCAAAAGGGATTCTTTTTTCTGAAAAAAAATTTGGACCTGTCGAACAAGCAACAACCGCATTTGGTCAAGGGATTTCAGTGACACCGATTCAGCAAGTTCAAGCAGTTGCAGCAGCGATAAATGGCGGTTATCTTTATCGTCCGTATATCGTGAAGGAAATTACAGATGATAAGGGAAAGACACTTCAATCATTTGGTCCGGAAATGCAGCGACAGGTAATCAGTGAGGAAACATCTAAGCAAGTAAGGGAAGCGCTAGAATCGGTTGTTGCAAATGGTTCGGGCCGTAATGCGTTTACAGATGGACTGCGTGTTGGCGGAAAGACTGGTACCGCACAAAAGGTTGTCGATGGTGTTTATAAAGACGGTGATTATATCGTTTCGTTTATCGGGTTTGCACCAGCAGATGATCCCGAGTTACTCGTCTATATTGCAATTGATAGTCCGAAAAACTCCATTCAGTTCGGAGGCGTCATAGCAGCGCCTATAGTAGGTCGAATCATTGAAGAAATTGCCCCGCTAGCTGGCATTACGAGTAGGGAAGGGCAAATTGAAAAAGAATATAGATGGGGCGATTCATTAACACATCGGGTCCCGGATCTGACAGGAATGACAAAAGGGAAAATCACTAGCCAATTGTATACGTATCGTATCGAATGGCACGGTTCCGGGGAACAAGTGAAATACCAGTTACCTGTAGCTGAAACATTAATCACGGTTGATGATGTTATTCACGTTTACACTGAATAACCATTTAAATGCAAAGTCTGGTACAGCGCAAATAAGTTGCTGCATCAGAAGTTAGAAGGAGAAAAATATTATGACACTTGTCACTACATTGACGGCCATTGTGGTCGCGTTTATCATTTCAACATTATTGGGATTTGTTATTATTCCAGCCCTTAGGAGATTGAAGTTTGGGCAGAGTATCCGTGAGGAAGGTCCCAAAGCCCATCAGAAAAAGGCAGGTACACCTACGATGGGCGGGCTTATTTTCATCGGTTCAATTATCATTTCGACGCTTGCCCTTTCGTACATATATGACGTGCTGACGACACAGACGATTGTCTTGTTACTCGTTCTTGTAGGTTTTGGCATCATCGGTTTTCTAGATGATTTTATAATCGTCGTCTTGAAAAGGAATCTTGGGCTGACATCTATTCAAAAGCTGATTGGCCAAATTATCGTTGCGGTTGCTGCATTCTTCCTTTTGAAGTTAGGACCGTTCGATACTGCGGTACAAATTCCTTTCACAGAATTTGAAATTGAGCTTGGTGTATTCTATGTTGCATTCCTCGTTTTTTGGCTTGTCGGATTTTCCAATGCAGTAAATCTATCTGATGGATTGGATGGACTTGTTGCGGGGACATCATCTATCGCTTTTGCCGCATTTGGAGTTCATGCTCTTATATACGGACAACATGATATTGCGGTCTTTGCCTTTGTAGTTACAGGAGCAATGCTTGGTTTTTTAGTTTTCAATGTCAAGCCTGCAAAAGTTTTCATGGGGGATACAGGATCCTTAGCACTAGGTGGGGCACTCGCGATGATTTCGGTTTTGATTAAACAAGAATTCCTACTTGTCATCATTGGAATTGTTTATGTCATTGAAACGCTTTCTGTTATTATCCAAGTCATTAGTTTCAAAACGACGGGTAAACGGGTATTTAAAATGAGTCCGATTCACCATCATTTTGAATTATCGGGTTGGTCCGAGTGGAAAATTGTTATTGTTTTTTGGGGAGTCGCGTTTTTGGCGGCAATAGTCCCTGTCTTGTTGGAGGTGTTGTAAGTGAAAAATGCCAATCAGTTTAACGGAATGAAAATACTTGTTCTGGGTCTGGCGAAGAGTGGCTGCGCTGCATCATCGCTATTACATGTATCTGGTGCTCATGTAACGGTTAATGATGCATCACCTGAAGCAGGTAATGAAGAAGCGGCAGGGCTTCGCTCGAAAGGTATCCGTGTTATATGTGGTGGTCATCCTGCTGATATTCTTGACGCTGGATATGACATCGTTGTGAAAAATCCAGGCATCCCCTACAGTAATTCAGTTATTGTGGAAGCAATCGGCAAAGGAATTCCGGTGTGGACAGAAATTGAACTTGCTTCTAGGATAAGTGAAGCACCAATTGTAGGGATTACAGGATCGAACGGTAAAACAACAACAACAACGTTGCTGTACCATATGCTTAATATTGGCAATAAGCACCCACTAATCGCGGGAAATATTGGGACGGTCTCTTGTACTGTTGCCGAAAAAGCTACGCAAGACAACATCATCGTCCTTGAGGCCTCGTCCTTTCAACTAATGGGGATCGATACGTTCCAACCTAAAATAGCCATTTGGACGAATTTGTATGATGCACATCTCGATTATCATGGAACTTCTGAAGCGTACGCGGTGGCAAAATATGGCATCACAAAAAATCAAACAGCAGAAGATTACTTTATATATAACGATGATCAGCCGAAACTTCGAAAGTATGCTGCTCGTTCATCTGCTGTGAAAGTTCCTTTTTCTTTGACTGGAATGAAAGAAAACGGTATATCGGCTGATGATGAGCAAATATACTGGAATGGGAAACCTTATGTATTGCGATCCGTCATAAAGTTGCCGGGACAACATAATCTTGAAAACATTCTTGCTGCAACTGCGGCAGCAATTCTTTTAGGTTGTGACAAAAAAGCAATTGAGAGCGTGTTAAGTTCCTTTACTGGTGTTCGGCACCGGATGCAATTCGTTAAGGAATTACAAGGCCGGAAGTTTTACAATGACTCAAAAGCAACGAATACGCTAGCTACGAAAAGTGCATTAGCTGCGTTTGATGTACCGACTATTCTAATTGCTGGTGGATTGGATCGAGGCCAGTCATTTGAAGAGTTGCGCCCCTACATGAGTGATGTAAAAGCAGTCGTCGCTGTGGGAGAAACAGCCGGGAAGTTTGCGGAATTTGCAGCGTCATGCGGTATCGAAATCATTATGATGGCAGAAGATGTACAGGACGCTGTGCGAAAAGCTTATCCGCTTACTGTAGCGGGAGATATTATCCTGCTTTCACCCGCCTGTGCCAGTTGGGATCAGTACCCAAGTTTCGAAGCCAGGGGCGATCAGTTTATAGAAGCGGTTATGGAACTATAAGTCTCACCGGTGTTCGTTAAATACGGTATATAAACTAGCGTAGGCGCCTTACAGGGGGAGTCGAAGCAATAAGACTGCCAGTGATTTTCGGTCCGGCTTATTGTGGGAGGCATCCCCTAGCGCCAAGCGTTGTTGGTAGGATTCTTTATTTCAACATATCTATATAGTCATTTAGTTGATTCAGCAAATTTGCGGAAGGATGCGTTCACTGGAAGCTAAGTTGAAAACGTCATTTATCGTTTCTGCCGTAGCGCTATCATTCATCGGATTGGCTTTTGTCCATTCCGCCGGTTCGTATTGGGGGGCGGTGCATTATGCCGACTCCTCTCCGTTTATCGTGAAACAAGCAATTTATATGGCGGTGTCAATCGGCATTGCACTTGTAATTATGAAAAGCCCTCTGACATCGAGTCCGAAAACATGGACATTTGTATATTGGATGACAATCTTGTTACTCGTTGCTGTCCTTATTCCGGGGGTTGGCGCAATGCGGAACGGATCACAAAGCTGGATTGCACTTGGCCCGTTCAGTATTCAACCAGCCGAGTTCGTCAAAGTTGCACTTATTGGGAAACTGGCGTGCAGCTTGGACAAAATTCAAGGAAAAGGTATTTTTCAGTTTAGCCACTTTGGACTGATTCTGCTACCTGCTGCTCTTATCATGTTGCAACCCGATCTTGGTTCCGCTGTTATTATGATTGTCTCTGCGTTCGTTATTCTATTCATTGCAGGATACCCACTAAAATTTTTCGCATTTCTTGGTTTTGCTGGAATAGGTGCTTTTGTTGCATTAATTGCCGCGGCGCCTTACAGATTGGATCGCATCAAATCGTATATCGACCCATGGAGTGATCCTCTTGGTAAGGGCTTTCAAGGAATTCAGTCGTTGTTTGCGATTGCGCCCGGAGGATTGGTTGGTCATGGTTACGGCAATAGCCGTCAGAAGTATCTCTATTTGCCCGAACCACAAAATGACTTTATTTTTTCGATTATCGCGGAAGAATCAGGATTCATTGGGGCGACGTTGGTATTGTTGCTGTTTACCGTTTTATTGGCATCAACTTTCGGAATCGCAATCAGAACGAAAGGACGATATGCATTTCTGATGGTTGCAGGCATGGGTTCAATGATCATTTTTCAAACATTTTTGAATGTCGGCGTGGTATCAGGGCTTTTGCCTGTAACGGGCGTCACATTGCCTTTTATAAGCTATGGCGGCTCATCTTTGATGACGACGTGGATAGCGGCAGGGACCATCATGCATTTTACAGTGGGCAAAAAAACGAGTTGATAGAGGAGGGGCAAAATGGACAAAGTCATTGACATCGAAGAGCGAATTCCATCCTTGCGGGAAAAGCGTCGCAGAAAAACAAATAAAAAATTCCTGTTCATGTTGACTGTGTTTGTTGTTGCACTCCTAGCTATCCTTTATTTTCAATCACCCCTTAGTAAGCTAGAGACGATTAAGGTTAGCGGTGCCGTTCTACATGAGCAGGCATTTTATGAAGAAAAAAGTGGTTTAACAATAGACAACTCTCTTTGGAGCTTCAGTACCGGTGACATCGAAGAATCTATGGAGAAAATTGAAGGCGTACAAAAGGTATCGGTGTCACGGGAATGGTTTAGGAATATTGAAATCGTAATTACCGAATGGAAGACGATTGCCTACCTTGAAGACGGGGGACAATATAGTTTACTGTTAGAAAGTGGGGAAACGTTCCCAACCGGTATGTTGTTGCCTGAGGCTGAATCGCCTGTCTTAAATAATTTCAAAAACCCTGATACACTGAAGCGGATAACAGCACAGTTGCTGAAACTGGACGACACTGTCTATCACCTGATTTCAGAAATTATTGTTGCAGGGGATGAAAAGGATTCGGATAGTATTACGGTCTATATGGACGATGGATTCGAGGTCCGCGCATTCATCTCAACGTTTGCTGAAAAAATGGCCTATTATCCAGATGTAACAGCCCAATTGAACAGTTATGAAAAAGGTGTAATAGATATGGAAGTTGGGACGTTTTTCACTCCTTTTAGTAAGGTATACGGGTTAGTAGAGGAGGAGGAAGAGCCGATTGATGAAGAAGGTGAATGATGCATACAAAAAGAGGGGAAGAAGTATTCTTTTTTCAGTTGTCTTTCTTGTGCTGGGTTTCATCCTCGCGTTTTCATATCGAACCCTCGGCATAAACCAGGAGAACGATAGTACTCAATCGCCTGCATTTAACAAGGAAGAGGATTACCGAGAAGGACTAATCAGTCAGCAGGAACGAAATAAGGAACTGACCGATGAAATCGCCGCCAAGCAGGAAGAGATACGTGAGTATGAACGTTCTTTCTCCATGGGGGAGAAGGATCATGCCAGTCTCGTTGATGAGGCGAAAAATCTTCGCTTGCTGCTTGGTGCAATCCCTGCTATCGGACAAGGTCTCAAAGTTACTTTGAAAGATGCCGATTATGATCCTGTTGAACAGAACCCGAATGATTATATTGTTCATGAAAGTCATATACTTCGGGTCGTCAATGAATTAAGGATTTCAGGAGCGCAAGGATTAGCGATAAATGGACAACGAATTACATCAAACTCTTATATAAAATGCACAGGACCAGTCATTACGGTTGATGGAAGAACTTATCCGGCGCCATTTGTTATAGAGGCGATTGGTGATATGGACGTTCTTTCTTCAGCCTTACATTTAAAAGGTGGTGTGATCGACAGCCTGATCAGGGATAATATCGTGGTCACTACAGAACAATCAAAGGATATTAGGCTGTCGGCTTTGCGCAATGAGAGTTGAGTATTGGTGTAGGGGGTTGGACGGGTGAGAAAAACAATACATTGGAGATTCACGCTGATCTTGCTCCTTGTCGGGTTTATGACTGCCATCCAATTCAATTCGATGAAAAACCCAGAAGAACGAGATACGAGGGACATTTGGGCAATCCGTCAAGACCTGGCAAGTGAAAAGCAGTTCCACTCTGAATTGCTTTCTGAAATTCGGGAGTTGGACAAGACGATACTCACATACAAATCGTTAAATATAGAAAACACTGGGAGGGCGCTAACCCAAACAGTGGACAAGCTCTATCGGCAAGCGGGTGTTACTGACGTTGAAGGACCGGGCATTATTATCAAAGTTCGGCCAGCTGCTGAAAGTGTGGCCTTCGGTGTACCAATCACCGGAATATCTCCAGATCTACTCACTCGTTTTGTCAATGAGTTGAATCGTTTTAAAGGCCTCATTTTTGAAATTGATGGCAAACGATATACGATACTGAGCTCCATCAGAGATATTAATGGAATGACCACTGTGAATGGGTTGAATGTTTCAACACCGCCCTTTTCCATGAAAATCATTTCTCCGACCTTTGCAGACAGTGAAAAAGTATACAATTATTTAGTAGCCTCGGCGATTCACGATGACTTTTATCTGGATGATTTAATCCTTGAAGTTGGAAAACCAGAAATGGCGGTGGAAATCCGCGGTTATCCAGAAAGGCTGGAAAATCAGTTTTTAGAGGAATTGCCGAAAGGGGAATGACTTATGTGGTTACCATTACTTGGTCTTGTACTCGGAATTTCGATGGGTCTATTATCAGACATTCAAATTCCACAGGTATATGAAAATTACTTATCAATTGCTGTACTGGCTGCCCTTGATACGCTATTCGGGGGCATCAGGGCTCATTTACAGCAAGTATACGATGATAAGGTGTTTGTATCTGGATTCTTCTTTAACATAGTACTGGCGGCCGCACTGGCATTTTTAGGAGTGCATCTAGGAGTCGATTTATATCTTGCGGCAATTTTTGCATTCGGTGTAAGGTTATTCCAAAATATCGCCGTTATTAGAAGGATTTTGCTTGTTAAATGGGCAGAGCGAGGGAAAGTTACCAACACAAATGCACATTAATGAAGGGGTTTGAATAAGAGATGTCGAAAATATTTAGACAATGTACTCCCAATGCAATAGAATGGGAGTTAAGAGTTGATTTGGGAGGTGCCAGTAATTGAGCCAATCAGAATTATATGTATCACTTGATATAGGTTCTTCGTCAGTTAAGGTGTTAGTAGGTGAAGTGGATGGCGGATCCTTGCACGTTATCGGAGTTGGCAATGTTCAATCTGCGGGAATTCGGAAAGGGACAATCATCGATATTGATGCAACTGTCCAATCTATCCGAAAAGCGGTTGACCAGGCCGAAAGAATGATAGGGATGCAAATCCGTGAAGTCATTCTGGGCATTCCTGCAAATGGCGTTTCGTTACAGGACGTCAAAGGAGTTGTTGCAGTTAACTCGGAAAATCGTGAAATTACTGATGACGACCTCGATCGGGTTATGAAATCAGCGCAGGTCATGTCAGTTCCACCTGATCGGGAAATCGTTAACATCATTCCGAAACAATTTATTGTTGACGATTATGATGAAATAACGGATCCAAGGGGAATGATCGGTGTCCGGCTTGAAATGGACGGAACGCTTATTACTACATCAAAAACACTTATTCATAATATACTACGCTGCGTGGAACGAGCAGGTCTTGTAATCCAAGAAATCTACTTGCAACCGCTTGCTGCCGGTACGTTTGCTCTGACGAATGATGAAAAGAATCACGGCAGTGCATTTATTGATATCGGTGGTGGTTCTACCACAGTCTCCATTTTTGGCGAAAACCGATTCATGGCGACAGCAGTCATACCAGTTGGCGGGGATCATATTACAAAAGATCTTTCAATTATTTTGAAAACGCCAACTGAACAGGCAAGAAAAATTAAGCATCAGTATGGACATGCTTTCTCAGATGATGCATCGGATGATGAATTGTTTGAAGTACCTGTCATTGGTGCTGATTCAAAAGATCAGTACAGCCAAAGATACATATCGGAAATTATCGGTGTTCGGCTTGAAGAACTTTTTGATCTCGTTCTGGAAGAGCTGTACCGCATGGGCGTACATGATTTACCAGGTGGAGTCGTATTGACCGGTGGTATAACGAAGATGGATGGTATCCTACAATTAGCAAGACATGTGTTGAAAACAAGGGTCCGTATTCATACACCAGAGTATATCGGGGTAAGAGAACCGATGTATGCAACTGCGGTAGGACTTATACGCTATGCACATATGCAAGATTCTTATTTTGGTCATGTCCCTGAGTCAGCGACAGTTTCGGCTTCTGATAATCATACGCCGGCTCCGGTCAACAAGAAAAAGTCAGTAGACCGGAACAAAGAAAAGAAACCTGGTATTTTAGATAAAGCAAAGAAAGTCTTTGACAATTTCTTCGAATGATTCAATGAACAACTGTATGAAATGGACTAGGAGGAGAGACGATGCTAGAATTCGATACGAATGTTGACGCGTTAGCAGTCATCAAAGTAATTGGTGTAGGCGGTGGCGGTAATAATGCTGTAAATAGAATGATTGAACATGGTGTGCAAGGTGTGGAATTTATCGCAGTTAATACAGATGCTCAGGCACTAAACCTTTCGACTGCTGAAGTGAAGTTACAAATAGGTGGCAAATTGACACGCGGACTTGGGGCAGGTGCGAATCCGGAAGTTGGTAAAAAAGCTGCCGAAGAAAGCAGAGAACAAATCGAAGAAGCATTGCGCGGATCTGATATGGTGTTCGTTACTGCAGGTATGGGCGGTGGAACAGGTACTGGGGCTGCTCCAGTCATCGCACAAATTGCGAAAGATTTGGGTGCACTGACTGTTGGTGTTGTTACTAGGCCGTTCACTTTTGAAGGACGAAAACGCCAGACACAGGCAATCGGCGGTATAACATCTATGAAAGAATCTGTGGATACACTAATCGTCATACCAAATGATAAATTGCTTGAAATTGTAGATAAAAATACGCCAATGCTCGAAGCTTTCCGTGAAGCCGATAATGTGCTACGTCAAGGGGTTCAAGGTATTTCCGACTTGATCGCTGTACCTGGACTTATCAACTTAGACTTTGCAGACGTTAAGACAATCATGTCCAATAAAGGCTCTGCTCTTATGGGAATCGGGATGTCTACGGGAGAAAATCGTGCGGCTGAAGCGGCGAAAAAAGCCATTTCAAGCCCACTACTCGAAACGTCAATCGACGGTGCAAAAGGTGTACTTATGAATATCACAGGCGGTTCAAACTTGAGCCTATTCGAAGTACAGGAAGCTGCAGATATCGTTGCTTCAGCTTCAGATGAAGATGTGAATATGATTTTCGGTTCTGTCATCAATGACAACTTGAAGGATGAAATTATCGTAACAGTCATTGCAACAGGCTTCAGCGAAGAGCAGCTTACCGTATCTCGTCCTGCAAGAAGCCCGGGCTTCGGTGCAAGTCGTACACAACCGCCAACGCGTGAGCAGCAACCGCCAACTCAACAGCCACCAACACGTGAGCGTAGCAGAGAGGAAGCGCCACAGTTCCAACAACCGGAACCAACACGCCAACCTCAAGGTAATCAACAAGATGACACGCTCGATATTCCGACGTTTTTACGCAATCGTCGTCGTTAATAATGATGTAAGACTAAAAGCTTTCCAAAAAGTGCAACCGCGCTTTCTGGAAAGCTTTTTTTACGTTTAGTTAGCTATGAAGTGAATTAGGTGATGTTTGATTATTGTTGGCATGCTGCCCGATCATATTACGAGCGAACCGATCAAAAAGCATGTCTAGCCGATCATATAACGTGCCAACCAATCAAAAAGCATGTCTAACCAATCATATAACAGGCCAACCAATCATATACCCCGACCAACCGATTATATCGCTTCATTCAACTAACTAAAACGCTCGATATCTAAAATCGAATCCTGTCGATTTCTTTTTTTTGTCTGCCCCTAGTTCCGACAAACATTTTACGCCATAGGTGCTATCGTTGTTGTCAGGGAGGGCGGCTTATGTATGGGGAACTCATTGTAGGAGTGAATATGCTATTTAATTATGCAATTCTTTCATTCGCCAACAAAGTAGGAAACGTACAAGCCGCCCGCGGACGATTATTGTTCGCCTCTTTTGCGGGTGCGATGCCTGTCGTTATTTTTCCATCATCGGTGAGTGTTTTGGTTTTATCTTTTATTTGCATGACTGTTTGCGCTTTTGGAAAGGCTTTTGAGCTGTGGAAAAAATCTGCGACAATGGTTTTGATAGGGGCGGTATTTGCTGGTGGTTTACTAACGGCTTTTCAATATCGCATCCATATGTCCAGTTCAGCGTTTACAGTTCTTGCCTATGCAGTTGTCGCATACATTTCTCTTTATTTCATGAGGAAAAAATGGCTTGATGTCAGAACTGCACGCCATGTTTCCGAGCTTCGTGCTTCTTCAGTTCTCTCTATTTGGGATGCTGAAGTAGAGGTTGATGTATTCGTCGATTCGGGTAACGGTTGCACGGAGCCATTGTCTGGTTCTCCAGTCCATTTTGTTTCGTTAAAGGTGCTGGAAAAGCATATACCGGAAGATTTGATGAAGCCTTTGCTTGCTTGGAATCCTCAAGGAACACCTTCAATGTCGGAGTTTCCTGAGGGCTATCACAAACAAATAAGGCTGATTCGGTTAGTAACGGTGCAAGGACAGTCTTGGGCAGTTGGTTTTCGATTCAAGCAATGGGTTTTAGGAGAAGGGAACGTGCTGCAACCTGGTTATATTGTAGTGACAAAGAATGATCGTCGTTATCCGGACGGTGCGGGAGCAATCTTGCATGTATCCGCAATGGAGTCATTAAACGGGGAGAGGGGAACTGCTTATGCTGTATAAATTTAGAAAATGGATGTCGATAATCACTAGCTTTTTTAAAAGGAAAAGCGGCACATACTATATCGGAGGTCATGAGTCCCTTCCAAAGCCGTTGACCCGGGAAGAAGAAGCAATAACAATCCAAGCATTTATGGAAGGCGATATGAACGCGCGTGACAGACTAATTGAAAAAAACCTTCGTCTTGTTGTTTACATTGCACGTCGTTTTGATAACACAAATACACATATTGAAGATCTTATCAGTATAGGTGCAATCGGACTTATAAAGGCAATCGAAACTTTTAAGACCGACAAAAACATCAAATTAGCCACATATGCATCCCGCTGTATTGAAAATGAGATTCTAATGCATCTTCGAAAAACAAACAAAACACGATCTGAGATTTCTTTTGATGAACCGTTAAATTCAGATGCGGACGGTAATGAATTACTATTATCGGATATTCTTGGCACAGATGAGCATATTATCATTGATGATGTCGAAAGAAAAATCGAGCGCCAGCATATGATTGAAGCAATTACGAGTCTCGATGAACGAGAGCGTTATATTATGGAATGCCGTTTCGGTTTGACGGGACAAGAGGAAATGACACAGAAAGAAGTAGCAGAACTGCTTGGGATTTCTCAATCCTATATTTCACGGCTCGAAAAAAAAATCATCTCGGAACTGCGTGAAAGCTTGAATCATCCGATTGCATAATGGGTGAAATTGGCGATGCGAATTTCCGCATATTCTGGACGACTGCGGACAGACTATCTTGTACAGTCATCTACAGAATGCGGAGGAAAAGCTAATGGTGCGTACAAGAGTTGAAATTTGTGGAATCGATACGTCCGAATTGCCGTTACTCACAAACGACGTGATGAAAGCAACGTTTATCAGGTTACAGAGCGGAGATCATGCAGCAAGGGAAGAGCTCGTCATTGGCAATTTGCGTCTCGTCCTAAGTCTGGTCCAAAGATTCGCATACAGGGGGGAACAAGCGGATGATTTATTTCAAGTCGGATGTATCGGCTTGCTTAAATCAATTGACAACTTCGATTTGAAACATAATGTCAGATTTTCAACATACGCAGTCCCGATGATTATTGGAGAAATTAAAAGACATCTACGTGATCATCATTCAATACGAGTATCAAGATCACTTCGAGATACCGCTTATAAGGCAATAAGAGCGAAAGAGCAGTTCATTAATGATAATCAAAGAGAACCGCGAATATCGGATTTGTCTGAAGCAACAGGTATACCCGCCGATGATATTCTCTTTGCCCTTGATGCAATTCAAGATCCAATGTCCCTTCATGAGCCTATGAACGGGGACGGCGGTGATCCAGTATTTATGATGGATCAAATACAGGACAAAACGGTTTCAGAAGAACGGTGGCTGACGTATGTATCTGTTAAAGAAACTGTATCTAGTATGGATGAAAGACAACAATCAATTCTTTCAAAACGTTTTTATTTGGGACAAACGCAGACCGAAATCGCTAAGGAACTAGGCATTTCACAAGCCCAGATTTCCCGATTGGAGAAGAGTGCAGTTCAAACCATTCGGGAAGGGATGGAACAATAATGATAAATGTAACGCAATGCGCTAACTGCATTGCGTTTTTTCTCGTGCCTATGTGCATATATTCATTGTAAGGAGGGATTTTATGAGGTTTTCAGAAATACAAAAAAAAGAAGTTATCGACGCTACTAAAGGAACGTTCCTTGGATTCGTCCAGGATGCAACAATTGACACTGTAACTGGAAAAGTTGAATCCTTGCACGTAGGTGGTGGAGAACGGAACAGTTTTTTTGATACAAAAGACAAGGATACGAAAAAGGTCAATCTTAAAGAGATTACAACAATCGGTAAAGATATTGTGCTTGTGGGCAAAAAGAATGCAGAAAAATGATTCATTATTGATATGTTCAGCCTAGGTTGGTACAATGAAGTGAAAGATTGAGGAAAAGTAGTGATTATAATGGGAAATCTACAGCAACGAATACAAAAAATCGAACAAGATATACAAGCAACTTGTGACCGCGTAGGTCGAAACAGATCTGAAATTACGGTCGTTGCTGTTACGAAGGAAGTTTCGACAGCAAGAACATCTGCGGTGCTGGAAGAAAACATCCGACATCTTGGCGAAAATCGACCTGAAGGCCTACTAGGGAAACAGGAAACGATACAAAGTGGTGCCATCTGGCATTTCATCGGTAATGTTCAAAGCAGAAAAGTGAAAGAAATCATCAATCGAATTGACTATTTACATTCTGTTGATCGAATGAGTTTGGTTAAGGAAATTCATAAGCGTTCCAATCATGTTGTTGATTGTTTCATTCAAGTGAATGTTTCCGGTGAATCAAGTAAATCAGGTGTAACATCAGCTGAACTTGATTGCTTTATTGAAGATGTGGCGGCTTATGATAAAATTCGAATTATAGGTTTAATGACAATGGCTCCTTTCACAAAGAATATGGATGAGATTCGTTCCGTATTCCGCTCGTTAAGGGAACTTCGAGACGGCATCTCGGCAAAAAAATTGCCACATGCACCTTGTACTCAATTGTCCATGGGAATGTCAAATGATTTCATTATCGCTATTGAAGAAGGTGCAACTCATGTAAGAATCGGGACTGCACTTGTCGGAGCAGAAAGCGAGGGAGACGTATGAGCATTAAAAACAAGTTTGAGAAATGGTTTTACCTAGACGACGAAGAAAAAGAAGTACAAGAACAGCCACGCCGGGAAGAACAGCGTCCTGCGCAGGAGCAGCCACGCAGCAGAGCACCAATGAGGAAGCAAGTAGCAGGCGAACCACAACAGTCAGCAACGGTTGTCAGCTTGCAAAGTGTCCAGAAGTCTTCCAAAGTTATTCTTATTGAGCCCCGTGTCTATGCTGAGGCGCAAGACATTTCTGAGCACTTGAAAAATAAGCGTGCAGTTGTTGTGAATTTACAGCGAATTGAGCGTGATCAAGGAATTCGAATTGTCGATTTCCTAAGCGGTACTGTTTATGCGCTTGGAGGAGACATCCAGCGAATTGGCACTGATATTTTCCTTTGCGTGCCGGAGAATGTGGAAGTTGCTGGTGCAATCTCCGATTATTTTGAACGATAGAAATTGAATGAGGTGTACCAACAGAATGGAAAATATTTTAGGGTTAATTTATCAAGGAATAACAGGAGCAATATCGATTTACTCAATACTTCTTATTATCTATATACTAATGTCATGGATACCTGCTTCTCGTGAGACTAAGTTTGGTATAATACTTGGGAAGATTACCGAGCCTTATTTAGGGTTTTTCAGAAAATTCATTCCACCTCTTGGAATGATTGATATATCACCAATCGTTGGTATATTTGCGTTAAGGTTTATCTCTGATGGCGTTACAGCAATATTTTTGATGTTGTTATAAAATGATTACGTCGTCCTCACTTATGTGAGGATTTTTCTATAAGGAGCCGGAGAAATGGAAACTATACTGCAGCATTTCAGAAAAGATGAACAGCCTTTCATCGAAATGGCGATTGGCTGGATACGTGAAGTGGAAGATACTTATTCACCAAAACTAACAGGATTCTTGGATCCTAGGCAGCAGCGCATTGTAGAATCTCTTGCGGGCAGTTCGATGCTATTGGTCGGATTGTACGGAGCTTTTCCGGAAGCGGAAAGACGAAGAGTTCTTATCTATCCAGATTATTATGTACCAGAACCAGTCGATTATCGAATAGCTATTTTTGATGTGAAGTATGCTTCTAAGTTTTTGAAACTTGATCACAAGGACATCCTGGGCTCGATGATGTCATTAGGCATTGACCGTTCGAAATTCGGGGACATCCGAGTGGTTGATGATCAAGTCCAGTTTGCAGTCGCAGATGAGTTAAAGGATTATATGACGGCTAATTTTTTATCGATTGGGAAAGCGAAAGTGACGGTTGAAGAAAGTAATCGTCCGGAAGACTGGATAGTCACGACAGATACATGGACAGAAGAAATGCATATCGTTAGTTCATTACGACTCGACGTAGTAACAGCGGCATTAGTAACTATTCCACGCCAAAAAGCGGCGACGCTTGTGCATGGGGAAAAAGTGAAAGTGAATTGGGCTGTTAGAGATCAGCCTGCATTTGAACTTCAAGAGTCAGATATGATATCAATTAGAGGTTCTGGCCGTTTTAAAGTGATCGCAATTGAAGGAAGAACGCGTAAAGATAAGATTCGGCTAATTGTTGGGAAATTAGAATGACTTGTCAGATAATAGTTTGAAAAAGAACTGTTATCTGATGCCTTAACATGTATAATAGAGAATGAATAAGTTAAAGGGGAGATGCTTTAAATGGCTTTATCACCACTTGATATACATAATAAAGAATTTGCCAATAAGTTTCGTGGATATGATGAAGATGAAGTAAATGAGTTTTTGGAACAAATCATGAAAGATTTTGAAAATATACTTGAAGAAAACAAAACATTGAAAAGCAATTTGAAACAATCAGAAGAACAGGTCTCCCATTTTAACTCAATCGAGCAAACGCTACAAAAATCGATTCTTATCGCTCAGGAAGCTGCGGAAGACGTTCGTCGCAACTCTATGAAAGAATCGAAATTGATTGTCAAGGAAGCAGAAAAAAATGCGGATCGAATTGTCAATGAGGCACTTTCCCGCGCGCGTAGAATTTCTGTGGAAATTGAAGATCTTAAGAAACAGTCCAAGGTTTTCCGTACACGTTTCAAAATGCTCATTGAAGCGCAACTTGATCTGATTCAGTCAGATGATTGGGACGTTTTACTTGAGTACGAAATCGATGCGGAACGTTTAGAAATGGCAGCCGACCTGGATTCATAAGGAAACTTGACTTTAGTCTTAATTCACACATATACTTATAGGCATATATTTAGAACAGGCGTTGAAAGAGAAAGTACCTTCCAAATCTGAGAATAGCGAGCCGGGGGCGGTGGAAGCCCGGTCAACGGATTGGAAATGAAAATCACTCTCGAGCCGGATTGCGGAATGATTTACGTGATCCCGGAAACACCCCGTTATGGTGTCTGAGTGGTAGCAAATTCGTTTGCTACAAGTAGGGTGGTAACGCGAGAATAATTCTTCGTCCCTTTTTAGGGGTGGGGATTTTTTTATTTTTGCCTGTGCCTTGTGTCTACAGGATGTAGGTATGGGGTCTTTGCCACAGGACGTGGCGAAGGCTGCGATCCTTTTGCGCTTTTCTATTTTAAAGGAGGAAAAAACATGGAGTACAAAGATACATTACTTATGCCGAAAACAGAATTCCCGATGAGAGGTAACTTACCTAACAAAGAGCCATTACTGCAAGAAAAATGGGCAGAGATGGACATTTATAAAAAAGTACAGGAACGAACTGCGGGTCGCCCGTTCTTCGTATTACACGATGGTCCTCCATATGCGAATGGTGATCTTCATATGGGTCACGCCATGAACAAAGTATTGAAAGATATGATTGTCCGCCACAAATCAATGACAGGTTTCCACGCGCCATACGTTCCAGGCTGGGATACACATGGACTGCCGATTGAACAGGCATTAGTGAACAAAGGCGTAAAAAGAAAAGAAATGTCAGTAGCAGAATTCCGAAAAATGTGTGAGGAATATGCGCTTGGTCAGATTGACAATCAGCGTAGCCAGTTCAAACGGATTGGTGTACGTGGCGATTGGGATAATCCATATATCACGCTAAAACCAGCTTTTGAGGCGCGTCAAATTCAAGTGTTTGGTGAAATGGCTAAAAAAGGATATATCTATAAAGGATTGAAACCAGTTTATTGGTCACCATCAAGTGAATCTGCACTTGCTGAGGCGGAAATCGAGTACCAGGATAAGAAATCACCATCTATCTATGTTAGTTTCCCTGTGAAAGATGGACTTGGCGTAATTGATGAAGATGTTAACTTCTTAATCTGGACGACAACTCCATGGACGATTCCTGCAAACCTTGGGATTTCTGTCCATCCGGAATTTGAATACGTTATTGTTAAAGCGGGAGAAGAGAAATTCCTTATCGCTAAAGATTTACTTACGTTTGTCGCAGAAGAACTTGGTTGGGAAGACCATGTTGTTGAGCGTGAACTGAAAGGTTCTGAACTCGACCGTGTTGTTGCGAAGCACCCATTGTATGACCGCGATTCGCTTGTTATGCTCGGTGATCATGTTACAGCCGAAGCGGGTACTGGATGTGTCCATACAGCTCCAGGCCACGGGGAAGATGACTTCTACGTGTCTAAATCATATGGTATTGATGCTCTTTCTCCTATCGATGATCGCGGTGTTATGACTGATGAAGCGCCAGGCTTCGAAGGTCTGTTTTATGAAGATGCAAATAAAGCAGTTACAGAGGCACTCGACAAAGTGGGCGCGCTTAAGAAATTATCATTCATCACTCACTCGTATCCACATGATTGGCGCACGAAAAAACCGGTTATTTACCGCGCGACTGCACAATGGTTTGCTTCAATTGAGTCGTTCCGTACGGAATTACTTGATGCTATTAAAAAGACGAAATTCACACCTTCATGGGGCGAAACAAGATTGTATAACATGGTTCGCGACCGTGGTGACTGGTGTATTTCACGTCAGCGTGTATGGGGGGTTCCAATTCCAGTGTTTTACGCTGAAAACGGTGAACCAATCATTACAGATGAAACAATTGCCAACGTTTCGGAATTGTTCCGTGAAAACGGATCGAATGTCTGGTTCGAACGAGAAGCAAAAGATTTACTGCCAGAAGGTTTCACCCACGAAGGCAGTCCGAACGGAGAGTTTACAAAAGAGACGGACATCATGGACGTTTGGTTCGATTCAGGCTCAACACACCAAGGTGTGCTAGTAGAACGGGATGATCTCGTTTACCCGGCGGACCTGTATCTTGAAGGATCTGACCAATACCGTGGATGGTTTAACTCATCACTCACGACAAGTGTTGCCATCAATGGCCATGCACCATATAAAGGCTTGCTAAGCCATGGTTTCACTCTTGACGGAGAAGGACGTAAAATGAGTAAATCAATCGGGAACGTAATCATTCCCGCAAAAGTAATGAACCAGCTTGGTGCAGACATTCTTCGCCTGTGGGTATCATCTGTTGATTACACAGCGGATGTACGGGTTTCTGATTCTAACTTCAAGCAAGTTTCTGAAGTATATAGAAAAATTCGTAACACACTGCGTTTCCTACACGGCAATACATCAGATTTCAATCCGGCTACAGATGCTGTGGCATTTGAAAATCTTCGTACAGTAGACAAATTTGTCTATGTGAGACTACAGGATTTGATCAAAGAAGTGCGTGAAGCTTATGAAAACTACGAATTCGCTGGTGTTTATCATGCGGTGAATAACTTCTGTACAGGTGAATTAAGCTCGTTCTACCTAGATATCGCCAAAGACGTTGTTTACATCGAAGGTGCAGATCATCCACATCGTCGTGCGATGCAAACAGTGATGTATGAAACGCTGATTACGCTGTTGAAATTGTTAACACCTATTGTGCCGCATACGACAGATGAAATGTGGGCATTTATCGAGCACAAGACCGAAGAAAGTATTCAGCTGACGGATATGCCAGAAGCACAAGATCTTGGACAAGAAGCACAGGCATTGCGTGAGCGTTTCGCAACATTGATGCTTGTTCGTGACGATGTTTTGAAGGCACTGGAAGAAGCGCGTAATAGTAAAATTATCGGGAAATCGCTTGAAGCGAAAGTAACGGTTGCTGTCCCTGAAAAACTGGCAGATGTATTCGCAGCGGATGATATTGACTTCGCACAATTCTTTATCGTATCGAAGTTTGCTGAAGGAGATATCGCTAACATGCCGGAAGGTACTTTGAAACTGGATGCTGTAAGTGTTCTTGTTGAAAATGCAGATGGCGAAAAATGTGAGCGTTGCTGGACGATTTCTGAAACAATCGGCTCAGACGAAACACATCCTACACTATGTACACGTTGTGCAGAAGTTGTAAAAGTGCATTATTCGTAAAATTATCAAACTGTAAGCCGCTGCTGCTGTCTTTATATAAGACTGGTTGCAGCGGCTTTTTAAAAGGTAAGAAAGCATAAGTTTTTTTACATGGATCTGTGTCTAGACTCCAGACGCCAGCCCCTAGGCCCCCACGAAGGGGGTCATGCAGTCTTTGCGACAGGAAGTCGCGACTTTAGACTGCCTTCCTTTCGCTTCATTCTTGCTGAAAAGGCATAGTACGCCTTTATCATCAAGACTTCCAGCGCTTGTCGGGGCTAAACGGCGCCTTGCGCTTTTCTTATATTACTCATTTAGCGTTGAAACGCGCTCATATAGGTGTCGATGTGGTAAAATGGAACGTAATCTGTCGGACGGGGGTATTTGGATTGTTCATTTATTACGGATTAGCGGCATTCGTCATTATTTTGGATCAGTTTACGAAATGGCTAGTCGTTAAAAACATGGAGCTCGGCGAAAAAATTAGCATTGCAGATCCTTATTTAGGGCTTCTTTCTCATCGCAACAAGGGAGCCGCTTGGGGTATGCTTGAAGGACAAATGTGGTTATTTTATATTGTCACAGTTGCCGTTGCAATTGGTATTATTTATTTCTTCCATAAAGAAGCGAAAGGGCAACCGCTCTTTGGATTCAGTTTAATGTTTCTTCTTGGTGGTGCGATTGGTAATTTTATCGATCGTCTGTGGCGCAAGGAAGTTGTCGATTTTGTCGATGTCACAATCCCGGTTATCAACTACGATTTTCCAATCTTTAATGTTGCAGATGCAGCGTTAACGGTCGGTGTGATTATGATCATCATTCATATTATTATGGATGAAAAAAAGAACAAGAAAAAGGTGTCGTAATGGAAAAAATAGAAATTGAAATAACTGAAGAACACAAAGGAAGCCGAATAGACAAAGCTTTGTCTGCAGTCAATCCTGAATGGTCACGTACGCAAATTCAATCATGGCTGAAAGACAGCCTTGTTCTAGTAAGCGGAATTCAAGTGAAACCTAATTATAAAGTAAGACTGGGAGATATAGTGACGGTGGAAGAACCTGAACTGGAAGTGCTTGACATGGTTGCTGAGGAATTAAATCTCGATATCGTCTATGAAGATAAGGACGTACTCGTTGTCAATAAAGCGCGTGGCATGGTTGTTCATCCTGCGCCAGGTCATCCATCAGGAACGGTCGTAAATGGTCTTATGCACCACTGCACGGACCTTTCAGGTATTAACGGAGTGGTGCGCCCAGGGATTGTCCATCGTATTGATAAAGATACGTCAGGGCTTTTGATGGTCGCGAAAAATGATAAGGCACATGTATCGTTAGTAGACCAGCTTGTGAACAGGTCAGTAACGCGTGTTTATACTGCACTTGTCCATGGCCATATACCACATGATAATGGAACAATTGACGCGCCAATCGGCCGTGATCAACGGGAACGACAAAATATGGCTATCGTTGATAAAGGAAGGCATGCGGTAACGCACTTCAAAGTAATCGAACGGTTCGGGGATTATACGCTTGTCGAATGCAGATTAGAAACAGGCAGAACGCATCAAATTCGGGTGCATATGAAATATATTGGTTATCCACTTGTTGGAGATCCGAAATATGGACCGAAAAAAACACTTCAATTTAATGGACAAGTATTGCATGCAGGTACGCTCGGTTTTGATCATCCCGTAACAGGTGAGTACTTGGAATTCAACAGTCCTCTACCTGAAGACTTTAAAGACTTGGTTGATGAAGTTAGGAAAAGCGTTGACAAAACAGAAGAGTAAATTGTATACTGAACGAAGCAATTGAATAGCGATACCTTTAACATCAGTCCAGAGAGGCTGGGAAGGTTGCACGGAAGTACAGTCAAACTGCTGCGCGCAGTTTCTATGTACATTTATTTCTGCACGTATACCCTCCCGCCATCCTAGGCCGGGAGGGTTTTTTATGTCTAGCAACAGGCGCCAGACTCTCGGGTCATAAGTCAGACCAGCTACACGGCAAAGAACGCCGCTTCGCCGATCCGCCTTATGCCTGTCGCGGGCCTACAGGATGTAGGTCACGCAGACGTTGCCACACGATGTGGCGACCTTAGGCTGTGTTCACTTGACGGCGCCTTACGCTTTTCATATAGGAGAATATCCAAGCTAATCGGCTCCTGGAAGGCATTTGACCGAAAGACAGAAGTAAACAAGGAAATGGAGGATGTTGAAATGACGGAAAAAGCAAATATTCTAGATGAACAGGCAATTGGCAGGGCGGTTACCCGAATTGCACACGAAATAATTGAACGCAACAAAGGAATTGACGCTTGTATTCTTGTCGGCATCAAAACACGCGGTGCTTTCTTAGCGAAAAGACTTGCTGAAAAGATTGAACTTATCGAAGGAAAACCGATTAAAGCCGGTGAACTTGATATCACACTATATAGGGATGACCTCACGTTGAAACATAGTAACAATGAACCGCTTGTTCAGCAGGTAGACATCAAGCATGACGTGACAGATATGAAAGTAATTTTGGTAGACGACGTTCTCTATACAGGTAGAACAGTTCGGGCAGCGATGGATGCAGTTATGGACCTTGGAAGACCAGCATCAATCCAACTAGCAGTACTTGTTGACCGTGGTCACCGTGAATTGCCAATACGACCAGACTTCGTCGGTAAAAACATCCCAACTTCAAGTGATGAGCGAGTCGTCGTGAGTGTAGAAGAAACAGATGGCAAAGATAGCGTGTCGATTCATTCTAAATAGTAGCGAAGGTGCCTTATAAGGGGATTCTTTATCTCAACATAATATGAATACAAAATAAAGTAATCCGCACGGGGGTATTGGCAATGGATGAAAAAGTGTTAGATGTGCATGAAAAACCGGCACCAGCTAGGTGGATTATCCTTAGTTTACAACATATGTTTGCCATGTTTGGAGCAACAATATTAGTACCTCAGCTCGTCGGATTAAGTCCGGCAATCGCCCTTCTGACAAGTGGTATTGCAACAATCGTCTTTATCCTTGTTACACGATTCCAAGTGCCGGCGTACTTAGGCTCATCTTTCGCCTTCATTATCCCGATACAAGTCGCAACTCAAACGGGTGGAATTGGCAGTGCGATGATAGGAAGCATGTTTGTGGCACTTGTCTACGGAATTATTTCATTGCTCATTTGGAAAACGGGCTACAATTGGATCATGAAAGTTTTGCCACCGATTGTTGTAGCGCCTGTCATCATCGTAATTGGACTGGCACTTTCACCAACTGCAATCAGCATGGCAAGTACCATCCAAGTTGGAGATGAAAAGGTATATAACCTGCTTCATTTCTCGGCTGCACTTGTTACGCTAGCAGCTGCTATCATCTGCCTCATGTTTTTCAAGGGAATCATTAGCTTAATGCCAATCCTAATCGGCATCATCGTCGGTTACATTTACTCGGCTTTCATCGGGATCTTAGATTTTACAAAAGTTATGGAAGCAAAGTGGTTTGAATTTCCGGAAATGTTAATTCCAGGTGTGGATTATGATTTCGTCATTACACCTACACTGCTCTTTCTTATGGTGCCAATAGCAATTGTCACAATATCGGAGCATATCGGCCATCAACTTGTCCTTGGACGAATCGTTGGAAGAGATTACATAAAAAATCCAGGATTGAACCGCTCATTACTAGGTGATGGACTTGGAACACTCATAAGTGGTCTTGTAGGAGGTCCACCTAAAACGACATACGGTGAAAATATCGGTGTTCTTGCGCTTACTCGAGTTTACAGTGTCTATGTCATTTTAGGAGCTGCTGTTTTCGCCATAGCCTTCTCCTTCTTAGGAAAAGTGATGGCATTGATTGCGACGATTCCGACGGCAGTGCTCGGCGGGGTTTCAATTCTCTTGTTCGGAATTATTGCTTCATCTGGCTTGCGCATGCTCGTGGATCACAAAATTGATTTTGGCAGCCAGCGTAATCTTGTCATCGCCTCAGTCATTCTAGTCATTGGAATCGGGGGGGCGAGCATCGAATTTAGTGATACTTTCCAAATTGAAGGAATGGCCCTAGCGGCAATTATCGGTGTGATACTCAACTTGGTCCTGCCGGGGAGAACAAATGAAAGTCTAGTTGACGAAAAAGAATAGAAAACCTTTTAACACTGTTCCGAGAGTCAGGGAAAGGTTCGTTTGACACCCATTCTGCACAATAAGTGTAGGGTTTGGATTGTCATACCTAACGAGCCTTTCCGTTTATCGGGAAGGCTCGTTTTTCAATATGTCTAGGCTTCAGCACCCAGGCCATTAAGCTTTTCAATAAAAGGAGGACAAACCAGATGCAGCATCTTGTTTCGATGAAACACCTGACTGAAGAAGAAATTATGGCAATCCTTGATCGTGCTGATACATTCAAAAAACGTGGAGTCCGAGAATTGCCCGGGAAATATAGTGTCAGTAACTTATTTTTTGAACCGAGTACACGAACGAAAATGAGTTTTGAAATGGCACAACGGAAACTCGGACTTGATGTATTACCATTCGAATCCAGCTTCTCTAGTACATTAAAAGGAGAAACGCTTTATGACACAGTCAAAACGCTCGAAGCAATAGGTGTCGATGCACTTGTTATCCGTCATCCCGAAGATGGTTACTATGAGCAGTTGATTGGTAGAACGTCAGTTTCTATCATTAATGGAGGAGACGGTTCAGGTCAGCATCCGACTCAATCACTGCTGGATTTATTCACAATTAAAGAAGAGTTTGGTTCATTTCAAGGATTGAACGTACTGATTACAGGGGATATCACACATAGCCGAGTTGCACGGTCCAATGCCGATGCTCTGACGAAGCTTGGCGCAAACGTGACATTCCTTTGCCCGGCTGAATGGGCAGGCGAATTCAACAGTGTGGATTCGTGGGATGAAGTGATTAAAAACAGTGATGTGGTTATGCTGCTACGGGTTCAACATGAAAGACATGAGGCAGAAATAAACTTTGCTGGTGAAAGTTATCATGAAAGATACGGCCTGACAGAAGCCCGCGAGCAGCTAATGAAAGAAAATGCAATCATCATGCATCCCGGACCATTTAACCGAGGTGTGGAAATAGCAGATACCTTAATCGAATGTCCGAAATCACGGATTTTCAAACAAATGGAAAATGGTGTATACATACGGATGGCCGTATTAGAAGCAGTATTGAAAGGGAGGAATTGACATGCAGAAACTTATTCAAGGGGTTCAGATGCTAAACGGTGACGGGGAACTTGTCACAGCAGATGTAAAAGTAACGGGTGATAAAATTACGGAAATCGGTAAGCAGTTACCAGTAGAACACGCTGAAGTAATCGACGGCAAAGGACTTTTACTAGCACCCGGCTTCATAGATGTCCACGTGCATCTTCGTGAACCGGGCGGAGAGCATAAAGAGACAATCGAAAGCGGAACATTGGCAGCAGCAAAAGGCGGTTACACAACTATCTGTGCAATGCCAAATACACGGCCTGTACCGGATACAAAAGAAAATCTGACATTTGTCAATGACTTAATCGCACAGAAGTCCTTAATCCGTGTCCTTCCATACGCATCTATTACAATTCGGGAAGCCGGTAAAGAACGGACGAATCTCGCAGAACTAAAAGAACACGGAGCTTTCGCATTTACGGATGATGGTGTTGGTATACAACAGGCTGGAATGATGTACGAAGCGATGCAGGAAGCAGCTAAAATCGGTATGCCGATTGTTGCACACTGTGAAGATAATACGCTTATCTACGGTGGTGCTATGCATGAAGGCAAACGTAATAAGGAACTGGGACTTCCAGGAATTCCTTCTATAGCAGAATCGGTCCATATCGCTCGGGATATTTTATTAGCTGAAGCGGCAGGCGCTCATTATCATGTTTGCCACGTCAGCACGAAAGAGTCGGTTCGAGTAATCCGTGACGCGAAGAAAGCGGGGGTCCATGTGACTGCTGAAGTAAGTCCGCATCATCTTCTACTGTCGGAAGATGATATTCCAGGCGATGATGCCGATTGGAAAATGAATCCGCCACTTCGCGGAACAGAAGATCTCGCAGCACTACGCGAAGGATTGCTCGACGGCACACTGGATTTCATAGCAACAGATCACGCACCGCATACTGCGGAAGAGAAAGCAGTCGGTTTTGCAAAAGCACCATTCGGCATTACTGGTTTTGAAACAGCGTTCCCACTCCTTTATACGAACTTTGTTAAAAAAGGAACATGGACATTGCAGCAGCTCATCGATTGGATGACGAAAAAACCAGCGGATGTATTCGGCTTACCATACGGTAAAATTGAAGTTGGAGCCACTGCGGATTTAGTATTACTTGATTTGAACAAAGAAGCAAAAATAGATCGCACAACATTTGTATCTAAAGGTAAGAACACACCATTTGACGGTTTGACATGCACAGGATGGCCAGTTAAAACGATTTTCAGTGGAAAAGTAGTTTGGGAGGATGGACAATGATGAAAAAAAGAATGCTTATTTTAGAAGACGGCACAATTTTTGAAGGAATCGCTTTTGGTTCCGACGAGGCTTCAATCGGTGAAACAGTATTCACAACTGGGATGACGGGCTATCAGGAAACCATTTCCAATCCTTCGGGAGCTGGACAAATCATTGTGATGACCTACCCGCTTATCGGTAACTATGGCATTAACCGAGACGATTACGAATCAATTGAACCAGCAGCAAGCGGCTTAGTCGTTCGTGAACTAGCGGACGAGCCATCGAACTTCCGAAGCGGCATGACGCTTTGCGAACTGTTGACGATGAAGGGCATTCCTGGAATTCAAGGAATCGATACACGTAAACTAACACGGTTGCTACGCGACAAAGGGGCACTAAAAGGGATTTTGACTTCTGCAGGAGAAGAAGTAAACGTGCAAGAAACGGTTGCGCATGTCGCTTCTTACGTCTTACCGACAGATCTTGTTGCACGCGTTTCGACACAAAAACCTTATCCAAGTCCAGGTCGCGGAGAGCGAATCATCCTTATCGACTATGGTATGAAACATGGTATTTTACGTGAATTAAATGAGAGAGATTGTGACGTTATTGTCGTTCCATATAATACAACAACGAAAGAAATTCTTTCTTTATCACCAGATGGCATTGTGTTGTCAAATGGACCGGGCAATCCGATGGATGTTGAAGGTACAGTTGAAGTGATTAAAGAGTTGCTAGGAAAAGCCCCAATGTTCGGGATAGGGCTTGGCCATCAGCTGTTTGCCCTTGCTTGTGGAGCACGCACAGTGAAATTGAAAAATAGTCATATGGGTGGCAATCATCCCGTAAAAGATTTGGCTACAGGTAGGACGGAATTAACTTCACAATGCCATGGCTACTCAGTAGATGAAGAATCACTTGCAGGTACAAATCTTGAAGTGACACACAAAGCACTTAATGACGGCTCAGTTGAAGGTGTGAAAAGCACGAAATACGAAGCGTTTTCCGTACAGTTTCATCCGGAAGCATCACCAGGACCAGAAGATTCGAAACATCTGTTTGACCGATTCATGGATATAATGAAAACAAGCAGCCGAGAGGGGAATTTCAATGCCTAAACGTACAGATATTGAAACTATATTAGTTATCGGGTCAGGCCCGATTGTCATTGGCCAGGCGGCAGAGTTCGACTATGCCGGAACACAAGCGTGTCTTTCGTTGAGAGAAGAAGGCTATCGCGTCATTCTCATTAACTCCAACCCAGCAACCATTATGACGGATACGGAAATTGCAGACAAAGTATACATTGAACCACTTACACTTGAGTTTATTAGCCGCATTATCCGAAAAGAGCGCCCGGATGCACTTCTTCCTACACTGGGTGGTCAAACGGGTCTGAACATGGCGATTGAACTGCACGAATCAGGTATTTTGGATGAACTTGGCGTTGAAATTCTTGGAACAAAGCTCAATGCAATTCACCAAGCGGAAGACCGTGACCTATTTCGCACGCTGATGAATGAACTAGGTGAACCTGTTCCAGATAGCGATATTATCCACAACCTTGAAGAGGCCTATACACTTGTCGAAAGAATCGGTTACCCAGTTATCGTTCGTCCTGCATTTACAATGGGTGGAACTGGCGGAGGAATTTGCTATAACGATAAAGACCTTGATGAAATCGTCACAGGTGGCTTGAAATACAGCCCCGTCACACAATGTCTGTTAGAAAAGTCGATTGCTGGCTACAAGGAAATTGAATATGAAGTGATACGAGATTCAGCGGACAACGCAATTATAGTTTGTAATATGGAAAACGTTGATGCTGTTGGAATCCATACAGGTGATTCAATCGTCGCGGCCCCATGTCAAACGATGACAGACCGAGAAAATCAGATGCTGAGGAATGTGTCATTGAAAATTGTTCGTGCACTGAAAATCGAAGGCGGATGTAATGTCCAACTTGCGCTCGATCCATACAGCTTTAACTATTACATCATTGAAGTGAATCCACGTGTGAGTCGGTCATCTGCACTTGCGTCGAAAGCGACGGGATATCCAATTGCAAAAATCGCTGCAAAAATAGCGGTCGGACTCACGCTTGATGAAATGATGAACCCGGTCACAGGTACAACATATGCTTGTTTCGAACCGACACTCGATTACATCGTGACGAAAATCCCGCGCTGGCCATTTGATAAATTCGAATCTGCTAAACGGAACTTGGGTACACAAATGAAAGCGACAGGCGAAGTAATGGCAATCGGTCGTACATTTGAAGAGTCCATTTTGAAAGCAGTTCGCTCACTTGAAACAGGACAATTTGGCTTATCGTTGAAAAATGGTTCGACAATGACAGACGAATGGATTGAAAAACGTATCCGTCGTGCAGGCGATGAGCGTTTGTTCTTCATCGGCGAAGCATTCCGTAGAGGCGCGACAGTTGAGACGATTCACGAATGGAGTCAAATCGACGCCTTTTTCTTACGCAAGTTCCAGAAAATCGTTCAGTTTGAACTAGTCTTAAAAGCGAATCCGTTTGACTATGAAACGTTGCGCACTGCAAA
This sequence comes from Sporosarcina sp. resist, assembly GCF_014302295.1. NCBI lineage: Bacteria > Bacillati > Bacillota > Bacilli > Caryophanales > Caryophanaceae > Sporosarcina > Sporosarcina sp. resist. The sequence continues at coordinate 3,585,488 of NZ_CP060287.1, read as the reverse complement.
ACGTATGGGCTTCTCTGACGTAACAGTTGCAGAACTATGGAGTACAGATGAGCGTGTGATTTACGATTGGCGAAAAGAGCATGGCCTTATTCCAGTCTATAAAAAGGTGGATACATGTGCAGGCGAATTTGAATCGGATACACCGTACTTTTACGGCACGTATGAAGATGAAAATGAATCCATTAAAACAGAGAAGAAAAGTGTTATCGTTCTAGGTTCTGGCCCGATTCGTATCGGACAGGGCGTCGAGTTCGACTATGCGACGGTCCACTCTGTATGGGCAATTCAAGAAGCTGGTTACGAAGCGATCATCATCAACAACAACCCTGAAACGGTGTCAACAGACTTCTCGATTTCGGACAAATTATACTTTGAACCTCTGACAATCGAAGATGTTATGCACATTGTTGACCTAGAACAGCCTGAAGGCGTTATCGTTCAATTCGGTGGACAAACAGCCATCAACCTAGCGGCTGGCCTCGAAGCGCGCGGCGTGAAAATTTTAGGAACATCTCTAGAAGATATTGACCGTGCGGAAAACCGTAATAAGTTTGAAAGTGCATTGCGTGAAATCGGAATTCCTCAGCCTTTAGGAAAAACAGCTGTTTCAGTACCAGAAGCTGTCGCGATTGCCAATGAAATCGGTTATCCTGTACTCGTTAGACCTTCTTATGTACTTGGTGGACGTGCGATGGAAATTGTCTACCATGAAGAAGAACTTCTTTATTACATGGAGCACGCAGTTGAAGCAAGCCCAGATCATCCTATACTTGTCGATCGCTACCTGACAGGAACTGAAATCGAAGTCGATGGCATATGCGATGGAGAAAATGTATTGATCCCAGGCATTATGGAACATATTGAACGTGCAGGCGTTCACTCGGGTGACTCGATTGCCGTGTTCCCTCCACAAAATTTATCGGCTTCTCAGATGGAGACAATCGCTGATTATACGACACGCCTTGCAAAAGGACTTGGAATTGTAGGTCTTCTCAATATCCAGTTCGTCATCTCAGAAGGGCAAGTCTACGTCATCGAAGTAAATCCACGATCAAGTCGTACGGTTCCATTCTTAAGTAAAATCACGAACATTCCGATGGCAAACATTGCGACAAAAGCCATTCTAGGTCAATCAATTATCGAACAAGGGTATAAAAATGGACTTGCTCAGGCACCATCAGGCGTCTACGTTAAAGTACCAGTCTTCTCATTTGCGAAATTGCGTCGAGTAGATATAACGCTTGGACCTGAAATGAAATCGACAGGAGAAGTAATGGGAAAAGATACTACGCTCGAAAAAGCATTGTATAAAGGCCTTGTTGCAGCGGGTATGGAAATAAAAGAATACGGTTCTGTGATAATGACTGTTTCTGACAAGGATAAAGAAGAGATGGTCAGCATCGCTAAACGCTTTACAGCTATTGGTTACCGAATTTTAGCGACTGGAGGCACGGCTTCTGTTCTAGAGGACGCAGGTATCCGCGTGAAGACAATCGGTAAAATTGGTTCTGAAGGTCCAACACTTCTGGATGTTATTCAAAAAGGGGAAGCACAAATTGTTATCAATACACTGACAAAAGGAAAACAACCTGAACGTGATGGCTTTAGAATTCGTCGCGAATCAGTTGAAAATGGCATTCCTTGCTTCACTTCACTTGATACGGCAGATGCAATGCTACGCGTTATCGAATCAATGACATTCCAAACTGAGGAAATGGGGAAAGTGGAGGAAACTATATGATCATCCAAGATCGAATGACGGTTACTTCACAACAGCAAATTGCCCATAATATTTTCGAAATGAAGTTAAACGGTAAATTGGTCGGGGAAATTACTTCCCCAGGCCAGTTTGTCCATATTCGTGTGTCAGACTCGTTTGAACCACTATTAAGACGTCCAATTTCAATCGCTTCGATTGATCAAGAGGCTGGCGAAATGACCATTATTTATCGCGCGGAAGGTCGGGGGACTACCATCCTTTCACAGAAACGTGCGGGCGATGAAGTTGATGTACTTGGTCCGCTAGGGAATGGTTTTCCTGTTGAAGAAACGGCAACTGGAGAAACGGCCATTTTAATTGGCGGAGGAATCGGTGTACCACCATTGTATGAGCTGTCGAAGCAATTGACGGCGAAGGGCGTGAAATGCACGCATGTCTTAGGATTCCAATCAAAGGATGTCGTGTTTTACGAAGAAGAGTTCAGTAAACTCGGTGAAACACATATCGTAACTGTTGACGGTTCACAAGGAACGGCAGGTTTCGTGACTACTGTCATGGCGGAACTTGGCAATGACTTTGCAACGTATTACAGCTGCGGTCCAATGCCTATGCTTGAAGCGATTGAAAAAATGTACGCAGGGAAAAAAGGCTTTCTGTCATTCGAACAACGGATGGGTTGCGGTATTGGCGCTTGTTTCGCATGTGTTTGTCAAACAACGGAAGGATCGGAAAAAGCCTATATTAAAGTATGCTCAGATGGTCCAGTATTCCCAGCAGGGGTGGTGGCAATATGAATAGACTATCGATTGAATTACCAGGTTTATCATTAAAGAACCCAATTATGCCTGCGTCCGGTTGTTTCGGATTCGGTAAAGAATATGGCCAACTGTATGATTTGTCACTGCTTGGCGCAATTATGATCAAAGCGACAACACTTGAAACGAGGCTCGGCAATCCGACACCGCGTGTTGCAGAAACGGCATCCGGTATGCTAAATGCAATCGGCCTGCAAAATCCGGGTCTAAAAGGCGTATTGGAAGGCGAGTTGCCTTGGCTTGAACAATTTGATGTGCCAATTATTGCAAACGTTGCCGGTACAGAAACAGCTGACTACGTGGAAGTGGCGAAAGCCGTATCTCAAGCACCAAATGTTAAAGCACTTGAGCTGAATATTTCTTGTCCGAACGTCAAAGCGGGAGGCATTACTTTTGGAACAGATCCTGAAATCGCCAAAGAGCTGACGAGAGCGGTAAAAGAAGTGTCTTCAGTTCCGGTGTATGTCAAACTATCTCCAAATGTCACTGACATCGTGGCAATTGCACAGGCGGTTGAAGCAGGCGGAGCAGATGGCATAACGATGATAAACACACTGATTGGTATGCGTCTTGATCAGAAAACCGGCCGACCCGTTATTGCAAATGGGACAGGCGGCTTGTCTGGTCCTGCTGTTAAACCAGTTGCGATTCGGATGGTCTATGAAGTAAGTAAAGCGGTCAATATTCCGATTATTGGAATGGGTGGCGTGACAGAAACGGCTGACATTATCGACTTTATATCTGCGGGTGCAAGTGCTGTCGCGGTAGGAACAGCGAACTTCGTCAATCCATTTATTTGTCCGCAAATCATTGAACAATTGCCAGCTAAGTTGGACGAGCTTGGCATTCATCATATTTCTGAACTGATAGGGAGGAGTCATCGTCTATGAAAACATCCCCGATTATAGCACTCGATTTTGATTCGGCTGAAAAGACATTCGACTTCCTGCGTGCTTTTGATGGAGACGTCAATGTCAAAGTGGGCATGCAACTTTATTATAAAGCAGGGCCCGCGATTGTGGCTCGGTTAAAAGAACAAGGTTATGATGTATTCCTAGATTTGAAATTGCATGATATTCCAAACACAGTGAAATCTGCGATGGAAGTGCTTGCGGGATTTGGTGTTGACCTTGTGAATGTTCATGCAGCTGGAGGAAAGACAATGATGGAGGCGGCTCTTGAAGGATTGGATAAAGGGACACCAACCGGATTATCACGGCCGTCACTCATCGGTGTTACACAACTGACGTCTACAGACGAGCGTCAAGTTCGTGAAGAGCAGTTGATCGGTGTTGGGCTACAAGAATCTGTCCTTCATTATGCTAAGCTGACGAAAGAAGCGGGTCTTGATGGTGTCGTTTGTTCTGTCCATGAAGCAACTGCGATCGCAGATGTTTGCGGAAAACCCTTCTTCAAAGTGACACCTGGTATACGCCTTGCAGATGGCGGAGCACATGATCAAAAACGGATTGCAACACCTGAAGAAGCGCGTCTAGCAGGTTCGACACATATCGTAGTCGGGCGAGCAATTACGGGGGCAACGGATCCGCGAGCAGCGTACGAACACATTCATGCACTTTGGAAGGGGACGGAATAACAATGGTGAAAAAAGAAGTTGCTGAAATCCTGTTACATGTTGGTGCAGTTGAATTAAGTCCTGAAGAACCGTTTACATGGGCATCAGGCATTGAGTCCCCTATCTACTGCGATAACCGATTGACGATGTCAGATCCGGTTGGACGGAAAAAGATTGCGGAAGGCCTAGCAGGATTGATTCGTGAAAATTATCCTGAAACAACTGTCATAGCTGGTACGGCTACAGCTGGAATCCCTCACGCGGCTTGGGTTGCGGACATTCTTGGATTACCGATGGTGTATATCCGTTCGAAAGCGAAAGAACATGGCCGAAGCCGTCAAATCGAGGGGAAAATACTTGATACTGATAAAGCGGTTATTATCGAAGATTTAATCTCAACGGGCGGTAGTAGCTTAAATGCGGCAGAAGCACTGCGTTCTGAAGGAATTGACGTGACTGGTATTGTTTCTATCTTTACATATGAACTGCAAAGTGCAGATGAAACATTCGCATCTGCAGGACTGACTTACAAAAGCCTGACTGATTTTGGTGCACTTGCTGAAGTCGCACAAGAAAAAGGGGCTATCAATGAAGAGTCAATGGCTAGTTTACTTGAGTGGCACGGGAAATTGAAGGCTGGTTTGTTGAAATAAACTACAAAAGGGCAAGCGTCTGTTATAAATGAATGCTGCCTAAATGCGGCACTTCCTGTGGCAACAAGGAGGGATGAAGTCCAATCCCTCCCGAACTGCATGACCCATATCCTGTCGACCCCGAGCCTCTAGGCGCTGGAGTTTGGATGTGAAATCTCTATGTTGCAGTTTACTCACAATGCATGATTAAATAGTTTCCTAAGCCAACAAAAAAGCTATTCCACGGTGAAATCCATGTGGAATAGCTTTTTTTAATTATCGTACCCATTAACATTTAACGCGATTAGAACAGCTTGTCGCGAATAGCGCAAACTACAGAAATCATTTATGTTTGTTACGGATGAGGGGATTTTGACGTTTAGCAGCTAGTATTGTGTAGGTTGGAGGTGCATGACTTTCTAAGGCTCCAAAATCCTTCCCTATTTAGGTGGAAAGGATTTTGTCTTTAACTGAATTGATAAAAAGTTTAAAGTTGGGTTAGTAAAGAATTGTTGATTCAAGACCCTCTCCGGAGTCGGATCAAACGAAATTATTTTGTGTCTGGTTAGAGAGCTATAAAGTCTTGCGCTGTGGAAACCATTTAAAAGAAGCGATTCCTCGTCTAGACTTCAGCGCTTTTGTTTCATTGTCGGTTTCTGTAATAGAAAAACCTAAATGCTCCGGAGATACAGAAGAAACCCGAACAACTATAGGGTGGTGTTGGGATTGCTTAACATAAGAGCGTTTCGGTTATTGGTGAAGCTTCTAGAAACTAGTGGTTCTGTCTATCTAAAGGATTTGTCAGAAGAATTTAATGTGAGTACACGAATGATTAAATATGACCTAGAAGATGTGAAAGGTTGGCTCAATACCCGGGAGATAGAGTTATTTTCACAGTCAAATAAAGGGATTTGGATTGATTGTAGTGAGGAAAAACGATTGGCCATCATCCATACCCTGCCGGAAATTGAGCGAAATGATGTCTATCTGAATCAGGAGGCTAGAGTAGGGAAAATGGTTTTATATATGCTGGTGAACACTGACTACATAACTGCATCTACTTTTTCCGAGCGGCTTGATGTAAGTAGAAATACATCTTTGAATGATATTAAACAAATAGATGAATTGCTTCAACCTTGGAAAATAGAATTAGAAAGAAAGCACGGAACGGGTTATAAATTAATAGGAGACGAACTATCGCTAAGGTTGCTGTTTGAGCATTTGATCCATGCTGATTTGACAAATAATGAAATCTATAAAATTATGAGTGGCGTAACCTGTCGAGATTTATTAATTGAAGGACCTATGCTATTTGCCGACATACTTCCTTTGTATAAAATCGTTGAGAAGCAGATGGCTCGGTTATTTGCTTCTCAACCTAAACACGTACTTCATGAATCAGATGTACTAAGGATTTTGTTTAGAATGACAATCTCGATTACTCGAATGAACGCTGGATTTACGATGAAAGACTATCGGATTATAAAGAAAGCTGATTATCCTAATTTAACGGTTCAGCTAATGGAGAAGGTGTATGAACAAATGCAGTATCCTTTGTTTGAAGAGGAATACCGCTATATTACAGGAGATAGGGATAACACGCTTAATCAAATCGACATCGTCAAGGTCACAAAAGAAATAATCCAATATGTCAGTGATATACAAGGGATTCATTATCATAAGGATCCAAAACTATATAATAATCTTTTTGCTCACCTTTCTCTACGTTTTCAAAAAGGGGAAATCAATTTCACAGAAATTAATCCATTCACCAAAGAATTAAAGAAAAACTATTCAGTTCTATTCTCAACTATCAGAAAAGCGTGCCAAATATACCTTGCGCCTCTAAAAATTTCAGTGCCGGATTCTTTTATATCGTTAATCGTGCTCCATTTCATTGTCTCTTTTGAAAAGAAGTTTAATCAAAAAGGTAAAATTCGTACTTTATATGTTTGTTCTACTGGAAGAGGCGTGGCGCGTCTTATTAAAAATCGAGTCGAAAGAGAAATTTATGATATTGAAATCGTTAAAAATTGTTCGATTATGGAAGTGGATGAAATTTGCATCCAGCAAAAAGTCGATTTCATTATTAGTGTCTTTCCAATTGAAACAGATCTTCCGTTAGTAATTGTGGACCCGCTGCCAAGTAAAAGGGATATCGAAACCATCAAACGTAAGGTGCAGGAGTTACTGCGTTATAAAAACTTTCAATTTAATAACTTGTTGGAAAGTACCGAGGAAACAATCGGTAGTCAAGATACTGAATTCATCAGTCAAGAAATTATCTTAAAGGGTTTTGAGATTAATCAAGAAATCCAGTTAGCTTTTACCGATGAAATAGGAGTTACCAAGAAGCAGGCACTCATGCTGCATATTTTTTTAATGGTTCATCGCTTTTATTTCGATAAACAATACGACAATTATTCAAGTTCTAGCAATCATTCTTATGACAAAGAGGATATTCAAAAGATCAAAGAAATTTTAGATGTGCATGATTTGCAAACACACAAAGCTGAAATCATTGCAATCCTGCATTATTTAAAATAGCTGGGGGTGTTTTTGTGCCAGAAGAAATCATCATAAAAAATGGTTATGTCATTGATCCTCAACAAGACACGATTGAAATAAAGGAAATTGCAGTACGAAATGGATTACTCGTGGAGCCACAAGATAGTAGTTCTGCAAATGTAACATATATCAATGCCGAAGGATGCTATGTTTCACCAGGCTTCATCGATATGCATGTTCATATTTTTACTGGACACACCGAACTTGGGATCGATGCTGATTTAGTGGGCATTGAGCAAGGCGTTACAACAGTAGTCGATGCAGGTAGTGCCGGATATTCAGATTATGCGGCTTTTAAGGAGAAGGTGGTTGAACCTAGTCAAACGAAGGTTCTTTCATTCCTTAATATTGCGAGAAAGGGCTTAACTAGCGGTCTTGCTGAACTTGCAAATATGGAAGATTTAATGAGTATAGAAGAAGCAGAAGAAATTTTTAAAAAGGAACCAAGCATTGTTGGATTGAAGGCAAGAATGAGTGGGAGTGTTGTTAAAAATAGTGGGATTAAACCTCTTCAACATGCGCGTATGCTAGCGGACCGTTTAAGTGTTCCAATCATGGTCCACATTGGGAACCCACCTCCCAATTTACAAGACATTTTCCCTCTCTTAAGTAAAGGAGACATCGTGACACATGCATTTCATGGAAAAAAACATGGGATTATGAATGCAGAAGGTGAACTAATTCCAGAAGCGTTGGATGCTTTAAAGAGGGGCGTATTATTCGATGTCGGACATGGTACCTCTAGCTTTAGCTATGAAACTATGATGAAATTCAGAGAGCAATATGACGATTCGTTTACGACCAGTACCGATATATATATTAAAAACTATCAAAGCCCTGTTTGTAGCTTGATGACTACGATGACCAAGCTATTGGAACTTGGAATCCCTTTAATTGAAGTAGTGAAGTCGGTCACATTGGGAGCAGCAAATGCACTTGGGGCAAGTGATATAGGTACGCTAGCACTAGGAACCAAAGCCGATATTACGATTTTCAAGATTATTAAACAACGAACGATCTTAATAGATTCAGAGGGAGTAGAACTAGAAGCAAAGCAAATACTTAAACCATATATGGTATTGAGAAATGGGAAGGTAGTGTACCATGATGAATCAACAAATTCCAAAAGAGCGCGAGATAATCAATAAAAGCGGGAATTCAGAGTTATGTATAGAAGTATTAACTTATTCAAAAAAAGTTTTAACGACTAAAAAAATTATTATGACAGAAACGCAGTGGCTTTCATTTGTTTCACACATTTCCGGTATGGTTTATCGCTCAATAAATATGGAAGCGATTCCAGCGCTTGAAAAAGAAATATTTAGTGAGGTTACACAAGATTCCATTGGAATGGCAAGTGACATTTGCAAACAACTTAGCAATTTGCATGATGATGAAAAGTATCTTTTATCAATCCACTTTGAATCTGCAAAATTAAATTGAAAATAGGGGGAATAAGTTATGAGTGAAATTATTGTTGTGATTGGCGATCGTTTAGGAAAAGGGCAAAATGTAGGAAAAGGCGTGGAGGCAGCAGGGGGCAAGGCAATCGTTATCAGTGGAATGGCTGCCGATATGAAACTGGGCGATATGATGAATGAAGTGAAGGCGGATATGGGTATCTCTTTTTGTGGTAGTGGGGGAGCAGGGGCTATTACGGCGCAGTCAAAATATGGATATCCAGCACGCTATGGCATGCTTTCCGTTGAAGAAGGACTAACAGCGTTAAGAGAGGGAAAAACAGTTCTTGGTTTTGGCTTTAATGATTCGGAAGAATTGGGAAGAAGACTTACAGAAGAATTCATAAAACTAAGGAGCTGATTTCATGAAAAAAATTATTGAAACAAAGGTCCGTATTGAGGGCAAAGGGGATTCGAAAGAAAGGGCACTGAATACGGCACTAGGGAATATTCAGAAAAAAGTAATGAAAGACTATAAGGGAAATATGATTATTCGGATTGAGCCTGTAAATGTTGATGTAGTAGAAGCGATGGAAACGTCGTATATTGAGCGCTTTTTATTCGTTTTTGCACCACGCAAAAGAAGTAAATACAGGGTTGTGCTAGATGTAGATGTGGAATTATTCCTGTTGGATGTAGAAGAAATTCGATTTGAAACAGTTGAACAAGGAAACAGTTTGAAGGGTCAAATCATGGGTAATAATTTCTTGAAATAAAGGGGGATAAACTATGGAATTACTTACGATTATTTTTAAGTCTATCATCATTGGAGGATTTGTAGGTTTCGGCGTAGGCGCCGGTGCGGCTCGGATGTTTCACGCTCCCAAATCACAAGGAATGGGCGCATTTCGAACGTTGGGAGAGTTAAATGCTTGTGCAGGGGACGCAGCATCACACTTTTCATTCGGTTTAGGATTCTTCTTTAATGCATGGGCATCTTCTGTAGGCGCTGGTGCATTCACGCAAGACGTCGACCATCGGATTATTCCAAACTGGGCGGCAGCTGTGTTAATGAGAAAAGGAAAACGTCCAGAAGATACACTGCATAATCCAAAGAAAATGGCAATTGCAGGAGCAATTATCGGGGTACTTGTTGTAACATTCTTGAATTCGACGGCCTCTGCAATTCCAGAGTCATTGCAAGCAATTGCGTTAAAAGTATTGGTTCCAGCAGCAAATTTGCTCATCAATCCTGTCATGCCGGTTATCTTCTGGTTGGCAGCTTTGGATTCTGGTAAGCGATCGGGAATCTGGGGAACGATTTTCGGCGGAGCTGCACATATGGTCATGGGAAATGCCGTGCCTGGTGTCGTGCTGGGAATTTTAATCGGAAAAGGCGTAGATGACGGTGGTTGGAATAAAGTTACAAAGACACTTATGGTTTCTGTAATTTTATTGTTTATATTTAGTGGGTTTTTCCGTGGATTCGATATTCAGTTCCTTCAAGGATTTAATCTTGAAGCGCCTGAATGGTTAATCAATCTACACAAACTAATTGGATATGAGGTGAAGTAAGTGGGGGATAACAATGAAATTAATATGAAAAGTTTTTGGTATGCCGATTGGTCATTTCCGATTTTTGTAGCCCTATTGTCATCCGGAGTATTTGCGGGCACCCATATGTACTACGTTTATAAAATTGGGGCGTTTAATGATGTTGCGATTGTTGCGATGCTTGAAGTAGGAATGCAAGGTGGTGGCTATGGTGTAGCGGCAGCATTTGGGGCAAGTTTTCTATTTGCACGCATTTTGGAGGGTTCGCTTGTTGGGATTTTAGATATAGGTGGTGCAATTCAAACGGGACTTGGAATTGGTGTACCTGCATTACTTCTGGCTTCCGGAATTACCGCACCAATTGAAAATTTTGGGTTAGCTTTGCTTACTGGCGCTATTTTAGGGCTTGCAATCGGGTATGTTGTCATTATGGTTCGTAAACTTACAGTAGGGCAATCTAACTCCACTTTTGGAGCAGATGTCATGATGGGAGCGGGGAATGCTTCAGGAAGATTCTTAGGACCATTGATTATCATTTCCGCTGCATCTGCATCTATTCCAATTGGTGTTGGTGCCGTTGTTGGAGCAGCAATTTTTTACGCGGGAAAGAAGCCTATTGTAGGCGGAGCAATTTTAGGAGCAATGCTTTTAGGGGCATTTTTCCCAATACCATTAGACTGAGGTGAACAAGATGAGTGTTTTTAAGCGATTAGGATTAAAACAAGTTATTAATGCAAGCGGAAAAATGACAGCTCTTGGTGCATCAGCCGTAAGTGAGGAAGTTGCGCAAACACTTAAAGAAGCCTCTCAAGATTATGTAGACATTGATGAAATCATGGAGCTTACAGGGACTGTTATTGCTGAAGTAACAGGTGCTGAGGATGGCTGTCCAACGAGCGGTGCAGCGGCTGGGATTGCGATTAGTACTGCAGCCGTTATCGCGGGTAAAAATCTGACACATATTGAAAGACTACCAAATTCAGATGGGTTGAAAAACCAAGTCATCGTTCAAAAAGGACAGCAAATTCATTTTGGGGCCAGCATTGCACAAATGATCAGTTTGGGCGGCGGGCAGGTGGTTGAAGTCGGTCAAGCAAACAAAGTGGAAGCACAGCATATTGAGGAAGCAATCAATGAAAATACTGCTGCACTGATGTACATTAAATCTCATCATGCTATTCAAAAAGGGATGCAACCAATTGAAACTATGATAGAAATTGCGAAGAAGCATCACATTCCATTTATTATCGATGCTGCAGCTGAAGAGGATTTCAAACTATATATTGCGATGGGTGCAGACATCGTGATATATAGTGGTGGTAAAGCATTGGAAGGGCCAACATCAGGATTCATTTGTGGGAGAAAAGAATTAATGGAAGCATGCCGGAAGCAATATAAAGGAATTGGTCGTCCGATGAAAATTGGAAAAGAAGGAATGGCCGGTTTGATCGTAGCACTTAAGCAATATGCCGGTAAAGCTACAGATGTAGAGGGGCAGCTTAGTAGAATGAAGAAACTCTGTAATGATTTAAATGGTGTTTCTGGATTGACATGCTCAGTCAAACAGGATGAAGCAGGCAGGGATATTTACCGTGCAACTATTGAAGTGGATAGTAAAGAAGCGGGCATGGATGCAGAGGATTTGCTACACGCACTCGAGTCAGGAAATCCGGCTATTTTTTTACGCCATCATTATGTGAACATCGGAATATTATCTGTCGATCCAAGACCCTTGCTTAAAGGGCAAGAAGATATCATAGTAAAAACAATCAAACTAGTTCTAGCTCAAGGAGTGGAATAATGTCATTTAAACATCAAGTCGTTTTTAACGTGCTAGCCAAGGATTTGAATAATGCACTGGAGCTTGTGGAAATTGCGGGTGATCGCGTATTAGTAGGAGTCATGGTCAAGAACTTCCCGACAGAAGAGGCTGCTATCGAGTTAGTAAAAGAATTCAAGGATAATAATATCCGTGTTTCAGTGGGATTAGGTGCGGGTGATCCTAATATGTGGAGAAAAGTTGCGAATGTATCTGTGGCAACTTTACCAGATCATATTAACCAAGTATTCCCGGCATCGGGTTATACGCTTGGAAGAATGGAACAAACTACAGAAAATGTTCCCGTGATCAACTCTTTGGTCGAACCAACTGGCATGCCTGGTCAAGTGTATATTTCCACGGGTCCAGCTAGTTCGGCATACCGAGAGAAGGTATCATGTGAACTTGTGGCAGCTATGATTGCTGAGCTCGGGATTCCTTCTATCAAATTATATCCAATCGAAGGTGAAAAGGGTCTTGAGGAATTAGCAGCAATGACGCAAGCAGCAGTAAAAGCGGGCATTAAAATCATTGAACCAACAGGTGGTATTACGTTAGACAACGTCCATGTAATCGTACAAACATGTCTGGACAATGGTGCAGAAACCGTAATTCCACATTTATACACATCTATAATCGATAAAGAAACTGGCGATACCAAACCTTCTGCGATGAAGCAATTGATTGAGATGACTTGGTGACAATGCCGGCATCAATCCGAGTCTCTCTACTAGACTGGTCGAGAACACTGAAGAAGCAATCAGAAAATTATTTGATTGACATGGAGAATTAAGAGTTGGATTAATGAAATGAAAAACAGCTATTCCACGTTGGTGAAATCCAAGTGGAATAGCTGTTTTGCTAGTAACCTATATAAGAATATGCAAAAAATTTTAGACTATATATATTGAATTAAAGAATCCCACTAAATTTACTGTGGCGCTCAATAAGGAGAGAGTATTAATTCGGGGGGTGGATTGTAGAACGCTTAGCGCTTTGGGAATGCCTTACAGCTTCGACGACCCCTTTTCCACGCCTGCGCTAGGTTGTTCATTATCGAGAGAAATGTGATTTTGAGATTTATATGCAGAGATTATAATGTGATTACTTTTTGATACTAATTCTATTCAAGAAAGACACACTCTAGGTTGCAGATTTCATCGTAGATAATGAAAAGCTCTTTCTCACATAGACAATCTAGCGCAGGCGCGTCTTCGTGGTAGCCGGAGCGATAAGAACAAGGAGGGATACAGTTCAATCCCTCCCAAGTGGTCTTCTTTCTGGCTTATCGCGGGAGGCATCCACAAAGCGTCGAAGCGGTATTAGTGGGAATCCTAATTCATTCCAATTACAAGGGCTTTTTCAGTGGCCTTTCAAAAGCCCTTGTAAAGCGCATACGCCGTATTCATTTGTTCAACATATATGGATTTGTTAATTGCTCCAATCGTTTGGTCAATCGCTCACGCCAATCGTGTGCCAATTCTTGAACGTCCAACACTTTTTTGATGCCTTCAATATCCTTTGGATGATGAAAATAAATCTGGTTCGCAAAAAGGATGGACACTTGTTTTGGATGAGATTCTACTAATGTAATTGTCGAATCTTTTCGTACAGAGCCTTCTTCTAAAACACGACATAAATAACCTGTGAACCCGGTTTCCACCATTCTTTTAAGAAGGGGAGGCATATCGGTTCTCTTTGTAATCGTGCTACATGGAATTCTGCCTTGCGTTATTTGAATAACAGCATCTCCAAGACGGAAAATGTCACCAGTATGAACGTTTTGCTCCAACATATTGGTGACTGTTATATTCTCCCCGAAAGCCGAACTTGGTAGGGGCTTGTTAAACTCCTGTTCCCAGAGCGAATAATGCTCATGCGGATAGACACAAACTGCGCGGTCAAGCCCCCCATGATGTCGAAGGTCTGCTACACCATCTCCTCTAAAGCCATCTTTTGTTAAAAAGACCTCCTCAATCGTTTCTTTGCAGATGCCAGTATCCATTTCTTTATCAGTACCATATTTCATTTTTTTCGGTAATCCGATTGATAAGTTTTTTAATTCAGCACTAAAAGTTGTCATTTAGGTATATACCTACTTTCTATAAGGAGTGAAAACAAGTTTAATTGCCCATCTATTCTACAATCAAACCACAGCAAAAATCAGTTGTCAAAACATTTTATGAAAACAGCCCATCGCTAAAAGCAATGGGCTGTTTTTCTGGAATTATTTCTTTAAATCATCAATGGAATTGATATCTTCCATATAGGTTGGTACAGCTAGTCCCTGTTTGACGTTCACCATATTAATACCAACATCTTCGAATTTACCATCAAATTTATCTAGATAGGTTTTGTGGGTGATAGGTAACCAAGCAGCGAATGTTGCATCTGCACTTCCATCAGCGATAGCTGAGAACATTGGACCTGGTTCTACCATCGATAATTCGACTTTATAACCCTTATCTTCAAGAACAAGTTTCATCATATTATGACTTGCGATTTCACTATCCCAGGGCGCATAGACGAGCTTGAGGGTATCTCCATCCACGTTAGCCACGCCATCTGTCCACTCTGCTACTTTGTCTTGATTGTCGTCAATCCATGTTTGGGCTGCTTCTTCAGGCTTTACCCCATCTTCAATCGCGACCATAATTTCGCTCATATCCTCTATGTCCCAGTTGAAGCGTTGGAAAATCGTGTAAGCTTCAGGGAAGTCATCTTTCATTCCCATTCGAGTAATTGAATGAATTTCTTCAGAATCACCATAGACTAGTTTAGGATCCTCTAAATATTTTAAGTCGAATTTTAGAAACATCCAGTGCGGACTCCAAGCTGTTATGATAATTGGTTCTTCTTTATCATAAGCTCTTTTCAAAGCAGCTGTCATCGCGGCACCAGAGCCCGAAGTGAGATTCCAATCTGTCAGATCATATTCTTTAAGTGCTCTCGCCGTTAATTCCATATGTCCTGAACCGGGATCAATCCCTGTAATTGTGTGGTCAACAGAGTCACCGGCCGTTGTTTTTGTTCCTGATGTTTGCTCATCGTCGTTTTTTGCATCATCACTGTTGCATGCTGCAAGTCCGAATGCCAAAAGTGCAGCTGTTCCAAATCCAGTTATCTTTTTTAAAAGTGTCATGTTCTTAGTTCCTCCTCAATTTTTCCGATTATCCGGATTAAAAATGAATAGGGCATAAATAAGCACAATGGATATATGTATGAATAGCCAGAAGTGGGGGGCGTTACGCCCTCATTAAAGAAGAATGACAGAGAAAGCAATTCTTTATAAAAGCATAGGATAAAGAATTCGCTAGTATATGGGGAATTTTACTAGAGTCTGATGATGTTTGCTTCATTCAATTTAATTACTGTCATATAAGCCCGCATTTCATGTCCGATAAATCTATAACTCCTCTCATATCAGGCAGTTTATACTGCTTTGTAATAGGTCTATTTATAGTAAGTGATAACCCTCCCCGAAAAATAGAAATATGTATAGACCGCAGATAAACGTAAGTGCTGACCTTCCCTAATGATCTGGATTGTTTATCATCAGCCATTTAGTACCCAAATTAAGTGTAACATAGTTTTGTGTACACTTTTTTGAAGATTGCCTTTCTGAGGTTGAAGAATAGGTGCGAAAGGAAATGGATAGGCTGAGTTTTTAGAATGAAAGGAGAATATTAACGGAAGAATGATGTGGCCATTAGAGAACTAGAGCGCTTACGCATTTCAGGAAGTTTATGGCATGAAAGAATTCAAAATAACTTACTTTTTTGATGAAGAGCATTATATCAGAAGGTTTATTTATATGGAGTCCCAAGAAAGAGCAGAAGAACTAATCCAAAGCGAGCGAGATCGCTACATTTCGTTCCGGGATAGCAGAGGGATTTACCACGAGTTGAATACCCGCGATGTTCGAGTGATTCAACTGTCTGATTACAACCGAATCGATAAAAGTGAAAAAGCACCAGAGTAAATTGGTGTGAGTTCTTATGGGGGATTACCCCAGAAAAAATATGTGTTGATTAACCAAGGTTAGTCAGAAATGTACAAGTGCAAATGTAGACTTGTATGTTTTTCTTATAGGTGATTCGTGTAAGAAAATGGTTAATCAATAGTCGTGCCGAAAAGTAGTCGTCTATAATATAAAAGATGCTATTCCGTGATGGATGTCACCATCGTGGAATAGCATCTTTTACATAGATCTATAACTAAGACTTCATCTAGATTAATTAAAAGCATTGTTCTATACTGATAGCAAGTCTTGGCAATTCAAGACTTACTTATACGTATATTATTTGCGTTTATATCTTTCGCAAGTAGGATAATATTAATTAAGGATTTAGTACGTTGGTTGAATTCTCGTCTATGAATTTTCTTTTCTTTATGTAATTTTTCTAATACATAATAAATAGAGGAGACATTTTTCAGAATAGAATCTTCTAATTTATCTTCATTTAATAACGTCTGGAAATCCTTTAAAGTCGTTTGAAACGACTTTGATTGGTCGGACGAAATTTTTGAAATGACTAACTCAATGTCAAGTGTAGAATCTAAATTGGTCATCCTATCAGAACAACACCTCTCTGAAATGTGTAACGATTTTTGTATTCAATGAAAACTAGTATAAAGTAACTTCTTTTACAGTTATCTTTGAACATAGGACAATGGAATATGTTACAGTTGGTAATATAATTTGCTTTACTTTCTATTCGTTCTCTCAGGATTACTTAAAGTTATATCTTTACCGAAATAAATATACTTCGAGGGCATTTGAAATACTTCTTCTAGCTTCAACATATGATTAAACGAGATGGCAGAAGAATCTTTTTCCCACTCTTCGTATGTAGTTAGGCTGACTCCTATTCTTTCGGCGAGATCAATAGAATTCATCCCATATTTCAATCGTAAAGAATGAAGTGTTTGGATGAGGTAAAATGGCACTCCATTTTCAGATATCACATAATTCACCCCTTATTCACATAATTATATATTACTAAAAGTGATATAACAAGAGAACTTGCATGGGGATAGTTACCACATGCTTTTTTTGTATTAAAACAGATTACTTCCGAAATGATGTACAATCAGTATGAGAAGTAAATGGAGGTTCTATTCATGACCAATCTGGTACAAGGCTTATTTTCCAGACGTTTGAAGCGATTGAGGGAAAGAAATAAAATAACGATGGTGGAACTTGCCGAAGCGATTGGGATGAGCCAAGCAACAATCTCAGAATGGGAAAAGGGAAATAAATTTCCAAGGGCTGGAGCTTTACAACAATTGGCGCATTACTTTGACGTCCCAATGGAATATTTCTTTAAAGAAAACGCTTATCCTATTGCAGAGACGGTAAATATTCCGTGCTTACCAAGCATTTCGGCAGGTGTTCTCTCACTTACAGATGGTATCGAATGTGATGAGATTGAATTTATAAAGCTACCTGTCAGTTTCTTAGGGGAGCACTCGAAAGACGAAGATCTAATAGCATTTAAAGTAAATGGAGAAAGTATGAATTTGTTATTTCCTGATGGGTCTCCCATCGTTGCTTTACAAATTGGACGAGATAAACTGGAAAATGGTGATATAGCCGTTTACTGTTTTGGGAATGAATATGCCGTCAGGCGCTATAGAAGAATTGAACAGCAACAAGTGATTGTATTGAGTCCGGAATCAACAAATAAAAGCTTTCATGATTGTATAGTCCCTTTCAAAGCGGAGAGTGGCTTAGAGATAATTGCTAAAATAATTTGGTATGGTGTATCCGTTTAGTGTGGATGCAATTTTTTAAAAGAATACTAGAAAAGTGCTGGAGACTAGAAAATACATAATGTTGAAAAACGTATACTTACTTAATTTGGGTATAATAAAAAGTTGAAATAACTTTCTTGAAACAAAAAAATGCTATTCCACAATTATGATATCCATGTGGAATAGCATTTTATATTAGAGGGGCATCTACCTGGATAAAAGCCGCCAAAGATACAATTTTGGCGGCTGAAACATTCTTTAGGGTTTCTCTTTTTACTAGTAAAGAAGTGCCGCTTTCTATAAGGTATCACATGATTACATGTATACTCTTTGCTAAAGGTAAGCAAGGAATGCATTGTACAAAGTACTAGAGTGCCCGAAATTGCATCTTCGGGCACTTACACTCTCTATAGAAAGTCATCTATTCGTTTCTTTCAAGCATAACCGCATTTTTCGCTCGAACTATTGTAGGGACGCGACAGGCAACTAGCCACACATGTCTCTAGTTAAGAGTGTCGTGATTAGTTCGCCGAAATCGAACCGAAAATGATCCAGTGAAAACGGGTTTTCCAAAGCCTTACTCACCCGTATTTCATGTGAATAAATGGTTAATCAACAGAAGTCTGCTGGATTTTAAGCAAGAGGTGCCGTTAGAAGTTATTTTCGTAGTTTCATAACAATATCCTCATCTGGCGTAACTAATATAGTCCTTTGTTCAAAATAAATAACAAATCCAGGCTTAGATCCGTTCGGCTTTTTCACATGCCTGACTTCTGTGTAGTCAACAGGTACTGCTGATGATCCGCGGGCTTTGCTGAAATAAGCAGAAAGGATAGCCGCTTCACGAATTGTCTCTTCGTCTGGATCCGCCTCGTGTATGACAACGTGTGATCCAGGGATATCCTTAGTATGGAGCCAAGTTTGTTCCCGGGATGCAATTTTAAATGTTAAATAGTCATTTTGCTTATTGTTCTTGCCCACTGAAATTTTCACACCAGTAGATGATACATATGTTTCAGGTACTGGTTTTTTCGGTTTCAGTTTCTTTTTCGACTTGCGGGCCTTCAGAAAACCAAGTTCCGCCAACTCTTCACGTATTTCTGCGATGTCTATAGGGGATGCTTGTAACACTTGCTGTTTAATCATTTCAAAGTAGGCGATATCTTCTGCCGTTTTTTCAAGCTGTTCAGCAATCATGATAAGTGCTGTTTTCGCTTTGGAATACCTAGAATAAAACCGTTGCGCGTTATCAATTGGTGATTTTCTAGGATCAAGCGGTATGGTTACAGTTGTCCCTTCCTCGTAATAGTTGGCGACAATTGCTTCCGTTGCACCTTTTTCAATGGCATAACTATTGGCAGTAAGTAATTCTCCATAAAGTTGGAATGTATCTAGCTTTCCAGCGGCTTCTCTTTCTTTTACGAGTTTCTTCACTTTCAAATTCAGTTTAGCAACTTCATTGTCGAGCCAACGCTCTAAGTCCGCGGCTTGTGACTTCACACGTTCTCTTTCAGCACGAGCGAAATACACTTTATCCAGCAAATCACCCAGCGTCTTGTATTCCGCAATCGTCTTATCGGAATGTGTTAGCGCTGTCGCTGAAAATACGGTTTTTGTACCAATTTCCGAAATATTTGGTGTGCTAGCTATTCCTTTGAATGATCCAAGGAGTGATGTGAAAACGATGAATTTATTCGCTTCTGGAGCATTTTTTAAGCGGTATAATAATTCCTCCGCATTAACTGGTGAAAAGCCTGAAAATCGTTGGACAACTTCACGGGCACTTTCTAACTCTGGTAGCAACCCGTTAAATTGTTCTTCAGTTACCGCAAATGGATCTGTTTTATCCTGCGGAGGAGCTGGTATGAAAGGTTGACCCGGTAATATTGTTCGGTAACTATTTACCGATGGTGGCAAGTGTTTCATACTATCAACGATGATGTCGCGGTCGGGATCTACAAGCAGCAAGTTACTGTGCCTGCCCATGATTTCGACATACAATCGTCTGTTAATATCATCACCAATTTCATTTTTCGCCTTCACGTCAATCGTGATAATCCTATCCGTCCCGAATTGGCCGATGGAAGTAATCGACCCACCTTCTAAGTGTTTACGAAGAACCATGCAAAACATAGGCGGTTCAGAAGGATTTGTAATCGCTTCTTCTGTCAACTGAATACGTGAATACGCCGAGTGAATTGAAATAAGTAGTTTTTGATTTTTACCGTCTGCACGGATTAGAAATACGACTTCTTGTGCGTTCGGCTGATGGATTTTGGAGATACGTCCATTTTTCAAGACTTGTAGCTCCTGCACCATAGCCGTTGTGAATAAACCATCAAATGCCATTAGGATTCCTCTTTCAAATCGTTTTTCCCTATTTTAGCACTACAACAAGCATATATGGTATAATATGAACAGATTGTTTCGATCGATAACGATCGGAGCCGGCATGATTGTGCTGAAGCTCCACTGTAAAATTAGATTAGATAAGAAGAGGGATTGCATGTACAAACAACGTGGGCTTCTAATTGTTCTATCTGGACCTTCGGGTGTGGGCAAAGGGACGGTTCGAAAAGAGCTTTTTACACAACCTGATACGAATTATGAATACTCGATTTCAATGACGACGAGAAGTCCACGCGAAGGTGAAGTGGATGGCTCCGATTATTTTTTCAAATCGCGGGCTGAATTCGAACAGTTGGTTGAAGAAGATAGACTTCTTGAATATGCTGAATACGTAGGCAATTATTACGGTACTCCGCTTGATTATGTTAATGCAACGCTTGACGCTGGGAGAGACGTATTCCTCGAAATCGAGGTTGTCGGAGCGGCACAAGTGCGTGCCAAAGTTCCAGACGGATTATTCATTTTCCTTGCACCGCCAAGTTTATCTGAACTCGAAGACAGACTTGTAGGAAGAGGTACTGAAGAAGCGGATGTCATTGCAACACGTATTTTGAAAGCGCGTGAAGAACTTGAAATGATGAACTTGTACGATTATGTCGTAGAAAACGACGAAGTGACAAACGCTTGCGATCGCATCAATGCCATTGTCACTGCCGAACATTGCCGCAGAGAACGTGTAGAAAAAATCTATCTAGGTATGCTGAAAGGGGAATAATCAATGTTAACTCCATCAATCGATTCTCTAAAAGAAAAAATCGACTCGAAATACACACTTGTAACACTCGCTTCAAAACGTGCGCGTCAAATGCAAGAAGAGGGCAATAAGCTTCTTACTTCTTATGTCTCTAACAAGAATGTCGGTAAAGCACTTGAAGAAGTGGCAGCCGGTGTACTTTCTAAAAAGAAATCGGACGATTCAATCGTCTACGAAGACGAAGTTTAATAAGTCCAGCTATCTTTGTACTTAATAGACAGTGGGATTTTCGATTCGAAATGGTGTCTAGGCTTCAGTCGCCAGACGCTCGGGACATAAGTCAGCCCAGCTACGCGGCAAATTACGCCGCTTCGCCGGTCCGTCTTATGCCTGTCGCATCTAACCGGCTCCTTACGCTTTTCATATCATAATAAATAAACGTGATACTCCCTTAGAAACGAGTTTTTCTTTGGGAGTTTGTCATTTTAGAAGGGATGAGATCATGTTGTTGAATAAAAAAATCCTCCTTTGTGTAACTGGCGGAATCGCGGTCTATAAAGCTGTTGCACTTGTAAGTAAGTTGTCTCAGGCAGGAGCGGACGTAAAGGTCATAATGACTGAATCGGCAAAGGAATTTGTCACACCACTTACATTTCAGGCGATGTCACGAAACGATGTTTTTTTCGATACGTTCGATGAAAAAAAATCCCGTGTGATTGCACATATTGATTTGGCAGATTGGGCTGATCTTGTCGTAGTTGCTCCAGCCACAGCAAATGTAATTGGTAAACTCGCGAATGGGATTGCTGACGATATGGTAACGACTACACTCTTAGCTACTCAGGCTGAGGTCTGGATTGCACCTGCAATGAATGTCCATATGTATGAGAATAAAGCAGTTATACGAAATATTACTACGCTGCACGAAGATGGCTATAAATTCATCGAGCCCTCTGAAGGCTTTTTGGCATGCGGTTATGTAGGAAAAGGTCGATTGGAAGAACCCGAAAAGATTGTAGAACTGATAACAGAACGGTTCACAACGTCCAAATATCTTCCGCTTTCAGGAAAGAAAGTTGTGATCACGGCAGGTCCAACACGTGAACGGATTGATCCGGTACGATATGTATCGAATTTTTCAAGTGGCAAGATGGGCTATGCGATGGCAGAAGCAGCAGTTAAACTCGGCGCTGAGACTGTCCTTATTTCGGGACCTGTTGGATTGGACAAGCCAGCGGGAGTAACAGTCATTGATATTGAAAGTGCGGCAGAGATGTTTGAAGCCGTCCGAACACAATTCGATGATGCGGCAATCGTTATCAAAGCAGCTGCTGTAGCGGATTATCGCCCGAGAGAGATTCAGCCCCAAAAGATGAAGAAACAAGTAGGGGACTCTGTTATTGAACTTGAACGAACAACTGATATCTTGAAAACAATCGGTTCAATGAAAACGAAACAAATCCTTGTTGGCTTTGCTGCTGAAACTGAAAATGCAGTAGGTTATGGCATAGGCAAACTAGAAAGTAAAAACCTTGATTATATTATCGTCAACGACGTGACTGATCCGGATGCTGGATTCGGGAAGGATACAAACGTTGTCACACTTCTTTCGAAAAACGGATCACATATGCCATTCCGAGCAATGCCGAAAAAAGAACTCGCCATTCTATTGCTGGAAACAATTATTAAAGAAGAAAGTGATCAACTAAATGATCGCTGAAGTCATTGTAGATGTAGCGGCTTATCCAATCGACAGGCCGTTTGATTACCTCGTTCCAGAAGCATTGGAATCTGTGATTGAGCCTGGAACCAGAGTGAAAGTTCCGTTTGGACCCAGGAAAGTGCTTGGTTACGTAACAATGTTGAAGGACGAAAGTGAGCTTGCACTCGGCAAAATTAAACCGATTGATGAACTTATTGATTTGGATCCGGTCATTTCTAGTGAACTGCTCGAATTATCGCGCTGGCTCGCGGTTGAGACGTTGTCATATGAAATTGATGCCCTCCAAGTGATGTTACCTGCTGCGATGCGTGCAAAATATGAAAAGTTCATCATTGTCGAAGAACCGGAACGAATTGAAGACGCTGATTTTAAAGCTTTTCTTGCGGGCAGGAAACGGATTCAGTTGAAAGAAGTAGATTCAGCAGAATTGATGAAAATGTTAAAAAAGTATGTTTCAGAAGGAATTGTCACGGTCGATACGGCCGTAGGGCAGCAAACTGCTGTGAAAAAAGTACGGATGATTCGAATGGCAGATGAGGTAACACTGCAAACTTTGCTTGACTCTAGTCACTCCAATGCGAAAAAACAAGCTGAATTACTTCGCTGGATGTTGGAGCATGCAGGGAAAACGATCAGTGCAAAACAACTGATGGAACAGTCGGGAATTCAACCGGCTGTGCTGAAAACTGTCATTGAAAGAGGAGCAGCCTTCGAAGAACTTGCTGAAGTGTACCGTGAACCTGATGCGCCTCAATTGAAAGATACAGCGATACCCGAAGTCTTGACAGACGAACAGCAAATTGCACTTGATCATATAGCAATATCCGAAGACAATCAAAAGGCAGAAACATTCCTACTTCATGGCGTTACAGGAAGTGGAAAAACAGAAGTGTATTTACGTGCCATTAAACGCGTTTTGGATAAAGGCAAAGAAGCAATCGTCCTTGTCCCAGAGATATCATTAACCCCGCAAATGACGTCGCGCTTCAAAGAGCGTTTTGGTTCGCTCGTTGCAGTTATGCACAGCGCCTTGTCTGCCGGTGAGAAATACGATGAATGGCGGAAGATAAAACGGGGGGAAGTAAAAGTCGTCATTGGTGCAAGGTCGGCGATATTTGCCCCGTTTGAAAATATTGGTATTATCATTCTCGATGAAGAGCATGAATCGACGTACAAGCAAGATGATACACCGCGCTATCATGCAAGGGACGTTGCGATTAAACGCGCGGAGTATTACAATTGTCCTGTTATTTTAGGAAGTGCAACGCCGTCACTGGAATCATATGCACGTGCATCAAAAGGTGTATATACCATGCTTACACTAACGAAACGACCAAAAGATCAGGCCCTGCCAACAGTAACAGTCGTTGATATGCGAGAGGAATTGAAAACCGGAAATCGTTCGATGTTTTCATTGCCGCTTGCGGAAGCGGTCCGTATCCGATTGGAAAAAAGAGAGCAAATCGTGCTGTTTCTGAATAAGCGAGGCTTTTCATCTTTTGTACTCTGCCGGGATTGCGGTACTGTCGTTGAATGCCCAAATTGTGATATTTCGTTGACCTATCATCGTGCACACGAACAGTTAAAATGCCATTATTGCGGTCATGAAGAACGAGTGCCGCTCGTTTGTCCGGAATGTAAAAGTGAACATATCCGGTTTTTCGGAACAGGGACCCAAAAAGCGCAAGAAGAAATTGCGAAACTGTTTCCTACAGCACGTGTCCTTCGAATGGATGTCGATACAACGAGGCAAAAAGGTTCACACGAGCGGCTTCTTAGACAGTTCAGTGAAGGACAGGCGGATATCCTACTAGGGACGCAAATGATTGCGAAAGGGCTAGATTTCCCGAATATTACACTTGTCGGTGTGCTTGCCGCAGATACAACACTCCATTTAGCTGATTTCCGTGCCGCTGAAAAAACCTTTCAACTAATGACGCAAGTAAGTGGACGAGCTGGACGTCACGAATTGCCTGGAGAGGTTTTCATCCAGACTTATTCCCCTGAACATTACGCAATCGAATTAGCGAAAGCACAGCATTATGAGCCTTTTTATACGATGGAAATGGCGGCCAGAAGACAATATGGCTATCCCCCCTTCTATTTCGTCACGCTTGTTCAGTTTACGCACGAGGATTTATTGAAAGTAGCTGACTTTGCAGAAAAGGGAGCACGCTACTTAAAACAGAACTTATCTGCAGGCACAGTCGTCATCGGACCAACTGCTTCCGCTATCAGTCGAGTGAACAATAGATATCGCTACCAATGTTTGATAAAATACAAAAAAGAGCCGAAGTTGACAGAAACGCTGCAGCAGCTCATTAAGTATTACCGGACGGACTGGATTAAATCAGGACTGATAATGACCGTTGATGTAGAACCGGCGTCAATATACTAAACAAAAGCGCTGGAGTCTGGACGTGAAATATCCATGTCAGCCCCCAATCCGCAGTACAAGGTTAAATTACATCTTAGATAACAAGACAGAAAAGAGGAATAGATTTGGCAATACGTGAAATTGTGAAGCATCCGGCTCCGGTTCTTCAACAACAATGTAAAGAAGTAGTGAAATTTGATAAGAAGCTTTCAAAACTGCTAGATGATATGTACGACACAATGGTGGCGGCGGATGGCATAGGAATCGCTGCACCACAAATTGGCGAAGCAGTGCGTGTCGCGATTGTCGATATGGGCGAAGGGCAAGACGTTATTGAGATGGTCAATCCTGTTGTAACAGCAACCGGAGGATCCGAAATAGAAGTAGAAGGTTGTCTAAGTTTTCCGGATTTATTCGGCGAAGTAGAAAGACCATTTTTCGTACGCATTGAAGCGCAAGAACGCAATGGCGCACTTTATGAATTAGAAGCAGAAGATTATGAAGCACGTGCGATTCTTCATGAAATCGATCATTTAAATGGCGTATTATTTGATTCGAAAATCATTCGTGTTGTTGATCCGTCTGAATTAGAAGAAACAGAAGAAGCAGAGATAGTAGGGGAAAGCGGTGGGGGTGAGCTGAAATGACGAAGATTGTCTTTATGGGAACACCAGAGTTTTCGGTATCTGTCCTCACAATGCTCTTTGATGAAGGGCATACTATCGTGGCAGTTGTCACTCAGCCGGACAGACCAGTCGGGCGAAAGAGGGTCTTAACACCACCTCCAGTAAAAGTTGAAGCACTACGGCTTGGACTGCCGATTATTCAACCTGAAAAACTGAGAGGTTCTGCTGAACTTGAGGAAATTATTGCGCTTAAACCAGATTTAATCGTGACTGCAGCATTTGGCCAGATTTTACCGAAGGAACTGCTAGAAGTCCCTCGGCTCGGTTGCATTAATGTACACGCATCCTTACTACCTAAATATCGCGGTGGTGCGCCGATTCACCAGGCAATCATGGATGGCGAAACAGAAACGGGCGTCACAATCATGTATATGGTCGAAAAACTTGATGCAGGCGATATTATTTCACAAGTGATTGTGCCTATTTCTGATACGGATCACACAGGAAGTATGTTCACTGCGTTATCTGTGGCAGGGACGGCACTACTGAAAGAGACATTGCCTTCTATTTTAAACGAAACAAATAAACAAACAGTTCAAGACGAATCACTCGTGACGTTCGCGCGTAACATCTCCCGTGAACAAGAACGGATTGACTGGTCTAAAGGTGGAAAGGCAATCTACGATAAAATCCGTGGACTTCATCCTTGGCCAGTTGCATACACCGCATTCCAAGGTGAAAACGTCAAGATTTGGTGGAGTGAGAAAATCCATACAACTGACAGTGCGTTACCAGGAACGATTATTGCAATCGATAGTGATCGTATTATTGTAAAAGCGGGCGATGACATCGCTGTTGCACTTACGGATCTTCAACCAGCCGGGAAAAAACGGATGCCGGCGGGTGAATTTATTCGCGGAACCGGATCTAAATGGAGTAAGGGGGACCGTTTTGAATGAATATAAATACTAGACCGAAAAAGAAAATATGGAATGGCAACGTCCGAGACGCTGCTCTTTCAATATTGATGGAAATAAATGATCATCAAGCTTATAGCAATCTATTGCTGCATAGAACAATTGAAAAGTATGGTATAGAAACGAAAGATCGTGGCTTGTTAACGGAATTGACGTATGGCACACTTCAACACCGCATGACACTCGATTATTATCTTGAGCCGTTTGTCCGTGGTAAATTGGATGGCTGGGTTCGAGAGCTTCTTCGGTTATCGTTATATCAAATCGTTTATTTAACAAAAATCCCACCGCATGCTGTTGTTCACGAAGCAGTTGAAATTGCGAAAAGACGCGGTCATAAACGGATAGCACCAACTGTAAATGGTATTCTTCGCTCCGTGTTGCGTAAAGGTGTCCGTTCACTTGATGAAATGCAAGATGGTACGTTGAAAACTTCTATCGAAACGAGTCATCCGGAATGGTTGATTAAGCGTTGGAATGAACAATTTGGTGAAGAAGACGCGGCCATTATGGCACATGAAAATAATCATCCAGCAGCGATGACAATTCGTGTCAATACAGCAAAAACAACGCCAGACGAAGTCATTGCTTTACTCGAATCAGAAGGTGTTGAAGTAAGAAAAGGCGAAGTTGTACCGGAGTGCATCATTTCAGATAGTGGCAATCCTGCAAATACGCAAGCCTATAAAAAAGGACTTATCACTATTCAAGACGAAAGTTCGATGCTACCTGTTCTTGCTCTTGATTTATCGCCAGGTATGAAAGTACTCGATATGTGTGCGGCACCTGGTGGGAAAACAACCCACATCGCTGAAAAAATGAACGATAAAGGTGAAGTTTTTGCACATGATTTACATGAACATAAACTGAAACTTATTGAAGCAAATGCGACTCGCCTTGGCTTAACGTCAATCAAAGCATTGAGTGGAGACAGCAGGAAATTGACTGAGCTATACGAGTTGTCCTCATTCGATCGTATTCTTGTCGACGCACCTTGTAGCGGTCTTGGTGTCATCCGTAGAAAGCCTGAAATTAAGTACAATAAAACACAAGCTGATTTCGATGCGTTGACGTCGATACAATCAGACCTTCTAGATACTGCTCGTGAATTGATTAAATCTGACGGGGTTATTGTCTATAGTACGTGTACAGTGGAGTATGCCGAAAACCAGGGAATGGTTGAACGATTCCTTGTGCGTCATACGGATATGGAGAAAATCCCTTTACCGCAACTAACTGGAAACGAGAAATTGGCGATTGAAGATAACACGCTTCAAGTACTTCCGCAACACTTTGGCAGCGATGGCTTTTTTGTTGCTGCTTTCCGGAAAAAAAGTAAGTGAGCTAAGAATTCGAGGCAAAAGGTGGGATGGACGTTGCAATTTGAAGTCTTGACGGATATCGGCAAGAAACGAACGGTCAACGAAGACAGTGCGGCTGTATACACACTTCCAAAGGGCGTTATGCTTGCCGTGATAGCGGACGGTATGGGTGGCCACCTTGGGGGGGATTACGCGAGTTCGACAGCAGTCAGAGTAATTGGCGAGCAATTCATGAAACTTGATAGTTCGACGTTTGAAGCAGAAGATAAGTTGGCGCAGTGGCTGCAGGAAGCGGTCATTCTCGCAAATGACATACTTTACAAACATGCAAACGAAAATGAAGCGTATAAGGGAATGGGAACGACGCTTGAAGTAGCTCTCATTCGTGGACGTTCTTGTCTTATTTCGCATACTGGTGATAGCCGTGTCTACGCAATCGATGGGAAAGGTGTGCGGCAAGTAACACGAGACCATTCCTACGTAAATGCACTTCTTGACAGTGGGGAAATTACCTTGGAAGAGGCAGCAGTTCATCCACAACGAAACTGGATTATGAAAGCAGTTGGTTCTGAAAAAACGATTGTACCCGATCTTTATTCGCTTGAGTTAGAAGAGGGCATGTATATGCTTATTTGTACAGACGGTCTGAGCAATAAAGTAAGTCAACAATCGATGAGTGAAATAGTTCTATCAAACGCTACGTTGCATGAAAAGACGGAAGAACTTGTGGATTTAGCGAACAAGATGGGCGGGGAAGACAATATCTCCGTAATTCTAATCGACTCGACTGAAGTGGAGGCGACTAATCCATGATTGGATCAAGAATAGGTGGACGTTATGAAATTGTAAGGAATATTGGTGACGGCGGCATGTCAAAAGTATATCTAGCACATGACGTCATCCTGGACCGCGATGTTGCCATTAAGGTTCTTAATTATGATTTTGCGAATGAAGAGGCATTGAAAAGAAGGTTTAAACGAGAAGCACTTTCCGCAACGAGTCTGACGCACCCGCACATTGTTGATATATTCGATGTGGGCGAAGAGGGTGAACTGCATTACCTGGTGATGGAATATATCGAAGGACAAACCTTGAAGAAGTTTATCCAAGATAATGGGGCCTTGACGCCTAAGCAAGCTTTGCCGATTATGCAACAGATTGTATCTGCAATTGCGAATGCTCATCATAATGGAATCGTCCATCGTGATGTTAAACCGCAGAATATTTTAATGGATTCGGATGAGAATGTTAAAATTACTGATTTTGGTATCGCGATGGCACTTAGTGCAACAGCACATACAAAAACGAATTCAGTCATTGGGACGGTTCACTACTTGTCACCCGAACAAGCACGTGGCGGAATGGCGACAAAAAAGTCTGATATCTATTCATTAGGCATCGTACTTTACGAATTACTGTCAGGTGAATTGCCATTTACAGCGGATACTGCAGTTGCGATTGCATTGAAGCATTTACAAGAAGAGACGCCCTCAGTAAGAATGGTATTCCCTTCAATTCCACAAAGTTTAGAAAATGTTATTTTGAAGGCGACTATGAAAGATGCTACATATCGATATGATTCAGCAGATGAAATGTATGATGATTTGCTAACTGTACTGTCACCCGAACGGGCAAATGAGAAGAGATTCGCAATTGTGTTCGATGATGACCGCACGCGCGCGATACCAATCGTTAGTGAAACTACAAAATTTGATAGCGTTGAAGCGACTAAGAAGATCGAACCAGTAACAATTGAACAATCCCCGTCGCCAACACCACCGAAAAAACGCAAGAAATGGCCATTCATTGTTGGTGGAATTGCTGGCATTGCAATCCTGATACTTTTGTTGTCCCTTATTCCAGGTATATTTGGCCCTAAAAAGGCTGTTATTCCGACTGTGGCTGGAATGGAAGAAACGGAGGCTAGGGATGTGCTCTCTAGCACAGGCTTTAATACGGTTGTAACTGAGGAACAGCAATCCGATGATGTTGATGAAGGGGAAGCCATTAAAACGATACCCGAGGCAGGGAAGAAACGGGGTGTTGACTCCGAGATCACCTTGTATATTAGTACCGGTAAAGAAAAAAGCACCTTAGCCGATTATATTGGCGAAAATGCCGATAAAGTTATGGCTTCTTTAGACGATACACTTTTTAAGTCGATTGATTCTATAGAAGAGTTTTCTGATAAACCAGAGGGTACAATCATTGGACAAGAACCAGATTCAGGGGAAGTAATTCTCAGTGAAACCGATTTACTGTTTACTGTTAGTAAAGGCCAAGAAAAGCAAATTCTTGACGATCTAAGAGGATATGACAAGGACCGGCTGGAAGATTATGAAGAGTCATCAGGTTTAACTATAAATACAGTGAGAGAAGATTATTCTTCAACAGTGCCTAAAGGTAGTGTCATTTCGCAAACACCAAATGGGAAAACAGAAATTGTAAAAGGTGGGAAAGTCGAAGTCGTCGTATCAAAAGGTCCAGAGAAAAAACCCGATAAGTTCGTTGTCAAAAAGGTGACAATTGAGTATGTACCTGAAGTGATTGAGCCTAGCCCTAGTCCTAGCGATGAAGATGGTGACGAAGGTGATGGAGAGGATGATGGAGACAACTCGGGAGTAGTGGAACAGCCTGCTCCAGTCCCACAACTTATTAAAATTTACATTCAAGACAAAAATAATAAGATAACGGATGTTTTTGATGAGTTTTCAATCACAGAAACGACGGAAAGATCAATTTCATTTAACTTGGAAGAAGGACAGACTGGGTCATATAAGGTTACGCGCGATTCAAAACCTATCATTGCAGAATTGGTCAATTAGAGTGACTCTAATTAGAAGGGGTGAAAGAATGCCAGAAGGACAAATCAGAAAAGCAATCAGCGGGTATTATTATGTAGAAAATGACGGAGAAATCATTCAATGTCGAGGACGTGGAGTATTTAGAAACCGTGGTATTCATCCGCTGGTTGGAGATTTCGTGACCTATGTACGTGTTGAAGATAATGATGCAACAGTCACTGAAGTCCATGAGCGGTTCAATGAACTTGTCCGTCCGCCAATCTCGAATGTTCACCAGGCGTTGCTTGTATTCTCCATAGTGGAACCGGCATTCAGCCTTTATCTATTAGACAGGTTTTTGGTTGTCGTCGAATCGTTCGACGTAAAACCAATTATCTGCCTAACGAAAAAGGATCTTGCGAATGCTGATGAACTGAAAATGGTAGCTGAATCAGCGGCGTATTATAAGAAAATCGGTTATGATGTTATAGAGACTTTTATTGACGATCCTCAACTGACTGACTTATTGAAACCTTATTTTGAAGGCAAGACTACAGTTCTTGCCGGGCAATCAGGTGTTGGTAAATCAACGTTGTTGAACACGGTATTGCCTGTGCTTGAATTGAAAACAGGGGTAATATCAGAAGCGCTTGGACGCGGAAAACATACAACGCGACATGTTGAGTTGCTTGAGATATCAGGTGGTCTTGTCGCGGATACCCCAGGCTTCAGCTCTCTCGAATTCGATCATATCGAAAAAGAAGAATTGTCTCATTACTTTGTAGATATGGATGAAGTTGCGCCAAACTGTAGATTCAGAGGTTGCTTGCACTTGAAAGAACCAAAGTGTGCAGTAAAAGAGTTGGTAGAGACTGGAGAAATTCCACGTCATCGCTATGATCACTACTTGCAGTTCATGCAAGAAATACTTGACCGAAAGCCGAGGTATGAAAAACATGATTAAAATTGCACCTTCAATTTTAGCAGCAGACTTTTCAAAGCTTGCCGAAGAAGTAAAAGAAGTGGAAGCAGCGGGCGCTGCACTAATCCATATCGATGTCATGGACGGACATTTCGTTCCGAACATTACAATGGGAGCGATTGTTGTTGAGGCACTTCGACCAGTAACGAAGTTGCCGCTGGATGTCCATTTAATGATTGAAAATCCAAACCTGTATATTGAACAATTTGCAAAAGCCGGAGCTGATTATATTACGGTTCATGTAGAGGCATGCCCTCATTTGCACGGCACATTGCAACTGATTAAGTCTCACGGGGTGAAATCGGGCGTTGTTTTGAATCCGCATACACCGATTGAAACGATTCTTCATGTTCTAGATGAAATTGACTTAGTCCTAATCATGACAATCAATCCCGGATTCGGTGGCCAGAAGTTTCTTCATTCAGTCGTTCCGAAAGTGAAACAGCTAGCCGATATTATTCGTGAGCGAGGACTTCCGATTGAAATTGAAATCGATGGCGGCATTAATGAAGAAACGATTATCCCGTGTGTGGAAGCGGGTGCTACAATCTTAGTTGCAGGATCAGCTATCTACAATGCACCTGATCGTGCAGAAGCTTTACGCCGGATAAAAGCTGCTGGTGAAGGTGCGCTAAGAAAATGAAGTATGCAGTCGTTTGTGCGGGCGGGCCCGATTCAGAAATAGCTGACTTGACGGAATTTCATCATAAAGATACGGTGTTCATCGGAGCGGATAGAGGTGCACTTCACTTGTTGCAAAGAGGTATTGTTCCTCTTGAAGCAGTGGGGGATTTTGATTCGGTTTCGAAAAGTGAATACGATGAGATAGCCGCCGCAGTCCGCATAATAGGACGATTTCGTTCGGAAAAAAATGAGACTGATACGGAACTTGCAGTAGATCGTGCTCTTTCCTACGGGCCAGAGTGTGTCATTTTGACGGGAGTTACAGGAGGGAGGCTGGATCATATGGAATCAGCCCTTCATCTTCTGTACCGGCTTCAAATAGCTCATAACGATACGTCATTCTCGATTCGTAATGGGACGAATGAACTTTTTATACTTACACCTGGAAGTTATCAAGTGACGTCGGATGATCGTTTTAAATACATATCATTTTTTTCATTCAATGGGGTAGTTAGTGGACTTACACTTACCGGTTTCAAATTCGAAATGGTAGATGCTACGCTCGAAACTGGCATGACGTTATTTACAAGTAATGAACTGGCTGAAGAAGTCTGTACTATATCGTTCCATGAGGGCATATGCTTAATGGTAAGGAGTTCAGATTCCTGAAAGGAGTGGGGAATTGCGAGTTTATACTTTCACAATGCCGAAATTTGTGAGTGGAGTTGTAAGGAAGTGTATGGTTGTTTTCCAGAAGGATGATTCACCGAAAGCTACTGCGAGCAACACCAAGAATAAAAAAAGGAAAAAAGAAAAAACGTCGGGCTGAAGAAATTCAGCCCGGCGTTTTATTTTCTTTAAAGTTTAAATACCAAGGCGCTTAAACTTTAATTACAGTCCTTTACACACGTTGAACTTTACCTGATTTAAGGGCTCTAGCAGAGACCCATACACGTTTAGGTTTACCGTTAACGAGAATTCGGACTTTTTGAAGGTTCGCACCCCATGAACGACGAGTTGCGTTCATTGCGTGGGAGCGTGCATTGCCTGTACGGGCTTTGCGTCCTGTAATAACACATTCTTTAGACATAATAGTACCTCCTTGCGAATGTTGATTAAGTGATTTACTTCTTTATTCGCATACCATAATAATGTATCATATGCGTAAACGTGTTGCAACCTTTTTTGTGACATCTTTCAAGGTAAAAGCCTTTACACGTTTAAAAGTCATAGAATCGCTTTCTTTTATTATTATAACAGGTATAGTACAATGGGGTTAGTGAAAAAGGATCCAGGGGGTATTACACATGTCAATCGAAGTAAAGAATGAATACGGCAAAATCGATATTACGAATGACGTCATTACCCAAGTGGTTGGTGAGGCGGCTATCGAGTGTTATGGGATTGTCGGAATGGCTTCAAGGCATCAGATAAGAGATGGCCTTACTGAAATCCTAGGGAAAGAAAATTTCACGCGGGGAGTCATCGTTCGTAATCTTGGCGATGATACGCATATCGATATGTATATCATTGTTGGATATGGTACTAAAATTTCAGAAGTCGCCTACCAAGTACAATCAAAAGTGAAGTATACATTGAAAAAGACAGTCGGCATGACTGTGAAATCTGTTAATATTTTTGTCCAGGGAGTCCGAGTGACGAACCTGTAAGAGGAGGAAATAATTTCTATGAAGACCATAGATGGTTTGAAATTTGCGGAAATGATAAAGTTGGGTGCACATCATCTTTATCAAAATGCCGATTATGTCGATTCACTAAATGTTTTTCCGGTACCTGATGGTGATACAGGTACGAATATGAATTTATCGATGACTTCAGGAGCGAAGGAAACTGAAGAAAATGCGGTTACCCATATCGGTCAAACTGCACAAGCGTTATCGAAAGGATTGCTGATGGGCGCGCGCGGTAATTCCGGCGTTATTCTTTCACAGTTATTCCGTGGTTTCGGGAAAGCGATTGAAAATGAAGCGACTGTCAATGGAGGACAATTTGCAGGTGCCTTGAAGTATGGCGTTGAAACGGCCTATAAAGCGGTTATGAAACCTGTTGAAGGAACAATTTTAACCGTCGCAAAAGATGCCTCTACTATCGGAGTAGAAAAAGCTGCGACTACAGATGACATTATTGAAGTAATGGAAGCTATAGTGAAAGAAGCACAAGCATCACTTGAGCGGACACCGGATTTATTAGCTGTATTGAAGGAAGTTGGAGTTGTTGATAGTGGTGGACAAGGTCTCGTTTATGTATACGAAGGCTTCTTGGCATGCTTAAAAGGTGAAGAACTACCAGCAAGAACTATCGTCGATTCCATGGACGACTTAGTGAGTGCGGAACATCATCGCAGCGTCCAAGGGTTCATGAATACGGCAGACATTGAATTCGGATATTGCACGGAATTCATGGTTAAGTTCGAGGATGATAAACTGCAAACGAGTCCATACGATGAATCCGAATTCCGCCAAGGATTGAGTCAATTCGGTGATTCTTTACTTGTTATTTCTGATGATGAAGTTGCGAAAGTACATATCCATACAGAAGAACCGGGTGACGCACTTAGTTACGGGCAGAAATTCGGTTCCCTTATTAAAATTAAAATTGAAAATATGCGTCAGCAGCATCTCGAAATCGTCGGAGAAAATTATTCGGTACAAAATGCGGCGAAAAAAGAAGTTGTAAAACATCCATACGCGGTCGTAACAGTTGCTATGGGAGCAGGTATTTCTGAATTACTGAAAAGCGTAGGTGCCTCTGCCATTATTGAAGGCGGGCAGACGATGAATCCATCGACAGAAGATATTGTCAAGGCAATTGAGGCAGTCGGTGCTGAACGAGTGCTCATTTTACCTAACAACAAAAACATCATTATGGCAGCACAGCAAGCGGCCGATGTGATCGGTATTGAAGCAGCTGTCGTTCCTACAAAAACAGTACCCGAAGGACTTGCTGCTATACTTGCATTCAATCCGGAAGCGGAAGTGAGTGTAAACGTCGCAGCGATGACAGAGGCTGCATCGTTCGTGAAAACGGGACAAGTTACACATGCAGTAAGAGATACATCGATTGACGGGGTGGAAATTACAAAAGACGACTTCATGGGTATTTCAGGTGGTAAGATTATTACATCTGCGCCTTCACTTGAAAATGTCATGCAAACACTATTGAACTCGATCATTGATGAAGATGATGAAATTGTTACAATTATTTATGGTGAAGACATTAGCGAGAAAGATGCTTCTGCAATCGTAAGTTATGTAGAGGATAACTTTGATCACGCAGAAGTTGAACTTTATAACGGAAAACAACCATTGTATCCCTATATCATTTCAGTTGAATAAACTAGTAACGAGCAGTGCGCCTGTAAAAAGCCGCACTGCTTTTTACTTGCGTCGACAAGGAACAACATCTTTTGTCTTTAAAGCAAAACTCATGTAAAATGAATAACAGTACGTGCTTATTAAGAGGGGGTAGCGTTTATGAAATTCAGATCAGTTTTCGATATAATTGGACCAGTTATGATAGGGCCATCATCTTCACATACTGCCGGCGCTGCAAGAATCGGCCGTGTCGCACGAACACTGTTTGGCAGACAGCCGGAATGGGCTCGGGTTCATCTTTATGGTTCTTTTGCAGAAACGTATAAAGGACACGGTACGGATGTAGCAATTATTGGTGGATTATTAGATTATGATACATTCGATGAGCGTATAAAGTCTGCGTTTGCTGATGCAGAGAAACTTGGATTGACTTTTGAATTTATTCCTGAAGAGGAAGAGGCGGTACATCCGAACACGGCCCGTCTTGTAATTGGGGACAGTGAGGGCGTTATGGAGCTGACTGGAATTTCTATAGGTGGCGGAACGATGGAAGTTGTTGAACTTAACGGATTCCCGCTTAGATTATCGGGGCATTACCCCGCACTTCTCATCGTTCATAATGACCGTTCAGGTGTTATTGCAAGCGTTTCCAACGCAATTGCAAAACTAAATATAAATATTGCACATATGGAAGTTGACCGAAAAGAAAAAGGGGATATGGCCCTTATGGTGATTGAAGTTGATCAAATGATCGACGCAGCACTGATAAATGAGTTGGAATCATTGCCGAATGTAACGCAAGTTTCGACATTGGCAAACTAAAGAACTGTAAAATAGGAGGCAAACATAGATGGACGTTTTATTTAGTAACGTTAAAGAGCTTGTTGCACTTGCAGAGTCGCAGAACAAGCCTATTTCAGAAATCATGATTGAACAAGAAATTCTTATAACAAAACGTACAAGAGAAGAAATCATCGCGCAGATGGACAATAACTTAACGGTGATGGAAAAGGCGGTAGAAAGAGGATTGCAGGGTGTGCATTCAGCATCCGGTCTTACGGGTGGCGATGCGGTTCTTATTCAAAAATATATGGCATCAGGCAAATCTCTTTGCGGCGATGTGGTTATGGATGCTGTCAGTAAGGCAGTCGCTACGAATGAAGTAAACGCAGCAATGGGGACGATTTGTGCAACGCCAACAGCGGGTGCAGCAGGAATCGTACCTGGTACTTTGTTTGCGGTGAAAAATAAATTGAATCCTACACGGGAACAAATGATTAATTATTTATTTACGTCTGGTGCTTTCGGGTTTGTCGTTGCGAATAATGCATCGATATCAGGCGCAGCGGGTGGATGCCAAGCGGAAACAGGTTCAGCAGGTTCAATGGCAGCCGCTGCAATTGTTGAAATGGCGGGCGGGACTCCACAACAAAGTGCAGAAGCATTTTCTATCGTTATGAAGAATATGTTAGGTCTTGTCTGTGATCCGGTTGCTGGACTTGTTGAAGTACCATGTGTGAAACGGAATGCAATGGGAGCGGCAAAGGCACTCGTTGGAGCAGATATGGCACTAGCAGGCGTCGTTAGCCGTATTCCTACAGATGAAGTAATTGAAGCAATGCATAAAATAGGTAAGTCTATGCCTTCAGCGTTACGGGAAACAGCTAAAGGCGGATTGGCTGCTACGCCAACCGGAAAAGCGCTTGAAGCGAAGATATTTGGTAAGGATAAGGTAGATAGTGACACTGTCAATTCATGATTCTGTAACGACGATAAAAGGAGTCGGAAAAGCGGCCGGCGAACAGCTTGAGGCACTTGGAGTTTCAACGCTTCAAGACCTCTTCATGACGTTCCCGTACCGTCATGAAGACTTCAGGTTAAAAGATTTGACTGAAACCCCGCATAATGAACGAGTCACAATTGAAGGAAGGGTCGAAAGTGAGCCTTCCATTCTTTTCTTGGGGAAAAATAGATCCCGTTTACAAATCCGTCTTCTTGCCGGAAGGCATCTTGTGAAGGCGGTTTTTTTCAATCAACATTACTTAAAAGAGCGTTTGTCACTTGGGACGATTGTCACAGTTACTGGGAAATGGGATCGGGGCAGGCAAGTAATCAATGTAAGCAACTTCAAGGACGGCCCAAAAACAGATCAAGCTGATTTTGAGCCGGTATACAGTTTGAAAGGTGTTATGCATCAGAAGACATTTCGGCGCTTCATGCGAAGTGCATTGGATGCAGCTGTCGGTCAGCACGCAGAATCACTACCCGCTGATATTCGTGAAATGTATCGATTGCCAGCCATCGGAAATGGACTTGAGATGATTCATTTTCCAACAAGCCCTGCTGATGTGAAACATGCGAGAAGACGTTTTGTCTATGAGGAACTGCTCATGTTCCAGCTGAAGATGCTGGGCATG
This sequence comes from Sporosarcina sp. resist, assembly GCF_014302295.1. NCBI lineage: Bacteria > Bacillati > Bacillota > Bacilli > Caryophanales > Caryophanaceae > Sporosarcina > Sporosarcina sp. resist. Next base: position 3,547,378 of record NZ_CP060287.1, on the reverse strand, counting down.
AAGAAAGCACGAAAAGAAGCGGAGAAAGGCGTAGCTATCGACTATGACCTTGCCAAAGTGAAGACTTTCATCGCTGCATTGCCATTTGAATTGACAGGGGCTCAAAAGCGGGTTGTCAATGAATTATGTGGGGAACTAAAAAGTCCGACTAGGATGAACCGTCTCCTTCAGGGAGATGTTGGTTCCGGAAAGACAGTCGTAGCGGCAATCGCTTTGTATGCTGCTATCACGGCAGGATTTCAGGGGGCCCTTATGGCACCTACAGAAATCCTTGCCGAACAGCACGCATCTACGCTTGCAGAATGGCTTGAACCGCACGGCATTACAGTTGCTTTCCTCGCTGGATCTACAAAGGCGAAGGCGAGAAGAGATTTGCTTGAAAAACTTGAATCAGGTGAAGTGGATTTGCTTATCGGCACGCACGCCCTCATTCAACCTGATGTCATCTTTAAAAATCCTGGGTTGGTTATTACGGATGAACAGCATCGTTTCGGTGTCGAACAACGGCGCGTTTTACGGGATAAAGGATTGAATCCTGATGTTCTATTCATGACTGCAACTCCGATTCCACGAACGCTTGCTATTACTGCTTTTGGTGAAATGGATGTCTCCATACTCGATGAGTTGCCGGCTGGCCGAAAACTTATTGAAACACATTGGTTGAAAGAGGATTCCCTTCTTCCAGTTTTACGGAAGATGGAAAATGAATTAAGTGCCGGACGTCAGGCATATGTTATTTGTCCATTAATCGAGGAATCCGACAAATTAGATGTCCAAAATGCAGTGGATGTCCATAGTCAGCTTTCGACTCATTTTAGTGGTAAATACACAGTCGGTCTCATGCATGGCCGTCTTCATTCGGACGATAAAGATGCCATCATGCGCGATTTCAGTGAAGGTAAAATCGATGTTCTAGTGTCGACGACTGTCGTTGAAGTCGGAGTCAACGTACCAAATGCGACGTTCATGCTTATTTACGACGCGACGCGCTTTGGACTTGCTCAACTCCATCAGCTGAGGGGGCGAGTAGGTCGGGGCGCCGAGCAATCCTATTGCGTTCTGCTTGCTGATCCCAAAACCGAAGAGGGAAAAGAGCGGATGCAAACGATGACAGAAACGAATGATGGATTTGTTTTAGCAGAAAAGGACCTCGAACTAAGAGGTGCCGGCGATTTCTTTGGGAAAAAGCAAAGCGGTATGCCTGAGTTTAAAGTAGCAGATCCCGTCCACGATTATAGGGCGCTCGAAACGGCAAGGAAAGACGCGGAACAACTATTAGAGTCGCGTCACTTTTGGGAAGATCAGGAATACGCGATTCTTCGATCACATCTTGAAGAGTCGGGTGCTCTTAGTGGCGATAGGATTGATTGAGGGTCTACAGGATGTAGGTCATGCAGCTGTCGCCACAGGACGTGGCGAACTTAGGCTGCGTTCCTTAAAAACGGTCGTCTCCGCATTTCTGTGCTGTCTAGCTACAGGCGTCAGCCCCTCGAGTCGCTCCAGTCCACAGGATAAAGGCAAAGTACGCCTTTTTCCTGTGGACTTCCAGCGCTTTTCGGGGCTAAACGACGCCTTCCGCATTTCTGTGCTGTCCAGCTTCAGCGCCTAACCACTCGAGACGCTTCAGACTTATGGATAAAGGCAAAGGGCGCCTTTTTCCATAAGTCCTCCAGCGCTTTTCGGGGTTAAACGAAGCCTTCTGCTTTTCTACGCTGTCTAGCTTCGACTCCCAGATGCTCGGGTCATAAGCCGCTTCGGCTGTGCGGCAAAGGGCGCCGCTCCGCCAAATCGTCTTATGCCTGTCGCATCTAAACGGTCGTCTCCGCATTTCTGTGCTTGCTTTCTTTTTTCTATTTTTATATACTGCTATTAGTACCAAGTGCTAATCCGGAAGGTGAACCGATTGAGAATGCCTAAAAAGGAAAGGCAACGACTGCTTGGAAAGTTGCTTGAAGAAAATCCATTCCTGACAGATGAAGAATTGTCGGAACATTTTACTGTAAGTGTCCAGACGATACGTTTGGACAGGCTAGAGCGCGGAATTCCCGAACTGCGGGAACGTTTGAAAACGGTTGCGTCTCGAACGATGAAAGAGGAAGTGAAGTCTCTTCACTCCGATGAAGTCTTTGGGGATATCATCGATATGGAACTCGATAAGAGGGCGCTGTCGATATTTGATGTGACTGAAGATCATGTCTTCCAGCGTAATGGAATTGCGCGTGGACATCATCTGTTTGCCCAGGCAAACTCACTTGCTGTTGCAGTTATGAATGATGATCTTGCTTTGACTGTGAAGTCGACCATTGACTTTTTGAAACCGGTGAGAGCTGGCGATAGAGTTGTTGCACGTGCAGAAGTGAAGAAAGAAAGTCTGGGAGAAAAGCGGACATTAGTCATGGTCGCATCGACGGTCAATGACGAAACGGTATTCACTGGCGAATTTCACATGTACCGGACGACTGATAGGAAGCAGGGGGAATTAAAATGATCATAGCTGTAGATGGAATGGGCGGAGATCATGCGCCTGGTGAAATTATTGCCGGTGCGCTTAAAAGTCTCGCTGAGTTCGAAGATATAAACATACATATTTATGGTGATGAACAGGCGATGGCACCTTTCTTGAAGGAGCATGCCCGCCTTAAAGTGATTCACTGTACAGAGAAAATTGAACCAGACGATGAGCCGGTTCGTGCTATCCGCCGGAAAAAAGATGCGTCAATGGTAAGGATGGCTCAAGCTGTTAAAGATGGCGAAGCTTCAGCTTGCGTCTCTGCTGGTAATACAGGTGCTTTAATGGCGGCAGGTCTATTCATCGTAGGTAGGATTGATGGTATTGAGAGACCTGCCTTAGCACCTACACTTCCGACGATCGATGGAAAAGGATTTGTCATGCTGGACCTTGGTGCAAATTCGGATGCGAAACCATCTCATCTTGAACAATATGCGGTTATGGGAAGTATCTACGCCACAAAGGTGCGGGGGCTTGAAAATCCACGCATCGGCTTATTAAATATCGGAACCGAAGAAGGAAAAGGGAATGAATTGACAAAGGCTGCTTTTGACTTGCTTTCGAAAGCGCCCATTAATTTTATCGGCAACGTTGAGTCGCGTGATCTATTGACTGGCGTGGCGGACGTCGTCATTACAGATGGCTTCACGGGTAATATGGTTCTGAAAACGCTGGAAGGGACTGCATCTGCTTTCTTCTCTATGTTGAAAGAAGTGTATAGCGCTTCATTGAAGTCAAAACTGTCTGCAGCACTTGTGAAAGACGATTTGCGTGGACTGAAAAACAAAATGGATTACACAGAGTATGGTGGGGCGGGTTTATTTGGTTTGAATTCGCCTGTTATAAAAGCACATGGTTCTTCAAATGCGAATGCTATATTGAACGCCGTTCGGCAAGCGAGAACGATGGTGGAATATGATGTTTGTGGAACAATTCGTGAAACGATAAGAAAGGTGGAAAATTGATGACAAAGATTGCATTCATTTTCCCAGGACAAGGTTCACAATCAGCTGGCATGGGAAAAGAGTTCGCGGAAACGCATGACAAAAGTAAGCAATTCTTAGAACAGGCAGACCGTGTACTTGATTTTCAACTTAGTCAATTAATTCTAGAAGGACCTCAAGATGAACTGACGCTGACATACAATGCACAGCCAGCACTACTTACCGTCGGATCGATGATTGCTTCGCGATTGATAGACGAAGGCGTTACGCCAGACTTTACGGCAGGACATAGTCTTGGGGAATATACGGCACTCGTTGCCTCGGGTGTAATGTCATTTGAAGACGGAGTGTCGGTCGTTCATAAGCGGGGCTTGTACATGAATGAAGCGGTGCCTGCTGGTGAAGGGGCAATGGCGGCAATTCTTGGGCTCGATGGGCAGAAGTTAAAAGAAGTCACAGATGCTATTACAGCAGATGGTTTCGCTGTCCAACCGGCCAACTTGAATTGTCCGGGACAAATCGTTATTTCCGGTACGAAAGCAGGCGTCGAGAAAGCGTGTGTCCAATTGAAAGAAGCGGGCGCGAAAAGAGCGATTCCACTGGATGTAAGTGGACCTTTTCACTCTTCACTTATGCAGCCGGCGGCAGAAAAACTGCGGGCTGCACTTGATGAGGTCGAGATGAAGGATGCATCCATTCCAGTTGTTGCTAATGTGAATGCTGCGATCGTTACTGATCGTGTTGATATAAAAGGCTTCCTCGTCGAACAACTTTATTCCCCGGTACTTTGGGAAGATTCAGTACGTACATTGCTTGACCTCGGTGTTACTCATTTCATCGAATGTGGTCCAGGAAAAGTACTAAGTGGCCTCGTTAAAAAGATTGACCGGAGTGTAACGGTATTCCCAGTCTATGATGAAGAGACATTGCAAACGGTAATCGAAGCTTCGAAAGGGTGGTCGTAATGGGTAGATTTGATGGTAAATCCGCAATTGTCACGGGAGCATCACGTGGAATTGGCCGTGAAATAGCACTACTTCTTGCTAAAGAAGGCGCACGAGTTGCTGTCAACTACAGCGGAAGTAAGGATAAAGCGGATGACGTCGTTAAGTTGATTACAGAATCCGGAGGAGAAGCGTTCGCTATTCAGGCAGACGTATCCGATGCTGACGGTGTTAAAAACATGGTCGATAAAACTTTGGAAATGTTTGGATCTATTGATATCCTTGTCAATAATGCAGGTATTACGAGAGACAATTTGCTCATGCGTATGAAAGAAGACGAATGGGACGATGTCATTAATATCAATTTAAAAGGTGTTTTTCTTTGTACAAAAGGCGTCACTCGCCAAATGATGAGACAACGTGCAGGAAGAATCGTCAACGTTGCATCGATTGTCGGTGTTTCTGGAAATCCTGGACAAGCAAACTATGTAGCAGCAAAAGCTGGCGTCATCGGTTTTACAAAGACGGCGGCAAAAGAACTCGCTTCACGCAACATTAATGTAAACGCAGTAGCGCCTGGTTTCATTACGACGGATATGACGGATGCATTGAGCGAAGAAGTGAAGAATCAAATGCTATCGGTTATTCCGCTAGGTAAACTTGGCAGACCTGAAGATGTCGCACGTACTGTTCTGTTCTTATTATCGGAGGATGCAGTCTATATTACGGGTCAAACGATTCATGTTGATGGTGGTATGGTAATGTAATAGAGGTGTTAAAGCGCTTTGGTGTCTGCTCTAGCGCCTATGCTTTTCTTATTGTCCAGTTCCAGCGCCTAGAGGCTCGGGTCATAAGTCAGTCCAGCTATGTAGCAAAGAACGTTGCTTCGCTGGCCCGTCTTATGCCTGTCGCGGGCCTACAGGATTGTAGGTCACGCAGCCATTGCCACACGACGTGGCGAACTTAGGCTGTGTTCATTGAGGCGCTTCCACTTTTCTTGAGAGGAGGTGACAAATTTGTCAACAGTACTTGAACGTGTAACTAAAGTAATTGTCGACCGCCTTGGCGTCGATGAAAGTGAAGTTAAAATGGAAGCTTCTTTCCGTGATGATCTAGGCGCCGATTCATTGGACGTCGTAGAATTAGTAATGGAATTAGAAGATGAGTTCGAAATGGAAATTTCCGATGATGAAGCTGAAAAGATTGCAACTGTCGGTGACGCAGTTTCGCATATCGAAACGAAAGTGAACTAATTGCTATTCTGATTGAGACTCTTTCATCCTTTCTACTTGAAAGGATTGAAAGCGTCTCTTTTCGGGTTTATAGCAAACTTTTTTTGCACTGTGGCGTTGAAAAGGGTAAAATTATAAACATTATGTACCGAAAGGCAGAATCGATGATGACCCATACAAACAACTTCAAAGGAAAAAAAACAATTGCGCTTTTACCCGTAGCGATTCGAAACAAATTCGATGACTTACAAAATGAATTGGACGTCCATTTCAAAAACAAATCACTACTGTATAATGCATTTACACATTCATCTTATGTGAATGAGCATCGGAGAAAAAATTTCACGGATAATGAGAGATTGGAATTTTTAGGTGACGCGGTTCTTGAGTTAGGTGTGTCCCGATTCCTTTATTCGACAGAGCCTAATATGACTGAAGGGGAACTTACGAAACTAAGGGCTGCGATTGTTTGCGAACCGTCCCTTGTGAAGTTTTCTAACGAACTTGGGTTAGGTCGCTTTATCCTGCTTGGGAAAGGGGAGGAGCAGACGGGTGGACGAATGCGCCCTGCATTACTCGCTGACGTATTTGAGGCGTTTATAGGCGCTCTGTACATAGATCAAGGGATGGAGGCGGTTATCCCATTCCTTGAAAAAGTCGTCTTCCCTAAAATTAGTGTCGGTGCTTTTTCGCATGTGATGGATTATAAAAGCCGTCTTCAGGAAATCGTTCAACAGACGAATAATGGTCAATTGCAGTATGAAATCGTTGAAGAGAAAGGTCCTGCTCATGCGAAAAGTTTCGTAACTGTCGTGCGACTTGGCGATGAACAACTTGGAACTGGTCTCGGTAAATCAAAAAAAGAGGCCGAGCAAGAAGCAGCCCGCCATGCAATTCAAGATTTAAAGAGTCGGCAGGCTGAAGGAGAGAATTAATCGTGTTTTTGAAAAGACTTGAAATTATGGGATTCAAATCATTCGCTGAACGGATTGCGATTGATTTTGTCCCTGGTGTTACAGCTGTAGTTGGTCCAAATGGAAGTGGAAAAAGTAATATTACAGATGCTATTCGTTGGGTTCTTGGCGAACAATCGGCGAAATCGCTCCGTGGTTCTAAAATGGAAGATGTCATCTTTGCGGGGAGTGATTCACGTAAATCACTTAATTTTGCAGAGGTGACGCTTATTCTTGATAATAGTAAAGGTCTTTTTCCACTCGACTATACGGAAGTAAGTGTCAGCAGGCGCGTTTTCCGATCAGGGGAGAGCGCTTATTTATTAAACGGCCAACAGTGCCGGCTGAAAGATATCAATGATGTGTTCATGGATTCTGGACTTGGGAAAGAAGCATTTTCAATGATTTCTCAAGGGCGCGTAGATGAAATTTTAAATAGCCGCCCTGAAGACAGACGAAGCATTTTTGACGAAGCGGCGGGAGTTCTGAAGTACAGAACGAGGAAAAAGAAAGCGGAGCACAAATTATTTGAGACGGAAGACAATCTTGACCGTGTGCTTGATATTTTAAAAGAGCTTGAATCGAGAATTGAGCCGTTACGGAATAGTGCAGAAGCTGCTAAAAAACATAAAGTGCTTTCGGAAGAGACGCGTGAAGCGGATGTGTCTCTGCTGACCTTTGACGCGGGAAATCTCCGCAATGAAATTTTGAAAAGATCGCAAGAAGCCGAAAAGTTTCAGGAGAAGAAGATTTTACTTGAGGCTGAATCAAGGAAAGCTGAAGAAGCGTCCGAATTTGCGAAGAAAGAACTTGCGAAAATGGACGAACAATTGGATGCGTTACAAAAAAAACTTGTAGTCACAAGTGCAGAGACAGAAAAGTGGGAAGGAAGACGTCTTTTATCACTTGAAAAACGTCGCAATGCTGACCAGTTAATTGAAAGGTCTCGATTTGAACTTGCTAATACCGAAACTGAGTTGGCAACACTTTCAGAAAAACTTGGTGCGGCCCGTGAAAAGCAGCAACAGTCAGAAATAGAATACGAAAAAACAAAAGTTGAGATGGATGGTATTTCTCACATACTGAAACGCTCTGTCAAAGAGACGGAAAAAGAAATAGATGAATTGAAATCAGCTTATATTGACAGGTTGAACGAGGAAGCGACGATCCGCAACGACTTGAAGCACGCGGAAGAGCGTCTTCAAGGGGAGCAGTCTTCATCCGAAAAAATTATACTTCAGACATCTATTTTGCAGGAACGCTATGAAAAACTTACACAGGAAAAATCTGTGAAAGCGAATTCGTTGACTGTCTTGAAACGGAAATTGAAGGAATCGGATTCGGCCTATCGTGAATTGTCAAAGGCGTTGCGGAAGACTGAAGATGAACTCGCTTCACAGCAGGAACTCATGCAAAAGGCACTTAACAAGCAACATGAAATGCATGGTAGAGTTCGTGCACTTGAAAGTATGGAAGCGGATTTCTCAGGTTTCTATTCAGGTGTAAAAGAGATTCTTGTTGCGAAAAAGTCAGGAAAACTAGCCGGAATTGACGGTGCAGTCGCAGAACTTATTTCCGTTGAAAAAGAGTATATAAAAGCGGTGGAAACAGCGCTTGGCGGTGCGATGCAACATATCGTGACGGCAACTGAACCGGAAGCGAGAAAAGCAATCGGCTACTTAAAAGCGAAGAACGCTGGAAGGGCAACATTCCTGCCGAGAGATGTGATGAAATCCCGGAAAATTCAACCAGCAGCATTGCGCTCGGTTGAACTGCATCCCGAATACATCGGAACTGCCGATCGTCTTGTACAGACTGATGCTACATATGCACTTATCACTGAAAACTTACTTGGTAATACGATTGTCGCAAAAACGCTCGTAGGGGCATCCGCCATTGCGGGGATACTCGGCTATCGTTTCCGTGTCGTGACGCTTGACGGGGATGTTGTGAATGCTGGTGGTTCACTTACAGGTGGTGGAGTCAAAGGACAGGCATCCGTCTTCACAAGAAAAGCTGAACTCGAAACGTTACAGCTGCAACTAACTCGTATGGCTGATTCAATTGAGTCCGCTACTAAGAAAATAGGCGACACGAAAATGGGCGTTGCCAAGCAGATATACGAAGTGGATCAGTTACGTAAACTAACGGACAGTCTGCAAATTGAAATTGCAGCAGCGGAATCCGGCATTCGTGAAACTGATATCGCCATTAAATCGGTGGAATCAGAGATAGCATCGACTGAGTTGGGAAGACGCGGTGTCGAGAATACTGGATCGGAATTGTTAGAAAAGAAAGCAGCATTACATCAAAATCATAAACGCGTGAAAAGTGAGCTAGAAGCAATTCAATCCAAAGTGGAGTCGCTTGAACGTCTAGCTACTAATCGGAGGAACGAAGAGGCTACATTAACAAGTCGATACAATGAGCTTCGAGAATGCATAGCTGTTTTGCGTGAACAGAAAGCACACCTGCAAGTGACAATCGACGAAATGGAAGATGCATCTGCTCAAGCAAAAGTTAAATTGACTGCCTTGCGTGATGAAATGCAGTATTTCACTGGTAATGAAAATGGTGGAGAGTTGAGTGCGGAACAAATCGCAATGGAGATTGAAAGGGCATCTGCTGACAAGAAATTAATCGAGAAATCGATTATGACAGACAGGGAAATCCGCACAAAGCTTGCAAATTTACTTGAAGAGAAAAGTGCAACGCTTCAAAAACTTCGAGGTAGTACGGGAGAAACAATCTCTGCATTGAATGCGGTCTCTATCGTGCTATCACGTCTCGAAGTGAAATATGAAGCGGTCACGCAGCAGCTTCTAACTGAATATGGATTGTTTGCGGATGGAATTATTGCGGACGATTTTGATGAAGTGAAGACCAGAGAAAAAGTTGAATCTTTAAAACGTCAACTGGCAGTTTTGGGACCCGTTAATCCCGGAGCTATTGTGGAGTTTGAAGAAGTATCTGAACGTCATCTCTTTTTGGATGAACAGCGGAATGATTTATTAGAAGCGAAAACGACACTTCACGAAGCGATGAGTGAGATGGACGCTGAAATGACAACGCGTTTTTTGACGACATTCAATGCTGTCCAGAACCGCTTCCGACATGTGTTTAAGGAAATGTTTGGGGGCGGTGAGGCGGATTTGATACTTACGCAACCTGACAATTTACTTGAAACTGGTGTGGAAATTGTCGCACGTCCGCCAGGGAAAAAGCTGCAAAGTTTAAGCCTTTTATCAGGTGGAGAACGTGCGTTAACTGCGATTTCGTTGTTATTTTCAATCATCGAAGTACGACCAGTACCTTTTTGTATTCTTGATGAAGTCGAAGCCGCGCTCGACGAAGCGAATGTCATACGCTACAGTAAATACCTGAAGAAGTTTTCGGAGAAGACACAATTCATCGTTATTACACATCGGAAGGGTACGATGGAAGGTGCGGATGTGCTCTATGGAATCACGATGCAGGAATCAGGCGTGTCCAGGGTTATTTCGGTTAAAATTTCCGAGGTGCCGGAAGAAGCAATCATGTAAAGGAGTGACTATAATTGTCTTTTTTTAAGAAACTCAAGGAAAAAATCACGGGTACAAACGAAGCAGTAACAGAGAAATTTAAAGATGGTTTATCAAAAACGCGAGATCAGTTCACATCCAAAGTGAATGATCTTGTTGCGCGTTTCAGAGTAATTGACGAAGAATTCTTTGAGGAATTGGAAGAGCTACTGTTACAGGCCGATGTCGGTTTTGAAACAGTCATGGAGCTCATCGATTTACTTAAAGTTGAAGTACAGCGAAAAAATATTAAAGATACAGCGGGCATTCAATCAGTTATTTCTGAAAAACTGGTTGAAATCTACCAAGCTGGCGAAGAACTCGACAACGAACTGCGTATTCAAGAAGACGGTCTAACTGTTATCTTAATGGTAGGCGTTAATGGCGTTGGAAAAACGACGACAATTGGGAAGTTGGCAGCGCGACTTATGGCAGAAGGCAAGACGGTTATGCTTGCGGCCGGCGACACATTCCGTGCTGGTGCTATCGATCAACTTGTCGTCTGGGGTGAACGTGCTGGAGTAGAAGTAATCCGTCAATCGGAAGGGTCTGACCCTGCTGCAGTCATGTACGACGCAATCCGTGCTGCAAAAAACCGCAAAGTGGACGTTCTTATTTGTGATACCGCGGGAAGGCTTCAAAATAAAGTGAATCTGATGAATGAACTTCAAAAAGTGCACCGGGTTATCAGTAAAGAAGTAGAAGGCGCACCGCATGAAGTACTCTTAGCGCTCGATGCAACAACGGGGCAAAACGCATTGATCCAAGCGGAGACATTCAAAGAAGCGACGAATGTTACAGGTATCGTCTTGACGAAGCTTGATGGCACAGCAAAAGGTGGTATCGTACTTGCTATTAGGAAAAAGTTAAATATCCCAGTTAAATTCGTTGGACTCGGTGAAGGTGTGGATGATCTACAACCGTTTGATCCAGAAAAGTATGTCTACGGCCTATTTGCGGATGGACTTGAACAAGAAGATAATGTCTAGGTGTTTGCGCTTTTTGACACAGACAAGTAAAATGACTTGACAGTACGAGGTTGTCATACTATGATGACTTAGGAAGAACATAGCGGGGAGGCAAAGCGTATGACGCTTGCAAAAACGACACGCATTAACTTCCTCTTTGATTTTTATCAGTCACTTTTGACTGATAAACAAAGACTTTATATGCAACTTTACTATTTAGAAGATCTTTCACTCGGTGAGATTGCTGGTGAATACGGCGTATCGCGTCAGGCTGTCTATGACAATGTTCGCCGGACGGAAGCGATGCTCGAAGATTATGAAATGAAGTTGAATTTATTTTCAGAATTCCAGAAGCGAGCAGAAATTGTAGATTATCTTGAGCAGCTCATAACCGATACAGATAAAAAATCGGAAACAATCAAAGAATTGTTAAGTGCGTTAAGAAATCATGAGTAGGAGGCTCTGTGCATGGCATTTGAAGGATTAGCCCAGCGCCTGCAAGGGACGCTACAGAAAATTAGGGGCAAAGGTAAGATTGACGAAGCTGATGTCAAGGAAATGATGCGTGAAGTACGTTTTGCGCTTATTGAAGCCGATGTTAACTTGAAAGTTGTCAAAGAGTTTGTCAAAACAGTAAGTGAACGTGCAGTCGGACATGACGTCATGAAGAGTCTAACTCCCGGTCAACAGGTTGTTAAAATTGTTAAAGATGAACTAACGAATCTGATGGGCGGCGAGCAGAACCCAATCCAGTTTTCACGAAAATCACCTACTGTCATTATGATGGTCGGTCTGCAAGGTGCGGGTAAAACGACAACCACGGGGAAACTGGCAAGCGTACTTCGCAAACGGCACAATAAAAAGCCGCTACTTGTCGCGGCAGACGTTTACAGACCCGCTGCGATTCAGCAGTTGGAAACACTCGGTAAGCAATTGACAATGCCTGTGTTCGCACTGGGAACTGACATTTCACCTGTTGAAATTGTACGCCAGGCGCTTGCAGAGGCGGAGAAAGAACATCATGATGTCGTTATCATTGATACAGCTGGAAGGCTACATGTTGACGAAGTACTGATGCAGGAACTGAAGGATATTCGGGACCTTAGTACACCGGACGAAGTATTCCTTGTCGTTGATGCAATGACTGGGCAGGATGCTGTAAATGTCGCTAAAAGTTTCGATGATACTGTCGGAATAACAGGCGTTATCCTGACTAAACTTGACGGGGATACTCGAGGCGGAGCGGCGCTTTCTATCCGAGCTGTTACAGACAAACCGATTAAGTTTGTCGGGATGGGCGAGAAGATGGATGCACTGGAACCGTTTCATCCGGAACGTATGGCATCCCGAATTCTTGGTATGGGCGATGTCATGTCTCTTATTGAAAAAGCACAGGAGAATGTCGATGAAGAGAAGTCGAAGGAACTTGAAGAGAAGTTCCGGACGCAATCATTTACGCTCGATGACTTCCTTGATCAGCTTCAGCAAGTCAAGAAGATGGGGCCACTCGACGAAATTTTGAAAATGATGCCCGGTGCCAATAAAATCAAAGGTCTCGAAAATGCTAAAGTTGACGAAGGCCAAATGGGACGCGTTGAAGCGGTAATCCAATCGATGACTACGGCGGAGCGCAATACACCTGAGATCATCAATGCAAATCGTCGCAAGCGAATTGCAAAAGGGTCAGGAACAACCATTCAAGATGTCAATCGGCTATTAAAGCAATTCGAAGACATGAAAAAAATGGTTAAACAAATGACCGGCATGCAACAAAAAGGTAGAAAGAAGATGAAAATGCCTGGATTGGATTCGTTTTTTAAATAAAATCCTGGATTTTCGAAAGAAATTCAAGGTGTTAAGAAAAAACACTTTACAAACAACAGAAAGCTTGATAATATACTATCTTGTGTGAAACTATTCGGAGGTGCAAGTAAAAATGTCAGTAAAAATTCGTCTTAAACGTATGGGAGCAAAGAAAACTCCTTTCTATCGTATTGTAGTAGCAGATTCACGTTCACCACGTGATGGTCGTCAAATCGAAACGGTTGGTACTTACAACCCGCTTACAAAACCAGCTGAAGTAAAAATCAATGAAGAGCTAGCTCTTAAATGGCTTCAAGAGGGTGCGAAACCATCTGATACTGTCCGTAACCTGTTTTCCGACAAAGGCATCATGGAAAAATACCATAACGCTAAACTCGGTAAGTAATCAGGAGGGGTGTACATGAAGCAGCTGATTGAGACAATCGTTAAACCGTTAGTCGATTATCCAGAGGATGTTCGGATTGCAATGGATGAACATGATAATCGTGTCATCTATAAATTATCCGTAAATCCCGAAGATATGGGAAAAGTTATCGGAAAGCAGGGACGTGTTGCGAAAGCGATACGCACCATTGTTTATTCAGCAGCAGGCAGTCACCACGGCAAGAAGGTTTATATCGATATTATAGATTGATACAGAAAAGGAGGGAGCCTATGTTCCTTCCTTTTTTGTCTATTTAAGTTGAACACATGAATGCCTATATTAACTGAGCGTAGGCTCCTCAATGGGGTAGCCGTAGCCATTAGCCTGGTAGCGAAGCTGCTTGGCTTATGGCGGGAGGCATCCCCGAGCGCCGTAGCGGATTCAATGGAATTCTTTATTTCGGCATATATAAGTTATTATTATTTAAAATAAAGGAAGGTGTGATTTTTATGCAATGGTTTAACGTTGGTACAATTGTTAATACGCACGGTATCCGTGGAGAAGTCCGCGTTATCTCGCGTACTCATTTCCCGGAAGAACGCTATACGGTCGGAAACAAGCTTGCCTTGTTCATGCCGGACAGCAAGACACCTATTTACTTAACTGTAGCAAGTCATCGTCAGCACAAGACCTTTGACTTGTTAACATTTGAAAATCATCCAAATCTTAACGATGTTGAAAAGTATCGCAACGGTATTTTCATGATACCGGAAAACCAACTTGGCGATTTGGACGAAAACGAATTCTACTACCACGAAATCGTTGGTTGTACAGTGTTCACGACTGAAGGTATCGAACTAGGTGAAGTGACTGAAATTCTTGAAACCGGTGCGAATGATGTGTGGACGGTAACGCCTGAAAAAGGTAAGCCTCACTACATTCCTTATATCGAAGACATCGTTAAAGAAGTCGATATAGCTGGTAAGAAAATCATCATTGATCCGATGGAAGGACTTCTTTCATGATGAAAATCGATGTCCTTTCACTGTTTCCGGAAATGTTCGAAGGTGTTCTTCATTCCTCGATCATGAAAAAGGCGCAGGCGAACGGTGCAGTCACATTTGGTGTCACCGATTTTCGTGATTATTCTACAAGCAAGCATCGTAAAGTTGACGATTATCCTTATGGCGGAGGCGCGGGTATGGTCCTTAAACCTGAACCGCTCTTTGCAGCAGTCGAAGCTATATCTGAAGGGCTTGAAAAACCACCACGTGTCATTTTGATGTGTCCTCAGGGAGAAACATTTACACAGAAGAAAGCGGAAGAGCTTTCTTCTGAAGAACATGTCGTGTTCATATGCGGCCATTATGAGGGCTATGACGAGCGTATACGCCAGTATCTTGTCACGGACGAGTTATCCATTGGCGACTTCGTCCTAACGGGTGGAGAGATCGCTGCAATGGCTGTGATTGACAGTGTTGTCCGGTTGTTGCCGAATGTCCTTGGCAATGCTGATTCACCTGTGCTCGATTCATTTTCGACAGGATTGCTTGAACATCCGCAATACACACGCCCATCTAATTTTAATGGGATGGAAGTACCGGATGTATTGTTATCCGGCAATCATGCAGAAATCGATAAATGGCGTGAACAGCAGTCATTGCTCCGGACGTTCGAACGCAGAAAAGATTTGCTGAAAGATGCACCGCTTACTGAGCATCAACGCAAGTTCCTTCATCAATTAAAGCGAGAAAACAAATAAGTAGATGACCTTGCAACGACTTGTGATTTGTGGTACTATCTACTATGTGCTTCTATGTAAGTACATACTGACAGATGTTCCGCTGCAAAGGCAAGAAGTGTAAGAGCACCTGAGGATAGGGAGAGATTAACTATGCAACAAATTATTGCAGCAATCACAAAAGATCAGCTTCGTTCTGATCATCCAGCTTTCCGTGCAGGAGATACAGTTCGTTTGCACGTGAAAATCGTAGAGGGAACGCGCGAGCGTATTCAGCTATTTGAAGGAATTGTTATATCACGTCGTGGAGGCGGAATCAGTGAATCATTCACGGTTCGTAAAATCTCCAACGGTGTAGGTGTTGAGCGTACATTCCCTGTACACACACCAAAAATCACACTACTTGAAGTAATTCGTCGTGGTAAAGTACGTCGTGCGAAATTGTACTACCTTCGCAGTCTGCGCGGAAAAGCTGCACGTATCAAAGAACTTCGATAAAAAATGCAGGAGGCCCACAAACGGCCTCCTTTCTTTTTGCCTCAAAAATAAATAGACTGTACAATAAGAACAGTAGTAAGCAGGAGGCCTTGCCAATGAATGATGAAAAGAAGAAGAAAAACGAAACATGGGAATGGGTCAAGGCGCTTTTAATCGCATTCGGCCTTGCAGCAATCATCCGAGTTTTCCTCTTTACACCGATCGTTGTCGATGGTGTTTCGATGATGCCAACACTTGAGAATGGCGATCGAATGATTGTTAATAAAATTGGTTATACAATTGGAGAACCAAAACGGTTTGATGTCGTTGTGTTTCATGCACCTGAAGAGAAAGATTACATAAAAAGGGTAATTGGACTTCCTGGCGACGAAGTAGAATACCGGGATGACGTTTTATACGTCAATGGAAAACCGTTCGAAGAGCCTTATCTCGATCAATACAAATCGGAAGTGGCAGACAGTCCGCTGACTGAAGATTTCACACTTGAAGAGAAAATCCAAAGCACGACAGTCCCGGCAGATCATGTGTTTGTCATGGGGGATAACAGAAGAAAGAGTAAAGACTCCAGGCATATTGGAGCTGTTGCCATCGATGAAATCATTGGTAGTACAAAAGTCGTTTTCTGGCCGATTAAAGATTTTGGAATTATTAACTGACGGGAGGAACTAACAACATGACAATTCAATGGTTTCCCGGACATATGGCGAAAGCTCGCCGAGAAGTAACCGAAAAACTGAAGCTTGTTGACATCGTTTTTGAATTAATCGATGCTAGGCTTCCGCTATCTTCTAGAAATCCGATGATTGACGAAGTCATTCATCAAAAACCAAGACTTCTTATACTGAACAAGATGGACCTTGCGGATGAAACGGAAACAGCGCGCTGGATCCGTTATTTTGAAGCGCAAGGAATGCGTGCAGTTGCCATCAATTCATTTGAAGGTAGAGGGCTTCAGACTGTTATAAAAGCTGCGAAAGAGATTTTGGAGCCGAAGTTGGAAAGAATGCGTTCAAGAGGCATTCGTCCGGGCGCCATGCGTGCGATGATAGTGGGAATTCCAAACGTTGGGAAATCGACACTTATTAACAGACTTGCCAAGAAAAATATTGCGAAAACAGGTAATACGCCTGGCGTTACAAAAGCTCAACAGTGGATTAAATATGAAAAAGAGCTTGAACTTTTAGATACGCCAGGTATTCTGTGGCCTAAATTCGAGGATAAAGAAATTGGCTTTAAGCTTGCACTGACAGGCGCTATTAAGGATAAAATTGTAAATATGGAAGACTTGGCAGTGTATGGCCTTCGTTTCCTCGAGGCGAATTATCCAGCTCGGCTGACAGACAGATATGGATTAACAACCGTCGGCGACGAAATCCTTCCGATTTTTGAAAAGATTGGTTCACTTCGTAAAGTGTATGCTGTCGGTGGAGAAGTCGATTATGACAAAGTGGCAGAGTTGGTTGTCCGTGATATTCGTAATGAATACCTTGGTAAACTGACATTTGACTTCACATCACAACAATCACAAAATGACTAGGCCGATGCCGGCACGGAATTAATTCCGCGGCAATCGGCCTTTTCTTTTATGGGAGTCGAAAAGTGACAAAGATAGCCGATATACTAATAAAGAGATGGATCGATAAGTCGACTGTTACTGGAGAGTGATCAGATTGAAAACGATAAAGGAAATTACGGAACGGCTGACACATGTTAAAGAACCGGAGTCTTGGATGGAAGTGCTGGAGCAGGATTCAAGAACAGGCGTGCAAAATGCACTTAGTCGCTGGAAGCGCCAGTATGAAAAGCGGAAAGCCATAGAACATAATCATATGCTGAAAGAAGCGTTTGATAGGTCGTACGCGCCGTTTGAAGGTGCGTTGATCGCTGGGGTGGATGAGGCGGGGAGAGGACCGTTAGCGGGTCCTGTGGTCACCGCAGCGGTTATTCTGCCACGCGAAACGCCGGAACTTATTGGACTGGATGATTCAAAGGCTATATCAAAGGCAGAACGAGAACGGCTTGCGGAACAGATAAAAAGCGTCGCTATCGCTTATTCAGCGCATATCCAATCAGCCCATATGATTGATGATATGAATATTTACGCCGCAACAAGGGATTCGATGGAACAGGCGGTAGAGGGACTTACTGTCAATCCTGATTTCGTAATCGTGGATGCCATGAAACTCGCTGTAAACTGTCCTACAGAATCAGTCATTAAAGGTGATGCGTTGAGTTTAGCTGTGGCGGCTGCATCGATTATTGCAAAAACAACGAGAGATGCCATTATGGATAATTTACATAACGACTTTCCTATGTATAATTTCAAGAAAAACGCGGGATATGGGACTGGGGAACATGTTCTAGCGCTTCAAAAACATGGACCGTGTGAACATCACCGTACAACTTTCGAACCTGTTAAATCAATGTTGGACGGAGGGAGGAAGAACTGATGAATTTTCCTGCTGCGGCAGTATCGGCAAGTCAGGCGGCGGGCGCAGTCCCAAATAGGCCGCTTGTCTTGAATGAAGGTCAAATGGTCCATGGGCAGATTAAGCAGCTTTATCCCGGCCAAATGGCTGAAGTCCAAATTGGTGGACAAAAGGTATTCGCTAAATTGGAAATTCCGATGAGAGCGGGTGACTCCTACTACTTTCAAGTAAATGCAGTTAAGCCAGAATTGCAACTGAAGATCATTTCAGGACCCCTTCAAGCTACAGAAGGGCAGGCGCGGCAACTCGGCGGATTAATGGATGCAATGCAATTGCCAAAGACGCCAGAAATGCAAGCATTGTTGGCGTTCGTCATGAAGAATAAAATTCCGATGACGCGGGATAGTTTGCTGGAGGCGGAAACGTTATTAAAAGGCGTACCGCCAGCCGCGCGCAATGAAGCACTCGCGTCACTTCAGAAGATGATTGAGCTGAAATTGCCGCTTACTGAGAATATCTTTCGGTCACTTTTAGGAGTCGAAACAAAAGAAGGGTTGCATAGTGTTTTGACTTCGTTGCGAAATGCGTTGGCCCTGGATAACACGGTTACGTCGCAGGTCAAAGATGCGATTTTATCTGCGCTAGAGAAGATGGCCAAGCCGTTTGCCCAGGTGACAGGAGGAGCGCTACTAGGCCAATCTATCCTCACGTTATTGGATCGTTCCGCGCCTGGAGAAGACCGTTTTGCTACCCTGCAAATGTTGAAAAGTGCGGGTGTTTTACCGGAACGGACATCTCTTGCAAACTTGCCGCAAGTGCTCGCTTCATTGATTTCAGGAGAAGGCGTTGCACGACCAAGTAATGCCTTAACTGCATCGCAATCAGTCCTGGCAGGACCGCAGGACGTTCCCGTCACAACTATGAATAGACAGGCCGCCATTCAGCCTCAAGCTCCTTTAGCGTCAACACCGATTGTGCAGCAGGTGCTGTCAATGCTCAAGCAGATTGGAGAAGCTCCGCCAGCTCAACAGAAAGTCCCGTTGGAAAACTTGAAAACGTTAATTTCATCCGATCCGGGGACAAATGCACAGCAGAAAACGGTGCTCACGGCAATGATTGATCGAGCCGTAAATGCACAACCAATTGCACAATCGCCAACGAAGTTTGTTCAGGAATTCAGTCAGGCATATACGCGGATAACGGCAGAAAATGCAGCCGTAACCCCTTTCCAAACTAGTACCTTAGCGGAGGGGCATAAAGAACAATTACTCACCCTACTCGGTCAGCAAGGGACTGAGAAGTTAGCGGTACTACTGCAAAGGGCGGAACGATCTGGTAACCCAGCTATCCAGAAAACGGTGCAGGCAGCAGAAGTCGCCGTTGCTTCGATGATTGATGGAAAAGCGTTGAAAGATGCGCTACAAACGGTCATACGTTCATTCGGGCTCAATTATGAGGCGGGGTTACTCGGAAAAGAACCTGATTTCGGACGTCTTGCGGAAATGTTGAAACCGCAGCTACTGGCTCTGATGCATGATCCATCTGTCTCGGTGGCTCTCCGTGATGCTGCAGAAACAGTCGTTACGAGGATGAATGGGCAGTTACTCCAGTCGGGGGAAAACGGTGTGCAACATCAACTGATTATGCAAGTTCCACTTGAGTTTTTTGGCAAGCGTATCGATGCGACATTGCAGTGGAATGGACAAATGCAAAAAGATGGAAAAATAGATGCTGACTATGCACGAATTCTTTTTTATCTCGAACTCGACTCTATTAACAAGACGATTATCGATATGCAAGTCCAGAATAGGGTCGTAATGGTGACCATCTTTAATGCAGATGAGACGCTTAAGTCGATTGGAGGAGGGTCTCTTCAGGAGAGATTGAAAGTGGGACTCGAGTCGACGGGCTATAAATTGTCAGGGGTTTTCTTTAAGAATTTTATCGAGGAAGAAAAAAACGTGCAGAAACAGAAGAAAACAATGAAAATTGATGGGCAAGGAGTTGACTTCCGCATATGACAGAAGAACGTCATACTCGAAAAGAGGCGGTCGCCCTTTCGTATGAACCGTTTTCGGCAGGTGCTCCAAAAGTAGTCGCGAAAGGGAAAGGGAAAATCGCCGAAAATATATTGGAAAAAGCAAAGGCGAATAATATTCCCATTCAGGAAGATCCAAGCCTCGTTGAAATTTTAGGGCAACTAAACGTTAACGAATCAATTCCAGAAGAATTGTACAAAGCAGTATCCGAAGTATTTGCCTACATTTATCAGATTGACCGCGAACATGGAGCAAAACGAAAAATGAAAGTTTGAAATAGATTCGACAAATTTCTACATTTGGAATTCAATTGTGGACATTGTTTGACATGTTTACTACAATGGATAAGGCAGTAAATTAAATAGCTTAGAAGTACGAATGGAGGATGTAAGATGAATATCCATGAATATCAAGGCAAACAGCTACTAAGAGAATATGGTGTAGCAGTTTCTAACGGTCTTGTTGCTTTCTCTCCTGAGGAAGCAGTAAAAGCTGCAAAGGAACTAGGTACAGACATTATCGTAGTTAAAGCACAAATCCACGCGGGTGGACGTGGGAAAGCGGGCGGCGTTAAGATTGCAAAAAATCTTGATGAAGTTCGTGCTTATGCTAAAGAATTGATTGGTAAGACACTTGTGACTCACCAAACAGGCCCAGAAGGTAAAGAGATCAAACGTCTTCTTATCGAAGAAGGTTCTGATATCAAAAAAGAATACTATCTTGGACTTGTCCTTGACAGTGCAACAGACCGTGTAACACTTATGGGTTCTGAAGAAGGCGGAATGGACATCGAGGAAGTTGCGGAAGCAACACCTGAAAAGATTTTCAAAGAAGTCATCGACCCAGTTGTTGGTTTGACTGGATTCCAAGCACGCCGCATGGCATATAACATGAACATCCCTACGCACCTTGTAAACAAAGCAGCGAAATTCATGCTTGGACTTTACCAAGTGTTCGTAGAAAAAGACGCATCTATTGTTGAAATTAACCCACTAGTTGTAACAGCTGGTGACGATGTACTTGCTCTTGACGCGAAATTCAACTTTGACGACAGTGCACTATACCGTCATAAAGATATCCAAGCACTTCGCGACTATGATGAAGAAGATCCAAAAGAAATCGAAGCTTCAAAATTTGACCTAAGCTATATTTCTCTTGACGGAAACGTTGGTTGTATGGTTAACGGTGCAGGTCTTGCAATGGCTACAATGGATACGATTAACTACTTCGGTGGTTCACCTGCTAACTTCCTTGACGTTGGTGGTAGTGCAACGGCTGAAAAAGTTACAGAAGCGTTCAAAATCATCCTTTCTGACTCAAATGTCAAAGGGATTTTCGTCAACATTTTCGGTGGTATTATGAAGTGTGACGTTATTGCTGAAGGTGTTATTGCTGCATCTAAAGAAGTAGGTCTACAAGTACCACTTGTTGTTCGTTTGGAAGGTACAAACGTCGACTTAGGTAAAGCACTATTGAATGAATCAGGTTTGAACATCATCGCTGCTGACACGATGGCAGACGGTGCTAAAAAGATTGTAGAACTAGTAGGTTAAGAAAGGCAGGGACAAACGATGAGTATTTTTATTAACAAAGATACAAAAGTTATCGTACAAGGAATTACAGGTGCTACAGCACTTTTCCATACAGAACAAATGCTAGAGTACGGAACGAAAATTGTTGGCGGAGTTACACCTGGTAAAGGTGGAACTGAAGCGGCGGGTGTTCCTGTTTTCAACACAGTTGAAGAAGCTGTAAAAGCAACAGGCGCAAACGTATCAGTTATTTATGTTCCAGCTCCATTTGCTGCAGATGCAATCCTTGAAGCAGTAGAAGCAGAACTTGACATGACAATCTGTATTACAGAACATATCCCAGTACTTGATATGGTCAAAGTTAAGCGCTACATGGAAGGCAAGAAAACACGTCTTGTCGGTCCAAACTGTCCGGGTGTTATCACTGCAGACGAATGTAAAATCGGCATCATGCCTGGCTACATTAATACAAAAGGCCATGTAGGCGTTGTTTCACGTTCAGGTACACTGACGTATGAAGCAGTTCTTCAATTGACGAACGCTGGAATCGGACAGTCAACTTCTGTTGGTATCGGCGGAGACCCAGTTAATGGAACAAACTTCATCGATGTACTAAAAGAATTCAACGAAGATCCTGAGACATATGCAGTAGTTATGATCGGTGAAATCGGTGGAACTGGTGAAGAAGAAGCAGCTGCGTGGATTCAAGCGAACATGACGAAGCCTGTTGTTGGCTTTATCGGTGGTCAAACAGCTCCTGAAGGAAAACGTATGGGCCATGCTGGTGCCATCATTTCCGGCGGTAAAGGAACAGCTGCTGAGAAAATCAAAGCACTTAACGCTGCAGGCGTTGAAGTTGCGGACACGCCATCTGTTATCGGCGAAACATTAATTAAAGTAATTAAAGAAAAAGGTCTATACGAAAAGTGTAAAACACATTAATATGAAAGATGCAGCGTGCTAGTTTATGCGCTGCATCTTTTTTTTACTTAAAAAGGAGGGATTCGATGGTACTGTCAGATGCCGAAAGGCGATTACTAGCGCTCCACTATGTATTTCCGGTGCCTTTGAACAGATTAAACAGACTTTACGAGATAGACCCCAATCTTGAAAAGTTATATGTTTACAAGGCGGTTGAACTTGCTCATATCCTAAACATCTCTGTGTCAAAAGCGAGTCAATTGAAAGACAGTCTAGACCGTAACGCAGACACCCCCTACGAAGCGTTATATGAGCGGAATGCAATCACCCCAATCCCGTTCACCAATCCCTTATATCCTGACCAGTTACACGTACTTATTGATCCTCCGGCAGTTCTCTATGCAAAAGGGGACCACACATTACTCGCGAAACAATTTAAAGTGGCTATTATTGGAGCCCGGAAAGCAACTGTTTATTCACGAGAAGTGATGTCGCTTATTGTACCTCCACTTGTAGAAAATGGAGCTATTATCGTATCGGGATTAGCAACGGGAGCCGACACGATGGCGCATATAGCAGCACTTAAATACGGCGGTAAAACAATTGCAGTACTTGGGCATGGATTTTTCCATCTTTACCCGAAAGAGAATCGTGCACTCGCCGAAAGAATAGCACTAAATCATCTTCTAATTACAGAATACCCACCATATGTAAACCCGGAACGTTGGACTTTTCCGATGCGCAATCGTATCATAAGCGGGTTGTCAGATGCGGTCGTTGTCACCGAATCGGCAGATAAAAGTGGAACGATGAGTACGGTCGAACATGCACTTGATCACGGGAAAGATATCTATGCAGTTCCCGGGCCAGTCACATCACTGTTATCAGCTGGTCCAAATAGGTTGATAGATGAAGGTGCAAGACCGGTATGGAACGGGTTCCAAATCGTCGAATCACTCGTTTTCAATGGATGAATAAAACTCTTTTTCATTGAAAAGGTTGCTTTAATCTTAAAACTGGTATACATTTTGCAACAGATATTCTTTTGGGTTAAAGTTCAAAAGGAAGGACAAAAAAGCCGAGGAGTAATTGGAAGCGTAGCCTTCGAGCACCGCAGCGTATGTTGTTTATATGTGAGGAGCGGAAGAGCAAGCTGACAATAACGCAGCCTAAGATCGCCACGTCCTGTGGCAACAGCCGCGTGATCCGCTTCGAGCAGCTCTTCGACAGCTATTAATGAACTTCTGTTAAAGACTCCGCGTCCTGCGGTAACACAGAAGTCAGCATGTCCTGTGCAAGTCCGGACTTTTTGAACTACCTCTTTTGATGAATAAATACAAAACCTCTTTAAGGAGGCATACACTTAATGGCAGACTACCTAGT
Source organism: Sporosarcina sp. resist (assembly GCF_014302295.1). Taxonomy (NCBI): domain Bacteria; kingdom Bacillati; phylum Bacillota; class Bacilli; order Caryophanales; family Caryophanaceae; genus Sporosarcina; species Sporosarcina sp. resist. The sequence goes on along the minus strand of NZ_CP060287.1, from coordinate 3,523,537 downwards.
AATTGTGGAATCGCCCGCAAAGGCAAAAACGATTGAACGCTATCTCGGAAAAAAATATAAAGTGCGTGCATCACTCGGGCATTTACGTGATCTTCCACGAAGTCAGATGGGCGTAGATACCGAAAATGATTTCGAACCGAAATACATTACGATTCGCGGCAAAGGCCCAATTCTTCAAGACTTGAAAAAAGAAGCTAAAAAAGCTAAAAAAATCTTTCTCGCAGCTGACCCCGACAGAGAAGGGGAAGCGATTGCATGGCATTTGGCAAACCAGCTTGGCGTAGATATCGAATCAGATTGTCGAGTTGTTTTCAATGAAATAACAAAAGAAGCAATTAAAGAATCATTTAAGAATCCACGTCCAATCGATATGGATCGTGTCGATGCTCAACAAGCACGCCGCATTTTAGATCGACTTGTAGGCTACAACATCAGCCCTATACTTTGGAAAAAAGTGAAAAAAGGGTTATCCGCTGGCCGGGTTCAATCCGTTGCACTTCGCATGATTATCGACAGAGAAAATGAAATCAATGCATTCGTTCCTGAAGAATACTGGAGCATCTCCGGTCAATTCGAAAAAGACGATACAATATTCGAAGCGGATTTCTTTGGCGATTCGAAGAAAAAAGTAAAACTTACAGACAAACAACAGGTCGATGAAATCTTAAGCCGGTTAAGCGGAGATACATTCGATATTGCGAATGTGGTTAAAAAAGAACGCAAACGAAATCCAGCATTGCCGTTCACCACTTCATCTTTGCAACAGGAAGCGGCACGAAAGCTAAACTTCCGAGCGAAAAAAACAATGATGCTTGCCCAACAGCTTTATGAAGGGATCAACCTTGGTAAAGAAGGTCAAGTTGGTCTAATTACGTACATGAGAACTGATTCGACTCGAATTGCCGATAGCGCAAAAGAGGAAGCAAGATCATTCATCGAAACAATGTATGGGCAAGAATTTGTAGCGACATCAAAGCCGGCAGCTAAAAGCAGTACCGCAAAAACGCAGGACGCACACGAGGCAGTACGCCCGACATCTGTTATGCGACCACCTGCAGCTATGAAAACAGTATTGTCACGGGATCAACTACGGCTTTATAAACTCATATGGGAACGACTCGTCGCCAGTCAAATGGCGCCAGCGGTACTCGATACGGTTGCGGTCGATCTTGTGAATGGTGATGTTCGCTTCAGGGCGAATGGTTCGCAAGTTAAATTCCAAGGGTTCATGAAAGTGTATGTTGAAGGTGATGATGATAAAGAAGAGGAGAAAGACCGTATCCTCCCGCCGCTTGAAGAAGGCGAACAAGTGAAGTTTAGTGAAATCGATCCCAAACAGCACTTTACCCAGCCGCCACCGAGGTTTTCGGAAGCGAGATTGGTCAAGACGCTTGAGGAGCAGGGAATAGGTCGTCCATCAACATACGCACCGACGCTCGACACAATCCAAAAACGAGGTTATGTCGTCCTCGATGCGAAAAGATTCCTTCCGACAGAACTTGGCGGTATTGTTCACCAGGCCGTAGATCAATACTTCCCTAATATTATCGACCTTGAGTTTACAGCTCAAATGGAAAAAGAACTTGATAATGTGGAGCATGGTCTGATTAAATGGAAGAAGGTTATTGATAACTTCTATGGCGATTTTGAGAAGCATGTGCAAATCGCAGATGCAGAGATGGAAAAAATAGAAATCAAAGATGAACCAGCTGGCGAAGACTGTGAGAAATGCGGTTCTCCTATGGTCTATAAATTGGGTCGATACGGCAAGTTCATGGCTTGTTCCGATTTTCCGGATTGCCGCAATACGAAAGCTATTATCAAACCAATCGGTGTGACTTGTCCAACATGTAAAGAAGGACAAGTCGTCGAACGGAAAAGTAAGACAAAACGTATATTTTATGGCTGTGACAGATATCCGGAATGTGAATACGTTTCATGGGATAAGCCAATTACAAGACCATGTCCGAAATGCGAAAGCACGCTAGTTGAAAAGAAACTGAAAAAAGGTGTACAGATTCAATGTACAGAATGTGATTATAAAGAAGATACGCAGTAAAAAAGAAAAGCGGAGGGCGCCGCCTAGATGCGGCAGGCATAAGGCGGTTTGGCGAAGTGGCGTACTTTGCCGCGCAGCCGAAACGACTTATGACCCGAGCATCTGGCGCCCGGAGTCTGGACAACAGAGAAAAGCGGAAGCGCCTGGTCAGGGGCGACAGGCATAAGACGGACCGGCGACGCGGCGTACTTTGCCGCATAGCTGGGCTGGCTTATGACCCTAGCCCCTAGGCGCTGGAGTCTGGACAATGAGAAAAGCGGAAGCGCCTGTTCAGCCCCGAAAAGCGCTGGAGAGCTTGTGATAAAGGTGTACTTTGCCTTTATCAGCAAGACTGAAGTGACTTGAGGGGCTAGGCGCTGAAGCCTAGACAACAAGAACATTAGAGAGAAGGTGACGGGATGACACCCATCGTAAATGTGATAGGTGCTGGCCTCGCTGGGAGTGAGGCTGCATGGCAAATTGCTAGCCGTGGAGTAAACGTACGTTTATATGAAATGCGACCGGTAAAACAGACGCCTGCGCATCATACAGACAAATTTGCTGAGCTCGTGTGCAGTAACTCGTTGCGCGCGAACAATTTGACGAATGCAGTTGGAATTATCAAAGAAGAAATGAGGATGCTCGACTCTCTCATTATTCGAGCAGCTGACGCTTGTGCGGTTCCTGCTGGAGGGGCATTGGCAGTCGACCGCCACGAGTTCGCTGGCCATGTTACCGACACGATTCGAAACCATCCACTTATCGAAATTATAAATGAAGAAGTGACGGAACTACCGGAAGGCATTACGATTATTGCGACGGGTCCGCTGACATCACCGGCACTTGCTGAACAAATTCGTAAACTGACAGGCGAGGAATATTTATATTTCTATGATGCTGCAGCACCAATTATAGAAAAAGACTCCATTGATATGGACAAAGTCTATTTAAAATCTCGTTATGATAAAGGCGAAGCAGCCTATTTAAACTGCCCAATGAATGAGGAAGAATTTGAACGATTCTATAATGCGCTTGTGGCGGCAGAAATTGTACCCCTTAAAGAGTTCGAAAAAGAAATCTACTTCGAAGGATGTATGCCGGTGGAAGTGGTTGCCCAGCGCGGAGCACAGACTTTGTTATTCGGCGCACTTAAACCAGTTGGACTCGAACATCCGGTAACAGGAAAACTTGCAAAAGCAGTCATTCAGCTTCGTCAAGATGATGCTGCTGGTACTCTATTCAACATCGTAGGGTTTCAAACGCATATGAAATGGGGCGCGCAAAAGGAAGTAATCAGGCTTATCCCGGGTCTTGAAAACGTTGAAATCGTCCGCTATGGTGTCATGCATCGTAACACATTTATTAACTCACCACGTGTGCTTGATGCGACTTATCAGTTAAAGGCAAACTCCAATGTATTTTTCGCAGGACAGATGACTGGTGTAGAAGGGTATGTTGAATCGGCAGGTTCGGGCTTAATAGCCGGCATTAACGCCGCCAATCTGGCACTTGGTAAAGAATTAATCCTTTTCCCGCACGAAACAGCACTCGGGAGCATGGCGCGATATGTCACTGAAGCCAATCCGCAGAACTTCCAGCCCATGAATATCAATTTTGGTCTTTTCCCGGAACTTGGTAAACGCGTTAGGACCAAATTGGAACGTGCTGAGAAGCATGCAGAACGTGCACTTAAAGCGATTAGTGAGTTTCAGTTAGTATCACTATCTTGAATAATTTGATATTAAAAGGAGAAGGCTAGGGATGTATTCCAAGCCTTCTCCTTTTAATTGTCTAAATTACGTTGGCCATGAATACCTATATAAACTAAGCGAAGGTGCCTTACAAGGAATTATTCATTTCAATTTATATTGGAAATTATAAAATCTAGTACGATGGATAAGTTGCGAATAAGAGAATTGACGTCTAGATTACAGTGCTTTTGCTCTGTATATGAACAAATTGTGTCAGGAACATGAACAAATTGAAAGAGGTCAGACTTCTTGGCTATTGATAGTTGCCGTAGGATCAACATGTATTGTATAGTGAATCGTGGATGACTTTTGAATTTCTGGATTAGTCGCTTTCTTTCGGCTATTAGTCAACTCGCTTTACTATGACGTTTCGTAAATAATGTGTTATTATTCAAATGACTCGAAATACTTTAATAACTTAAAGGCTTTTTATTCAGGGAGGATGAAGTGTATGACAGTACAACCTTCTATCATCCGTGATGAATACATTTCGTACGTACGCTTAGAAAAGAACTATTCATATCACACAGTATCAGAGTATGAAAAAGATGTTGATGCATTTCTGTCGTTCCTGGAAGTCGAAGGAATTACAGATTTGAACGATGTGACTTACCCTGAAGCAAGACTTTATGCTACTGAACTGTATGACTTGGGTTTATCGAGAGCATCGATTTCTAGAAAAATATCTTCTATCCGTTCCTTTTTTAAATTTTCAAATGACAGGTATGACATTAGTGATAGCGCATTTCGTTCTCTCCATCACCCGAAGAAGGAAGAAAGACTTCCGGCTTTTTTTTATGAAGAGGAAATGGAGTCCTTATTTTCATCCTGTAAGGGGGAAGATAGAAAGTCTTTGCGTGATTATGCACTCCTTGAATTACTCTACGCAACCGGCATGCGGGTCAGCGAGCTGACTGCTGTCAAAACGCATGATATCGATGATCACCTTGGCATTGTTTTGGTAATGGGAAAAGGACGTAAGGAACGATATGTACCATTCGGTAGTTTTGCGCAATCTGCACTGGATGCTTATCGTGAGAAAAGTAGACTGAATTTGATGAAACAGAAAGAGCACGACATGCTGTTCGTCAATTTGCGGGGAGACCCACTGACTGATCGAGGTGTGCGCCATATCTTAAGCATGATGATGGAACGCGCATCACTTCACTCTAAAATCTATCCACATATGATTCGCCACTCTTTTGCCACCCACCTTTTGGCGGGGGGCGCCGACATGAGAACCGTTCAGGAGCTACTTGGACACAGTCACTTATCTTCAACGCAAGTGTATACACATATAACAAAAGAGCATTTAAGGAAAACATATATGAATACGCATCCGCGAGCATAGGAGGATGATCTGATGGAATTCCATGCAACGACAATCTTTGCCATTCGCCATGAAGGGTCTTGTGCCATGTCAGGCGATGGGCAAGTGACGGTAGGAAATGCAGTCGTCATGAAACATACGGCAAAAAAAGTCCGCCGAATTTTTGGTGGTAAAGTACTGGCAGGTTTTGCGGGATCGGTAGCGGACGCTTTTACGCTATTCGAATTGTTCGAAGCCAAACTGACAGAGTACAATGGCAACCTTCAAAGGGCTTCTGTTGAACTTGCGAAAGAATGGCGTGGTGACCGGATTCTACGGAAACTTGAGGCGATGCTCCTTGTAATGGATAACGAGCGTTTGTTACTCGTGTCTGGAACAGGAGAAGTAATTGAACCGGATGATGGTGTTTTGGCAATCGGTTCAGGTGGCCATTACGCACTTGCGGCTGGCCGGGCTTTGAAAAAGTACAGTGGGCATTCGCTCACTGCAGCAGAAATTGCCCAAGCGGCACTAGAGACGGCTGCAGAAATATGCGTTTTCACAAATGATCATATTATTGTGGAGGTACTCGAATGATAAAGAGACAAGAGCTGACACCCAAGGAATTGACTGCACATCTCGATAGATATATTATCGGTCAAGACAAAGCCAAGCGTGCAGTGGCTGTAGCCATTCGTAACAGGTACAGAAGAAGTCTGCTTTCTGATGACGAGAAAAGTGAAATCATACCGAAAAACATACTTATGATTGGCCCGACAGGTGTCGGGAAAACTGAAATCGCGAGAAGAATCGCTAAGCTAGTAAATGCTCCATTCCTTAAAGTGGAAGCGACGAAGTTTACAGAAGTAGGTTATGTAGGCCGTGATGTCGAGTCGATGATAAGAGATTTAACAGAAGCGGGCGTTCGAATTGTTCGGGAAGAGCAGCGTGAAGCTGTGAAAGGGCATGCGGTTATTCTTGCAGAAGAACGACTAATCGAATTACTTGTTCCTGAAAAAAAGAAAATGGGCAGTATGCAAAACCCGTTTGAAATGTTGTTTGGCCAAAAAGCAGAGCAGGAAGAACCTGATTATGCAGAAGTAGCCGAAGTGAAGCGTAAACGCTCTGAGATTGCGACAAGCCTCAAAGCGGGGGAACTTGAAGAACAAATGGTCACTGTAGAAGTTACTGCACAGCAGCCATCTATGTTTGACGCTTTACAAGGGTCGGGTATGGAACAGATGGGTGCGAATATGCAAGACGCATTTTCTTCTCTTATGCCGAAAAAGACAGTCAAGCGCAAAATGAAAGTAAAGGATGCCCGCATCGCACTTGAAGCGGAAGAGGCTGACAAGCTGATTGATCATGATGAAATCTCAAGACGAGCAATCGAGCTTACAGAGCAGTCAGGTATCATCTTCATTGATGAAATGGACAAAATTGCTAGTCGGGGCGGAAGTGGTTCGTCAGCAGATGTTTCACGGGAAGGCGTTCAGCGGGATATATTACCAATCGTTGAAGGCTCGACTGTTTCGACTAAGTACGGTACAGTAAAGACCGATTTCATTTTGTTTATTGCGGCAGGGGCGTTCCATATGTCAAAACCCTCCGATATTATTCCGGAACTGCAAGGACGCTTTCCAATTCGGGTCGAACTTGAAAAGCTGACGAAGAATGACTTTGAACGTATTTTAAAAGAGCCTGATTTTTCTCTTATCCGTCAATATGAAAAATTGCTCAATACGGAAAATGTTGTTTTGGATTTTACTGACGAAGCAATTAGCCGACTTGCTGAAATTGCATTTGAAGTGAATGATGATACGGAGAATATCGGTGCAAGGCGTCTACATACTATCTTGGAGAAATTACTCGAAGAACTATCGTATGAAGCGGCTGATATCGGACCGGCAACGATTAAAATAACACCCGCGTATGTCGATGAAAAGCTGAAAGATATCGCGAAAAATAAAGATTTATCACATTTTATACTTTAATTGAAACGTTTTAGTTTATTTAATGATTAAAAACCTTTAGAATATTCACTAAACGCTAAGCAACTATTATGAGGAGGAAAAAAACAAATGAATTTATTATCAAAAACACGTGAAATTAACGCAATGCTACAAGAATCGGCAGGAAAACCTGTAAACTTTAAGGAAATGGCTGAGAAGCTTAGTTCTGTTATCGACTGTAATGCATTTATCGTAAGCAGAAAAGGGAAATTACTTGGTTTAGAAATACACCACCAAATCGAAAACGAACGCATGAAGCAAATGTTCGTTGATCGTAAATTCCCTGAGGAATATACAAATCGTTTGTTTGAAGTAAGAGAAACATCTTCAAATCTGGATGTATACAGTTCACACACAGTCTTTCCAGTTGAAAATCGTGAACTCTTCAAAGACGGCTTAACAACAATTGTTCCAATCGTTGGTGGCGGTGAACGTCTTGGTACACTAATCTTGGCTAGACTTAAAGAAGATTTCCAGGATGATGATTTGATCCTTGCGGAATACGGTGCTACTGTTGTCGGGATGGAAATTTTACGTGAGAAATCAGAGAAAATTGAAATCGAAGCACGTAGTAAAGCAGTTGTTCAAATGGCTATCAATTCCCTTTCTTATAGTGAACACGAAGCGATTGAGCACATTTTCCATGAGCTTGATGGTAATGAAGGTCTACTAGTCGCATCTAAAATTGCAGACCGTGTAGGTATTACACGTTCTGTAATCGTAAATGCACTTCGTAAACTAGAAAGTGCTGGCGTTATCGAATCTCGTTCCCTAGGAATGAAAGGGACATATATCAAGGTCCTTAATAATAAATTCCTTGAAGAACTTGAAAAACAAAAATCATAAGTATGTATTAGGTAAAAAGGCACTTCTTCTGAGTTTAGGAAGAAGTGCCTTTTTTATTATAAATTTAAACCGGAATAAAAGGAATGAAAGGAATTAACTGACAACAGGAGGGGATATATAGAATTAATGGAAAAATGGTGACTTTGGAACTAAATATCTTAGTTATATAATTAACCCACTCGAAAAAAGGTTGTTTTGGACTAATAGATATTACTCTTCTAATATAGACAAGAATCAACAAAATCCGCTACAATAGAAGTATGTGAAAAGAGTACTAGATTAGTAATGTAAAATGAATACTATTTTGATTCACCAATAGAGGGAACAAGAGGTGGAAACAATGAATTTGTTTGGATCGACGATAACACAATTGGAGCGCGGGTTAGATTATTCTGCAACAAAAGGGAAAACAATTTCACAGAATATAGCAAATATCGACACGCCAAATTATAAAGCGAAAAATGTCAGTTTTAAAGAAGTTTTTTCAGATGTGCAAGCGAATTCGTTAAAAGCTTATAAAACAGACCAGAGGCATATCAATTTTAAGTCTAGTACGACGCATCCCGGTGTTTTTAATTACTCGAATCTACGTTATCGCCAAGATGGAAATGGCGTGGATATGGATAAGGAACAGGCAGATCTTGCGGCCAATCAAATTTACTATAACGCAGTTGTCGATCGTATTAACGGAAAGTTCAATACGCTACAAAATGTTATTAAAGGAGGTCGCTGACATTGACGATATTCCATAGCTTGAATACATCCGCATCTGCATTGACTGCGCAACGTATGCGGATGGATGTTATTTCATCCAATATGGCTAACGTCGATACAACGCGCGGGAAGATGGTTGACGGTGAATGGCAACCCTATCGCCGCAAATCGGTTACATTCCAACCACGAGAAGGGCAATTTTCATCGATGTTAAATGCTTCGATGGGTAAACAAATAAAAGGTTCAGCAGGAAATGGCGTTACGGTTTCTAGGATTAAAGAAGATACCGAAACGCCATTTAAACTTGTCTTTGATCCTTCTCATCCAGATGCAAATGATGAAGGATATGTTTCAATGCCAAATGTTGATCCGTTGCGAGAAATGATCGACCTGATGTCCGCTACACGTTCTTACGAAGCAAATGTAACTGTGATTAATGCTAATAAATCAATGCTTATGAAAGCTCTTGAAATCGGCAAATAATGATACTGGAAGGATGTTACCTTAATGGCTATACAGTCTATTTTTAATCCTGTGCAATCAGCAGGTGTGCTTAATATGGAAAATCAAATGAAACCAACTCCAACACCATATGAAGCGCAACAAAGTTTCGGAACCTTTTTAAAAGATGCGATTCAAGAAGTTAATAATAAACAATCAGAATCAGATATGATGACGGAAAAATTAGTGCGTGGCGGAGATGTCGAACTTCATGATGTCATGATTACAGCACAAAAGGCGTCGATTGCGTTAAATGCAACGATGGAAGTTCGAAATAAAGTAATTGAAGCGTATCAAGAAATCATCCGGATGCCTGTTTGATTTTACGCGACATATAAGTTGTCCATTATTGAATTACGTAAGCTGACCGGGGGATTACAATGAATGAAAGAGTGACGAAAATCAGGGCGGATTTACAAACGTTTTGGTCGAGTCGTACAAAAAAACAAAAAGGTACTTATATTGGATCTACAATCGCCATTATTTTAATCGCCGCTTTCTTAACATTCTTTCTATCTAGAACGGAATATGTGCCGCTCTATTCGGAGGTATCTCGCGCTGAAATCGGACGCATTAAAGAACAGCTTGATGCTCAAGGGGTTAAAAGCAAGGTTGCGCCAGGTGGCACATCAATCTTAGTGCCGAGGGACAGCGTAGACTCATTACTAGTGTCCCTTGCGGCAGAAGGTTTTCCGAATTCAGGAATGATTGATTACTCGTTCTTTGCAGAAAATGCAGGATTTGGAACGACTGACAATGAGTTCAATATGATTAAGCTTGCTTCTATGCAAACTGAACTTGCGAACCTGATTAAAGGAATCGAAGGCGTGAAAGATGCGAAAGTAATGGTCACATTGCCGACAGAGAGTGTTTTCTTGAATGAGAGTACGCAACAGGCAAGTGCGTCGATTATGTTGAAAACCGATGCGGGACACCAGTTCACTGAACCACAGATTACTGCACTTTATAATCTAATATCGAAAAGTATACCGAATCTGTCGACCGATGATATTGTCATCATGAACCAGTACTCCGAGTACTTTGACTTGAAGGCTACCGATAATGCATATGGACCTAGCATTACGGATCAAATGACCCTCAAAAAAACAATCGAACGTGATTTGCAACGCCAAGTACAGATGATGCTTGGAACAATGATGGGGCAAGATAAAATTGTTGTCTCAGTCACAACAGATATTGACTTCCAACTTGAAAACAGAGAAGAGAATCTTGTATTGCCTGTCGACGAAGAGAGTATGGAAGGAATTGCGCTTAGCGTACAGCGTCTTACTGAATCGTTTACAGGAAATGGCCCAGTCGCGGGCGGGACTCCTGCAGGAGAGGACCCTACAGATAATGGGACTGGCTACGTGGAAGGGACATTTTCAAACGGTGATTATGAAAAAATCGAAGAAACGGTTAACAATGAAGTGAACCGTATTCGTAAAGAAATTGTTGAAAGCCCTTATAAGATTCGTGATATCGGAATCCAGGTAATGGTTGAACCACCAACTGCAGACGATCCAACATCAATGCCACCGGGAATGCAAGATGATGTCCAGCGCATACTTGAGACAATCATTCGTACATCTATTGACAAAGAGGCAGCTGGAGCGTTAACGGTGGCGGAACTGAATGACAAAATCGCCGTTTCTGTACAGCCTTTTAATGGTAAAGTGGATGACTTCTCTGTGCCGACGTCTACAATTCCGTGGTGGATTTACGTAATTGGTGGTGTACTTCTTCTTATTATCGGTATTCTTGTGTTTATGTTCATTAGGAATCGTCGAAAAGCGGAAGAGCTAGAAGAAGAACTGATTATGGAAGAACAACTTGCAACATTTGATGTAGATGATATTAATAATGAACTTGAAACAGAAGGAACTGTCCGGAGGAAACAACTCGAGAAGATGGCAAAAGACAAACCAGAAGAATTTGCCAAACTATTGCGTACATGGATAGCCGAGGAATGACGGAGGGATGAACTGTGGTTAAGAAAGAAAAAGGGATGACAGGAAAACAAAAAGCAGCACTTCTGCTCATTTCCCTCGGTCCGGAAGTATCAGCAGCAATTTATAAGCATTTGAATGAAGACGAAATTGAGCGCCTAACGCTTGAAATTTCAGGTGTCAAAAAAGTTGAGGCATCCGTGAAAGAAGAAATTATCGAAGAGTTTCATAACATTGCACTTGCTCAGGATTATATCTCGCAAGGCGGTATTGGTTACGCGAAAACGATACTTGAAAAAGCGCTTGGTAAAGATCATGCGCAAGCAATTATCAATCGCTTAACATCTTCCTTACAAGTGCGACCTTTCGATTTTGCAAGACGTGCAGATCCATCACAAATTCTGAATTTCATTCAAAACGAACATCCGCAAACAATTGCGCTTATCTTGTCTTACTTAGAGGCAGAACAGGCTGGACTGATTTTATCGGCATTGCCACAAGAGATGCAGGCAGATATCGCGAGAAGAATTGCGACGATGGACTCGACTTCACCAGAGGTCATCAGTGAAATCGAAGCGGTACTTGAGCGGAAACTATCTTCAACAGTAACGCAGGATCACACGGAAACGGGTGGCGTGGATGCAGTCGTCGAAGTGCTTAATGGAGTTGACAGAACAACAGAGAAAACGATTCTTGATGCACTTGAAATTCAAGATCCGGAACTCGCAGAAGAAATTCGGAAACGTATGTTTGTCTTCGAAGATATTGTTACATTGGACAACCGTTCAATTCAGCGTATTATTCGCGACTGTGAAAATGAAGATTTAATCCTTTCACTGAAAGTTTCTAGTGAAGAAGTGAAAGAAGTCTTGTTCAGGAATATGTCTCAGCGGATGGCGGAATCGTTCCAAGAAGAGATGCAAGTCATGGGACCTGTACGATTGAAAGATGTCGAAGAGGCCCAATCTCGTATTGTAAGCACGATTCGTAGATTGGAAGAATCGGGTGAAATCATAATCGCTCGTGGTGGAGGAGATGACATCATTGTCTAACGTATTTCGTTCATTCAATACAATATTGGAAGAAGGGGAAACGAAAGAAATCTCCATTCGAAGCCTTTATGTTTCGCAAGAAGTCGACGCGGAAGTGAGTTTGTCCTTAGATTCCATACTTATTGAACGGGACCGCATGTTGAAAGAGGCCAATACGATAAATGAGCAGGAAAAAGAGGCAATCGAACGACTGAGACAAACCGCCACTGAAGATATCTTATCGATGCAAGCAGCCTGGCAGAATGAAAAAACAGTACTTCAGCAACAAGCATATGATGAAGGGTTTCAAGTCGGCTACGAAGAGGGGCGTAATAAGTCATTATCGGATATGGCAGCTTCTATTAGTACTGCAAATGAAACGACGGAGTTATCCATTGAAAATGCGCGTCAATATCTTGTAAGCCAGGAGCGCATCATTCTCGATCTTGCAATGCTTTCTACAGAGCAGATTATTGGACAAGTACTTCAAGATGATAAGGAAGTTTATTTATCAGTTGTTAAAAGAGCCTTAAAAGAAACACGTGAAATGAAAGAGATTAAATTGTATGTTTCTCTCGATTATTTCGAACTTGTGTCCGATAATCGTTCTGAACTTGCATCGATTTTCCCGCCGAATGTGCCATTCCTTATTTTTGCAAATGATGATTTTGAATCAAACGAGTGCTATATCGAAACAAATCATGGGCGGATTGTTGTCAGCATTGACGAACAGTTGAATGAACTAAGGGAGAAACTCATCGGTATCATGGAAAGTGGTGATTGACGATGAAAAAAGCAGAGGACTTAATTGCGGTCATTCCAAAAGTAAAGACTTTTAAAAAGCTTGGACGTGTTGTCCGCGTTGTAGGTTTGATGATTGAGTCACAAGGACCTGAAAGTTCAATCGGTGATGTCTGCCATATCCATTTAAATAATACAGGCAAGGCCGACTCGATTATTAAAGCAGAAGTTGTAGGATTTAAGGAAGAAATCGTCATTCTGATGCCTTATACAAATATCCGTGATATATCTAGCGGGTGCCTTGTTGAAAGTTTGGGGAAACCGCTTGAAATCAAAGTAGGTATGAATTTAGTAGGAAAAGTACTTGATTCGATGGGGAACCCAATCGATAACAGCATCCTTCCGAGAGGGTTGACAACTGTTAGAACAGAACAAGACCCTCCTAATGCCCTTACCCGTCCACCGATCAGCGAAAAGCTTGCGGTGGGTGTCAAGGCGATTGATGGCATGTTGACAGTCGGAAAAGGTCAGCGAGTCGGAATTTTCGCGGGATCTGGTGTTGGAAAAAGTACTTTGCTCGGTATGATTGCTCGCAATACGACAGCCGATTTGAATGTCATAGCACTGATAGGTGAGCGTGGCCGTGAAGTCCGTGAATTCATCGAACGTGATCTTGGACCTGAAGGCATGAGCAGGTCGATTGTTGTTGCTACAACATCGGACCAACCTGCGCTTATGCGTATTAAAGGAGCGTTTACCGCAACAGCAATTGCTGAGTATTACAGAGATAAGGGCATGAACGTCATGCTTATGATGGACTCTGTCACACGGGTAGCGATGGCACAGCGGGAAATAGGACTGGCTGTCGGAGAACCACCTGCTACACGCGGTTATACCCCTTCTGTCTTTGCTATCTTGCCAAAATTACTGGAACGTACGGGCACCAATGAGCATGGATCCATTACGGCATTCTATACAGTACTTGTAGATGGCGATGATATGAATGAGCCAATTGCTGATGCAGTTAGGGGAATCCTGGACGGACACATTGTACTCGATCGGACACTTGCGAACAAAGGACAATATCCTGCAATCAACGTATTGAAAAGCGTTAGCCGGCTCATGAATCATATTGCGGATCCAGAGCACGTAAAAGCAGCAGAAAGATTGCGCGAACTTTATTACACCTACAATAAATCCGAAGATCTGATTAATATCGGAGCCTATAAACGCGGGACATCTAAAGAAATTGATCAAGCAATTGAGTTTGAACCACTTATTACAAATTTTTTAAAACAAGGTTTCAAAGATAACATTTCAATTGAGGACAGTATTGCTGAGCTCGTATCACTCGGTGGTGGAGGCGGGAACGTATGAAGCCTTATAATTATCGCTTTGAAAAGGTGCTGACTTTTCGTGAACAAGAAAAAACCGAAACTGAAGTGGAATTTAAAGGATCAGTTGAGGCATTCGAAACAGTTGCGACTAAACTGTATGACTTGCTGAAAAAGAAAGAAGATACGCTCACCGAACAACAGGTCAAGATGGCGGTCGGTTTTTCGGTTAATGAAATTCATTATTATGCTCGGTTCATTAGCAGCTTAGAGAAAAGAATTACAGTGGTACAACAACAAGTCATGCAGGCTCGCTCAAAAATGAATTGGTATGAGAATAAACTTTTGGAAAAAACGTTGGAAGTTAGAAAATTCGAAAAAATGAAAGAAAAAGATCGTGAACATCATCGCGCTGAAATGGAACAGCTAGAAGCGATTCAGCTCGATGAATTGTCGACGCTGAAGTTCCGAAGAAGAGAAAATAGGTGATAATGTGGTGAAAAAGGCTAAACAAACAGAACAAATAACTAAAGTAGAACAAGAGGGGAAAAGCGGCACCTTCCAAAAACTTTTACTTTGGGTACTTATTCCACTGTTATTCACAACGGCACTCGTTCTAATCATTGCGAAATTTGCAGATGTCAATGTATTCGACAAGGCGAAAGAGTTGTCTGGTAAATTACCATTCATCACAGAAAAGAAAGAAGAAGATCCCGTTATGGGTGATCTCGTCCTTGAAGAACGAGTCGTGACGATGCAGGCGGAAATTCAAGAGAAAGAAGCCCAACTATTCAAGGTTCAGCAGGATCTCGATAAATCAGCTACTGAAAATGAAAAATTGCTCATTGAACAAGAGAAACTCCTTGATGAAATTGCGGTGCTGGTGCGTGATAAAGATGACTCCAAACGGAACTTTAATGAAATCGTAACGACGTTTGAGCAAATGTCAGCAAAGTCTTCTGCGCCTGTTATTACGAAAATGAGCGATGCAGAAGCAATAAGAATTTTGACGAACTTGAAATCAGCTACACTTGCTTCTATTCTGGAAAAAATGTCGCCAGAAGATGCGGCGAAATATACGACGATGATGACCAAGTAATTGGGACTTTATACAGCTAGTTTTGAAGGGAGGTGAATAAGTGAACATCGCATCATTACAAGCAATGGCTGGAATGAACGTGCAAACTTCGTCGAATAATGTGCAGTTAGGTCAGCCAGCAACAAATTCATTTGGTTCGGTTTTCAGCAGTATCGCTGGAAATGCCTCATTAACTGTCGCTCCTATACAGGAACTGACTGTCGGCGGGATAACCGATGAATCAATAATGGCAATTTTTAATGCAACTTCTATTGAAGAGCTCGGTACTGCTATTAAAGACCTAACAGATGGCGAGAGTAAATTAGACTCGATTTCTAATCTAGGTAATCTGGAAGAGCTTGCAAGATTACTTGATCTTGAACCGAAACGACTAATTGAAAGCTTGCTTCAACTATTAGAACAAGCAGGTCTTGACCAAGAGGAACTGTCAGCAGTAGCCAATACGAATGACTTTTGGACTGTATTGAACGCCATTGATAAAGTGGCTCCACAGTTTTTTGCTCAATTGACAGATGCGCTTGAAGGGAAAGGCGAAATACCGAAACAACAGGCAATCGAATTATTGACGTTGCTTAAAACAGCAGAACTTACCGCGCCGAAAACCGATTTGCTTTTGAAGCAGGAACAGCAAGTTTTTACACTACAAGGCTATCTTGCAACGACGGATGAACGTTTCGAAAATGTCCTTAATTCTAGCAGTTCTGCGAAGAATGGCATGGTACAATTGATGGAGTCGAAAAATGTCATACGATTTGTCGTTCCAGCAGATTCCGGGCGAACAATGACGGATGATGGAACTACGGAAAAAGGTTCAGAATCATCGCCTGCAACAGTGAGTTCAAAAGATGCATTGCAACAAGTTGTCAGTAGTGCTTTTGGTACTGTGGTAACAGCTAAAGGTGAACTTACACTTACTGAAGTGGAAAATCGTACGAACGCACGAAATGAAGCATTGATCAAAGAAATGCAAACTATTTTCAGACGTTCGAATTTCGGTCAAGCGGACGGAACGAACCGCCTGCTAATCAAACTATACCCAGAACATCTGGGGCAAGTTCGCATTGAATTGCTACAGGTAAATGGCATCATGACAGCACGGATTCTTGCATCCACTGCACTCGGTAAAGAGATGTTAGAAAGTCAGTTACATCAGCTTAGAAGCGCATTCCTTCAACAAAATCTGCAAGTAGAACGAATCGACGTTTCTCAAACATTGCAAGATACAACCAAAAACGATCGAGACCAAGCGTTTAATCAGCACTTCAGAAAAGAAGGACAAGAAACAGAAGAGCAACATGAACAAAACGATGAAGAAGAAATGACGTTCCAGGAGTATATGATTGATTTGGGGGTATAACGAATGGCAATTGAAGGACAAAAAGCGATTTCAGGAACGGATTATTTAGTCAATAAAAAGCGGGATGAGCGTAAAACTGGCGATGGAGTTATGGGTAAAGATGATTTCATGAAGTTACTCATCGCCCAATTACAAAACCAGGACCCGACAAATCCGATGAAAGATAACGAATTTATCGCACAAATGGCTCAGTTCTCGGCACTTGAACAGACGATGAACTTATCGAAGTCATTTGATAAATTCGCCGAAGCACAAAATCAGTCGCAATTGATTCAATACAACAGTTTTGCAGGTAAAGAAGTTCGTTGGCATAAACTGAAGATAGATGATAACGGCAATGCGGTTGTAGATGTGGATGGAAAACCCGTTGTAGATGAAGGAACCAATCGTATCGTGTCAGTGAAATATGATAATGGCTCTGTAACATTCATTATGGATGACGGGAAAGAATTGACTCCAGGCAATATTTCGGAAGTGATGTCTGGTTCGGGCGGAACAAATAGTCTTGTTGAAGCAAGTATGCTTATCGGCAAGTTCGTTGGTTACATGGACGGCGAAGAAGAGAAACAAGGTAAAGTAGTATCTGTTGCGAATAAAGATGGAAAACTTCAATATATTTTAGAAGACGGAACTCGGATTGAAGGCAAGAAATTCACCTCAATAAGCGAAAAAGAAGAAACGACGGAATGATGATATGGATAAATTAAATTTACATCGAATTCCATCGCAATCACTTATACACCAAGGACAACCAGTCAAACCGACGCAAAGCCCGAAACAATCATTTCTTGAACATTTAAATATAGCAATACAGCCTGTTGAACTTAAAATAAGCAAACACGCATCGGAACGTTTAGCAGAACGAAACATCCATATATCGGATGCTGAATGGGCGCATGTCACTGAAAAGGTGAACGAGGCAAAGTTAAAGGGTATCAAAGAATCGCTCGTTTTGATGGACCAAGCAGCACTCATCGTTAGTGCAAAGAATTCAACTGTTATTACAGCAATGGATCGCCTAGAAGCAAAAGATCAATTATTTACAAATATCGACGGCACAATTGTGCTTAGTTAAACTCGGCAGGACCTTTATGGATGCCAACAGCCGCTGACTGATAGATGCGGTTACATTTTTAAAATCGAAAGGGGAAAATATTTATGTTACGCTCAATGTATTCAGGTATCTCAGGTCTACGAAACTTCCAAACAAAACTAGACGTTATTGGTAACAATATCGCAAACGTTAACACATACGGCTTCAAAAAAGGTCGTACAATCTTTAAAGATTTGATATCACAAACAGTGGCGGGTGCATCAGGTCCTGGAGATAGTCGTGGTGGGGTCAACCCGAAACAAGTAGGACTGGGCTCACAAATTGCTGCAATTGATACGCTTCATACGGGTGGGTCTACGCAATTTACAGGGAATACATTGGATCTTGCGGTTGCTGGAGATGGATTTTTCCAAGCGATGAATGGTAATGAAATATTGTACACAAGAGCAGGTAATTTTTATATGGACAGTACCGGCGACTTAGTCGATGGAGAGGGAAGATATATTCAGGGAGTGCAGGGGAAACCAGGCGGTACTTCTACTCCACCCGATGGAGAAATGGGAATCCCTTCCACTGGTCAAACCGTTGGAAAAATCCAAATTCCTAAAACAGCATCTTCAATGTCTGTAGGGCAAGATGGGACTGTTTATTTTGTTGATACAACGACATCAGGTAAAACGAAAGTATCAACGGCTGAACAAGCTTTTGTAACTGGTAATTCTGAGGCTCTCTTAAAAACTGCAAAAGATAATTTGAAAGCAGCTCAAGAAGCGAACCCGGTTGTCCCAGGTAATGTAACTAATGCGGAAGCTGCCCTTGTAACAGCACAAGGTAATTATGATACTGCAAAAGCTGTTTACGATAAGGTGGTAGGGGAAAATAAAGCTGTACTTCAAGTCGCTGGTAAACTTCAAATCGCAAAATTCTCGAACCCAGGTGGACTCGATAAGGTAGGCGGTAACTATTTCCGAGTGTCAGCAAACTCCGGAGATTCAACAGTTGGCTTTGGTCTAGATCAAGGGTTTGGTAAATTAGAATCTGGTTTCCTAGAAATGTCCAACGTCGACCTTGCTGAAGAATTCACTGAAATGATTGTCGCACAACGTGGTTTCCAAGCAAATACACGTATCATAACGACATCAGATGAAATCTTACAAGAACTTGTAAACTTGAAACGATAAGTAATTCACAACTTATTTAACCTAACATAGCTTCACTAGAAAAGGAGGGTCGGGCCGGCTCTGTGCCCGGCCCCTTACATATGATACGAGTTACGCGTCTAAACAAAACCGAGTTTACATTGAACGCATTGTACATTGAGAAAGTCGAGTCATTTCCTGACACGACGATTACCCTTACGACAGGAACGAAATATGTTGTCTTTGATACGGCTGACGAGGTAAACAGCCGTATCATCGAATTTTATAAGGCGGTCCAGTTATTATCCAATCCGCATATACGAGGTGAAGAAGATGAAGAATAAAGTATTGACGGTATCCCTTATTATACTAGTTTGCATCACGCTTATCGGCGTAGTTGGACTCATTCTTGTTATGCAACTGAACAAAGACGATGAAGCAAAAGAGCCAACAATTGATGAAATTGTTGAATCTTCCGTGGACATTGAAGAAATCACAACAAATCTTGGCAACCGACAATTTATCAAAATCACGTTGAAAATCCAAACAGATAATAAGTTAGCAGGAGAAGAACTGGCGAAAAGGGATTTCCAAGTGAAAAATATTGTTATCCAGGAACTTTCCGAGATGACGGCGCAAGACCTTGAGGGGAAAGCCGGAAAACAGGCTTTCGAGGATGCCTTGATAGCACATCTTAACCCTCTTATGCAAAATGGGGAAATCCAAAAGATCTACATCGTTTCGTATATTATTCAATAACTAGTTAAGTTGAACAAATGAACACCTATTTGAACCCAGCGAATTCAATGGGACACTGTATTTTAACCAATATAGGCAATTAGTTTCACTAGAGTCAGATACCGGGAGGTGACCATATGGCCGGGGATATATTATCCCAAAGTGAAATCGATGCATTATTGTCTGCGATTTCAACAGGGGAAATGTCTGCAGAAGACATGAAAAAAGAAGATGAGACCCGGAAAGTAAAAGTGTATGATTTTAAACGTGCCCTTCGATTTTCCAAAGATCAGATACGCAGTTTGACCAGGATCCACGAAAACTTTGCAAGACTATTAACGACATATTTTTCAGCACAGTTGCGAACGTATGTCCAAATCAGTGTAGCTTCGGTCGATCAAATTCCTTTTGAGGAATTTATACGTTCTATTCCGAATATGACCTTAATTAATATATTTGAAGTTCCACCGTTAGACGGCAATATCCTAATGGAAGTGAACCCGAACATTGCTTATACGATGCTCGATCGCATGATGGGAGGAGTCGGAGAAAGTCCAGGTAAAGTTGATAATTTGACTGAAATTGAATTGAAAATCATGACAAGTTTATTCGAACGTTCTTTTGATAATTTACGCGAAGCATGGTCGGGGATCATTGATATTGATCCATTCCTAACGGAGATTGAAGTCAATCCGCAGTTCCTTCAAATGATATCACCGAATGAGACGGTCGTAGTTATCTCGTTCAATATTATCATCGGAGAATCAAGTGGAATGATCAATATCTGTATTCCGCACGTCGTTCTTGAACCAATCGTTCCCAACTTATCGGTACGTTATTGGATGCAGACTAACAAGAAAGAACCCACGGCAGAGCAAAGTATGGTTATTGAAAAACGTTTAAAACAAGCTCCTTTGTCTGTTATCGCCGAACTTGGCAATGCAGAAATGACGATTGAGGATTTCCTCTATCTTCAAATGGGAGATGTCGTAAAGCTAAATTGTAAGATTGACGATCCACTCGTCATAAAAATCGGTGACATACCGAAATTCACAGCACAGCCGGGGCATTTGAAAAACCAGATGGCTGTACAGATAATTGATACAAAGATCGGAGGGGATGAAGATGATGAGTGATAATATCCTTTCACAGGAAGAAATTGAAGCATTATTACGTGGGGAACCTTTGTCGAGCGATGAGCCCGGGGATTCTAGCTCAAAAGAAATAGTAACATCAGATTATTTGGATGATATGGAAAAAGATGCACTTGGTGAAATTGGTAATATCTCTTTCGGAAGTTCAGCAACAGCATTATCTGCATTGCTCGGACAAAAAGTCGACATAACGACACCCACTATTTCGGTTGTCGATAAGGATGCCTTGGAAGAAGAATTCATCCATCCATACGTTGCCATTAAGGTCGACTATACAGTAGGACTTAGCGGTATGAACTTACTCGTTATTAAACAAAGTGATGCGGCAATCATTGCGGATCTTATGTTGGGCGGGGATGGTTTAAATCCGAATATGGATCTTGGTGAAATTCATTTAAGTGCTGTTCAAGAAGCGATGAATCAAATGATGGGTTCCGCTGCTACTTCGATGTCGACCTTGTTCAATAAGAAAGTCGATATTTCACCGCCAACTATCGACCTGATGGATGTTCTTGAAAACAAAGGGCGGGATCTTATTCCTGAAGATGATTTATTGATAAAAGTATCGTTTTCGCTTAAAGTAGGCGATCTTATCGATTCAAACATTATGCAATTACTTCCACTAGGATTTGGGAAGAAATTAGTTGCCTCTCTCATGGGTGGCGATGCAGAGGAGGAAACTGCGGCAGTTGCCGAGATGGCTCGACCAACAGAACAGCAACCCTCTCCAGTCCAACAACCAGCACAGCAACAACAAGTGCAACAGCAGTCGTACGAACAAAATGGTTTTGGACAAGGGATGCAGCAACCTGCTTATGACACACAATACGGACAGCCAGTACCACAACAGCAGATGCAAATGCGTCCGCAACAACCGCAGGTACAAGTTCAGCAAGCACAGTTTGCTAACTTTGAAAGTCCGTCTTTAAACAAGTCAGAGTCCAACAATTTGAATATGCTCCTTGATATACCTTTGCAAGTAACGGTTGAACTTGGCAGAACAAAGCGTTCGGTGAAGGAAATTTTGGAAATGTCGAGTGGTTCCATTATTGAATTGGACAAACTTGCGGGAGAACCGGTTGATATTTTAGTAAACAATCGCCATATCGCAAAAGGAGAAGTTGTCGTTATCGACGAAAACTTCGGAGTACGAATCACAGATATTTTAAGCCAAGTAGAACGTTTAAACAATTTAAGATAATTTAACGGGGGTAATGACAATGAGTAGACGTATTTTAATAGTAGACGATGCAGCTTTCATGCGAATGATGATAAAAGATATTTTGACAAAGAACAATTTTGAAGTAGTTGGCGAGGCAGCAGATGGTGTACAAGCTATTGAAAAATATTTTGATTTAAAACCTGATCTTGTCACAATGGATATTACAATGCCAGAAATGGATGGTATTGCAGCTTTAAAAGCGATTAAAGAAAAAGACCCTGCAGCGAAGATCATCATGTGTTCAGCAATGGGGCAGCAGGCAATGGTAATCGATGCGATTCAAGCTGGTGCAAAAGACTTTATCGTCAAACCATTCCAGGCAGATCGTGTTGTTGAAGCAATCGAAAAAGCATTAGGATAATCGGGGGATGAAATCAACGAATGTACAAAAGTACTTGTCAGCTTTCATACTGATTATCTTCCTAGTAACCCAATTGCCGTACGCATCCGTTCATGCAGACACCGACGTTGATCCGAACAAATCGGTGTCCGATTTGTTTAACAAGGACTCGGAAAAGGATGCCGACACTGATGAGGACAAATTAACACCGCCCGCTGATGACCTTACTACGGACAATGCGGACGTCGGTTCTTCTGCAGGGGACTACATAAAAACGTTATTCGCTTTAGTGTTCGTCCTTGGATTATTATTTGGTCTATTGAAGTTCGTTAATCGGAAAAATAAGCTCTACGATAAAAATCGACTTATGAAAAACATGGGTGGTATTTCGCTCGGACAGCATAAATCGATTCAACTGGTCGTCATAGGAGAATCCTATTACCTTATTGGGGTTGGAGACGATATCCGATTGTTAAAAGAAATTACGGATCCTGATGAAATTGACAAACTAGTAGAATTCTACGCGGGTGATAATAATACGGAGATAGTATCCGGGATGCTCAATCGGATTCTTGCTAAAGTAACGGGTAAATCGAAAAGTGACTCGAATATGAAAACGGAAGAGTCATCCGATTTCAGTACTGTTTTTCAAACAAGGCTTGAGGAGATGAAAGAAGAGAGAAAACCGCATATCAGCCGGTTGACAGAAAAGGAGCGCAACCGCGATGAATGATATTGCTCAGTTTTTTTCAGACAGTGATCCGTCAAATGTATCGACATCTATCAAAATGATGTTACTTCTGACTGTCTTGTCCTTAGCGCCAGCTATTCTAATTTTAATGACTTCTTTTGCAAGGATTGTCATCGTTCTGTCATTCGTTAGAACGGCACTGGCAACGCAACAAATGCCTCCAAACCAGGTAATTGTTGGACTAGCACTGTTTCTGACGTTTTTCATCATGGCCCCAACGTTTCAGCAAGTGAATGATCAGGCTCTTACTCCGCTATTTGCGGACGAGATTTCGCTTGAAGAAGCCTATGAAAAGGGAAGTATCCCACTCAAAGAATTTATGAGTAAGCATACTCGACAGAAGGATTTGGAGTTATTCCTTCGCTACAATAAAGCGGATCGACCTGAATCACTAGAAGACATCTCACTGACGATGTTAGTTCCCGCATTTGCTTTGAGTGAAATTAAAACCGCCTTCCAAATGGGTTTTATGATCTTCATACCATTTTTAGTTATCGATATGATTGTAGCGAGTATTCTTATGTCGATGGGGATGATGATGTTACCGCCAGTCATGATCTCGTTACCGTTTAAAATATTACTGTTCGTCCTTGTTGATGGATGGTATCTCATTATCAAATCATTGTTGCAAAGTTTTTAGGAGGGGTTTTGAATGACACAGGAATTAGTCATAGAGATAGCAGAGCGTGCAATCTGGGTCATTCTTTTGACTTCGGGCCCACTCCTTATCCTTGCACTTGTGACAGGGCTTTCCGTGAGTATTTTCCAGGCAACCACGCAGATTCAGGAACAGACACTAGCATTCGTGCCTAAAATTGTTTCTGTGTTAGTTGGGATTGTCATTTTCGGTCCATGGATGCTAGCAAGGGTAACAACGTTTGCAGCTGATATCTTTGAGAACCTTGGACGGTATATCGGGTGATTAAATGGAAGAATTAGTCCCTTCATTAGCTGCATACTTACTTATTTTGACTCGTGTCACTGCTTTTTTTGTTACATTGCCACTATTTTCTTATCGCGCAATACCGACGACTCAGCGCATCATTTTTGGTGCCTTACTTGCCTGGTCGATGGTCTATACAGTCGACATGCCTGTGCTGGAGATTAATGGGGCGTATCTTTTATTAGTCGTGAAAGAGGCAATGACAGGATTATTCATTGGAATCATCGCGTTCATCGTCATGTCTGCCATTCAAATTGCCGGAGGTTTTATCGATTTTCAAATGGGGTTTGCGATTGCGAACGTTATTGATCCGCAAACTGGAGCGCAATCTCCACTTCTTGGTCAATTTTTCAACTCGTTGGCCATCCTCTTATTACTGGCGTTAAACGGCCATCATATGCTCTTGGATGGAATTTATTATAGCTACCAATTCATCCCAGCAGACCAACTATGGCCGGCTTTTGGTCAAGAGGGACTAGCCGATTTTGTCATTCGGACTTTTGCAACCTCATTTGCAATCGCCTTCCAAATGTCAATTCCAATCGTTGCGACATTATTCCTCGTCGATTTAGCACTTGGGATCACTGCAAGAGCAGTGCCACAATTAAATATTTTCGTTGTAGGGTTCCCAATCAAGATTGGGGTTAGTTTTATCGTTCTGTTTATTATGATGGGTGTTATGGTCCAAATGATGAAGAAATTATTTGAAGTAATGATTATTAGTATGAGGGACTTGATGTTAATTCTTGGAGGTGGCTAGTATGATATTGCGGCTTGATCTGCAATTCTTCGCAGGGGAAAAGACTGAAAAAGCCACTCCGAAAAAACGTCAAGATTCTCGAAAAAAAGGTCAGGTTTTAAAAAGTCAGGACGTTACAAGTGCAATCCTGCTACTTTCCGTGTTCCTATTCCTGTCTTTTGCTGCAGGATTTATGAGGGATCGCTTTTTCGTGTTTTTCCATCAAGCATTCACTGAATATATACCTATATCCAATCTAGATGAGGACCAGGCAATGCTCATTTATGGAGATGTCTTAGTTCAAATGGCATTTCTTCTATTGCCTGTCATGCTTGTAGCGGTTGTTGCAGGAGTGGCTGGGAATCTATTTCAATTCGGTTTGCTTCTTACTGCTGAACCATTGAAAATGGATTTGAAGAAAATAGATCCAATCAAAGGGCTTAAGCGGATTTTTTCGATCCGTGCCATTGTAGAATTAATGAAGTCTGTACTGAAAATTTCATTTATCGGAACAACTACAACACTTATCCTCATGTCGAATATTGATAAAGTACTAGGACTGGCATTTAAAAGCCCCTGGGATATATTAACGACGGTCGGGCAACTTGCCGCATTGATGGGAATAACGGCAGCATTTGTCTTGTTATTCATTTCAATTCTAGACTTTATGTATCAAAAATATGACTATGAAAAAAATCTTCGGATGTCCAAACAGGATATTAAGGATGAATATAAAAACTCCGAAGGGGATCCGCTTATAAAATCCAAAATTAAGCAGCGCCAACGTGAAATGGCTATGCGACGCATGATGCAGGAAGTGCCCAATGCAGATGTCGTAATCACGAACCCGACCCACTATGCGATTGCACTGAAGTATAAGGACGGGGATATGGATGCGCCCATCGTTGTCGCAAAAGGTGTCGATTTTGTTGCTCAAAAGATTAAATTGATTGCCGCTGAAAACAACATTGTCATGGTAGAAAACCGGCCACTCGCCAGAGCACTCTATGACGATGTTGAAATTGGAGGAAGGATTCCTGAAGAGTTCTTCAAAGCAATAGCTGAAATACTTGCGTATGTATACAGAATTCAACGTAAAATTTGATTAAATATAAGAGAGTAGGGATGACATGCAATTCAGAGATATAGGAGTACTCGCGGCGGTAATCATGATCGTTGCGATGCTTGTCATCCCGCTTCCACCATGGCTTTTAAGTTTCTTGATAATTATAAATATTACACTTGGACTTTTAGTTCTTTTAACAGCCATGAACATGCAGGAAGCGTTACAGTTTTCAATTTTTCCTACCTTATTACTTTTGCTTACACTTTTCCGTTTGGGCCTTAACGTTTCAACGACTCGGGCAATCTTGTCAAACGGAGATGCGGGTGGAGTTGTTGAAACGTTCGGTACTTTTGTTACGGGAGGAAATATCGTCGTCGGTCTCGTTATCTTCGTCATCCTTGTCATTATTCAGTTTATCGTCATTACAAAAGGTGCGGAAAGGGTTTCTGAAGTTGCTGCCCGTTTTACGCTCGATGCAATGCCAGGGAAACAGATGAGTATCGATGCTGACTTGAACGCCGGTATGATTTCTGAAACAGAAGCACGAACGAGACGTGAAAAAGTAAGTAATGAAGCCGACTTTTATGGAGCAATGGATGGGGCAACAAAGTTCGTTAAAGGAGATGCAATTGCCGGTATTATTATCGTTATTATCAACTTGCTTGTTGGTATGATAATTGGGGTAGCTCAAATGGGTCTGCCATTCGCAGAAGCTGCTATTCTCTTCTCACAATTGACGGTCGGTGATGGTATCGTTTCGCAAATACCAGCCCTTCTTATCTCAACTGCAACAGGTATAGTTGTTACTCGTGCCGCGTCTAAAGGGAATCTTGGTTCTGATATAACAAACCAGCTTCTTGGACAACCTAAACTTCTTTACGTCGCAGCTGTAACAGTGCTATTACTAGGTCTTGCTACACCAATTAATGACATATTTACACTTCCAATCGCGATTACACTTGCAGTAGCCGCCTATATAATGTCTAACAAGGTCGAAGAAGATCCTAAGGAATTATTGGAGATGGAAGAAGATCTTGAAACGGAAGGTCTAAAAAGTCCAGAAAATATTGTCAATCTGTTAAATGTAGATCCAATCGAATTCGAGTTTGGCTATGGGCTTATTCCGCTCGTTGACGCGACGCAGGGGGGGGATTTACTCGACCGTGTCGTTATGATTCGTAGACAGCTGGCAATTGAGCTGGGTCTCGTTATCCCGGTTGTTCGTATTAGGGATAACATCCAGTTACAACCAAATGAGTATAGGATCAAGATTAAGGGAAGTGAATTAGCAAGAGGGGAATTACTTCTTGATCATTACCTAGCAATGAGTCCGGGCGGGGACGATTCGATTGAAGGGATTGATACAATCGAGCCATCATTCGGTCTTCCAGCTAAATGGATAACGGAAGACGTCAAAGAAGATGCAGAGATTCTCGGATATACGGTTGTTGACCCGCCGAGTGTTGTTTCTACGCATCTGACAGAAGTGATTCGTGCGAATGCTGCAGATTTGATTGGCCGTCAAGAAACAAAACAACTGGTCGATCATGTGCGTGAAACATTCCCGATTCTTGTCGACGAGCTCACGCCTACACCGTTATCGATTGGTGAAATTCAAAAAGTACTTGCGAAGTTGCTGAACGAGCATGTTTCGGTACGGAACTTGCCAATCATCTTTGAAACACTTGCGGATTATTCGAAATATACATCAGATGTCGACGTTTTAACAGAGTATGCTAGACAGGCCCTTGCAAGGCAAATTACAAATCAGTATGCATCTGCTGGTCAATCGCTTAAAGTGTTAACCGTCTCTGGCAAAGTTGAGAAAATGATTGCGGATAGTATCCAACAAACGGAACAAGGCAATTATTTATCCCTTGACCCGCAACATTCCCAGGAAATTCTCGAGTCGATTGCAGGGGAAGTAGAACGTGTCGCATTGATGGACCAATCACCGGTTGTCCTATGTACGCCTGCAATCCGTATGTATTTGAGACAAATAACGGAACGATACTTCCCTCAAATTCCAGTATTATCTTACAATGAACTTGAGGCTTCAATTGAAGTCCAAAGTGTTGGGGTGGTGGATATCTGATGAAAATGAAAAAATATACAGCGGAAACAATGGTAGAAGCCATGAAAAAAGTTCGTATGGACTTTGGTGATGATGCGCTCATCCTTAGTTCAACTGTTGTTAAATCAAAAGGGTTCCTAGGTTTATATAAAAAGAAATCTGTAGAAGTTGTTGCGGGTTTTGATGAGCCGGTTTCGAAAATAGAAGAAACAGCTTCTTCTATTATTTCTTCACGCCCGGTACAAGAAGACGATACATCAATAGAACTAAAAAAAGAAATGAACGAAATGAAAAAAATGTTGAAAGATATGCAACAAGCTGCTACTCATTCTCGTTTCCCTGATGACGTGAAACCGCTACTTGCACATCTTGAAAAACAGGGTCTGTCCGTAAATTTCATCACTGAGTTAGGGGAGAATCTTTACGGCAGGATGAGAGCGGAGAAAAAAGATTTCACAAATGAAGAGCAACTTCTTATTGTGAAACAATTTCTTGAACGAGAAATCGGAGATTTACCGTTTGGGGGCATTTCTTTCAATAAAAAATTCATAAATGTTCTTGGACCAACAGGAGTTGGAAAGACCACAACTATTGCCAAAATTGCTGCACGGGCGCTTCTTGAAAAAAAGAAGAAAATCGGTTTTATCACAACTGATACGTATCGAATAGCAGCTATTGAACAACTTCGTACATATGCGAACTTGTTGCAAGCTCCTGTGGAAATTGCATATAACAGCAAGGATTTCGAACAAGCAATCGAGAGACTGGCTGACCGTGATTTGATATTTATTGATACGGCAGGTCGAAATTATAAAGAAGCTAAGTTTGTAGAAGATTTGACGCGTCTAATCGATTTTTCACTAGATATGGAATCATATCTAGTTCTCTCAATGACGTCTAAAGAAGAAGACATGCGGGTAATCATTGAACAGTTCAAATCATTTTCAGTTGAAAAGTTCATATTCACAAAAATGGATGAGACCGGATCAATTGGTCCAATGTTTAATCTGATGAAGGACTATGGTATCGGAACTGCGTATTACACGGATGGTCAGGAAGTTCCAGAAGATATTACTGAGGCAGATAGCATGAAACTGATTTCCTTGTTAGTAAAGGATGCTTATGATGCGTGATCAGGCGGAAACACTTAGGCTCAAGATGCTGAAGTCCCAAGGTAAACTGTCAAAATCGATTGCCATTGTCAGTGGTAAAGGCGGTGTTGGGAAATCGAATTTCTCAACAAATTTCGCCCACGCCCTATTAGCTAAAGGTAAGAAAGTAATTATCATTGATATGGACATTGGAATGGGCAACATCCACATTCTTCTTGGTATGGCCCCGCGGAATAGTTTGACAGACTATTTACTTAATAAAAAAGAAATTGATGAAGTGGTAAATGAAGCACCTGGAGGTTTGTCGTTCATTTCTGGGGGTTCTGGGCTGGATATGGTGATGGAATGGTCGGCAGCTATGTTCGATAGACTAATCAAAGCGTTCGAATATTTACAACAAGGATATGATTTCATCTTGTTTGATATGGGAGCGGGGGCAACGCAACGTTCAATCGAATTGATTGTTGCTGTCGATGAAATTATTGTCATTTCGACAACTGAACCAACATCCATCACTGACGCCTACTCCATGATGAAATTCATTTGCCTGCAAGACCCGGAAAAGGTATTCAGTATTGTCAGTAACCGTGTTTCAAAGGGTGATGATGGCAATGATGCTGTAACGAGACTTCAATATGCTATGCGTAAGTTCCTAGGGAAAGAGACTAAGATTCTTGGCTTCCTGCCTGAAGATCCAGTAGTTCACAAGGCAGTGCTTGCACAGGAGCCATTTATACTACTATATCCAAAGGCACCTATATCCAAAAGAATGATGGCAATTGCTGAGACGTTTGTCAGTCCGAGTTCTGAAGAAGAGTTCAATCAAGGAGAAGGGTTCCTAAGCAAAATGAGGAGTATATTCGCGAAAGGGCGTGGATGATTTGAATACAGGCAATCGTAAGAAAGTGTTGGTTGTGGATGATTCGGCATTTATGCGTAAGCTCATATCCGATTTCCTATCGGGCCATCCCGAAATTGAAGTAGTTGGTACTGCACGTAATGGTAAAGAGGCTGTCGAAAAGGTGAAAAGTTTGAAACCAGACGTTGTGACCTTGGATGTAGAAATGCCAATTATGGATGGTCTCGAAGCGTTAAAAGAAATTATGTCGAGCCATCCAGTGCCGATTGTCATGTTGTCAAGCACAACGAAAACTGGAGCAGAAAATACGATGCTCGCTATGGAATATGGTGCAGTTGACTTCGTCGCGAAGCCGGGTGGGGCAATATCCTTGAATCTCCACGAGGTAAAGGAGGAGATTCTAGGGAAAGTTATTGCCGCTTCAGGGGTACAGCTGTCTACGTTGACAAGAAAGATTACGGGCCGACGTTTTACGCAGCCAATTATTTCAAAATCAACCACTAAATCGGTTGATAAAGCCGTTGAAATACCTACCTTTATTCCTAATCGGAGTCAGTTAACGAATGTGTCTCAAAATAAGATTCCCAAAACAGGTAAAACATTTGTTATAATAGGCACATCGACAGGGGGACCTAGGGCACTGCAGGAAGTGCTGACGGGTATACCCGCATTAATCGGTGTTCCAATTCTGGTTGTTCAACATATGCCTCCAGGTTTTACAAAATCCCTTGCAGATAGACTGGACGGTCTTTGTGATATTCATGTAAAAGAAGCAGAAGATGGCGAGTTGTTTGAAAATGGTACTGCCTATATTGCACCGGGCGGCAAACATCTTAAAATGATGAAAAAGGGCATGTACTACTATGTCCGTCTAGACGCTGTGGATCCCCCACGTGCGGGACATCGCCCATCCGTTGATGTTCTGCTGGAGTCAGCTGCCGAGAATACGGAGTTGAACTTTTTGACTGTTATCATGACAGGCATGGGGTATGACGGGAAAAATGGTATGGAAGTGCTACGGAAAAATGGAAAAACAATTACTATTGCAGAATCGGCAAAGACATCAGTCGTATATGGCATGCCAAAAGCAATAAAAGAAGCTGGTTTTGCCGATGAGATCGTTGACTTACACGATATTTCAGAATCGATTATTGGCATTATAAAGTCTTGAAGGAGGCGTCACGATGGATACAAATCAATACTTGGAAATGTTTATAGATGAGAGCAAGGAGCATCTACAAGCGTGCAACGAACATCTGTTGGAACTCGAGAAAAACCCGCTAGATCTTGCCATTGTAAATGAAGTATTCCGGTCCGCTCATACGTTGAAAGGGATGTCGGCAACAATGGGGTATGAAGACATCGCCGATCTTACACATATGATGGAAAATGTATTGGATGCAATCCGTAATTCGAAAATTCGTGTTACAGCTGAAATTTTGGATGTCGTTTTTCAAGCTGTCGATTACCTTGAAGAGATGGTGATGGATATCGCCTCAGGTGGAACAGGTAAAAAAGATGTAACCAAACTTGTAGAGTCATTGAACAGGATTGAAGTTGGTGGGGCGGTGGTAGCTGAAACTGCAGCAGCTGTTGTACTAGAAGATAAAGTAAGCCATGAAGATTCACTTCGTTATGATGGGTACGAAATGACTGTCCTTAGTCAATCATTTGAGCAAGGCTTTAGCGCATTTGAAATTAATGTGAAACTACGAGACGATTGTTTATTGAAAGCAGCAAGGGTGTATATGGTATTTGAAATACTGGAAAAATCCGGCGAAATCATTAAAACTGAGCCGAAAGTAGAACGGCTTGAAAATGAAGACTTTAACGAAACGTTTACAGTGGCGCTTATTACAAAAGAAGATGCGGATGTCTTGAAAGCCAAAGTATTGAAAGTGTCCGAAATTGAAAGCGTGTCTGTCATACCTGTTACAACTGATTACTTGAAACGTGATAACGATGACGCGTCTGCTAAAGAGACAGAATCGATTACGCCTACTATTATCGATGCAGATGCTAAAAACGGTTCAACTGAGCAAAAAGGAAAACGGAACTCAGGTGTACAATCCGGTAATAAAACAATTCGTGTGAATATTGATAGACTGGATGTTCTCATGAATCTGTTTGAAGAGCTGATTATTGATCGGGGGAGACTTCAATCAATCGCAAGTGAAATCCATAACCCAGAATTGAATGAAACGGTCGAGCGGATTACGCGTGTATCTGGTGATTTGCAAAGCATCATCTTGAACATGCGCATGATACCAGTTGAGACAGTATTCAATCGTTTCCCTAAAATGGTTAGGCAGTTGGCACGTGATCTTAACAAGAAAGTTGAACTCGAAATCATTGGAGCTGAAACTGAACTTGATCGAACAGTTATTGACGAAATCGGGGATCCTCTTGTTCACTTGATTCGTAATGCACTGGATCACGGTATCGAAAGTCCAGCTGAGCGTGTTGCCAAAGGGAAGCCAGAAGAAGGTACTGTAACTTTACGTGCCTATCATTCGGGTAATCATGTATTTATAGAGCTTGAAGACGATGGAGCCGGTGTTAATCGTGAACGTGTCCTTGCAAAAGCAATTAAAAGTGGCATTGTTACAAAAGAAACAGCTGCAACACTGACGGACCGTCAAGTAGCTGAACTCATTCTGGCATCTGGCTTCTCGACAGCTGAAAAAATTTCGGATGTATCTGGGCGTGGCGTAGGGTTAGATGTCGTGAAAAATACCATCGAATCACTCGGCGGGTTTATGTCAATCGAATCAAAAGAAGGACAAGGTTCCTTATTCCAAGTCCAACTTCCATTAACGCTATCGATCATTTCTGTTATGCTAGTAGAATTGAAAAAAGAAGTGTTTGCGATACCGTTGTCATCAATCATTGAGACGGCTATCATTCAGACTTCTGAAATTATGAATGCACATAACCAACAAGTTATCGATTTCCGTGGCAATATCATACCACTATTAAATTTGACGGAAATTTTCGAAATACCAGAACAAAATAGTGAATCGGATGGCTATCAGTCTGTAGTCATTGTCCGTAAAGGCGAAAGATTAGCGGGACTGGTTGTCGATTCATTCATCGGGCAACAGGAAATTGTGTTGAAGTCGCTTGGTAATTATTTGCAAAGTGTATTCGCGATATCCGGTGCAACGATTCTTGGAAATGGACAAGTTGCACTCATTGTCGATTGCAACGCATTGATTAAATAAGCGGGGGTGAAAAATATGACTGACAAACTCAATCAAAAAGAAATGAAAGTAATTGTTTTTCAATTGTTGGATATGGAATATGCCATCGGTGTTGATATCGTTCAGTCAATCGAAAAAGTGCTTTCGATTACTCGGGTTCCCAAAACGCCAGCCTATGTTAAGGGAGTTATTAACCTTAGAGGGATCGTTACGCCAATTGTCGACTTGCGTGAGCGGTTTGGCCTCACTTCAAAAGAGATGGATGACAGTACAAGAATAATTATTGTCACACTAGACGAATATGATGTAGGGCTGATTGTAGATGCTGCGAATGATGTACTCGACATTCCAGTAAATGCAATCGAGCCACAACCGGAAGTCGTCGGTTCCATCGAATCAGACTTCATCTCTGGTGTCGCTAAAGTGGATAAACATCTTCTTGTTATGCTAAATCTAGATAAAGTTCTCGAGCCCGTGAAGCGGGTGATATCAGATGAACTCTGACAACGCGATTACGGACATGCATCTTGATGTATTAAAAG
This sequence comes from Sporosarcina sp. resist, assembly GCF_014302295.1. Classification (NCBI taxonomy): domain Bacteria; kingdom Bacillati; phylum Bacillota; class Bacilli; order Caryophanales; family Caryophanaceae; genus Sporosarcina; species Sporosarcina sp. resist. The sequence goes on along the minus strand of NZ_CP060287.1, from coordinate 3,489,919 downwards.
AAGTGGGGAATATTGGAGCTGCGCATGCGGCGACTTCATTGTCACAACTGCTTAATCGTAAAATCGATATGCATGTTCCAAATGTCAAACTAGTATCATTCGATGAGATGTTTGACCTTGCTGGTGGTGCCGAAAAAATAGTTGCTGGAATCTTCCTTCGAATTGAGGGGGATTTGTCCGGCAGTATGTTTTTCGTTCTTCCTGTGGAATCAGCAAATCACTTCATTAGAAGATTGATTGGGGACGAGACATTCGATTTTTCCTCTCCTAATCTACCTGAAATAGGAGTATCTGCGATGCAGGAACTAGGCAATATTCTTTCGGGTTCTTACTTGTCCGCTCTGTCCGATTTTACAGGCTTGAAAATTTATCCTACAGTACCTTCGTTAAGTGTCGACATGGTTGGTGCAATCGTCAGTTTCGGACTGATTGAAGTATCTCATTATAGCGATGAAGTCATCGTTATTGACACGCAGATTCGTGAGGAAAGTGAGGAAGGAATTTCAAGTGTAGACGGTCACTTTTTCCTGCTTCCGGACCCTTCATCTTACGTTACAATTTTCCGTTCACTAGGTGTAATGTGAGATGGTGATTTTGAGTGAGGTAATTCGGGTAGGAATTGCGGATATGAATATCGTCAAAGAGCCGATGACAATTAGAACTTCAGGTCTGGGTTCATGTGTCGGAATTGTGCTCTACGATGAGCGTAAAAAGATTGCGGGAATGGTACATATCATGCTTCCGGATTCCAGTCTTGGTAAATCGGATCGCATTAATGTCGCTAAGTTTGCGGATACCGGTATTTACGCGTTGATGGAATTGCTCAAGGCGGAAGGTGTCAGACCGATGGCTTTGAAGGCGAAAATTGCGGGTGGTTCACAAATGTTTCAATTCGGTTCAAGCGACACGATTCGCATTGGTCCGCGAAATGTTGAAGCCGTTAAACAAGAATTGAAACGATTGTCTATCCCAATTATTGCTGAAGACACAGGTGGCTCGAGCGGCCGTACAATTGAATTTAATCCTACAGAATCTATACTGAACATCCGTACAGTAAACTTAGGGACAAAAGAAATCTGAAAAAAGAGCGGATGAATTCGTTCACTGGACAATTAAGTACGGCGGCTGGTCAGTTCAGTCGCCTTTTTTCGTGTTTCTTTGCTATAATATTAGTAACTATGACGGAATCACCATTGAAAGTGAGGGATTCGATGTCGAAACAGGATTTGATGGAGGAAGCCGTATGTTGGGACCTGTGGATTCGTAATCGTGATCCCGAAGCAGGAGACATACTTGTCCGTAAGTACACGCCGCTTGTCAGCTATCATGTGCAACGAATTAGCTCTGGACTGCCACGTAACGTTTCGCGTGATGACATAATGAGTCTAGGACTTCACGGTCTATTTGACGCCTTAACGAAATTCGATCCAAGTAGGGATTTGAAATTTGATACGTATGCATCTTTTCGTATCCGTGGAACCATTATCGATGGCTTGCGGAAAGAAGATTGGTTACCGCGTTCTTCTAGGGAGAAATCCAAAAAACAAGAAGAAGAAATTATGAAGCTTGAGCAGAAGTTGCAACGTCATGCTACACCAGAAGAAATTGCTGAGCACATGGGAATAAGTGTAGATCAGGTATATCAGACTGTCCATGAACATTATTTTTCAAACGTCCTTTCTATTGATGAGAAAGTCAATGACGATGACGATGAAGGACAAAAGTCGTTTATCATAAAGGATGAAGGTACAAAGACTCCTGAGCAGAAGACTATGATGACTGAATTGATTGGTGACTTGATTACTAAAATCAATGAACTAAATAAAAATGAACAGCTTGTATTGAGCTTTTTTTATACAGAAGAAATGACTCTTACAGAAATCGGTGAGATTTTAGGTTTATCTACGTCGCGTATTTCTCAAATTCACTCGAAAGCGCTATTCAAACTTCGCAAATTATTAGCAACTGAAATTGTTGATGGAGGGATCTTATGAGTTTGAAGGGGATTGAACTGCAAATTGCGATACCCAAGACCTTCGATGCGGGAAAAATCGCAGAACAAAAGCACCAACAAACCCAATTAAACTTAGATCATGCCAATTCACTTATGGAACGGCAAGCGTTAAAAGGCAAAGAAACTGTCTTGGAATCGGAAGAGGCAGCGAAGGCGGCGGCAGACGGACATCGACAGGAACATAATCAAGGAGAGTTGCAAAACGGAGACCACCAACAAAATGAAGAGGAAAAGAAGACGATACACCCCTATAAAGGTGCGTTTGTTGACTTTACAGGCTAATGACGATGATAACGATTTTTTTAGTGTTTCTATTCATCATACAAATAATAAGTTTTTACTTCCTAGCTTTGCTTTACACTAAAGTTACGAAGTTTGATGATCTCGAAAAAAAACAGCGCAAGCTTATGACTGAAATGGATAATTCGATTGTCGCATACTTGTCGGAGTTGAAAGACGAGAATGAGCGCTTAATTGAACAGCTTACAGTCCATGCTCAACAACCTGACTTCAAAAAAACAACTGTAAGTGCTTCACAAGAACCTGCGGCTTCTGAAGAAGTTCGGCCCGTAATACGTGCCAGCATACCTAAAATGCCAGTTAATCTTGCTCTCAAGTCTTATAAGTCAGCAGGACAGGCCACTGAGGAGTCTAAGGCGCCAGTTGAAGCCGAGGATGCAAGAACACAGGTAATTAGACTGTACGACGCGGGGCAGTCCATAGAAGAAATTGCTAAGCAACTAGGCAAAGGGCGTACAGAGATAGAGTTAATCTTGAAATTCAGATAAAGTATATATGTTAAACAAATGAATACCTATATAAACTAAACGAAGGTGCCTTACAAGGGCAGTCGACGTGAATTTAATAGGATTCTTCAATATAAACTATGAAGGTTGCAATAAAGATAATCATATGGTATATTATCGAATGGTAATACTACACACGTGGACGGACGTCAGGAATGGTGCCGAGAGGTCGTTTTGGCGGATGAGGTGCACGGAGGGAATTAAACCAAAACAGGAGGAATACAAAATGTCAGTTATCTCAATGAAACAACTGCTTGAAGCCGGAGTACACTTCGGTCACCAAACACGCCGCTGGAACCCGAAAATGAAGAAATTCATCTTCGTGGAACGTAACGGAATCTACATCATCGATCTACAAAAAACGGTGAAAAAACTTGAAGAAGCTTACGCATTCATGCGTCAAGTTGGTGCTGATGGCGGTAAAGTTCTATTCGTCGGTACTAAAAAACAAGCACAAGATGCAATTAAAGAAGAAGCTGAACGCGCTGGAATGTATTATATTAACCAACGCTGGCTTGGTGGAACACTTACAAACTTTGGCACAATCCAAAAACGTGTTGCACGTATGAAACAAATCGAGAAAATGGAAGAAGACGGTACATTTGACGTACTTCCTAAAAAAGAAGTTGGACAACTTAAGAAACAACACGAACGTCTTGTGAAATTCCTTGGCGGAATCCGTGATATGAAAGCAATTCCGGATGTTATGTTCGTTGTTGACCCACGCAAAGAACGCATCGCGGTTGCTGAAGCAATCAAATTGAACATTCCACTAGTTGGAATCGTTGACACGAACTGTGATCCAGACGAAATTGACTACATCATTCCTGCGAATGATGATGCAATTCGCGCAGTACGTCTATTGACTAGCAAAATGGCTGATGCTTTGCTTGAATCAAGACAAGGCGAAGACGAAGAAGCGACTCAAGAAGAAACTGTAGCTGCAGAGTAAATCCAGTAAATGAAAAGACGATAAGCGGCTTATACCCTTATCGTCTTTTTTCGGAATTGATGGCATAAATAGGAGGAATGGAAAAAAATGAAAATTACAGCGCAAATGGTTAAGGAATTACGGGAAAAAACAGGTACAGGTATGATGGACTGTAAAAAAGCGTTAACAGAAACAAACGGTGACATGGAAGCGGCAATTGATTTCCTACGTGAAAAAGGTCTTTCTAGTTCTGCTAAGAAAGCGGATCGTATTGCTGCAGACGGTACAACGTATATTCATGTTGACGGTAACGAAGCAATTATTCTTGAAGTGAACGCAGAAACTGATTTCGTAGCTAAAAATGAAGGTTTCCAAACACTTGTAAACGATCTTGCTGTACACCTTCTTGCTACAAAGCCTGCTACAGTCGAAGAGGCAGTTGCATCTACATTGCCAAACGGATTGTCAGTAGCGGATCATATTTCAAACACTGTTGCTAAAATTGGTGAGAAAATTACACTTCGTCGTTATGAAATTCGTACGAAAACAGATAACGATGCTTTCGGACCATATTTGCACATGGGTGGACGAATCAGTGTCCTTACTATTGTTGAAGGTTCAACAGATTCAGATGCAGCAAAAGACGTTGCAATGCACATTGCAGCATTGAATCCGAAATACGTTTCACGTGACCAAGTTTCTGCTGAAGAAGTTGAGCACGAACGTAAAATCCTTACAGAACAAGCGCTTAACGAAGGTAAACCAGAAAACATCGTTGCGAAAATGGTTGAAGGCCGTATCGGTAAATACTTCGAAGATATTTGTGTACTTGATCAGGCATTTGTTAAAAATTCCGATCAAAAAGTTGGCGATTTCGTGAAATCAACTGGCGGTACATTGAAAGAATTTATCCGTTATGCAGTTGGTGAAGGTATTGAAAAACCTGAAGATAACTTCGCAGATGAAGTTATGAGCCAAGTTAAAGGTAACTGAGCCGTTATAGACTAACAAATGGGGAACACATGCGTGTGTTCCCCATTTTTCAAGAGCTAAGAAAGTATAAGTTTTTCAACATGGAACAGTGTCTAGCTCCAGGCGCCTAGGAGATTGGGGCATAAGCCAGTCCGGCTATGTGTGCAAAGAACGCCACGTCACCGGCCCTTCTTATGCATGTCGTGGGCCTCTACAGGCTGCGTTCATTTATAATAGGCGCTTGTGCTTTTCTTAAGAAAAAAGAATAGATGGAGGATACAAATGAGCAATCCAAAATATAAACGTATCGTCTTGAAATTAAGCGGAGAAGCACTTGCTGGTGATCAAGGTTTCGGTCTATCGCCAGAAGTTATTAAAAACGTTGCAATACAAGTGAAAGAAGTTGTTGACCTAGATGTCGAAGTTGCCGTTGTTGTCGGAGGCGGAAATATTTGGCGCGGTAAAGTTGGCAGTGAAATGGGAATGGATCGTGCGACAGCAGATTACATGGGCATGCTCGCTACGGTTATGAATTCCCTTGCTCTACAAGATTCACTTGAGAAAATTGGCGTTGAAACTCGTGTCTCTTCATCAATTGAAATGAGACAAGTTGCGGAACCATACATACGCCGCAAAGCAATCCGCCATCTTGAAAAGAAACGTGTCGTCATTTTTGCAGCAGGTACGGGGAATCCGTATTTCTCAACTGATACGACAGCAGCGCTCCGCGCAGCTGAAATTGAAGCGGACGTCATTCTTATGGCGAAAAACAATGTGGACGGCGTTTATTCAGCTGACCCGGCTAAAGATAAGAATGCAGTTAAATACTTAGAACTATCGTTTTTGGATGTCATTAACCAAGGGCTTGAAGTAATGGATTCAACGGCTTCAACTCTATGTATGGACAACGATATCCCACTCGTAGTATTCTCTATTATGGAAAATGGAAATATTAAGAGAGCTGTCCTAGGTGAATCGATCGGGACGGTCGTCAGGAGGAATTTATAATGGCTAACGAAGTAATGGATCAAGCGAAAGATCGTATGGAAAAAGCAATTGGTGGATATACGAGAGAACTAGCTTCTATTCGTGCAGGACGTGCAAGCGCTGCAATGCTGGACAGATTAACTGTTGAGTATTACGGTGCTCCTACTCCAATATCACAGATGGCTGGTATTTCAGTACCTGAGGCACGTCTGCTTGTCATTCAACCCTATGACAAGACAATACTTGCTGATATTGAAAAGGCAATCATGAAATCGGATATCGGAATTACACCTTCTAATGATGGTAGCGTTATCCGCCTTGCTGTTCCAGCATTGACAGAAGATCGCCGAAAAGAACTTGTGAAATCTGTGAAAAAAGAAGCAGAGGAAGCAAAAATAGCGATACGTAATGTTCGTCGTGATGCGAATGAAGATTTCAAGAAACTTGAAAAAAGTAGTTCAATTACTGAGGATGAACTACACCGTTATGGTGAAGAAATCCAAAAGTTGACGGATTCACAAATCGTGAGAATCGATGAAATTGCAAAAGATAAAGAAAACGAAATCATGGAAATCTGATAGAAGAACTTTCTATATTCCGAGACGTCCTTATTTCAGGACGTCTTTTTCTTTGCTTAGGAAATTATAAAGTTCTTGGCTTGTGGATAATTCGTGAAAGGTGCTATTCCACGTCGAGACACCAACGCCCCTGAACAGGCGTTTCCGCATTTGTTCTTTATGAACAGCAATAAAAAATGAAATTAACCGTCTAATTTGTTACGATAGAGTATGTACTTGCTCTGATAGTAGCTGAGTGGAGGAAACGATATGCTGGAAAAAATATTTGGGAAAAAAACTGTGGTGGCAGCTAGTTCAATTTCGGACCGAATGACAACTGTTAAAAGCAAGCATATCCCTGCCCACGTGGCGATTATTATGGATGGCAACGGCAGATGGGCGAAACGGCGTAATTTACCAAGAATTGCAGGTCATCATGAAGGGATGAAAAAGGTTCGTGTAATAACACGTATTGCAAATGACCTTGGTGTAAAAGTACTTACACTTTACGCCTTCTCAACGGAAAATTGGAAACGACCGAAACTAGAAATAGATTTCTTGATGAAACTTCCAGGAGAGTTTCTTAGTACCTACCTCCCCGAACTAATTGAGCAAAACGTGAAGGTTGAAATGATTGGAAACTTTGATATGTTGCCTGAACATACGAAAAAAGCAATTAGTAAAGCAATTGAAGAAACAAAGCACAATGACGGTTTAACATTGAACTTTGCCATGAATTACGGCAGCAGGCTTGAACTTGTCGAATCTGTCAAAGAAATAGTGGCACTGGTAGCGGACGGCTCAATTAATCCTGAAGATATTGATGAGTCACTAATTGGATCCCATTTAATGACCGCTCATTTACCGGAACCAGATTTACTGATCCGCACAAGCGGCGAAGTCAGGTTGTCCAATTTCATGCTATGGCAGCTCGCATATGCCGAGCTTTCTTTTACAGACGTGTTGTGGCCAGATTTTGATGAAATATGCATGCTGAATGCGATTGAAGAATTCCAATTGCGAAATAGACGTTTTGGTAGTGTAGAAGGGAATGGAGACGTTTGAAACAGAGGATACTAACGGCAATCGTTGCGCTTATCTTTTTCGTTCCACTAGTTGTAATAGGTGGGTTGCCCTTCACGATTGCAGTTTATGCAATTGCAACAATTGGGTTATATGAACTTTTACGGATGAGGGACATTCAATTAATTTCAATTGAAGGTATTTTGACATGGGTTGCGCTTGCAATATTACTTATGCCTGCCAATTGGAGCGGCACCGTCTTCGAAATGGTTGGTTATACAAAAATCGAAATGACATTTGCTATTGTCCTTATGCTATTGATTTATACAGTTGTTGTTAAAAATCGATTTACGTTCGATCATGCAGCTTTTTCTGTGTTGGGTGTGTTGTATGTCGGAATTGGGTTTTATTATTTGATTGAAACGAGATTATTCGGAATCGAATATGTCGTATATGCTTTGATGGTAATTTGGGTTACGGATTCCGGTGCCTATTTCACAGGTAGAAAAATAGGTAAGCGTAAATTGTGGCCGGAGATCTCCCCGAACAAGACAGTGGAAGGTTTTGTAGGCGGTGTATTGTCAGCTGTTGTTTTTGCTTGCATCTTCCAAATCTACTTCCCTATTGCTTCTACATATATCATACTTATTGTTGTGACGATTATTGCATCGATTGTCGGGCAATTGGGCGACCTTGTCGAATCGGCACTAAAAAGGCATTATGAAGTGAAGGATTCAGGAAAGCTCCTGCCAGGTCATGGTGGGATTCTAGACAGGTTCGATAGTCTCCTTTTTGTACTGCCATTACTTCATTTTCTACACTTTGTAGGATAAGGGAAAGGGTGTCTACATGACAAAGAAAATAAGTCTACTAGGGGCTACAGGCTCCATCGGTATACAGACACTGGATATCATTGGTTCCAACCCCGATAAATTTAAGCTCGTATCTTTTTCAGCTGGTTTGAATATCGATAGTGTAAGGGAAATTGCTTCAGCGCATCATCCACAAATGATATCTGTAATAAGATGTGAAGATGCCGAAATGCTGAAAACAGAATTTCCCGCTATCGAATTTGTTTACGGAGATGAAGGCCTTGTTGAAGTTGCGGCACGTACGGGTGCTGATATATTGCTTAATGCCGTCATCGGCAGTGTTGGACTTAAACCAACACTTGAAGCAATCCGCGCTGGGATAACTATCGCTATTGCCAATAAGGAAACACTTGTCGCAGCAGGAGAAATCGTTATGAGCGAAGCCCGTAAATACGGTGTTCCGATTTTACCCGTGGATAGTGAGCATTCAGCACTTTTCCAAGCGTTGAACGGTGAAGATCCGAAACGTATTTCTAGGCTCATTTTGACGGCTTCAGGCGGAAGTTTCAGGGATCTTACCCGGGCAGAACTTTCAAACGTGACGCTTGAACAGGCTCTTGCGCATCCTAATTGGTCAATGGGCAATAAATTAACAATCGACTCGGCGACCATGTTGAACAAGGGGCTTGAAGTGATTGAGGCACACCATCTTTTTGCAATGCCTTATGAAAAAATTGATTGTTTGCTTCATAAGGAAAGTATCATCCATTCGATGATCGAGTTCGAAGACACAAGTGTCATGGCACAACTTGGTTCACCAGATATGCGCGTACCTATCCAATATGCTTTGACCTATCCAGATCGGATTCCGATGCAAAACGCGAAACCGCTTCGTCTCGAAGAAATTGGAATGTTGCATTTTGAGAAAATGGATCTAGTTCGTTTTAAGGCGTTGGGACTTGCATATGCTGCTGGTAAAGAAGGTGGTACAATGCCAGCTGCCATGAATGCTGCAAATGAAGTGGCTGTAGCGTTGTTTATGAATGGTCGTATTCCATTTGTGCAAATTGAAGACATCATTGAACGGGTAATGGAGGCGCATCGAACAATTCTAACTCCGAGTCTTGAAGCAATTTTGGAAACAGATTCGCTTACTCGAAAAATGGTGTATGCTATGGTAGAATGAGTTTTTTAGAAACGGCCAAAGAGGTCAGTGAAGGTGGTTTTTCATGGAAACCGTTATTTCGTTTATAATCGTATTCGGTACTTTGGTCTTTTTTCATGAACTAGGACATTTCTTGTTTGCGAAAAAGGCTGGAATCATGGTGCGTGAATTCGCAATAGGATTCGGCCCTAAAATTATTGGTATTCAAAAAGGTGAAACGTTATATACAGTTAGACTTCTGCCGCTTGGTGGTTATGTCCGGATGGCAGGAGAAGACTTTGATACGGTTGCATTACAGGCTGGTTATCGTGTAGGTCTATTAATTAATGCTGCGAATGAAGTTGAAAAGATTTACTTGAACCGCAATGTTGCGAATCCTGACGTTCTATTCCTTGAAACCGAGTCATCTGATTTGGAAAAGGAACTATTCATCGAAGGCTATGATGAAGAAGGGCAGCTTGTCCGTTACAATGTATCTAGAAAAGCGGTTATCTATGAGAAGGGGCAGAAAACACTTATTGCCCCGTATGATCGCCAATTCGAATCGAAGTCTCTTGGCGGTCGAGCGATGACTATCTTTGCAGGTCCATTGTTTAACTTTATTCTGGCGTTTTTCATATTCCTTACGATCGGACTGTTACAAGGTGTACCGACATATGAACCCGTTATTACAAACGTGGTTAGCGGTGATCCTGCACAGGTTGCTGGTATGAAAGATGGAGACTTCGTTAAAGTGGTCGATGGCAAACCCATCGAAACATGGCAGGAGTTTGCTGAAATCATTCAAAATAGTCCCGGTGTACTGCTCCAGCTTGAAGTGGATCGTAACGGTGATTCGGTGATGATGGATGTTGTACCAAAGACACTTGAAGAAAAAGGTAAAGAATACGGCCAGATTGGCGTGAAGTATACAAGCCCAGTAGTGAAAGGTCCGTTAAAAGCAGTTCAGTATGGGGTAGAAGAAACAATTGTATGGTTTAAAAGAATTGCCGAATTACTCGGAATGCTCGTAACAGGTCAATTGTCATTCGACGCCTTATCAGGTCCTGTAGGTATTTACCAAGCTACTGGGGAAGTGGCGCAGCACGGTATATATAGTCTCATGAACTGGGCGGCAATTTTAAGCATTAACCTGGGGATTATGAACTTGTTGCCATTGCCAGCACTTGACGGCGGAAGGTTATTATTCTTCCTGTTTGAAGCAATTCGTGGTAAGCCAATCGCCAAACAAAAAGAAGGAATGGTCCATTTTGTAGGGATTGTTCTGTTGATGTTACTTATGCTTATAGTAACCTGGAATGATATACAGCGCTTTTTCTTTTAAAGAAAAGCGCAAGGCGCCGTTTAGCCCCGACAAGCGCTGTAGTGCCTTTATCGACAGAACCGATGCAACTTGGCTTAGGTCGGCACGTATCTCTGAGCGCCGTAGCGAATTAAATGGGATTCTTTATATTGACCTATATACCAAGGAATTCCAAAAACAATACTTAAGGTGGGAACATAGATGAAACAATCGCGAACATTCATACCTACGATGCGTGAAGTACCTTCTGATGCCGATGTAAAATCACATCAATTACTTTTACGCGCAGGTTTTATCCGACAAAATACAAGTGGAATTTATTCATTCCTACCTTTGGGAAAGAAAGTACTTCAAAAAGTCGAGACAATTATCCGTGAAGAGATGGAAGCAGTCGAAGCTGTAGAAGTATTTATGCCTGCTATGCAACAAGCGGAACTGTGGCAGGAAACTGGCAGATGGTACTCATATGGTCCTGAGCTATTCAGAATGACTGATCGGCATAAAAGGGAATTCGCCCTCGGTGCGACTCATGAAGAAGTAATTACTTCACTTGTTCGCGATGAAGTGAAATCTTATAAGAAGCTACCACTGACAATGTTCCAAATACAGACGAAGTTCAGGGATGAACAGCGTCCACGTTTCGGACTTCTGCGAGGACGCGAATTCATCATGAAAGATGCGTATTCCTTCCATGCGACGGAAGAAAGTCTTGATGAGAAATACCAGGAAATGATGCAAGCCTATACGAATATCTTTACAAGGCTTGGGCTTGATTTCCGTGCAGTTATGGCAGACGGTGGATCAATCGGTGGTACAGATACACATGAATTCATGGCGCTGTCTGACATTGGTGAAGATACAATTGCATATAGTGATTCTTCCTCATATGCAGCTAACATTGAAATGGCTGAAGTGAATGTCAACTATGAAAAACTGGATGAAGCATTGCGGGAAGTAGAAAAAGTCGCAACGCCTGATCAAAAAACAATCAGCGAAGTTGCTTCATACCTGAATGTCGATGCAACTCGTCTTATTAAGACACTTATCTTCAAAGCAGATGATGAGCTAATCGCAGTCCTTTGTCGTGGAGATCATGAAATCAATGATATTAAGTTGAAAAATGTACTTGGTGCCTCAGAAGTTGAGTTCGCAGCTGAAGGTGATGTTACTGAGCTTCTTTCTTGTGGGGTTGGTTCAATCGGGCCAGTTAAACTTCCTCTTGATCTTAAAGTGATTGCAGATCACTCAGTCGCATCAATCGTCAACGGTGTATGCGGAGCAAACGAAGACGGTTTCCATTTGACAAATGTCAATCCAGAACGTGATTTTGCTGTGGATCGCTATGAAGATCTTCGTTTCATCCTCGAAGGAGACGCGTCTCCGGATGGCAAGGGTACCATTAAGTTTGCCAAAGGAATTGAACTTGGACATATATTCAAATTAGGTACGACATATAGTGAACCGATGGGCGGAACATTCCTTGATGAAAACGGCAGATCGAAACCGTACATCATGGGCTGTTATGGCATTGGCGTATCACGTATACTTGCAGCTGTCGCGGAACAGTTCAATGATGAGTACGGATTGAAATGGCCGAAGAAGATTGCGCCATTTGATGTCCATCTAATTGCCGTAAATCTTAAAGATGAAAGTCAGAAAGAATTGGCTGACGAATTATATAGTGTTCTAAAATCTTACAGATATGATGTCCTGTATGATGATCGTCCTGAACGTGCAGGCGTTAAATTCGCAGATTCAGATTTAATTGGTCTACCGATTCGCATTACAATCGGGAAAAGAGCTTCAGAAGGAATTGTCGAAATCAAATTCAGACAAACCGGGGAAACTGCTGAATGGCAAAAAGAAGAACTAACTGAAAAGTTACAAGCATTTTTCACAGCTGAATAACTATTGAGAAGGGAAGGCCGCATGTCGGTACTTCCCTTCTTTTTCGAAAGATTAAGAAAGAATGTGTTTTTTGACCTAGAACAGTGTCTAGCTCCAGGCGCCAGCCGCTCGGTCATAAGCAATCTAGCTATGTGGCAAAGAGCGCCACGTCCCTGGATCGACTTATGCCTGTCGCGTCCAGACGGCGCCTTGCGCTTTTCTTACTGATGAAGGATTGGAGAGGCTTATGGACGCTATAAATAAACTATATATCTTGCTGCAACAAATCGAGATGACAGATGATCAATATGTCATTCACTTTGAACATGCGGAACTTAACCGTGTGAACATTCACCGAAAATCAAGAGTGTGGCAATTTAATTTAACGCTCGACAAGCCATTACCAGTAGATGTCTATACAGTGTTTTCGCAACGTATCAATAAAACATTTGCGGCAATTGCGAGGGTTAAGCTTCATATTACATCCAGAAACCAGGAAGTAGATGGGCAATTACTAACGGATTATTGGCCATTTATCATCGAAGAGTTGAGTGATATGTCTCCGCCAATCAGAGAACTTCTTATTGGACAAAAGCCGGTCATGACGGGTGGTAAAATGACGCTTTCTTGTACGAATGATTTGGAACTACAAATGATGAAAGGCAAATATGCTGGACTCATCACGGATGTGTATACATCATTCGGATTTCCGCGGCCTGTCGTCGATTTCAAATTGACAGATGAAGATAGCGGAGCGGAAGCTGCCCGTGAAGCATTTATGGCGCAACGGCTAGCGGAAGAGGAAGCGTATGGTAAAAAAGCGCTTGAAGATTTAAAACTAAGGGAAACATCCCAGAAAGAAAGTGGCACTGTATCTGGACCATTCCGTCTCGGAACGCCAATTAAACCAGATGAGCCTATGCTCGAAATTCAGCAAATTCAGGACGAAGAACGTCGCGTGACAATAGAAGGCTATGTGTTTGATACGGATGTTCGTGAACTGCGGAGTGGACGCTCACTGTTGACGATTAAAGTAACAGATTACACGGATTCAATTCTTGTTAAAATGTTCTCGCGTGATAACGAAGATGCGGAAATGATGAAGGCGCTGAAAAAAGGGACATGGATTCGAGCCCGCGGCGGTATCCAAAACGATACGTTCGTACGGGATCTTATTATGATGGCTCAAGACGTTATGGAAGTGTCTCCTATTATCAGACAAGACAAGGCGCCGAAGGACCGAAAACGGATTGAACTGCATGCACACACGACGATGAGTCAGATGGATGCCGTTGTATCTGCATCTGCACTTGTTGAACAAGCGGCGAAATGGGGACACCCCGCAATCGCAATTACAGATCACGCGAACGTTCAATCATTTCCAGAGGCGTATAACGCTGGAAAAAAACATGGTGTGAAAGTCATTTTCGGACTAGAAGCAAATCTAGTGGATGACGGAGTGCCTATCGTTTTTGATGAACAGCATAGAAAGCTTGAAGATGATTCATTTGTAGTATTTGACGTTGAGACGACAGGACTTTCCGCTGTGTATGACAGAATCATCGAGCTGGCTGCAGTCAGAGTGAAAAATGGTGAGATTATTGAGACGTTCGAAAGATTCTCAAATCCGCATCATCCGCTATCATCGACAACGACCAGATTGACGGGAATTACCGACGAAATGGTAAAAAATGCACCGGAAATTGAGGATGTCACGAAAGATTTCGTCGAATTTATTGGCGATTCGATTCTTGTTGCCCATAATGCGAAATTCGATATGGGCTTCTTTTATCAAGCATGTAAAAAGGCGGACTTGGAAGCCGCGGCCTATCCGGTTATCGATACGCTCGAACTGGCCCGCTTCTTGTACCCAGAAATGGGTAATCACAGGCTTGGTACGTTAGCGAAAAAGTTCGGAATCGAACTGACTCAGGCTCACCGAGCAATCTATGATACCGAAGCGACTGCACATCTGTTCCTTCGTTTGTTAAAAGATGCGGAAAGCAAAGGCATCGAATACTTGGATGACTTTAACCGCCATATTGGTGAAGGTGACGTCTATAAACGGTCCCGTCCATCGCATTGTACACTTTTAGCGGTGGATGATGAAGGATTGAAAAACCTGTTCAAACTTGTTTCGTACTCACATATGGATTATTTCTACCGTATTCCGCGTATTCCGCGTTCATTGCTAGTTAAATACCGTAAAGGGCTGCTTGTTGGCTCTGGTTGTGATAAAGGTGAAGTGTTCGAGGGGCTTATGCAGAAACCGATGGAAGAAGTAGAGGAAATTGCGAAGTTTTATGATTACCTTGAAGTCCATCCCAAACCAGTTTATTCGCATTTGCTTGAACTTGAATTGATTCGCGATGAGTGGAATATGGAAGACATAATGCGGAAACTAATCAAGCTTGGAAAAAAGGTTGGTTTACCCGTTTGTGCAACTGGAAATGTCCATTACATTGATGAAACGGATGCAACATTCCGCCAAGTACTTGTCAGATCACAAGGTGGAGCCAATCCGATGAACAGGCATTCGCTACCGGCGGTCCAATTCCGGACGACGGATGAGATGCTGGAAGAGTTTGCGTTTCTAGGTCAAGAAGTCGCGGAAGAAATAGTCATCGACAACCCGCATGCAATTTTAGAAAGAATCGGTAACGTAAAGCCAATCAAAGATGATCTTTATACCCCTACAATCGAAGGTGCGGATGAAGAAGTACGTGAACTGACGTATTCGATGGCGCACGGAATCTATGGTGAGCAATTGCCGGAAATCATCGAAGCACGTATTGAAAAAGAACTAAAATCGATTATTGGTCACGGCTTTGCGGTTATCTACCTTATTTCGCATAAACTCGTGAAGAAATCGCTAGATGAAGGGTATCTGGTTGGGTCTCGGGGGTCTGTCGGTTCGTCGCTTGTTGCTACGATGATGGAAATCACCGAAGTAAATCCAATGCCGCCACATTATATTTGTCCGACCTGTAAGGTAGCCGAGTTTTTCGATGATGGATCTGTCAGTTCTGGCTACGATCTTCCAGACAAAATGTGCCCAACATGCGAAACGCCGTTCAAAAAAGATGGTCAGGATATCCCGTTTGAAACTTTCCTTGGATTTAACGGGGATAAAGTTCCCGATATTGACCTCAACTTCAGTGGTGATTATCAAGCACATGCTCATAATTATACGAAGGAACTGTTCGGTGAAGATTTTGTTTATCGTGCAGGGACGATTGGAACAGTCGCTGAGAAGACCGCCTATGGCTATGTACGCGGCTATATGAATGATAATAATTTGAACTTCCGTGGCGCTGAAATTGATCGACTGGTACAAGGTTGTTCAGGCGTTAAACGGAATACGGGGCAGCATCCCGGCGGAATTATCGTTGTTCCGGATGATATGGATATATTCGATTTTACACCCATTCAGTTTCCGGCGAATGATTTGAATTCGAGTTGGAAGACGACTCATTTTGACTTCCATTCCATTGACAATAACTTGTTGAAACTCGATATTCTTGGTCATGATGATCCGACAATGATTAAAATGTTGCAGGATTTATCCGGCATTGATCCACTTACGATTCCACCGGATGATAAAGGCGTCATGGAATTATTCAGCGGTACAACTTCGCTTGGCGTCACTCCGGAGCAAATCGGTTGTAAGACGGGTACGCTTGGTGTGCCTGAGTTTGGGACAAGATTCGTACGGCAGATGCTTGAAGAAACGAAGCCATCGACGTTTTCGGAACTGATTCAAATTTCCGGATTGTCTCATGGTACGGACGTTTGGCTCGGCAACGCCCAGGAATTGATTCAGAACAAAACTTGCGAATTGAAAGACGTTATTGGTTGTCGTGATGATATTATGGTGTACCTGATCTATCAAGGGCTAGATCCGTCGATGGCCTTTCAGATTATGGAATTTGTCCGTAAAGGCCGCGGGTTGACACCGGAGTTTGAAGCGGAAATGAAAGCTCAAAGCGTACCTAACTGGTACATTGAATCTTGTAAAAAGATTAAATACATGTTCCCGAAAGCACACGCAGCTGCCTATGTATTGATGGCGCTACGCATCGCATACTTCAAAGTGCATCATCCAATTCTGTACTATGCAACATACTTCACAATACGGGCAACGGACTTCGATCTACTGACGATGACGAAGGGGTCTGCGTCGGTTAGAGCGCAAGTTAAAGAGATTAATGCAAAAGGGCTTGATGCAACGCCGAAAGAAAAGAGCTTGCTCACGGTACTTGAAATTGCGCTGGAAATGTGGGAGCGCGGTATTTCATTGGCAAGACCAGATTTGTATAAATCCGACGCAACAACATTCCTTATTGAAGGCGATACACTGATTCCGCCATTTAATTCAGTTCCTTCTCTTGGAACGAACGTTGCGAATTCAATTGTTGAAGCAAGGAAAGACGGAGAATTTCTTTCGAAAGAAGATTTCCAACAGCGCGGCCGTGTTTCGAAGACAATTGTCGAGTATATGGACGCATTAGGTTGTTTGGAAGGTATGCCTGATGCGAATCAGCTGTCCCTCTTCTAGGATTTTTGCTGGGTTTTTCGAAATACAATATGTAGCGTTGTTTAACATCTATTGTATAATCCCCGCAAAGGAAGCTGGAATTATGCAAACAAACCGAACTCTTCTTGTTCGGTTTGTTTGCACCAGCAAATATCGTATGGTATGATGGGAACAACTTTTGTAATAGTCTTGCGCAAAAAGAGTGGGATTTCCCGCTCTTTTCTGTTGTTCTGTACTGTTTTTTAATTTTATTTGGTAGAAGTTCAGGCTTTCATCAAATAAAGTTAGAGCCTCCGGCGGATGCCACAGATTTTGTAGTGAATTAAATCTACCTAATCTTGGCGCAAATACGCCGAGGCGTATTTGATTAATATTTCGGGAGGGCTAAGATGAGTAATATTACGGAAGAAGTCGCAAAAATCGCCGGTCCAATTGTAGAGGAACTAGAATTGGAACTTGTCGATGTAGAGTTCGTTAAAGAAGGAAGAGACTGGTTTTTACGGGTCTATATTGATACACCTAACGGAAGCATCGATATTGATCAGTGCTCTCAAGTTAGTGAAAAGTTGAGTGAAGAGCTTGACCGTACTGATCCAATTCCGCAAAACTACTTTCTTGAAGTGTCTTCACCAGGCGCAGAGCGTCCGTTGAAGAAGGAAGAAGATTTTCAAAAAGCGATTGGACAGTTCGTATTCATTAAAACGTACGAAGCCATTAAAGATATGAAAGAGTTCGAAGGTTATTTATTGGCATATGGTCCTGAAGGCGCTGAAGTTGAAATGCGCATTAAGACTAGAAAAATAAAAGTTGTAATCGAACTGGATAAAATCGCACTTGCCCGTTTGGCAATCGACTTTTCCGCATAATTGAATAGTAGGAGTGATTAACATGAGTAGTGATCTACTCGATGCATTGACAGCCTTAGAAAAGCAAAAAGGTATTTCTAGGGACGTATTAGTGGAAGCAATCGAAGCGGCACTTGTAACCGCATATAAACGCAATTTTAATCAGGCACAAAATGTGCGCGTTGACTTGAACCTTGATAAAGGAACAATGAAAGTTTATTCAAGAAAAGACGTTGTCGAAGAAGTCGAAGATGAGCGTCTACAAATCAGTCTTGAAGATGCACATAAAATCAACCCATCTTATGAACTTGAAGATGTTGTTGAAGAAGAAGTGACGCCACGCGACTTTGGTCGTGTTGCAGCACAAACTGCGAAGCAAGTTGTTACGCAGCGTGTGAGGGAAGCGGAACGTGGCATCATCTATGAAGAGTACGTCGATAGGGAAGATGATATCGTCAACGGTATTGTTGAACGCCTTGACGCACGAAATTTGTATGTTGGTCTTGGGAAAGTCGAAGCTGTTTTACCAGTAGGGGAACAGATCCCGACAGAAAAGTATCAACCCCATGATCGTATCAAAGTCTATATTACAAAAGTTGAACGTACATCACGTGGTCCGCAAGTGTTCGTATCAAGAACACATCCAGGACTTCTTCGCAGACTGTTTGAAGTTGAGGTTCCTGAAATCTTTGAAGGTATCGTTGAAATCAAATCGATTGCACGAGAAGCGGGAGATCGTTCTAAAATTTCAGTTCATACGAATAATGATGCAGTAGATCCGGTTGGTTCATGTGTAGGCGCAAGAGGTGCACGGGTTCAATCGATTTCAAATGAACTAAATGGCGAGAAAATCGATATCGTCGAATGGTCAGAGGATCCAGCTATATTCGTAGCAAATGCACTGAGTCCTTCAAAAGTAATTGACGTTCAGGTAAATGAAGAAGATCGATCGACAACGGTTGTTGTACCTGACTATCAATTGTCACTTGCTATCGGGAAACGTGGTCAAAACGCTAGACTTGCTGCCAAGATGACTGGTTGGAAAATCGACATTAAGAGCGAAACGGATGCACGCGAACTTGGGATTTATCCGTCAGCCACTAGTGCGTTAATCATAGAACAAGTCCAGTTGGATGGGGACGCGAACGAAAGCGACCCGTACTTCGTTGAAGATGAAGTAACAGAAGACGTTGGAACTGAAACAATCGATCTGTATACGGATACGGAAAACGAAGACTGAGAGGAAAGGTTGAGCACACATGACAAACATGAAAAAAATTCCTTTGCGTAAATGTGCGGCGACAGGCAATATGTTTCCCAAAAAGGAAATGATTCGCATCGTCCGCCCGAAAGAAGGGGAAGTTTCAGTCGATCTCACTGGCAAGAAATCAGGCCGCGGGACATATGTGTCAAAATCCGAAGAAGCAGTTGAATCCGCGCGCCGTAACAGATCGATTGAAAGTCAACTTGGAACGGCCGTACCTGAACAGGTATTTGAGGATCTTCTCCACGCGATCCGCCGGGAGGCATTAAAATGACAGATCCGAAAAAGATTTATCAAATGCTTGGCATGGCGGCGCGGGCAAGAATGCTTATAATGGGTGAAGATTTGGTTGTTCGGGAAATTCGTGCCGGCAAAGCGCGTCTTGTAATTATTTCAGAAGACGCATCTAAAAATACATTGAAGAAATTAACTGATAAAAGTGCATTTTACAACGTTGAGAAGCATGTTTTCGGGACTCGAGAAGAGCTTGGACATGCAGTTGGAAAAGAGTCGCGAGTGGTGCTTGCGCTAACGGACAGCGGTTTTGCTAAAAAGGTGTCCGGGCTACTCAACGAATATAACCGGGGGTGGACTAATGACGAAAATACGAGTACACGAATACGCGAAACAAGTGAATCGGACGAGTAAAGAAGTTATTGATGAGCTTGGAAAGATAAATGTAAGTGTTACAAATCATATGTCGACATTAGATAATGATTCGATTACAAAGCTGAATAGTAAATTCAGTGGCAATGTCACTAAACCAAGTGCGCCAAAAGTAGAAACGAAGGGTGCTGAACAAAAAATGGCTCCAAAACCATCACAAGGTTCGACAGGCGGCAATCGCCCAGCGCAAGGCTCAACAGGCGGCAATCGCCCATCACAAGGATCAACAGGCGGCAATCGCCCATCACAAAGCTCAACAGGCGGCAACCGTCCATCACAAAGCTCAACAGGTGGCAACCGTCCAGCACAAAGTTCAACAGGTGGCAACCGTCCATCACAAAGCTCAACAGGTGGCAATCGCCCATCACAAAGCTCAACAGGTGGCAACCGTCCAGCACAAAGTTCAACAGGCGGCAATCGCCCAGCGCAAGGTTCAACAGGTGGCAACCGTCCAGCACAAGGCGCACCAAGTGGACAAGGCGGACGCCCAGGTGGCGGAGGTCCAAGTCGTCCAGGTGGCGGTCGCGGTGGACGTCCACCAGCACGTGGTATAAACCAAGGGCGTAGAAGATATCGTCCAGCGAACCCGATTCCAAAAGTGGAAAAACCGTTACCGGAAAAAATCACTTTCTACGAATCACTGTCAGTTGCTGAACTAGCGAACAAACTAGGCCGGGAACCGTCTGGAATCATCAAAAAACTCTTCATGCTTGGTATCATGGCTACAATCAACCAAGAATTGGACAAAGATGCGATTGAACTCATCTGCGCAGATTATGAAGTTGAAGTAGAAGAAGAAATTCGTATCGATGTAACTGATCTTGAAACGTACTTTGAGGAGCATGAAGAAACAGCTATTGCTTCAATTGAACGTCCTCCAGTCGTTACAATCATGGGGCATGTTGACCACGGTAAAACGACACTTCTAGACTCGATTCGTAATACGAAAGTTACACAAGGCGAAGCGGGCGGTATCACACAGCATATTGGTGCCTACCAAATCGAAGAAAAGGGCAAGAAAATAACATTCCTTGATACACCAGGTCACGCGGCGTTCACAACGATGCGTGCACGCGGTGCGAAAGTGACTGATATTACGATTCTTGTTGTAGCAGCGGATGATGGTGTTATGCCACAAACAATCGAAGCAATCAACCATGCGAAAGCGGCTGAAGTTCCGATTATCGTTGCAGTGAATAAGATGGATAAGCCTTCTGCAAATCCAGACCGTGTTATGCAAGAATTAACAGACCAAGGACTTGTTGCTGAAGCATGGGGCGGAGATGCAATTTTCGTACCAATCTCAGCATTAAAAGGCGAAGGAATTGACCAGTTGATTGAAATGGTTCTTCTTGTTGCCGAAGTCGCTGAACTAAAAGCTGATCCAAACATACGCGCACGCGGAAGTGTTATTGAAGCTTCTCTTGATAAAGGTCGCGGTGCTGTTGCAACGCTTCTTGTACAAGACGGAACGCTTCGTGTAGGTGATCCAATCGTAGTTGGTAACACATACGGTCGTGTACGTGCGATGGTAAGTGACATTGGACGCCGCGTGAAAGAAGCTGGCCCATCTACACCGATTGAAATTACAGGGTTAAGCGATGTACCTCAAGCTGGAGATCGTTTTGTTGTCTTTGAAGACGAGAAAACAGCACGCCAAATCGGGGAAACTAGAGCTGGTGAAGCGCTGCAAGATCAACGCGTTGAGAAAACACGTGTAACACTTGATAACTTGTTTGATCATATGAAACAAGGCGAAATCAAAGAATTGAACTTAATCGTAAAAGCAGACGTACAAGGTACGGTTGAAGCGATGGCATCTTCACTTATGAAAATTGAAGTTGAAGGCGTCAACGTTAAAATCATCCACACAGGTGCTGGCGCGATTAATGAATCTGATATTTCACTTGCTGCTGCATCAAATGCTATCGTTATTGGATTCAACGTTCGTCCAGATGTCAACGCGAAACGCGCGGCTGAAGAAGAAGGCGTTGAAATCAGACAACACCGTGTCATCTATAAAGTGATTGAAGAAATCGAATTGGCAATGAAGGGTATGCTTGACCCTGAATACGAAGAAAAAGTTATCGGCCAAGTTGAAGTACGCGAAACAATTAAAGTGTCTAAAATCGGAACGATTGCGGGAAGCTATGTGACGAGCGGTAAGATTACTCGTGATTCAAGCGTTCGTATCGTTCGCGACAACATCGTCATCTTCGAAGGCGAAATAGATACATTGAAACGCTTTAAAGACGATGCAAAAGAAGTAGCAAAAGGCTATGAATGTGGTATTACAATCAAAAACTTTGACGATATACATGTAGACGACGTTATCGAAGCCTTCATCATGGAAGAAATTAAACGAGTATGATTGTCTATGCGGAATGTTCATTCTTCATTCCGGAGGCGGCTTCATTGAAAGAGAAGCGGTCTGTTTTAAAACGGATGACGGACAGAGTCAAAAATGACTATAATGTCTCCATCTCAGAACTAGATCATCAGGATCTGTGGCAACGAACAACAATCGCTCTTGTTGCTGTTGCCTCATCAAAAGATGCAGCTGAGCGTGAGGTTAGGCGGGCAATCCGACTTTTGGAGTCAAATCCAGAATGGGAATTGTCCAACTTAACGCTCGACTATTATTAAAACGGGATTGGGGTGACCATCCATGACAATGCGTGCTAATCGTGTTGCAGAGCAGATGAAAAAAGAGCTTGGTGAAATCATCGGTCAAAAAATTAAAGATCCACGAATCGGTTTTGTTACAGTAACTGATGTCGAGGTGACTGGTGATCTTCAACATGCAACGATTTACATTTCCGTTCTTGGAAAAGATTCGGAAAAAAAGGATACACTAAGAGGGCTGAATCAGGCGAAAGGATATATTCGTACTGAAATCGGCCAGCGAATCAGGCTTCGGATAACACCCGAACTTAAGTTCGAATATGATACTTCCGTTGCATACGGAACTCGAATCGAATCACTTCTTAAACAGGTGAAAAACGAAGACAATGAAGTAGAAAAAGAGTAGGGTGCCGCTAAGATACGACGGGCATAAAGCGGGCCAGCGTCGCGGGGTACTATCCGCAGAGCTGGACTGATTTATGACCCTAGCATCTGGTACCCGGAGTCTAGCCAGAACAAAAAGGAGGAAGTCGGTGTCCACAAGGACTTTCCGGCTTCCTCCTTTTTACATATAGTAAGAATTGTGAAGGTGGTGGCGTGTATGAATGGAATACTTCCCCTGTGGAAGGAAAAAGGAATGACTTCGCATGATTGTGTATTCAAGTTGCGGAAGATTCTCGGTACGAAAAAAGTGGGACATACCGGTACACTTGATCCAAGCGTAGAGGGCGTATTGCCGATTTGTCTAGGACAGGCAACAAAGGTCGCTGAATATATAACAGATTCTGGCAAAGAATATATTGCGGTTGTATCCATTGGGACTGCAACTGAAACGGAAGATGCGGATGGAGCAGTCGTAGCTTCGGATTTATCACCAAAACATATTACACGAACGGAAATTGAAGCAGCGCTCGCCAAATTGACAGGCGAAATCGTCCAAATTCCACCGATGTATTCTGCTGTAAAAGTGAATGGTAAAAAGTTATATGAATATGCTCGAAAAGGCATTGAAGTTGAAAGGCCTGAACGGAAAGTGTTCATTCGTGAAATCGAATTGTTGGATCCTGTACAATGGTATGAAGGTGAAACAGTTTCATTCCGCATCCGAGTTGCTTGCGGCAAAGGAACGTACATCCGCACGCTTGCAGTCCAAATAGGGGAGCAACTGGGTTTCCCGGCGCATATGGCCGCATTAGTCCGTACATCGTCAGGAACGTACGTGCAGGACGATTGCCGTACATTGGATGAAGTGAGGGCTCTTCAAGAAGAAGGGCAAATAGCCTCGATACTTCGTCCGCTTGAAGATGCACTAAGTGATTTTACTGCGATTGAAATCCCTGAGGAGCTTCTGGAGAAAGTAGAAAATGGACAAGTGTTGCCGGAGCATCCACTGCTGGACACGGAAGAGGCACTCGTGTTTATGAATGAAGGCAAGGCACTTGCAGTATACAGGAAGCATCCTACCAAGCTTGGTCTTATGAAGCCTGAAAAGATGTTTCCATTGAACAGGTAAGGGGCGATACTAATGGACATCTACAAATTGCATTATCCAGAAACAATTACGATTGACGATGATGCGAATTACTCCCTTGCGATTGGTTTCTTTGACGGCTTGCATAGAGGTCATCAGACAGTGATCAACGAAGCGAAAAGAAAGGCCGAAGAACTAGGTATCCGCTCGGCTGTTATGACATTCGATCCGCATCCCTCTCATCTATTTGGTGATGGTGAAAATAAGGTAGGTTATATTACGCAGTATAAGGAAAAAGCTAGGCTACTTAGTGCAATGGGGATCGATGCTTTGTTCATCGTAACGTTTGACTGGGCACTTGCTTCGCTTTCGCCTAAGCAATTCGTGGATATTTTCTTGAAGGAACTACATGTTTTGCATGTTACTGCAGGGTTTGATTTTACATTCGGTTCGAAGGGCGCGGGCACCATGGAGCAGATGGCTGCTTTGTCAGACGGGGCATTCGGTACAACTGTTATTGAAAAAGTAACAGATAATGAGCAAAAGATTTCCTCAACACGGATTCGTGAGCTTTTGTCTAAAGGTAATGTTGAAGAGACAGAATTGCTTCTTGGAAGACCTTTCCGGACAGTGGGTATAGTCGTTGACGGCGAGAAAAGAGGAAGGCTGCTCGGATTCCCCACTGCCAACGTTATGCCAGAGAAAAGTACAGTGTTGCCTGCAAATGGCGTCTATGCAGTGCGTTTTACTGTGGATGAACAAACATATGAAGGTGTGTGTAATGTTGGCGTTAAACCGACGTTCCATGATCCAAGTGATAGACAGGCCGTCGTAGAAGTGCATGTACTCGATTTTACCGGAGATCTCTATGGTAAAGAAGCATTTGTAGACTGGGTGGGACATATCCGTCCTGAGCAAAAATTCGGTTCCATTGATCTGCTTGTCGAACAGATCGCCAAAGACAAAAAAAGCGCACAAGAGATTCTAGCAGTACGAGGATGATTGTTGCATTTCCAAAATAGGCGTGGTACTATAAATACGTGCCAATGTGCACAAACCATTCCTTGGCATCGCGAATCACCAACGCTTGCTCGGGAACCGGGGATATCTTACTATATGGAGGTGAAGAAGATGGCTATCACACAAGAACGTAAAAATGAATTGATCAGTGAATACAAAATTCATGATACTGATACTGGATCAGCAGATGTACAAATCGCTGTCCTTACAGAAGAGATCAATAACCTGACAGAACATTTCCGTCTTCATAAGAAAGACAACCACTCACGTCGTGGTCTTTACAAAATGATCGGAACTCGTAAAAGACTTTTGAGATACTTACGAGACAATGAAGTTCAGCGTTACCGTGATCTTATTGCTAAACTCGGCCTTCGCCGTTAATAAGATGACTATCGAAAGTGGGCCTCGTGCCCGCTTTTTTTTGTGCGTATTTTTAATTGCGTTTAACTCGTTATGACCGCCATGGGCCCTATTATGCTCGCCATGAACTTACTCGTAAAAAACCATGTCAATGCCTTTACTTTGAACATAAAGCACTACGACATGCTTATGCATTCACAGTGGCGTTGTATTAGTAGGTGGCAGTCTCCCGCCCTAAGACTGGCGGCGAGGCAGATTGCAGGAATTCTTTATGTCCTTTACTTCCGTGTTTCATTTCCTACAAAAAAGTCCATAACACCACTAATTTCGCCCATTCTATACTAGAAACCACAATAAAGTGGTATACTGTACAAATGTGCCATGATGACGGTTAATGATGATAAAAACTTGTGTTCACTGAGCGCTATCACTTACACTACTACTAAGTACATACACGTATACAGTCGAGGCTGGGATATGGAGAGGGGTTCAATTATGACCGAGAAAAAAGTTTATACACTAGATTGGGCAGGACGACCGTTGACAATTGAAACGGGACAACTTGCTAAACAAGCTAACGGAGCAGTACTTGTACGCTACGGGGAAACAACAGTACTTTCAACTGCAACATCTTCTAAAAATTCACGAGGATTAGATTTCTTCCCTCTTACAGTGAATTATGAAGAACGCATGTATGCTGTTGGGAAAATTCCAGGTGGCTTCATTAAACGTGAAGGACGTCCATCAGAAAAAGCGGTCTTAACGAGCCGACTAATCGACCGTCCAATCCGTCCTTTATTCGCAGACGGGTTCCGCAATGATGTACAAGTTATTTCACTTGTTATGTCAGTTGATCAAGATTGTTCATCTGAAATGGCAGCAATGCTCGGTTCTTCACTTGCATTGTCGATTTCTGACATTCCTTTCGAAGGACCAATCGCTGGTATTCAAATTGGATTAATCGACGGGAAATTCATCGTTAACCCAACACCGGCACAATTGGAGAAGAGTGAACTTGACCTTGTTGTCGCTGGTACGAAAGATGCGATCAACATGGTTGAAGCAGGCGCACAAGAAGTTGCGGAAGATATCATTCTTGAAGCAATTATGTTCGGACACGGTGAAATCATTAAACTGATTGAATTCCAAGAAAAAATCATTGCTGAAGTCGGCAAAGCGAAAACGGAAGTTGCACTATTCACATTGGATGAAACAATTATGTCCGATATTAAAAATAGCTGTGAAACCGATCTTGTTAATGCAATCCAAACTGTTGAGAAGCATGCGCGTGAAGATGCTATCAATGCAGTGAAAAACGAAGTAATCGAACGCTACAAAGAAAACGAAGCGGACGATGCGACGATGAAACAAGTAAAAGGCGTTTTGGATTATATGGTTAAAGAAGAAGTACGTCGCCTTATTACGGATGAAAAAATCCGTCCTGATGGCCGTGGCCTTGACGAAATTCGTCCACTTGCATCTGAAGTAGGCATCTTGCCACGTACGCACGGTTCAGGTCTCTTTACTCGCGGACAAACGCAAGCGCTTAGTGTTTGTACACTTGGAGCCCTTGGTGAAGTACAAATCATCGATGGTCTTGGTCTTGAAGAAACAAAACGTTTCATGCACCATTATAACTTCCCGAACTTCAGTGTTGGTGAAACGGGTCCAATCCGTGGACCAGGACGTCGTGAAATTGGGCACGGTGCACTTGGGGAACGCGCATTATCAGCGGTTATCCCGAATGATACTGATTTCCCGTACACAATTCGTCTAGTAGCTGAAGTACTCGAGTCAAACGGTTCATCTTCACAAGCATCGATCTGTGCGTCAACAATGGCCATGTTAGATGCGGGTGTTCCACTTAAAGCTCCAGTTGCGGGTATCGCAATGGGTCTTGTGAAAAAAGGGGACAACTACTCTGTTCTTTCCGATATTCAAGGGATGGAAGATCATCTTGGCGATATGGACTTCAAAGTAGCAGGAACTGACAAAGGAATCACTGCGCTTCAAATGGATATTAAAATCGATGGTCTTTCACGTGAAATCTTGGAAGAAGCATTGACACAAGCAAAAGTAGGTCGCTTGAAAATTTTAAACCATATGATCACAGCAATTTCAGGACCGCGTGAAGAGCTTTCAGAATATGCTCCGAAAATTATCGTTATCAAAATCAATCCAGACAAGATTCGTGACGTAATTGGGCCAGGCGGAAAAGTCATCAACAAGATCATCGAAGAGACGAATGTTAAAATCGATACTGAACAAGATGGTACGATTTATATCTCTTCTCCAAACAATGAAATGAATACCAAAGCGAAAGCGATGATTGAGAATATCGTTCGCGAAGCAAAAGTTGGCGAATACTATATGGCGAAAGTGAAACGCATTGAGAAATTCGGTGCCTTCCTTGAACTATTCCCAGGTAAAGACGGACTGCTCCACGTTTCTGAAATTGCAGAAGAGCGGACTAAAGTGGTTGAAGATGTCTTGAAAATGGGCGATGAAATGTTCGTAAAAGTAACTGAAGTTGATAACCAAGGACGCGTTAACTTGTCTAGAAAAATTGTCATTCTTGAAGAAAAAGAAGCAGCTGAAAAAGCGAATAGCTGAATCGACATACAGCACTAGAATGGAAAGCCCCTCTTCAAGTGAAGATGAGGGGCTTTTTCTTCATTGTCCAGTCTCTAGCGACCACACGCTCGGGTCATAAGTCAATCGGGAGGGATTGAACTGCATCCCTCCTTGTTGTCGCAGGACGCGGCGACTTTAGACTGCCTTCCTCTTGTGGTGAACTTAAGCTGAGTTCTCTAACTCGGTCCGCTTGCGCTTTTCTTCATCCATCAAATATACTATAAAAATAGAATAGAGTTTAAAAGGGGGATTCCAAGAATGATAGAAACACAAGTATGCCGAAATGGCGTCAGAATCGTCCATGAAAAAATGCCGCATGTACGCTCGGTTGCATTAGGGATATGGGTAGGTGCAGGTTCAGGAGATGAGATGGAATCAGAAGCTGGAATCGCTCATTTTATTGAACATATGCTCTTTAAAGGAACGCCATCACGAAGTGCGCGCACGATAGCAGAGGAATTTGATCGGATTGGCGGAGACGTTAACGCCTTCACATCGAAAGAGATGACTTGTTATTACACGACGGTACTCGGACACCAGGCACCTCGCGCGCTATCCATCTTAACGGATATGTTTTTCAATTCGACGTTTGATGAAGCAGAAATTGAGAAAGAAAAGTCGATTGTCCTTGATGAAATTGCAGCAGTCGAAGATGCACCGGATGATGATGTAGACGAACGGTTATGGAGCGTTATGTTTCCAGAACAACCGATTGGTAAACCAGTTCTCGGTGATGAATCGACAATCAATACGTTCAACCGCAAAATGATAGATGACTTCATGGGTCGCACGTATACGCCTGATCAAGTTGTTATTTCAGTAGCTGGCAACTATGACAATCGATTAATACAGCTGATTGAAGTTCAATTCGGTTCATTCAAAAAGGACGAGAAGATTGAACGGGCGACACCAGTAGCGTTACCTGAATTCCACGGCGGTATTACGCTGAAAGAAAAAGATATTGAACAAGCCCATATCTGTCTTGGCTTTACAGGGCTTACTGTAGACGATAAACGAATTCCAGAGTTGATTGTGTTAGATAGCATAATAGGCGGCTCGATGTCCTCGCGACTATTTCAGGAAGTCCGTGAAGAACGTGGTTTGGCCTACTCAATTCATTCCTATTTCTCCGCGTATAAAACGACGGGTGCATTCATGATATACGGTGGAACTTCCCCAGAGAATCTCAGAGAATTGTCCGATACGATTGATGAAGTAATTCAATCGATATTGACGGCAGGCGTTACAGAAAACGAATTGCATAATGCGAAAGAGCAGTTAAAAGGCGGGTTCCTGCTAGGTCTTGAAAGTTCAGAAGCAAGGATGCACCGCAACGGTAAAAATGAACTCATTTTAGAGGAGCATAAATCAGTCGATGAAGTTGTAGCTCTTATCGATAATATCGAATTAAATCAGGTCTATAGAATGGCAAACGACATCTTTAGTGGGCAACGGGCAACATCCATCATCGCCCCAAAGGATGTTCTAAAAGAATTTAATAGATGATTGCTAGCGTTAGTCAGTTTTCCCGTGCTCATCTCATATGATGGATGGAGACGAAGGAAAGGGGAATGACGATGCTACTTTCAGAACTTGCTCAGAAGGAGCTTATTCAAGTTGAGGACGGGGTCCGCTATGGTTATTTGGCGGATACCGACCTTATTTTTAACGGGAGAACAGGGGATATTATCGGATTTGAAATAAAGAAGAAGTTCGGTCGGTTTTCATTCAAGAACCGTCAAGAACCTTCGGATGAATTCATACCTTGGCACGAAATTGTCTTGATTGGAGAACATCGTATTCTATTCGGAAAAACGCATAGTATGGATGAGTTGGCTAGCGATGAAAGATAATAACTGGCTCTTCATAGGGACGGACAGCAGATTGGCGGCTTGCAGCGACATCATGTTTGAAAGAGGATTTGCCACTCAACACATTGGAACCGATCATTATTCGGATGAACTTGGTGAAGTGATTGCGAACTATTCGCCAAGGCAAATTGTTTTCCCGATTTTACAAATGAAAAACGAAATTCCTCCTTTATTGCTAGAAGAGGGAACGGAACTCTATACAGGAGTCGCCTCGGAACCATGGCTGAAGCCTCTAAGAGAGGCAGGATTGTCACTCCATTACTATCTAAAAGAAGAGCAATTCATCTGGCAAAATGCGAAGCTGACTGCCGAGGGATTCATCCATGAATACTATGCGCGCACAAAACGGTGCATTTCAGGGACTCCTTTCTCCGTGGCGGGCTTCGGCAAGGTTGGTAAGGCGACAGCACATGCATTGGCATCTTTAGGGGCTGTTGTGACTGTCGTTGCTAGGTCTGAAGCTCAGATTGGTGAAGCTTGTTACCACGGATATAAGACGGAGCAGTTAACGGACGATTGGGCAATGAAAGAGGGAATGCTGATTAACACGATTCCCGCAAAATGGCTTGTGGCTACTGAGAACCCCAGACTGCACATTTATGACCTTGCGTCAGCCCCGGGCTGCCTAAAGGCGCAACTTTCATCTGAATACTATACAGTACTCCTCGGATTACCGGGAAAACACTTTCCTGTAGATGCAGCAATCGCTTTGGCGGATGCGCTCGAGAGAATGTATAGAAGATGAAAGGGGAACACGATGCTAAAGGGAAAGAGGATAGGCCTTGGGATTACGGCGTCACATTGTACGTATGAGGAAATTATACCAGTCATTGATGCGCTAAAAGACGCGGGAGCAACCGTTGTGCCCGTTATCACTCACTCTGTTTTGACAGCCGCAACGCGTTTCGGAACTGGGGAAGAATGGATTGCACGAATTGAAGCCGCAACGGGTGAAAAAGTTATCTCTACAATTGTAGGAGCTGAACCATTCGGACCGAAAACTCCTGTCGATTGTATGGTTATCGCACCGATGACTGGGAATTCCATGAGCAGATTTGCTAACGCGGCAACAGATTCACCTGTCTTAATGGCTGCAAAAGCTACGTTACGGAATGAAAGTCCAGTACTTATAGGTATTTCAACAAACGATGCACTTGGCTTAAACGCAATGAACCTCATGAAGCTACTCAATATGAAAAATGTGTTTTTCATCCCTTTTGGGCAAGATGATCCAGTAAAAAAACCAAATTCACTTATCTCCGATTTCACGCTTATGGTACCTGCTACAGCTGCAGCTCTTGAAAAAAGACAACTTCAACCGTTATTAATTATTCATGACAAAAAATAAAAATACAGAGCAGAATAATCGGATATATGATATAATTCCTCCAATGAACTGCTAACGATGTAAGGGACAGAAGTATTTATGTTAATCATGCTGTTTTTTGTAGCAATTTGGGAAACAGTATAAAAAATGCATGTCCTGATTATTTATGCATCCGTATAAGCTGAAAGGGAGATAGAGATGAAAAAGGTTAATGTTGCAATAGTCGGTGCTACGGGAGCTGTGGGTACAAAAATTCTTGAAAAATTACTTGAACGTAATTTTCCAGTCCAATCAATTAAGCTACTAGCCTCTAAGCGATCTGCAGGTGCAGAAATTACGGCAGGTGGCCATAAATATATTGTTGAAGAAACGGTTCCAGAATCATTCGAAGGCATTGACATCGCATTTTTCAGTGCGGGCGGATCTATTTCAGAAAAGTTTGCACATGAAGCAGTAAAAAGAGGAGCGGTCGTCATTGATAATACGAGCGCATTCCGGATGATAGAAGACATTCCGTTAGTTGTTCCTGAAGTGAACGCGGGAGCTTTAAGCGGACATACAGGAATCATTGCCAACCCAAACTGTTCGACGATTCAAATGGTGACTGCGCTGCAACCGATTCGTGAGAAGTTTGGATTGGATCGAATTATTGTTTCAACGTATCAGGCAGTATCAGGTGCCGGTTCTGAAGCAATTGAAGAGTTGGAAAGTCAAAGTTTGCAGTTTGAAAACCGCTCGAAAATAGAAGCAGCTATTTTACCATCTGCTTCAGCAGAACGGCATTATCCAATCGCATTCAATGCGATTCCTCAAATTGATGCCTTCGATGCTTCAGGATATACACTTGAAGAGCTCAAAATGATGAATGAAACCAAAAAAATATTTGGTGATCAGAAATTGTCCGTGTCAGCGACATGTGTACGTCTACCTGTCGTAACAGGGCATTCTGAGTCGGTTTATATTGAAATTGGTAAAGAGGGAGTTTCTGTAGAAGAACTTCACGCTCTACTTGAAAATGCACCAGGCGTCGTCGTCCAAGACGATCCATCTAAACAATTGTATCCGATGCCATTATTTGCAGAAGGAAAAGACGAAGTGTTTGTGGGCCGTATAAGAAAAGACCCAGAACACCCGGCTGGATTCCATCTGTGGATTGTATCGGACAATCTCCTAAAAGGGGCGGCACTTAATTCGGTGCAAATCGCAGAAACTCTGCTTAACTAATAAAACAAAGTAAAGGGCTGATAACAATGGAGCTTGGACGCGTATCGACTGCAATGGTCACCCCTTTTTCATCAACGGGAGACATTGACTACGACAAAACTGCCAAACTGATTGAACACCTGATTGCGAATGGGAGTGATTCATTGGTCGTATGTGGTACGACTGGTGAATCTCCTACGCTTTCCGTAGAAGAGAAGGAAGCACTTTTTACGTTCACGATAAAAGAAGTAAACAAGCGCATACCAGTCATCGCGGGGACTGGTACGTTTTCTACAAAGGAAACCGTCAAGCTTACACGGATGGCGGAACGGGTTGGGGCTGACGGTATTATGCTCGTTGCACCTTACTACAACAAACCTGATCAAAAAGGAATGTACGCCCACTTCGCGCATGTCGCAGGTGAAACTAGCCTACCAGTGATGTTGTATAATATTCCGGGGCGCTCAGCTGTCAACATGCTTCCTGAAACGCTCATCGCTTTATCGAAAATAACAAATATCCGAGCAGTAAAAGAAGCGAGTGGAAACCTGGAGCAGATGGTGGACATTATTTCAGGGACGGATGAGGGATTTTCAGTTTATAGCGGGGACGACTCATTGGCATTACCGACCTTGGCGATAGGTGGAAAAGGTATCGTGTCGGTCGCTTCTCACGTTGCAGGCAATGAAATGCAGCAGATGATTGCTGCATTCAAAGATGGGCGAACAGAACAAGCTGGGGCGATGCATAGAGCGTTGCTACCTTTATTCCGTGCGATTTTTACTGCTCCCAACCCAGTGATGGTGAAATACGCGCTAGAAAAACTGGGTGTTGAAACTGGGGGAGTTAGATTGCCGTTGGTCGCGCTCGAAGGCAATGATGAACCCTTTGATAACGTCTGGAAAAACTATAGAAAAAACCTTCATATTTTCAATTAATCGGAGCCGGTATCAATTACCGGCTTTTTTTGTTTGTACAGATAGCTTCAGTCCCGTATAATGAAATATAGTCGTTATGGACGGGAATTATTAATAGGAGGAAACAAAGTGACAAAAACAAAAAATGAACTAATTAAAATCATTCCACTCGGTGGAGTTGGAGAAATCGGGAAAGCAATGTACGTGGTCGAAGTTGATGACGAACTGTTCATCGTTGACGCGGGGCTTATGTTCCCTGAAGGAGAAATGCTTGGAATTGACATCGTCATTCCAGATATAAGTTATATTGAAGAAAACAAAGACCGCGTAAAAGGGATTTTCCTGACGCACGGTCATGAGGATGCAATCGGCTCGATTTCCTATCTTCTGCAAAAAGTACAAGCACCTGTCTATGGTTCAAAATTGACAATCGCATTGGCGAAAGAACATTTGAAAGAAATGCCGGCACCCTCGAACGTTAAGTTTTTTGAAGTGACGAACAAAAGCCGAATGAATTTTAAAGGTACGTACGTAACATTCTTCCATACGACACACAGCATACCAGATTCACTCGGAATCGTATTCCATACAAGTGAAGGGGCAATTGTCCATACTGGAGAATTCAAATTCGATCAGTCTGCTAAAGGGAAGTACCGTCCCGACATTGCGAAAATGGCGGCACTTGGTGAAGAAGGTGTCTTCATCCTAATGTCGGATTCTTCCGAAGCAGAGCGTCCCGGTTATACGACATCTGAGTCGGTTATTGAAAAAAGTCTATCTAAAACGTTCCACGGAGCAGAAGGTAGAATTCTTGTCGCGCTTTATGCGTCGAATTTTATCCGTATTCAGCAAGTATTCGATACGGCATTGGAAACAGGTAAAAAGGTGGCAGTCGTTGGGAAGAGTCTAGAAAGTTACTTCGAAGTCGGCATGAAACTCGGTTATTTAACGATTGAAGATGACATTGTCATCCCAGTCAAAGAAATCGAGAAGTATGATGATGATAGAGTTGTTATTATCGTGACAGGTAACCAAGGCGAGCCGCTTGATGCGCTTGAGAAAATTGTACGTAAACAGCATAGAGACTTACGTATCAAAGAAACAGATACAGTTCTTATTACGTTTACACCATCTCCTGGAATGGAAGTTTCGATGTTCCAGACAATGAATGATCTTGCAAAAGCTGGTGCAAATGTTCTTACTTCAAGTAAGAATGTCCACGTTTCAGGGCATGGTAGTTCGGAAGATTTGAAATTGATGCTGAACTTAATGCAACCTAGCTATTTCGTTCCAATCCAAGGCGAGTATCGGATGCTTATTGCGCATTCCAAACTTGCACAGGAGACAGGACTTCAGAAATCACAAATATTTATTGCAGATAAAGGCGACATTGTCGAATATAAAAACAATAAAATGCGCATGAGTGGACGAGTTCAAGCAGGTAATATTCTGATTGACGGAATTGGGGTAGGGGACGTTGGAAATATCGTTCTCCGTGATCGTAAACTACTTTCACAGGATGGGATCTTTACAGTTGTTGTCACACTAAACCGTAAACAGAAACGCATCGCTGCAGGACCGGAAATCGTCTCTCGTGGATTCGTCTATGTACGTGAATCCGAAGAGCTTCTTGAAGAGTCTGCAAATCTTGTCAGAAAAATTGTTGAGAAGTATGTGAATAAAGAGACGTTCGAATGGACAAACATTAAACAAGAGATACGCGATACACTTAGTTCGTATCTGTATCAGCAAACGAAAAGAAGACCAATGATTATTCCTATAATTATGGAATACTAATACAACAACTATATTTATTGAACATATGAATACTTTCACACCTGTATAAACTGAGCAAAGGTGCCTTACAAGGCATCCCTGAGCGCGGAAACGGGTAGAAGGAAATCTTTATTTCAGAGTATATAGAATCGATAATAATGCTACAAAGGGTTTCCTTGCCGTCTGACCGGCGGGAAACCCTTTTTTTGAAAAGGAGGTACCATAAATACATGGCTAGAAAATCAAGTAAGAAGAAAAAGAAATCAACCGCGCAGAAAAAGAAGTCATCCGATTTGCATCCGTTGATCTATGAAGTGATGGGCTTGGTGATGATTGGTCTTGCCATCATCATTATATTTGAATTCGGAATTGCTGGGAGAGGCCTCTCTTCTTTGTCTAGATTTATTTTCGGTAACTGGCATGTTGCGATCCCACTCTTGCTCATTGTTCAGGCACTTATGTTCATGATAAAACAGAAGGTAGGCGGTTGGAGAAACCGTGTTGTAGGAGGATGTTTATTCATCCTGGCAAGTTTTGTTCTGTTTAGTCATGTCCATTTGTTCAAGGAACTGTATGAAAGCCGTGTTCTTATGTCGAATTCGGCGCTTAAAGAAACATGGAAAGTGCTTATCACAAATGATGGCATCACATCAAGGAGTGGAGCGCTCGGGGGAGGAATGACGGGGGCAATTCTATTTGCCATGTTCTACTCGTTGTTTGACTCGGCTGGGGCAACAGTTGCAGGTATTTTATTGTTTTTAATCGGTATTGTTCTCTTAACGGGCAAAGCGCTTGTTCCATATGCAGCCGAACATTTCCCGAAACTACTTAAATCGATGAAAGATTCAATTCCCAAAAAAGGATCAGCAGTTAAAAAATCTTCGAGCGAATCAAGAACGACTCGCTCGAAGAGAAAAGCTAATACAGCTGATGAACAAGCTGTGCAAAATCTACCTCCGCTCCAACCGGAAATCGAAGAGGTTGTATCACAACCAATCATTTCGGCCTTTAGTGAAAGGAGAGATAAGCCTGTTGAGGACGAGCAGGCGGCAGTTGTAGAAGAAGGGCAACTACAAGAACAACAGGAAGTTGCCGTAGAAGTCAATGCTTACACAGGTGTCACAGGAGAAGAGGAGAATGAATCTTACATCTTGCCTCCACCGTCATTACTGAAACAAACGCCCATTATCGATCAATCGGAAGAGTACAATTCGATTCAGGCGAATGCGCAAAAACTTGAACGAACTTTCCTTAGTTTCGGCGTGAAAGCGAAGGTTACTGAGGTGCATCTTGGACCGGCTGTCACGAAGTATGAAGTGTTACCGGATACGGGCGTCAAAGTAAGCCGTATCGTGAGCCTCGCTGACGACATAGCACTTGCACTAGCAGCAAGTGGAATTCGTATCGAAGCCCCGATTCCAGGGAAGTCTGCAATCGGTATCGAAGTCCCAAACAGTTCGGTTGCTGTTGTCAGTCTGAGGGAAGTCATTGAAGCAAAAGAGAATAATCGTCCTGATTCAAAATTAATGATTTCACTAGGGCGTGACGTAACAGGACAGGCGATGCTGGCAGAATTGAATAAGATGCCGCACGTTCTGATTGCCGGTTCAACAGGTAGTGGTAAAAGTGTATGTATCAACGGCATTATTGTCAGTATCTTAATGCGTGCAAAACCGCATGAAGTGAAAATGATGATGATCGATCCTAAAATGGTTGAGCTCAATGTCTATAACGGTGTTCCACACTTGCTTGCCCCGGTCGTCACGGATCCACGGAAAGCATCTCAAGCACTGAAGAAAGTTGTTTCTGAGATGGAAAGACGTTACGAATTGTTTTCTCACACAGGAACTAGAAATATTGAAGGATACAATGAACATATCGAAGTCTGGAACGAAGAGAATGAGGAAAAGCATCCACGCATGCCGTACATCGTCGTTATTGTGGATGAGCTCGCGGACCTCATGATGGTCGCCTCCAGCGATGTGGAAGATTCAATCACACGGCTCGCACAAATGGCCCGTGCTGCTGGGATTCACTTGATCATTGCGACACAACGACCGAGTGTTGACGTTATAACGGGCATCATAAAAGCGAACATCCCATCTAGGATTGCATTTGCAGTGTCATCGTCAATCGATTCAAGAACAATTTTGGATGGCGGCGGTGCGGAAAAACTACTTGGTAGGGGGGACATGCTGTTCCTTCCGGCGGGTGTCGCAAAACCGGTCCGGATTCAAGGGGCGTTCGTGACGGATGCAGAAGTTGAGGCAGTTGTCGATTTTGTTATTGAGCAGCAGAAAGCTCAATATCAAGAAGAAATGATTCCAACAGAAATAGAAGAAGTAGCACCACATGAAGAAACGGATGACTATTACGATGAAGCAGTTCAACTTGTGACGGACATGCAGACAGCTTCCGTCTCCTTATTGCAGCGTCGTTTCAGGGTCGGCTATTCGAGAGCCGCACGCATTGTAGATCAGATGGAGATGCGGGGGATTGTAGGACCACCTGAAGGCAGTAAACCGCGTCAAGTGCTAATGAGTAAGGACGAAACGGATATTTAATCCTGAAAAGAATGGCAGAATAGGTATATTTGAGCACATCAAAAGAACACATTGATAATATTTTTCGAAGTATTGTTTATTTTATATGACGAAAGTGATATAGTATGGATGATTAGTAGTGACGTTTAACATCAGAGGTCTGACCTCGTTGAGGGGGAGATGTAATGATGGTAAAGGCGGACCAAAGGCATCTATATGTCCAGGTGATTGAACGTCTGAAAAAGGACATTGAATCGGGAATATTCAAAGAGAATGAGCGGTTCCCTTCGGAATTTGAACTCGCTCGTACGTTGGGTGTCAGCCGTGCAACACTCCGTGAAGCACTTCGTGTATTAGAGGAGGATAAAGTCATTGTCCGTAAACATGGTGTTGGAACATTCGTTAAACCAAAACCATTGTTTTCATCTGGCATTGAAAACTTAACCAGTGTTTCTTCTATGATTCGTGATGCGGGGATGGAGCCAGGAACGATTTTTATGGACGTTTTAGAGACGATACCATGTGATGAAAGTATCGCAAAGTTCGGATGTAGTGAAGATGAGCGTCTAGTTACAATTAAAAGAGTAAGGACTGCGGACGGCGACCCGGTCGTCTATTGTATTGATAAGGTTCTTTCAAAAAATCTTTCGTCTGGAACGGACGAGTTATTGAATAATTCCCTATTCGACGCAATCGAAAAGTCAGGTACAATCCGTATTGTTCAAGCTGTGGCGCACATTGAACCTGTTGGATACGATGATGAAGCATCGTCCATCCTGAGGTGTGGGATTGACGTTCCACTCCTTGTCCTCCGGCAACATCATTACAGTGAGGAAGGCGAAATGGTCCTCTACTCGAAAAATTATTTTCGAGCTGATAAATTCAGCTTCCACGTAGTACGCAAAAGGGTATAAGACGTTAATACGTCCTACTAATATGAAGAAAACAAGGGGGTTCCAACAATGGGCAAACGTAAATTTGGTTTAGCTTTATCGGTGGTTCTAGCTGCAGGCACACTACTTGGTGCATGCGGAACGGATAAAGCGAAAGACAAAGAAGGTTCTACAAACGGTTCGAAAGAAGATACTTTTTCAATCGCAATGGTAACTGATACAGGCGGTGTTGACGACAAATCGTTCAACCAATCTGCTTGGGCAGGAATTAAAGAATACGGCAAAGAGAATAACTATACAAAAGGCGATGGCGGTTTTGATTATTTACAATCAAAAGAAGACGCTGAATACCTACCAAACTTAAACAAACTAGTTCAACGTGATTTTGATCTAATCTATGGAATTGGTTTCCTTTTGAAAGAGTCAATCGAGGAAGTTGCAACACAACGTCCTGACAACAATTTCGCACTTGTTGACGAGGTTTCTGACCTTCCAAACGTAGCAAGTCTTATGTTCAAAGAGCAAGAAGGCGCATTCCTTGCGGGTGTTGCAGCTGCTCGTATGACGAAATCCGATAAAATCGGTTTTGTCGGCGGTATGGAAATTCCCGTTATCGAACGTTTTGAAGCTGGATTCATTGCAGGTGTTGCTGCAGTGAAACCTGAAATAAAAGTGGATGTACAGTATACAGGCGACTTTGCAAAAGCTGAACTTGGTAAAGCAACAGCAAACCGTATGTACTCTTCAGGCGTAGATATTATTTTCCACGCTGCCGGCGGTTCTGGTAATGGTGTATTCTCTGAAGCTAAAGAACGTAAAAAAGCAGATCCAGATGCATATGTATGGGTAATCGGCGTTGACTCTGACCAATACGATGAAGGTAAAGTAGGCGACGATAACATTACATTGACTTCAATGCTTAAACGTGTTGACATTGCAGTTAAAAACACGGCGGATCTAGCTGCTAAAGGCGAATTCCCTGGCGGTGAAGTAACAACTTTCGGTCTTGCTGACAACGGTATTGCACTTGCTGATTCGCACGGAGCAATTCCACAAGATGTATTAGACGAAGTTGAAAAATTCACTAAGCAAATTGCCGACGGTGAAATCGAAGTTCCAGAATTCAGAGCTAAAAAATAATAAAAGAAATAAGCAATCATGAAGGCCGATTTATTTCGGTCTCCATGATTCTCCTTTAAATTACTAGAAGAAAAGATGCCGTTCGAGGTTTCTTTTCTTCTGTTAATTTAACTTCATTCAGCAATTTTTTTGTACTGAAAGCGAAGTGTCAGCAACAGAAGTCTCCCACTTCTATAAATGGTGAGATGAATGCAAACGAAGCCTACAATTCAGTGGGGGTTCAAACCCCTGCTGAATTGTAACCCAAAGCCTCCGGCGGATGTCACAGATTTTGTAGAGAGTTAAAAGCTCAATTCAAAATCTTGACGCAATCACACCGAGGCGTGATTGATTCTTACATACGCAGACGCGAGGGAGTGGACCCAGTGGAATATGTTATTGAAATGTTGAATATTCGAAAAGAGTTCGGTAATTTTGTTGCGAACGACGATATTACGCTTCAGCTTGAAAAAGGTGAAATCCATGCTTTATTAGGCGAGAACGGAGCAGGGAAATCTACGTTAATGAATGTGCTGTTTGGGCTTTACCAGCCTGAAGGTGGAGAAATTCGGGTACGAGGAACAGCGACGGCTATTACAGATCCGAACGTCGCGAACAGATTGGGGATCGGAATGGTTCACCAACATTTCATGCTTGTTGAAAATCTAACTGTCACTGAAAATATTATTCTGGGTAATGAACCGAAAAAAATGGGCATGATCAACGTTAAAGACGCTGCAAAAAAAGTGGCCGAGATTTCGCAATTATATGGACTTGATGTAGATCCTTATGCAAAAATCGAAGATATATCGGTCGGTATGCAACAGCGGGTAGAAATTTTGAAAACGCTTTATCGTGGAGCAGAAATTCTTATTTTCGATGAACCGACTGCATCTTTGACACCGCAAGAAATCACGGAATTAATTTCAATTATGAAGAAACTGATTGAAGAAGGAAAATCGATTATCATCATCACACACAAACTTCAGGAAATAATGGATGTCTCCGATCGGGTGACGGTTATCCGCAAAGGTAAAGGGATTGGAACAGTTATTACTTCAGAAACAAATCCGGAAGAGCTAGCAACATTGATGGTAGGACGTCAAGTAACATTTAAAACGGAAAAAGGGCCGTCCTATCCGGCCGAAGAAGTTCTCCATGTAGAAAACCTAGTTGTTGAAGATTATCGCGGTATACCGAAAGTGAAAGGGTTAAATCTATCCGTTCGTAAAGGTGAAATCGTAGGAATCGCGGGAATTGACGGCAATGGACAGTCAGAATTGATTGAGGCAATCGCGGGTCTTCGTAAAGTGAAAAGTGGAAAAATTTTCATAGATTCAAAGGATGTAACTGGGAAAAAGCCACGTGAAATAACAGAATCCGGTCTCGGTCATATTCCGCAAGACCGCCATAAGCATGGCCTTGTTCTCGATTTCACTGTTGGCTATAATGTGGCGTTGCAAACGTATTACAAAGAACCTTTATCCAAAAAAGGCATTATGAATTATAAACTCGTATCTAAGAAAGCAAAAGAAATCATCGACATGTTTGACGTGCGGACACAAGGTGAGCATGAGTTAGTCCGTTCGCTTTCAGGCGGTAATCAGCAAAAACTTATTATTGGACGAGAAGTAGATCGTAACCCGGAATTACTGATTGCAGCACTTCCAACACGTGGTCTTGATGTTGGTGCAATTGAATTCATTCATAAAAAGTTAATTGAACAACGTGATAATGGAAAAGCAGTTCTTCTCATTTCATTTGAACTAGATGAGGTCATGAACGTTTCTGACCGAATTGCAGTTATTTATGACGGAGAAATCGTTGATACAGTTATTCCAACGGAAACAACAGAGCAGCAACTCGGCCTTCTTATGGCAGGACACTCCAGGGACAAGGGCGCTGTTACGCTGAAAGAAGGTGATGATAACCATGTCGAATAGGTTTGTAAATATACTGGTACCCATCATCTCGATTATTTTGGGATTGTTAGTGGGAGCAGCCGTAATGTGGTTCAGCGGATACGATCCGGTTGCTGGCTATATCGCGTTATGGAAAGGGATCTTCGGG
This sequence comes from Sporosarcina sp. resist, assembly GCF_014302295.1. Classification (NCBI taxonomy): domain Bacteria; kingdom Bacillati; phylum Bacillota; class Bacilli; order Caryophanales; family Caryophanaceae; genus Sporosarcina; species Sporosarcina sp. resist. The sequence continues at coordinate 3,448,321 of NZ_CP060287.1, read as the reverse complement.
GATATGTATTCTATCGGAGAAACAATCAGGCAAATAAGCCCTTATATACTAGCGGGTCTTGCGGTTGCATTTGCATTCCGTTCAGGGCTTTTCAATATTGGGGTAGAAGGACAATTGATTGTTGGTTGGTTTGCAGCGGCATATGTCGGTATGGCATTTGAATTACCGAAATTTATCCACTTACCACTTGCCCTTATTGCAGCAGCATTAGCAGGAGCACTATGGGGACTGATTCCAGGTATTTTAAAAGCAACGCTTCATGTACACGAAGTTATTGTTACAATAATGATGAACTACATCGCACTTCATACAGTAAATGCGTTGATAAAAGCGGTTTCTGAAGGTGGATATAAGACAGAAAAAATCCACCAGACGGCATCGTTACGTTCAGAATTCTTATCTAATCTAACTGACTTCTCTACATTGCACTACGGAATCTTTGTCGCACTGGCGATGGTTGCAGTTATGTGGTTCATTTTGGAGAAAACGAAAACTGGATATGAGCTAAAATCGGTCGGATTTAACGACCATGCTTCTCAATATGCGGGAATGAATGTGAAAAAGAACATTATTCTTTCAATGGTTGTTTCTGGCGCTTTTGCAGGGCTTGGAGGAGCGATGGAAGCTCTTGGGACATTTGGTAATATGGTGACGCGTAGTGCATTCACAGGTATTGGGTTTGACGGGATTGCAGTTGCACTATTAGGTGCTAATACGCCAATAGGTGTTATCTTCGGGGCATCCTTGTTTGGTTCGTTAAAATACGGAGCCGGAAATATGCCGAATGAGGCAGGGGTGCCAGTTGAAATTGTTTCAATTGTAATTGCACTTATCATATTCTTTGTTGCATCGGGCTATATCATCCGTGTTCTTCTTAGCAAGATGAAAAAGAAAAAGGAGGCAAAATGATATGAGTTTTCTTGAGATAATTTATTTCATCATTCCGTTAACCATTTCATACGCTGCCCCTCTTATTTTCACTGCAATCGGAGGCGTGTACTCGGAACGTGCAGGTGTAGTTAACATTGGGCTTGAAGGACTCATGGTAATGGGTGCTTTTATCGGTATTATATTCAATCTAACTTATGCCGATACATTTGGTTCTTGGACACCATGGCTTGCCTTACTTGTAGCAATGGTTGTTTCCGCAATCTTCTCCATTATGCACGCGGTCGCATCGATTACATTCCGTGCTGACCAAGTAGTATCAGGGGTTGCCATTAACATGCTAGGGATTGCTATTGCTTTGTTCTCTGTAAAAATGATTTTTGACAAAGGACAGACGGATTTCATCCAACAAAGCATTCCGCGTTTCAACGTTCCAATTTTACATGACATTCCGGTTATCGGACCAATGTTTTTCACTGGGATTTATGGTTCATCGATATTGGCAATTGGCCTTGCTTTTTTAGCTTGGTTCATCATTTATAAAACACCATTTGGTCTTCGTCTAAGGTCGGTTGGGGAACACCCGATGGCTGCTGATACAATGGGCATCAACGTAACTAAAATTCGCTATATTGCGGTTATCATTTCAGGTGGTCTTGCTGGTATTGGTGGCGCTATCTATTCTCAAACAATGACGAATGATTTCAGTCATGCGACAATTAACGGACAAGGATTCATGGCACTTGCTGCAATGATCTTTGGTAAATGGCATCCGATTGGTGCAATGGGAGCTGCATTGTTCTTTGGTTTCGCACAAGCACTTGCTATCAGTTCATCAAGCATATCGTACTTGGAAAATGTTCCGGCTGTTTATTTCCACATTTTGCCGTATGCATTAACCATTCTTGCGCTAGCAGGATTCATTGGAAGAGCAAATGCACCAAAAGCGAGTGGACAACCGTATATCAAAGGAAATCGTTAAAAAGTGAAAATGCCCCGATAGTCTGTTACGTTGGACTTAGGGGCATTTTTGGGCCTTCAGCATACGATATTTCATATAAGTTACGATGCATCCGCTAGTTTATTTGCATCTTTTGACTTATGGAATGTATAGTGAAGTGAGGATTCCGCATATTAACTAAAACAGAGGTGTTTATATGTTCAAAAAAGTTGAGCTACAAGAGGGCGTCACATTATATATCCGCAAGTCAGAACAGTTCAAAACTGTCAATTTCTCGGTCAAGTGGAAAACGGCTCTTGATGAAAAGAAATCGGCTCCTCGCGCAGTATTGGCGAATATTTTAGAAGAATCTAACGGTCGATACAGGTCACAAACTGAGTTCCGCAATGCGTTAGATGAATTATACGGAACAGTATTGTACACAGATGCTGGAAAACGTGGAGAAACGCATATCGTGTCTCTATCAGCTGAATGTGTAAATGACGAATATCTATCTGAAGGTGGCGTGCTTGAAGAAGTACTAAGCTTGATCAAAACAGTCATTTTTGACCCGAATGTCGTGGACGGACAGTTCGATGAAACAGTTGTTAACCGTGAAAAAAGGTCAGTGAAAGAGCGAATTCGTTCGCTTTACGATGACAAGACACGTTATGCTCAAAAGCGTATGCTTGAATTATTACGTCCCGATAGCGCCGCATCTGCACCGTCATATGGAACGGAAGAGGATGTAGATGCACTTACATCTGCAGACCTATTTGCAGCATACGAAAGTATGCTAAACGAAGATGAAATTGATATCTACGTTGTCGGTGACATTGACGAAGATGAAATGACAGAAAAAATCAGGTCACTATTAACATTCAATAGCCGTAAAGTGCATGAACGTCAAACTGCTACACAACAAACGGCGACTCAAGAAAGGGAAGTCCGTCATGTTCGCGAAAAACAAGACATGAAACAAGGAAAACTCCATTTAGGCTTCACCACTCCAGTTACATTCCGTCACCCTGATTATGCGAAAATGCAAATGACAAACGGAGTTTTCGGCGGTTTTGCGCATAGTAAGCTTTTCATTAACGTCCGTGAAAAAGAAAGCATGGCGTATTACGCATCTAGTTCCTATTCTTCGCATTATGGACTTCTCTATGTAATGGCGGGAATTGATGCTGAACTGGAAGAAAAAGCCGTAAAACTTATTAGTGAACAACTTACTGCACTTCAACAAGGTGAAATTACAGACCTTGAAATGGAACAGACAAAAGCCTTACTTGCTAACGGTATTAAAAGTGCGTTTGATTCTGCAAGAGGACAGATTGAAGTATTTGATCAATACAAAGAGCTGGATGAAAATTTCACAGCAGATACAATCATTGCAGGCTGGGAATCCGTTACAAAAGACGATGTTAAAAATATGGCATCTGAAATTAAACTAGAAATCGTCTATCTGTTATCGGGCAAGGAGGCTAATTAATGATGAAGAATATTCACTTCGATAATTTACAGGAAACATTATATAATGAAAAACTCGACAATGGTTTGGACGTCTATATTTTACCGAAACGTGGATTTTCGAAAACATTCGTGACGTTCACGACTAAATATGGTTCAATCGACCGGACATTTATCCCGCGTGGAAAAACAGAGGAAGTGACAGTTCCTGATGGCATTGCCCATTTCCTAGAGCATAAAATGTTCGAAAAAGAAGATGGGGACGTATTCCAAAAGTTTAGTGTGCACGGTGCATCTGCCAATGCGTTTACATCATTCACACGAACTGCTTATTTGTTCTCTGCTACGGATAAATTATATGACAATACTGAAATTCTTCTTGATTTTGTACAGGAGCCGTACTTCACGGAAAAGACTGTTGATAAAGAGAAGGGTATTATTGCCCAGGAAATAACGATGTATGATGATCAGCCGGATTGGCGTCTCTATTTCGGTACGATCGAAAACCTGTTTCATGAACATCCCGTGAAAATTGATATCGCTGGTACGGTCGCATCGATTCAAGATATCACGGCGGACTATTTGTATGAATGCTATGAAACGTTCTATCATCCGTCCAACATGGTGCTTTTCGTTGTAGGTGCTGTTGATCCGGAAGAGATGATGGCATTCATCAAGAAAAATCAAGATGCAAAAACATTCGATGATCCTGCAGAAATTGTACGTAGTTTCCCTACTGAAAAGGATACCGCAGCAATCACTGAGCGGAAGCTTGCAATGGACGTATCGAAGCCGAAATTGAATATTGGTATGAAATGTACTAATACAGATATTGATGGAGAAGAGATGCTCATTCAGGAACTTTCAGCGGGTCTAGTTCTGGATATCCTGTTTGGCAGATCATCCGAATTCTATACAGAAACGTATAATGATGGACTTATTGATGAGTCGTTTTCTTATGATTTTACAATGGAGAATGGCTTCGGTTTCGCAATGATTGGTTCTGATACAGACCAGCCGGAACAACTCGAAAAAGCAATCCGAACAACTGTGAAAAACACCGTTGAAACATGGCCAATCACGGACTTGGAACTTAATCGAATGAGGAAAAAGAAAATTGGTCAATTCATGCGTTCTTTGAATTCTCCGGAGTTTATCGCCAACCAGTTTACTCGCTATACGTTTAACAACATGAATTTGTTCGATGTTGTTCCAACACTTGAGAAATTAACGCTCGAAAACTTGAAAGATGCATTCCAAACGTTTTCGGATGAAAGCGGTTATACGGTCTATTCAATTGTTCCAGCTGATAAGGCAGAATGACGGAACAGAAATACTGCGTTGTACTTGGTGCATCAGGTGGAATAGGCGATGCGATTAGTCGAACATTAGCGGCTGCAGGCTGGTCGCTATTCCTTCATTACAATGAAAATGCTGCACATGCTACTCTTTTGAAGCAGGAACTGAGTATGACCTATCCGCAATTGAGTTTTAAAACAGTCCAAGCAGATTTCAGTGCACAAGATGGAGCAGAATTACTCGTCCAACAAGTTCGTACTATTAGTGCTGTTGTTGTTGCAAATGGGCAATCGATGATGAAACTGTTGACGGAAACAAGCACTGAAGACATGGATGCACTATGGAAAGTCCATGTACAAAACCCCGCACGATTTATAAGTCTGGTATCTCCACAATTACGCAAGTTTGAGCAATCGTACGTTGTCATGATTGGCTCGATATGGGGTAATACGGGGGCGGCAGGAGAAGTGATGTACTCCGCTGTGAAGGGGGCGCAACACGCATTTGTGAAAGCATACGCGAAAGAAGCCGCCTTTTCAGGAATACGCGTCAACGCTGTGGCACCTGGGTGGATAGAAACGCGAATGAATAGTGACATACCATTAGATGAACGACAGATGGTTATCGATGAAATACCACTTATGAGTTCCGGGACACCAGCACATGTCGCTGAAGCAGTTAATTTCCTGTTAAGCGGCAAGGCGGATTATATGACAGGTGAAATTATGAAAGTGAACGGCGGCTGGTATATTTAACTTAATTCAGTTTAAGCCTCCGGTGATAGCACGAATTTTGAAGTGCGTGGAAAGGCAACAAGGGGGGATGTAGTTCAATCCCTCCCCGTAGCATACCTGCATCATGGAGGCATGCAAGCGCAATTCAAAATTTGTACGCAATGTAATTGATTGGGGAAGGGGATTAAAACAATCCCCTTTTTCCTTTTCATAATGCATTTAATCAGCTATCATAGAACTATATTACTTCTTGTGCGTCATATAGTAGTGCGTGTTCAAAAAAAAGGACAAAGGAGTGTGTGTCTGATGGGTGAATGGTATCTTGAATATGAAATTCAGGTTAACCGGCCTGGCCTTCTGGGTGATATTTCGTCGTTGCTCGGAATGTTGCGCGTGAACATTGTTACAATTAATGGTGTTGATGGCGGACATCGTGGAATGCTGCTACGAACTGACAACGACGACCAGATAGCGCGTTTTGAACAAATCGCCGAGACGATGGAAACGATTCATGTAATAAAAATCCGTGAGCCAAAGTTGCGCGATATTCTAGCGGTCAGGCACGGACGTTATATACAGCGTGATGCAGACGAAAGGAAAACGTTCCGTTTCCTTCGAAATGACCTTGGGATTCTTGTTGATTTCATGGCTGAAATATTCAAACAGGAAGGCCATAAATTGATTGGTGTTCGCGGGATGCCACGAGTAGGGAAGACGGAATCAGTCGTAGCGGCAAGTGTTTGTGCTAATAAAAAGTGGATATTCCTTTCGTCGACGATGATTAAGCAAACGTTGCGGAAAAACTTAGCGGGCGATGAGTTTTCAAAAGATAATATTTTCATCTTGGACGGTATCGTTACGCGTAAGGCGGAGGACGAACGTCACATGCAACTTGTCAGGGAAATGATGCGAATGCCCTCTATAAAAGTTGTGGAGCATCCGGATATGTTTGTTCAGCATTCGGAATACAGTATTGAAGACTTTGATTATATTATTGAATTAAGAACAGAACCAGATCAAGAAATTACATATGAAATGATGGAAAAAAACCATATGATGTCCGACCATGGAATAACGGATGGATCGGGTTTATTCAACTTCTGATAGGCAGGTGTTTTTGGTGACCGGATTAGGTGATCGTCTCAAGCAGGCGAGAATGGCTAAAGGATTTACATTGGATGATTTACAGTCAATAACGAAAATACAGAAACGGTACCTCTCCGGTATCGAAAATGAAGATTACAGCATGATGCCTGGATCTTTTTATGTACGGGCATTCATCAAACAATATGCAGAGGCAGTAGGTCTAGATTCTGATGAAATGCTATCTATGTATAAAAATACGTCTCCTGAAGTGCCATCCGAGGAAGAGGCGGGTCAGCGTGCTTCGTCGACATTGACACGTAAAAGAGGTTTAAGAAATAATGATCAGTTAAATGAAATGATGCCGAAAATCATCGTCGCTTTATTTATTATCGTTATAGTGGTTGTTATTTGGACCCTCTATCAAGGGTCATCTGGCAAGAAAGATGATGTGAATGGCGTCGAAACGAATCAACCGGTAATAATGGAAAATAGTAAACCAACTCCTCCTAAGAAAGACACGGAAAAAGTAGAAGAAAAGCCTGTGGAGGAAGAGGTAGAACCGGAAAAACCGGAACAGACTTTAGCTTTTGAAAGCGCAAGCGGAGAAACATCAGTGTACGGACTAACTGGAGCAGAATCGTTCAAACTTGAAATCCGTTTAACCGGGGGATCTTGGATTGGTGTAAAAGATAATTCCGGAAAAGAATGGATGACACCTGCACGTATTATGGTAGCAGGGGAATCGATTGAATTTGATGTGACGGCTACCGATTCTGTACGAATCCGTGTTGGGCGTCCTAAGTCTACAGAAATATATGTCAACGGTGTGTTACTTGAATACGGTGTGCCACCACAGGATACTGTTCCACAAAATATTATGATTGAATACAAGAAAGAGTAATAGTCATCTACTTTAGATGACTATTTTCTTTGAAAGGAAAGGTGTATTTTATGAATTTGCCAAACAAAATAACCGTATCACGCGTTCTGCTCATTCCAGTTTTTATGGTTTTCATGCTGGTTGATTTTAAATTGGGCACTATAACTATCGCTGGTACAGAAATGATGAAAGAACATTTAATCGGTGGACTTATTTTTATTATTGCATCTATAACAGATTGGCTTGATGGGTATATCGCTCGGAAAAATAATCTTGTTACCAATATGGGGAAATTTTTGGATCCGCTGGCGGACAAATTGCTTGTTTCTGCTGCTTTGATCATACTTGTTGAACTTGGAATAGCACCGTCATGGATTGTCATCATTATTATTAGCCGGGAATTCGCTGTGACGGGTCTTAGGCTTATCCTTGCAGGCGGCGGGGAAGTCGTAGCGGCCAACCAGCTCGGGAAAATTAAAACGGTGGCACAAATCTTAGCCATTACTTCGCTGTTGTTGAATAATATATTTTTCGAGTCGATTGGTGTACCATTCGGTGTCATCATGCTTTACATCGCGCTCTTCTTTACAATTTGGTCAGGTTTCGATTACTTCTATAAAAACAGACGTGTACTGGTTGATTCAATGTAAGGGGATGAGTAGCTATGAAGGCAGAAATTATTGCAATTGGCTCAGAGTTATTACTTGGACAAATTACGAATACGAACGCTAAATTCATTTCGTTAAAACTCGCAGAAATTGGTATCGATGTTCATTATCAGACGGTCGTGGGCGACAACCCGGATCGTTTGGATGAAGTGATTGAAATTGCAATGAAACGTGCAGATATTCTAATCTTTACAGGCGGACTTGGACCGACGAAAGATGACATGACAAAAGAAACCATCGTGAAACATATCGGTACAACATTAGTCAGCGATGACGAGGCACTTCTTTATATTCAGCAATATTTCAAACGTAGCGGTAGGGTTATGACGGAGAATAATAAGAAACAGGCACTAGTGTTTAAAGGCGCGAAAGTCTTAGCAAACCGAAAAGGAATGGCACCCGGAATGGCTGTTGAAAAGGATGAAGTACGCTATATCCTTCTCCCAGGTCCACCGCATGAAATGGAGCCGATGTTTACGGATGAGGCGATTCCTTATTTGTTAGGTGTTACTGGCAAACAGGAAGTTATCACATCGCGAGTTCTGAAGTTTTACGGTATTGGGGAGGCGGAGCTTGAACACCGGATTCAATCTATTTTGGAAAAACAAACGAATCCGACAGTTGCGCCGCTGGCAACAGCTGACGCGGTCACATTGCGCCTCACTGCAAAAGCAAAAACGACCGATGCAGCGTTGAAGCTGATTTCGCCAATAGAAGAGGAGATACGTTTACTAGTTGGAGACTACATCTACGGAACTGATGATGATACATTGGCATCCAAAGCTGCAGAACTTCTCATTCGAAACGGTTGGACACTAGCTGCTGCGGAAAGTCTGACGGCAGGTCTATTTATGGCAGAACTGGCCGGTGAACCAGGGATTAGTTCGTCACTAGAAGGTGGCATTGTCGTCTACAATGAGAAATCGAAAGTAGAACAACTTGGTATTGAGCAGTCCCTACTTGCGGAGTATGGTGTCGTCAGTGCAGAATGCGCGGCTGCCCTTGCGGAAAACGTGAAACGAACGTTCAAATCGGATATTGGAATTGGTTTAACAGGTGCGGCTGGCCCAGATCCACATGATGGGAAGCCAGTCGGCACTGTGTGGATTGGTATCACTTCTACAGATGCAGAGACAGAGACATTTAAGTTGTTACTATCGGGTTCAAGAAACGCAAACCGTCTCAGAGCAGCAAGATTTGCGCTCTATTATCTGATTAAACACCTAACTACAAAAGAAGGCCAAAGTTAAGATTTAAGCCGTTTTCTCAATTAAAAATGTTAAACACCCAGGTATTCTCACTTATATATTTAATTCGAGAAAATTAATCGAATAAATGTTCGCTTTTTGATTGAGTATTTCTCATTAAAGGAGTATACTAGAGGTAGTAAGAAAAACAGAAACATTACCTTGAGGGAGGAAATAAATTGAGCGATCGTAAAGCCGCCTTAGAAATGGCGTTAAAACAAATAGAAAAGCAGTTTGGTAAAGGATCTATTATGAAACTGGGTGAAAAAACAAACCTGGAAGTTGAAACTTCTTCTACGGGCTCCCTTGCACTTGATGCTGCACTCGGCATAGGCGGATATCCACGCGGCCGTGTCATTGAAATATACGGACCTGAAAGTTCTGGTAAAACGACTGTTGCCCTTCATGCCATTGCAGAAGTACAAGCAGCTGGAGGAACTGCTGCATTCATCGATGCTGAACATGCGCTCGATCCGATTTATGCGCGTAAGTTAGGCGTTAATATCGATGAATTATTACTTTCTCAGCCTGACACGGGAGAGCAAGCGCTTGAAATCGCTGAAGCGCTTGTACGGAGCGGGGCAGTTGATATATTTGTCGTGGACTCCGTTGCTGCGCTTGTACCTAAAGCAGAGATTGAAGGCGAGATGGGAGATTCGCATATCGGGTTACAAGCCCGTCTTATGTCACAAGCATTGCGCAAACTTTCCGGCGCCATTAATAAGTCAAACACAATCGCGATATTCATTAACCAAATCCGTGAAAAAGTCGGCGTTATGTTCGGAAGCCCTGAAGTAACTCCAGGCGGGCGCGCATTGAAATTCTACTCTTCAGTACGCCTAGATGTAAGACGTGGAGAAGCGATTAAACAAGGCAATGACATAGTGGGAAATAAAACACGAATCCGCGTTGTGAAAAATAAAGTTGCACCTCCGTTTAAAACAGCGGAAGTTGATATTATGTACGGAGAAGGAATTTCCCGAGAAGGAGAAATTATCGACCTTGGTGCCGAAGCCGAAGTTGTCCAGAAAAGTGGATCTTGGTATTCCTATGAAGGAGAACGACTCGGACAGGGACGAGAGAATTCGAAACAATTCTTGAAAGAAAACCCGGATATCCGTTCGGAAATCGCCAACAAAATTCGTGAATCATATGGACTTGCAAGCTCAAACTATGTGATTGGTGCTCATGAAGTAGACGAAGACGAAGAGTTGGAACTGCTACTTGGTGAAGAATAAGTTAAACAAAAAGCCGATTCGTCCTCTTAGTAGGGCGTGATCGGTTTTTATATATTCTCCGAAAAAACTATTATTATTCCAAGAATAATGTGTCTCAAAGACCTGTGTATCCTTGACATGTCAAATTTACATAGATACAATTAGAATTGTATAATTTCATTCCATTGAAATGAATTTGGCAGTATGTTGTACGTTGATATATGAGCCGACTGAAAATGAAAAGAATAGCAAGAGGAGGTGACCTGGATGTCATTAGGATTGATTATCTCCGCTTTGCTCGGTCTGCTCGTTGGTGCCGTTGTTACCTATTTCTTTAATAAGAAAGTGAACGATTCAAAAGTGAGTGGTGCCAAATTTACGGCAGAACAAATCGTCGAAGAGGCGAAGCGTGAAGCGGATGCTCTTAAAAAAGAGGCACTACTAGAAGCGAAGGATGAAACTCACAAACTGAGAATTGAAGCGGAATCAGAGATCCGTGAACGAAGGGCGGAACTGCAAAAACAAGAAAACCGTCTTTTGCAACGGGAAGAAAATCATGACCGTAAAGATGAAGCTCTCAATAAAAGAGACGCAGGTCTGGAGCGCAAAGAAGAAGCGCTTACCGGAAGACAACAGCATATCGAACAGATGGAACAAAAAGCGGAAGAACTTGTTTCGGTTCAGAAAACTGAACTTGAAAAGATATCATCACTGACACGTGATGAGGCGAAAAGGCTCATCCTTAGTGAAGTGGAGAAAGAACTTGCTACAGATATCGCTGTAATGACAAAAGAGTCAGAGCAACGAGCAAAAGAGGAATCGGATAAAAAATCGCGTGAAATCCTTTCCATCGCTTTACAACGTTTTGCAGCAGACCACGTTGCTGAAACGACTGTGTCGGTAGTTAATCTACCGAACGATGAAATGAAGGGCCGTATTATCGGTCGTGAAGGACGTAATATCCGAACACTCGAAACGTTGACAGGAATTGACCTAATAATCGACGATACTCCAGAAGCGGTCATCTTGTCAGGCTTTGATCCGGTACGTCGGGAAACTGCACGACTTGCATTAGAGAAACTTGTACAAGATGGACGAATTCACCCAGCACGCATTGAAGAGATGGTTGATAAATCGAGACGTGAAGTGGATGAACTCATCCGCGAAACTGGAGAACAGACAACTTTCGATATTGGCATTCATAATCTACACCCAGATCTTATTAAAATCATCGGAAGATTGCGTTTTCGCACAAGTTATGGCCAAAACGTCTTGAAGCATTCAACAGAAGTTGCTTATCTAGCAGGTTTATTGGCGGCAGAACTTGGAGAAGATGTTACGCTTGCACGACGTGCTGGACTCCTTCATGATATCGGAAAAGCGATTGACCATGAAGTAGAAGGAAGTCACGTTGAAATTGGTGTTGAACTTGCAACGAAATACAAAGAACATCCTGTTGTTATTAACAGTATCGCATCCCATCATGGGGATACTGAAGCGACATCAGTCATTGCCGTATTGGTTGCAGCAGCAGATGCATTATCCGCTGCAAGACCAGGAGCGCGCAGTGAAACGCTTGAAAATTATATCCGCAGACTGAAAAAACTTGAAGAGATTTCTGAATCGTACGACGGTGTGGAGAAATCATTTGCCATCCAGGCAGGACGCGAAGTTCGAATTATTGTCCGCCCAGACCAAATCGATGATATTACAGCCCATCGTCTAGCACGAGATATCCGGAAACGGATTGAAGAAGAGCTCGATTATCCAGGACATATTAAAGTAACGGTCATCCGTGAGACACGGGCGGTCGAATACGCAAAATAAAGAAAAGGGGGTTTCCGTGCATTTCGGTCCGGGAGCCTCTTTTTCTATTGGGAGAGATTATTTTATGAGAGTATTATTTATAGGTGATATTGTAGGATCGCTAGGACGAGATATGGTATTTGACTATTTACCACGACTCAAAAGGAAGTATAACCCTGATGTTATTATTGCGAACGGGGAAAATGCAGCAGCCGGGAGAGGAATCACAAAAGCGATATTCGATGACCTGCTCCGTGCTGGAGTAGATGTTGTAACAATGGGTAATCATACATGGGACCAAAAAGAGATTTACGATTTTATCGATGATACAGATTACCTTATCCGTCCTGCGAACTTTTCAGATGAAGCACCTGGTAAAGGGATGACGACAATTTCACGTAATGGTGTGACATTATCTATCATCAATTTGCATGGCCGGACATTTTTACCTCCGCACGGCGATCCGTTTGAAAAGGCAGAGGAATTGGTAGCGGAAGCAAGAGAGATTTCTCCGCTTGTCTTCGTTGATTTCCACGCCGAAGCGACAAGTGAAAAAATCGCAATGGGTTGGCATCTTGATGGGAAGGCATCTGTTGTTGTAGGAACGCACACGCATGTCCAAACAGCGGATGACCGCATTCTGCCAGGTGGAACAGCCTATTTAACTGACGCCGGCATGACGGGCCCTTACGATGAAATCCTGGGTATGAAAAAAGAAGACGTCATCTATCGTTTCCGTACGAATTTACCAGTTCGTTTTGAAGTTCCTAAATCAGGACGTACCCAATTGAACGGACTCTTTGCAGTATTAGATGATGAAACAGGAAAAGCTATCAGAGTTGAACGTGTTGCCATCAATGCTGACCGTACATTCAAAGGCTGACATGCGTCTAAACATCACCTCCGAATCATAGGATGGTTTATGGAGATTTCCGATCCATAGACACCGAAAAATAAGGAGGAATCATGTTGAACCCATTGAAAGTATCATCTCGCTCGAATCCGAATTCTGTTGCAGGAGCACTCGTTGCAGTTATCCGGGACCAGGGATACGCAGAAATGCAGGCAGTAGGTGCTGGTGCCTTAAATCAGGCAATAAAGGCAATTGCAATTGCACGTGGATTCGTCGCTCCAAGTGGCGGAGATCTCATCTGTGCACCCGCTTTCACTGATATCGAGATTAACGGTGAAGGACGTACGGCATTGAAATTACTTGTTGAAAAACGACAGCGTAATATGTAAATTAGAAAGAGTCAGGACCACAGGATAAGTTAATTTCCTGTGGTCTTTTAGTTGTATCACGAGAGAAAGTTCTTTTTTGAAGATAAGACTAAGTTTTTAGCTTTGAATGGTGTCTAGGCTTCAGGCGCAAGACGCTCGGAGGCTAACAGGATGTGAGTCACGCAGCTGTTGCCGCAGGACGCGGCGCACTTAGGCTGGGTTCCTTGAAAGCCAGCCCAGCTATGCGGCAAAGAACGCCGCTTCGCCGTTCCGTCTTATGCCTGTCGCGTCTAAAACGGCGCCTTCCGCTTTTCATAACTGTGACAAACAACCGACAAAGCTTTGACTTCTTGTACAGGTGGTCAACAATTAAGTATAATGTAATCATACGTTAAAATTCCCAAGGCTTTGTATGAAAGGGGACAAGTTAAATGAACGAGGAACAGCGATTGAATGAAGGACTAGTGAAGCCGAAACTAGCAAAAACTGCTGACAAGGACTATAGCCACTATTTTCAGACTGCCTACACACCGCCTTCTTTGAAAGACGCTAAAAAACGTGGCAAAGAAGAAATCGCTTACTACGATAACTTTGAAATTGACGAGCGTTTCCGTGAGATGGGGGCGAATCGGAAGTTTTATATACGGACATATGGTTGCCAAATGAATGAACATGACACAGAAGTGATTGCTGGTATTTTAATAGGCCTTGGATATGAACCGACAGACACCGTTGAGGATGCGAATGTCGTGTTGCTCAATACATGTGCCATTCGTGAAAATGCCGAAAACAAAGTGTTTGGGGAGCTAGGTCATTTACAATCGTTGAAAAGAAGAAATCCTGACGTCTTAATCGGCGTATGTGGTTGTATGTCGCAAGAAGAATCAGTTGTTAATAAAATTCTTAAAAAGTATGATCAGGTTGATATGATTTTCGGAACACATAACATCCACAGGTTACCCCATATTTTAAATGAGGCCTATTTATCAAAAGAAATGGTCATAGAAGTGTGGTCAAAAGAAGGTGATATTATTGAGAACCTTCCAAAAGTCCGTCACGGAAACATTAAGGCTTGGGTAAACATTATGTATGGCTGCGACAAGTTTTGTACGTATTGCATCGTGCCATACACGAGGGGCAAGGAACGAAGCAGACGTCCGCAAGATATTATCCAGGAAGTACGGCAGTTAGCGGCAGAGGGCTATAAGGAAATTACGTTGCTTGGTCAGAACGTTAACGCGTACGGAAAAGATTTTGACGAGACGAGTTATCGTTTTGGCGATTTAATGGATGATTTAAGCAAAATCGACATACCGAGAATCCGTTTCACAACTAGCCATCCCCGTGATTTCGATGACCATCTAATCGAAGTGCTGGCGAAGGGCGGCAATCTAGTTGATCATATTCACCTTCCCGTTCAATCGGGTTCCAGCGACATTTTGAAAATTATGGCGCGAAAATATTCACGTGAACATTATCTTGAGCTCGTGGGGAAAATTAAGAAAGCGATACCGAACGTTACATTAACGACGGATATTATCGTTGGATTCCCGAATGAAACGGACGAGCAATTCGAAGAGACAGTATCCTTGTACAGGGAAGTTGGTTTCGATATTGCTTACACGTACATTTATTCGCCACGGGATGGCACGCCGGCTGCAAAAATGGCTGACAATATTCCGATGGACGTGAAAAAAGAGCGTTTACAGCGATTAAATAAAGTCGTCAATGAATTATCCGCAGAAGCGATGAAACCTTACAAAGGTAAAATCGTTGAGGTACTTGTTGAAGGCGAAAGTAAGCGTAATCCGGAAGTTCTCGCTGGATATACGGAGAAGAGCAAACTCGTCAATTTCAAAGCACCCCAATCTGTAATTGGTAAAATAGTTAATGTGAAAATAATAGAGGCCAAAACATGGTCACTCGACGGTGAGTTTATCGGCGTAGTAGAAAAGGAAAAGGTGATGTCATAATGGAAAAGTTATATTCGAAAGATGAAATTATCGCAAAAGCACGCGAGATCGCAGTAATGATTGCGAACACAGAACAAGTGGAGTTTTTCAAGCGGGCAGAAGAGCAAATTAATGAAAATCAAAAAATCCGTGAAAACATTGCAAGTCTAAAATCATTGCAAAAGCAGGCAGTCAATTTCCAACAGTACGGAAAAGAAAGAGCGTTGGGTATCATTGAAGGTAAAATCGAAAAAATCCAAGGTGATATTGACGAAGTTCCTATTGTTCAGGAATTTAAACAATCACAAGGCGAAGTGAATGATTTACTTCAACTTGTATCGAACACAATCGCAAACACTGTCACAGATGAAATCATCAAAGCGACAGATGGCGATGTAAGACGTGGAGAAACGGGTTCTTATATAAAAAATACGACATATGAAAAACTATAAGTAAGTATACCAATCGGTGGGAAAATATTTCCTGCCGATTTTTCTCACTCTCTGGGCTTCTGTTGCATAAGATGGATTGAAGCGAATGGAGGAGGAATCGAACTGAAAAATTTACGTCAGATCGTGACGAAGACGGTTATTGCCAAGGGGAAGAAGCGGACTGAGACGACTGTGACACTGAAGCCGCCAAATAGTCCGACGAGTATACTCGGATGTTGGGTCATCAACCATACACATCAGGCGAAAAAGGTCGGTAAATTCATCGAAGTTACCGGTAAGTTCGACGTCAATGTTTGGTATTCCCATCAAGAACATTCAAAGACATCTGTGTTTACAGAGTCAATTCCTTACAAGGACCGGATTCGTTTGCATTATCGAGACGAACCGACATCTGGGCATGAAGAAGTCATCGTTGATGTTATCCAGCATCCGAACTGTACAGAAGCGGTTATTTCGGAATGTGGTGAGAAGTTCTGTATTACGATCGAACGAGAATTGATGGCAGAAGTTGTTGGCGAAACAAAAGTCTGTATTACGGTACATCCACAAAGTTTTGAAGAGGAATGGTCATTCCGTGATGAATCATCATCACATGATCATGACCACAGTCCAGGACATGAGCAAGCGCAAGTGCGGGGCAGTGACCAAGGGCATAGTCAGAAACAAGGTAGAGAATCATCGTCATTTTGAGAGCCGGCAAACACTACCGGCTTTTTTTCTTTTTGATGGATTTCGCGGGTGTGCAGGTACGCACCATTCATAGCCGAAGTTTATAATGATAAATGTGTAGTTGAGATTAGAATTGCAAAGTTGCCATTAGAGCGGTGAAGTTGCGGTTAGAATCGAAAAGTTGCAATTAGAACGGTGGAGTTGCAGTTAGAATCGAAATGTTGCAATTTGAATTAACGAAGTTGCAATTACACAAATACCGGACTCTTCGTTGTCCGGTATTTGCTTAGATTTTTGAAGACCGTAAAAATCACGCAGAACTTGGGCTCTTCGTTGCCCAAGTTTGTTATAATAATAAAAAATAGAATTTGTAGCGAGGTTAAAAAATGACAACACACACACCAATGATCCAACAATATTTAAAAGTGAAATCGGAACATAAAGATGCCTTTCTGTTTTTTAGATTAGGCGATTTCTATGAACTGTTTTTCACGGATGCGGAAGAAGCATCTCAAATTCTTGAAATTACATTAACCAGTCGGGATTCTGGGAGTCGAGATCGGATTCCGATGTGCGGTGTACCCTATCATGCGGCTGCAGGTTATATAGAAACGCTCGTACGAAAAGGGCATAAAGTGGCTATTTGTGAGCAGACGGAAGATCCAAAAGAAGCAAAAGGCATCGTCAAAAGGGAAGTCGTTAAAATTATTACTCCTGGTACGATGACCGAAGGAAAAACAATTGATGCGAACACGAATCATTTCATCGGATCGGCTGACATTATTGATGGCAATAAGTATGCACTCGCTTATCTTGACCTAGCAACTGGTGAAGGTAAAGTGGAGTCTGTGGAAGGCGACGAGCGGACGCTGATTGCCGAAATTGAGGCACTGGGTATGAAAGAAGTCGTTGTCGATGAAGGACTGCATCTCGCTCTCAGTGATAGCATGGCGAAACGCAGTATTGTATTGTCCATCGAGTATGGCGAGGAACAGTTCGAAATGGAGAATCTTTTTGGTGCAATTCCGAACGAGGTCAAGGAAGCATGTAGCATGCTTGTATCTTATGTTAGGCGCACACAGAAAACGGCACTCGATCATATACGTCCATTCGAATTTATCCAGAAACAAACGAAACTATCCATTGATGCCAATTCAATGCGTAATCTGGAACTCATCCAATCAATTCGCAATGGTAGCAAGGATGGCACGCTTTACTGGTTGCTTGACGAGACTGTTACAGCGATGGGCGCCCGTAAATTAAAAATGTGGATTCATCAGCCATTAGCTGAGAAAAGAGCCATTGAAAATCGACTGGATGCAGTAACTGAACTAATTGAAGAGTTTTTTCTGCGGGATGAATTGAAGACAAGCCTAAAAGAAGTATACGATTTAGAGAGACTCGCTGGGCGAATTTCAATGGGAAGTGCGAGTGGAAGGGATCTTGCACAACTTCGTAACTCACTCCGTCGTGTCCCAAACATCAAAAAAGCACTTCATGAATCAGAAAGACCCTTACTAAATCAGTTTTCCGAACGAATTGACGGTTGCGAAGAAGCGCTACACATTCTTGAACTATCAATTGCTGAAAATCCGCCACTATCCGTTAAAGAAGGCGGCATCATCAAGGATGGCTACGATGAAAAACTTGACCAATACCGTGATGCTTCAAAAAATGGTAAGGCGTGGCTTGCAGAACTTGAACGCGAGGAACGCGAGCGGACAGGCATTAAATCGTTAAAAATAGGATACAACAGAATATTCGGCTATTATATAGAGATTACGAAATCCAATATCCACCTTGCCGATTTGGAACGATATGAAAGAAAGCAGACGCTTGCGAATGCTGAACGTTACATAACTCCTGAGCTAAAAGAGAAGGAAGATCTTATCCTCAATGCGGAAGCGGGAGGACTAGAGCTAGAGTATCAGTTATTCAGTAAGGTTCGGGATTCCATGAAAACACATATTAGGCATATTCAGCATCTTGCAAGTGTCTTAAGCGAACTGGATGTCCTTCTTTCATTCGCAGCGGTTTCGGAAAAGCGTAACTACGTAAAACCAGTATTTCACGTTGGAAAAGCATTGGAAATCAAGAACGGGCGTCATCCGGTCGTTGAAAAGATGATTGACCATTCTCTTTATGTTCCTAATAACTGCAAATTGACTGATGAAGCGAATATGTTGCTTATCACGGGACCAAATATGTCCGGTAAAAGTACATACATGCGGCAAGTAGCGCTCATTGTCGTGATGGCGCAGATTGGCTGCTACGTACCTTGCGATCAGGCGTCACTTCCTGTTACCGATCAAATATTCACAAGAATTGGTGCAGCGGATGACCTAGCTTCAGGACAAAGTACGTTTATGATGGAAATGATGGAATCTCAATTCGCAATCGCAAATGCAACTGCACAAAGTCTTCTCCTTTTTGATGAAATCGGACGCGGTACTTCAACATATGATGGTATGGCATTAGCGCAGGCGATGATGGAACATATTCACAATGAAATTGGAGCGAATACACTGTTTTCTACCCATTATCATGAGCTGACCAATTTAGATAATGAACTATCTCGACTTGAAAATGTTCATGTCGCTGCAATGGAACAGGATGGAAAAGTCGTCTTTCTCCATAAAGTGATGGCGGGGCCGGCTGATAAAAGTTACGGAATTTACGTTGCGGATCTTGCAGGTCTACCCGAATCGCTTCTCAACCGAGCAAAAACATTACTCACTACATTTGAAAATGTGGAAAAACGAACGGTTCATGAAGATGAACCAACGCAATTGAACTTTTTTGATATTCAACACGATGAGCAGGTTACCTTGTCGGCAGAAGAGCAAGATGTGCTGACTAATCTGAACGATGCTGATCTACTTAATATGACACCGTTCCAGGCACTGCAATACATCCATGAATTGAAAGAAAAGCTCAGACCTAAGAAAGGGTGAGACCGATAGACATCATCAAAGTGATGGACGATACGCTGTCCAATAAAATCGCTGCGGGCGAAGTCGTCGAACGTCCTGCTTCCATCGTGAAAGAGCTCGTTGAAAATGCGATTGATGCAGAAAGTACTGTGATTGAAATTGGACTTGAGGAAGCCGGTCTACTGACAATTCGTGTAACAGATAACGGCAATGGCATGTCTAAAAAAGATGCTGTTCAAGCGTTTGAGCGGCATGCAACAAGTAAGATATCAAATGACCATGATTTATTCCGAATTCGAACGCTTGGGTTCCGGGGAGAAGCACTTGCGAGTATTGCATCCGTGTCCAAGATAATTATGTGGACTTCTGACGGAGAAACAGAAGGCACAGAAGTCCAAATTGACGGAGGTCGACTTGTCAAACATGATAATGCGGCATTCCGCAAAGGAACGGACATTACTGTTTCTCAATTGTTTTTCAATACGCCTGCACGCCTAAAATATATGAAAACAATTCAAACAGAACTGGGCCATACAATCGATCTCGTCAATCGACTTGCACTAAGCCATCCTACAATTGCGTTTAAACTCTCGCATTACAGTCAAGTACTATTGCAGACAGCAGGAAGCGGAGATCAACGCCGTGTACTTTCAGATATCTACGGTATAGCTGTCGCCCGTAAAATGGTAAGCTTCGCGGGCGAGAATGCGGATTACAAAGTTTCAGGTCATGTAACATTGCCCGAAATGACACGTGCGTCAAGAAACTATATGACGTTAATCGTCAATGGCAGATGGGTGAAGAGCAATGCGATCAATCATGCAATTCTAGATGCATTCCATACGTATTTGCCGATAGGACGCTCTCCAATCTCGGTTATCAACGTTGAAGGGGATCCCTATTTGACAGACGTCAATGTGCATCCTTCCAAACAACATATCCGCATGAGTAAAGAGGGTGAGTTACTGGCGCTCATTAAAGAATCTATTCAGAAGGCTATTCGGAAAAACACAATCGTTCCTGACGCTATAAAAAAAGAACCTGCCAAGAAAAATCAATCTGAACAAGTAAATATGTGGAATCAATTCCGAACAGAAAGGCCAACAACAGTGGCAGCACCGTCAGCACCGTCAATGAAACCACTAGAAAAACCAGCGTACGAGTCTTATGATCTTCCTGAAAATGATCCCGTTGAACAAACGCCTTGGATGGTCAATGAACCGCAGATTGCCCTAGAAGAAGTTGAACAACAAGAAGTAGATAAAAAATTCCCGGCTCTAGCGCCAGTTGGACAGGTTCATGGTACCTATATTGTTGCGCAAAATGAAGACGGTTTTTTCATGATTGACCAGCATGCAGCCCAAGAACGAATAAAGTATGAGTTTTTTAGGGATAAATTGAGTGAGACGGATAATGAAGAACGTCAAATGTTACTAATTCCTCTTATGTTCCATTACTCAGCAGACGAGAAAACGAAAATTGAGGAAAACATGAGTATGTTGCAGGAAGTCGGTATCTTCCTAGAGGAGTTTGGACCTTCTTCCTATGCGGTAAAAGAATATCCATCTTGGTTTCCAACAGGAGAAGAGACGGTTATCATCGAAGATATTATTGAGCAAGTGTTGACTACACGAAAAATTGATATCGGTAAATTGCGTGAAGAAGCAGCCATTATGATGAGTTGTAAACGCTCCATCAAAGCAAATCACCATTTGACACTAGCAGATATGGAAAGGCTGTTGAATGATCTATCTGCAGTCGACAATCCATTTACTTGTCCACATGGCAGGCCAGTGCTTATCCATTTCACGACGTATGAACTGGAAAAAATGTTCAAACGAGTGATGTAGAAAGCAGATTGAGGAAGTATATATTCGTACTACCTGTGTAATCGTGCTGAATGCATGTACACGTGGATTGTTTGAGTCGCTAGCCCAAGGATTCGAAACTTAGCGTCAGAGACCTCTAACCGGTCTACAGAGGTAATTTGCAGTACTAAATGTTGCGGAAACGTGACTGGAACGCGATATTCCCTATCAAAATGTTCATATTGATCGAGACAAAAGCGAAGGACGGTGCATTCCAATGAGAGAAGCGACACTTGAAATGTCAGATGGTTTTTTAATTCATGCCATCGTGATGAAACCAGAAGGTAATCCGATTGGACATATCCATCTTCTTCACGGCATGTCCGAACATATTGGCAGATATGTAGAATTTGCATACTATCTCGTGGAGAAAGGATATATCGTATCTGGTCACGACCACCGGGGACATGGCAAGACGGCTAAAATGAACGGAATAAAAGGGCATTTTGCCGATGAGGACGGATTTGACCATGTTGTTCAGGATGCTTTCGAAGTCATTTCGAAACTTCGGGAGCAGTATCCATCCCCGCGTTTCGTTCTGTTCGGTCATAGTATGGGATCGTTCGTCGCACGGAGATATGTCCAACTCCATGGCAGTGAAGTTGATCTGGCAATACTTTCAGGGACAGGCGGAGACCCTGGTGCAAGCCGCTTCGCAGGGCAGGCAGTTGCTTATCTGCACGGCAAGAAAAACGGTTTTGATCAGCCAGATAATTTCCTAAACAAACTCGTTTTTGGTGGTTTCAATAAGTCGGTTCATCAACCGAAAACGCCATTTGACTGGCTTTCTACCGATACTGAAGCTGTTGAGAAATATTTGATTGACCCCGCTTGTGGAGTAGTCCCAACCACACGTTTTTTTGCGGATTTATTCAAAGGACTTGGAGAAATCCATGACATAGATGAAATAAATAAAATCCCTAAAAAACTTCCTATTATCCTTTTTTCAGGGAGTGAAGATCCGGTAGGTGACAGTGGAAAAGGGGTTTGGAGTGTAGCAAAGCAATACAATAAGGCGGGCCTAGAAGATGTTACGGTACTTTTGTTCGAAGGTGGCAGGCATGAAATGCTCCATGAAAAGAACCGTCAACACGTATTCAAAACCGTTTATGACTGGATTGAAAAAAATGAGCAAATATCCTGAAGTAATCGCAATCGTCGGACCAACAGCATCTGGAAAGACGTCGTTAAGTATTGAACTTGCCAAAATAATTGGCGGGGAAGTCATTAATGGTGATGCGATGCAAGTATACAAAGGGCTTGATATCGGGACAGCCAAAATCACAGAAGAAGAGATGAATGGCATCCCGCATCATTTATTCGATGTAAAAGAACCGAATGAACCTTTTTCTGTTGCAGAGTACCAAACGGATGTACGAAAGTGGATAAAAGATATACAGGGCCGTGGAAAAACTCCAATCATCGTAGGGGGTACCGGATTATACATTCAATCCGTACTGTTCGATTTCCGTTTTACAGAAGAAGCGGCGGATCTAGAAGTAAGGAAACGCTTGGAGCACGAACTTGCTGAAAAAGGGGCCGCATATCTGTATGAAAAACTGGTTGAGCTTGACCCGGTGAGTGCTGAAAAAATTCACCCGAATAATCATCGCCGGCTTGTTCGAGCGCTTGAAATCATTGAAGTTACAGGTAAAACAAAGGAAGATCATGAAGACGACGCAGGACACGCATCTCTTTATGACCATCTCATTGTTGGTCTTGAAATGGACCGGGATGTGCTCTATGAACGGATTGGTCTCCGTGTCGACATAATGATGGAGAAAGGTCTTCTAGAGGAGGCTAATCGATTATGGGATGAAGAAATTCGTGGCGTACAATCTGTACAAGCGATTGGCTATAAAGAACTTCATCAATATATCGAAGAGAAGTTGTTACTAGACGACGCTGTTGAATTAATTAAAAAAAATACGCGTAACTACGCAAAACGGCAAATGACCTATTTCCGCAACAAACTGGCCATCAGCTGGGTCGATGCAGAATTGGGAACTACTGAAATTGTAAATAGAATTTTGGCAATCTTGAAGGGTTTCGATAATCCGGGTCGAATAAAGTAAGTGGAGCACTAGAAATATAGCTATGACAACTGGAGGATTCGGCGTATGAAACAGGTTAACATGCAAGAAACGTTTTTAAACTCGTTACGAAAGAATAATACATTTGTAACGGTATTCTTACTGAATGGATTTCAATTGAAAGGACTTATTAAATCGTATGACAATTATACCGTCTTGCTTGAGTCGGACGGCAAGCAACAACTAATTTATAAACATGCGATCTCCACATATGTCCCAACGAAACCGGTAATTTTAAAAGACGAAACGGAATAACCAAAAGCGGAAGCGCCTGTTCAGAGGCGGCAGACATAAGACGTGCCGACGAAGCGGCGTTCTTTGCCGCATAGTTGGACCGACTTATGACCGAGCCTCTAGGCGCTGAAGTCTAGACGTAACCAAAAGCGGAACAGGGAGTAAAATCCCCGTTCCGCTTTTGGTTTTAATGAATTTTTCCATTTGGCAATTTCCATTGGAAAACAAGCGAGAAAATACGTAGACCGGCTGTCATCACAAGTAACGCATAAAGTGCCAGATCACTCTTAAATAGCCCGAGGCCGACTATAAGACCGGCGAGTGCAGCCCACACTGCGTAGATGTCCCGTTTGAAGACGAGTGGCTTCCTTCCTGCGAGCAAGTCACGGATGACACCACCACCTGCTCCCGTTAGAACTGCTGCAACCATAACTGCATAAATTGACATGTTCAGTGATATGGCAAGCATGGCGCCTTGAATGGCGAATGCAGCCAATCCGATTGCATCAAAGTAATTACCCCATCTATTCCAATGTGAAAGAAGATACCTAGAAAAAAAGAAAATAATGGTTATCAAAATACTTGCTACAAAAAATAAGAATTGCTGATCCCATAATACAGAGACAGGCACACCTATTAAAACATTACGAACTGCACCACCGCCAAAAGCAGTGACCATACCCAATATATAAACGCCAAAAATATCATATTCCTCTTCCATCGCAACAATTGCGCCCGAGATAGCGAATGCTGCCGTACCGATAAAACTAAAAACATCCCAAGCCACTTCATTTCCTCCATTCAATATACCCTTAAGAATTCTAACAGATAACAATTAATAATCAATGACGAAAACCTTGTAAACGTTGACCTCTACGGACAGACTGATAAGATAATGAAGTGACTATTTAATGAAATGAGGAATACCAATTATGTTTACAAAACAAGACGACCTTTTATTTGAGAATGCGGAAGCGATCGAAGAGAAACTTGCACCATTTTTCAAAGGTATCGAAAAAACTGCCTTTTACAATCAACGGAAAGTACTCGCTGCGTTCCGTAAAAATACGGTGAGCGATTTTCACCTGACTGGTTCAACAGGTTACGGCTATGATGACGCGGGCCGAGATGTATTGGAACAAGTATACGCTGACGTTTTTGGAGCAGAAGATTGCCTAGTACGCAATCAAATTATATCTGGAACACATGCTATTTCAATCAGTCTTTTCGGAATCCTGCGACCAGGTGATGAGCTCCTTTATATTACAGGGAAACCTTATGATACATTGGACTCCATTGTTTCTGGAAAAGGGAAAGACACGGGTTCACTGCGTGATTATGGCATCACCTATAAACATATCGATTTGAATGAAGATGGTACAGTCGATTTTGAAGAAGTCGCTAAAAACATTCACAGTAAGACGAAAATGATTGGTATCCAGCGGTCAAAAGGCTATTCAGACCGTCCATCTTTCATGGTGGATGAAATTGGTGAAATGGTTCGTAAAGTGAAGGCCATCAATCCTGACCTCGTTGTGTTTGTCGACAACTGTTATGGCGAATTTGTCGAGGAACACGAGCCGATTCAAGTCGGTGTTGACTTAATGGCAGGTTCACTGATCAAAAATCCAGGTGGAGGTCTCGCAAGAACGGGTGGTTATATCGCTGGGCGTGCAGACCTCGTTGAAAAGTGTGCATACCGGATGACTTCACCAGGTCTAGGGGCAGAAGCCGGGGCATCGCTGGATACGCTGCGGGAAATGTACCAAGGATTTTTCCTAGCGCCACATGTTGTCAGTCAAGCCGTAAAAGGAGCGCTTTTCACCGCAGCACTTCTAGAAAGTTTCGGACTCAACACATCGCCGCATTACACAGAAAAAAGAACCGATCTAATTCAGTCGGTATCCTTTGAAAATGCCGATCAAATGATTGCGTTCTGTCGGTCAATTCAAGAAAACTCGCCTATCAATGCGCACTACGCCCCTGAGCCGTCGTATATGCCCGGCTACACCGACGATGTCATCATGGCGGCAGGGACATTCATCCAAGGCTCCAGCATC
This sequence comes from Sporosarcina sp. resist, assembly GCF_014302295.1. Classification (NCBI taxonomy): domain Bacteria; kingdom Bacillati; phylum Bacillota; class Bacilli; order Caryophanales; family Caryophanaceae; genus Sporosarcina; species Sporosarcina sp. resist. Next base: position 3,422,604 of record NZ_CP060287.1, on the reverse strand, counting down.
GAACTGACGGCAGACGGCCCCATCAGACCGCCCTATACGGCGTATGTCCAAGGTGGCTTGACGTACGAGCATGTAAAAGTAGCTGTGTTGTCCTCAATCGGTAAACTAGTTAAGGAAAACTTAATCGGGAATTAAATGTAACGAACTGTCACGGCAATCAGCGAAACTGTGAGGGCAAAGCGGAAAACTGTAATGGCAACGCCGAACTGTCATGGCAATCAGTGAAACTGTGAGGGCAAAGCGGAAAACTGTAATGGCAACGCCGAACTGTCATGGCAATCAGTGAAACTGTGAGGGCAAAGCGGAAAACTGTAATGGCAACGCCGAACTGTAATGCCAATCAGTGAAACTGTGAGGGCAAGGCGGAAAACTGTAATGGCAACGCCGAACTGTCACGTCAACGCTACAAATAAAAAGGGCTGTTTCCTTCAATCGAAGGAAACAGCCTTTTTTCATATTTGGAATTAATGAATCATACGATAAACGCCAACTACCTTACCTAGAATTGATACGTTATCAAGGATGATTGGATCCATTGAAGCATTCTCAGGTTGCAGACGGAAATAATCTTTTTCTTTAAAGAAACGTTTCACTGTAGCTTCATCGTATTCGGTCATTGCCACGACAATCTCGCCGTTATTTGCTGTCTGTTGTTGTTTAACGACAACATAGTCGCCATTCAAAATTCCGGCCTCAATCATACTGTTACCAACTATTTCAAGCATGAACAGATTGTCTTCCGATGTACCAAAAGATTCAGGTAGTGGGAAGTACTCTTCGATATTTTCAATAGCTGTAATTGGAAGACCAGCCGTAACTTTACCGACAAGAGGTACGTGAAGAACGCCGGGTTTCAACGTTTCTAAGCCTTCTGGATCGAGTACTTCAATTGCTCTCGGTTTTGTCGGGTCTCTTCTAATGAAACCTTTGCTTTCCAATCGCGCTAAATGCCCGTGAACAGTCGAACTTGATGCCAAACCGACAGCCTCGCCAATTTCTCTCACGGATGGTGGATAACCTTTTTTCTTCACTTCAGATTTAATGAAAGACAAAATATCTTCCTGCCTTTTTGAAATTTTTTGCATCCTATTCACCTCTCACCTTATATTCTGCTAATTTCCGAAAGTCGTAAAATAAATTCCCGACAATCTAGTCTTTTCGATAGATTCATTATATCAGTCTCTTGTATAAATGGCAAACACAGGTTCGAATAAGTGTTGACAAACTCATTTTCCTTTTCTATAATGAGAACAAGTATTCCGAACAAGTATTCGTAAGGGGGAGTAATGATGACTTTTATTAAAAGAAATAGCTATGTTGTACTTATTATCGTTTTATGTATGGTTTTTGCAATTATAGGTGTAAGTAAATACGAGAAGGAACAAATGGTCACGAAAATAACAATTACTGAAGGGGATACGCTTTGGGGTCTCGCTTATCTTCACTCGGATAATATGTCTACAGATAAATGGATCAAAGAAGTGATAAAATTGAATGACCTATCATCTGCTACAATAAAAAGAGGCGAGGATCTACTTTTGCCTGCTGTACGGACTGTGGGGGAAAACAATACACAACTGGCGGGTGTTAATCGATGACAGGGCACTATAAAAGATGTGTCATCTATTGCCGGGTGAGCACTGAGAAAGAAACGCAGGAAATGTCACTGGTGAGGCAAGAAGAGGAGCTTGTGGACTTGGCAACTGAACTCGGTCTCGAACATGTCGCGACATTTATGGATAAGCATAGCGGTTTTGACATTGACCGTGAGGGGCTTCTAAGTCTGCTGGATTACATCCGTGACGAGGAAGTCGATGCAATCCTAATCCAAGACGAAACAAGACTTGGACGTGGAAATGCAAGGATGGCAGTTTTACATCTATTGGCAAAAACGGACACGGCGATTTATTCACATAATGATAGCGGACCTATAGCACTCAATGAAATGGATACAATGTTACTTGAGATTTTAGCTATCGTCGAAGAGTACCAGCGCAAACTACATAACGCCAAAATCAAAAGGGGCATGAAACGCGCAGTAAGGGAGGGCTATCGACCCGAGCGTAACTTGAAAAATAGGGGTAACGTGGACGGTCGTGAACGGATTGAAGTGCCGATAGCTGAAATCGTTTCATTGAGGGACAAAGGACTAACCTATGAAGAAATTACTGGTGTCTTGAAAGGACTCGGGCATGATATTAGTAAAGCGACCGTGCATCGCAGGTATAAAGAATATGAGGTGGAGCAGGAAGGCTGATTTATTGCACTTTCTGCTCTTTTTGTATACGTTTGTAGTCATAAACTATAATGGAGGAAATAATATGCTATCAGCTGATAAAATGAAACGAATTAATGAACTATCAAAAAAATCGAAGACGGCAGGTCTGTCGGTCGAAGAAGCCAAAGAACAGACACAACTGCGAAAAGAATATCTAGAGACATTTCGTTCATCAATGCGCAATACAATTGAGAATGTCAAAGTTCTTGATACTGAAGGCAATGATGTGACACCTGATAAGGTGAAAGACGCCCGTGGCGGAAAATATCTAAACTGAGCTTTGCATTAACTGCACGAATTGTCTAAACTAAGATATGTAGATAATTACATATGACGGGAAGGATGTACACAATGACTAAACAAATTGATCAGCTAGCCATTAACACAATCCGTACGCTCTCTATTGACGCAATCGAAAAAGCGAATTCTGGACACCCAGGTTTACCAATGGGGGCTGCTCCAATGGCCTATACGCTTTGGACGAAGCATATGCATCACAACCCTTCAAATCCACAGTGGTTTAACCGTGACCGTTTCGTTCTCTCCGCAGGACACGGCTCAATGCTTTTATACAGTCTTCTTCATCTTGGTGGTTATGGACTTCCGATGGATGAAATCAAGAACTTCAGACAATGGAACTCTAAAACACCGGGACATCCCGAATACGGTCATACAGTCGGTGTCGAAGCAACAACTGGCCCACTTGGACAAGGTATTGGTATGGCAGTCGGAATGGCAATGGCAGAACAACACCTTGCTGCAACGTACAATCAACCAAGTTTTGACGTTGTCGACCACTACACATATGCTCTATGCGGTGATGGCGATCTCATGGAAGGCGTTGCTGCTGAAGCAATTTCACTTGCAGGTCACTTGCAGTTAAATAAACTGATTGTCCTATATGATAGCAATGATATTTCACTAGACGGCGAGCTTGACATGTCTTTCTCTGAAAATATTCGTAAGCGCTTTGAATCATATGGTTGGAATTACATCCGTGTTGAAGACGGTAACGACATTGGCCACGTTTCATCAGCTATCGAAGAAGCTAAAGGCAATGTCGGTGGTCCGACAATGATCGAAGTTAAAACGGTCATCGGATACGGATCACCAAACAGATCTGGAAAATCAGATGCGCATGGTATGCCACTTGGTGAAGATGAAATGAAATTGACAAAAGAATATTATAAATGGACGTTCGAAGAAGATTTCCATGTACCTGAAGGCGTCTATGAAACATTCCAAGAATCTGCCGAGAAATTGGGCGTGCAAAAAGAACAGGAATGGAACGAACTTTTTGAAAAATACGAAACGACACATGCGGACCTTGCGAAGCAATTGAAAGATGCAATCGAGCGTAAACTACCTGAAGGCTTCGAAAAATCTTTGCCGACGTATGAAGCGGGTTCATCCCACGCGACACGTTCTGCATCTGGTGACGCTATCAATGCGATTGCTAAACAGCTTCCTTCGTTCTTTGGTGGAAGTGCGGACCTTGCAGGTTCTAACAAGACGACAATTAAGGGAGCAGGAGATTTCCTTGCTACCGATTATTCCGGCCGTAATATTTGGTTCGGTGTTCGTGAGTTTGCAATGGGAACAGCGTTAAACGGAATGACTTTGCACGGCGGATTACATGTATTCGGTGGGACGTTCTTCGTGTTCAGTGACTACGTACGTCCCGCTATCCGACTTTCATCTCTGATGGGTATACCTGTCACATACGTATTCACACACGACAGCGTAGCTGTTGGTGAAGACGGTCCTACACATGAGCCAGTTGAACAACTTGCTGCGCTTCGTGCGATGCCTGGATTGTCAGTTATTCGTCCGGCTGACGCTAACGAAACTGCAGCTGCTTGGAATATTGCAGTGTCGTCGAAGAACTCGCCAACTGCACTAGTATTGTCTCGTCAAAACTTGACTGTCCTTCCGAAGTCAGCTGAACTTGCGATGGAAGGCGTCAAAAAAGGAGCTTACATCGTATCCCCTGCAAGCAAAAAACAAGCGGACGCAATTTTAATTGCAACCGGTTCTGAAGTTAGCTTAGCGGTATCTTCACAGGCGAAACTATTAGCTGAAGGAATCGATGTTACTGTTGTTTCAATGCCTTCGTGGGACCTGTTTGAGAAACAAGACGATGCATACAAACAAAGCGTATTGCCGAAAGACGTAAAAAAACGTCTTGGTATCGAAATGGGTGTTTCATTAGGGTGGCATAAATATGTTGGTGACGAAGGCGCGATCATTGCGATTGATACTTTCGGAGCAAGTGCACCTGGAGATACTGTCATCAAAGAATTTGGCTTCACAGAGGACAATGTTCTTGCAACTGTGAAAATGTTAATCAACAACTAAAAATAAATGAAACAGTCCCGATCGCCGAAGAAACTCTGGCAATCGGGACTGTTTTTCAAGACTACTTGACAGAATTTTTAGTTATCCATCTTTTCCGACAATAATAGTGCAGTTCTATTCCGCAATATGACAACCTTTTTATATCAAACCATGTAGGATTATCTCTAGGGGGTGGCGATATTGCGATCATACGGAATTTATAAAGTGAAAGAAATGTACCAGCCATTCGTCATTGGACGTGAACGGCTGTTGTATGACCTATTAAAAGAAGATGAGCAGAATAATGATTGTATGCCTGAAGTCCATTACTTATGTGACAGGCTTGAAGAGAAAATGATTGATGAGGCTATCATTGCAAACCTTGGCGAAGGATTTACGTCGATTGAATCCCGAAATGGGGAATACAAACTGACGCATCCCGTCAAAGGATCCATTCTTATTTCGTTATCATCGTATTCGCTTAATGTCTTTTGCGACGGATCCCGCATGCTCGATTTAGATTTGTTTGTTGCCTTATCTGGGGCGGCAGATCGCTTCTTCGCTGTTATGGATGGGCACGGGGAATGGGGATGGCTGAAACCGGTCAAAACGACTGATTTTCGTTCATATGAAGAAGCCGCATATCTTTGACATGATATTTATAGGATAGGGACAAAAAGGACCCAAATCTCAAAAATAGGGTCTATTTTGTCTGTTTAAATAGTGTGAAGTAAGAAATGCTATTATGCGATGATTAGAATATTTAATTGTGGTCCATTGCTATTCACTAGTGCAATGTTGTATAATCCATCATGGTAGAGTAAAATCGAATAACTGAAGTAGAGGAGGTATAGCGGATGACTACAGTATGGTGGATCGTTTTGATCATCGTCGCGCTATTAGCAGGTGTGGCCCTCGGATTTTTCATTGCACGTCAATATATGATGAAATATTTGAAAGATAACCCACCGATTAATGAAGACATGTTACGTATGATGATGATGCAAATGGGACAAAAACCCTCACAGAAAAAAATCAATCAAATGATGAACCAAATGAACAAAGTAAGTGACAAAAAAGATAAAAAGGTTAAAAAGTAATTACGTAATACCCGTTATTAATTGGGTTGTAAAGGATTAGTGAAAAGGAAAGCCTGCAAATTTTTATACATAGGTTAATCTTTCACCTGAAATTTACTCGGATTACTTAAACTTTCTACCGATCACTTAATAAGCCATTTTTTCTGTTGAACGCTTGACAGGAAAGATGGTTTTTTGTTGTCTAGGAATATATTGATTTCCTACTGAGGATAAGTAAACGCTCGGGTGTATGATCGGTCGTGTGTAGTTTATGCTCGGTCCGCGTGGGATATGATCGGTCGAGTGTCGTTAATGCTCGGTTGGCGTGGCATATGATTGGTCGAGTGTCGTTAATGCTCGGTTGGTATGGGATATGATCGGTCGTGAGTAGTTTATGTTCGGTTGGCGTGGTATATGTTGGTCGTGTGTCGTTTATGCTCGGTTGGCGTGGTATATGATTGGTCGTGTGTCGTTAATGCTCGGTTGGTATGGTATATGATCGGTCGTGAGTAGTTTATGCTCGGTCGGCGTGGGATATGCTCGGTCGTGTGCCGTTAATGCTCGGTTGGCATAAGATATGATTGGCTGTGGATAGTTAATGATCGGTTCGCATAGGATATGATTGATAGCGGGGCATTTATGATCGGTAGCAAAGTATTTACGTTTGGTCACGCAAAAAAAGTTAAACAAAAACCCCGAATTTCGGGTCTTTTTTCAAAGTGTCCGAAATTCGGGGTACAGTTCAATGGTTCATAACTTGTTTATTTCTTCAATCTCTAAATTTAAACCGTCCTAGAAATTCCTGTACTGTTTTTTCGTATTGCACAGGATTATCATTGAACGATTTGGCGTGGGCACCTTTTTTAAAAAGTTTCAACATTTTGTCGCCTTGCTTTGCTTCGTACAATTCCTCTGTCATATAGGGAAGGATGAAATCGTCTTCCAAACTGTGGATGAACAGAACCGGTTTAGTAATGTTTCTGACGACTTCTCGCGGAGAGACAAGGTTCAGGGTGTAGCCATCGCGCATTTTAAGAAAGACGTTGGCAACACGTAGAGCCATTGATGATCGTATAGGTGTATTTGTCCGTAAAATATGAAGAATCTGCTCGGAGAAATCAGAAAACGGACAATCGACGATATGAAAATTTGCTTCATCCTTAAAGGTTCCCGCATATAATATCGTCGTTGCAGCACCCATTGATTCACCGTGGATGCCGAGCAATGCTCGCTTTCCAATTCGTTCCCGTACCGCACGGACAATTACCTGTAAATCAATCTTTTCATAATATCCAAAACTTGTCGTCCTTCCTCCTGAATCACCATGTCGTCGATGATCATAAATGACAGAATTAAATCCAAGACGTTCAAAAAGACGGGCATATTTCATTGAATTGATTTTATTTTCCGTTACGCCGTGACAAATGATTACCGTTCTTGCCGTTTCAAGTGGTTTCAGAAAGACCGCTTTCAATAAATAACCGTTTGGTGACTCAATCCACATATTGTCTTTGCGCACTGTTTCATACCAATGTTCATCGAACCGTTTCGAAATAATTTCACGTTCTAAAATAAAGTTGGAATCCTTCAACTTCAAAAACATCAGTCTATTCGTTGCGAGAAATCCGAAAATGCTCAGTAACGCTGTAACAATGCTAGAGATCACACCGGTTATATAAAGAACGCGCCGTTTCAACCCACTCAACTCCCTTTACAGTTGATCGTTCTCAAACAATCTGTACATTCCTGTGTCAATTGGCCGTGACACATGCGGCGCAATCACTTGGACTGCTTGACAAACTTTTTTTACATCGACACCGGTTTCGATGCCGAGCGTATCGAGCATGTTGACAACATCTTCAGTCGCAACATTGCCTGTTGCACCAGGTGCGAATGGACAGCCACCCAAGCCGCCTGCAGACGTATCAAAACGGTTGATACCTGCTTGTAGCGCAGCAAAAATATTTGCTATCGCCATTTTGCGTGTATCGTGGAAATGAGCTGTCAACAGTACGTCTGGAAATTCCTCTTTCAATGTCTTGAACAACTCATAACTTTCACGGGGATTCGCCTTCCCAATCGTATCGGCGACACTAAGTTCGTTCGCACCCATGGCGACAAATCGTTTACAAAGTGCGACGACATCCTCTATCTCTATCTTCCCTTCATACGGACAATAAAACGCAGTTGAAATACAAGCCCGTATAAAAACGTCATTTATTTTTAATTTCGCAAAGACGGGCTGAAGCGCATCGATGCTTTCAGCGGTTGTTCGGTTAATGTTTTTTTTGTTAAATGTATTGCTCACCCCAACGAACACGGCAATACTGGTCGCACCAGCTTCAATTGCAAGCTCAGCACCTTTGTCATTCGGTGCAAGGACGAATTGCCTGCCGACCTTTTTTGACTTTTCTACAATCGTTTTTGCATCCGCCATTTGCGGCACCCATTTCGGTGATACAAACGAAGTTAGCTCCATTTCTTGAATGCCTGCCCCTTGTAAAGCCTCAATAAATGCTAGCTTATCATTTTCATTGACATGTTTCTTTTCGTTTTGTAGCCCATCGCGTGGACCAACCTCGATTATTGTGACGTTGTTTGGTAAAATGAACATATCATCCCTCCTCTAGTATATTGTAATGAAGGGATGCATATACAGGCAACTTAAATAAGGGAATGGGGGAAAAGAAATGTCGAAAGAAGTCGTAATCATCAGTGCGGTTCGTTCTGCTATCGGATCGTTCCTTGGTTCATTGAAAGATATACCGGCAACAGATCTTGGGGCGACAGTTATTAAAGAGGCATTGAAACGTGCAGGGGTGGCACCAGAGAGCGTTGACGAAGTAATCATGGGGAATGTCCTGCAGGCTGGATTAGGTCAAAATCCGGCGCGACAAGCGGCAATGAAAGCGGGACTACCTGAAACCGTTCCTGCTCTGACAATTAATAAAGTTTGTGGCTCTGGATTGAAAGCTGTGCATCTTGCACGTCAAGCAATTATTGCAGGAGATGCGGATATTATTGTCGCAGGCGGTATGGAAAACATGAGCCAAGCCCCATACATAATGAAAAATGGCCGAGAAGGCTTTAAAATGGGGGACCAAAAAATTATCGACAGTATGATTTCAGATGGACTTTGGTGTGCATTCAATGATTATCATATGGGCATCACAGCAGAAAATCTTTGTGATCGATATTCAATTACCCGTGAAGAGCAAGATACATTTTCGGCAGCATCACAACAAAAAGCGGCGGCAGCAATTGAAGCCGGAACTTTCGCAGAAGAAATCGTTACGATTGAAATCCCGCAGCGAAAAGGCGATCCTATCCTTTTCGATCAAGACGAATACGTCAAAGCCGGAACAACTGCAGACAAGCTCGGTAAACTGCGACCGGCATTCAAAAAAGATGGCAGTGTAACAGCCGGAAATGCTTCAGGTATTAACGACGGTGCAGCAGCATTCGTTATTATGTCGAAAGAAAAAGCAGACGAGCTTGGCTTGACGCCACTAGCAACAATCGTAGCGAATGGTAATGCGGGCGTCGATCCTTCAGTTATGGGTCTGGGTCCTGTGGAAGCCGTTAAAAAAGCACTCACTAAAGCCAATATGCAACTATCCGAAATTGATTTGATTGAAGCGAACGAAGCATTTGCAGCCCAGTCAATCGCGGTCGGAAAAGAACTTGAATTTGACGCATCAAAACTTAATGTTAATGGCGGCGCAATAGCACTTGGCCATCCAATCGGGGCTAGTGGGGCACGCATCCTAGTTACACTTCTTCACGAGATGAAACGTCGTGATGTGAAATCCGGACTTGCTACGCTATGCATAGGTGGGGGACAGGGAGTCGCAACGATTGTTACACGATCATGAACGAGAGTAGGTGAAAAGAATGGCGAAAAAACGTAAACAAACTGCACCTCAGCCGAAAAAAAGAGACAATGAAGGATCGGTATTTTCCGATGCACTTGATGATGATATTCTTGAAAAATTGAAAGCGGCAAAAAAGGCATTGTCAGCTGCTGAAGAGACGAAAGAAGAGGAACGCCAAGAGCAAATTCGCCTTGAACGCAAAGAACGTGAGAAAAATAAAAGTTTTGGAGAACTGCTCCAAGAGTTCGGAGATACTGGATCGAAGTTTTAAATGGTAGCACCGGCTGCAATTTGGCTGGTGCTTTTTTTGGGGTGTCTTGTTCCCATACTATCCAACGAGAGCGGTAGAGTGTCCAACCATTACGCCGAACTAGTCCAACAAACGTGGTGGTTTCCAACCATTAAGCTGAAGTGTCCAACCATTATCCCGAAGTGTCCAACGAACGTAGTGGTTTCCAACCATTAAGCTGAAGTATCCAACGAACGCGTTAAAGTGTCCAACCATTACATCGAACCGTCCAACAAACAAAAACGCTGCCCCTTGGGTTACGGGACAAGCGTTAGATTTATTTCTTTGCCATTTGCTCTTGCGCCATTCTCACCATTTCTTTCACCATATTTCCACCAATCGATCCGCCGATTTTCCCCGCCTGTTCCGACGTTAGTTTTCCGTTATAGCCCTTCGATAGTGGAATGCCGAGTTCCTCCGCAATTTCGAATTTCACGTTATTGGGTGCAGATTTATCCACGTCGTAGCCTTGGGCTTGCATGACGTCCGCTTTCAGCTGATCTAACGCTTGTCGTGCACCAGGTACCAAAATTCTATTATTGCTAGCCATTTTATCTCCTCCAGTAAGCTGTAGTGTCCCCAAAATACAGGAAAACACACTGCAAATCGAATTCAGTACACTCTTTCGCAAGTAAACAAATTTCACTTCTTTCATTTATCAATCAATTGGTTGATAATAATCGTACACAAACCGTGTGATGGGACATAAAAGGAGAAATTAATGTTGTCTATAACTAAACTTAAAAATAGTATCGGAACTACTGGTGTCACTTACGTTGTAATTGCTTTATTGACCGCGATTGCCAGCGAGATTAAAGTGATTCCTTTCAACGGGGAGAATTTCCGTTTCGGATTAGGAAGTATTACGTTCTTTTTACTCATTCTTATTCGTCCTTCTATTCCATTGATTCGAACGGGTCTTATCACGGGGATCACGGTGGTTTGTTTCCGATTAATTGGCGATTTTACGACTGAGACTATTTCATTTTGGGCAAGTTTACAAAATCACCTGCCTGCATTTTTGTATTATGTGCTATTTGCAATCGGATTTAGCATTATTAAAATTGAACCATACAAAGCGTTTCCATTACTTTTGGGCGCATGGGCTCTCCTTTTTGAATTTATCGGAAATAGCGCGGAGCATCTTATGCGCTATTTATTGTCAATGCATGTGGATTTAGGTTTTCGTGAATGGGCATTAATAGCTGGGACGGCTTTGTTTCGCAGTTTTTTTGTAGTGGGACTTTATAGCATGATCACGGTATCGGAACAAAAGAAACAGATGCAAGAAATGCTTGGCGTGGGTGCAGACTTATATGCGGAAAGTCTTTATCTACAAAAGTCATTGGACCATATTGAGCAAATCACGGCAGCGAGTCATGAGTTGTATCGGAAATTAAAAAAGGAAAATCTTCAAGAGTTAAGCGTGCAAGCATTGCTTATCACGCAAGAAATACACGAAGTGAAAAAAGACACGCAGCGGATTCTTTCTGGGATTTCCAGTATATCTACAGAAAAAAGAAATGATGTCCTCTTACTTTCGGAAGTGCTAAGCTTGGTTGTTACCGCAAATGATAAATATAGTATTTTGCTTAGGAAAAAAATCGCTTTTCAACTATCGCTTTCAGTTGATTTCGAGACGACTCAACAAATCCCGTTGCTCGCACTATTGAATAACCTTACCGCAAACGCAGTTGAATCCATTGAGCAGAAAGGCGAAATTACAGTAACGGTATACGAAGAAGCGGCATACACCCATTTCATACTAAAAGACACGGGAATAGGGATTTTAGAAGAGGATTTACCAATTATTTTTGAAGCGGGTTATACGACGAAATTTAACAATCATGGCGTTGCCGCAACGGGAATCGGCTTGTCTCATGTGCAACATATAATACAAACGCTTGAAGGTCAAATTCAAGTAGAGTCTTTGGATGAAGAGACGATTTTTCAAATCCGAATTCCAACGAAGAACATTAGAAAGTGAGATGAATCAAGTTGCGCTATTTTATTATAGATGACGATACGGCCAGTCGAAAAATGTTGGCGAAAATAATTACGGAAGGTGAATTAGGTGTTGTCATTGGTGAGGCGGAAAGCGGAGTCAAATCACTCTCACTTGTCCATTCAACAAACCCAGATTTTGTCTTGATCGATTTATTAATGCCTGAACTTGATGGAATCGAAACGATGGAACATTTAAGAACACTGGGATTCCAAGGCCAATTCATTATGATTTCTCAAATTGTAAATAAGGAAATGGTTGGGGAAGCTTATGAAAAAGGTGTTGAGTTCTTTATACATAAACCAATTAATCGTGTTGAAGTGCAGAGCATCCTAAGGAAAATGTCAGAACAGTTCCGGCTGAAAAATTCGTTAATGTCTATTCGAGAATCATTAGCTCATATCGGTTCAACTGGAGTTTTACCGAAGAGGAAGAGCGTAAAAGAAATTGTTTATTCATTGTTAAATGAGTTAGGTATTATCAGCGAACCAGGTAGTGAGGATATGGTTTTGATGATGGAGTTTTTAATGAATCGTAAAGAGTCGAGCACTCAATTTCCTTCATTGAAAGATCTTTATGAGGCTGTAGCTAGTTCAAATACAACAGAGAACAAGGATATAAAGAAAGAAAGTAAGTCGATTGAACAACGAATCCGGAGAACGATTCTAACAGCAGTCACGAATTTGGCTTCATTAGGGTCAATCGATTATATGAATCCGAAGTTTGAATATTATGCGCCTCGCTATTTTGAATTTGAGGAAATACGGCGACGGATGAAAGAAATTGATCAAAACAGTAATGAATCAACGAAAGTGAAAATAAATATAAAGAAATTCCTTCAAGTGATGTACTTTGATACGGTTGAAAAACACAATCAATCTTAACGTACAAAACTAAGTTCATTAGGAAGAATACTGTAGTTATTACATTACGAAGAAGGTTTTAACTAATCTATTAAAACGAAATGTCGGATTTTGTCGGATTTTATAATGCCCACATATAATTGCTTACAAGTTCTAAAAAACGAATTCGTAAGCGTTTTCATATTTTGAAAAGAGGTGGGTACATGAAAAAATTTAAATTTACATTGGCGTATCAAATTTTACTAGGTTTAATATTAGGAATTACAGTCGGAGCAGTTTTCTTTGGCAACCCTGCAGTTGAAAAGTATCTGCAACCCATAGGGGACATGTTTATCCGGATGATTAAAATGATTGTTGTTCCCATTATTATTTCAACTTTAATCGTTGGGGTTGCGGGTACAGGGGATTTGAAAAAATTAGGTAAACTCGGTGGTAAAACACTCCTTTACTTTGAAATTGTTACAACAGTTGCGATTATTGTTGGTTTGTTAGCAGCAAATCTATTTAAACCAGGTGTCGGTTTGGATATCTCTACAATGGAAAAAGGGGATATTTCACAATACGTACAAACAACTGAAGAAGTATCGAATAATGGCATTATGGATATTATCGTGAACATTGTTCCGAGCAATATTATCCAGTCGATGGCTGAGGGTGACATGCTCGCAATTATTTTCTTCTCTGTCCTATTTGGTTTAGGTGTTGCGGCAATTGGTAAGAGAGGGGAGCCAATACTTGCCTTCTTCCAGGGAACCGCAGATGCGATGTTCTGGGTAACGAATCTTATTATGAAATTTGCCCCATTTGGTGTGTTTGCATTAATCGGTGTAACGGTTTCAAAATTTGGACTAGAATCCTTAATTCCGCTCGGGAAATTACTCGTTCTGGTGTACGCAGTTATGGCGTTCTTTGTAATAGTGGTACTAGGAGCTATTGCTAAAATGTGCGGGACAAGCGTTTTCCACCTTATCAAAGTCTTGAAAGATGAGCTATTGTTGGCTTATTCCACATCAAGTTCGGAAACGGTATTACCAAAAGTGATGGAGAAAATGGAGAAATTCGGATGTCCGAAAGACATTGTTTCCTTTGTCATCCCAACAGGCTATTCCTTTAACTTGGATGGCTCTACACTTTATCAAGCACTTGCAGCGATCTTCATTGCACAAATGTATGGAATTGAATTAAGTATTATGCAACAAATTACGTTGATGGTCGTGTTAATGGTTACTTCTAAAGGGATTGCGGGTGTACCTGGCGTTTCCTTCGTTGTACTACTCGCGACGCTTGGAACTGTGGGAATTCCGCTTGAAGGACTTGCCTTCATCGCTGGGATTGACAGAATTCTAGATATGGCAAGAACAGTTGTCAATGTAATCGGTAACTCATTGGCAGTCGTTGTAATGTCCAAGTGGGAAGGCCGATTTGATGGCGGTATGGAAAAAGAATACATGGCGACAATTGGTAAACCTAGCGTAAGCCAATAAGAAATCGTCAATACCAAACACTATAGTACACAAAAAAGCATGGCCCTCAAACTAAGAGGACCATGCTTTTTTTCCATTCCCCAATAAAGGGGGTGCACTCGGAAAATTTGATAGTTTTTTCAATCATACAAACTGTTCTTTCTGACGAATAATCATGTAACTCTCGTCAGTGCAGTTTGATAGGGCTGACTCAATTAGCCATTTCGGCGATGCAGTCGCAAGATGGTTGGTACGCGATCTGCTTTTTGAAGTCAGTCTTCAAGTTGCACTTCCACAAAAAACGTAACGCTTACTGCTTAGTAAACACATAGAGATTGGAACCTAATCACTCGGTTCTTGAAAAGTGTACCTCTCGCCAGCAAAGCAAATTTTCCGCCAAGGCTGTGCAATTCATCGTCAGAATCGCCTGTAGGTTACTCGTCTACTAAGGGTCATCCTCCGGTAGTTCCGCCTTGTAATCTACCTATACCCGGGTGAAATTAAGATAAACCACTTTAAACAGAAAACTTTTTTACGACTATATGTTGAATAAATGAATACCTAATATAAACTGAACGAATCTATAGATAGCATTCTCTAAAAAACACTTGAAAATTAGGAGTAAGAAAGAGAGTTTTTAGATTTCATAAACTAATGCTTGATTATGTAAGCCTTTTCATTGTATAATTTACTAAACCGATTTAGTAAACCGTTTTATTGAATTAATTATAGAACTAATAGCAGCTCGAATTGGCATAAAGGAGGAATTATGTGTCTTCAAATTTTAGTATTCTAACACTTGGTGATGGCCTTATTACGATGAATCCGGCAGATACTGGTCCTTTACGATTTGTAACAAATTTTTCTCGTAAAGTGGGCGGGGCAGAATTGAATTTTGCAATTGGATGCTCTCGTCTTGGTCTTAAGTCAAAATGGGTGAGCCGTTTAGGAAATGACGAGTTTGGACGGGTCATTTACAATTTCGCGCGTGGTGAAGGCATCGATGTGACGAATGTCGAACTCATGGATGGGTATCCTACCTCGCTAAACTTTAAAGAAATTCAAGAAGACGGTTCGGGCAAGACGTTTTATTATCGTCATCAGTCTCCTATGCTTACAATGGAGCCAAAAGATATTACGAAAGACATGTTTGAAGGAGTTGATGTGATTCATCTCACCGGCGTGTTTTTATCGATAAATCCAAAAAATATTGAAATCGTGAAACAAGTTCTTGAAATTGCAAAAGAAGCAGGAATTCCAGTCTCATTTGATCCGAATCTACGGTTGAAAATGTGGACGATTGAAGAAGCAAGAGCGACGTTTATGCAAATATTCCCGTATGTAGATATTCTCTTGACAGGACTCGATGAAATCGAACTAATTCTTGAAGATTCTTCAGATGAAGCACTAATTGACTGTGCAAAGCGTTTCCAAATAAATCAGTTCGTGATAAAAGATGGTGCAAACGGTTCAAGAGTTCTCACGGATGGTACTTGGTATGAAAAAGAAGCATTTAAAGTCAATCCTGTGGACACAGTTGGTGCAGGTGATGGATACGATGCAGGTTATATCTACGCATATTTGAATGGTTTTTCTCCGCAAGAAAGACTGGAATTGGCAAATGGCGTCGGAGCTCTTGTTACAACTGTATCCGGGGACAATGAAGGACTTCCTTACTTAGAAGAAGTATTGCCCTTCATCCGACAAGAAAAAGGTATCGAAAGGTGAGGTGGACAAGATGAAAGCTGTTCAAGTCAGGAAAGCGTATGACCTTGTCATCAATGAAGTCGAACAACCGAAACTAGTTTCTACTACGGATGTACTGGTGAAAACGAAGCGCGTAGGGATTTGTGGATCGGATATGCATATTTACCACGGAACAAATCCGCTTGCGACATTGCCGCGCGTGGTCGGGCATGAAGTAACGGGCGAAGTGGTGGAAACGGGAGTGGATGTCACAACGCTTAAAGTCGGAGACCATGTCGTCGTAGAACCGATTAGTTACTGCGGCGAATGTTACGCATGCCGCAAAGGACGTCCGAATGTCTGTGAACAGCTATCGGTGTTCGGCGTGCATGAAGACGGCGGGATGAGAGAGTATTTCGTTCTTCCTGAAAAGCAACTCCACGCAGTCGATTCGACGCTTGATTGGAACGAAGCTGTTATGGCGGAGCCTTACACAATCGGCGCTCAAGCGACATGGAGAGGTCAAGTCGGGAAAGGTGATACTGTTCTTATCCAAGGAGCAGGACCGATCGGAATCTGTATCTTGAAATTCGCCAAACTACAAGGTGCATCTGTTATGATGACCGATTTAAGCGAAGAACGTTTGGCATTCGCACGGGAAAACGGAGCGGATAGGATAGTTCAAGTAGGGTCGGAAGATGTGAAAGAATGCGTGAAAGAGTGGACGCAAGGCGAGGGAGCAAACGTCGTCATTGATGCAGTGTGTCTGCCGATGACATTCGAACTGGGGATTGACGTTGTTTCGCCAGCTGGCACGGTTGTTGTCCTTGGTTTCGATGAAAGACCGGCTCAAATTCCACAGTTATTAATAACGAAAAAAGAGATAACCATTGTTGGTTCAAGATTGCAAACGAACCAAATGCCAAGAGTTGTTGAATTGTTAAACACAGGAAAACTTCGTCACGATGGATTAATCACACATACATTTGCGCTTGAAGATGTGCAAGAAGCATTTACATTTGTGGAGAATAATCCAGATAAAGTTCGCAAAGCTGTTATTGTATTCGACTAAGGGAGGCTAACAATCATGTCAAAGTTTGAAACTCATGCACAAATAGCGGAATCTAAAGTTGTTGCGGTCATTCGCGGAAGTGATGCAGAGGAAGCCATCCAGTTGTCAAAAGCAGCTGCTGAAGGTGGTATTCGAGCAATTGAATTGACGTATACGACGCCAAACATTCAAAAAGTGTTCGAAGAGTTGCAATATGAGGACATCCTTTTAGGGGCAGGAACAGTTTTAGACCCCGAAACCGCACGTCATGCCATTTTGGCTGGTGCGAAGTTCGTCGTAAGTCCTCATTTCAATAAAGACGTGGCTCGTATTTGCAACCGTTATGGCATTCCATATTTCCCAGGTTGTATGACGATTCGTGAAATGGTGGAAGCGCTTGAATCAGGTTGTGACGTATTGAAACTGTTCCCTGCAAACGACTTTAAGCCGTCATTCATTAAGTCTGTGAACGGGCCATTACCGCAAGTGAAGATTATGCCAACAGGTGGTATCAATCTGGACAATATAAATGAGTGGCTTGCTGCGGGTGCAGTTGCTGTTGGAATCGGCAGTGATTTGAATAAAGCATACAAAACGGGTGGGTACGAAGCAGTAGTGGAACTGAGTAAACAATATATAAACAAAATTTCACAATAAAAGGAGTGGCATAATGAATATTACATTTCGTTGGTATGGAAGAGACAATGACACTGTCACACTCGACCACATAAGGCAGATTCCTGGCACAAAAGGTATCGTATGGGCATTGCACCAAGTGCCTGCCGGAGAAGTTTGGAAAAAAGAAGACATTAAAGAAGAAGTCGATTACATTAAATCATTCGGTTTCCATTCGGATGTTGTTGAAAGTGTAAACGTTCATGAAGCTATCAAAATTGGCAATGAAGATCGTGCTAAATACATTGAAAATTATAAAGAGACAATCCGTAATCTTTCAGAGTTCGGTGTTAAAGTTATCTGTTACAACTTCATGCCAATATTTGACTGGACACGTACGGAAATGTTCCATCCGCTAGAAGACGGATCTACGGCGTTATTTTATGAAAAGGCAAAAGTGGACGGCCTTGATCCAAAAGAGTTAATCCGTACGGTAAGTGAAGCTTCAGATCTGACGCTTCCAGGTTGGGAACCGGAGAAATTGGATAAGATTACAGATCTTTTCGAAGCATACAAACAAGTGGACGAAGAGAAACTTTGGGCAAATCTTGAGATTTTCTTAAAAGAGATCTTACCTGTTGCAGAAGCTTGCGGCATAAAAATGGCGATTCACCCGGATGATCCACCTTGGTCGATTTTCGGTCTGCCACGCATTATGACAGGTCCAGAAAGTTACGAAAGACTGATTGCCATTTCTGACTCCGAGTCAAATGCATTTACAATGTGTACGGGCTCAATGGGCGCAAATCCGGAGAATGATATGGTTCAAGTCGCGAAGAAATACGCTTCACGTGCTCCATTCTCGCATATCCGTAATGTGAAAATTTATGATAACGGTGATTTCGTAGAAACATCTCATTATACGCAAGATGGCTCAATTGACGTAAAAGGTGTCGTCGAAGAACTCAATAGGCAGAACTACGATGGATACGTCAGACCTGACCATGGTCGCCATATCTGGGGAGAAGTTTGCCGACCAGGTTACGGATTGTATGACCGTGCTTTAGGCATCATGTATTTATTAGGATTATGGGACGCATATGAAATGAAAAAAGCGAATGGTGAATCATGATTCCAATTCATAACAACCTAAATGGACGGGTAGCCGTCATAACAGGTGGCAGTGGTGTTTTATGTTCAGAAATGGCGCGTGAATTAGCGCGCCAAGGTGTTAAAGTGGTAATTCTAAACCGCGACGCTGAAAAAGGTCAGAAAATCGTTGACAGCATTAAAGAAGCTGGAGGTACAGCCATTGCATTAGCGGCGGATGTGCTGGATAGAGCATCATTGGAGCGTGCAAGGGTTGAAACCGTTAAACAATTCGGCCAAGTAGATTTGCTCATTAACGGAGCAGGTGGCAATCATACTGATGCGATAACCGATCCGGAGATCTATGATGAACAAGAAGAGGGTAAAACTTTTTTCGATTTGGATGAAAACGGTTTTTCTGAAGTGTTTTCTACAAACTTTACCGGTACTTTTTTGGCAACACAAGTATTCGGAAAAGAACTATTAAAATCAGAAACACCTTCTATATTGAATCTCTCATCAATGAGTTCATATACGCCATTGACGAAAGTACCAGCGTACAGTGCAGCAAAAGCATCTATCAATAATTTTACGATGTGGCTAGCTGTTCACTTCGCGGAAACAGGGATGAGAGTAAATGCGATTGCTCCTGGTTTTTTCCTAACAACTCAAAATCGTGGTCTGCTGCTCAATGAAGACGGTAGCCATACTGCACGGTCAACTAAAATTATTGCAGCTACACCGATGAAACGATTTGGTAAACCTGAAGATTTACTTGGTGCAATGCTGTTTCTTGTTGATGAATCGTGTTCTGGTTTTGTTACAGGAACAACAATTCAAGTAGATGGAGGCTTCATGGCTTACTCCGGTGTATAATGGTGTAAAGTTAGATAATGGAGTTGGATCATTTGAAGAACATAACAATCGCGGATGTAGCAAAATTAGCAGGGGTATCTAAAAGTACAGTTTCTCAATTTTTAAATAAACGATATGAGTATATGAGTGAGCTTACACGAGAACGAATTGAATTGGCAGTCGAAGAATTGGATTATCGTCCAAACATAGTAGCGCGCAGTTTAACGCAGAAGTCTACTTTTACCGTCGGTGTCATTGTCGCAAATATACTTCATTCGTTCTCTACTCATATTATCCGGGCGATTGAAAACAAGTTTTATGAACATGGTTTTCATATAATTGTCTGTAATGCGGATGATGAACCGGAAAAAGAAAAGGAATATATCGAGATGCTTATGGCGAAACAGGTGGATGGGATTATCATATTTCCAACAGGCGGAAATATCGACTTATACAAAAGAATGAAAAAATCTGGTTTTCCACTTGTTTTTATGGACAGGACAATCGCGGATCTCGGGATTGAAACTGTTCTACTCGATAACGATAAAGCGGCAGAATTGGCTGTTAACCATTTCGCTGAAAGCGGTTACAGCAAGATTGCCATTGTTACTACGTCGATCATTAGAAATATAAGTCCACGAATTGAACGTATTCAAGGATATAAAAGAGCGTTAGAGAGTCATCAGTTGAATGTAAACGCAGACTATGTGAAGACAGCTGACTCGGATGCCATATCATCGGCTCTTGATGAATTGTTCGAGCTTGTTGCTCCACCAGAGGCCATATTGGCGGGGAATGATTTCGTGCTCATGGAAGTACTGAAGTATATAAAAAATCATAATTTAATAATCCCGGCAGATGTAGCTGTTATCGGTATTGATGACGTGCCATTTGCTAGTTTTTATACACCCTCAATTACGACCATTTCACAGCCGATGATTGAAATGGCTAATCTAGCTGTTAAATTACTCATGAAGCAAATGAATGAAAAAGAACACGGGGAACCTGAGGTATATCGTTTACAACCAACGTTAATTGCAAGAGGATCTTGTTGAGGCAGTCTGCCGAAAGGTTATTACCGTTGCTAGTTATGATAAAACAGGTTAGTACATAAAATCACAATTAGTAGCATCAATTGCTGTATTTCAAAGAAATAGAGATGAACTCTAGAATAGTAGCGAACATCTTTTAAAACTATACCAACACTGTAATTAACAGGGGGAGAAAGTTATGCCATTAGTAATTGTCGCTTTAGGGATTATTGTTTTACTCATATTAATCATGAAATTTAATATAAATACATTTATTTCATTAGTGGTTGTTTCATTCTTAATCGCTTTAGCTTTAGGTATGCCAATAAATGAGATTGTTAAATCAATTGAAACTGGCATGGGGGGAACGTTAGGTAGTATCGCATTAGTCTTTGGATTAGGAGCGATTCTTGGTAAGCTAATCGCCGATTCTGGTGGTGCTCAACGTATTGCAATGACGTTGATTGAAAAATTCGGATTGAAGTATATCCAATGGGCTGTTGTAGTGGCCTCATTTATACTAGGGATTGCATTGTTCTTTGAAGTAGGTCTAGTATTATTAATTCCAATCGTTTATCAAATTTCTAAGCAAATAAAAGTACCGTTTTTATACCTAGGACTGCCAATGTCGGCCGCTTTATCAGCTACACATGCATTTTTACCGCCACATCCAGGTCCTACAGTTATTGCCAATGAATTCGGCGCAAACGTAGGATTGGTATTGCTTTACGGTTTCCTAATTGCAATTCCAATCGTCATTATCGCGGGTCCTATATTCACAAAATTCGCGAAAAAATTTGTACCAAAAGCTTTTGATAAAGATAGTACAAGCGGTAGTATTGCTTCGATAGGTGAAACAAAACAATTTAAACTAGAAGATACACCAGGATTCGGTATCAGTGCTTTCACTGCATTATTCCCGGTTATATTAATGGCTTTCTCAACAATCGTCAAACTGTCTAGAGATGCAAATGATACAGAAAACGTGTTTTTTGACCTAGTTACAATGATTGGATCTCCAACAACTGTTATGTTGCTGTCTGTATTACTGGCAATCTATACAATGGGTATCGCACGGAAAATTCCAATGAAACAGCTTATGGAATCAGCAGAAAACGCAGTCAGAGCTATTGGTATGATGTTACTAATTCTTGGTGCAGGTGGCGCACTTAAGCAAGTATTGATCAATGGTGGAGTTGGCGATTATGTCGCTGTCCTTTTTGAAGGTAGTGCAATATCACCGTTAATTTTAGCTTGGCTGATTGCTGCTGTTATAAGAGTAGCACAGGGATCGGCAACGGTTGCAGCATTAACGACAGCTGGACTCGTCATTCCAATGATGGCAGGTACAGATGTCAATTTAGAATTAATGGTATTAGCAACAGGTGCAGGTAGTATCATTGCTTCACACGTTAACGATACTGGTTTCTGGATTGTTAAAGAGTCCTTTGGCTTAACGATGAAAGAAACATTCGCAACTTGGACTGTGCTAGAAACTGTTATTTCAGTGAGTGGTCTCGGTTTCGTTTTACTTCTAAGCTTATTTGTTTAAGAGGGGTATGAAATTAGTAAGAATATAAAAAGAGGAACTGTCCGGAAGGCTGAATGTCATTCAGCTTTTGCGGGCAGTTTTTTTGCAGGTAGTGATAGTTCCATAAACAAGAAAAAAGCATGATCCTTATACAAAGGGGATCATGCTTTTTCCATACCCCGATAAAAAGGGGGTGCACTCGGAAAATTTGATAGTTTTTTAATCACACAAACTGTTCTTTCTGACGAATAATCATGTAACTCTCGTCAGTGCAGTTTGATAGGGCTGACTCAATTAGCCATTCCGGCCATGCAGTCGCAAGATGGTTGGTACGCGATCTGCCCTTTTGAAATCAGTCTTCAAGTTGCACTTTCACAAAAAACGTAACGCTTACTGCTTGGTTAACACATTAGAATTGGAACCTGATAACACGGTTCTTAAAAAAGTGTACCTATCGTCAGCAAAGCAAATTTTCCGCCAAGGCTGTGCAGTTCATCGTCGGAATCACTTGTAGGTTACTCGTCTACTAAGGTTCATCCTTCGGTAGTTTCGCCTTGTAGTCTATGGATACCCGTGTTGCATTAAGATAAACCACATTGAGTAAAAATATTTAAACTTGCAAAGTTATGGTAAGTGTACAGATCTTTGAAAAACCCTTCGAGTAAAAAGATTCAAGATCTACATTCTATATGGGGATTGCTATGATTTGGTATTCGGGGAGAGGATGGTGACTAAAGAGTGAAAATTAATATGCGTTTATCGTAAAGATAGTGATTGTCATGCGGTTTGCACTTATGGTTGCTGTGTAGAAACAATCGTGACTATCACGACTACTTGCCAGCACAGCTACCGTTTCTTAGGTATTCATACGGAAAATATTTAGTCAGATTCATGCAGTTAAGATTTTTCTTTTGATTTAAATGAGTAAAAAGAATAACCCAATTTCAATTAACCGGGAGATGTGGATTTTTTCACCTACTTACACTTGTTCTTTTTTATCAAACGTCTCCAAGAACTGTTGAACGTTACCATAGGTTTTCAAGTTCTTTGTATTTATGCCTAGCTCTACAGTGGTCATGGCTAATTGCGGTCTTACACCTGTAATAACAGTCTCAATTCCGAGCAACTTTAAGATATCGATTATTTGAAAAACATGTTGAGCGACATAGGTATCAATCGCATGAATTCCTGAAAAATCAATTACCAACAACTCGATATTTAACTTTGTTACTTTCGGAATTACGGTATTTGTAATGTATGCCGATCTTTCTTCACTAAAGTCACCAATTAGGGGCAAAATTGCAATACCATCTCTAATTGGAACAATGGGTGCAGCTAGTTGCAAAATTTCTTTTTCAATTGCTTTAATTACTTTTTGATTACTTTCATTAAACTTTTTCGTAGTGTTACGAATTGCATCGTCAAAAACAAATGTAATTTTCTCGTAAAGTTTAGCTACTCCTTCTGTATCATATTGCTCCAGTAGCCCCTTTTTTTGAATTTCTTGCATAAGAGACAGGCGAAAAGTACTTATTATTTCGATAGTATCTTTAAGTAAAGTACCATCTTTGTAATAGTAGTTATCGATGTCATATTCTAAATTCATATCCTCTATTTCTTCATTACTTGAAAGAAGTGTTTTTGAAAACTCGCTTATTAAAACTGTCAATAGCTCTTTGTGTTTTGCAATTTGCTCTTCTGTCAAATGTAAATGCAATTTAGCTATAGCTTGTTTTAAACACTTGTCCGTGAGAGCTAATTTCTCTGTCTCCATGTAAACTCCAACTGATTGCATTATTTGTCCATTCCTCTCTCATTTCGGGTAGCCACTTATAGAAGTTTCCCTGTGTTATGCTAACTTTTTATATTTCAGTAGGGAAGGAAATGACAACTCTATTCCTAGTATTTGGTGTTGTTTAACGAATACCCTTTTCAGGATAAACGTAACTTAGTAACTAGAGGTTTCATAATTATTCCAACCTCTCCATTTTACCACAATAAACACTTGTCAGGATAATTCAGTGTGACAGACACCGAAATAGTAGTTACAAAAATGCTAATCCAAAGTATATAAGGATGAGAAGTTCGATGACTACTGAACAATTGACAGCAAAAGACCGTTTGCTAGAAGTGCTATTATTAAGTTTGGGACAACATAGTTGAAGAATTACATGTAACAGATTTATATATATTTCGTCTGATTGAAAAGTAGGTTATTTAGAGGAGGCAACATGGATGGGAGATTATGCACTTGAACGATTCTTACTGGGAGTTATTTTGTTCGTATTGTTCCTAATTGCTATCTTTTTAAGAAAGCGTGGCAGAATAGTAATTTCCATATTATTCATTGCCATATTGATTGGTTACTGGGTGTTTTATGGTATTCGAGAACAAGTCTTACAGAACAGATATGAAGAATCTATTGAAATAGTTGACACTTACCTTCAGGATAAATATCCGAATGAAACATGGACAATTGATACAATTGTAGAAGAAGGAAGAAAAATAAGGCCTACAAAGGTGAAAGTGATTTTTGATAATGAACAAAGTGTTGACTATATTTATAAAGTTTACGAAAAGAATCGAGTCATTTTATATGAATACGGTTACCCCGAAAACATGGATACTACTAATTTCATGCATGATGAAACGCATAATAATTAGAGATAACAGGTCGGATGTTATATCAATTTAATTTGCATTCCGCAAACATTAACGTTCAACATTAGAATTAATGTATTCCGGATCTCGCTCTGTTAGATGATTTCTCCATCTTCTAAGTGGCAGTTTAATTGAAGATGCGTAAAAAAATTCTATAACCTTTATTGTAGTAGAAAAAGCATTAATTAAGGGGGAGAAGATGAGTAAATTTAGAGGGATAATCTTAGAAGGCTATTCGAATGCTGGAAAGACTTCTGTTTTGAAATCGCTGAAAAAACTTCAGGCATGTGATGATGCCGAACGCAGTGTTGTCATTCTTAGTGAGCATTATTCGCAAATATTACACAAAGTAGATGGTGAATTAAAGTGGTTGGGTCGTGAGGAACACTTACAACTCTTAACAGAAAGAGTTATGATGTTGAAAAAGTTAAATGATTGGTCAAGAAAAATTGGACAATCATCCGAGCGTTCAAAAGGTTTATTCTTTATATTAGAAAGGTTTCATTTAAATCATCGAGTAGCATTCTCGCATACTATTTTAGATGAAATTAAGCAATTAGAAGTCGAGTTGTTTGAAATGGGAGCAAGATGTGCCTTACTAACTGTATCCCCAGAGAACATAGAACAAAGAATAAGTAGTAGGAATCCCAATGAATGGGTAGGGAAACCTGAAGAAGAAATGAAAATGGCTTGTGATTTATTATTAGAACAACAACAAGAGTATAGAAATCAAGCTGTAAACTCAATCATTCCAACAATTGAAATAAATACCGATAAAAAAGATTGGGAGTCCTACGCAAAACAGGTTTACTTCGTGAACTAACTGGGTGCGGGTACCAGTTTTACACACAGTGGTAGGGAAAATGGTTTAGTAAGAGAGGTCAATTCTTTATTCAGAAGGATAGTCACCTACTTTAAAGAATAAGGAATATAAGTATGAATGGCATATGTAAAGTCGTTCTGCGTTCGATTCGGTGGTTTGCAGGTTGATTTCATTTGACAAATCCGAATTCTTATTGCACTCACGTAACAGTATAGTTCAGTCAGCAGAAATGGATTTATGTTAATTATAATTTGGTAATTTACTTAGAATTGGAACTTTTATATGTGTCAAACGTAGTAAAGTTAAGGAACATTTTAGTTCAATTTACAAAGTAAGGTCAACTAGTATTTGGTCAAATCAACTCGTTGTTAGTCAGAGAGGAAATGAACTTTACTTATAGCGTCTCAACTTCCTAGAATCTCACTACGGAGATCTGCAAGTAGAACTACTTCAGTGCGATTTACCGTATAGTGTAACTGCGTATAAACAGCTTTTATAATGTGTTCCGATTACGTCTGTGTACTGTCATTGAATACATAATGAAAAGAACTAAGCCATGATCAAATTAAGACAGTTGATCAGCTCAATACCAAGCTTGTAGGGCGTGCTGTGACACCCTTTGACATGCTTTGCAAGCTTGGATTTCTCAAGGGAACTGATCCAATAATGAAAAATCGTTCCAAAGCCTACACTCGCTATCAGCGAGAGAGAGTCATTCAAAGAAAATGGGTGATTCTAAAAGATATTCTGCAACGAGAGGGCGAGTCCATGCCTGTGCGTGGGACATTAAGCAAAGGAAAAGTCCATTGTTCTTGTAAAATATGCCGCTATGAGCAGTATTATGGCATTCCAAAATCCAAATATAAAGCACAATGGGAAGGAATGCAGAAAGAAATCGGATGTTATATCTACTAGAGAAAACAGCCGAAATTAGGAGATTAAAGATGTGAATTTGAAATAAGTTACGACAATGTACAGGGTTTTTTATTCAACAGCCGGGCCATTTTTCTGAACAAGAAATAATTTTAGGGAAAAGGGAGATTATTTATGGATAAGGTAAAACAATTTTGGAAAGATTTTTGTGGAGCAAATCATATGGAAGGTACGGAATATAAAGATGCATTTCAATTTGGAGCCTCAGCTGATTGGTTAGCTGATTTAGTTGTAGAGGGAAAGAAGACAGCGACAACTTCAGGATATGAGTTATATGAGTTAGAAAAAGAAGCTATACCCCAAGCAGGCGAATATTATATTGTTCTAAATGGTCAAGATGAACCTACCGCAATCATTCAAATTCAATCCGTCGAAGTTGTACCGATGAATGAGGTAGCAGAAGATTACGCCTTAGCAGAAGGAGGAGGAGATTATCAGTTTTGGTGGGAAGCGCATGAAAAATTCTTTTCCGAATTACTAAAAGAATATGATAAAGAATTCTCGCCAGAAATGTTAGTTGTATGTGAGCGGTTTGAAAAAGTATATCCAAAATAACCAGTAAAACAAACTGCGCGATTTCAGAACAATGTGCAGTCGTCATTTAACTAGGAACAACTGAATAGTTCTTGAAAATTGGATGAAGTAAACGCGAAACCCAACAAACTCCTCATGTGAAGTTTGTCGGGTTTTTAAGTTATATAAGGGAACATTTACATAAATAAGCGCGGAATATCTCTCGAAGTGACAGCTCATAACACGTTCATTTAAGCTGTTCAATTTGTATATAGACCGGAATTTCACGTTCCAATCGCCAAACATTCTCTTTTACCCGGAATGTAGTGTGTATGCAAAGGATGCGTTTTGGAGCGGAAAAGATAGATTGGCAATCTAAAATTTGGAAAAAAGCATCATTAAAAATAAAAAGCACACTTTTACTGATGCTTGATTTT
Organism: Sporosarcina sp. resist; assembly: GCF_014302295.1. Taxonomy (NCBI): domain Bacteria; kingdom Bacillati; phylum Bacillota; class Bacilli; order Caryophanales; family Caryophanaceae; genus Sporosarcina; species Sporosarcina sp. resist. Next base: position 3,395,190 of record NZ_CP060287.1, on the reverse strand, counting down.
AAGAGATATTTCGAAAGCCAAATCTTATCTAGATCCCCAATAATTAATTCCTTTTAGGTTTTAAACTAATCGAATAATTAATTTGTAAAAATAATAAAATAGCTCCAATTCGGGTAATACTGATTAGTTGCGAGTCACCTGTAAATGCGGAGTAAAACATTAATCAAAATGCCAAGAATCCAAGTACTGCAATTATCAAATAGTATAATTTGGCTATGTTAAAGGAAAAGGTTGATTAAAATTAAAATGGTATGAAGAACCCACTTCACATAAATAAAATCCGTTTAACTCAAATTGGATATTTATGTAAAAACGAATCTGGAGTTTGTGAATAAAACCACTTACACTAACGGGGGCGGTTTAGTAAAAGAAGGGCTGGTTGGATATAAATTTAAAAAACCTTTTCTACATCGTAGAAAAGGATATGGAGGGGTAGAATGAGACGTTTGATAATTTTTCTGTTATCTGCTGTTTTTATATCTGGTTGTACAAATGTTAAAGAACAAAACAAAGTAATAAAGGAAGAGGAACATGAGATAGTGGAAGATTTTAAAACTCCTATTGAAACTACTTACCATTTTTCATATAAAGGACAGGAGTTTAAAATTATATCATTTTTCGACGAAGTATTGGAATACGCAAGAACAATTAGTGAGAATCCTGAGCTTGATAAAAAAGTTATCTATACAGAGTATGTATTAGAACCGTTTAAAGGGCAATCGTCTATTAATCATATAACATTAGGTGACCCTCTATCACCATCTTGGGAAATAGAACAGTTAGAAAAAAAGACGAATGAGCTACTTGGAAATCAAGGTCAAATTAATAAGTGGATAGAGGAAGCGATATTGAAATCGGCAGAACTGTTACCAGGTAAAGATACAAATATTTATATTTTCCCAGTTAATCCTGAGGAATGGCATCTCATTAATACAGGGGGAGGAATGAGTGGGATGACATTTTCTGAAAGTGATTTTTTGCTTATGATTGACCCATCCGTTTCAGAAGAAACGGTAAAGTATACGGTGGCTCACGAATATCATCATACTGTTAATTTTTTGTATGATGGAATACCAATCGATTATAATATTTTAGATTTAATCTTGATAGAAGGAAAAGCAGATTCCTTTGCAAGTATTTTATACCCTGAAACAAAAGTCATTTGGATAGAGCCACTATCTAATGATGAAGAGGTTAAAGTGTTAGAAGCTTTAAGCATAAATGGCGAATCTATGGATTTTATTATTTACGATAAATTGGTTAACGGTAATTCACGTAAAGATATTCCGAGATTCTCGAATTACAAAATAGGTTATCAAATCACTGAAAGCTTCATTGAAAACAACCCTGATAGTTCAATAATAGAATGGACAAAACTGGATGCTAATAAAATAATTAGGGGAAGTAAATACAAAGAAAGAATTTTTCAGTAAAAATCCTAAGTCTTAGATATGACTTTTACCGTTTGGATTAACAATCCTAATTCAACTATAAGGGGCTTTAGTAAAAAACGGACAGCAAAATCCCCTCACGTGTAAATTATAATACGTTGTCATCGGAATAGAGATTGTACTGTGCGATTGTATTATAAATGCAAGCGGCAAATAGCCCCACCTTACTATAGATGGGGGGCTTGTTGTATCATTTTGATACATATTAAAGACGATACACGTAATAGGTAATGTCGCTGACTAATGCATCAATTTGTCCAAGGCTTTACGTCTGTCGGATACGCATCGGATGCATTCCATTTTCATTCGCATTCTCCGCGATACTGTAGATAATTGCGCTCTCCCTAATACCTTGCGGTGTATTGGAGAAAAGAAAATGCCATCTGTCTGAGTATCGCAGAACCGCCAAAAGTAACGGTTTCGATCTCTACGAATACCTGAAGAAACTTTTACAGATATAAGCGGTATATAGTAAATGTGTTTTCGAATTAAGTACGCTAATTCTTTTAAATTCGGGCTTACATCATTTTAGCTCATTGCCGCTTCTTCGTTTTCTTATTATTATGTCTCTCGGCCGGTGTCAAGGGTTTGTTTGCAAGTTCATGATCAAACTCCCTTGATAAATTCTTCTTAGCCGCTTGCTCATCACTAACGTTACCACTTAAATTGTTCTTCGGGCTGTTACTCACTATAAACACCTCCATGATTTTAGTTTGCCACTAGGTGTCCATTGTATGCATTTTTATTAAATCTTACGGTCATTGTTTTGCAAATGATTATCTCTTCGAATGCAGTTACTTAGAATAGCGTTAACAGGTAAAACCTCCAATCCTGATCAAACTAAGCGCAAGATACGGGATTTATTTTTAATTAGAAATAGAAAATGGTCTACCGGTTTTTAAATAAGATTGCATTATAGTTGAAGAGAAATTTATTTTACAAATAGACATATAAGAACGTACATTCGTGTTATGATTTATTTGATACTACTAACAAAGGAGGATAATCGTGAAATTAAAGAACATTAACATTCAAGAACGGATGAAACATTATAATGTGCAAGGTTTAAGTATCACATTGCTTGAGGGCGATGAAATTAGTGGAACAGAAAATTATGGCTTATTAGAAGTGGAAAGCAATAGAAAAGCAAATGAAGATTCTATTTTTAGTGCGTGTTCAATTAGTAAGTTCTTAACAGGAATACTTGTAATGAAGCTAGTAGAAGACGGGCTTCTAAATTTAGATGATGATGTGAATGAAAATCTTAAAACGTGGAAAACACCGAAAAATGACTTTACTAAAAATAAAAAAGTGACATTGAGGAACTTACTAAGTCATCAATCTGGAATTAAAGACCCTGAAGGTAGTTTTCCTGAACTGAACTCGAAAATAGCTGTTCCTTCGATGGTTGAATTATTAGAGGGGAAAACACTTTATTGTAAAACTCCAATTGACGTCAAGTGTGAACCAGAAAGTGAATTCCATTATTCGGATGCCGGTTTCTGTATTATTCAACAACTTATAGAAGATGTTGCGAAAAAACCGTTTCATCAAGTTATGAAAGAGCAAATATTTAAACCATTAGGTATGGAAAATAGCCATTTCAATAAAACAGTATTGGAAGTGGATAGGCAAAATTTTTCTTGTGGTCACAATAAAAACGGTGAATTAGTAGATGGGAAATATCCTATATATCCTTATCCAGCAGCTTCTGGATTATGGACAACTTCTATGGATTTAGCTGAATTAGTTCTTGAGTTAATGAAGGCTGTAAAAGGTGAAAGCAAGGTTGGCATTTCGGAAAGTTTAGCAATAGAAATGATATCCCCACAAAGAGGTAAAAGTTGGACTGGATTAGGTGTGTTTCTTGAAGGCTCTGAAAAAGAACTAGAAATTACATCACTTGGTTGGGGAGTGGGTTTTCAATGTATGATGGTGGCCTTTCCCTATTTAGGGAAAGGGGCGGTCATAATGACGAATGCAGAATTGGGTGTTCATCAACTCGAAGGTATTATTGGAGAAATATATAAGTCTCTTTTGTCTTGAAAAGCGTTAAGATAGTAGAAAAATATACAGATAGCCTTAGCAAATCCAACTCATATATCTGAAGTTGTGTAGTTCATCAACGGAAATTTAGACCACAATAATAGTCCGATTTATTCTGAAGGTTTTTTGTCCTATTTGAATTAGATAAGCCATAAGAGGAAAGGTTATGATAGTAGAGACAGTAGAGACAGTAGAAGGTCAAGTAGTACGGATTTGTCGGTTTAGCACGGTTCTGAGAGGGGGAGGAACACAATCTACCGCAAGAGAGGTTAATTCTTTCTTCAGAAAGATAAACACCTTGTTTGAAGAAAAAGGAATAATTGGAACGCACATTTTTAATAGGCTAAAATTATGCGTTCCAATTATTTTATATAAGTAGCCATGATTTAGATTCGTTATTGTCAGTTTTTCATTTTAATAATAATTATATAGTAAGTATAACTTTACCTTGAGCGTGACCTTCCAGGAAGTATCTGAATGCTTCAGATACTTCGCTTAACTTATACCGTTTATCAATTATTGGTTTTACTTTGCCAGTCTCAAGTAATTCTTTTACATACATTAGATCATTTTGGTTTGCTCTCTGTAAAAGGTTACTTATTTACTTACTTCCAGTCATTGAAATAAAAGGTCCAAAAACTAAAGATCGAAACATTTGGGATTCGGCTCCACCTACGTGAACAAAATTCCCATTTGGTTTTAATACACGTTTATAAGCTGAAATGGAATTAGACCCGTTAACACCAAGAATCAAATCATAACGCTCCTTTGTTTGGGTGAAATCCACTTTTGTATAATCAATGATTTGGTCTGCACCTATTGAACGCACTATTTCTACATTTCTTGTACTGCATACACCTGTTACTTCAGCCCCGAATGATTTTGCTATTTGTACCGCGAAAGTACCGACGCCTCCAGATGCGCCATAAATTAATACCTTCTGTCCTGCCTTAATCATTCCTTTATCACGTAGTCCCTGTAAGGCTGTCACACTTCCCATAGGTGAGGCAGCAGCTTGCTCGAAGGAGATGTTGGTTGGCTTTAAAGCTATAGCAAATTCCTGGACAGACACATATTCAGCAAAACCACCCCAGCCACTACTAGAGAGGTCACCGAATACCTCATCACCTGGTTGAAACTGCTTAACATTCTTGCCAACAGCTTCAACTACACCCGCTATGTCACCTCCCGGTATAGCGTATTTCGGTCTCAGTAGCCCGAAAGCAAAGCGAGCTAAGAACGGTTTGCCTTTCAAAAGAACCAAGTTACCAAAGTTCAAGGATGCTGCATGAACTTTTACCAGTACTTCATTCTCTAAAGGCAAAGGCTTTTCTATCTCTTTTAATTCAAGTACGTCAGGTGATCCATATTTGTGACAAACGATAGCTTTCATAAAACTTCCCCTAATTTCCTTAGATTTATTTGTATTACAAAGATATAAATGACCCAAAACGAGAGATAGTAAAGTGTTATTATTAATATGGAATTACAAGTTGAAAGATACTGAAATATTTTAGGTTGGAAGTATTTTGAATAATGGATAGTGAAATGTGTGTGGAGATTACACTTTAACTAACGGGCCATTTTGCAGGTTAGTATGATTAAGCATGAAACAAACCGACTAGGATTCCGTCTAATCCTAAAAGGGGGTGGGAACGATGAGAAGATTATTTATCGTTGTTTCTATAATTTTGATTTTCGGACTATTTGGCTGTGTAACAAATAACAACAATGAAGAAAATGTAAGTGGTAAACCGAAAATCGCCAATGAGTCTAAACAGGTGGATGATTTCAAAGTATCAATAAATGTTGAAAAAGACCTTAATGTATATGCCACAATTACTTATATAGGAGAAGCAGCCGAAAAAGATATATATCATGGTGGAAGTATTTTTTTCTTTAATGTTTATCAACAAAATGGTAGTTTTGAATATTTTGGTGCTATGAATCAACCATTATTAACAACAACACTGATTCGAAATGAGCCTCACAGAGTAAAATTTAAAGGGATAGAAAAACTTGAATTAAAGACGGGTACTTATGAATTTGAAGCTATCGCTAATATATCCTTGGATTCTGATGATGTATTAGGAACAAAAATTGAAATTCCTGTTTCTAAAATTGAGGAAGTTAAATAATTCCTTCTTCAACTAACAAGTGCTTTACTTGAAAATCGTTGAGCGACTTAGATGATTCTATTTTCTTGTTGAACTAAAGTAGCATGTTTATTTCAATAAAGTTACATTATGCTAAAATACAAGCGTTATATATTAGGTTTTGAAAGAAAGGAAAAACAGATGAAAAAGATTTTTTTATTTTTTGGAATTGGATTTTTATTTTTATTCGCAGGTGCGTTTGAGGTTACGAAATTAAGAACATTTCAATTACTTGGAGAGTTAACATACCAAGTTGAAACGGAAAAAAGGTCGTTGCTTTAACATTTGATGACGGTCCGACAAAGAACGTGGATCAAATTCTGCCTTTGTTAGATAAATACAAGTCAACAGTGAAAAACGAATTCTTTGCGTTGTAATTCAGAGGGAGATTTTTTAAACCTATTGGATTTCCATTTCGTTTAGATAGCCTATTTATCAGCATTGTCTAATCCACCATCCATGGATGAGTCTCACTCCTCGATCTTTCCTTATGAAAAATCCTTTTTATATTGGACGGCCATGTAAATTCCACTAGCTAAAAATGCCAATGTATATTTGAACAAGAAAAAGATGTTCCACATATATTCGTTTGGGAAAATTATGTCACATAGAACAATTACCAAGAGCATATAGTAACAGCTTTTCAAAAAGATTTTATTTGTCCGTTCGTCGTCTTGCCCAATCTTCTTATAACATACATAGGTAAAAATCGCACTACCCATAAGCAGTAAAAAACCAACTCCAATGAGAATATTCCAATTTCCCGTAGATTGTTCAGCCCAGGACTTTAAAGGGGAAAAAATCGCATTAGAGATATCTGTAGATTTAATTGTCAATTTAATCACTTCCTTTCAGATAAGTAAAAATATCGTTTACATCAACACTAAAAAAATCGGCAATTCGAAAAGCCAACAGCATAGTCGGAAGATAATTTCCTTTTTCCATCACGAAGATGGTTTGTTTGGAAACACCGACTTTCTCAGCTAATTCTTGCTGAGACATTCTGGCAAGTACACGATATTCATAAACCTTGTTAGATATCGAATCCCCAAAATCTTTCTTCATGACCATCACCTCTTGAATTGAATTATAAACTCGATTTTAATAAAAGTAAAGTAAACTTATACAAAATAGTTCAATACCTTTATTTTTGCTTGGATTACTTTGATTTAACAATAGCCAGACTGTAGAAAGTACCTGACGAAATTCATGATTCCGTCAGGTTCACATATCGATCTGGTGTAATTTATGGTTTTTTGGTGGTGCATTTTATGATATTTAGTGGTTCAAAAAACGTTTAGAGTGGTGCAATCATACTATCGAATAAATTAATGCCTATGAAACTTTCACTATATTTTTTTTATAAGTACTCAGAAGTGTAAAATGTTTGTCTTTGAGCTCTTCAACTTGTGGTGATACCTGGTATCGAATGCGACAATGACACTATTGATATCGTATTGGAGTTAGTTTAGTGTTGGATGGTAGGTATGCGTTGCCAAAAGTTTGTGTTAAATTATTTGGCAATAAAGTAGAAGGTGGTATTAGATTGAGTAGAATGGAACGTAGGAATAAACAAGCACGATTAAGCAGAAGTAAAGAATGGTTTAAATCGAAAAAACTCATCAGTAGACTAGTAGTCGTCTTCATAGGTATTATCTTTTTTGGTCTATTGGTATTTACGATTTTAATAACGTTTAGCGATGTTAGTAAATTGGACATCGTTGAACCAAGACCTACATACATTTACGATATAAATGGCGAGGTAGCTAGTAAAGTGTCTAACTCGAAAATAGAAGGAGTGAGTTTGGATCAAATTCCAACAGAACTCATCGAAGCTTTCGTCGCTACAGAAGACCAACATTTTTATAAGCATAACGGAATTAATTACTTCGGTATTACTAAAGCATTCATGAAAAATCTAGTTAAAGGTGAAGTGGTTGCTGGTGGTAGTACAATTACTCAACAACTCTCGAAAAATGTATTTCTAACATCAGAAACTACTTATACGCGTAAATTCAAAGAACTTATATTCACAAAGAAGATAGAACGAACATACTCAAAAGATGAAATTATGGAACGCTATCTAAATCAAATCTATTTTGGGGAAGGCGCATGGGGCATTCAGAGAGCAGCACATGTCTATTTTGGTAAAGATGTGAGTGAACTAACATTAAACGAATCAGCTACACTAGCTGGACTAGTCAAAGCTCCGTCTAACTTATCGCCCTATAAAAACATGGGAAAAGCGCTTGACCGAAGAAATATCGTGCTGTCGTTAATGAAGAGCGAAGGCTACATCAGTCAGCAGGATTTGGATAAAAACCTTGATCAACCGATCGTATTAACGGATAAAGAGACGATAGATTATAAAGGGAAATATCCGTATTATGTGGACTATCTTATCGAGGAAGCAGTAAATATGTACGGTTTGACTGAGAATGAAGTGTTGTCTGGGGGACTTCACATTTATACCGAACTTAATCCTGTTATTCAGGACGCTACGGAAGAGGTCTATCAAAATGAAGACAATTTTCCAGATAGTAAGCCCGATCAACTTATTCAAAGTGGGTCCGTATTTCTTAATCCTAAAACGGGTGGGATTAGCGCGTTAGTTGGAGGAAGAGGAGACTATACGTACAAACGTTTTAATAATGCGACAAATTTAGTAAGGCAACCCGGATCAGCGTTAAAACCGCTTGCTGTTTACACTTCTGCATTGGAGCAGGGGTATGACTTTGACGATATGCTGGTTGATGAACCAATCAATATAGATGGCTACCAACCACAAAATATTGATAAACGATACCGCGGACATGTGACACTGTATGATGCACTAATAAACTCTTATAACATACCTCCAGTTTGGCTATTAAATGAAATCGGAATTGAAAAAGGTTTTAGTACAGTTGAACGGTTTGGTATTCCTTTAGAAAAAGAAGATCATAATCTCGGGCTAGCATTGGGTGGCTTGCACCAAGGAACGTCACCCTTGTTAATGGCCCAGGCTTTTTCCGCATTTCCTAACGATGGAATAATGATGCAAGCTCATGCTATATCAGAAATAAAGGATGCAGAAGGAAAAATAATTGGTAAGTGGAGTGACAAGTCTTCGCAGGTTACAGAACCGGAAGTTGCTCAAAAGATGACGTATATGCTAAAAGGGGTTGTGGATAACGGAACAGCTAGAAATGCACAGATACCCGGAATAGACGTAGCTGGAAAAACCGGTACTACACAACTACCTTTCCCTGGTGTAGCTGGTTCAAAAGATCACTGGTTTGTTGGATATACGCCAGATCTCGTTGGTGCGACTTGGTTAGGCTATGATAAAACGGATCAAGCCCATTACTTGACGGCAACAAGTGGTGTCACAGTGACAACAATCTTTCAACAAATAGTATCTAAATCCATAAGTGAATTGCCTAACAAGGAATTTAATTTGCCATTGGTTGAAAAGAAGAAAAAGAAACAAAGTAAAAGGAAAGAAAACGGGCAGAAGAAAGATAAAGAAAACAAAAAGGATAAAGAGGATAAGAAAGATAAGGGGAAGGACAGAGACAAAGAACATAAAAAGGATATGGAGGACAAAAGAAACAAGGACAAAGATAAAGACAAAGACAGGACAGGGACAGGGACAAAGACAAAGACAAAGACAAAGACAAAGACAGGGATAAAGACAGAGGCAGAGACAGAGACAAAAAGGATAAAGATAATGAGTGAGACATGATTATTTGAATGTATGAACTGTTTGACTTCTTGTTTAGGGGAATATTGCATCAACCAAAAAATTCTATGATTAAAGAAACAAAGGTAGCGAGTTGCTTGAAAAAATCTCGTTCGATGCAGGAATGGAAGTGCACACAAGGCGTCAACTTGTCCGTGGGATATGGCGAGGAACACACTGAGCGAAGAGTATCTGGATATAGATGCTTTTTACCAGGTGACGAAGTTATTGGAGGCTATTTTTAGTCGACAAAGAGAGCTTCGGAATATTGTATGGCAGAGTATGGGCTAGATGATAAAACCTAATCAAGGACCCAGCTGTATCAAGTTGAACGGATAACAATCATTAAAGGGGAGATGCATTATGCACGTTATTGATAAGTTATTAAAAGAATATAATCTTGTCCATAAAAAAGAAGATCTATTGAAAATCACAGCTTCATCTATTGGAATGGTTAAAGAACTAGTAGACGAGGCGGATATTCCAATAGGGCATTCTAAATTTGGTGGTTTACCCGATTTACCTGCTCACTTTTCATTTCCCAAATACCATAATGGATATCTATCATTTTTAGCACAATTGAATCTAAGAGAAGCTAGCCCTTTTGATAAGGAAAACCTACTTCCGAAAACAGGAATTCTCTATTTCTTTTATGATGTAGTAGATCAACCTTGGGGATTTGATAAAGAAGATAAGAATTGTTTCAAAGTTCTTTATTTCGATGGAGATGTAAAAGAGTTAACACGCACACCATATCCCGAAAAGACAGAAGATTATTTCCAATTGCCTGTATTTAAAGCAATGTTTAATGAATTATTATCCTTTCCGGAAGAGTTTTCGGGGATAGTATTGAACGAAGAGGAATTAGATAACTACTTTGATTTCAGAGGGAGTATGATGCAACAAGTAGAAAGGTACAGTGGATCAATTGCTTCTCCAATGCACTATATGTTTGGAGAACCTTTTGCCATACAGAATAACGTGTTTGAAGAAATTATTTATTATGATAACGATGAGAAAATAAATTGGAACTCGAAGGAAATCAAACAGAAACGTAATGAAATGGTTTTATTGTTTCAAATGGATAGTGATGATGATTTAGATGTCATGTGGGGCGATGTTGGGATTCTTTACTTTTGTATCGATAAAAACGACCTTCAGAGTAAACAGTTTGATAAAGCGAAGTTTACTCTTCAATGTCATTGAGTAGAGGGCACTACCCTTCACATAATATCAAAGTAAAAAGGATTGCCTAGTATCCTGTCTTGAACTGAGCCTCGAATAGTGGACACTTTAAAAAAAGTGACCCATTCGAGGTTTTCTGTTTTAAATTTTCGGATACGCTTTTTCAGTCAAAACATTCATGTGGACGCCAGACACTAACGTTCATACTTCCTTTCTCAAAAAGTAAACAAAGCCAGTTCCTAAAAAAAGCACAAAACTTCCCAAAATTACGGTGAATAACGTGATAGGAGAAACATTTAATGCACCAAAACTTTCAGCTGAATTGGACATCATCATCTCAAATGGTTGTGCCCATGGATAGTATGGAGCGAACCTTTCTGAGTTGACAATCAACATATTCGGTATCGTAAAAATCACATTGACTGCAAGTGGTGCGGCGAAGCTCGACCATGCAACAGATACAAACATTTGTAAAGCGATTAACGGTAAGCAGGCAATCCATCCTCCGATGACACTTGTGGAAATGGTGCCCCAAGGAATGTCAGCCGGGAATCCTTTTATCCATCCAATGAGGAAAAGACCCATAATAAATAAGATTTGTGTGGCCGCAATCAGAAGGCTAACAATAAGGATTTTCACTAGATACACATTTTTTCTAGAAACCGGAAGTGAAAGAAGCTGCTTCCACCCACCTCCAACATGCTCATATCGACAAACAAAACTTGAAAAGATCCCAGTTAATAACGGTAAAAAAAGAATAGCGTGACTAATTGTCATCATACCAAGCGTTGCGGTCCATTGGTGTTGTTTGGAAACTGGAATTTCACTTAATTCACTCAGCCCAAGCAACAACGATAAAATCGGACTCACGAAAATGAGCATCCATATCGAGGACTTTCGTAACTTTAGAAACTCAGATTGAAATAATTTCCCCATTTATTTCACGTCCTTTCGATTAAAATCTAGGAGACTTATGAAATAAAGTAGAATTCCCGTTCCAAGGCCAGCAAAAACCGAGTACATTGGTTTTTCCCATTCATTCATTAACAACGGCCATTTCCATGGAACCCAGTCGGCAAAGTTCATTGAATACATAGAGATGATTGCACCGAGAATTCCAAGTGTTAATGGAATGGCTTGATTTTTCAATGTAATCGCCAACCAAATTTGCAAAATGATAAAAGGTAAGGCAGCAAGACATGGAAAGAAACACATTTTGAGTAAATATAGAAACGGTATATCCGTGCCGAATTTTAATGCAATGCCAAGTACAATCGTACCAACCGCTAAGAAGAAACAAGAAATCAAAAGGAGGAAAATGGACAGAAGCACTTTACCTGTAAATACTTGAGTTTTTGAAATGGGCAATGCCAAGAGTTGCTTCCAAGCATTTGTCTGATGCTCAATATTGGCAATCATTGATGTCAATATCGTTAAGCCGATGAGAATCGTGATGATAGATAACATAGAAACCTCACCAATTAGCCCCACCCATAAATCATCCTTGTAAACTTCTGTGAGCCAATCATACCGTATTCCAAAATTGACGGCTTCCAGGCCAATGACCCCCATTGGTCCAAGAAGTACGAGAAATAGGATCATTTTTCGCTTGATTTTAAGAAACTCAGAGGCCATTATCCGCGTCATCACAAACTGCCCTCCTGTCCGGTTAATTCTAAAAAGATTTCTTCCAATGATTTTTTCTCTTCTTCTACTCTGTAAATTGAATAATCGTTTTGAACGAGGGATTTCACAATTTTAGCGACTTTTTCATCTGAACCATTTTCAATTGAAAGCTGATTGTGAACGAGATCCGTAGTATACCCATGTGTCAATAATGTCTTCCAAGCGGATTCCGCGTCATTTATTGTTAACTTAATCTTGCTCGTAGACTGCTCTCTTAGTTTCGAAATGGAATCTTGAAAAATCATTTGGCCTTTTGAAATAATGCCTACTTGTGTCGCCATTTGGTCGATTTCTGAAAGTAAGTGGCTCGATAGGACAATCGTAATCCCGTGATCCTTTGGCATACTTTTAATAAGTTCACGAATCTCAATAATTCCCGATGGATCCAGTCCGTTCGTTGGCTCGTCCAAAATGAGCAGTTCAGGATTCCCAAGTAAAGCAGTCGCAATGCCAAGCCGTTGCTTCATGCCTAAAGAGAACCCTTTTACAGGTCGTTTCGCATCCTTTGTCAGACGGACGATTGAAAGGACTTCATCAATTCTAGATTTTGGCACGTCCAATAACAGGCGCACCGTTTCTAAATTTTCACGGGCGGATAAATGTCCATAATAAGAAGGATATTCGACCAGTGATCCAACCTTTTTTAAGATGGAGAGTTTTTCTTTTTTAACATCCTTGCCGAAAATATGGATTGAGCCTTTTGTCGGTCGAGCAAGCCCGAGAAGCATTCGAATGGTCGTCGTTTTTCCGGCACCATTCGGCCCTAAAAAACCATAAATCTCACCCTTTTTCACTTTCAAATCTACATCATTAACAACTCTTGTCGAGCCAAACTTTTTCGTCAGCTTCTTCGTTTCAATAATAAAATCATTCATTTCTCTCACCTCATTTACAGCTTACCGTGTGAAGGTTAAAGTGAGGGGGTGATCAAGTTTAAATTTCGTTTAAAATGAAGAAGAATATTTTGATAAGCTAATTTATGATTATACAAATACTTTTAAATGGAGGTAACCAATGAAGATAGATAGGTTACTAACAATGACCATGATGTTGATTAATCGTAAAAAAGTAAAAGCGCAAGAATTTGCTGAGTTCTTTAATGTGTCTGTTCGTACTGTTTATAGGGATATTGATACACTCAGCAATGCAGGAATTCCCGTTATTAGTTATCAAGGTGCAAATGGTGGAATTGGTCTGCTTGAAGGCTACAGAATAGATAAGCAAATTCTTACGGAGGAAGAGATCACATCCATCTCGATTGCTTTAAAAAGCATACTTACTTCCCATGAAGACCTTTCCGCTAAAGCGGTATTAGAAAAATTAGAAGGACTTGCGGAAAAGAAGGGACAGCAAGCTTTCGACTATCTATTCGTAGATGACAGTCCGTGGGGGCAAAACGCTCGTTTGAAAGAAAAGGTAACATTGCTAAAAAACGCGATTACGACAACAATTTGTGTCCGTTTTTCTTATTCAAGTAGTGAGGGGAACGTCACATTCCGCTCCATAGAGCCACATACGCTCATCCAAAAAGGGAGGATTTGGTATGTGTATGGATATTGCCTTCTCAGGAACACGTTCCGACTATTTAAGTTAGCGAGGATAAAGGATCTTGAGATGTGTAATACATCTTTTATTCGTAAAGAAGTGAATAATGATGAACTTCCCTGGGATAAGGCATGGTATGCACCGAGCAAGGTGGTCACGTTAAGAATGGCATTTCATCCAGACTATCGCTTAAAAATTGAAGAGCTATTTGGTTTGGATTCGATAGAGGCCAATCAATCCATTGTGAAGATAGAAATACCAGAAGATGAATGGTTATACGGGTTTATCTTAAGTTTTGCTGACAAAGTGGAGGTGCTTGAGCCTGCTCATATAAGAGAAAAGATTCAACAAAAGGTAAGACACATCATTGATGTATACGAAAAAACAATTAAACCAATATGACATACTGCTGTCAAGTTTAGGTTGATATAGTTGAAACAAACCTAAAAAGGCGGGGAGAAAAAGATGATGAATCCAGTAATAAAAAAGAAAGACCGGTTTACTATTATAGGTATTTCAGTAAAGACGACAAACGCTAATGAAATGACAGCAGGTGCGAAAATTGCGGGATTATGGGAACGGTATTATGGACAAAAATTATTTAATGAGATTCCCAATCCTATCAATACATTTGTAACTTATGGCCTGTATTCAGACTATATAGATGGTGTGAATGGAGAATATAGTATAACTGCTGGATTAGAAGTAAGTGACCATAGCGAGATTCAAGAAGATTACGTTGTTAAAACAATACCAGCTGCAACATATCTGGTATTTACGTCTGAAGAAGGACCGATTTCAGAAATCGTAATTAAACTATGGCAAGATATTTGGAACTGGTTTGAACAAGAGGAAGTGGAGCGGACGTATACGGGTGATTTTGAGGTATATGATGAAAGATGCCAGAACCCACAAAATGCACTGGTGGACATTTACATAGCCATTAAAGCATAAAAAAAATTTAAAAAGCTTGTAACCTTTCCTAACAATAAGGAAATGGATACAAGCTTTATTTCATTTTAAATCTGTTGAATAGTCATAATTGTTCCGTGTTCGCTTGTTTCAATATTCCAGTCCAACTGCATGTCCTTTAGCATAAGTGAAACGATAGAGAGTCCTATGCCAACACCTTTATGACTCGACCTCTCTCCCATTCCAGGCCCATGATCTTCAATCACAATTTTTTCATTTTCAATTCGAACCGCTACAAACTGTCCGCTTTTCGCGTGACGGTAAATATTTTGAAACAGGTTATCCAAAACACGGTGGACCCACTGAGGATCGACATCCCACATCAACCGTTTATCCGGAATCGTTAACTCAATATCAAACTGAAGATTTTCAAAGGTAGGATACCAGGCCGCAAATGAATTTCGAACGAGTCGAACCATATCTACATTTTCTGGATAGTACGGATACTTTCCCGTTGTCAACAACGTGTACGAGAGTAGATTTTCAATAAGCTCGCCCATATAACCTACTTTTTCATCAATGAAGTCTAGAGACTCCTGTCCCTTTGTACTGAGTGGTTCTTTCTTTAAACGATAAGCGTGCCCACGTATTGTTGTAAGGGGGGTACGTAAATCATGCGATAGATTCGCAATGAGTTCTTTTCTAAGCTCTTCTTCCTCCATCTCACGTATTCTACTCATTTCTAGTTCTTGAACCATCCGATTGAAGGAGTGTTCAAGACGGCCGATTTCGTCTTGTTTGGACACTTCAATAGTCGTTGGAATTCCATTCGCTTCAGGCGTTGCCATCACTTCTTGCAAATGAAGTAGTCTTTTTCGAATCCGATAAAAAAAGAGCGTAGAAATTAATATAAATAGAGCAAATATAAACAAAAGAGCCACTGGGAAAAAATAATTATATTTTGCTCTTAATTTGTCATTTGGACTCACCATATCCGGACGTGGGATTTGTAACACCATAAAGCCTTCTTGTTGTTCATGCCCAATAAAGGCGACAATGGTAAATGGATCGACTGTGTATCCACGATTTTTTTTCATGAAATGAATGGCATCCAATGCTGTCCATGTGTCGGGTACAGCAATCGATTCAGGAAACTTATCTTTTGTCTGGCCTCTATCATCAACCCAATACATAGATGCTTCTTGATAAACATTTTTTAATTGTGATAATCTTTGATGGATTTGCTGTTCAGAAGCACCTGATAAACCTTTGGCTGTTTCAATCCACATTTCTTCTAAATCCGTTCCATTATAGTATCGAACTGAAGACTCAGCTTGTTCGATACTATTATAATAAATAATTGATAAAACAGGCATGGAAAAAGGGAGTATCATCATCGCAACCAAAATGATTAACAAATACTGCGCCAATAATGACTTTCGCAGTTTTTTCATTGTTTCACCCTATAGCCGAGGCCACGAATTGTTTCGATAATTTTAGGCGAACTTGGCTCTTTCTCAATCTTTTCTCTCAAGTAGCGGATATGGACCATCAAGGACTTATCCCCTTCAAGATAAAATTCTCCCCATACAGCCTCGTAAAGCTGTTCTTTTGTCAAAATTTGATTTGGATGTTCCAATAAATACATGAAAATTTGACGCTGTTTGGCCGTCAACAAAACTTCTTCACCGTTATCTTTTAAAATTCGGTTTTCCATTATGTTAACCGTTAAATGACCAATCTGAATCTCTTCAGGTAACGTCCGTCGATTCCTTCTTAGTAACACTTCAATTCTTGCAGCAAGCTCTTCAGGATGAAACGGTTTCGTCACATAGTCATCTGCGAACTGTAGCCCTTGTAACTTATCATCCACAGCGGTCCGAGCCGACAACATCAGAATTGGAATCTCGGGATGATTGCTTTTCAGTCGCAGTCCTACCGTAAACCCATCTAGCCCAGGAAGCATCACGTCTAAAATGACTAAGTCCGTATTACCAAACGCTTCTTCCATCCCATCCCCGGAAGTAAGCCAGCGTACCAAATAACCACGCTGCTCCAAGTCCTCTTTAACAATGCTACCAATTTCTATATCATCTTCAATATATAATATTTCCTTCACTACCATTCCCCACCTTTATCAATGTAAGAGGTCCGAAAAACTTTCTAATGTGACTACTCATCTTTACTATATCCTATCATAATGGGATTCTCGTCTATGTATAAAGCATTGGATTTTCCGAGGTTATCGATAGCCTTCAAATCGACGGATTGTTCCAGGGGGGTAATCATTTGAGCGGTTGAAGAGGAAGTAAAGAATGGAAGTAACTGTGTGATTCGCCCTTCCTTAGTTTACTTCAATAAAGGGCTAATAATATATGTGACATATGAAAAGGGAACACCTCAAATATAAACCAATCTAGAAAAAAGAATTATTCGAACATTCATGCGTGTTGAGTTGGTAACTGTGGTAAAATTCTGTTAATTAATAAAGTTACTATTGAACTACGACAATTGACTTAGCTAGCACTATATTGCAAATGGGAATTATAGGGTGATGGTTCTTGTGAAAAGTGGCGGATTAAATTGATTATCTATAACGAACCATCGTCTCGTTTTTTAGAACATATTCTGGATAATGAAATTGGTTATGTACTACAGAACAACGTAAAGAACCTCATGAATAAATCCATTTCCGCCAGTGAACTAAGGTCATGGGAAAATCCCCTTCCACAAATGGCTTGATGGAAGGGGATTTATGATAGATTAATGGATGTTGTTAAGTGAATGATGCTCAAATAATTACTATAGAACCCCACGCTATAAAAATTTCCCGATGAAGAAGCAAAAAATGCAGTGGAACAAGCACTGGATGCTGGCTATCGTTTGATTGATACTGTAAAAAGTATTTCACTATATATTGCTATTAAATAGAGCTTAATTTCAAGTATTGTGCGCATACTATTCAGTAATTACAATACAATTCTATAATAATAGAAAGTAAATCAACACCTCTGTGTTAGTAGAATGGTAGAACTCATTAGTTGACGTTTTCCTTGTTTCACTTTAATATATGTCATATCAAAATAAATTGATTTGTAGGAGTGTCTATGTATGATAAAACCGCTGGATGTTTGCGATACAACTTTACTTGACTATGAGAAGAAATTTAAGGCTTTGTCTGATCGCAACAGGCTCTATATAATGCGTATCTTATCAACTGAAGGAAAAACGTGCGTTTGCGACTTGAGTGGACTACTTGAATTGACTCAATCCAAATTATCTTATCATCTAAAAATTCTATTAGATGTTAACTTTATTTCTGTTGAGAGAGTTGGGAAGTGGAATTATTATTCAGCTAATCCGACTGAGATAAAGAAGGTTTTATCTCCGGATCTTTGTTGTCTATTTTATCCTGAATAAATATTTGCCCAACACATCAAAAAAACTTGATGTATATGTCGACCAAACCGATTTTGTCTTACTCGGTAGACCGAGTAGCAGCTAAAGAAAGCAGCTCGGAATATGAAATCATTCTTAAAGCTATGTCAATTCAATTAAACGATTGAAATAAATATAGAGCAAAGTCGAAATAGAATTGACACGTTTTAATCTAAAGGAGGAATGAACATGAAAAGTCAAACTGCATGTTGCTCAACTGATAACTTTCCTGTTCAAATAAAAAGTAAGAAAAAAGAGTTCCCTTCACTACCGGTTGCTGTCATTGGAGCTGGACCAATCGGATTAGCAGCTGCTGCGCACCTAGCCAACGCCGGAGAGAAATTCATCGTTTTGGAAGCTGGGCCAAGCGTAGGACATCATGTCCTAGAATGGGGCCACGTCCAGTTGTTTTCGCCATGGCAATATAATATTGATAAGGCAGCCAGAGTACTCCTTGATAAGCAAGGGTGGGATGCGCCCTTCAATGATGAGCTGCCCACTGGCAAAGAGTTGGTGGAAAATTACCTACTACAAGTAGCTGAATTACCACAAATTAAACCTTCAATCCAGCTGAATACTAAGGTGATTTCCATAAGTAAAAAAGGGCTTGATAAGATGAAGTCAACCAATAGGGAGAACGTTCCTTTTGTGTTATATGTTAATAATCAAGGGGTAATGGAGCAGATTGAAGCGAAAGCGGTAATTGATGCGACCGGAACATGGGGGCAACCGAATTCCGTGAATTCTGCTGGTGTCTGGACTGAAGTAGAAAAGTCTCTTGAAAACCAAATACATTATGGTATTCCAAACATGAACAGTAAAGAGCGTGAAAGATTCATCGGAAAAAAAATTGCCGTCATCGGTGGCGGTCATTCAGCAATCAATACGATTCTGGAGCTTTCCAAGCTGAATGAAGAACGTTCAGATTTAAAAATTACGTGGATTCTTCGCAAAAAAAATGTGGAAGAAGCATACGGTGGCAAAGAGAAAGATGCACTGCAGGCACGTGGTGAACTTGGAACAAGGATTCATCAATTAGTGAATTCAGGCAAGGTTCAGGTGTACACGCCTTTTAGAATCTACAATGTAGAGAAAAAAGAGGGGTCAATGAAGCTGAATGGAGAATTAGAAGGTGAAAGTTATTCGATAGAAGGACTGGATGAGCTGATCGTCAATACGGGTAGCCGACCAGACTTTTCTTACCTAAGTGAAGTAAGACTAGCTATTGATGCAGCAACAGAAAGTGTTGGAGCACTTGCTCCACTCATTGATCCGAATCTTCACAGCTGTGGGACCGTCCGTCCTCATGGTGAAGAGGAGTTGAGACAACCGGAGAAGAACTTTTACATCGTCGGTATGAAGAGTTATGGACGCGCTCCTACCTTCCTAATGGCGACGGGGTATGAACAAGTGCGCTCAGTTGTGGCCTATCTGACAGGTGATTTTGAAGCGGCGAAGAACGTGGAACTGGACTTGCCGGAGACCGGGGTATGCAGTATAAACCTTGCGACGAACATAACAGATGAGTCTTGTTGCAACGCTACAACCGACAGCTGTTAAAGAGTGAGCTATCGATGACCGTAAACCATGGAGGTAACTTGACGGAAGAATACTTTCGCGCATATATATCGCTGGTCATGAATTCAAGAAACTATACCTTGGAAAAAGCAAAGCACTTTATGGTAGAAAGATTTTTAACAGGAAACCCAACTACATATGGTCCAATAACTGGTGCAAGTTATATTAATGCCGTAAAAGTTTTGAGTTTAGATTGATGCTAGTCGTTGATGTTGGCTGCCTGTGCACCGCGCAACTATTTAAGTATTCCTATGAAAATACCTTTGTGTTTTTTTAGGAATGTCTGTCATATTGGAAGTACCCCTTGTTATGTTTTTTTGTTTTGTAAGTACTTAACAACTAAAGCATAATCCAAGGGGTATTTTTGGTCTTTTCACTAGAATTGGCTAGTTATTTTTTTGTTTCATGCGAAAATTGGTTTTACAAATTAGAATATTCCGGTTATGTTGTACTTATATTAAATGTACGTACATTCTGCATCTTAGAACAACATATTCATTGGGGAATTTGGAAGTGGGGGAGGACTGGGGTTTGTGAAGAATATAGCCATTTTAGGTAGTAGCGGAGGGAATCTATATAATTTAGGGGGAAAATACCCGGATAAATTAATAATAGATATTTTAAAACAGTGTGATACGGCAGGTATTAATGTTAGCGCAATACAGTTTGTCGGTGCAGAAGTATCAATGGATGCGGCTAAAAATAATACTAAAGCATCCTTGTATACTCTTGAAGAAGGAAAACCTAAAATAATTTACAATGGGTCATTAAAAGATACCAATCAAGAGGCAACTAAGATGGACTTAGAAATAGCCAGACAAATTAGGAATGGTGGTATAGACGGATTAATACTAATGAGTATTGATTCTGAAAATGCAAATAAAAATGCAATTAATGCTGCGGTAGAAATGAAGATTCCTATTGTGGGAACTGGAGGAACCGCAATGGCAAATGTTAGCTCCAAAGGGGCTAATGTGATATCTACATCTGGCACTACAGGCACAACTAACAGGACTAGGGCAATATCGTTCGTTTTTTCATTATCCAAACATTGGGGTATTAAGTTTCATCCTACATTTGGGAAAAGTAATGAAAATTACAATGAGCAGGCAGGAGGTAATCCATTAAGAAGAATCAATATTCGTGGAATCATGATATCTTCTATTCCCGCTTTTATCTCAATGGCTTTAATTCTTGCCTTAAGTAAGATTCCGATATTATCCGGATTAGGTAATGTTTTTGATATTTTAATACAGGCACTTCCGGTAGTTCTAGCGGCCATAGCTGCAAAGCAAGTCTCAGATCTTGATGAAGTGTCGATTATTGCAGGAATAATAGCTGGTGTACTTTCGATTGATGGAGGTATTATTGGGGGGATTTTGGGAGGTATAGGAGCAGGGCTATTAGTACAGTTTTTATTTATGAAATGTGTACAATGGCGTTTTCCAATGACTACAGTTAATATAGTCGCTGGTGGGTTTTCAGGTATAATATCTGGCTTGGTAGTTTACTATATTTTAGGACCTTTGGCTTTGGCCGCGGGAGACTATATCAAACTGTTAATAGAGCTAACGATAGCATTTAATCCTATACTTGCTGGAGCAATTGCGGGATTATTGATATGGCCTGCAATATTAGCCGGGGTATATCATGCCGCAATTTTGCCGATTGTATTATTAGAGATGGAGCAAGCGGGCGTTAGTTTCTTAGGTGCCGTTGATATGGTTGCCCTGGTTATGGTAGCGGCTGGGATTAATCTCGCGAATATTCTTTTCCCTAGGAATAAAAGCGAAGCAGCTATTGCAACACCAGGTTTAATGATAAATCTAGGTTTTGGAACTTTCGTTGAATCTGCCTATCCATTTATGTTTTCAAGTAAAGTAGTTTTTGTAGGGGCAATTTTGTCCGGTGGGATTGGTGGAATGATTGTAGGTATGTTTGACATTAGAGGAACGGCTTACTTACCATCTTTTGTAGCTCCATTTGCTTCAACGAATTCCTTTGGATTAATTACTGCTATGTCGGCGTCATTATTTTGTGCATTTATAATCACAACTTTTGCGAACAAATTATTAAAAACAAAAAAAGCGTAAGGAGTTTATCTTATAGGAGGAATTTAGAAGAAGATTAGAGGAGATATGAATCAAAAAAACATGCTATGTTAAAGGTATGGAACGCAATAGTGGAACATGGTGGTCAAACATTGTTTTGAGTACTGGAATTACTGGTGATGATGCTCGTTTGGCGAAGGCAGTTGTAGATTCTGGAGTAAAACTTCTCGAACCAAACCATCCGGCAGTTGCACTTGCCCGAGGGCATAAAGGTGTGACTACAATGCATGAATCAGAAAATATTAGACACGAGATTGAATTGAAGGAAATGGCGAAAGTGGTTAAAGGGGTTAGAAATACGGTAGGTAACGATCCCTTCATTACTATTGGAATTCCCGGAGGATTCACGGAGCTAATACTTGTGGAATTAGAAGATGAAGACTTTAAAATAATGTCAGTTAATGGTGCAGATGGTCTACACGCTCATAAGTCTAATCTTGAAAATCTTAAAGAGTTAGTTAAGAAAGCACATAAATTTGGTTTGACTGTTGATGCATATATAGGTCATCCAGATGATTTATACACTTTTGGAATTCCAACTAAAACACGACGGTTGGCAAAAGCATTTAGTGTATCACCTGCACCCCATTTACCGTCATCGATGGTGGCAAAACGGGACGAAATGAACCTTGCCCACGTGGCGGCGGGAAGAAAGATAAGAAGTGTTGTGGGAAATAACACTAGACTATATGAGGTTTCTACTAAATATAACGAACACCCATTTTGAATAGATATTGATCAAAAAGGGTGTCTTATTGAATTTTAGCGCTACAAGAACGACGGTAAAGGGGGTAGGCATGATAAAATAGAATAAGAATTACTTTAAAGGAGTAAGATTTATGAATAAACCATTATTTGATATTCCATCGAGCACATATTCATTATTAAGTGCGACAGAACGTTTTTTACTTGAATATATACATCAAAACATCGATGAAATTGCGACGATGTCTATTGTTACACTTAGCGAACGGGCTACAGTTTCCACAGCTACTATTGTAAGGTTAATGAAGAAAATTGGTTATGAAGGCTATACGTCTTTTAAGTATAGATTAATGCAAAATAAAAAGATGGTTGATTATGATGATCAGCTCCATGATATCGATGTGGATATCAAGAAAGCGATTAAGAAAAATGAAGAAGAGGTTTTCAGAACAATTCAGCTTCTAAGTATTGGTCAAATAGAGGATACTGTGCAAAAGATGCATGATGCAGAAAAAATTTATATTTTTGGCCGCGGTTTCTCGGAAATGATTGCTAACGAAATGATGATAAAACTTCAGCTAACGGACAAGGCCTGTGAGAATCACGATGATCCGAATATTATTCGAATCAAATCTCAAAAGGTAAAGACGAATGAACTTGCGATTTTCATTTCATTAAGTGGGGAAACTACAGAACTGGTTGAAGCATGTCAAAATTTAAGGATGAGACAAGTAACGACTATTTCCCTGACAACAAGTCTCGATTCATCCCTGAGTAAGCTATCTGATATAACACTACTAGGTTATAAAAGTGACCAATCGCTATTCCCTGAATATGAGGTGAGATCCCGATTATCATTAAATGTAATCGCGAGGATTCTGCTGGATGCTTATGTGATAAGAACGAATAGCTAAATTCAAGGCTTTCCAACGTACTCGGGTTGGAGAGTTTTTTTTGCAGGAAATTATAAAATACTTGACTTGTGAGGAACTTTTGATATAGATATTTCAATTCTTAACTCCAGCGCCTAGCCCCCGAGTCGCTTCAGGCTTGCTGGGGCTAGGCGCTTGCACTTTTGTTTTTTCGTAAAGACTTTTACATATTCTGAAAACATTTTCATAATGGAGTATGGGATACTTGTTTCAACAACAACAGAAGGAAGGTGAAACCGTGATATACACATGTACCTTGAATACTGCGATTGATTTATATGTCGAGCTTGAAGAGCTAATACCGGATAGTGTAAACCGTACGTTCGACGAAGATTACCAACCAAATGGAAAAGGTGTCAACGTATCAATCATGCTTAAGCGATTGGGGATTGAAAGTGTAGCGTTAGGATTTATTGCTGGATTTACTGGTAAATACATCGAGGATTCTCTTCGTGAAATGGATATTCAAACTGATTTTGTTGAAGTGGATGGCATTACACGTGTGAATGTGTTTATAAACTCAACTGAAGAATATAAAATAGTAAATCAAGGACCAGTCATTCAGCTAGCGGAGCAGAAGCTTCTATTGAATAAAATTAAGGAGATACCTACAGGAAGTATGCTTGTTTTGTCAGGCAGCTTACCGAAAGGTGTACCTGATTCAATCATCGTTGACATCGCCAAAACTTGTCAAACACAAGGTATCCAATTAGTTCTTGATACAAGTGTAGATACGGTTGCTGACACATTAATATATAGACCTTTTTTATTGAAACCAAATGAAGAAGAAGTTGCTGACATTTTGAAAAAAAAGAAACCGCTTTCAGAAGAGGGACTAATCGAATGTGGGAATGAGCTCTTACAGCGAGGGGCGCAACAAGTAATTATATCAAGGGGAAAGAACGGTGCGCTTTACTTTTCGCAGGATGATTTATTGAAAGTCACATCTCCGCAAGGAAAAGTTGTGAATACGGCTTGTTCAGGGGATTCGATGCTTGCGACGTTTATTGGTAAGCGATTGCAAGATAGGACGATTGGAGATGCACTTTCACAAGCGGTTGCAGTAGGAGCTTCGACGGCATTTTCTAAAGGACTTAGTGATTTAAAAGATATACCTGATCTTCTCAAACAAGTAACCATTACAAATTATAAGGGGTGAATAATATGACACGTAAGAAAATAGTTGCCGCCACTGGTTGTCCAACAGGCATTGCCCATACATTCATGGCGGCTGAAGCATTAAAAATTGCAGCTAAAAAAATGGGTGTTGATATTAAAATTGAAACCCATGGCCAAGTTGGAATTGAGAACAATTTAACAGAGGAAGATATTCGCGAAGCTGATGGTGTTATCGTTGCAGCGGATAAAAACGTTGATACAGACCGTTTCCACGGCAAGCGGCTAATCGAAGTTCCAGTTGCCCAAGGGATACGAAAACCAGAAGAGTTAATTACTAAAATTGTAAATGAAGAAGCGCCTATACATTATGTTAGCGGTGCTGATATGGGTGGATATGGGTCCTCGTCAGTAAGGAAATCTTCAGCTACTGGGTCAAGAGGAAGCGGTAAATGGGTGCATTCAATTTATAAGGATCTTATGAATGGTGTGTCTTATATGCTACCGTTCGTTGTAGGCGGTGGCGTGTTAATAGCACTATCATTCTTGTTCGGGATTTATTCGGCAGATCCGGATCACGAGCAGTATAATGAATTCGCTGCATTTTTAAAGAAAATCGGTGGATTGAGCTTCAGTTTAATGGTACCAATTCTTGCTGCATTTATCGCTGAGTCAATCGCGAAACGTCCTGGTATGGTGGTTGGTTTTATAGGAGGACTACTGGCGGACCAAGCTGGGGCGGGTTTCCTTGGTGGAATTATTGCCGGTTTTATAGCGGGATATACAATTATCCTCCTACAAAGACTATTAAAGCGCATGCCGAAATCGCTTGACGGATTAAAGTCAATCTTCTTGTATCCGGTACTTGGTATTTTTCTGATTGGTATTGTCATGACACCACTACTTATACCGGTTGCCGGTTTAAATGAAGGAATGACAAACTTCCTTGCATCTGTTCAATCATCGAATCCACTTATTCTTGGTATTATAGTAGGAGCTATGTCTGGGTTTGACATGGGTGGACCCTTTAACAAAGCAGCCTATCTAACAGGTACCGCACTGCTTGCGGAAGGAAATCTTTACTTCATGGCTGGTGTATCAGCAGCCTGTATTGCACCGCCACTTATTATTGCCTTTGCAACTGTATTTTTCCGTAAATACTTTACAAAAGAAGAACAAAATGCGGGTGCAGTTAACTTTATTCTTGGATCAACTCATATCACAGAAGGAGCGATTCCCTTTGCAGCTAAAAATCCGCTCGTCGTTATTCCAATTATTATGCTTGGATCATCGATTGCAGCTGTATTGACGTATACGTTCGGCGTGCAAGTCCCTGCGCCACACGGAGGATTCCTAGTGCTTCCCGTTGTAACAGGCGCTATCCAATGGGTATTCTCCATCTTGGTGGGTTCACTTGTCGGTGCAGTACTTTATGGATTATATCGTAAAAAATTAGCTGGAAATAAACCAGTAGAGGAGTGATTCATCATGAATAATTTGATTCAACCATCATTCATTCAATTAAACGTGAATGCAACATCCCAGTCAGAAGTTTTTAAAACGATAGCAGATGTTGCTGTCCAAAATGGAATTGCTACATCAGCACAAGAAGTGGTAGAAGGGTTACATGTCCGTGAACAGCAAAGTACAACTGGATTCCAAGACGGATTTGCAATTCCTCACACACATGCGGAAGCGATAGTAAAGCCTGCAATCGTCATTGTCCGTACTGAAAATGGAGTTGAGTGGGAATCATTTGACGATCAACCAGCGTTCTTTTTCCTATCACTTCTTATACCGAAAACGGCAGCGGGCACAACGCATTTGAAAGCTTTAGCTTCTTTATCACGTATGCTTATGAATGAGGATAAACGACAGGGATTGTTGGATGCAAAAACAAATGAGTCTCTTGCTGAACTAATTGGAAATACACTTACGGAAAGCGGGGGAAATTAATAATGGCACTTATATCTACCACACCAATGCTTGAGAAAGCAAAACAAGATAAGCACGGAATTGTTGCATTTAATGTACACTCATTCGATAGCATTTTTTGGGTGCTTGAGGCAGCGGCCGAACTGAAATCTCCAGTGATTTTGCAAACGACAGTGGGCACGGTCACATCTCTAGGTGCAGAAAATATTGTTGCGGTCGCAAAAGCGGCTTCTGAGTATTATAATATTCCTACAGGTTTACATTTGGACCATTGCACAAATTTCGAAGTGATCAAAGAAGCGATTCGCGCAGGTTATACATCAGTTATGATAGACGCATCTATGCATCCATTCGAAGTGAATGTCGCAGAAACAAAAAAGGTAATGGATCTTGCGAAATCACTTGGAGTGAATGTGGAAGCTGAACTTGGAAAAGTAGGCGGCGTGGAAGATGACATTGTTGTTGCGGAAGAAGATGCAGAAAAAGCAGTTCCTGAAGAGTGCAAACAATTTATTGAACTGACTGGCGTACCTACGTTAGCACCAGCGATCGGCACAGCTCATGGTATTTACAAGGGTAAACCTAAGATTGATTTTGATCGTATCGCCAAGATTGCAGAACTTGTGGATGTCCCGCTTGTGCTGCATGGTGGCTCAGCAATTCCTGAAGAAGAGGTTCGTCACTGTGTATCTTTAGGAATGGCAAAAGTAAATGTATCGACAGAATTAAAAAATGCTTATTCAGAGGCAATTCGTCAACATTTCCTTGATGATCCAGATGCGCTAGACCCACGTGCATATTTACAAAAAGCAAAAGAAGCTGCAAAAGAAATGGCGAAATCCAAAATTAGAATGGTAGGAAGCGAAGGAAAAGTCGTTCCCGCATTCGTATAAGAATCATTAAACAGACCTTCTCCCATCTTATTAGAGAAGGTCTGTTAGTAATTTAAAAAGGAAGGGATTTAAATGAAATTAGTTGCAATCGATTTAGATGGAACATTGCTGTCAAAAGACAGTACGATTAGTGGGGAGAATGTAAAAGCGATTAATGAGGCGCAGGAGCAGGGGCATGTGATCACGATTGCTACGGGACGATCACTACACGACACGAAACGAATTCTGCAAAATGCTGGGCTAGAATGTCCAATGATTACTGGCAATGGGGCTGTTGTTTTCCATGAGGGAAATTCACTTAAAAACCTAGTGATTCCGGCAATTGTTTTGACGGAAATGCAGGAACTGCTGGAAAAAAACCACTTCTATTTTGAGATTTATACGAATAAAGGTGTCTTTATCCTACAAGAGGGTAGGGATTTATTGTACAAAGAAATTGAAGGAAATCAATTGAAGGCGATTGATTTCTCGCTGGAACAAATAACTACTGAAATTGAGATTCAATACAATCAATATGGTTTGCAGTATTTTACAGATTTTCAAAATATCGAATTCACCGAACTGGAGGTGTACAAGCTCTTTGTTCTCACGTTTGATATGAATAAAATGGTAAATCTTCAGGGGAAACTAATGGGACGAGAAGATATTTCACTTACGACTTCTGGTAAAGCGAAACTTGAAATTGGACATCCAGAAACAAGCAAAGGAAATGCACTTCTATTTTTTGCGGACTACTTGGGAATTTCAATTAAAGAAACGGTTACCATTGGTGATAATTTGAATGATCTATCCATGTTCGAAATTGCAGGAACGAGCATTGCAATGGAAAATGCAGAAGAAGCGGTTAAAAAGCAAAGTACGTATATAACAATCCATCATGATGAAAATGGTGTAGCCGAAGCACTCCGGAAATATGTTCTCAGTTGATACCTTATATATTGAAATAAAGAATCTCAATCGATCGCGCTTCGGCTACCATGAGAAATGCGTCTACGCTGGTACTTTCCGGATAGATCGCTGATATCTACTACATCAGTACAGTGTGTAAGGCATAATGTTAGGTACCTGTGGTTTGCCCCCTATATATCGGACGCAGTTAAATACTAGCTTTGAGGTAACAAGTGCGCTTCCAAGAAGGCTTTAGGTGTCTTATACCCTAAACGTTTTTGGCTTCTCTCATCGTTAAAGTAGTTGCGGAAGGCCAGTAAGTCGATTTTAGCCTGTGCATAATTATTCAAAGGATAATGAAAATCAAATTCGGTTTTGAAGTGAGAAAAGATACTTTCAATGACCGCGTTGTCCCAACAGTTTGCTTTTCTCGACATACTTGGCGTAAAGCCAAGTTCCTTTGATTTCTTATGGTGCTGAAGTGATGTAAAGACACTTCCTTGATCGGTATGGAAGAGAATGCCTTTCATTGACTGAAGATCACGTTCGTTCATTGCCATATGAATAGTAGCTTCCACTAGCTCATAAATCGGCCTGGAACCAACAGCCAGCGCAATTAGTTCTCGATTGAACAAATCAACAATAGCTGAAATGAACAGTTTTGCGCCCTCTGCTTTGATTTCGGTGAGGTCCATAACCCATTTTAGATTCGGAGAATCTACATCAAAATTTCGATTTAATATATTTGGATAAACATGGCCAACAAGGTTTGTTCTTGTTTCTCTAGTGATTCTTGCCTTTCTTATCTTAGATGCTAAATTCAATTCATGCATTAATCTGGCCACGCGTTTATGGTTTATAATATGGCCTCTTTCTTTAAGTTCTCCTGCAATATGTTTACAACCATAAGTACCTTTGCTCTTATTATACGTTCGTTTTATAGCTTTAATATCTCGAAGATCGCGTTCTGATGGTCCTTGTTGTGGGCGCTTCATGTAATCATAATACCCACTTTTTGATACACCAAGTGTCTTGCAAAGTCTTTCAACCGAATATTCCTTTCTCAAAGAAGTTATGGCATCATATGACTTTTGTTTTCGTTCTCCTTGAGAAAGACCTGGAACTTTTTTAGAATTTCAATCTCCTCTTGTTGTTGATAATATTTCGTCTCAAAGCAACGTAGGCGTTCTAATTCAATCCTATCATCTGATAGTAAGTCTGGGTTTTTCGATTGAAGACCAGTCTCACCGTGCTGTTCAAAGGTTTTGACCCAATTAATTACTGAATTTACACTGAAGCCAATTTCTTCGGCAACAAGCCTTTTGTTTCGGTTGAACTCTATCACTTGTGTAACCGCATATAATTTTGTTTCAAATGTTGAACGACGCTTTTTTAACTTTTTCCGGATATACATAATAACCTCTCCTTTAAATAGAATAATAAGGCTTTGTATATTCTATACCCTATTTTGTCCGTTTTAAGGGGGGCGACCACTGTGCGTGACACTATTCAGTGAATATAGTGCAATTGTGTAATAATACAAAAAAATTAATACCTATGCGGTTTTTCTTTATTTTTTGTATGATTATTTGAACGTGTGAATTGCTCATCTTTGTGTCTGACACAGGTACCTCTTTTTTAGATCTATAATTTCACCAATTAAGTTAGAAGTAATTAGCCGCACCCCAGTCATCTTCTACTTCAATCAGAAAAATACGCTCATCAAATCCACCGCGTTTCTTCGCTTTATCCAAACGTGTTTTTTCAAGTTCTTCGACTGCATCTTCGTTTGCCTCAGTCGCTTTATACTCTGCTAATTCCTCGTGCATTATTTTAGTAATCTCACTGCTATATTCAGCATCAGTTAATAAGCGAGATGTGAATTTTCTGTTAGAATTTTCAATGATTTCTGGAATGCGATCGCGGACTTGTTTGTTGTAGGTTGGCACTATAGTCATTTCCTTGTGTTCATCGTCATATGAACTAATTAACTGAACACAGGAGGTTGGGCATATGTTGTTTGCGATGCATCGGATTGATAAGAAGATGGAATGGATTAATCGGCTATTAGCTCAACATTCTTCGGAGATTCGTAACCCCATCCACTCAATCCATTCCCCAATCATTTCTCCAATTAATGAAAGACATGCTATGATTAATACTAAAAGTTTATTCGAGAATTCCCCCAAATTTCCTTCTATTAAAATAATCTACTTATTTTCAGTATCTAATAAAATTTCAAAAACCACACCGTAAGAGTCATTGTATTCATCGGAAAATGCGTACTATTATGAATTGTGTTGATGTTGTACGGTACACAGGCGGCATGTAAGAAGAAATATTGAAAAATAGATAGAGGAGTTGAGTGAGTTGGTTGATAAAGAAACCCAAGTACAGATTCTGCTTTATGGGAATGCATTAGTCTTTGCTTGTGAAACATTAGGTGTGAAAGATATGAGGACTCGTAAATATTCCGAAGTTTTTACAGTAAGTTATGAAGAAGTATATGAATATATTTCTATCCATGGCCTCCCACAAAGTGAGTCAACAAGCAAAGATACGCTAGTTGAAGGCTTCCATTATTTTAAGGAAGAAGGAAAATGGTATACCTTTTTTAAGGAAAGAGGCCATATCTCTTACGAAAAGAATTTTGATGATGAGGAGCTTGGAAAAAGATATATTGTCACTACCTTGCTGCAATTAAAAGGAACAGGTCTGTATTAAAGGGTAGTCTAACAGAAAAAACAGTTAGGAAGAGTGGTGCTACTATAGCGTTACTTTTCTTTTTTTCTAAGTGTCCTTTTACGAGTAGTTGTACTATAAAAAACGTAGCTGCAGTTTACTGATGGAACATCTGCTGTTATGTGAAATTTTATAGTGAAAGGAAAAAAGTTTTACAGTCAAGACAGTGCAAGTAAAAGGTTGAGATGAAACGAGAAGTTTACAGTCATATACTTTTTGAAAACATAAGGAAACGCACTGAAACATCCCAGTGCGTTGATTATTTATCTATTTAACTTCTGCAAAACCTTGACTTTCTAGTAGTTCAACAGATTTTTTCATGCTAACGCCTTTTTCTTTAGGGTCTTCGCTAAAGGACATTCCCGGTAGGTTCTCGACATCTTCGAAATTGACAACCTCATAATCTATCGCTAAAGTTTCAACTGCTTTTGAATCATCATATTCTAGTTTATGCGTCAATCCATCGATATTTTGAAATTGTTCAATCATAGGAGCAAAAAGTTCTTTTGCTTCATCTTTTGATGCAAGACCAACTAAGTCATATTGAATAATATTTTCAGTTGTTTGCATGGTAACTTTATCTCCTTTAGCTGTGTAGATCATTGTGGTCATAATACCATCATGCTCTAACTCAAATGTTCTGGTTGCTTCCTTATCACCGCTACATGCTGTTAAAAATATAACGAGACCTACAATCGATATAATTCCTATTAATTTTTTCATTAGTCCACTCCTGTTAAATCAGATTTCGACATTTTAAATTTATGGAAACCATTATTAACCATACTACAATGTTGATAATTAAGAAAGATATTGAATTATCAACAAAGCAGAGAGCCAATTGACTAGCTATTTCGGGGTGTAATTTATGCAAAGCAAAGTAAATCAAAACTGAACGGCTAATAAATGATTGGACTTTCCCTTTTTTTTAGAGCAATAGCCTAACCTAGAATGTACGACGTCGTAATTCCTTCTGGACGATTTTAAGCATGGCCGACCGGAGCTTGCGCTCGTATGGGGCAGTCCCGGATTCCGTCTTGGCGAGATAATCCTCATGGTACTTGATTTCGAGGTAGAGGATGTCTGTCGTCTCCATGACGGTATGGCGCTTGGACTTCTCCACTTCTGCCTCGATTTTTCCCGCCTCATACTCCGCAGGGTCTCGATGGGCAATCTCCGAAAGAATGACCATAATCGATCTGGTGTCCGGTGACTTTTCGTTGTTTAGCAGCGTTAGCTGTTCATACAACTTCTTGTTGGTGAACTTTTTGACCCTAGCTTCCCTGTACCTCATAAATAAATTCACAATTGCTCTCCTTCAGACCAAATTAACTTATTTTAACATTTAATAAGTGCTTTTTAAACTGAAAGCACTTGTATAATGCAAAATAGCGCGCGTTAGTGATGGTTGCCTGTGCACCACACAATTCAAACATAATTCTGAGTCGTTCTATCCATGAAACCTTCATGTTTGCTGAAATAAACATGAAAGTTTCGGCACCTTACAATAACCCGCACGATCATTTCATCGATAGAAAAACCCCTCAACGGCTACATCATAATCCATGAAAGCCTCGCTGAATAAAGCCTTGCCGATGAGTTCGCGCAAAACACCTGAATAATAACCGGGCAGATTCCGGACTTTTTTCTGTTTGGTTGTTTGAACCGCAATACGAAGGGCATGCATGGCTAATTGCTCGAACAGTTCTCCTTTGTCTTCGTGAATACTGAATTTCAGCATTTGCAGAGACTGTTTCCGGTAGACGCCGTAAAAATTACGTGCTAATTTACTTTCTCCGATCGTTGAAGAAAGAAGAGATTTCATTTTACTGAAAAGTGTAGTAGGCACAATTTCCGTAGGAGACGTTCTTTTAAGGTCTTTAGGTTTTATCGCTTTAGAAAGAAAAGCTTCGGTTTGTAGATTAGCGGGTTCAAACTTACTGCTAGAAGGCTTTTCGTCATTCTCTGGGGTGTTCAATTTCGACTGGTCATTAGTAGGTTTAATGACGTAAATATTAGCGCCTAGACCGCTCATGACTGGGCGGATATAGTGAATACGTTCGATAATTTCAAGCTTTTCTAATTTGCGAATGGCGCGTCGAACAGTTGCATTGGATTTCTTAATGGCCTTTTCGATTGTTTCGTGCTTCAAGTGGGCGGCGCCGTATTTAACGGAGTAGCGACGGATCATATCAAGAACAGCCCGCTCGGTTTGGTTCATATCGTTCCAGTGCGTAAGTACATGTTGTCTTGTTGCTGCGTCTAAATCGTGTTTGTTTGTGAAGTGAGCGTATTCAGATAGGTAAGTTGTCATAAAGAATATCCCCTTTATTCTTTATATAGAAGAAAAGTAGGGGAAAGGGGACATTTTTGTGAAAAAAGTTTTTAATTCGGCAATTGGGGAAAACGCCTATTGCTTTAATGATGGCTGTCTGGAAACCACGCAATTCAAACGCAATTCAGATCTTTTCACCATAAAACAAATCCGATTGTCGAAATAAACATGAAAGTTTCGTGCACCTAACAATAAAATAGGGGATGGACGTCTGGGTGATGGACAAATTAAAGCTGTATCGTCCCATATTCCAAAGGGCATGGACGCTGAAATTACTTTTGAAGAACGTACCCGGAAACGGGACGAAGCGATTCGACTTGGGTATTCCTATGGTTGACACGGGTACCTATTTTTATGGAACTATTTTCGTATTATATGATATTATTGTAATAGTTGGAAAAGTAGATACATTGACGCGGATGCCGACAACTGAGTGATTAACTTGGGGGGATATTATGAATGTAGAAAATAGTATGATATCGGGATTTTATGAGGGGATTTTGATTACACTCAAGATGCTTATTACATCAACTGCATTTCCGGTTGTCGTCCTATTCGTGATTTTGTGGATTATCCTGCAGTGGAAAATGCCGGTTATTAAAGGGAATTATGGGGAGTGGGTTGTAAAGACCAAGCTTCGGAAATTAGGGGATGCATACACTGTCTTCCATGATGTTTATATTCCGAATGGTGAGCGGGGACTGACGCAAGTAGATCATATTGTGACCTCTGTGTATGGCGTGTTTGTCATCGAAACAAAACATTACAGCGGTTGGATTTTTGGTGATGAATTTAAACCATATTGGACACAAGTTATTTATAAACGGAAAACAAAAATGTACAATCCAATCCGGCAAAATTATGGTCATGTTCAAGCTTTACTTACCTACATAGGACGAGAGGAAATGCAGGATGTCTATTCCATCATCGCGTTTTCATCAAACTCTACTTTTAAATTCAATAAGGGTTTCACCTCAGCACATGTCATACAGTTCCCTGATCTTATTACAACAATCAGTCAGTACAAGGAGCAGCACATTAGTGAGGATACCGTGAAGGGGATCAATGAAAAGCTCGCGGAACTTTTGGCTCTATATAAAAATGACAGGAAACTATTCAAGGCTGAGCACATGCAATCGATTCGAAAAGCGAAAGATGCCAAGCAGACGGCACGTTCACATACAAGCAGTGCGAAAAAGATGTCCAAGACTGATGCCTCACTATTATATACTGCTTGTCCGAAGTGTAATGGGGAGTTGACCTTGAAGACAGGTAGATTCGGAAAATTTTACGGTTGCAGTAATTATCCTGATTGCCGGAATACGGAGAGTGTGAATCTGGATTAGCATCGGCGGAGTGTTTGATTTTAGTATAATTAATCGAATGTGTGATTTGTTCGTCTTTTCTGACACAGTGTACCTCTTTTAATGGCTGGGGGATGGATGTTTAGAACTACATATGAATGATTAAGGCCATGGTATTCAGAAATGGATGCTAGGGTTTTTGAAAATTTGTAATAGACGCTGACACACCTGGTTAATTGCATAAAATGTAACCTGAAATCCGATACTAGCTATCATCGACGGGCTTCCTATTAAATTGTTATAAATACACTGCGCATAGGAACCGTCACAATATTGGTAGACTAGAAAAGGGTGACATCATGCCAATCATCAGACATGAAATTTCAATCCACGCTCCCATCCAAGTTTGTTTCGATCTTGCAAGAACTGTTGAAGTTCATGAGGGGAAAACGTTGCTGACGAAACAAATAGCTATTGAAGGAATTACGTTTGGATTGATGGAGCGTGGCGATTTTGTTACTTGGGAGACGACCCATTTAGGGATGAAACAGAAATTAACGTCTCAAGTCATTGAAATGGTGAAGCCATACAGATTCACCGATGCCATGGTTCGTGGAGCCTTTCATTCTTTTAAACATACACATGAATTCATTTAATGGGGCACAGAAACGAGCATGATAGATACTTTCTCATATAAATCCCCTTTTGGCATTTTAGGAAAAGCAGCTAATCATTTGTTTTTGGAAAAGTATATGAGCCATTTTATTGCCCGTCATGCCCAAAAGGTAAAAAGGATTGCTGAAGCGACGAAATACAAATTGATCTTAATTTTAGGTATCGATTCAGTAAATACAACTCAATTCAATACCTATGCGATTTTTCTTTACTTTTATTATTATTACTTTAATATTTGAATTGTTTGTCTTTTTGTCTGGCATAGGTACTTCTTTTGCGTTTTATTTTTTAACCGATACGGGATAGGTGCTGTCACCTATTCATATTTTCCTTTCAATGGGACAAACCTCACTTCATCCAACACTGTGGTATGGATTTCTCCATCTTCATCTTTTTCCAAGAGCAAGAGTTCCTGTAGGAGGGGTGTTCCTACTGGGATGATCATTTTCCCTCCGATACCTAGTTGGTCTATGAGTTCGCGTGGCACCTGGGTAGCAGCGGCGGTCACCATAATCCGGTTGTAAGGAGCGTGTTCTTCCCAACCGGTGCTACCGTCATCCAGCTTGAAATGGATGTTGGAGAAACCGGCCTTTTCTAATCTTGCTTTTGCCCGTTCATGCAAGGCCGCAATTCGTTCGATTGAATAAACGGAGTTCGAGAAGGCGGCGAGTAGGGCGGTCTGGAAGCCGGAACCCGTTCCGATTTCCAGCACTTTTGAATAAGGCTGCAAATCGAGGGCCAATGTCATTTCGAGTACGAGGGAAGGCTGGGAAATGGTTTGTTCATGCCCAATCGGAATTGCTTCGTCCATATAGGCGAATTCCTTGTGCACATCCATGAAAAATCTACGGTCCAGTTTTTGAAAATAGGTAATTATGTCTTGGTTTTGATTGGTCATTGTCCATGCTCCCTCGTTTAATAGTAACTAACATTGCACACTAATCATTACCGATAATCAATATATGTAAACAACGGTAAGCGGACGGTACCTATAAATACATAGATCGAGGTGAAATATGAACATTTCGATGGATTATGGGCAACTTTATGGTTCTGGAATTAAACTAGGAAAATGGGAAGAAACGCACCCATCATTTACATGATTTTAGGTACGTTGTGCAAGAAGCTATCGTGAATGTTTAAACTTTTATGATGTTTCTAAAGCGACTGACCGCATATTAAGTGGATTGCATGCGTACTTCAAAACAATTGGAAAAGGATATTTGGCTATTTTATAGAATACCAATAATATGCTGATCAAGAAGTGATATCAGGAAAGGATGTTAAAATCATGAAACCACATAAAGACCAAGCAGTGGACTTTCTACATCTTATCGTCTCTGGAAAGATTGACGAAGCCTATAAAAAATACGTAAGCCCAGATTTCCGCCATCATAATCCATATTTCCCGGGGGATGCGGATTCGCTTAAGCAAGCGATGGAAGAGAATGACGGTATCAGCCCAAACAAAACGCTCGAAGTGAAGCAGACGATTGAAGAGGGAGAAAACGTGATGGTTTATTCCCACATCAAACAGAAGGTGGAGGACCTAGGGGCAGCGGTTGTCCATATTTTCAGTTTTCATGAAGGCAAGATTGTTGAAATGTGGGATGTTGGCCAACCCGTGCCGGAAGATTCACCAAACGAGAATGGGATGTTTTGATGGCCTCGTTATTCAACATCCAGCCGGAAACCGCCTCTCGATATTGAACCTGTACTTGTTGGCGTAGGTGCTTTTTGAATTTATGCGTTTCTGGCTATTCAGCCTTAAGCAATGGTGAAAATATTCTTACACGTTATCATCGAATACATCAGCGAACTGATTTTTGGAACTAGAGGGGGAACACCATATGTCGATTGGAACAGAATATTTACGAGTTGTTCGAGAGCGGTTCATCGGGTTAAAAGGGCAAGGTGAAAAAACATTCGACCAGTTGAATGAGGATGATTTTCATTGGACGTCAAACGACGATTCAAACAGCATCGCGATTCTTATTCTGCATTTAAGTGGAAATATGGTTTCGAGGTGGACGGATTTTCTGACGACGGACGGTGAAAAGCCGGACCGTAATCGTGATGGGGAATTCGAAACGAAACGATTGTTAAAGGCGCAGCTGATGGCTCATTGGGAACATGGCTGGTGCGTTTTTTTTGATGCGCTGGAAAGCTTGCATGAGCAAGACTTGGAAAAGAATATTCATATTCGCGGGCAGGCACATTCCGTCATAGATGCGATTGAGCGGCAAATGGCGCATTATGCTATCCATATTGGACAAGTCATGTTCATTGGAAAACAGATTAAAGGAGAGCAGTGGAAGAGTCTAAGCATTCCGAAGGGCGAATCTGACGCGTACTTGGCAAGGATGCTGAAGGGGAAATGAAAGTATAGGCGGACTACTGAGATATGACGCCTTACAGAAATGCAGGGTGTTTTTCTCATGTTATTGCTGTGAGTAAATACAAATAGTTTATGAGTATCCATAATTAATGGAATAGTGTGATTGTATTCTTTGTAGTGTGAAAATAATGTCGGAGGGGTAAATGGTGTATAAGATTGTGACTCTTACAGTTGAAAGAAACAACCCAGAACTGTACATACCCACTTTTTAGAGTAATTACTTACAGATGAAGTTTGTAGGTTTAGTGAAAAGATTGGAAGATTGAGTCCAACCCAATTTGAGATGAAAAACATCCTTGAATGAAAGATTCTAAGATGAAACTACAAGAGAAAAAGCAATTGATAATGTTCTGGCACTACAAATAAGCTGCAACAGATAAAGAGTAACATCAATAACTTTGTTTATGAAATTACTATTGTAATGCTCGACCAGATAAATAATTTGAGAGTCACAGATGGTGAAATTGAAGATGTACTCAACATGGAAAAAGGTTGTAGGGTTGTTGGAGAGGTTCTTTACTACTTGAATCTTGACTGGACAAATAAAAACTTTAAATATGAACAAGATCATCTACATCCAGATAATAGGTTTAGCGAAGGGAAGCCAGTATCTGTTAGTATGGAAGATTGGAGAATCTGGCGAGGCCTACGTAATCGACTACCTAATCTACATTTCTGTTTTAACAGGGAAGGAACCGATGGACCCTGTTATAAAATGAATTTTAGCCCAGTGGTGGTACCTGTATATTGAGCTAAAAACAACAAACACCGCTAGAGTTATCCTAGCGGTGTTTGTTATATTAAGTAAATTGTGGTGATGAAATTATATCGTTAATAATATTTTTGCGATAAACATTAATGAGTAAATAAAAAAATACTGTTACATAGCACCACTATCTACTAATATTTGCTCAATCTCTTTAAACCCTTTTTTTCGTGCATGTTGTAGAGGGGTGACATTATTTTTATCAGGAATAGTTACATCTGCTCCGTTATCTATAAGTAATTGTACAGTTTCCTGTTGTACTTGGTTTCCATTATTTAAAATGATTGCTTCCATTAAGGCTGTCCAACCGAGATTATTTACATGATTAACATCAATATCAGTCGAAGTAAGAAGTTCCTTGATAACATCGAGATATCCATGTTCGGAGGCAGGGATGAGAGCAGTTCCTCCATATCGGTTGGTAATAGTGGGGTCAGCACCGGCCTCGATTGTTAACTTTAGAATGTCCAAGTACCCCTCAGCGCCAGCATACAAGAAAGGATTGTTTTTCATGTCATCTTGGATATTGACGTCTGCACCGGCTTTAATTAAGGCTTTTGCCGTGACGACGTCATTATTATACGTAGCTAACATAGTGGCAGTACGACCGTTTTCATCCTTTACGTTTATATTTGCCCCTTTAGTAATCAGTCTACTTACGCTATTTGTATCTTTAAGTTCAACCGCATTAAGTAATTCTAGGTTCAATGTATTTTCCTCCCTTTTCTGTTCGGTAGGTATACCTTTCCCACCTGTAACGCAACCTTGTAAAATAAGAATACTTCCAGCCAGCATAATCAACCACTTCTTCATAAAGTGCTCCTTTTTTAATTTCAATTACCTGCACGTGGAGCTACTCAGATCATTCGCTACAATTACATAATAATAGAATGAAGATCGGACAAATTGGCGAATGTCTGGTTTTATTGTATGGTCATTCACGTGTGTTAATTATTTGTCTTTGTGTCAAGCACAGATGCCCTCCACTTACTTATTCTTACGAAGAACACCCACTACACGAGCTACAACTACTCCCGGAGTCAGAGCTCCCTCCATCCGAAGGAGCACTTGGCATAGCTCCGGCGTCTGTTCCCACTTCAAACGAATTCACATTGGTGACAATCTCGTTCCATTCTTCTTTATAATCGAAGTCGGTTGCAAAGCCTGGTGATCCGTCTGCGAAAGCACCGGTCACTTTTTTCTTCTTCACTTGAATTGTTTCATACTCATAAAAGGCGAATAGTGAGGCACCATACCAATAGCCGTCTTTTCGTTTAACACGCTTTCCATTTGACTTCATCACTTGTTGTCGTGCGAAATTGAGAAAGGTAGCCAATGTATGTGTCGAGGCGGCATCGGATGAGTGACGCCCAAACGACTCAATTATGTCTTTTGGATCATTCACTATACGCTCTATCCATTTTGCGTGTTCTTTCTTTTTTTGCGCGAATTTCCCCCATAGATGCGAGCGGGAAGTAACGTTGAAAAAAGAAAGATATAACACGTCGAACCAAGCGCGTTCATTTGGAAGAAGTGTTGGTTTTTCATGAGGGTGATGTTCAATCTGTTCACCAATGAAATCTAAACAGAATTGATTATACAGCTGCTCTTCTTCTAAAAAGAAGTGCCAAATATCGTCTACCTTTTTGGAAAACATCGGAAGTCTTTTTGAGATACCTGCTAACAAAAGAAATTTCTTGAGTTCATACCACTGTTCTCGCAGTTCGGCATCTGTTAGCGTACGATTTCTATTCTTTACACGCACATTTACAGTTTTCTCTATCTTCCTTGACCAGGCGCGATTGAATTGTCTGAAAAGTTGTTTGGTCTCTTTGTCTGCCCATGGCGGAGCAGTCAATTTCTTTGAATAGGAGTATGGTTGACCCTTCATTATCAAAAAAAGGTTTGGACATACAAATACAAGAAAAACTCCTACAAATATCAAGTATGGTTCCATTTACTTTTCCCCCTTACGTAATGCTGATCTATTGTGTAAGAAGTGATTATAGAGTATTTATATTTATAGTAATTTTACCATAAAATGCATTTGTTTGTTTATTCGGGTGTGTTAATTGTTGGTCTTTATAACTGACACAGGTACCATGGCAAGTTGCTATCAAGAATCTAAATCAATGCCAAAACGTTGTGCAATCAATGTTTTGGCATTTCATATTTTTAATAGATAATAAAATTAAGATTGATTCATGGGATTAATTTGCTCTGCGATATACGCTGAATCCAGGTATAGGCCATCTTTTAACCACCATATAATGACACCAATAATAGAGGCAGCTTTAATATCTGTATCTACAATGATTTTTCTTCCACTAATTTTAGATTGATTTCTGCGGGTTACTATTAAATCTTTCATCAACAAAAGTAAATGTTTTTCAACTTGTTCAAACTGTACTAAAGCAAGTATGTAACTTCTTTGATCAAGAAGATAATCCAATAGCTGTATCAAGTGCTCTTTTCGATTCCTATCAAAAATGGAAGTTAAGTTTTCTATTTTGTCAGTTAGCACTTGTAAAATATCACTTACCAAATGTTCCTTCAACTCATTGATATTTTGATAGTGTAAATAAAAGGTGGTCCGGTTCAAATTCGCTCTCTTTGTTAATTTTTGGATAGAAATTTGGTGTAGTAAGTGACCTTCTTGTAAAAGTGTTAGTAGGGCTTCCTTAAGCATTTCCTGTGTACGTATGGGACGAGAACCTTCTTTAAAAGTCATTTAAATTATTCCTTTTTTATAGGCTATGTTAAAGTTAGTGGTTGATTTTGAATAAATTGACCTCTTTTGTAATATCCTGACTGTATATCTTACAAAAGGGGCAATTTAAATGACTTTAACAAACATAATAAGTAATATTTCTTCTCTAAATGATAAGGACAAAGAATACATTTTACATTATCTAACTCGTCATTTCTCGCCCTCATCCTCACAACAAGGTGCTTTAATTGGTGAATTGAGAGAAAGGAAGTTTTCACACGGTTTTCATTGCCGGCATTGTGGAAGTACATCAGTGGTTCGTTACGGGAAGCGAGACGGTCGCCAACGTTATAAGTGCAAAGACTGTCATAAATTAAGTTGTGATTTAACCAATTCCCCTATGTATCGTTCGAAAAAGGCACACAAATGGATTCCATTTATTGAATGTATGTTGAATGGTCAATCACTTCGTGAAACAGCTTCTCAAATTGGCATCACTCATGTAACTGCTTTTTACTGGAGGCATAAAGTGTTGTCTGCTCTTGCAAAAGAAAGTATCGGTATATTTGAAGGAATAGTAGAGGTAGATGAAACATACTTCTTAGAAAGTTATAAAGGACGAAGAGTTATTCCGAATCGCAAACCAAGAAAACGTGGCGGTTCTGCTACCAAAAGAGGTATTTCTAATGAACAAGTCTGTGTATTAGTAGCTAGAGACCGAAACAAAACAACCCTTTCAAAACGAGTCGGTTCAGGTAGAATTCTAATGGAACAAATTGATAACGCCCTTACATCGCATTTTAAGAATGATACGGTGCTTATTTCCGATGCTCACAATTCTTACAAATCTTACACATCTACTAACGATGTGGAACACATCATCATAAACGCTAGTAAGAAAGAATATGTAAAGAAGGGCATATACCACCTCAATAATATTAATAATTACCATTCCCGTTTAAAGAAATGGATAAGTCGCTTCAATGGTGTTTCTACAAAGTATTTACAACTGTATTTAGTGTGGTTTCAATTCCTCGACAATAGAAAAATGGAAAGTGATTTGAGCAAGAAAAAGCAAATGCTTATCTTGGCAAGTGTTCATGGAACTTGGGAAACCGCAGATAAGTTGAGACTGAGAAACTTTGCATTCTAAATGGAATGATAAAGCACATAAAA
This sequence comes from Sporosarcina sp. resist, assembly GCF_014302295.1. Classification (NCBI taxonomy): domain Bacteria; kingdom Bacillati; phylum Bacillota; class Bacilli; order Caryophanales; family Caryophanaceae; genus Sporosarcina; species Sporosarcina sp. resist. Next base: position 3,352,783 of record NZ_CP060287.1, on the reverse strand, counting down.
AAGAGCCTGAAAAATATATCCAAACTCTCGGTATTTTGGTGTCTGTTTTTTTGCTAAAGCCTCGACAGTTGAATCAGGATTGTTAATCCATATAGTAAAAATTATCATATCAATGATTTGGCTTCGGATTTTTATTAAAATATTTTATCTTTATATTTACTTTTACTGACTATTTCCTCTGCATTCGTTTTTGTCCATTCCAATATTGAACTATCTGGGTTATTTTCAATGAAGCTTTCATTGATTTGATAACCTATTTTGTAATTCGACCATAGTGGAATATCTTTAGCTGGGTAACCATAAACAAACCGATTGTAAATTTTATAATCAGTAGAATTACCATTTATACGTAATTCATCTAAAACCCTAGCTGCTACATCCTCTGGTAGAGTTTGTATCCACGGAGGACTTATCTCAGGATAGAGAGTAGTAGCAAAAGAATCTGCTTTCCCTTCTGTAATTATTGAATCTAATACGCTATTTACACTTTGTTCGCCGTTTAAAGTCATATTGACGGTATGGTGATATTCGTGAGCCATGGCATATTTAATAACTTCTTTTGATGCAGTAGGGTCAATCATTAGTAAAACGTTATCACCAAAATAAGCAAAGCCTCCCACTCCATTCAGACTATACGTCGTCCACCCGTTTTCAGGATTAACTGGAAATAGATAAATTGATGTATTTGAACCCGATGATAATAGCTCAGCTGATTCCAATATTGCTTCTTCAATCCATTGATTGATTTGTTCTTGTTTTTTAAGTAGCTCATTTGTATTTTTTTTCAGTTGTTCTACTTGAGAAGTTGGTCTAAGAGGGTCATTCTTTGTTACTCCTAACTGTAAATAATGAAGAGAGGATTTATCTTTAAATGGTTCCAAAACATGCTCTGTATAGATAGCATTTTTATCAAGTTCAGGTTTCTCACTAATTATTCTTGCGTATTCCAACACTTCATCAAAAAATGATATAATCTTAAATTCCTGTCCTTTATATGAAAAATAGTAAGTGGTTTCAATAGGAGTATTGTCATCATCCACTTTCTCATGTTCCTCTTCTTGTATTCCTTTGTTTTGTTCTTTAACTTCTGTACAACCAGATATAAAAATAACCATTAACAACAAAATTGAAAAGTTTATCAAACGTCTCATTCTAATCCCCCATGTCCTTTTTTAGATAGATGTAGAAAAGGAAGGTTTTTTTATTTATATACATGAAACTCTTCTTTCACTAAACCGCTCCGTTAGTGGCAATACTTTTATTCACAATCTTTAGATTTATTTTAACATAAATATCCAATTGAGGTTAAACATTTTTTAATTATGTGAAGTGTGTTCTTCATTCCGTTTTAAGATTAATCAACCTTTCCCTTTAACATAGCCTTTTTATATTTAATTTTCTGCTAATCGACAGAAATGACCTGATTGTATATGGGTTTTTTTCTTCTTCTGCTATGCTGTTTTTTAGACAATTCGTCGATAACAGGTACTATATGGGGAGGGATTTTATATGCAAAATGAAATATCGAGTAGTACTAAAAAATTGCTACTTATCATCATGATATCAGGAACCTTTTTTTCTACATTAAATCAAACATTGTTAAACGTTGCATTTAGTGATTTAATGGTTGTTTTTGATGTGAATGCTGCAACGATTCAATGGTTAGCCACAGGCTTTATGCTTGTAAACGGTGTGTTAGTACCCATTACAGCTTACTTAATGAAACGTTTTTCAACATGTCAGTTATTTATCAGCTCATTGTTATTTTACTAATCGGCTCTATTGTCGCAGCATGTGCGAATAATTTTGGTGTACTATTAACAGGTAGAATGGTTCAAGCTGTGGGTGCTGGTATTATCATTCCATTAATGATGACTGTCATTGTATATTTATACCCTCCGGAAAAACGTGGCACAATTATGGGGAATGTTGGCTTCGCCATTATTTTTGCGCCAGCAATTGCACCAACATTAGCAGGATTTATTTTAGAGTATTTATCTTGGCGATGGTTATTTATCATCATGATTCCTTTCGTAACATTGATTATTATTATAGCAAGTAAGTATTTAGTTAATGTTGCTGAAACGTCGTCAAAAGAAAAGCTCGACATAGTCAGTGTGATTTACTCAACTGTTGGCGTTGGATTCGTTCTTTTTGGCTTTAGCAGTGCAGGCAGCCGAGGGTGGGATGATTTAATCGTTCTTACATCAATTGTCGGAGGTTTGCTTGTAACGATATGGTTCTGTCATCGACAAATAAAGGCTCCTGAACCTTTATTGAATTTAAATGTCTTCAAATTCAAAATATTTACTATGACGACAGTAGTTAATATTGCGATTACAATTTTAATGTATGCCGATTTAATATTACTGCCGATTTATTTGCAGGATGGACGAGGGTTTACAGCACTTGAAGCAGGATTGTTATTATTTCCGGGAGCTATTATCAATGCAACGCATTCCCCAGTAGCAGGTAAGCTATTCGATAAATATGGGGCAAAACCTTTATTCATTTTAGGAACGGGTTTAATTGCGATATCGATGTATGCAGTTATTGATTTATCACCAGAAACAACAACAGCATATATTTTAGTTCGTACAATTTTATTACGTATTGGTTTGGCGTTTATTACGATGCCGTTAAACACAGCTGCTTTAAATGCATTACCAAGAGAATTAGCCTCTCATGGATCGGCGATTAATAACACAATTCGCCAACTAGCTGGAGCAATTGGTACAGCAGTTATCATGACGATTTATTCTATTCAATTATTGAATGTTTCTTTAGAATCTACGACAGGTTATAGTAGTGCGGCGAGTAACACGTACTTCTATATGTTTGTTATCTCTATAATAGTGTTCATTATCACATGGTTCACGCCGAAAAAGACAAGTTAAAGTGAATTTTAGGTACCTGTTTTGAATTGTATTTTAGAAAAATAGAAGCACGCCATCTATGCTGTCAGCAAAACAGCGAGATGGCGTGCTTCTGTTGTACGTTTTAAAATTTCTTTTTGAAGTACGGTGTTTTTTTCAGTGCGATACATACTGGAATCGCGATAAGTAAACCTACAACGTTTTGGATGATGTCTCCAGGAATTGATGCCATAGGAGCAATCCAGCTTTTGAACATAATCGCTTGCCCGATATAGTACACTGCAATCATCACGGGCATTGAAACAACTGCTCCCAAAATGTTTAACCCCATATTGTCGCCTCTATGGCCATTAGACCAAGCGATTTTCCCGACAATTAAGCCTTGTAATGCGCGGGAGATAATTGTCGTTGGTGCCCAAATTGCCCAGCCACCTAAGATATCGAATAAGCCCATTCCGATTGCTCCAGCAAGTGCCCCTTTTTTAGGACCGAATAAAATCGCTGCCATGAAAAGCATAGATGTCCCTAAGTGAATCAGTCCACCTTGCCCGAATGGTAACTTAATATTAATCAATGTTGCGGTGAAAATAAGTGCTGCTAAAATTGCGGTAATGACTAAATCAAATGTTTTCGTTCGTGGTTTTATATAGGCTTGTTTTTGTATATTTTGCATCTGCATCTTCCTCACTTTAATGAATATTTTGGTTGCTTTAACTTTAGCAAAGAGCTGACTATTGTTAAAGTGTCAATTTCATTGAAGTGTAAAGGGTCAGATTGTTTTGTCGGTAAATTAATAGTTTTTGGTGCATTTTCGCCTCTGCATTATTATGATACGATGAAGAGAGTACAAGTAGGATTAGTTAGGTGGCGAATGTGATTAAAAAAGTTGCTGTAATTCAGGATATGTCATCTTTTGGGAAGTGCTCGTTAACGGCTGCAATTCCTGTGCTATCAGTGATGGGTGTACAGGCAGTTCCATTGCCAACTGCGATTTTAACGGCGCAGACTGGGTATCCAAGCTTTTATTGTGAGGATTTAACGTCAAAAATGGACTATTTTGTGGAGGAATGGAGAAAGCTTGGTGCAACCTTTGATGGCATACATACAGGCTTTGTGACAGGAAAAGAGCAAATTGATAACATATTTCAGTTTTTACACGTGTTTCATTCGAGTGAAACGAAGCTGCTTGTCGATCCGGTAATGGGCGATACGGGCGAGGTATATAAAATGTTTACAGGCGAGTTACTTGATCGTATGAAGGATTTAGTGAAGTCCGCTGACATTATTACGCCAAATATTACAGAGTGTTGCTTGCTTACAGGGTTGTCGTATGAGAAGCTACAGAACTATCAAAATGAGTCAGATTATATTCAGGTGCTAGAGGAGGCGGGCCATCAGCTACAGCATGAAACAGGGGCGAACGTCATAATTACTGGTTTGAATCCGCCGCCAGCAGATGCGAACAAACGCTATGTAGGCAATATGTATATCGATGCAAATCGCTCATTTTATAGTATCCGTGACTATAATGGTGAGAGTTATTCGGGAACTGGTGATTTGTTTGCATCGGTCATAATGGGTGGAATGATGCGTGGACAGGACATAGTGGAGTCCATGAAGCTTGCGGAGGCATTTTTAGCCGCTGCGATTGAAGCTACGTCAAAAGAGCAAGTTCCGAACGAGGCAGGCGTGAATTTCGAACAATTTTTGCGAATGTTGCTTTAGGTGATTGACAGTTACCTGGGAATTCCGGCCGATGTTCGGAGTCGTTTCTAAATTGAAAGTGTGACTGTCATCTATCATGACCTACAATATGGTTTAACAATACGTACAAGAGCAGTATACTTCCTTTGGAATAGGGAGGTATACTGCTTTTTGCGTAATAAAAAGCTTTATTCCACACATCATTAATTTAAAGTATCCGGTTCTGAAACTATTCGAAATTCAACGAGAACCTGCTACCCATTATCGCTACGCCTTAGGTCTTAGAAAAGGATAATACTAAGGTTCAATGTGGAATATATTCCTATTTTATACAATAGAGATGCAACTAAAACGATGGAAGGGAGCATATACTTTCAAGTCTGATTTTTTGAATTACTTTAGTTTTTAGGAGGAGACTTTCTATGTCGATATTTACCAAATGGGCTTTTGGTAACAGGGCCGCTGTAGCTGCATTAACCATTTTAATAATAGTGATAGGCGTCGTCAGTTATTTTAGACTACCTATGGAGTTTTTACCATCTGCCGATAATCCGCAAGTCACTATTATTTCCATGGGTCAGGGAACTGACTCCAAAACAATGGAATCCGAAGTAACCATCCCGATTGAAAGAGCAATTACAGGATTAAATGGTAAAACCTCAGTCTACTCTACAACTGGAGATGGATTTTCAAAAGTGGATCTGTTCTTCGAGGCAGGAACTGATATGAAACAAGCCAAACAGGACGTACAAGAAGCGTTAAGTAATGTAGCTTTGCCTCTCTATCTCTCCAAGCCGACAATCTCACAGCTAAATACTTCTATGATTCCAATTGCTAACATTGCCGTCAGCTTTAATGAAGGTTTGACTACCGAAAATCTGGATTTTGCACGTGAAAAACTTCCATCTCTCTATCAAGAAATTAAAGGGGTTTCCAAAGTAGATGTCTATGGGATTACAGATTCCATCATTTCAGTCAAGATTGATGATGGAAAATTAGCTGAAAATCAGATTTCTCTTCAAGCGGTTATGGGGATTCTTCAAGGTCAAAATACTGCTGTAGCTGTCGGTGAAAAGATGATCGATGGAAAAACAAGTAATATTAAAGTAATAGGTGATTTAACAAGCATCGAAAAATTGAAAGGTTTAACGATTACACCTGATTTAACGCTTGCGGATATTGCAACGGTTGAAGAAACAAAAGATGCGAATTTCATTAGCCGTTTCAACGGTAAGGATAGCTTAGATATTAGCATCACAAAGGATAGTCAATCCAATGCAGTGACTATTAGCAAAGAAATTGAAAAAGTAACAAAGGAAATCAATGAAAAGTATAATCAGCAAGAATCTGTTATTTATATATCCTCTGCTGATTTGGTAGAAAATTCTGTTCACACGATGATAAAAGAAGTACTCCTTGGCGCACTATTTGCAGCGATTGTCATTATGCTCTTCCTACGAAATATCCGTTCTACCTTTATTACCATTGTATCGATTCCTTTATCCCTTTGCTTCACACTATTTCTACTGTCATGGTCTGGGGTGACATTGAATATTTTAACACTTGGCGGTGTCGCTGTTGCAGTTGGGCGTCTAGTTGACGACAGTATTGTCGTCATCGAAAATATTTTTCGCAAAATGCAAACAGAGAAATTCTCCGTCCAAATGATTATTGATGCAACGAAACAAGTAGGAGTCGCTATTACTGCTTCTACATTAACAACAGTAGCCGTTTTCTTACCGATGAGCTTATTAAATGGGGGCCTTCAAGAATTCCTTTTACCATTCGCTTTAACGGTTACCTATTCTTTGCTCGCATCTCTGCTCGTCGCATTAACGGTTGTTCCGTTAATGAGTGCAGGATTATTGAAGAATACAAAGTTGCCTGAACATAAGCCGGCCGTTCGTTTCCCGAAAGTTGTTACATGGTCCTTAAACCATAAATGGATTGTCTTCTCGATTTCCATCTTCCTTTTCATCGGATCCATCGCTACTTACTTTGTTATCCCAAAAGGTGCAGTTGATAGCTCCTCTGCAGACTATGTCTTGACCACGCTAAGTTACCCGAATGATACACCAATTGAAAAAGTAAAGGAAAAAACAATGGAACTGGAGTCATCTATTCAAAAAATGGATGAAGTAAAACATGTGTTTTCACAGGTAGGTTCTCCAGCTGAAGCGGCACAATATGGCTGGGTTGGATCACAGACTGAAGCAACCTTCAGTATTTTATTAGAAGATAAAAATGATACAGAACACATCGTAAAAGAAATGGAAAAGAAAAAAGATCAATATCCTGATGCCCTCTTAGAAGTAACTACCTCTTCCTTTATGATGGGAGGAGCAAGTACGAATATTATCATTGATGTAGTAGGTGATAATTTAGCAGATTTAGAAGATGTGGCAACTACTATAAAAGAAAAAGTACAGATCCTTGAAGGCGTAGAGGAAGTTACGACCAATCAAGATGAAAAGAAAACAGTATACTCCCTCGTTGTAGACCCAACAAAAGGAAACACCGAACAAATTGCACAACAGTTAGGAGTGATGTTAAATAAGACACCAATTGGAACGATTAGTTTAGATGATAAACAAAAAACTGTATTTCTAGAACCTCTCCTAGATACAAAAACACCTGAAGACATAGAAAATATACCAGTCATGACTGATACGGGTCTTGTCCCTGTATCATCCATTGCTAAGTTACAAAGTGAAGAGCGTTCAACTAACCAGTTCCATAAAGATGGGGATGCCTACCTCCGAGTAACAGCTTCAGTTGATCCAGCCAAGCTATCGGAAATTTCGAAGGCAGTAAATCTAGAAATTTCCGGCGATAACAATGACAAAAAAGGCATAGATCTTCCGGAGAATGTCGATGTTCTAGTTGGAGGATCAAGTAGCCAACAAGCAGATGATTTTACAGATTTATTTCTCATTATGCTTGTTTCCATCGGGATTGTATTTTTAATAATGGTTATCACATTTAAGTCAATCAAAGCGCCAATCGCTATTCTTTGCTCTCTACCACTAGCTGCAATAGGAGCCATTTTAGGAATTCTTATCAGTGGAATACCAGTTGATATCACGGCACTTCTAGGAGCATTAATGCTAATTGGTATCGTCGTAACAAATGCGATTGTACTTTTAGACCGAGTAAAACAAAATGAACAAAAAATGATTATTCGTGATGCGCTTGTTGAAGCAACCGCAACAAGGATGAGACCGATTTTCATGACCGCGATTGCAACTATCTGTGCGATGCTTCCACTTTTAGTGAAACAAGCAGAAACGGGAAGTTTAGTATCACAAAGTCTCGCGATTGTTGTTATCGGTGGGTTAGCCATGGCGACCCTGCTAACTCTGATTGTTATCCCTTGTATATATGAATTGCTTTATTTTAGAAAGTCTAAGAAACAGCGAATTAGTCAGGCTGCTGAACAAGATATTTCCATATAATAAAAAACCAGACCTTAGCTTAAATGCTATTGGTCTGGTTATTATTGTTCGTTCTTGCTTCTTATTTAATTTTAGGCACCTGCGTGACACTATTCAGCGTATACAATACAATTGGATAATACAAAATAAATCAATACCTTTGGGTTTTCTACATATCTGAAATAGTAAGGAGACATGCTAAAAATGAATCAATCAAAGTCCGTTTTGGGTATTTCTCTACCACTTCCAAATGGAACAATCATTAAGAATAGAATTTTTAAATCTGCCATGAGTGAAGCGTTGGGAACGGTTTATCAAAATCCAAGTGAATCATTGGTTACTTTATATAAAACCTGGGCTGAGGGGGGTGCGGGTATTGTCATGACAGGTAACGTTATGATAGATCGAAATGCTTTAGGAGAGCCGAATAACGTTGCTTTGGAAGATGAACGTGATTTAAAGATGTTAATGAAGTGGGCGAAAGCGGGAACTGAAAATGGGACTCACCTTTGGATGCAGCTTAATCATCCAGGGAAGCAATCACCCAAAATGATTTCAAAAGAACCTGTAGCACCAAGTGCAGTTCCTCTTACAGGAGGTTTAAAACGATTCTTTAACCAACCACGTGCTCTTCAGGTGTCTGAAATTGAAGACTTGATTAACCGATTTGGAGAAGCGGCAAGAATTGCGAAAAAAGCAGGCTTTACAGGTGTTCAAATCCATGCAGCACACGGATACCTTTTCAACCAGTTTTTATCCCCTTACCACAATCAGCGAACAGATGAATGGGGAGGAACATTAGCAAATCGAATGAGGTTTTTGGAAGAATCGTATAAAGAAATCCGGAAACAAGTCGGGAGATCATTTCCAATCGGTATTAAACTTAACTCAGCTGATTTTCAAAAGGGTGGATTCACTGAAGACGAGTCCATGGAAGTTCTTCAGAAAATGTCCGAATTAGGGATTGATCTCATTGAAATTTCTGGGGGGAATTACGAGAATCCGATAATGATGGGTGTAGATGTAAAAGAAACTACAAAAAAAAGAGAAGCGTATTTTATAGACTATGCAAAAAAGGCTCAGGCATTAATCACTACTCCAATAGTAGTCACAGGCGGCTTTCGTACTCAAAAAGGCATGGAAGAAGCTATTGCGAACGGAGAAATTGATATGGTTGGAATTGCAAGACCTTTTGCCTTAGTGCCGGACTTGGCAAATAGAATCTTTAATGGCAGTTATGAAACCGTTCATGCAAAACCAATCCGAACGGGGATTAAACGAATAGACAAGAGTGCTTCCTTGTTAGAAATTGGTTGGTATGAACAGCAGTTAGCAAGAATGGGGAAATCTAAATCTCCAAACCCCGACCATAATGTCTGGATATCTTTAATACAAAATCTTCTAGGGAATGGTCGTAGTGTCTTCTTTAGAAGAAGAGCATAGACGATACCGTTATGGTGTGTAGTTCTTTATTTTTTTGTATAATTATTCAAAAGTGTAAGTAGTTCGTCTTTGTATCTGATACCCCTTTTTAGAGCAGGACCATTTGCTGTTTTAACATATATCTGTTATTCTAAGAAAGAGTTATTTTTGTTCGTTTTCAGATTGAGAAAAGATTTTGTTTTTCGTCTAAGTATTTGAGCAAGGGTAGTAACACATTGTGTGGATATCCGCACTAGGAGGCAACAATTATGGAACAAGGTACAGTTAAGTGGTTTAATGCAGAAAAAGGTTTTGGATTCATCGAGCGTGAAGCAGGAGAGGACGTATTCGTACATTTCTCAGCAATCCAAAGTGAAGGTTTCAAATCTTTAGACGAAGGTCAAAGTGTAACGTTTGAAATTGAACAAGGACAACGTGGCCTACAAGCTACAAACGTTCAAAAAGCTTAATAATAGCTAGAAAAAGACCCTACAAGTAGGGTCTTTTTTTATTTGCTTAAATTAATTTTTGGTACCCTGCTATGATGAGCGGCATTTGATTCAACTATTGTTTTTAGAAAAGAATTTTCGAGATCGCATACAAAACTTAGAGGAATTTTCAGCCTATTCGGTTGCTGTCTGGAGAAGTATTTATGATCGTTTTCCAGAGGATGAGATTTTGAATGATCTTCTGGCAAAGCTAAAAGAACAGAGTCAGGTCTTCAAATCCCTATGGGAAAAACATCATATCGAGCAAAAGAAGGTTAGTTTTATTTCTATAGGAGATGATCAAGGCCAAATCAAACAATACCGAATTCACTCTTCCTTACGAGTAGACGAAGATGAAGATTTGAATTGGTGTATGTATATTCCTCTTTCATAACCTTTTATAATTTAACCTAATATGTTCCTGTTCTTTCTTAGAAACAAACTATCTCCTTTGAACATGCAATGCACGATGATTTTACTTGAAAAAATGTTGCATTCAATAGGCTGTTTCGTAAGGCTAAAATCAGATTTTCGTATGGATAGGGAAGGTTTAGAAAACTTCTTCAAAATACAAGATCGAACAGTTCTGTGTGTTTGCTCGTATTCATAATATGAATTTCGAAAATGCATTTCAGTAGTATATTTTAAAAAAAGAACAGACATCTGTGGATGTCTGTTCTTTTTTGTATAATTACTTGAATGTGTAAATTTTATTCTTTGTGTCTGACACAGGCACCTCTTTTATTCGTTAATAGAAATGATTTTGTCGCATGAATAAATAATAGATGATCTGTATAGCATCCTGCACTGACACTCATTTTTTTCTTTTCCCAATAGGTGTGCTTGGTTTTGGGGCGGGATTATAGTCCTGCTCATATAAACCAGAATATGTCTGATACCGTATAAATAGATGCTCAAAAATCACTTTCATTACGGCATACGCTGGAATACCAAGAATCACTCCAGGAATACCAAATAATTTCCCAGCCGTCAGCAAGACTACAATAATGGTTACTGGATGTATTTTCAAATTACTGCCTAAAATTAATGGTTGTATTAGCCGTCCTTCAAGAGTTTGTTCAATGGCAAAAACAATTATTACTTTAACAAGCATCCCGGGTGAAGATACTAATGCGATGATTAAGATTGGAATAATTGCCAGAAAAGAACCTAAATAGGGCACTAAATTTAATACCCCAGCTAATATCGCTAGTAACACTGCATATTCAAGACCGATAATTGCAAACCCAATCCAGAACATTAATGCAACAAAAAAAGCTACCAATAACTGGCCGCGGATATATTGACTAATTTGCGTATTGATTTCTTTTAATAAGTTATATGTACTTAATCGCATCCTAGTCGGAATGAGTTTCATTGTATAGTAAGGTAAATTTCGACCATCTTTTAATAGAAAGAACAAAATAATGGGCATTGTAATAAGTGCGATTACAATATTAGTCATTGTTCCTAGCACACTACCAATTCCGGAAAAGGTTGAATTCACGACGCTGTTTGCCTGCTCAGAAATAGATTTTATAATACTTTGATTTACATCGGTCAATTGAACCTGTAATTGGGAAAATATATTACTTCTCAATAAATTATCGAATTGAGCAATGACCTTGTCCCAATAATTTGGCCAGTTTTCAATTAGACTCATTGTCTGCTCACGTATGATTGGAATTAGTATGATAATCCCCCACACAACCAAGCCAATAATAATCATAAAGACAATCGCGATTCCAGCAATACGTGGGATTTTCTTTTTTTCCATCCAATCAATCAAAGGATTTACCAAATAAAATAAAATACCCGCCATTAAAATGGGTAAACCAATCACACTGAAAAATCCTTTGATTGGATTAAATAAATACGTGATTTTAGAAAATACAAGGAGATTTAGCAAAACCAATAATGAGACCAATAAAATTGTTACAACTTTATTATTTAAAAACCATTTCCAAAACCAAGTAGCTGCACTTTTAACACTAACTTTGTCTTTTTCTTGCTCCATGTTCTATGCCTCCTACTACACAATGACTGTTTACCGCATTGTACCATGACAGTCACTCACTACGTTGGAAATACAATACTTTTGCAATTTTCTTAGCCTGCGCCTTATTGAACTGAACACGGATGACTTAGCAAATTTACTTGGTCGTACGACTTAGTTTTTGGTGCCTATTCAGTAAAAAAATACAATTTTATAATAATATAAAGTAAATCAACACCTATACGGTTTGTCTTTACTTTTAGTGTGAAGCTTAAAAGTGTTTAGTGATTGTTATATAGGTAACAATCACTAAACACTCTTTAAATCAGGTTACTGCAATATCTGTGTCATCTAAATCAGTTTGTTCAAATGATTTTTTCGAAGACAGAATCCCTTTCTATTATAATTCCCACTTATTTGTAATATTTATACATTAATAGATTGCATTCAATTTCGTACTAAAACCCAGTCACTCCCGCTCTTTATATTACAAATAAATCAATGAGGTGAATAGTGTCACGCGATTGATATCTCCTGCACACAATTCTGTAACGGCTATGATATCTTCGGGTGTTATGCTAATGCAGGTTAGTGAAAGGGAGGAAATTCATCACATGAAAAAACACATCATTGCACTAGCAGCACTAGCAACATTATCAGTAGGGGCGGCGGGTCAAGCATCTGCATCTAGCGTCCATACGGTAGAATCGGGAGAGACATTATGGTCTATTTCACAAGAGGCTAATGTAAGCGTAGAAGAATTACAAACTTTGAACGGATTAAATTCTACTCGTATCTATCCGTCGCAAAAACTAAAAGTGGAAGATAAGATGGAAGTACACGTAGTTGTGAAGGGTGATACTCTTTTCGAAATCGCGAAAAATAACAACCTCTCAGTGGATGAATTAAAGAATAAGAATGGTATTTCAAGTGATATCATCCGCCCAGGAGAAAAATTAGTAGTAGAAGGGTCAAAAACAGCTTCAGCACAATCATCTACTAACAATGTTATAAAGAAAGCTGTTGCTTCAGCAACTAATGAAATGACAGTTTCAGCAACAGCGTATACCGCTTATTGTGAAGGATGCTCGGGTGTAACGGCATCGGGTATTGACTTGCGTTCAAATCCTGACAAAAAGGTCATTGCGGTTGACCCTACAATAATCCCGCTAGGAACACGCGTGTGGGTTGAAGGATACGGAGAAGCCATTGCGGGAGATACTGGAAGTTCTATTAAGGGGAAAAGAATTGATGTCTTTATGGAAAATGAGCAAGACGCACTAAATTGGGGACGTAAAACGGTTACGATTAAAGTTCTAGATTGATACTATTACCGATTACTGGTAGTTAGAAGTTTTACTGAAATTGTAAAGAAAAGAATGCAACTCAGCCTTGTACGTAAAAAGGGCTGAGTTTTTTGCGTATCTTCAAATACCTGCGGGCGATGGGCTAAACAAATGACAAACGGACTTATTTATCAAGAAATACAAAAGCTAATTCAAATGAGGGATTAACCTATGAAGTATCCTCATCTTTGCGTGCAGTCGCCGGCTTCAGCATAGATTCTCCCATCCCTAAAAAACTTTTTAAAAACTTTTGAAACTTTTTCTGAAAACCTACGTCTGTACGTTGCTTAATAGACAGTGGAGGTAAAGGAATGAGGAAGATTTCCAGTAAATTGTCGTTTGTTGTTTGCTTTATTGTATTTATAATGAGTATTGGTGCGATATGGATTTTGGTTGAATCGCAAGGAAGAGTGTTTGCGCAGGGTAAGGAAGCGGAGCGGTTTGTCACGAAGCGGGTATTTGAACGGGTGTTGACAGTGCAGGAACGTCAGCCGATTTACATGAAAGGGGCGGCCTTGACGCAGATTGGCGAGTTGGAGGCGGATCAGCCCGTTGCTATCACAGGTGAGGATGAGGCATATTATGAGCTTCGATTGGGAAATATGACAGCCTTTGTCCGTAAGGGGCAGGCGACGGTTGAAAAAAAGAGGCTTTCGACAGTTGTACATACGGAGCGGTTGGCTGCGGTTCAGACGCTGCAAAAAACGGCAGTTTACGAGGATGCTGATTTGCAGAGCAGCGTTATACTGGAGTTGGAAGAAGGATTTCGCTATCCGATTATACGTGAGGAAGAGGATTGGTATATCCTTATAATAGGAGAGCGACCGGGATATATTTCTAAGCAGTCCGTTGCAATGGATACGGGTCTACCGGTACTTGTGTACCATCAGGTTTTGCCTCGCGAGTCGATGAGAACGATGGATAGTACGATTTCCTTGGAAGTATTTGAGCAGCAGATGGGGTACTTGGCGGATCATCATTTCGAGACGCTGACGGCACATCAGCTGTATGATTATTTGGAAGGGCGCCTTGTTGTACCGAGCAAAGCAGTGCTCATTACATTCGACGACGGGTTATTATCAACGAAGGAGTATGCATATCCCGTTTTAAAGCAATACGGGTTTCGTGCGCTTCAGCACATTATTTCCTCACGTACGGATCGGGCGCAGGGAGCGCAGCTGTTTGATGCGGAAGGTCCGCTGCAGTTTTTTACTGCTGCAGATTTAGAAGAGCTGGCGGATGTTTTCCAGTTCGAAGCACATACATATGAATTGCATTCACTTAATAAGGTTTCAGGTGAAGGTATTGCGTTAGATCGTTCAAAAGAAGAGATTCTTTTGGATTTACAGCAAAATATTGAGCAAGTGCCGGCAGCGTTTTCATTAGCCTATCCGTATGGGCATTATAATGAAGATTTCATCGCGGCGGCTAAAGAAGCAGGGGTGCTGATTGGCTTTACGACGACCGAAGGGTATGCAAATAGGAAGACTTCAAATTATGAAGTATGCCGATATGGAATAACAGAAAAAAAGTCGTTTGAGCAATTTGTTGCGTATGTGGAGGGGGACATGACGTGGCCGTAGAAGAGGGCGAGGGTTTGTAAATGAGTACTATTGATCAAATAATCGATGAGCATTCGCGTTATTTAGTGCGTATCGCTTATTTATATGTGAAGAATTGGTCGACTGCCGAGGATGTTGTACAAGAAGTATTTATTACGTATTTTCAAAAGAGTGACCAGTTTCGCAATGAGGCATCCTTGAAGACCTATTTAACGAAAATGACAGCCAATCGAGCAAAAGATTATTTGCGCTCGTGGAAGCATAAAAAAGATGTACTGTTCGATACAATCTTTGTTTCGACAAAAGGCGCAGAAGAAGTAGTGTTGGAGCAGGAGCGGCTAGCCACACTTGAAAAAAATCTTTTCCAGCTTCCGTTAAAATACCGCGAGCCTTTAATATTATTTTATTATGACGAGCAATCTATAGCGGAAATAGCAAACTATCTGCAGCTGAATGAAAATACCGTAAAAACTCGGCTGCGAAGGGCAAAGCAGCAGCTAAAGGAATTTTTTGAGGAAGAGGACGGGGAGGTAGAGAGCAATTGAGTGATTTCAAAAGTAAGCTCGATCAAATGATGGGCGATACATCGAAGCAGGAAAGGCGGATAAAGCAGCGTGTACATGAACGTGTACGGCCACCGGTTAAAAAGTTTTCTTGGCAAGTGCTATTTGTCTCTGCGGCGATACCTGTAGTTGCACTGTTTTTTATACTCACAATCGACCCTCTGAATTTTCTTTCTTCAAATAAAGGGCCAGGCGTCCCATATGATCCACTGGATGATTTGGCGCAAATCTCGGCACTGCAGAAGAAGAATCAACTGTCAGCAGTTGATTATGAGGAATTTGCGTCACTTCCGAATTTTGATCAAGTCGACGGTCTATATTATGTGGATAAAGAAAAATTTTCATTAAGAGGGAGTTCGGATGCTTTCCATACGGTCATTGAGCGCAAAGCGAATTTATTCGATGAGGTTGTCTATGAGGCGGGCGACATTGTACGCACGATGACAAATACGACTAGCCATTTACCGACATATATGGATGCCTACTACGAGGTGATTGCGGTCCCGGGAGATCGTGTCGTGCTGAAAAACGGCCAGTTGAAGATAAACGGCAAACCGTTGCCATCTGAAATTAGGGATCGTTATGAAAAACAGGGAATCGCGATTGTAGGAGGTTACGACCAGCTGTTGAATGCGCGCGAATATTTATTAGTGAACCATTTTCCAGCAAGTAAAACGGTGCAGGGGGCAGCGATTACCCCAGTGCATAAAATTTATGGAGAAGTTGTAGGCATAGCAACGGAAGAGCGTACCCATTCGATGTATATGGATTATTTATCCGGACAGCTTACTGGTGAATATACACCGGAGCAATATTTTGATTTGTATTTGTATGACGAACTGTTGGGCTTCGGCAATTTGCCGGAAACGCCTGCGTTTACACAAATTAGCCGGTTAGGTGAACTTTTTTTAGAGGCATCTTATCGGAAAACGGCTCCTGTTTCTGAGAATGAGCTTGAAATCCACTACCAATATGAGCGAGAAGGGGTAGCGGAGCGGGTGTTTACAATGAAGCAGGATGCAGGCTCAGATCGTTGGGTGATAGCAGAATAGCAAAGGAGGGGTGTGGGAACCCCGCCGTAATTTTTTCGGAAAACCAGGTTGGCAGCTGTCCAGAAGAAGTAGCCGTCAACCAACCGCTCACTATATAGAGACACCAACCTGGTTTTCCATCAGCTAGTTTGAAAAACATTGGTAATAGCGAATAGTTTCTTCTATATCAAAAACTACTACTAGAATAGAAAGGAAGAATGCGAGTGAGGAAGAAACTTATTATGGTACTCGGCGCACTATTGCTCGCTTGCGGTTTGCCTTTATCCGGCACGTTTGCAGCAAGCACAGAGCGATTTTCAGACGTACCATCATCAAAACATTTTGCAGAAGCAGTCTATAATTTGGCGGAACGTAATATTATCGGAGGCTATCCGGACGGCACATTCAAACCCGGAAACTCTATCACGAGAGGACAGGCGGCCGCAATCATCGCGAAGATGATCAAGTTGGACACCTCTAAAGTGAAAGATCCAGGGTTTAAAGACGTCCCGAAAGCGAACGGCTACTACAAAGCCATTGCAGCTATGGCGGAAAAAAGCATCATCAGCGGCTATGGGGATGGACGTTATGGTCCGAACGATCCAATTACACGTGGACAGATGGCTTCGATTCTCGTTAAAGCGTTCGATTTGCCGCGTTATGACTTCACGTCGTATAAAAGTCCATTCGAAGATGTGAAACGTGGGACAGGTCATGATCCGAATATTTTGACCATCTACAGACTTGGCATTACTACAGGAAAATCTGCTGACAGGTTCAGCCCGAATGAGTCCATTACAAGAGGACAAGCAGCTAAAATGCTGAAGGCGACGGAGGAAGCGAAGGCGCCGATTGTTACGGTGCGGGCAAGCGACTACAAGTGGGAACAGTTTAAAATGTTCGATTCCAATCATAAGGACACCGGTTTGTTCCATGCAGTGGTAGGAAGCGATAAACCCAATAGCCGTACGGCGGATAAGATCCACTTAGTCCCGCTACAAGAAGGGACGGGTACATTTAGTGTCGCTTTAGTGTATTCGGGAAATCCGGATAAGAAATACTACCAAAAGTATTATGTGCATATCAAAGAAGTCGATGGCGAGCTGAAGTTGACATTGGAAGAGACCGAAGATTTTCTAACTACACCAGCTATAATCAGTGTTAAAGAACAAGTCCAGAACGTTTCGCTCTCCACGATGGATGGAAAGAAGCTGTCTGACAACGTGAAGTTCAGCAAATGTCTCTCGAACAGTCCCTCTGATTGCTACGATGCTGAAGAGGTCAATCAGGATGGCAAGTATAATAATATCCGTATCGGAATCGATAAACCGGGTCGGTATATCGCCACTGTCCGTTTTGCTGATGGAGAAGAAGTACGGTATGGCATGGTGGTGGAAAGTTCCGCTCCGAGTTTTTATTTCAGCATGCGGATATTAGAGGAAAAGACGTCCACGACATTGAATTTGGGAGCAGATGGGAAGATAGGAAGGCATGTACTACCAAAAGATGCCGAGCAGATTGCCGTGGTCACAAGAGATCCAGAAAGTAACTTGTTCCGCGCTGATGCCAAGAAAGCAGGTTCATTCTCCATTAAGTTCCCGGACAATACCGACAATTATTTCCTAGGCATCAATGTGTATGTAGAGCAATTAGGCCCTATTATGAATATTGGTATGTACAAGGATGTCTACGTGGACCACTGATGGAAGGAGTATAAATGAATTTAGGGTACCAGCATCCATCACAATTTCGAACTGTATTAGACACTGGTACCGCTTTTTATATGGAGATACCATAGTGGTTTTCCAACCACCCAACAGTATGGATTTAAGGTGCCTGTGGAATGAATCATTTCTTTCCGCAGGCACCTTGTTAAAAAATAGGAGGTTCTATCATTTTGAAAAGTAAACTGACTGCCGTATTGACGGCTCTACTGCTCATTTTCGCTGCGACCCCATTCCAAGCACAGGCTGCCATTCAGTTTTCCGACGTGGGTAAGCATTGGGCGAAAAATGAAATCATGTATTTATCTGACCGAAATATTATCGGCGGCTATCCGGATGGCACATTCAAGCCGAATGAGCCAATCACCCGGTCGCAAGCCGCATCGATGCTCATCAAGGCATTAAAAATGCCACTGACGGAAAATACCTCCGTCGCATTCAAAGACGTATCCAAAAAATCACCGTATTATCAGATCCTGGCGACGGTGAATGAAAAAGGAATTCTCCGCGGCGACAATGGCTACATGCGTCCTGGTGAAAAAACATCTCGCGCGCAAATGGCCGCGATCCTGCGTCGCGCGTTCGACATGCCGCTCGACAAGCAAGCAACATTTATTGACGTCACACCGTCACACTGGGCCTATCAGGACATCAATGGAATCGCAAAACAGCGCGTCGCGGGCGGATCGAATGGCAAATATATGCCATCAGACTCTGTCACGCGTGCACAGTTTTCGGCATTTTTAGTCCGTGCCATGGATGATAAGATGAAACTAAGCAACTACCATTCTTATGTCAGTACAAAAGGTAAAACCGTTGAACAGGGTAGCTTTACCTATTTCACTGAGCGGGACCAAAAGTACAATTATTCTATTATCAAAGAAAATAAGGAAACCGGTAAACGCGAAGTGATTTTGAAAAGAGAGGATATACCGAAGAGCCAATGGGATTTCGGCTCGGTTATTTTCATGCATGATAATACCCGGCTCGTCCTTTATAACGATGAGCTGTATATCCCTTACTGGAGCGGCGGATTTTCCGAAGCGGATGAAGTGCCATTTGCTTACGCTGTGATGAAGATGAAGACGGATGGACAAGATTTGGTGAAAATGAAAGAGCCGAGCCTGATGAGCAATGTGTTTGTTTGGAATGATCGGATTTTCTACACAGGTAGGGGTCTACCCTACATTGGTCCGGATGATTTTGTGGACACTACGTTATCGCTTTATTCCACAGCGATGGATGGCAGCAGCGATAAGAGGAAGGAATTTACTTTTGATGCGCGCGTGACGTATGACTATTACGAGGAGTCAAACAACCAACCAAACCTGTATCGGGAAGCGGGCGACGATTTCCTCTCCGTGCTGCATGACCACTCCACGATGTATTATTTCAATAAAAAAGGCGTCTTCAAGTACAGTTTACTGGATAAAAAAACAATCAAGTTGTCGAATATCCTTGGGAAACGGATGGAAGTGACGGATACGCAGTTGATTGTGACAGACACGAAAGGGAAGAAACATTCGTTGAAGAAATGATAAAAAGACTTCCCTATTTTTAGATAACTGTGCGCGAAACTATTTAGGGAATAGAATACAATTCTATAATAATGCAAAGTAAATCAACACATATGCGATTTTTCTTTAATTTTTGCATAATTACTTGCATGTGTAAATTACTCGTCTTTTTGTCTGACACAGGTACCTCTTTAATATTCGGAAAACCAGGTGTTATTTGTCCAGAAAAAGAAGCCGTCAACCAACCGCTTACTATATAAAGACACAAATCTGGTTTTCCATTCACTCAATTTTAGGTACCCGTGCGCAGAGCTATTCAGTAAAGACAACTCAATTCTATAATAATACAAAGTAAATCAATACCTATTCGGTTATTCTCGATTCTTTGTAAAATTACATGGGAATGTGAATTGTTTGTCTTTCTGTCTGACATGGGTACCTCTTTTACTATATTAATAAATTCCAGAGGAGTTGATAAAATGTTCATCCAAAAGGTAAAGTTGACTGTGGTGGCACTTGCAATTGCAGGCAGTTTGTTAGTCTCGCAGGCTAGTGCGGAAATTTCAAGCGATTTTTCGGATGTGCCGACTACCAAACATTATGCGAGTGCGGTTTATGAACTTGCAAATCGAAACATCATAAGTGGGTACGAGGATGGTACATTCAAGCCTGCCGCATCCATCACACGCGGACAGGCAGCTGCCATTATCGCGAAGCTGTTGAAGTATGATACGAAGAATGTCAAAGACCCTAAATTCAAGGATGTGGCGTCGTCTCAGTGGAGTTATGGTGCAATTGCAGCACTTGCCAATGCAGACGTTATTAATGGCTACGGGGATGGACGATTCGGACCGAATGATTCGATTACTCGGGCGCAAATGGCTTCCATTCTTGTAAAAGCTTTTGGTTTTCCTCCCTATTACTACAGTAGTAGTGAAAATCCATTCACGGATACCCAACGTTTGGCCAGTCACCAAACGACTATTAACATTCTGTACAAAATGGGGATTACATCAGGGACCACTCCAACAACATTCAGCCCCAATGCACCGATTTCAAGAGCACAGGCTGCAGTACTCATTACAAAAGCGGAGAAAGTGAAAGCGTCAATCGTTACGCTTAAAGCAGCTGACTATGGCTGGAATTCCATCTATTCATACTCGAGCTACCATGACCAAGACAACATCATTCATACGGTTGCAAGTGATAAGTTCAACTGGGAAGAAATTCAACTTGTTCCTATGCGTGAAGGTACTACCACGCTTTCTATGACGGGAAGTACAAGGGATCCTATAACAGGTGTGGATTCGCATGACGACTATAGGAAGTATTATGTACATGTGACGAAAGAAGACGAACAATTAAAAATTACATTGGAAGAGTCAGAAGACATCCTTACGACTGAAGTTCTCTTAAGCTCATCGGGAGAACAGGTGAAAAATATTTCACTTGCCACGATGGAAGGTGAAATAATCCAACAGGAAGTTAAGTTAAAATCTTGTGATTACCATCCTCTCCACGCCGCTCCCGAGTGTTTTTCAATAGATGATCCGGGAGAATATATCGCGACAGTCCAATACGCTAGTGGAAAGAAAGCTCGCCATGCGGTTGCTGCATCCGTCTATAAGCCATCCTTTTATTTATCTGTCCATAAGCTTGAAGAAAAACCAACTTTCACAATCGATCTTGGTGGTACGGCCGATCAATTTGGGGAATATGTTATGCCAAAAGGTGGCGAAAAGATTGCCATCATTTCGAGGGATAAAAACTCCAACAGATTCCACATCACCGGTGTATCGGAAGGCAAACTGCAAATCGTTTTCCCTAACAGCAAAGCCGCTGTTGATCGATTTGACATACAAGTCCGCAAACTGGGGTCTATTATAAATGTAAATGCTTCCAAACAAAATGAAGATTACTAATATTGAACCACTGAAACCCCTTAGCCTATGTAAATTGGTTAAGGGGTTTTAGATTTTAGGTACCTAATAAGTAAAAAAATACAAGTATTTCTAAATAATGCAAAATAAATCAACATCCATGGAGTTTTTCTTTACTTTGTGCATAATTACTTGAAAATGTGAAGTGTTCGTCATTGTGTCTGACACGGAGCTACCTCTTTAAAGCCAGTTGGTGTTAAAGTTGATTCAGGAAGTGATTCCAGCGATTAAGATGTATAATGCTAGAGCTGCATGGGTGGTTGCTAACAGAATATATACGAAACAGTCTTTGATGTTAGCGAAATGAAATGATGTCCGAATGATTGACCGGGATGAATTGATTCAGATGAGTATTATAATGTGGGAGAATGGTTCAATAATTTAACGAATCTGGTCCCGAGGCAATTATATAATGTATTAGTACTGGGTACCTTTTAATAGAGGCTTAGAAAACACTATGAATTGGAGGAATAATAATGAGTATTTTTGACGGCATAATGGGGAATGTATCTGAAATTGAAGTGAGCAAAGTAGAGAAGGAAATGAAGGATTTACTAGCACTTACTGAAAAGGTAGAGCATGCATATAAACTGATTAGAGATCTGTTGATATTTACGGATAAACGTCTAATTCTTGTAGATAAACAGGGCGTCACAGGAAAGAAAGTTGAGTATCATTCCATTCCGTACAAAAGTATTGTACATTTCTCGATAGAAACTGCAGGAACGTTTGATCTGGAGGCTGAACTGAATATCTGGCTATCGGGGAGTTCTGTACCAATTCAAAAGAAATTCAATAAATCCTTGAATGTTTATAAAGTACAAAGCGTGCTAGCAGAATATGTTTTGAAATGAACTTGATAATGTGGACCTATCCAATGTATACAATTAAGCGTTTAGTATCATTCCTTAACTACCATCTGTCTGGCTTATTGCGGGAGGCATCCCAAAGCGCCGAGCATTGTTGAGTGGATTCTTAATGTCAACATATAACTGTACAAATTTGTTGCAAAGGTCTGTACTTCTACATTGCATTACACAACTGGCAAATACATTTGGCGTGGCGTGGTAAATCCCTTGGAGTGGACTGGTAAATAAGATGTCACAAGTGGCCGTAATCAACGGTTGCCTTTAATATTGGACTTCTATTCCAGACGGTAGATCAACACTAGGATGAATATAAAATTAAAGCATTGTTTTCGAGGAAGGGTGAGCTTATTGAACAGGGGGAAAAAAGCGACAATTATTTTTCTCGTAATTATGATCTTGTTCTTCGTTAATTTAAATACCGATTTATTTCGCAGTATTATCTCCGGAAATATAGAGTCTATCACTTCTATATTAGGAGATAATAAAGCTTTCACTTTGTTCATTACCTTCATGATTATGTTGGTTCATAATACATTTCCTGTAATACCACTTTTCCTTGTCATTTTGATAAATAATACTCTTTTTGGTTTTCAATTAGGTATCGTGTGGAGCATATTAACGAGCATTCTCTGTGCGATAATTGTATTTCTAAGTATTCGATATGTCCTTCAAGATTTTGTACTGAAAAAAGTTAATTTGTCCAATATTAGTAAAGTAGAACAGAGTGGACTATGGTATGTATTTGGGGCAAGAATATTTCCTTTTGCTCCTACAAGTATCATTAACGGTGTTTCAGGTGTTAGTACCATTCAACTTCCATATTTTATTATCGCAACAGCATTAGGAAATATTACTATATTCTTTGTTTATACTCTTATTCAGGCAGGATTGCTTTCACAAGGTTTCAATGAATATGTGACTGGAATCATTATTCTTTCAGGATTCATTGTATATTACTATTTTAAAAAAGTTACTTTGCGAAAAAAGAACTAAAAAACAATTTAATTAAACCATAAAATAGGGATTCATAGTTCAAATTTAAAATGTTAAGTCAGTAGCGAGAAATCAGACAGTGATATGTTGTCTGATTTTTTTAATCTTGTTATTTAACGATTAGATCATGTAACTAGTTAATCAGTTTGTTTCGTTGATTGACAACAAATTATCATCAATTTTGTATAAAACTACCAATCAGAGATGAAGCATCGCTATTAAGCAAACGGGCGCGTTACTCCAACAAGGAGAATAGTGGATAAAGGAATTGGCGAATTTAGTGATTCGGAAGCGTTTCGTGCGATGTTAACAGTTGCGCTTATGTTACCATTGTAGGGAACAATCCGAAATATGGTTTGGATAGACAGCTTCGGGTTCAAGTTCAACTTTTGTCCTAGGACTAGCTGCTAGTACTGAGCTGCATAATAGACAGCTTTGAAGTGAAATCCAATTTTAAGTAGAGAAAATGTCAGACTTACTAGGGCATTTGAATTCAAATGAGTAGAAGAAGGGGCGGTTTTTATGAAATACGACTTTGACAAAGTAGTTGAGCGTTCGAACACTGCATCTGTGAAATGGGATGCAACAGAGGAATTGTTCGGTGAAAAAGAGTTGCTTCCGCTTTGGGTTGCGGATATGGATTTTAAAGTTCCAGATGAAGTAGTCAAAGCAATCCAGTCCCAAGCAGAACACGGTATTTTTGGATATACGACGAGGAAGCCAAGCTACTATGAAGCTATAATCGATTGGATGAAAGACCACCATAATTGGGTAATAGAAAAAGAGTGGATTTGTCATAGTCCAGGGGTCGTTACCGCTTTAAATTTAATTGTCCAAGCTTTTAGTGAGCCAGGTGACAAAATCATTGTTCAACCGCCCGTATATTATCCATTCATGAAAGCGATTCAAAATCATGATCGGCAGGTCGTATATAATCCACTTCTGTTCAATGAAGGTAGATTTGAGATGGACTTTGAAGATCTGATTTCAAAAATAGATTCTTCGGTTAAAATGATTCTCCTTTGTAATCCACAAAATCCTGGTGGCCGTGTTTGGACGGAATCAGAACTTAAACGGCTCGGTGACATCTGTCTGGAACGTGGAGTCCTTGTTGTATCCGATGAAATTCATCAAGATCTTGTATTCAAACCTGGAAAACACATTCCATTTTCGGCTATTTCAGAACAGTTTGCTGACAATAGCATCATTTGTACGGCACCAAGTAAAACATTCAATCTTGCTGGTTTACAAACATCGAATATCATAATTTCCAATAAAGCGCTACGAGAGAAGTTTGTAATGGAAGGCGATAAATACGCTGTTACTATGTCGAACTCATTTGGTGCACTTGCCACAGAGGCCGCGTATAATCACGGTGGACAATGGCTGGAGGAAGTTCTTGACTATGTTGAAGGAAATTTGCACTTCATTACGAAGTATTTCAAATCCAATTTACCCGTATTAAAAGTATTACCACTAGAAGCGACTTATCTGGCTTGGATTGATTGTCGGGAATTGGGACTCACGCCCGAAGAGTTGGAAAAATTGTTCCTCTCTAAAGCAAAAGTCGCTTTAAATCAAGGGTATGTCTTTGGCCCTGGAGGCGAAGGATTTGTCCGTATGAACCTTGCTTGCTCTCGCTCAACAGTAGAGAAAGCAGCTCAACAAATGAAAGAAGCGATCATTCAATTGCTGTTATAAATCCTGACTAAAATAAATATCAGGTACCTATGCATGGAACAATTCTGATAATCCACTATAATTACATGATTATTAGGCATGGGCTAGGTATTTTTTTCAATATCTAGTGTCATTTAAATTCTTATGTAATTGTATGAATTGTTCGTTGTTATTTGTTGCATAGGTACCGATTTTTATTTAAAGAGAACGGGAACTGAACAAATATGCTTAATCTCGTTAAACTCCATTCTACTCCTCTTCTTTATGACTCACTTCTAACAAAGTCAATTTAAACTTTCCGATTTGATCTTTTACGTACAAATTTGTAATGGAAGTAGAATAATTATGAATCGTTCCTCTAAAAAGTAAGTCTTGCTCAGGAATATTCACGTCAAAAGTTCCA
This sequence comes from Sporosarcina sp. resist, assembly GCF_014302295.1. NCBI lineage: Bacteria > Bacillati > Bacillota > Bacilli > Caryophanales > Caryophanaceae > Sporosarcina > Sporosarcina sp. resist. The sequence goes on along the minus strand of NZ_CP060287.1, from coordinate 3,327,235 downwards.
TTGTAAAGTAAAGTTGTAATGTCATGGTAATCATCACTTGTTACGTTAAATTCAACTGAAACTTTATATAATCCATTTACTTTTTCGTCTTCATAACTACATAAATGAATTACTTTGTCATTTAAAATAATTGTACTGGTCAAGAGGATCACTCCTATTTCAAATTCTAGGTATTGACTTGAAATGTCAATGATACACTAGACATTATTGTTTTGTAAGCACGCATACTTTCGGTATACACAATTTAGACTTGTTGCGGTTGCCCAGCTTCATACGATACTAATCCCAAATGTTGAAACTCTGTTTGGGCATGAGGATTCATTGGGGAAATCAAAGACAATCAAGCAAGTTTCTTGAAAGTCAAAAAAGGTCAGTGTACAATAAATTCATAGATCAAATATAGTCAAAGCCAAGCGGGATAGATAAATGAAGATAAAGGGAGGAAACGAATATGCAGTGTCAACATTGTGGTAAAAACGAAGCGACGATGAGTTTAAGATTTCAAGTGAATCAGCAAGGTATGCACATCAATATGTGTCTTACGTGCTTTCAAGAAATCCAAGGTCAATTACAGGCAGGCAAGATGCCGTCATTTAGTGACAATGCGAATCACTTTTTCAAAGCAAACGGTGGCCAACAGGCAAAAACTCAAACAAAGCAAACAGAAGAAGGTCACGGCAACGGTTTGTTAGACCAACTTGGTAAAAATATATCAGACGAAGCAAGAAAAGGACTGATTGACCCGGTCATCGGACGTGATCAAGAAGTGAGACGTGTCATCGAAACGCTAAATAGAAGAAATAAAAACAACCCAGTGCTAATAGGTGAGCCTGGAGTTGGTAAAACAGCAATCGCCGAGGGGCTCGCAGTAAAAATCCTCGAAGGCGATGTACCGATGAAACTACTGAATAAAGAAGTGTACTTATTAGACGTTGCTTCACTTGTTACCAATACGGGCATTCGTGGTCAGTTTGAAGAGCGGATGAAACAACTAATTGAAGAACTTCAAGCCCGAACAGATGTAATTTTATTCATTGATGAAATTCACTTGCTCGTTGGTGCAGGTTCAACAGAAGGATCGCAAATGGATGCCGGCAATATTTTGAAGCCAGCCTTAGCACGGGGGGGCTTGCAACTCATTGGGGCAACGACATTGAAAGAATATCGTCAAATCGAAAAAGATGCTGCACTTGAACGTCGGTTCCAACCGATTATCGTCAAGGAACCATCTGCAGAAGATACGATTAAAATCTTAAACGGGTTAAAAGGACGTTACGAAAATTTCCATGAAGTACGCTATACAGATGAAGCGGTGCAAGCTTTTGTTACCTTATCACAACGCTATATTCAAGATCGTTTTTTACCGGACAAAGCGATTGACTTGATGGATGAAGTCGGGTCACGTTTAAACCTTACACATGTCACCACTAATTCAGATTTAGATTCAATTGGTATGCGTCTCGGCGAAATCATTCAAGAAAAAGAACAAGCAGCAGAAGTGGAAGACTATGAAAAAGCGGCAAATTTACGTTTTGAGGAAATTCAATTACGTAAACAATTGGAAGAAGCGAAACAGAGTGGGGAAGCGGAAAAAATAGAAGTTTCTGTTGCAGATATTGAGTTAATTGTCGAAGAGAAAACAGGAATTCCTGTGACAAAACTACAAGCAGCAGAACAAGTGAAAATGAAAGGTCTTCAGGAAAATCTCAGCAAAAAAGTCATCGGTCAAGAAGAGGCGGTCGATAAAGTCGCAAAAGCAATTCGTCGTAGCCGTGCGGGACTTAAAGCCAAAAATCGTCCCATTGGCTCTTTCTTATTTGTTGGCCCAACGGGTGTTGGTAAAACAGAAATCACAAAAGTCCTGGCAGAAGAATTATTTGGTTCACGTGACACGTTAATACGCCTCGACATGAGTGAATATATGGAGAAACATGCTGTGTCTAAAATTATTGGCTCCCCTCCAGGTTATATAGGGCATGAAGAAGCTGGTCAATTAACAGAACAAGTACGCCGGAATCCGTATTCAATTTTACTCCTTGACGAAATTGAAAAAGCGCATCCAGACGTTCAAAATATGTTCCTTCAGATTATGGAGGATGGCCGCTTAACAGATTCACATGGTCGGACAGTCAGTTTCAAAGATACGGTCATTGTTATGACAAGTAATGCTGGAACAGGTGACAAAAAAGTGAGTGTCGGTTTCAATCAAACAGTACATGAGTCCGTTACAAAACTCGAAATGCTGGGCGATTATTTCAAACCTGAATTTCTCAATCGTTTCGATGCAATTGTTTCATTTAACGAATTAACAGAGGAACATCTACTGGAAATCGTGGACTTAATCCTTGTTGATTTACAAGTAACAATCGAAGAGAATAATATTGCCATCACGATTTCCCAAGAAGCAAAACAAGCATTGGTCAAATTAGGCTATGATAAACGATTCGGAGCCCGACCACTTCGCAGAGTCATTCAAGATAAAATCGAAGATCCATTAACAGATCTTATTTTAGAAGATCATGTTGAAAAAGTCCGTGTAGATCTCGTGGAGGAAGAAATTGTCGTCAACAAAGTGTAACTTCATTCCTGACATAGGACCCCTTTGATATGAATAAACTGTCAACCAAACGGATTTGGTTGACAGTTTTTTTATTTTCATAAAACACTGGCGAGTTGGGCTTGAAGACCTTCATTTTCACAGCTCTCTTATCGGTGATACTGTTGCAAATAGGTGTCTGTCGCGATTCTACATTGTTCAAGTGAAGCAACTGTATGGTTGCCTGTTAAACGAACCGTATGCATGCACGCTTTGTCTCAAACAACTAAATTTCACTTCATTAGCTTAAGAAGTGACCTTAACTCGAACCCGTTACGGGAATTCGAATAGAACCACCAATATCTGTGCCTAGCGTAGCACTCGCCATATCCGACACCATCTCAAATCTTGTCCGTACCCAATGGACTTTTTAATGCTTCAAGTTCCTCTTTTGAAGTACTGATATTCTATGGATATACAATAGTTCCAATTGCTTTTAATATTCCAGTTCCCTTCTTTTTATGACAATTAAATCAATGAGGTGAATAGTGTCACGCGATTGCTACCTCCTGCACGCAATTCTCTAACTGCATCGGTATTGACTTGCGTTCAAATCCTGACAAAAAGGTCATCGCGGGAGATACTGGTAGTCCTATTAAGGGTGAGAGAATTGATGTCTTCATGGAAAATGAACAAGACGCACTAAATTGGGGACGTAAAACGGTTACAATTAAAATTCTGGATTGATAAACTTGGAATAACTAGTAGTTAGAAGTTTGACTGAAATAGTAAAAAAAAGAATGCAACTCAGCTTGTGCGTAACAAGGCTGTGTTTTTTTTGCGTAGAGTTATTCTAGCAAGTGATTTAAATCTGTAAAATAGTAGTATCTTTAGTAAATGACCACAAATTTCAGAGTATTTGATTTATTTTGAGTGTGCGGTTATAGTGGTGTTAGTGTTCTGAATTTTTAAATATATATAGACAAACAATTTAAAGGGGGAGGAAATGAGATGGTAAATGTTGTAGCGGAAAATAAGTATTTGAACTATCCACAACAGCCTCATGGTGGCAAATTAGTGGATAAGGTTGTGACGGGAACAGAGCGGGAAGAGGAGCTGGTCAGGGCCAAGCAGTTACCAACGATTATGGTAGACATGGAGGCTTCCATAACGCTTGAAATGATTGCCACAGGAGTGTTATCTCCCAACGAAGGCTTTATGAACGAAGCTGATTATAATTCTGTTCTTTCGAAAGGGCGATTAACAAGTGGCGTAATATGGCCGGCGCCGCTAAGCTTTGCTCCAATAGGTAATAGGAACAAGGAAATCGTCAAGTCCTTAAAAGTTGGAGATGAGATCACACTTGCCGATGAAAACAATGAACCTGTCGCTATTATGAAAATAGAAGATGTTTTTCAGTATGATAAGGAACGACGTGCATCTGCCCTTTTTGGTACAACCGATCGTAATCATCCAGGGGTAGATGCAATTTATAGAAGAATGGGGGATGTCTCTTTAGGTGGACCTATTCGGTTATTACGGCGAATGGATTGGGGACCATTTGAGAAACTTCGACTGGAACCAAAAGATACGTGGCGTATATTTTATGAGGAGAAGAAGTTTCGTACTGCGGCAGGTTTTATAACAGGGGCCAATCCCTTGCATAGAGGTCATGAGTATATTCATAAGAACGCTTTAGAAGAATTGGATGGCTTACTTCTTCAACCTTTAGTTGAGATGGCCAAACGTGAGTATACACGTCATGAATACCGTATGTTGTCTTATCGAAGCGTTTTAGATACGTATTATCCAAAAGGTCGCTCCATTCTTGCACCTTTGCGAGTGACGTATATTTTTGCAGGGCCGCGTGAGACTGTTTTACATGCCTTAATTATGAAGAATTATGGATGTACGCATGCGCTCATCGGGCGAGATCACGCGGGAATTGGTGATTATTATGATAAGTACGCGAGTCATAGTATATTTGACGAGTTTAAACCGGAAGAGTTAGGGATCGAGGTTCGGCTGTATCATGAAGTCTTTTACTGCTCACGTTGTGATAGTCCTGCTACAGGGCAGTCCTGTCCACATGATGAACAGTATCGGATCAATATTTCTGGTACGGGTATACGAGAAATGCTTCGTCATGGGATTATGCCACCGAAGGAAATTGTACGTCCTGAATCAGCTCGTATTGCGATGCAGGGGGTTCAGCCAAAAGGGCTTGATGAGTTTGAAAGATCCATTTCACCGGTTGGCAAAACACTTAATAGCATATTCCCTTTCTATTTAACAAGAACAAGGCTCGGTGGACGAAAACGCAATACACCTTTGACAGTGGAGCAACTCACTAACCTTGATTTGGAAGCGGCGAACTTGGATGTCCGCACCAATGCAGACCAAATTTATCGGGACATTTTTGATGAGTTTAGTTGCGTCGGTGATGTCAATCGCGGTTTGCAACCGGAGTGGATTGCAGATGCCCGGGAGTCAATGCGCGTTCAACAAGAAATGGTCATTCAGGACTTGGAGGAGAAAGTGTCGCTAGCTCCAACTACCGCTTCCGATGAATTCTTGTATCAGGATAAGGAAGAATCCCAACGTGAACTTGATGTCGCTAAAAAGATTCTTGCGGACATTCCGAGAGTGCTGAGTGAAGATTATTTACAAGAAAGAACTTGGAATGTTCTACCTTATAATCGCTATCGTGGCAGCGATGAACCAAAAGAAGAGGATATGGAAAAGTAAATTGTACTTCTATAAAATATGAAAATATGAAATTATAAAGCGTATCAAAACATATAGTGCGGTTTTCTTAGTTTTTCCGTATAATTAATCGAATATGTGGATTATTCGTCTTTGTGTCTGAGACCACTCGTGTTGTGCATCATCTTGCTAATGTACAACACGTTTGGTCTGACACAAGTACCTCTTTTTAAAGGAATGAAAGTCTGTCAGTCTTGTTAAATCTATAGTCAACCGTATTAATTATTTTCAATTCGCAGGGGCACTTAACGGAAGAGTGATTTCTACAGTCGTCCCATAACCCTCTTTACTCTTGAATTGAATAGATCCATGATGGTTTTCAATAATTTTATAACTAACCATAAGGCCAAGACCCGTTCCTTTTTCCTTAAGTGAATAGAATGGTTCTCCAAGCTTATTGAGACGTTCTGTTGGTATTCCGATACCAGTATCGGTAAGTGTAATTTTGACGACTTGTCCTTCTTCGACCACTGTCCCTATTGTTATTTCTCCGCCGTTTGGCATTGCATCTATCGAATTTCTTATTAAATTAATGAGCACTTGTTGAATTTGCTTCGGTTCACAATGAATGAATTGATCTTTATCATTAAGATTCATATTGAATGAAATATTATGAAGTATTGCCTCTTTTTCCATCAATGAAATGGTTCGGTTTATTTCATTATAAATGGAGGTAGTTGTAAAACCTGTTCCGTTACTCGGTTTTGCAAGTTGAAGAAATTCTTCTATAATCATTTCAATTTTAATAAGCTCTTCTGTCATAATCGGACCAAACGTATCTTCCGGCCCCATTGGAAATAATTGAATGAATCCTTTTATAGTTGTTAATGGATTTCTAACTTGATGAGCAAAGCTGGCAGATAATTGTCCAACTATGTTAAGCATGTCCCACTTTCTAAGAAGCTCCTCTTGCATTTTTAGTTTAGAAATATCCTGAGTAATTGAAACATATCTTACAACTTCTCCCGCCCCATCAATAACAGGGGTAATCTTTGTTCGAATCCAGCAAACTTTTTCATCCTTATTTAGCACGCGATACTCAATTTCGGTCCTTTCTTTAGATAACTCCTCAAAAAAACGAAACAATTCAATTTTATCATCTGGATGACATGTTGAAACAAACAATGTAGGATCTTTCATTAAGTCTAAAACGGAGATACCGACAAGTTGTTCTATTCCAGGGCTTACGTAAAGGTACATCCCCTTTTTAACATCATACTGGCAAACTCCGAATTCCAAATTTCTCGTAATATCTTTAATTAATACTTCCTGTTGCAAAATATTTGCCAACTGCTTTTCAACAAACGATTTCATTTCTAGCGTTTCCTCAAGCTTTCTCGAAAGCGCAAAAACGCCTTGAACCATTCCAACGCTGTCATAATAAGGCAATAAAACGATGTTAACAGGAAGCATTAGTCCATTTTTCGTTATTCGTACTGTGTTCAAACGAACAACTTTTTCGCCCTTAATGAGTCGTTCCTTAATTTCTATAAGTTCGTACATAAGAAAATCAGGAACCATTGAGGCTTTCTTCTCTTCTAGCTCTTCACGTGTCCATCCAAAGAGTTCAATATAAGCGTCATTAACACCAATAACAGTCCCGTCAAAACCAGTATTGATGGCAGCTTTATCTGTAATGTCAAATACCGTGAGTTCTTTATCAATTAACGAGCGTTCAACAGATGTATAGGCGAACGTATCTACAATCGGTATGGCATGTATAAGCACTTCATTCTGATTAATCCACCTGCATACATTTACATAAAACGGCATGCCATCCCTTTTACTAGTAGTGAACCTGAAAGTAAACGGAATCAAATTTCCATCACAGCATTCAAGAATTCGCTCAATGAATAACAACCGATCATCCTCATGAACAAATTCATACATAGATGTACCAATTATAGAAGGGATTTTTTCCACCGAAAGAGTACAGAAATCTTTATTCGCATTTAGAATTGCTCCACTTTTAGTCAAACTGAAAATAATTTTTTCAACATATGCATTTCCGGTATTCAGCCCCATATCTTCATGCGATACATAAGAATTCGGCATCTATATCCCTCCCTTTTCGTAGTGAATTATATTCTAACTGTTATTTTAACATTTTTTTCTGTAGGTGTCATAATTATCAGAGAATAGTAGCTGGATTTTAAGTGTTTTTTTTTACAACTAAAGAATGCCCAATCGCGGTCACATGATCGTCGTTTCTGTCACAAGATATCCACCTACTAACAGTCAATTACAGTTAAAATGGGTCTACGACTTGAAAATAGTATTAATGTACCTTGGTTGTATAATTTACTCAAAGCGGAGCTTGGGAAAAGATGTTGTATAGAAGGTGGAAATTAATATTTCTTACCTATTCATTTTATATTATTTACGCAACGATATGGGTTGGTGTTCCACTCATGATAGCCCATTGAGTGGTAATTAAGAAAAATAACGAACATTATATTCTAATAGCCGAACGCTGGGCGCCTGGGTTTCGGTCGGTGTTGTAACTGGAACCATGAATGGACTGCGGCTTTCATTACTTTGGTCAAATTTTATGAAACTGGCAGGGAGGACTGGAGCACTACCCCTGTTTTTGGAAGTATATTCTTTCTTCTTTGATAAAGAGTATGTAATAGAAAACAGGGAAAAGGAGTAAGATGAATGCTACATGACATTCTAATCTTTGTAGCTCCATGTACCATAATCTTCACAGCAATAGTATGTGCATTCTGGACTTCACCAAAAGATGGATTTGTTTCAAAAGAAAAATAAATTGAAACTTTTAGTAGTGGAGGATTCTTGCGTCTTCCACTGATATAAGTAGCTTTCTGGCGGTAATTCCAAACAAATATCCTTAAGTTATATAACGTGGAGGTAGCGGTCTTACTGCCAGTGTATAAACTTTGGATACTTCGCTAAATTAGCTTGTTTTTCGGGAGGTGTAGAGAGATGGTAGGACTTAAGGAATTAGCATTAGAACAGAAAAGAAAGCTGGTTCTCTTGGTCATTTTTGCTGTCACAACAGGTGTAGCAATTATTGGACAGGGTTATTTATTAGTCGCAATTGTGGATCGTATCTTTATAAAAGATGCATCATTCTCTGATGTTGTACCGCTGTTGATAGGATTGTTCTTCGCGTTTTCCGCAAGAACAATCCTTCAGTATCTTAGTGGGAGAACTGGAGTGAAAATGGCTTCACAGGTTAAAGGGAATCTTCGGAAAAACCTTTTGAATAAGTTTTCTGGAAATACGATTCAATCATCACTTCAAGGACAGTCTGGTAAAAAAGTAAGTGTAATGATGGATACTGTGGATGAAGTTGACAGTTATTTTAGCGGTTATATCCCACAAGTAATTCAAGCTACTATCATTCCACTCATCATTCTAGTGGTTATCTTGACACAACATATATCCACAGGAGTGATTATTATAATCACTGCACCCTTTATTCCGGTTTTCATGATAATTATTGGTATCAAAACAAAAGACAAAACCGAAGACCAATTGGATAAAATGGCTGCTTTTTCAGGAGGGTTCCTCGATACGTTACAGGGATTGACAACTCTTAAATTGCTTGGTCGTTCCAAAGAACAAAAAGAAACGATACGAAAAAGCAGTATTGATTTTCGTGATGCGACGATGGAAGTACTTAAAATTGCTTTCCAAAATTCCTTAGTATTAGAATTCATATCGATGCTAAGTATGGGGATAATAGCCCTAGAACTTGCCCTTAGTTTAATTGTGTTTCAGAATATCACGTTTTTTACCGCGTTTTTCATGTTGGTATTGGCTCCAGAGTTTTTCATGAAATTAAAAGACTTAGGTAGTGCTTTTCATACGGGTAGGGGAAGTATGGGGGCGGCTAAAAAGCTAGCAGATGAACTAAGTGACACAGAGAAACCTGTTTTATGGGGAGTAGAAAGCTTGGAAAGAGAAGTACCACTAACAATTGAACTGCGTGGTGTGGGATTTACTTATGGAGAAGATGCATTTACATTAAAAAACATTCAACTAGAAATTGTTCCAAATGAACAAGTAGCGATTGTCGGTAAAACTGGCGCGGGGAAATCAACCCTATTAAATGTAATTGCCGGACTTGTTTCGGTCTCAGAGGGAGAAATGCTTATCAATGGGAAACCAAGGTCAAACTTTCAAGAGAAAGATTGGTTTGATCGATTAAGTTATATTTCACAAAACCCTTATTTATTTTCAGGAACAATTGCGGAAAATATTGCGATTGGCGGACGTATGGATGCTACTCGAGGGGAGATCGTACAAGCTGCTGAAAAGGCTGGAATTTCCGAGTTGGTCGATTCACTTAAACATGGCTATGATACAGCTATTGGTGAAGGAGGAAGAGACCTTTCAGGTGGAGAAAAACAAAGAATAGCTATTGCGAGAGCATTCTTAAAAAGTCCATCTGTTATTCTGTTTGATGAGCCCACAACTGGACTCGATCTTCGGACGGAGAAAATCTTGCAAGCATCTATTAAGGAACTGTCTAAAGCTTCAGCGGTCATTACAGTTGCTCATAGGCTTCATACGATTAAAAATGCCGACAAGATTATTTTCTTGGACAACGGAGAACTCTTAGCAACTGGCACACATGAGGAACTGCTGGAATCGGTGGAAGTGTATCGTGACATGGTGTCTGTTCAACAAGGAGGGATTGCAAAATGAAGGACTTAGGATTTGTTACCAAGATATTATTCGTAGAAAAAAAGGATATTTTCTATTCTATTATCTGCGGATTTATATCTGGGATAACAGCTGTTAGTTTATTTGCATCCAGTGGGTATTTGATCTCCAAGGCGGCTTTAACACCTTCAATTTATACCTTAATGATTATCGTTGCATCGGTTAAAATTTTAGGGATTATATCAGCATTAAGTCGTTACGGAGAACGTTATTTTTCTCACAGAGGGACATTTACGATGTTAAGTAATATGCGTGTTTCCTTTTACGAGCAGTTAGAACCATTAGCACCAACGATATTCCGGAAATATCGAAGCGGAGATCTTCTTGCTAGAGTAGTGGGTGATGTGGAGGCATTACAAAATTTCTTTTTGCGCGTTTTTTACCCACCGGTTGTTTTACTATTAGTATTTTTATGTACAATCTTTTTTACAGCATTGTTTTCAATAGAAGTAGCATTGGTCGTATTCGTCGGTCTGATAGTAACTACCTTTGTTGTTCCATCAATTTTTGCTTTAACGCAGCGAAAAGTGGATCGACTGGTGAGACAGAGACGCGGAGAATTGTCTACCAAAGTGACAGAATTTATTTATGGCTTTCGTGATTTAAAAATACACCAACAACTAGAAGAAAAAGAAGGCGAACTGCATCAATCTGTACATGCCTACTTAGATGAACAAGAACGTGAAAGTATTCATAATTTGTTCAGCCAGGCTGCTAACAAGTTTCTATCGCTTCTCATATCATTGCTTGTTTTAGGTGTTGGCGCTTATTTAGTGGCAGATGGTCAACTGGATGGGATTTACCTTGCGATGTTTGTCATGGTTTCATTGACAGTTTTTGAAAATACAACTTCTATGGCAGCTTTCCCAAGCTATTTAGAAGAGAGTCGGCAAGCTGCGTCAAGACTTACCGCAGTCGTTGGTAAAGATTTTGTACAAGAGAAACCACAAGAAAGTTTTGAACAACGTACTATACAGGGCGTTCCTTCAATTGAAATGAAGGATGTAACTTTTGCTTTTCCAGATGAAACACATAATACGTTAACAAATGTAACGACAGCGTTTCCAACGGGTTCAAAAACAGCTATAGTCGGTCCGAGTGGTTCTGGGAAATCGACGTTGTTGCAGTTGCTATTAAAGTTCTACAGTGTAAACCAAGGTCAGATTCGTTTTAACAATGATTCGATTGATCAGATAACACAGGAGTGTATTTGGGAGAATACAAATGTGGTATTACAAGAAAATCATTTTTTCTATGGCACCATTCGAGATAACTTACTGCTTGCTAATGATGAATTAAGTGAAACAGAAATGGAAGACATGTTGGGAATGGTGAAGCTTGGGCACTTTACCTTAGATGATAAAGTATTAGAAAAAGGGGAGAATCTTTCAGGCGGAGAAAAACAGCGTCTCGCTATTTCCCGAGCTCTGCTCAGAAATTCGCCTCTATGGCTATTAGATGAGCCAACGTCATCCATTGATGCATTGACCGAGGCACATATTATGGGCTATTTATTTGAAAAAGCAAAAGTGGATACTGTTATTGTCGTTAGCCATCGCTTAACAGGATTAGAAGAGATGGATCAAATCATTGTGATGGACAATGGAACCATTGTTGAGTCTGGAACATTTGAAGAATTGATGGATAAAAAAGGGTACTTCTATGAAATGAAACAAATTGAACAGAGCGTGTTTCTTATAAACTAAAACTTGGCGTAATGGAATCTCCATAGTGTTTGGTACCAGTGTGCGGAACTACTCTTATACAATGCAATTGTATAAGAGTACAAAACTGATCAATATCTATGTGGTTTTTTATTCTTTTTTTATTACTACTCGACTATGTGAATTTTTCGTGCTTGTGTCTGGCGCAGGCAGTCCTTTTTAGAAAACAAGTAGGGCAGTTAAAAAAATACCCCAAGTAAAAGAACTTGGGATATCATCCAATTTATACAATTCATTTGTTTGACGACCATGGTGTTCCTAAGCGAGGCAACACCCAACGATCTAGCCCATACCAACCAGCAACTTTCCAGGCCATAATTAAGAATACTGCAATTATAAACATAACGGGATTTGTACTCACGGTACCTGCCAATAAGAAGGACATATTCATAAGTGCACCAAAGAAAGCCGCAATTCCTGTTAAGAGTCCAACGATTAAGCCAAGTCCAATTAACACTTCACCCCAAGCGACCATATAAGAAAATGGTGTTGCGTTTGGAATCACGATGCTCTCTAGGAACCAAGCATACCACCCTGCGACGTCCCCCGATTCAGATTTGGCAAGGGCACCACCCATAAATCCTTCAATTGCAACACCAGCATTAGCACCTGTCCATACGTCAGAAGTAACTTTTCCAATGCCAGCCATCAGCCAAGAATAACCAAGGTATAATCTTAAAACTAACCATATCCATGCAGATATCGTGTTAGAAAATAACCATCTTGAAAGCGGATTTTCTTCGATAATAACATTCTTTCCAAACTGAGAATTCTGCAATTTAACCATGTCATCACCTCATAATTTTATGTAGTTATTCATTGTTACTATGCATAAATGATAGGATAAAAGTATTAAGTACTATTTTTAGTATAGCACGTGTGACAAGTTTATCCAGTTTAGTTGTCAGATACGCTATTATGTTAAATAGATAGTTGGCAAATAAAAAATAGATTGTTCAAACTTTCATATTTGATTGACGCACAACATTATAGGTATTTTGAATCAAATGACCCCAAAATATCCTGACTGTCTATATTGAAATTCAGTGCAACTAAACAATTTTCGCCAAAGGATCTCTTAATCTGGAGATCCTTTGGCTTTTCTTATTTTAGAAATGTTCGCCCAGAATAGTAGTTTCGCCTTTTTTTTCGATCCACATTTGGATTTGGTCTGTCAATCAGTCATTTTTACTCTTGTGCAAAGTAGTAACGTACTCAGTTACTCATTCTGAAGTTACCAGTGCTTCCACAGGCGTCCCTGAGATTTCCTTTTCTTTTCGCTTTAGAGATTTCTGCATATTGACACTGGTTTCTTTTTAACGTTTTTGCTTGGGCATGATACAACGTCCAATCCCTATTAATTACCACTTGTAGCTAGCATTTTTTTGAATACGCATGAAAACGGATCTTAAGTCACGGAATTAGAATAGATACCTCGAAGTACCTACTATATAAGTCATGATTTCATAGACTTAGACGGTATAAGTAGGTGTGATTAAGAACCAAATATTCTGGAGGGACAATATATAGAGGGATAATAGTCTTATGGAAACTTTATGTCATATTAGATGTCTTTGACAAAGGGGAGATTAGAATGCTATTTATAGTATCAATGGATAAATACCATATCATTCTTTATTAACAATATAATGGAGAATTGGCGTGAGTTAATTATGGATAGTTATTACTAGATTGATAATAGATTTAATGATGTTCCATAATGCGCTGCAACGCAAGATTAGTAGAAAAAATTTTACAACCTTATATTAGAATTAATCAGTGTCTTTGATGCGAGTAACCGATAAGTCATTGGGGGGTAAATGTGAGGTGAATAAAAAAGGTAGGGGGAATGAGGATTGCTTGGCTATTACTATGCACTATTGAGTAAGAAGGAAGGGGAGGTTGCACGTCTGAATGCGTGTCAATCCTCACTAAGCGAAAAACAGCAGCAATTCACTATGAATGAACATAAATGTTTGGAACCAGAACTTTCGCCCACGACTTGGCATGGTAGACATGCTACTGATTTTCAAGCTATTCGTGAAGGGGGAATTCACACAGCTTTTTTGGAGATTGCAGGTGCCCAGTTCGCAAACGTATATAGTGCAATTGCAGCAAAAATTGCTTCACTTCAAGCAGAAATTGCCTCCATTCAACAGACTATCGAGCGTCTATTGGCCGAGGAAGCGGCAAGGGAAAAAGAAGAAGTGAAAACTTCCAACTAACAACGGGGGAGATAACTATCATGTCGACCGAAGTGAAGATAGACTATGGAGAAGTTGAAAACCAATTAAGGGAAATGAATAGCAAAACGGAGTCACTCATTCCAAGAGCTGAACTACCGATTACGGGAAATACGATGGATGTCGTGACTAAACAGACGAAGTTGTCGATTCAACTGGAACAGCTTTTGATGAACTATCAAACTGTATTAATGGAGAATAGTAAAACAACGACTAGCTCCGTTGAATTCATGCGTGAATCAGACGAAAAAATAGCGACTGTCGTGCATAGTACATTATCCGGACCGAAGCAGGCGATGTTATAATGAAAGTAGTAGATGTCAGCCCGTTCCACGATGGCTTGCGGCGGAATAATACCATGCTGAATCGTTTGGAAAATGAAATGAATGCAATCGAGACCGCAGTCGAAGGACTCGTTGCGATGGAAGACTCATTGAAAGGGCAAGGTGGTGATGCAATCCGTACATTTTATGCGGAGTGCCACCAGCCGTTCTTACAGTTTTTCATGACATTCAAAAGCATTTACGTAAATGTCCTCACCCAAATGGATTCTGCACTTGATGCATTGGAGCCGGATGCGAACGGGTTCATCCGTGAAACATTCCTTGAAGGAGAAGTTGAAGCCGGACTTACAGAAATTTCACAACTGACAAGCAGTCTCACCGACGAAGCGAACGACATTATGAATCAGGTCGCCGATATCGTTGCCCTTCCACATTTGAATGATAGTGATGTGCAGGAAGGGGTTCGGGATGCACGGAGGAAACGGGATCATACGATTGCCGATTTGTATGAATTTGATGCGAACCAGACGAGGGCTTTAATAACGATAGAGAATGACCTGAAGACGATGGAAACATGGATTTCTGATATCGAAGGATTGTTCACTGACGGTGTGACGGCCATCGACTTTCCGATGGATAAATGGGCAGCATTATCATCGAAAAATACTCTTCAGACAGATTTAGCACAACGAACTGCCGGGATGGACGGCGTAAATGGGGGACAAGGATCCGGTGATGAACCTGGCAATCTAGTAGGGGCAAATACTTCTGAAGATGAGCAGATGAAAGCACTCTATGCCGCAATGGAAAAAGAACAACATGTGGGTAATCCTGTGAATGACTACGCAATCGATCCGAATACGGGCGAATACATCATGATGAACCAAGGACTCGTTCGTGTTTCAAAGGATTACGGACCCAAAGAACTGAGCCTCATTGATAAAGCCGGGTTGGGAGTAGCTAACTTCTTAATCCTGGATGACTTAAAAACAATCACGGATCCCGATAGTTCCTACATGGCCAAGGGATTGTCCATGGCCTCGATTACCCCTTTTGGGCCAGCGATAAAAGCGGGTAACGCGGGTATTAGACTTGTTAGAAAATCTTCAATTGTGAAGTGGATAAGTCCTAAGAAAGTTGAAAATGTTACTGGTAAGGGTAAGGGTAAGGGTACGGGTAAAGGTGCATCGAGTAATAATGGAGAAACTATTGATACTATCGATGCTGACAAAGATGTTAACATCGATAACTTCGACTTCGGTAAATTCTTGAAAAAACACAAAGATGATCCACCAGAAGAAATGAAGAATCACCACGCACATCACATTCTATTTAAGAGAGGTAATGGAAAAGCTCAACAAGAGCTTGTTAAGGAAGGACAAGAAATATTAAGAGAATATGATATAGACCCAATTTACGGCCTTGAAAATTTGACTTGGGCACCAAATATAAAAGGTCAACATGATATTACGGCACTTCGAAATGTTGTAGATAAGATTAAAGAAGTGGAAAATAGTGGCGGTGACCGGGATGATATCGTTCAAATACTTGAACGATTAGGTCGTATAGCCGCTCAAAGGAGATAGTGGGAATATGGAAATTATACAACTAGCTAAAGAAATACGTACAGCTATCAAGCAAAATAATGTCGAACGAGTAGTCGAGTTAATTGGTTCAGATATGGAACTCTTGAATTTGGTGACAACATTTGGAACTTTTCTTCATGTAGCAGCCACACATGGAAAGCTTGAAATAGTCAAGAAACTTATAGAGTTAGGTGCTGACATAAATAGGCGCGGTGCTATACTTGGTGGTGGAGCAATTAATGAAGCGGCTTCAGATGGACACATTGAAATTGTGAGATATTTATTGTCCTGTGGGGCTGAATTGGATGTGAGCGAACCAGAAAGGAATCCTTTATTTTCTGCAATTCTGGGTGGACATATAGATATTGTAAAACTTCTGATTGAAAATGGAATTGATATTCATGTGAAGTACACAGGAGAATCTATGAAAAATATGGGTGCATTAGCATTTGCGCATGAACGTGGGCAAAAGGTAATTGCTGATTTATTGGATCCCGATAAAAAAGAAGAATATAAGGATACTAGGCAATATGAAACAACGGAGATTTTAGATTATATAACTGAACAGTTTGGCCCTATTGATCACACAATCAGTGAAATCATCCCTGGCAGTAAGGTAGCGGTTAATGTTCAAGTGATACTGCCATCGAAAGAACATGATTATATAACTCTTGTGACAACTGGGATGAGTGATGTTGCAATGGATGATTCAGAAGGCAGTGAGGAATTTAAGTACGCCGAATTAGTCCTGAAATTACCTGCAAATTCGCCAATCAGTAAAGAGGAAATGAAGAACAAAGATCATTATTGGCCTTTGAAGTGGCTGAGAATGGTTGCGCACATTCCGCATAAATATGATGGTTGGTTAGGTGAAGGGGTTATTCTTCCAAATGGGGAACCGCCAATGCCATTTGCAGCCACTACAGCGTTATCATGTATTTTGGTAAGTGAATCTGAAGATATGGGTAGTATTTTAGATACGGAAAATAGAATAATTAATTTTTATACGTTACTCCCTATTTATGAAGAAGAAAGAGAGATCGCATTACACAATGGGCATGACTTTTTAATGGGGAAATTCGATGAGTTTGGTATTTCAGATGTGCTTGATATAAACAGAAAAAATGTTGGTTTGGAAGGATAATGCTTGGACTATGCTGAATTACTGAGGTGACATAAAACACCATTGATAAATGTCACATTTTTTAAAAGTACATTTGTCGATGGTGTTTTTGCATGGGGAAAAACGTATATACAGGGGAGGTAAAGTGGGTAGAAATATGGCACATGATAAAACAGTAGAGTCTGTGCATCCGTGGTATCCATCAGAGGAGGAATAAAGTTGGCTTCATAGTTTTAAAATAGGGTATAAGATTGGGAATAAAGACTGGGAGTTTGCAGACTTGAAAAATAAACCAGGAGGTAAATAATGATGGATGAAAATAAGTTGAGTAGTATTTACCAAGATATTGCTCAAACAGTGGTCGAAACGATCCCAGAAGAGTGGTCAAAAGTATTTGTATATGGTGAAATAAACGAAGATGTACGTAAAGCATACTTCTATTATTATCCAGAAAACGACGATTCTCCAATTCATAGCCATAATATCTCGCAGCTTTTTGATATAGGGGAAGAGGTCTATGATGATTTGTGGTATAAACTACTAGAAGGTTTAGAAAAACTTTGGTATGAATTTAAAAATAATAACCAGGAACCTTGGACAAATCTCACATTTATTTTTAACGGTGAAGGTAAATTAAAGATTGACTATGACTACGAGGATTTATCGGAAGCAGATGAATATGAAAGGCGAATTATTTGGAAGTATAAGTACCTAGGGCGTATACCTGAGGATGAAGACGACCAAGAATTCTTAAGGAAGTATTTACAATCAATTGAAGAAAAAGAGAATGAAAACGATAACGAACAATAATTAAAAAATCTTGATTGAACGAATATTAACCGCTCAGTCAAGATTTTTTCATATTGAACTCACATTTCGCAGCCTTCCCCAACCCTAAAGATATTTTCTTTAATCGTGTCGAAAAGTATATTTACCTCTTTATTCGGACGGCAAAGAAGGTATTGAACTTCACAGCCAACATCCCCTTGTGAGTGGATTTCATTTGATACACTCGCTCAAAAAGCGGAAACCCCTAATCAAATGAGCTGTGCTTACTGTATCTGTTTTATGCCCTTCTTTTTTAAGCCATGCATATACTTTGGACACTGATATCATTTGTAGCACACCAGGCCGTGACGCTGGACTCACCACTCGCTTTAAATGTGTCAATCCGCACCTGCCACATGGCTCGCCGTTCGTCTCTTGTCATGAAAAAACCTCCTAACCATTGATGTTAATGTGATTATCACATAACACTAAAGAGGTTAGAAGGTGGGGAGTATTTGGCGCTTACTTTGATGCGAACCAGACGAGGGCTTTGATAACGATAGAGAATGACCTTTCCATCATGGAGACATGGCTTGAAGATATCGGAAGACTCTTCAAGGAAGGGCTCACCTGCGTCCATTTTGTGTCTAAACAGTGGGCGACAATTACACTGAAAAGTGGATTGAAAACAGCCGTCGATCAACAAACCTCTACGTTTGTAGTGGAAGTAGAGAACAGTGATCAGGCCAATCTCGAAGGTACGGAAATCGACCCCAGACATGAAAAAGGAGCACCATCAGGAAAACTATTCCCAAGGAGGTAAATATATGGCGGAATTCGAACTTATAAATGATTTAGAAAATAAAACCTATAAGGTACCTGAAGATGATATTTTAAAAGCTGAGCATAGGATGGGTATCAGTTTCCCAAATGATTTAAAACAATTATATTTAGAAGTTGGTTATGGTTTTATTAAAGGTCAAAGTACAAATGCGATAAATAGGATACTTGGACCAGGGACTGCAGTGGATTTTAGACTAAGAGAAGGTATTTTTGAATTTGACCCAGATCTCGATGAACTTTATGATGCTGAAGATAAACTTATTTTCTTTGAAGTAAACGAAGGTGTATATATATCATTAGATTTGCAAAAAGTAAATAATCAGGTATTTTATTTTGATATTCAGATAGCCGAGTCGCTAGATGATTTTTTCAAGAAATTTTCCAACGATAATGAATATTATATAGATTTAATTGAGGAGTAGGCTTAAAAAGTAGGGAGGTATCAGAAAAAATAGAATATTTTAATGTTAACCTTGATTGGCTAAATACCTTTCAAGGTCTTTTATTTACATAGGTTTTTATGGTTAAAATACTTATATGTTTTAATCTAAATCCTATAAAGGTTAGCAGACTTATGAATTTAGCTAAAGGTGATATTTATCCTCCAGGCAAATAATCTAGTAGGAGGTTTTAGTCTTGTGGTAAAAATTGTTGTCCAGAATACAAAAAAGTGAATAGGAATATGGAGACACACTTAGAAAGCTGGCGACTAACGAGGAACTAGAGAGAATGAAACAAACTATCAAAGATAAATTTGTTGACATAACTTAACCTGAAATCTGGTTAAGTAGCATCAGGTAACTGTCACTCATTCAATTGTGAAACTATATAACAATCATATTTTTTCCGGTGATGGTAGTCCATGTAATTACAAGGATAGTGTAAATATGAAAAATGAACTGGATATAACTACAAAGATTTCCATATAAAATTACTAAACTTCATAAGAAATTCAACAATAATAATGCCTTTGAACCTATCAAAGACAAGATACAGATTTATGTATTTGATAGATTCCTTTTTCATATATACCGATGGCGCTATGAAAGTAGTAAATGTCAGCCCTCTCCACGATGGCTTGCGGCGGAATAATACCATGCTAAATCGATTGGAAAATGAAATGAAAGCAATCGAGACCGCAGTCGAAGGACTCGTTGCGATGGAAGACTCATTGAAAGGGCAAGGTGGTGACGCAATCCGTGCATTTTATGCGGAGTGCCAGCTGCCGTTCTTACAGTTTTTCATGACATTCAAAAGCATTTACGTAAATGTCCTCACCCAAATGGATTCTGCACTTGATGCATTGGAGCCGGATGCGAACGGGTTCATCCGTGAAACATTCCTTGAAGGAGAAGTTGAAGCCGGACTTACAGAAATTTCACAACTGACAAGCAGTCTCACCGACGAAGCGAACGACATTATGAATCAGGTCGCCGATATCGTTGCCCTTCCACATCTGAATGATAGTGATGTGCAGGAGGGGGTGCGGGATGCGCGGAGAAAACGGGATCAAACGATTGCCGATTTGTATGAATTTGATGCGAACCAGACGAGGGCTTTAATAGCGATAGAGAATGACCTTTCCATCATGGAGACATGGCTTGCAGATATCGAAAGTCTCTTCAGAGAAGGACTCACCGGCGTCCATTTTGAGTCTAAACAGTGGGCGGCAATTACACTGAACAGCGGATTGCAAACAGCCATCGATCAACAGGCCACAGCGGTTGCGGGGGGGCCTAGGGAAAAGTAATCAGGATAATCTGATCGGCACGGAAATCAAAGCAGGAGCCTTCCAGACACTTGAAAGTAAAAGAACCGAGACAATCGAGCGTGGAGCTTATGGAAGCTACAATCTGTTAAAATTCCACATCTATGAAAACGGTTTGATTGTAAAAGAATACCAACTTGGGACAAGAAAGCCGATTCAATACGAAGTGGTTAAAGAAGTGGAAGAAGAATTCGATGACGGTGGTTTTCGTGAGCTCGACAACTATTTTGAAGGTACGAAGCTAGCATTTGTGGATTATATCCAGCCGAATGCAATCTTCCGTAAAGGCTTCGAAAAATGGTGCTCGCTATCATCCCTGGAGTTAAGCCATCCAAATATAAAGGGAATCTTTCCGTTAAGAAGACTTCTGCAGTTGAAAATAAGTCTAAGGGTACTGGTAAGATTGAGAAGACATATAGCTGTCCGTCTGGTTATAGAAAAGGGGTTAGGGATGAAGCTTGGGACAAAGCTAAAGGTAAAGTAATAGACCCAGGTACTGTAAAAGTAATGAATAAAGAAGTACCATGGGAAATGGGACATAAACCAGGATACGAATTTAGAAAGCATCAACAAAGTGCACAAGAAAGAGGAATTTCAAGAAAAGAGTTTCTAGATGAACACAATAATCCAGACCACTATCGGCCTGAGCTACCTTCTTCTAATAGAAGCCATAAAGGTGAAGATTTGACGGGCAATTATTTCGGAGATTAAGATTAAATAGTGTTTTAAGGAGGTTTACTATGAGTATTTCTAATGAAAATAAAATAATTGCAAAGTCAGCCTTACATGCCTTAGGTGGCAAACCCAGTGTCTCGAAGTTCTGGGACGATAGTAATGTCAGTAACATTGATATGCTATCAACGATAAACAGACCCTTTGATGGTGTAACATCATACTCGACTATTGGACTATCCAACCATTCAATTGGATTTACTGTTGATGAAACTCCTTTACGAATAGAAATTGTGGGAGCAAGTGCAACAGAGTATGGACAATTTTCTAATGTATTGGCTACTTGTGCTTTTTGTATTATAAATTCAAAATTTTCGGTTTTCCATGGTGAAGTATTTCGAGATATAATAAAGATGTATTATCCCAATAGTGAGATGAAACATATGCTATTTGTTTCACCTTTCTTGTGGGAAGACTTAAAGACGATTGATTTTCCAAACAAAAAAGTTGCATGGTTGCTCGCAGTTCCAATATCTGGAAATGAGTATTTATTTGCTCAAGATAAAGGAACAGATTCATTAGAAGAATTATTTGGGAAGGGAAAAATAGATATTTTTGATCTAGAACGAGAATCAATATTGTGATTTTCTAGTTTGTTGACCTTGATTGGCTTTTGCCTTTTAAGGTTTGTATAACAGTTTCGGGATTGAACAAATTGATTTTTGAATCAAAAGCTTATGACGGTGGGCAGACGTATGTAATTGTATAAAGTGACAATTTAAATGCTGGAACTGATACAATTTCGAATTGTGTTAGTACTAGGTGCCTTGTTAGCGGATAAATAAAATCAAGCCGCACACAGAATTTCGATTCCGTGTGCGGCTTTTTGTGAAATGCAATTAGAAAAGCAAAGTTGCAATAAATGGATTACGCACTCGATGCACTTGAACCGAATGCGAACGGGTTCATCCGTGAAACATTCCTTGAAGGAGAAGTTGAAGCCGGACTTACAGAAATTTCACAAATGACAAGCAGTCTCACCGACGAAGCGAACGACATTATGAATCAGGTCGCCGATATCGTTGCCCTTCCACATTTGAATGATAGTGATGTGCAGGAGGGGGTTCGGGATGCGCGGAGGAAACGGGATCGAACGATTGCCGATTTGTATGAATTTGATGCGAACCAGACGAGGGCTTTGATAGCGATAGAGAATGACCTGAAGACGATGGAAACATGGATTTCTGATATCGAAGGATTGTTCACTGACGGTGGGACGGCCATCGACTTCTCGATGGATAAATGGGCAGCATTGTCGGCGAAAAATACACTTCAGACAGATTTAGCACAACGGACAGCCGGGATGGACGGCGTAAATGGGGGACAAGGATCCGGTGATGAACCTGGCAATCTAGTAGGGGCGAATACGTCTGAAGATGAGCAATTGAAGGCACTCTATGCCGCAATGGAAAAAGAACAACATGTGGCTAATCCTGTGAATGACTACCCAATCGATCCCCATACAGGCGAATACATCATGATGAACCAAGGACTCGTTCGTGTTTCAAAGGATTACGGCCCCAAAGAACTGAGCCTCATTGATAAAGCCGGGTTGGGAGTAGCAAACTTCTTAATCCTGGATGACTTAAAAACAATCACGGATCCCGATAGTTCCTATGTGGCCAAGGGACTGTCCATGGCCTCGATTACCCCTTTTGGGCCAGCGATAAAAGCGGGTAACGCGGGTGTTAGACTTGTTAGGAAGTCTTCAATTGTGAAGTGGATAAGACCTAAGAAAGTTGAAAAGGCTACTGATAAGGGGATGGGGAAAGGTAAGTTGGATTTAGAAGACTTTACCAAGGAGATTTTAAAGAATAAACCGATGAACTCACCAATACCTGAAAAGTGGTATAAAAAGGGTGGGGATATCTCTGTTGATAGTGACGGAACTTGGAAATATACTAATAAGACTGGTATATCAATAAGGTATCCAGATGGCTATCCAGATTTTATACCTTATAAGCATCCAAATGTTGAGTCGATAAAAATAGAAGTTCATTCACCTAAAAATAATCCAAAAGATTTTGAAAATGCAAATAAAGCAGCTAAACTTAGTAAAGATACTGATCCTCCAATTTCCGACATAAGGAGACCTCCTTTAGGATACACTTGGCATCATCATCAAGATGGAGAAACAATGATTCTTGTAGAAAAAGATATTCATGATGAATTTAAACACATAGGTGGACAATCAAAAGTTAATGGTAAAAATAGTGAATAAGGAGTGAGAGCGTGGTAAATATTGAAAAAACCCATGATAATCTATCTATCGGAAACTTAGAGTTTTTTGAGAAAAATCAAAATATAAACTTACCAAAAGATTATAGAGATTTTTTATTAGAATATAATGGTGGATATCCCAATCCTGGTATTTATAAAATATCTGATGAGTTGGGAGAAAGTATATTAAATATTTTTTACGGAATTGGTAGTATGTATGATAATTTAAAGAAGAAATTTGATATTTTTGATGAAATATTAGAAATAGGATTTATTCCAATAGCAGATGACCCAAGTGGAAATCAAATATGCATTGGAATAAGTAAAGAGTGTTTTGGACAAATATTTCATTGGGCTCATGATGAGGAACATGATAAAATGGAAAATATGTATTTTTTATCAAACAATTTTAATGAATTTCTTGACAGTTTATATGAGGAACAATAATTTTTTAGCAACCAAGAAAATAGTTTTTATCAGTAACTGAAAGATAAATATAATAAGTTGAGTCGTGAATTAAAAGGCAATAATAATACTCATTCCTTGATTGGCAATAGCCTTTCAAGGTTTTTTGTATAATGGTAAGTTACGGTTGTGGTGATAAGAATAAGCAATAAATAAAGAATTTATGAAAAGGACGATAATCAGGTGGAAAATACACTCAAACGGATTTAACACAACGGACGGTGTAAACGCCGGGCAAGGATCCGGTAATGAACTTGGCAATCTAGTAGGGACGAATACGTCTGAAGACGAGAGAATGAAAGCACTCTATGCCGCAATGGAAAAAGAACAACATGTGGGTAATCCCGTGAATGACTACGCAATCGATCCTAATACGGGTGAATATTTGATGACATTTGAGGGGAAGCGTAAGGTTTTAGGCGGAAATGGTACTGGAACTATAGATGGATTCGCTCCTTATGGCCTGGCAACATATGACTTTTACTTAGGAGATATTGGTACCATGCTGAGTCCCGATGCAAGTGCAAACGAGAGGATGGAAGCAGCATTATTCACGTTTTTTAAGCCTCTGAAATTGGCGGGTACTGGGCGTGATATTTTGAAAGTCGGGGAAAGCTAAAGGCAGGGAACTAGAACAGACATTACGTATTATCGTGTGCAAGGAAGAACAACTCCTAAGGCCAGTATGA
Source organism: Sporosarcina sp. resist (assembly GCF_014302295.1). NCBI lineage: Bacteria > Bacillati > Bacillota > Bacilli > Caryophanales > Caryophanaceae > Sporosarcina > Sporosarcina sp. resist. Next base: position 3,302,793 of record NZ_CP060287.1, on the reverse strand, counting down.
AGAGAATTAGCAAAAAAGACGATGGAAGTATCAGCATTCAGAAAGACGTTAATGTTAATATAAGTACTGGAGATATTGAACACGCTAAATATTTCCTTAATGAAAAGCGCCCTGGTGGAGAAATAGTTGCTTTTGATATTCCTGATTGGCTTGATGAGTTTGTTAAAGAAACTGCAATTCCACAGAGAGGTTATAAGAAAAACCCATTAAATCAAGGTGGTAATGCACCTAAAACTGTTGATCCGTCTACTCCAGGTGACTCATATGAATTTCCACCTATATGGTCTGAATGGATTGAGGAATATGGAAAGAATGGTAGAATAATAAAAGATATTGATGATTAGGATAATTCAATTGTGGAAGGTGATTTTTTGAAAGTACAAATAGAGTACGGTGAAAATATTATTGTGGCCGTCTTATTTAAAAGTTGTTGGAAATGGTATGTTACTGAGAAAGATTACTGGTTTTTAGACCTAACTAAATTAGATAATGCATTTTTAAATAAGGGATATAAATCTACCAATCAGATTGATTATTCAGATCGTTTTAATATAGCTGTGTTAGATGAAAACTCAGCTGAGGATTTTTTTAATGAGATAAGCGAATTTGAAGTAAGTAAAAGTGAATTAAGAAATATAATACTAATTTCGGAAGAGACTATTACAGGAGTTAATAATAATTACCTTGAGTTTATGCCAGCCTTATTAGTTGATTTTGATAATAAAATATTACTCTCTTGTTTTCCTGAACCAGCTTCTTTTGAAAGCTATGTTCCTGAAGGATGGTCAGGAATGTATAAAGAATTCTTAGACAAGGTTCCAGATGAAGAAACGTACTGGATGATAAATAACAAAAACTATTTTCTGAAAGAGGAAAGTAATGATAATTAGGAAAGGGGGTAAATACCTTTGGAACAAGACAATAAACTAAATTTGTTAAATGAGAAATTTATTAATGGTGAAACAGATCAAGAGGTTGAGGGTATTACAATAATGATTGATGGTAAATTCAAACAAACTCTAGATATAATTATGACTAATATTACTGAGTACTCTAATTATAGCGAGGTTATGCGTGATATCATATTCAGTGGTACCTCACAAATTATCGAATCAATGAAAAAGTGAATTTTTAATCCTATTGAACAACTTATGAAAAAATAAACGAATTACTACTTTTAAGAAAAAAGCTTGATAAATTAAGGCGCCTAGTTCTGATACAATTCCGAATTGTGTTAATACCAGGTATTTTTTTAACACAGGTATCCTTTATTCAGAACAGAATGGTAAATACGAATAAGTTGATAGTAAATGGGAGTCATTCTACGCCATTTTAGGGCCATATATTGAAATGATAAACATAAATATCCCATTCCGTGCCTCGCAAATTGTAATAAATGGTGTGACTTTTCAGGGATAAAACTATTGGTTAAAAACTGGGTTGTCGTACCAGGATTAATTCAAAGCATAGATTGCACTTTCCTACAGTTAGTACGATAATCAGCCATATGTTCAAATGGCTGATTTTTTGTGTGTATCCTTATAGTGTTTCTGGTGAATACGGATGTGCCATTGAAACCGAAAATGATATCATAAACGCAATAACCTAAAATGTCGTTGATTTTAAACGGTTAGCATGGCATGAAGGCAGTAGCTCCAAAAAAAATCTTTGGGGACCGTTGGCGGTAAGGGGACGGGTAATCCACCGATTACGAGTAAACCCAACTTCAAATGATTTCATTGTAAATGTAATTAGAACCGGCCCTTTCCACGATGGCTTGCGGCGGAATAATACCATGCTAAATCGTTTGGAAAATGAAATGAAAGCAATCGAGACCGCAGTCGAAGGACTCGTTGAAAGGACAAGGAGGAGATGCAATTTTTCCATGACCTTTTTACATAACTCACAATTCTGTTTGAACAACTAGCCAATGTAGATACAGAAGATATTAATGTTTTGATCAGCTACTTCCAAATAAGTGTGGATTATATTTTACGCTTACGTTATATACACAGTAGACATATGCGGATTGCTACACATGCTTCATGTTATCTAAACAAACCAATGATTGGTATCGAGAAAAGTTAGTTGAAACTACAGGATATCGATTTTGTAATGGTTGAAAATTAGAAAGGCGCATATACAGATATAGTAATTAAAAATGATCTATATGGAAGATACTTATGAGCGAGAGAAAATGTAAAATCCATTTTTGTTTCTTGCGGCAACTGGATTGAACAAGTTATAAATTGAATACATTAAGTTATAAAGCATTTCTTTGTAATGAAAAATGCTTTTTATCTATGTCTAAAATTAAAAGGATATTCATACAACGATAAAAATATGGTAATAAATGATAATAGTTTATTGTTAAACGATAAAATATGTGCTAAAATAAAATTAATAATAAATAAGTGAGGTGTTTTTTTATGAAACAAGGTTCAACACTCTTTTTAAAGATAGCTGTATTTCTTATTGGAATCCCAGTTCTTGCTTTGTGCATATTCGGGTTACCTTGGTTAACTAATAATCCAGTAGATCCAGACTATGCCCACATACTATATCCCATTTTAATAGGCATGTATGTATCAGTTATCCCGTTTTTCTTTGCATTGTATCAGGCATTTAAACTTTTAAGCTATATTGACAAGAACCAATCTTTCTCTGAACTGTCTGTCAAATCTCTGAAAAAAATCAAGTTTTGTGCAATGTCAATCAGTGGTTTGTATGTTGTAATTATGCCATTTGTTTATCTCGTAGCAGATCTAGACGATGCCCCAGGTCTCATAATAATTGGAATGGTCCCTATCTTTGCTTCAATGGTAATCGCAGTATTCGCTGCTGTTCTTCATAGACTTTTACAAGAAGCGATTGATATAAAATCGGAAAATGACTTAATAGTCTGAGGTGATAACGATGGCAATTATAATCAATATTGATGTGATGCTGGCTAAAAGGAAAATGAGCGTTACGGAACTTTCGGAGAGGGTTGGAATTACGATGGCTAATCTTTCTATATTGAAAAATGGAAAGGCAAAGGCGGTTCGACTATCGACTTTAGAGGCGATTTGTAAGGCTTTAGACTGTCAGCCTGGAGATGTTTTAGAATACAAAAGTGATGAAGACACGATGCTTAATTGATAGAGCCTCTGGACGCTGGAGGACTCCCGCTGTCACCGTCATATAGACGAATTGATGGTAATTGCATATATTTAAATAAGGATAACCTTGCTATATCGGCAAGGTTATCCTTATTTATATTAAAGAAAATATACTATATTTGTTGAATTAAAGAATCCCATTGAAGCTGTGGCGCTCAATAAGGAGAGAGTTGTAATTCGGGGTGTGGATTGTAGAACGCTTTGCGCTTTGGGATGTCTTTACCGCGCCTTCGCTAGGGTGTTCATTATCGAGAGAAATGTGATTTTGAGATGTACATGCTGAGATTATAAGGTGATTACTAGTTGTTATTAATTATATTCAAGAAAGACGCACTCCAGGTTGCAGAGCTCATCACAAATTATGAAATGCTCTTTCTCACATAGACCCATCCAGCGAAGGCGCGACTTCGTGGTAGCCGGAGCGATAAGACTGAAAGGGGTCTTCTTTCTGGCTTATCGCGGGAGGCATCCACAAAGCGTCCAAGCGGTATTGGCGGGAATTCTAATTAGTTCTAAGTATCGGGATTTTTTCAGTGATCTCCCAAAAGTCCTTGTAAAGCGCATACGCCGTATTCATTTATAAAAAAAATCCAAATTTAAGACAATCAACGTTGCCCTCCACCTCCCGTAACGATGCGATTATTGAAGGTCCACTACAATCAAATACTGCACAAAAAAACTAATCTCACTTTAACTTCTGTAAGCTGTTGACAATCTTCTAAAAAGTATCTAATATATAAATGAGAGTGATAATCGTTATCAATTAAATTTAACGTATAACTAATCCTTAGAAAAGTAAAAGAAGGAAAGAAACCTTAATCAATCGATACGATTACATATAGAAAGGAAGTACTGAAAATGTCAGCTATTACAGTAGATCAAGTTGCGATTGGTTATTCAAGCACACTAATAATTGATGAATTAAGTGTGTCTATTCCTGAAAAAAAGATAACTACGATCATTGGTCCGAATGGCTGTGGGAAATCTACTTTATTGAAAGCGATTTCGCGCGTATTGAAAACGAAAAGCGGTGCGGTCTATCTTGATGGACGTGCAATCCATCAGTTAGAAACGAAAGAAGTAGCCAAGAAGATGGCGATTTTGCCACAGTCAGCTAACGCTCCAGGGGGACTTACTGTATTTGAATTGGTTTCCTATGGCCGTTTCCCACACCAAAGTGGCTTTGGTTCATTAAAGAAGGAAGATTATGAGTATATTTACTGGGCGATTGAAGTAACCGGATTAAATGAGTTTAAGGATCGCCCTGTTGAAGCATTATCAGGTGGACAAAGGCAACGCGTGTGGATTGCGATGGCGCTTGCGCAGGACACTGAAATTCTAATTCTCGACGAACCGACTACATATTTAGATTTAGCGCATCAACTCGATATCCTACTTCTCCTACAGCGACTTAATGAGGAGGAAGGCCGGACAATCGTCATGGTTCTACACGATTTGAATCATGCATCCCGTTTTTCTGATTATTTGATTGCCATGAAAGATGGCACATTAGTAAAAGAGGGGACACCAGAAGAGGTGATGACTTGCGCTAATTTACAGCTTGTATTTAACATAGACGCCAGGATAACAACTTGTCCATTTAGTGAAAATCCAATTTGTCTATCGTATCAATTGTGTCAGAAGGAACGGTAAACCTTTTTCTCAATGAGGTATGCCGCTTGTAAGTTCGTTTTGGGGAGGAAAATGTATGTCTGCTTCAGCGGAGGTTTCTGCCGAGATAGAAAAGCTAACAGAAATTAAGAAACACTCACATCCAATTGTGGCTGTTGTTGTTTTATTCGGAGGTATGTTTGCATTACTTGTTGCAATTGGTCTATCCATTTCATTTGGAGCTGCAGACATAAAGTTAGCAACTGTTTGGACGGCTGTGTTTCATTTTGATCCTGATCTAACACAGCATCAAATTATTCGAGAAATACGCATGCCGCGCGTTCTTGGTGCTGCAATGGTTGGATCGTGTTTTGCTGTAGCTGGTGCACTTATGCAGGGGATGACTCGGAATCCACTAGCGGATTCCGGTCTTTTGGGCTTAAATGCAGGTGCTGCATTTATGCTGGCACTCTGTTTTGCTTTTTTGCCCGGCCTACCATATATGTACTTAATCATGTATTCCTTTTTAGGTGCTGGTCTAGGTGTTGGAATCGTGTATGGAGTCGGCTCGATGTCACGAGGCGGTTTGACTTCAATGCGACTTGTCCTTGCTGGGGCTGCAGTAAGCGCATTGTTAGGAGCACTTAGCGAAGGAGTTGCCCTTTATTTCCGTATTGGGCAAGATTTAGCCTTTTGGTATGCTGGCGGTGTATCGGGAACGAAATGGGTTCATCTCCAAATCATGACCCCATGGATTATCGTTGCAATGATCGGTGCACTGATTCTTTCACGTTCAATCACACTCTTAAGCCTTGGAGAAGAAGTAGCAATTGGACTAGGACAACGAACAAAGACGATTAAACTAGTTGGGATGATTATTGTGCTAATCCTAGCTGGAGCTGCTGTTTCTGTAGTAGGGGCAGTTGGTTTTGTTGGATTAATCGTTCCTCATCTCACTCGTTTTCTAGTTGGTCATGATTATCGTTGGATTATTCCTTGTTCAATTGTGCTGGGTGGTCTTTTAGTAGTTTTGGCGGATCTCGGAGCACGAATGATTAATCCTCCATATGAAACACCAATTGGCGCATTGATTGCTTTAATTGGGGTTCCGTTCTTCCTGTATCTTGCACGAAAAGGAGGAAAAGAACTATGAAAGAAAAGATTAATATGACAAAGAACCAACATCGGGCAAAGACTAAAAATCTGATGATTATCGGTGTTCTTGGATTGCTCATTGTCGTTGCTTTCATGATTAGCATGAATACCGGTTTTATTAAATTGACACCGCTTGAAGTGATCCGAACGTTGTTTGGGTTTGGAACGGAGAAGCAACACCTCATTCTATTTGAATTTCGATTACCTCGTATAGTTATTGCAGTATTGGTAGGGATGGGACTAGCAGTTTCGGGCTGTGTGCTACAAGGGATATCCCGTAATGCTTTGGCGGATCCGGGCATATTGGGGATTAACGCAGGTGCTGGGCTAGCTGTCATGCTATTTATATCATTTTTCCCATCAACTACAGCTACACCTGTCTTTTTACTTCCTGTTTTAGCGTTTTTAGGAGCAGGAATAACAGCGGTGATCATTTATTCGTTAGCTTATAAACGACATGAGGGAATTTCACCTATGCGGCTACTGCTCACGGGTGTGGCAGTAGCGGCCGGTATTAGTTCGGTCATGATTGTTTTAACACTGCGCTTAAGTCCAGAGAATTATCAATTTGTTGCTACTTGGTTAGCGGGCAGTATTTGGGGGTCAAATTGGAAATTTGTGCTGTCCTTGTTGCCCTGGATCCTCGTTTTAATACCATTTGTATTTTCGAAAGCACGTGTATTAAACGTACTAAATTTAGGAGATTTAACAGCAGCTGGCTTAGGTGCCTCGATTGAAAAAGAGCGGCGTATATTACTTGCTGCAGCTGTTGGATTAGCGGGAGCTAGCGTGTCAGTTAGTGGTGGTATCGGATTTGTAGGGCTGATTGGTCCTCATTTGGCACGTCAACTAGTCGGATCTAGACATCAATTTTTAATACCAGCTGCAGCTTTGACCGGGGGGTTGTTAGTCCTTGTTGCGGATACACTTGGTCGTTGGATACTACAGCCATCAGAGATACCAGCAGGAATTGTCGTCGCTGTTATTGGGGCACCATACTTCCTTTACCTATTGTCACGCTTGAAAGATTGATGTATCTGAGCCTTCGTCTGTGTAAAAATCCTTATGAAGTTATTGTACTCTATAGAATTGTTATTTCTTTGATAAAAAAACGAATAGTAGGAGAATGAATCGATGTTAACTAATAAAAAAAGAACTGTAATCATGTCTAGTTTTATAGCACTATCACTAACTTTAGTTGGGTGTGGCGACACTAGTGAAAATGGTGCCAAAACCAAAGATACCAAAACAGAACAGGCAGCTGAAGAGCTTTCAACGGAACGAATACTAACAGATGCAATGGGGCATGAAGTGACAATACCTGCAAAACCTGAGCGTATTATTGCTTCTTATTTAGAAGATAATTTAGTAGCACTCGATATTACGCCTCTTGCACAGTGGACAGTAAATGACGGCGCATCGATTCAAAATTATTTACAAGACTATTTAAAAGACGTACCGACAATTCCATATGACCTTCCATTTGAAGTCGTGACAAGCTTTTCTCCGGATTTACTCGTTATGAGCTCTGCGGAAGCAGTGGAGGGGGGGAAATACGAGCAGTATTCAAAAATTGCGCCTACATATGTGCTTGAAGTAGAGAATAACAGTGATTGGCGCGAAAAATTATTAAAAGTAGGTGAGATTTTCGAGAAAACGGATGAAGCAAAACAGGTATTAGAAGAATATGAGAAAAAAGCAACGGACTCAAAGAAGATTATACAGGATTCGATTGGCTCTGAATCAGCTGCAGCTGTTTGGCTCGTTAATAATACATTCTTTATAGTTAGCGAAAATGTATCCAGTGGAGCTGTCTTATACGGTGATCTTGGTCTTTCAACTCCAAATGTGGTCAAAGAAATTTCAAGCACCGCTACAGGAAATTGGTCGGAGATTTCCTTAGAACGATTAGCTGAACTAGATGCAGATCATATCTTCTTGATTAATAGTGATAAAGGAAATGGCGCAGAAATGTTACTGGATCCAGTATGGAAAAATATACCGGCCGTGAAAAATGGACATATTTATGAATATGCCGCTGAGACTAGCTGGTTATATTCAGGACCGATTGCTAATACTCAAATTATTGATGGTGTTGTAGAATCACTTACCAAGTAAAACTCGTATAGAAGAGAATATAATCAACTCCAATTTTAAACAATAACACGTTAAAATTGACGTAGTTGGCTATATTTTTTTATATGTCATTGAGAATGAAAATCGTTATCAATAAGGAGGATATCAATGTTTAAGAATAAATCTCAACTTATCTTTAGTCTATTACTCGTTATACTTACTATAATGATTGCTGCTTGTGGAAGTTCGAGCAGTCAAACATCAGATACTAAGAAAGGTACGGAAGAAGCAAAGAATGATAAGGCTGAAAGTGAACAACCAGAAACAAGAATTGTTAAAACAATTCACGGCGATATTGAAATACCGGCAAACGCAAAAAGGATTGTTGTAGATAGCTATTTACCTACACTACTTATCCTTGGAGAAAAACCTGTTGGTGCAACAAAAACAGATCTTGAGAACGTACATATACAGGATTTGATAACTGGTATTGAGAGTACCGGCGAGAGTGCTGTGGAAACAATATTGGGTTTAAATCCAGATTTGATTATTAGTGCGGATTCTGAAAAAAACACATTTGAGAAGTTTTCCAAAATGGCACCTACTGTGATTATTCCCTACGAAACATATAGCGATGCTTACGAGGAAGTAAGAGCAATTGGGGAGATGCTAGGCAAAAGCAAAGAAGCAGAAGAATGGCTGACTTCTTTTGATGAGAAAATTCAACAACAAAGAGATAAAGTCAAGGCGGTAATGGGAGCGGGAGAAACAGTTTCTATCTTCGGCGCATTCGGTAAAGACTCGTACATCTATGGTGATGGCATTTATCGAGGCGGACAAGCAATCTACAAGCATCTTCAGTTAACTCCGCAGGAGCGTATTAAAACAGAGTTAATAGATGCTGGGGAGACATTCAAACAAGTTTCCTTTGAAGTACTGACTGATTATGCTGGTGATTATATCTTTTTCGATCAATCACATGGTGGTACGTTAGATAAAGAGGATCCTGTTTGGGAATCTGTAGATGCAGTCAAAAAGAATAATGTTTTCTATCTTGATGGAAAACGGTTTTGGCCATATGATCCGATTGCTGTGTTAGCACAAGCGGAAGAAGTAGCGGATATGCTTGTCGCTAAGAAACAGAACGAAAAATAATTCATAAAGGGTAGGCTAGTTCTGTATGGGGCTTGATGTCAGACCTAGCCTCTTAACATTTTCACCAAGTGAATAGTTGATGAAGGCCCCACACAAAAACAATAATGTAAGGAACGTGATACCTATTGCTAAAACGTTTTTTCTCTTATTATAAACCATATAAAAAACTTTTCATTTTGGACTTTTCCTGTGCAGTCATTGCCGCATTACTAGAGTTAGCTTTTCCACTAGCGGTCCATCGTGTAGTGGATGATTTATTACCAAGCTCAAACTGGACCTGGATTCTATGGGGGTGTGTCTCGTTACTTGGAATTTATATTATCAGTGCAGCTCTCCATTATGTTGTCACTTACTGGGGTCATAAGCTGGGCATTAATATAGAATCGGATATGCGAAAAGATCTCTTTACGCATGTACAGAAGTTATCGTTCCGATTTTTTGATAATAATAAAACAGGTCATTTAGTTTCTAGAATGACAAACGATTTAATGGATATTGGTGAAATCGCGCATCATGGACCGGAGGATTTCTTCATAGCACTTATGACACTCACTGGTGCATTTGCAATTATGTTCACGATAAACCCAGAATTAGCTGTACTCACTTTTATTATTGTTCCACTTATTATTAGTCTTTCTTTGTACTTCAGTAAGAAAATGTCTGTAGCATTTAGCCGCTTCTTTACGGATATTGCAGATTTTAATGCACGTGTAGAAAATAATGTGAGTGGAATGCGCGTTGTTCAAGCATTTTCCAATGAAGATCATGAAATTGCTCAATTCAATAAAAACAACATTCGTTTTCGTGATTCAAAGTTAATCGCTTATCGTGTTATGGCTTGGAATTCATCGATTAGCTATATTCTCATGAAAATTGTCACATTGTTTGTTCTACTATGCGGAACATGGTTTGTTATCAATAAAAACATGACGTACGGAGAGTTCCTTGCCTTTATCCTACTGTCGAATGTGTTTTTAGGACCGATTCAGCAAATCAATGGTGTTATTGAAATGTATCCCAAAGGAATTGCTGGATTCAAGCGATTTACTGAAATGCTAGATACAGAGCCAGATGTAGCAGATGCTCCGGATGCAATGGATGTCGGACATTTGGAAGGAAATATAAAGTTCCAGGACGTATCGTTTGGGTATGAAGGTAAAGATAATGTGTTGGAGCATATTAATTTAACGATTCGTGCTGGAGAAACAGTAGCCCTTGTTGGACCATCAGGTGCTGGAAAAACGACGATTTGTAGTCTATTACCTCGTTTTTACGATATAAAGGAAGGTTCTTTACTGATTGATGGAATTGAAACTAGAAAAATGACCCTTGCCTCTCTCCGTGCCCAAATTGGAATTGTTCAACAAGATGTATTTCTATTTGACGGATCGATTCGAGAGAATATCGCATATGGCGATCTAGATGCTTCAGAAGAAGAGATATGGGAAGCGGCGAAAAGAGCTCAGTTGGAAGATATTATTCTTTCTCAATCAGAAGGAATGGATACGATGATAGGGGAGCGTGGTGTTAAACTTTCAGGTGGACAAAAACAGCGTCTATCTATAGCTCGAATGTTCCTGAAAAATCCATCTATCCTCATTTTGGATGAAGCTACATCAGCACTTGATACTGAAACTGAGGTCGCAATTCAACAGGCCTTAACTGAGTTATCTATTGGGCGTACAACACTTGTGATTGCACATCGATTAGCAACGATTAAAAATGCAGATCGGATAATTGTTGTGACAGAGGAAGGTATTACAGAACAAGGCAGTCATCAAGAGTTACTCGATCTAAAAGGGGCTTATAATAGACTACACGAAGCACAATTTGGTGTGTAAAAGAGAACCCAAGCTATGGAAAGAAAATGACACTCTAGCACTTTCTACAGTGTGTACCTTACTTACTTTTAAAAAAGAGTATGCATCTTATCATGCAATGGACTATAAGAAAGAGACTCTTTCTTAAATAAAAAAGACAAGACTCTGGAGAAGACATCAGCCGCCAAAATTGTATCTTTGGCGGCTTTTACACAGATTAGAAGCCCAGCTATTCTCTCGTCCGGAAAAACGTTAGCACTTTGTGTACGTATGCATTTGGAGCGCGAAGGATGAATAAACACCATACGATTATCAAAAAAATGTGTAGGGATGTGATGAACTCGCATTCCTACACATCAAGACATCTTGGTAATCGTATAGAGGTCGTTTAATCCAAAAGCGATCCAATTATACTGTACACGAAGCACCTAGTGTTGGTTCAGTTATTTACTGTTTTTGTTGGTTAATCAGCACATGTGTGATTTTATGTGAGGAAATGATTTCTATATAATTGAGATACTTAGGTATAGTCAATTGTACTGTTACTAGTTGGAAATTAAGTGATTAAGAGGGGATGTAGTGATGGCTAATCATTTATCTAAGCATAATATCTCATTATCTCATACATATTATTACCCTGTAAGCATAGCTAACTGGGAAGGTTCTTTACCTTGTATTGATGAAGAAATGACACGATTCCCTTGTATTCTCGTTATTATAAATGGAAGCGGTTTACTAGATCTTCAAGAACAGCAATACGAATTGTCACGTGGTTGTGTAATGCTATGGCATAATTCCCATGAATTGAAGGTGTTTACACAATTGCATACAAGTTTTAAGGGGACATTGATTAGCTACCGTTGCTTAACGTCTGATGGTATTCAACCGAATGTATTAAAGCATCCTGAACCTCTTCGGAACTGTTCTTTGAACATATTAAGTCTGACGGCCGAGCTAGAAAGGGCTTCGAAACAACTAAGTGAACGTAAACCGTTTCAATTTCAACAATTATTCGTTGAGCTATTAGCGGTGCTATATGATGAACTAGAGGGACAACAACAGAAAAATAACGCGTGGATGGAACAAGTTCTTCATTATGTAGACACACATTTTCATGAGGATGTGACGCGTGAGCAAATGGCAACAATCGCACAAGTAAGCCCTGAACATTTCTCGCGTGCATTTCGCAGACATACTTCTCAAACCTTCAGTGATTACCTTGCCTTGCTACGGATTCGTGCATCTCAGAATAGGCTGCTATACGATATGCCAAAACTAGAGAAATTGGCACAGGAAGTGGGCTATAAAGAAGGTGCTTATTTAAGTCGGAAATTTAAGCAATTGGTCGGTTTATCACCTACCGCCTATCATCAAAAGAAAAAACGTGTGGTTGCTCTTAATAGTAACCATACTGCATGCTTACTGGCATTAGGTATCACGCCAGAGCTAGGCGTATATTCCTCCTGGATGGAAAGTGTAAATCCAGTGAATCCCTTGCAAAAACTCTATGAATTTGGAATAAGTACATCCTCTTTTTATAACACCATTGCTTCCACTCGGCCTGATTTAATCATTGATTATTATACTGTGAAGGGGAGCAAAGAACTTCTACCGCTGGCTCCCGTGCTTGGCCTTCCTTTCATGGACATGAGCTGGAGAGAGCAATTTCGCCACATTGCTGACGTTGTAGAAAGACAACAGCAGGTAGAGGAATGGCTCGCCCATTACGATGAACAAATATGGGCCTTTAATCAGAAACTGGACCAGCAGATTGGAAAACGGGGAACGGCAGTATTGTGGGAGATCGGTACAAGTTCTGCTTACAGCATTCATAGTAGCCATGGAAGAGGAAGCCAAATCTTGTATGAAGATATCGGCTTTCGTCCTCCAGGCTCTTTGCTTAAGCATGGTATTGAACAACGGGGGTTTGTAGAGGAAGAGATTGAAGCTATTGCAGACCACCCAGCTGACCATATCTTTATTACTGGGATACCTTCAAATCCAGGGACAAAGAAACGAATGAAGCGCTTATTTCAGTCAGAGTCTTGGCTGAAGATGGAGGCAATCAAACAAAATCGGATGTACTTAATTGAACAGCCAGATTTGTTTTATGGCTATGACCCGCTGTCCTCCCAAGCTCAGTTGCATGAGCTTATGAGGGTGCTAATATCACAATAATGAAGGGGATTAGATCATTTTAGTGCATAGACAATTCTATCCAGACCCCTTAATATTATAAGTGATAATGATTATCATTATTAATTAAGGGGGATTTAAAGTTGTATACACAAGAAAACCATCATTGGGGGCAGAGGCTGAGGCTAATTGTTCCGTTAGTATTATTTCTAATCTTGATAGTCCTTTCCGCTTGCGGAGCGACAGAGAAAGCTTCAAATAGCGGAGCGGCCGATAAAGTGGAATCGGACCAAAATTCAGGAGCTAACACGAACAGCACTACGAAAACCATTGCTACAGTAAATGGAGAGATTGAAATTCCTGTCAAACCGCAACGTATTGTAGCAGAGGAATACCTTGGCAGTCTGATTGCCTTAGATGTTATTCCAGTGGGAGCACCGGAACTGACAATTAATAACTATTATTATGAAGATGAACTTTTGGGTGTTTCTGATACTGGAGTTTACGGAAGTCCGTCTGCTGAAAGTATTCTTGCCCTTAACCCGGATCTTATTATTACTGGAAATGGAGAGAGCTATGAGATTTTAAGCAAAATCGCTCCAACAATCGTTATTCCATATGGTGATCTGAAAAATGCTCACGAGGAACTGACCTTTTTCGGTCAACTACTTGGTAAAGAAAAGGAAGCAGAAGTTTGGCTAAATAATTATGACCAGCAAATTGCAGACGCTAAAGCTAAGGTTGATGCAGCTATCGGCAAAGATGCAAGTTTCTCGATTATGGAGGACATTGACAAATCAACATATGTATACGGTGATAATTTCGGCCGTGGCGGACAGCCAGTCTACCAAGCACTAGGACGCAAACCACCTAGCGTTATTGCCGATGAAATTATGGAGAAGCAATGGGCGGAACTCTCGGCGGAAATGTTAGAAAGTTACGCAGGTGATTATATCATTTTGACTTCCAACAGTCGAACAGTTGCCGATTTTGAAGCAGATCCTGTTTGGGGCAGCCTGCCAGCGGTCAAGAATGGTCACCTCTATGTATGGCCAGAGGAACGTTCATGGTATTATGATCCGATTGCTGTCCTTGCTCAGACAAAAGAGCTTGTAACTTGGCTCACTAGTTTAGAAAAATAGAAAAAGGTGCTCCACAGCCTGTTGTATGGCTTAAGGAGCATCTTTTCTTTGCGATATTATTTGATTACTCAAAGTAGGTTGGCTTTATAAGGGCTTCTTTATTTTTCAACATCGAATTTGATGGATGTCTATTTAGGATTAATAAAATAAGTCACATCTGTTTATTAACTAAAAGTAACCAGTGAATAACATAATCTCCTACTAGGCGCTACTTGTATAGTTGCATTTTTCGATTGCTTCGGATTGAATGACTTCTAGCCATAGTAGGACCCAACAGTAAATCTGTCACGAATAGTTAGTCGAAAGCGGGCCGAAAATAGTGCAGTGAAAATGAAGGTCATCAAGCCCTACTCCCTAGTATTTTATGCGAATAAATGGTTAATCAACAGACGTGAAAATAAGTTATTGTATTTTTCGATTTTGTCGTATACACTTAGTTAGTGAAAATGATTCTCATTCTCACTTGTGTTGATTAACTTGAGTAAAAAAGTTATTTAGAAAAGGGGTTAACCGATTGTGAAGAAAAACAAATTAATGATCATGACTGCAATGCTATTCTTGCTGGCTTCAATACTAATTGCGTGTAATAAATCAACGACAAAACCTTCAGAAACAGAGAATGAGACAGAAAAAGCAGAAGTAGAGCAACAAACCGCAGAAACTCGGTCGTTCGAGACCGAAAGAGGTACCGTTGAAATCCCGACAAAGCCATTGCGAATTGTTACAGATTATTACGGAGGAGAGTTGCTTTCTGTTGACGCAAATGTCGTAGGTGTTGAGCCAACAGCTTTTGACAATCCATTTATTAAGGATTTATTAAAAGATGCCGTCGAGATTGGAACGCCAGTGAATATTGAAAAGGTATTAGAACTAAAACCTGATTTAATTGTTGTTATGTATGATGAAAATTACGAGCAACTTTCGAAAATTGCACCAACAATTCATATTCCATATGGAACGGCAACAAATATTCAAGAAACAATCAAATTGTTTGCAGATATTACCGGAAATCATGAGGAAGCAGATAAATTCATTAGCAAATTTGACCAGAAAGCAAAAGAAGGAAGGGAAAAGCTTTCAGCCGTTATTGATGCAGATGCAACATTCGGTATTTATGAATTAACGGACAAAGGTGATCTTTGGATCTTTGGAGACAATGCAGGACGCGGGGGGCAAGCACTGTATAATGCGTTGGAACTTAACATGCCACATGAAAACAACAATGAAGAACAAACACTCCAGCTGTCAATGGAAGTATTACCAGAGTACGCCGCAGACTATATGTTTTTGACAACCTACGATCCTGAGAAAAAAGGAGAGGCTTTAAAGAACTTAAAGGATTCGTCTGTTTGGCAAGGATTGGATGCGATGAAGAATAATCGAGTGTTTTATAACGACTTTGATACATATTACCGATACGATCCGATTGCGATTTATGAGCAAATAGACTTGTTTGTAGACATGCTGATTGAAAATCCAACGAAGTAATTTTTTCATGGTAGTGCTACGTGAGCGTATTTTAACAATATCGTTGTGATTGTTAGTTAAGTATTGAAAACGATTCCACAATGATTTATACTGTTAAATAGTGAGAATGATTATCATTATCAAAAAGATGTGGAAAGATCATTTCAGGTAAATTTTTACGTTTAGCTAGGCGTAGAGAAGGTATTTCGCCTATAAAGAAAATTGATAATAGATATCGTGGCGACAGATTGTATTTTGGGTACTAGTTTGGCTTTCTCGCGCTGCATAATGACTAAATGAAAAAGGAGCATGGATGATGAATTCAGAACAGTTATATGATGTAACAATTATTGGTGGTGGCCCAGCGGGACTTTTTTCCGCTTTTTATAGTGGTCTAAGGGAAATGAAAACTAAGATCATCGAGTTCCAACCTTATTTGGGCGGAAAAGTGCATGTCTATCCGGAGAAAATGATTTGGGATATTGGCGGGCTCACACCGGTTACAGGAGAACGACTGATTGAACAAGTAATTCAGCAAGGATTAACTTTTGAGCCCGAGCTTGTATTAGGGGAAAAAGTAACTTCGATTAACAAAAATGAGGATGGAAATTTTGTTATTCAGACATCTACAAACCAAAAGCATTTGTCCAAAACAGTCATTTTAGCTGTTGGTGGGGGAATCTTGAAACCAACAAAATTAGAAATTGAAGGCGCAGAACGTTTTGAAGTTGCAAATTTGCATTATACAGTGAAATCTCTTGCACGTTTTAAAGGGAAAACCGTATTGATTTCCGGAGGCGGTAATGCCGCTGTTGACTGGGCGAATGAGTTGGAACCGATTGCGGAAAAAGTCTATTTAACTTACCGGAAAGATATGTTGAAAGGGCATGAGGCAGAAGTATCGAAGCTATTCAATAGTTCTGTCGAGTGCTTATTGAATACATCAATCCAAAAACTCATTGCAGCAAGTGACCACGAAACGATTGAGAAGGTGGAGTTAGTTAACGGAGAAGATGGAGATCTGATTCAGCTGTCTGTTGATGAAGTGATTATTAATCATGGCTATGATCGTGATAAAGAATTGACTTCGAATAGTGGGTTAGATATAGAAATGGCGAATGAATACAGTGTTGCAGGCAGTCCCATGAGTGAAACATCTGTACCAGGGCTCTTTGCAGCAGGAGATATTTTGAATCACGAAGGGAAGCTTCATTTAATAGCAGGGGCGTTTCAGGACGCGGCTAATGCTGTGAATAAAGCGAAACAATATATCGCGCCAGATGCTTATGGGCACGGAATGGTCTCTTCACATAATGACATCTTTAAAGAGAAAAATCGTGAATTGGTCAAACATTTGTATGCAGTGAAAAACTAACTTATTTTAATAGTGGCATACCAGCGTATCTTTCTAAAATAGTATCGAGAAGCGTTGAATTGCAGAGGAAAAAGGAGTAACAAAAGATGAAACCAAAACTATTATTTCACACATTATTTATAATAACGCTTCTATCCTTAGCGCTGGTGGGATGTAGCGAACAAGAAACTAATAAAACAGATTCTGAAACAAAACAATCTGAAAAAGAAGCAAAATCAAGTGAAAGCAAAGAAATGAATACATCTACAAGAATCTATAAGGATGTAACCGGAAGAGAAGTAGAGATCCCCGTCAATCCACAGCGTGTTGTGACGACTCAATATTTAGATGCGATGCTTGCGCTTGGTGTGAAGCCGATTGGCGCACCAACACATGTATTGGACAATAACTATTTAGGCGAATTACAAGCTGGGGTAGAAGACCTTGGAAGTCCATTCAGCATCGAGAAAGTGCTGGAAATGGCACCGGACTTAATTATTTCAGCAGATCCTGAAGAAGTGGAGCAACTAAGTAAAATTGCGCCTACGATTGTCATTCCATGGATGTATGGAGATGTTTTCACTCAATTTAAAGAGGTAGCTAATGTCTTGGGTAAAGAGAAAGAAGCCGATGAGTGGATCGCCAGATTAGATGATAAAGCTGCTGAAGGAAGAGAAAAAATTGCTGGTAAAATAGGTAAAGATCAAGTCGTATCGATTTTTATGACATATGAGAAAGATACACTTAGACTTTATGGCGCACGAAACATTGGTCATGTCCTTTATCGATCATTACAATTAACTCCGCCTTCGTTCATTCAAGAAAAGCTGGCAAAAGACCCTGATTTTGAAGAGTTTGTTTACGAAGATATATCAATGGAGAAGTTGCCGGATTATGCAGGGGACAAAATTATCATGTTAACGTATGGGGAAGAAACACAGCAGAAGGATAGTATGCTTTCTCAAATCGAAGAAAGTTCTTTGTGGAAAAGTATTGACGCTGTAAAAAATAATGATGTCTATTATATTGGTGATGATCCGTGGTTTACATATGCTCCGATTGCAATCGAGAAATCATTAGACGAAGCAATTAAACTCTTGTCTGAGTAACGGAGAAAAGAGAAGCAGGAGAGGTCAACGTCTAAACGAGACGTGATATAAAAAATCTTCTGAATGCCATTTTAATTCGTAAGAAGAAAGGGAACTGTCTTTACGGTCTTTTTACAGACTTAGGAAGACAGTTCTTTTTATCTAAAATGGGAAATATATCGATGAATAGATATTATTATAGTGTATAAATTTGTTCATGCGACTATTCTACATAAATTGAACTACTAATTCTATATAATGTCCAGCGAAGACGTCTACTGGGGCCAAGCTTTGTTGGGAGGATTCTTTATTACAACATCACGTCTGTTGGTTAACCATTTATTCGCATAAAAAACTGGTGAGTGGGGCTTGATGACCTTCATTTTCACTGCACTATTTTCGGCCCGCTTTCGACTACCTATTCATGACATATTTACTAAGGAGTCTTATTGTGGCTAGTAGCCTGTCGCGTTCCTACACTATTCAAGTGAAAAATGCAGTTATCATGGCAAAACTTTCCGGAGATGATGCAGAATTACTGAAGTTGCGATCATAATTCGAACTATTGTAGGTACCTACAGTAATAAATCATGAAAGTTTAGATAGTTACGATAGATTCTTGCAAAGGAAACTGACACTATGGAATTTCACGTGCCGAAGATTGTAAACTATGGCACAATGGAGTTAGAAGGTAGTGAATAGTAGGGGGAATGAAAAGTGAAACCAAAAATTTATTCAACATATTCAATACCTGACCAAGTGAAAGACTATATGGCTCAGTATTGTGATATTCGTGAATGGCATGGCGATGGGCGAACTCCGAGGGATATTCTGTTAGAGGAAATTGCTGATGTTGAAGGGTTATATACTGGGGGTAGCAGTATGGTTGGAAGAATTGATGAGGAGTTACTGAATCACGCCCCTCACCTAAAAGTCATTAGTAACGTATCTGTTGGTTACAATAATTTTGATGTAGACGCTATGACTAAACGAAATGTAATTGGAACCAATACGCCATATGTATTGGATGAAACGGTTGCAGATTTAGCATTTGCCCTCATTTTATCCACAGCTAGACGTATCACTGAGTTGGATCGATTCGTCAAAGAGGGAAGCTGGAAACCGACGACAAATTATCGCGAAATCTATGGGAAAGATGTACATAGTACCACGTTAGGCATCATTGGGATGGGGCGAATTGGAGAAGCGATTGCGAGAAGAGCAAAATTCGGATTTAATATGGATGTTCTTTATTTTAATCGGAATAGAAAACAGGCAGCTGAAGAGAAGTATGGTGCGGAGTATTGCGATTTGACCTCACTGTTAACACGTTCCGACTACATTGTGTTGATGACACCTCTTACGCCTGAAACGTTCCAAATCATTGGTAAAGAGGAATTCAAATTGATGAAGAAATCTGCTGTTTTCATAAATATATCTCGCGGTCAGACTGTCGATGAACAAGCGCTTATTCATGCTTTGCAAAACGGAGAAATTCATGGAGCAGGACTGGATGTATTCGAAAAAGAGCCTGTGGATCCAACTAATCCATTACTTCAAATGTCGAATGTCGTGACAGTCCCTCACATCGGATCTGCTACAGCGAGAACGGAAGCGGCAATGGCGATGCGAGCGGCAGAGAATTTAGTAGCTGTTTTAACGGGGAAAGAACCAATAGATCCCGTCGGAAAATAAATTTTGGGTATGTTGTGTGCAAGAGGAGCATCCTGAAAGTTCAACCCATAATGAATTTACTTTACAAAGGAACACATCATCATTTCACTTTACTGATGTTCCGAAAAAAACACTGGAAATCCATCGGCAGAACATAGATGGGTTTCCAGTGTTTTTTTGAGCTTAAGAAATAATTATTCGATGTATCCTTTTTCGTTTTAAGTGTCTATATAAGAAGTGAAACGGGTGGTCATAAAATCAGTCTAAAGTTCCTTGAAACGTTATTAGCTCTTCACTAAACGTGTTGATCTACAAGAATGGAATTCCCATCTGGATCTTCAATTGTAAAACTCGCAGGACCTACGCTTGACTCATCTGCTTCAGTCAACATTTTAATTCCTTTTGCTTTAAGATGTTTTTGAAGGTCTCGTATATCCGTAAACGAATCGAGATTTTCGGCATTTTCATTCCAGCCTGGATTAAAAGTCAGAATGTTTTTTTCAAACATTCCTTGGAATAGTCCTATTATGCAACTTTCATTCTTCATAATAAGCCAGTTGTGGGTTATATCCCCTCCAAACACTTGAAATCCCAGGTTTTCGTAAAATGCTTTTGATTTATGAATGTCTTTTACACTTAGACTTGAAGAGAATGCTCCTAGTTTCATATTTCCTCCTCTTAACAATTTGAAAAAAATCAGATTGTAGTTTTTATGGGTAAGTAAAAATTTGCATAAGTTAATTATAAATGAGTACTTTGAAATACACAATATTCACCATATGAAGTATGGGGGCAGCTTCAACCACAACCACAACCCGGAGAGGATGAATGGTGTCAGTAACTGTTAGTGTGTATTTTTCTTCATGTTCATGGTTTTTATTTTGTGCTATATATGTTGAACAAATGAATACGGCGTTTGCGCTTTATAAGGGCTTTTGGGAGGCCACTGAAAAAGCCTTAGTATTTGGAATGAATTAGGATTACCACTAATACCGCTTCGACGCTTTGTGGATGCCTCCCGCGATAAGCCAGAAAGAAGAACGCTTTCAGTCTTATCGCTCCGGCTACCACGAAGACGCGCCTTCGCTGGATGGTTTATGTGAGAAAGCGCATTTCATTAGCTGTGATGAAGTCTGCAACCCAGATTGCGGATTTCTTGACTATAATTAGTATGAAATAGTAATCACATTAAAGTCTCTCCATATACATCTCAAAATCACATTTCTCTCGATAATGAACACCCTAGCGCAGGCGCGGCAAAGGGGTTGCCGAAGCCGTAAGACATCCCCAAAGCGCCAAGCGTTCTACAATCCACACCCTGAATTACAACTCTCTCATTATTGAGCACCACAGCAGATTCAATGGGACTCTTTAATCCAACATATATAGTTAAATCCCCAATTTCTGGAGTAGGTGTACTCTAACTCTGTAGCGAAAGTCCACTGAATAGAGCAAATTAGATTGAAAATGTGCAAACTTTACGTAACTTGACCTTGTAATAATTCAATGACAGTATTTCGATAGATCTGTGTCTAATAGGCGTTTGTAGTGATTGCTAAATGACATGCAGGTGACAATTCGGTGTCGTGGAGGGATATGGGTTTATCTTTTGATGAATGTTCGTTAAGATACAAACTAAGCTTTAGAAATAAAGAGCGGCAGATTTGAGAGGGGTTTACATGATATGAAGATCAAAAAAGTACTAGTTCCATTTATAGCAGGTGCACTAGCATTAAGTTTAGCTGCTTGCGGTGGCGAAGATAAAGCGGCAACTGATAAAAAGCCTCAAGAAGAAACCAAACAAGAAGATACTAAACAAGAAGATACTAAGGAACCAGAAGCTACAAAAGAGCAACAAGCATCTGCAAAAGAGATGCAAGAGAAGCTAGCTGAACAGCAAGTGGACGACAAGAAGATTGTGGCTGTTGTAAATAAGGAAGAACTTAAAGGTGAGAACTATAATGCAGCGGTGACGTCAATTCAAGGTCAAATGCAACAAGTGGGACAAGACCCATCGAGCAAAGAATCAGCGGAACAAGTAAAAATGCAAGCACTTGATATGCTTGTTAATCAGGCATTGATTCTTCAAAAAGCAAAGGAAGCTGAAATAAAAGCATCTGCATCTGAAATTGATAAAGAGTATTCAGTATTTGAAAAGCAATTTGGCGGCGAAAAAGAAATGAAGAAAGCGCTCAAAGCTCAAAGCATGGATGTAAAAACATTGAAAGAACAAATCGCAGATTCCATCATCTATAAAAAGTACCAAGATAAGATAGCTCCAGCGAAAAAAGTATCGGATAAAGAAATTAAAGAATACTACGATCAAGCTGCGTCTTCATCAAAAGAAGCGGGACAAGAGATGCCACCGCTTAAAGAAGTAAGTGAACAAATCCAAGAAATGATTAATCAAGAACAACAACAGAAGTTACTTGCTAAACATGTTGAAGAGCTAAAAGAAGATGCTAAAATAGAGTTAAAAATTTAACTCATTTAGGTGTAAACAAGTACTGATAAAAAGGATTCACGAACCAGGTGTATACTTCGGAAACCTTTATGAATAAAACAATAGGACATGGAATGTTTGACCTTTAGGGTTAAGCGTTTCATGTCTTTTTGAATTTTCAATAAAAATTACGTCTGAAATTCGAACTTCAATTCAATAAACATAGGAACTTCTTTTTGGGACAACCTAATGAGAAAGAAAAAGTGATAATGAGGTGATGGTTATGATAATTGAAAGGTCGTCTGAGTGGAAAGAAGGCTTTACAGAGCGACTGGAGAATCGGGAGGCATGGGATAATTGGACATTATATAGGATGAGTTATGAGGCGGTAAAAACGAACTTGATTACAGATTTTAATGGCCTTCAATCACCTAAATATTTACCCAATCTTACACCCCTAGCCCATCAATTGAAAGTGGCGGAAACGGTCATTGAAAGGATGAATGGAAAAGCGATTCTTGCAGATGAAGTGGGACTTGGTAAAACCATCGAAGCTGGTTTGATCTTGAAAGAGTATTTAATCAGAGGCCTTGTGAAGAAGGCGTTAATTTTGGTTCCAGCATCACTTGTCAATCAATGGATTGAAGAACTGAACCAAAAATTTCATATTCCAGCGATGCAATATAAAAAAAACTACGATTTAAACCATTGTACGATTGTCGTTATGAGTATAGATATGGCAAAAAGAAGCCCGCATAAAGAAAACATCTATGATCAAGAGTATGATTTAATCATCATTGATGAAGCTCATAAATTAAAGAACCACAAAACTAAAAATTATGAGTTTGTACAAAACTTAAAGAAAAAGTTTTGTTTGTTGTTGACTGCCACGCCAATTCAAAATGATGTATTTGAACTCTTCTATCTCATTTCATTACTAAAACCAGGGCACTTAGGAAATTACGAGACCTTTCAATCGTCTTTTTCCGCGAGTAAGCACAATGTGGAACACGACGATTATTTAAAAGAATTGGTTAATCAAGTGATGGTAAGAAATAGAAGGCAGGATACTGGAATTGAATGGACAAATCGTCGTGTTCAAATAATACCGATTGATTTTACGAAAGAAGAACAAGAAGTATACGATCTGATTTCAGAACTTAAAAATGTTTGTCCCGTTTTTTCGGATGCCTTCTCTATGATAACGCTGCAAAGGGAAATGTGCAGCAGTAAGGAAGCTACATGCTTAACGTTAACTAACATGCTTCAAAAATGCATTAAACCAGAAGACATTTCTTATATGGAAGGAATTATTCAAAAGTTGATGGGACTAGACATAAATTCAAAAGCAGAAAAAGCTTATGAAATTATTACTCAGGCAAATGATAAGGTTATACTCTTTACCGAATATCGAGCAAGTCAAACCTATTTGCAATGGTATTTACAGTCAAAAGGAATCACAAGCGTCCCTTTTAACGGACAATTCAACAAGAATAAACGGGAGTGGATGAAGCAGCTGTTTAAAGAACAAGCGCAGGTGCTAATTGCGACGGAATCCGGCAGTGAAGGGATTAATCTACAATTTTGTCATCACGTCATTAACTATGATTTACCTTGGAACCCCATGAAGTTAGAGCAACGCATTGGACGTGTCCATCGGTTAGGGCAAGAGCATGACGTTCATATTTATAATTTAGCCATTCAGAATACAATCGAAGACCAAATACTGGATTTACTTCATGTTAAAATTGGGGTCTTTGAACAAGTGGTGGGTGAGTTGGATGATATTTTATCTGCTTTTAAAGAGTCCATTTGAGGTGAAAGTCTTGGGGAATTGAAGGAGGAAGTACATGTACCCACAACAAATTCACAGTTATTTACTGCAGTTTTTTAATGAAAACCATTGCCAAATATTAAATGACAATGATCATTATATCAACGTTCAATTAACGGTTGATATGGATAAAAAAATTATGAATAGACCATATTATTGGAAATACTTAGAGAGTACAGATGGCGAGCCCAGTCCAGCACAACTAACTTTTATCACTGATAAAAACAGGCTTGTTGAAGACGTTAAAGGGGAAGTTATACACTTCGGTTCCCCACGGCTCAGTCAACTGTTTGAAGCAACAAAAGAGATGGGTTCATTTGTACAGATGTATGAACGGGTAGCAGATAAACTTGGAACGCAAACCATATTAACACCTTGGTTAGCTGTTAATTATAAAATATCATATTACAGCGATCAAACGAAGGAAATTCTTTATTCGTTAGGTATAAACTTAATGACGGGCCAGGTGAAAGAGGGGTTTCAGGAATTGTTAAGCACAGTGGACTTAGATACGGCTATGTCAGAAAACACCTTTAATTTGCCCTATATTATCAAACCCATTCGTGCCCTCGAACGATTGGATGGGATAATTGACAACTTTATACAAAAAGCAGATCATACATGGGCTGAAGAAGCGAAGTTAAGATGGCAAAAGGATCGCAGGGTATTAGAATACTTCTATGAAGGGGTGGAAAATAAACCGGATTGTTATGAGATTGAGAAAGAAGCGATGGACCAACAATACGAAGCGAGAATTAAAATTGACATCATCAATGGCGGATTATTTTATTTGAAATGAATTTGAAGTATTTCTGTGAGAAACTATCCCAAATAGGTAAGACCTTTCGCAAGTTTACTGAACATGCGAAAGGTCTTTTCTTCGATGTTGTGGATTAATTACGTTAAAATAGGTAGTAGCCATAACGTTAGATGAAAATAAATGACGAGGGTGACATATGAAAGCATATATTTTAAAACTTTCCTTTGAAGACATAAAGCCGCATATCTGGAGGCGCATTATTTTACCCGCAGGTGCGACATTTAACCGTTTACATGAAACAATCCAGAACGTCACAAATTTTCAAAGCACACTTGAGCCGTACCATACCTTTGGAGTGGAGATAGATGATTATTTTATCACAAATAATGAATCGATTTTAGACGACTATAAAGGGAAGACCTATTATGGTAAAACGGTCAAGCAGCCAGCGAGTATAAAAATCGATTCGTATCTTGAAAAACACAGTCATTTCATTTATAACTATGATTTTGGTGACGACTGGCGGATTCTTGTGGAGCTTGAAGAAATAGTAGAGGATTATTATTTTGGCTATCCCACATTACTTAATGGAGAAGGAACGGCGCCACCGGAGGATGTTGGCGGTCCCCCAGGATATGAAGCTTTTCTAGAAGTGTATCAAGATTCGACACATCCAGATTATTTATCCACATATGCATGGGCGGAGGAGCAGTTCTACTTACCTTTGGACATTGCTTGGCTGAATGATCGTTTAAAATATGTGAAATACAAAAAGACCGAATGGCAATATATCGATCATGAAAATTATCATGTGCTATCTGATAAATATCGCGGTGCAAAGTCGGTAAATCCTGACTTACTGCCTAACAAAAACCTTATCGTCCAGTATGCTATAGCATGTACTAATTTATATGGATTGATTGAGTATCCAAAGTTTTTGGAGATTTATAATTCTCAAAATGAGCCAGCTGTATCGAGTAGTGAACTACAGGCACTGTTAGCAGATACTCATTCCGCAAAACAGCTAGCGAAAGAAAGTGTGTTTACACATAAGAGAGCATTGATCCATGAAGCCATTGAATATGTCGAGAATTATTCTGCGTTTTTAGAAGGAACCATAGGAAATCCATTTTATGTACCTACAAAAGAAGAGCTACTGCGCTACGCAGATGATTTATATTATGAAAAGACAAGCCATCAAGAAAAGCTTGGAAATATGCTTGCGAAAGACTTTTATGGTGGTAGTACGCTCATGATTAAAGATGAAATTGATGAATTGGTCGGTCAATTACAAGGTGTGCACGTTAATTTCCAAGGAGTAGTGCAGAATTTTTTAGGGCGTTTTAAATGTAAAGATATGAAGCAAATGAATGAATATATGCAAGTTATCACCATGATTGCGAACACCACGCGCATTTGGGAAAATAGAGGTCATACACCTCATGAACTTGCACAAATGGAGAAACACCATTTAATGCCGCTACCTAGCACCCCATTTAGCGTAATTGAGGGTGGGAGAACGGGCCGGAATGAACCTTGCCCATGTGGCAGTGGGAAAAAACATAAAAAATGTTGCGGAAAATAAAGCACAACTAAAATCGGTTGTTACTTGGAGGAAGCAATTTGTATGATCCCACAATTTTTGAAAATCTAAAAGTAGCATTTGAAAATCAGGTGTATGATTTAGATAATGTAGATCGAAAAATCATGATTACTAACCGGGTCGACCGAATGGATTTTGCCATTATGGCTCGAGATTTTGCTATTCAATTTACGCTAGCAGATCACCCCCATGTGACAGCAGAGATTGTATTACGGGCATCCGTAAAAGATTTGGCAGGGGAGATTTTAGAGCTGCCTAGTAAAAATCTAGGTTGTTTATTAGTAGTACGCTTTAACAAACGTGTTCAAAATGTAGCCGTACAATGCAAGCGAATTGAGCAAGCATTAAATATCATTTGGGAAACTGATATTCAGTTAACGCAAACAGTAAGCTTCGTGTATGAACAAGAAGCGTCAAGTTACCAGAACCTTATTGAAGTGAAATTCAAATCTAAAATTAACGAGGAACATATGGGTGACATTTCAGAATTTCTAGATCATGTGTTGGAATCGTTGGAAGTCTTAAATGATATAGAAGCATAATGTCGGGCTCCGTTTTGCTGGAAGGAAATCCTCTAGCTAATTTCAGCATATAGTGCAAGGACAACAATTGAATTTGAACAGGAGGGATTGCGTTTTACGGGAATCGTACATTGTTGGACTTGAAGACAGGAGATGTAAACGGAGACGGTATTCTAGACACGGTTTATTTATATGGTCAAGTCGCTGGACCACCGGGTATCTTTGCTGACAATATTACACTTATTATTCAAGATGGAAAGTCTTATAAAAGTACAACCGTACATCTCAAAAACAACGCGGGATATAATGCACGGTTGTTCCTTGGCGATTTTGACAACGATCTTGTACCTGACATAATGGTAAGTATTGATACGGGTGGGAGTGGGGGATATGGCATCTTTTATATCTATTCCTTTAGAAATAACAGTTTACATGAACTCTTTAATGTCGATAGCTACAATGAAAAATACACATTCCAAGTAAATTATGAGGATTTCTATAAAGTGCGTGTTGAAAGTTCTCGGCAAAACCTATTGTTCACCATAGATATCAGCAACAAAGGCCATGATTATTTAGCACAGTATTACGATGATAATGGACTACTAAAAAATCCGTTAAAAGGTGAAGTTCTTGCCTTAGGAGCTTTACATCCAATCATTACAACTAACGAAAGTTACAATTATGATCTATTGGCCCTACAGCGCATTATTGGACCAACAAATGCAGATACATTAGGATATGTTGAAAACCTTTTGACATGGAAAGACACTCAATTAATTTCTAATCGGTTGGCTGTTTCTATACCAAGCACAAATTAGTAGCACTTCCACACCTGATGATTAGTGAATAACATGATTACCTATTTAGGCGGTACGTGTATACTCTTTGCTACTAGTAAGCAAAGAACGCATTGTATAACGTGCAAAATTGCATCTTCGGGCATTTACAATCCCTATAGAAAGTTGTCTATTCTATATTTCAAACAAAACTGTATTTTCCACACCTGATTGGTTTAGTGAATAAGTACCGTATTTAGAATAGAAAACACCTGAAATCCATTGACCAAACGTCGGTGGAATTCAGGTGTTATTTTTTTGTGGACCAAACTAATATAATTAAAATCAACTAAAGAGTAATAGTGAATCTATTTTATGTTTTCACCGATACAATAAATAACTTAATTTGTATATCGATTATTAGCATACTGGAACAGAACTAGGAATAGTATTGGTAGAGTATTATGGAGGTGGAGTAGATTGGAGACAAAATTGAAAAGCTTATTATCGAATGCTGTTTTCTGGAATATATTCAAGTGGATTCACTCCCTACGTAAGATAGGACAATCCATAAGAGGTCTGCTCGTCGGGAATCGAGATTTGCTAACAGAAAGATTATTAAATAGAAGTATTTTTTCTACTGAATATAATTCATAGAGATTTCACTTCTAGGCTTTAGTGCTATTGTATTGTCTACTAAATTTACGCTGGAAGGGGAATCGAATGTCAGAATTTCATCAACAATCATCAGTTGAAGTCATGGAGATGTTGGACGTGACAAATCAAGGATTGAGCGATTATGACGTCCAAAATAGGCAAGAAGTATACGGTTATAATGAATTGCTGGAAGGAAAAAGGACAAGTACATTCTCCGTTTTCTTTGGACAGTTTAAAGATTTATTAGTCATTATATTATTGATTGCCGCTTTCATTTCATTTCTATTAGGTGAAGTAGAAAGCACGATTGTGATTATGATTGTCGTTATTTTAAACGCAATCCTGGGCACTGTGCAGCATGTGAAGGCAGAACAGTCTTTGGATAATCTGAAAGCTTTGACCTCTCCAGTTGCAAAAGTGATGCGAGATAAACAGATAGTAGAGATTTCTTCAGAAGATATAGTAGTTGGAGATCTTCTCTATTTAGAGGCTGGTGACTATATAAGTGCTGATGGCAGATTAGCAGAAAGCCATAATTTGCATATTAATGAAAGTTCGCTAACAGGTGAATCATTGGCTGTTGCGAAAAGTACTGCGCCCATCAAAGAAGATCGTGTAACGATTGGCGATAAAAAGAATATGGTGTTCACTGGAAGCTTTGTCACCAATGGACGTGGTACCGTCATTGTTACATCCATTGGTATGGAAACGGAAATCGGGAAAATCGCAAATTTACTGGATACTGCGAAAGAGAAGAAAACGCCTTTACAAGTAAATTTAGATCGTTTTGGGGAAAAATTAGCTTTAGGAATTACGATGATCTGTTTAGCCATTTTCATTATTGATCTTTTTCGAGGACGCGAGTTAGTAGACTCGTTTATGTTTGCTGTTTCGCTGGCGGTTGCAGCAATTCCGGAAGCGTTAAGTTCGATTATTACCATTGTGCTGGCATTTGGGACACAAAAAATGGCGAAGGAAAATGCCATTATACGTAAACTCTATGCTGTTGAAAGTCTGGGAAGTATTTCCGTTATTTGTTCAGATAAAACGGGAACATTAACGGAAAACAAAATGAGTGTTCAACAAGTATATATTGATCAAAAAGTCATTTCGCATGATGAACTACATACAGAAAATGCGATTGAGAAAAATCTTATCTTAAAGGCACTATTGTGTAATGACGCCTTGGAAAGAGATGGTAAAGAAATTGGTGATCCAACTGAAATTGCACTTGTGAAATTGGGGAAGCAGTACAATCTTGACGAATTAATCGTAAGAAATCACTATCCAAGGCTGGCCGAAATACCTTTTGATTCAGACAGAAAGCTAATGAGTACAGTACATCAGTTCAATCAGCGCTATACTTTGATTACAAAGGGAGCAATAGATGTTCTTCTATCCAAAATTGCGAAAATTGAAACCTCAGAAGGTGTACTTTATATTACGGATGAACATCGTAATAAAATTGAAGAAGTGAATCGTGACTTTTCTATGAATGGTTTAAGAGTACTTGCAATTGCTTACAAAGAGATATCGAAAAATCAACTAATCGATGTCGAAGTCGAAAAAGATTTAATTTTTGTCGGATTAATAGCGATGATGGATCCTCCGAGAAAAGAGTCAAAATCAGCGGTTGAAAGCTGTATAAAAGCAGGTATTAAACCAGTTATGATTACAGGTGACCATAAAATAACAGCAACTGCTATAGCCAAACAAATTGGTATTTTAAACGATCCATCAGAAGCGATCGAAGGACATGAAATTGAAGGATTAACTGATCAACAACTACAAGAAAAGGTTCAAGATTTCTCTGTCTATGCTCGTGTAACACCAGAGCATAAAATTCGCATCGTTAAAGCTTGGCAGGAAAAAGGAAATGTAGTTGCGATGACGGGAGATGGTGTCAATGATGGTCCTGCCTTAAAACAAGCCGATATCGGTGTGGCGATGGGGATAACCGGTACTGAGGTAGCGAAAGATGCATCCTCTATGATCTTAACGGATGATAATTTTTCAACGATTGTCAAAGCTATTTCGAATGGAAGAAGCCTCTATACGAATATTAAAAACGCCATTCTATTTTTATTATCAGGGAATGCAGGTGCTATTTTTGTTGTTTTATATGCAACAGTATTAGGTTTACCCGTCCCTTTTGCACCCGTGCATCTATTATTTATTAACTTACTTACCGATAGTTTGCCGGCAATTGCAATAGGTTTAGAGCCGCATAATAAAAACACAATGAAGGACAAGCCAAGGGATATTCACACTCCATTATTAAATAAAACATTTACGACTCAAGTGATACTTGAAGGCTTATTAATTGCTATAGCTACGATCATTGCTTTTCGAATAGGATTGTCAACGGGGGATACGCAAACAGCAAGCACAATGGCATTTGCAACATTATGTTTGTCAAGATTAGTACATGGCTTCAATTCTAGATCTAAAGAATCGATCTTCACAATAGGTGTGTTTTCGAATCTCTATACTTGGCTAGCATTTTTAATAGGTTTTATATGTTTACATTTAGTGTTATTTGTTCCATCGCTTACGGGTGTGTTTGAAGTCGCAACATTAAGTGGGATACAATTAGGTTATATTTATTGCTTGTCCTGTATGCCGTTTCTAGTTAATCAGTGGTATAAAGTGTTATTCGTAAGAAGTAAATAATGCTAATATAAACTGGCTCCAGTTGTATGAGTGTCAGAAACCATACACATCTGAAATAAAGTCGTACTGTTTATTAAAAGTTACAGCGGTTTATCCCTTTGGGTACTAGTATCCAAAGGGATTTTTAATTTTTTTTATGCTTCAGCATTCAAAACCCCGAATTAGCGATCCACTGACGAATTCCATCATAAACAGGCTTTGTTCTTTTGGTAATTATCTATGGGGTGTCACAACGTAGAAATAATAAAAAGAGAAATTAGATTATATTTGCATTTTTAATATAAATTGTGTACGATTTAGTTGTGAGCGATTTAAATAAAAGAAAAAGGAGTTTTTGACATGAAAGCACTTTATGAAACGACGATTATTAACACAGGCGGACGTGATGGGTATGTCTATTCACCGGACAATATTTTCAATTTGGATGTTGCAAAACCAGCAGCACTAGGGGGCGATGTCACAACTGCAACGAATCCGGAGCAGCTATTTGCTGCAGGTTACAGCGCATGCTTTAACAGTGCGCTTGAGTTACAGTTGGAGAAGGGGAAAGTTGACTTTTTAAGCAGTGAAGTAATAGCGACTGTTTCTCTTTACCCAGATAAAGAAGATAAAGGTGTTAAACTTGGCGTCAAGCTCAAAGTAACAATTGAGGGCGTTGACCATTCCGTCGCGGAAGAATATGTGAATAAAGCGCACCACTACTGTCCGTACTCAAAAGCACTCAATGGTAACGTTGATGTTGAAATAGTGATTAACTAAAAGGAGACTTAAAATGGTATCAGTTTATGATTTTGAAGTAAAAAAAACAAATGGGGAAATCACGTCACTGAAAGAATATGAAGGCAAGCCTCTAATTATTGTAAATACAGCTAGTAAATGTGGATTAACCCCTCAGTATGGCGGATTGCAGTCGCTTTATGAAAAGTACAAAGATGAAGGGCTGACGGTTTTGGGATTTCCTTGCGACCAGTTTAATAATCAAGAGTTTGACGATATTAATGAAACAACAGAATTCTGCCAAGTGAATTATGGTGTCACGTTCCCCATTTTTGCGAAAATTGACGTGAACGGTGACGATGCGGATCCACTTTTCACACACTTAACGACAGAGAAAAAAGGGTTGTTTTCGAAAAAAATCAAGTGGAACTTTACGAAGTTTTTAGTGAATCAACAAGGAGAGGTTGTAAAGCGATATTCGCCGCAAACTGAACCTGGAAAAATCGAAGAAGATTTGAACAAGATTTTATCATGAAGGATTTTCTGTCATTGAACAGCCAGCTTTGTTTCGCTGTATACGAAACGGCTGGAGAGTTTAATAAGCTGTATACAAGTGTATTGCAGCCGTTTGGTTTGACGTATCCGCAATACTTGGTGCTTTTAGCGTTATGGGAAAAAGATGAAGTATCGATGAAAGAACTTGGTACACGACTCGACCTCGGAACCGGAACGCTGACGCCGATGATTAAACGTATGCAGGAAAACGGCTGGGTACGAAAAGAACGCTCACAAGAAGATGAACGAAAAGTGTATATTTATTTAGAAGAAAAAGCGCACCGCGATCAGGGGCCAATCACGAAACGAGTCGCAGAAGAAATCCAACTCTGTAACATCAGCTTGTCTGAATATGATGAGCTGATGATGCGGCTGAATGAGCTGCATCAAAAAATGAAAGAACGGTCAAATTCCTCTGGTGCGTAAAGCGTAGAAGGACAGTCCCTTAGTAGCATTCACCCTTTTATTATTCATTGGCGCGGTATGGATGTGATATTAAGTCTATATTTTAGGGAAAGTAAAAGAGTTAATTGTACAAATAGTAATCAACTAAATTTAACCATTAAATTACTGCTTACTTTTGCGGTGAATACTAGACACCCCATGTACACGTGCTTGCGGATCGCTTTGGATTGAACGACTACTGCATCATTATCGGGATTTATAGCTGTTTAGGGGTGCGATAAAGTCGCACCCCTAAACAGCTATTTTCGTTAATTGTATGGTGGTCTTTGATCCGTCGCTTTCCGAAGGTACAGGTACACGAAGTGCTAAAGATTTTGGGAACGAGTGAATAACTACTTACTCTATCTTTATAACATATCGTTTTGAATTTAAGTCATTGTCACTTTCTATATAGCGTCTGCTCCAAGGCAATTCTGAAATCAAAGAGTTTACAGCATGCTTACCCAAACGGGATGGATTTGACATGTGGAAAGATTTACTGAAGATAACAATCGATGAGTTAACGAGCCTTGATCCATTCAACAAAGGGAAATGATTAAGAACAGTCCTAAGCCTCTATTTTCTATAATAAACACAAACAACTTAATATTGACAGTGTGTATACGTTTGTATACAATTAAGATAATAACACTGAGTATACAAATGTATACAAAGGGAGGAGAATACAAATGAGAGAAGAACATATCAAGGGAGAAGGTCGTCATCGCGGCAGACGCCACGGAGGGGAAGAGGGCGTGCATCAGCGTGGTGCGAAAACCTTTCGTCGAGGAAGAGCAATTGCGTTTTTAGAGCGTATGCATCTGAAGCGTTCAACTATTATGCAACAGTTAGATCAACCCGAGTTTCTATCAATCCAGCCGATTTTAGTCGGTGAATTAAAAGCGATTGATATGATCATTAATGAGTTTATTCAACTATTTGAAATCAATGTAGATGAAATGTCGGATCGCAAGCCAATGGTAGATGCTAATGAGGAAGGGATTGAGTTGGATGAAAAAAATTAACGGATATATCGATTCAGTGTTTACGAAGCAAGATACTCTGATGGAGGAGGTGATTGCATCGATTGAAGGAAACGGTATGCCTGCCATATCGGTTTCACCTTCTTCTGGCAAGCTACTTACGATGCTGACAGCCATTTCAGGGGCGAATAATGTGCTGGAAATCGGGGCGCTTGGCGGCTATAGTGGAATTTGTCTTGCCAAAGGGTTTGGTAGTGAAGGGAAATTAACTTCCCTTGAATTAGAGGAGAGATATGCAACGTTAGCAGCTAGCAATTTAGCGAAGGCTGGCTTTGGTGATCAAGTATCTTATAGGACGGGGCCAGCTTTGAAAAGCCTTGAAGGATTAGTTGACGAGGGGCAGCGATTTGATTTTTTCTTTATCGATGCAGATAAAGAAAACTATGAAAA
This sequence comes from Sporosarcina sp. resist, assembly GCF_014302295.1. Classification (NCBI taxonomy): domain Bacteria; kingdom Bacillati; phylum Bacillota; class Bacilli; order Caryophanales; family Caryophanaceae; genus Sporosarcina; species Sporosarcina sp. resist. The sequence continues at coordinate 3,268,538 of NZ_CP060287.1, read as the reverse complement.
TTACTTAGACTATTGCATTCGACTTGCGGAGGCGGGTGCGTTAATCGTGACGGATAACGTACTGGCTGGCGGTAGTGTAGTGGATCCGGAGGCGAAACCAAAACGTTATACAGAATTAATGAAAACATTCAATGAAACGGTAGCAAATCATCCCAAATTGGAATCGCTTCTTATTCCAATCGGGGATGGGATGACGATTTCACGAGTGAAGAGATAACAGAAGAATTTCAGTGACATAACTAACGGGGTCTCTTTTGGGGGAATAAACAAATAACAATGGAAATCGTACTTTACTCAGAACGTTAAAGAGAAGACTATCATCGATAAAAGCATTAAAAAAGGGCGCCCTATAAGCGCTCTTTTTATATATTTTTTTGTGAGTTATGATAGACACTTTACGACAACTTATCAACTACAACTATAAGCATCCATTAGTTGGGTGATTTCTTTTGAAATTTCATTATCTACTTTTCCTTCTTAATCGTCTGATAGAAGCGTTCTCAACATTTTCTTATCACCAAGGTACTTAATCTCCTCTATTCCACCTGGGCGAAGAATCGCTATCCCTGTTATTTCTGCATCCACTTTATCTTCCCCTTTTTTTTCATATTCAATATAAACAGTAAAGTAATAATTCGTTGGGGTGTCTTTATTTTGCTCTATAACGATTTTACTAACAGTTGTCTGATAATCGTATTTGTCCGCCGCTAAGTGGAACATTAATACATAAGTTCTCACTAATTTATCGTAACCACTTTCGGAAAAATAAGGTCCGTAGCTATCCTTTAAATATGCGCTATACTCTTTACTGAATGGTACGCTCCCCTGGTTCTGTTTCTCAACCCACTTCCACAGTTCATTGTGTGCTTGTATTGCTTCTTTATTTGGAGTAGTCAATTCATACTCCAGATAGCCTTGAATAAGTTCTATGTTTTTGTCTTGTGGTTCGTCTTGAGTGCAGCCTACAAGTAATAGGAATGTAAGAGCTGCAGATATGACAACGCCAGTCTTCCCTCGAAAGACCTTCTCTATGAAGAAAGAAATACGATTCGAACGTGATTTATTATGGTACATAGTCTCAACCACCTCCTCTTTTTTTATTTTTTATCTACTTCTTATACGGAAAGTATGTTATAAAAGTTTCATTTTTCTAACTATTATGAAAGGCAGTGACTGGCGCCAGTCACTGCCTTTCATATGATAATCATTGTCTATACCACTGTCAGATATTGAAGACCCCTCGTTGTAAACTGTAGGCGCTGTTTATTTCCCGACAGATGCCTTCTATTTAAATGGGATGATTCATCGGATTTCCAGCGCCAACTGAATGAGTTACTCAACAGTAGTATGACGTTACCTATAAGAATAGTTGGTGCAAAGACATCTATGGTGAAAATATAGTAATTGGATGATTAAAATGACTGAGTATCCATCAAACTGTTATGTAGAACAAGAATCTTTAAGAGGCAAATTCGACATGTTCTTTGTAAAGGAAAGCAAGATGCATTTGAAGCCGAATACCTTTTTTAATTACATTCCAAAGTTAGGAGTTATATAAAATGACAATTACTAATTTTAAAAAATTAGAGGAAATCAGACAGGCACTCAATTCAAAGTTTTTCGAACGGGAGAACGAAGTTGAGGGGATTCTTGTCGCTCTGCTCTCTAGACAGCATATGCTCATGATTGGACCTGCCGGAACTGCGAAATCCGCATTGGCGTTTGAGGTAGCAAAAATCGTACAAGGAACAGAATACTTCCAATGGTTGCTGACAAGGTTCAGTACACCCGAAGAAGTTTTTGGCCCGTTGTCGTTAAAAGACCTTGAACAAGGTGTGTACAAGAGGAATACAGCAACTAAAATGCCAGAAGCTAATCTAGTTTTCCTTGACGAAATATTCAAAGCAAACTCGGCAATCTTGAATAGTTTACTGACGCTTATCAACGAAAGACTCTTCTATAATAACGGAACGCCAGTAAAGGTCCCTTTAATGTCAGTTATTGGTGCTTCGAACGAATATCCTGAAGAAGGAGAAGGGCTTGAAGCTCTTTTCGACAGGTTTTTACTTCGGTTCGAGCTAGACTATATTGCGGATGATACGAATTTTGTTTCTATGATGAAGGGGACCGGTCAAAATCAGGCCATGCCTTCCTTGACGATGGATGAATTGATTCAACTCCAGTTTTTGACGGACAGGGTTACAATACCGGATGAAGTGTATGAAATTCTTTCGGAAATTCGTACTAATTTGCGTGACGAGGGAATTCGGCCTTCTGACAGGCGGTTTCAACAGTCGCTTTCAGTCCTTCAAGCGAAGGCGTTGATAAACCAAAGGCAAGTTGTGAAGATAGATGATATTGTCATCCTGGAAAATGTACTCTGGGAAACGGTGGATCAAAAAGATACCGTGTCTTCCATTATTCGCAACCATTCACAAGATGTTGTTACTCAGATCCTCTACTCCATACAAAATGAAGCAAATGAAGTATTCTACGCCATACTGCAGGATCATTCGCCAGAAGCAGGAATGGAAGCAACTCAAAAAATGAAAGCTTTAGTGGCTGATTTGAAGAATCTCCAAAGTAACAATCAAAGTCGGAAGGCTGATATTGGCCCATTACTTGATAAAGTGACCTCGATGGAACATGAAATCCTGGATAGTATTTTAGAACCGTGGTATTTTGAATCCCAAAATGACAAGAGGGGCTCCACCAGCACCTTTTTTAATATGTGAAAGGGGGTATTCTTTATGAAGAATCGTTCAGTCTTGAATACGGACGCATACGATAAAAGACGTTTCAAAGAAATTTTCGACATGTCTCTGGGTCTTCAAAAGGTAAGAGGTGAAGGTGCGTTGCCAATGTTCGAACCATTGCTGGCTGATATTTGGGCTTCCTTATATAAGATGAAACCAGAAATTTTGGCAAAGGACGTAGACAGTGTACTTAAGGTGAATAAAACACTCATGGACAGAATCATGGCGGATGAATCCTTTGTACACTACCGAAGCTTCACCCGATTGAATGATTTATTGTCAGCTATCGGCACGGTGAAATTCGGAGAAAAGACGAATCAATGGCTGGCTGACCAAAAAGAGGAAGATGAAGACTTTCAAAAACAGATTCAGGAAATTCACGCAATGCAAAGGCGACTTCAAGAGCAGGATTGGCAAGAAGATCCAGGAAGTGGAAGTCGGGTGTTAGAAGAGATTTTTAATGAAATGATGACTAAATTTGATAAGAAATTGCAACAGTTGCTTCAAAATAACAGTCATAGCTTTTCACAAGCATTGGCTCAAGCCATGCAAGAAACAAAACAAGTGAAAGACGGTCTAAAGTCTTTGCTTGGCGGCTGTAGTGCAGGGAGTGGTGATGCGGAATTAAAAAAGGTTCCTTTACGCGACCAACTAGCATTAGCTGAAAAAATGGCTTCTGATAAAACGATGAAAGAAATAGCGGAGTGGGCGGGTAGATTCAAACAGATAGCCCGTAAAAAGCAGAAATCCATACATAAAGAGTCTATGGGAAGAAGGGGAGTTACGTTAGGCAACGATATCGAGAGGTTACTCCCGATGGAATTTGGCTTATACATGCATCCAATATCGAAGAACGATTTTCTTCGTCGCTTTGTGGAAGGCCAAACCATGCAATATGAACAGAAAGGGCGTGAGGTATTGGAGAAGGGGCCAATCGTACTTTGTCTAGATCAGTCAGGCAGTATGTACAAACTGGATACACAATCCAAAGGTTTTATATTAACCCTAATGTCCATTGCGAGAAGGCAGCGAAGGGATTTTTGCTTAATATTATTCTCTACTCTGACAGAAATTCATAAATATGAAAAAGGGAAAATTAAAGGGTCTGATATGGTTAGTTTGGCTCGAACCTTTCTAGGTGGGGGTACGAATTTTGCACTTCCGCTTGATGAAGCGATGAATGTAATCAATGAAAGTCGGTTTAAACAAGCCGATTTGGTTTTCGTTACGGATGGTGAGGACACTTTAAACGATTCATTTCTACTAGAATTCAACAAAAAGAAAAAAGAAAAGGATTTCAACGTTCTTTCCCTAGTGCTCGGAAGCAGCATACATATAGTAGAACAATTTTCAGACAGGGTTATTCAAGTTTATGATTTTGATGACGCAGGCAGTTTTACTGCTTTTGAAATATAAACTATATATGTTGAACAAATGAATCAGGCGTAGGAGTGAGGTGATTGATGTGAACACTGTTTGGAAAGGATTTATCTCGTTTGGACTAGTTACAATTCCAGTAAAGTTACACTCGGCAACAGAGGATAAAGGGATTAAGCTAAGGCAGATTCATGATAAATGTAAGAAACCGATTAAACAGGAAAAGGTATGTCCTATTTGTAACGAGGATGTGGATTCCAAGTCACTTGTGAAGCGCTACGAGTATGCGACTGACCGATTTGTAGTTATTACAGATGCTGAATTAGAGGGCTTGAAGAGTGATATAGAAGAAAAATCAGTTGAAATTGTAGAGTTCGTGAAGTTGAAAGAAATTGATCCGGTATATTTTGATAAACTTATTACTTGGCTGCAGATAGCAACGGTTCAAAAGCGTACGCATTGTTAAGGGAATCGTTAGCCAAGTCGAAAAAGATTGGCATTGCAAAGATAACGATACGTTCTAAGGAACGTCTTGCAGCTGTACGGGTACTTGATAACCATCTAGTTCTAGAGACGTTACATTTCCCAGATGAAGTTAGGTCTACAATTGACCTTCCACAAATCACTAACGTCAAATTAACTGCAAAAGAAAAAGAAATTGCATTATCTTTAATCGAACAACTAACAGCAGAATTTGATCCGACTAAATACCACGACGAATATCGTGAACGCTTAGTAAAATTGCTTAAGAGTAAAATACCTAAGAATGCAGAACAACCATCGAATGTTATTAATTTAATGGAGGCAATGGAGAAAAGCATTGCAACAATCGAGGAACAAAAGAAGCGGGCATGAAGTTAGTTAAGCCTATGCTATTGGAGTCTCAAGAGGAAGTACGTTCTGATGAGGGATGGTTATACGAACCGAAGTTTGATGGTATCCGGCTGTTAGTTGGAAATGACCATTCATATACTCGTCATGGAACAATAACCACCAGTCGCTTCCCTGAGCTTATATTTGTTGGTCAAGAGGTTTTATTAGACGGTGAGTTTATTGCACCCAGCACGAATGCCCCCGACGACTTCGCAGGATCTATGTCTCGCTTCGGTGGAAATAAAAATCAATCAATCTCATTGATGGGATTTGATGTTCTTTCATATAAAAATAAATCAGTCATTCGTTACCCACTCGAAGAAAGAAAAGCAATATTAACAGAATGTATAGCTGGAATTGATTCGCCTTACATTAATTTAATTCCCTACGTTTACACCGAAGGGGCAGCACTTTTTGCGTGATGAAAGAAAACAGAATGGAAGGCATGGTTGCCAAGCGATTGGGGACACCTTACATTCCTGGCACCCGTTCGGATGATTGGCGAAAAATCATTAATTGGAGTTATCATGATGTGGTTGTTACGAAGGTAACGCTTGGGCCGCTAACTGTTCAGTTACATAGTTCAGAGGGAGATTATTTGGGGAGCGTTGTTATTGGATTCACCAAAGAGATAAGGCAGATGTTAAAATCATTGGCTCCCCCTTTTTCCGTTATGGTTAAATCGCGGGGGTGGACAAGTTGAGGTAAACTACGATTACCCCAAATAATTAAGGTGAAATAAGAATAAAAGTGATTAGGGCAAGGACAATAAGTCCTTGCCCTAATCACTTTTATTAGATTTACAGTTCATGGTATTTACAATATATTCAAGGTATCGACTGGAGGTGGAGTGGTTGAATTGAAAAAACTAATATATTAAATAATACCATTTTATAAATCAATTACTAATATTACCGTACTTACTCTAATTCATATTTAGATATAATTGATATATTGGAAGCACCAAGTAATCTGTTCTTTCTTCTATAGTTAAGCGGTTAAAGAAGTGCTCCGCTTCGGTTTTACTATTTAACAATACGTTACAGCTAAACATCGCTGCAATATTTTCGCGGAATTCTGCACTGTATTTCATTTTAATGAGTACTTCAATTTGTTCTTTATTCAGACTTCCATTCAAACGATAATAAACCTGGAGTACATTGATCTCAATTTGCATTTCATAATCCGCATCTAATTCAGTTACCTTCAATTGCATATAAACATATTCTGCTAATTCAAGGAACTGTGTATTTTGTGTATTATCATAAGAAGTTATGCAACTTAAACAAAATTTATTTATCCATAGAAAGGTCACATTGTTCAATACCCTAACAGGGTCCATGAAGGAATCCTGAATTATTCTTAAGTTGATATTAGCACATGTTTCTAGCTCATTCGAAGTTAAAAATATAAATGGGCTAATTGCAAATCTTTCATCTGTTTCCCAAAAGTGCAAAACTGTTTCAAACTTACTATAAGTTTCAGAGAATGCATTGATTAATAGTTTTTTCTCATTTGGATTATAGTAGACGAGTATTCTTAAATCACCTACATATAGGTTTAGTAGACCCCCTTTTTCAAGACTCTCTTTATTTATTCTCGAATAATCATGATTCACAAATATATCTGCAATCAGTTGGATCTTTAAATAGATGTCCTTAATATTTCCAATTATAATTGTTTCGTTAGGAATACTCAATTCTTCAAAAACAGGCTTGACCTCATTTAATAATTTAAAGTTATGTTTCGAGTTTTCGATCATTTCTTTTGTATCAAGGTCATTCATTTCGATGAAAACACCTCTAAAACTGACGGTTTTCCCAGCTAATATGAGCTCTAAGAAGGGAAGTACTTTTAGTTGCGATGCAATGGAGTGAAAATTAAAGAGATTAAACTTAATTTGTTGTTCCGAGTCATTAATATCAAAAATGACTTCCAATGAATTTTCTAACGTTACTTTTATAAAGTTTTCCCGCTCTTCAACTTTTAAGTGGAAATTGAAAGGTACCCCATCAACCTCGAAATCTTCTTTTCCTTCCCTAGTCATTTTTCCAATTACTCCAAATCCAATAGGGTAGTCGAAGTCCTTTTTTGTACCATATATATAAAAGTCATGTTCGAATATATTATCTGAAATATTATTCGGATTAAAGGTTAAACTTTTAAAGCTAAATGAATCGAATTCATTTATTTCAATAGGACAGTAGTCGCCTAGACCAATTGATTGCTTAGGACTTTCCGAAAGGAAGTTTTCACAGATAGTTTGAATGTTTGTTTCCTCTAATTCTCTTAGGTAAACAACTCGACTTTTTTGCTTTTTATTTTCTCCGAAATGGGTAATTAATTTTTTTAATTCGAGAGGCAACAAGTTCTTATAAAAGGTTTTTGTACTTCCATCTTGCTGGACTTCAACGACAAATAGTAAAACACCATTATTTTGGTAATAATTTTTATAGTGTTCCATTGAAAAAGTAAATGAAATTAATCCTTCTGTAAACTTATTAACTTGGGTGCCTTTTACTTGTATAGGGACTCTTCCTAATAGCGATTGTATTGTTTCATTCTCGTTTTCAAATACTTGAATATCTCCGTCAAATGAAATTCCTTTGTCCCCAATAGGGATATTTGGGAGTAAATGATTACCAGGTCTATTAGCTTCATTTACAATCGCCTGAACAGCTAAACGTTCAATTCTACTGTTATCTAGTTTAATCATTGATTCTCATTTTCTAATGATTAATATGTATATTATCGAAGGCATTCATCCATGAAGGAACCTAATGGACTTGAGGATAGGGGTGGGGCTATGCACTGGGTATACGTTTTAAGCGTACTCAAAAACTTCCAATAATGGAGTTTGCCCCTTTAAATTCACTCATCATAGAAGCTTGAATTATCTACTTTAATATCATCAATTTCAATATCTATTTCTAAAGGAGTAATTACATCAATTTGCAATTCGATATTGAATGGATGGGACATACTCATCCTTATCCCATCCCCATTTCTAAAATCACGGTTAGAACCATACTGATGTTCAACGTCTACTATGCCAGCAATATTAGCAAGTAATAAAATTACTGTCACTATGCAGCGCTTTATAAACGTCGAAATGATAGTAGAATGTTCTATATTCTTCGACACATTCCGAATCTTTAATACAGCGTAATCCTGTTTCGCACATCTCAAGGATTTTTAGTGATTCCCTTTCCTTCGTATACTCTTTTACTAAGGCATTGGGTAATCGGAATAAATAGTTTAAGATTTTATTATTACTATGTCCATCCAATTAGTTCCTAATAGTCAATAGTAAAACAGTTTAACAAATACATGTAACAGAATCTTTTACCGCGGGTTATTATGTATTCTGCGCCATTGTGTACGCCGTTTGTTCTGATAGGTTCGGCTGCTCCAGCTTCGCAATCTCTTTTTTCACGTATTGTCACGATCTATTTAGAGAAAACCTTTGTGAAAGAACGTCATGTGATTCATTCAATACGATGGGGAATTAGCGCTTCCTGTATTCGTAGTGAATAGACGTACCTGTGGTTGAGCTTTATTTCTAACCGTTAGTTGCCCACTTCCGCTTAATGTAGCCCCTCCATAGTTAGTGGGAAATCCTGCTGAGTTACGTATAATAAAATGACGGAAGTCACCTTTGAAAATTGTCGTCATTGAATAAGTATTATTAGCAAAAAAAACCATAAAACTACAAAAAATACTATTTTAGTAGATTACTGTATAATTACATGTTAGTATTGCATTACCTCGAGGTGGAAAAATCGTATTGCAATATTTTTGAACACTAAAAAATAAATTGGAGTGGTTAAGTTGAAAAAACTAATATATAAAATAATACCAATTGTTACAGCATGTATCCTTCTATTTACAACAATTGGAGGTACAACGGGTTTTGCAGCTGAAAGTTTAGAAAGCACACAAGAAAAAATCTTGAATGTTGAATTAAATGATATAAATCAATTACCCACAGAAAGTTTTAATGGTCCTAGAATTAATTTGGAATCAGAAGTACAGCCGCAGTTTATATTCCCTATTGTTCCATTATTAGTGGGTGTTACTATTAGATTTGGGGTTTCATTTGTTGCAAGAACCGCAGCCGGTAATGTAGTTAGAGTATCAGCACATGCTGCTGAACAAGCAGTAACTAGGAAGATTTCTGCGCAAATGATGGATAAAAGTCTGAGTTCAGGCTTGAAATATGTAGATAAATTTAGTGGGGAACGTATTACTTGGTATAGAGGTAATCAAACTGCTGTCTTACTTAAGAAAACTACAGATGAAGTTAGTACAGTTTATTTACAGCCCGCACCAAAAGCAAGTTGGGTACGTAAAAACTGGGAATGGTTTGGGGATGTGAAATAGCTCTCAGATAACAGAAGAGTTCACATATAAAACGATTGCTCTAATATAAGAGTAAAGCAACTAGTTAATTGTTCATATTAGTTGCTGGATTAGGAGACTTCGGGTACAGTGATTGCAAAGCTGTATCCTAAGTTTTCGCGCCTTTAAACAGAATATCGGACAAAGGATCGTAGTTTTGATTGACGAAATAACCTTCACTTAAGTATACATACAATTATTTGCGTGATAAGGGAGAATCGGCAATTCTCAAAATAGCATGGGGACTAACTGGGCCAATATATTAGAAAGGAGTCTAAAAAATATGAAATGTTTATGTAAACAAAAAGAAGTACATGACTTAAAAGTCGAAGGAGATATAGGAGCCGACCCTATATGGTGTAATCAATGTGGATGTAACTTGGATATAGAAGATATTCCAATTTCACTTGCGTTGAAATCAGAATTAATGGAATGGGTATGGAAATATGGCAAATGGATTGATTGGGATAAAGATGGAGTATTTCCAAATGGGATTGAACTAGAAGAAGAACATAATAAACAGGGTATGTATTTAACAGAGAAATTAAGGGGAGAACTTGAAGACAAATATAAAGTTTCATTTTCCCCATCTACATTTGCGAGAAGACGTGCAGATAAATAGCATTAACTGAGTTTATCCAAAGTTTCCTTTTCCGAGTGTTGTGTATTCTTCCATTCTTAAAGTTAAGTAATAAAGATGAACCTTTGTGGTAGAAATTGAAGGGTTACAAGGGCTTCTCACGATGTGAAGCCCTTGTAACCCTTTTTATATGTCTTGATTTGTGACGACGACTTAAGAGGAGTACCCTCGCGCAGCAGCTCTAAAACTACGGTTTTAGTCCTGTTACGTGAGTTTTTTTATGTCAATTAGATATAATCCCCAAATATGTCTGGCTTCCATGCATGAATCGCATGACGTTCTTTCTCGAAGATTTTCTCTAAATAGATCATTGTTGTTTCGAACTTCTCGTGACCAAGAGAACGCATAATGTCGTATATATCCCCTCGGTTAATCTTTGATATGATCGCAAATACATGTCGAAAAACGTGAGGTGTGACTTTCATCGTTTGATCAGATAAGTTCAATTGGTCTAGGCTAGTAATCTCTTTCTTCACGTATTGTGACAAATACGAAGGGGTATAAGCGCGTCCTGTATTCGTAGTGAAAAGGTGATTAGAAAGTGGTATAAGTAAGGTAGATGCTAGGGTAAAAGGTAAGGGTTTTGTAGTTACTACACCTGTTATTACGCCTCCAGTAGTTAAAACGCCTGTGACTGCTCCTATAGTGAATAAGACACTGGATAGTGTGAGAGATGAGTTTAAGGCTGTGTTTGGGAATGGATATGAGTATAATGTAGGTACCGAATCAGTAAGTATTAAAATAGGAGGTGAAACAAAAAATAAATTGATATACCGATACTATGCAGGATCTAAGAGTGTGATGGTATGGGATCTGAATAAGATTAATGAGACGCATAAAGTAATAAAAGAGTTAGGTTTCCTATTAAAAGGAAATGAATTCAGTAGTGCTATTTCTAAATCAAAAACAACTGGTAATACTATTGATATCAAAGGCACAAGTATATTTCATGCTGGTGATAACCTAACAATAAAATGGTGAAATAGTTTTTAAAAGCGGACGTTTTTCTTCAATCTACAAACGAAAAAGATGCCATCGTCTGTGAAGAGATCGAGGGCTTATAATCCACGTACGCCCGGTCAAAAACATACATCTTTGTCAGCGGATCCAAAGAAGTAGGAGATGCCGGCCGGATTCATCCTGAGTGGTTTGGCTAGATTGCGAGGCGAGGAGCTCCACTCTTTTTGGAAGTCGTTGAAAAAGTTCTAATACTTAGAACTAATTAGAATTCCTGCCAATACCGCTTTGACGCTTTGTGGATGCCTCCCGCGATAAGCCAGAAAGAAGACCAATTGGGAGGCACCCCCTAGCGCCAAGCGTTGTTGGTAGGATTCTTTATTGCAACATATCTAGTTTTATATCTTTTATTCTGTCTCATCGGATAACGATGTAGAACGATCATCCAAATAGCGATATAAAGTAGACTTACTAATTCCAGTCGCTTCTTTTATGTCATATAACGTATAATTCTTACTGTCATACATTGAAAAAGCCAGTTGTAAATTGTCATCTGGTTTTCGTGGACGACCAATCGATTTACCCTGTTGTTTAGCAGCTTGTAGCGTAAATGTAGAAGAATGGCTTAGAAATTTAGATTGTAAATCAGCGAAAAAAGTAGCACTTTGAAGTAGTGAAGCTTTTTGTATTGTTTGATTGGATAATTGTTCATCGAGGAAGTGAATGGCGATTTGATCTCGTTCTGCTAGTCGTAAAATATCTAAAAGCTGCTGCAGGGAATCAGCTAATACTACAATATTTTGGACGAATAGTTCATCATCTTTTTTAAGTGCCATTAATAAGTGTTCAAGCTCTGTTCTTTTCCTGGCAAGTCCATGTGTCTCTTTACATAATGTATCAATGAAAAGTTCATTTAATTGGTTGGCGCAATGTTGATCCAAGACAATCGGACGGATATATCCGTATTTCATTTTTTCGCTCCTAACTTCCCAAAAGTATTACCTTATGGGACTAAAAATGATATGATATTAACATTCTAACATTGGCATAAGCTTTTTTATAATTTTAGACATCATGAAAGGGGAACCGTATGTATACTTTAAAACAACAGTGGTTTGGGAATATGCGTGCCGATCTTTTAGCAGGTATGGTTGTAGGACTTGCACTCATTCCTGAAGCATTGGCTTTTGCGTTCATTGTGGGTGTAGATCCCCGTGTCGCGTTATATGCTTCATTTACAATTGCGGTCATTATTTCGTTTGTAGGTGGCCGACCTGGTTTAATTTCAGCTGCGACAGGTGCAATGGCTTTAGTGCTCGTCAGCTTAATGGCAAATCATGGTCTACAATATGTACTTGCAGCCACAATTTTAACAGGAATTATTCAATTAATACTCGGGGGACTTGGTGTTGCGAATTTAATGCGCTTCATCCCAAACTCCGTCATGCTTGGATTTGTGAATGCACTAGGGATTATGATTTTCATTACACAATTGCCTTATTTACTGGGTTCAAATAGTATGACCTATCTATTTGCGATTGTTACATTAATTTTAGTGTACGCGATTCCACGATTTTTCACGGCTATTCCTGCACCTCTTGTTGCGATTGTCGTTATGACTTGTATTGCGCTCATAAGTGGTGTGAAGTTACAGACGATTGGTGATCTAGGGACGATGCCAAATTCATTGCCGGTTTTTTTCCTTCCAGATATTCCACTTAACTTTGAAACGTTAAAAATCATATTCCCTTATGCTTTGGCTTTATCGATTGTTGGTTTATTGGAATCATTACTTACTTCCCAAGTATTGGATGATATGACTGATACGTCGAGTAATAAAAATAAAGAAGCACGTGGACAAGGGATCGCCAACTTTATCACTGGTTTTTTCGGTGGGATGGCAGGTTGTGCTTTAATTGGTCAATCAATCATCAATATTAAATCAGGTGGACGAGGACGCTTATCAACATTAACCGCGGGTGTATTTCTACTGTTTTTAATTATCGTTTTAGGTGATATAGTTATCAAAATTCCGATGCCCGTTCTTGTCGGGGTGATGATTATGGTTAGTATTACAACATTTAATTGGGGTTCGTTTAAGTTTTTGAAACAAGCACCTAAATCGGAATCACTTGTTATGCTCATTACAATTGCGATTATTTTATATACACATAATTTAGCGATTGGTGTTGTTAGTGGTGTTATATTAAGTGCGCTATTCTTTGTTGCAAAAATTTCTCGTGTGACAGTAACGCATGATTTGGATGGATATAAGGTGAAAGGACCTTTGTTTTTTGCATCAACTACGAAATTTATTCAGTCATTCGACAATGTTACAGAAAATGAAATCGTCATTAATTTTGAAAACAGTCAGCTGTGGGATGAATCTGCAGTCGGTGCAATATATAAAGTGAAACAGAAGCTTGAGCAAAAAGGTGTGAAGGTACAGATTCAAGGGTTAAATTCTTCAAGTGAACAATTGTACAAACGATTAACATAAGGGAGGAATTCACATGAAGATTGCTGTAGCAATTGATGGGTCAGAAAATGCTTTACGTGCAGCAAAACATGCTATTACGATCGTCCGTTACTTACCTGATGCGCAGTTAGAAGTTATTTATGTCTCGGACTATAATAAGGCAAAAGATGAGCGGCTGTTATCGCAAAGTCCAGAGAGCTTAACATTAAAACGAGAGCAAAAAATGCATCCTATTTTAGAACTAGCAAAAGATGTCGGAGTGAAGACGAAGACTACCATGTTGAAAGGGAATCCAAGTCAAGAAATAATAAAGTATGTGAATTCAGAAGGAATTGACCACCTTGTCATCGGAAGTCGCGGCTTAAATACTTTTCAAGAAATGATAATCGGCAGCGTCAGTCACAAAGTAATGAAGCATGTAAATTGTCCGATTACGATTGTTAAATAAAGGGCCTTCATTCCCAATGCTATCTGATGCGTGACTGGTGAGAAATTGTGTAAAGAGTGCCTGTCCAACAATGAACACTGAAATTTGTGTAACACAGATACTTTTTTAATGGGTAAAATAAAACTTCCTGTACCGTACTCAATAATAAAGTGTCTGCGCAGAAACAAATAACAACTTCACCCGCTACGCCATTTCATAATGCGTACCAAAGCGGGATTTTTTAATAGCACAATAAACCATCAAATGGGATATTGAATCACGTAAATAGGTAATTTATTATAAAAATCCCTTGTAGTGTACGGGGGTGTTAAAATAAAGTCACGGATAGTATGTTAGACGACTACCCTTAAATTTGGTCCTATCGGTTTCTTTGAGTTGGTAAAGGGGGATTTCCATATGAGAAAAAAAGACTCGTTAGGGCTAGCGCACTATGTAGATTCAATTGAAGCACAACAAAAGCTATATAAGCGGTCGCTATTTGTTGTCGTGATGTCCCAGATTTTTGGTGGGGCGGGACTTGCAGCTGGGATTACTGTGGGGGCATTAATTGCTAGGGATATGTTAGGAACTGCAAGCTTTGCAGGGTTGCCGGCTGCATTGTTTACACTTGGATCTGCGCTTGCAGCGTTCTTAGTGGGCAGGATTTCGCAGCGTTTTGGTCGTCGGTACGGATTGTCACTTGGGTTCATCACAGGTGGAATCGGTGCGATAGGTGTCATCTTCGCAACGACTATGGACAATGTGTTGTTATTATTTATTTCGCTATTTGTTTATGGTGCAGGGACTTCGACGAATCTACAGGCGCGTTACGCCGGAACAGATTTGGCTAGTGACAAGCAGCGTGCGACTGCCATTAGCATCGCAATGGTTTCAACTACGATAGGTGCGGTGGCGGGACCTAATTTAGTGACGCCGATGGGGAACTTCGCAATGACGCTAGGTATACCAGCTTTAGCGGGGCCATTCATATTAGCAGCGGCGGCGTACCTCGTAGCTGGACTAACGTTGTTCTTCTATTTGCGTCCTGATCCATTTCTAGTTGCAAGAGCAATTGCGGTAAAGCAGGAAAAACAAGTTGATTCAAATACTACAACAGTAAATAAAACACGACAGAGTAAAGTAAACCGAATCGGTATTTTTGTCGGTGCGATGGTTCTCGTCTTGTCTCATCTCGTCATGGTTGCGATCATGACAATGACCCCAATCCATATGCAAAACCATGGATCTGGACTGACGGTCGTTGGATTGGTGATCAGTCTACATATTGCGGCGATGTATTTGCCATCGCTTGGTACAGGTCTATTAGTCGATAAATTCGGTCGTACAGTAATGGTCATTGCTTCGGGTGTCACGTTATCAATTGCGGGATTACTAGCAGCCTTTTCTCCAGGTGATTCCCTCGTCTGGTTGACGATTGCACTAATAGTGCTAGGCCTTGGATGGAATTTTGGCTTAATCAGCGGAACAGCAATCATCATTGATTCAACTGATATGACAACACGTGCAAAAACACAAGGTTCTGTTGATGTGTGGGTTGCTTTAGCTGGAACAGCAGGCAGTATATTGTCAGGAATCATTGTTGCCTACTCAAGCTATGCTGTTTTAGGCTTTCTCGGCATGTACCTTTCGTTACTTTTGATACCACTTATTGTTTGGAAACGGTTTAAAGAGAAAAAAGAACATCACAAAACTTAATGACAGAAGCAAGAAAATAATGATCCTGCAGCAGTTAGCACATGTGATATGAAAAGAAAAATGAGAGAATTACACTTCATTCTATTGAATAGAAAACACCGGAAATCCATCGACCAAAACTCGGCGGGATTCCGGTATTATTTTTGTGTAAATCAACACTTCTGTTGATTTACCAAGAGTAACTATATAAGTTGAAATAAAGACTCCCATCAAATCCGTTACGGCGCTCGGGGATGCCTCCAGCCCTTAGCCAGATGAGGTATCCTTTAAACTATATGGAATAGCCTCTTGGCATTAACGGTATAATTTCTGCGGAGAATGCAGAAATTATACCAACCGAACTCTTCGTTGTTCGGTTGGCTACCCCTAGTAACGCGCCTTCACTCAGTTCCTATAGGTATTCATTTGTTCAACATATATAGTAGTTTATTTTACGTGAACCATCAGTCGTTGTTACTTGGAAAAGCAAATGTTGACGCGGATTCACTGTTCTCTTCAAACCACTTTTCTGAAATGGTTTTAGTCTTGGTGAAGAAGCGGGCTTGGTCAGGCCCAAACATATGCCCCTCACCGAATCTCGAGCGTTTCCAACCGCCAAAGTTATGATAACCAACAGGAATTGGAATTGGCACGTTTACCCCAACCATGCCGACGTCAATCTCCGTTATAAATTTGCGAGAGGCTGCTCCGTTATTTGTGAAAATTGTGACACCGTTACCGAGCTCATGTGCATTGATTAAGTCGATTGCTTGCTCTAATGTATCTACCCGAACGACATTACGAGCAGGTCCAAATACCTCTTGCTCATAAATCTCCATGCCAGGTTTGACGTTATCTAATAAGGTAGGACCTAGATAGAAGCCATTGGAATTTTTAGCGATGTCTGGATTGCGACCATCGCATACGAGTGTAGCACCTTCTTCTAGGCTACGGTCGATAAAGCCAATGATCGCGTCCATTGATTGCTTTGTAATAACAGGCCCAAAATCAACGTCTGAATCTGTGTATGGCCCTACTTTTAATTTTGCGATTTTATCAGCCAATACTTTGACGAGTTTATTCGCTGTTTCTTCGCCGACGGGAATGATTGTGGAAATGGCCATACAGCGTTGGGAAGCGGCACCATAGGCCGCGCCTAAAAATGCGTTTGCGACCTGTTCTAAATCTGCATCTGGCATGACAATCATATTGTTTTTACCGCCACCTAATGCCGTAACGCGCTTGCCGTATTTTGAACCGGTTGTGTAAATATAATCAGCGACAGCTGTGGAGCCGACAAACGAAATGGCTTCAACAGCAGGGTTTTCTAATAGCTCGTTGACCGCATCCTTGTCGCCATTGATGACTGTCCAAACACCATCAGGTAAACCCGCTTCTTTCCACAGTTCCGATAAAAATAATGCGGAGCAGGGCACGCGCTCGGACGGCTTTAAAATGACGGAATTGCCGACTGCGACCGCCATAGTTGTAATGGCAAGTGGCACCATCACTGGAAAGTTGAATGGGGAAATCGCTGCAACAACGCCAAGTGGTGCTTTTACGGAATAAGCATTAATATTCCCACCAACATTGACGGAGTACTCACCTTTTAATAGGTGAGGCGCATTGATGGCTAAGTCGACGGATTCTAAACCACGTGTGATTTCACCCTTGGCATCCTCGATTGTTTTCCCGCTTTCGATACAAATGATGTCGATGAGCGTATCGATACGTGCGGTCATCAATTGACGAAACTTCATGACAATTTCAACGCGTTTGCCAATCGATAGGGCGCGCCATGCCGGAAAGGCTGCTTTAGCTGTTGCAATTGCGCTTTGCACTTCCTCTTTCGTTGCAATAGGGACGCGTGCAATCACTGCCCCTAAACTCGGATTGAAAACATCTGAGAAGTGACCACTTGTGCCTGCAACGATTTCACCATTAATAAAATGCCCTAGTTCTTTTACCTCTGTATTTGTTACCATACATTCATTTCCCCCTTGTGTTTTACGCTTTTGGCAGTAGTTCATTTAAAGCGTGCGTAAGTTTTTCAACAATCACATCTTTTTCTGCTAATGAAATAATCAGTGGTGGAGCGAGTGTTAAAGTATTGTTAAAGCCTGCAACCGTGACACCATTTTTCCCAATGATTAACCCTTGTTCTTTACATAAAGCGATGACTTTGTTGACAGCAGTTACATCAAGTGGCGCTTTGCTGTTTTTGTCACTCACAAGCTCAATGCCAATCAGTAAGCCTTTACCGCGGATGTTGCCGACATTTGGATGATTCTTTAAGCGTTCTTGTAGTTCCGCATGGATAATTGCGCCCATTTCTTCTGAGCGAGCAAATAAATTTTCATTTTCCATGATTTCGATATTTTTGAGGGCAACTGCACAAGCTGCTGGAGAACCTCCGAATGTGTTGACGTGGCGGAAAAAGTCGTACTCCTCACTCCCATTGAAAGCCTCATAAATTTCGCGACGCACAGCTGTAGCAGATAACGGCATATAAGCACTTGTTAAGCCTTTTGCCATTGTGACAATATCCGGCTGAATGCCATAGTTTTGGAAGCCAAATGCTTTGCCTGTACGTCCGAAGCCGCAAATTACTTCATCGACAATGAGCAGGGCCCCATGCTTTTCACAAACTGCTTTTACCCCACGCAAATAGTCCTCATGGGGCATAATCACGCCTCCACCGGTAATAATAGGCTCAAGTATTACGCCGGCAATCGTCTCGGATGATTCCCAAGTCATGACATTATCGATTGCCTGAACAGACGGTAGGGCAGTTGGCTCTGTAATATGATCTTCGTTTGCACGGTAGGCATCTGGTGGTGCAACATGGAGGAAACCAGGTGCTAACGGTTCGTACTTATATTTACGTTGTGCTTGCCCTGTTGCCGCTAATGCCCCCATCGTATTGCCGTGGTAGGCACGATAGCGGGAAATAAATTTGGTGCGATTTGTATGACCTTTTTGCTGATGGTATTGACGTGCGATTTTGAAAGCGGCTTCATTCGCCTCTGAACCACTATTAGAGAAAAACACAACATAATCATCGCCTAATAATTCGCTGATTTTTTCGCTCAGTTGAATGGCAGGGATGTGCCCAACGGATAGAGGAGTATAGGCATTTTCCAGTAATTGCTCGTAAGCGACTTTGGCGAGTTCCTCTCGCCCGTAGCCAACGTTCACACACCATAAACCAGACATGGCATCTAAATAACGTTTCCCATCAATGTCCGTTATCCAAGCGCCCTTCGATTTCTGAATGATTGTCGTCGCGTTTGGGTTGTAGGGCTTCATGGAATGCCATACATATTGTTCATCTTTTACTTGCCAATTTTGACTCGTTAAATTCGTCATCGAGCATCATCACTCCTTCATTTATCATCATGCTATCACTAGCGTTGCATAAATACAGGCAGAAAATTCACTCTATTAAATTTCACAGTTCAGAGCCAAAAAGGGAAACACTTCAATAGAGGTGATTCCATCTATTTGGTTTTTATTTACAATTATACTTGTGCGACAAGTTCGTTTTCATTTGGATTTGGAAGGGTACCAGCTGGCTTTATCCATTATAAAAGAACTTTTAGTTTGCAAAAAATAACGAATATTTTGAGTATTTAGAGCGAGTGGGTAGAATTAATGCGACGCTAGTGTCATGCTATAAATCTATTATCCGATTTTTCGGTGAAAATAGCATTATACACAATGTAAAATAAATAGGCTGTTGCTTTTCACATAAGGTGAGTGAAGAGAATGGTTAGTTGTCGCTAAACAGTATTAACTCTAGTGCTAATCGCTTTTCTGTTTGCATAAAATCTGAGCCTAGCAACTGCTCAATTTTTTCCAAACGATGGTACAGTGTTTGTCTAACGATAAACAGGCGTTCGGCAGTGTCTTTTTTTTGACCATTGGTGTGTAAATATACTTTTAACGTTTCGACTAATTTACTGCTATGCTTGCGGTCATAGTCAATAACGGGCTGTATATATTCGGTCATCATGTCCATAATATATGGATTTTTTTGTAATTGCAAAATTAAATGATGGAGGTGTAAATCCTCGTAAAAATACGAAAGCTGTGGATCTTTCCATCGAATGTGTAAGGTGTCTTTGGCTGTTAGAAAGCTAGTATTGAGAGCTTGGAAATGAGTCACGTATTTTCCTACAGCGACTGAAGTTTTAAAGTCACCATATTTATATTTTTGCTGATTGTCATGGATTTGTGTAATGGCTTGTTCGATACGTTGCTTATATGTTTCTTGCGCATGTATATTCGCTAAAATAAAAATAAGCTGTTGTTGCTTTTCTATGATAAACGGATAGAATTCTAACTTCACTAAGACATTGCGCGTAAACAGCTTATAGTACGTTAAATCACTGCTTTTGCTTTTGTGGATTTGAAGAATCATGACCAGCCAATTACTTGTTGTGATATCTGCATGATGGTCTTGCAGGAAATGCGTCAATTCCTCCATATTGGATAACCCATTCAGCCATTGCTCTAGAACTTCACGATCCTCCACAGCCTTTTTTTCCTCGCTATACAAAACCCGCAATAAATAGTGTGAAAGTGCAATAACCGTGCGATCTAAAATCAGTGCATCGTATTCATTGACGACGCGCTGTGGGGAAAACAAACAAACCTCCCCATAATATTGGTTGAAAATATTCACCTCACAGCGAATAACATGTTTTTCCACATAATCAGGGCTTGACTGTTGTTGCATCTTATCATACTTGTCCTGCTGAATATTGGGAATAAACACAGGCTTTTGCCCATTAAATGTAAAGATGACCTGCAAGCCAAGATGTTTATAGAGGTGCATTAAAATTTGCTCGTAATTGTTGGCGGTCAGTGTATATTTATTAATTTGCTGTGCGTAGTTCTCTAGGTTTTTCACCATGCCATATTGCTGATTGATGAGGATACTGTGTATTTCTTGTGTGATTTCGACAAAGGCTACCTCCTGATGAAAGATGATGAGAGGGAATTGGTAGTCCGTCGCCAGTTGCTGTATGCAATCAGGAATTTCTTGAATGACGCTACCGAGCTCAATGCACAGCCCAGCTGATTTGGATGCTATTAATTGGTGAATAAAGTGATGGAAGTCATCATCATTGTTTTTCAAATGAATACCCGTAGTCAAAATTAATTCATTGCCCTTTAATAATTTGGCAGCATCCATAGTTTCGACGATATGCACCCATTTGATGATATTGAGTTGCCCCTCTGCACCAGCAAGAAGCTTCGCGCTACTGAATAACTTTTTCGTCAGTACATCTGCTATAGTGAGTGGAAATTCATTCATAGTGTCCTCCTATCACGCATAATTATTGATGCGTCAACACATCTTCTATTAAAAAGGCCATATACAAATTGGTTTTTGTAAAAGGGTTGGTGGCGTCTATATCTAATAGCAGTTCAACTTTTTTGATTTTATATAGGACAGTGTTGCGATGAATGAATAGACGTTCACTAATTTTACTCGTACTGCCGTTTTCTTCAAGGAAAATACGTAAAAATGACACGTAATCGGTGTTGTGTAAATCATCATATCGATAAAGTTGTCCAAGTATATCCTGGCTAAAAGATTCAATTAATGTCCGGTTTTGCACACCCATAATAATTTTATAGGCTCCAATTTCTTTATATTTGTATAAGAAGCGGTTGTTGTGCAACTGTGCTAATTGAATGACAGTGAGTGATTCCTCGTAGCTTTTATGGATGTTTTCGTAGTCTTCATAAAAATTCCCTTTGCCGATGATGACATTTAAGCTGCCGCTTTTCTGGGTGATCTTGTCGTAGATGTCTTCAACTGTTTTTGAGAAAGGACTATTGGATGTAGTGATCTGTGTTCGATTGATGAGAAAGATGAGGTGGTTTTTGTGCTTGAGTCTTAAAAATCGTTTATATCTATTTTGGAATGCGAACTGAATGAGGACCTCGTAACGGCCAATGCTACTGCGTGCATCTGTTGTTGTACAAGTGATGATGGCCAATTCTGCGCCTTGTGGAAATCCAAGTTGGGTTAAATTTTGCCTTGTGGAATCGACGTGCTGTTTGTAATGAAACAGTAAGTTGTAAAGGACTTGGTCTTCGGTGGATTGTTCTTGCTCGTGGGTGGCGATAAATTGAAATGTCATTTTTAAAAGGTCGGCTACACGGCGGTCCCAAGGCATTTGGAAAACGGGCAATTCATGCTCATTGGCAAACGAGATGACCGATTCGGAAATGTCAGGAATATAAGGTCCCGTATTCACGATAATACCAGCTATTTTTTTAGTGTACGCCAGTTTAACGAGTTGTTCTAAGGATGTATTTTGGTGTGGAAAGTTAATGCCTGTTGTTACAACTAATTCATTTGGTCGGCAAAACGTGATTAAATCAATGCTTTCTACTACGTTAATACCTGAAACTTTTCGATACAAACCGCTTTCTCCAGCTACTAATGTCAGCATCGGGAATAGAGCCCCCTCTAGGATTTTGCCAATCGTTCCCATAACAGCCCCCCTTATTATACAAATAACGTACCATAAATATTGTGCACTTGCACATACTTTCTTAGTTTTATATCCATATCTTCCAAATAGTTTCTATTTTATGATTGTCATAAACAACCACTTATTTATAACTATTAATTTAGAATTTTCGTAAACAACCACTATTTTATTACTGTGAAAGAGAGGACTTGCATATGTATAAATGTAATAGTAGTAGATTACAGGGGTTAATTGAACAATTTAGTCAATTTGGTGCAACTGCCAATGGAGGCGTAACCCGTTTGTCCCTTTCAAAAGAGGATGTATTAGCGAGAGACTATTTTTGTGAAATATGCATAGAGTTAGGCATGGACATTCAAGTAGACGATATGGCAAATATCTATGCGATTCTACCAGGAAAAAAAGAGTGCCCACCCATCGTAATGGGATCACATTTAGATTCGGTTGAAAAAGGTGGCAGGTTTGATGGTGTCTTAGGTATTTTAACCGCAATAGAGGCGATACGAACGTTAAAGGAAAACGACATTGAGCTCGAGATCCCATTAATGCTTGTGAATTTTACGAATGAAGAAGGTGCGCGCTTCGATCCGGCGATGATGAGTTCCGGTGTCATTGCTTCAAAATTCAGTAAAGAAAAAATGCTAGAATCTATCGATAAAAATGGTATTACTTTTCAAGAAGCATTACAGGCGAGTGGCTACGCGGGGGAGCAAGGAAATCGCTTAACAGAAGCCCTTGCATATATTGAGCTGCATATTGAACAAGGACCGGTATTAGCAGCAAAGCAACGTGACATTGGGGTGGTAGAAGGCGTTTTAGGCATGGTGTGCTATGAAATTACCGTGACAGGTGAATCAAATCACGCTGGCACAACGCCAATGTCGATGCGTAAAGACCCGATGATTGTGGCGTCTCGTATAATTTCATCTTTGCATGAGCAGCTAAGTAAAATCGACGAAGCGCTTGTGTTCACATTTGGGCGTATGCACGTGGCACCTAATATTCATACAGTCATTCCGAACGAAGTAGTGTTTACTATGGATTCGCGTCATCAAAATCCAGCGGTGATGCTCAAAGTAGAAAAGCTATTGAAAGGTCTAGCTTCAGAGGAAAGCGGTTGCCACATTAGCCCGGTCAAGCTATGGGGGCGGGAGACCGTATTATTTGATGCAGCTATATGCAATGAAGTGGAAAAATCATGTCATGACTTTGGTTATTCCTTCCAACGTATGTTCAGCGGGGCGGGGCACGATGCACAGTATATCGCGAGCTTCATCCCATCGGCAATGATTTTTGTTCCAAGTATCAAGGGGAAAAGTCATTGCGAGGAGGAAGAAACAACATTTGAAGACTGTGCAAAGGGGGCAGACGTGTTACTGGAAACCGTGTTGACACTACAAAAGAAGTTCAGCATGGGCGAAAAATACACACTTAACTCATGATGAGTGCAGGTTGAAATACTATAATTCGCTAGCACATTGGTTCATCACTAAAAGTTAGAGATGACGTTGGATTAAACTGCATATCATTAGAATGCGGGTTGATTGGAGTGAAGGTTGGACGACCCCAGCTGGACGGAAATTAACCTCCCCTCCACGGTGGAGAGCTAGCGTATTAATGGATATTGACAAACTTTACATTAATTAATCGAAGGGTGAGGGTAGTGTGAAAAAAGTGATTACAGGTGGACTCATTGTGACAGCAACAGATATGTATGAGGCAGATATTTTAATAGAGAACGGCAAAATCGTGCAAATCGGCAAAAACTTATCAGCTTATGGAGCGGAAATTGTAGATGCTACGGGTAAATACGTGATGCCTGGGGGAATTGATCCGCATACGCATTTGGATATGCCGTTCAACAACACGGTGACAGACGATGATTGGAAGTCGGGAACAGTTGCGGCAGCATTTGGTGGGACGACGACCATTTTAGATTTTTGCTTATCTGCGGGTGAAGAAAAACTTGCGACGGCTGTGGCAAAGTGGCATGTAAAAGCAAAGGGCAAATCAGCCATTGACTACGGTTTCCATTTAATGATTGGTGATTTAACGCCTGAAACAGAGGCCGAGTTACCGTTGTTACTAGAGCAGGAAGGGATTACGTCTGTCAAGGTGTTCATGGCTTACGCGAAAGAATTCCAGGCGACAGACCGTACGCTGTTCAAAGCCTTTAAAATTGCAAAAGACATTGGCGCTGTTGTCATGGTGCACTGTGAAAATGGCTCAGTCATCGATGAATTAGTTGAGGAGGCGAAGCAAGCTGGTCAGACGGCGCCAATTTATCACGCACTGACACGTCCCGCGGAATTAGAGGGTGAGGCGACGAAACGGGCCATTGAACTAGCGCATATCGCAGGTGCCAAGCTGTATGTTGTACATGTGACGTGTAAAGAGGCTTTGGATGAAATTATCGCAGCACGTGAAAAGGGCTATGACGTGTATGGCGAAACATGTCCACCTTATTTAACGCTCGATCAGTCAGCGTTAGCACAGCCAGGCTTCGAGGGGGCGAAATATGTTTGGTCACCGCCACTTCGCCCGAAATATCATCAAGAGCATTTGTGGAATGCTTTAAAAGCCAAGCAACTGCAAACAATTGGTTCGGACCAATGTTCATTTAGCTTTAACGGGAAAAAGCAATTAGGGTTAAATGACTTTTCTAAAATACCAAATGGTGGACCGTTTATCGAAGATCGTTTCAGCATTTTATTTTCTGAAGGTGTGGCGAAAGGGCGAATTTCCATCTATGACTTTGTCGATATGATTTCGACAAGTGCCGCAAAAATTTTCGGCTTATATCCACAAAAAGGAACGATTGCTATTGGTTCTGACGCCGATATCGTAATTTTTGATCCTACGGTAAAACGTGAAATTTCAGCGAATACCCATCATATGAATGTAGACTACAACCCGTATGAGGGCTGGGAAGTGACTGGAGAGCCAATCAGTGTACTTGTGCGTGGAGAATACGTCATTAAAAACAAACAATTTGTAGGAGCATTAGGCAGTGGCCGATATATCAAGCGTGCACTACAACCGACGACCGCGCAAACAATCAACGTGTAAACATCAATCCATGAGGAGGAATGTTTCAATGACTTCGCAACTCGAACGGAATTTTGTGGAAATGACTAGCAGGATGACAAAAAATGAAGCACAAGAAGAGGCTAATCGTTGTCTGTACTGCTATGACGCACCTTGCATTACAGCTTGTCCGACAAGTATTCAAATACCGAATTTCATCAAGAAAATTGCTTCCAGTAATATGAAAGGTTCGGCCATGACGATTATGGAGGCCAACCCGATTGGTGCAAGCTGTGCGCGAGTATGCCCGACCGAGGAATTATGTGAAGGTGCATGTGTGTTAAATTCCTCGACAAAGCCTATTAAAATAGGGCACTTGCAACGTTATGCAACAGATTGGGCGATGGAATCAGACGTCGAGCTATTTAAAAAAGGTCAATCAAATGGACAAAAGGTAGCGATCGTTGGCGCTGGTCCAGCTGGTTTATCGGCAGCACGTGAGCTTAGTCGCTTTGGTTATAGTGTCACAATTTTTGAAGCAGAAGCAAAGGCGGGTGGCTTGGGCAACTACGGCATCGTGTCATTCCGATTACCGAATGATGTAGTGGATTGGGAAGTGGCGCAAGTTGTAAAGCTTGGTGTTGACATTAAAACAAACACAACAGTAGGCGTGGATATTTCTGCTGCAGAAATTTTAGCGCAATATGACAGTGTTATTTTAGCGGTTGGTATGGGGGCCGTGCCTAATCTTGGCATTAAAGGTGAGGAACTAGCTGGCGTTCATGATGCCATTGAGTTTGTAAAGCACACGAAAATGGGTGCACTGACAGAAGACTTAATCGGTAAACGTGTTGCGGTCATCGGTGCTGGTAACACAGCTATCGATGGTGCAACCTGTGCTGTGCGACTAGGTGCGGAGCAGGTAGACATTCTCTATAGAAGAACAGAAAAAGAGATGACTGCCTATCAGTTTGAATATGAATTTGCCAAGCAGGATGGCGTTGGATTTAAGTGGCTGACAGCGCCGAAACAAATTATCGGTGATGAGGCAGGGAAAGTAGTGGGACTTGAATGCGTCAAGATGAAACTTGGAGAGGCGGGTGTAGACGGCAGGCAACGACCTGAAGTAATCAAAGGGTCTGAGTTTGTTATAGAGGTGGACGCGGTCATTAAAGCAATTGGACAAACGCGCTTTGTCTCACTCATTGAAGCGTTTGGATTACAACATACGAATGGAGTAGTAGACATTGAAGAAACGACTATGCAAACATCGAATGACAAAGTGTTTGCCTGTGGAGATGTCGTGTTTGGTAATGGCCAAGGGGAAGCAATGGTGGTAACAGCTGCACAGCAAGGTAAAGATGCTGCTTACATCATTCATGAGCGTTTAAGAAAACCGAGCGAGATCGCATAGGGGGGATGGAGCATGGCGGACTTACGAATTGACTTAGCGGGGATTAAATCACCGAATCCATTTTGGTTAGCATCTGCACCACCGACTAATTCGGGCTATCAAGTGCAACGTGCATTTGAAGCGGGCTGGGGTGGCGCAGTCTGGAAAACATTGGGTGAACCAATTTTAAATGTTTCATCGCGCTTTGCGGCTGTCAGCTTTAACGGACAGAGAGTAGCGGGCTTTAATAATATTGAGCTCATTACAGATCGTCCGTTAGAGGTTAATTTACAGGAAATTCTTGAAACGAAAAAAAGGTTTCCTAATCATGCCATTATCGCTTCATTAATGGTAGAGCCACAGCAGGAAAAGTGGCATGAGATTGTTAAAAAAGTAGAAGCTGTCGGGGTTGATGGTCTTGAGCTTAATTTTGGTTGTCCACATGGGATGGCAGAACGAGGAATGGGGGCTGCTTCTGGTCAAGTCCCTGAATTGGTTGAAAAGCAAACGCACTGGGCGAAGGAAGTTGCACGTACACCTGTTATCGTCAAGTTAACGCCAAACATTACGGATATTACGATGACGGCGGAAGCGGCAGTGCGTGGCGGGGCAGATGCCGTTAGTATGATTAATACGATTAACAGCTTAGCGGGTGTCGATTTAGATTCATGGAATACGGTTCCACATGTTGGAGGGAAGGGGGCACATGGCGGATATTGTGGGCCTGCTGTCAAACCGATTTCACTAAATATGGTCGCAGAATGTGCGCGAAATCCTTTCGTCAATGTACCAATTTCAGGCATTGGTGGGATTTCAAATTGGCAGGATGCTGCGGAATTTCTGCTGATGGGTGCAACAGGCGTACAAGTTTGTACTGCAGCGATGCACCACGGGTTTAGTATTGTCGAAGATATGATTGACGGTCTTAATAATTATCTGGATGAGAAGGGCATTGCCTCGGTGATGGATATTGTTGGTCAGTCGGTACAACGTTATTCTAACTGGGGTGACTTAGATTTAAACTACAAAGTTGTTGCTGAAATTAATAATGATGTCTGTATTAATTGCAATAAATGCCATATTGCGTGTGAAGATACGTCACATCAATGTATTGACATGTACACAGAGAGTGGTCGTCCGATGCTAAAGGTGCGTGAAGAAGATTGTGTAGGCTGTAATTTATGCTCGATTGTGTGCCCAGTAGACGGTGCGATTTCGATGGTCGAAAGAATGTCCTCTATTGCGCCAATGACTTGGAACGACCGTCAATCACTAATCAGCAGTTTTGCTCGTTAAAAAGTAAAGTTCACCAGTAGTGGAATATGCTCTCAAGTACAGATTTTGGTGTAGAGCCATAAAAAGAGGTCAATTGTTTGCAGGTAAGAAAGTATACGTTTTTAGACTTGGAGCAGTGTCTAGACTGAAGCGCCTAGCCGCTCGAGTCGCTTCAGTCCTAAGTTAAAGGGGCAAAGAGCGCCTTTATCTTAAGGTCATCCAGCGCTCTTCGGGTCTATCAAGGCGCCTTCCGCTATTCATTGTGTCCAGGCTCCAGCCGCCAGCCGCTTTTCATTGTTAACTGGAAATCTACTATAAGGGAGAGACATGAATGGCGAATGGTGGGGATTATTTAAAATCACCAGATTTACTTCCAGTTACACATCAAAAAAGAAGTATCGGGACATTTGGTTTTGCAGTGATTTGGGTAGGCATGGCCATCGTCTTAGCCGCCTTTGCAATTGGCGGATCTGCTATTATAAGTTTGCCATTGCCGATGGTGATTTTAGCGACAATGATAGGTTCCGTTTTAATTGGCGTATTTATGACATTAATCGGTGATATTGGTATTGAGCACGGCTTGTCCTTCCCGGTTTATATGCGTGCCCCATTTGGTACAATTGGCACGCATATACCATCGCTCGTTCGTGGGGTGACAGCGGCTTGTTGGTTCGGTCTTAACACCTATTTTGGTGCAATGGCCATCAATGGGATTTTGAATTTATTATTCGACTTTAATAATTGGTTTTTATGTTTCCTTATTTTTGCGGCATTGCAGTTAATTAACACATCGCTTGGCATTAAATCCATTGAGCGCTTTGCGGATTTTGCGGCGCCGGTTATTATTTTAATATCGTGCTGGATGTACTATACGCTTGCCGATAAAGCAACGGCACAAGGGAAAGACGTGTGGGCATGGGTGGAATCACCAACGACTGGGATGGCAGCTTTTACTGCTTTCATGGTCGTGATGATGGCGAACATGGGATTCTGGGCAACGTTAGCAGCTGATATGCCAACACTATCACGTTTCTTTAAAGCGCCAAAAAATGAGCGCAATTGGTTCAAACGCAATAAAACACAGTTAGTTGGTTCTTTAATCGTGATGCCGATTACCAACACATTTATCGTAGCCATTGGTGCAGTATGTTATATGGCCGTGGCATCTGCTGATCCGATAAATGCCTTGCAGCAAAGTGCAAGTGGAATTGCGTTAGGAATTTTATTGCTGATGATTGTGTTAGCGCAATGGTCGACAAATACGTCCGCAAACGTGATTCCTGCGGCCACGATTTTCTCAAACATTGGTGGACCCAGAGTACCGTTCTGGGCTGGGGTTATCATTGCGGGAATTATTGGGATTTTAGCACAGCCGTGGAGCTTATTTGGCGTCTTAGTCAATGCGCTATTAATCATTGGTGGTATTTTAACAGCAATTGTGGGGATATTATTCGCCGATTATTATTTAATCCGTAAACGTCGTGTGAACGTAAAAGATCTGTACGAGTTAGACGGCCAATATAAGTATATGAATGGCTTTAACTTAGCGGGGCTAATCGCTTGGGTGATTGGTGGTGTCTTAGCGAATATGTTCCCAACGTATTCTTCATTGGTGGGCTTTTTCGTGGGGGCACTCGTGTACTATGTCTTGGCGAAATATTGGTGGTTTAAAAAGTACCCGCAAGCCGAACTTGACGATCCTAGTGACGCCAAGTATTTAGGTATTACAGTTGGTCACGATTGGGACGATATTGTCGTGCAAGAAATCGAAGCAAAAGGTGAAGAATAAGAAAAGCGAGGTGTGTGTATGTCTGATCATTTACTAAGCATGGATGAAATGAAAAAAGTAGATGACTATTTAGATAGGGGCTTTAAAGTCCATTATGTGTATGAAAATTTAAGCGGGATGTTTGTCGAGTTTGAACGGCAGGAAGAAGTTCGGTTGCAGATTCTGACCGCCGACGCGCGTAAATATCTCGCGGCAAAGCTCCAAGAACAAACGCAGTTGTAAGAAGGCATGTCAATTTAATATGATGCGGTTAAAACTCTATTCTATTACTTACTAGAATAGAGTTTTAAAGTTGTACAATGATCTTCATTAGCAAAGGGGGGCCAATATGAAGGTATAAACTTTGTGGAAAATGTATGACGTTGCAACCAAGAAAGAGGAAGTTCACCAATAAGTTTTGGTTCACTTCCTCTTTTGTTAAACATTTCATACACGTGATGGGATAGGAGTGTATTCATTCATTTCTTCTTTAAGTCTTGGATTTCCTTTATAATACTTTGTTTAGCCTTTTTTTTATCCTCGTCCAGTTCTTGAATACCTTCCATTTCTTTCTGATATTGCTCTTCTACGTCGCTAGTCGCTGGGATAAAAGGCTCGTTATTGTAGTCGGTTCGTTTACCATGCCGTAGCATTTCATAAATAATCATTCCGTTATTCGGCTTACCGTTTACAGTTATCATGGGAATGGCGTCAAAAAGTACATAATAGAACGCATAGAAAATAAATCGCTCCCAAAATGTTCTATACTCGTGAAGCATCCCATTGGCTAGAAGTGCATTTATAGTAACAGCAAATACAAGATTGGAAAGAATCGGTCCCAAGTAAACACATATATATGCAAAATTATTTTTTCTTTTCAACGAGTCATAGGAAAACCAACTATACACATGATAATATTTTCGCACATCAAAGAATCCGATTTTGAAAATCCGAGGACCTGATCCAATGGTCAACCTTGGGTTCTTAACACCGAAAATGCCACTGACAATAAAGTAACCAGACTCCCTCAAAAAAATGACAAGAGGCAAGATGATAAATGCTGAAGTAATCAATGACAGTAAATCTTTGAGTCCAAACATATATATATCCCCTTCTGTAAAACAAGCTTCACAACTTGTGATACCCGCAGAGGGAAGAGCTGAACCCTTTATGTTGAAATACGAAGTGTCTGGAAGGGATTGGTATAGAGGTTGGTTTTAGGTAGTTTTTGCTAGACTACCACTTAGTAGTGAGTGTTCAACATAAAAGCATTTTCATTGGTGAATATAGCTAGAGAACATGAACTGAAAATTTTATATACGGAAGTGGAACGGGAATTCGTACGCTCTTTTGACTGAAGTATTTCCAAATCTGCTAATAACTGTGGTTGATTGGAATGACCAATTCCAGGATACTTTGAAAAAACAACGCCTTGAAAAATGGGGAGACAGAGTGCGTACGCCTCATTAACCCCATTAACCCCATTAACCCCATTAACCCCATTAACCCCATTAACCCCATTAACCCCATTAACCCCATTAACCCCATTAACCCCATTAACCCCATCTCTTCCCGTTAACTGAAGACATAAGAAGGGTATAGATTCTCCCTCAAAAGGCTATTATAGGGACAAAGATACAAATGAGGTGAGTCTACTGTTTAACAAAAAGTCCAAACGATCTTCAAAAGAAAAACAGGAAACAGTTGTGGCTGAAGAAAACACAGAAGAAATACAAATACAGATTTCAACTTCTGGTGATATTTTTATTCAGTCCATAAAAGATGCTACTCACAATTCATCTGATTTAATCACTAAATCGATATTACCGAATCTTACGCTCATATATATAGAGAACCTAGTAGATGTCCCGACGTTAAATAATCATATCCTTAAGGACCTGTTGAAGCATACAAATGAATCACCAGAAAATATAATATCCACCCTGACAATAGCGCAGGTGAAAATGGCTAATGAAATAGGAGAAGCAGTAATTGCAATGATGGATGGAACGGTACTTATTCATGTCGAAGGCTACTCGCAAATTGTAATGGCTAATATCTCCACTAATGAATCACGGGCATTATCAGCACCGGAAAATGAATCCCAGGTAATCGGTGCCCAAGTTGGGTTTACTGAAAGTCTGTCAACAAATGTTTCCTTGATTCGAAGGTATATTAAAAATCCAAACCTTTGCAATGAAGGATTAGAAATTGGAAAACAATCGAAGACAACGATTGCGATGTTATACATTAAAGGCGTTGCTTCCGATGAAATGGTGAACACGCTAAGACAAAGGATTGCCGACCTTAATGTTGATTCGGTATTAGATAGCTCGATTCTTGAGCAACTGATAGATGACAACTCATTATCGATTTTTCCACAAATGTTACTAACAGAAAGGCCGGACAAGCTTTGTGCTGAACTTTTGAATGGTAAATTGGGCGTCATCGTGGATGGAAGTTCCCTTGCAATCGTTTGCCCACACTCATTTCTTGAATTCTTCCAAAGTCAGGAAGATCAAAATCTACGATGGCAGATAGCTACATTTACCCGGTTATTAAGATTTAGTGCAGTCGTCTTATCTGTTTTTTTATCCCCTTTATATGTAGCAGCATTGACATTTCATTATGAAGTAATTCCGCAATCGCTTTTAGTCCCGCTAAGTGAATCAAGAGCATTGGTTCCTTTCCCACCTTTATTTGAAGCCCTACTTTTAGAACTCATTATTGAGCTACTTAGAGAAGCTGGAGTTAGATTACCGTCGAAGGTTGGTCAAACCATTGGTATTGTTGGCGGTATTGTCATTGGAACTGCAGCCGTACAAGCAGGGATTACGAGTAATATTTTAATTATTATTGTCGCCTTAGGGGCATTGGCATCCTTCACAACACCAAGTTACATGATGGGTAATGTCATCAGAATCATTCGATTTCCGTTAATTGTATTAGCAGGACTTTGGGGATTTTACGGCATTATGCTAGGGCTTTGTTTTATCCTAATCCACCTTTTGCGTCAAACAAGCCTAGGTTCGCCGTATACAGCGCCTTTTTATCCTCCTCGCTTGCTTGATTGGCGGGATAGTCTTGTCAGGTTGCCGTTGCCGTTTACATTTAAGAGACCTTCAAATACCAGACCGGAGGATGAAGATAAATATGAGCCGCAACCGATAAATCCTGAGAAAAATGAACAGAAGGTGAAATAAGTGAAAAATTCCATACAAATTGGTCCCACTGATACAATTAACGCTTTTCTACTTTTTTTCATCATTCATACTGCTCAAATAGGAATCGGGATACAGGGATTTCAACGAATTATATACCAGGATGCAAAACATGATGCATGGATTTCTGTACTACTCGCAGGTCTCGCCACGCATATTATCGCAATTTTCATGCTTAAAACGTTGGAAATATACGGTTCAAATGATTTATACGGTATTCATCAAGATGTATTTGGTAAATGGATAGGGAATTTATTAAATATCATTTATATTTTTTATTGTTCAGGTGCCTTTTTCTCTGTTTTGAGAAACTATATTGAGGTCGTTCAAACATGGGTTTTTCCGGATTTGAATACTTGGTTTTTAGCAGCTTCATTGCTGCTAATCGTAATTTATACGTTTACGGGCGGTCTACGGGTAATTGTGGGCGTTTCTTTTTTTAGTTTTGTACTTTCCATATGGCTTTTTCCCATGTTGGCTTATCCAATGAAATATATGGAATTGAGAAGTCTTCTTCCTATTTTAGAGGCCGATATGAGCGGAATACTGAAAGGTGTAAAGTCCATGACCTTTACAATTGTTGGTTTTGAAATATTATATGTGATTTATCCCTT
The DNA here is from genome assembly GCF_014302295.1 of Sporosarcina sp. resist. Taxonomy (NCBI): domain Bacteria; kingdom Bacillati; phylum Bacillota; class Bacilli; order Caryophanales; family Caryophanaceae; genus Sporosarcina; species Sporosarcina sp. resist. The sequence goes on along the minus strand of NZ_CP060287.1, from coordinate 3,235,120 downwards.
TGTAAAGGATAAAAAGAATGCAAAAAAACATATTCATCTTGGTTTGCTCATGACGACCTTGATTTACCTTGCCATCATGTTGGTTACGCTAACGTATTTCAGCGGAGAACAATTAACTAAAACAATTTGGGCGACTTTGTCTCTGTTTAGTATTGTTAAATTTCCGTTCATTGAACGATTTGAGTATATAGCGGTTTGTTTTTGGATGTTGATTATTTTGCCGAATCTTTGTCTATTTCTATGGGCTGCTTTTCGCGGAACCAGACGACTAGTAAAGGTAAGTACGAATAAATTCGTCTGGGTATTCTCGTTCATCATATTCATTGTTAGTTTAATGCTTAAAACTCGACCTCAAATAAATTCGTTTAATAATTATTTTGGCCAGGTGGCGTTTTATATTGTTTTTGTTTATCCTATCATCTTGTATGTCTTAGCAGTGGCGAAAAGGAAATTTAAATCACGTAAGGAGCAAATAGAATGAAAAAATTTCGTTATTTTTTACTACTGCTATTTCTTTGCATTGCTTTGGTAGGATGTGCAGAAACAAAACTCCTTGAAAGGGTAGGTTTAGTCACTTTAATTGGCTATGACTTAGGTAAAGAGGAAGGCGTAGAGACTACAGCGGTTGTTCGCCAAGTGAGCACAGAGTTAGAAAGTAAAGTTGCAGTTATTACTGCTGAAAACGAAACAAGTCAAGGGACACGTGCAAAAATCAATCGCAGAGCTGCTGAAAAAATAATGAGCGGACAATTGAGGGGGGTCTTATTCGGTGAAGAGTTTACCCAAGGAGGTATTGGTCATTACATTGAAAATTTGTTGAAAAATCCTGCAATGAGTGGGGATATTATTATGGCAGTTGTTGAAGGTGAAACGAAAGCCTTACTGGAATACCAATACCCAGATATAGAGGATATTGGGGAACATATTTATAAGCTGGTAGAGCAAAATATTAAAAGTGAGCAAGTGGTTTCATCCACTCTGCATGACGTAGCCAAAGATTATTATTTCATGGGCAGGGACATAGCGATGCCTATTATAAGAAGAGATGAGGAGCTAATAGAAATTTCTGGAATCGCTTTATTTAAAAAGGACAAAATGATAGGTAAACTTTCAGTTGATGATAGCTTTTATGTGAAGTTAAGTCGAGATGATTATCATGCTGGAGTATATGAATTGAAAATTAAAGGGGATGATTTACCTTCATCTTTACTGAAGGATCCTCCTGATGAAATTAATCTGGTATTCGATCCGATAAAAACGCATAAAGATGTGAAGTTAGTTAATTCAAAAACTCCTGAATTTGACCTACACCTTACAGTGCAAGCAAGATTATTAGAAATAAAACCTAACGTTAATGTTGGAAATTCTAAAAAAGTGGAAACACTTGAAAAAGCGATCAGTAAGAGTCTGTCGAGTGAGATATCAAGGGTAATTGCCTATTGCCAAAACGTTGGCTCGGATGTTTATGGCTTTGGTGAGTATTATAGAAGCTCTGTACGTCATTCTGAATTGACGGAAGAGAAATGGGATGAGTTGTACAAGGAAATGAAAGTTAACGTCCATGTTGACTTTACACTGCTTAGAAGTGGAGTCTTTGAATGATTAGTACTCACCTTATTTTGACTGTTTACCTGTCATGACAGACAGGAAGTTGTGGAAAAATGTCTCGTAGTCCAAGTCAAATGCAATGCGGTGATTTTTTTCGTTGTCATAAAATTGGTCACCTGGCCGTATATCAGCAATACTTTGCCCCCTTGCAGGTCCTTCCAAATGCTGCCCGATTTCGATAGAACGCGAATTGAACGTGAACATTTCAGGGTGTATGACCGCCATCAGTGTAAGTGCGTCATGCACGGGGCTTCCTTGAAGAGTTGGATCCCGTTCTTGATAAAATTCGGTGTAAAAGTTCATTAACGATTTAAAGATTGCGGTTTTTCCAAAGTGATCTATATAATCGACCATTTCAGGTGTGACAATTGCTTTTTGTGTTGCGTTTAAAGGTATTATTGTGACATTATTGGCATAAGAAAGGACGATTTTCACCGCTACAGGATCTGCATGGAAGTTTGCTTCCGCGACAGGTGTTACATTTCCAGGTACCCCGAATGCTCCCCCCATAATATAAAATTCCTTCACGTTGCCCATTAATTCTTTATAAAGAATAAACAATGTAGCAAGTGAAGTCAGGCGGCCAATATTTACGATAATCAGCTCATCCTTATACATTTTAATTATATTTACAATCTCCAGGAAGTTTTCTATCACGAATTCAAAGTCATCCGGTACTATGGGTCCGAGACCATGTACGCCATGGATTTCCGGATAGTAGGTGGGGAGTTCGGCAGTCAGCGGCATTTCTGCACCACTTATGACTGGAATGTTATTGGGGAAATTAAATAGGTTAAACAAATAGCGAATATTTGACATTGCATCTTCTCTTGATACATTCCCATAATCGGCTACCACTCCGACGATATCAATCTCGTCATTAAAGTGGGCGTAGATAAGGGCCACTGTGTCATCTATTCCAATATCACCAAATAAAAGAACTTTTTTTGCCAATAGAATACCCCTCTTTCAGTGTAATTATTTACTGAACTGAAAAAACTGTGCTCAATTTGTGTATTACTAAAGTATGTGTCGCAGGAAAGTTCTTATCCACACGGGATTTCAGTTAAATCCATTTATACTATATTATGGTGAAATGGCCGGGTATATCACACTGACCTGATGGTTCAAATATCGTGTTAAAATGTGGCGTGAATATTGAGTGATGCTTGAAATACACGCGCATCTAAACGACAAAAATCTATGATAAAGAACTGAGAATGTTGGTGTAGTTACGCTGTCGGTCATTGTATACGACACTTATGGGAAACACATTAGTGCACCCTGCATAGTTAGCGAAAAACTAAGGGAGTTACCAACGTGTGGAAAGGGTATACTAAATTAACAGAAGAAGACACTACGAAGGACTACCTTATGGATAGGGATACCGTGATTTATGTCTTATATAAAAAAATCAGGCAAACAGACGAAAGGAAGATAGAAGATACGATGACAAACCGAAAAGAACTAATAGAATCAGGCTGGAATTTAGATAATAGTTATGCCCGTCTGCCAAAATCATTTTTTACAAACCTCAGTCCTAACCCTGTACAGTCACCGAAGTTGATCATTTTCAATGATTCCTTGGCAATTTCCTTGGGATTGGATGTCCATGAGTTGGAAAGCGAAGATGGAGTGGCAGTGCTTGCTGGGAATCGAATTCCTGAAGGCGCTTTGCCGCTTGCTCAAGCGTATGCGGGCCATCAATTTGGGCACTTTGCGATGTTAGGGGACGGCCGGGCTATGTTAATTGGCGAACAGATAAACCCTTTAGGTGAACGGTTTGATATTCAGCTTAAGGGTTCGGGCCGAACACCCTATTCCCGCGGGGGAGATGGTCGCGCGGCACTTGGACCAATGTTACGCGAATACATCATCAGTGAAGCCATGCATGCGCTTGGTATTCCTACTACTCGAAGTCTAGCAGTAGTGACAACCGGTGAATTTATCATCCGTGAAACCGATCTTCCAGGTGCCATTATGACTCGTGTGGCCGTCAGTCATCTACGCTTCGGAACCTTTCAATACGCTGCAAAATGGGGAACGGATGAGGAACTACAAGTTTTGGCCGACTACGCACTACAGCGCCATTTTCCTGAAGTTGAAACTGATGAAAGGCGCTATCTTGCGTTGCTTCAGGGAGTGATCAAGCGTCAGGCCGCCTTGGTTGCACAATGGCAAATGGTTGGTTTTATCCATGGAGTAATGAATACCGATAACATGACGATAAGTGGGGAGACCATCGATTATGGTCCGTGTGCCTTCATGGATACCTATGACCCAGCAACGGTCTTCAGTTCCATTGACATTCAAGGTCGCTACTCTTACGGCAATCAGCCGAATATCGTCGGGTGGAATCTTGCGCGATTTGCTGAAACCCTAATACCATTACTGCATGAAGATTATGCAGAGGGTGCCAAACTGGCGCAAGATGCCATTTCCGATTTCCCTGAGCACTATCATGCGAATTGGCTCGCGGGAATGAGAGCGAAACTAGGACTATTTAATGAAGAGAAACAGGATGAATCCTTTATTGAAGACCTTCTTCGACTAATGCAGAAACATCGCGCTGACTTTACCAATACTTTTCGCGCGTTAACGTATGATAATTTAGAAGATAATGTCCTTTTTGGGACTCCGGAATTTACCAACTGGTATGCACTGTGGCAGTCAAGACTAGGCAGACAGCAAGAATCAAAGATCAGCTCACAGCAGTTAATGCGGGATAGTAATCCTGTACTAATCCCACGGAACCATCGGGTAGAAGCTGCGCTAGAAGCCGCGGTGAATCAAGGTGATTACAGTGTGATGGAAAGGCTATTAGAAGTTCTATCAAATCCGTATGCGTACACTCCTGGGAAGGATGATTATTCCACACTTCCCGCGCAATCAACAAGGCCTTACCAAACATTTTGTGGGACTTAATAATTGGCTTTTCATGGTTTGCTAGCAGTACAAAATAATGCTACCTTATGTATTGGGTAGCATTATTTTATTTTAGGGATGACTACACTTGATCAGAAAAAAACGGGGTCAAATAATAATAAATGAGGTTACTTATATGAATGAAAGAAGTTTTGAGGATTATAATTTAAGCGATGAAATAACAAGAGCACTTGCCTTGTTGAAATTTGAAAGGCCGACGGAGGTTCAAAGTGAAGTCATACCGAGAGCACTGGAAAATCAGGATCTCATCGTGAAATCTCAAACAGGCAGTGGCAAGACGGCATCTTTTGGTATCCCTCTTTGCGAAATGATTGATTGGGAGAAGGAAAATCCACAGGCATTAATTCTTACGCCGACTCGAGAGCTTGCTGTTCAAGTTCAAGAGGATGTAACAGCTATTGGGCGTTTTAAAAGAATTAAAGCCCTAGCGGTTTACGGCAAAGAATCCTTTAATAAACAAGAGGAAGAGTTGGAACAAAAAACACATATAGTCGTCGGTACTCCTGGGCGTGTGATGGACCATATTGAGAGAGGAACGTTTTGTGTAGATGAAATAAAATACTTGATTATAGATGAAGCTGATGAAATGTTGACTATGGGTTTTGTTGCCCAAGTAGAAGCTATCATACAAAAACTTCCGCTTACTAGAGTAACGATGGTATTTTCCGCTACGTTGCCTAAAAAGGTTGAGAATCTTTGCCATACCTATATGAAAAAACCTATATCTATTCAAATCGCTTCTACGGGAGTCACGACGAGTACAATTGAACATAGCGTAATTGAAGTGAAAGAAGCAGGGAAAATGGCATTGCTGAAAAACATTACTGTTGTTGAAAACCCAGATAGCTGTATTATCTTCTGCAGAACTAAGGGGCAAGTTGACACAGTTTTTGCGGAATTGGAAAGGTCTAACTATTCTTGTGAAAAGATTCATGGTGGAATTGTACAGGAGGACCGATTTGCGGTTATGGAAGGCTTCAAAATGGGGAATTTTCGTTATCTTGTGGCGACCGATGTAGCTGCAAGGGGAATTGATGTAGCTAAAATAACACTTGTCATCAACTTTGACGTTCCCGTGGAAAAAGAGAGCTATGTTCATCGAACTGGCAGAACCGGTCGTGCTGGTAATAAAGGAAAAGCAATTACGTTTGCAACTCCAAATGACAGCAAACTCATTAAAGCAATTGAAGCATACATTGGCTTTGAGATACCTGTTTTGGAAGCGCCGACGCAGCAGAAAGTAGCTGTTGGAAAAAATGCTTTCGATGAAAAAGTCAGTGGTCGTCAGAAAACCAAAAATACTATACATGTGCAACCAAACAAGGATGTCATGAAACTCCATTTCAATGGTGGAAAAAAGAAGAAGCTTCGAGCCGTAGATTTTGTTGGCACGATTGCGAAGATTCCTGGAGTAACAGCAGATGATATCGGTATTATTACCATTCAGGATGAGTTGACTTATGTTGATATTCTGAATGACAAAGGTTCATTAGTTATGCAGGCAATGAAAGAAACGACAATCAAAGGAAAGAAATTAAAAGTTAGCCAGGCTAAAAGCATTTGAAGCTGCAATCCGCAAATTTAAGTCGGCGAATGAATTGTTTGTTTTTGAGTCTTTAACAGGTAACTTATAAAAACAGGGAATGGGGAAATGGCTATGCGATTAGTGAGACCATCCATTGAATGGAAAAACGAGCATGAAAATTACATGAAAGAGTGGGATGAATCCCGGATAACGCCCAGCAGTTTTAATGTAGCTGGTCACGAGGACTATGAAACGTATTTAGAAGCACTGCAAATCCGAGAAAGCGGAGACGGAAAATGGGTGCCTAGTACGAATTATTTTTTGGTGGGTTATAATGACCGGATATTAGCGATGGTCGACATCAGGCACGATCTGACAGATTACTTACACAATGTCGGCGGGCATATCGGGTATGGTGTGAGACCTGCGGAAAGAAGGAAAGGCTATGCGACATGGATTCTTGCAGAGGCATTGAAGAAATGCGGTGAACTCGGAATCGATCGGGTACTGGTAACTTGTAATGAAGACAATATTGGATCAGCAAAAACGATAGAGAAGAATGGCGGCATTGAAGACAAGAGCTTTATTGAAGAAGATGGAACGGTGGTTAGACGTTTTTGGATAGAAAGTTAATTGCATGGATGCTGTCATATTTTTCAAATGAACTTGAAAGTATAAACGATCATGATTGATCAGTGCATATATATGCATCCGAAAATTATAGGAGATGGTCTTCTTCAGTTCTTGGCTTGTTGGGAGTAACTGTGGGAATGTCTAGATATATTTAATGAAAACGCCAAGTTCGGAGTGAACTTGGCGTTTTTGCTATTTTTTTGACCACCATTCACTTATGCGTCAGGTTTTAAAATTGTTCTATGAATATTGCGTTGTTATGAATTCATTATCACTTCTGTCTCGTCTTTGCCCGATACACCGGAATTTTCGAATGTAGCCATCTCATTGATCATATTGACTGCGGATTGTAGAATCGGGAAAGCGACGGCTGCACCGGTCCCTTCGCCGAGACGCATATTTAGTTGGAGTAACGGCTCTTTTTGCAAATGTTTGACTGCCGTTGTATGTCCAGGTTCTACTGATTGATGCGATAAAATCATATAATCTACTACAGTAGGAGCCATCAATTTAGCTAGACAAGCGGAAACCGTACAGATAAAACCATCGACAAGGATAGGTACCCGCTTTTCTGCAGCGGCGAGCATTGCACCAGCCATTGCCGCCATTTCAAGTCCGCCCACTTTCGACAGGATATCAATGGCATCCGTCGGTTTCGGCTGATGTAAGCTGATTGCATCACGAACAACCGCAACTTTCCGATTATGCTGTTCAGTGGAAATACCAGTCCCAAATCCGACAATTGCAGCGGGGTCTGCACCAGTAATCGATGCTAGAACAGCGCTACTTGCTGTCGTGTTGCCGATACCGACTTCACCGATAATCAGACATTTGATCCCACTTTCTATAATCTGAATCCCTTCTTCATAACCGATGAGTACCGCTTTTTCTGCTTCTTCTCGTGTCATTGCTAATTCGGTGAGGAAGCTTCCAGTGCCCTGACGAATTTTCTTATGAATAACTTGCACCTCTGTTACATCTCCCGCTACACCTACGTCGACGACTTTGAATTTTGCACCGATTTGTCTACCAAATACATTGATAGCGGCTCCGCCATTTACAATATTTGCTACCATTTGGAGCGTCACTTCCTGTGGATAAGCGGAAACACCTTCTTTTACAATGCCATGATCGGCAGCAAATACGATGATGCCTGGTGGTGTAATCTCTAGAGTCAAATTACCTGTCATTTCTGCCAGACTAATTGCGATTTCTTCCAACCTGCCCAAACTACCTAAAGGTTTTGTTAATGTTGCTATGTAAGAAGTTGCTTTTTCTCCCGCTGCTTTATTCAACAAAGGTATGTCTATATTCATCATTGTTTGTCCCAACTCTCTTTTCGATTTTAGTAAGGGGGCTATAGGACCGTGTGAAAACAGTCTTGTAAACCATTATACTAGTTTGAAGTATGCTGTGTAAGAAACACTTGTGAATGTTTAGATGTACAGGTAATAGAAAAATAACCCAAAAGCATGAGGTGCTTCTGGGTTATTTATTGGGGGAATTTGAAATTAAATGAAAGATACATCTAACTTCATAAGGTCTTTTTGGTTGAAGGTTAAACCAGGAAGAGTGAAAGTCCCTGCATTTATTGCAAAAGTATTCGCAATAACATTCGGACTTCCAGGATGAAAGATTCTAACTTCATAGTGGAATGGTTCAACGAATTGACTTAAGTTGATGTGTTGATTCGGTAAAAGAGTCACTAATTGATTGAGTAGGACTTCTGGACCACCACTATTCCAATTGATAACTTGTACCCTTACTTGAAAGGTTCTAGTTGGATCAAGGTTAGCTACTTCAATATGAGCTGCAGTTTGGCCAACAACCGTATTCAATACACCTGTTGATAATACCATAGGTTTTAACCTATGATCATCTTTATGTTTATCTTCACATTTGCATTTATCTTTACGTTTGTCGTCACATTTGCATTTATCTTTTCGCTTGTCTTCACATCCGTATTCATGGTAATACTTACATTTGTCTTCGTTTCTATAATCACGCATTTTATCACCTCCTTTTATATAAGCTATTACTAATATATTAAAATTGTTGGAAAGTGTTACAAGTTGTCCCGATTTCCAGAAATTTATTTTCCGGGAATAATGACTTTCATCAAAATTGGAGCACTCATTAACAATAGAAGCAGGCCATGGGGAGGTTGTTTTTGCTCGTAATTCAATCCGGAATATACATATATGGCTCTCACGATATTAAAAATGTATTATACCTTTTGCTTAACTTACAAATCATCAAATAAGAAGAACCTCATGCAATCCAATGAGTGGGGATAGCAGAAAAGGTATTTGTAGTGAGTTATACAATAATCTTAGTTTACCTAATAGACAAACTAAGTTCGTGGTGGTAGTATTTCAATACAGTCTATTATTAGACAATTTAGAAAAAGGGGGATTTGTTTATGGTTGGTAAATGTAAGGGGTTACATTATGTCTTTTCTATTTTATTGGTGCTGCTTTTATTGGCGGCTTGTGGTCAAGATGCAGGTAGTGGAAATGAGAGTAGTAGTAAGCCTGGCAAAACGGAAAAGTCCGATTCAAAACTCAAAATTGGTCTTTCAGTATCCGATTTGACGTTAGAACGTTGGCAACATGACCGTGATTTCTTCGTTGAGAAAGCCGAAGAACTTGGTGCAGAAGTAATCGTTCAATCTGCAAATGGTGATGAGGAAAAACAATTGTCACAAATTCAAAATATGTTATCACAAGAAATTGATGTATTAGTCATCATCGCGATTAACTCGGATGCTTTATCACCCGTTGTTGACAAAGCCAAAAGTGAAGGGATTCCTGTATTAGCCTATGATCGTCTAGTGAATGGGTCAGATGTCGATGCCTATGTTTCTTTTGATAACGTACGAGTAGGTGAAATGCAGGCTGAATACCTGGTGGAAAAAGTTTCTAAGGGGAATTACTTCCTAATGGGCGGATCTCCAACAGATAATAATGCCAAAATGTTCAGAGAAGGACAAATGAATATTATTCAACCACTTGTTGATAGTGGTGACATTCAAATTATCGGCGATCAATGGGCCAAGGGCTGGGATGCAAGTGAGGCACTAAAAATAATGGAAAATGCTTTAACAGCGAACAAAAATGATATTGATGCAATTGTTGCTTCTAATGATAATACAGCCGGTGGAGCAATTCAGGCGCTGGATGCTCAAGAATTGGCTGGAAAAGTAGTTATCTCAGGGCAAGATGCCGATCTAGCTGGCGTACAACGTATTGCAGAAGGAATTCAAACAATGACAGTTTATAAACCTATTAAAGCGATTGCGATTAAATCTGCAGAAGTGGCAGTGCAACTGGCAAAAGGAGAAAAAATCTCATCAGATTCGACTGTAAATAACGGCAAAATTGATGTGCCCTTTATTAAGCTTGATCCAATTAAAGTGGGTAAGGAAAATATCATTGATACAGTGATCAAGGATGGTTTCCATACGTATGACGAAGTTTATAAAAACGTTCCAGAGAGCGAGCGTCCAGCACGACCATAAGTTAACTTTATTGAAAGTGGGGGAGTGAGTCCCCCTTTAAATTTACCTATATTAAGAGGTGATAATCTGTAATGGGAAATTATGCGCTTCAAATGAAGGCAATTACAAAAGAGTTTCCAGGTGTTCGTGCTCTAGATAATGTTACATTTTCTGTGCGTAAAGGAGAAATACATGCTTTATGTGGTGAAAATGGTGCTGGAAAATCGACCTTAATGAAAATATTAAGTGGAGTTTATCCACAAGGAACATATGACGGAGAAATCCTAATCAATGGTGAAAATGTGCAATTTAAGTCAATTAAAGAATCTCAAAACGCAGGTGTTGCAATAATTTATCAAGAGCTTGCACTTGTAGAGGAAATGACAGTCGCAGAAAACTTATTTTTAAGTCATGACTTAATGAGAGCGAAAATTATTGACTGGAATAAAATTTATGCAGAAGCCCAAAAGTGGTTAGATCATATAGGATTGGATGTCGATCCTCAAACAAAAGTAAGAGAATTAACAGTTGGAAAACAACAGCTTATTGAAATTGCGAAGGCATTGACTCGAAAAACGGATATTCTTATATTAGATGAGCCAACAGCGGCATTAACGGAAAGCGACGTCGACATTTTAATGAATCTTTTAAATGACCTTCGTAAAAAAGGAGTTACTTGCATCTATATTTCCCATAAGCTTGGTGAGGTGATGGCGTTAGCGAATTCTGTCACGATAATAAGAGATGGGCAATCTGTTAGTACAGATTCAATTGAAGAACTAACTGAGGAAAAAATTATTACGAAGATGGTAGGACGCGAATTAACTGAGCTTTTTCCATATGAAGTTCGTGCTATAAGCCGTGAAAATATAGTTGACGTAAAGGACTACTCTGTTACTAATAGTGTGGGGAAAAAAGTGATCAACAATGTTTCATTTACTCTTAAAAAAGGTGAAATTCTTGGATTTTCCGGGTTAATGGGTGCTGGTAGAACGGAACTATTTATCAGCTTGTTTGGAGGATTAAAAGGCAATCGAACGGGCACAGTTTTGATTGATGGTCAAGAAACGAATATAAAAAGCCCAGCAGATGCTATTAAGAACGGGCTTGCATATGTTTCTGAAGATAGAAAGCGTTATGGTCTAGTTTTAGGAATGGATATTACTAAAAATACAACGCTTGCTGCTTTGAATAAAATGATGAAAATAAAGGTCATCGATAATGCTTTAGAAGTGAAGAGTGCCGGGGATATTACATATGAAATGAATCTGAAAGCCCCGAATTTAGAAGCGTTAGTAGGTCAATTAAGTGGTGGTAATCAGCAAAAGGTTGTACTTAGTAAATGGTTATTAACTAATCCCAAAGTTTTGATTTTGGATGAACCGACAAGAGGAATTGATGTTGGGGCGAAGTATGAAATTTACAAAATAATAAATGAGTTGGCAAATCAAGGGGTTGGAATCGTGATTATTTCATCTGAGCTACCAGAAGTGCTGGGTATGTCAGATAGAATTATTGTGATGGCAGAAGGAGAAATTACCGGGGAATTCTTAAGAGAAGAAGCAACCCAAGAGAAAATTATGACCTGTGCAACGGGAGGGAAGATATCGTGAACACTCAACCAACTACTGATACTGATACAGTTACTGACGAAAAAAGAGGTTTAAGTTTTAAGCTGGATATGCAGGCGTACACACTTATTATTGCGCTGGTGTTAATTGCCGTTATATTTGGTTTTTTCACTGGCGGTGAATTTTTATCTTCACGTAATTTGTCCAATTTATTCTCTCAAATGTCTGTAGTTGCTGTTTTAGCAATTGGAATGACATTGATTATCGTAGCGGGGCATATTGATTTATCTGTCGGTTCCTTAGTAGGTTTAACCGGTGGTGTTACGGCGATTTTACATGTTTGGTACGACTGGAATACTTTTGCTGTTTTCGTTGCCGCGATTGTAGTTGGTGCAATTTTGGGAGCATGGCAGGGATGGTGGGTTGCGTACAGAGCGGTTCCAGCATTTATCGTTACGCTAGGTGGAATGCTTATTTTCCGTGGTATCCTTATTGGATTAAGCAAAGGGCAAACGATAGCCCCGATGAGTAATAGTTTTAAGGATATTAGTAATAGTTATTTCCCATTTGGTCTAGGCTATTTATTAGCGTTAGTTAGTATTGGAATGTTGTATTTTTGGACGGTTCGAAATCGATCTAAAAGAAAAGATATGGGCTTGTTACTTCCAACGCAGTTAATAGATTATGGCAAGATTGGAGTCTATTCGTTTTTCATTTTATTAGCTACATATATGTTAAATCGTTACCATGGGATTCCGACGCCAATATTAATTGTTGTTTTATTAGCGGCTATCTTTATCTTTATTTCTAATAAAACTGCGTTTGGTAGATACGTTTATGCAATCGGTGGAAACCCAGAAGCAGCAGCCCTTTCGGGTATAAACATTAAGCGAAATACATTATGGGTTTTTATATCAATGGGCGCGCTAGCAGGAGTTGCAGGTGTGATTTTAACAAGCCGACTAAATGCGGCTACAGTAAATGCGGGTAATATGTATGAGCTTGACGCAATTGCGGCATGTGTTATTGGTGGAACGAGTTTAATGGGTGGTAAAGGGAAAGTCGTTGGTGCCCTTATTGGTGCATTAATTATGGCCAGTATCGATAATGGGATGAGTATGATGAATATTGAAACGTTCTGGCAATACATCGTTAAGGGGTTAATCTTAATTGTTGCTGTCTGGATTGATATTGCTAGTAAAAAGTAAGGAAGTATCATAGTGATATAGTTTTTAAAATATAAATTTTCTGGAGGAGTTTTCCATAATTTATTTCAAAAATATCAATCAAATCAAATATGAAGGACGAAAATCTGCTAATTCACTTGCATATAAACATAATAACTCCGCGGAAAAAGTGGCAGGTAAGACTATTGAAGAGACTTTGAGATTTGGTAATGGAGAATGTTACGATGGATAAAATTCGTTGGGGAGTTTTAAGTACGGCAAATATCGCTCAAACACAGGTGATTCCTGCTATGTTTCGTGCGAGGAATGCAGAAGTAGTTGCAATTTCAAGTCGAGGGAGTAAAGTACATGCAATTGCATCTGCACTAAATATACCTAAAGCATACGAAAGTTATGAGGAGCTTCTGAATGATCCTGAAATAGATGCAGTTTATATTCCTCTTCCGAATCACTTACATAAGGAGTGGGTGTATAAGGCAGCGAGGCAAGGTAAACACATACTTTGCGAGAAGCCAGCAGCTCTAACATCTATTGAGGCTGCCGAAATGGTTGAAGTATGTCGTGAGCAAAAAGTGAAGTTCATGGAAGGGTTTATGTACCAGTTGCATCCACAACATGAGCGGGTGAAAGAAATTATAGCTTCCGGAGAAATCGGTAATCTTAAACTAATAAAATCAAGCCACTCCTTTAATTTAAAAAACCGTGACTATGATATTAGAATGGAAAAGGATATGGGCGGGGGTAGTCTATATGATGTTGGTTGTTATTCTATCCAAGTAATTCGCCATATATCAGGTGCAGAACCTGTGGAAGTACACGCTATTGCAGAAATTGATCCTAAATCAGGGGTTGATATGAGCACCTATGGATATTTAAAGTTGGATAATGGCTTGACTGCTACTTTTGATTGTAGCTTCGATATGACTGAAAGAAATGAATATGAGATTGTGGGGACAAAAGGCACTATTAAAGTGCCATTGGCTTTTCGTCCAGATACGAGTGGCGGTATAGGTTCTATTATTGTAGAGGGAAGTGGAATAACCCGAGAAGAAAAAATATATGGTGATATTTATCGACTAGAAGTTGAACACTTTTCCGCAGCTATTTTAAATAATACGAGTCCTGTAATTACTGGGCAATCTACTATTAATAATATGCGTGTAATAGAGGCCTGTTATCAATCAATTCGAACAGGGAGCTTTGTAGAAGTGAAGTAACATATTTATTGGAAATCTTATAGAAACGCTGTGCGACAATCATAACTGTTTGTCGCACAGATGTATTTTACCTTAATTTTCCACACTTACTAATCCACTGTAACTTCGCTCGTGGCCGTAATCGAGACTCCATTCAGCGCTTGTGTTGCCAGCCGATCCGCTTCTGAATTTAATTTCCGCTGTACCAGTTTGTATTCTGGTTGGATGCCGAGGTCTTTCAGCTTATCTTCTATCCGGTCTGCCCAGTTGGACAAATTATTTTCGAGCGCTGGCCATTCCCCGGTCAGCTGGTTGATGACCACCTGTGAATCCCCGATGAAGCGGACAGGTAGATGATGGACATTCAAATGCTCGAGCTCCTGTAGGCCAAGGTAGAGTGCTGCATATTCTGCCTCGTTATTCGATGAGAGTTCGGCAGAAGGTGCATTTTGCCGTAACCTATACGATTTCCCGCTTTGTTCATAATAGATGACGCAGCCTAATCCTGATTTACGTGTTGTAAGATCGAAGCCGCCGTCGAAATAAACCGTGATGTTATGTGGTTCGGTTTCAATTCCTTTCAAATAACCTTTCATCTCTTTGACCGTCCACGTGCTGTCGAACTGGTCAATGAATAGTACATTTTTGGTACGTCCGGTCCGTGCCAAGTCTTCCGCAACTAGTATGGCTTGTGCTGCCGGCATCTCCTCGGAGCGGAAGACGGTTTCTGCTCCTTTTGGAGATTTGTAAATCCATTCGATTAGTATATTCATCGCTAATCCTCCTGTATCAGTAAGTCTATGTATTCATCTTCTATCTCTCTCAAAAATGCAGATACAATATGAGTATACCCAATTCAGGCTATATTTATGAAACGACCCAATTTATTAGGTACCTAAGCGGGACACTACAATTGCATGAGCATAGCAAGAAAACCAGGCAGCTCAATGTCTGGTTTTTTTAATGTGTATTGAGATATGTGAATTACTTATTTTGCTCCTCTTACGTGGAAACTCTTAAGGTGATTTTTACCGATAACCATTTCTTGATTTTCTTCGTATTTAAATGGCCAACAAAATCTCGGCAAATAGACTACTAATCGCAAATATAGTAGTGGCAAAGAAGGCGAAATTAATCCCATGTATTATTTCATCTACAGAAATAATACTGAGGTGTTTCGATTGCTCACGCAATAGTATGGAGCGTATTTTGCATGCTGTACAATATACGTGTAATTTATTTGGCAATGAATTTAATCAGCAATCGAGAGGTTATTGAAAATAGTCATCGAGGTTATTTAGGAATGGGCTCCGATTTCATTTAAATGATTACGTTCGATGGAAAGCCAGTTGTGTTGAATGACTATCATCATGGAGACAAAGTACATGACATTAATTTCTGAGATTATAATTTGTGAGGGAATATACAGAAGAAATCATTACACCAGTGGCCAAGTTTTGTGCTGGAGCAATTGGACCTACGACGAAAAAGCTGCTTGTCACATGGGAAAATAGGTTCTCTTAAGTAAGACATGATTTTTAGATACAAGCGAAAGTGACGTGATTTTACTAGAAACAAGCCAAGTTATTTAATTTGAAAAGACCTGAAGATATTGGCATGCAGTTAACAGAAGGATTGCTGGTGGAATCCAAAGTATGCGTATCTGCGATGGTATTCGCTCATCCAGATGCGAGGTGTTTTTTGCAGCGAAACTGAAATGTCTATTGTCTAATAAAGTAAGTATTGATGGATAAGCAGTGGTTTAAAATCACAACGGAGTTAGTTTAAGCTTACAAGAATACCTATGGACTACGACATAACAAACGTATGAAAAAAAGAGAAATAGCTCATGCTGAATACTATAAAAGGGACTTGACCCGCCGAATAATGTAATTTTTATTAGCAGAATATAATCGTATTCATAATAGAAAGTGAGGGACAGAGAGTATGCGGTTTTTTAAAAAGAAAAAAACAAACGAATCAAATAAAGCTGTTCCCTCACAAAGTCAAATGGTGGATCCAAATAAAAAAGATGGTCTGAAAGTTAGTCTTCAGGAAAATATACAAATCTTAAAAGATACACTTGGGAAAAGTACGGATATTGTCTTTCGAGAAATTCGAATTGGAAAAGAAGGAAGCATTAAAGCGGGCATTATATACACTGATGGGTTAACAAATACAACTTCGTTACAAGAATTCATTTTAGAAACACTTATGTTGGATACTAAAGATATTGAATTACAGGTAAAGTTGTCAACTGGGCAAAGTATTATTAGCATTTTAAAAGATTTTTCCATGACAGTAGGAGAGATAAAAGATTTCACTACTTTTGAAGTACTTTATAATGGTCTTTTGTCGGGCGATACAATAATACTAATCGATGGCTATTCACAAGGATTAGTCATTTCAAATAAGCACTGGATTGAGCGTGGGGTAACGGAACCAGTTGCTCAAACGGTAGTGAGAGGACCTCGTGAAGGATTCTCCGAAAACTTACGCGTAAATACGGCATTAGTTCGACGGAAACTTAAAGATCCTAATCTTTGGGTGGAGTCTAAGGTAATTGGAACACGGACGAAAACGGATATTGCGTTGATGTACATCAACGGTGTTGCAGATGAAAAAATAGTGAAAGAAGTCCATTTGCGTTTGGATAATATCGAAATTGATGGAATTCTAGAAAGTGGATATATCGAAGAATTAATTGAGGATTCACCTCATTCACCTTTTCCCACTATTTTCAATACAGAACGCCCAGATGTAGTAGCTGCAGCACTACTGGAAGGAAGAATAGCCATTTTGGTAGATGGAACGCCATTTGTACTTATCGTTCCTGCGTTGTTCATTCAATTTTTCCAGTCTTCTGAGGACTATTATCAACGTGCGGATATTTCGAGTTTTATTCGACTCCTTCGTTTTGGCTCTTTTGGTATTTCTTTGCTGGCGCCGGCGTTTTTTATTGCAATCACAACTTTTCATCAGACGATGCTGCCACCAGCACTGCTAATTAGTCTGACTGCCCAACGAGAAGGTGTTCCATTTCCTGCATTCTTTGAAGCATTGCTAATGGAATTGACCTTTGAAATATTACGTGAAGCAGGCGTAAGAATGCCTCGATCGATTGGATCTGCCATGTCTATTGTAGGTGCATTCGTCATAGGGACGGCAGCTGTCGAAGCAGGTGTGATTTCTGCGGCGATGGTAATTATTGTTTCAATAACTGCTATCGCGAGCTTTGTTTCTCCAACCTATGATATAGCGATTGCTGTAAGATTACTGCGTTTTGGTTTTATGGGAATAGCTGCCTCGTTCGGTTTATTTGGAATTATGGTGGGTTTAATTGCCCTCGTACTCCATTTATGTAGTATTCGTTCTTTTGGCATTCCCTACATGTCTCCATTGGGTCCATTTAATATTTCCGATCAAAAGGATACATTTATTCGATTGCCTAGATGGGCAATGATTACTCGACCTCGTCTTATCAATCAACAAAATATAGTTAGGCAACAAGATTCAGCTTCTGCAAAACCAAAGCCACCAAAAAATGAGGAGTAAAAGGAGCTTAAACGATGAAAAAATATACTTTTGTGCTCCTAATTCTGAGTCTTGTTTTAACGGGATGTTGGGACAGGAGGGAATTAAATGAGATTGCGATCACTTTAGCGCTAGGAATTGACAAAGTGGATGAAGAATTTCAATTAACTGCTCAAGTAGTTGTACCGTCGGAAGTATCCATGAAACAAAGTTCTGGTCGTTCAACAGTAACCTTATTCCAAGCTACCGGTGAAACAATATTTGAAGCCTTTCGAAAAATGACAATCGACTCACCCAGAAAGATATATCCCGGTCATCTTCGAATGCTTGTGATTGGCGAGGAATTAGCTAAAGCAGGTGTAGGTGAGTCATTGGATTTACTATCAAGAGATTGGGAACTAAGGTCAGATTTCTATGTTGTTGTTGCAAAGGATAAGACTGCTGCAGAAATACTGAATGTTACAACACCGATTGAAAGCATACCTGCAAATAAAATGTTTAATACGCTTAAAACGTCTGAGGAAAACTGGGCTGTGACGAAAGGGGTTACATTAGATGAGCTGTTAGGCGATTTTATAACAGATGGAAAGGATGCAGTTTTAACGGGTATTCAGGTGTTTGGAAATCAGGAAGTAGGTTCAAGCAAGCAGAATGTGGAGTCAATTACGCCTGCTGCCCAAATTCAATATGATTATTTGGCGGTATTTAGGCAAGATAAACTAGTGGGATGGTTAAATGAAAGTGAAAGTAAGGGATATAACTATATTATCGACTCCGTTAAATCGACAGTAGCATCAATTTCATGTCCCGAGGAAGGGAAAGTTTCGATAGAGGTAATTAATTCTAAATCTGAATTGAAAGGAAAGATTAACAAAGGGGAGCCTGAAGTAAATGTAACTATCGAAGTAGAGGGGAATGTGGGAGAAGTGGAATGTCACATCGATATGAAAGACACAAAAACAATAGATGCGTTAGAAAAAAGTTATGAAAAAGAATTGAAGGAAATCGTTCATCAAACAATTGAAACGCTACAAAAACAATATAATTCAGATATTTTTGGATTTGGACAAGCTATTCATCGATCCAATCCGAAAACATGGAAAAAAATTAAAAATCAGTGGGATGAAGAGTTTACGGAATTAACAGTGAACGTTGAGGTTGATATGAAAATACGTGATACGGGTACAGTAAGCAATTCATTCTTACAAAAGTTAGAGGAATAAAGAATCATGCTGAAAATTATTGGACTCCTGTTGATAGTAGCGGCAATCGTACGGTTTGAAGTTCCATCCCTATTACGAAAGAAAAATAAAAAAGAATTGGTTGTCTTTTTACTCTTTCTTTCTATTGGGACAGGCTTAGGGATTGCTCAAGTATTAGGAAAACCCATTCCAAATCCAATGGACTTACTAACTTTCATTCTAAGACCAATAAATGAAACGCTCTTCCATTAGTTGAATTAGAGAGGTAAGGAGGGTGAAGAGTTGAAATGATGCATAATATTAAAATAAATTCAAATCAATTTCTAGTGTTAGTTATCTTTTTTACGATTGGGACGAGCATCTTAGAAGTTCCGTCAGTTTTAGCAGCAAAAACGAACCAAGATGCCTGGATTACAGCTATAATTGGTACGGGAATCGGGTTATTGGTGGTATGGCTTTTCACCGCGATAGCACTTTGGTTTCCTCACCTCACCTATGTTCAAATGAATGAAAAAGTATTTGGAAAATTGATTGGTAATGCCGTTTCAGTTTTATTTGCAATGATGTCACTTCTTTATGCTTCAACTCTTTTATTTCAATCAGGTAATTTTTTTAATACCCATATCATGCCGAATACGCCCTTGTCAGCGCTTAATATTCTGATGGCTGGAGTTGTGGTAATGGGCGTTTACCTTGGGTTAGAGACCATCGCACGTTCTGCAGAAATCTTTGGTGCCTTTTTCATCATCATCTTTATTATATTTACCGTTTTAATTGCACCCGATATCCAGGTTGACCACCTAAAGCCTGTGTTTGAGGCAGAACCGAAAACGATGATCAAATCCTCCATCTTTTATGTCCTTATGTCTTCTGGAAATGCAATTGTTTTATTAATGATTTTCCCCGCATTTGTAAATGATGTTAAACATGCAAAAAAATCCTTTCTACTTGGAAATTTAATTGGTGGACTTATTATTATTCTCATTACATTTTTGAGTATTTCTGTGTTAGGAGCAGGAAAAACGGCGAACGAAATTTATCCAAGCTATGAATTGGCCAAAAGAATTAATGTTGGAAATTTCATAGAAAGAATTGAAGTATTAATGGCTTTACTATGGATTCTTTCTCTCTATTTTAAAATGATTCTTTATTTTTACGCTACTGTTTTAGCGATTGCACAAATTTTAAATTTGAAAGATTATCGCCCTTTAATAATGCCAATAGGGATAATTACCGTGGTTCTTTCCCTTGTTATATATCCTAATATTATCTATAAACAGAATTGGGATAATACGACGGGAAATTCTCTTACATTAGTAGTTGGAATTATATTTCCCTTATTGTTAGTTATCGTTTACGGAATACGAAGGAAGGGTTTGAAGAAAGAAGTTACAAAATAACAAGATACGTAACGAATAAATTTGTAGCGTAAGTATTTTACTAGGGGGTAAGATGATCAACTCTGGTTAGGCGGGTACGTTTATTTGATATTTAGATATTTGTATACTAAATTGATTTTGTACTGGTTTTTGTTTCACTATTTTTAAAAAATCTGGGCACCAGACCTTATGATAGAACGATCACGACGATATCTAATGGTAAAAATTCTACCATTCAAGATCGGACTATTATATAACTGAATCCGTTGTTAAATCGACAGAACTTGATGAGAAACGGTTAATTGAAACGTTGTAATAATTGAAGGATACTTATTTATATATATTTAGATACATAAATTGCTCGATTGTCTGTCTGGCAATTATTATTAATCAGTATAGGAATAGTCCTAGGCTTTATCTGTGGAAAAATATTCAATATAAAAATAACCCACCATGGTCCGCATTGTAAGAGGCATGGTGGGTTCTATTGTCGATACTAAACATATAGCTAAGAAATTGTGCGAAGCATACATACGTAGTAGAAATGCACAACTAGGCACAATATCGCCTAAATCTATACTTACATTCTTTTTTTATACCCGTTAATTCGTGATTCTTCTTCTGCACTTATTTCAGTTTGTAATCCTTCAATGCTTTCTTTACGTCGCTCGTTTTTCTCCTTGATTGCAGCAAGTTCTTTCCCCTCGGCGAATTCCATCGCTGCTTCGGCTGCTTCCATATTACTGATGGTTTTCTTTAGCCTATTTACATTGTCATCTGAATCATTCGGTTTGATGTTAGTCATTATACTTCCTCCTTCAACTTTTTTAAAAACCTTCAAGAGATAGCGTTCCCAAATTCACAATAATTATTTGTCGATTACAGTTCTCGGGAAGAAGACGATTACTACAATGATATTTTCCGTATGGCAAAGAATCCTCATATCTGGCGTTTAGAATATGTATGAAATAGTGGAATGGGACGTTAATCTACTAGAGTTTTATTGGGGTAGAAAGTAGGTTGGATAGCAGATGAAAAGTGTGAAATACCAAATTCCAAAACAATTACTAGCCGTTTTGGAATCCGGTATGATTTATTTTACTTCAGCGTTCCATGCATATATTAGATTTGTTGATTTCAACCTATTTCTAACAGTAATGCCAGCCCATGCTGCCAGTGTCGCTTTAATGAAGCCAACAAGAAGAAACGGTGCAAATCCACCTGAAAATGCTGCGGTCCAAGAAAGATTTGCAATGACTTTTAACCAAACCGTTCCAAAAGTTAATGCAATAAACATTCCGATTACGTTTGCGATGATTGCGTTTTTAACTGTAAAACTCGTTTTTTCAAGAAAAAAGCCAATGATAAGTGCAGTTGGGATGAACCCGATCAAATACCCACCAGTTGGCCCGACTAGAATCCCTAAACCCCCAGACATCTGTGCGAATACCGGTATCCCTATTGCGCCCATGCATAAATAAATGAGTACTGACAATGTACCATATCGTGCGCCCAATATTGTCGCAGCAAGTCCGATGGCAAGCGTTTGTCCAGTAATTGGTACAAGTGGTAATGGAACTGTAACTTGCGCTAATACACCAATAATTGCTGCGAATAGTGCTGAAATAATCATCATTCGTAGTTTGTAACTTGACTCAGTCATAGTGTGCAAATCCCCTTTTGTGTTAACTGAAATATAATAATAGTTGACTCATTAATTGTATAGTAACCCAACTGCTTTCGTCAACACGATTATTTTAAAATGAAATGTATTGTTTAGGTATTGACTAAACATACAGTACCTTTGTAAGGGATTAGTGTGAGTTGTGAAACCTTCATGACTGTTTATCGAATAGATACTCGAAATTCATCACTTGGACTATACAGGTGATGGATTTATTTTTGCGAATATGAAGTTGAAATCCAACTAGTTGTTTGCTACTATTTTTATTAACAGATAGTTCTAATTGTTGATTCTATTTGTGTATCTGAAAGGGGCAAATAAATTGAAAATTATCGACTTGCATTGTGATGTATTGCTTAGATTGTATGAATCAAAAGGGGAAATGAAGTTTCAAGATTCTTTGGAACTCGATACGAGTTATGAAAAACTAATAAAGGGTGGAGTAAAAGTACAAGCATTTGCTATATTCGTGTATCCGGAAATGAAGTCAGATCAGAAATTTCAAGCTGCTTTAGATCAAATCCATTATTTCTATACAGATGTGCTTGGGAACAATCCGAATATGAAACTGATCAAGGAGTGGAGCGATTTCGATCAGTTAAAAGACGGAGAAATTGGAGCGATGTTGACGCTTGAAGGTGTGGATGCAATCGGAAACGATCTACAAAAGCTAACTATTCTTCATCAATTGGGAGTCCATTCGATTGGTCTTACTTGGAATAATGCCAACTTGGCAGCAGACGGAGCGGGAGAACCACGTGGAGCGGGACTGACGTCGTTTGGCAAAGAGATTGTTCATTTCAATAATGAACATAAAATTTTGACCGATGTCTCCCATTTGTGTGAAAAGGCTTTTTGGGATGTCATGGAAGAAGCAAACTATCCAATTGCGAGCCATTCGAATGCCAGAGCATTATGCAATCATGTTCGTAATCTGACAGATGATCAGGCAAGAACACTGTTTGAAAAAAATGGGCTCGTCCATGTTGTCTACAATCCGCCGTTTGTGAAGGAACAAGGGGAAGTTGTGATAACAGACCTAATCGAACATATTGACCATTTCTGTTCTTTAGGCGGAGAGAAACAAATTGGGTTAGGCTCAGACTTCGATGGTATCTCGTCGAAGATTGTTAATTTGGAAGATGCATCTATGCATCCGAATTTACTAAATGAGTTGCTAAAAAAATACAGTGAAGAGACGGTCAAAGGTTTTGCCTACCAAAACTTTATGGATCATCGTCCTAATTGAACGGTAATAAGAGAGCCAATCAAGCTGAGTGATAAGTAGAAAGCGCCGAGGGGTAAAATATAGGCTAGTAAGGGAAACTGTTTTAAATAACTCGGGTTTTCTCCGTTTTTACCTTCTACGTCCTGTATAACTTGCTCGCGTTTGCTAAGGGTTGAATAGAAACGTCTCGAGTTGTTGATAAATCTAGTGAAAAAACCATCTTGGATGATGAGTAATACACTGCCGATTAGTAACATGATGATGCCGATATAGAAAAATAAATCAAGTAAAATAATGATATACTTTGGGGCCATAAATACAGTAGAGAATAAAATAACGAAAGATGTGATGCAAAAAGAAAGAAGTAAGCTTTTCTTTTTCATAGAGGTTAACAACTCCTACCTTATTTATAGATTAATAGGGATATATCTATTAATTAAAAATATTATTGCTATTGTGATTGTAAGCACTTACAATTATATATAGTTACTAGAATAGTACAAGGGGGGAATGGGAAATGAAGAAAAAAACATGGTTAGGCTTAATTTTCTTGGCCATTTTTTCTTTGATTGTTTCGGGTTGTAATTTCAGCTCATCAACTGAAGAGAAAGACGACAAGAAAGAGGATGAAAAAGAAGCAGACGGCAAGGTTGCACAAGTACTTAATTTGAGTGCAACGGCTGATATTCCAACATTGGATTCAACAAAAGCGCATGACGCTATTGCATTTGACGTTTTGAATAACGTGAATGAGGGGCTGTATCGTCAGGATCAAAGTAACCAATCTGTTCCCGCGCTCGCAGAGAAGCATGAGAAAAGTGAAGATGGCATCGTTCATACATTTACAATTAGAGACGCGAAGTGGAGCAACGGCGAACCTGTAACAGCTGCCGATTTTGAATACGCGTGGAAACGTGTTATGAAAGAAGCTGGTGCATATAATTACATGCTTGTTACTGCAGGCATCAAGAATTCCGAAGCTATCATGAACGAAGAAATGGATGCTGCAGAACTTGGTATTAAGGCAACAGGAGAAAAAACGCTTGAAGTGACACTTGAAAGTGCAAATCCATTATTTGAAACATTACTGGCATTCCCGACATTCTTACCGCAAAATCAAAAGTTTGTAGAAGAGCTTGGAGATCAGTATGCACTCGAAGCTGACAACATTTTAGCAAATGGTCCATTCAAACTTGATAACTGGTCACAAGAACAAAGCTGGAAACTTGTTAAAAATGAAGATTATTGGGATGCAGGAACAGTGAAAATTGAAGAGGTAAATGTATTTGTCGTTAAAGACCCGTCTGCCGGGGCGAATTTATATGAGACAGAGAAAATTGACCGCGTCAAATTAACTTCTGCACTTATCGACCAATATGTTGAGGATAAAAACTTTAAAGTTGAAAAAGACTCAGGTATTGTCTTCTTACGCTTTAATCACAACCATCCAGTGCTTAAGAATTCAGAAATTCGCCGTGCGATTGGAATGGCAGTTGACCGTCAAGGTTTGACAGATGTTATTTTGAAAGACGGTTCTTCACCAATTTACGGAGTAGTTGGAGAAGGATTTTACTTCTCGCCTGAGAATAAGGATTACCGAGAGTTAAATGGAGACTTCAATAAAGGGACTCCTGAAGAAGCAAAAGCAATATGGGAAAAAGCTTTAGCTGAAGTTGGACAAACAGAATTGACAGTGTCACTCAATATTGCTGACTCGGATGAAATGAAAAAAGTAGCTGAGTACTTACAAGCGCAGCTTGAAGACAATCTTCCTGGATTTAAGCTTGATATTAAAGCTGTACCATTCGCTCAGCGTCTTGAAATTGAAAAAGCAGTCGACTATGAACTTTCTCTTTCTACATGGGGACCAGATTATAGTGACCCGATGACCTATTTAGATATGTGGGTAAAAGGCAGTTCTTCAAACCGTATGGATTATAGCAATCCAAAATTAGATGCATTAGTTCATGATGCACGCGGTGAGACGGATTTAAGCAAGCGTTACGAGATGTTGCTTGGTATTGAAAAGGTTTTGTTGGAAGAAGATGCAGCAGTTGCGCCTCTTTATCAACGAGGGTCTGCAATTCTTGTACGTGATAAAATCAAAGATTTAGCTAAACATCCAACGGGTGCTGAATTCACTTACAAATGGGCTCACATCGAATAAACATATGATTTAAGCAA
Organism: Sporosarcina sp. resist; assembly: GCF_014302295.1. Taxonomy (NCBI): domain Bacteria; kingdom Bacillati; phylum Bacillota; class Bacilli; order Caryophanales; family Caryophanaceae; genus Sporosarcina; species Sporosarcina sp. resist. The sequence continues at coordinate 3,209,744 of NZ_CP060287.1, read as the reverse complement.
CAGATAAGCGAAGGTGTATCCAACTGGAGCATCTTCGTTTTCTGATTGATAAATAACTTGAGAAAAGAATATCTATTTAATCTGAGCGAAGGCGCCTTACAAGGGTTAGCCGAAGCGAATTCAATGGGATATTTTATATCAACATTTATAGAAGGAAAATCAAGAGCTTTTTAAGGAATTGGGGTGTCCGATTTGAAGCGCTACATAGTAAAAAGATTCGGGTTTATGATTATTACATTGTTTATCATTATCACAGCAACGTTCTTTCTTATGCAATTCCTTCCGGGAACGCCGTTTACAAACCCGGAAAAGTTATCTGATAAGCAACTCGTTATTTTAAATGCCAAATATGGATTAGATCAACCGGCAGCAATCCAATACATTCGCTATTTAGGGAATTTAGTACAAGGCGATCTTGGCTATTCATTCCAATATGAAGGTCGAACTGTAAAAAGTATGATCGTTAATCGTATTGGCCCTTCTGCGCTCATTGGTTTACAAGCACTTGTATTTGGGACGATTGTAGGGCTAGTACTCGGTATTATTTCTGCATTACGACATAATACACTTCTTGACTATGGTGCTGTTACACTTGCAGTACTCGGGATGTCTATCCCATCGTTCGTTTTTGCAGCATTGCTACAATACTTCATTGGGGTGAAGTATGAATTATTACCTGTTGCTTTATGGGAAAGTTATGCGAGTACCATTTTACCGTCGTTCGCACTTTCAGTAACAGTTATCGCAACGGTCGCACGTTTCATCCGAAGTGAAATGCTCGAAGTATTAGGACAGGATTATGTGACGACAGCAAGAGCAAAAGGCTTGCACGAATCCACGGTTATGGCGAAACATGTCATTCGAAATGCGCTAATCCCTGTTGTTACGATGCTCGGTCCGTTAGCGGTATCGATCATGACAGGAACATTAGTTATTGAAAAGATATTTTCAGTACCTGGTCTCGGGGAACAGTTCACATTGTCAATTATGGTCCTCGATTATAGCGTAATTATGGGAATTACCTTGTTTTATAGTGCGTTGTTCATATTCGTTGTCTTTATTGTTGATATTTTATATGGTCTTCTGGATCCTCGGATTGATTATAAACAGGGGGGACAGGCATGAACAAAATCGAAAAAGATTCGTCCATTCAAAGCAAATCTACGGGTAACTTTAAAATGAATACAGATGGAATTACAGCTGATCTATTCGTGCCCGCACCGCTGGATCCAATGGAACTGGAAGACATCAACTCGCCATCTGTCTCATTTTGGCAAGAGGCATTCCACCGATTATTTAAGAATAAGGGAGCAGTTATTTCACTGGTTTTACTCGTATTGCTAATCATTTTGGCTCTAATAGGTCCCTTAATGAATGAACATACGTACCGAAGTCAAAACTTGGTTCACTCTAATTTACCTGCAAAAGTCCCTGGACTTGGGTGGCTTGGTTTTGATGGAACAGATATAAAAGGTGTAGATGTTTATGAAAAAAGAAATATAGAAGCAAATTACTGGTTCGGGACAGATGAATTTGGCCGGGATTTATGGACAAGGGTATGGAAAGGAACGCAAATCTCACTCTTCATTGCGCTTGTTGCTGCGGCTTTAGATTTAGTTATTGGTGTCGTTTATGGCGGTATCTCCTCCTTCTACGGAGGCAGAGTAGATAATGTTATGCAACGAATAATTGAAGTATTAATGGGAATACCGAATTTGATTATCATTATCTTATTCATACTCATTCTTGAACCGGGTATTACGTCCATTATTTTAGCGATGGTGATAACCGGGTGGGTAGGAATGGCACGTGTTGTACGCGGACAAATTTTGCAATTGAAAAGTCAAGAATTTGTCCTAGCCTCCCAAACGCTCGGTGCATCAAATTCTAGATTGATTTGGAGGCATTTATTGCCAAACGTAATGGGGCCGATTATCGTTACCATCATGTTTACAATTCCTACAGCCATATTCTTCGAAGCCTTTTTAAGTTTCATAGGCTTAGGATTGCAGGCGCCACAAGCATCGCTTGGTGTGTTAATTGAAGATGGCTATAAATCTATGAGGTATTTCGCATACAAGCTACTATTCCCAGCACTTGTAATAAGTACGATTATGATTTGCTTCAATCTACTCGCTGATGGATTACGTGATGCGTTAGATCCGAAAATGAGAAAATAGGGAGTGGGTCTTTAATGAATGAAGAAATATTGTCAGTCAATAACTTACACATTTCCTTCCAGACCCAAACAGGTGCGGTTAAGGCGGTAAGAGGTGTGAATTTCAAGTTAAACAAAGGTGAAACGTTGGCGATTGTTGGTGAATCAGGTTCAGGGAAATCTGTTACCGCAAAATCAATTATGCGTCTTTTACCAAAGCATAATACATTAATTCCACAAGGGGACATCACTTACGAGGGGCGGGATCTTTTAAAACTATCGTTAAGTGATATGCAGAAGGTAAGAGGCTCAGAAATATCAATGGTGTTCCAAGATCCAATGACTTCCTTGAATCCGACGATGAAAATCGGGAAACAAATTATGGAGGGCCTCATAAAACATCAGAAGATGACAAAAAAAGAGGCCAAACAAAGAGCATTTCAAATGCTTAAAATGGTCGGTATACCGAATGCTGAAGAACGCCTAGATGGATATCCGCATCAGTTTTCAGGTGGAATGAGGCAGCGTGTTGTCATAGCAATGGCGCTTGCTTGTAATCCCAAAGTATTAATAGCTGACGAGCCGACAACAGCTCTCGATGTAACAATTCAAGCGCAAATCCTGCGGTTGATGAAGGACTTGCAAGAAAAAATGGATACGGCAATTGTTTTAATTACGCATGATCTTGGCGTTGTCGCAAACATGGCTAATCGAGTTGCTGTCATGTATGCGGGTGAAATCGTGGAGCAAGGGACGCTAGATGAAATTTTTTATAAACCACAACACCCGTATACGTTAGGACTTCTTCATTCCATGCCTAACTTGAATGCCAGTCGATCCGAGCCACTTATTCCTATTCCGGGTTCACCGCCAGACTTAGCAACACTTGGTACAGGCTGTCCATTTGCTGCCCGTTGTCCGTATACGATGAAGGTCTGTCATGACTTCCATCCAGAAACGACGCAGCTTGGTGAAAGTCACTCAGTTTTATGTTGGCTGCAAGATGTGCGAACGCCGGCCGAACATGTCCCGGAAAAAGTTAGGAGTGTAAAATAATGAATATGAATGAAGATTTATTAGTCGTTACAGAATTGAAAAAACATTTCAAGCTTAATAAGAATAGTACATTAAAAGCCGTTGATGGAATTAGTTTTACGATAAAAAGAGGGGAGACGCTGGGTCTTGTTGGTGAGTCAGGATGTGGGAAATCGACAGTCGGGAGAACCATTACTCAAATTTATGAGCCTTCGAGTGGCCAAATTCTTTTTGCTAATGAAGTAGTCCATTCAAAACGCGGTAAACAAGAGCAAAAAAAGAAGAAGCGCAATATGCAAATGATTTTCCAAGATCCCTATTCTTCATTGAATCCGCGTATGACTGTTATGGAAATCATTTCAGAGGGGCTAGTCATTCATTCAGCCGAGTTATCATTGAAAGAACGAGAAGTAAAAGTGAATGAGCTGTTAGAGCTCGTGGGCTTGAACAAAAAACATTCGCAAAGGTATCCCCATGAATTCAGCGGAGGGCAAAGGCAACGTATCGGTATTGCACGTGCATTGGCCGTTGAGCCAGAATTTATTGTCGCAGATGAACCAATCGCTGCACTGGATGTATCGATACAGGCCCAAATCGTCAACTTATTGAAGAAACTCCAAAAAGAAAAAGAGCTTACTTTTTTATTCATTGCGCATGATTTATCAATGGTGAAATACATAAGCGACCGAATTGCAGTTATGTATTTAGGGAAAATTGTGGAGTTAACGGAAAGTGAAACGCTTTATGAGAAACCATTGCATCCTTATACTGAGGCTCTACTTTCAGCTATCCCATTGCCCGATCCGAACCTGGAGCGCTCTAGAAAACAAATTGTCCTGAAAGGTGACGTCCCTAGTCCAATCGACATTCCAAGTGGATGTAGGTTCCGGACGAGATGCCCGAAAGCGATGAAAGTTTGTGCGGAGCTTGAACCGGCGTTTATGGAAGTAGAGAAGGGCCACTATGTCGCCTGTCATTTGCACGATGAAAAAGTAATGTCCCGACAAGATGCAGTTCCAATTAATGTAGAGTTGTCCTGATTAGCAGGGCAACTTTTTTGTTTTCTAAAGATCGTTTAAGATAACGTTATATACTAGCATAATCCCTATAAATGTAATATCTATAATTAATTAAGCGAAGGCGCCTTAAAAGGGGTAGCCGAAGCCCTAAGACTGGCAGCAAAGCTGCTTGGCTTATGGCGGGAGGCATCCCCGATTGCCGCAGCGGATTCAATGGTGTTCTAGATTTCAACCTATACAGTCTTATTATTAACACAATCATTTCCTGTCTAATACTACCTATCTACTTAATAACAATAAACTTACGAAGGGATTGATACAATTGATGCAGTGGGAACAATTTGAAAAGTTTATAGAGGAAGTAATGGAAAAGGAACAAATACCGGGTGTTGCAGTTGCACTTTCGAAAAACGGACAACCCATTTATGAGCGAGGATTTGGGACAAGGAATTTTGAAACGAATGAGCCGGTCACCCCAGAAACGATTTTCGGAATCGCATCAATCACAAAATCATTTACCGCACTTGCTATTATGAAACTGGCAGAAGAAGGACGTTTACAAGTTGAAGACACGGTGATCGAGCATCTTCCTGAATTTCAATTAGTCGATTATGCCGATATGGAGGATATAAAAATACGTCACCTCCTTTCTCACACAACAGGTCTTGCAACAATGGAGCGAAAGGAACAACTCACGAAATTCGATGAACATCTTCATTATTTAAACGAAAAAGCATGGAGCTGGGTAGGGAAACCTGGGGAATATATGTGCTATAACAATGATATGTTTCTCTTACTGGGCGCAATTATTGAAAAAATAACTGGCGAAAATTATCAGGCATATATCAATAATCAAATTATAAACCCCTTACAAATGACCAGAACGACATATAATCTTCTTGGATTACAGAGTTTTGAAAATGTCACAACACCATATGTGCTGGAGGATGGTAAGCCGGTAGCATGTCCGTGGCCGACGTTAGGAAATTATGCCGTTGGGGGTGGTATTCGGTCGACGGTAGTTGATTTGTTGAAATACGGAAACATCTATGTGGATGTACTTGAAAGGAATATTGTCAGTAGGGCGTATACTTCACAAATGGCACAACCCGTTCATCAAACGAATGGCAAGAGTTTTTATGGGTTTGCCCTTCAAACGACTCCAAATTACTCAGCGGTTACATTAGTCGAACATGGCGGAGGCCAGCCGGGTGTATCTTCTAATTTCGGTTTCATTCCAGAAAAGGGAATTGTTGCTGTCGTTTTAGCGAATATGAGCGGTGTAAGTGCCGACGCAATTTGGCTTGCGGCTGTGAATACTGCATTAGGTATCCCAATCGACCAAAAGAGAAACACAGAGCCTGAATTTGAAATGACTAAAGAACAAAAACAGCGTGTACTCGGGACATATATATCAGCTGAAGGGTCCCAAGTTGATATTTCATTAGAAGATCAAACCGTCATGGCAACAATTGATAATAAAACCTACACACTTCGCGCAAGTAACGAGACAACACTAATAATTATGCCGCTCGAGAAGCCGATTCGGTTCTTTATTGATGAAAAGAATGATGCATGGGCACTATTTATTGGGCTAAGAATGCTAGTAAAGAGTAGGTAGTAATCGCGAGTATGTATATAGTGAAATATTCCATCAAACACGCATCGGCTACCTCTTGTAAGGCGCATACGCTCAATTTATACAGGTATTCATAAGTATATATGTTGAATTAAAAAATACTATTGAATCTGTTGTGGCGCTCAATAATGAGAGAGGTGTAATTCGGGGAGTGGATTGTAGAACGCTTGGCGCTTTGGGGATGCCTCTCGCCCTAAGCCTGGATTGGCGCTTCGCATCCAGTATCACGGCTTCGGCTACACCTTTGCCGCGCCTACGCTAGCGTTGTTCATTATTGAAGAGAGTTATGATTCGGAGTGTATATGCCGAGATTATAATGTGATTATTTTTTGATAGTGATTTAATTCAAGAAAGACGCACTAGAGATTGCAGGTCTCATTCCGGTAACGAAATGCTCTTTCTCACATAGTCCATCCAGCGAAGGTGCGTCTTCGTGGTAGCCGGAGCGATGAGACTGAAAGTGGTCTTCTTTCTGGCTTATCGCGGGAGGCATCCACAAAGCGTCGAAGCGGTATTGGCAGGAATTCTAATTTGCTCTATGTAGTGGGGCTTTTTCAGTGGCCACCCAAAAGCCTTTGTAAAGCGTATACGCCGTATTCATTTGTTCGACATATATAGTTGTTTTTAAAATACAAAAAGACCAGGTCTGCAGAGACCTGGTCCATTCATAATCGCATGTTATCATTTGCGGATTTTTTCGATTTCATCCGCAACGAATTGTACATTTGTGCCAACAATAACTTGAATACTTTGTGGCCCTACCACGTTTATCCCTGGTACGCCTGTATCTTTAATTTTCTTTTGGTTGACCGCATTCATATCTTTTACTTCTACACGTAAGCGTGTTGCACAGTAGTCAACGGAAGTTACGTTAGCGTCTCCGCCTAACCCCTCAAAAATCGTAGCGGCCATGCCTGAGAATTTATTACCTGTTGTAGTACTTGCTACTCCGTCTACGTCCTCATCTGCTACATCCTCATCGTCTTCTCTACCTGGTGTTTTCAAGTTGAATTTCACGATTAAGAAACGGAATAGGAAGTAGTAAATGACTGCAAAGACTAAACCTTGAACGATTAACATATAGGGTTGGTTAGCAAGTGGTAATCTGAAACTCAAGACTAAATCGACAAAACCAGCACTAAATCCAAATCCTGCTGTCCAGTGGAAAGTAGCGGCAATAAACAACGATAAACCTGTTAACGCAGCATGAACAACATAAAGAGCTGGTGCCAAGAACATAAATGCAAATTCAAGTGGTTCTGTAACACCTGTAAAGAATGCAGCGAAACCTGCTGCTAACATCAAAGATGCTGCTTGTTTTTTTCTTTTTGTTTTAGCTGTATGATACATTGCAAGTGCTGCAGCTGGTAGCCCAAACATCATAATTGGGAAGAAACCTGCCTGATACATACCGGTAACACCCTTCGTGCCTGTTCCAGCCCAGAAGTTACCAATGTCATTAATACCAGCAACATCAAACCAAAATACGGAGTTCAATGCATGGTGTAATCCGGTAGGGATCAATAGTCGGTTAAAGAAGCCGTATAATCCTGCACCAGTAGCACCTAATCCACTAATACCTTCACCAAAACTAACTAAAGCTGTGTATACAATAGGCCAGATAAAGAATAATGCTGCTGAAGCGACTAACATAGCGGCAGCTGTCATAATGGGAACTAAGCGTTTTCCACTAAAGAAGGCAAGTGCATCCGGTAACTGTACATGACTAAAACGATTGTACATAATGGATGCGATAATTCCAGACAATATCCCGATAAATTGGTTTTCAATTTTTTCAAATGCAGGATTTACATTAGCAATATCCGTGCTAAGTAACATAGCTACCGAATCTGTTGATAGCAATGTCGTAGTTACGAGGAAAGCGACCAAACCACTTAACGCGGCAGAGCCATCCTTATCTTTGGACATACCCAGTGCTACCCCGACTGCGAAAAGAATAGACATATTTTGGCTGTCGAGAATCGAAGACCCGGCTTTGATTAAGAAGGCAGCTAATACGTTTCCTGAACCCCAACCATCATGGTCAATCCAATACCCGATCCCCATTAAAATTGCCGCAGCAGGTAATACAGCTACAGGTAACATCAAAGAACGGCCAAGCTTTTGAAGGTATTTCATCATGTTAAACTCACCCCTATTCATAGTTTTTAGATAGTTTGTTCGGAAGAATATATATGATGACGACTCATGTTGACTTTATTGCTTTCTTAATCGTTCAATATGAAGTGCGATATAGCCCAACTCTTGTTCATGCAGCTCGACTGCATGTAACACAACTAATTCCTTTGCAACCTCGGTTGCACAATTATATGAAAGAGGAAACTTCTTTTTAATCATGACCAACATTTCCTCATCCATCGTGTGAAGCCCATACTGATTCATTCTTGTTAGGGTGGAGCGAAGATGCGTAATTAGGCGATGATAAGAAATATCGTCCTCTTCAATCGTGATCATTAAGTGTTCCTTGATTGTTTGGACCATGTCTCTAATAATCGCCGTTTGTCTTACGGTTTGATGCAAATCACCTCCTTGCGGTTTCATGGTATGGATATGAAGGGCAATATAAGCGGCTTCATCCTCAGGCATGTCCACTTGACATCTTTCTTTTATATGTTGGATTGCCCAAAGCCCAATTTCAAATTCTCTTCTATAAAGTATTTTTATTTCATGCAATAACTTATTATTTAGATGAATACCATCTCTAATTCTTTCGATTGCAAATGACAGATGATCAGTAAGGACGATGTGAATATGCTCGTTTAATTTCGTGCCCATATACGCCTCTGCGTATGTAATAATTTCTTCTGAGATGGTGAAATGCTCTTCTGGAATTCGACTTAGAAGCTGCTGTAACTTGTCATTCTCCCTCATAACAAATAACTTTTCGATTTTTTTGACATTCACAATATCGTTGCGTTTCTTATTAAAAGCAATCCCAGTGCCAACAGCAATCTTCTCATGCTGGCCATCTAGTACGACGACAGCGTTATTATTGAGAATCTTTGTTATTTTCATCGAAAGTCACCGCCTTCTTTTCACTGGATATACTCATGCATTACTTAGTGGAAATTGTCATTAACACTGTTTCTCCCATGATGCCTTCTTTTGCAACTTCGCACTTTACATTCCGTTCCGCACTATTTGTAATCACGATGGGTGTTATAATGCTTTTTGCATGTTCGCGAATATAATCCCAATCTACTTCAATAAGTGATTGACCGACTGAAACTGCGTCGCCTGCTTTGACTAATACTGTAAAGCCATTTCCTTTTAATGAAACCGTTTCCAATCCGACGTGAATAAGAATTTCTGTCCCATCACTTGAACGGAGGCCAATGGCGTGCTTTGTATCGGATACTAAGATGACAGTTCCTTCTATAGGAGCATGAATACTACCCTGCTTTGGCATGATAGCGACTCCTTCGCCCAACATTTTTTGGCTAAAGACTGGGTCCGGAACTTGGTCAAGTGGGATTATTTCTCCATTAATAGGTGCGAATATCTGTAATTTACTCTTCTTGAATAATTTTGATAGCATGTCTGTGGACTCCTTTATTGTCGGTGATGTAGGGCTCGTATCCCTCGATTTATATTGTGCAATCACAACGAGCAAACAAGAAAAGGCATGGGGTAAAAAAGAAGATTTTAAAAAAACCTTCTAAGTTTACCACCACGCCTGATCGAGTCAGTAACATGTGATCCGCTATTAAACTTCTATTCGGATAATAACATTTAATTAATTATAATGCAATAGAAAAATAAACTTTTTTTTACAAGGTTGCAATCTTATAGTCCTATTGGTTTATTCACCGAAGGGACTTATGCTTTTTTTATTTAGATTTTAAGCTGATAAGGATGAGTAAAATTCCGCCAAAGAGGCAAATCATCCTTACGAATGAAATTTTTTCAGTTAGTCCAACCAATGCTATTCCTGTCGTAATAATTAAAATACATGGACCTACTAAGGCCAGTAGGGTGTTGATATAAAAGGCTTTTTCTAAATCATTAAATTTAAACATAAACATTGCCGCTGTAATATCAATACTTCCTGATAAAATTCTCAATAAAATTATGAAAATAAGTGCTTTTTCCATCAATGAATAAGACGCCTCCACCCTTTGTTATCCAGCTATATTAGCCTGCCCCTTATCGTAGTTACTAAAGTGTATGTCTGCTTTCCTTCTATTAGTAGAGAAATATGAAAAGCTCTTAGACAGGCTTTACGGCTGAGATTAGAATCTTTCTATTTTCACCACCTTGAATTAGAGAGGTTTTTTTGAAGAACCCCTGGATGTTTCAAAGTAATAAGGTGTATATTCTCGGCTTGGACAAGTATCAGAATTAGTACCTATCTATCAAAATGCTTACATTACATATACTCATGAAGCTGGAAGTCTGAGCGATTCTTGCAAAGAAAGTAATGGTAATTTGAAAATGCTGAATTAATAAATATTTTGTGGTAAGCTAAATAGAATTAGCTTGCTAGGGGGTCTCCAAATTGAGAAATTTTAATGGGTTTGAGATAGATGACATTGTTCCTTCAACTAATAGAAATAAGTCCTTATCTGGAAATTTGTCAAGTAAGATTAATAGTTTTCAAGTGCTATGTATTTATAACCAAAAAATAAAGCCTAGTGATAATGGTTCTGAGGAATCACTTTATAAGAATATTATTCAGGGAAATATAACAAATATGCCAGTCTTCCAAAATAACTTCAAATCTAATACATTTATTATTTGGGAGCAATCCTATCAAGAAAATGAAAAATTATTTATAAACTTACGCCTAGCAGCTAGAAATCATTTAATTTTGCGTATAGGTGAAAATATTGTTGGTTACTTAATAAAAAAATATGAAGACTATCTTGGAATCCCTATAAAAACTCATTCGAAATTAAATGATAAAGGTTTTATAGATCACTTGATACAAAAATTCGATTCCATTTTGAAAAAGGATACATTTTTGAATGAAAACCTTATTTGGGAAGACTTTTGCAATTGGTTTAGAATTTATCTAACTGATTGGATTCTTGAAGATATAGAAAGTTCGATTGGCTTTAGTGAAATGGAGAAATTAGATAAAAGCGAATTAAATGAGTTATTTTACAAGTCTATTACTGAAAGTTTTTCGGAAGACTTAGCGTTCATGGAGAAATTCACAAAAATAATAAATAATTATACACTAGCGTGGATAAAAAAAGTGATGTCCTTAATGGGGATTGATGAAATTTCCATCGAGGGAATAATGGAACTGCTTGATGTTAAAGAAGAAGCGCAGTTAGATAAGCAGTCAGGATTGGTAGTGAAAAAAGATATTACATTTACATTGATTGATCAAGGCAACTTACTTGTGATGAGTAATGCACCTTATCAATTGGTAAGGGAAGCGCTTTCTAAAAAGAAATTTATGAGTTATGAGCACACGCCTTGGCCAACAGTTCGATTAAGTAAAGGAAGTGTCGAAGGAATAGTACAAATAATCCCATGCAAATATAGCGACAAAGGAATATCAATTGATGACACTACAGTTCAAAAGGCTTGGAGTCTAACAAAGGAATTATCGGAACTGGATGTTGATATATTTGACGCACTTTGTTGTTTTTTTTTATCCAAGGCAAAGCATCATAAAGATAGTATAGAAATTCATCTTGATGATTTGTTATCCATTCGCGGTTTAAAACAAAAACTGGGGGGGAGTGGTCGAAGAGGTGGATATGAAATTGATCAACGACAACAAGTTTTGAAAGCGCTCTCAAGAGTGCAGAGTTTGTGGATTGATTTGGAAAAAGCAATTGTTTATAAAAAAGGAAAGCCTATTCAGATGAAACTACAAGGACGAGCGTTTATTTTTAATAATCAAAATGGCGATCAGCATCATATAGAAGAACAACCGATGGAAAAGAAGTTTGTGTTTACTATCGGTGAAGTATTTTCCCACTATCTTTACGGATCAGGGAGACAGGTCGCACTACTTCCCATACAAGCGTTACAATATAATCCCTATCGACAAAGATGGGAAAAAAACCTCATTAGATATTTAAGTTGGAGGTGGAGAACCCAAGCAAGAAAAGGAGACTATTTACAGCCCCATAAAATAAGAACCCTATTAGAAGCGACAGGTAAAGAAATGAACGAGCGTACACCGTCTCGTACGAGAGATAGATTGGAACAAGCTTTTGACACATTACTTGAGGATGGGGTCATTGAAGCGTGGCATTATGAGAAATGGGATGAATCGATTGCATCTACTAATGGGTGGTCCCGAATTTGGGGAAATTCAACGGTTTTGATTGAGCCCCCCGTAACAATTAAGGAACATTATCGTCCGATAGAAAGAAATCGAAAAGTTCAACGTAAATCTCCCGAACAACCAAAGTTCATGGATAAGCAAAGAGATGTGGAACACATCGGTGAACAAATTAGAGCAATCCGAAAAAGTTTTGGATTTACTTTATTGCAGGTATCAGAGGAATTAGATATATCAGTTTCCTATTTAAGTAATATTGAAAGAGAAATAAAAATGCCATCAAATAAAATACAAACACGTATGATAAAGTGGGTGGAATCTCTTGGGGGAAATCTTCTGTCGACATAACATGAAATTTAAGCTCAATGAAGGCAATGAAGCAGTCTTATAGGAGAGACAGTAGAAGAATCTTGTGCACAGGTAAGCATTGTGCATGGGGTTCTTTTTTATTGCTGCGTTCATATTAGTCGTTTGTCGGGGTTGGTATGTACGGTTGTCGGGCTTATTGAGATCATAAATAATCTGGAGCTTTTTTTAACCCTTGATATGAAAGGCGTTATCGTCATTTATTTAATAATTTCACAGCTTAACAATTAAATTAACTCAGTTGATTTAATTTTCAGAATAAAATAACTCAATCATTTAAGATTACTAATAGGATATTCATTAATATAAGAAGGGGTGTTGAGAAATGACTCATGAACCGGCTTCACATTTAACGCTAGAACCATTATTTAATCCTACCTCTGTAGCGGTCCTAGGAGCATCTGAAAATAAAGGGAAAATAGGGTACATGCAAGTGAAAGCTTTATTGGATGGGAAATTTAAGGGCGATATTTATCCGATAAATCCGAAATCGGAAATGATTGAAGGATTAAGATGCTATTCTTCTCTATCAGAAGTATCGAAGCAAATTGATTTAGCGATATTCTGTGTAAGCGCTAACAGGGTGAAGTCAAGTCTTGAGGAGTGTGTTCGAAATAAGGTTAAAGCCGCAATTATTTTTGCTTCGGGGTTTTCCGAGGCAGGAGAAGAAGGTATCAAAGAACAACAATCAATTTGCAAAATTGCCAAAGAGAGTGGCATTCGACTTATCGGTCCAAATTGTGTGGGGTTAGTGAATACTACTAATGGATTAATCGGTACTTTTTCGGCGGGCCTCACAAATATCCCTTTAAATGATCAAAAAAGTGTAGGTTTTGTTACACAAAGTGGCGCATTTGGAGTTTTAACTTATATTGCAGCTGCCCAGAGCGGGCTTAGCTTCAATTATTTTGTGAGTGTGGGAAATGAAGTGGAAACGGAATTTTCAGATGTAATTGAGTATATGATTCATGATCCGAAAACTAGCGTAATTAGTGGCTATTTAGAAGGAGAAAAGAATCCTGGGAAATTACGACAGCTTGCGGAACAAGCATTAACTATAAATAAGCCAATCATTATTTTGAAGACAGGGCGTAGTTCAGCAGGTATTAGGGCGGCGGCCTCTCATACGGGTTCATTAGCGGGTTCAGATAAAATCTATGATGGCTTTTTTAAACAAACCGGAATTGTTCGGGCAGATGATTATGAAGATATCATTTCTTTCTCTAAACTATTTCTCACAAAAAAACTGCCAACAGGTGGAAATACTGTAATTGTTACGAGTTCAGGTGGTCGAGGAATTAATGAAGCGGACCGTTGTGAAGCTTACGGACTTAAAATTAACCCTTTGAAAATTAACGTTCAGGAGGAAATAAAACGCAATATCCCGCCATTTGCGAGCACTTCCAACCCGATTGATTTAACAGCAGCTGCAGCTGTTTCAAATCCAGAGTTATATCTTGAACCCCTTAGAGTTCTTGCTAATGATCCAGATACTGATATTATCATTTTTACAGAATTTCCGATGCGGTGGAAAGCAGATGATCCATTGCTGAAAGAATTTATGGACCTGTGCAGAAATTCGAGTAAATTCATTTTAATAACAACTTTTCCATTAGAAGGAATGTCTATTCCGGCATCGGCCTCTGAGCTGGAGAGAAATGGAATTCCTGTCATTCCGGGAAACTTAAATCCTATACGAGCCCTTGCAAAGTTAGTTAAATATAGCGATAAATACAGAAAAGCCAAACTAGGTACTATTCAAAAAGTACCGGAAATCAAGGGGGAAATAGAGTTGGCAGATTTATTACTACCTGGAACCAAATTAAGCGAATCCCAAGCCAGTGATATATTGAATTCATATGGGATTCCGACAACTACTAGAGCCATTTCCACCACGGAAAAAGAAGCTATTCGTTATGCAAATGAGATAGGATATCCTGTAGTCCTAAAAGTTGATTCGCCGGATATACTCCATAAATCAGAAGCAGATGCAATTAGGTTGAATATAAAAAATGAACTAGAAGTACGTAACGCTTTTAAAGAAATTATTCGGAATGCAAAAAACTATGATCCGAATGCTGAAATCAATGGTGTTTCAGTACAGGAGATGTTACCCGAAGGAGTCGAAGTGATTGTAGGTGTAACAAATGACCCCGTTTTCGGACACGTTATTATGTTTGGTCTAGGTGGAATATTTGTGGAAGTTTTTCAAGATATTTCGTTTAGAGTTGCACCACTAACAAAAAATGATGCTTTTGAGATGATTGAAGAAATTAAAAGCTACAAAATCCTTAAAGGAGCTCGTGGAAAACCGCTAGTCGATGTAGATGCGATTGTCGATGTTTTATTAAAAGTATCAGCATTAGTTTCGGATTATGGTGATTATATAGATGAATTGGATATAAATCCTCTTATTGTATACGAGAAAGGAATTAAGGCAGCAGACGCTATGCTTGTAGTCCGAGATTCGGTAAATCAGACAACATTAGTAGGGGGGTAAATTAGGTGGATTTAGATAAAAGTATTATTGGTTTATCAGGGAAATCATTTATTTTTGAAGTAGAGAAAAGACATGTTCGACAATTTGTAGAAGCAATCGGTGATTCTAATCCATTATACCTTGACGAAGAATATGCTGCCAAAACAACGTATGGAGGACTGATTGCACCTCCCACCTTTCCAATTGCTGTTGCGTCGGAAGGTGGAGAGTTGCCAATTGAACTCGATACTAGACGAATGCTACATGGGGAACAGGAATTTATTTACTACCAATCTATTCGTCCGGGAGATCATCTACACTGCCAAATGAAGATAGCTGATTTATATGAGCGTGTTGGTAAAAGTGGGAGCATGCAGTTCTTAGTACTCGATACTGAAATGAGGGATGGTACTGGAGAGATGGTGGCAATCAGTCAAATGACGATTGTGTATCGGAATTTGGCCAACTAAGAAATGGAGGGAATCGAATGGTGTTGGAATTTGAGTCACTGAAAGAAGGACAGCAGCTTGAATCATTAACAAAGCAAACGATTACAAAAGTGCAATTAGTGAAGTATGCAGGTGCTTCAGGAGATTTCAATCCGCTACATACGGATGATGAATTTGCTCAAAAGGTTGGAATGGATGGCGTAATTGCCCATGGCATGTTGGTGATGGGGTTTTTGGGTGAATATGTCATGGGGATCGCTGGAGATTTTGCCGAACCTTCTCGATTTCGTATGCGATTTGGTGCAGTGACCAGACCAGGTGACCGAATTACATGTTCAGCAATTGTAGAAAAGGTTTATGAAGTAGTTGGTGAACGCTTTGTTGATTTAGCATTAAAAGCTGAAAAAGCACCTGGTGAGGTGGTTGGTTCCGGTAAGTCCACATTACGTTTTCGTTAAGAAAAATCCAAGTAAATAGAAATACGGAGGTTTTATCATGGGGAAAATAGCTGACCGCTATGCAATTGTTGGAGTAGGAGAAAGTGAACGTTCGCGAAAGTCTGGAACAACTCCACTGCATTTAGCATTAGATGCTGCCAGAGCAGCCCTTAATGATGCTGGTCTAGATGCTCGAGATATTGATGGGTTTATGAGTTATAACGAGAATGACTCTTGTACTTCCCATCAGTTGGCAACCTATCTAGGTGTCCGTCCGAAGTATGTTAAGGATATTTTAGGTGGTGGGAGCAGTACGGAGATGTTAATAGCAGATGCTGTCGGACTAATTGAAACGGGACAATTAAATACTGTTTTAATCTTCCGCTCTATGAACGGTAGTTCAGGGCAACGTGTGGGTCGTGGATATGATCCTGATATGTTACAAGAAGCTTTACCAGGTGGAAGTTATATTATTCCATATGGTTCCGCAAGCCCTTCACAGTGGTTTGGTATGTTTGCAACTCGTCATATGCATAAAACGGGAATTACTAAAGAACATCTTGGGCATGTTTGCACAAGTTTCTATGAGCATGCGCAAAGGAATCCAAAAGCATTTTTGCGTGGTAAACCTTTGACAATGCAACAGTATCTAGAAACTCCGGATATCAGTTATCCATTTAATATACATGATTCTTGTCTTGAGTTGGATGAAGCAAACGCAATTATTGTGACATCGGCGGAGAGAGCTAAGGATTGTAAATCAAAACCTGTATATATTATGGGGATGTCAGCTAGGCAGTGTCATCCACATGCTCATTATTGGTCCGATTTGGACCAGGTGGCTTCGGATTATGTGGCAGCTGAATTGTATAAGTCTGCCGGTGTGAAGCCGGAAGATATTCAAGTTGCTTCTATCTATGATTGTTTTAGCTGGGTAGTTCTTCGTCAACTTGAAGCGTATGGTCTTGCGCCTAAAGGGGAAATCGGAAACTTTGTTGCAGAAGGTAATCTGCGGATAGGTGGCAAGTTGCCAACCAATACAGCTGGAGGGATGTTATCCGAAGGCTATACACACGGTATGAATAACGTGCTAGAAATTGTTAGGCAATTGCGCCATCAGTATAAAGGAACAGATCGTCAAGTGAAAGAATGTGAAATTGGCATATGTACGGGCTGGAGTGGTCCAGATATTGCCGGTGCAATGATACTTAGAAATTAGGAGGGATGACAATGGGATACCAAAAACCAGTTCCACTCAAAAATCAAGATAACAGTCCTTATTGGGATGCGGCCGATCGCCATGAGTTGAGCTTGCAAAGATGTGATAGTTGTCATGAGTATGCACATCCACCTGGACCAAGTTGTGCAAAGTGTGGAAGCACGGAACTTAGCTGGATAAATCTTGGCAGTGATGTAAAAGCAAGAATTTATTCGTATGTCATTTCCTATCGCCCATTCTTACCTGGTTTCCAGGAAGATTTGCCATTGATTATTGCGCAAGCTGAGTTAGAAGAAGTACCAGAAGTAAAAATTACATGTAATGTACTGCAGTGTAAACCAGAAGATATTGAAATTGGCATGCCTGTTCAAATGATATGGGAAGGTATCTTGGAAGACAGAGCCCTTCCGCAATGGATTGCAGTCAAATAGATAACTCCATAAGGAGGAGGGAAAATTTATGGATTTCTCATTCACAAAGAAAGAAGAAGAATTTCGTTTGGAATTAAGGACATGGCTAGAAAATAACCTACCAGCAGGATGGTTAGAAGGAAATAGAAAATTGCCCGAAGAAGTGGATGAGTACTCAGATTTCTTGAGAAAGTGGCAAAATACTCTATATGAAGGTGGATGGGCAGCTATTGCTTGGCCGAAAAAGTATGGGGGGCGAGATGCTACATTGATGGAAGAAATCGTCTATCAACAAGAGATGGTACGTGTAAAGGCACCACCACTTGTCAATTATATAGGTCTTCACATGGTTGCTCCGACATTAATGCAAATAGGCACTGAAGAACAGAAAGAGCAGTATATTAATAAAATACTCACCGGAGAAGAAGTCTGGAGTCAAGGATACTCAGAACCAAATGCTGGATCGGACTTATCCGCTATTCAAACGAGTGCTGTAAAGTCCGGTGATCGATGGATTATTAACGGTCAGAAAGTTTGGACGAGTTTTGGCCATTTGGCCGATCGATGCTTCTTACTAGTTCGAACAAGCCATCAAGAAAAAAAACACAAAGGAATCACTGTATTTCTCTTGGATATGAATCAACCAGGAGTTGAGACTAAACCGATTGTGCAGATGGACGGAGAGCAAGAGTTTAATGAAGTGTATTTAACCGATGCAGTTGCATATGACACTGATATGGTAGGTGAGCTTGATGAAGGCTGGAGAGTCATGATTGCCTTGCTCATGCATGAACGTACAGGTATTGGAGCTCAATTATTTACGTTAGAGCAACAGTTTGATGAATTAGTGGCGTTAACAAAAGAACTTCGTGTAAATGGACAGCCAATGTTAAAAGATCCTTTTATACGTCAGAGGATGGTTAGTATCTATATTCGTTTTCGTGGTTCTCTATTGAATTATTATAGACACCTGACAAAAACGCTTAAAGATGGTCAACCTGGTGCGGAAGGTTCAATGGATAAGCTAATGGTCAGTGAATTAACAAAAGAGTTATTTGGATTTGCTATGTCGATTCAAGGTCATCAGGGCGTTTTATGGAAAGAAGATGCACTTGTGAACTCTAGCTGGCAAGAGAAGTTTCTTCAGTCATTTGGAATGACGATTGGCGGAGGCACAAGTGAAGTTCTCCGCAATACAATTGGAGAGAGAATACTTGGTTTGCCAAAAGATTTGGGGCGATAGATTAAATGGAGGTGTGGATCATATGGACTTTTCGTTAAATCAAGAACAAGAAATGTTTCGTGGGTTTGTTCGCAAATACTTAAATGACGTTGGACAAACCAAGGTTGCTAGGGAGTTCATTAAAGGGGATACGAAAGCGTTACAATCAGTCTTTTCTGGTTTGGCCGAACTTGGTTGTATGGGTATCACTATTTCAGAAGAATATGGAGGTCTAGGTCTCGAAGCATTAGACCTCGTGCCTGTCTTCGAGGAAATCGGAAAAGTGATATTGCCAGGAGCTTATTTGGAAACAATGGCTTTGGCGGTCCCGCTACTTGAGAAGTATGGTTCGGAAGGACAGAAAGAAAAGTACTTAACGGATATTGCATCAGGATCTAGAAGTATAACCCTTGCTTGGTTAGAACCGAAGAAAGACTACAATCCGGATGAAATTGAGTGTTGGGCACGATTAGATGGCGATGATTTGATTATAGATGGGATTAAAACATTAGTTCCTGATGGGGATCTAGTTGATACAATTCTACTTCTCGTTCGGACGGATGAAGGTAAAGAGGGAGATGGGCTATCCCTAGTGCTTCTGGATCGCACAAATGAAACAGTAATTAAAGTACAACAATGTATAGATGAAACGCGTCACCTAACTGAGTTAACCTTTACTAATGTAAGAATTTCGAAAGAACAACTACTTGGCTCAATCAATCAAGGGTGGCCAATTTTACAAGGGGGATTACTATACTTGAATGCAGCGCTTAGCAGCATGATGGTTGGAGGTATGGAGCGGGTTGTTGATATGGCCACAGATTACGCAACTATTCGCAAGCAATTTGGTCAACCAATTGGTCGCTTTCAAGCAATTAAGCATCGGATTGCAGATATGAAAATGGACTTGGAAGCAGCTCGTTCTTTAAGTCATTACGCTAACTGGGCACTTGAAAATGACTATGAAGATCGTGAAGGCGCGATACACAGTGCAAGATCTTTTTCAACAGAAGCTTTTATCCGCATAGCTTCGCAAAATATCCAAATCCATGGTGGAATTGGGTTCACTGAAGAAATCGATTGTCACCTATATTTGAAGCGTGCTCGGTTCTTTGAAAATTATCTTGGTTCAACTCAACATAACAATGAACAGGTAGCTTTAGCATTAGGATGGTAATATAAATCTACTTATCCCAACCATTAGAAAGGGTGAATTAGTTTTGATCACTGCAAATGAATTGAAAAAGTATCATAATCTAATAAACGGGGATCAAACTCCAGCATCTACGGGAGACATGTTAGATAATATTGACCCTTCAACAGCCAAGGTTTGGGCTAAAATACCAAGAAGTACTATAGAAGATGTTGAAACGGTCGTAGCTTCAGCACGTAAAGCTTTTCCAAGCTGGGCGGAACTACCTTCTATAGAACGTGCAGAATACATGAGGCGCATTGGTGATTTACTAGCCGAGCATGGTGAGGAATTATCAGCGTTGGAAACAAGGGGAAATGGGTGGGTCATTAGGGAAACTAGCTATGGTCTTATTCCTGCGCTGAAACAAATATGGTATGATGCCGCGGGAGCCGCGTCTGAAGGCAGTGAAGGTGAAACGATTCAAATGGGAAAGAGTAGCTTCGGGTGTACACTGCGTGAACCTTTAGGGGTAGTGTTAGGGATAACGCCTTGGAATGCACCATTGTTTACATTCACGATAAAAGCAGCCTATGCTCTTGTAGCAGGTAATACAGTAATAATTAAACCATCAGAGCACGCAGCGGCATCTTCACTACGTTATGGTGAATTGTTAGCCGAAATTCTACCTCCAGGTGTACTTAGTGTTATTTCTGGTTTAGGTAGTGAAATAGGAGATGCTTTAGTTAGTCATCCAGAAATCAACAAAGTGAGCTTAACTGGTTCTGGAACAACTGCTAAGGCAATTGCTCAAACTATAGCTGGAAATCCTAAACCATTAATATTTGAACTTGGAGGAAAGTCTCCAAATATTGTTTTTGCAGATGCAGATTTAGATAAAGCGGCTGATGGAATAACCGGAAGTATTTTTACAGGAAACGCAGGGCAATTATGTGTCGGCGGTTCCAGAATACTTATTCAACGCTCTATCTTCGCGGAGATGATAACACGCATAAAAGGAAAAATGTTGAATCCAGAAATAACGAGACTGGGTGACCCAATGAAACCGGAAAGTACAATGGGGCCAATCGCTAACTTGGCGCAGTATGAGAAGGTTTGTTCTTATATTGACTTAGGTGTAGAAGAGGGAGCTGAAATAGTCTTTGGTGGAAGACATGGTGGAGAAGTTGTCTTTTCTGACCAGCCGCAACTATCCGATGGTTATTGGGTTGAACCAACATTGTTAAAGGTTAACAGTAATTCCCTTCGCATCTGTCAAGAGGAGATTTTTGGTCCGGTTGCAACTGTTATGCCTTTTGATACAGAAGAAGAAGCGGTTGCAATTGCAAATGATACCTCTTTTGGTTTAGGTGCAGGGGTATGGACGAATGATCTGAGTCGTGCCCATCAGATGATTCGTAGAATATCGGCAGGCAATATCTGGGTGAACACTTATGGTAGGGTAGGTCCTGGATTACCATTTGGTGGATTTAAAGAAAGTGGATACGGCACCGATTCGATACTAGAATACACGCATAAAAAGGCTTGTGTCATTGAGCTAGGATAGTAAATTTAAGGGCAACTATACAGTTGCCCCATTTTTATAATGAAATTGAGAAGTTGATGAAGTTAATTTAAGTGAATTAATTCTTGGTCGCTCTTTTCTAAGTGAACTGTTTGGGGATTAAGTTGAAGTGAGCATTAAATTCTGAATAAGTGCTCCGTATTCAACACTTTTTTTGCTGGTTTCGATACGTTTGTTCAATGTGGAAATGGAAGTAGGAGATAATTCAAAAGGGGTGTTAAGCAAAAGAAAATCTATGTAAATAACTGAATATTATTATTGTTATAATTAGTTAGATTTCCTACTACTCCAACCAGAACGTATCTATTTAAAAACCAAGGGGGTAATAAGAGTGGAAGAAAAATTATTTGATGAGAAATCAATTACTAGAGGTTTTTATTTTATATGCTTTGGGACATTCTTTGTTATGTTAAGTTTAGCTACACACCTACCAGCATATCCCCACATGTTAGCAAGTTTTGATTTAGGTCCAGGGCATGCGGTATGGATGCAGTTAGGACTTGCTCTAGGCTTAACTGGATTCCAGCCTTTATTAGGATGGCTAGGTGATGCTTTTAGTCTAAAGGTTGTTATTCTTTTAGGCGCAGTATTTATGGTGATAGGATCTATGTTGGTTGCACTTTCACCAGCTTTTTGGGTATTAGTAGTAGGTCTCTTTTTCAAAGGAATGGCCGGCGCTGCTATAGCTCCTTCCGGCATTGCTTATGCCGGAAGGTTTTTCACGGGCGAGAAGCGTGGAAAGACACTTGGTTTGTTTATCGCATTATCTACTATTGGTGCTCTATTCGGTCCGGTATTAAGCGGGATATTTGTAGATACTTTAGGATGGACATCTAGTTTTTGGTTTACTGCAGTTCTTGGAGGCGTAGCATTTTCATTGTTTTTCTTAGGCGTACCAAGTATTAAAATGGAGACACGACGTTCTTTCGACTTCTTGGGTGTGGTTTTCGTACTAGTTGTATTAGTAGGTCTTTTAACAATCCCAACGTTTATTAATAATTATGGATTTACTTCCGGATTGTGGCTGCCTTCCTTTGCGGTTTTTGCTATTGGCTTATTCTTATTAATTGGTGTTGAAAAAAGGCGGAAAGAACCTCTGCTTGACTTGAATTATGTGACTAACCGAAGTTTTTGGGTTCCAACAGTGATGGCAGTTTTATTGCTGGTTGGGTTCGCGGGCGTCATGTATTTACTGACATTTTTTGTGCAAAATGTACAAGGGAAATCTGCTACTACTGTTGGCGTCTTGCAAATGGCGATATTTTTAGGGGCGTCAGGGGCTGCGATATTGAGTGGTAGAATTATTAAAAGGTTTTCTGCTCGTGTGATGCTCGGAACGGGTATAGTTACTTTTATTGTGGGCTTAGTTATGCTAACCATGGTTAAGATAGATGCTTCATTTACGTATCTATTTATCGCAATGAGTTTAATAGGAATTGGCTCTGGTTTCAATAACCCTGTAATAAAAGCGATTATTGTTTCAAAAGCAACCTTATCCCGTATGAATGTTATTACATTTACAAATTCAGTGATAGAGAATGTTGCACAACGTTTAGGGGCTTCTTTCGCACTAGTAGGGTTTGCTTTATTCGCCGCTAAAGGCAATGGAGTAAATGCGTTAGCTAATACATCATTGATTTTTATAGCACTTGCGGCAGGGTCTTTGTTATTTCTTGTATTAATACCTAAAAAAATTGAGGGGATTCATGAGGTGAATGAAAGGGTAGAAGGTGTTCAAGAGGTAAATGGTTCAACAATTACTAGTATTAAAGTAGATAGTATTGAGAAGGAAACTATCAAAATATAATCAAATTCATGATGGAATTCCGACAATTCCGAGGATTTGATTGAAAAGTAATTGAATGAAAAAACAAGCATTATCGGATTCCAAATGGCTTGTTTTTTGCAGGTGATTGTGGAGGATTCATTGGTATTGAATCCTGAAAATAAAAATCATTGTATACACATGAACAAGGGGGTGATGATTGTATCTACCGATGAAACAAACTATTATGTAATTCATTGGATATATGATAAACTAGATGTAAGTTAATATATTGGGTTTGAGCTAATGAGAGACCTCAGGGAATGGTTGCGTAT
This sequence comes from Sporosarcina sp. resist, assembly GCF_014302295.1. NCBI lineage: Bacteria > Bacillati > Bacillota > Bacilli > Caryophanales > Caryophanaceae > Sporosarcina > Sporosarcina sp. resist. Next base: position 3,186,226 of record NZ_CP060287.1, on the reverse strand, counting down.
CGCAACTTATTTCTTGAGGTCTCTTTTTCACTTATAAAATACCATAATTTAGAAGGAGACGAGATAAATGACAAACTTTTCATCATTAGAACGGGAAGAGACATTAGACAAATTAGCAACAGAGGAATTTGATTTACTCATAATCGGAGGGGGAATTTCAGGAGCTGGAATCGCTTTAGATGCTACGGCACGTGGGTTGAAAACAGCGCTTGTCGAAATGCAAGACTTTGCTTCTGGCACTTCAAGCCGCTCGACAAAACTTGTCCATGGCGGATTACGTTATTTAAAACAATTTCAAATCAAAGAAGTAGCGGAACTTGGAAAAGAGCGGGCAATCGTCTATGAAAATGGACCACATGTCACGACTCCAGAATGGATGGTCCTTCCTTTTCATAAAGGAGGAACGTTTGGCAAATACTCGACTTCTTTTGGTTTGAAAGTATATGACTTTCTCGCAGGCGTTAAGAAAGCTGAAAGAAGAAGGATGTTAACAAAAGAAGAAACCCTTCAGAAAGCACCGCTTGTGAAACAAGAAGGATTATTAGGCGGCGGCATTTACGTCGAATACCGCACTGATGATGCACGCCTGACAATTGAAGTTATGAAAGCAGCCGCTGAAAAAGGCGCAACCTTAGCAAACTATGCAAAAGCAGAAACCTTTATTTATAAACAAGAAAAAATTGCCGGTGTGCAAGTGTTAGATACATTAACAAATAAAAAAGTTGTTATTAAGGCGAAAAAAGTTGTCAATGCGGCTGGACCTTGGGTAGATGATGTGAAGGGGATCGAAGGCGAAGCTACAACAAAAGGAAAACACTTAATTTTATCAAAAGGTGTGCATCTTGTATTCGATCAAAAAGACTTTCCGTTGCACCAAGCAGTTTATTTTGACACACCCGATAAACGTATGATTTTTGCAGTGCCTCGCGATGGAAAAGCTTATGTGGGAACAACGGATACATTCTATGAAGGAGATCCAAAAGTGATGCAAATTACTGAAGAGGATCGCTCGTATATCTTAAATGCGATTCATTATATGTTCCCTAGTCTTAAATTGACAGCTGAAAACGTGGAGTCGAGTTGGGCAGGTGTCAGACCACTCATCCATGAGGAGGGCAAAGGTCCGTCGGAAGTATCGAGAAAAGATGAGATTTGGGAATCGGAGAAAGGTCTCATTACAATTGCAGGTGGGAAATTGACCGGCTATCGTAAAATGGCGGAAACTGTGGTGGATAAAATAGTTGATCAGCTTAGTCATGAAGAAATTCGTCATTTTAATAAGTGTGTGACGAAGAATTTGCCAATCTCAGGTGGTGATATTGGTGGTTCATCAAATATGAACCGTTTTATGGCCCAGGCGATTGAAAAAGGACAATTAGCTGGATTTACGGAACGACAAAGCCGACACTTGGCAACACTTTATGGCACCAATGTTGACCAAGTATTTGCGATTCCCTTTGAAGCAAACACAGCAATTCCACGTATTCTTTATGTGAAATTACGCTATGCAATTGAATCTGAAATGGTTGCCAAACCAACTGATTTCTTTGTTCGGAGAACTGGGGATATGTTCTTCAATATTGACAACGTTAAAGCTGGGAAAAAAGACGTGCTAGATGAAATGGCATTCATTTTCGAGTGGACAGATGCAGAGCGTCAGCAATACGAAAAAGAACTGGCTGATGAGCTGACAATTGCAACAACAGTGTTGTAACATGCTATATTGGAGACAGGAAGCATGAAAGGAGGCAGTGCAAAAGATGCCTTTTCACGATCAAAAGATATTGCCCGCTGCGCGAAGCTTAAAGCAGTTTGAACAGTTGCTAAAAAGCCCATTTGAATACATTGTTCTCTTAGAAGTGCATGTTGGCAATCTTAAAACGCTCAAAACAGAAGCAGAGAAATATGGGAAAAAAGTAATCATCCATGCCGATTTGATTCAAGGATTGAAAACGGATAATTTTGCTGCCGATTTTCTATGCAATGACATTAGACCAGCTGGCATTATTTCGACGAGGTCCAATATGATCATGAAAGCGAAAGCCAAAGGAATTATCGCTATTCAACGCATGTTTCTCTTAGATACAATCGCTTTGGAAAAAAGTTATTCCTTGATTGATCAGACAGTTCCTGACTATATTGAAATGTTGCCGGGGGTAATACCAGAACTCATTAGCGAAGTGTATGATAGAACAGGAATTCCAATTATTAATGGAGGCTTGATTCGGACAAAAAAACATGTCCAAGATGCATTGGATGCGGGTGCTGTCGCAGTAACAACATCAGACCATGAGCTGTGGGATTCATTCATCAAAGATTGACAGTCTTTTTTAATAAGAATATACTAATAGCAAGTCAATAGTAAGTGGTTGAGCTAAGGAGTCCACGTTTGAACCCTACGGAATGTAGGTGTTTAAACGTGGGCTTTTTCATGTCTAAAATCAACCACTACAAAATAGAAACGAAGGTGGATTAAAAATGACACCCTTTATAGCAGAGCTAGTTGGGACAATGATTTTAATTATTTTCGGTGCTGGAGTCGTCGGTGGTGTTTTGATGAAGAAGTCGAAAGCCCAAGACTCTGGTTGGATTGTAATCACAATTGGATGGGGACTCGCCGTTGCAATGGGGGTATATGCAGTTGGTGGTGTCAGCGGTGCACACTTGAATCCCGCGGTGACCCTCGGAATGGCTTCCATTGGTGAATTCCCATGGGCTGATGTCCCCATGTATATGCTAGCTCAAATACTTGGAGCGATTTGTGGAGCAATCATTGTTTATTTCCATTACTTGCCTCACTGGAAGGAAACTGAAGACGAAGCGGCGAAGTTATCTGTATTCGCTACAATTCCGGCAATACGTCATCCACTCTCCAATTTAACGAGTGAAATAATTGGTACGTTCATTTTACTGCTTGGTTTACTAGCAATCGGTGCAAATGAGTTTACGGAAGGCCTGAATCCACTAATTGTAGGTGCGTTGATTGTTGCCATTGGGGTCTCATTGGGTGGAACAACTGGCTATGCCATTAACCCAGCCCGTGATCTAGGCCCGCGTATAGCCCATTTCTTTTTGCCGATTCCTGGGAAAGGGAAGTCAGATTGGAGTTACGCATGGATACCTGTCGTAGGTCCGTTATTGGGCGGAACATTTGGTGCGCTGTTTTATCAACAAGTGTTTGAAGGTGTTACTAGCATTGCATTTTGGATTGTTGGTAGTATTGTGTTAGCGGTATTGTTAGGTGCACAGTATTCATTAAGAAAAGAGTCGGCACAAGACGCAAAACAAAGTGTTACAGAATAGCTAAGAAGATTCATACATTATGTAATAAAAACTCACTATATGGGGGACTAAATAATGACTAAAAAATATATAATGGCTCTTGACCAAGGCACAACAAGTTCGCGGGCAATTCTATTCGATAAAAGCGGTAAGATTTTACATACAGTCCAACAGGAATTCACTCAATACTTTCCTCAATCTGGATGGGTCGAACATAATGCAGACGAAATCTGGAGCTCCGTTTTAGCTGTTATTGCAGGTGTATTGTCAGAAAAGAATATTGCAGCTGAACAAATCGAAGGCATTGGCATAACAAATCAGCGCGAAACAACAGTTATATGGGATAAAAATACAGGAAAACCAATTTACAATGCCATTGTTTGGCAATCACGTCAAACTGCTGAAATATGCGACGATCTGAAAGAGAGCGGTTACAATGATCTGTTTCGAGATAAAACTGGCTTACTTATCGATGCTTATTTCTCAGGCACAAAAGTGAAATGGATTTTGGACAACGTACAAGGGGCAAGAGAAAAAGCGGAGCGTGGAGATCTTCTATTTGGAACAATTGACACATGGATTGTATGGAAATTATCTGGCGGGAAAAGGCATGTAACCGACTATTCCAATGCTTCGAGAACACTTATGTACAATATTCACGAATTAAAATGGGATGAGGAATTGCTCTCTATCTTAGACGTCCCTGCGTCAATGCTACCAGAGGTCCGTCCCTCTTCTGAGATTTATGCGCATACGGAAAAAAGTCACTTCTTTGGTCATGCTGCTCCGATTGCTGGAATCGCCGGTGATCAACAAGCCGCATTGTTCGGGCAAGCTTGTTTTGAAAGTGGGATGGTAAAAAACACATATGGAACTGGTTGCTTCATGTTAATGAATACGGGGGATAAAGCAGTCAAGTCAGATCATGGTCTATTGACAACCCTTGCGTGGGGAATCGACGGAAAAGTAGAGTATGCACTTGAAGGTAGTATTTTCGTTGCAGGATCTGCCATTCAGTGGTTGCGTGATGGACTTAGAATGTTCCGTAATTCATCTGAAAGTGAAGAATACGCTAAACGCGTTGAATCGACAGAAGGCGTTTACGTTGTGCCAGCATTTGTCGGCCTTGGAACACCTTACTGGGATAGCGATGTAAGAGGTGCCATTTTCGGATTGACACGTGGTACAGAGAAAGAACATCTTATTCGTGCAACATTGGAATCACTTGCATATCAAACAAAGGATGTACTTGATGCAATGGAAGCAGATTCTGGAATCTCTTTAAAAACGTTACGTGTAGACGGCGGCGCAGTTGAAAACGATTTCCTTATGCAATTTCAGGCAGACTTATTAAATGTACCTGTCGAGCGTCCACTGATTAGTGAAACAACTGCACTAGGAGCCGCTTACTTAGCAGGTCTTGCCGTTGGTTTTTGGACGGATCGCTCAGAAATCTCGGCTCATTGGAATCTAGACCGACCTTTCGAACCGAAAATGGAGCAGCAACAACGCGAAGACTTATACGCTGGGTGGCAAAAAGCAGTCAAAGCCGCTATCGCTTTTAAGTAAGATTTGCTGATAATACGCATGGGCATAGATATGACCTTGTAACAACCGAAAGAACATAATAATAGTATACAACTAAAGAAATAGATGGATGCTAAAACAATCCGCTACTATTAGTTAGGGGTGTGTCTATGCCAGCGATTACAGGAAACGATTATCTTGAACGAATTGATCGGCTACAAACGAATGTATGGATAGATGGTAAACTTGTAACGGACAATATTTCTAAACATCCTGCATTCAAAGGTGTCATGGAAAGCCAGGCAGCGCTATATGATTTGCAATATGATGCGACATGTAAAGACGTCATGACCTATCCATCGCCATCAACTGGAGATTCAATAGGTCTGTCTTATTTACAGCCGAAATCAAAAGAGGATTTAGTTAAAAGGCGGGCAATGGTTCAACAGTGGGCTAAATCGAACAATGGTATGATGGGAAGAAGTCCAGATTATATGAATACTGTGTTAATGGCTCTTGCATCGTCTGTGGGTTTATTGGAAGGAAAAGAAAATTGTTTCCCGGAAAACATACTTGCGTTCTATGAATATGCACGTGAAAATGATTTGTCCATGACACATACATTTATTGACCCACAAGTAAACCGGGGGCAATTCTATTTTGAAGATTCAGATGAGCCGATTGCTGCCAAAGTGATGGATAGAAACGAAGCGGGAATCATTATAAAAGGTGCGCGGTTGCTGGCAACACAGGGCGGCATAACGGATGAAATCATGGTGATTTCAGCGGGTGGGGTTGATGATAAAGCGTATGGATTTGCGTTTTCTATCCCTAGTAATAGTCATGGTCTAAAGTTTGTCTGCAGAGAATCATTTGTTGGGGGCGACTCCACATTTAACTATCCATTAAGTTCGCGGTATGAGGAAATGGATACGATCGTTGTTTTCGACAATGTATTAGTCCCATGGGAGCGCGTGTTTTACTACGACAACATAGAAGTATCGAACAGTTTCGTGGCTTTGAGTTCGTTCTTACCATTTACATTGCATCAAGTTATTTCTAGACAAATTGTCAAAACGGAATTTGTATTGGGAATAGTTCAGTCAATCATCGAGACCATTAATATCGGTGAATATCAGCATGTTCAAGAAAAGGCTTCTGAAATTATTGTAGCTTTAGAAACAATGAAGGCATTGGTAATGAAATCAGAAATTGAAGCTGAAATCGATGAATGGGGATTTATGCGACCCAATCGAACAACGCTGCAAATCGCGATTAATATATTTCCACGGGTTTACCCGAGATTTACTGAAATTATTCAGCTTTTAGGTGCAAGTGGCTTGATGTCCATTCCAACGGAAAAAGCTTTTCAATCAAGTGTTAGAAAAGATTTAGATCAATATTTGCAGGCTAAATCCAAAGATGCAGAGGATCGTGTCAAAATATTTCGTTTAGCATGGGATTTAACGATGAGCTCTTTTGGTACTCGCGAAACGTTATATGAACGATTTTTCTTTGGCGATCCTATTAAACTTTCGTGTGAATTATATCGTTCCTATGATAAGAAACCATATGTGAAGCGAGTGAATGATATATTGGGATAAATATTCAATGGAAATTGATTGGCTCTTTTTTAGGAGACAATCAATTTTTTTTATGGAGAAAAAGGGCATGGCGAGCATAAACTCGTGTGTGGCGGTCATAATGTGCTTCAAGACGGTCATAAAGCCATTCATGGCGATCATAACTCCACTCAAGCCGGTCATAACCCATCTCATGGTAATGATATCCTTTAACACGCGAAAAAACGCGCAGCGTGACTTAATCGAAACCGTATTGTAATGACACGCTAGAGGAATTAGGCTAAATGAGTGGAATTTACTAATAGATTGGGTAGAGAAGATAGACACCTTTTGTTTGAATGAATTGTTGTTACTAATAGAAAGGCGGGATATTGGGATGAGAATTAATATTGCATTACTACGCGGCATTAACGTGGGTGGGCATAATAAAATAAAAATGGTAGAACTACGACAGCTATTTGAAATGCTGGGCTTTAGCCGGGTGCAGACCTATATTCAAAGTGGTAACGTTTTGTTCGAATCAGATGAAAGTGAGCAATCCCTAATCAAGTGTATTCAAAGGGAGATTGAGAAGGTCTTCGGATTTTCGATCAATGTTGTAATCAGAACGGCTGCAGAGTTAGAATGGATTACTAAGAATTGTCCGTTTACTGAGGAAGCTGTAGCAGAAGCAAAACTTACTTCAGAAGGAGAAAGCCTTTACGTTTCTTTATTGCAGGACAAGCCTTCACAAGACAGAATCGATCGATTGGGTGCTTATAAAAGTGACAATGATGAGTATTTGATCGAAGGGCGGGAGGTCTATCTGTTGTTCCAGCGTGGTGTTCGAAACGCTAAGCTTGCGAATAATTTACAAAGACTAGAGGTACCTTCGACGATGCGGAATTGGAAAACAATCAACAAGCTCTCAATGTTAGCAAAAGAAATGGAGAATTAACGTTCTGAAATGGGGACATTATAGGAAATGCCTCGTAGGCAATCTAGTCGAACGGTTTGGAAATAATCTAATGCACTATGAATTTGATGCGGATAGGGAAGGGAATAAAGAGACTGCTTGCTGCATTTTTTCTTTTGTTGTCCTTGTAAATGTTGGTAGTATTTTTCCGCCTTCTTTTGTGAATGCTGTTTATAGAGCAATTTACAAGGAGGAAAAACAATGTTGAAATTACAAACTGAGCTTGATGGGCAAAGGGCTTCATTTGGTGTTGTAAGTGATTGTATTCAAGGGCTCGGTTATCACTTAGGTGGAAACTGGGATTATCATAAAGGATGTTTTGACCATATTTTATGCCGCGAAGGCGGTGAAACTATTTATGTGCGAATTCCATTTTTCGTAACGGACGGAGAACTTGATGAATATAATGCTTCCATAGAATTTGAAACACCTTATGTGATTAAGCATGTCGTGCATGTTGGTCTAGATAGTGATGAAAGTTCATTGTTAAATGCAACTGGTTTTAGCCAATTCCAAAAACCGATTGATCCAGATGGGAAAATCGTTGATAAAAATAGGTGGATTCATGCAGGTGAAGTTGCCGTAAAAGAACTTATAGATTGTTTGCATGCTCAAGAGCACCTAAAATCAAGTTAATGGAAATGTCATGATATATAGGTTGAAATAAAAACCCCCCATTGAATTCGCTTGGGGATTCCTCCCGTCATAAGCCAAGTCAACAGAAGTGATAGTAGAAAATAGTTAGTTGTTAAAAATTGGATTAAAAAATCCGGGATTGACGTCGGGTGCATGAAATTAGTTGGTAAACAATTTACAAATGCATAAGAAAAACTAAGAACCAACCGAGAGTAATCCGGTTGGTTTTTTTAACTATCATTGTATTCCGATATGGCTGCATCAAAATAAGTTATGAACACATTTTTAAGTTTGTTTTATCTTCATAAGGGAAAGATAGGGAGAAGATTTCAATTATCCCAAGAGGTGATTCTGTTGAATCGGTTATTTGCCATCCTTGTTATCACCGGTGTCCCACTCGTGATTGCTGGTGCATTCCTAAATTGGTCGGACATCTTGATGTTCATCCTTTGCTGTATAAGCATCATAGGGCTTTCAGGATACATAGGCCGGGCTACAGAAAGCCTTGCTATCGTTAGTGGACCAAGGATTGGTGGGTTGTTGAATGCGACATTTGGCAACGCAGTCGAACTCATCATTTCCATTTTTACATTGAAGGCAGGAATGGTGGGCATCGTCTTGGCTTCGCTCACAGGCTCTGTACTTGGGAATCTGTTGCTTGTGCTCGGGCTTTCCTTCTTCGCGGGGGGCATCAAATTCAAACGTCAAAATTTCAGTCTCCATGATGCGCAATACAATTCGGGATTGCTAATTTTTGCTGTCATCGTGGCATTTGTCATTCCTGAGATTTTCTCCATGTCAATGAATACACAAACGACATTTAACTTGAGTATCGGCATCGCGGTTGTACTAATCGCACTTTATCTTGCAGGGCTGTTTTTCAAACTCGTCACTCATCGAGGTGTCTTCGCCTCTTCTGATAAGGTAGTGGAGGAGCAGGAAACGCCGGAATGGACAAAGCGCAAGTCGATTCTTGTACTATTTTTAGCAACGCTAACGGTTGCTTTCGTATCAGAGCAGTTGGTTCATACATTTGAAATGCTTGGTGAAAAGTTTGGTTGGACCGAATTGTTCATTGGTGTCATTATCGTTGCTATTGTTGGAAATGCGGCGGAACATGTGTCCGCAATCACAATGGCGGTCAAGAATAAGATGGAGGTAGCTGTGGAAATTGCAGTAGGTTCCACGTTGCAGGTCGCCATGTTCGTTGCGCCAATCCTCGTACTCATTTCACTAACAATGTCGGAACCAATGGCACTTGTTTTCACTGTGCCAGAGCTAGTGGCGATGGTATCCGCAACATTCCTTGTCATTACTCTGTGCAGTGATGGTGAATCAAATTGGTTCGAGGGTCTAATCCTCTTCTCCGCTTATCTGATTATGGCAATCGGTTTTTATTTACTTTAATGTCTGCAGATAGTTGGAAGAGGTAGCTCTAAAAAGAGTGACAGTCGAACTTATCATCAGCCAAACTGCTACTCGAATGTTCTCTTAAGAACCTTAAGTCATAAAAGAATTTTTTACGGGCATACTTTGAGTACTATTTCAAAAGTAGGAGGCTATTAAATTTGATTAAAACTGAAAATAAATTATCAGTTTTTGCATTAGGTGGTATTAATGAAATTGGGAAAAATATGTATGTCCTACAATATGAAGACGATATCGTTGTGATTGACTGTGGTGCTAAGTTTCCAGATGAAAGTTTATTAGGAATTGATTTGATTATCCAGGATATTTCATACTTACAGGAAAATAAGGATAAGATTCGGGCGTTAGTTATCACTCATGGACATGAAGATCATATTGGAGGCATTCCGTACGTATTAAAGCAATTAAATATGCCGATTTATGCGACACGATTAACGCTGGGTTTAATTGGGCTTAAGTTAAAAGAACACGGACTTTTTAGGCAAACTGAGTTAGTTCTGATTGATTCTGATTCGGATTTGGAGTTTGGAACAGTGAAAGTAACATTTTTCAAAACAAACCACAGCATTCCTGATTGTTTAGGCGTTGTATTTCATACGCCAGAGGGGGCAGTTGTGCATACTGGTGATTTCAAGTTCGATTTAACGCCTGTCAATAATGACTATCCGGATATTCATAAAATGGCTAAAATCGGCAGTGATGGTGTGTTGCTATTGTTATCAGAAAGTACCAATGCGGAACGTCCTGGTTTTAATCCGTCTGAAATACTTGTAGGAGGGCATATTGAAGAAGCATTCCGCAAAGCCCGTCGGAAAGTATTTATTTCTACTTTCGCTTCTAACGTTCATCGTGTACAGCAAGTAGTAGATGCCGCGCAAAAAACGAACCGCAAGCTTGCATTGCTTGGCCGAAGTATGGTGAATGTAGTAGCAGTTGCTTCAGAACTCGGGTATTTGACTATCCCTGAAGGAATGTTAATTGATAAAAATGAAGTTAGGGGAATGGATCCGGAGAAGGTTGTTATTCTTTGCACGGGAAGTCAAGGAGAACCTATGGCGGCTCTGTCACGTCTATCCAGTTCAAACTTCCGTGAGGTAGAAGTCCACCCTGATGATACGGTTATTTTTGCTTCATCGCCAATTCCTGGAAATGAAAAAAGTGTATCACGTATTATTGATAATTTATATCTTTTGGGAGCCAAGGTGATCTATGGATCGGGGACTGTAACGGGTATGCATGTTTCAGGACATGCCTGTCAGGAAGAATTGAAATTAATGCTAACCTTAATGAAGCCGAAGTATTTCATTCCCATTCATGGTGAGTTTAGAATGCTTTATCAGCATCGTTTATTAGCAGAATCCGTAGGTGTGGAAAGAGAAAACATTTTCGTTATTAACAATGGTGATGTTGTCGATATTAACAACCGCGTTGCCCGCCAAACACGAAAAGTCCAATCAGGGAACATTTTCGTAGATGGATTGGGCATTGGTGATGTTGGAAATATCGTGTTACGTGACCGGAAATTGCTTTCGGAGGAGGGCATGCTCGTTATTGTTATAACGATAAGTAAAACAGATGGACAGCTAATTTCCGATCCGGATACAATTTCACGCGGATTCGTCTATAGGAATGATGCACAAGCACTATTGAATGAAGTGAATCAGTTAGTCATTACGACCATTAACAACTCGCGAGGCGAAAGTGGAAACCAACGAATTAATCTCAGACAACACATAAAAAAATCAGTTGAAACACTTTTATATACGCGGACAAAAAGAAGGCCGATGATTCTTCCAGTCATTATTGAAATTTAACTTGATTTAGCAGAATTCAACCACTTCTACTGAATAACCAACATCCTGTTGACCCAAGTCTCCGGCGTTGTGGCCCATTAAAAAGAGCGAACCCCTTGAAAGTATAGGGAGTTCGCTCTTTTTAGCTCAAGTAGTTGGAGTCTCCATCTGAATAGTTTCCCCAAGTTTCAAAACAGTTAACTTCTTGCCATCTAACTTTCTTTTCTCCCATTCAGCTTGTAATCTATCAAGAGCTTCTTTAGGTGTATCGTCGGCTAACCTATAAGCACCGTAATGCATCGGAATCATCACTTTCGACCGTGTATTGATGAAAGCTTTGACAGCATCTTCAGGGTTAACGTGTTGAGCAGCCATGAACCATTCCGGCTCATATGCGCCAATCGGCATCAAGCAATAATCAATGGCATACTTTTCTCCGATAGTGTGAAAGCCTTCGAAATAGCCGCTGTCTCCTACGAAATAGAGTGTTTGATTTGGATTTTGGATAATCCATCCCCCCCAATGTGAGTGATTTGTATCCGTCGGCGTTCTTTTTGACCAGTGCTGAGCTGGAACAAAGGAAATCGTTAATCCGCTTATTTGTTGCTCATCCCACCAGTTAAATTCCACAGTTTTGTTGAATCCTTTTCTTTTAAACCAGTTACCAAGTCCAATTGGCACAAAAAAAGTTGGATCACCTTTTAGTTTTTTAATAGAACCATAGCTCAGGTGATCGTAATGGCTATGTGAAATTAGGACCATATCGATTGACGGTAATTCCTTAATTGGCAGTCCTGGTGGTGTCAGCCGTTTATCTGTGCCAAGACGATTTGCCCAGACTGGATCTGTTAGGATATTCAGTCCATTTAGTTGGATTAAAAATGTGGAATGGCCAATCCAAGTGATTGTTGGAATCGTCCGGTTTGATTGCAAGAACGCTGTTTCCGTTTTATCTACTAGTGGCACTTGGAATGATAAATCTTTCAGTTTGCCTTTTCTTTCTTTGCGCCACTGTAGTAAATCTTTAAACGTGGCAAGTGATGCATTCTTATCCGTATTTTCATAGCGTGTTTTTTTCATAGATAGACACCTCAAATGATTTTAAGTTCCCCTTAATTATAGGACAATGGGTTTAGGACTATGCCTAGTATACATGACAATCATACACTTGAATTACGAAAAGGTCTGTTGGCGTTACCCAGTGCCATGACTGTTGTCTTAGTAGGAGGTTTAGTTTAACGGGTGTATTGTCTGAATGACGAAAAACCAACCCCATATCTCGGATTGGTCGTTGTATTATCATCCGTTTTCCGTCGGAAGTACCGTATATCTGTGATTAGTAGTATAGTCGTTAGAGATAGAATATATACTTGGGTAAAAAAAGATACTAGGCATCCGAAAAGTCATGCTAATGGTAGTTGGAGGGAAAAAAATGAAAGCAACAATCGCTGTGTTGGGTGATACAGCCATTTCGAAAGTGAATCAATTACATACGAGTAAAAGTAGATACCTAACATTGACAATGATGGCTGGGGTTTTCGTTGGATTTGGAATCATACTTATTTTTACGATTGGTGGTTTGTTAGGACCAACTGATTTTGCAGGAACGAAAATTATTATGGGCGTTACATTTGGGATTGCGTTAAGTTTAGTGTTAATGGCAGGAGCAGACCTTTTCACAAGTAATAATATGATCATGACGATTGGTATATTGACGAAGAAAACGACTTGGTATGAAACCATACAAATTTGGACATTCAGCTATGTTGGAAACTTTGCAGGCTCTATTCTCGTTGCGGCACTTTTTGTCTATTCGGGACTGGCCATAGGTGGGACGGCGGACTATATCAATTCAGCGGCAAGCGCCAAGATGAATACGCCATTTGTAGAGTTGCTTATGCGTGGAATTCTGTGTAATATACTCGTTTGTCTGGCTGTTTGGTGCGCATTTAAACTTAAGGATGAAACAGGAAAATTGATTATGATTTTTTGGTGCTTATTTGCTTTTATCACTTCGGGGTTTGAACATAGTATCGCAAATATGACCTTGCTTTCCCTCTCGTTGATGATCCCTCACCCGGACACTGTTTCATTGGCCGGGATGACGGCAAACTTAGTACCAGTAACAATTGGCAATATAATTGGTGGAGCTGTGTTCGTTGGGGCGGCATACTGGTTCGCGAATTCTGAAAAGAATTAGGGAACTTTTCATCGATAACGAGAGGAATACTTTTTAAAGATTGAGTGTATTCGAGTAGTCGATGTCCTAGTATTTATCCCGCATTAACGGGCTGTAAGAACCCCCCTCTGATTGTAGATTAACTTTATCTGGATAATTACTAAAAAAACGAATTGAATAATGCCTCATTTTAAACGACATAAAAATGTCTTTAGCAAAAGTGTTTTTCACTAAATCACTTGCGAAAAAAGAGAAAAGCTTCTATTGTAGGTAGGGAAACAAAAAGATGACTAAATCAGTTCCTACACTATCAAATAGGCGTACACATTAACTGTACTATCATGTGAAACGTACCACTTGCAAACAACAATAACGGAAAAGATTTCTGAGGTTATCAAAGGAGATATTTAAATGATTTTAGGAAAAAATACTATCATCCGAAAAGAGTTATTTAAAGCAATTGAAGGGTTAACGGATGAACAATTCAATAAAATACCTTCAAATGGCGGATGGTCTCCGAAACAAATATTTGAACACCTTGTACGTATGGAGACAGTCATTGCGACAAATATAGCCAAAGAACTAACAAATCCTGATAGCCCGAAATCGATGAAGAAACCAATTGCACTTTCTACGATTCGTTTCATAAAAGTGGAAGCTCCAGGCTATACTGCACCAACGAAAGAGTACAAATCAAAAATAGAGATGAAAAATGCACTATATGATTCGCGCCTCTTTTTATTAGATGTATATGAATCAAGTACAAAGGACGTACTTCGTGAAAAATCATTCAAACACCCAATTTTTGGGCAAGTGCCACTGATTCAGTGGTTTCCTTTTGTTGGATTGCATGAAAAACGCCACTTAAAACAATTGAAGAAAACGATTGTAATGGACTATAAATTATAACAATCTAATTGAGTACGATGACTTTTGATAAGGTAATAGATTAACCTTATAATACAACTATATAATTTTCAGCGAAGGCGTCTACTGGGGTAGCTGAAGCAATAAGACTGAGAGTGATTTTCTGTCTGGCTTATTGTGGGAGGTATCCCCTAGCGCAGAGCGTTGTTGGTAGGATTCTTTATTACAACATATATAATAGGTAGCAGCACTTCTGTTGATTACCCAGTTTTTTGCATAAAATACTGGTGAGTCGGGTTTGATGACCTACATTTTCACTGCACTATTTTTGGACGGTTTCCTACACTATTCAAGTGGAAAATGCAGTTGCTTTGAAAGAAATGAGTAGATGACTTTCTATAGAGAGTGTTAGTGCCCGAAGATACAATTTCGGGCACTCTAGAACTTTGTACAATGTGTTCCTTGCTTACTTTTAGTAAAGATTATGCATCAAACTCATGTGATGTCTTATAGAAAGCATCAGCCGCCAAAATTGCATCTTTGGCGGCTTATTTCCAGTTAAGAAGACACCTATTCTTTCGTCAAAAAAAGTTTCAGCACTACGAGTACTTATGCATTTAGAGCGCGATGGATGAAGGACCACCATACGATTACCGAAAAAACTGTGTAGGGATGCGACAAGGTCGTATCCCTACACAGCCAGACATCCCGGTAACTGTATAGAAGTCATTCAATCCGGAGCACTCGAAAATTCAACTATACAAGTAGCGCCTAGTAGGAAATTATGTTATTCACTGTTTACTTTTGGTTAATCAACAGATGTGGGCTAGTAGCCATTTATAAAGATGAGATTTTGCTTTACAATCTCTTGTCTTTGTAAGTGGCTCTATTTAGTTGGATTGATTCTATTTCCATCAGGGGCATTTTTACTGTGGGGCTGCTCTTAATTCGAAAAAAACACTATTAGTTTGACTTTTACGAATCATCAAACTAGGATGGGGCTAGTAGGTAGTGATGTGGAACTGCGAAGTCTCATGAAGAGATGAAGCAAGAAATAAAGCGTATACTTAGGGAATAAATAGGGTAGTAAAGAAATAGATAGGTTTGTTGAATAAATAGAGAGTGGAGGTAATAGGAAATGAAACATCATTTAATGTATATAAACGGTGAATGGCTTGGGGGAGATCTAGAAAAATTAGATGTTATCAATCCAGCTAATGGTCAAATCGTAGGTAGTGTGCCAATTGGTGGGGAAGAAGAAGCACACGTGGCGATTGACGCTGCTTATGATGCATTTCAAACGTGGTCACAAACGACAGCTTATGAGCGTGCGAACTATTTGAAAAGGCTCTATGAACTGATGATAGAACATCGTGATGATTTGGCTCAAACGATGACGATGGAAATGGGCAAACCAATTAATGAATCCATAGGAGAAGTGACAAGCGCCGCTGCTTTTCTAGAATGGTTTGCTGAGGAAGGCAAGCGCGTTTACGGTGAAATCTTGCCTACACATACGACGAGCAAACGTTTGCAAGTGTGGAAAAAACCAGTTGGCGTTGTAGCCGCTATCACTCCTTGGAATTTCCCAGCCGCTATGTTAGCGAGGAAAATGGGGCCGGCTTTAGCAGCGGGGTGTACCATTGTTATTAAACCTTCAAGTGAAAGTCCGCTGACAGCCATTAAAATGATAGAGTTATGTGAAAAAGCTGGGTTCCCTAAAGGTGTCATTAACTTGGTGACTGGATCTTCAAGCAAAATAGGGAAAGCAATCATGGAAAATGAAAAAATTCGAAAAGTTACCTTTACTGGATCTACCGAAGTCGGTAAAATTTTAATCGAACAAAGTGCTCATCAGGTAAAACGATTATCACTCGAACTCGGTGGTCATGCGCCTTTGATTGTATTAAATGACGCCAATGTAGATCTAGCAGTGAAAGGTACGATTGCGTCAGCATTCAGGAATGCTGGACAAACATGCGTTTGTGCTAATCGTATTTATGTACAGTCAGGTATTCATGACGAGTTTGTAGAAAAGTTTTCTGAAGCAGTTAGCCAGTTGAAAGTAGGAAATGGTACAGATGTAAATGTAGATATTGGACCATTAGTAAATCGCGCAAGTCTTGAGAAGGTGTCGCATCATGTTGAGGATGCACTGTCTAAAGGCGCTTCCCTTATGACAGGAGGCAAGCTAATTACAAAAGATGGGGGGACTTACTATGCCCCTACAGTCCTTAGTAACGCGGATCCGTCCATGGTTATTATGAAAGAAGAAACATTTGGACCTGTGGCTCCTATTCAGAAAGTGGAAACAATAGAAGAAGCAATCGTATTAGCAAATGATACACCATACGGTTTGGCTGCTTATGTATTTACGGATAGCGTTGCTATAGGGACACGTTTAATCGAACAACTTAACTTTGGTATTGTGGGTTGGAATGATGGAACACCTTCTGCAGTACAAGCTCCCTTCGGTGGGATGAAAGAAAGTGGGGTTGGACGTGAAGGCGGACGTGAAGGGATTGAAGCCTTCTTAGAGTCGCAGTATGTTTCAATTGCGATTAGTTAACTACAATCGTATTGGGATGTTTTCACTATCATGCGATGAAGTGATATCCTTTGGTTGATAAATGACTAACAAACAATTCATCAGAATAAATCGGTGCCAAGTACCAACGCAATTTTAAATTGTGTTGGTGCTTGGCATTTTTTAAATGATAAGAAAGTATAAGCTTTTCAACTTAGGGCTGACTAGGCTTCAGGCGCCAGCCTTATGCTTTTCTGGTGATTCTTTTACTCCCCGTTTTCATACAATATCGAGAGGAGGGAATCCGTTTGTCGGCATGGATCTGGAGTTTGTTAATTTTTCAATTTCTACTTGCTGGTGTCACTTATCAGTTTTTATACAGGCGAAGAAAGTTGATTGATTTTCATCTTGGCATGAATATCGCCATGGTAGCGGGCGGAGGACTGGCTCTTGGAACGGGCGTCCTATTGATTTATGAATTCCCGGTCTATTATATGGAAGTTACCGTAATAGCTGCTTTGACAGGGATGCTAGTGGGAAGTTTGTTCGGAGGAATTTTTGACAATCAAACGTTGCTCACGGGATATATTAGCGGGCTTATGACGGGAATGATGGCACCGATGATTGGAGCTGCTGCGTCATACAGTATTCCGTTTGCCATTATGATTGAATTATTCGTCTTGTGCTCATTTATGATGTTGTTTAAAGCGACAAAGTCTTCTCGGAAAACATAAGGAGAGGCATGCGATGATCTTATTTGGATTATTTTTGCTCGTGTTAAGTAGTTTGTTAGGCGTTTATATGTATGCATTATTCTATAAGTTACGTTTTGGAATCAGCGACCGTCTCGGCTTGAAAGTTACCTTAGCCGCGGGACAGATTACCAGTTTTGTCATCGCAATCACATTATATTTGGTTTTTCCGATGGATTTTACTGTTATCTGTACGGTTAACCTATGGATTGGCATTGTAATAGGCACTCAATTCAGTTCGGTGGCAAAGAAACAATCGGTTCTTGCCGGTTTTTTTTATGGAGGAGTAGCAGCAATCATGGGGACAATGGTAGGTGCTATCTCTTTCGATCCGACCCTTTGCGGTTTGCCTGCATCGACCCTAACATTACAAAACACGGGTATTGCAGTTGGGATCTTCGGATTGTTGTTGCTTTGTGCCACGACGTTGTTAGTGAGATTTTCGTTGATGAAAAAGTGAAGGGTGCTAGGTAATAAAATGGGTTTAAACTATTTTATAACCGAGTAAAAAGTTATGCCGGGATCATTCTAGAACCCGGTTTTTTTGTGCTTTTATAGTCAATAAATAATTCTCCATTACTACTTTTTTATCTCGCATTAACGGGCAGTAAGACCCCCACTTCAAGTCTTCAAGGACACGAGAAGAATAAGTGGGGGATGAAGAACCCGTAAAAGCCCGAATGGATAAACTATCAATCAGTGAGGGGGGAGAAAACCCTCTCTGATTGAAGATGAAATTTATTATCGGAAAAATTTATGCCGGGATTATTCTAGAACCCGGTTTTTTATGCTTTTATAGTCAATAAATAGTTCGCCATTACTACTTTTTTATCGTTCTCCAGAACTTCAAATCCTTTCAGTGGTGAAATCCCCCCTAAAATGAAAATTCACGTCTGGGCATCCACATTACTGAGAATAGGAATTAAATCGATGAAATATGATCGTATTAGTACTTTATGCATACTTTGTTTATGTGTGTACAAGTTACAAATACCTATTTATTCCTATCTGTATAATTGGAAATTGGCATTAATTTATCATACCTAGTCATATCTATGTATTTATTAATTATGATGCAAAAAAATGGTAATCTATCTTCAATTCAAGTCATCAAGAAAACGCAATGATACCAAGGGTGTAGCACAATCATTTGTTGAAGTGCTAATTATTTCCATAGAACTTTTCTACTGGAATAAATAGGGTTAGAGTAGATAAAAACTATCAATTGGTAAAGTTCTGTCAATATTCGACAAAAAGAGATTTAGTATCCGTGTATGTTTAGTAGTATCAACTAGATTTTCACAAGCGACACCGTCGGATACCTACACTAACTTTTAGGAAGGGGGCAAGGGGTGTTTTTTATTGATTTAAAAAATGCAGTTCAATCGTTGTAAAAATCGGAGGGAGGAATGAATTTGAAGAAGCGTAGTCGAATAAGAGTGTTCAGCATTATTGCATCGTTACTCATGGTGTTTTCCCTGGTCACACCTGGAGTTGCGAACGCAGAGCCGAATCAAAAACTCCACGAATCTTTAAATAACTCTAATGTAATTTCAAAGGACAAAGTAAGTGATCGCTTGCTGGAAAGCTTCGGAAAAGCTGACACCGTCACTTTTTTGATAAAATTTAAAGAAAAAACGGATACGGAAAAAGTAGCGAGTGAAGCAAAAAAACATGCAATTAATGCAAATTTATCGGCACAAAAAGTGGAACTTTTGCAACGATCGGCTGTCGTATCCGAGCTGAAAACAACATCTATCGAAACACAACAAAATGTTAAACAGTATCTTGAACAGCAAGTTAAAGCAGGAAACGCTAAAGACATCACCTCTTACTTTATCGTAAACGGTATGGCTGTTACGGCCACGAAGGAAGTCGCGCAAAAGGTAGCGACATTCGCAGAGGTTGAAAAAGTGCTACCCAATGAAACGCGCGAACTTTTTGCAACAAAAACTGAAAATGCAGTTGCTCCTGAATCTAAAATTGCAAATGTAGAATGGAACGTTGAGCGTGTCAATGCACCGCAAGTTTGGGACATGGGCATTGACGGTTCCGGTACGGTTGTTGCGAGCATCGATACAGGTGTTCAATGGAACCATCCCGCATTGAAAGAACAATATCGAGGGTATAATGCGGCATCAGGTGATGTGAACCATGACTTCAATTGGTTTGACGCAACTGTAGGACAAGCTACACCATATGATGATGTCGGTCATGGAACACATGTTACTGGCACAATGGTCGGTAGCGAACCGAATGGATCTAACCAAATCGGTGTTGCTCCAGGTGCTAAGTGGATCGCTGTTAAAGCATTCACTACGGCTGGTGGGTCAGATAGAGATTTACTGGCTGCAGCTCAATGGATTTTGGCGCCGACAGACGCCAACGGTAATGTACGCGTCGATCTAGCGCCAGATGTCGTGAATAATTC
Organism: Sporosarcina sp. resist; assembly: GCF_014302295.1. Taxonomy (NCBI): domain Bacteria; kingdom Bacillati; phylum Bacillota; class Bacilli; order Caryophanales; family Caryophanaceae; genus Sporosarcina; species Sporosarcina sp. resist. The sequence continues at coordinate 3,166,266 of NZ_CP060287.1, read as the reverse complement.
ATGGGGAGGTGGACCAGGACTTGATGAATGGTATCGTGATGTTGTCAAAAACTGGCGAGCAGCAGAAATTTTCCCAGAGTTTTCTGCAGGAAACACGACGCTATCTAATCCAGGCGGACCCGGATCAGTTGCAGCTCCATCGAATTACCCTGAATCTTTTGCAACTGGCGCAACGGACATTAATAACAAAGTAGGCAGCTTTTCTCTACGTGGTCCATCTCCATATGCAGAAATTAAACCCGACATTTCTGCACCGGGTGTGAATATTCGTTCATCCGTTCCAGGCAGCGGTTATGAAGGCGGTTGGAATGGAACATCAATGGCAGGACCGGCTGTATCGGGCGTGGCAGCGCTACTTCGCCAAGTAAACGCCAACTTAACAGTCGATGAAATGGAACAGATTTTACTTGATACAGCGACACCGTTGACTGACGCAGTATATCCACAGTCTCCGAACCACGGCTATGGATATGGACTTGTCGATGCTTACGAAGCTGTTTCATCAATCGCTAGTGGCCTTGGGAAAATGGAAGGTCAAGTTTCAAAACAAGGTGACGATCAAGAAGCACCAACATACAAGCATGATGCGCCTGCAGAAACATACGCGGGAATGGATTTAGATTTGAGGGTTCAAGCGACAGATAATATTAGTATCGCGTCTGTCACATTGAACTATAAGGACGCAGCTAACAAGTGGCAAGCGGTGGAAGCTAGCCGTAAGTCGGGTAATTACCAGTCAGGTGAATTTGGAGCAACGATTGCGGGCGAAAGTATCGCAGGCAATACATTCACTTACAAATGGACAATCAATGATTTTGGGAATAATGAAGTGACAAGTGAAGAATACACGATTCAAGTGAAGCCGGGCATCACAATCGGCTTCTCAGAAGACTTTGAAACAACGCCGATTGGTTGGACTTCATTTGGCGAGAAGAACAGCTGGGAGTGGGGCGTACCAACATCTGGCCCAAATAGCGCCTCTTCAGGTGAAAAAGTATATGCGACAAATCTTACAGGCACATATGAAACCAATATGAACGCAACACTTGTCATGCCTCCAGTTGACTTGCCAGAAGGGGATTCCTTCTTGCAATTTAAACAATGGCATAACTTCGAGCAATCTACATCCGGCAGAGCATGGGATTACGGTCATGTATTCATTTCCATAGATCAGGTGGAATGGACCCAACTACTCATGGTTCAAGGTCAATCGGACGGTTGGATTGACGGTGAAGTTGACTTGTCGGAATATAGCGGTCAACGTGTTTACATCGGTTTCAATGCATTTTCCGACGCTAGCGTTGTAAAAGATGGCTGGTATATTGATGATGTAGCACTGACAACTACTTCAAAAACGGGCAAAATGCAAAAAGGAACTACACAAGATAGTAACGGAAGCAATGAGAAAAATAGCGGTAAAAATCTTGAAGCTATTAAAACCGAATCTGGTAAAGACCTCGGTATTATTAAAGAAAAAGAAAAAGATGCATTCAAAGAACCTATCGATCCGACAAAAATTCACCCGGTAGTTCCTAAGAAAGAACAACCGCCAGTCCAAGACGAAAAGGCAAACCCTACACTGCTTCCTTTAAGTGCACAAGTCAGTGTGCTTGAAACAGGGCGTTCGGTCTATTCGAACCCTGCTGATGGAAAATATTCACTGACGCATGGAGCAGGAACATTTACGGCGAAAGCAGAAGCATACGGATTCCAATCTGAAGAGCAATCCGTAACAATCGAAGCAGACAGTTCAACGAAAGTTAATTTCACGCTAAATGAAATTACACAATCCACGGTAAGCGGTACAATTACTGATCAGTCAACAGGTGAAGCAATTGGTGGAGCAACATTGCTGCTAATCGAAGATGCAAACATTACACCTGTCGAAACAGATGGAAATGGGAATTATTCCATCACCGCTTATGAAGGCGACTACACGTTGAAGGTGATTGCACGTGGCTACCATAGTCAAGAAGCGGCTATCACAATTGGCGACAGCACGACTGAAAAAGATTTCGCACTAGAACCATTTTACACATATCCAGGCGGCGAAATTGGGTATGACGACGGCACAGGCGAGAATGCGCGTGCATTCTACGATGCAGGTAATGGCTGGGGAGTGAAAATGTCTCTTCCAGAAGGTAAAGAATCCGGAATTGTCACAGACGGCGTACTCCGCTTCTGGGATACGGAATGGCCAGTTCCAGGAGGGACGGCTTTTGCAGTAGAAGTATGGGATGCAACGGGTGCTGACGGAACTCCTGGCAAGAAACTTGCAGGACCAATCGATGCACAGGCTCTGCGTAACGGAGAGTGGACAGTTGTAGATTTAACTGAGCACAACATAGTTGTCAGCGGTGACTTTTACATGGTTTACATCCAGAAAGATCCAAGTCCAAATTCACCTGGTCTCGCGACAGATGAAACTGGAACGAACGCGGGAAGAAGTTATCAATATGTATCGGGCGCGTGGTCAGCAGCACCTGCGGCGGAAGGGAATTACATGATTCGTGCACGTGTCAGCTATGAAGTCCATGCACCAATTATTACTTCACCTGCAGAGAACTTCACGACAAATGAATCAAGTATTACGATCGAAGGGACAGCATCTCCGACGACAACAATCCAGCTGAAAAACAACGGAGAAGATGCAGGTACGGCAGTGGTTGGAGAAGACGGCAAATTTACAATCAAAAATGAGCTTGCAGAAGGAGTAAATGAGTTCAAGGCAGTTTCCACGCTTAATGGCAAAGTGACAGGCGAATCTGCTCCAGTTACAGTGACATTAGATACTGAAAACCCTGAACTGACAATCGATAACCCGAAAAACGGTGATAAATCGAATCGTGAAACGGTTATGGTTGAAGGGACGGTTTCTGATGCTAACCTTGATTGGGTAAAAGTAAACGGCCAAAATGCGGAAGTCGTAAATGGAAACTATTCCAAACGTATTTTGCTTGATAATGGTGAAAACGAAATAACGGTTGTTGCAAGTGATAAAGCGAATAACCAAACTTCGAAGACGGTGGTAGTTACAGCTCAATATAATGCACCATCAATCGAAAATTTAACACCAACTAATGATGTCTACTTAACAACAGGCAAAAGTGTAAAAATAGAATTTGACAGTGCCCCAGGACTAAAAGCTAGTTTTGTAATCCACATGCCACTGACAAATGTAGGCAACGAAGTGACAAATGCCACCGAACTTCCATTTAGTGAGACATCACCAGGTCACTATGTAGGTTACTGGACAGTACCGTTTGGTGTCACTGCTGACGGAGCGCGTATTGAAGCAAAAGTTATTGACAACTTCAAAAACGAAGCGCGTAAAATGGCGGAAGGCAAGTTGTTTATAAACATGGAGAATGGAGAAAAAGTGGAAAATGGTGAGGTCATTCAAGACATTGAAAGCATCGAGAAAAATAGCATGAGCAATTGATTTACGTATTAAAAATGGACATCGGCAGAATTTTGCCGGTGTTTTTTTGTTTTTGGGAATTGTCCCAGAAGGTATTCAAAGTATAGAAATGAAGGAACAGCAGAAGTACCTGAACATCTTCTTGAAGATTTAGAAGATGCATAAGTCGGATGTCCGACAGATTCTATTAAAGTGGGCGACCAAGTATTAAGTAAGCGACTGTTTATGGAAAAGGCACACGGTATTATCGGATTGGTATGTCTATAAATATAACTGAGTTTTAGATTAACGTTATGTAAGTGTTATATGTTTAGTCGGAAACACATACCTTAAACTAGGGGGCTGTGAAATGACGGGTTTATACAATTCGGAAGTAGAAAAGTTAGCTCACTTTATGCAGAGGATTGAAGCAGGTGACAAAATTGAAGCCGATGATTGGATGCCTGAAGAATATAGGCTGACATTGATTAAATTGATTTCCATGCATGGAATGAGCGAAATAATGGGGGCTCTCCCAGAGAAAGAATGGGTACCAAAAGCCCCATCCCTTTCTCGTAAGTTAGGCATTATGGCCAAGGTGCAAGACGAAATGGGCCACGGTCAACTGCTTCTTCGCGTAACTGAAGATTTACTTAAACCATATGGCAAGAATCGCGGAGATTTAATGCAGGACTTATTCAATGGAGACTTGAAATTTCATAATGTATTTCACATGAAAACAACTACATGGGCAGATGCTGGAATAATCGGTTGGCTCGTTGATGGGGCTGCAATTATTACACAAACAAATATGCTTGGGGCTTCTTATGGGCCTTACGGGAGAGCGTTACAGCGTATTTGCGCTGAAGAAGTGTTTCATGCACAGCATGGTGAATCTATTATTATGGCACTTGCGGAAGGTACAAATGATCAAAAATCGATGATTCAGGAATCAATCAATTATTGGTGGGAATCTCTGTTAATGTTCTTCGGACCTGCGAGTAAAGAAACAACAGGTTCTTCGAAACAAGATTTGACTATTAAATATAAAATCCGGACAAAAACAAACGAAGAGTTCAGGCAAATCTTTTTTGATAAATATATCCCGCGTATTTTATCTCTTGGTCTAACAATCCCAGATCCGACCATAAAATTCGATGCTGAAAGCAAAATATGGACGTACAAACAACCGGATTGGAATGAATTCAAGAAAATTATTAGAAATGAAGGACCTCGTTCTCAGGCACGCCTGAACCTGCGTCGTACATCTTATGAAAATAATACATGGGTGCGAGATGCTTTAAGTGCAGTCGTTAATTAATGGAAGGAGTCAGTAAAATGACTGGAGAAAAAACATTTTATCAAGAATATGAAGTGTTCAGTAAGCGGACACCGAGCTCGGCATTCCAACACCAATTCAGCTTACTGGCTCCAAATGAAGATATGGCACTTATTTTGGCACAGGAAAATTTCATGCGCCGTGAACCAGTTGCAGACATTTGGATTATAAATCGAAAGAATGTTAGGAAAATGAATGCCGAAGAGAAGATGACGCTCACCAGGCTAGACAATAAAGAGTACAGGACGACAAAAGGCTATGGTTACTTAAAGAAAAAATGGCGTCAATATGAACAGCAAGTGCTTGATGAAAAAGAAATTTTGTCATGGGGAGGGGAGCGGAAATGAGCATAACAGACAATGGCATGAGCATGGAATATAAAGAAGCAATCACTAGTTTGTTGTTCCAATTAGCAGATGATGATTTTCTGTACGCATTCCGCGGATCTGAATGGCTCGGACTCGCTCCTCACATTGAAGAAGACGTAGCTTCCTCATCCATTAGCCAAGACAGTATGGGGCATGCGGCGATGTACTACAAATTACTTGAAGAGCTTGGAGCTGGAAAAGCGGATGACTTGGCCCATTTACGTCCGACAGATGAAAGAAAGAACAGCATTTTGACGGAACGGGTGAACGGCGAAGGTTATTATATGGAAACACCCAATTATGACTGGGCCTATCAAGTCGTAAGGAGTTATTTTTATATACAAGCGAAAAAGGTGAAAATGGATTCGTTATGTGAAAGCTCATACAAACCTATTGCTGAAGTGGCGATAAAAGTGAAAATGGAACTTTATTATCACAAGTTGCACTGGGAAACGTGGTTTAAGCAGTTAATGAGTTCTACGGATGTGGCAAAAAAGAAAATGAATGATGCAATTACGCTTGTTTTGAATGATTTTGGAGATGTATTTTCTTTTGGAAATCAGAAACAAAAGATTGAAAGCAGTAACTTAATAGACAGTGAGGAAAAAATGAAGAAACAATGGCAAGCTATCATCAATCCAGTGTTCGAAACCCTCCAAATGGAAGTACCGTTGATACCGAAACATCCCGTGATGAACGGACGAAACGGTGAGCACACAAAAGACTTGGATGAAGCACTCGGCACGCTTTCCGAAGTTTACAAGCTTGACCCGGCAGCTGTCTGGTAAACGGTACCAGGAAAGAGGTGAATAATATGACTGCTTCTGTAGATGTTTCAACTGAGCGTATTTTTGAAGTACTTATGAATGTGAAAGATCCGGAAATTGATTCGGTGAGTATTATTGATCTTGGAATGGTAGGCGAAGTCACAACCGAAGGAAACAACGTGAAAATCACACTTCTACCGACTTTTTTGGGATGTCCTGCACTCGAATTTATTAAAACGAATACAGTAAATGCTGTGAAAAAACTACCGGAAGTTGAAACGATTGAAGTAGAATTCGTCTTTCATCCGCCATGGACATCAGACCGTATAACGGAACAAGGTCATGTGAATCTGAAAAAGTTTGGGATTGCTCCCCCGCCCCGCTATTTTGAGGAAGATGGATCATGGCATGTGGATTGTGCCTATTGCGGATCTGGCTATGTATCAATGGAAAATATTTTTGGACCAACGGCTTGCAGAAGTATTTTGTATTGTAAGAGCTGTAAAAACGTATTTGAGGCAATGAAACCTGTGTCTACATTAATGTAAAGTGAGGAGAAGAAAAAATGGCTAAACTAATTGCTTTGTACAAACACCCAGAAAACAAAGAGGCTTTTGATGATCATTATTTCAATGTACATTCACCGCTAACAGCAAAAATCCCAGGTCTCCGTGAAATGAAGGTAACAAAAATATCAGGATCTCCAATGGGAGGTGAAGGGAAATATTACCTCACATGTGAGATGAAGTATGACAATCTAGAAGCGTTACAGGCAGGTTTGCGCACAGCTGAAGGAAAGGCATCAGGCAAAGATTTGATGGGGTTTGCGGGTGATCTTGTTACATTAATGATTGGTGAGGATGCCTAGTGTATAGTTTTGAATTCATTGAAACGACAGTAAAGGGAAACATCGCGGTGATTGAACTGAATCGTCCTCGCCAGTTAAATTCGTTGAATCGGAAAATGGTTTGTGAAATCGTTACTGCAATGGAAATGTTTGATCGAGAAGAAGAAGTTCGCATTATCGTCCTTACTGGAAAAGGCCGTTCATTTTCAGCTGGGGCTGATATTGATGAAATGACTGGAGATGACCCAGTCAGCCTTGAACTCTTGAACCAATTTGCTGATTGGGACCGTTTTACACTTATTAAAAAGCCAATCATTGGTGCAGTAAAAGGCTTTGTTTTAGGAGGGGGATTTGAGCTTGCATTGTGCTGTGATATTTTAATTGCAGCAAGCGGTACAGAATTTTCATTCCCGGAAGCAGGCCTCGGCGTCATGCCGGGTGCAGGAGGGACACAGCGGTTGACGAAACTTGTCGGACGTACGAAAGCGCTCGAATGGCTTTGGACAGGAGAGCGTATTTCCGCGGAAACAGCACTCAAACATGGAGTCATTAACAAAGTTGTTGCTCCTGAACTATTAATAGAAGAAACTCTGAAGTTTGCAAATCGACTAGCCAAACAACCACCGCTCTCACTGCGCCTTATTAAAGATTCGGTTAATAAAGCAGTGGATTATCCCTTGTATGAAGGAATGCAGTATGAACGGAAAAATTTCTACCTTCTTTTCGCATCACAGGATCAAAAAGAAGGTATGAGCGCATTTGTTGAGAAAAGAAGGCCGGATTATCAAGGAAAGTAAGGAGTGTGCTAAATGTTTGAGACAATTCGTTACGATGTCAAAGATGGAATTGCGTGGCTCATCTTAAATAGACCTGACAAACTGAATGCTTTTATCTCGCAGATGAATCGTGAAGTAAAAGATGCAATCAAAGCGGCATCATATGATGAACAAGTGCGCTGTGTTGTCATTACAGGTGAAGGCCGGGCATTTTGTTCCGGACAAGATTTATCAGAAGTTGATGATTATATGGATCATGGTCAAGTGTTAAGAGATCATTATGGACCGATGATCCAGCAAATCAGAAAATGTGAAAAACCGATTATTGCAGCAGTAAATGGTGTAGCAGCAGGGGCGGGGTTTAGCCTTGCGCTTGCTTGTGACTTTAGACTAATGTCTGAGCGTGCCAGTTTATTAAATGCATTCATCCATGTGGGGCTTATTCCGGATTCAGGTAATCTTTATTATTTAACACAATTAGTCGGACAATCTAAAGCTGCAGAATTAGCCATTTTAGGAGAAAAAGTGCCAGCTACAGAGGCGGTTGCAATGGGTCTTGCAAACCGACTGATTCCATCAGAAACATGGGAAGAGGATGTATCTGCATTTGCAACACGACTTGCCGCTTTACCAACAAAAGCAATCGGATTAATCAAAGGCTCATTGATGACGATATCAGAACTTTCTTTTGAAGAATATCTTGAACATGAAGCCCAAGGACAGCGAATAGCTGGTTTAACAAAAGATCATCGCGAAGGCATCAATGCATTTATGAAAAAAAGAAAACCTGTTTTTACAGGCCAATAGGGGGAAGTAAACCATATGACAAAAACCCATGAAATCGAAATCGAACAAGAAACGATGAAGCGTGATTTCTACAAACTTTTTATCAACGGTGAACAAGTCGAAAGTAGCAGTGGCGAGCGCACAAAGATTTATAATCCGGCGACGGGTGAACTACTTGCTGAAGTAGCGTTAGCAACGAAAGAAGACGCTGAAAAAGCTGTTCAAGCTGCCAGGGATTCATTTGATAATGGCAAATGGAAAATAACTCCTGCAGGACGGCGTGCACGTGTACTAAACAAAATTGCAGCAATTATGGGTTCACGCTTTAATGAACTTGTAGAACTAGAAATTTTGAATACGGGTAAATCACTTGCAGCTGCTAAAGGGCAGATTTCACAAGCCATTGAAGACTTTGAATTTTATGCGGGCGCTATTGTTGGACATGGGGGTTCTGTGAATAATGTACCTGGTCAATTCCATAATTACACAGAAAAAGAACCACTTGGTGTATGCGCGCAAATTATTCCGTGGAACTATCCACTTATGATGGCTGCTTGGAAGATTGCTCCAGCTATTGCAGCAGGGTGCTCCGTCGTTATTAAGCCAGCGTCTCTCACGCCACTTACAGCTATTATTCTTGGAGAAATTTGCTACGAAGCAGGGGTTCCAGCAGGCGTCGTTAACATTTTGCCAGGATCTGGATCTGAAATCGGTAATTACTTGGTAGAACATGAACTAGTGAATAAAGTTGCATTCACGGGTTCTACACCAATTGGAAAAGACATTATGGCAAAAGCAGCAGGAACAGTAAAACGCGTAACACTAGAACTTGGTGGAAAATCCCCAAGCCTTGTTTTTGAAGATGCAGATATTGAAGCAGCAGTTGATGGTTCACTCTACGGAGCTTTCAATAACACAGGTCAATCGTGTGATGCGCGTACACGCATCTATATTCATGAAAATGTGTACGATGAGTTCGTTGAGAAATTTATTGCTAAAACAGAAAAACTTGTAATTGGGGATCCATTTGATAAAGGAACACATATGGGCGCAGTTATCGATCAGTGCCAGTTGGACACAGTGAAAATGTATGTTCAATCTGCAATTGATGAAGGTGCTGAAATCCTTACTGGTGGTAAAGAATTAAAACCAGAAGGCTTTGAAAACGGATTTTGGTATGCGCCGACAATAATCGGAAACGTAACACAAGACATGAAAGTTGTTCGTGAAGAAATCTTTGGACCAGTTGTCGTTGTATCGAAGTTTAAAAACGAAAAAGAGGCAATTGCATTAGCAAATGACTCAGATTTTGGGCTAGCTTCTTCTATTTGGTCAAAAAATACTGCAACTACAACACGTGTTGCGAACCAAATTCAAGCGGGAATCGTTATGATTAACACGCCATTCTCTGCATTCCCAGGTACACCATTCGGTGGCTATAAACAATCTGGATTTGGCCGTGAACTATCTATCGGATCGCTTGATCTTTACACTGAAACAAAAAGCATTATGTCGTACTTTGGCAGTCGTCCAGTAAATCCATTTGGGCTATGAAAAGCGCAAGGCGCCGTTTAGCCCCGACAGGCATAAGTCGATCTAGCGACGTGGCGCTCTTTGCCACATAGCTGGATTGCTTATGACCGAGGGGTTGGCGCGAGGAGCTAGACACAAAGAAAAGCGCAAGGCGCCGTCTAGCCCCGACAGGCATAAGACGGTTTGCGAGGAGGCGTACTTCAGCCACCACAGCAAAACGGCTTATGACCCGAGGGGCTGGCGCCTGGAGCTAGACACAAAGAAAAGCGTAATAGATAGTCGGCACTTAACAAATAGAATGTTCTTCCAACACCGCTTAGTCGCTTGGTGATGGCCTCACGCAATAAGCCCGTCAGAAGATCACTAGGGAGGGATTGAACTGCTTCCCTCCTTGGTCTTATTGCTCCGGCGCCTGCAGGATGCGGGTGTGCAGCCTTTGCCGCAGGACGCGGCGAAATTGGGCTGCCTTTCATTAGTGTCGCTCCTTCGCTAGATTTGTTCGTTATACGGGTGAGGTATATCACCTAATTAATTCTAAATAAGTAGTGCCGAATATATAGATGAAAGAATACGGACAGGGATGTATGATTTCCTGTCCGTATTCTTTCATCATAAAAAGGAGGATCACTTATGATTAATCAAATAGTTGTTGTCGGTTCCGGTGTGATGGGCAGAGGTATAGCCTATGTCGGAGCGATTGGAGGATATACAGTTACAATTGTCGACATTAATGAATCCGCATTGGAAAATGCGCAACTAGATATTGATAGTCTCTTTGAAAAAGGTCTCGCACGCGGAAAGATATCAGCAAATCAGGCTGAACAAGCGCATCGTAATTTAAATTATGAAAGTGACTTGGCTAAAGCTTCAGGGAATGCGGATTTAATCATTGAAGCTGTTCCTGAAAAGGCTGCCATTAAAAAGCAAGTATTTGAAACGATTGAAGAATATGCACCAGCACATTGTTATTTTGCAACGAATACATCGACGATGAGTCCGACGGAAATTGCTTCTTTCGGTAAACGCCCAGAAAAAACAATCGCCATGCACTTTTTCAATCCCGTACATAAAATGACTCTTGTTGAAATTGTCCGGGGCTTGGAAACGAGTGATGAAACGGTAGAGACGATTAAACAAGTTGCTGTCAATATGGGAAAAGAAACGGTTGTTATTAATGAATTTCCTGGGTTTGTAACAAGCCGGATTAGTGCGCTTGTCGGCAATGAAGCATTTTATATGCTGCAAGAGGGACTTGGAACAGCAGAAGAAATTGATAAAGCAATTAAGCTTGGCTTAAATTACCCTATGGGTCCATTCGAGCTCGTGGATTTAGTGGGTCTTGACACACGTTTGAACAACTTGAACTATTTATATGACAAGCTTGGAGAAAAGTACCGTCCAGCGCCTCTCCTAGAACAATACGTAAAAGCGGGGCGTCTTGGACGGAAAAGCGGAAAAGGTGTCTACGATTATACACATGGAGAAGAGTTGATTACGAAATGAGAGAAGTAGTCATAGTAGACGCTGTTCGTACACCTATTGGCAGGTACGATGGCGCGTTAAAAGACGTACGTCCAGATGATTTAGGTGCAATCGTCATTAAGGCACTTATTGATCGAAATCCAAATCTTCCCGCAGAGCAGATCGAAGAGGTCGTTCTTGGAAATGCCAATCAGGCTGGAGAAGATAACCGCAATGTTGCACGTATGGCAGGATTGTTGGCGGGTCTTCCAGTCGAGGTGGGGGGCACGACGATTAACCGTCTTTGTGGTTCAGGTCTTGACGCTGTTATTTACGCTGCAAGAGCAATTGCAGTTGGGGATGGTGATATTTACATTGCAGGCGGAACGGAAAGTATGACGCGTGCCCCGCTTGTTATGGCAAAGCCGGATAAGGCAAATCCACGAGGTAATATGGAACTGCAAGATACAACAATTGGCTGGCGCTTTACGAATAAAAAACTACAAGAAATGTACGGAGCGGATTCGATGCCGCGTACAGCTGAAAACGTCGCGCAACGTTACACGATAACGCGAGAAAATCAGGATTTGTTTGCATATGAAAGCCAACAACGTGCAAAGGCAGCAATAGAAGCTAACAGATTTTCCAAAGAAATTGTTCCGGTTGTTTATACGGATAGAAAAGGAAATGAAATCACTGTAGATCAAGATGAACATCCGCGGCCGGACATTACGCTTGAGAAACTGGCACAATTAAAACCATTATTTGAGGGCGGTACAGTTACAGCAGGCAACGCATCAGGTGTTAATGATGGCGCGTGTGCATTGCTTCTTATGAGTGCCGAAAAGGCGAAGGAACTAAATCTTAAACCTTTAGCAAAATATGTTGCGGGGGCAACGGCGGGACTTGAACCGGCTGTCATGGGGCTTGGTCCGATTATTGCTTCAAAAAAAGCGCTAGTACGTGCGGGATTTACGATGAATGATATAGGACTCGTCGAAGTGAATGAAGCCTTCGCTTCCCAATCACTCGAGTGCATTAGACAGTTAGAGTTGGACGCTGAAAAAGTAAACGTCAATGGTGGAGCAATCGCTTTTGGACACCCTTTAGGCGCGAGCGGTGCCCGAATTTTAACGACACTCTTATATGAAATGAAAAGACGGAATGTTCAATATGGACTCGCAACAATGTGTATCGGGGTAGGCCAAGGAATTGCGGCAATTATTGAGAATGTCTCGGAATAATAAAAGAACTGTCGAATCGTGATACATCGATAAGGAACGAAAAAAGAAAGAGTGAATATCATGGCAAATACACAATCAATGATTTTTACAATCTACGGTGATTATATCCGTCATTACGGCAACAAAGTATGGATTGGCAGCTTGATTCGGTTATTGAAGGAATTTGGTCATAATGAACAATCGGTTCGAGTAGCTGTCTCAAGAATGATGAAACAAGGATGGATTCAATCCGAAAAACAAGGCAACAAAAGTTATTATTTCTTGACGGTGCGAGGGGAAGCACGGATTGAAGAAGCGGCAATTCGTATTTTTAAATTAAACCCAACTGAGTGGGACGGTAAATGGCGTATGCTTATGTATACGATTCCGGAAGAAAAAAGACAAATTCGTGATGAACTTCGAAAAGAGTTATTATGGAGCGGATTCGGAAGTTTTTCAAATGGATGCTGGATTTCGCCAATTGATCTCGAAAAAGAAGTGAATCTTCTTATTGAAAAGTATGATATTCAGTTTTACGTGGATTTCTTTGTATGTGACTACAAAGGACCGCAAGCGGACAAGTTGCTCGTTGAAAAAAGCTGGCCACTTCAAGAAATTGAAGGGAAATATCAAGAATTCATTGCGACGTACAGCAAAAAATACATTGTCCACCAAAGTATAATAAACGAAGGTAAAATGACGGATGCAGAGTGTTTCGTGGAGCGCACCAACCTTGTGCACGAATACCGAAAGTTTCTCTTTACAGATCCAGGTCTCCCAAAAGAGCTTCTGCCTGAAGTGTGGAGTGGTAATCACGCCACTCTGTTATTTGAGCAATATTATAAATTGCTGGCACAATCAGCAAGCCGTTTTTTCGAAGGAGTATTCCAAGAAGACAACGACATGCGAAGGAAAGATAAAACGTATGACGCAGATGACCACCCACTTATTAGTGACTACTTAACAAACTAAAAAGTAACTGGCTGCCCAAAGTCACGGGTTCTTTTCGGCTGATAAAAGGTCATTTAACAGATCAAACGGTGTCCCCATCGGCACGCTTTTAGAGTATCAATTAGCATCGCATTTAGCGGTGCTTTTATTTTTTTCTTATATAATCCTGCATCTCGGCTATAAAGAGCGCTTGCCTTATGTCTTTGTAACTTTAGTTATTAAAATATTGAAATAGAACAAGACTTATGGATCGTTTCCCCTTAAATAGGAAACTTATACCTCTTTATATTTGTATGACATGATAGATAAGTATTTATATTTATTAGATTTTTGAATGCGACGGGAGAGGGATGTTTATCGTTAGGGGATTATTGGCTACTAAAAGAGATTGGGAGCAGTTGATGTTGGTTTGGAATAAAGCTTGATCTAAAATATCCCCAAAATCCATATTTTAAGTTAAATGATAAGAACTCGTTTTGAAAAATGATTGATCAAAACGGGTAAATTCATTGTGAAATAGTATGCGATTTTTATAATAAAATTTGATCATTTTCTACATAGTAATTCTAAAAAAACCGCGCCCGATTACGGTATAAATATTATATTTTTACTAAGACAGAGTTAACAAATTCGGTTTTTTTCTGGATATTTGTGTTTATTATGGGTCAAGACGTTGATAGCTTACATTTCTTTGCGGGAGATCCTATTCTACTAAGGATTCTGTTATTTTCACATCTAGATTTTTAATCGCCAACATCGAATTATCCTGAATGATTCCTGTATCTACGAAACCAAATGAAGCGTATAATGTTTTAGCTATGACATTACTTGTTCGATAAAAGAGGGCTACATATTCTGCTTCTCCATCTGGCGTAGTTTCAATATCCATCAACATTTTTTCAAAAGCAAGTTTGCCATAACCTTTCCCCTGGTAACTCTTTTCAATCATAATATGCCAAATGAAATAGCTCTTCTTCCCATAAAAAACTTCATTTTCAAATGATTCATGATCCAACGTATCATAAATATACATCAAAAACCCAACCGCAACTTCATCGGCATAAATGGCAAAGGGAGTTGCTGGTATACCGTCTGCGTTCAACATATGAGCATCTGCAAAGCTTCTGAGGTTAGTAGTTTCTATTAAGTCTTCCTGGCCTTCTTCAACTTCAAGTGCTATTACTTCATCTATGTTATCCCCGGTTATCTTTCGTAATTCAATCATTTTTTTCTCCTCTCCTCTCCTAAGACAAGCCACTACTACACATGGCCTAAAACATTCCAAACATCATTTCCATGATTCTCGAAATAGGTTACACAAAGTATTCACCAATGCTAACTCTTTTTCCCCTGTGATTTCTAAAACTTGTTCCGCAAAATGGCCTGTTTGTTGAATTGTCATAATCCATCTTGTCAATGCAATTGTATCAAACCCATTTACAAATTATCTGACTTTATTACAATTGATCAATCTTTATTTTAAATCTACAGTTAAAAGTGATTGTCATTGTTGTCAGACAATCGGGGGGTGATGCTTTTTGAAGGTACTTGATGTTCATCGATTAAAGGATCGACTCCATCGGAACATCACCATGCTTGATCGTCTAGGAAACAAATTGAAACTATCGATCGAGCGGTTCAAGGACTCGTTGCGATGGAAGATTCGTTGAAAGGCGAAGGGGGGCAACGCAATTCGTGCATTTTACGCGGATTGCCACTTGCCGTTCCTTCAGTTTTCCAAGCTATTTCAGAGCCGTTTTACATACGTCCTAAAACAGATGGACGCTGCCCTTGATGCACCCGAACCAGATTCATCAGGTTTCATTCGTGAGTATTTCCTAGGCGTAGAAATTGAACGTGGGTTGAAGAACATTGCGCAACTGACGGAGAGTCTAACGGATGAAGCGAACAGCTTCATGAATCGAGTTGTGGACATCATTGACCCTTCCGCATCTCAATGATAACGAAGTGCAGGAAGGCGTTCACACTGCTACAATTAAACGAGAAAATACGCTCACACAATTGCATGAATTCGATGCGAATAAAATAGAATCAGAACTTTGTTGATCGAACAACTATAGAATCTTGATAATTGCTAATGAATTAAATAGTCCCCTAAAGAGGAATCTTGATGCTCGAATAGAAGAATTGAATGTAAATGTGATAAGAACAGGAATTAATAGGACTAAACCTGGTGGAATTATGTTTAAATGCTGTCCACACTGTATGTGTTTACTAGACGGATTTGAAGTAATATCGGAGGTGCCTAAGGTTGGAAGATAAGATAGTAGATAAAGAATATGTTGTGAAAAATGGTGAAAAATACGGGAGCAGTTTTGGTTATGGAGGGGATGAATATGATTCCTTTATAGTAGAATATGATCAAGACGATAATGAACATTTATTTACTGGTATAATTTATGACTGTTATGAAAATGGTGATTTAGCAAATTACTATGTAGTTAAGGGAGGGGTTAAGAACGGAGAAATGCTTTATTTTTATCCTAATGGACAAGTTAAAAAAATTAAATATCTAGCTAAAAATACATTAGAAGGTATACAAAAAGAGTACTATGAAAATGGCGTTTTAAAAGTAGTTGAATATAGAGTTTTAGGTAGATTAAAGACTTTTAAAAAATATGATGAACATGGCAATGTGTTAGAAGGAAAGATAGAACCAACAGAATCAAATTAAACTTATGCTAGAAAAATGGGGGACAATGGTAAGAGAAGAAGTGTTTAAAACGAAGGTGGATGTAAATAGTATTATGTATTTGTCCGTGACAAGTAGCATTCTTAAAGACTTTTTTCGGTGGTGATTACTTATTGCTGTGCATTTTTGTTTTTGCATTTTCTATGGTGGGGTAGTTCGATTGTTGAAAGGCAGTTGAATTGAATAAAAAAACGCGGACACAAAAGACTAATAAATTGAAATATTTATATATTTAGTTTGGAACAATATGTATAATTGATCAGGAATGGGGGAGATATCAATGTTGAAAACAAATACAGAAAGCGTTAAGGGATATAAAGAAATGAATATTTCTTATACGTTGTTGAGAGCCGAAGAAAACTCGGGAAATTTGACCATCTTTCTTCCGGGTGCAGGATATACCATTCGGAGTCCTCTGTTTCATTACTCAACAGATATATTTTTAAATAAAGGCTTTGATGTATTGCAAGTTAATTATCAATACAATGATAAAGTCTATGCAGAATTTAGTATGGAAGAATTAAGCGAAGCAATTAAATACGATGTGAGAACAGTAATTGATACTGTTTTAAAGGAAACTTCGTATGAAAACTTTTATATAATCGGCAAATCTCTTGGAACAATTGCTATGAGCTCAGAGTTAAGGAGGGATATCTTCGAAGAAGCTAAAGCAGTATGGTTAACTCCGTTGATTCAAAGGGATGATGTTTTCGATGCAATGGTTAGCAGTACTAATAGTGGGTTATGTTTCATCGGAGATAATGATCATTGTTATACCGAGGAAAGGTTTAATCAATTGGCAAACAACCCAAAAATAGTTGCGAGACTCATTCCTAATGTCAATCATAGCTTGGAATATGAAAATAACACAGTCGAATCAATTGAGGTTTTAAAAAGTGTAATAGATGACATTAATAATTTTTAAAAGCATAGCTAATTGTTATGCTAATTTGTTGTAAATTTGCAGTCGTCGGAGCAACCTATCCATCTGATGCAAAAAAGGTCAGAGAATTGTTACCACATTCCATATTTTTAGTTTCTGGGCTGAGGTACAAGGTGGTAATGCTGAAGATTAAGCCGAATTCTATGATGAAAAAGGGCTAGGGTCTAAAAGTGCGGACTGCCAGAGAAAGTGTCAAGCGAATTAAGAACCACCAGTTTCTAAGCCGGTGATATTGAAATGCATCCAAAACGTTGAACCTGAATAGTTCAGCGTTTTTTTGTTGTTAATAAATCACGTGTTTTTATTAACTAACATTAACCAGGAAATAACTTAATCAACACTAGGCAATTCGTGTACAGTATGTTTGATTAATTTGGATTGAACGACGTCTATACGATTACCGAGATGTCTTGATAAAAGCAGCCAAAGATACAATTTTGGCTGCTGAAGCATTCTCTATAGTTTTGTCTTTTTAAAATTTAAGGAAGTGTCACTTTCTTATAGACCATCGAATGATCAGAGGCATAAACATTGCTTAAAGTAAGCGAGAAACACATTGTACAACGTGTAAGAGTACCCGAAATTGTATCTTCGGGCACTTACAATCTCTATAGAATGTCATCTACTCTTTCATTAAAAAGCAAATGAATTTTTCACTTGAGTATTATAGGGACGCGACAGGCAACTATTCGCAACAGGATTACCGAAAAGTGTGTGGCTAGGAAGGACGAAGTCATTCCTAGCCACACTTGCCCTTGGGGAAAGATGTTGTCATGAATATTTCGCCGAAAGCGAACCGAAAATGATCCAGTGAAAATGGGGGGGGGGCAAGCTTTACGCAAGTAAATGGTTAATTAACAGACGTGTTATTTTTCTTCGTTTTTAATAATCTCCCGATAGTCATAGCCTTTTTGAACATATGAATCGATCGATAATTGAATGATCTCGAAGTCTTTGTCGTTCAATTCCCTTACTACTTTTCCTGGAGAACCGACAACCAATGAACGAGGGGGGATTTTCTTACCTGGTGGGATTAATGTGTTGGCGCCAATAATACATTCTTCACCAATTTCTGCGTGGTCAAGAATTGTAGAACCCATTCCAATAATCGATCGCTTTCCGACTTTGCAGCCATGCAGGATAACGTTATGCCCAACGGTAACTTCATCTTCTATAATGACTGGAGCATCTTCATATAAGTGAATTGTTGAATTATCCTGGATACTGCATTTATTACCGATTGTAATCGGCCCTTCATCTCCCCGCAAGACCGTGTTAAACCAAATAGTAGATTCTGCCCCAACTTGAACTTCTCCAATAATTTTTGCACCCGGAGCGACGAAAACCGAAGGATCAAGAACAGGGCTTTTTCCTTTAAATGTGATTAACAAAACTATTCCCCCTCAAATTAGTTTACTAATCTTAATTATCTTTTAACTCTTCTTAGCATAACATAATTGCACAGGGGTGGAAGAAAAATGATATACGTTTGTAAAGTGCTTCAAATCACTCTTCCAATTATACAAGGTGGAATGGGGAATATCAGTAACGCAAAACTGACAGCGGCTGTTTCAGAGGCAGGGGGACTCGGCACAATTGGATGCGGAACAATGACTCCAGATGAAGTAGAAAAAATAATAGTTGAAACGAAAAAACTGACAAACAAGAATTTCGCAATCAACATCGCAATCAGTATTTCACCATACGTAACAGAGCTGATTAATCTTGTCATTAAACATAATATATCAGTTGTTTCGCTATCAGCAGGAAATCCAGTACCTTATATTCCCCTACTACATGAACAAGGCGTGACAGTCATTGCGCTTGTAGCCTCAGTAAAACACGCACTTAAAGCTGAGGAAGCGGGGGCAGATATTCTCGTGGCAGAAGGGTTTGAAGCAGCTGGCGTCAACTCTAACTTGGAACTGACGACATTTACGCTACTACCTCAAATAGTGAAGAATGTTAACGTGCCGGTAATTGCTGCGGGGGGAATCGGTGACGGTAAAGGTTTGGCAGCTGCGCTGACGTTAGGGGCGAGTGGTGTGCAAATGGGTACCCGTTTAATAGCGACAAAGGAAGCTCCATTTCATGACACGTACAAGCACAACCTTGTGAATGCAAGTGATACCGAAACGTTACTTATTGGACGCAGTGTAGGGCGGCTGAGACGGATATTAAAAACGCCATACGCAATGAAACTAAAAGACTTAGAAAAAGCAGGAATGACATTGGAACAATATAGTGAAATGACTTCGGAACAACAACATGTCTTGGGTGCGATCGACGGCGATATGGAAAATGGTTTTGTCAATAGCGGCCAAATTGCAGGATTAATTGAAAACATCTCGACTGTGAAGATTCTACTTGATAGCATGATGGAAGAAGCAGAAAATCAACTGAATAAATCGATAGAAGAAATTAAGGACATAAGGAAAAATGAGTAATTTAAACTATAACTTAAGTAGGGATAGCGGATGAAGTGTGGGTTAAACATTGGTAGAGAAGAGACGATCGAAATAATTGTGACAGAGGATATGTTTGCTTCTTTTGAGGGGAAAGTTGTACATCCCGTCTATTCAACAGTAGCAATGACATATCATATGGAGTGGGTTTCTCGAAAAATTATTCTTCCATTTTTGGAAGAGCATGAAGAGGGAATGGGTGCATCAGTCCAACTAAAGCATCTTGCTGCGTCTCCACTTGGATCTAGAGTAACCTTGACAGCCAATTTAATTGAGTTTCGTGACAATAGGGTTGTGACAAAAGTCACTGCAGAAAACCATTTAGGGCTTATCGGAAAAGGTGAAGTGATGCAAGTTATATTGTTAAAGGAAAAAATTGCGGAAAAGCTGAATGAAGCTTCATCCTGAAAAAAGAGGTTTTCATGACCAATCTTAAAGGGGAGAATCGAGTAATGCTAGCTGAAAGAACGTCAATGACAAAGGAATTTGAACTCTTCGATCGAATGAGTGAGCATGAGCAAGTCGTTTTTTGTAATGACTCTTCAACAGGTTTGCGTGCGATTATTGCAATTCATGACACAACGCTTGGACCAGCACTCGGCGGATGTCGCATGCAACCTTATAGCAGTGTGGAAGAAGCGTTAGAAGATGTTCTTCGCCTTTCAAAAGGAATGACCTATAAATGTGCGGCAGCCGATGTCGATTTCGGGGGTGGGAAAGCAGTTATTATCGGTGATCCGAAAACAGATAAATCACCGGAATTATTTCGTGCGTTCGGTCAATTTGTGAATTCACTGGGCGGCCGTTTTTATACGGGAACGGATATGGGAACGACGATGGATGATTTCGTTCACGCAATGAAAGAAACCAATTTCGTCAATGGTCTCCCTGAGGTATATGGGGGCGGCGGAGACTCATCAATTCCAACAGCTGCAGGTGTTTTGTACGGTATAAAAGCGACCAATCAGATGCTCTATGGAAATGACGATTTAGGCCAACATATATACGCGATTCAAGGTCTTGGAAAAGTTGGATTCAAAGTTGCAAGTGGATTGCTTGAAGCAGGAGCTCGCATTTTCGTAACGGATATTAATGAAGAGAGTCTGCGGGCAATTGAAGAAGTTGCAACAAAAACTACTGGTAACGTACAAATTGTTGCAAATGAAGCTATTTATTCGCAGGAAGCGGATATATTTGTTCCGTGTGCATTTGGTGGAATTATTAACGACGCTACAATTCCTCAGTTTAAAGTAAGAGCGATTGTAGGTTCGGCTAATAATCAGTTATTAGATGATAGACACGGTAAATTATTACGAGATAAAGGGATATTATATGCACCGGATTATATCGTCAATTCTGGTGGGCTTATTCAAGTGGCAGATGAATTGTATGGCATTAACCATGAGCGGGTACTTGTGAAAACGAAACATATATACGATGCAATTTTGGAAGTTTACGAGGAAGCTGCGAATAGTGGAAAAACAACAGAGGAATCCGCTAATGCAATGTGCGAGAAAAGAATAGCGGATCGAGGAAGAAGGAATAGCTTTTACTCAGCACCAGCTAAACCAAAGCGGTCGTTTCGCAATCATTCCTGATTGGAGGCAAGTTAAGTGGAACATAACTATCCTATAAAAAGAATAGTAGATAATAAAGGCTTTCTTGTTGATACAAGCTTTGAAAAGCAGATAGATGAGCAATTGGTAAAAAATTTGTACTATCACATGTTACGAGTTCGTACATTTGATAGAAAAGCAATTAATTTGCAACGACAGGGACGTCTAGGTACTTATGCGCCTTTTGAAGGACAGGAAGCTGCTCAAGTTGGTAGCGCACTCGCACTAAATGCCGACGACTGGGTGTTCCCGACGTATCGTGATCATGGTGCGACGATAACGTTCGGGAAAAGTATGGCCAGAACATTTTTGTACTGGAATGGGAGAGTAGAAGGTTGTGTAGCTCCAACTGATAGAAATATTTTCCCGCCAGCTGTTCCAATTGCGACTCAACTCCCCCATGCCGCAGGCGCTGCATGGGCTGAAAAAAGAAGGGGAACACAAAATGTTGCAATTGCCTATTTCGGCGACGGTGCGACCTCGGAAGGGGATTTTCATGAAGGATTGAATTTTGCAAGCGTATTCAAAGTACCAGTCGTCTTTTTTAATCAAAATAATGGGTATGCGATTTCGGTTCCGATTGAAAAACAGATGAATTCTGCAACAATCGCACAAAAATCAGTTGCCTATGGTATGCCAGGGTATCGAATTGATGGTAATGATTGTTTTGCAGTTTATTTTGAAACGAAAAAGGCCTTTGACTATGCCCGGTGTGGAAATGGCCCGACATTAATAGAAGCGGTTACTTGGCGAAAAGGAGCTCATACGACTGCTGATGATCCGTCTAAATATCGTCCTGAAAAACAAGGAGAGAATTTTGTTGACCCTCTTATCCGATTAGAATTATTCATGAAGAATTACGGCTACTGGAATGATGAGTGGATCCAAGCGACTAAAGAAGAAACGACTAGTGAAGTTGAAGCAGCAGTAGAAGAAATGGAAAAGTTCCCGCCGCCGAATGTAGCTGACGTTTTCGATCATGTATACGCTGAAATGCCAGCACAACTCGCTGAACAAAAAGAAGCGTACCTTGCACATTTAGGGAGGCAATAATTGATGACACAACTGAAAGAGTCGGATTCAAAAAACGAAACGACAAAACAAATGACACTAATCCAAGCGATTAATGATGGCATGCGTTTGATGCTAGACGAGGATGATCGAACCATCATACTCGGTGAAGATATCGGTAAAAACGGTGGAGTGTTCCGTGCGACAGAAGGACTTCAGGAGCAGTTTGGGGATGACCGGGTAGTCGATACTCCGCTTTCAGAGGCAGGAATTATTGGCACATCAATAGGTCTTGCAGTTAACGGTTTTCGACCGGTTGCAGAAATCCAATTCCTTGGTTTTATCTATCCTGCGTACGAACAGATTATGACACATGTTTCAAGGATTAGAATGCGGTCGATGTCTCGTTTTACTGTGCCTATAGTCATTCGAGCACCATACGGGGCAGGAATTCGTGCGCCCGAAATACATTCTGATAGTACAGAAATTTTATTCACACATATGCCTGGCATCAAGGTAGTCTGTCCGTCTAATCCATACGATGCTAAAGGGTTATTGATTGCGGCGATGGAAGATCCTGACCCTGTTCTAGTTTTGGAGCCTATGAAAAACTACCGTTCGAAGAGAGAAGAAGTACCTGTTGGAAAGTATACTGTGGAAATTGGTAAAGGGAAGATCGTGAGTGAAGGTTCGGATGTCACACTTATTGCTTGGGGAGCTATGATTTCAATCGCAGAAAAAGCAGCCGAACTGGCCGAGAAAAAGGGGATTAGTTGCGAAATTATCGATCTGCGAACATTGTATCCAATCGATCGGGACATCATTACTCAATCTGTGCAGAAGACAACGAGAGCGGTCATCATTCATGAGGCGCATAATACCGGAGGGCTCGGCAATGATATTGTTTCGATTATAAACGATACCGCTTTCCTTTATCTACGAGCTCCAATTGAACGCGTGACGGGATTCGACGTACCGGTTCCATTCTTTACATTAGAAGAACATTATCTTCCAACTACGGCACGTGTCGTTGAAGGAATAGAAAAAGTGCTTCATTTTTAAGGAGGAAATGGAATGCTCGAAGTAAAGTTACATGATGTCGGGGAAGGAATGACCGAAGGGGAAGTGCTCCATTATTTAGTCAAAGTTGGGGATTCGGTTATGACAGATCAACCGCTTGTTGAGGTACAAACAGACAAAATGGTCGCTGAACTTACTTCACCCTGCTCAGGTATTGTGAAAGAAATACGTATTGAAGCAGGGGAAATCGTTCAGGTCGGAACAAGTCTACTTTATATTGAAATTGATGAAGCTGTTCGAGCTGTACAAAAATCATACGTAGAAACGAAGTCAATTGCTGAGGAGCAAGCAATCCCGACAATTAAACTAGAAGAGAAATCCCCTCATATGCCTTTTAATCGAATACTAGCTGCACCATACACACGCAAGATTGCACGGGATAACAATATAAATATTGAAGATGTCCATGCTAGTGATCCCTCTGGAAGAATAAGCGAAGAAGATGTTTTACGATTCTTAAAAGGACAACAAACCGACACGGAATCAAAGAAGAAAAGTGAGCAGGTAGAGGTCGACCAAGAGGTTCCTGATGAAATTCCTTTTAGAGGAATTCGAAGAAAAATCGCAGAAAAGATGACGAAATCACTCTTTACAATTCCGCATGTTACTCATTTTGACGAGGTCAATATGACGAACTTATTTAAAATGAGAGAGCAATTGAAAGCTGATGGTGAATCAGTTAGTGTATCAGCATTTCTTATAAAGGCACTCGTTATTTCGTTGAAGGATTTCCCGATATTCAATGCTGAACTTGATGAAGAAAATAGCCGGATACTACTCAAGAAAAACTATCATATCGGTATCGCAACAAATACCGATAGCGGTCTAATTGTACCTGTTTTACATGATGTTGATAAACAATCCATCAAAGAGATTAATGCAAATGTCAGAAGTTTGACAGCAAAAGCAATCGCCGGCAAATTACAGCCGTTTGAAATGAAAAACAGCACATTTACGGTGAGTAACGTTGGGCCCCTGGGTGGTATGGGTGCCACACCAATTATCAACTACCCTGAAACAGCTCTAATTGCTTTCCACAAAACGAAAAAACAACCGATTGTCAATGAGCATGATGAAATTGTTATCGGTCATATCATGACACTGTCAATGGCGTTTGACCATCGTGTTGCTGATGGTGCGACAGCCATTGCATTCACGAATCGTTTTGCAAGCCTAATTGAACAGCCTCACAAGCTGATGATGGAGATGATTTAAAATGGTTGTTGGAGAAATCAGTCAGGAAAGAAATCTCATTATCATTGGAGGGGGACCGGGCGGCTACTCTGCTGCTATACGTGGTGCGCAGCTTGGTCTCTCAGTGACGTTAATTGAACAGGCAGAATTGGGCGGTGTTTGTCTGAATGAAGGATGCATTCCATCTAAAATATTTACACATGCAGCAGGTATGCGCTCAGATATAGCCCATTTTCAAGAACTTGGAATTGGGAATATGGAAAAAATAATTGATATCAAAAAGCTGGTTTCCTATAAAGACAAAGTTATCAAACAGCTCAGGTCTGGCGTAGAAAGTCTATGTAATGAAAACAAAATTGAAATAATCCGGGGCAAAGTTACTTTCCTCGCAGTAGACAAAATCGGTGTAGAAAATGGCCATCAATTCGATATCTTTGAATTTGAGCAAGTTATTATCGCAACAGGAAGTTCCCCAACTATGCCGCCAACAATTCAAGAAAAAGGGGAAAGGATTTTATTGCCTCATGAAATATTTAAACTGGAAGAGATACCTAAGCATCTTATTGTTAGAGGTCAAGATACCATTGCACTCGAAGCAGCTTCAAGTTTTGCAGCATTAGGAGCGCAAGTAAGTATTGTAATTGACGATCAAGCAGGTTTTCCATTTGACGAATCTATTAATAAGGAATTAAATCGTTTATTTAAAAAACGTAAAATGAAAGTCTATAAAGAAATTGAATTCATATCAACACATGAAACAGAAGACGGAATTACGCTAACATTTCAAACGGATAAAAACGTAGAAGAGACAATTAGCGGATCATATCTATTCGTTTCTGGAACTAGGAGACCCAATTTGGAGGCTCTCGGCATAAGCCGCTTCGGAATTGTACAAACAGCCGAGGGTTTCATAAAAGTAGATGGAAATATGCAATCATCGATACCTTCTATATATGCAATTGGTGATGTAACAGAAGGTCCCCTATCGGCTGTGAAAGCAATTAAACAAGGAAAAGCTGCCGTAGCATCAATTGCAGGAGAACAAACTGAAGCCAATCTGACATTTATGCCGGTTGTGGCACATACAATTCCACCAATCGTTTCTGTAGGGCTTACAGAACAAAGTGCGCGCGATTTTGGATTGGCTATTCGTGTCAGTCAATTTGCACTTGGTGGCAATGGCTATGCAACAATTACTGGTAAAAAGGATGGGTTTATTAAAGTTATTTCTGATGCAACAACTGAAATCATTCAAGGCATTCACATGATTGGTGAAGGGGCCGTTGAAATGTCAGGTTCGTTTGTGCAGTTGCTTGAAATGGCTGCGAAAGAAGAAGATATTAAATTCCCACACTATGCACATCCAGGGTTCAATGAAGGACTACTTGAAGCGGTAGAGGGGCTAATCGGACAAGCGATTCATGCTGCGCCGATAAAAAGAAAAGACATGTTGACGATCTAACGCATCTAAAAAGGAGTAAAGGAAATAAAAATCTCATTCAACCCGTTTTGGCGCTTAGTTCATCAATTCAACTAGGCAAACCAAACGCATCACACACTGATTCCTAGGATTCAAATAAATAGTAAATATACTAGCATAAAAAGGGGGAATTGTAATGAAGAGCGGTTCGAAAAAAATGTTGGTATTTATTCTTAGTGCTGTATTACTACTTGCAGCATGTGGGAATAGCGGGGAAGTTAAGGATAAGAAAACATCTTCGAAGAAATATAAAATAGGTGTCAGTCAAATTGTTGAACATCCATCCCTCAATGCAGCTTATGACGGCTTTAAAAAGGCTTTAGAAGATGCAGGGATTGATGTGGAATATGATGTTCAAATTGCTCAAGGCGATAACAGTGTAAACACAACGATAGCGACAAATCTTGTCAGCGCAGATGTCGATCTAATATTTGCGAACTCAACTCCTAGTGCTCAGGCAGCAGCTAGTGCTACAACGGAAATTCCAATCATTTTCACATCGGTAACAGATGCGGTTGGGGCGGAACTCGTTGACTCAATGGAAAGCCCTGGAGGCAACGTTACAGGAACAATTGATGCGCATCCTGATGCAATTACCAATACGATGAAGTTTCTTAAAGAAGAATTGGATGCAAAAAATGTAGGAATGGTGTTTAACTCTGGAGAGCAAAACTCTCGTGCTCAAGTAGATGCAGTTAAAGAAATGCTGAAAGATATGGATATGACTGTTGTCGAAGCGTCTGTTGCTACATCCGCAGATGTGAAACAAGCGACTGAATCGTTGCTTGGCAAAGTAGATTCTATGTACATCATCACAGATAACACGGTTGTTTCGGCGCTTGAATCTGTAATTTCAGTCGCCAATGACAATAAAATTCCGATGATGGTTGGCGAATTCGACTCTGTAAAACGAGGCGGCTTAGCAGCATATGGATTTGAATACTTTGACATCGGTTATGAAGCAGGACAGATGGCTGTGAAAATCTTAAAAGGTGAAAGTAAACCAGCTGACTTACCAGTTCAAATTCCACAGAAGTTAAAATTGATTATGAACAAAGACACGGCATCTACTTTAGGGCTCGATATTAAAGACGAATGGAAAGCTGAATTTAGTGAATAGATAGGAGGATGATTCTACATGTTTTCAGCTGTATTTGGCTCTGTAGAGCAAGGAATCATCTATGCAATTATGGCACTTGGCGTGTATATTTCATTCCGAGTTTTGGATTTTCCAGATTTAACGGTTGACGGAAGTTTTGTTACAGGAGCTGGAGTTGCCGCCACGATGATTATCTTCGGATATCATCCGGTGGCGGCTACAGTAGTAGCCATTGTTATCGGTTTTCTTGCAGGATGTGTAACCGGCCTTCTGCACACCAAAGGGAAAATCAATGCACTTCTATCTGGAATATTAATGATGATTGCCTTGTATTCCATAAATTTACGCATAATGGGACTGACATCTGAGAATTCGATTGGTCGTCCGAATATCCCATTGCTAAATGCCGAAACTTTGTTTGTTCAGTTCAAAACATTTTGGAGCCCTTTAGGTATCGACACTGCGATTAGCAATTTTTTCAGCATGCTGGGATTCCAACATTTGCCTTCAACCTGGGGTACATTGTTCATCATGATTATTATCGTTTTGCTAATCAAATTTGTCGTCGATTGGTTTTTGAAAACCGAAGTCGGGCTTGCGATAAGGGCTACTGGTGATAATAAGAAAATGATTCGTAGTTTATCAGCTAATACAGACACACTCGTTATTGTAGGTCTTGGCTTTTCAAATGCACTCGTTGCCTTTTCGGGAGCATTGATCGCTCAGTATTCAAAGTTTGCTGACATCGGAATGGGAATCGGAATGATTATCATCGGGCTAGCTTCCGTTATTATTGGTGAAGCAATTTTCGGTACGAAAACGATTATGCGAACGACGTTTGCTGTAATTGCAGGAGCCATTATTTATAGAATTGTACTTGGACTTGCACTTAGAGTGGACTTTCTCGATACGGGTGATATGAAATTAATTACAGCAGTTATTGTAATTGGTGCGTTGATATTACCGCAGTTCTTTGAAAAAAAGCGAGAAAAAAGCAGGAAAGCTAAACGCCATGCTGAGAGGCTAGTAGAGCATGAACGGTTGCTGATGAGGGAGGGAAATCCCGTTGCTAAAGCTCAGTCAGATTAATAAATTATTTAATGAAGCAACACCTGATGAAAAAGTAGCTTTGGATCAAATTAATCTAACATTAAATCCAGGAGATTTTATGACTGTGATTGGAAGCAACGGTGCCGGAAAATCGACGATGTTAAATATGATTTCAGGTGCTCTTTCTCCTGATTTTGGTGTTATTGAAATTGCTTCTAATGATGTTACAAAAATGCCTGAATACAAGCGCTCACAAATGATTGGAAGGGTATTTCAAGATCCAATGGCGGGAACAGCTCCTACAATGACGATTGAGGAAAACCTTGCTATGGCCTATTCACGAAACAAAAAACGTGTATTAAAAAAGGCTGTTGATAAGAAACGGCGTGAATTATTCCGCGTATCTCTTGAAGCCCTTCATTTAAACCTTGAAAACCGATTGAATGCAAAAGTAGGAATGCTTTCTGGTGGGGAGAGGCAAGCACTTTCACTGTTGATGGCTACCTTTACACAACCATCTATTTTGCTACTTGATGAACACACTGCTGCACTAGATCCAGCACGAGCCGAATTAATTACAAAATTAACAAAGCAACTTGTTGAAAAAGATCAGCTCACAACGCTGATGATCACTCATAATATGCAGCAAGCACTCGACCTAGGGAACAGGCTTATTATGATGGATAAAGGGCAAATCATTTTGGAAATAGAGGCCGATGAGAAGAGGAAATTAACCATTCCTAAACTGATGGATGAATTCCAACGCATTCGCGGTGAAAAGTTAACGAGCGATAAAGCATTGTTATCAGTATAGTAATTTGTTTTCTTTGTTTGTTGCAAAGGAGTGGAATGGATGAGTAGAGCAAGGATTAAAGTGTTTGGGGAAAATGAATTAGTTTCAGTCGATGTGAATATAGTTACGAGTACAATCACGATAGAGGACTGCGCGGTAAATGCTAATGAAATACAACTCGACATCCCGATAACAGGAACGGTTTTTGGTACACTGCTGAACTATAAAGGGGCACTTGAAAGACTTGCTGATGCTGTAAATGACAAACCATATAGTGCACCACCAATTGCCCCAGTTCTTTATATTAAACCGGCAAATACTTTCAACCGTTACGGTGCAGAAATCCCTATGCCGGCTGGGCTTTCAAGGCTGGAAATGGGTGCGGCCCTCGGATTGGTCATAGGAAAGCAAGCCGTTGCTGTGGATGAAGAAAATGCGCTGGCTTATGTGGCGGGCTATACGATTATCAATGATGTCAGCGTGCCACATGATAGCGTATACCGTCCAGCTGTCCGGTACAAAGCACGTGATGGATTTTGTCCTATCGGGCCATGGATTATCGACCGTCAAGAAGTGGATAACCCAGATGATTTAACTATCCGTGTATTCATCAATGATGAACTTCAACAGGAAAATTCAACATCAAATTTGATTCGTTCGGTCTCTCGGTTACTCGCCGATGTAACCGAGTTCATGACGTTAAATCCAGGAGATGTGTTACTCGTAGGGGTCCCCGAAGAAGCACCGCAAGCCAAGATAGGCGATAAAGTTCGAATCGAAATAGCGGGTATTGGCAGTTTAGAAAATTTCATAGTTGACGAAAAAGAATCCAAATGGAGGGGGACGATATGAAAAAAGCACGAATAGCATATGGGGGTGCCATCCATGAAGCAATTGAATGGGAAGGGCAACTCAAATTAAATGATGGTCGACTAGTAGAGGAGAGCAAAGTAACTTGGCTTACGCCGATAGAGCCACGTACGGTATTTGCGTTAGGGCTTAACTATGCGGATCATGCAGCAGAACTTGCATTTGCCGCTCCATCTGAACCACTTGTCTTTTTAAAAGGACCGAATACATTTATCGGGCACCAAGCATATACTCGTCGTCCCTCAGACGTTACT
Organism: Sporosarcina sp. resist; assembly: GCF_014302295.1. Taxonomy (NCBI): domain Bacteria; kingdom Bacillati; phylum Bacillota; class Bacilli; order Caryophanales; family Caryophanaceae; genus Sporosarcina; species Sporosarcina sp. resist. The sequence continues at coordinate 3,136,247 of NZ_CP060287.1, read as the reverse complement.
TATATGCACTATGAGTGTGAATTGGCCGTCATCATCGGTGATACTGCTCGAAACGTCAAAAAAGAAGACGCCTATAACTATGTTAAAGGCTATAGTGTCGCTAATGATTATGCGATTAGAGATTATTTGGAAAATTATTACCGTCCCAACTTGCGCGTGAAGAATCGTGATACTGGGACACCATTCGGTCCGTGGATTGTTGAGGCGGCAGATGTTGCGGACCCAATGAATTTAAAATTGACGACGCATGTCAATAACAAACTCGTACAAGAAGGAACTACAGCGGATATGATCTTCGATATTCCCACGCTTATTGAGTACTTAAGTAGTTTCATGACATTGAGTGAAAATGACGTCATTCTTACAGGAACTCCTAAAGGTTCTGTCAATACTGCCGTCGGAGATGTTGTCGTCACGGAAGTTGAGGGAATCGGACGGTTAGTAAATACCATTATCGGAGATGAATCTTTCATCTATCGATAGTGTAAAGAGGAGAAGAATTTGCTTGCCACATTTTATTGTAGAGTACACGGACAATATTAAAGATGAAGCGAATATTGCAAAGCTATTTGAAGAGATTCATAAAGTCTTGATTGCACGAGATTCGGTTTTTCCGATAGGGGGAATCCGCTCAAGAGCGATTGAATTAAAGGAGTATTGGGTGGCAGATGGTGCTGAGGATGACGCTTTTGTCCATTCCAAGTTGAAAATAGGGGCTGGACGCTCAGAAGAAATAATAAAAGAAGTTTGTGATGCGCTATTTGAAGTCATGAAAGAACATTTCTCGCAAGTAATGTCCAAGCGCTATTTAGCATTGTCAATGGAAGTAATCGAATTTAGTGAAGCGGGTACTTATAAACAAAATAATATTCATGCTAGATTTAAAAAGAAGTGAGAGATGACTATATAGTCGGCACTTAACAAATAGACTGTTCTTCCAACACCGCTTTGTCGCTCCTTCGCTAGAATTGTTCTTTATACGGGTGAGGTATACCACCTAGTTAATTCTAAATAAGTAGTGCCGAATATATATATGGACTGCACATCTGAATTTTTTATGTCCTTACGCTCTTGGAGATTGTTTGGCGTGGCCTTTTCTACTCAGTGTGCAGTGTCAGTAACTGGAAAAATACATTTTTCTTCATTGTACTAGTAATTTCCTTACCTATGTAAATTTAGCGTAGGCGCCTTAAAGGGCTAGCCGAAGCCCTAAGACTGGCGGCGAAGCTGCTTGGCTTAGGGCGAGAGGCATCCCCAAGCGCCGCAGCGGATTCAACGGAATTCTATATTTAAATCTAAATAGTATGAACTGTTAAATGTCGCTTGTCATATTGAAATTTCACTTTATCCAAAAATAAGGAGGAAATAGAATGGGCGCACGAACGGGGAAAGAATATCTTGAAGGTATTAAAGAACGGAACACGGAAGTATGGATACATGGTGAGAAAGTAAACGACGTTACCATACATCCAGCATTTAAAAATGTGGTGGAGAGCGTTGCAGGTCTTTATGATTTACAACATGAGAAGCCTGAAAAAATGCTTTATACATCACCGACATCTGGGAAAAAAGTTGGACTTTCTTTTATCGCTCCTAAAACGAAAGAAGATTTGTTCAAAAGACGTGAAATGCATACGGAGTGGGCAACTTTTTCCGGCGGAATGATGGGACGTTCCCCAGACTATCTGAACACTAGCATTATGGCATTCGGTACAGCCAGTCAATTCTTTGCGCAGGAAGGTGGTGGTAGTGATCAATTCGCCAAAAATGCAGCAAATTACTATGAATATGCACGTGAAAATGACATTAGTTTAACACACACATTAATTCATCCACAGGTAAACAGGTCGATGCTAACGCAAGCAGAGCAAAAAGATCCATTTCTCTCCGCACGTATTACGAAAAAGACTTCAGACGGAATTATTGTGAACGGTTGTCGACTCTTGGCAACATTAGGCGGTATCACTGATGAACTCGTCGTATTTCCTTCCACTATAAACAGAACGCCAGGTACGACAGATGACCCCTTCGCATTTGCATTTGCGATCCCAAATAATACAAAAGGTTTAAAATTCCTATCCCGTGAATCATTCGACTATGGTAAAAGCAAATGGGATCATCCATTAGGTGCTAGGTTTGATGAGAGTGATGCAATCATTTCATTTGAAGATGTATTTGTTCCATGGGAAAGAGTTTTTGTAAGTGAAAGTACAGATATATGTAATCGTACGTATACCGAGACAAATGCGGTTATACATATGACGCATCAAGTTATTGCAAAAAACGTTGTCAAAACAGAGTTCATCCTTGGTGTTGTCATCAGTATGATGGAAGCAATCGGTATTGATAAATTCATGCATGTTAAAGAAAAAGCGAGTGAAATCATGGTTATTTTAGAAGTGATGCGTTCCCACTTATTCAAATCGGAGCACAATGCAAAAATCGATCAATACGGTAATATGACGCCGGACTTTGGACCACTAAACGCAGCACGTAACTGGTACCCGAAAATGTATCAGCGTATGAATGAAATCATAAAAATTCTAGGCGCTTCGGGATTAATGGCGCTTCCAACTGAAGCAGACTTTAGCAATACGGATGTTGGACCGTTAGTTCATCGTTACACACAAGGTGCGAATATTAACGGCGAAGAAAAAGTACAGCTATTCCGTTTAGCATGGGATATTTCTATTAGTGCGTTCGGTAACCGACAAGCTCTCTATGAATATTATTTCTTTGGAGATCCAGTGAGAATGTCGAATGCCTATTATGATGGATTTGATAAGCAACCTTATAAAGACATGGTTACAAACTTTTTAAATAAAACTAAAAAAGAAGCTGGAATAGTATTTTGACTAGAAAAGCGTATGGCGCGTGAAGACTAGACGCTGTACCGTGTCGAATAACTTATAATTTCTTATTTCGAAATAATTAAACAGGTGAATTGAAAGTGGAAAGGAGAATATATTATGCAGCAAGTAGATCACGAGATTGATGATCGTTTATTCCGAAATGCTATGGGCAGTTTTGCAACGGGTGTGACGGTTATTACAACGGAAGTTGCTGAAGAGGTACATGGCATGACAGCAAATGCTTTTATGTCCATATCTCTCAACCCGAAGCTGGTGGCAATTAGTATTGGAGAAAATGCAAGAATGCATCAGCATATCAAAGATGCTAATCAATTCGCGATTAACATATTATCGTCTGACCAACAAAATGTGTCAAAGCAATTTTCGGGTCAGCTTAATGGAGAATCTAAAATTACATTTGCCACCTATAAAGGATTGCCAATTCTAGAAGATGCGTTAGCCGTTGTTACATGCAAATTGTATAGCGAATATGCAGTAGGAGATCATACGGTTTTTATTGGTCATGTTACTGGCGTTAAACTTGAACAAAAAGATCCATTACTATTTAGTCAAGGAAAGTACCGTGAACTAAAAGAACTCGAAGAATAATGAGTGTGCTAGTTTACCTTATTAGTGGTGTGAAAGAGAGTCGAGTAGGCGAGCTATACAGCTGGAATACTTTTCTTGAAACAGATATTTAATAACTTTGAAGGAGTGGATTCTTTTGATATACGATGAAGCCAAAAAGAAGTTAAGAGGTTCAATTTGCCCTGTAGTAACACCTTTTACTGACAGTGGTGCAATCGATGAAAAAGCATTTGTTGAGTTGATTAATTGGCAAATTGACAGTGGAAGTCATGGGATTTCTGTTACAGGAACGAGTGGTGAACCAAGTTCTTTAACAATTGCTGAAAGAAAAAGAGTTATGGAATTAGCAAAAGAAACAATTGCTGGACGTGTATTTTTTGCACCTGGTACAGGGTCTACCAATCATGATGAAACAATGGAATTAACGAAATATGCAGAAGAACTAGGTGCAGATGCTGCAATGGTTATTGTGCCTTACTACAATAGACCGAACCAGGAAGCACTTTATCAGCACTTTAAAACGGTTGCTGATTCAGTTACAACGCCAATCATTATTTACAATATCCCAGGTCGATCCGCCGTCAATATGGAAGTTAGCACGATGAAACGCTTAGTTGAGGACTGTCCCAACATTATTGGTGTAAAAGAAGCAAACAAAGACTTTGAACATGTAAATCGTGTACTTCTAAATTGTGGAAGAGACTTCCTGTTATTCTCAGGAATCGAACTGCTTTGCTATCCAATGCTGGCAATTGGCGGGGCTGGATTTATTAGTGCCACAGCAAATGTTGAGCCAACTAAAGTAGCCGAACTTTACAATGCTTGGGTTGCTGGAGACGTTGCGAGAGCACAAGATCTTCACTTCGAATTAATGCCATTAAATGATGCACTCTTCAAAGATACCAATCCAGCCCCCGTTAAAGTAGCACTTGGTATGATGGGGAAAATTACGCCGAAGCTTCGCTTACCTCTAGGATTACCAACAGCTGTAATCCAACAAGAAGTTCGTGAATCACTAATTGAGCTTGCAATTTTACCTAAGGAAGTTACTGCAAACTGACTAAAAAATAATATATATGTTGAACAAATGAATGCCTATATAAACTGAGTGAAGGCGCATTACAGGGAGGGCAAAGGAAGGCAGTCTAAGTTCGAAACGTCATGTCGCAACGACTGCATGACCTGCATCCTGCAGGCCAAAGCGAATTAGATGGGATTCCTTATTTCAACATATATAAGAAGGAAATAGGTGATAAGTATGGTGTCAACCCATGGGGTAGTTTATTATAAACATGAAACGCAACAGAATATTTCACTTTATATAAATGGAGAGTTCACTCCCGCTTTAAGTGGGACGACGATCAAAAATATGAATCCGTTTACTAATGAACAAATCAATGAAGTTGCTGAAGGGCAATCTGATGATATTAATAAAGCAGTGGCAGCTGCGCGGGAAGCCTTTGATCATGGTCCATGGAAAACGATGAAGCTAAAAAAAAGAATGGCCTATATTTATCGAATTGCAGATTTGATTGACGAAGATATAGAGAAAATCGCTTATTTGGAATCACTTGATACGGGACTTCCAATTAGTCAAACTCGAAATATGGTAAGCCGTGCTTCAGAAAACTTTCGGTTTTATGCACGTATGGTAGAAAGCCGTCTTGTTGGAGATGCCTATCAAGTAGATGATGAATTTATCAACTACACGATTCATGCGCCTGTAGGAGTTGCAGGATTAATCACGCCATGGAATGCCCCCTTCATGTTGGAGACATGGAAAGTTGCACCAGCACTTGCGACAGGAAATACAGTTGTTTTAAAACCAGCAGAACTTTCGCCACTTTCGGCAAATCTATTGGCTGAAGTGATTCATAAAGCGGATCTTCCAAAAGGTGTTTTCAACGTTGTTCATGGCTACGGCGAGACAGCGGGGGATGCGCTAGTCAAGCATCCTGATGTCCAGCTTATTTCATTTACTGGCGAAACAACGACGGGTACAACAATCATAAAAAATAGTGCCGATACACTGAAAAGTTGCTCGATGGAACTTGGTGGGAAATCACCAATTATCGTCTTTGAAGATGCTGATTTCGATCGTGCTTTAGATGCTTGTGTCTGGGGAATATACTCTTTTAACGGTGAACGATGTACGGCGAACTCACGATTGTTTGTGCAAGAAGAGATTAAAGACAAATTTATCGACGCTTTAAAGATACGTGTTGCGAATATTAAAGTTGGTGACCCCCTCGACGCATATACGGAGGTGGGACCACTAATCGATAAAGGGCATTATAATAAGGTCAAAAGCTATTTGGAAATTGCAAAAGAAGAAGGTACCGAAGTGATTAATGGAGATATCCCAATTGAATTAGCTAAAGGAAACTTTGTGGCACCGACACTTATACTAAATGCTGAAAATCATATGCGCGTTGCACAAGAAGAAATTTTTGGTCCAGTACTAACCGTGATGACATTTAAAGATGAAGAAGAAGTCATTAGGTTGGCAAACAGTATTGAATACGGACTTGCGGGTTATGTTTGGACGAACGATATTAAACGAGGTCACCGTGTTGCGCAAAAAGTTGAAGCAGGAATGCTTTGGGTGAATGCTCAGAACGTTCGTGACTTAAGAACACCCTTTGGAGGTTCGAAATCTTCTGGTATCGGTCGTGAAGGCGGCCATTACGGCTTCAATTTTTATACTGAACAGAAAATTATTCATGTTTCAATTGCTGATCATCGTATTCAGCAGTTCGGGAAAAAATAGTGGAAGGTATGGTGAACACGATGGATTTTTCAATCATACGGATCGCGAGAACGGTTCTTCATGTAGTAGATTTGCAGGCGTCTCGTAAGTTCTATGTTGAGGGATTAGGCATGATTGAAACAGAAAGTGATGAAAATCATATTTACTTAAGAGGTTTAGAAGAACATTCGCATCACAGTTTACTATTGAAAAAAGCAGACAAAGCCGTTGTTGAGGTACTTAGTTACAAAGTGGAAAAAGAACAGGATCTCGATGAAATTGAAAAGCTTTTCATCTCACTGGGTCTGAAAACAAAATGGGTAGCGAAAGGGGTACAACATGCAATTGGAAGAACCCTTCGAGTGCATGATATCTCAGGAATTCCATTAGAGTTTTTTGCAGAAATGACTATCGTTGACCGGATGTTGCAGCGTTATGATCTTTATCGAGGAGCGAAAATTCAAAGGATTGACCACGTAAACTGTGCAGTACCAGATGTTCAAAGAGCCTTTGATTTTTATGTTGATCACTTAGGATTCTCGTGTTCAGAGTATACGGATACTGAGGATGGGGACTTGTGGGCAGCATGGCTTTATCGAAAGCCGACTGTTCATGATCAAGCATTCATGAGCGGTCCTGGACCAAAATTGCATCATTTTGCTTACTCATTAACAGATCGACTTAGCGTGCTCGATTGTTGTGATATTTTAGCGAGTATGGGCTATGCAGATTCAATTGAACGGGGACCTGGCCGCCATGGATTATCCAACGCCTTCTTCCTCTATTTAAGAGATCCAGATGGCCACCGCATTGAACTTTATACGGGCGATTATTTAACAAGCGACCCAGATTTAAAGCCGAAACGCTGGGATTTAAATGATCCACTTCGCCAAACATTCTGGGGTCACAAAGCACCGGATTGTTGGTTTAATGAAACAAGTACGTTCATTGATATTGAAACGGGTGAAGAAATAGAGTGTCAAGAACCATTATTAGCACAAAGACAACCAAAAATTATGGCTTAAGTACTGAACTAACCTATAGAACAATATGAAACACCTACGAAAATGTACCTGTTAATTTTTTCGTGGGTGTTTTTTGTATTGGAATGAACTAGCGATTACGAAACAATAAGAAGACCTTCAAATTAAATTATAGCTTCAACTGGATTCGATTTGAACATGCCGGGAACTGGCCAACACAAATAACACTAATGTAAGCGCTTAAATATTCACAATGTTTGGAACCTTATTGACTATCAATCACAGGCAGTGTAGCATTATGAAAAATTAACTGTTAGAATCAAATTTTTACAAAATATGCAGGTTTAATTAAAGGAGGAAAAAGAATGAAGATTTATTTGAAGAAAATGGCGGTTGTCATTTTTGGTGCTGCATTACTACTTGCGGCATGTGGAGAAGGAGAGAAAAAAGAGTCGAGTGCTAATGGGGACACAAAGAAATATAAAATAGGTGTCACGCAAATTGTAGAACATCCCTCGTTGAATGCCGCTTATGATGGCTTTAAAAAGGCATTGGAAGATGCAGGGCTTGACGTGGAATATGTAGTTCAGAATGCACAAAATGACAATAGTGCTAACACAACGATTGCTACAAATCTTGTTAACTCGGGTGTAGACTTGATCTTTGCAAATTCGACACCCAGTGCACAAGCTGTAGCAAGTGCGACTCAAGAAATTCCAATCGTTTTCACATCAGTTACAGATGCTGTTGGTGCTGAATTAGTAGAGTCATTGGAAAGTCCGGGAGGTAATGTAACAGGTACTATTGATTTGCATCCTGATGTAATTCCACAAACATTGAAGTTCCTACAAGAACAATTAGGTGCGAAAAATGTAGGCATTATTTATAACGCGGGGGAGCAAAATGCACGCGTTCAAGTGGATAAGATTCATGAAGTAGTAAAAGATATGGATTTGACTATTGTTGAAGCTCCTGTTGCCACATCAGCGGATGTAAAACAAGCGGTTGACTCATTGATTGGTAAAGTCGATTCTTTGTATATCATTAAAGATAACACGGTTGTTTCGGCGCTTGAAACTGTCACTTCAGTTGCGTTCGACAATAAACTACCCATGATGGTCGGTGAACTAGACTCCGTAAAACGAGGCGGTTTAGCAGCATACGGCTTTAGTTATCACGATCTGGGTTATGAAACAGGCCAAATGGCTGTGAAGATATTAAAAGGAGAAAGCAAGCCGTCTGAATTACCCGTTCAAGTTCCGAAAAAATTAAAATTTGTTGTTAATGAAGATACTGCATCTAAAATCGGTCTTGAGATTAAAGAAGAGTGGAAAGCTGAACTTAGTGAATAGATAGTTGATTATTTTTCATATTTTTAGTTGTTTTTTAGTTCCATGTTCAAATTTGCTTATTAGCGATATAAAATGAGGCCGATTGCATATAGTGCAATCGGTTTTATTTTATAGAAAAAAAACGGCGGATAATTTAATAACAGCAGGGTGATTTAAGAAGTCTCACTATAATTCTCTTACCTTTAAAATATAGTGATTTCTTAAATTGAAAGGCCATTCTAAAATAATACTAGGCAGTATTGATCCAGTTCTAGGGAAATTCCTATTAAGTAAAAAGCGTCTCAAAGCTAGATGATGGAAGGAAAAAAGAGGGGAATCACGAAGAGGAAATCTGCTATTCAGAATTAATGATTGATTTTGAATGTGATTTCACTATATAATTAGAATACTAAATCGGTTTACTAAATCGATTTATTAAAACTACTATTAAAAAATAGGATATTTACTATCGGAAAGGGGAGTTTGTGTTGCCATATATTTATCTGGTATTTTTACGCAAGGCGAAGCTCTGATTACGTTTAATCCTTCTAGGGTGGGAGCCTTACGCTTTTTATGTCAAATTTATCACGAATTCGAATGTGTTATTTTAAATTTTTCTCGTAGCAAAAGTATCGACATGGGCGATGTGCGTTTTGTAGAAGGTTACCCCAGAACTTTCGCTGATAAAGAAATTCGTGAAGAGGGTCCCGGCAAGATATTTTAATTTGAAGATGTTATTGAAAGCGTATACATTGAGTGGGGAATTTGAAATTAAGCAGTAAACTATCCCAAATCATAACTAAAGAGGACAAATGAAGATATCGAAATACTCACTTCTTACTCAACTCACAGAAACTAAAGAAGTTGCCGTTATCCGGGAAAATGATGCAGAAGAAATTATCCAATCGACAAAAACTGCTAATGAAGGCGGCTTTTAAGCTAACCTATACAGCTCCAGATATACAATCATTGCGTAAATAGAATACGAATAATTAAAAAATATACATATTGGGGAAGAAAATAGGCTTGGGGGAAATGAATATGGAATGGATTATAAATTATTTGCCTATTATTTGGGTAGCTCTTGGAGTAGCTTTACTACTTTATTTGAACATTGTTGTAAAACTAAACAGTGTACTTGCTCTTTTGATCGTCGCGATACTGGTAGGTATTTTAAATGGTTTAACACTAGATGCAGTTGTCCTGTCGATCAAAACAGGTTTTGGCGGCACGCTTGGAAGTTTGGCAATCATTATCGGAATGGGTGCTGTACTTGGTAAATTGATGGTTGACTCCGGGGCTGCTCAACGCGTAGCTTCTACCTTATTAAACAAATTTGGAGTGAAAAATGTTGAGTGGGCAATATTAATTGTTGGAGCAATTTTCGGTATTTCGGTTTTTTACGAAGTTGCTTTCATCATTTTGGCTCCACTAGTAATTAGTATTGCTGTAGAAGCAAAAATTCCTTATTTACGTTTAGGGATTACTATGGTTGCCTCCGCGACAATGGCGCATAGTATATTCCCTCCACAACCGGGTCCAACTGCACTTGTTCAGGCATACGGTGCGGACATGGGTATGGTATATATATTGGGATTGGTTGTTGTCATCCCATCTGTTATTGCCGCGGGTATTATTTTACCTAGAATGCTACGTAATTTAGATCGTCCTGTGCCACCATTGTTGAAAAAGTCGAAAGAATTCACAGAAGATGAAATGCCTGGTTTTGCAATCAGTATAATTGTTCCATTGTTGCCAGCAATCATTATAACAACAGCTACCGTGATGGATCTATTTATTGAAAAAGGAACGATGTTCTACCAAATTATTAATTTCCTTGGCAGTGCCGAAATTAGTATGTTACTTGCGGTATTAGTTGCCATTTACGTATTCGGTACACGAAGAGGTCGAACAATGCCGGAAATCATGACTTCTTTTTCCGGGGCAATCGAGGGTATTGCGATGATTGTATTCATTGTTGGTGCCGGTGGTGCATTCAAACAAATCATTTTAGATACAGGAATTGGTGACTTTATCGCTGGAATGATGGAAAATACAAGTGTATCTCCGTTAATTATGGCATGGGTCATCACGGCAATGCTTCGTATTGCAACAGGGACAGGCGTTGTTTCTGCGATAACCGCTGCTGGAATCGTAGGTCCGCTTATTCATACGTTTGATGTGAATCCTGTATTAATGGTTTTAGCAACAGCCGCAGGAAGTAACACGATTACTCATGTAAATGACGCATCGTTTTGGTTGTTTAAAGAGTACTTCAACTTATCCATTAAAGACACATTCAAAACATGGGGCCTTCTTTTATTCACGAACTCGATTGTTGGTCTTGGTGTTGTATTACTACTTAGCTTATTTATTTAATGAAATGAAAAGCTGTCTTCAAAGTCCATGTGCAGAGGATTTTGAAAACAGCTTTTTCTAATCCATTATTAACTTGTAAATGTAAGTGTACTAACAATTCGTTTTAGACTAAGCACGTGAGGGTATGCTAATAGTGAATCGAAAATTAAGGAGGTTAATGTAATTATGTCATTAAGCAAAGAACTTAAAACCTTAAAAGACTTTCACTGTGATGACCGTTGTGTATTGAGTGTCTATTTAAACACTAATCCCGGTGATCCTGATCAACTAAACGGGGCATGGAGAATTCATTTGAAGAGTGGATTGAAGCGGATTGACGAATATATTAAAGCTTCCAATGATGAAAAGGAATTGAATGATTTTACTGAACTTAGAAAGAAAATTGAAAAAGAAGTCGAGGATAATAAGAATGATCTAAGCAAAGGCGTCGTGATTTTTGCATCATTAAACCCAGAATTATGGGCAGTTCACTATGTTCAAGTCCCGGTGAAAACAAGTTTCCACTGGGAAAGTCACCCAGTCACTGAAGAGGTGGAATATATGTACAAAGCATATCCGGAAGCGGGGATTATCTTGCCGAGCTTTGGGGAAGTCCGTATTTTAGATACTGCAATGGGAGCTGTTATTGGTGAAGCGACCTATGTATTCGACCCAAATTTGGAAGGGTGGGGTAAAAAGGGGAAAAAAGACGCTAACGAAACACTAACTGGGAGTACTCGTGACGACGCTATAGAACCACGTTTGAGGGAAAATCTTCAGCGGTTCTATAAAGGCATGGGTGAAATTGTTGGGAAGTTGAAAAAGGAACGTGGCTGGCAAGAAATACATGTGTCGGGTGAAGCTGATTTAGCGAACGCTTTCGCCGAAACATTGCGTGAAAAACCAGCAAGCTGCATTTATAAAAACTTGAATAACAGTAAACCGAGTGATGTGCTTCACCAAGTCTTTGAAAAGTAGATAAGCGAAATTGGAAAAACGAACGGCTCTTTTTTAAAAAGAGCCGTTCGTTTTTTTGTGCTTTCTACTTTGAATGAATGTCATAGTTAGAACATACCGCCCGCTAGACGAATAACCTAGGTGTGGGTAGAGCAATTGAATTCTGTTCACATTTAACTTGGGAAATTACGAGGTTGTCAAAATGGAAGGATGTGTTAGCGATGCAACATTTTTATGTAGTTAGGACTGGCGACACATTAAATAAAATAGCAAAGCGGTGGGAACTTCCAGTGAAATCCCTTATTGCCGCAAATAATTTAACGCAACCATATAGAATCACTATCGGGCAACAGTTGTCAATTCCACCTGGCGTCAATAAATACCGCGTTAAGTCGGGAGATTCCGTGTACCGGATTTCTCAAATGTATGGTGTTCCTGTTTCTTTGATTGTCGAAACAAATAGGCTAAGGCCACCATATGCCTTACAGATAGGTCAGTTACTTGAAATCCCACCTGGTGTTGCTTATTACGTCGTTCAACCTCGGGACACATTGGTTCAGATTGCCAAGCGTTTCAACGTGACAACAGGTGGTCAAAGTAATCCTAAGTATTTACAGACGACCAACGAACTGCCATCCACAGCTCTAACTCCTGGAATGAAATTAAGTATTCCTTTCGCACCTACCGCTGATCGAGGATTTCTTGCTTATACATCTAATCGCGGAGGGCAGTATGATATTTGGGTGTATAATCCGCGGACCGGGAAAAATAGACAACTTACAAGTGGTTTAGGCGATGCACGCTCGCAACCAATTTGGTCGCCGGATAGCGGCCGAATCGCATTTGTTGGGAAGGATAGGATTATCTATGTTATTTATACAGCAACGGGTTTAATCGCTGGTATTGATCAGTTGGAAGAAGGGGGAGATTTCAGTCTGGGTTGGTCTCCAGACAGTTCAAGTTTAGCTTATGCGACCCGAGGAATGATTATACTGTATAACGCCACGTTGCATGCAGCGAAGACGATCAGGCAACCTGGTGCATCAGAAGTGAGCTGGTTTCCGAGTGGCACGGAATTAATGTTTCAAGCTCTGGATGCATCAGGTATAAGTCAGCTATTCAGCAGTGATACAAATGGAATGACTAAAAAGCAAATTACTAGAAATACGAACGGTCCTCTTCATGATGCGCGTCTATCACCCGATGGTAGCTTTGCTCTCTATACAACACCAGGTGCAAGTGTTTCAATTATTTACACTGTGGAGCTTGCTACAGGTGTTGTGCATGAAGTGAAAGGGGGACCAGATGGGAAAAACTATTTCCCGGAATGGTCACCTGATTCTTTACGAATCGTGTATAGTGCGACCGCATCTGATGATAGAGGCTATTTTACGCAAATAAGAACTGTGGAGCGACTTGGGAATGAGGATCGGATATGGGCGATTTCGAATTGCTTTTCGACACCAGTTACTTGGTCGCCTGACGGAAGAAAAATTGCATACCTATCTGGGTGTAAAGAGCAGGAATTTGCCAATGAGCTGTGGGTGCTTGATCTAACCCATCCTGTCCCAATTAGGCTCATTGAAGACGTGACTATCACGTCAGTGCAATGGTCGCCAACACCGATTATGGATTTGTCAAAAGCGGAATTTACGAACGAGACTTTTGACGTTAACTTTCAATATCCCGCAAGTTGGCATAGGGTAAACAATGAAAGATATGAAGGCGATGATGGCTTTTTTCAGATTTCAGCTCTTTTGGGATCCGATTCGATCGACAAGGTATGCCATGACGAAGCTTTTCAAAAACTAATGCCCTATGGCTCGGCGCCTCGAATAATAAAATCACAAAACCCATATGAACAGTCATGCACTATTTTACCTTCTGCCGATCAACCAGCTGAAATGAAGGGGCAGGCAGCCTTTATCGCAAATTATCCGAGTCCGATAATGATTGATGGAATATCTTATAATTACTTTATATTATGGGCGGATAAGGAACATATTGATGGAATTTCCTCAACTGTTTTGTTTTTGCCGTAGGGTACTTCGAAAAAATAACCACTAGGGTTGGTTACTCCTAGTGGTTTTCAGTAAATATTTTCTATTATTTATAAGTCTTTTCCGATTCACTCTTTTGTCTGTCGTTTTGTGTCATCGGTTCATGCTTCGGATTTAAGTTTCCGAGTTCGGCTAACTCAAGCGAAATTTCTTCTTTCATTGTATTCGATTTTAATTTTTGATGTTTCGATGGGGTTGATTTGTTGGTAGTTCCTTTTGGATTATCTTTTGTCATAATAAACCCTCCATTTCAATAAGTGTATTCTACGTTAATATGGCTTCAAAACCGATTTCAATTCGTATTAGCTGTGAAGAAATTTATTGAGACGAAAAAAGCATGATCCATGAAGGACCATGCTTTTTCATTCCCCTATGAAAGGGGTGCACTCGGAAAATTTGTTTTTTCAATGATACAAACTGTTTTTACTGACGATTATTTAATACTCGTCTTTCAGCTTGATAAGCCTGACGTGCGCCGCCACTTTTGGCAAAGCTGTCAGTATTCAAATTGCACTTAAACAAAAAACGTAACGCTTACTGCTTGGTCTAAAACTTCGTGATTAACCTGTATTACTTAGTTAAAGCCTTAATAATTCATCCAGACTGCGGATGAATAGCTAAGTGTTACACAACTTAACACTAAATCAGGTGGTCCTCATCGAATGTAACTAGTCGCCAGTAAAGCAAATTTTCCGCCAAGGCTGTGCATTTCATCCTTAGAAGTTACTTGTAGGTTACTCGTCTACGAATAGCTTCTTCAGGTTGTTTCACCTTGTAATCTATCTATACCCAGCTGAATATGATGTAAACCATTTTAAGTGAAATAGTTAAAAATACAACCAATTTACAAATGAAAACATGTTTAAAGCGTTAAGAATCAACTAATACGACTTATATTCCTATGACTTGTGACAAATTTATGAATTAATGTAATCTTGACTTAATACGACATTTTTTTTAAACATGATGTTGTACGATGAACTAGTTGCTTCCGAACCTACTAGATAAAGAGCGCATAATTTGAAGCCGAATATATTATATGGAGGAAGATTTGTGAAAAGGCTACTGAATGAAAAGGCGTTGTTGTTTCAAATTGGGATTAAGAGAAAAGTCATGTATAGAAAAGCAAAAACTTTCGGATATACGCATCCCCTTGTTGTCGCGTGTAGTCAAGAATTGGATGAGTTAATTAATAGATATCAAGAAAAAGTATCGTAATAAATGAAGTAATTACTCAGCTCAAATGCGGATTATCCCTAATTGTGTAGAAAAACGGTCAAAACTCCTTCGGCGGGTATTGGTCGTTTTTTTGTACGTAAAAATGAACCAAGTAATTCGTTGAGTTTTTATACATTAAAATGAATCGTTAATAATTAAAAAACAAAAAACACTATTTAGAAAATGTAAGCGCTTCAATGTTTAGAATACTTAAAATTCCATTGACTAACATTTGCAAACAGTGTATTGTTACGAATAATTATCGTCGTAAAGACAAGTCTATTAAAGAAGGCGATAATGAAAAAGGGGGAACAAAAATGAAAACAAATTGGTTAAAGTATGCAGTGGCATTATTTAGCGTTATATTCATCCTTGCGGCATGTGGAGAAAACAAAGCAGAGAATGCATCCAAGCCATCAAATGATGAAAAAGAGCAAGGAACTAATGAAGAAACGAAGAAATATAAAATTGGTATGACTCAAATTGTCGAGCATCCATCTTTGAATGCTGCGGCAGACGGATTTAAAAAAGCATTGGCTGATGCAGGTCTTGACGTGGAATACGTTGAGCAAAATGCTCAGAATGATAATAGTTCTAATACAACGATAGCTAATAACTTAGTCAGTTCAGGCGTTGATTTAATTTTTGCGAACTCGACGCCTAGTGCACAAGCAGTCGCAGTAGCGACACAAGAAATTCCAATTGTATTTACATCGGTAACTGATGCTGTAAGTGCTGAACTAGTTGCTTCAATGGAAAGTCCAGGCGGCAATGTGACTGGGACAATTGATAATCATCCTGAAGCAATTCCATCAACGATGAAGTTCATGAAAGAAGAATTAGGCGTTAAAAATGTTGGAATGGTCTTTAACGCTGGAGAGCAAAACTCACGTTCACAAGTTGATGCGGTTAAGGAAATATTGAAAGATATGGATATGACTGTAAAAGAAGCGCCGGTTGCAACATCCGCGGATGTGAAGCAAGCTACTGAATCATTGATTGGTAAAGTAGATGCTTTCTACATTATTACAGATAATACGGTTGTGTCAGCACTTGAATCGGTGATAGATGTTGCGAATGCCAATAAGATTCCGCTGTTAGTCGGTGAATTCGACTCCGTAAAACGCGGTGGTTTAGGCGCATATGGATTTGAATTTTACGATATAGGTTTTGAAGCAGGTCAAATGGCTGTTAAAATCTTAAAAGGCGAAAGTAAACCAGCTGACTTGCCCGTTCAAATTCCTCAGAACTTAAAATTTGTTATAAATAAAGCTACAGCTGATACACTTGGTCTTGATATCAAGGACGAATGGAAAGCTGAATTAAGCGAATAAATTAGGAGATGATTCTGTATGTTTAGTGCTATATTCGGCTCTGTGGAGCAAGGAATCATCTATGCAATCATGGCACTCGGTGTGTACATCACATTCCGGGTGCTAGATTTTCCCGATCTAACGGTTGACGGAAGTTTTGTAACAGGGGCAGCGGTTGCAGCCACGATGATTGTCTTTGGGTATCATCCGTTATTCGCAACTGGAGTCGCCATTGTTATTGGATTTATTGCCGGTTGTATTACGGGTCTTTTACATACGAAAGGAAAGATTAATCCATTACTTGCGGGTATCTTGATGATGATTGCTCTGTACTCTATCAATTTAAGGATTATGGGGATGACGTCGGATAGTTCTGTTGGACGTCCCAATATTCCTTTGTTAAATGCAGAGACGTTGTTTAGTAAATTCTATGTATTTTGGAGTACGCTTGGCATTGATGAGTCAATCAATCAATTCTTCAGCATGCTAGGCGTTACATACTTACCTTCTACATGGGGAACGTTATTTTTAATGATTATAGCTACATTGCTTATTAAAGTCGTTGTAGATTGGTTTTTACAAACAGAAATCGGGCTTGCAATACGGGCAACTGGTGATAATAAGAAAATGATTCGCAGCTTTTCAGCGAATACAGATACTCTTGTAATCCTAGGGTTAGGCCTATCTAATGGGCTTGTCGCTTTTTCTGGTGCATTGATTGCTCAGTACTCGAAGTTTTCCGATATCGGTATGGGAATCGGTATGATTATTATCGGACTAGCTTCTGTTATTATTGGTGAAGCAATCTTTGGTACAAAAACAATTATGCGAACAACACTTGCAGTGATTGCAGGTGCTATTATTTATAGAATCGTATTGGGTCTTGCACTTCGAGTAGAATTTCTCGATACAGGAGATATGAAGTTAATCACCGCCGTTATTGTTATAGCTGCACTTATTTTACCGCAATACATTGATAAAAGACGGGAAAATAAGAGGAAAGCGAAACGTCATGCCGAACGATTAACAACTTATGATCATGTATTAAACAAGGGAGGGAATGCAATTGCTGAAACTCCAACAGATAAATAAAGTATTTAACGAAGCGACTCCCGATGAAAAAATCGCACTTGATCAAATCAACTTGCATTTGGAAAAAGGAGATTTTGTAACTGTCATCGGCAGTAATGGTGCGGGGAAATCAACAATGATGAATATGATTTCAGGAGCACTTACGCCTGATTTCGGTGTCATTGAAATCGCGGGTAAAAATGTTGTGAAACTGCCTGAATATAAACGTTCGGTAATGATCGGCAGAGTATTCCAAGATCCAATGGCAGGAACCGCTCCTTCTATGACAATTGAAGAAAACCTAGCAATGGCGTACTCGCGCAATAAAACACGCGGATTACGTAAAGGTGTTCACAAGAAACGTCGTGAACTATTCCGGGAATCACTAGAAACACTTCATTTGAACCTAGAGGATCGATTGAATGCGAAGGTAGGTATGCTATCAGGTGGGGAGCGTCAAGCACTCTCTTTGTTAATGGCTACTTTTACACAACCGTCCATTTTGCTTCTTGATGAACATACAGCGGCCCTTGACCCATCAAGGGCGGAATTGATCACGAATCTAACGAAACAACTTGTAGAAAAGGACCAGTTGACAACGCTGATGGTCACACATAATATGCAGCAAGCAATGGATTTAGGCAATAGGCTCATTATGATGGACAAAGGGCAAATCATCTTGGAAGTTGAGGCTGAAGAGAAGAAGCAGTTGACGATTGAAAAGTTAATGGCCGAATTCCAACGCATTCGCGGTGAAAAGTTAAACAGTGATGCCGCGTTGTTATCTGTGTGAAGTGAATAAGGATAAAACACCACAACCTGACATGGTTGTGGTGTTTTTTATGGAGTCGCGGGTAAATTCGACAAAACCATGTTAATCGGTCAAAATTCAGTATAAGAACTGGTATGATTAGAATAAACTCAAAGTGGAAAAGGTGTTTTATAATGAAGAAATTTATCATCATAGGCTCAGGAATTTTAGGAGCGTCGACAGCGTATCATTTAGCCAAATCTGGAGTTAAAGTGACAGTTATAGATCGTCAGGACGCGGGGCAGGCGACGGATGCCGCAGCGGGCATTATCTGTCCATGGCTATCCCAACGGAGAAATAAAGCTTGGTACGCCCTTGCGAAAGGCGGGGCGGCATATTATACGTCACTCATCCAACAGCTTGAAGAAGACGGAGAAACGGAAACGGGGTACCGACGCGTTGGTGCGGTCAGCTTGCACACGGATGCTGTCAAACTCGAGAAAATGAAAGAACGTGCGGTAAAAAGACGAGAAGATGCACCTGGAATTGGCGATATCCGTCAATTGAATGCAAGTGAAACATCGGCTTTATTTCCTCCGCTTTCTGGGGAATATGAATCTATTCAAATTAGTGGAGCGGCTCGTGTAAACGGGCGTGCTTTACGAAATGCGTTGGTCAGTGCCGCAAAAAAACATGGTGCAGTGTTCGTAAATGGGTCTGCAGCACTTATTGCTACTGACAAAGTTGTCACGGGAGTTCAAGTAGAAGATCAACAGTTTTTAGCGAATAAAGTCATAGTCACTGCCGGTGCATGGGCGGCAGAATTAGTTGAGCCGCTAGGCATTCATCTACAAGTGAGTGCTCAAAAAGCACAAATCGTCCATCTACAACTTGAAAAAACACAAACCACCGAATGGCCAGTCGTCATGCCACCAACTGACCAATACATTCTTGCATTTGATCATGGAAAAGTAGTCATTGGAGCAACGCATGAAGATGATAAACAGTTTGATATGCGCGTTACTGCTGGAGGCTTGCATGAGGTATTAGGTAAAGCTCTAACAGTCGCGCCAGGATTAGCAGACAGCGCTTTTACCGAGGTACGTGTAGGTTACCGTCCGTTTACCCCAGGTTTCCTCCCGATTATTGGAGAAGTTCCAGGAGCAAAAGGGATTTTACTAGCGAATGGATTGGGTGCTTCAGGACTAACTGTCGGACCTTTCTTAGGAAAACAACTAGCAAAATTAGCAATGAATGAACCGGTTGAAATAGACCTTGAGTTGTATAAAGTTGTAAGTGCAATCAAAGCTGAGTAACAGTCGCCTGAATGTATTACCATAATTTACTTCATTCTCAAGCCGTTTTTCAGCTTGAGAATTTTTTTGGCATAAAATTTTAAAACGACTACATAAAAAAAGACAAACAGACCATGCTATCGTTACTGACAAATTTGAAGGAGGATTATCAATGACTAAGATGTTGCGTGTTTTGGCCACTTTGCTCGTCATTTTTTCTTTGATGGGTTGTGGAACGAAGAAAAATGAAGAAGTGAAGGACAATGCAGTGGGTACAGAAACAGAAACGGATGTAAACGATACTACCACCAATGATTCAACAAACGGTACTACAAACGACTCGGCAACGGATACCAATCCAAATAGTGAAGGTAATCAAGAGCTGACGGTCGCTGATGATGTTGCTGATAAAATAGTGGAAATGGAAGAAGTGGAAAGCGCCAATGTCATCGTAACTGACACAAATGCTTATGTGGCAGTCGTGCTAAAAGAAGGAGCAGATGGTTCAGAAGTGACTGAGAATAAGATTGCGGATGAGGTCAGGTCGACTGATGCTAACTTTAAAAATGTTTATGTATCGATGAATCCCGATTTTGTAAAACAAATGGACGAATATGGAACTAAGATTAGAGAAGACAAACCAGTGGAAGGATTCTTTGAAGAGTTTTCAGATGCGATGAAGCGAGTATTTCCTGATGCGCATTAAGCTATCCGTTTCAACTGTCTATTCAATAAAAGGCTCATCATTCTTCCAATGAATGATGAGCCTTTTATTGATGAATAAACTATTTTCGGAATTACACTTTAGGTTCTCGCTAATGGACAGTTAAACCTGTTTATTTCTCGCATCGTACTTATAAAAAGGATTAACAAGCAAGAAAAAGGGGAATACGAATAAAATCGAGTATTTTTTGTGGTTAATATAAGGAGAGAACTATATGAAATCAAAAAGAGTTAGCGTAATTTTCATTAGCGCTTTATTCATACTGGGTGGATGTTCATCAAGCGCGGATCAAGTTGTAGAGACACCAGATATTACCGAAACGGATACACCCGAAAAACAAATAGAAAGCCCCGAAACTAATCCTGAGCAAACACATGAAGAAATCTTAGCGCAGGTAACATCTGCTATAGAAACTGATGTGAAATTGGAGTTGCCAGAGGATATTTTTGTAGGGGAAGGTTATCTGACGGCGACTACTGCATCGAGCAAAAATAATTACGAAGTAAATTTTTATGTCACAAATGTACCGATTCCTGTAAATGATTCTACCTTACACGATGCACATCCTTATATGATTGTGAATGGGACAAGGTATGACTCAGCGGCTAGTGCTAAAGCGAAAATCAATTACCAGCCCATCAATGATAGCGCTCAAAAAGTTGATTTGGGAAATGGCATTACGGGATACCAAGATGCCGGTGCAGGGAGTATTTTCCTTACATGGCATGAGGGGCGCTGGTCATTTTCGATTCGTAATCGGAATAGCGATGTAGGAAGTGCGAAAATGAACGATTTGGCAAAAGAGATTGTCGCAAAGTTGGAAAATCAATTATTACCAGCTCCACGAAAGATCGGGGCTGGGATGTTTGATATGAATAGTGAAGGTGCAGCTGCGAATAGCTTTATGTGGCAGGAAGAGGAAGTCGTTTACGAGGTATATACGGTAGATCCTTTGTTACTTGTTAATACTGTAACAGACCAGATGAAGTAAGAATAGTGCTGAAGTCAAGACACCGCTCCAAGAGAAAAATGTAAACATTCTTCTCTTTAAATTAATGCTTCCTTGCCTGTGCTAAACACAATTTGAAGTTGTGTTCAGTACAGGCATTTTTCGTATTGCGAATTATTTTCCAAATTAAAGAGGTATTCCCACAACTATTGTGAATAAAATAGAATAACAAACGATAATTACGGGAGGAGGGATAATTATGTTAAAGCCTGTAAAAAGAGCCGCTTGGGTTCATTTTTATACCTGTGATGATGCTATTGTTAACATTCACAATACTAACTAATTTTAATTTGATTCGCTATCATTATAATTTAGATGAAAGTGCATCTTTCATAACGATTGAAGAAGGTTTTTTCAACAAAGAAAAATATAATATACAAATTAATGATGATAACACTATACAAATCTTACAAGAGGTAATGATTCCTGTTAATTCAGCAGAGCGTATATGGCAATCCGATTTGATTATAATCTCGTTATTTATCGGATTATTTGCATACATATTTCAATCAGCTGCAAGACAAAGAAAAACCTTTAAATGGTTCGTACTAGTATATGTAGCCACGTCTGTTGATTATCCATTTATCTACATAAGGTGATGGCGAGTAGGGCTTGGAAAAATCCATTTTCACTGGATCATTTCCGGTCCGCTTTCGGCAAAAAAATCACGACGAATTTATCGAGAGGCATGTGTGGCTAGAAGTGACTCCGTCACTTCTAGCCACACTATTTTCGGTAATCCTGTTGCGAATAGTTGCCTGTCGCGTTCCTACAATATTTAAGTGAATAATGCAGTTGCTTGGAAAGAAAAGAATAGATGACTTTCTATAGGGAGTGTAAGTGCCCGAAGATGCAATTCCGGGCACTCTAGTACGTTGTAAAATGCGTTCCTTGCTTACTTTTAGCAAAGAGTATGCATGTAATCATGTGATACCTTATAGAAAGTAACACTTCTTTACTAGTAAAAATGAGCAAACCCTAAAGAAAGTTTCAGCCGGCAAAATTGCATCTTTGGCGGCTTTTATCCAGGTAGATGCCCCTCTATTCTTTCGTCTCAAAAAGTGTTAGCACTTCGTATACTTATGCATTTGGAGCGCGATGGATGAAGGACCACCATACGATTATCGGGAAAGAAATGTAGTGATGCGACAAAGTCGCATCACTACATTTCTAGACATCTCGATAATCGTATAGAAGTCTTTATATCCAAAGCAATCCAAAGTCAACTTTACACGTAGCGCCTAGCAGTTAATCATGTTATTCACTGGTTACTTTGGTTAATCAACAGACGTGATATGTAGTATGTCTTATCTTCTTTATAACATGGAATATTAGTGTCCATAGCGAGATACTGGAGAACATAGGGGAGTTCAATAAACGAGGTTTATAGATCCCGAACAAAGCCGTTGAGATTTGTTTATTAATGAAAAAATGAAACCAATTTGAGTAAGTAACGTATAGTAAGTTAAATCAAAAAATGGGAGGAATACATATGAATGGACAAGATGAATGGGAAACCAATCTGGACAAAGAAATGATAGCGCTGAAAGCCAAAATAGATCATTTGGAGAATGAAATCAAGGAAATGGAATTTCTTGTGCCAAAACCATTTATCACCTCGGAACAAATCGGGCAGATTGGCAAATTTCTATTAGGAGCAATCGTTCTAATCGGAATTTTTTGGCGATGAATGAACCAACTAGGCTAGCTGTAGCAGAATTTTCGTTTTTAATAAGTGAAAAATTGAACGTATGTTCTTTTGTGCTATAGTAAGAATGGAAAGAGAATTCGCAGAGGTTAATCAAAGGAGTCAATCTATATGAAATTAGTATCATGGAACGTCAACGGATTAAGGGCATGTGTTAGTAAAGGTTTCTTAGAATACTTTGAAACGGTGGATGCAGACATCTTCTGTGTACAGGAGATAAAACTGCAAGAAGGTCAAATTGATTTACAGTTGGATGGTTATCATCAATATTGGAATTACGCACTAAAAAAGGGCTATTCAGGTACGGCTGTATTCACGAAAGAAAAACCATTGACTGTGAAATACGGTGTAGGCGATTTAGATGCTCAAGAAGAGGGACGGATTCTTACGCTTGAGTTCGCGCAGTTTTATTTAGTAAACGTCTATACGCCAAACTCGCAGCGGGATTTGGCACGATTGCCATTTCGCTTGGAATGGGAAAACGACATGCGTGACTACTTAAAGAAACTGAATGATATGAAACCAGTCATTCTATGTGGTGATTTGAATGTCGCGCATCAGGAAATAGATGTACGAAATGTGAAATCGAACATCGGTAATTCGGGCTTCACCAGTGAGGAACGCGGAAAGATGACGGAGCTATTAGGGGAAGGATTCATCGATACGTATCGGTATTTCAATCCAAATCTAGAAGGAGCATATACTTGGTGGTCGTACATGAGTAAGGTTAGGGAGCGGAATATTGGATGGCGGATTGATTATTTCATAGCCTCCAAACAATTGGAATCTCTGTTGAAAGATGCTACCATCCATCCACATATACTCGGCAGCGACCATTGTCCGATTGTTTTAGAAATTGATTTATAAATAAAGATGTGAGGGGAAATAACTTATAGGGACTACCGACCAAAAATAACGACGTTGCTTATCTTTGCTTATGATTGAAGGAAATGCACAAAATGCCATGAATTTTTACACAGCTATTTTGATGAATCGGAAATTCTAAATGTAGTCCATCAAGAAAACGACATGATCATGCACGCCACATTCACAATAAAAGGACAGGCGTTCATGTGCATCGACAGTTCTATCAACCAAGAATTCACATTCACTCCTTCCACTTCATTGTTTGTGGCATGTGACACGGCAGCGGAAATTGGTCGGCTTTTTGAACAGCTATCACAGGATGGACGAGTCCTGATGCTGCTTTCTGAAACGCCGGTCAGTGACAAGTTTGGTTGGGTAGGGGATAAATTCGGCGTCACCTGTCAATTGAACTAACCAAAAAAGTGATGGAAGTCAATCCGGAAAACGAAAAGGAGCTTGCTTAAGTAGATCATCTACTTAAGCAAGCTCCTTTTTAAAGGAATAAGAAAATATCTGTTTTTCAATCTGGAGCAGTGTCTAGACTCCAGGTGCCTTACGGTTTTCTTAATTATTAAAATCGTTTCCGGTCGATTAAAGAATCATTATTTAATTCATTCCGCTCAAATGGATTTGTATCCAATGAATGTATGGCCGTCCCATCACGTTCATCTAGTACTGCATCGGTCCGGTCGATATCCGCTTCTTCACGGCGCACGGTTTCGTTAACCGTTTCTGTATCATGAACTTCACGTTTGCCAACGACGATTTCTTCACTAACGACAGGACGTTTTGTCACTTCAACCCGCTCTTCCATAACAGGTATATGAATATTTTCACCATCATCAAACACTTCTCCGGCAGCAGTCTCTTCAGTTACTGCGCGTCGTTCAATGTACACTTCTTCACGTGTGACGGGCACTTCTACCGTTTGTGTCTCTTCGACAATGTGCTTACTGACGTTCACTTCACCCGCCTGATAGCGTTCTTTGTCGACATTGAGCTTCTCTTCGTGCAATCTTAGATGTTCTTCCTGTTCTGCATCTGTTCCTAACCCTAACCCTTGGCTGTTCATTGCTAGATTGGGATTATCATAATCATCAACAACAAGATTTGAGCCGATATTAGGATTTGTATAACCTGCTTGATATTCCGTTCCTTGATTTCCATAGAGATTACCGTATTCCTGGTCCACGTATAGAAGAATTCCGCCAGCTTTGACTTCATTGAAATAACGGTTGGATTCTTCGTCGGTGAATCCCATGTTAGTGAATGCACCTTTGACGGGTTCATCTCCGCTCAGGAAAGCGATGAACTTGTCCATCCAGTTACCTTCAGGCGATCGGAGATCCACATCAGTTTCTCCTCGGATAATCGATAATGTATCTGCATCATTCGTCACAATATAAATATCGTTTTCAGTATAACCTTGCGCTTTTAACTCATCAATCTTATTCAAGACTTGGGTTTCATTATGGAATGTACCTACAAACTTTTTGTCAGCCATTTCAAATTGCCTCCTAAGATTTTTATAGTGTTAGTGCTAGTCTTTAAAATACCCAGCTTTCAAATAATAAAACCTATCCGCAATTTGCTGCTGAAGCATATTGAATTCACGTTAACGATTACCTGTTGAACCCATTTGATTAGTAGCAACTGATGCAAAAATGAAAAGAATGAAAGAGAACTTTATCAATTTGCCTCGTAGAAACGGCAAGAACTCTAGGGGAGTTGTCTGTATTTGATTTATAGTTGGCTTAGTATTAACTGCTATTTTGATAGAGAGGTTCTTTTGATAGCCCAGTAGAATAAAGAGGAGAAGGTCAAAACGGATGTTGTAGCCGAGTAAAAAAATGATAACTTGAAAAAGGCTGTAAACCAATATTGGTTTACAGCACTTTTTTGGTAGTAGAAGATTTCTAAGCACCTACTCTGGAGTAACGAAGGTGTTTTTCCCTGCTTTCAAGCCTGATAGGAGGACAATTAAAGATGCAATGATAATAATCAGCATCGGCACTGTCCAACCTGATGTGAAATCGTGTAATAATCCGAAGAGTACTGGTCCAACCGCAGCAAGTAAATAGCCGAAGGACTGTGCCATACCTGATAGATCTGCAGCTTCATGTGGTGTCCGTGTGCGTAATGAGAAGAACATCATTGAAAGTCCAAATGCTGCGCCACCTGCAATTCCAATCAAAATCATAAAGAGTGGAACAAGTGCAGTTGTGCCTGCCATGATACCGCCATAGCCCAAGAGGTATAATAGTGCGACACCCGCTACAATCCAGCGCTGATCTTTTACTTTTCCTGCTAGAATCGGAACGATGAATGTCATTGGTAATTGCGCAAATTGCAAGAGGGAAACCATCCATCCAGCACTATCTGGACTTATTCCTTGCGTTTTTAACACCTCAGGCATCCATGCGGAAGTTGTATAAAATATCAAAGATTGGAACCCCATAAAGAAGGTAACACTCCAAGCCAATGGAGAACGCCATAAAGAGGGTGATTTGGCCTTTTCCAAATGAACATCCAATGAATTTGGTGATTTCTTGTTTTTAAGTTGCGGGAGCCAGACGAGTAGAGCGATAAATGCTAGCAACGCCCAAACTCCTAATGCGCCTCTCCATCCAAACTGTGTATTATGAGAAAGTGGTGCACTGACGCCAACCGCGATGGCTGCGGATAAATTCATAGAGACCGAATAAATACCGGTAATGAGACCCATATGCAGTGGAAAGTTGAGTTTTATTAGACCTGGTAATAAGACATTTCCAAATGCAATGGCAAGTCCTATTAGGAAAGTGCCAATGAGCAAATTAGGTGTTGTGCCTAGAGAACGAGTAATAATACCTGCTGTCAATAAAATGAGTGATACAAATAATGTCAGTTCCATTCCGAAGCGACGTGCAATTTTCGGAGCGAACGGTGAAATAAGTGCAAAAGCGAGCAGAGGAATGGTCGTTAGGAATCCCGCTAATACATTTGAAATGGCCAAACTGTCTCTAATGGAAGAGATTAATGGTCCGACAGATGTTAAAGGCGACCGAAGTGTGGACGCGATGAAAATGATTCCGATAAGAAGAAACCATGTATTTCGTGTGAATTTTAATTTTTTATTTGTATTCATGGAATGTGGATTGGTCAAGATAATGCCCCCAAAGTCTACTTATTTCATCTACAATAACACATTCACCGCACATAGTACGTTCATTGAATTGAATGAATCATTATTTAACTTTTGAGGATGTTGAAATCTGAAATTCCCGTGCTATACTAATAACATTCTAATAGCATTCGCTCATATAATAGCGGGAATATGGCCCGCAAGTATCTACCGATTTACCGTAAATAAATCGACTATGAGAAGCAACGAATTGAAAAAGTCGTACTCATTTAATTGGGTATGTCTCTTTCTTTTCCATTCAGCAAATAAGCCTGAATGACATTGCTCCTCTCATGGTTTGATTGGATGCATGGTCATAGGGCTTATTTTTGTGGCTCTTGATTGTGAAAACAAGAAGGAGGAAAAATAAAATGAAATTGTTAAAAGATAAAATTGTAAAAGACGGTAAAGTATTATCTAATCAGGTGCTAAAAGTAGATTCATTTTTGAATCATCAAATCGATCCACCTCTTATGCAGGCGGTTGGGGAAGAATTTGCAACACGATTTAAAGATGCGGGAATAACAAAAATTCTAACGATTGAATCGTCGGGTATTGCTCCATCAATGATGGCGGGCTTGATACTAGGGGTACCGGTAATTTTTGCACGTAAAAGGAAATCACTAACGTTAGTGGACCATTTGTATACGGCGAGTGTCCATTCATTCACAAAAAACGAAACAAATGATATTTCCGTTTCAAAAGATTTCATTACAGCACAAGATACAGTCTTACTCATCGATGACTTCCTTGCAAACGGACAAGCTGTACTTGGGTTGCTAGATATCATTGAGCAAGCTGGAGCGAAGTTGGCAGGCGTTGGTATTGTTATCGAAAAAGGTTTCCAACCTGGCGGGGCGCTCATCCGTGAACGCGGCATCCGTGTAGAGTCACTTGCGAATATTGCTTCACTCGAAAATGGGCAAGTGACATTTATTGAGGAGGAAACTTCCAAGTGAGCAATCCACTTAAGTCAACTGCTTTAGGGCTCCAACATGTTTTGGCGATGTATGCGGGGGCGGTCCTCGTACCATTAATCGTCGGTAATGCACTGGGCCTAACTTCTACACAACTGACTTATCTTGTTTCCATCGACATTTTAATGTGTGGGATTGCAACGATTTTACAAATTATGAATAACCGTTTCTTCGGAATCGGATTGCCCGTTGTATTAGGCTGTTCGTTTACAGCGGTAGGACCGATGATTGCGATTGGCACCGAGTCTGGAATTTCCGCTATTTATGGGGCAATTATCGTATCGGGACTTTTCGTCATTGTTATTAGCCGTTTCTTCGGTATGCTTGTACGATTTTTCCCTCCAGTTGTAACAGGTTCTGTAGTTACGATTATCGGTATTACGTTAATTCCCGTGGCTATTAACAATATGGGTGGGGGACAAGGTGCAAGTGATTTCGGTTCATTGTCGAATATAGCATTGTCTTTCGGAACGTTGCTTTTTATCCTCCTAGTCTTCAAGTTTTCCACTGGTTTTATGCGGGCTATTTCCATCTTACTCGGCTTGGTTGTCGGGACTGTTGTTGCTACGTTTATGGGGAAAGTTGACTTCTCGGCCGTTCGGGATGCAGCCTATTTCCATATGGTTGAGCCTTTCTACTTCGGTATGCCGACTTTCGAATGGTCGGCTATCTTTATAATGATCTTAGTGGCAATGGTATCCCTTGTTGAATCAACAGGCGTTTACTTTGCGCTAGGTGATATTTGTGAGCGCGATATAAAGAGAAAAGATCTTGAAAAAGGGTATCGTGCGGAAGGGATCGCCGTCTTACTAGGCGGTATTTTCAATGCATTTCCGTATACGACGTTTTCACAAAATGTCGGTTTAATTCAAATGTCAGGTGTCAGATCACGAAAAATTATTTTAATCGCGGGTATTATGTTGGTTACGCTCGGTTTTGTTCCAAAAATCGCAGCTTTCACAACAATTATTCCAAATGCTGTTTTAGGTGGCGCGATGATCGCAATGTTCGGAATGGTCGTTTCCCAAGGAATTAAAATGTTAAGCAAAATTATTACTGATTCTCAAGAGAATTCTATGATCATTGCTTGCGCAATCGGGATAGGACTGGGTGTGACAGTCGTACCTGAACTCTTTGCACAATTCCCTTCAGATCTTAAAATATTAACGAGTAACGGTATTGTCGCGGGAAGTGTCACTGCGATTGTGTTGAATATACTCTTTAATATGTTGCCTTCACGTAAGAAGAAATTTAAAACTGAATAAAATAGTCCACATGTTTTGATATGGACTATGATGTATGTCGCTCCTTAATCATTTAGATTAAGGAGCGACATTTTTTGTGTGAAAAATAATGCATCTGAGAGAAGTTAATAAGAAAACAAACAACTACATTTATTTCTTGAAAAGCGGAAGTTAATCAGGGACACCATCTTGCTATCCATAAACTTATGGTACAATCAGTTGTAATTGTTGATGGATTAATGAGAATATTTAGATGTTGGTACTTTTTACGACTTCAGATTTTTTAATGAGAAAATAATAATTTTGTGTGGCATAAATTAAATATTAAAAAAGATAAGGAGCATGATTAAATGACAAACTTAATAGATTTAACTAAAAAAGTAGGTATTGTATTAGAGAAGAAGAAACTAACTGGTGTTAAAGCAGAAATCATATTAGCAATCGATCAATCAGGCTCAATGAGTTCACTATATAAGAATGGGACTGTACAGCAGATTGTAGAGCGTTTACTAGCCATTGGTATGAACATGGATGCTAATAAAGAAATTGATGTATTTCAGTTCAATAACGGTGCAAATTTTGTTGGTACAGCAACAGAAGTGAACCATGCAACATTTGTAAAGGACACTAAAATGACTGTAAGTGGTGGAACGAAATATGCTCCAGTTATGGAATTGATAGTGAGTAAATATGGAATTGCACTGAGTGGGAATCAAGAACCTGCTAAGAAAAGTTTGTTTGGTGGTTTATTCAGTAAGAAAGCAAAAGAAATTCCTATTAAGCCTGAACATCCTACTTTTGTACTCTTTATAACGGATGGGAATAACTCTGATAAAAGTGAGGCAACACGGATTGTGCGTGAAAGCGCAAATCAACCTATTTTCTGGCAGTTTGTTGGGATTGGTAAAGAAAAATTTGCTTTCTTGCAAAAGTTAGACGACCTTAAAGACAGGTATGTAGACAATGCAGATTTCTTTAAAATCAGTAATGTTGCAAAGGTTTCCGATGAAGAGCTGTATGATAAGTTGCTTACAGAGTTTCCAGACTGGTTACTTCAAGTGAAAGCCAAGGGGATGCTAAGCTGATAAATTACATCTATTAAGAATACTAGAATTATAGGGGAGAATACAATCACGCAACAGGAACTGTTGGTGAATGGAGTGGGTATAGTAAAATATCAACGAACATCAATTAGAGAATTTCAATGAAATAATGTTGACGTATCGTGACTCGAGGTAGCCACAAAAAAACGCCTGTAAGTTAGTGACATAACTATTTTATTTTCCACCTCTCGATTTTAACATGCAATTATTGCGAGATGAAAAGTATCTTCACTAGACAGTGTAAGTCACAACATGCGACGATAACTAGATAGCATTAAGTAAAGGGGGAATTCCATGTATAAACTAATTGCGATTGACCTTGATGGGACATTACTTACGGATGAATTACTGATTACGCCAAGAACAATCGAGGCTATTCAAAAAGCGGTGGAATTAGGAACAGTTGTCACGATTGCGACAGGGCGTATGTTTCCATCTGCGAAATTATTTGCACAGCAACTTGGCATCAATGTACCAGTTATTACGTATCAGGGTGCAATCATTAAAAGCATTGATGACGATGAAGTGATGTATGAACGACTTATTCCTCCTAACATGGCACAAAAACTAGTTGAGATAGCTCGTGATAAAAAAATACATTTGCAAGTTTATCAAGATGATATTCTTTATGCTGCATCAGAAAATGACAAGATTATTGAGTACTCCAAAAAATCGAAGGTCCCGTATAAAATAGAACCGGATCTTGGCAAACTTGCGAAACTAGGATTTACGAAAGCACTCTTTATCGAAGAGCCTGCCTACCTTGCAACCTTACAGGATGAATTGCGGGCATTGTTTGGAGGGAGTGCACATATCGCCAAGTCTTTAGTAAACTATCTTGAAGTGACGCATCCAGAAGCTAACAAAGGAAGTGCTTTATTGCACCTAGCGAGTAATCTTGGTATCGATCGTACAGAAATTATCGCTATAGGCGACAATCACAATGATATTGAACTGATTAAGACGGCTGGTTTAGGTATCGCGATGGGTAACGGGGTCCAGGAATTGAAAGACCTTGCGGATTATATCTCACTGACGAACAATGAAGAAGGAGTGCTCCATGCAATCGAGAAATTTGTTTTAGAGCCTATGGGAGCAATGATAGAATGATGGTGAGGTAACTTCCTTTGGTGTTGAAAATAGTTGAATAGGGCTACTTAATGAAAAAACGCCTACGATAGATGCACTTTTAATAAGTGTGTCAATTACGTAGGTGTTTTATATTGTCTCAGTAATTTAGGTAAGGGCATAGTTTTTCCATTTAATTAAGCCTCTTGATAATTTGGATTTAAAAATAATATCCCTTGAAAAATGGGAATTATCAAATTCCGAAAAAGAATGGCCACGACTGTGAAGTTTTACCTAGAAGTTTCTTCAAATTCAATAGTAACTACTTTTTCAGTTTCGGTAGTATACTCAATTCTTACAAAAACGCCGAATTCGTGGTCACCATCTTTTAACCATAGCTTAAACTTTTCAATTGTTGAATCCTTTCTAGATTCGCTTCCTTCATGAAGGTAGTCAATAATAGTTGCATTGGGATATTTTGATTGTGTTTCTTTTATAGCGAGTTTACCCCACTTAGCGTAAGCTGGAATTTCTGGTGGTGTATGAGCAATGGTTGGGATATATGTTGGTGCTGAATTAACTGTAATAATAATTCCAAGTGCAATAAATGTTTTTCTCATAATTGATGACATCTCCTTTTTTATAGGATGGGTAATTTTTTGAAAGTCATTCTAAGACCAACTGCTTACCATCGTTTAATCCATTTTTTTGATTACAATTATTTCTTTTCTTCGTAAAAATAGACATTGGTAACAGGATATAGAAGATGATTGTACTAAGACTTTCTTACAGGTCAGCTGTATTGACTTAAAGGGTAGTCTTTTTTTGTTGTCTTAAAATGTGAGCGTATTCAAAAAACGACGAGTAATTTCGGATAAATGTGGAATACTAACTGCTGAATCATTTGGAAAACATAGTTTTTCCTATTTTCCGCACAATTTATTTACTTATGTCATTTCGTTTGCTAAACTCATTTAGTTGTATGACGTCAGACAACTAAAATGAGCTTTCCATAGTGCGAATTGGCGTATTAGTAACAAAATTATAAATGGAAAACTTCCATATGAAGAGGTGTACTAGTTGAATTTATTGTGGGGGCTTTTGGGGATAGTTGTGGTATTAGGAATTGCATTTCTTTTATCTAATGGAAAGAAATCGATTAATTACCGGACTATCGTTGTTGGTTTAATCATCCAAGTGACATTTGCATTCGTCGTCTTGAAATGGGAGGCGGGGAGAGCTGGATTAATATGGTTTTCTGGACTCGTGCAAAATGTCATTGACTACGCTGGCGAAGGGGTTGCATTTCTTTTCGGTCCGGTAGCGGACGTTGAAGGATTCGGTTTCGTCTTTGCATTCCAAGTGTTGACGATCATCATTTTCTTTTCTTCCTTGATTTCCGTGCTATATTATCTTGGAATTATGCAGGTGGTTATCAAACTGATCGGAGGCGCATTATCGAAACTGCTTGGCACGAGTAAAGCAGAATCGGTTTCTGCGGCCGCGAATATATTCGTCGGACAGACGGAAGCTCCACTTGTCATCCGACCTTTTTTGGCAAACATGACGAAGTCAGAGCTTTTTGCAGTCATGACAGGAGGACTTGCATCTATTGCTGGTTCTGTTCTCGCGGGTTATGCACTCCTGGGTGTTCCACTTGAGTATTTAATTGCAGCAAGCTTCATGGCTGCACCTGCAGGATTGATTATGGCGAAAATATTTATACCGGAAACGGAGAAGTCAGAAGTTGAAGATTTTGAGATGGGTAAGGATCAGGAATCTGTGAACGTTATTGATGCAGCAGCACGTGGGGCAGGAGATGGATTAAAACTTGCCTTGAATGTCGGTGCCATGCTATTGGCGTTCATTGCGCTTATCGCTATGATGAATGGCATGTTAGGCGGAATCGGTAAATGGGTGTTTGGCTTTGAATCGTTGACCGTTGAGGGGATTCTCGGCATTCTATTTGCACCGCTGGCATTCGCCATCGGTGTTCCTTGGTCAGAGGCAGTAACAGCAGGTGGATTCATTGGTCAAAAACTTGTGTTGAATGAGTTTGTCGCGTATGCATCATTCGCACCTGAAATTGCATCACTCAGCCCTAAAACAGTCATCGTCGTGAGCTTTGCACTTTGTGGCTTTGCGAACTTAAGTTCACTGGCAATTCTTCTTGGCGGATTAGGTTCTCTTGCACCAAGTCGACGTCCTGACATTGCAAGACTGGGTGTTCGTGCGGTGGCAGCTGGGATGTTAGCCTCGTTATTGAGTGCCGCTATTGCAGGGATGTTCATTTGAAAATGAAAATTTGAATTCCAAAAAGGACTGGACGGCTACGATGCCATCCAGTCCTTTTTGGTTTAAGTGCTACAGCAGATTATCTAATTAACCGTCGCTGCCATCTTCGATATGGTCGTCATCTTTCTTATCATCAACGACGCCATCGTCATCAACCTCAACATCTTTATCTGTTTCATCATCAGTATCTAAATCTACATCCCTATTTGTTCCATCCTCAGGATTGACATCTTCTACAGGTTCGTTAACATCCACGTCAACATCGTCGTCATCCCCATCGCCACATGCAGCAAGCATTCCGACTGAGAGCAATGTTGCCGCTCCTAGCTTTAACCATTTCTTTTCGCCTTTAAGTTTTAAATCCATTTAAATCTCCTCCAAGAGTATGTCTAAGATGAATGGTGCATGTTCTTGTAATACCCACATTTTATCGTGTGAATCATTTAGATTTTTCAGATAGGTGAAAGAAGCATAGTAATTAGAGTCCTGTTTCCTAACTAGTAACTTCATGTTCTTGCTGGAATTCGTATGGTTACCGTCGTGCCTACTCCGAGCGAGCTATCAATCTCAATGCCATATTGATCACCAAAATAGTACCGAATTTGATCATGGACATTTTTAAGCCCGATATGTTCTTCGGTTAATGTACTGGAGGATTGTGCAAGGCGATTTTTCAAGTATTGTAGTTGTTCTTCATCAATACCGACTCCATTGTCACTCACCGTTATTAGCATATCCTGGCCGGAAAAAATAGATGAAACTTCAAGTATTCCAGCTCCATATTTACGCTCTAACCCATGGACAATACCATTTTCTACAAGGGGCTGAAGGGAGAAATGCAAAAGTCGTATAGATTCACTAGTTGGAGCTAAGTTTTCGACGTACTGAATTTTATCTCCGAATCGCATTTGTTGTACTTGGATATACAGGCGAATGTGGGTCAATTCTTCTTCCAATGTGATTGTTTCTTTCCCACTTTGGATATTAATTCGAAATAACTGTCCGAGTACCCCAATCATTTCAGCAATATCCCGTTGTTTGTTTAACACCGCTTTCATTTGAATCGATTCAAGTGCGTTAGCTAAAAAGTGCGGATTGATTTGACTTTTAAGCGCGCGGTAATGTGCTAGCTTTTGTTGAGCTTTTAACACAGAGGACCGTTCAATGTAATCTTGTATGTCCGTGACCATTTTGCTAATTCCCTGATAAAGTCCGCCAAATTCATCCTGACGTTTGCTAGTCAAGTTAACATCGAATTTTCCGCGACCGATTATTTTCACTTGCCTACTTAAAAAGATAATTGGTTCAGTTACACGTATGTATAAGATCACCATAAATAACATAGCCATACCAATCGAAAAGAAAGCTAACCCTAAAATAACTTTGCGAAGCATTTCCGCATGCTTAGTCATTTCCTGTTCTTCTATATATTGAATAACTGTCCAGTCTGAGTAGGGAGAAGTGACAAAATTGAAAAATGAATTAACCCCGTCTACCGGTGCGTAAAAATTCCCGGATTCCTTATTTGAATCGGAAAGGAAAGGCTGGATAGCGGGTTTAAATGTCATATTGGAGTCGATTTGATCTAGGTCAGAAGCGTAAATAACACTGCCAAGAGGATCCAAAATAACGAAATTCCGATTATGATTTTCTGATAAATTTAGAATGTTACGTAATGAATCTAAACGGATATCAATAAGCAAAACACCTAACGGTTGTCTGCTTCCATTTTTATTAATTACCCTTGCGATTGATATCACTGATTCATTGGAATTTACCCTATTAAATGGTTGGTGAGTACCAAATAAGACGATTCTACCTTTTTGCTCAATGGTTTGTTTATACCATTCTTCGTTTGTTAAGTTACTCACATCGTATACGGATTTTTTTAGTGTCGAATAAAATACATGGTCACCTATATAAATTTGGACGCTATCGACATTCTCAATTGTTATTTCAATTGTACTGATAAAATGTTCAATCGCATTTTCGTATTCTAAAATTTGAACATAGTCTCGTTCTGAGTCATCTCCTTGCCAATTTTCAAGCGCATTTTGTAGTTTACTGTCCATCTGTGCAGTAAGCGCCCCCATCTCGATGCTCTGCAAATATTGATCGAAATTAAAAGATAGATTATTAAGAATGAGATTCGAACTATTTTGATACTCTTTTTTAGCTGATTGAATTGAAAACATGTAAATCATTACGGATAAAATCAGCAGCGGGATGGTAATCGTCAAAATCATAAGGACAAAAATTTGATGATTCACATGTTTAAATTGGAAAAATGGTAAGAAGCGCTTCAAATGGTTCATAATATCATAGCCTTAACTGTTTTCTATATTCTGTTGGTGTCATTTGGGTAATACTTTTAAATACTTTTACGAAATGTTTATAACTTTTATACCCACATAAACTTGCCACGTCGGCGATGGAATGTTGCGACACCTTCAGGCATTGTAGCGCATAATTAATTCTTATTTCGCTTACAAAAGTCATGTAGTTTTTATTTAATTTTGTTTTGAATAGCCGACTTAAATAAGAAGGATGATAAAAGAAATGTTCGGCAACCATATTGAGTGTTAATTCTTGATCCAAATGCAGTTTGATATAGGACTCTATTTTTTCGAAAAGTTGAAGGCCTTCTTCAGGCGCAATTCCAACCCCTTGATTTGTACCTCGATCTGTCAGCCGTTCGAAAGATTGTGGCATAAGTTGCTTTAGGCGTATTTTTTCTAAGCAATTTACAATAACTGAAAAACTTTTTTCGTATTGCAATGGTTTTAGTAAATAATCATATACACCGCCATAATGAATGGCTTTTTGCGCGTACTCGAATTCATTGTGGCCAGTCAAGATAATAAAAAGGGTATCGGGCAGTTTTGATCGGAGCTGTCCAATCATTTCAAGTCCATCCATTACAGGCATACGAATGTCTGTAATCACCAAGTGGGGGAGCTCGATTAAAGCTCTATCCACTCCGTCTTTCCCGTTTTCCGCCTCAATAATTGTATGGACCCCTAACTCTTTCCAATCGAAGTACTGTTTTAATCCAGAACGTATGAGAGGTTCATCCTCAACAATCATCAATTTATACATCGTATTCCCCCAAAAATCATTTGATAGTAGTTGTTGTTTTTTAGGAATGTGTTAAAAGACCTCTAAATTTCTATTACTTACTTAAACAGCCATTTTGTGAATCTATTTTAAGTGTACACGATAAAAAAAGTTTCCCCAACAATAAATTGGTAGAAGATTCAAACATGTTGTGGAGGTTAATCTTTAATGGCGGCGTAGTGAAGTTGGAATTATTAAATAATTTAAAGGGGTTTGGAGCATTTATGTCAGAATAGGGCTATGAATGTAAAGTTCATGGGATTGTCATGTCTGGTTATTGACTTTATGCTTAAAACAGGAAATGAAAGCGCTTCACCACTATTTCCGGAAATACAAGGAGGGGGAGATATTATGCGAGGTTCGAAAAAGGGTTCTGTCTTGTTAGTTGTAATGGCCCTTGTATTATCACTATTTTTGACCGCTTGTAGTCAAGACACAGCAAAGGAAAGCGAAGGTGGCAAAGACACAGACAAAAATCCAAGTAATGAAAAACAGGTGGAAATAACGTGGTGGAATTTCCCGAACTTCCAAGCTTTAGATGGAGAAGTGGGTAAGTATGAGAAAGAAATTATTGCCGCTTTCAATGAAAAAAATCCAGACATTAAAGTGAAGTTAGAGATGCTTACTTTTGAAGGTGGACCTGAAAAGCTGAATGTAGCAATCGCTACGAACACAGCACCAGATATGATCTACGACGCTCCAGGGCGGATCATTGATTGGGGTAAGAAAGGGTTACTTGCACCACTAAATGACATGATGCCAGATGATGTGAAAAATGATATATCTCCAGCGTTAATGAAACAATCGATGGTTGGAGATCAGGTTTATATGTATCCATTCAATACAGGGCCATTCATGATGGCTGTCAACAAGACTTTATTTGAGGACATTGGCGAACTTGATTTGCTACCATTAGATCGACCAGATCGGACATGGACTGTAGCGGAGTATGAGAAAGCGTTACATGCAGTTAAAGAAAAGGCTCCGGGTATCATTCCATCTGGTTTCTATGCAAAAAGCGTTGCGGGAGACCAAGGGACACGAGGATATATTACTAATCTAGGAACTAGTCGGTTTTTGAATGAAGATTATAGCGCTGTTGCGATTAACTCAGAAAGCGGGATTAAAGGGCTTGAATGGGTTGTTCAAGCTTCAAGAGATGGACTGGTGGCACCGGGCGCTGCTTCATTAGATGCTGGGGATCATAATGATTTATTCTTGCAAGGTAAAATGGCATTTGCTATTAACTATTCTGCTGTACTTAAATCACTTTTTGCTCCAAATAAAACAGAGGACTTTGAGGATGTTTTACTTCCTTATCCAACACCGGATGGATCCGATCCGAAGCTTGAACCATTTCTTGGTGGTCTAGCAGTCTTTAATAATGATGACGATAAAAAAGCTGAAGCAGCAAAAAAATTAGTTGACTTCATCGTGAACGATCCTGAATGGGGCGAGAAAAACTTGATTCAAACAGGAGGTTTGTCAGCGCGGAACTCAGTTACAGGCCTATATGAAGGGTCTGAGTATGAGTATTCAGAGCTGGCACGTAAATTCATAACAGATCCACCAACGATTGCAGACGGCTATGCAGAAGTGCGTACTTTCTGGTTCCCAGCACTGCAAGAAGCAATCCTTGAAACGAAATCAGCTAAAGAAGCGTTAGGTGAATTTGCGGAGAAATCCAATGCCGCGATTGAGAAAGCGAAAGCAGCGAATAAATAAAGTGAAGAGGAGCAGCATTATTTATTCGCTGCTCCTTTCCATAAAGAATTAGATTGGGGTGAAACAATTGTTAGCTACCATTCGTAAACCAAACAAAAACAAATTACGTGATTGGATGATGAGTTATTTGTTTTTATTACCTGCGTTAACATTTTTCCTCATTTTCGTTGTGTATCCCATGCTGCGAGGAATATACATGAGTTTTTTCGATTACAACATTACGAGTTTTGAATTTATTGGATGGGATAATTATGTAACTCTTTATCATGATAAAACGTTCCATAAATCTATGATTAATACAATTGTACTTGTTGCAGTTGCTGTTCCTATCGTTATTGGTTTTTCTATTTTTGTAGCGATGTCCATCTATAAGAAAAGTGAATTTATAAGATCATTTTGTAGGGGGATATTCTATCTACCTGCTGTAACCTCAGTGGTGAGTGTTACTGTCGTATGGGGTTGGATCTATCATCCTAACTTTGGAATTCTTAATTATATTACTAGTTTTTTTGGAATAGAGCCGGTCTCCTGGCTGGGAGATCCTAAAACAGCTTTGATGGCGATTACAGTTATATTAATCACGACTTCCGTTGGACAGCCAATTATTCTGTACGTTGCTTCACTCGGTAACATTCCGACTACGTATATTGAAGCAGCCCAGATTGATCGAGCTACACCGTGGCAAATTTTCCGGAAAATTATATGGCCATTACTGATGCCGACAAGTTTATATGTGATTGTCATTACGACAATTAATTCGTTTCAGTGTTTCGCTCTCATCCAATTGCTAACCTCTGGAGGTCCAATATACAGTACATCGACCGTGATGTATGGCGTATATCAACAAGCATTCCTACTTGGTAATTTTGGCTTAGCTTCTGCAATGGGGGTCATTTTAGCTTTAGTCATTGGAGTGATTTCTATCATTCAATTTAAATACTTAGGCAATGATGTTGAGTATTAGGGGGAGGGAAACGTCATGAAAGCACAATCCCAGTTAAACATGAAGAAAAAGTTTAATCGATCTAGTAATAAAAAATGGTTTCATGAATTAAGCGCATTCAAAATAATAGCTACTCTATTACTGATTCTCTCTGCACTATTCTTTGTTTTTCCGTTTTATTGGATTATCACGGGGGCATTCAAAGCTCAAGTTGTTGCGATAACGATACCACCAGAATGGTTTCCACTAAAACCAATATTGGATAACTGGGTAACACTATTTAGTAATCCGGTTTGGCGCTGGACATTTAATAGTTTTTTTATTGCAAGCAGTGAAATGATTGCTGTCTGTTTTGTAAGCGCTACAGCGGGCTTTGTTCTAGCCAAAAAAGTATTTCCTGGGCGCAAGCTGATCTTTATTGTACTAATTGCTGCAATGGCACTCCCTAAACAAGTTATTCTTGTTCCATTGTTCACAATGCTAGCGGATTTCGGTTGGGTAGATACATATAAAGGGTTAATCATTCCGGCAATCGGCTGGCCATTCGGTGTATTCCTTATGAAACAGTTTTCTCAAACGATACCCAATGAACTTTTGGAAGCTGCTAAAATAGATGGCTGTGGTGAAATTCGTACGTTTTGGCATATTGTTATTCCGATGCTAAAACCAGCTCTAGGTGCTTTGGCAATCTTTACATTCATGTTAAGTTGGAACGATTATTTCAGCCAACTTGTTATCACTCGTTCGACGGAAATGATGACCCTACCACTAGGTATTGCTACGATGCAGGGTGAGCATAAGACTGATTATGGGGTCATGATGGCTGGAGCAGCACTTGCATCTGTACCGATGATCGTCATATTCACATTGTTCCAAAAGTCCTTTACACAAGGAATTACGATGGGCTCAGTCAAATAAACACCCGCTTCGTCGCTCTGCGAAAGGCTGCCTCTTGTAGAGCGCCTTCGCTCAGTTTACATAGATAGTCAAGAGGGGAGAAAAGAATATGTTACTTGATAAGTATAAAGGAATTATTCCAGCATTCTATGCTTGTTATGATGAAGCAGGAG
This sequence comes from Sporosarcina sp. resist, assembly GCF_014302295.1. Classification (NCBI taxonomy): domain Bacteria; kingdom Bacillati; phylum Bacillota; class Bacilli; order Caryophanales; family Caryophanaceae; genus Sporosarcina; species Sporosarcina sp. resist. Next base: position 3,095,708 of record NZ_CP060287.1, on the reverse strand, counting down.
AAATATCACCAGAGAGAATTAAAGCGTTAGCGATTCATCTTTATGAAAAAGGAGTACAAGGTCTCTACGTTGGTGGCAGTTCGGGGGAGTGTATTTATCAAAATCTTGAGGAGAGAAAGGCGACATTGAAATATGTTGCCGAAAGCCTGAAAGGGCAACTTACGTTGATTGCCCATGTTGGAGCACCATCAACAAAAGAAAGCGTTGAATTAGCGAAGTACGCGGAAGAATTAGGGTATGATGCGTTGTCTGCTATACCGCCAATTTATTTTCAACTGCCTGAAAGTGCAATTGAAAAGTACTGGACGGAAATTATGGATTCAACGGACCTGCCGTTTATTATTTATAACATCCCTCAAACGACCGGATACAATCTTTCCATTAACTTACTCAAGAAGTTATTACAGAACGACAAGCTAATTGGTGTGAAAAACTCTTCGATGCCAGTCATGGATATTGAAAGATTTAAAGCGGCAGCACATGACGACTTTATTGTTTTTAATGGCCCAGATGAGCAATATGTATCCGGAAGGTTAATTGGTGCGGATAGCGGGATTGGCGGAACTTATGGTGTGATGCCAGAGTTGTTCCTAAAAGCGGAAGAGTTTGTATCAGCCGGGGATTTCTCAGAAGCGCGGAAAATTCAACATGACATTAATGATATCATTATGGCATTATGTTCATTGAATGGTTCAATGTATTCCGTTATTAAAGAAATCTATAAACTAAAGGGCGTAAATATTGGTAGCGTTAGAGGCCCATTAGAGCCGGTATCTGGAGACGATATTGAGAAAGTTGAAGGTATTAAGACTAGGATTGACGAAGTAATAATGAACTATCAGACTCAAAATTAAAATGTTGGCGGTGGATAAATGAAACCAATTGTATTGAATTCAGAAACGATTTTGGGCGCTATATCACTTGGAAAAAGTGGAGGGCTTATTAGTCCTTGGAGAATTTTTCATGAAGATAAAGATTTTTATACGCCAAATCAACTTAACCGAACAGCAGAGATACCTGCCGGCGTTCGAATAACGTTTGAAACAAACTCCCCAACGATTAAAGTGGAATTTGCAGCATCTGAAGTTGAAGTAGAATTCGATGTCGTGATTGATAGGGAATTAGTGAAAACGATAATAGTTAGATCTAAGGATACGTCTTTTACAGTGGATGGTCTCTTAGCAAGTAATAAAGTTGTTGAAATTTATTTATCGCAACGACAAAAAATGGCCGTAAGGAATGTTTATATTGCTGAAGAAGCGAATTGGAACGCTTACCCTTCTTTAAGGAGGAAATGGCTGGCCTATGGGAGTTCCATTACTCAATGCCAGGCGGCAGAAAGCCCTTCACAGACATGGCCGGTTATTACCGCGGCCGAATTAGATTTGGATTTAACTTGCCTGGGATTCAGTGGGCAATGCCAGTATGAACCAATGATTGCTAGAACGATTAGGGATACGCCCGTTGACTTTATTTCCCTCTGTGCGGGCATAAATATATACGGTGCAAACAGTTATAATGAACGAACATTTCAAGCGATTATCATTGGATTTATTAAAATTATTCGTGAAAAACAGTCGAAAGTTCCAATAGTTTTAAGTTCTCCTATTTATGGAGCATTTAGAGAGGGGACCCCTAATCTAGTCGGCTTTACGCTTATTAAGATGAGACAACAAATACAAGAAATTGTAGAGATATTTAGAAGAAATGGTGATGATCATCTTTTTTATGTGAACGGGTTGGATATCCTGGGGGAAGACTACGCCGGCTTACTACCGGACGAACTTCATCCGAATGCAGAAGGCTATAAGCTGATGGGGCATAATTTTGCAAATGAATTTAAGGAATATTTTAAATGAAAGCAGGGCTACATGGAGGTGTATTTAACTGAAAACTAAAGCGGAAATTTTTGCTGCTATAGAACATGAACTTATTGTTTCTTGTCAGGCACTTCCAGAAGAACCAATGCACAGTTCGTTTATAATGGGGAAAATGGCATATTCCGCAATGAAGGGCGGGGCTAAAGGAATTAGAGCGAATAGCGTTGAAGATATTAAAGAGATTAAAAAAAATGTGGAATTGCCGATCATTGGCATCATTAAAAGTGTTTACAAGGGATCTGATGTTTTCATCACACCAACTCTAAAAGAAATAGATTTACTTTATCGAGAAGGTGTGAACATTATTGCGTTAGATGCAACTAATAGAATCAGGCCGGACGGTAAACTCATAAGCGAGGTTTTCCCTACTATTCGCGAAAAATATAGTGATCAACTATTCATGGCTGATTGCTCAACGTATGAAGAAGCGAAAGAAGCTTATGCATTAGGATTTGATTGCCTAGGAACAACACTTAGTGGCTATACCGACTATACGCGAGGCACAAGTTTGCCGGATATGGAGTTAATTGAGAGGCTAGTGAAGGATTTTCCTATCCCGATTATCGCAGAAGGCGGTATTTGGACACCAGAACAACTTAAGCGCGTGTTCGAACTAGGGGCTTACTCTGCTGTTGTTGGAACAGCAATAACAAGACCTATGGATATTACAAAAAGGTTTGTTGATGCTATTAAATGAGAGATGTTAATTGAACAGTAAAAAGGAGCTAAAACCATAGCGGTTTATAGCTCCTTTTTGTGTAGGTAACCCGTGGCGGTGATAATACGGCAGATGCCAGTCATAATCGGAGCCATGGCGAGCATAACAGGTCTCATGCCGGTCATAATCAGATGGACGGTCGCTTTTCCAGCAAGAAATGCCTTAAATCTGAGGTGCAGTAATGTATTTAGTTAATTGTTTGTTTGTTCCTTCAGAAGAGAATCAAACGCGATGCTCTTTGTAATTGTGTATTTTTGCGATATGCCCTAACTGAGTGATTTCTTCGTCAGTCGTTTTTTTCTCGTAAGCGATGATTGAATCGAGCAATTGCTCAGTTGTGCGCGCACCAACGAGGGCTGACGCTACTGTTTTATCATGAAGGGCGAAAGCAATTGCCGCCGCGTGCAGGTCTTCTGATTGTTCACTCAGCGCTTGGACTGTTTGTGTTAATTCACTCGCATTATATTCGACAAATCCATTCGCTTTTGCAGTTCTTGATAAACCTTCCGATGTTAAAAAACCTTTGGCTATGGTCCCACGCGTAATAACAGAGGCACCGGCCTCGTGGATCGTTGGAAACCATTCTTCTGGTCTGCGGTCAAGCAGGTTATATTGCATCATTACAGAGACTGCTGAACTAGTATCCAAGAATCGCTTAATAACATTCGGACGAATCGAAGAAATGCCATATTGACGAATAAGTCCATCTTTTTTTAAGCTTTCAAATGCATCAATTGTCTCCTCCACATTGTCTTCCATTGTCCCGCCATGAAGCTGGTAGACATCGATATAATCTGTGTCGAGGCGCAATAGACTCTGTTTGACTGCCTCCATAATATGCTCTTTTGAAGAATCCCATGTCCATCCTTCACCACTCGGATTCATCTTATTGCCGGCTTTCGTCGCAAGGATAATATCATTCCGTCTTCCTTTTATCGAAGACCCCAGGAGTTCTTCATTTTTACCGCTATTATACAAATCGGCTGTATCAAAGTAATTGATGCCTGAGTGAATCGCAGCGTCGACGATGTTTTTCGATTCGGTTAAATCATCTGGCAGTGACATACATCCGAGTCCGATTTCGGAAATGTATAGACCGCTTTTACCCAATTCTCTTTTCTTCATGAAAGCACCCCCTGTTTTGTTCATGGTACAATGACGTCACACTATTATCCATAAAAAGGAGTCGGAAATGATGAATAAATATGAAGAAAAAACAATTTCAGGTGAAACACTTTATGAAGGTAAAATTATCACACTGCGTGTTGAGGAAGTGGAACTTCCGGATGGTAAGAAAGCGACACGTGAATTGATCAAACATCCGGGGGCAGTTTCCATCATTCCGATTACTGCTGATGGAAAAATTGTACTCGTTGAACAATATAGAAAAGCGCTGGAACGTACGCTGATTGAAATTCCAGCGGGGAAAATTGATCCGGGAGAGGAACCGGCAGTGACGGCGGTCCGCGAACTGGAAGAAGAAACGGGATACGGCGCGAAAGAATTTACTTATATCCAGTCCTTTGCAACGTCCCCTGGTTTTGCAGATGAAGTAATTCATATGTATTTAGCACAAGATCTATATAAAATCGAAAACCCGGCAGCGGGAGATGAAGATGAATTCATTGGACTACTAGAAGTGACACTCGTAGAAGCGCAAGAAATGGTTGTGTCAGGAGAAATTTTCGATGCAAAAACTGCGTTCGCTGTTCTTTATGCCAAAAACCTTTTAACAAAGTGACCTAATTTTGAACGGACAAGCATATGTTGTATAAGGTGACACTTCAATCGATGGGGGAAGTCTTATCCCCCCGCGGATTGAGGCAGGACTCAGACTTATTACGCCGTGTTCTATGGCAAAAAGGAGGGATGAATTTCAATCCCTCCCTTCTGAGTGACCGACAGGGAGGAATGAACTGCAATTCCTCCTCGTTGGCCCGAACCAATCGGGCTTTTACGGACAGTTGACCCCCATTTACGTTTATTCTTACGCCAAAACTTAAATGGGGTTCTTTTGACGTACTAATGCCGATGATGCCACAGGAAGTGGTGTTTCTAGTCGGCTTGTCCGTCACCGTTAATGCAGGATAAACTATGCGGAGGTGAAGCTTTGGTCCGTTCTTTATCGTTCATCCACTTATTTGTCATTCTTGCAATTGGCTTTATCGGTGGAGCGCTCTTATTTCGCGAGATGCCTACAACTGCGGTAGAGAGGGTAGTTACATTTTATGATGCTCGGGTCGTTCTAGGGCATGATGCAGGTTATATAAAACCTGTGGGTATGGCAGCACTCTTTTTTATCATTGCGTTTATACTGGCGATGTTTAGGAAAACAAGATTCACCGTATTACTTTTCGGAGCAGTGAAATGTGTTCTTTTCGGATTGTCTTCTTCCTATTTACTAGCTTCAGGCACGAAAATAATGGCTTATTCAATTTGGTGGTTTCCGTTTCAGTTTCTTATTTGTTTTCTGTTTTTAGTGTATTGCGCAATCCTAAGTCCACCTTACTTTATGCGTTCAACGATGGGGAAAGGCCCTAATACACGCGCATTACCGATGATTGTCGGCATGTCGATTGCCATACTTGCTATCGAAATTATCGTCTTTCAATTCATTTTAAAGTAGAATATTTTCGTCTTTAATTATCTGTCTGCTCCCTTTCTGTTGTCATAAGGAAAGCCCATTTGTTATAATGGATACAGTTTGAGGGGGGCGTCGTATGGAGAGCCGAATCGATCGGATAAAAAAACAATTGCATGGGGCCAGCTACAAGCTGACACCTCAGCGCGAAGCGACGGTTTTGGTCCTCCTTGAGCATGAGGAAGATCATCTGAGTGCTGAAGATGTATTTTTGCTAGTCAAAGAGAAAGCACCGGAAATCGGGCTTGCTACCGTGTATCGTACGTTGGAATTGCTGACAGATCTTAAGGTAGTCGATAAAATCAATTTTGGTGACGGTGTATCGAGGTATGATCTGCGGCAGGAAGGTGCTGCCCATTTCCATCATCATCTTATTTGTATCGAATGTGGAACAGTGGATGAAATTCAAGAAGATCTTCTCGGAGATGTCGAAAAGATTGTTGAAAGTCGCTTTGAATTCGCTATTAAGGACCATTGGTTAACGTTTCACGGTATTTGCAAAAGATGTAAATCGGATGTAGATGAAGGTGAGAAGTAAGAAGAGGGATGGCATAATGCTGTCCCTTTTGTCGTTGGGTAGGAAATTATAAAATTTAGGTCTGTAGAAAACTTGAGGAAAAGCTATTCCACGTTCAGATTCCAGCACTTTTGTCTTGGACTCAAACCTGTAACAATCGAAGGGGGGAAGGGATTTGTTCAAATTAAAGGCAAATGGAAACGGTTTTTCTGTTTCCCGCTTGTTATGAAAGACATCCGTTTTGCGCTTGAAGATTACATGCACTTTTTACAAGTGGAGCGGCAGTTGTCAGGAAATACAATTATTTCATATAAGCGTGACCTTGCCGAATATCTAGACTATATGGAACAGGCAGGTTACGAATCATTGGATGACGTAGATCGTCCTGTTATAGTGGGGCATTTACATCGATTGAAAGAAGGCGGGAAATCGGCTAGGACCATATCCAGACATATTTCATCAATCCGTTCATTTCATCAATTCCTTCTTCGGGAAAAGGTCACGACCCAGGATCCAACAGTCCATTTGGAACTGCCGAAACTTGAGCAGAAATTACCACGTGTTTTGTCAATGGACGAAGTAGACAGACTAATCGAGGCGCCAGATCGTTCAAAGCCACAGGGTGTCAGAGATACTGCGTTGCTCGAAATTTTGTATGGGACAGGTATGCGTGTAAGTGAACTGATTGGACTTAATATGAATGATATTCATCTCACGATGGGGTTTGTCCGTGTATTCGGTAAAGGTGGGAAAGAAAGAATTATCCCTCTCGGGGGGAAATCAATTACGGCGTGTAAGCGTTATATCGAAGAAGCACGTCCAATTTTTATAGAAAAACAAAAAGGTGCCGATGCATTATTTGTCAACATGAGGGGAACAAGACTTACTAGACAGGGTTGTTGGAAACTGTTGAATGGACATGCCCTAAAAGCGGGTATACAGAAAGAGTTGACGCCACATATATTGCGTCATACTTTTGCTACTCACCTCATCGAAAACGGGGCGGATCTGCGGGCAGTACAAGAAATGCTCGGACACGCCGATATTTCCACTACGCAAATTTATACACATGTCAGCCGTTCGAGGTTGAAAGAGGTCTATGTGAAATTCCATCCAAGAGCATAGAATTCTACAGGAAAGATTATTTTTAAGGAGGACTAACTTATGGGGAAACAACAATTCAAACGTATCCATCTAATCGTGCTCGACTCTGTGGGCATCGGAGAATCACCGGATGCTTCTGCATTCGGCGATGAAGGTGCTGATACGCTGGGACACATCGGGGAAGCAATGGGAGGCCTGCATATGCCGAACATGGGCAAACTAGGTCTTTCTAATATTAGGGAAATTCAAGGTATTTCCGTTGCGGAAGAACCACTTGCTTTTTACGGTAAAATGCAGGAAGCATCTGTAGGGAAAGATACGATGACGGGGCATTGGGAGATCATGGGTCTTAACATTGACACGCCATTTAAAGTATATCCAAACGGCTTTCCGCAGGAATTGATCGCGGAACTTGAACAAAGAATAGGACGTAAAGTAATCGGCAATAAACCGGCTAGTGGCACCGCAGTCATTGATGAATTTGGCCAGGAACATATGGAGACGGGCGCAATTATTGTCTATACGTCTGCAGATCCTGTGCTACAAATTGCGGCGCACGAGGGGATTATTCCAATTGAAGAACAATACCGGATTTGTGAAATCGCACGTGAGTTGACATTGGAACCAGAATATTTAGTTGGTCGCGTCATTGCACGTCCATTTATTGGAGAACCGGGCAACTTTACACGAACAACAAATCGACATGATTATGCACTTAAACCATTTAATCGTACAGTGATGAATGAATTGGTGTCTGCGGATTATGATGTTATGGCGATTGGCAAAATTGCTGATATCTTTAACGGTGAAGGCATTACCGAATCCGTTCGCACTGTGAGTAATATGGACGGCGTCGACAAATTACTTGATGTTATGAAAAAAGATTTCAAGGGCCTCAGTTTCACGAATCTCGTTGATTTTGATGCGTTATTTGGACATCGGAGAGATCCGCTTGGTTACGGCAATGCACTACAAGAATTTGATGTCAGGTTGCCAGAAATTTTAGAATCACTGCGTGATGACGATCTACTTATTATTACAGCGGATCACGGTAATGATCCAACTTATCCTGGAACGGATCATACCCGTGAATATGTCCCACTCGTGGTCTACTCGCCTTCATTAAAAACTGGTGAGGAAATGCCACTGAACGAGACTTTCTCAGATATTGGTGCTACGATTGCGGAAAACTTTGAGGTGGAAATGCCTGAGTTTGGTAAGAGTTTCTTGCGTTTATTAAAAGAAAAGGTGTGATGAAATTGTTCAGAATGGTAGATGTAATTGAGAAAAAACGAAACGGTGAAGTCCTTACAAAAGAAGAAATCACCTTTTTTGTGAACGGCTATACAGTTGGTTCGATTCCGGACTATCAAGCGAGTGCATTCCTTATGGCAATTTACTTTAAAGGGATGACTGCAGAAGAACAGGGATATTTGACGATGGCGATGGTCGAATCTGGAGATCAGATTGACTTATCCGCAATCGAAGGGATTAAAGTCGATAAGCATTCTACGGGCGGAGTTGGCGATACGACTACGTTAATCCTTGTCCCTCTTGTCGCGGCGTGTGGCGTTCCTGTCGCGAAAATGAGTGGTAGGGGTCTTGGTCATACAGGCGGGACACTCGACAAGCTAGAGGCCATAGAAGGGTTCCATATCGAATTGACAGAAGAGCAGTTCGTCAAGCAAGTGAATGATTTAAAATTAGCGGTCATCGGCCAAAGTGGCAACTTGACACCTGCTGATAAAAAACTCTATTCATTGCGCGATGTGACAGCAACTGTTGACAGTATCCCGCTAATTGCCAGCTCAATTATGAGTAAGAAAATTGCTGCAGGTGCAGATGCGATTGTCCTCGATGTTAAAACGGGTGACGGTGCATTCATGAAGACTGAGGCAGACGCAAGAGCTCTGGCTCATTCGATGGTGGCGATTGGTAAACAAGTCGGTAGAAATACGATGGCGGTTATTTCGGATATGAGCCAGCCGCTTGGGTTTGCAATTGGGAACTCGCTTGAAGTGATTGAAGCGGTTGAAACGCTAAAAGGGAATGGTCCTGAAGACTTGACGGAACTATGTCTAGTTCTTGGTAGCAAGATGATTGTTGCAGGCGAAAAAGCTACTTCAGTTGAGGAAGCTAGGGAAATGTTAAAAGCGGTCATTACTGACGGTTCAGCACTTGAACTGTTTGGTAAACTGATTGAAGCGCAAGGCGGAAATGGGGCAATCATTCATGATACATCTCTATTACCGACAGCGAAATATCAGATTGAAGTACCTGCACTTTCATCGGGTTATGTAACGAAGATGGAAGCGGATGACATCGGTGTTGCCGCAATGCTTCTTGGCGCGGGTAGAGCAACAAAAGATGATGAAATCGATCTTGCGGTAGGTATTGTGCTTACTAAAAAAATCGGAGATGCTGTGCAAGAGGGAGAACCACTTGCCATTATCCATTCGAATACTGAAGCTGTAGAACAATCCATGACACTGATCCAGAAACATATTACGATTGGAAAAGAAGCTGTGGAAAGCCCGCGCCTTATAGGCGACATGATTACAGGCTAAATAGTAGTTGAAAATAAAAGCTACCCTATCAACCGAGTTTGGTTGATAGGGTAGCTTTTTGAAATTAATCATACCCGGAGCCAACCGATCATATCTGAGCCAAACCAATCAAACCCGCAGCCAACCGATCATATCCGAGCCAAACCAATCATACCCGCAACCAACCGATCAAACCCGCAGTCGACCGATCATATCCGTCCCCACCCGATCATACCCGCAGCCAACCGAGCATATCCGAGCCCACCCAATCATACCCTCAGCCCGACCGATCATATCCGTCCCCACCCGATCATACCCGCAGCCACCCGAGCATATCCGAGCCAAACCGATCATACCCACAGCCCAACCGATCATAATCGTCCCAAACCGATCAAACCTGCAGCCAACCGAGCATATCCGTCCCCACCCGATCATACCCGCAACCCACCCGAGCATATCCAGCCCAAACCAATCATACCCGCAGCCAACCGAGCATATCCGAGCCCACCCAATCATACACACAGCCACCCGAGCATATCCGAGCCCACCCGATCATACCCTCAGCCGACCGATCATATCCGTCCCCACCCGATCATACCCGCAGCCAAACCGAGCATATCCGTCCCCACCCGATCATACCCGCAGCCAAACCGAGCATATCCGTCCCCACCCGATCATACCCGAAACCCACCCGAGCATATCCGAGCCCACCCAATCATACACACAGCCAAACCGAGCATATCTGCCCCAAAACATTTCTTTTTTTATCGGATGTGTAAATCGTATGGAAGACGTACATACTTTCATCAGTAGTGGGCAATGTCGAAACATAAGAACTTTACGCTGACTGTGACTAGTTCTGTCAGGCGAAAGGGTTTCGGTCTCCAAATGTGGAATATTTCGCAGGAAGGAGGGGGTTCAGCATGGCTGACATCGAAATTATTGACAATGGGATTTTAATTGCAACACTGCAAGGGGAATTGGACAATCATGAGGCAAATCGAATCCGGTCCCACATTTCTTCATCTATTTATAGCGGACAAGTCCGAGCGATTATTTGGGATTTGTCGAGGCTTGGTTTCATGGATAGCGCAGGAATCGGGCTCATTCTTGGAAGGATGCGCGATTTAGCACCTGTGGAAGGGGAAACGCTCATTTTGAATCCGTCCACGACAATGGAGAAGATATTCACATTTTCCGGTCTTGGACCAAATATAAGACATAGTACGGTCGATTTAGCGATCGGTGAAATCGGAGGGGTATTACATGAACAATGAAATGACGTTATCATTCGTCGCAATTGAGGAAAACGAAGCACTGGCAAGGATGGCAATGACTTGTTTTATAACGCCGTTGGACCCGACTATTGAAGAAATTTCAGAATTTAAGACCATTGTGTCGGAAGCCGTGACGAATGCAATTATTCATGGCTACGAATGTGATGGGAAGAGTCTTGTCACAGTCCGCGCTGTGATTGAAGAAAACAAAGTTACAATGACGGTCCGCGATGAAGGAATGGGTATTTTTGACGTAGAACAGGCGATGGAACCGATGTTTACGACACGCCCCTTCATGGAGCGTTCAGGAATGGGATTTACGATAATGGAAAGCTTTGCCGACAGTTTGTCCGTCGAATCAGTATTGGGAAATGGAACAATCGTCAAGTTCGAGAAAACGTTTTCTCCGGTCCCGGAAGCAAGCAGAATGAGGTGACCCATGGACGCATCCGTTGAAGTGAAACCTGCATTGTTGACCCAAGAAAAGATGAGAGAACTCATTAAAGTTTCTCAAGAAGGTGATAAAGAAGCGAGAAGAATGATGGTGGAGGGAAATACGCGGCTGGTCTGGTCTATTGTCCAGCGGTTTGCTTCCCGTGGCGCAGATCCCGAGGATTTGTTCCAAATTGGTTGTATTGGGCTTATGAAATCAATTGATAAATTCGATTTGTCGTATGAAGTGAAATTTTCTACTTATGCGGTACCTATGATTGTCGGAGAAATTCAGCGTTTTCTAAGGGATGATGGAATGGTGAAAGTGAGTCGATCCATCCGTGAACTTAGTTTCAAAATCCGGCATGCAACTGATGATTATATTAAATTGCATGGAAAATCGCCATCGATTTCAGAGGTTGCAGCAGTCTTGGAGGTATCCGTCGACGATATTGTTCTCGCATCTGATGCTTTACGTGATCCTGCATCACTTCATGAACAGCTATATGAAAGCGAAGGGGATAGCTTAACGCTGATGGATCAGTTGCGAGATGATCGGTCTGAAAGAGTGTTCGACCATATCCCACTTCGGGATGTCATTTCTAAATTAAATAAACGAGATCAAACGATCATTTATATGCGTTACTATTTGGATTGCACGCAAAGTGATATTGCAGAAAGAATTGGCATATCACAAGTCCAGGTGTCACGGCTTGAAAAGAAAATTTTAGCCCAATTGAAATTATGGATGGGCGTTGATTCGGAAGAAATTATACTAAATGTGAGGACGGATTGAACTAATGGAAAAGCTATTCCAATCGGTGAATGAAGGGGAAGAGTGGTTCTATACCTGTTTCGGTAAAGACAAGACGTTCGATGCTACTGCCAGATCATTGCATCTTTGGGATATGCCTGCTCTGTTGCTTTATATTAATGGACTCATAGACAGTGAAACAATCACGACTTTATTGACTGAAATGCAAGGGGCTAGAGGAAAAGAGGACGAAAACCAGGAGGATGGAGGGGAACGATTCCTCTCCTTTTTCCCGTATCACGCCGTTTCCAATGTGAAAGATAGGGACGAATTACTTACTTCAATATTAAGTGGACAGGCAGCCTTCATCACGCCTGATGGCTATGTGTTTACCATTGATATTCGGTCTTATCCAGGCAGGCAACCTGAAGAGCCTGACAATGAAAAAGTCGTCAGAGGATCGAGAGACGGATTTACGGAGAATCTTATTCAAAATACCGCGCTAATTAGAAGGCGGCTTCGTACTGAGGATTTACGATTTGAAATGCATAAAGTGACGATGAATGGGAAAACAGATGTAACAATCACCTACATGCAAGGGGCAGCAAGTAAAGAACATCTTGATTATATTCGTGAAAGGCTGGATGCTATTCACCATGATGGGCTGACAATGACGGATAAGTCGCTTGAAGAATTTTTGTTCAAACAGCGGTTTCATCCAATGCCTTTCGTTCGTTTTACAGAGCGTCCTGATATATGCGCGGCGCATTTATTGGAAGGGCATGTCGCTATCATCGTGGATACATCACCTTCTGTTATACTTGTTCCGGCTCCACTATTTCATCATTTACAACATGCTGAAGAATACCGTCAAGCCCCGCTTATTGGAACATTTGTCAGGATTATGCGTTTGTTTGCAGCTACCATGAGTCTTGTTCTTTTACCATTTTGGTACTTGCTCGCAACGAACCAACACTACTTACCCGATTTCCTCAGTTATATAGGACCGAAAGATATCGGGGAAATCCCATTACTTGTTCAGCTTCTTATCGCAGATGGCGGAATCGAAATACTTCGAATGGCGGCTATTCATACACCGACACCGATGTCGACCGCGATGGGGCTTGTTGCAGCGATTGTCATTGGACAAGTAGCGATAGACGTTGGTCTTTTCACCCCAGAAGTTGTTTTATATGTGGCGGTAAGTGCAATTTTCACATTCTCAATACCTTCTTACGAATTAAGTCTTACGACAAAAATCTTCAGGATTTGTATTCTGTTGTCGACTGCATTATTAGGAGCACCCGGATTGTTCTTGTCCATAACCGTACTTTTCTATTACTTATGTGCATTGAAGCCAATGGGGGTACCGTATTTGTGGCCCGCTGTACCATTTTTTCCAAAGGCAATGTTACGTGTTCTTATTAGGTTTCCAATGACTGCCGATGCACCTAGACCGTTTATAACGGATTCTCCTGATCGAGACCGTGTCTCTTAGATCATTGCCTCAACCCTTCTTTATATGATAAAATTTTAGTTATCTAATTCGAGAGGGGCAGGCAACATGCATTTATATGGAACACAATCAGTCAACGAACGTGGCCATCTGACAATTGGTGGCACAGATACGGTTGATCTCGCACATACTTATGGAACACCACTTAACGTCTATGATATTGCCTTGTTCCGTGAACGGGCAAGCGCCTTTAAGAAAACATTTGAATCGTTGGGCATCCGTGCGCAAGTCGCTTATGCGAGTAAGGCATTTTCGTCTATTGCTATCTACGAAATCGCCGAACAGCAAGGACTTTCTCTAGATGTTGTTTCTGGAGGGGAATTGTTTACAGCGGTGTCTGCAAACTTCCCGCGTAATCGAATTCATTTCCACGGTAACAATAAAAGCTTTACCGAATTACAATATGCTTTTGATGAAAAAATAGGATGTATCGTTATTGACAATTTTTCTGAAATCGAACTGGTTAAGGAAATCGCGGAATCTCGTAAAGAGTCTATGAACGTACTTATCCGTGTAACACCGGGAGTGGAAGCTTCTACACATGATTATATTACGACTGGCCAGGAAGATTCGAAGTTTGGTTTTGATTTGAAAAATGGCCAGACAGATGAGGCTTTCCTTCAGTTGTACAATCATCCTTACATCAATTTGTTAGGTATGCATTGCCATATTGGTTCTCAAATATTCGAAACAGATGCGTTTCGTTTAGCGGCAGAGGCGCTTATGAATAAGATGGTTGCCTGGCGCGATAATAATGAATTCATCTGCACAGTTCTGAACTTAGGTGGCGGATTTGGTATTCGTTATACTGAAGAAGACAAACCGCTTGAACCGTCAGTATATGTCGAAGAAATGGCGACGGTTGTTCTTTCAATGACGCGGAGCCATAACTACCCATTGCCAGAAATTTGGATTGAACCCGGCAGATCGCTAGTCGGAGATGCAGGTACAACTTTGTATACTGCTGGTAGCTCAAAAGAAGTGCCTGGTATTCGGAAATATGTCGCAGTTGACGGTGGAATGTCGGATAATATTCGACCGGCGTTGTACGGTGCAAAATATACTGCCGTTTCGGCAAATCGTATGAACGAACCTCACGTCGATAAAGTGACGATAGCGGGGAAATGTTGTGAATCCGGTGATAAGCTTATTGAAGAGGCTCAACTCGCTGATCCAACTGAAGGAGACATCATCGCTGTTTTCTGCACAGGTGCTTATGGCTATTCGATGGCTAGTAATTACAACCGTCTTCCAAAACCGGCAGTTGTATTCAGTGAAAATGGACAACATCAGCTTGTCGTCCGCAGGGAAACTTATGAAGACATTGTCAGATTAGACATTCCGTTGCAACTAGTAAGACGGGAGGAGAGGATTTGAGAAAACGCAACATCCTCCTTTTCATCTTCATTGTAGTTGCAGCTATTATGTGGGGAGCGGTATACTGGAAGTTCGTCATGCCAATTATTGATCCGCGATAAAGTGAAACTTCAATCAGTAGGGGGCTTTTCTTCCACTGATTGTTAGTTGCGGCCACAGGGATTATGTTCCGATTGATCTGGCTTTTCCGGAAGTGGGTCCTCCACTTAATGTATTAAATCACTATATATATTGAACAAATGAATACCTATATAAACTGAGCGAAGGCGGCCTTTCAAGGGGTAGCAGAAGCCAAAAGAATGGCTGCGCAGCTGCCTGACTGATGGCGGAAGGAATCCCCTAGCGCCGCAGCGAATACGGTGGGATTTCTGTATGTCAATATATATAGGCCATAAATGGGCTCTTACTGCCCATTTAAGGCGCGATAAAGGAAACTGCTTATCATTGGAAAACGTAGTTAGTTCTATCCAATGACCAAAGTGTTTTCAGAAAAGAAGGGATTCAATTGATACTTTTGCGTTATAAGAAAACGTACGAAAAAATTGCGATGGGGCTGCTTTCTTATATGCCCGGCGATAAAACCGTCAAGAAATTGCAGGAATGGATTCAACGATATGAAACAGATGATAGTTGGCAATTATATCTTTTGAAAAAAGATGAGGACTTCATCGGTTTGATAGGCATCGAATTAGGGGAAGAAGACTACACTTTACAGCATCTCTCTGTCAATCCATCTTTCCGTGGTGAAGGAATTGGTCAAGAAATGGTCATGAAGCTGCAAGCGCTCTTCCCTGATAAAACATGTATTGGAACTGAAGAAACTGATTTATTCATACAGAAATGTAAGCCTAAAGAAGAAGGTTCAGACTAATTAACGTCTGCCCTTCTTCTTTTCTTCGCGTTCCCGAAGAATATCACTACGGTCTCTGAGCATATGTTTATGAATGACAGCATCACTGCCGAATGGTAGAAGTGTCATAGATTGTTCCAACTTACTAGCCAGGTCAGTAACGTTAGCTGATAGGATAGTGATGGGGAACGATTCGAATGGCAGATCTTGCTCCAAACGGTTGACTGCTTTTGTAACATCGTAAACTAATTGGTCAAAATCAATTTCTTCCGTGTATTTAGGATAGTTAGCAAGGAAAGTCGGAAACTTTGTCATTGCTTTGTTAAGTGTACGGGATGCTCCTGGTTTATTGCCTCTACGCCAATGATACATTCCTGTCGCAAGGAGGATATAGGCTGTCAACGGGTGATCTTTATCGCTGTCAGGAATAGACTTCCAATACTCCTCCAGTACTTCGTGGCATTCAAAATAGTCTTGATTGCCATTGAAATAAACAATAAAATTTACGAATAGCGGATGATGATACGGATGCATGTAATCAGCCCTTTCCATAGTCTGAAAGATAGGTAGGTGTCACGAATGACATATCAAGTAAAATTAGAGGCTTTCGAAGGGCCACTAGATCTATTATTGCATTTAATCAACCGACTTGAAATTGATATATATGATATCCCGATGGCGGAACTGACAGCGCAGTACATAGAACACCTCCAAGCGATGCGAGTACTGCAATTAGATGAGTTAAGTGAATACCTCGTCCTCGCTGCGACGCTGATTGAAATTAAGAGCAAAATGCTTCTACCAGTCCACGAAGGAGATGAGTTTGATGACGACTTTGATTTTGACATGGAAGACGATCCACGTGACGAGTTAGTTGCGCGCCTGATTGAATACAAAAAATATAAAGAGGCAGCAATTAGTCTGAAAGAGTCTGCAGATGAGCGATCCGGTCATTTTACCAAACCACCCGAAGATCTTACGGAGTTTGGTGAAATTGTGGCGAGTGAATCAGATGAAAGTTTGAACGTTTTCGATTTAATTGGCGCGTTTCAAAAGATGCTTAACAGAAAACGTTTGAAGGCACCTATGATAGCAAGTATATCTAAGACGGAAGTTTCTATCAGTGAAAAGATGGATGAAATTATGGCAATACTAGAAAAGGGCGGCGGGAAATGTGATTTCTACTCCTTATTCGACAAAGGCGAAACAACAGATCTTGTCGTAACTTTTTTATCGTTGCTTGAATTGATGAAACGGCGGGACATCATTGTCAATCAGGAAGGTAATTTTGACGATTTGACAGTATCGTACCGACGGGAGGATGAGTGAAATGGAATTTAAAGACCGTTTGCCTGGGATGATCGAAAGTTTTTTATTCATAGTAGGGGATGAAGGGTTAACGATTAAACAGTTAACATCTCTAGCTGAGCGTAAAGAATCAGAGGTTACTGAGGCAATTGACTGGCTACGTATGAGTTATGAAGAGCGCAAAGAGAGCGGCATTATGCTGAAGCAGTTTGGAGGGGCATATCGTCTTGTGACGAAAGCTGACTTCGCGGAAGATATAAAACGGTTGTTGGAAAATCCATCTCCGAAATCCATGACCCAAGCATCACTTGAAGTATTGGCAATTATCGCATATAGGCAACCTGTGACACGTGTTGAAATTGACGATCTTCGGGGTGTTAAATCCGAGGGACCTATCAATACGCTAATTGCCAAGGGACTCATAATGGAAAAAGGTCGATCGGAAGGAAGTGGACGAGCGATTCTCTTTGGCACAACAGACTTGTTCCTGGACCGTTTCGGTTTGGCATCACTAAATGGATTGCCACCCCTTTCGCAGGAAGAAGAAGGCGAGACAGTTGAAACAGACTTGTTCATGACAAAGTTCCAAGAAGCGTTTGCGATGGAAAATGACGGAGGAGGAAGCATTTCTTGAAACGGGCGATAATCGTTGTCCTATTTTTCACGTTACTAGTTGGCGGAGGTTTGAAAGAAGTCGCTGCGTCCGGCCAAGCATGGGCCGTTATTGACGCTGATACAGGCAGATTGTTGGAAGGTCATAATGAAAACGTTAGACTGCCGATAGCCAGTCTAACAAAAATCTGGACGGCTTTTACGTTCCTTGAAAGTGTTACAGAGCCCGGAGACGTCATAATTTCGCCACAAGCTGCTTCGGCCGAAGGTTCGTCCCTTTATTTACCGCAAGGGATGAAGATTGAAGCAGATGCCCTGCTAACTGGTCTAATGCTACGGTCAGGCAACGATGCAGCGCGTGCGTTAGCAGAACACGCGGGCGGTTCAATGGACGGCTTCGTGGACCTGATGAACGACAAGGCACTGTTGTATGGATTGAATGATACTGTCTTTTCGAATCCGTCAGGTCTGCATGATGAACGTCACTTGTCTACTGCATACGAAACAGCGCTCATGCTACATTATGCTATGGAAAATGACCAGTTTCGTACTATTGCTACCACAAAGAATTTTAGTTATCAGGGGAAGGATCAAGCTTATAGCTGGCGTAACAAACACCGCCTCCTACATTCCGAATCGACTGCGATTGCAGGAAAGACTGGTTTTACAAAAGCCGCGGGCAGAACGCTTGCAACTTATTTCGAGAAAGATGGCAAAAACATCATCGTTGTCACTCTGAACGATGGTGACGACTGGAATACACATAAAAGTTTGGCCAATAACGTGTTTTCCTCATTCAAGTTGGTGACTGTCGCTAAAAAAGGGGTATATGATATTCTACCCGGTGTAGAAGCAGAACTGTCCAAGCCAATCCGTTTGTTATTGAAAAAAGGGGAGAAATCGAAACTATCAAATGTTATTATTATCCCCCGTGGAAAAAATGAAAAAAGTACAGGGCATTGGACCGTGTCACTCAGTAATGAGCCACTTATTACGACGGAAGTACTTATAAAACAATGAACTTGTTACCAATGGCAAAAAACACAGCAAACTTCAAGCGAATATTAATCGAAAATATGCAATTGTGACGGTTTGGGGAAGACTGACGCCATATAGGTCAGTCTTCTTTTCATTTGCTACAAAGTGTGACATAATTTTTTCAAAGGTAAGAAAGTATAAGTTTCTTGACATGGAACAGTGTCTAGACTTCAGGCGCCAGCCGCTTGGCTCATAAGCAATCCAGCTATGTGGCAAAGAGCGCCACGTCGCTGGATTGACTTATGACCATCGCGTCTAGCGGGCGCCTTCCGCTTTTCTTACAGAATGAAGATGGGGTGACTTAATGGAAAGATTACAGAAAGTGTTGGCACAAGCAGGCGTGGCATCACGTAGAAAATCAGAAACACTAATTGTTGCAGGAAAAGTGAAAGTGAACGGTGTCGTCGTAACAGAGCTTGGAACAAAGGTATCTAGTTCGGATCGTGTAGAAGTTGAAGGAGTTCAGCTTGTTAAAGAGACTTACGTCTATTTCTTATTATATAAACCAAGAGGAATCATTTCGACAGTGGATGACGAGAAAGGCAGGAAGACGGTGTTAGACCTATTCCCGCAAATCGAACAACGGATTTTTCCGGTTGGACGTCTAGACTATGATACATCCGGTGTTATTATCATGACGAATGATGGCGATTTCTCTTACTTAATGACGCATCCGAAATTCGGTATTAAGAAAAAGTATATTGCAAAAGTAAAAGGAATCCCTAGTCGTGAAGCGTTGCGCAAACTTGAGACTGGAATTGACCTAGAAGACGGTAAAACTGCCCCTGCACATATAAAAATGCAGTCAGTAGATAAAAAAACTGAAACTGCGCTTATTGAGATTACAATACATGAAGGAAGAAATCGTCAAGTACGCCGTATGTTCGATGCAATTGGATGTCCGGTCCAAAAACTTCGCAGGGAATCATTTGGTAACGTAACAACTCACGGAATGAATGCTGGAGAAGCTCGGGAATTAACAAAACATGAAGTGAAACAGCTACGTGTACTCGCGGAAACAGGTAAAATAGGCTGATTGTGAGTCAATTGCACCTCGATTTAATTGCGCCTAAATTTTGAATTGCGCTTGTAGCCGCAGGACGCGGCGAACTCAGGTTGCCTTCCCAAACTCCTGTCAAAATTTGTGACATCCGCCTGGGGCTTGCCGTAACTAGTAGGAGACTTCTACTGATTACGGCAATTGTTCACAATCCCTTCAATTATGATGCGTTTATACAAAGGTCTATTTGTTATAATTAAAGGCAGAACTTATTTATTGTAAGGAGGCATTACGTATGGCTAAGGCGGATCAAAAGAAAACACGTCTTATTATAAGGACAATCGTCCTGTTACTTCTCGTCTCGGCAGTTGTCTATACAATCGCTTCAAAAGATAAAGTGAAGGTATTAGCAGTTGGAGATAAAGCACCCGATTTTGAGCTTGTCGATTTGGAAGGTAACAAACAACGACTTTCTGATTATAAAGGTGAGGGAGTTTTCTTGAATTTTTGGGGAACTTGGTGCGGACCATGTAAAAAAGAAATGCCATACATGGAAAATCAACATAAAGCATTCGAAGAAAAAGGTGTCAATATCCTTGCCATCAATATCGCAGAGTCTAATTTGAAGGTTGAAACGTTCAGAGACCAGTATGGCCTGTCTTTCCCAATCGCTATTGATAAAGATAAGAGCGTTAAGGAAGTCTATAATATAGTGCCACTTCCTACGACCTTCCTTATCAATAAAGACGGCAAAATCGAACAAATTATAACAAGGGAAATGTCTGAAAATGAGATAATTTCACTCATGGAAAGCATTCAACCCTAATAAGGAGTAAATCCAAAATGAGCAAAATCAAATGCCAGTGCGGTCATGATAATCCATTTGGCACAGTGCTTTGTGAGCGATGTGGTAGACCGCAGACTGAAGAAGCGAAAGAAAGCAAACTTGTCGACATGCGTTACGAAGGTGCGGCAAGAAGATCGCAGACATATAAACGGTCGATCATCGATAAAATATGGAATTTCTTTTCGAGTGTAAAAATTGGAATTAGTATTATCGTTGCCGTTCTCGCAACTGCTGCGATAGGCACTATTTTTCCACAGAAACTGTATGTAGCCGCGTCAACTGAGGCGGAGTATGCAGCTTACTACGAACGGCTTTATGGATTGGCAGGCACGATTTATTACAAACTTGGTTTTCATGACATGTATAATAGCTGGTGGTTCATTACGTTGGTCGGGATGCTTGGAACTTCCATCATTATTGCCAGTGTCGACCGAGTTATACCGCTTTATAAATCATTGAAAAGGCAACGTACAAAACGCCATCCTTCATTCATGAAAAAACAACGAGTCTATGGTGAAGGACCATCGGAAGACCCAGAAGCTGCACTTATAAAAGCTGAGGGGAAACTGAAGGAACTTCGTTACAATGTGAAAATCGAAGACGGAGCTTTGCTTGCAGAGAAAAACCGTTTTTCAAGATGGGGTCCGTACGTCAATCATTTAGGACTTATCATTTTTCTGTTTGGTATTCTACTGCGCGGTATCCCTGGGTTTTATGTTGATGAAACAATGTGGATTCGCGAAGGGGAAACACGCTCTATTCCAGGTGCAGAAGGTTATTATTTGGAAAGCAAAAATTTCATTATGGAAAACTACACGAAAGAGGAAGCTGATGAGGTATTCGGCGATGCGCTTGAACGTGTCGGCATGATTGCGAAAAACTATCAGACGGATGTCGCTCTATATCAGACACCTGAAGGCGGTCTTCCAGGATCTGATGAAATGGACTTCGTTAAAGAATACTCTATCATTGTTAATAAGCCATTGAAATTTGATGGATTCAACGTTTTCCAAATGGATTTTCGTTTAGATGAATTAAAATCGATGACATTCCAATTAACTGAAAAAGCTACGGAATCTTCACTTGGGGAGTTTACAGTCGATCTTACTAATCCGGAACGTGAATATGAACTTGATAATGGCGCGCGCGTTATTTTGAGCGATTATTATCCGGATTATGACGGGATTGAAGACGGAGAACCGAAATCGAAATCTCCAGTACCGAATAATCCAGCATTCATCTTTAAAATGGTGACCCCAGCCAAGCCGGACGGCGAGATGAGTTTCGTCGCCATCAAACAAACGCTTGAAACGGAAGTCAACGATTATAAGGTGAAATTCGTTAGTGCAGAAACCCGTGATATATCTGGGCTGACAGTACGCAAAGATAAAACATTATATCTCCTTTTACTAGGAGGAATTATCTTTATGATTGGTGTTTCGCAAGGATCTTATTGGAATCATCGACGAATCTGGATTCAAAAAGGACCTAATGGAGAGCTACTAGTTGCAGGACATACGAATAAAAACTGGTTCTCCTTGAAAAAAGAGTTAGATCAAGTGAAAGACGTTGCTAATTTACCGTCCTATGAAGACAGACAGGACAAGGAATCTATCTTGCGAGATAAGGAAGTGGACAAAGTATAATGGGACTTGCATCGTTAAGCGCTAACTTGCTGTTAGTTTCATTTATCGCTTACCTCGTCGCGACGCTATTTTTTGGCGGCGCGGTGAAAGGCGCTAAATCTGAAGCATCTTATAAAAATAACCGTTGGGGAAAAATTGCGATTACCATCACGGTCATCGGATTCATTACCCATGTAGGTTACTTCATCACACGCTGGATTGCATCAGGTCACGCACCAGTAAGTAATATGTTCGAATTTACGACTGCCTTTGGGATGATGCTCGTTGGGGCATTCATTCTTCTGTATTACTTATATAGAACACCATCACTCGGCTTGTTTGCTTTGCCGATTGCGATTATTATTATCGGCTATGCAAGTATGTTCCCGAAGGAAATTACACCACTTATTCCAGCACTGAAAAGTTACTGGTTGACAGTTCATGTAATTACAGCTGCACTTGGTGAATCGATCCTCGCGATTAGTGCCGTAGCTGGGTTAATCTATTTATTGAAGAATATCGATTTGACGAAAAAGTCGAAACAGCGGTTCTGGCTAGAGGCGGTTATTTTCACGCTTATCTTAGTAGTCGGTTTCGTATTATCTTCGTCAACGTTTAAATTGACTGGCTATGAAGCACATTTCACTTATATTGATAAAAATGAACAAGCTGCTAAAATTGAGTACAATTATCCACCACTTTTCGGTATGTCTGGCTATGAATCGCTAACACCGGACGCGATGACGCCTTGGGCTGAAATGCCACCAATCGTCAATGCGAAGACGCTGACGACGTTCGTCTGGTCAATCGCAAGCGGAATCATTCTCTACTTGATTCTTAGACTCATTTTCCGTCGTCCAATTGCGGCATTGTTGCAGCCATTCGCTAAAAAAGCGAATTCGCAACTAATGGATGAAATTGGATACCGTGCGGTTATGATTGGTTTCCCTATCTTTACACTAGGTGCTCTCATTTTCGCAATGATCTGGGCTCACGAAGCGTGGTCAAGGTTCTGGGGATGGGATCCAAAAGAAGTATGGGCCCTTATCACATGGTTATTCTATGCTGCATTCCTTCACGTGCGTTTATCACGCGGTTGGGATGGCGAAAAATCGGCATGGCTTGCGGTTATCGGTTTCGTCATCATTATGTTTAACCTGATTGCCGTGAATTTGATCATCGCAGGGTTGCATTCATACGCTTAAGCGAGAACTGCCTAGTAGTTATCTAACTACTAGGCAGTTTTTTTGTTTTATAAGTGAAAATAAAAATCCCCTTCAAATCTACTTCGGTGCTTAGTTTATGCTATACATTGGCTCAACATATATAAAGGGGGATTATAAGATTCGGTAATGTCAATGTGTTGTAACTTCGAGGTTTCAAGTCAAGTGCTTGGGGCCGTTTATGATCGGTTGGTAAGGGTATATGCTTGGTGTGTGTCGATTATGATCGGTTGGCAAGGGTATATGGTGGGTGTGTGTCGATTATGATCGGTTGGCAAGGTTATATGCTCGTTCGTACGCCGATTATGATCGGTTGCAAGGTTATGCTCGTTTGTGTGTCGTTTATGATTGGTTGCAAGGTTATATGCTCGTTCATGTGGGGTTTATGATCGGTAGTCAAGAGTATATGCTTGGTCATGCGTCGATTATGATCGGTTGGCGAAAGTATATGCTTGGTTGTGTGTTCACTTTTGATCTTACTAGACACCGGTTCGCCATTTTGAAGTTGCGCTTAAGAACGTCGCTACGGCTTTTCTGTTTCTTTTTTGCACAACGACTTGTACAATGAGGATAGTAGCTAGTTGAAAGGGGTAATCATTTATGGAAGAAAAAGTGACGTTGTTAGTAGTAGACGACGAGGAAAGAATCCGTCGTCTGTTAAATATGTATCTTACTCGTGAAGGGTATGAAGTCGAAGAGGCTGTCGATGGCGCGGATGCACTCGAAAAAGCGCTTGTGAATAACTATGATTGTATTTTACTCGATTTGATGATGCCTGAAAAAGATGGATTAGAAGTGCTAGAAGAACTAAGAGAAAAGAAAATTATGACGCCTGTCATGATGCTGACGGCAAAAGGCGAAGAGTCAGACAGAGTAACTGGTTTTGAGTCGGGTGCTGATGATTACATAGTGAAGCCTTTTAGTCCGCGTGAAGTTGTTCTGCGGGTTAAAGCAATTCTTAGAAGGTCTGTTACGTTTCCAGGTGCCGCTTCATCATCTACATCGAAGGACTTGGTCGTCTTCCCTCAATTAACGATAGATCACGATGCACACCGGGTTACAGCTGAAGGAGAAGAAGTTGGGCTGACGCCGAAAGAGTACGAATTGCTCTATTTTCTTGCGAAGTCGCCTGACAAAGTATTCGACAGAGAGCAGCTGTTAAAAGAAGTGTGGCATTATGAATTTTTCGGAGATCTCCGTACAGTAGATACGCATGTCAAACGGCTACGTGAAAAGCTGAGCCGCGTTTCTGAACAAGCAGCAAAAATGATTGTTACTGTTTGGGGAGTCGGTTACAAGTTCGAGATTCCTAATGAATAGAATATGGAAT
Organism: Sporosarcina sp. resist; assembly: GCF_014302295.1. Classification (NCBI taxonomy): domain Bacteria; kingdom Bacillati; phylum Bacillota; class Bacilli; order Caryophanales; family Caryophanaceae; genus Sporosarcina; species Sporosarcina sp. resist. The sequence goes on along the minus strand of NZ_CP060287.1, from coordinate 3,071,113 downwards.
TCAATTGTCGGGAAGCTATGGGCAACCATATTGCTTCTCGTTTCTTTTGTATTATTTATTGTTACGGCCTTGCTCCTTGAATTCCTAGATGACTTCCATACACAACAGGCTGAGGAATCATTGCGAAGGGAAGCAACAACGATCGGGAAAATTGTTAATGATCACGAAAGTCAAACTTCGATGAACTTGATTATTGATGACATTCTTGACGACGAAACGAATGCGATGATTGTCGATACCAATGGGGAAGTTACGCATTCATTCCATAAAGGATTGAACAAGGATAGAATAGAAAATAAAGTGCTCTATGAATCCATGTTTTATGCAGCTGAAAAGAATAATAAACAAGTTGTAAAAGAGATGATCTTACCTTCGATTAATGAAGAGAATGTCATGGAACAATACCTTGTTCTATCCTATCCACTTGAAAAAGGAGAGCAACTCGGTAGCTCAGTTATCATTTATCAAAGCCTTGAAGCCGTCCATAGGACAACAGAAAGTACTACACGTATCGTATTCTTATCAGCATTTATTGCCTTTATTTTAACAACATTTTTCGCCTTTTTCCTGTCAACAAGAATTACTTCCCCTTTACGTGGATTGAGGCAGGCGGCATTTGAATTATCGAAAGGGAATTTCGATACAAGATTGCCTGTAATGCAAAATGATGAAATTGGCCAGCTTGCAACTGCATTCAATCAGATGGGTAGACAGCTTAAATATCACGTTGAACTTATTAATCAGGATAAAGAGCAGCTTTCAAGCATCCTTACATCGATGACTGATGCTGTCATTACATTTAATCGAGATTATACAATCCTGCTAAGTAATCCACAAGCTGAACAGTTATTGCAGAATTGGTATTTTAAAAATGGCGCACAAGAGGGTAACCATCATATCCCACCGGCGATTTTTCATATGCTTGAACATGTTATTACGTTCGCTGAGGAAGTTGAAGATGAATTAGAATTAGGTGGACAGTTTTATGGAATCTCTATTAGCCCGTTGTATAGCGGAAATAGTATTCGTGGGGCAGTTGCTGTCTTACGTGATATGACAGATCAGCATAAGCTTGAGAAACTTAGATCCGACTTCATAGCAAATGTATCTCATGAACTTCGGACACCGATATCTATGTTGCAGGGGTATAGTGAAGCCATTATTGATGGAGTTATAACAAGTGATGAAGAGCGCGACGAAATGGTACAGATCATACACGATGAATCGAAAAGGATGGGCCGACTTGTGACGGATCTTCTCGATCTTGCAAGGATGGAATCAGGACATATGCGACTTTACAAAGACGATCTATCGATGATTCCTTTTCTCGACCGGATAGTCAATAAATTCATGCAAGTTGCGCGTGAAGCAAATGTCGATTTGACTTTCGAATTCTTGGAAGATACAGTACTCATTTCAAATGTAGATGAAGACCGTATGGAGCAAGTATTGACGAATTTAATAGACAATGCAATCCGCCATACACCTGATGGGGGAAGTGTTAGACTTGGAATACAAAAACAAGTTGATATGATTGAAATAACAGTGACAGATACAGGTGTTGGAATTCCGCAAGAGGACTTACCGTATATCTTCGAACGTTTTTACAAAGCAGATAAAGCGAGAACTAGAGGAAAAGGTGGAACAGGTCTTGGACTCGCCATCGCGAAAAGCATTATCGACTCACATGGTGGCAAGATCGCTGCAACAAAAGGCGACACTGAAGGAACGATTTTCAGTTGCATATTGCCCTTAAAAAAGATGTAACTTAATAGCTTGAAATACGACTAATTGATAGAACGGGGGTATTTCATGGACGACTCCGTTTTCCATCGGCTTTACGAACAGTACCATCAGGATGTGTTCAAGTTTCTTATCTATTTGACGAGAGACCGTGACCATGCTGAGGACCTCATGCATGAAGTCTATGTGAGGGTACTGCGTGCCTACGCCGGTTTTGAGGGGAAAAGTTCCGAGAAGACATGGCTCTTTTCAATTGCTAAAAATGTAGCAATCGACCATTTCAGGAAAATTACAGTTCGTAAAAAGCATCTGTTCGATAAATTCGACTGGGAAAAGAGCGAACTCGTATCGACAGGTATCCTGCCGGAAGAAATCGTAACACTCAGTGAAGAGATGCAAGAGCTGCTGCAAGCACTTAATACATGTACTGGTGATCAGAAAATGGTTATCATCATGCGCTATTTCCAAGATCTTTCCATAGCTGAAACAGCCGAAATTCTTAGCTGGACAGAAGGCAAAGTGAAGACAACACAACATAGGGCAATCAAAGCATTACAAAAGAAATTGAATGCTCTTCCGACAGAAGGGGGGAAACTAGATGACCCACAAAGATTGGAACGACAACAAGATTGAAAAACTCCTCGGTGATGTGCCTGACATATCAGATAATCGTCCAATGTCGGAAATACTGGCGCGGCTGAAGCAAGATGAACGGCTGAATACGCCTCACCGTAAAAAATCAAAGAAATGGATGCCAGCACTTGTCGCTGTTGCTGCTTTGCTTGTTATCGGCCTGTTGGTTCCTTCTATGTTTGGTGAAAATGAATTGTCAATGAAGGATCAAAGTACCGACAATAAAATGATGCAAAGTGAGGACGCCGAGCCTTCTGCAAGAGGTGCGAGTTTGGAAAATGAATCGAGTACGGATGAAGAAGCGGAAATGGGCACAATGGATGGATTTTCTACTAAGATGGCATCTGAAACAGGGAGGACACACCATTTTGCTGTCTACTCCGAAGACGTTACCGATAGTACACTATTCCATTTAGGTCTTGCAGGTGATCAAGCTTTAAGCATTGCCGTTACATTTATCATTCCGAACAGTCAAATCAATGAGGATATTGGTTTCTTGGAGCCAACGAGTTATGATTTGTACAAAAAGTATGCGAGTCGTCTCGATGAAAGTGCACTGGGTTTTCAAGAGTACCATCCTTATAAAGGCAATATAGCCGCAGAGGATCATGTAATTATCCACCAGCTACCGCAAGGTCATGGTTATGACATAGGTTCGGGATCGATGGAAGTCTATCTCGACTCTTTACAAGATACGTTTTACGGTTATCAGGAGGTCCGATTTGAGAACGAGGATGGAACTGCGACCATGTTCTCTGAAGTAGGTCAACCGAGCACACCGTTGATTTTGAAAAGTGGTCGTAATCATTTGAATTACTATATGTTTGAACAACAAGATGGACAGCAGTTTCTTACATCGAACTTTTCCCAACCGCAGCCATCGTTGAACGAGGCATTACAGCAAATGAAAGTGAAGCCGAATGATGTTTTCAAGCCAGTCATTCCAAGTACTTTAAATTTTGAAGTAAAGGCAGATGACAAATTGACGACCATCAAATTCACACAACCACTGGATTTGGACGCGATGGAGCCGGAAAAAGCGATGCAAATGATTGAGGGCATGCTCCTGACAGCAGCTGATTTTGGTGAACAGCTTCAATTCGAAAATGTCGTTCAAGAAGAATGGAACGGTTTTAACTTCAGCCAGCCTTTACCGGTACCGGTTGGATCTAATCCACTTCCACTTATATTGAAGTAAATAGAAAGACCTTTGTAAACAGCCTTGTTTACAAAGGTCTTTTTTTTGTATACAATAAGGTTGTAACAAAATATTGATTCATCTTCGGGGCAGGGTGTAATTCCCGACCGGCGGTAAAGGAAAGTCACTTTCCAAGCCCGCGAGCTTAACAGCTGATACCGGTGTAATTCCGGAGCCGACAGTATAGTCTGGATGGGAGAAGGTGAAGGTGCGGCCATCTTTTTGTGTTGTCTACAAAAAGAGGTGCTTATTTAAATGTGGGTTAAAAGAGAAAGAAATAGTCTCTTTTCTACTCTCTATTTGAGTATACCTTTCAAATCCCTCGAGCTTATTTGCTTTTGGGATTTTTTGTCGACATAAACAAGGTGGAACGGCCTTTCCTCTTTTGAAGTGAATCGCAAAAGGAGAGAGGAACAAATGAATAACAAAAAGTTGCGAAAGATGATTCTCATCGCGATGTTAGGGAGTATTGCAACTGTTTTGATGCAGTTTAACTTCCCATTACCTGCACTACCTGGATTCCTGAAAATTGATTTCAGTGAGATTCCAGCGGTTTTGGCAATAATGACGATGGGACCTGTAGCAGGTATTACGGTCGAACTGCTTAAAAATATAATGCACTGGTTCATGTCAGGTAGCCCGACAGGTGTTCCTGTTGGTGAAATTGCAAACTTTGCAACAGGCGTGCTTTTCATAATGCCGATTTATTTTATCTTTAATAAATTTAAAACATCTATTGGTCTAGCTGGAGGCCTCATTGCTGGAACTGTCTCGATGGCTATTGGCATGAGTGTCTTGAATTACCTACTGTTTTTACCAATGTATACGTATTTCATGAATTTCCCAGCCATGGCAGGGAATGAGTTAGCTACTTTTATTGTTTTAGGAGTTCTACCATTTAACTTGATCAAGGGAATTATGCTAATGATTATTTCCATGCTGCTTTTCAAGAGTATGAAAAAATGGATTGCACAACAGCGTACCCAATTAACTTCATAATATAAAAAAAGGTCGTCCCGGGATTTTCCAGGACGACCTTTCCACGTTCGATTTATCTAGCTTCGTGACAGTGGTCTCTCAGCCAATTGGTAGAGCCACTCACGAGTCTTTAACACTATTGTAGAGTAACGTCTGTCTGGAAGCCCGCACGACAAGTTGTCGTAGTTTTAAAGCGACTTCTGTTATCGACAGCGATTGCCTAGTTAATCTTCGTATTTAAGTGCATCGCCATCAAATGGTGCGTCGGCGGTTTTGATAGAATCGGTTGGGCAGCCATCGAAAGCGTCTTCTAGGTCTTCCATCAGTTCTTCTGGAACTTCAGCTGTTCCCATGTTATCATCGAGGATAACATAAGCAATTCCTTCATCATCATAATCGTATATATCCGGGGCAGCAGCTCCACACGCACCACACGCTATACATGTATCCTGATCAACGATTGTATATTTAGGCATAGTCTTTCTCTCCTCTTTTCTCCGTACAAACAATTTACTTCACCTTTCATTCTAATGATGTTGACAAGAGTTTTCAACAAAAAACATTTGTTAATCGGAGGAATTCAAAATGAAACTATCTTCAATACTATTAACCATCATAGGCAGAATAGACGGTGAACGAACAATCTATGCGGGACTTCACCTATTACGCGGCAAAAGATCGGGACAAACACTGCAAGATGTTGAATATTATGGTTTGAAGGAATTCTTTGGTATTGTACCAAAACTGACAGCTGAACGATTCGATGAGGCGGCTAAACAGTTAAGTGATAGGGGTTTCATCTCAACAATGGATGATTCTTTCGTCAAACTGACGGAGCAAGGTCGCGTGGAAGTTGGCAAATTACCGTCCTACCGATTTAACGGCTGGGATTATAGAGGAAAGGAAATGATTTTTTTCGGAAGGTTATCGCTTGTTGTGCAGACGGTTTCGAATTTCAAAGCAAAGGAAAAATCGTTTATGCCCGCTCAAAAAGACCGTGATATTCAAACTTTTGTTAAAATGCTACTACATAATCAGCGAATCAGTGATCCAGTATTTGCTAAAGGCGTCAGCGAAGAAATTCGGCTATGTATTACTCGAAGTGAAATGGATGAAAGACAAAAAACAATTATCACTCATCGCTTAAGTGGTTTCGGACTGACAGGCTGGACATGGGATCAGTTAGCAGATAATTTGAAACTAAATCCATTCGATATCCGTCTACTATTTATAGAAGGTCTACATATGATGCTTGCTGTCATTATTCTGTCTCCTGATTTGCCTTTTTTGCGAAAAATAGCTGAAAGCGTCAAGGTTTCGACATATTTGACGGATTCCTCTGTAAAAACGAAGCAACTTTTTGATCGTGGCTTTTCTCTTGAAGAAATTGCGATGGCGCGCAACTTGAAACAGAGTACAATTGAAGATCATTTTGTAGAAATGTCTATTAATGATACAGAATTTCCGCTAACACAGTTTGTTTCTGAGGAAGATGCAGAAGCAGTAGCTGGAAAAGTGAAGGAAATTGGAACCCGTAGACTTCGCTTGCTGAAATCTGAATTCGAAACGCTTTCCTATTTTCAACTTCGTCTCATCTTAGGTGCGCGGACGGGAGGGGGCAACTAATGGCTATTCACAAATTATTAAAAGAGAGATTCGGTTTTGATCAATTCAGGGCAGGACAAGAAGATGTCATTCGAGATGTGATTGCGGGCAAGGACACGATTGCAATTTTACCTACAGGTATAGGGAAGTCACTTTGCTACCAATTACCTGCCTATGTACTTGAAGGTACTGTCTTAATCGTTTCACCACTCGTTGCGTTGATGGAAGACCAGGTGGCAATCATGAAAAGGAACGGTGAAAAAAGGGTTGTTGCGTTAAACTCATTTCTTTCTTATTCGGAGAAAAACAGAATAATGGGGGAATTAGGCAGCTATAAATTCATTTTTATATCACCTGAAATGTTGTTGCAAAAAAATGTGACTGCTCATTTTCGTAACATTCAGTTGTCGTTAATTGTTGTTGATGAGGCTCATTGTATTTCTCAATGGGGATTTGATTTTAGACCAGAATATTTGCGGCTAGGAGAATTTTTTGAAGGATTGAATCGACCAGGTATTTTGGCTCTTACCGCAACGGCCGATGATAAAGTAAAGGCTGATATTTGCAGGTATCTGCAACTTCAAATGCCTGCAATTCATCAACATTCGTTGGACCGCCCTAATATTTCTTATTCAATTGTCAAAGTTGATAATGGGATGATGAAAACGGAGTGGATTAAGAATCGTATAGTAACGACGGCGGGTCCTGGAATCATTTATGTGGCATCGCGAAAGCGGGCTGATGAACTATCTCAGCTTCTTCAGCTGGAGGGTGTTTCTGTGGCATCTTATCACGCCGGCAAAGAGCAAGAAGATCGAGCGTTCATTCAGGAACAATTTATCACTGGTGAAATTAGCTGGATATGTGCTACAAATGCGTTTGGAATGGGTATACATAAAGACGATATCCGTCAAGTGATCCATGAACATGTACCTCAAGCTATCGCAAGTTACATTCAGGAAGTGGGGCGTGCGGGACGTGATGGTGATTTAGCGGCAGCGACGTTACTTTTTTCGTCCGATGACGAAGGAAGAACGCGTTTCATTATCCAAGACGATCTCCCTCAAGAATGGGAAATCAAGCACTATAAAAGTCTTCTCGTAGAGAACTATCCGCCTGCTGAAGCAGCTGAACTGGCACGGATTAGCGAAACAGGAAAACGTGTCATAGACTACTACATCGAACGGATGCCGATTGAAGATGTCATTATTCGTATGTCTGAATTGATACGTGAAAAAGAAGCGCAACTACAGACGATGCTTCGATTAGTTCATTCTGAAAGATGTATTCGGGAAGAGATTTTAGGTTTTTTCGGCGAGGCATATGGAATGAAACCGAAGTTTTGCTGTTCGGTTTGTGGAACAGCGGATGGTCTAAAGCTTGATGTACAAAAAACAATCGTGTTGGATAAACGAATGGTGGATTGGGAGGAAAGGTTGACGGGGCTTCTTGGATAACAGATCCGTTGTCCATTTAACTTCATTCTGAAGAACTATGCCTGATGACTCGTGGAACAAGGAAAGTTGCAGTTCAATCGCCCCTCTGAGTAACCAATATCCTGTTGGTGCAAATACAGCAAGGTGTATTTGATTTTTACGACAAAATTCGTCATAATGAAAGAATAGCACGATGTGATAGGAGAATGTAGCGATGAAAAATGATGATTATAAGACTGACTTTGAAGAGCACAGGAAGGAAATCGGTCTAGACGATGGTCATGAGGTTAGCAAGCTTCCATCGCGTAGCGAATTGCATAGGAAAGGTCGTAAACCTAAAAAGAAATCCAGCCATACGATGATTAATGTTATTCTTGGGTTATTCACACTTATTCCGGTACTCATTTTAGTGTATATTATTTCCGATTTTTATACTCCGGGTGATCGTACGTCAGCAAAAGGTGGGGAAACCGGCACGCTCTTTGAAATGAACAGTGAAAAGCCAGTTGAAAAAACTGCTGATGCTGATAAAGACGATGAAAAAAAAGCAACTAGTAATGAGGACGAAAAGAGTGCTGTGAAAACTGAAGCTGAAGCAAAAGTTGAGGAGAAGCCAGTATCTAAACCAGTAGTGAATGTCAATCCAACACCAGAAAAGAAACCAGAAGTAAAAGTAGAAACGAAGCCGGAGAAGAAACCGGAAGTAAAACCGGAGTCTAAACCAGTAGCAAAAACGCATACGGTTGGTAGTAATGAAAACCTTTATCGTATTTCTTTGAAATATTATGGTAACGGTGGAGGCGTCGAAAAAATCAAAAGCGCAAACGGCTTAACATCGAATGAAATTGGGGTTGGACAGAGACTTGTCATTCCTTGAGGAATAGCAGTATGAAAAAGGCGAAGTATAGATTCTTTGCCTTTTTCTTATGATAATAGGGAAATCTGGGTTTTTTGACACGGAACTGTGTCAAGCTCCAAGCGCCAGACGTTCGGGTCATAAGTGAACCCGGCAAATCGGCAAAAGAATGCCGCTTCGCCGGTCCGCCCTGTGCCTGTCGCATCTACACGGCACTTTGCGCTTATCATATGAAAGGTGGGCATGATTACGGTTAATAAAATGATATGGTCATCTGTTTCGCTGATGATTGGATTTTTAATATATATGTTTATGAGTGCTAGAAGACGGAATGTTATTTACCATAATATGAATGTCGCGTCTGATAGTCAGGCTGACAAAAAAATGTCGGTATTTTTCATTTCAGATATCCATCGGCGTAAAATCGATGATAAATTGCTAGCGAAAGTTCAATCTGCCCATGATATCGATATTGTTATCATTGGCGGTGATCTAGCTGAAAGAGGAGTACCACTAGTACGGATAGCTGAAAATATCCGTAAGTTAGCGCAATTGGGACCGTTATTTTATGTTTGGGGTAATAATGACCGTGAAGTTGGAGAAGAAGAAATGCGAGAGATTATTACTCGTTATGGCGGGAAAATCCTTGACAACGAAAGTAGTGTTATTCCTGGACATCCGCGTTGGGGTATAGCTGGAACGGACGATCCGTCAAGTCGTAATGTCGATATTGACTCGACCCTCCGTGTTGTCAGTCAGTATGACAATGTTATTTTGGTCACGCATACGCCTTCGCTTTTTAGGAAAGTGGAGCAGTTATATGAGCCTCGATTGATGCTTGCGGGGCACACACATGGCGGACAAATTCGAATCGGGAAATACGGTCTACAGGAAAAAGGATCGTTCCGATTGAAGAAGGGTAGAGCGAAGCTAATAAGTAATGGATACGGCACGTCTACGTTGCCACTGAGGCTTGGTGCGGCGCCTGAATGTCACGTCATCGTCATAAATTATGGAGAAGTGTACTAAAGGAGTGTATTAAATAAAATGATACAAAAAGATGTAATAGTGGTAGGGGGAGGTCCATGTGGCCTGTCAGCAGCAATAGAACTGCAAAAACAGGGACTGGATGTTCTTGTTATCGAAAAGGGCAATATAGTCAATTCGATTTATCATTATCCGACGCATCAGACGTTTTTCAGTTCAAGTATGAAGTTGTCTATAGGGGATATTCCATTTATAACGGCTATAGATAGACCAAAGCGGAATGACGCACTTGTTTATTACCGGAAAGTTGCGGAACTGAAAGAAATTCCTATCAATAGTTTTGAAAAGGTAGTTGATGTTGCGAAAATAAGTACGGGATTCCATGTTTTGACGGATAAAGACGAGTATTTAGCAACTAATGTGGTAATCGCGACTGGCTACTACGACAATCCAAATCATCTCGGTATTGAAGGGGAGGACCTCCCGAATGTCTTCCACTATTTTGAAGAGGCACATCCTTACTTCAGAAAAAAAGTGGTTGTAATTGGAGGAAAGAACTCTTCCATCGATGCTGCTCTCGAATTGGAACGTGCTGGGGCACTGGTTTCAGTTGTTTACCGCGGTTCCGATTATTCACCAAGTGTTAAGCCCTGGATTTTACCTGGTTTCGATAGCCTTGTTCGTAGTGGTGAAATTGCCATGCATTTTAATGCGGATGTTGTCAAAATCACGGATGTTTCCGTCACGATTGATATCGCAGGGGAATTGTTTGACATTGAAAATGATTATGTCTTCGCAATGATTGGCTATCATCCCGATTACACTTTCCTAAAAAAGGTTGGTATTTCGATTGAAGAAGAAAGCGGTCGCCCTTCTTTTGACGAAGAAACAATGGAAACGAATGTCGAAGGGCTCTTTATTGCAGGTGTTATTGCTGCGGGGAACAATGCCAATGAGATTTTCATCGAAAATGGTAAGTTTCATGGTGAAATAATTGCGCGTACGATTGATGCAAAACAAAATAGTGTAAAATAAAAGCTACCCTTCAATCTAGGAAAACAGGTTGAAGGGCAGCTTTTTGACATTTACATCTACAACAATTTTACTTCGTACAAAGTTCGAGTAATAGTTTTAAGCGTGCTTTTTGGCCACTTAGCCCGTGTTCGAAGCGTACACCCATATCTTTCAGCATCTTACCTCCGCCTTCATACGCATAAATATCCTGTGCAATCCCATTGAAGCATCGGGAAACTAGGATGACTGGAAGACCTTCAGAAAGTAGACGTCTGATTCCGCCGACCACATCAGGTGGGACGTTCCCTTGTCCTAGTCCTTCAAGTACGACACCGTCATAGCCAAGAGAAGATATCGAAACAAGCAAGTCGGATTCCATTCCGGCATAGATTTTAAACATGGCTACTTTTTTGTTGATGGACACGACAGGGAGATAGGTTCTTGATAATGGTGCATGGTGGAAATGAATGGCTGACTTCGTTACAATGCCGATGGGTCCATATTGCGGACTTTGAAAAGTAGAGACACTGCTGCTATGTGTTTTCGTCACATTCGTCGCTGTGTGGATTTCATCATTAAGTACGACGAGTACCCCTTTACCGTTTGCGTCGTCTGCTGCGGCAACTCTGACAGCTGACATCAGGTTATAGACGCCGTCCGATCCAATTTCATTGGAAGAACGCATTGCACCCGTCAATACAATTGGGATATTGAAATTTGTTGAGAGTTCAAGGAAATACGCTGTCTCTTCAAGCGTGTCTGTGCCATGTGTAATGACAATACCATCAAAGGAATTATTCTCCGTCAGACGGGAGATCAGCTCTTCGAGTTCAAGCATTCGTGCTGGTGTAATATGTGGAGAAGGTAAATTAAAAGCTTCCACTTCTGTTATGTTGGCGAATTGCTGGATGTTGTCTATTTCTAATGCGAGAGGATTTGCAGCACTTAACATTACTCCGCCGGTTTTGGTATCCAGTTCCATTGAGATCGTACCGCCTGTATGAACAAGCAGAATGTTTTTCTTCATAGTAGTTCCTCCTGTTTAAGGGAAATCATGGTATAATAAAGCAAAATGGGGGCCGGCCGATGTTCATATTGTTCACTGTAGCGATTGCGCCGGGATTGGCGCTCTTTAGCTATTTTTATTTGAGAAAACAGATTGCGAAAGAACCATCACTTACATTATTTCATACATTCATATACGGCGCTATCATGACTTTTCCGATAATGTTTATCCAACACGTATTTGAAGAGGAAAACATCTTCTCCCACTTTTTCATTCGGAATGTTATTTTTACAAGTGGACTTGAGGAGTTCTTTAAATGGCTCATCCTGTTGCTTGCCATTTATAGGCATGTTGAATTTGAAGATGCATACGATGGGATCTTATATGGTGCCAGCGTGTCATTAGGTTTTGCGACGGTTGAAAATATTATTTATCTACTTACATTTGGAGCGGACACCGCATTTCTTCGGGCTTTATTGCCGGTTTCCAGTCATGCACTATTCGGTGTAGTAATGGGCTATTATTTTGGCCGAGCAAAATTTGCAGTAGAATCAAACATCAATATGTATTTGTTTCTAGCATTCCTTGCCCCATATAGTCTTCACTTCATCTATAATGGCATCCTCGCTGTAGATAATCTCTGGCTCTATCTGATTATTCCTTTCATGCTGTTTCTTTGGTGGTTTGGCTTAACTAGAGTTAAATATGCACATACGTTCGCAATGCAGCAATTCAGACGCAAAGCACGAACAAACACAAAATGATTCAGCTTTAGCTGGATCATTTTTTATTTGTTAATAATATTGCTGATTTTGGACAAACTATAGAAAAAGGAGGAATGAAAGTGAAAAAACTGGTCATCCGTATGATAACAATCATCTTGCTCCTTGGATGTGCTTATGCAACCTCACCTGTCCAAATAAAAGCATTCAGTTCCCAAAATGTCGCACGCGGCGCATTTGGAGATGATGTAATCGAGCTGCAGTCGAGACTTCAGTATATTGGTTATTACACTGGGACGATTGATGGAACATTTGGCTATGGAACCTATTGGGCATTGCGCAATTTCCAAGAGAAGTATGGACTTCCGGTAGACGGAATTGCAGGATTGAAGACTCGGAAAAAATTGGTGGATGCATCACAGTATGATGAGAAGTTCGTAAAAGATAATTTGAATAAAGGGAATAAGTTCACGTATTACGGAAGTAAACCGCTTGCATCTCAGGTAGGTCAAGGAGCGGGTAAAACGGAAAATATCCAATTGCCAGCAAAATATTCGGATCAGGATCTTAAGCTGATGGCGAATGCTGTCTATGGTGAGGCAAGAGGAGAACCGTACGAAGGGCAAGTTGCAGTAGCTGCAGTCATATTGAACCGGGTTGAACATCCAGATTTTCCAGATACAGTTGGCGGTGTCATCTTTCAACCGCTTGCTTTCACAGCGGTCGCTGACGGGCAAATTTGGCTAACACCGAACGAACGGGCAAAAGAAGCCGTTCTCGATGCTATTAATGGATGGGATCCTTCCGAAAATGCAATTTACTACTTCAATCCAATTACAGCGACGAGCAAGTGGATTTGGTCACGACCTCAAATTAAAAAAATTGGTTTGCATATATTTGCCAATTAATCAATACGGAAAAGTATTGAAAACTAGTGATAAAGGAGGGGAGGCGGAATTTTCCGGAAACAACGAAAGTTTCCGGCGATATTTTGCCGAAATATGAAAAAAATGATTTTTGTATTAGTGTACTCAATAGCAGCACTTTCAATCTTTTCTTACGGTAAAGCAGCTGAAAATGAACAATTATCTATCGCACTAAGTGGACAATACGCCAGTAAAATGACAGATGCATCGGAGAAACTGGAAGAATTGGATAATGCGGTGAAAAAGACTTTATTATTTAATGAGGCGGATGGATCCTCAAAAGCGCGAGATGACATTTGGCGTCTGTCATCCGATATTAAAAACTCTGTTTCTTCATTACCGATGGATCCAAGCTTTTCAACATCGTGGTTGAATTATCTTGGACGTCTTGGTAATTATGCCAAGGAAGCAACTCGTGTAGCCGATAACGTCGAATATCACCGGGTTATGGAGCTGGCTTCTAAGAACCTTCGCTCAATGGCGGATGAGTGGCAAGTGGCAACTGCGGGCATGGTAAGTGGGAATTTATCGATAGACGGTTGGAAACAGAGATTGGATGTTGCTGATTCAGGCCATGATTGGACCGCTATGGGTACTAGTGTTAAACAGTATACGGAGAGTGATTTCCCACTGACAGCAAGTGAGTCGGATTCTATGAAGAAAAAAGATTTGAAAAATATTGCGGATCCTGAAGTGACTCGGGAAGAGGCCATAGCTGAGTTCAAAAAACTTTTTCCACACCTATCTAATGAGACTATCGGTGTAGAAATGAGTCAACCAGGCTCACCTTATCCGTTTTATCACATTCGTTTTGCCGAAGCTGAGTCAGTCGGTTATATTGATATCACGGAAAAAGGGGGGCATGTCCTTTCATTCCTTACAGAAAGGCCATTTGGCAAGGGGATTCAGCCGTTTGACGAACTTAAAAAGAAAGCAGAGACGTTTTTAAAAGATGCAGGTTATAAGGACCTTGTTTACGAGGAAGCAAGGGAAAATAATACGGCTTGGCATATGGTATTTGTCAGAGTAGAACCGGAATATGGAGCGAAAGTATTTTCAGATGTAATCCATTTAAAGATTGCAAAAGATAATGCGGGCATCGTTGGTCTGGATGCTTCCGAGTATATTCGGAAAGAGAAGACTGAACGACAGCCGATCACGAAGAAGAATTGGAAGACATTTTTCCATTCGGGCGTCGAAATTGTCAAAGAAGAATATGCATATGTTGAAAATGATCGGTTAGAACAAAGGCTAACGCACTATTTGACAGTTACGATAAATGAGAATGGGCAAATAGGCACATATGCAGTAATCGTTGATACGGAGACCTCTGAAGTGATCAAAACCGAGAAATTACAGTAAAATGAAGTGTAAATAGTCATTGGAATTTCCATCCCGTCATGACATAATAGTATCTATGAATAGCGACACGCGCCGATAGCGCCTGAAGCTAGACCATATGACATAGGGATGGCGGGTGCTTTAATATGCTACTTTCGATTGGGACGATTATTGTTATCGATAAAGACTTTACAAAAGATAGCGAAAAGTTCAAAAGTAAAGTGGTTGATATAGGAGACGGTTTCGTAATGATTGACTACCCAAGCCATATTGAGACGGGACGGACAGCATTTTTTATGGATGGCACGCAGTTGCACGTTACATTCATAGATAGTATGAAAATGTCTTATGCTTTCCGGGCTGAAGTGAGCGGCCGCCTTAATAAGGGAATTCCAATGATTAAATTATCCTATCCTGGTGATGAACAGCTTATCAAGATTCAACGACGTGAATTTGTACGGGTAGAATCAGCAATTGATATTGCTGTTGAGAAAGATGGACGCTTCAGCCAGTTTGTGGCGGCAGACCTTAGCGCAGGCGGAGTCGCGCTAACTCTCCTTAACCCCGACACTTTCAAAGAAGACGAGCTGTTATCGCTGACCATCGTGCTACCTTTCATGAACCGTGAAATTAAATATGTCAAAGCTGATGCACGGGTTATAAGGGTTTTTGAGAAAGATGGCAGACTAATTGCCTCATTACAATTTGAGACAATCAATCAAGTTGAGCGTCAATACGTTATCCGATTCTGTTTTGAACGGCAGTTGCAAATGAGAAATGAAAAATAGAATTTAGTTGGGGGGAAGTCTGTGTGAATGAGACTTTTCCCTTTTTAATTGCCCAAACTCCAGCCAGTTAACAAAGGCGCTTACGCTTTTCTTGGTGTCTAGACTCCAGGCGCCTAGACCCTCGAGTCGCTTCAGTCCTTAAGTTAAAGGCAAAAAGCGCCTTTATCTTAAGGCCCTCCAGCGCTTTTCGGGTCTACCCAGGCGCTTACGCTCTTCTTATGATACAATATTGTCTAATTGACTACGGGGGTAGATGAAATGGCATTAGAGATAAAAATCGCGATTGATGGTCCGGCTGCGGCTGGAAAAAGTACAATTGCTAAAATCACAGCTGAAAAATTGGGCTATACGTATATCGACACAGGTGCTATGTACCGCGCACTAACGCATAAAGCGTTAGTTCACAACATAAATACTAGGAATGGACAAGAACTTGAAAAGTTATTGGAAGAGACGGAGATAGTTCTTAGGCCATCAATAAACGGCCAAGCGGTCATTGTAGATGGTAAAGACGTAACAGAAGACATCCGTTCACAATTAGTGACGGCTTCTGTATCCTCTGTC
Organism: Sporosarcina sp. resist; assembly: GCF_014302295.1. NCBI lineage: Bacteria > Bacillati > Bacillota > Bacilli > Caryophanales > Caryophanaceae > Sporosarcina > Sporosarcina sp. resist. Next base: position 3,055,316 of record NZ_CP060287.1, on the reverse strand, counting down.
GCTACTCATATGGGTGTCCGTCAGCTGATGGTTGATAAACAGCGGATTCTAGCTATAGGTGCAGGTGTTGTAATGGACGGGCGCGATATCGGGACGGCTGTCCTGCCGGATGCGGAACTAAAGATTTTCATGACAGCCTCTGTTGAGGAGAGAGCGATGAGACGTCATATTGAAAACGAAAAACGTGGCTTCACAACGTCTCTTGAACAATTGAAAGCTGAAATTGCTGAACGTGATCGCGCAGATAGTGAAAGAGAAGTGTCTCCACTCAGACAAGCGGAAGATGCTGTTCTTATCGATACGACTTCGATGTCAATTACAGATGTGGCGGAAAAAATCAGTGAACTTGCAGAAAAGAGGATGAACTTATGAACTTATATCCACTTGGTAAAATGCTCTGCAGTGCAATATTTTATCCGTTATATCGCATTAAAGTAATTGGTGCGGAGAACTTCCCGAAAGAAGGGGGTGTTCTGCTTTGCACGAATCACATCGATAATGTCGATCCTCCGGTTGTCGGTAGTACTTGTCCTAGGCCTGTTCACTTCATGGCAAAAGAAGAGTTATTCAAAATGCCATTGCTAAAAAGTATTCTTCCGCAAGTGAATGCATATCCTGTGAAACGGGGTATGAGTGACAGGGAAGCATTCCGGAATACATTGAAAATCCTTAAATCGGGAAAAGTTGTCGGGATGTTTCCAGAAGGAACGAGAAGTAAGACGGGGGAACTTGGTAAAGGGCTTGCAGGCGCAGGATTCTTCGCGCTGAAGGGTGGCGATGCGGTCGTTATGCCTTGTGCAATTATAGGGCCTTACAAAGTGTTTAGAAGATTGAAAGTTGTCTATGGTAAACCGTTAGATCTGACAACTTATCGTGAAAGTCGGACTTCAGCTGAAGACATGACAGAGATCATCATGAGTGAAATTCAAAAACTTATCGAACAAAATAAATAAGATAAGGGTAATTTTTTGTTATTTTGAATAGATTCGAATAATATAGAAGTAGGATTCTTTATGAAGGAGGACTACATAATGACTGAAGACATGAACTTAGAAGCAGCGAACATCTACAATGAAGGTGACCGTGTTACTGGGAAAGTGACTAAAATCGAAGAAAAGTCTGTGACAGTTGAAATTGCGGGAGCACCTTTTGATGGTGTTATTCCAATCAGCGAACTATCGAGCCTTCACATTGAAAAAGCTGAGGATGCAGTTGCAGAAGGCGATGAAATTGAACTGATTATCACGAAAGTGGAAGAAGATAATTATGTCCTTTCAAAACGTAAAGTCGATGCAGAAGATGCATGGGGTTCTCTTGAAGAGAAATTCAATAATAAAGAAACAATCGAAACGGAAGTAAAAGACGTTGTTAAAGGCGGACTAGTTGTTGACCTTGGTGTACGTGGTTTCATTCCGGCATCACTTGTCGAAGATTATTTCGTCGAGACTTTTGAAGAGTATAAAGGTCGTATGATGACATTTAAAATTGTTGAAATGGATAAGGAAAAAAATCGTTTAATTCTTTCTCATCGTGCAGTTATCCAAGAAGAAAAAGCATCACAAAAAGGTGAAGTTTTGGATAATCTCAAAGAAGGTGAAGTACTGGAGGGGACTGTTCAACGTCTTGCAACATTCGGTGCTTTTATTGATATCGGTGGCATTGATGGACTTGTTCATATATCTCAACTTTCTCATGATCATATCGAGAAAGTTTCAGACGTTCTAAAAGAGGGCGACAAAGTGAATGTGAAAATCCTTTCAATCGACCGTGATTCAGAACGAATTTCACTATCCATCAAGGATACATTGGCTGGTCCGTGGGAAGGAATTGAAGAGAAGGCTCCTAAAGGATCTAAGTTTGAGGGGACTGTGAAACGTCTCGTCTCATATGGTGCATTTGTAGAAGTGTTCCCTGGCGTCGAGGGCCTTGTCCATATTTCGCGTATTTCCCACCAACACATCGGTACTCCGCATGAAGTGTTGAAAGAAGGTCAAAAAATCAATGTCAAAGTACTAGAAGTCAATACGGACGATAAACGTCTATCTTTAAGCATTAAGGATCTTATTGAAAAAGAAGACAATAACTCTTATGGAAATTATGAGATGCCAGAAGAAGCATCAGGTTTTTCATTGAGTGATGTCATCGGAGATCAGCTGAAGAACTTTTCAACTAAAGATTGACTAAGAAATGTTGTTTAATTTACTTGATGTGACTAATTTGTGAACTTAATGAACGAGAATTTGAAAAGATGATGATGCCCCTTATGGGCATCATCATCTTTTTTGTTGCATAGGAAATGATACTATTCCCGATCCCGGGATAATTAATAACGTAGGAATTGTCATAGGGGTTGTCTAAATAGTTGCATATAATAGTAAGCAAGGTATTTTCTTGTCGGCGTGATAAGTGGGGGATTAGTAAGAGGCCTTTATTCCGCCGACAGGGCTTTAGTAAAAAAAGAAGGTGAATAATATGCCATATACAATAATCAACAACTACATTCCGACGTCTCTTTATCCACTGAAAGCAACATATCCGATGACGCCGGAATACATCACCATCCACAATACAGCCAATGATGCGACGGCAATCAACGAGATTGCTTTCATGACGCGGAACACAACTGCGACGTCGTATCATGTGGCAATCGATGATAAACATGCAGTGCAAGCTATCCCGTTTACACGCAACGGTTGGCACGCTGGGGATGGTCAAGGGGCAGGTAATCGGAAATCCATAGGGATTGAAATCTGTTACTCACAATCAGGCGGTCCAAAGTATGTTAATGCGGAAGCGAATGCCGTCGACTATATAGCACGCATACTTAAGCAATACAGCTGGGGTATAGATCGTGTTAAATGGCATCGGGATTGGAGTGGTAAAGAATGTCCGCACCGTATCATAGATGAGGGGCGTATGACGACCGTTCGCAATGCCATAGTTAAACGTCTGGCAGAATTGAATATCCCAACGCTACCAAAGGAGGATGCACGCATGTTTAATCCAAGCTCAGCAACGTTAAAAGTTGCTTATGAACAATACTTGTCGGATGCCGTAAAAGAAGGTTTAATTTCCGACAAATGGTTAACGGACTTTAGGGCAGGTAAATTGTCACTAGATGATGCACTCGCACTAAAAGTCTTTATTGACCAGCGCAGATGAGGTAATTAAGGTAGGGAAGATCAAAAGGCGGTAAATCCATCAAGGACAGTCGTCATTTTCAAAAGAAAAGAACGTATAAGATTTCAGCGGAGCGGTGTCTAGATTCCAGCACCTAGCCTTCCTTTATCTTAAGGCTCTCTAGTGCTTTTCCGGTCTACCAAGCGCTTGTGCTTTTCTTATTTGTCATAATAAGAACGTTCGCTCCATATGTTGGTGGAAAGGGAGGGAATGAGTGTGCGTAATCAATTGGTCAAGTCGATGAAGTATAATGAGTCATTAGATATGATGTACAAGGCAAATGACGGTCAAATTAGTAAGAGGCGAATAAGGGTGCTGGATGTCGGTGAGGTATCTTTCAGAGCATACTGTTTTCTGCGTAAGTCGAATCGTACGTTTACAAACGACAACGTGTTGGCGCTTGTTCCCATCATTATAAAAGAAAGATCCGTGATCTAACAGTTAGACGTTTACAGATTGTAGTATGAAGTGTTGCGCTATTAATAGAAGAAATAAATTTAAAATTCGCAAAGTATAGCGCGGCAGGTTTCATTTACGCTGTGCGAGAATCAGTAGCAGTGATAGTGGATATGCGGAAAGTTAATTGGTAATAATAAGAAAGAGCGACTTCTCAGAAATGGGATAGTCGCTCTTTCGATTATCAATACGAATTGTAGGACTTACTTCATTTTCAAAGTTTTCAAAAAGCCCCACATACAAATAGTTTAGCCTTGCGTAAGTTAAATTCACGTAAAAATGATATACTGTCGTAGTGTGACAAAGACAGTGTTTACAGTTATAAATGTGCCTGTTTAGACGTGTTAATGATTATTGTGTATAATATGCAGAAGATAAGCTGGAAGGATGTTAGATTATGAATAAACCAACAGTAGCGATCGTCGGTAGGCCGAACGTCGGGAAATCGACAATATTTAACCGAATCGTTGGTGAACGAATTTCAATCGTAGAAGACGTTGCGGGTGTTACACGTGACCGTATTTACAGCTCCGCAGATTGGCTCGCACATGAGTTCAACCTTATTGACACAGGAGGAATCGATATTGGAGATGAGCCTTTTCTTGAGCAAATCCGATTACAAGCGGAAATTGCAATAGACGAAGCGGACGTTATCATTTTCCTTGTGAATGGTCGTGAAGGGGTAACAGATGCTGATGAGCAAGTTGCCAAGATCTTGTACAAAACGAAAAAACCTATTGTACTTGCTGTAAACAAAGTTGATAATCCAGACATGCGGGACATGATTTATGATTTCTATTCCCTTGGATTCGGAGAACCGTATCCGATTTCTGGTGCGCATGGACTGGGTTTAGGGGATTTGCTTGATGCAGTAGCGAATGATTTCCCAGAACCAGGTGCTGAAGAAATTGAAGATGATGTCATCCGGTTTTCGTTAATTGGGAGACCTAACGTTGGTAAATCATCACTTGTCAATGCATTTTTAGGTGAGGAACGGGTCATAGTTAGTGACATACCTGGAACAACAATAGATGCTATCGATACGGCTTATGAATATGATGGACAGAAGTATAAAATTATTGATACTGCTGGTATGCGTAAAAAAGGGAAAGTGTATGAAAATGTAGAGAAATATGCTGTTCTTCGTGCACTAAAAGCGATTGATCGCTCTGATGTCGTTCTTATCGTTATCAATGGTGAAGAAGGCATACGTGAGATGGACAAGCGCATCGCCGGCTACGCAGAAGATGCTGGAAAAGGCGTCATGTTTGTTGTTAATAAGTGGGATGCTGTCGAAAAAGATGATAAGACGATGAACAAGTTTATTGCGGATATCCGTGATAATTTCCTATTCCTCGATTATGCACCGATTGCTTTTGTTTCAGCAAAAACAAAACAGCGTGTTAATACGTTGTTTGAAAAAGTTAAATTAATTAATGAGAACCATGCACTACGTATTCAGTCAAGTGTCTTGAACGAAGTGATTGAAGACGCTGTTGCAAGAAACCCTGCACCTAATAATAAAGGACGCAGATTGCGTATTTATTATGCTACGCAAGTAGCTGTTAAACCGCCAACTTTCGTCGTCTTTGTGAACGATGTAGAAATCATGCACTTCTCTTATGAACGCTTTTTACAAAACCGTCTTCGGGAGTCATTTGGCTTCGAAGGAACTCCGATCAGGATTATTACTCGAGCAAGAAGCTGATCGACGTTACGGGAGAAAGGATGTCTGTATGAAATGGAAAAAGTAACTGTTATCGGAGCCGGAAGCTGGGGAACGGCGATTGCTTTTGTTCTTGCTGAAAATGGTCATGATTGCTTACTTTGGGCGAGGCGTTCTGACCAGTCCGCTGAAATTAACGAAAATCATACAAATAAGTCATATTTACCAAGTATTTCTTTACCTACTAATTTGAAAGCAACATCAGATTTGGAAGCGGCGGCGATGCATAGTGATACTGTCATCATCGCTGTTCCGACCAAGGCGATTCGTGATGTCTGTTCTGAACTGAATGCAATGGCGATTAGCCCTAAATTAATTGTCCATGTTTCAAAAGGTATTGAACCAGATTCGTTAAAACGAATCTCAGAAATGATTTCAGAAGAGCTAGATTCCTCGAAAACAAAGGCTATTGTTGTTCTCTCGGGTCCAAGTCATGCTGAAGAAGTTGTTCTGCGTCATCCGACGACAGTAACGGCTGCATCATTCGATTTGGAAGCGGCAGAAAAGATTCAGGACCTATTTATGAACCATTATTTCCGTGTCTATACAAATCCGGATATAGTTGGTGTGGAAATCGGAGCTGCGCTTAAAAATGTAATTGCATTGGCAGCCGGTATTTCTGATGGACTTGGTTATGGTGATAATGCCAAAGCTGCGCTTATTACGCGCGGATTAGCGGAGATTTCAAGACTTGGCGTGAAAATGGGTGCGAATCCACTTACATTTTCAGGTCTGACAGGTCTAGGCGATTTGATTGTTACATGTACGAGTGTTCATTCACGCAATTGGAAAGCGGGCAATATGCTCGGAAAAGGGAATAGTCTAGACGAGGTCGTATCAGGCATGGGTATGGTCATCGAAGGTGTACGGACGGCTAAAGCGGCACATCAGCTTGCAGCCCAGCACGGAGTCTCTATGCCGCTCACAGAGGCACTGTACTCCATACTATTTGAAGGAATACCGCCGAAACAAGCTGTGGACCAACTTATGAACCGTATGAAGAAGCAGGAAGTTGAAGATCTCTTCGGCAACCGTTGACTCTGTAATTCAAAAAGACTTGTGAAAAACGTCAGTTTACGTTGCTAGCCTCCCCCTCCGCTCCACACGTATAAAAGCCAGCACATTACGTGCAAGCGAGGGACTTGGGGCTATGCTCACTGGTCCTTTTCTTTTGCCTTTTTAAATACTGATTATACGAAAGGAGGACTTCCTTTGTCCTCGATGGATAAAATGTGGCTGTCGTTCTATGCGATGGGATTCATGGTTATTTCCATGGGTCTTATTTATGTGAGTCGGCATAAGCTTCAAAATAAAGTTTTGAAATTACTATTTGCTATAATAGCCTATTCTTTATTAATCTTCTCATTTTTTGCGATGATTTATCTCGTATTTAATGGGCCGACAGGAGGGGCATGATGACTATGTCAGTAAAAAAAATCGGGTTACTCTTCATATCTTCCTTGGTTTTTGTTCTATCTGGATGTATGTACCCGTCCGAAAAAACAACTGGACAGGAAATCCCGTATGCTGATCAGCTGGAATCAATGCAAAAAGCGGTTGATGCTTATCAGAAAAATTCGGGAGGATTATTGCCAATCAAAACACGTGATCTTGAAACAGATATTTACATCAAATATCCCATTGAGTTCTCCAAAGTTGTACCAGCTTACACGGAAAAAATGCCTTCAAATGCGTATGAAACTGGTGGGATCTATCAATATGTGTTGATAGACGTTGAAACGACTCCAACGGTAAAGCTTGTTGATTTGCGCTCAGCGGAACATATTCGCGATTTAAACCTAAGGAAAAACGTCAATGGTCGAGCTCCATTCAAGGAGTCCGTGGGTGACCATGTCTATACAGTCGATTTCGAAGCAATGGGCTTTAAAGAGCCGCTGACGGTTCCTAGCCCCTATTCAGATGCAATCTTACCGATTGTTATCGGTGGGGATGGTGTTTTTTACATCGATTATTCGATTGATTTAAACCGAATGTTGCAAGAAAAGACCCAGACTGTTAAACCAGGGGAGGATATTCGTCACCTTTTAACGGATAACTATCCTGTTTTACCGGCTTATTCATTACCTTATACAGTGAATGCAGACAACGAACCAATATTCATGAATAAATCAAAATGAAAAACGTTTCATGCCACGTGCATGAAACGTTTTTTTTTTACATAAACTAATATGCGCATCTAAAGGAGGACGATAGAATGAAAGAGGAATTATATGAAAATCTGGCTAGACGCACAGACGGTGATATTTATATCGGTGTCGTCGGACCTGTTCGTGTAGGGAAATCTACGTTCGTGAAAAGAGTTATGGAAGAAGTCGTTATTCCAAATATGACGGAAGCATCGGATCGAATTCGTGCGCAGGATGAGCTTCCTCAGAGTTCACCAGGCTCAGTTATTATGACATCAGAACCGAAATTTGTGCCCGCCCAAGGGACTTCGGTATCTGTAGGGGATGGTGAGCTGAAGTTTCAAATCAGGCTTGCAGATTGCGTTGGCTATGTGATAGACGGCGTAAAAGGCTATGAAGATGAGAATGGCCCGAAATTGGTTCACACGCCATGGCACAACGAACCAATACCATTTGAAGAAGCGGCGCGTATTGGTACGGATAAAGTGATTCGTGATCATTCTACGATTGGTATTCTTGTTACAACGGATGGAACAGTAAACAATATTCCACGGGCAGCAGCACAAGTTGCTGAAGAGGAAATCGTTAATAAGTTGAAAGATATTGGTAAGCCTTTTGTTATTGTTCTGAATTCTAAAATGCCGGCCAATGACAGAACGATCGCATTAAAACAGGAACTACATGAAAAATATGGGGTTCCTGTCATTGCGATAAGTGCTGATCAGTTAAACGCACAGGAAATTCAACTTATTTTAAAAGAAGCATTGTACGAATTTCCGATTTCTGATATTGAAGTCCAAAAACCAGATTGGATGGAAGTGCTCGGAAGTGAACATGAACTGAATGCCAACATCGACAGAGTGATTAATGAGGGATTTTTGGGTGTATCAAAAATCCGTAAAATACAGGAGTTGGCAGAAAGTTTAAAAGATGAAAAATATGTTAGGCATGCAGAAGTCATTGAAGTAGATGCTGGTAAAGGGAAAGCAATCGTGAAAATTACTATGGATGAACAGGCTTTCCGTGAAATTTGTGAAGGAATTATGGGACAGGAAATCGGCTCGAAAAAAGACTGGTTGTTGTTTGTTCAGGAAGCGGCCAAAGCGAAAAAGTCGTATGACATGTACTCGGAAGCAATCGATACAGCTAGAAAGCAAGGCTACGGTGTTGCTCTTCCGACAATTGAGGATTTCAATCCTTCTGCACCGGAACTTATCAAACAGAACAACTTTTTCGGCGTTCGCATGAAAGCAACGGCACCGTCGCTTCACATTATTCGGGTTGATATGGAAGCCGAATTTTCTCCATTAATCGGTTCCGAATTTCATAGCCATCATTTATTAAAAGAATTAAAGAATGCTTATTTGCATGATAGAGAGGCATTATGGGAAACACAGCTATTCGGAACACCGCTCCATGAAGTCATGAAAGAAAGCATTCGTTTCAAAACAGCTTCTGTTCCGATGAAAGCAAGAAAACGTCTGCGGGAGACGATTGAACAGATGGTGAATGATGGAAATAAAGGCATGATTACATTTATCGTCTAAAGGAAAAAGATCCGTCAAAAGCGGATCTTTTTCCGTTTTTTTAGCTAAAAGTGCATGATATTAGCGATTACGCGATAATATTGTTGCGTCAGGGATTTTCTTGTGATACTCTTTTTACAGTATTAGAAGCTAGCTAATGCCCTTTGAGAGGAGGTGAATGGTGTGAATAAAACAGAATTGATTACCTCTGTAGCTGAAGCAGCAGAACTAACTAAGAAAGATGCTACAAAAGCTGTCGAAGCTGTATTCGATACGATCCAATCTACTCTTGCAAGTGGTGAGAAAGTACAATTGATCGGTTTCGGTAACTTCGAAGTACGTGAGCGTGCAGCTCGTAAAGGACGTAACCCGCAATCTGGGGAAGAGATCGATATCGCTGCAAGCAAGGTACCAGCTTTCAAAGCAGGTAAAGCGCTTAAAGACGCAGTGAAATAATTCTCAAGTTTACATAGAAGTCCGTCCGTCGTATCTAATTCATTTAGATACTTGGGGCGGACTTCTTTCCATTTTTATCTTATTGTCCAATGTAGAGTGAACGAACTGTACGGAAATGGGCGAGTATGCTACTATTTTTGTTGGAATGGCTTTATTTCCGATTGGGAGGTTTCGAATGATGAATGTTGTCGATTACGAGAAAATAGAGAAAGCAGTTTCAATGATCCTGGAAGCAGTCGGTGAAGATCCCGAGCGTGAAGGACTGATAGATACTCCAAAGCGTGTCGCAAAGATGTACGCTGAGGTATTTGAAGGTTTGAATAAAGACCCTAAGGATTATTTCAAAACAGTGTTCCATGAAAATCACGATGAAGTCGTACTTGTAAAAGATATACCTTTCTACTCGATGTGTGAACATCACCTTGTGCCGTTTTTTGGGAATGCGCATATTGCATACATACCGCGTGATGGAGTTGTTGCCGGCCTGAGTAAATTAGCGAGAGCCGTCGAAACGACTGCCAAAAGGCCACAACTTCAAGAACGTATCACATCCACAATTGCGGAAGCGATGATGGAAATGCTAAATCCAATCGGTGTCTACGTAGTAATCGAGGCGGAGCACCTGTGTATGACGATGCGAGGCATCAAGAAACCAGGCGCGAAGACAGTGACTACAGTTGCGCGTGGTATTTACGAACAGGACGATGTGAAACGGGCTGAGATCCTATCACTTATTAAGATGTCTTGAAGCCTTTGCGAGTAACGCCTTTTCTATGATATGATAAGACCATAAAAGAATAGACAGGAGAGGTGAAAATGACACAAACCGACTATATCGTTATAAAAGCGAAAGAAGACGGCGTGAACGTAATCGGTCTGACACGAGGAAACGATACGAAGTTTCATCATACGGAAAAATTAGACCGTGGTGAAGTGATGATCGCACAATTTACTGATCATACGTCAGCAATGAAAATACGTGGCAAAGCTGACGTTCATACCGCATACGGTGTCTTGTCAAGCGAAGGGAAAGACTAATTCGTATTTGACACACTTTTCCGTAGACGTCTTTGAATGGAGATTCGACGATGGAAACCCAAAAAATTAAACTGCATATCGAAAATTATATAGGTGAAGTAGAGAATGCAATTCGCGAGCCGATTGTGGATAGAGATGTTGGTCGAATAACAATCGATGCTGTAAAAGCCTTTATTCTCCTGTTGCCAATGTTGAACGGGGAAAGGTGGAACAATCGTTTACATACAGCGTCAATCGCAGTTGGTGCTGTTCACGCTGCTTTTGATGCGCATGATTCGATTAATGTATCTGACGCTACATCAAAGCAACAGCAACTTACTGTTTTGTCGGGGGATTATTTCAGCGGAATCCATTATCGGCTACTCGCCTCTCTGCCTGAATTTGGTTTCATCCGTTCCTTGTCTGAAACAATCGGACAAATTAACGAGACAAAGACGATTTTTCACGACCAATTACCAGATGGACCTGAAAAGTTGATTGAAACAGTTAGAATCATCGAAGCAGGGTGTATAACTGATTTTTTATATACATTCGGATTTGCACAATATGTCCCGCTAGCCAGTGCAGCATTGTCGCTTTTATGGTTTGAAGAAGGGAATGCTGAATGCAATTCTATTTCGGATAAGCGTTCACGCCGCACAATGAATGCTGCTGATGCGGATCATGCGGTTTTTCAGCTTCATGCTGAAATGCAAAAAGCACTTGATGCAGCAGATTATCTTCAGCCTTTTTTACAGCGAAAAATCCGTAACCTAGTGACACCGCTAATTGGTAAACTGAATTGAAGAAAAGAGGTATAACTCTTGTCGATATCAAAAGAACAGAAAGTCCACACCGTTTTTGAAAAAATATCCGTCGATTACGATAAGATGAATTCCGTGATCAGTTTCAACCAACATAAGAAATGGCGCGATGACATCATGTCACGCATGAACGTCCACGAAGGTGCTCGTGCATTGGACGTGTGTTGTGGAACTGCTGATTGGACAATCGCTATTGCAGAGGCGACAGGTGCCTCTGGGCATGTGACAGGACTCGATTTCAGTGAAGGCATGTTAGAAGCCGGCCGGCCGAAAGTTGCAGCATATCCAACTATTACGCTTGTACAAGGAAATGCTATGGAGTTGCCGTTCCCTGACGATACGTTCGATTTTGTTACGATTGGTTTCGGATTGCGTAACGTACCGGATTATCTAACAGTTTTACAAGAAATGAATCGTGTCTTAAAGCCAGGTGGAATGATTGCATGTCTAGAAACTTCTCAATCTGAACTTCCAGGCTACAGGCAATTATTCCGATTTTATTTCAATTTCATCATGCCCGTTCTCGGGAAAATTTTTGCGAAAAGTTACAAAGAATATTCATGGCTTCAAGAATCGGCAAATGATTTTCCAGGGATGAAACAACTTGCCCAGCTATTTACGGAAGCGGGCTTCACTGAAGTGTCCTTTAAGTCATACAGTGGCGGCGCCGCGGCTGGTCACGTTGGATATAAACAATAAAGACAGCAGGGGAAGGTAATCGTTTTGGAGAAATTGAAGTTATTGTCACTTTATGGTGATTTTCGAAAGGATCTCGCTTATATAGAAAAGGAACTTGAACGATCCCTCAATTCATCTTCCCCTATCATTCGGCAAGCATCACTTCACCTGCTTCGTGCGGGTGGAAAAAGGATTCGACCTATTTTTGTTATCCTGTCATCCAAGTTTGGCAACTATTCGTTGGAGGATGTGGCAAAGGTAGCTGTCTCACTTGAGCTTGTCCATATGGCGTCTCTTGTCCATGATGATGTTATCGATGATTCAGATATGCGTCGTGGCCTCGAAACAGTAAGGGCGCGTTGGGATAACAGAATTGCGATGTATACGGGGGACTTCATCTTTTCACGTGCACTTACATCGATAGGTGAGATTGAAATTCCTGCTATTCATCAGCTACTTGCAGAGACTATGCTTGAAATTTGTAAAGGTGAAGTCATCCAGATTGATCATCAGCGAAAAACCAATCAGACGATTCGGGATTATTTGCGCCGCATTAAACGAAAGACCGCACTTCTCCTGTCCTCCAGTTGTGAACTTGGTGCGCTTGTTTCAGGAGCGGACCCTGCGAATGTAAGGAAATTGCGTCGCTTCGGTTATTTTGCAGGCATGGCTTTTCAAATTGTCGATGATATTCTTGACATTACATCAACGGATGAAGAGCTTGGAAAACCGGCAGGCAGTGATCTGTTGAATGGTCATCTGACTTTGCCCATCCTATACATAAAAGACGATGTGAATTTCCAACCTTATATGAAGCGGTCGTTTGACGGGACTTTAACGGAATCTGATCGTGAAGAAATGTTGACTTATATTCGCGGTACAGAGGCCATTCAGATGGCGCAAGCTGTGAGCGATTTGTATTTGCAAAAAGCAATGGATGAAATAAATGAGTTGCCTGATGGTGATGCAAATGCTAAAAAGGCATTCATGCAAATATCTGCTTTCATTGGCAGACGTAAGTATTAGTGCATTAACAGTTGAAAAATCAGGCATCGGGTGGTACGATCGAAAAGGAGAAATCCTGATACATATATAAGAAGGAGTGTTAAATATGGAAAGAACATTTTTAATGGTTAAACCAGACGGCGTACAACGTAATCTAATCGGTGAAATCGTGGGTCGTTTCGAAAGTAAAGGTTTCCAACTTGTAGGCGCTAAGCTTATGACAATTTCACAAGAACTTGCTGAGCAACACTACGGCGAACATAAAGAGCGTCCTTTTTTCGGCGAGCTTGTTGATTTCATCACATCAGGTCCTGTATTCGCAATGGTATGGGAAGGCGAAAACGTTATCTCAGTTGGCCGTCTAATGACAGGCGCAACGAACCCGAAAGAATCTGCACCTGGAACAATACGCGGTGACTTCGCTGTTACTGTTGGCAAAAACATCATTCACGGTTCAGATGCTCCAGAATCAGCTGTTCGTGAAATCGGTCTTTTCTTCAAGGAAGAAGAACTTGTTACTTATGACAAATCAATGAACAACTGGATCAATTAATTACCTTAAACAGCCCTGCGAATTTCGCTAGGCTGTTTTTGTTCTTTCGAAATGGGTTCCAATCCGTTATAATAGTAAGAATATATGAACGGGGGGACGCAGGTTGCCGGATTATGCTGTATTTATTGGAAACATCAAGAAAAAGACGGGTATCGATCTGTCACTTTATAAAGAAGCACAGATGAAAAGAAGACTCACTTCTCTATATGAGAAAAGAGGGTACCGAAATTTTATAGAGTATTATGAAGCTATACATAATGATAAAGTGCTACTTGAGGAATTCCTTGATCGGATGACCATCAACGTTTCTGAATTCTACCGCAATGCCCAGCGCTGGGATGTGCTGGAAAAGAAGATATTCCCCAAGCTCCTTGCTAAAAGTAAAAAACTGAAGATTTGGAGTGCTGCCTGTTCCACGGGTGAAGAACCATATTCGATAGCACTCGTTTTATTATCACATGTGCCACTGCGTGATATATCAATCTTGGCGACAGATCTGGATTTAGGCGTCATTGAACGAGCGAAAGTCGGTTTATACCCTGAAAGAGCTTTGAAGGAAGTGCCTACCTCAATCGTGAAACAGCACTTTGTCAATGAAGGTCATTTTTATCAGGTGAAGGATGACATCAAACGGACTGTGACATTTAAGCAACAAAATTTGTTAGAAGACCGATACGATATAGGGTTCGATTTAATTGTCTGTCGCAATGTAATGATTTACTTCACAGAAGAAGCGAAAGATCAGATTTACACGAACTTCTCCAAGTCGCTGAAACAGGGTGGGATTCTTTTTGTGGGAAGTACAGAACAGATTTTCAATCCTTCAAAATACGGATTAGAATCAGAAGACACATTCTTTTATAGGAAAATTTAAAATATCCGGATAACTTTCCGGATATTTTTAATATAAACATATAGTCAAAAGCATCTTACTTTGGTAGAGTGCTATAAAACGAATGTTAATCCATTCGTCGGAGGAGGAAATGGAATGAGATATTTCACTGCCGGTGAATCACACGGTCCGCAACTAACGGCAATCATTGAAGGGCTACCTGCTCAAATGGAATTGACTGCTGAAATGATAAATGGGGAACTTTCAAGGCGTCAAGGTGGACATGGGCGCGGAAGACGTATGCAAATAGAAAAAGATCAGGTTGTCATTTCATCAGGTGTCCGCCATGGTAAGACACTTGGGTCACCGGTGACGTTGACGGTTGTTAATGATGATTGGAAGCATTGGACATCGATTATGGGGGTAGAACCACTCGCTGATGATGTTAAGCCAGAAGATGTGAAACGACAAATAACGCGTCCAAGACCAGGTCATGCAGATCTTGTGGGTGGCATGAAATACGGTCATCGAGATTTGCGCAACGTTCTAGAACGATCGTCCGCGCGTGAGACGACGATGCGTGTGGCAATCGGTGCGGTCGCAAAACAGTTCCTTCGCGAACTGGGTATCGAGACTGTCGCACATGTAACAGAAATTGGGGGATTCACAACAAATCCAGATACATATGCAGGAAAAGGGACGGAAGAGCTCCGCAATATCATCGAGAATGACCCTGTCTACTGTGCAGACCCTGAGGCTTCGAAACTGATGGTCCAAGCCATTGATGATGCGAAAGGCCGTGGAGATACGGTTGGAGGCGTCGTAGAAGTGGTTATTGAAGGATGTCCACCTGGAATCGGGAGCTATGTTCAATTCGATCGGAAGATGGACGGTAAGCTTGCGGGAGCGATGATGAGCATCAATGCGTTTAAAGGCGTTGAGATTGGACTCGGGTTTGAAATGGCAAAAATGCCAGGCAGTAAAGTGCATGATGAAATTGTGTGGAGTGAAGAACAAGGCTATTTCCGTAAATCAAACCGATTGGGTGGCCTTGAAGGTGGAATGACGACAGGTATGCCAATTGTAGTCAGGGGCGTCATGAAACCTATCCCTACCTTGTACAAGCCGCTTGAAAGTGTCGATATTGATACGAAAGAACCGTTTGTTGCAACAATCGAACGTTCGGACCCTTGTGCGGTACCTGCAGCTTCTGTTGTTGCAGAACATGTCATTGCAACTGAAATGGCGAAAGCCATTATGGAAGAATTCCGTTCGGACACGATGGACGGTCTAAAAAAGGATATTGAAGAATATAGACGGTATGTAAAGGAGTTTTAATATGGGGAAACTTACAGTTGCTGTCCGGGATCATCAATATAACGTCCGTATAGGTCAAGATACGTACGAGCTATTCGCCACAGAATATGCTGAACTTCTAGGCACAGTCGACCGAATTGCTATCATTGCGGATGAGCGGGTAGCAGCTATCTACTTGCCGCTGCTACAAAAGTCGTTGCAGTCTGTAAACTGTGAAATTAGTGTAAAAACAGTCCCAGCTGGAGAAAGCTGTAAAACATCCGCTGTGTATGTCGATTGCCTATCTTTTTTGTTAAATGAAAAATTCACCAGGGATTCTCTCCTTATCGCATTTGGGGGAGGCGCATGCGGTGATCTCACTGGGTTCGTCGCTGCGACATTCATGAGGGGGATTAGGTACTTGCAATGTCCTACAACAATCTTGGCTCATGACAGTGCAGTGGGGGGCAAAACGGCAATCAATATGCCGGAAGGGAAAAATATGGTAGGCTCTTTTCATCAGCCAGTCGGAGTTCTATTCAACACAAGGCTCTTCGAATCGCTTCCGCCTCGAGAAATCAGATCGGGTATGGCAGAATTGTTGAAACACGCGCTTATTTCAAATGAGGAATGGACGCTTGAGCTATTGTCTACCCCTTCCTTTTCTCAACCAAGCATTGAATGGTTATCACGCGAATTGTTACGGGGAATCGAAGTTAAAGCGAAAATTGTCTCAGAAGACGAATTTGAGCATTCGACTCGAAAGTATCTAAACTTCGGTCATACATTCGGCCATGCTGTAGAAGGTGTATGTGGTTTCGGTGGTTTAAGCCATGGAGAGTCGGTTATGATTGGCATGGTATACAGTCTTATTTTAAGTGAAGACACTGGCGCGGTTGATGAAGCGTTGACAATTCGATTCATCCAATTTGCAAATACGCATGGCTATACATTCCAACCGGTTCATGAACATGGATTCGATGTATTTATGAATTACATGGAAAAAGATAAAAAAGTCTCTTTCGGAAAGCTTAATTTTGTTTTGCTTGATGGGATAGGAAAACCCTATGTAAAAGAACTGTCAAAAGCGCAATGTGAACAAGCATTCCATCAATTGAGACAAAGAACGAAAGGGGATGTGAAGAAATGATGGTAAGAGGATTAAGGGGAGCAACGACAGTCGAGAACGACGAAGAACAAGCTGTTCTTGAAGCGACGCAAGCGTTGGTCGAAGAAATGGCGAAAGAGAACAGTGTTTTACCTGGGGATATCATTTCGGTACTTATCTCTACTACGACGGACATCAAATCGACCTTTCCTGCAAAAGCAGTTCGGTCGATTGATGGATGGATATACGTACCGGTTATGTGTACGCATGAGATGGACGTCCCGGGAGCAATGCCATTATGCATCAGAGCGCTTATGCATGTGAATACTGATATTCCGCAACGTTATGTAAAACATATTTATCAAAAAAATGCAGTTAAGTTACGACCGGATTTACAAAAATAACCCATATCTATTGACCGGAGGGAATTTTATGAACTGGAAAAAAGCGCTTGATAGTATGCAACCTTATAAACCAGGTAGATCGATTGACGAAGCAAAACGAATATACGGTCTGGATGATGTTGTAAAACTTGCTTCAAATGAAAACCCGTATGGCTGTGCACCATCCGTCAGAGACTATTTGACATCAGCCGCAATCCAACATGAATTGTATCCAGACGGCTATGCGGGGGGACTACGGAAGAAACTTGCGGAGAAACACGGAGTTGACGAAACCTCTTTGTTATTCGGAAATGGCTCAGATGAAATCATTATGATCATTTCAAGAGCGCTCCTTGGCAAAGGAGTAAATACTGTTATGGCGACACCGACATTCCCTCAATATGCTCATAATGCAAGAATAGAAGGTGCCGAAATCCGGGAAGTACCGCTGAAGGATGGTCATCATGATTTGGAGGGGTTCTTGGGAGCTATCGATGGTGAGACTTCGGTTGCTTGGCTATGCAATCCGAACAATCCGACTGGTAACTTGATTCCTAGCGACACGTTAAAAGGATTCCTTGAACAAGTTTCAGAAAATATCCTAGTTGTTCTTGACGAAGCGTATTTCGAATACATTACTGGCTCTGAGCATATCGACTCGATTTCATGGCTGGAAAAATTCCCGAATGTCATTATTTTACGGACGTTTTCCAAAGCATACGGATTGGCAGCATTCAGAGTAGGCTATGCAATTGGTGACCCGGAGGTCATTTCTAATCTCAATAAAGTGCGGAGCCCGTTCAACAATAACTCGCTTGGTCTAGCAGTTGCGGAAAAAGCGCTCGAAGATGAAGCATTCATCGAACATTGTCGTAACCTGAATCATGAACAAAGGCTACGGTTTACACAGTATGCTTCGGACAATAAACTGCATTTATTCGATTCCGAAACAAATTTCGTTTTAATTGCAGTGCCAGGTGATGCAGATGATGCTTCAGAAAAACTGTTGCAGCAGGGATTCATCATTAGAAGCGGAAATGCACTTGGAACCCCCGGTTATATAAGGGTGACAATTGGGTCGGAAGAACAGACTAGTAACTTCCTCAAAGCATTTGATACGTTGTTGCAATCCGAGGGTTCAGCCGTATGAAACCGAATATCGCGATAATTGGACTTGGCCTGATTGGTGGTTCGCTCGGGCTTGCTTTGAAACGTAACCCCGGTCTGCAAGTAACGGGGTACGACCGATCCTTCAGTACGTTGGAACAAGCCTTCCGTAGGGGGATCATTGATACAATTGCCACATCTATTGAGAATGCATGTGAACATGCGGATGTCATCATCTTTGCAACGCCGGTCAATACGACGGTTGCAATGATGCATCAAGCGGTCAACTGGAAATTGAGAACTGACGTTATTATGACGGATACGGGCAGTACAAAAGGTCCAATAATGGATGCTGCAAAACAATTGCTTGAACGTGGAATTACATTTATCGGTGGCCATCCAATGGCGGGTTCTCATAAAAGTGGAGTAACTGCGGCTAAAGAGCATCTATTTGAAAATGCGTATTACATATTGACACCAGATTCACAAACAGACAGTGCAAAGGTCGAACAGCTCCGCGTTCTACTTGGTCCAACGAAAGGGAAAATTGTCGTGCTTGATTCTGAAGAACATGATCGGATGACGGCAATCGTTAGCCATTTTCCACATCTCGTCGCTTCTTCGCTCGTTGGAAGGCTATCAGCACAACAAGAAGAGCAACCGTTTGTTAAAAAACTTGCGGCGGGCGGGTTTCGTGACTTGACTCGAATTGCATCTGCAGATCCCATCATGTGGCGTGATATTACGACGCAGAACAGGGAAGAGTTGTTAAAGCAACTGGACGGATGGCTTGAAGAGATGGAAAATGTTCGAAATATGCTAAAATCGAATGACCCCGACGAAATATATAATTATTTTGCAGGGGCGAAACAGTTCCGAGACGACTTACCGATTACGTCTCAGGGTGCATTCTATATGACATTCGATTTGCATATTGATATTCCTGATCACCCTGGTATCATTTCGGAAATCACAAAAATACTTGCGGATGAACGGATCAGTTTAACAAATATCCGAATCGTTGAGACGCGGACGGATGTCTTTGGAATACTTGTTATCAGCTTCCAAACTACTGATGACCGGGAACGAGCAAAATCCGCTCTTTCCAAAACAATGAATTTTAGCATGTACATAGTTTGAATGGGGGGCTTTTCTTGGTGGAGACGAAACTAGTGGCGTTCAATAAACCAGAATTGAAGGGTAATGTGGTAGTTCCAGGTGATAAATCGATATCGCACCGGGCCGTGATGCTCGGTTCCATCGCCGAAGGTAAAACACAAATTACCGGATTCCTGGACGGAGAAGATTGCCTACGAACAATTGATATTTTTCGACAACTCGGCGTATCAATTGAAAGGGATGGTACTAACGTCACGGTAGATAGCCCTGGAATGCAAGGGTGGCAAACGCCGTCAGAGGAACTTTATGCAGGTAATTCTGGGACAACAGCACGTCTAATTCTTGGAATACTTGCGGGCTCAACTATCAAGTCTGTTCTGACAGGCGATGAATCACTATCAAAGCGTCCAATGAATAGAGTTACACTACCCTTGTCGTCCATGGGAGCTTCTGTAGTAGGAGAACCAGATGGCAATCTCCTGCCACTCACAATTACGGGTGGACCGCTCTCTGCAATTGAATACGACATGCCTGTTGCCAGTGCCCAAGTTAAATCGGCTATTCTGTTTGCTGGTTTGAATGCGGAAGGGACAACTGTTATTAGTGAGGAGACAGTTTCGCGCGACCATACTGAACGTATGCTGCAGCAATTTGGAGCAGAGGTTCAGGTGGACGGAACTAAAGTTAGTGTCAAGGGCGGGAATGTGCTCCGGGGCAAAGATGTGTTAGTTCCAGGTGATATTTCATCAGCGGCATTTTTCATGGTTGCAGCTGCAATGATTAAGGGAAGTTCCGTTACGTTTACGAATGTCGGGCTTAATCCGACAAGGACGGGGATATTGGACGTGCTTACGAATATGGGTGCTTGTGTTGAAATCCTTGAAGAAGTTAACGGGGCTGGCGAACCGTATGGTACTGTAAAAGTATCCTACGAAGGTTTGCATGGTACTGAAATCAGTGGGGACTTAATACCAAGGCTCATCGATGAGCTGCCTGTTATCGCATTGCTCGCAACGCAGGCCGAAGGAACAACAGTTATCAAAGACGCCGGGGAACTACGGGTCAAAGAGACAGATAGAATTGCTGCGGTAACAACAGAGTTGAAAAAATTGGGTGCAAATATCGAAGCGACGGACGATGGGATGATCATTCATGGACCTACGGAACTCTCGGGTGGCACACTTGTTTCGTACGGCGATCATAGATTGGGTATGATGGCTGCAATTGCAGCACTTGTCGCCTCAGGTCCAATCCAAATCGAAGATCCGTCATGCATAGCTATTTCATATCCAGGATTTTTCACAGACTTGGAAAAGCTCGCTGTTTCTATAAATACAAAAGGATAACAGCTTGATGTATACATTTTGAAAGTTCAGGTGAAAATATGGGACAGTTAGAAGAAATTGAACGAACTATTTTAGAAGGTGATGTAGAAGTACTCACCGGTGTTATCGATCAGTTAACGGGGTCGACCGATTTCGATTTGCTCTATGAAGCGGCAGATTTATTTGCTAGTTATGGATTTATGGGGGAGGCTGATCGCCTTTTTGAAACGTTGCGCCTTCATTTACCGGATGAAGCCCAGTTGAAAATTGATCGCGCCGGTACATTACTGGAGCTCGGGGAAGAGGACGAAGCGCTTCTTCTTCTCACGGATGTGGGGCCGGACGACGAAGAATATGTCCAAGCCCTTTTAGCGTTAGCGGATTATTATCAGATGTCCGGAATGGCGGAAGCAGCTCTTGCGAAGATTAAGGAAGCTCATGAACTTGTACCTGATGAGCCCGTCATTCGGTTTGCGTATGCGGAATTGCTCCTTGATTCTGGGAAGTACGGAGAGGCTACACGGATGTATCTTGATTTGAATGATGAAACGGAAGAAATTGGCGGCATTCGTATTGTTTCAAGACTTGCGGAAACATATAGCGCTGGTGCTGCTTATGAAGAAGCAATACCTTACTACGAAGAAATGCTACAGGATAACGCCTTGCCAGATACACTTTTCGGGGCGGCATTTGCTTACTTCCAAAGTGGCAATGTAGAAAAAGCAGTCACATTGCTAGACGATTTAATTGAAATGGATCCAGATTACTTTTCTGCTTATATGCTGGCAGGACAGTCTTTGTCAGTTTTAGGTGATGATCAAAGAGCATACGATATGTTCAAAGATGGAATCCGCAGGGACGAATTTGATAAGGAACTGCAATTGACCGCTGGGAAATCAGCATTGAAATTAGGTATTCCAGAAAAAGCAGAAGAACATTTGAAAGAAGCATTGGCACTCGATCCAGAATACATTGAAGCACTTATTACGCTTGCCTCGCTGTACAATGAGAGAGAACAGAGCCCTGAGTTGCTCGATCTACTTACGTACTCACAAGATAATCAAGTTGACATACCTTTATTGGATGCGTTTATGGCCTATGCATATGAACGTGAAGAACAATATGAAGATGCATACACATCCTATGGTAAGGCATATATTGGGATGAAGGATGACCACAGTTTTCTTGGAAACTTCGCGAAATTCCTGATTGAAGAAGGAAAACGTGATGAAGCCCTCAAAATAGTCAAGGAATTGGTTGAACTTGACCCTGACGATGAGAATTGGAGAGCTTATCTGGAAGCACAAAATGACGAGGAGGTGTGACATGACGGCCATGGTTCCTGTCGCTGCTAAAAAGGACTTTGTGCGATGGTTCTTAAAGCGCTACAAATTGAAGCGCCGTGAATGTGTGTGGATTTTGAATTACCTTCTAAGCCACGAACAGCTTCTGCAAAACGTCCACTTTACGGATGAAGCACATTACTGTCCAAGGGCGATGGTGATGTCAACAACGGGTTCGGAGAGCATTCCGTTTCGTTTTTATAAAGGGAACTTAATGACTGCTGATGCCGAGAAGTCATTTCATGACTTAAGACTTCATCCAGATGATAAGATGTATATACAATTAAATTTTTCGAACAGCCACTCTTGCCCAGAATATGCGAGTGTTCGTGAGGAAAATCCTTTTCTTCCGGATTATTTACAGGTAAGTGAAGGCGATCGGGAAATTGCAGAACAATTACTGGAGGAAAGTGCTGCTTTAATGACCGTTGATATGCTTATGAAAAGGGTTGATGAGGCCCTCGATACAAACGATAAGGAACGGTTTATCGCATTATCTGCGCTGTTGAATGACATGAAGGTATCGAAGAACTAACAACTCCGCCCAATTTGGTGGAGTTCTTTATTGATTTTTCAAGGAGGTAATTTTGCAATGAACTGGACTGCACAAGATATGGATACATATTTGCAACAGAAAGAATATATCGATACACTTATAGTACCCTTACTTAAAGTAGAGACTGTGCCGGGGAATATGAAAACCAGCGCGTCATCTTCAGAGTTTCTGATGCATCTTACGACTTTCATCGAAACGCAATTCAAAGGGCGTATGATGCTAATGCCACCATTTGCTTATACGCAGTCAATGGATCTGACGGAGCTGGCTGCAACATTGTCTCGGGATTTTGCGGCGGCACCATTTAAACATGTATTTTTCTTGACGACTGATGTTACGTGGACAAGCCTTAGAGTAGATGGTGAAGTGATCTGGTTACCGTCAATTCCGCTGGAAAGCATGGATCCACCATTAAGAAAAACAATTATTGAAGATCAGCTTCGACAGGTTTTACCACGCTTCACGGAAAAATGGTCGGAGCAGTAAAATTCGATATTTGTTCACAAACTTACATCTGTTCGGAAAGCAGGATTGAATTTCCTTTAGTATTGATATATCATAGATATGTCCTAGTATTACAATTAGCAAAAGAATGTCCGTTGGACTGACCTTTAAGTAAGAGGAGGGAAATTAATGAGCAAGAAAGTGTCAAGACGCCAATTCATGAGTTATACACTTATGGGTGTTGGTGGATTCATGGCGTCAGGTATGTTGATGCCAATGGTCCGTTTTGCAATCGACCCTGTCTTGCAGACGAAAGAGGAAGGTGACTTCATCCATACTCAATACAAAGTGGACGAGCTATCGGAAATACCGGTTCGTGTCGATTTCACTATCAAAGATCGTAAGGATGCCTGGTATAAATCTGACGTGTCAAACACTGCGTGGGTTTATAAAGAAGGCGATACGGTTATCGCGCTTTCCCCTGTCTGCAAACACCTTGGTTGTACAGTGAACTGGGGCGGCGATGAAAAGCATCCAGACCAATTTTTCTGTCCATGTCACGCAGGACGTTATATGAAAAATGGCGACAACGTAAAAGGAACGCCACCGCTTGGACCACTTGACGAATTTGATGTTAAACTCGAAGGCGGATTCGTGTATCTTGGAAAAACAAAACCGAACACATTAGTTTAAAAATGTAAGGGGGTACGACCGAAGTGCTAAATAAAATTTATGATTGGGTTGACGAACGGTTGGATATCACCCCGATTTGGCGCGATATCGCTGACCACGAAGTACCTGAGCACGTAAACCCTGCACATCACTTTTCTGCATTCATCTATTGTTTCGGAGGACTGACATTCTTTATCACTGTCATCCAGATTCTTTCTGGTATGTTCCTTACAATGTATTACACACCGGACATTGAAAATGCATGGAAATCCGTTTATTACCTTCAAAATGAAGTAGCATTCGGTGAAATTGTGCGTGGGATGCATCACTGGGGAGCGTCACTGGTTATCGTTATGATGTTCCTACATACGCTGCGTGTATTCTTTACGGGCTCTTATAAGAAACCACGTGAACTTAACTGGGTTGTCGGAGTATTGATCTTCATGGTCATGCTTGGCCTTGGTTTCACTGGTTATCTACTGCCATGGGATATGAAAGCATTGTTTGCTACGAAAGTAGGAATCGAAATTGCGGCTTCCGTCCCGTTCATCGGTGAATCAATTAAAGTTCTCCTTGCAGGAGACTCAACGATTCTTGGTGCACAAACACTAACACGTTTCTTCGCGATTCATGTATTCTTCTTACCGGCTGCTTTGCTTGGGTTGCTTGCAGCACACTTTATCATGATCAGAAGACAAGGTATTTCAGGACCGCTATAAGATTGACTGGCGTCCAATGAAATTAATAAGGAGGGGACATTATGCACCGCGGAAAAGGGATGAAATTTGTCGGAGATTCGCGCATTAAGGCTAATAACAAGATGCCGAACGTCCCGAAAGATTACTCAGAATATCCGGGTAAAACGGAAGCATTCTGGCCAAACTTCCTCTTGAAGGAATGGCTGATTGGTGCAGTTTTCCTTATTGGATATTTAATATTGACAGTTGCTCATCCGTCCCCGCTTGAACGTCAAGCGGACCCGACGGATACGATGTATATGCCGGTTCCAGACTGGTATTTCCTATCTATGTATCAATTGTTAAAGTATCAATTTGCTTCAGGACCGTTTAATATTATTGGTGCTATTATCATGCCAGGTCTTGCAATGGGTGCCCTGATGCTTGTTCCATTTATGGATACTACAAAGGAGCGCCGTCCGTTTAAACGTCCGCTACCTACTGCATTCATGCTTCTTTCATTCGCAGCTTTGTTCTACTTGACATGGGAATCATACGTGAACCATGATTGGGATAAACAGAAAATACAAGGTGCGATTGTCGAAGAAGTTGAATTCGACACTGAATCTGAAGGTTATCAAATCTACGCTGGAGCGAGCTGTATTGGTTGTCACGGTGATGCATTCCAGGGTGGACTAGGTAAGCCCTTAATAAATACAGGACTTACTGCTGATGAAATTGTGACAATTTCTCACGATGGAGTAGGCGATATGCCTCCTGGACAATGGGATGGCTCAGATGAAGATTTACAAATACTTGCCGAGTTTATTGAAGGCTTGAAAAACTAGTAACAAAAAAGAGTCAGGAAACTGACTCTTTTTTTATTACTTAGGAAACAATAAAGTTCGAGGTTAGTGGGTAATCTAGGAGAGATGATAGTCCACGTCCAGACTTCAGCACATATAGACTCGGATAGTCCACAGGATGTAGATCATGCAGCTGTTGTCACAGGAAATGGCGCACTTAGGTTGCGTTTATTAGTAACATGCGCTTACGCTTTTGTTGATACATATTAAGTTATTTTGGAGAGGTGCCCATGGGTTTATTTATACAGAAAATTTGGCTCGTGCTTTCTCATAAATCATTTCTTTGGATTCTGTTATTTATTAACTTGAGTGGAACGGTGTTCGGCTATGATTGGTATATGTGGCAACTTAAAATCACGGAGCCAAAGTTTTGGATTTTTGTGCCAGACAGTCCTACGGCCAGTCTGTTTTTCACGCTTGCCATCATCGGTTGGCTAATCGGTAGGAACTTTAAGTTAATCGAAGCGCTTGCACTTATAACGCTTGTAAAATACGGACTTTGGGCGGTCGTCATGAATCTATTGACGCTTGTCGAGACAGGTTCAATCGGCTGGATAGGCTGGATGCTTATCGGTTCGCATTTCGCGATGGCGCTTCAGGCAGTATTATACAGTCCGTTGTATAGGTTTTCATTTGTCCATATTGCAATTGCGGCGGTTTGGACACTTCATAACGATGTCATCGATTACGTTTACGGGCAAATGCCAATCTATTATGATTTGATGAAGCATATGGATCATATTGGTTACTTTACATTCTGGTTATCGATTGCCTGTATTTCACTTGCTTTTTGGGTATTGAAGAAGAGGTCGAAAACTGTTATATGGTAATAGTAAATAGTTGCGGATGAAGTGTGACCGCTATAGAATAGGTCATATAGAGAAAAGGGAGGAAGTTGACTATGTTCTGGATTTACTTGGGTGCAATTATACTATTGCCGCTTTATGCCCAATTCAAAGTGAAAAGCACATACAAAAAGTACTCTAAAGTGCGTTCTACATCTGGAATGACAGGTGCGGAGGTCGCGCGTCTTATCCTTGACCAAAATGGGTTACAAAATGTGCAAGTGATTGAAAGCCAAGGATTTCTGACTGATCATTATAATCCGATTACGAAAGTTATTGCGTTATCCACACATAATTTCCGAGAGGCATCTGTCGCAGGTACAGCAATTGCCGCACACGAAGTTGGTCATGCAATACAGGATAAGGAAGCCTATTCATTTTTACGTTTCCGTCACCGTTTAGCGCCAGTTGCGAGCATCACTTCCAATGCATCGTGGGTTTTCATTATGATTGGTGTGATTTTCTCAAGCATGAATTCCTTGCTTGGAATCGGTATCGCGCTACTAGCAGTCGGGGTTCTGTTTCAAGTTGTTACATTACCAGTTGAGTTTAACGCATCTACACGTGCGATGAATCAGATTGTTACACTTGGTATTATTCGCAATGAAGAAGAGAAAAGTGCAAAAAAAGTATTGAGCGCAGCGGCGATGACTTATGTCGCAGCAACTGCTGTTGCAGTACTTGAACTGGTTCGTCTTATCCTGATTTTTAGGGGCAGAGACTAAGTAGAATATAAAAAATCCGTCCTCATATTTTGAGGAACGGATTTTTTTTCGGTTACATTTAGTAGAAAAGAAAGTCACACGTGTTGATTAACCAAAAGCAACCAGAAAACAACTGAATCAAACACTAGGCGCTCCGAGTACAGTTGATTTAGATAGCTTTGGATTGAACGATTCCTATAGATTAAGATATCTCGGTAATCGTATGGTGGTCGTTCATCCGTCGCTTTGAAAAGGTACACGAAGTGCTAAAGCTTTTTTGGATGAAAGAATAGTCGGCTTCTTATCTGGATAAAAGCAGCAAAAGATACAATTTGGGCTGCTCACTCCTTCTCTATGGTTTTTCTTTTTTTATTTTAAGGAAGCGTTAACCTCTACAGGAAATCACATGAGGACAAGCGTGATTTTACTGAAAATAAGAAAGGCACGCATTGTAGAAAATGCAAAGGTGCCCGAAATTGTATCTTCGGGCACCTGTAACTTCTGTGGAAAGTCATCTATTCTTATTTTGCAAGCAACTTCAATATTCACTCGAACGTTGTAGGTACGCGACAGGCAACTAATCGGAACAGGATTATAGAAAAGAGGGTGGCTAGTAGTGACGAAGTCACTGCTAGCCACCCTTGTGCCCCGGTAACACTGTCGTGATTAGTTTAGCCGAAAGCGAGCTGGAAACATACTAGTCCAAATGAAGACTTTTGCGCTTTCCGCTTTACTTATCGCTCAAGCGGCTGTTTTTGTTCATCCAGCGTAAAGCCTTCACCCATTACGTCGTGAACATCGGTGAGTGAAACGAAGGCATGCGGATCGACTGACGTTATGATGTTTTTCAAACGAACAATTTCATTTCTTCCGACGACACAATAGAGAATTTCTCGATCAGATTTAGTGAAATGACCGTATCCTCTGAAGACGGTTACACCACGATCCATTTCTTCAGTGATTTTCGTTGCGATATCATCTTGGCTATCAGAGATGATGAAAGCACCTCTAGCTGCGTATGCGCCTTCTTGAACGAAGTCGATGACGCGGGCGCCAACAAACAGCGCAACAAGCGTATACATCATCGAGCGGTGGTCTAGATAGACAGCCCATGAAACGAGAATGACAAGCGCGTCGAATAGAAACATTGTCTTTCCCATACTCCAACCGATGTATTTATGAGCAAGACGTGCGATAATATCTACACCACCAGTTGTTCCGCCATATCTAAAAATGATACCGAGCCCGATGCCGATAAACACACCCGCGAACAGGGCAACAAGAAACATATCGTCTTTTAGATGGATATCAATTTGATAAATCATGAATACTTTAAGGAAAACAGACACAGCAATTGTTCCAATGACTGTATAGACAAATACTTTTTTCCCCAATAGTTTCCAACCGATAATAAACATTGGAATGTTCAAAATGAGGTTCATAATCGCTGGATCCCATTTGAAAGCGAACAGGAGAATCAGTGTAATTCCTGTAAAACCACCTTCGGCAAGTTCGTTTTGAATATTAAAATGGACGAGACCGAAACTGAAAATTGCAGCGCCAAGAATGATGAAAAAAATATTTTTGAATTTGATCCCGTCGAGCATGTAGCGCACACCTTTCTTTTTCAAGCAATATAACTATTATCAGCTATAATTTTTATTTTGACAATAGTGTTATTAATTTATACGATGGTAGAGGGAGTTGACACAAATGGAGCAATCGCAGACGATGGAAAAACTACAACAAGAAGTAGATTTGTACATAAACGGCTTTAAAGAAGGTTACTTCCCCCCGATGGAACTGGTTGCCAGGTTGACTGAAGAACTTGGAGAATTATCGAGAGAAGTACAACATGTATATGGCATGAAAAAGAAAAAATCGAGTGAGGCGATAAAATCACTGGAAGAAGAAACTGGAGATTTGTTGTTTGTTCTTATTTGTTTCGCCAATTCACAGGGAATTAGTTTGGAAAAGGCACTTTCAACAGTTCTTGATAAATTCAAGGATCGGGATGCCGACCGCTGGACAAAAAAGGAGGAAACGATATGACAATAAAAGTTGCAATTGCCGGAGCACGAGGCAGATTGGGGAGCGCGGCGTTAACTGCGATTATGAAGGCTCCAAATATGGATCTGGTTGCTGTTCTCGATTATAAGTATGAAGGTCAGTATTTACATGGAACTGAAGTGAATGATGATGCGAGCGGGATCCCGATTTATACATCCTTAGAAAAGTTGGCGGCTGCCAACAAGCCAGATGTACTTCTTGACGTCACTGATCCAGATGCTGTTTTCAAAAATGTACATGATGCCATCACACTTGGAATCCGACCTGTAGTAGGGACATCTGGGCTTTCTAAGGATAATATTGCCCTTTTGACAGATTTAGCAGCTAAGAATCTGATTGGCGGGATCATTGCGCCAAACTTCTCAATCGGAGCGGTATTGATGATGAAGTTTTCGGCCATTGCAGCGCGTTACTTAGGTGATATAGAAATACTTGAAATGCATCATGACAATAAGGTCGATGCTCCATCAGGAACGGCAGTAAAAACAGCTGAAATGATTAGCGAGGTTAGGGACTCACATAGACAAGGACATCCAGACGAAAAAGAACATCAAGCCGGAGCACGGGGAGCGGATTTCGAAGGTATGAAAATACATAGCATCCGATTGCCGGGGCTACTTGCACATCAGCAAGTGCTGCTTGGCGGCGAAGGTGAATTGCTAAGTATTCGCCACGATTCTTTCGATCGAAAATCATTTGCGCCGGGGATTCTTATGGCGATACACAATGTTATGGAACGTCTAGATTTGGTTTATGGACTTGAAAATATTATCGACTAATAGTGAGGAAATAGTACTGTAAGTCGAAAGGGGCACTGTTATTGGAAAAGTTGAAAGTCGGTGTAATCTGCTATCCCTCTCTAGGGGGGTCCGGGGTTGTAGCAACCGAGCTTGGAAAAATGATGGCAGATAAGGGCCATGAAATGCATTACATCACATCGAGTAAACCGTTCAGATTTCTGGATGCACACCAAAATATACAATTCCATGAAGTGAAAATCGATGGTTACTCGGTGTTTAAATATCCACCTTATGATATTGCGCTCGCCAACCGTATTGCGGAAGTAATCGAGACAGAAAAACTTGACCTTCTTCATGTCCATTATGCTGTACCTCACGCGGTATCGGCTGCACTTGGTAAAGATATGGCGAATTCCACGATTGGCGTCATCACGACGCTACATGGAACAGATGTAACTATTCTTGGACATGATCCGGGACTGCGAAACACAGTGCGTTATGGAATCGATAAATCTACGATTACAACAGCTGTGTCCGAATCGCTTCGATTAGAGACATTGGAATTGATTCAACCGAAAAAAGATCTGGTAACTATTTATAATTTCATCGATGAAAACAAATACCATCCGGTCAATCCTGGTACACTAAAAAGCGATTTTGGGATTAAGTCGGATGAAAAAGTGATTGTCCATATTTCGAATTTCAGGAAAGTGAAACGAATTCCCGATATTATTGAAAGTTTCAGGGGCGTATTGAAAGAAATCGATGCAAAACTGCTTCTTGTCGGGGACGGACCTGAAAAAGTGGAGATGGAAGCGCTCGTTATGGAATTAGGTTTGCAGGCTCAAGTTATTTTCACGGGAAAACGGGATGACTTACCTGAACTTCTAGCTATCAGCGATGTCATGTTTCATTTGTCGGAAAAAGAGGCGTTCGGCCTTGTTCTGCTGGAAGCGCTCGCTTGCGGATTACCTTCAGTTGCGACAGATGTCGGTGGGATTCCGGAAGTGATTGAAGATGGTGTCAACGGTTTTCTTGTCCAAGTGGGTGATACAAATGCGGCAACACAAAAAGCGTTGCTACTACTGAAAGACGATGACTTACGTGCTACATTCAGGGAAAACGGACTGATAACAGCGGCAGACAAGTTCCATTCATCTACAATCGTTAATCAGTATGAAAAACTTTATTATGAGGTGGCGGGTAATAAATGACGACATCATTCGGAACCGTGCCGAGCCGCGAAGTTATCCATATCCTTGAAAATGCAGGATATGAAGCTGTTTTTGTCGGAGGTGCGGTACGGGATCACCTTTTAGGGAAAACGGCGACGGATATCGACATTGCAACTTCTGCGGAACCTAAAGAAGTAAAAGCAGTATTTCCGACAACTGTAGATATTGGTACAGCACATGGTACGATCCTTGTGTTGATGAATGGTGAACCGATTGAAGTGACTACTTACCGGACAGAAGGCACGTATACAGATCATCGTCGACCGGATGAAGTTCATTTCGTCAAATCTTTACAGGAAGATTTACGGAGACGTGATTTTACGATAAATGCGCTGGCAATGACAAAAGATGGTGAGCTAATCGATTTGTTCGGTGGTAAGGCAGATATGGCTGAACGAATCATTAGAGCTGTAGGAAACGCAGCAGATCGGTTTAACGAAGACGCACTCAGAATGTTCAGGGCTATCCGTTTTACTGCTGTCCTTGGTTTTGATATAGAAGAACAGACACTTAAAGCGATTCGTGATAATGCTACGCAAATTCGTTACATATCCGTAGAAAGACTAAAAGCTGAAATGGATAAATTATTTGCAGGTGATTATGTAGTTAAAGCTTTTCACAACATACAAAATACAGGATTAAATTTACATTTGCCTCTATTTCCAACAGACACCGAAAAACTCAACCGTACTGTGCCATTCGAATCGGCAGTTGAAGGTTGGGCTTGTTTTATGATTGTAGGTAACTTTTCACCGTCGGATGTTGCAAGAGCGTATAAATTATCAAACGTTGAAAGAACATTTCTATCAACCGTAAAAGATGCGTACGTGAATCGAATGGATTATCAATTTACGCTTGATGATTATTACAATTATGATTTAGCTACTTTGATTACAGCTGAAAAGTTGATTCGATCAATTCACGCTAATGGCGAAGCAATTTCATTTACGGAAATTAAAAAGATGAAACAGTCACTACCGATTCAGTCCATAGCAGATCTTTCTGTAGACGGTAAAAAACTGATGGAGTGGACAAGCCAAAAGGGCGGCAGATGGATCGGTGAATGGATAGGGAAAATCGAACAAGCCGTCTTGCACGGGACATGTAAAAATGATCCAAACGACATAAAGGAATGGTTTCTATATGAATTCAATCGTGAAAAATGAATTGTTGAAAAGACTGTTCGAAGCAGAAGGCGAACCCGTCTCCGGACAAGAAATTGCTGATCAATTCGGGTTATCAAGGACTGCCATTTGGAAATACGTAAAAGAGCTCGAAAAGGATGGCTACGTGATTGGGACGATTCGAAAAAAAGGGTATTATCTTATCGAATCACCGGATCGGGTGAACGAAGCGAATGTACAAAAATATTTAACAACAAAAAAGTATGGTCAGCACATCCATTATTACGAAACGTGTAAGTCGACGCAGTTAATCGCGCATGATGAAGAACAGAACGGTGCGGCAGATGGAACTGTTGTTATAGCGGAAGAACAAACTGCTGGTAGAGGCCGTATGGCGCGTCCATGGAGCTCCACAGCGGGTAAAGGGATTTGGATGAGTGTAATTACACGGCCATCACTAACACCACAACAAGCCCCACAGATGACGTTAGTTGCAGCGGTCGCTGTAACACGTGCCATTCAGGAAATGACAGGAATTGATCCAGATATTAAATGGCCGAATGATATCCTGATTAAGGGAAAAAAAGTGACGGGTATTTTAACGGAACTTCAAGCAGATCCAGATCAAGTAAAGGCAGTCATTCTAGGGATTGGCATGAACGTTAACCAGAACGAATCGGATTTTTCGGAGGAACTCCAAGGCATAGCTACATCACTAAAAATGCTAACCGGGAAGCCCATTGATCGTTCGCAATTGATTGCAAAAACGCTTGGATTTCTTGAAATATATACTGAACTCTATGTTAAACACGGATTTGGGCCGATCAAGATGTTATGGGAAGGCTACTCTAATACGACTGGGAAACGAATTCGAGCGGTTATGCTCAATGAAACGATTGTCGGGACAGCTCTCGGTATCTCTGAAGAAGGTGTACTCGAACTTAAACTTGATGATGGTACCATCCGAGGTATCTATTCGGCAGATATCGAACTTTCAAATTGATCGCTATACATGTAACATCCAATTTGTTATAGTAGTTTCGAAGGGCGGTATCTAGTGTGAACTGCACCTGTTAGAAATTTCGGTAAACTTAAATTCAATATGATCTGCCTTGATCTTTACTAAAAGACAGGGACGGAGGAAACCATCACAAGATGATACAACCCTTCTGTCCATTTTTTGGCGCAGAAGGGTTTTTATATCCGGTTTCTTCTCAAAGAGAGGGGAATAATACTATGAAAAGCACAGTTGATTTTATCAAAATGAAAAAGGCTAACGAAAAGATTGTTATGCTGACGGCTTATGATTATCCATCTGCAAAACTTGCGGAGGAGGCGGGAGTCGATATTATTCTCGTGGGTGACTCACTTGGTATGGTCGTTCTCGGCTATGATTCGACAATTGCGGTTACCACGGAAGACATGATCCATCATGGCAGCGCGACTAGAAGAGGGGCGAAGGAGACGTTTCTTGTTGTTGACATGCCATTCGGATCTTATCACGGTAGCGCAGACAGAACACTAACAGATGCGGTCCGCATTTTTCAACAAACAGGTGCTAATGCATTAAAGCTTGAGGGTGCAGGGAACGTGGTCGATACGATTCGCCTCCTAACTGGAACAGGAATTCCGATTGTGGCACATCTTGGTCTATTGCCTCAGTCGGCATCCGTTGTCGGCGGTTATAAAGTACAAGGGAAGACGGCGGAAGCGGCTCAGCAACTTATAGATGATGCACGTGCATGTGAAGCAGCAGGGGCATTTATGATCGTCTTAGAATGTATTCCTTATCAGCTCGGGGAACAAGTTGCTGCAGCAGTTTCGATACCAATAATCGGCATTGGTGCAGGAGCGGGAACGGATGGCCAAGTGCTTGTATACCATGACACTGTGAAGTATGGCAGTCATCACGTCCCGAAATTTGTTGAGACGTTTGCGGATGTTGGAACAGTTATCCATGAAGGTTTGAAAAAGTATGTGTCGTCAGTGAAAGATGGTTCATTCCCGGCAGAACGCCATCGTTTTACGATGAAAGAGGAAGAATTAACGGCGTTATACGGAGGCAATACGGATGGCAATTGAAATGGCGGTCGTTCACTCGATTGAGACCCTGCAAGGCATGATTGACCGTAATAAACGCGAGGGTCGTACAGTAGGATTCGTGCCAACGATGGGTTTTTTACACGAAGGTCACTTGACGCTTGTCAAGCATGCAAGAGAGCACAATGATGTGGTTGTCATTAGTATTTTTGTCAATCCAGCGCAGTTTGGCCCTGGAGAAGATTTTGAAGCCTATCCTCGTGATGTAGAACGTGATGCAAGTCTGGCTAAAGAGGCAGGGGTCGACATTTTGTTCATGCCGACTTCAGAAGAAATGTACCCGCAAGATGGCGGTGTTCGCATCTTACCGGGACCTCAGTCAAAAGTTCTATGCGGAGCATCTCGTCCCGGCCATTTCGATGGCGTTCTTAAAGTTGTCTTGAAACTATTTAATATTGTTGACCCGGACCGTTCGTATTTTGGTATGAAAGATGCGCAGCAACTGGCGATTATTGAGACGTTTGTTCGTGATTATAACTTGAGAACGTCAATTGAACGGGTTCCTATTGTACGCGAGAAAGATGGCCTTGCGAAAAGTTCTAGGAATGTCAATCTTACTGAAATGGAACGTATGGAGGCGCCAGTTATCCAGCAAGCACTTAAAAAGGGTGTATTGTTGTTTAATGAAGGTGTCTCGGTCGATGAAATTGAACGGGAAATCACAGCTCATATTATGGAAAATAGTTCGGGCATAATGGATTATGTTTCGCTGCTGTCTTATCCGGAACTTACAGAATACGATGGTTCATCAGACGAGGCGATTCTTGCATGCGCTGTGAAATTCGGAAAAACAAGGTTAATAGATAATACAATTATGTCAACAAAGGATGGTTATCATGTTCAGAATGATGATGAACAGTAAATTACACCGAGCAACTGTAACAGAGGCTGATTTAAACTATGTCGGGAGCATTACGATTGACGCTGATCTCCTCGACGCAGCAGGTATGTTGCCAAATGAGAAAGTACATGTAGTTAACAACAATAATGGTTCACGCTTTGAAACGTATATCATTGCAGGGGAACGCGGGAGCGGTGTTATTTGCGTCAACGGTGCGGCTGCAAGACTAGTGCAGCGTGGCGATATCGTTATCATCCTATCTTACGTCTATGTGACGGATGAAGAAGCGCGTACGCATGAACCGACCGTTCTTATAATGGATGAAAAAAACCGAGTGAAAGAAATTATTCGCGAAAAACAAGGTATGACTATCTAATTAAAGAGGGCTCATTTTGAATCGGTACGCATGATTCCGAATGAGCCTTTTATATTTCATGTCAATTTGTATATATTGAAATAAAGTACTTCATTGAATTTGCCACCGCTCTCGGCTGACCCTTATAAGGTGTCTTGGTTCAGTTGATAGAAGTATTCATTTGTTCAACATATATATGGGCTTAGTACCGACTCGAAAGCCAGAATGTGATACAATCTGCAGTAGTATGTTAAACAGGAAGTTGATGATTGAATGCACAACAAAACGTATGCAGTCGTCGATCTTGAAACAACCGGCCATTCACCGGCTAAAGGGGATCGGATGATTCAAATCGCGATTGTGTTTATAAAAGATGGAATAATTGGGGAGAAGTATGTCCGTTTTGTAAATCCAGGACAAAAAATCCCAGCTTTCATCCGTCAATTGACGGCTATTTCCGATGAAGACGTGAAAGACGCACCGTTTTTTGAGGAAATTGCGGCAGAAGTTGCCACCCTTTTGGAAGGGACGGTATTTATAGCACATAATACTGACTTCGACTTGTCTTTCCTCCAAAGTGAGTTTGCGAGATGCGGTGTTGGTAAGTGGGCAGGGAAGAAAATCGACACGGTTGAACTTTCTAAAATCTTAATCCCATCCGCTCCAAGTTACAGGTTACAAGATATTACTGAAGAGCTTGGGATACCGCTGGGGTCGGCCCATCGCGCTGATGATGATGCAGAAGCAACTGCAAAGCTGTTTCTTATTTGCATGACTAAATTGCATACATTACCAGAGGATACGCTGAATCTTCTGCACCGTAGATCGTTTCGATTGAAATCCGATCTTTCGACTCTTTTCTACGAAGCGCTAAAAATGGCGCGGATGAAAAAAATAAGCCCGGATTATTCATTTTTCCGGGGAATCCCTTATCGGAATATGTCCATTGCAAGGGATAATCACTTTGATCATCCTGTGTACCCAATTGACAATCAGGAGAAAACGGCTCAATTGAAAAAAGCTTATCCTGATTTTGAGCGAAGGGAATCGCAATTTGGGTTTATGGATACAGTGTGGCTTGCATTGTCTGGACAATCAGAAATTATTGCAGAAGTGCCGACTGGAATCGGAAAAACCATGGCTTATCTCTTACCAGCAGCAATTCATTCAATAGCGATTGGGAAACCAGTGGTTATCAGTACATACACCAATCATCTTGCTGATAAAATATTGGACGAAGAACTAGGTAAAGCCAGACTAATACTTGGATTTGATGTGACTGCGACCGTATTGAAAGGTAGAGAACAATACATTTCACTTGGTAAATTCGAGGAACTGCTACGAATTGCTGATGAGTCGTACGATGAAACGTTTGCCATCATGCAAACGCTTGTCTGGCTTACGGAAACTGTGTCCGGTGATTTGGAAGAACTGAATGTATCGGGTGGAGGCCAGCTGTTTGTAGACCGAATTCGAAAGCGGTCCAATGTGCTTGCAAAAGATGAACAAGTTGCTGATTATCATTACAGGTTGCTGGAAAGATGCGGACATTCAAATTTAATCATTACAAACCATTCCATGCTCCTTTCTGATATGAATAGAGAGCAAAAGATTTTCAGCTCACTCGCTGGACTCATTGTCGATGAGGCCCATCAATTTGTTCAAGCGGCAACATTTATGAATGAAACCGTATTTTCCTACACGAATTGGAAGTATGTAATGGGACAAATAACGTCTGATGCGACGGGACAACTGTTGCATCAGGTTGATAGGCTTAATACTCAATTCGGAACAAATCAATCTCGCAGTAGAGCTCAGTTGGATTCTGCATTCATGAAGTTTTTGACATTGTTCGATTATGCGGTAGGCATCTTGACTACATTTAACCCTGCAAAGCGCAAGAAGCAACAGGGCAACAGAATCATTTATTCGTTAGCTGAACTGAACTATGGTAGAAACGATTTTTCAAAAGTTGCTGAAGCGATGTCAGACTACATTCATCAAGCTGAATTGTTCACAAGTGGCTTAGCAATTCATCTTGACAATATGACCAAGAATGAACAGGCACTACTTTCGGAATGGGATTTTTGGGTCCGTGAAATGACCATCAAAGCGGGAGAATGGGTTGAAGTCTTTGTAGATGAAAATTTAGAAGATTTTACAGTTTGGATGGAAAAAGATATGCGCAGTATTCCGGGGAGTCTAACTGTTATCAAACGTTCACTAGATGGATCTGGGCTGATTCGTGCGCTCATTGACAGGCTGAAGGATGAACAAACCGGCATTGTGTGGACATCTGGAACACTTGCGATTCCGGAAAATGAGCGTTTCATTGCAAGACAGCTGGGTATCACTGATTCTATACCACTCTTAACATTTGATGCGCCTGCCCATTTCTATGAAGGTGCGGAAGTATTCATTGTTAATGATATGCCTGATATTCAGCAAGTCAGTCAATCAGATTATATCGAAGCCGTTACAGATGCGGTCGTTCAGACTGTCTTGGCCACGGGCGGAAGGCTCTTTGTCTTGTTCACTTCACAAGATATGCTCAGAAAAACCTATGATCTAATATCGGAAAGTCAGCAGTTAGAGGATTATACGTTGTTTGCACAAGGAATTAGTTCAGGTAGTCGGATCCGATTATTGAAGTCTTTCAGGCAGTTTACTAATTCCGTTCTATTTGGAACGAACAGCTTTTGGGAAGGTGTTGACGTACCTGGGGATGCGTTGGCTGCCGTTATCGTCGTCAGGCTACCGTTTTCATCCCCAGAAGAGCCAGTTTACAAGGCGAAGGCGGCTAAGCTGACGGCTTCTGGGCTGAATCCATTCACTGAGCATGCATTACCAGAAGCGGTTATGCGATTACGGCAAGGTTTCGGCAGACTCATTCGTTCATCTTCAGATAAGGGCTTTTTCATTATTTTGGATAGGCGGATTGAAACAAAGTCGTATGGCCCGCGTTTCTTGGAGGCATTTCCAAATGTACCTGTGAAAAAAGTGTCACTCGAACATATGGTTAATGAACTCGAAAATTGCTATAATGAATAGGTATCTTAAAGGAAGCGAGTCATAATGATTCGAAAAAAACATTTTTACGACGTACAGGACGTGAAGATTTATGCTGAATTGGATTAAATTCATCGTCGTCTTCCTTATAATGTTAACTTCGGTCATCACCGTCATGGTTTTAGTTAATGCCGAAAAACCTTTTTCGGCGGCTAAAAAGGCAGCAATCGAATCCGCGGTTCAATCGGGACAACTCGCATCAGTAAGTTCTGCTGATGTTTTCAATGGTACAATTCCGACTGTAACGGTATTCGGTGTGGACGCGGATGGCAAAGAAAAAGCGGTCTTCGTTGATGAAAACTCAAAAGATGGTTTTAAAGAAGTGAAGTTGACGGATGGGATTTCGGCAGAAAAGGCTGTTGCAAACGTCAAAAAGGAACTGGATGTAAAAAAAGTTCTTCATGTAAAGCTTGGCCAAGAGGAAGAGGGCCCAGTTTGGGAAGTCGCATTTAAAAGTGATAACGGAAAACTTAATTACGTTTATGTGTTTTTCGAGAACGGTCAATGGTGGAAACGAATATTGAATCTCTAAGGGAGCGATACAATTGACGAAATCATTAGCATCCAGGGTGAATACTCTTTCGCCATCAACGACGCTTGCCATAACGGCAAAAGCGAAAGAAATGAAGGAATCAGGTATAGATGTAATTGGTCTTGGAGCGGGAGAGCCTGATTATAATACACCTGCTAACATTATTGAAGCGGCGTATACATCGATGAAAGAAGGCAAGACGAAATATACGCCTGCCGGTGGTCTGCCTGCTCTAAAAGATGCCATCATTCAAAAGCTACAAAAAGACCAGGGATTAGACTATTCTAGAAAAGAAATCATGATTGGGATTGGTGCAAAGCATGTACTATATACTTTGTTCCAAGTTATTCTCAATCCGGACGATGAAGTAATCATTCCATCGCCTTATTGGGTCAGTTATCCAGAACAAGTGAAGTTAGCAGGAGGAGTTCCTGTACATATCGAAGGGACTGCGGCAGCACAATTTAAAGTGACGGCCCAGCAAATCCGTGACGCGGTTACATCTAAAACAAAAGCAGTCATCATCAACTCGCCGGGAAATCCGACAGGCATGATTTACTCAAAAGAAGAATTACAGCAAATTGCCGATGTTTGTCAAGACAAAGACATCTGGATCATTTCGGATGAAATTTATGAAAAACTTGTATATGATGGGGCAAAACATGTTTCCATTGCCCAGCTCTCCGATGACGCGAAAAAAAGGACACTGCTTATTAATGGCGTATCCAAATCACATTCAATGACTGGCTGGCGGATTGGTTATATAGCGGGTGATGCAGAAGTTGTTAATGCGATGACAGATCTTGCAAGTCACTCGACGTCAAATCCGACGACAACTTCCCAGTATGCGACAATCGAAGCCTATAACGGGCCGCAAGATGCAGTTGAAACGATGCGTAAAGCTTTTGAGTCTCGTTTGGAACAGGTCTATCCGCAACTATCGGCTATTCCTGGGTTTAACGTTATTAAGCCGCAAGGCGCTTTCTATCTTCTTCCGGATGTATCAGAAGCAGTTAAGAACACAGGGTTTGCGAATGTGGATGATTTCGCAGCAGCATTATTGACGACAGCAAATGTCGCTGTAATCCCTGGATCTGGTTTTGGTTCTCCGGATACTATTAGGTTGTCTTATGCAACATCAATCGAATTACTTGAAGAAGCAATTCGACGTATTCATGCATTTGTAGAAGCAAATTGGAAAGAATAAGAAAAGCACAAATGCCTTGGTAGATCCGACAAGCGCTGGAGGGCCTTAAAACTTAAGGCCTGAAGCGACAGTAGTAGGCATCTTAGGATCGCGACATCCTGTCGCAACAGCTACATAACCCACGTCCTGTGGGCCAAGGGGCTGGACGCTGGAGTCTGGACACTACTCCAGTTGAAAAACTTATACTTTCATGTCTTTTAAAAAATAGAGAAGTTTAACTTTCGGAGGTTATTA
This sequence comes from Sporosarcina sp. resist, assembly GCF_014302295.1. NCBI lineage: Bacteria > Bacillati > Bacillota > Bacilli > Caryophanales > Caryophanaceae > Sporosarcina > Sporosarcina sp. resist. The sequence continues at coordinate 3,014,964 of NZ_CP060287.1, read as the reverse complement.
TGAAAACAATCATGATACATGAAATGCCAAACCACGCTGGTGAAACAGTTCGTATCGGTGGATGGCTTGCCAATAAACGCTCTAGCGGAAAAATTGCTTTCCTACAGCTACGTGACGGTTCGGGATTCGTCCAAGGAGTCGTAGTTAAAGAAGTTGTCGGCGAAGATATTTTTGCAAAAGCAAAATCAATGACACAAGAAAGCTCTCTTTATATTACAGCAGAAGTAACTGTAGATGAGCGTTCTACATTTGGTTATGAACTACAAGTGAAAGAAATTGAAGTTATTCATGAAGCAGTCGATTATCCAATCACACCGAAAGAACATGGAACTGAGTTTTTGATGGACCACCGTCATCTATGGCTCCGGTCTCGTAAACAGCATGCTGTTATGAAAATCCGCGACGAAGTAATTCGTGCAACGTATGAGTTTTTCCATATGAACGGATTTGTTAAAGTAGATCCTCCCATTTTGACAGGTTCTTCACCAGAAGGGACATCTGAACTGTTCAAAACAAAATATTTTGATGAGGACGCATTTCTTTCACAATCAGGTCAGCTCTACATGGAAGCTGCGGCTATGGCACTTGGAAAAGTGTTCTCATTTGGGCCGACATTCCGTGCAGAAAAATCAAAAACACGCCGTCATTTGATTGAGTTTTGGATGATTGAACCTGAAATGGCTTTCGTTGAGTTTGAAGAAAGCTTGGTTGTACAGGAGCAGTATGTGACGCATGTTATTCAATCAGTGCTACAAAACTGTCCAATTGAACTAGAAAGACTTGATCGTGATTTGTCTAAGCTTGAAAAAATTCAAGCGCCATTCCCACGTATTTCATACGATGATGCCATCAAATTCCTGAATGATAACGGCTTTGATGACATTAAATGGGGAGAAGATTTTGGAGCGCCGCACGAAACAGCGATTGCTGAAAGTTATGATATGCCAGTATTCATCACACATTACCCAATCGGCATCAAGCCGTTCTACATGCAACCACATCCTGACCGAGACGACGTTGTCTTGTGTGCGGATTTGATAGCTCCTGAAGGTTACGGAGAAATCATCGGTGGTTCTGAACGAGTTCATGACTATGAGCTGATGAAACAACGAATTAAAGAGCATAACCTAGATGAGTCTGCTTATGAATGGTACTTGGACCTTAGTAAATATGGGGCAGTACCGCATTCAGGATTTGGGCTCGGACTTGAACGTACTGTCGCTTGGATTTCCGGTGTAGAACACGTACGTGAAACGATTCCGTTCCCACGTCTATTGAACAGATTGTATCCTTAATACCTAAATAGAAGAGAGGAGTTCGGACATGCAACACGAAGAACGGCTCCGAATTTGGATTGAGCAGGGGAATGTAAACATTTCCCAGCTCTTTTTTCACAATTATAAAAGTCTCGGGATCAAAGATTTGGACGCAATGCTAATCATGCATATGACAGCATATAAATCCGAGGGCAATCATTTCCCAACTCCTAACGAGTTTGCAAGTCGTATGGATTTAACGGAAAATGAAGTATCCATGGTTTTACAACGTTTAATGCAACACGGTTTACTCCGAATTGGTCAAAGTGAAGATCAAAAAGGGGTTTTACATGAAACTTTTTCTTTGCAGCCATTGTGGGATCGATTAGTCGATCAGATTGCATTCGCAACGAATGAGGCTGAGGAAGAGACCCATAAGAACGCGGAAGGAGAAATTTTTTCGCTGTTTGAACAAGAGTTTGGACGCTTTCTGTCACCAATGGAGTGCGAATCAATCACGATGTGGCTGGATGACGATGGACATACAGTCGAAATTATCCGTGCAGCATTAAAAGAAGCTGTCATAGCACAAAAATTAAGTCTCCGGTATATCGATCGGATTCTTTTTGAGTGGAAAAAGAAAAATGTTAAGACATTGTCTGATGTTGAACGTCAAACAAAGTCATTCCGGACCGTAGGGACACGTCCGTCACAGCAGCCAGAAAAAACTGTTTCGGTAAAACGTGTTCCTTTCTATAACTGGCTGGAAGAACGGGATTAGGTGGGAGTACATGCTGACAAAAAAACAATGGGAATTTTGCCTTGAACAATTTGGCGAAATGTTCCCAGATGCACATTGTGAACTGGTGCATGACAATCCTTTTGAATTGACAATAGCAACGCTGCTATCTGCCCAATGTACGGATGTTCTCGTGAATCGGGTGACGGCGGAGCTGTTTAAAAAATATAAAACACCTGAAGATTATCTAGCGGTTGATGTCGAGGAACTACAAACGGATATCAGGTCGATTGGATTATTCCGCAATAAGGCGAAAAATATTCAAGCCCTAAGTCAAATGCTTATTGATAATTTTGATGGGGAAGTACCGGCTAATCGTGACGTTATGATGACGTTACCAGGCGTTGGCCGTAAAACGGCGAATGTTGTCGTATCGAATGCATTTGGCATACCTGCTATTGCTATCGATACACATCTAGAGCGTGTAGCGAAGCGACTTGGTATGAACAGGTGGAAAGATTCAGTGCTAGCTGTTGAAGAAAAAATCATGCGCTGGACACCAATGGAAAAATGGACAGATACGCATCATCAAATCATTTTTTTCGGAAGGTATCATTGTAAAGCGCAAAATCCCGGATGTAATGTTTGTCCACTCCTGCCGTTATGCAGGGAAGGGAAGAAGAGGATGAAAGCAAATGCCAAATGAAGTAAATCGTATAAGTAAGGAGCTACTGGCACCTTATTTTGATCAATGGGAAACAGTACGGGATCAAATTGAAGCTTTTTATGACCAAAAAGATCATCAAGCAGTTGAGTTGATGAATGTGGCGATTGACAATTATAGTGAATTACTTGAACAAGGTGGGAAAGTGTTAGATGACCGTAAAGGAAAGGTTGTTTATACGTTACTTCCACTGAATGGCATAGAGCGTTTCGAATTTGTGAAAGATAAAATAACGAGCCATTACGCTCATGTTCAACTGGATGCTCTATTTACAGAAACCAAAAAGAAAGTTGCCAGATTGGCGATACAAAAGAAATAAAAAAGCAGAAAGCGAAATGCTGATTAGGCATTTCGCTTTCTGCTTTTTAGTTTAGTTACGGGGAACCAGTACCGTCATCAGTAGTGGTTCCATCAGTCCCGGTTCCTGGTTCTGGTGGAACCGGGGTGCCGGTCCCATCATCGGGGGGCGTACCCTCGTTACCGCCATTACCATTGTTGCCGTTATTACCGTTATTACCGTTGTTGTCATTGTTACCGTTATTGCCGTTGTTCCAGTCGTTACCGTTATTGCCATTGTTCCAGTCTTCACCATCTGGGTTTTCAGTATCAATTTCTTCATCAGGTACTGGGACTTCTTCGGTAACCTCTTCAATCTGAACGGTCGTAGTAGCTGGACTACTAACTAAGTCGTCGAGTTTAGCAACGACGGAGAACGTATATTTCCGACCAGCTTCGGCTCCTGAGAATGTAACTGACGTGTCTGTTGTCGTTGTCATTTCTTGCATATCGCTACCATCCACACCCACTAATACGGTGAACTCTACATTGCCTATGATAGCTTCCGAAACTGGAGCATTATGGGACCAGTTTAAATCAATAGAACTCGTTTCTTCATTATATTGAGCAGCCAAACTATTTGGTGCTTCAAGTTCGATAATTTCTTCTTCAGCAACTTCTACGGGCGCAGTTCCTCTGACGAATAGTTCTGTACGCTTCCTATTGCTAGGTGTCGTCCGACTTGCTAAAACAAGTGGATTTGAACCGTATTCAATCGTCGCTTCCTCCACAGAGTCAGGTTTTTGGAACCGTGATGTATTTTTCCCAGCAGAAATGTCACTCATGACCATGCGAAACAGATTTTGAGGGACATACCTGCCTTTATCGAATGTAGTGATAGGTGTTGCATATTTCTCGTAACCACCCCATACGGCAATTGTGTAATCTGTCGTATAGCCAGCAAACCATGAATCGGGAACGTCTGAATTTTTCAAGCCGTTCTTTGTTATGATTTCAGATGGATAGTTTGTTGTCCCAGTTTTACCGGCAATATCCAGACCTGAAATAGCTGCTTTGGTTCCTGTTCCGGCTGTTAATACTTCACGTAAAATGTCCGTTACCATATATGCAGTCGAATCTTTCATGACTGTTTCTGATTTTGGTGTCATGTTAGGTGCTTTTTTTCCATCTCTAAAAATAATTTCCTTGATGGCATACGGTTTTGTGTAATTCCCACCGTTACCAAAGGCTGAATAGGCTCCTGCCATTTGAAGTGTAGAAAAATCATATTCTCCGCCGCCAAGTGCATTGGAAGAATTCAATTTATCAAACGGAAGTCCGAGCCCTTTCGCAAAAGCGCCTGCCTTTGCAGTTCCGACCTCTTCAAACACTTTTACTGCAGGAATGTTGCGGGATTTGTATAATGCTTCTCGAATTGTCATGGTCCCTTGATATTTACCGTCGACGTTCCGAATGGCTTTATCTGTCCCTTTATAGTTGTAAGGTTCATCTACGACCGTATTTCCTGTTGACCAGCTAAGGTTTTCGATGGCTGGGCCGTAAGAGAGAATCGGTTTAATCACCGATCCGGGTTGACGTTTTTGGTCTGTAGCAAAGTTCCAGTCCGTTCCAGAATAATTACGCCCTCCACCGACTGCAACGATTGCACCCGTTTTGGTATCAAGAACGGTCATTCCGGCTTGCATTTTTTCGGATTCATATAAATCGTTCGTATTTAATGCATTCTCCACAGATTGCTGAGCTGCAGGATCCAAATTCGTTTGAATTTTTACGCCTTCAGCAAGTAAGTGTGACATACCCGCTTCTTCCAATTCAGAGAGCACAAGATCGACATAAGCTGGGTATTTTGTGTTGCTAACCTGTCTTTTGTCGTCAGCCAGTAATGTTCCTGTGACTGGCATCGCCTGTGCTGCTTCCATTTCGACTTTAGTAATTTTTTTATGCTGGTACATTAGCCCAAGTACGATATTGCGTCGTTTTTTAGCACGAGCCGGGTTTTTATAAGGATTGTATCCGTTTGGACTTTGTGGAAGTCCTGCTAACATAGCGACTTCGTGTAGTTCAAGTTCATTCAGATTTTTACCATAAAAGTATTTTGAAGCTGTTCCAAATCCGTAGTTATTTCCGGACATCAGAATCTTATTAAAGTACATTTCAAAGATTTCTTCTTTTTCATACTTACGTTCAAGCTGGAAAGCGAGCCATGCTTCTTGTGCCTTCCTTTTTAACGTTTTCTCTTCTGACAGGAATGAGTTCTTAATGACCTGTTGGGTAAGTGTGCTCGCTCCTTGAGAACCGAAACCACTTCTAAAGTTCGCGATGACTGCACCACCAAGCCTCCAAAAATCCATCCCGTGGTGGGAATAGAAACGGACGTCTTCCGTTGCAAGTATTGCATCTTGCATCGGGTCCGGGATTTCAGCGTAGGGAACGAACTCCCTTTTTTCAGCGCCCGATTTCATGAAGACATCACCGTGGATATCAAGTAAATCAGATGATAAGGGGTCTTTTAAAAGGTTTTCGTCGAGATCAGGTGCAGAACTTGCATAAAAAGCGAATAAGCCCGCGCCGCCAACTAGTATGGCAACTCCGATGGCGACGATTGCCAGAACTATCTTCTTAATGATGCCTTTTCCCTTATTCGTCTTTTTACTTTTTTTCTTTGCGCGTTCTGCCTCAATGTTTTTCCGGCGTCCAGCTCTTGAATTTATATTATCGCTCATACATCTTCCTGCCTTTCAGTTGCATTGTTTGATGTCGTTGTCATAATAGACACCGCTTTTAAATAATCGAGCCTTGGATTGAAACGTGGTAGAATCTCCAAGGACATGGTCTCAAACTCTATAAGTGTGATCGATTTTCTTCCACCTTTTTTCATTCTTTCCCAATATTTCTCAAAATTATCATAAGGGACGATAAAATAGCGGTCAAGCGAAGTGAATTTGACAATGAAAAAAACAACTCCACCTTGCTTTGACACAGATTGCATATGTTCCACTTGATGGTCATGAATATTTTGCAATGGAAAAGATGTCGCACTCTTGGTTTCTTTTGCTTCGAAATCAATATAGTTCCCTTGCCATACTCCGTTAAAGTCAGTTGTAGACGGTGTCCTAAAATAGGCTTCGGTTATGACAGCGGCACTTCGCTCCGGATAATTCACGTTTACGACTTGGATTGGAACGGGTTTCTTATGGATGACAGCAATGCCGCGACTTAAATAGAACTCATTCGTTTCATTCAATTCATCTTCCAATGACTTCCCTCGGTTACTGAATGAAAGATCGACTTTTTTTTGATGGCCTATCTTCTGAATGGGTATATATTTCTTGCCGTTCGGATAGCGTATTGTCATAGGTATCACCTCGCATCTCACTATCATACCATATCAATTGGACGGATTAGTGCTCGGAAAGTTGCAATCTAATGTCCAGATATTGAACAAGCTTAAACCTATTCAATAAATCGGAAATAATTATTTATCATATAGGGCGTAAAAAATGTGGCGATATAGATAATGAAGGCTACTAATTAGGACAGCCGATAAGAGTAGAAAGGGGAGTGGATACAAGAAAGGGAACAAGGTATGTGAATAAAATGTAACGATAAAGCTGTTATATCATAGAAGAATGGACATCCAATTACAATCCAAAATAAGCCGATTGCCGATTAGTACAAGGCAGTCAGCTTATTATTTTCGTAAACATAATCTAGTTCCTACATTTTAATACCTCACCCAGCTTAGCCCAGTAGTACCTTCACCTGCATGTACGCCCACACAGACGCTGAGGGGGAGAACTTGTACTTTCAAGTTTGGGAATTCCTGCAATAGCTCTTCTTTCCAACTTTCAGCATTCATTACATTGTTACAGTGGATCACTGCGATTTCTGGGATGCTGCTATTTTCCATGTCGCTGCGCAGTAAATCTGTCACATTTATTTTAGCTCGTTTATTGGCACGAACTTTTTCTTTCATCACTGGTTTTCCATCTTCAAACGAGATGACCACTTTAATATTTAGCAAATTACTTAGAAATGCTTGTGTTCCAGAGACACGACCGCTTTTATGGAGCTGATTTAGATTAGCAGGTATGAAGGATAACTTGGAATTTTCCGTCATTTTTTTGATGGCTGCAACGACTTCTTTAATGTCATGTCCCTGTTCTAGTAGTTCATTGCCAATTTCAATCATTTTGATCATCGGATAGGAGCCGATTTTCGAGTCAATTGGATAGACCTTGAAGTCTACCATTTGTGCAGCTGTTTGCGAGCTATCAAATGTGCCGGATAGGCCGCTAGACACATGCAAGGCAATTGCGCAATCATAGCCTTGCTCCTGTAGTTTTTCATAAAGGGCAACCATTTCACCAATAGCGGGTTGGGATGTTTTGGGGGGATTTTTGGCAATACGTAATTTGTCGTAAAACTCTTCCTGTGTCATATCGACTGTTTCTTTAAAAACAACATCAGCAAATACGATACTCAATGGTAATATATGTACGTTATGTTTTCGTATAAAAGATTCGTCTAGTTGTGCAGCTGTATCAGTAATCCAAGCGATTTTCGTAGCCATTAACAAAGTTCTCCCTTAATGATGCATATTTTAACGTTGAAACAAGCTATCTATTATCGTTAATGTACCTTACACGTTAAAGGAGCACTAGTATTAGTTGTCATATAGAGAAGAAGTTTTAATTTCTGTGACATAATTTGAACATAATTATGATGTACACTTGTATCAAAGACGTTATTCTGCTGGGGAAAAGTGGAGATTACATTTAGTCCTGTTGAAAATTAACTATATAGATTGAGCTAAATGATTCCATTCAATAACGCTTCGGCGCTTCAGGGATGCCTTCCGCGATAAACTAAGGCACTGAAAAAGTACGATTTCCTTCAATCCCGTTGATTTCCGTTCCGAGCGGACGCTTTCCGCGGGCACGGCTTCAGCCAATCGAACAGCAGAGGGTTCGATTTGCCGTATTTCTGCGTTCTTTGCAGAAATTAAGGCATTCTTGCCCCGTGCTCCCAACGCTAGTGCTTTTGCTCGCAAAAGCCGTTCTTCGTAACGGCTCTTCCTGCGGGGTCTTCAGCTCGCGCTGTTCCCGCTGGAGTCGCCGCTCTTCACTACAATCAACTAGTTCTTACTATAAAAAAGAACTTTTTCAGTGCCCTCCCATAAGCCTGACAAGCTTCGCTGCCAGTCTTATGGTTCCAGCTGCCCCCTTGTAAGGCGCCTGCGCTCAGTTCATATGACGTATTCAATACTTCAACCTAAATAGCACTTTATCTAGTAATGAAGGATTAGTAATACCAAGGAATATACGTTCCTATGAATTTGGTGCATCTCGGTCATATCTGTTAAAATAAAAGAAACGTCCGGAAAGGGTGTATCATTATGAATCTACAACAAAAAACTGAAGCGCTACTTGCTGTTTGTAAGGAATGCTTCGAGCGCCATGCGCAGATGAGAGAACTCGATCGGGAACCCGACTTTTTCATAGAAGTAAAACCATATGCAGATCAATATCATACGTTGCTTGATGAATGGACAGAGGAAGTATCTGAATTCATCAAGACAGCCAAGCCGAAATATGTTCATCCAATTCAAATTGAAACACTGACTGACTCTATGAAGCAATTCATCGTCCAGTCATTTTATCAAAAGACAGGTAAAAAACGTTTTATCTTATCGATTAATTCAGCTGAATATACGTTAAAAACAATTTTGGACGCACTACGTCTTGAACAAGAAGGCGATGTACGATGATAAAGAAGAAAGCGGTTCACGAAGTGTTAGAAAAACTGCGCACTGACGCCTCTTTTTCCGCTAACGTCATCCATACTAAAACGATTGCTGAGAAAGAAGCAATCTACGCCGAATTTCCGGGAAAACTCCATCCATCGATTATTAAAGCACTTGCATCCAAAGGAATTGATAAATTATATAGCCATCAAAGAGAAGCCTTCGACCTGGCATCATCCGGAAATTCTATTACCGCCGTTACACCGACAGCTTCCGGAAAATCCCTTTGCTATCATTTACCTGTTATGCAAAGTATCCTCGAAGATGATACATCGAGAGCCATTTATTTGTTTCCAACAAAAGCACTGGCCCAAGATCAGCTGGCGGACCTCCATGAGCTGATTGAAGCGAGTGGGGAAACCATCCTCAGTTATACATACGACGGGGATACTGCACCTGGCTTGCGTTCTAAGGTTAGAAAGTCGGGTCATATCGTGCTGACAAATCCCGATATGCTGCATTCAGGTATCTTGCCACATCATACAAAATGGGTGTCGTTATTCGAGAACTTAAAATACATCATCATCGATGAATTGCATACGTACAAAGGTGTTTTCGGCAGTCATGTCGCACATGTGCTGCGAAGGTTGAAACGAATCTGCAACTATTATGGCAGTGATCCAGTGTTCATCTGCACATCTGCGACAATTGCAAATCCGCAAGAACTAGCGGAGTCGTTGATAAATGAGGACGTTCAAGTAATCATCAAAAATGGAGCACCCGCCGAAAAGAAACATTTTGTCTTCTATAATCCACCGGTCGTTCATCCAACGTTTGGTATTCGAAGAAGTGCTGTACTTGAAGTGCGAGATATCGCCGCGCTTTTATACCGGGAAGGCATCCAAACGATTATCTTTGCAAAAAGCCGAGTACGAGTTGAAATGCTTGTCACGTATATGAAAGCATTGACGAAAAAGAAACTGTTCGATGAAACAGTAATGGGCTATAGGGGAGGTTACCTACCTTCAGAACGCCGGAAAATTGAAAAAGGGCTTCGGGATGGAGCTATCCGTACGGTTGTTAGTACGAATGCACTTGAACTTGGCATTGATATCGGGCAACTACAAGCGTGTATTATGACGGGTTACCCGGGAAATATTGCGAGTGCATTTCAACAGGCAGGGCGTGCGGGAAGACGGCAAGATGAGGCGCTCATTATTTACGTCGCCCAATCCCTGGCTCTCGATCAATATATTATTGAACACCCTGATTATCTTCTTGGCCAATCACCGGAAGAAGCACGGATTCATCCGGATAATATGTTTATCTTAATGGATCATCTTAAATGTGCTTCATTTGAGCTGCCATTTTCTTCGACAGAAACATATGGTGAATTTGACGTACAAGAATTACTCGCGTTCCTTGAAAGCGAAGGAGTTTTGATAAAGACTACAGACAAATGGCATTGGATGACAGACAGTTTTCCAGCAAGTGAAGTGAGTCTTCGCTCTGCAACACAGGAAAACGTCATCATTATTGATAAAACGTATCCAAAAGAAACGAAGGTCATAGGGGAGATGGATCGTTTTAGTGCGATGACGCTCCTCCATGAAGAAGCAATTTATATCCATCAAGGAACCCAGTTCCAAGTTGAGCAATTGGATTGGGATGAAAAGAAAGCCTATGTCACAGAAGTCGATGTCGATTACTTCACGGATGCCAATCTTGCAGTGGAACTGAAAGTGATGAATGAAGATATCGCCGAACAGTTCGGAGATAACAAGGCCGCTTATGGTGATATCGCTGTACTTGCAATCCCGACGATTTTCAAGAAAATCAGATTCGATACACATGATAATATCGGTTCTGGTCCGATTTCATTACCCGCAGAAGAATTACATACGTCTTCCACGTGGTACACATTCGACATACCTGAAGGATGGACGGGCGCTGGACTGACGGATGCGATGACGGGTGCAGCCTATGCGATCCAGTCATTTATCCCGTTATTCGTCCGCTGCGATAAAACGGATATCCATGTTGTGCCGCAAGTGAAAGCTGTTCATACCGGAAAGCCAACTATTTTCATTTACGACAGTTATCCAGGCGGAATAGGTCTGAGTGAAAAGATTTTTGAACGGTGGGATGAGCTGTTGCAAAAAGCAGCCGATCATGTGTCCACCTGTCGCTGCGAGTCGGGTTGTCCGGTTTGTATCGGTGCGCAAGAAGCTGGTATGGGCATGAAACGGGATGTCGGATCCCTTCTTAAGACGCTAGCGGGAGGGGAAAGAAATGTCATATGAACAGAAACTGATGCAAATGAAGAAGTTGTTGAAAAAAACAACTTCTAAAGTGGTAGCTGAAGATGTGCCAGAAGTTGTAAAACCCGTTGCAAAAGTACCTGTCTATGAACAGCAGTGGCTGGACGCGGGTTTGACAAAAGCCGTAAATAAACATGGCATCGTCTATAAACGTATTGTTGAATACGACACTGACCATCAGCACGGAAACATTATTCTTTCGGGTTTGAAGTCAACGATCGATAAATGGAAGAAGTCCGGTGAAGTGCATCCACTGTCTCCGGATTTTTCAAAACCGCTTGTTTTCTTTGATACAGAAACGACAGGTTTAAAAGGAGCAGGTACACTGATATTCCTCATGGGGTTCATTGAACAGACGGCATCATCTTTTAAAATGACGCAGTATGTCCTTCCGGGTCCTGATCACGAAGCGGCATTCCTTTATGCAACTGGATTATGGGAAAAGCCGTCGACAATCGTTACGTATAATGGCAAAAGTTTTGATATCCCAATGGTGGAAACACGATGGACGATGAACCGTAAAGAATTACCGCCACTTCTCAAGCATACCCAAATCGATTTGTTGCATGGTTCCAGACGTATTTGGAAAGGTGAGATGGCAACGTTTCGACTACCTGCAATTGAGGAGGAACAACTTGGTTTCTTCCGACAAGGAGATATCCCAGGGCATATGGCGCCAATCATCTACCAAGATGCTGTTAAGAATGGTCGCGCGGAACTATTAATGAAAGTTCTCGTCCATAATGAATGGGATATCCTTTCACTAGTTGCGCTTTATATACGGTCAACCGATTTGCTATTGAAAAGCGATGTCCGAGAATCGGCCGTGACCCATACGAATATTGGGAAATGGTTTGGTGATTTAAAGTCGCATGACCGTAGTAAACAAATCTTTGAAAGTGTCATTGCCGAGTATGGGATCAATCATCCTGCGACACATTTTCACTTCGGGTTCATCTTGAAAAAGGAACAGGCTTACGAGGACGCAGTCTCTTCATTCAAGATAGCGGCAACAGGTCTTACCGGACGTGAACGAATTATCGCATTAGAGGAATTAGCGAAGCTTTACGAGCATAAGCTGAAAGAGTTAAACAAGGCATTAGACTCCACGAAAGAGGCGATTAAGCTCCTGAAGGCGGATTCCTACTTGGCGGAAAGATTTCGGGCACGTTCGAGAAATGATTTCTTGAAAAGGGAAATAAGGATAACTAGAAAATTATTTCCCAGGCAAGCGCACGAAGCGACAAAAAACGGTTGAAAGTCGGCTTTAGTAAGACAAAGTCGGACAATATATGTTATAATCAACGGTATGTAAACAGAGACGGAAGGGCGATTTTTCATGGACACTAAATTGGATACAAAAACGATTCTTGAGAAGGAATTCAAAACGGGCCTTCGCGGCTATAATCAGGAAGAAGTAGATCTCTTCCTTGATGATATTATTCATGACTATGAAGCTTTTAAAAAGACGATTACAGAATTGCGTACCGAAAATGAACGCATGCAAAGAGAACTTGAATCTGCACAAAAACGCCCTGCGGCTGGAAGTGCTGGAACAACGAACTTTGATATATTGAAGCGAATTTCAAATCTGGAAAAGCATGTTTTCGGAAGTAAACTCTTCGACCAAGAATAATATATTGTAAATGAAACATAAGTACGGTATACTAAAAATATCATAGTGGAATTTAGGTAATCGCTGCAACATCCTATGTTGTAGAGGAAAGTCCATGCTCACACGGATCTGAGATGACCGTAGTGTTCGTGCTCGGCGAAAGAATAAGCCGTGGCTTCGCGTATAACGCGTTGACGGCGGGAATAAATCCTAAGTCTTCGGATATGGATGAGGTTCCCTGAACAGTGCCACAGTGACGTAGCTGTCTCGGAAACGGGGCAGATGGAACGCGGTAAACCCCACGAGTGAGAAACCCAAACTATGGTAGGGGCACTCTTCCGAGGGAAATGAACTGTAGGAAGAGACAGGTGTATACCTGTAGATAGATGATTACCACCCTAAGTACGAGGCGTGAGCCGTTTGAGTACACGGGAACAAAACATGGCTTATCGAATTTCCTATGGTATTATTTTTAAATTGATTGCTCTCCAATAAGATGGGGAGCTTTTCTTTTGGAGAATTAAAGTGTGAAAAAAATATGGTTATATTGGCAATACTATAAAAAGTTAACCCTTGATGAATTCATGGAAATGATTGATGGTATAGAATTGGAGTTGGAAATGCATGACTGAATTTAAACTAGTGGCAACATCTGCAATGGGGCTTGAATCACTTGTGGCAGATGAAGTAAAAGCTCTTGGTTATAAAACGACTTCGGAAAATGGGAAGATTTATTTCCAGGGCGATGAATTGGCGATTGCAAAAACGAATCTATGGCTCCGAGTAGCGGACCGTGTTCGTATTGTTGCAGGTGAATTCGAAGCTACGACGTTCGATGATTTATTTGAACAGACAAAAGCGATTCCATGGGAACGTTTTTTGCCAGTTGACGCAGAGTTTCCAGTTGCGGGTAAATCAGTGAAATCTACTTTGTACAGCGTGCCTGATTGCCAGGCCATTGTAAAAAAAGCGATTGTTGAACGCTTGAAGATTGCTTATAAACGAATTGGTTTCTTTGATGAATCAGGTCCTTTATTCAAATTGGAAGTATCGATTTTAAAAGATAAAGTAACATTAACGATCGATTCAAGTGGAACGGGACTACATAAACGCGGATATCGACTTGCACAAGGGGATGCACCGTTGAAAGAGACACTTGCAGCAGCGCTTGTGAAAGTGTCACGTTGGAATCCAAATCGTCCTTTCGTTGACCCGTTTTGTGGTTCAGGTACAATCGCAATTGAAGCTGCGATGATCGGGCAAAACATTGCACCTGGATACAATCGTGAATTTTTAAGTGAAGAGTGGCCATGGATCAATAAAAATATTTGGGATCAAGTTCGTGAAGAAGCGGAAGACCTCGCAAAATACGACCAACCACTTGATATTTCAGGATTTGATTATGATCCCCGAATGATTAAAGTGGCACAAGAGAATGCGGCAGGAGCTGGATTCATGGATTTGATCAAGTTCCAAACATGTGACGTGCGGGACTTGACGTTAGAGGGCTTGAACGGAGTTATGGTGGGGAATCCGCCATACGGTGAACGTCTTGGTGAGGTAGAAGAGGCTGAAGAAATTACGCAGGAACTTGGCCGTATAATGAAAAACTATCCATCATGGTCTGTTTATATGTTGTCTTCATTGGAAAATTATGAAAAAATGTACGGACATAGAGCAACGAAGAAAAGGAAATTATTCAATGGTTTTATTCGTACTGATTTGTATCAGTTCTGGGGCCAACGTCAATAATTGATAGAATGCGGAAGAGGGAAACTCCTCTTCCTTTTGCATGTAATAAGGAAGGGGTAAACGATGAAGAGCAAGATGCCATTCCCGTTATCAAAAGATAAATCGTTCTATGAGTCACTGAACGACTGGATAGGGGATACGTTATACGATGAACTGACTGAAAAAGGATTTGAATGCCGTGATGAACAAATCTATATGGCGTTCCAAATTGAACAAGCACTGAAAGAAAAGAAAGTTCTTTTTGCGGAAGCGGGTGTAGGGACAGGTAAAACAATTGCTTATCTACTTCCTGCAATCGCTTATGCTCGCTATACTGGCAAACCGGCTCTCATTTCATGTGCGGATGAGACACTGATTGACCAGCTTGTAAAAGAAGACGGTGATATCCGGAAAATTAGTGAAGCGCTCGGTCTTGATATCGATGTTCGACTTGCTAAATCACGTGACCAATATTTATGCTTGAAACGATTGGAAGAGGCGGGTAATACGATTGACGAAGACTATGTTGATGTTGTGGCAGATGAACTACCTGAATTCGTTTACGGTTCCGGTTCATTGCAATCGATTTTTCCTTACGGAGAACGTTCGGATTATCCAAATTTAAGTGATGAAGAGTGGAAAACAGTGAACTTCCATCCCATCCAGCAATGTGCTGCGTGTGATGTTCGTAATCGATGTGGTCAGACAATTCACCGAAATCATTATCGCGAATCGGTCGAACTCGTTATTTGTTCTCACGATTTTTATATGGAGCATATTTGGACAAAAGAATCCCGTAAAAGACAGGGACAATTACCATTATTACCAGAACCGTCAATGATTGTCTTCGACGAAGGCCATCTTCTTGAGTATTCGGCTCAGCGTGCTTTGACGTATGAGGTACAAAATAGTACATTGCTAAATCTGCTTGAACGAATTATGGTCGATGGAATAAGAGAGTCGACACTTCAACTGATGGAGCGCCTAATTGATTCGCATGAAGCATTTTTTAAATTACTCGATGCGCTTGCGGATACAACGGAGAATGAACGGAAAGCGATTGAGAAAACACCTGAACTTCTGGCAATTGGAAAAGAGGTTGTGAAAATCTCGAATGCGCTTCTTGAAGAATTTGTTTTTGAAGGTGAACTCTATATCATTCCGGCATATGATTTGAGAATGGTCGAGGAATATCTGGATCAATACATTTACTCAATGGACCTCTTCACCTCTCAAAATGATGCAGTCGACTGGCTTGAAGGTCGCGAAGGCGAATCCACACTGGTTATCATGCCACGTCTAGTGACGGACATTTTAAGAGAGAAACTGTTTTCATCCAACACGCCAATCGTCTTTTCATCCGCTACATTATCAGTCGGTGAAACGTTTACTTATTTGGCAGATGGTCTTGGTATCCAAGATTACTTGTCATTCTCAGTGGAATCTCCATTTGATTATGATGAAGTGATGGAAGTATTTGCGACGGATGTAGAAGCCGGTGGCAAAGCGAAGCGAGCGCTTGAACTTTTAGAAGATGGAGAGCAAACACTGATTCTCTTCAAGTCAGAACGAGCGATGAACCATTTCAAAGAGCGCGTTCCTAGCGAGTGGCAAGACCGTATCGCTTTCGAAGGTGAACGAGAATTGTCTTCTATCGTGCGTGACTTCCAACAGAAGAAAGTACCTGTTTTATGCTCTTATCACTTATGGGAAGGGCTCGACATTCCCCAAGATGCATTGACACGCGTCATTATTTACGATTTGCCATTACCACCATCGGACCCGTTGTTCGACGCGAGACGTCAGCACGCTAAGGATCCTTTCCGTGAAGTAGACTTACCATTCATGCTACTAAGGCTACGCCAAGGTGCAGGACGACTCATACGGACGTCAGCCGATTCTGGAACAGTACATCTTTTACTAGAAGGTAAAGAACAGGAAATGAAAGCTGAAATTGAAAGTATTTTCCCTGTTAAAATGAAAATGACAGTTTAATTATAATTTGTAAGGCCCTCCTAGTAATATTGGGAGGCCTTTTTGTATTTCTGAGGGAAACGCTATTATTTAGGACTGTCCAGCTCGTGCTGTTTATACAAGAAATGTATAAATGTTGTGAAGGACAATAAATAAAAAACACTTATTAAGGGTCTGAATAGGTCCTATAAAAAAGATTCAGTCATGCACATATAATTTGGGGTTCTACATTAACTCACATGTGTTGATTAACCAAAAACAACCCGTAAATAACTTAATCAAACAGCAGGCGCTTCATGTACATTATATTTGGATCGCTTTGGATTGAACGGGCTCTATACGATTATCGAGATTTCTTGATGTTTAGGGATGTGACTTCATCGCATCCCTAAACATCTTTTTCGATAATCGTATGGTGCTTATTCATCCGTCGCTCTCCAAATGTATACGTACGCAAAGTGCTTAAACCGGAACGAAAGAATAGCGGAACTTTTTATTTGGATAATAGCCGCCAAAGATACAATTTTGGCGGCTGAAGTCTTCTCCATAGTCTTGTCTTTTTTAGTTAAGGAAGAGTCACTTTCTTATAGTACATCGCATGATAATACGCGTAATCTTTACTAAAAGTAAGCAAGGAACACCTAGTACAAAGTACTAGAGTGCCCGAAATTGTATCTTCGTGCACTTACAACCTTTATAAAGAGTCATCTACTCTTTTTTTCAAAAGTAGCTGTATTTTTCACTTAAACGTTGTAGCCGCACTCGCCCCTCGGTAAAGTTGTCATGACTATTTCGCTGAAAGCGGACCGGAAATGATCAAGTTAAAATGGCGTTTTTCAAGCCTTTCTTACCTGCTTTTTATGCAAGAAAATGGTTAATCAGCAGACGTGACATTAGCTAATTGTTTTATTTCAGCATAGTTTAATTACTGAAATAAAACTGATCTCCTACTAGGAGACTATATGAGTTGCCCGAATTATGTTAAAATAAAGACCAGTATAGTAAGTAAGGGGGAATGGATATGTCTACAGAAGAGAATTTCGTAGCTTTGCTAAAGAAAATGAGTGCATACTCAGAAGCCGTTTCAATCATGTATTGGGATATGCGTACGGGCGCACCGAAAAAAGGCATTCCGGCAAGATCGGAAGCGGTCGGTACATTATCGACAGAACTATTTAAATTGAGTGTCTCAGAGGAAATGGGTGGCTATCTCGAGGAACTAGGCAATAGGAAAGACACACTTAACCCGATTTTGTTGAAAACAGTTGAAGAAGTAAAAAAAGAATATGACTTAAGCAAAAAAATTCCGGCGGAGGAGTACCGTGAATTTGTCGTTCTGACTTCTCAATCGGAATCAGCATGGGAAGAAGCGAAAGAGAAAGCTGATTTTGACATGTTCCTTCCATATCTTGAGAAAATCGTGGCAACGACTAAAAAGTTCATTGGCTATTGGGGAGAAAAAGATGGCAATCCGTACAATACATTGCTCGATCAATATGAACCGGGGATGACAACAGACATCATCGATGAAGTTTTCGGCCAATTGAAAGAGACAATCGTGCCACTTGTGAAGAAAATTTCAGAATCAGGTAACCAACCCGATACGTCATTTTTATTCAAAAAATTTCCGAAAGAAAATCAGAAAGCATTCAGTCATGAGATATTGAAGCAACTTGGTTATGACTTCGATGCAGGTCGATTGGATGAAACCGTTCATCCATTTGCCACAGGCATCAATATAGGGGATGTCCGAATTACGACGAAGTACGATGAAAATGATTTCCGTTCCGCCGTTTTTGGAACAATTCATGAATGTGGACATGCACTTTACGAACAAAATATTGATTTAGAACTTGAAGGATTACCAGTTGCAGATGGTACTTCGATGGGGATTCATGAATCGCAGTCATTATTCTATGAACAGTTTGTCGGACATAATGAAAACTTTTGGACGTATAATTTTGATTTATTAAAGAGCCAATCACCTGAACAGTTTGAAGGCGTAGCGCTCGAAGATTTCCTTTGTGCAATCAATGTGTCAAAACCATCGCTTATTCGGATTGAAGCAGATGAACTGACGTACCCACTTCACATTATGATTCGTTATGAAATTGAAAAAGGGATTTTTAACGGCGATTATGAAGTGGTAGACCTTCCTGAAATTTGGAATGATAAATATGAGGAATACCTGGGTATCCGTCCAAAAAATAACGGTGAAGGTATTTTACAAGACGTTCACTGGGCTGGCGGATCCTTCGGTTATTTCCCGTCATATGCACTTGGCTATATGTACGCAGCTCAATTGAAAGTGGCAATGTTAAAAGACCTACCTAATTTTGATGAACTTTGTGGAAATGGTGATTTTGGCCCGATTCTTGACTGGTTAACTGAACATGTTCACAAATACGGCAAGATGAAACTGCCACTTGAAATTATTAAAGATACGACAGGTGAAGGATTGAACGCCAAATATTTAGCCGATTACTTATCTGAAAAATACACGAAGTTATATAACTTATAAAAAGTAAAAACAGTCCCGTGAACCCGAAATAATCCAGGGAGGGGACTGTTTTTAGTGAACTTTAATTTTCATCAATTGTTAATAGGACAGTCAACATTCCGCCGCCGTCGATCTTGACTGGCAATTTAAATGCCTGTTTGAAGCCATAAAATTTCGTTGTTCCCGTCATCACGGTAGGGGGGGAAATATCAAGGATGAGGCCGTCTTTTTCGAGTATTGTACATAAGTTTCCAGCAACCATATTGCCAAGCTCGCCTGTGAATGATTCAATCATTTCACCTTCGATTGACATGCCAAACATTGCTTGTCCAATCGTATTAATGGCGTCTAAAGATGCATCAATGATAAGCCTTCCTTTTATGCCTCCGACAAGTCCAATTAAGACGCTTATCTCTTTTTGTTCATACGGTTGAACTGTAATCGACGGAGCAAGGACATCCAATTTGACCGGAATAACAGTTGATAGTGAAGAGATTGTCCCATTTAAAATCATTTGTACATTCTTCGAAGTGCTCATTTTAGCTTCCGCCTTTCAAAAATATAACGATAGGTCGATTATATCATGACGAAAGGTAGAATAAACAAAAAACGACAAAATATGCACAGAAAAATTTGTTGATAATTCGAACGCCGATAAATGGTATGATAAAAAGAGCAATTGACGAAGGGATCGAAAGATAAATGCCAGAATTAGATAACTTATTACAACAAGCCGCGACATACGGCCTAGTTTTTCAAAAAAATGATGATGAAGACCGCTTTAAGAAAACGGCGTTATTCGCCAAAAAACTCATAGATAAAGAATATACGATTGGATTTTCCGGTCATTTTTCCGCCGGTAAATCGTCGATGATCAATGCGTTGACTGGCCAAGACTTACTGCCGTCAAGCCCGATTCCGACAAGTGCTAACATTGTGAAAGTGCGGAAAACTGAAACGGATTTTGCTATTATCCATCATACGGACGGTACCGCAGTGAAATACGGCGGGCACGGATTTCCGGCTGCCGTTAAGTCGTTTAGTAAGGATGGTGCGGCCGTTTCACTCGTTGAAATTGGTCATACGGAATCGAATTTACCAGAAGGAATTACCGTTATGGATACACCCGGTGTGGACTCAACGGATGATGCACATCGTCTTTCGACAGAATCCGCACTGCATCTCGCGGATCTCGTCTTCTACACGATGGATTACAATCATGTGCAATCGGAATTGAATTTCCGTTTCACGAAAGAATTGATGCGTTACAACGATAACGTTTATTTGATTGTCAACCAAATTGATAAACACCGTGACAGTGAGTTACCATTTGTGGAGTTCAAAAAATCGGTTGAGGATTCATTTAAAATGTGGGGTGTCGTACCGAAAGGGATTTTTTATACCTCATTGAAAGATTTAACGCACCCGCATAATGATTTTAGTGCCGTGAAAGCGATTGTTGATGGGTCGATGGAAAACTGGCAAGAACGATTCGTCGACAATGCTGAGATGACGTTAGTAAAACTGAAGGATGAGCATAGCCAATTCTTGTCTGATGAAATAGTGGAACGAAAAAACACATTCTCCGAGATTGTTTTAGAAGATGAATGGACAAAGCAAGTTGAGCTTCAAGAAGAGGCTTTAGAATCTAAAAAAATGCTGAAGCTTCTCTCGGGGGATGCATTTTCTTTAACATTTGAAAAAGAACGAAATGACCTATTGCAAGGGGCGGCAATTACACCATATGAAACACGTGAACTGCTGAAAAACTATTTGGAATCGCTGTCGTCTAGATTTAAAGTTGGTATTTTGTTCGGTGCGAAAAAGACGGCGGAAGAAAAGGCACGAAGGAAAGATGCACTTGCTGACAATATGGGCAAACTTGTTCATGCCCAAATTGAAGTCCATCTAAAGACGCTTATGAAAAAATCGTTGAAAGAAGCGGGGATTTTAACGGATGAGCAATCACTAGTGATTGACGAAATCAACTTAACGATCCCATTTTCTGATATAGAAAAAGAGTTTAATGTATCTGATACCATAACTGGCGACACCGTCCTCAACTATTCTGAACGCATGAGAACAACGATTCAAGCCACATTTAGACGAATGACCGAGGATTGGAAACACGCAATGTCCGAAATTGCATTAGTAGCGGGGAATGACAACGCTGGTATTCTTGAACAAAAAGTGTACCGATTGGATGAGAAGTTACATGCAATCCAACAGGTAAGTGAAGTGGAAGCTCAATTGGCAAATCTCGAACATGAAATTATAGGCTCGACTGCGGAAGTCAATGCACTTCTTCAACAGTGGAAAGTACAGAAAACGCTACAATTAGTCGAATACAACGAAGCGGAAGAAGTACTTATCCTAGAGAATACCTCTGACCACACGGCAGAAGTCGAGAAAGTTCAGCGAGAAGTAGCTACTTTGGATTCAGATTCAGTGGTTAAGCACGCTATTCGTATCGCGAATTCGGTTGAAGCGATTCCAGGTTTTATGGAAACAGCAGACTACCTTCGAAAAAAAGCTGACCGACTAGATGGGCAAGAATTCACTGTTGCACTATTCGGTGCGTTTAGTGCAGGGAAATCATCTTTTTCCAATGCATTAATTGGTGAAAATGTCTTACCGGTTTCTCCAAATCCAACTACTGCAGCCATCAATCGAATACGTCCGATTTCAGTGGGAAAAGAAGATAAAACGGCCGATATTTTATTGAAAACAACAGGCCGGATGACAGAAGATGTTTTCCGCTCTTTTGAAGCACTTGGTGTTGGCGCAACATCGTTGACTGATGCTTTTCAAAAAGCAGATGATGCACTAAATACAGAATTGACGGATGAGAGTCTCCATATCCATAAAGCATTTATTGCCGCATTCAAGAGAGGGTATCCTCTTTATCATGAAGCACTTGGCACAATTATTAAGGTCGGGCAGGAAGAATTCGTTAAATTTGTTGCTGAAGAAGACCGAAGCTGTTTCGTCGAATCAATTGACTTCTACTATGATTGTGAATTGACTAGGAAAGGAATCACCCTCGTTGACACACCAGGGGCCGACTCCATTAATGCGCGTCATACCGATGTTGCATTTGAATATATCCGAAATGCGGATGCGATTCTTTTCATCACGTATTATAATCATGCATTTGCGAGGGCAGACAGGGAGTTCCTAGTCCAGCTTGGTCGAGTGAAGGATGCTTTCGAGCTTGATAAGATGTTTTTTGTTGTCAATGCAATTGACCTTGCATCTGACGCGGAAGAGGCGGAAGCAGTTAAAACGTTCGTAGGGGATGAACTACGGAAGTTTGGTATCCGTAATCCTAGAGTTCATGGCATTTCAAGTTTGCAGGCACTCGAGGCGAAAGTGGATAATCGGATGGATCCATTTATGGCGCCTTTTGAAGAAGAATTCCATCATTTCCTTGAACACGATCTAAAAGGACTTGCTGTTCAGGCACTCGAAGAAGAGGCGTTAAAAACGATTGAACGACTCTCGTCACTTATTAGCCGGACAGAAACGAATCGAACTCGTAAGGCAGAAAGATTGGACGAATTGAACAAACTTGAAGGAGAAGTGCGTCAACATTTCGCACATAAGTTTACACAAGTGCTAACAAAAGCGACTCATGATGAACTAAGCGAACTTGTCTATTACATTTTACAACGTGTATTTTTACGTTTTGGTGATTTCTTCAAAGAGGCATACAGTCCATCTGTTTTCGTTAACAATTCAGCAGACCGGGCATTGAATGGTGCACTCGCTGAAACCGTGCAGATGATTGGATTTGATTTGACACAAGAGCTTAAGGTGACAAATTTACGGATGCTAAACTTCATGAAAAAGCAGTTGACAAATCGGCAGCGTTTAGAAATTTCGGGGTTATATGAAAAAGATAACTCCATAGCACCTTCACCGTATGAACCACAAGATGCTGATATGTTGTCTTTCGGAGCTCCATACACTGATTCTAATAAATATAGAAGTGTCAACCGATTGTTCAAAAATCAGAAAGCATTCTTCGAAAAGGGAGAGCGCGATATCTTGAAAGCACGACTGGAAGAATTATTGAAGACAGATGCATCAATCTATCTTGGGCTTGAAAAAGAACTGCTTGAAAAGTGGGCAGACCGTTGGATTGACAGTGAAGCGGAAGGGCTTAGACAGCACTTGTTGAAAGAGAGTTTGAATCAGATTGCCTCTGAGCGAACACTTCTTCAAGGAACGGAACAACTAAGCGAATGGCGTACAGTATATGAGAAACTACAAACTGAGGAGTGGGTTTGATTGGCTACCGTTTTTGTTTCGATAAAAGATATTGATCATGCTAAATTCAAATGGGTAGATACACGTTTTTCATTGCAAGATGCGGATGAAGGCAAGCAGAAATACACAAAAAGCCATGTAACAGGGGCAGTTTACTGGGATCTCGAACATGATTTGTCCGACATGACGAAATCGGAAGGAAGACATCCGATGCCAGAGAAGGCGACTTTGACCGAGCTCTTCAGAACGAGTGGACTTTCAATTGACGACCAAATCATCGTTTATGATGACGGTGGAAGCCCTTTTGCAACTCGTGCTTGGTGGCTATTGCAATATGCTGGATTTAACAATTCATATATCGCACTTGAAGGATTCCAGGCAATGAAAGAAGCGGGTTTACCTTTAGATAATCGTCCACCGGAGCCACTGAGGACTTCAGTTACTCCTCAGTGGGATGAAACAATCTATGCCCCTAGAGAGCACGTTGAAGAAACAGTGGCTGGAAAAACAGCGAGTGTCCTGCTAGATGCCCGCTCAGCAGAGAGATACCGGGGGGAGAAGGAACCAATAGACCCGATCGCTGGACGGATTCCAGGAGCGCTAAACTTTGACTGGGAGCAATTAAAAAAAGGAGGCGCCTTCAATTTGGATGGTGCTGTAAGAGAGCAATTGCATACTGTGGTGGAACCGGCAGAAGAAGTAACGGTTTATTGTGGTAGCGGTGTAACAGCAGCCCCATTATATGCTTTACTCAAACACAATGGCTATGAGAAGGCCCGTCTGTATGTCGGAAGCTATAGCGACTGGATATCACAACAAGGTGTCAAAGTCGAAAAAGATTGACTTTCAGGAGGCTTATAAATGCATTATGCACTTCTTGGTGACATACATTCCTCTAAAGAGGATTTAGAAAAAGTACTCATGGATATTTCGGAGAAGTATCCGGAAGCAGTCCGTGTCGGGACGGGCGATCTGTTTGAATGCATAATTAGTAAAAAGAATATTACTGATCAGAAGTTTACGAAACTTAAAGACGTTATGATCATTCCAGAAGGGTTTACCGAGCTATTAACATTCTTGTCGGTTAGCGGCAATCAGGAAGACCGAATAATGATGATTACAGAAACAGACGATCCGCTTCGAGAAAAACTGGGCACTATGCCGGAAATGCTGGACATTGCGACGGCTAAAATAATCCATGGTCATCAGTGGAAATGGGGCGGTGAACCGTGGGCGCTTATTCAAGCGGACGTGGATGAATCTCCCGTGTTTTATGGGCATAGTCATACGTCCAAATTATCCCGAAATGGTGTGAATGAAGCAATTGAATTTGGAATTCCATATGATGTAAGTGGTGACAAGGTCCTCGTGAATGTAGGGGCAGTCGTCATTGATCGAGAATGGGCGCTGTATAATGTATCGGAGAATACGGTTACTTTTATGAAAGCCTAACAAAAAAGACTGAACAGATAACTGTTCAGTCTTTTTTGTGAATTGCTTCTCGTGCAAGTGCGTCTGCAGCACGGTTATCTACATCGGGAATCCATTTGATGAAAAAAAAGTCAAACGTGTCTGCAAACTCAAGTATTTTTTTCAAGTATTCTTTATATGCTTCATTTTTCACGAATTTCTTTTCCACGGCCATGACAACGATTTGGGAATCAGAACGAGCTGATACCATGCCAGTCGTCAGTTTGGATGTTTCTTCCAAGCCGCGTAACAGTGCTTGGAATTCGGCAGAATGATTATCCGTAGGTTCGATTTTTTCGGATAACTTTATTGCATGGCCCTCACCTTTTATGAAAATTCCAATACCACTTTTCCCGGGATTTCCTGCACTTGCGCCGTCTACGTACAACTCAATCATTTGATTTAGCACCTCGATTTAATTGGATTGTTGCACCAGTGTTCAAATAGTATTAGAATATATGAATCGTGTCTTTTGGGGGTAGTCATTATGAATAAAACAATCATTATGAATGAAATAGATGGAATTCTAGATGCCTATTGCGATGGCTGCTTCCTGAAAACACAGCTGTCAAAAGACAAAGGGAAGTCGGGATCACATAAGTTTTGTATTACCGTGTGTACGATCGGAGAGCAGCTTCGGTTTCTAGGCCAGGAAATGAATAAAAACACAAAATAATATCCCGCTGGAAATTGCATCAGCGGGATTTTGTGTTCGATCATTCATCTCCAAGTTTTAAGACATTCGCTGCCTGAGGACCGCGATTCCCTTCGATGATTTCGAAGGATACGGATTGTCCTTCATCAAGCGTTTTAAAGCCTTCAGATAGAATACCGGTAAAGTGGACAAACACATCTTCCCCGTCATCCGCTTCGATGAAACCATAGCCTTTATCATTACTGAACCATTTGACTTTTCCCTGGTACATGTATATTCCTCCTCGGCGATTCGATGTCCCATCCATTAGATACATGGATGCATCAACTATACATGAATCGACATTGTGCGTCAACGATATGCCTAAATATTCAGACGCATTTTCACATAAAAAATCTTTTTATAGGAGTGATTATATGATAAAAACGATTGAAAAATGCATGCAGATAGTCATTGGAATTTACAATAAGTTCGATGCAAGTCATGATTTCGCTCATATCCAACGCGTAATGAAAAATGCGGAAGAAATCTTGGTTCGGGAGCCTTCAGCGAATGTGGAAGTTGTCCGTCTTGCTGTTTTGTTGCATGATATCGAAGATGCTAAATATAAATCAGATGACAACCCATCCATCCTAGACATTTTACAGGAAATTGGTCTCGAAGATGAATTAACTAAGAAAGTAGTAGCGTGTATTGAAAGCGTGTCATTCAGTGGTGGTAATGCGAAGGACATCACGTCCATCGATGGAGCCATTGTGCGCGATGCAGACCGGCTTGATGCAATCGGTGCTATTGGGATTGCACGCACATTTGCGTTCGGCGGTGCAAGGGGAAGGAAGCTATACGATACAGACGAGATGGTTCGTGTTAATATGTCTGAAACAGAATACCGTAGCAAGGAAACGGCATCAGTTACACATTTCTATGAAAAGTTGTTGCTGTTAAAAGAGTTGATGGTGACAGAAGAAGGGAAGCGGCTCGCGGAGCAACGACATGACTATATGGAAGGTTTTTTGAAACAATTAGATCGTGAAATCGGTTCTTAATGATAATGAAAATGTAACCCCTTGTTCAATAAAAGACAAGGGGTTTTTGAATGATGTCAGTTGGCATGTTTTAGTAATTCTTTCTCAATGATTGCCTGGAGTTGATCAGTGCCGATTGCACCGCTAGAGAACGCTTTGCTTTTAATCCAAAATACGGTCCTCATCATTGTGCATCAGTCAATCGAAATTCGATGTATGGCCGATTGTCACCTAAAATTAAACGTTCTTATGCGAGGGACTATTCACACTCATATTCACGGTCATGATTACATGTGACTGAACACTTGAAAAACTATCCTCTAAGAATAAAAATACTGGGTGAACATCGCCGTGTAAACCACTACCATTTTTTGAAGTCGCATTGTACAAATCACTGTTTTTCAACCGGCTAATTTCGGAGCCTATACTATCCATATAATCAGGTTGACCCAAAGGATATAAATTGAACTTAGCGGAAACATATTGTTGAAATGGAGCGTATGATTCTTGATTAATACGGAATTTTTGTTCGGAAGGTTCATGGAATTCATGAACTACCGAAGGACATCCCGAGGAAAACGTACCATTGAATGCTATATGAGTTCCACTTTTTGAGGCGTGAATTATCATCGCTTTCACAGCGTCAAAGACAGCTTCCTGCTCGCCAATCATAGTTGAAGCTACGTCGTCTGTAGACATTGTCACATTTGAAGTGTTGACTCCTTGGAGTGCACCTTTTATGATTTCGATAAAGTTGTTAGTCATTGGATGGATGGAAAATTGGAGAGTGATCAAATTTTTTTTCATTTCAACGTCCCCCTTATTGGTCAAATTGACATTTGTACCTGTTATTTTTTATTGTATCAAAGTGGTAAAATAGATATAATTATTCCCTTAGAAATACGAATTTGAATAAAATAAAACCACTTGACACCAAATTCATTGGTGGCAGGTGGTTTAGTCTTTCATCTGAATTTTTTCACGTTAGGATAGATTAAAATTCAAGCTGTTTTGCAATATAATCTTTCACTTCTGAAATAGGCATACGTGTTTGTTCCATTGAATCGCGGTGACGAACTGTCACTTGACGATCTTCTTCGGAATCAAAATCATACGTAATACAAAATGGTGTTCCAATTTCATCTTGACGACGGTAGCGTCTACCGATTGATTGTGCATCATCGTATTGAACGTTGAAATGTTTACGCAGTTCCGCATAGACTTCATCTGCGCCTTCCGCGAGTTTTTTCGATAATGGCAGAATCGCAGCTTTTACCGGTGCAAGCGCTGGGTGGAAACGAAGAACAGTACGTTTGTCGTCGCCTTCTAGCTCTTCTTCATCAAATGCATCGCATAGGAACGCAAGTGTCACACGGTCCGCACCAAGTGAAGGTTCGATACAATAAGGTACAAATTTCTCGTTTGTGATAGGGTCTAGGTAGTTGAAATCCTCACCGGAATGTTCCATATGACGTTTCAAATCGAAATCAGTACGGTTCGCAATGCCCCATAGTTCACCCCAACCAAACGGGAATTTGTACTCGATGTCAACAGTTCCTTTTGAGTAATGCGAAAGTTCGTCTTCATCGTGTTCACGTAAGCGCATATTGCCTTCTGTCAAACCAAGGTTCAATAACCATTGTTTTGAGAATTCACGCCAGAAAGCATACCATTCCATATCTTCGCCAGGCTTACAGAAGAATTCAAGTTCCATCTGTTCGAACTCACGCGTACGGAATGTGAAGTTTCCAGGTGTAATTTCATTCCGGAAGCTTTTTCCGATTTGTCCAATACCAAATGGCATTTTCTTTCTCATCGAACGCTGTACGTTTTTGAAGTTTACGAAGATACCTTGTGCAGTTTCAGGGCGAAGGAAAATTTCATTCGCTGATGAATCTGTAACACCTTGTGATGTTTTAAACATTAAGTTGAACTGACGAATATCTGTATAGTCCATAGCGCTACAAGTAGGGCAGACAACGTTATGTTCGTTGATAAGTTCTGCCATTTTATCGAAAGATAGACCATCGACAACCATTTCGATACCTTTTGCATCAAGTGCATCTTCAATTAGTTTGTCAGCACGATGACGTGTGTTACATTTTTTACAGTCAATCATCGGATCGTTGAAGTTTCCGATATGACCTGAAGCTTCCCATACTTTCGGGTTCATGAGGATAGCCGCGTCAAGACCGACGTTATACGGCGATTCTTGAATGAATTTCTGCCACCAAGCTTTTTTGATATTATTTTTTAATTCAATCCCAAGTGGGCCATAATCCCACGTATTTGCAAGACCTCCGTAAATATCAGAGCCTGGGAAAACAAAACCTCTTTGCTTTGCTAAGTTAACGACTTGTTCCATTGACATAATAAATCCCTCCAATTATTAATCAAATACGCCTTGGCGGATTTGCGTCCAGATTTTGAATTGAGCTTGCTCAAATAATTCCCCTCAAAATCTGTGACATCCGCCGGAGGCTTTAATTTTGTTCAGCGGGGGCTTATGCTGAAACAAATTAAAAAGCACCCATCCCTGGACATATGTCCAGGGACGAGTGCATGATTACCCGCGGTTCCACCCTAATTGGCTGACGAACAGCCCTCTTTAATAGTGCATTAGCTCCAGGTTGCCGTTTCATGTCGGTACGGGCTTTCACTATCCCCGCTCGCTTCAATTTGACATTACTTATAGACCTATCTTCGCCTATTCAATTCTAACTTAGTTTAGCATGGTTCCGATTTCTTCGCAATAGCTCGCGTCTTCGTATATAATAATCAAGGATAAACAATTGAACGCTTAGGGCGGTGACATATATGGAACTGAATAAGCGTCAGACGGAAATCTTTGAAATCGTTAAAGCAGATGGCCCAATTACTGGCGAACAGATCGCGGAGCGGCTTAAGCTAGCGAGGGCTACAATCCGTCCTGACTTAGCTATTTTAACAATGGCTGGCTTTTTGGATGCAAGACCTCGAGTAGGCTATTTTTATTCGGGAAAAAGACCTGCCCAATCAGTTGCTGACAGTATGACCGGCATGAGGGTGCGTGATTTTCAGTCAATTCCGGTCGTTGTGGAAGAAAATATTTCGGTTTATGATGCAATTTGTCAAATGTTCCTAGAAGATGTTGGGACATTATTCGTCGTCGATCAATCTTCATTTCTTACCGGAGTTCTTTCGAGGAAAGACTTACTAAGAACGAGTCTTGGGAACAATGAATTGGAGAAAATTCCGGTCCATGTCATTATGACGAGAATGCCAAATATTACGTATTGTGATAAGCAGGATACGCTCCTTCATGCGGCGAAGAAAATGATAGACCAGCAAATTGATTCGCTACCTGTTGTCGTTGACAATGGGGAAGGGCTTGAAGTTGTTGGTAGGGTAACCAAAACCAATATTACTGCAGCCTTCCTATCACTTGCGGATGATCACGAATTATGAGGGGGATACTATGAAGAAGCTAATTTTGTTCATCGTTTCTGACTCAGTCGGTGAAACGGCCGACCTTGTTGCAAAAGCAGCGGCAAGTCAATTCAGACAAGGGCTAGAAACCGTATTAATTAAAAGGTTTTCACATGTAGAGGATGAATCGCAACTTGATGAAATCGTCTATTTAGCGAAACAGCAAAATGCAATCATTATCTATACGCTTGTGAAAAGTGCAATGTGTCAAAAACTAAAGCAAGAATGTCGAATTAAAGAAATTCAGTGCATCGATCTCCTTGGGCCAATTATCGAACGGATAGGTATGGAACTTGGTGAAAAGCCATTAGAAGAACCTGGACTTGTGCGGCAACTTGATGAAGATTATTTCAAAAAAATTGAAGCAATTGAATTCGCCGTTAAATATGACGATGGTAGGGATCCGCGAGGTATTTTGAGAGCAGATATTGTTCTAGTAGGTGTTTCAAGAACGTCGAAAACACCCTTATCGCAGTACCTTGCACATAAACGTTTTAAAGTGGCGAATGTTCCACTAGTACCTGAAGTCGAGCCGCCGGAAGAACTATTTATGATTGACCCAGCTAAATGTTACGGACTTGTTATCTCTGCGGAAAAACTAAACTTCATCCGCAGAGAACGTCTCATCGCACTTGGTTTAAAAGATGATGCGAATTATGCGCGAGTTGAGCGGATTGAAGCTGAAATTACGCATTTTAATAATGTCGTCTCGAAAATCGGTTGCAATGTTATCGATGTAACAAACCGGGCTGTAGAGGAAACTGCAAATGTTATACTAAGTGAGCTTACGAATCGTCATTCGTAAGCAAGAAGTGGGAGTTACTGTTAATCCTGAGGTGGAAGGGTATTCATAATCAGGACACAGTGATGTAGAAGGACCGACCGCTAATACGGGTTGGTTCTTCTTTTGCGGATGAAGAATTTTTTTTTGAAATATGAGGTTCATATAGAGATAAAGCTTTACTATTAGTGTAGTATGAAAGATTCCGAGCATAATCGAAAATATTTTGTCGAAAATGAAGGGTTTTTGAATACTATCTCGAATTTAATCTTGATAGAGTGGTTGGTGATAGGATGACGAGAATACCAGAAGAGACTATAGAAGCCGTCCGATCAAAGACTGATATTGTAGATTTAATTGGAGAATATGTGCAACTTACAAAAAGAGGAAAGAACTGGTTCGGGCTTTGCCCGTTTCACGATGAAAGTTCACCTTCTTTCTCAGTTACAGAAGATAAACAACTCTTCCATTGTTTCGGATGTGGCGCTAGTGGAAATGCGATTACCTTCATTATGGATATTGAAAATAGCCCTTTCACCGAAGCCGTTGTAAAGCTCGCTGAACGAACTGGTATTGAAATCGATGCTACAGTGGGTGAAGGATCCGGAGCAAAGCAGCATAATGAATTTAAATCTATGATTGAAGCGCATGCTCTTGCTGCAAACTTTTATAGTCATCTACTCCTAAACACTGTAGAAGGTGAAGAAGCACTAGAATATCTTGAAAAAAGAGGGTTTACGAGAGAGAGTATCGAAAAATATGGAATCGGGTGGTCGCTAAATGATAATGAAGCGCTGTCGGGTCTACTAAAGCGTAAGAGTTTCGATATGAGGGATATGGAACGTGCTGGGCTTTGCATCATGAAAGACGATGGGACTGGCTATTTTGACAGATTTCGAGCACGTATCATGTTCCCGCTTCATGACGACAATGGTAACGTTGTAGCATTTTCTGGACGTATACTTACCGGTTCAAAACAGGAAGCCAAATACCTAAATAGTCCCGAAACCCCAATATTCGAAAAGAGTCATATTCTGTACAATTTTCACAATGCACGTCTTAACGTCCGGAAAACGGGTAAAGTAATACTGTTTGAAGGATTTATGGACACGATATCGGCTGATCGTGCTGGTGTGACGAATAGTGTTGCCGTAATGGGCACATCTTTATCAGATACACATCTGCTGAAATTAAAAAGAATTGCTAAAGATCTTATCATTTGCTGTGACGGAGATGATGCTGGATGGGAAGCGGCAAAACGATTCGCAGACATGGCCACCCAAAAAGGGTTGGATGTTAAAATCGCGTTGTTGCCTGGAAAGATGGACCCCGACGACTACATCACAGAGCATGGCGGTGATGCATTTCGCGAAAAGGTCATCGGTAATCCCCATTCATTCATGTCATTCATAATGGCATATGCAAAGCGATCAAAGAACCTATCTTATGAAAACGATGTGTTGCAATATATCCATGAAGTATTGGAAGAATTAGCGAAGCGTTCATCGCCAGTAGAGCGGGATCTTTATTTCCGGCAGCTTTCAACCGTGACTGGTGTATCAATCGAAGCCATTAATCAGCAGTTTATAAAAATGGCGGGACATCAAGCGAAGAAAGCAAAAACAGAACCAAAGCATGGGGAAACTATGCGTCCTCAACCTACTGTTCCAATCAGAAAGAAGACCGGTACTGAGCGTGCAGAGCGATTGTTGCTCTTTCACCTGTTAAGTGATGGGGAATTGTTTGATCGAATACGATTGGACAAGCAAAACCTGTTCGTTCGAGAAGATTATGTTGCTATCTTCATTCGGCTCGCTGGGTTTTATGAACAACACGGAATACCTGATTTCCACAGGTTTGCGGAATCGTTGGAAGACCGAGAACTTAGAAAAATTGTATTAGAATCTGCAATGGTGGAAAGAGATCCTGAACACGCTGCGGAAGAAATAGCTGATTGTATCAGTCACCTTGAAAAATATAAAATTAGTTTGACAATCCATGCAAAGATCCATGAATCGAAAGAAGCAGAAAAAATAAATGATCATACCCGGGCGCTGGAGCTGGCCAGGGAAATTATACAGCTCCGGAAATCATTGACGACATTGTAGTCGTTTTCCGGTGTACTTAGGAGGAACGGGTAAGATGAGCAAAAAAGAGCAAACAGAAGATATGGAAATTGAAATGACTGTTGAAGAAGTGAAGGCAAACCTGTTGGAGGCCGGAAAGAAAACAGGTGAACTTACGCTCGATGAGGTAACTGAGAAGTTATCTGTGTTTGAAATGGAACCTGAACAGTTCGAAGAATTCCTTGATTTGATTGAAGTACAAGGAATTGAAATGGACCGCAAAGCCGATGAAGAAGCCGGCGATGAGGGGAAAGTAGTGGCAGAAGAAAAGTTCGATTTGAATGACCTCAGTGTCCCACCAGGTGTTAAAATCAACGATCCTGTAAGAATGTACTTGAAAGAAATTGGGCGTGTTGATTTACTGACAGGTGCGGAGGAAGTTGAACTTGCAATTCGCATCCTGGATGGCGATGAAGAGGCGAAAAAGAGGCTTGCAGAAGCCAACTTGCGTCTAGTCGTAAGTATTGCAAAGCGGTATGTCGGACGTGGCATGCTGTTCCTTGATTTAATTCAAGAAGGAAACATGGGGCTCATTAAAGCAGTCGAGAAATTCGACCATACGAAAGGCTTCAAGTTCAGTACGTACGCAACGTGGTGGATACGTCAGGCAATCACCCGTGCAATCGCGGACCAAGCCCGTACAATCCGGATTCCAGTTCATATGGTTGAAACCATCAATAAGTTGATTCGTGTTCAGCGTCAATTACTACAGGATCTTGGTCGTGAACCATCTCCAGAGGAAATTGGAGAAGAAATGGATTTAACTGCTGAAAAAGTACGTGAAATCCTAAAAATTGCACAAGAACCTGTATCACTTGAAACGCCAATTGGGGAAGAAGATGATTCTCACCTCGGTGACTTCATAGAAGACTCAGAGGCTCAGTCACCGTCTGATCATGCAGCATATGAGTTATTGAAAGAACAACTGGAAGACGTACTCGATACGTTGACAGACAGGGAAGAAAACGTGCTTCGTCTGCGTTTTGGTCTTGATGATGGTCGTACAAGAACACTTGAAGAAGTCGGTAAAGTGTTTGGCGTAACCCGTGAACGAATTCGTCAAATCGAGGCAAAAGCATTACGCAAACTGCGTCACCCATCTAGAAGTAAACGACTAAAAGACTTTCTTGAATAAAAAAGGGCATCGGCATAATTTGTGCCGATGCTTTTTTCACTGTTAAGCAACAGGGCAGCTGATTGGCGCTCTCCGATTTACCTACACTTTTCAAGGAGCGATTTATACTATGAATCCACAGCGAAAACGAATGATTATTTCGGAAATAAAATATTGGAAGCAGAATAAGTTGTTGCCGGAACATTACTGTGATTTTCTAATTACTCTCTATGCTCAAGGGCAGGATGAGAAGGAAGTGAAAGCCACCGAAGCCATTCTTGTCAAGGAAAAAAAGAAATTGGAACGGAAAATTGTTTTGATGACCATACTAGCGATAATCGTTAGTGGAGGCATGTTCGTATTTACCCAATACCCAGGGTGGACACTTACCTTGACGGCTGTTGTTTTGTTCTCGTTTCTCCTGTTGACGATGCGTAAATCAATGATTCAAATGGGAATAGCACCTATTTTATACATACTGGCATCCTTAATGTTGTTATTAATGTCACTGAAGCTATGGGTTGTCTTTTTCGATGGGCATACGATGTTACTAATCGGATTACTTATGTTGAACTGTGCGCTCTGGCTATTTGCAGGACGTATGCTAAAATTACAGTATTTCACAATCTCTGGTGCAGCTGGGCTACTATTAATCATCGTATTTTTACTTGTTTCGTTCTGAATTCTCCTATTCTTTCAGTAATAGTTGTGAAAACGGTAGACAATTCGTTATAATTGAAATTGTAAGCGTTCACAACAAAGGGGATGAAGATGTTGAATTTCGATTTGACAGAAGAACAACAGATGATTAAAAAAATGATTCGGGAATTCGCAGATGAAGTTGTTGCACCAGGTGCAATCGACCGCGACCGGACAAAAGAATTTCCAGTACAGGTGTTTAAACAGCTCTCCGAAATGGGAATGATGGGTTTACCGTTTTCTGAGGAATATGGGGGCGGAGGAGCCGACACAGTAAGTTTCGCAATTGTTACGGAAGAACTGAGCCGGGCATGTGCATCAACAGGAATTACATATTCGGCGCATATTTCTTTGGGAGGGGCACCGCTCAACCTATTTGGCACTGAAGAACAGAAACAGAGGTATTTGACGCCAATTTGTACAGGGGAATCATTAGGCGCATTTGGATTGACAGAATCGAATGCGGGCTCGGATGCGGGGGGGACGCAAACGACAGCAAAAGAAGACGGGGACGATTATGTCATCACCGGTTCTAAAGTGTTTATCACGAATGCGAGCTATGCCAAGCACCTTGCAATTACTGCTATCACTGGGAATGAAGACGGAAAGAAAGAAATTAGTGCAATAATCGTTCCGACTGATGCAGAAGGCTTCACGGTTATTGATAACTATGAAAAAATGGGGCTAAATGCTTCTAATACGACAGAACTTGTGCTTGACAACGTCCGAGTACCAAAAGAGAACCTGTTAGGGACTCAAGGTAACGGTTTCCGACAATTCCTCGTAACGTTAGACGGTGGACGTATTGGGATCGGTGCTATGGCAGTAGGAATCGCTCAGGCGGCATTTGACCGGGCACTCCGCTACTCTAAAGAACGTAAGCAATTCGGCAAAACTCTTTCTGAATTCCAAATAACACAATTTAAGCTGGCAGATATGGCGATGAAAATTGAGCTTGCACGCAATATGGTCCATAAAGCAGCATGGCTGAAAGATCAAGGGCGTCCATTCTCGAAAGAAGCTTCCATGTGTAAACTATATGCATCGGAAATTGCTATGGAAGTAGCGAGTGAAGCAATCCAGATTCATGGCGGTTATGGCTATATGAAAGAATATGAAGTCGAACGCTATATGAGGGATGCCAAGCTTCTTGAAATTGGAGAAGGAACTTCGGAAGTCCAAAGAATGGTCATTGCCAGACTAATTGGCTGTTAACAATAAAAGCGTCTTGCACCCGCTTAGACCCGCGCATTTGGTGCCTGTTGCTAGATAATAATAAAATATTTGTCGAAATTGTCACAAACACCGAAAAGATCATCGTTAACCCTTTCAGTTTTCTATTGAATACAGTACAATAATAGTTGTGTACTGTATTCATTACAGAATAGATCCTGATAAAGGAGGGTAATTCAATGGGAAAAAATCCAATAATTCCTTATATTCTTATTTTTGCGCTTGGAATCGGTCTTATTTTCTTCATGTCCCTTTATGGACTTGAACAGAAAAGTGAAATCGCTGAACAAGGCGAAGAGGGGGTAACTGAAGAAGCTCCAAGTTCTGCGGAATTTGATGCTGAAGCAGTTGCTCAAGGGAAATGTATCGGCTGTCACGGTGGAGACCTTACAGGCGGAATGGGACCAGGACTGGTTGGAACTAAACTGTCTAAGGATGAAATTAAAAACATCATAAAAGACGGTACTGATGGCGGAATGCCAGCAGGACTCGTTTCGGATGATGCCGAGCTTGACGCTATGGCAGATTATATTTTATCACTTAAATAATCCTTAATTAGGAAGAGCTGTCAGTTAGCAGAGCATTTCTGTAAACTGATGGCTTTTTCTGTTTTTTATGTTGAACAATTGAATACTTACATAAACAAAGCGAAGGTTACTCTTAGCCCCGCTGCGAATTCAATAGGATTCTTAATTTCAACAAATAGGATAAAGTGCAAAATACGACAAAATCCAATACAATAAAAGTATTGAAAGGCGGCGATCAATTGAATTCCGAACGATTATCTAACAGATTGAAGGCGGTTGCTTCTTTCGTTGACGAGGGTGCAGTCGTTGCAGATATCGGCAGCGACCATGCTTATTTGCCATGTTTCCTCATTCATACAAAGAAAGTGAAGAGGGCAGTCGCAGGTGAAGTAGCCAAAGGGCCATTTGAGTCTGCGGTTAAAAATGTGAGACGTGAAGGTTTTTCCGATGCGATTACCGTGCGATTGGCAGATGGTTTATTCGCTATTGAAGAAAATGATGCTGTCGATACGGTGACAATCGCGGGGATGGGTGGACCGCTCATCGCTACAATTTTGGAGAGCGGAAAAGACCGTCTTTCTCAAGTGAAGCGAATCATCGCACAACCGAATATATATTCTAGAGCAATCCGAGAATGGGCCGTTTCTAACGGTTGGAAAATAATAAAAGAACACATTTTGAAAGAAGACGGCAAAATATATGAAATTATCGTGATGGAAAAAGGGCAAGCGGTCTATGAGGAACTAGAATTAATGGCAGGACCTTTGTTATTGACTTCAAAAACCGACGTATTCATTGAAAAGTGGGAAAGTGAATTGTCGGAATGGAATCGCGTACTTGATTCCCTCGAAAAAACAATTGAAACAGAGGCAATAAAAACGAAAAAAGTACAGTTGGCACGTCATATTGCGTTAGTTAGGAAGGTGTTGACAACGTGAAAAAAGTGAATGGTCATGAAATTATTGCGCTTTTTGAAAAGTGGTCCCCAAAACGATTTGCAATGGATGGAGATCCAGTCGGTCTTCATATCGGGCAATTGAATCGAACTGTAGAAAATGTGCTTGTTACATTGGATGTCAATGAAGAAGTGATTGATGAGGCGATTCGAAAAGGTGCCAACCTTATTATCGCGCACCATCCACCAATCTTCAGGCCGTTGAAAAGCCTATTAACAGACACGCCGCAAGGTAGCATGATCGAAAAGTGCATTAAAAATGATATAGCTGTCTATGCGGCACATACAAATCTTGACGTTGCACCGGGCGGAGTGAATGATATGCTCGCTGAAAAACTTGGTTTGGTTGACACTAAAATAGTTGAGTCGACGCATTCTGAGTCACTTTATAAACTGGTTGTCTTCAGCCCCGCAACACATGCGGATGACATTAGACAAACGCTGGAAAAAGCGGGTGCTGGTGCAATTGGCGATTATGTCGGATGCAGTTTTAGCGCATCAGGTATTGGGCGTTTCACACCTGTCGAGGGGGCTGAGCCGTTTATTGGTGAAATGGGTAAAAGTGAGGCA
This sequence comes from Sporosarcina sp. resist, assembly GCF_014302295.1. NCBI lineage: Bacteria > Bacillati > Bacillota > Bacilli > Caryophanales > Caryophanaceae > Sporosarcina > Sporosarcina sp. resist. The sequence goes on along the minus strand of NZ_CP060287.1, from coordinate 2,977,166 downwards.
GTTGAAGAGGAAAGAATCGAAGTGGTTGTCCCTGGACCTATTCGCAGTAAGGTACTAAAAGCGATGTTAGAAGTCCATCCATACGAAGAACCTGCGTATGATTTAGTCGTTCTTGATCAACAGTCAACTGACTATGGTCTTGGTCGTGTTGGGAAACTTTTGGAAAAGACAACGCTTGGACAATTTGCGGAACTTGTAAAAAAAGCTTTTGATGTCCCGGCACTTCGATTTGTGGGTGATCCAAACAAGCAGATTCGAAAAGTTGCTGTCTTGGGCGGAGATGGGAATAAATATATAGGAGCTGCTAAACGAAGCGGAGCGGATGTTCTGGTAACCGGGGATTTGTATTACCATGTTGCACATGACGCAGAAGCGATGGGTATTGCTGTCATCGACCCGGGGCACAATATTGAGAAAGTAATGATTCAAGGTGTTGCGGACTATATGCAGGCAGCTTGCGCGCAGGCTAGCTATAATGTCTTGTTTATCGAATCGGAAATTGTCACAGAACCGTTTACTTTCATTTGATAATGTTTGACGAAAAAAACCAGCCTCTGTAAAAGAGGCTGGTTCATTTTAAAGATGAAAATATGTTTTTCAACACGGAATAGTGTCTAGCTCTAAGCGCCAGAAGCTTATCTTAAGTTGTTGTGTACGGTTCAATTCGTATCACAGGTGTAGGGTTTTTAATTTTAGGTAGAATTTTTTCTACTAGGAATTTCCGTTCTGGAAGATGTGTAGAAGTATCTTCAGGATCGAACTTCTCAAGGAAAGCAATTACTTCACGAACAATCAAAGTTGGTGTCGAAGCACCCGCAGTGACAGAGACAGTTTCAACACCTTCCAACCACTTCACATCGAGTTCCGAAAGATCCGAGATTCGGTATGATGGAGTGTTGGCAATTTCGACAGAGACTTGTGTCAGGCGATTCGAGTTGTTGCTCTTCGGATCTCCTACGACGATAAGAAGGTCTGATTCCCCGGCATGCTGTGCGACGGCCTCCTGCCTTACTTGAGTAGCAAGACAAATTTCCTTATGAACTTCGATATGTGGATATTTCAGTTTAAGTGCGTCCATAATGTGAACAACATCCCATTGGCTCATTGTTGTTTGGTTTGTGACAAGCAATTTAGGGTTCTGTACAGTAAGATTTTCGACATCCTTAATCGTTTCTATCAAATGGACCGCGTGAGGTGCCACACCGATTGCTCCTTCTGGTTCTGGATGATATTTTTTTCCGATGTAAATGATGTCGTAGCCTTCTGCAGTTTTTTCCCCAATTAAGTCATGGGTGACAGTTACATCAGGACAAGTTGCATCAATCGATACAAGGCCTTTTCTTTTCGCAAGCTCCCGCACTTCAGGAGAAACACCATGTGCTGTGAAAATCACTGTACCCGTCTCAACTTTTTCAAGAATTTCTAGACGATTTTCACCATCAATCGTGATGATGCCATCTTCTTCAAACGCATCTGTAACATGTTTGTTATGGACAATCATTCCCAATATATAAATGGGTCTCGGCAATGTTTTGTCGAGTGCCGCATTTCTTGCGATGATCATTGCATCGACAACCCCATAGCAATAACCTCTAGGGGTAATCTTTAATACTTTCATGTCGTTTCACTCCTCTAATAGGATCTACCATCCATTATAACGGAGTTGGACGGCGGATTCAAAATTATCGGATGGGCGGCTGAAAAATACGGGGGGCTGACAGTCCGGAAGTGACATTAGCAACTGACCGTGCGGCAACTGCTCCACTTGTAGGTAAACTAGCGGCACCGGCTACCGGAAGTGATTGAAAGCCTTTGTACAATCTCCACATTGCGGGCAAGTTTTGAACCATTGGCGCGAATTGTTGGACCACAGGAGCGAATTGCTGGGCTGTGTTTAAGAATTGGTTTGCCGTTTGCATATACGATTCCATTTTTGATGGAATTGGTTGCTCTCCTGGACCACCCATAGGGCCACCACCTAATGGATTGTTCTGCGGGCCATTCATTTGAGCACCTAATGGATTGTTCTGTGGACCCCCCATAGGGCCACCAAATGGATCGTTCTGTGGACCATTCATGAATGGTTGTATAGGTGCCTGCAATTGCCCCATTTGAGGAGGTGGTCCGAAGTTCATTTGTCCCATTGGAGCCGGTGGCGGTTGTTGTCGCGCGAATGGATAAAAGGATTCATATCTCATAATTATCTCCTTTCAATAAATCAGAATGGACTTTCACATAGTATACTATGCGAAAATCGCATACGGCGGAACGAAATCGTGTTATAATAGGTGTACATTAGGAGGGTTACGAATGTCTAAATTTACAGACTATCAATTTAAACCGTTTTTACGGGAAGCAATCGGGAGGCTCGGCTTTGAAAATCCGACACCGATCCAAAAGGAAATCATACCGCTTATTCTGAAGGGTACAAATGCAATCGGACAAGCACATACAGGAACGGGGAAATCCCACAGTTTCCTTATACCGATATTACAACGGACAGATGCAACTGTCGATGAACTGCAAGCAGTTATCACGGCCCCGACAAGAGAGTTGGCGACGCAACTGTACAATGAACTTGCGAAGATGACAGAAGGAACGGAGTTGCGCAGTTCGCTGCTCATAGGTGGTACGGACAAGCAGCGGTCTATCGGGAAATTAAAATCGAATCCGCATATTATCGTTGGAACGCCAGGACGAATTAATGATATGTCCGAAAATGGGGCACTTGTAATTCATACAGCAAAAATCTTGGTTATAGATGAAGCGGACCTTGCATTCGACATGGGCTTTATTGAAGATATCGATAAGTTCGCAGCAAAAATGCCTGCTAAACTTGAAATGTACGTATTTTCTGCAACGATTCCGGAAAAGCTAAAACCGTTCCTAACTAAATACATGGAATCACCTGTTCATGTGAAAATTGGTGAACGCAAACCATTGACGGAAGGGATGCACTACTCCCTAGTACCTGTTCGCAGTATGAGTAAAAAGAAAAAGTTACTGCAAGTAATGGAAGGGATCAATCCTTATTTGGCAATCATCTTTATGAATACAAGACAAAACGCTGAAGGACTCGCAACTTACCTTGCAGAAAGCGGCATTAAAGTCGGAAGAATTCACGGCGATTTAACACCGCGTGAACGGACACGAATGATGAAGCAAATCCGGGATCTAGAATTCCAATATATAGTAGCGACAGACCTTGCGGCACGCGGAATTGATATTCCTGGTGTCAGTCACGTTATTAACTTCGAACTTCCTGATGACCTTGAATTTTTCATTCACCGCGTGGGACGTACTGCACGTGCTGGGCTTAAGGGAACGGCAATTACACTGTATGAACCTTCTGAAGACGATAAAGTAGTCAGAATTGAAAAGATGGGTATTCCATTTGTTCATGAAGAAGTAAAAAATGGTGAGTGGGTTGAAGTAAAAGAGCGTCATTCAAGACGAAATCGAGTAAAAGAAGTAGATGATATTGACCGTAAAGCAATCTCATTCGTACCAAAGCCGTCGAAAGTGAAACCAGGCTATAAAAAGAAAATGGCTCAGCAAGTAGAGAGCTTCAAAAAGAGAGAAAGGAGACTGAAACGTAAAAAATGACAAATGATAAGCCACTATTGCTTGGCTCCCATGTTTCGATGAGCGGAAGCAAAATGTTGTTAGGCTCAAGCGTGGAAGCTGCAAGTTACGGAGCAACTACATTCATGATTTATACCGGTGCACCCCAGAACACACGGAGGAAGCCGATTGAGGAACTGAATATTGCAGCGGGCCATCTTAGTATGGAGGAAAATGGTCAGTCAAATATCGTCGTCCATGCTCCGTATATTATCAATATTGCTAATACGTTAAAGCCCGAGACATTCAGACTTGGTGTCGACTTCCTTCAAAGTGAAATCGAGCGCACAGCTGCACTTGGCGTTGACCAGATTGTTCTTCATCCAGGCGCGCATGTTGGTGCTGGTGTTGACCTAGGGATCGCGAAAATTATCGAAGGACTAAATGAAGTGCTTTCCCAGGACTATCCCGTCCGCATAGCTCTCGAAACGATGGCGGGGAAAGGGACTGAATGCGGTCGTAACTTTGATGAAATTGCCGCGATTATCGATGGAGTCACACATAACGAGCGTTTATCGGTTTGTTTTGATACTTGTCACGTTCATGATGCGGGCTATGATATCGTTGGTGATTTTGAAGGAGTGCTAAACGAGTTCGATAAAATTGTGGGCATGGACAGAATATCTGTTATTCATGTTAATGATAGTAAGAACGAGCGCGGTGCAATGAAGGACCGACATGAAAATATAGGTTTCGGCCATATCGGCTTTGAACCACTTTCTTATATTGTCCATCATGAAGGATTCCAATCGATTCCTAAAATTCTTGAAACACCATTTGTGGGTCTGGATCCAAAGAAAAAATCGGCACCTTATAAATTTGAGATAGAAATGTTTAAGGCGAAATCGTTTCAACCAGATAAGATTGATCTGCTAAGAATTTAAATAGAAAACCCGCCTGCAAAGTATATATACGCAGGCGGGTTTTCTTCTTTTAAATAAATTTATCACTTGGTGGAGTCTAAATACTTCTTGAATAGGATTTCAGTCTTTCTATCACCAATAGCTCCACGGATTTTATTGATAAACGTTTCAGGAACACCGGTGAAAAGCCAATGGAAAGAAATTTCATCAAGCAATGGTCGAAGTGCCCTTATTTCTGTCTTAGAAAAATCAATTCCATATTGCTTTGCAATGATTTTCACTTCATCATCACTTCTCATTTTGACTTCATTCAGTAGTTGAGCATAATCCACTAATAATCCCTTCTTTCTTAAATGGTTGTATCCGGTCGTGTCATGGTTTATAATTTGACGAGTGAATCGGAATGATTCCTGTTTCAAAGAAAGGATAGTAAAATGACAAATAATCTTATTCAATTGGACAATGTCAGTTTCAATTATGAACAGTCAATCGCCCTTGATCATATTTCTCTTGAGGTAGGAGAGGGTGAATTTTGGGCGTTGATAGGGCCAAATGGTTCTGGTAAATCAACACTCATCAATATTATTCTCGGTCTCTTACAACCAACGAGTGGAACAGTAAAGCTTTTCGGTTCGGAAATAGAATCATTTAAGCACCGGGAACGGATTGGCTATGTTTCACAGAAATCCAATTCTTTTAACTCTGGTTTCCCAGCAACCGTTCTTGAAGTTGTGCGGAGCGGATTAACTCGGAAAGTAGGAATGTTCAAAAGCTTTTCAAAAAAAGATGAGCAGCGAACATTAGAAGCGCTTAGCATAGTCGGTATGGACACTTTCGCACAACGGAATATGGGCGAGCTCTCCGGTGGCCAGCAGCAGCGTGTGTTCATTGCAAGAGCGCTTGCAGGAAAACCAGATCTTCTTATTATGGATGAACCGACAGTTGGTATTGATCAGCAAAATGTCGCGTCGTTTTATTCTATGCTCAATACATTAAATCGTGAGCACGGAATTGCGATTTTACTTGTGACACATGAAATTGACCTTGTTACTGATCTCGCAACCCATGTGGCTTGTTTGAACCGAACAATTCATTTTCACGGTAAACAATCCGATTATAAAAAGATGGAAGATGATGACGTTTCTAGATGGTATGGACACCCAGTTCGCCGCGTCCATCAGCACACGGATGAGGTGGAACGATGATTAATGATATTTTATCGTATGAGTTTTTGCAAAATGCATTTCTTTCCGGTTTAATCATCGGTGTCATCGCTCCTTTACTTGGCTTGTTTATCGTCGTCAGACGTCTTTCCCTGATTGCGGATGCGCTCAGTCATGTTGCACTTGCGGGAATCGCTGGAAGCCTTTATTTAAGCCAGCAAGTGCTCTTCTTTGCTGCGCTGAACCCAGTTTACCTTGGGATCGCATCTGCAGTAGGTGGGTCACTACTGATTGAGAAGTTGCGGGAGGCATACCGTCATTATGAAGAACTTGCAATTCCGGTTATTTTGTCGGCAGGTATTGGCCTTGGCGCTATTTTCATCTCATTATCGAAAGGCTATGGCTCTGATTTGATTGGCTATTTATTCGGTTCAGTGTCAGCGGTTAGCAGGCAGGATCTTTTCGTTGTTATCATCATTGCAATCATTGTCATCACTTATATCCGATTTCTTTATAAAGAACTATTTGCCTTATCATTCGATGGGGAGTATGCCAAGGTTTCTGGTATTAATTCACGCTATATCCAGATGGTGTTCATGATCATTGTAGCGCTTGTTATTGGGGCTTCTATGCGGATTGTCGGTATTTTACTTGTATCATCACTTATGACGATTCCGGTAGCGGCAGCTATCCAACTTGCGAAAAGTTTTAAGAGCGCGATGATCTACTCCATTATTTTCGGTGAGTTAGCGGTTATCATTGGTCTTGTTTCTGCCTATTATCTTGATATTGCTCCGGGGGGAACGATTGTCGTCACATCGATAGTTATTTTGTTAGTGGTACTCGCTTTGAAGAAAATACAAGGCGGACGTAATGCCCGTACAGTGAAGGGGGAGTTGGTATGACACTCGATGAGGCATGGCGGATTCTTCAGGAAAATCAATTTAAACGGACGAAAAATAGAGATACAATTTTACAGTTCTTTTCGCATAAAGACCGCTATTTAACGGCTCTTGAAGTGAAGAATTTCATGGCGAAGGATAACCCTGGAATAAGTTTCGATACAATTTATCGAAACTTGACGACGTTTTCTGAACTCGGTATTCTGGAAGAAACCGATTTGAATGGGGAACGAAATTTCCGTATGCAATGTGATCCAGGCATCCACCATCATCATTTCATCTGTACTGCATGTGGTAAGACGCGCAGCATCCCGCATTGCCCTATGGAAATGATTACTGTTAATTTACCCGACTATGAAGTGGAAGGACATAAATTCGAAATCTACGGAAAATGTCCGCTATGTGTGGAACAATGAAAAGCGGAAGGCGCCTTCCAGATGCGACAGGCATAAGTCGATCCAGCGACGTGGCGATCTTTGCCACATAGCTGGATTGCTTATGACCAGAGCGGCTGGCGCCTGAAGCTAGACACAATGAAAAGCGGAAGGCGCCTAAAAGGAACGCAGCATAAGTGCGCCACTTAAGAGGAAGCGGTCTTAAAACCGTGACGTCCTGTCGCGACAAGGAGGGATGAAGTTCAATCCCTCCCCACTACGTACCCAGCAGCCTTGCAGGTACGTAGTGGCGTCTCTACAAGGCTTGAAGCGACTCGAGGGTCTAGGGCGCTGAAGCTAAACATAATTCTAAGTCGAAAAAACGGTGTGAAACTCTATCATGAGAGTTTCACACCGTTTTTTTAATTAAATGAAGGTTCTTCTATAGGAAATAACTTCTTGATCCAACTATTCGCTTCTTGCCAATCGTAGACTCGGATGACGCCTTCAGGAATCGGCATCCTGTTATACGGTGTGTCAAATAGTATGACAGGAATGTCGAGTTCTTCATGGATTTCAACCGCGTTGTCATGCTTGTCTTCAAAAAATGCATGAACACCGAACTTTTTCGCGGTCTCAATTTTATAATGACTTCCGACAAGTTCGATATGATCGTACGGGATTTCCTGTTGTTTGAACCAGTCCAGCGTGGAGTCATAGACATGATGGCCACGGGCAGAAATGTAATACAGTTCAAACTGCGCTTGAAAGCTAGTTAAAATGTCTTTGGCATATTGTTGTGCGGGAGACGTTTTGTAAATATGTGCCTCCGCACCTTTATACCACTCGTAGAATGCTTTTTCATCTACTGTAAATGCTTTTGTTAAGTCATATTCTTTAATATCATCAAGGACAAGATTACATCCGAACTGTTCATTGATATGCGGCAAGAGAGAAGTGGGGCATGTCACTGTACCATCAATGTCGATGCCGAAGCGGAGGTTTCTCATTCCGCTGTCTCACCTTGCAGGAGGAGTTCTTCCTGTCTTTTCTTTTCGAAATACTCTTCCGCAAGCTTGTCGATTTCGATTTTTAACTCTTCAACCATCGTTGCTTCCGGTACTTTGCGGACTGTTTTTCCTTTCATGAAGAGAAGGCCTTCGCCACGTGCACCCGCGATTCCAATATCCGCTTCACGCGCTTCGCCGGGACCGTTGACTGCACAGCCAAGCACTGCCACTTTAAGTGGAGCTTTAATATGCGAAATATATTCTTCAATTTCATTTGCGATCGTAATAAGGTCAATTTCAATTCGTCCGCATGTAGGGCATGAAATAAGTGTCGCGGCGTTTGAGGAAAGACCGAATATTTTTAGCAACTCCCTTGCCACTTTAACCTCTTGGACAGGATCGGCACTCAGTGATACACGCATCGTGTTGCCGATGCCTGCTGATAGAAGGGTGCCGAGACCCGCAGAGCTCTTAATAGACCCCGAAAACAACGTCCCAGACTCTGTAATGCCGAGGTGTAAGGGATAATCGAATGCTGCCGCAGCTTTTTGATACGCTTCGACCGCTAAATTTACATCGGAAGCTTTTAACGACACGATGATATCGTGGAAATCAAGGTCTTCCAATATTTTAATATGATGCAGAGCACTCTCTACCATTCCGTCGGCAGTTGGATAGCCATATTTTTCAAGAATTTTTTTCTCAAGTGAACCGGCGTTGACACCAATTCGAATCGGAATACCTTTTGCTTTAGCTGCATTGACGACAGCTTCGACTTTTGCCTGTCTTCCGATATTACCAGGGTTAATCCGAATTTTGTCTGCCCCTTGTTCAATAGCGATCAACGCTAATTTATAGTCGAAATGGATATCGACGACAAGAGGAATGTTGATACGTTTTTTGATTTCACCGATAGCATATGCCGCGCGCTCATCTGGACACGCAACACGGACAATTTGGCATCCGGCATCTTCTAAACGCATGATTTCTGCGACTGTTGCTTCGACGTCATGTGTCTTGGTCGTTGTCATACTTTGGATGAAAAGCTCATCACTTCCGCCGATTGTCAGGTTACCAACTCGTACAGGACGTGTGTTTTTTCTGTTTATCATAGCATTCATTTATTTCGCTCCTTAGTCGGCATTAGCCTCATAACTATAACTATTTTAGCAATCTTCATAGCAAAAAGACAAGGGACAACCCTTATCGATTAGACTCTATGCATTTTTCCGTTTGCATAACGGTAAGTGGGAGTACGATTTTCTCGCCTACAATAATCTGTTGATTTTGAAGATGTGGGTTCAATGAATAGAAGGAAGCCAATCTATCAATGAAGCTAGATTCGGGATCGGGATACAATGAGAATAGTGATTCAATCGTATCTCCATCAACTGTTGTGACAGGTATCGTCTTGACTTGTTCTTCTTCACATGCAGGCTGTTCTTGAACAAAAGAAGCAAGCGGGATTGTGCCTTCCATTAAATCGAGTCGGATGAAATGAACGGTTACGAATAATAAGGCTGCGAGTAGTAGTATTCTCATGGAAATTCCCCCTTTCGCCACTATATGCACGAAAAGAGGAAGTATTCATCGAGGTATTTTGGGATAGTACTTAGCAGCCACCGCAATATAAGCGAAGTGGACAAGGGATGTAATACCTGTACTAACGTTTTTCATTGCCGGAAAGAAATCAAATCCGATGGTCAGAAGAACAGGGATGGTAATCGCGATAGCGGAAGTTCTCCACATATGACGGTATTCTCCTCGTCTTTTCATCAGTTTTAACAACAGGATTCCCACGTAACCAAAAATACTGATTCGGATGAAGATATAAGTCGTACTGATAACGAGCTGCAGAAGAAATGCAATTGGATAAATGAGTCCACCGATTGTTTCTCCGTGTTCGAGCAGTTCTGGCGATGATTCGAATAAGACTGCATCTCCTGCTATATAACGGGTGAATGATAGCAATGTGAACAACGCAACGAAAATGAAAACATAGCGAAACACTTTGCCGATAGGTAATAGGCGAAAGGCTGCTAATTTTTTAGGTTCATGGATTGCTGCTTTGACTAGTTGGTGGAACTTCACTATAAAACCCCCTCCATCAATAACAGTCTATCATTTTACGACGCAATTGTGCGCGCTACTATTTTCGACAGATTGATGACGTTACGTAAATCAATTGTAAAGGGAATGTAAAGATTCGACTACTACTATTTACAATTTGGGGTGACTATCCTCATAATGAGATGCAATACATAAAGCATAATGAGGGGTTGACTGCGTAATGGAGGTAAACTGGCAGGAAATGCTGTTTCAGTTTCTTGGTGGACTCGGAATTTTCTTGTTCGCTATAAAGTATATGGGAGATGGCCTTCAAAAAGCGGCGGGTGATAGGCTCCGCGCAATCCTTGACCGATTCACGACGAATCCGTTCATGGGTGTACTTGTCGGAATTATCGTCACAGTCTTGATTCAATCGAGTTCTGGGACGACTGTTATTACCGTAGGACTTGTGAGCGCGGGTTTCATGACGCTTCGTCAAGCGATTGGCGTCATAATGGGAGCGAATATCGGAACGACTGTTACTGCTTTTATCATCGGATTAGATGTAGGAGCCTATGCACTTCCGATTATGGCGTTTGGGGCGTTCCTAATCTTTTTCATTAAAAAGAGTTCAATTAGAAATATAGGTGAAGTTATTTTTGGATTTGGTGGCCTGTTTCTAGGACTTGAATTAATGAGTGGTGGGATGAAGCCGCTTAGGGAATTAGAAACGTTTACAGATCTAATGATATCGATGAGTGACCAGCCTATGCTCGGCGTCGTGGTTGGAACGGTATTTACTTTGATTGTTCAAAGCTCCAGTGCGACAGTTGGTATTTTGCAAGGGCTTTATGCAGAAAATCTCGTCGATATCAATGGAGCATTACCAATTTTATTTGGAGATAATATTGGAACAACGATTACAGCTGTGCTTGCTTCAATCGGAGCATCGGTAGCGGCAAAGCGTGCTGCCGCAGCACACGTATTATTTAATGTTGTCGGAACGGTCATATTCATGCTACTTCTTATACCCTTCACTGCGTATGTCGAGTGGATATCAGGGGTATTGACCCTTGAAAATAAAATGCAAATTGCATTTGCACACGGTTCGTTCAACATTGCCAATACAATCATCCAATTCCCTCTAATTGGAGCATGGGCTTGGTTGGTTACAAAAATGATCCCAGGTGAAGATGTATTAATAGAATACAAGCCGAAGCATTTGGACAGGCACTTTATAGAACAATCACCTGCAGTTGCAATCGGACAAGCGAAAGAAGAAATTATTCGTATGGGTGAATTCGGTGTCCGTGGTTTACAGGAGTCTTTCGAATACTTGAAAACGGGTAATAAAAAACACGCAGAGACTGCTTATCAAATTGAAGATGCCATTAATAACTTGGACCGCAAGATTACGGACTATCTTGTTGAAATTACTTCAGTTAGTATTTCGCCAGTTGAATCTGCACGTCACTTTATGCTTATGGATACGGTTCGTGATATTGAACGCATTGGTGATCATTTCGAAAATATCATTGAACTCATTGACTATCGTGATGTTAACCGCGTAAAATTGACGGAAGATGCGATGAATGATTTGACGGAAATGTTCACGCTAACGATTGAAACCGTTCAGAAAGCTGTTGACGCACTCAATCAAAATGATATGGAAATGGCAAGAACGGTTGCTGAAAAAGAAGTTCTCATTGACAAGATGGAACGGAAATTTAGAAAAAATCATATTTTGAGGCTTAATGAAGGTCGTTGTACAGCGCAATCTGGAATGGTATTTGTCGATATTGTTTCTAACTTAGAGCGGGTCGGTGACCATGCCGTAAATATAGCCGAAGCAATTCTTGGAAACAGAGCATAATCGTTCGAATAAGGGGATGGTTTTTTGGAAGTTATAGGTTGGATTATTGCAATTGCCATGTTTATTATTGCTTTTGCCGGACTCGTATATCCGATCATTCCAACGGCTCTTTTCATTGTAGGAGGTTTCCTTCTATATGGACTCATCGATACATTTGAAGGGATGACTATTTGGTTTTGGATCATTCAGGTATTATTCGTTATCTTGCTGTTCGGTGCAGACACACTATCGAATCTCGTCGGTGTGAAAAAGTTCGGTGGCTCTAAGGCGGGGATGTGGGGAAGTACAATTGGACTTCTTATCGGTCCTTTCGTCATTCCGGTTGCTGGTATTTTAGTTGGGCCATTTTTAGGTGCGGTCATTGCGGAACTTGTCGTATCTCGGTCCGGAGTGAAGCAGTCTGTAAAGACAGGCATTGGTTCGCTAGTTGGATTTCTCACTTCGGTTGTGACAAAAGGACTTGTCATGGTTGTGATGATTGCAGTCTTTATTTTCTTTATCAAATGAAACGTTCCTAAATAGTCCATTTTATTTGAACGTTATTCATAATTTTGATAATGTTGAAAGGTAGCATATTTATGAATCTCTTGAGGAGGAATGGACAAATGACTTACAAATTACCAGAACTACCTTACGCTTATGATGCACTTGAACCACACTTCGACAAAGAAACGATGAACATTCATCACACTAAACACCATAATGCATATGTAACGAACTTGAATAACGCTCTTGAAGGAAATGAAGAACTTCTAAACAAATCTATCGAAGAACTTATTGCGAACCTTGATGCAGTACCTGAAAGCAAACGTACGGCTGTCCGTAACAACGGTGGCGGTCACGCAAACCATTCACTTTTCTGGGAACTTTTATCAGCAGAAGGTGGCGGCAATCCATCAGGCGCACTTGCTGAAGCAATCGACAACAAGTTTGGTAGCTTTGATGCATTTAAAGAAGAATTCGCAAAAGCGGGTGCAACTCGTTTTGGATCAGGATGGGCTTGGCTCGTACTGAATGGCGGAGAGCTTGAAATTATGTCAACTCCAAACCAAGATTCACCAATCATGGAAGGCAAAACGCCTCTTCTAGGACTAGACGTTTGGGAGCATGCTTACTATCTAAACTATCAAAACCGTCGCCCTGACTATATTTCAGCATTTTGGAATGTTGTTAATTGGGACGAAGTTGCAAAACGTTTCGGTAAATAAATCTATAACTTTATCTAGAAGGAACCAAGCACACATCTTGTTCGTCAAGATGTGTGCTTTTGTTGTTTTGAGTGTTATAATTCAAAATGATTAACGAGGGGGGACATTATGAAAAAACAGGTGCGTAAGGCGGATCAGGCTAAAATACGCCAACGAAAACATATCGCATTCCGAATGAACTTCCTATTCTTTTCAATCTTTGTCCTATTTTCATTGCTCATTTTTCGCCTTGGTTATTTACAAATCGTTAAAGGGGAAGAATATTCCCGCGAGTTGGAAAAAAAGGAAGAAATCCCTATCAATACAAGCGTGCCAAGGGGGAAAATATTTGACCGCATGGGACGCGTTCTTGTTGATAATGATCCGAAAAACGCCATTACATATACTAAAATGACGTCGACGACTTCAGCAGATATGCTAAAAGTCGCTGAGCAACTTGCGATCTTGATTGAACAAGATACGAAAAGGATTACCATTGGGGATAAGAGAGATTTTTGGATTTTAAAGAATTCTGAGGCTGCGTTGAAAAAGGTTTCTATAAAGGAACAAGAGGCGCTGGAAAAGGATAGTACACTTTCACGGACGGAATTGCAGAAGGAGATTAATAGGCTTACACGAGAACGAATTACGGACGAAGAAATTGATTCTTTTACGGAAGAGGAGCTAGAAGTACTTGCGATTTACAGAGAAATGATGTCGGGCTATGCGTACTCCCCACAAATCGTTAAAAGTGGGAATGTGACGGACGAGGAATTCGCAACTGTATCTGAACGTCTAGGAGAGTTACCGGGCGTGGATACAACGACAGATTGGGAGCGTGTGAGGAAATCAGACAATACGATTCTAGGGACAACCACGAGTCCCATTGAAGGTATTCCTAAATCTCGTGAGAAGTATTTCCTGGCACGGGATTATTCAAGAAATGACCGTGTTGGAAAAAGTTATATTGAGCAATATTATGAAGATTTATTAAAAGGGCAAAAAACAATTGTGAAGAATATTAAAGATCGTAGCGGCCGTGTCGTCGAAACGAAAACAATCCGACAAGGCGAACCTGGCAAGGATCTTATTCTGACGATTGATAGCGAACTGCAAGAGACACTTGAAAATATAGTTTCGGATAAACTGTTGGAATTAAAAAGAAAACCAAATACCGGAGAATTGGACAGGGCTTTCTTAGTCATGATGAATCCGAATAACGGTGAAGTTCTATCACTTGTAGGCAAGCAGGTTGTTACGAATCCAGAAACAGGCAAGCTCGAAATATGGGACTATGCATTTGGTACGTTCACTGCACTTCACGAGGCTGGATCAACAGTGAAGATGGCGACGCTTCTTACAGGGTATCAGGAAAATGTGGTACGTATCGGCGAAACGAAGATAGATGAACCAATTAGAATCGGTGGTATTACAAAAAGATCGCTGTTTAATCAAAACTCTAGGGTTGCTGTAACTGATATTGAAGCAATCGGTAGGTCTTCGAACGTATACATGTTCCGTATTGCATTGGCCTTGGCGAATTCTAACAATAGCTCTGAAGACTCGGCGCTTATTAGAAAAAATGCATTCGATACGTTCCGACAATCTTTCGCTTCTTTCGGACTTGGAACAAAAACCGGCATTGATTTACCGGGCGAGTCAGGCGGGCTGATTGGGGATAGTAATTCAATCGGTATTTTATTGGATTTATCCATTGGACAGTACGATACTTATACAACACTACAACTTGCTCAATATGTCTCAACAATTGCAAATGGTGGTTATCGGGTGGCTCCGAAAGTGTTAAAAGAAATTCGCGAACCATCTGAAGACGGTAAAATTCTTGGTCCCCTTATTCAAGAAACAGAGGTAAACATCTTAAATAGGATCCAGAATACTGATGCGGAAATTGCTCAAGTGAAGCGTGGAATGCACTACGTGTATTACGGGGCTAAAGGGACGGCCCCGAATTTCTTTGCTGGAAAAGAATATGATGGAGCCGGGAAAACGGGGACGGCGCAGGCATTTAGCTCTGGAAAACCGACAATCAACCTATCACATGTCGGTTTTGCGCCTTATGAAAACCCAGAAATAGCTTATGCAGTCGTCATTCCTAATATCTCTACAGTTCCGCGTGGCTACACATATGCAAACAATCAAATTGCAGAACAAGCTGTGGATGAATATTTTAAATTGAAAGCAAAAAGAGCTAAAGAAGAAACGTCCACAGCGGCTAAACAACCTATCATACAAGCACCTAAAGTAGAGTCCAATTAAAAAGTAGGAAAACCATTTGGTTTTCCTACTTTTTTACTGTCGTAATTTCTTTGGCGATTGTTTTGAAATTCATTGAAGAATCGACTTGGTGTTCACCAATCTGTATTTTGCCTGTTAAGTTATATTCTTCAAGATATGACTCGAAGATGGCTGCATTCTCGATAATACCCAATTCCTCTAGGGTTGCTGAGACAACTGTCGAATTCGAACCATTTTCAATCGTTAAAATGGTTTTAATAATCGCATCGGAGGAGGGGTTACTTTTGGCTGCGTCATCTTCCTTGCTAACGGCTTTCTCTGCATCTGTTTTTGGAACATTTTCTTTAACTGAAGATGTAGTCTGTGCAGTAGCTAATAGCTCTTTCGTTTTAGCAAGTTCACTTTGGAGTTTCTCAACATTTGCCTGCAATTGTTGCGTTTCATTGTCTGAAGGAACCTTACTATCAATGGTGAAATAAAGGATTCCCGCGGCAAGAATACAACCAATCCCGACTGCCCGTAAAATTTCACGGATCATGTAATCACGCCTTTCGATTGTAACACTGCGATTACATCGTCGTTTGATAAGGAGGAACGTACAGCGATATCACTGATAGAATAACCTTGGGAATGCAATGATAGAATTTGATTGACAATGATTACGTGAACAGGTTTTGCAGTTGTTTGCGTTTTGCCGACTGTAGTTAGCGGACCGACACCAATCATTAACTCTTCTTCAACAGCCTTCAATCTTTTCTTTAAGCCATTCGTTTCCTGATGAATACTAATTGAAACCTGTTCCAATTCATCGGCGTAGCTGGATGAAGAATTGCCGAGGAAAAATGAAGTTATTATACATATAAGTCCAATAATAATCAGTATTATCGTGATGTCCATTTTACCACTCCTCTGGTGAATCATTTTGCTACTATTTTATCATAAGAAAGCTGTTGTGGAAATTATGGTTTTTTTAGTGGACATTTGCTGTTGATGTGGTATACTTGATAGGTCGTATAAGTTATGCTCATATAAAACTTTACATTCTTGATGAGTGGGAGGGACCAACAATGCGCGTAAATGTTACACTTGCTTGCACAGAATGCGGTGAACGCAACTATATTTCTAAGAAAAACAAACGTAACAATCCAGAACGGATTGAAATGAAAAAATATTGCTCACGTGAAAAGAAACAAACTTTGCACCGTGAAACGAAATAATCGCTCAGGCCAAAACCTTCACCGGTTTTGGTTTTTTCATTTCAGAACGGGGGATACTAAATGAGTAAAGAGATTTTAAGGAATCAAGTGTTAGTTACATTGAATAATATAAATCGAATTGAACATCTAAAAAAATCTTTGAAGATTACAGCCAGGGTACTTGCATCAGATGAATTTCGAAGTGCGGATACAATCGGGGTAACGATTTCTCGTTATCCCGAAGTGGACACACGCCCGCTTATCGAAGCGGCTTGGGCAGCTGGTAAACGAATTGCTGTACCTAAATGCATCCATGCAACCCGGAAGATGGATTTTCGTCTTATTACATCATATGAAAGTTTGGAAACGGTCTATATGGGCCTTTTTGAGCCGATAACTGATGAAACACTGTCGGTCGAGAAAAACGAGATTGATTTGCAAATTGTACCTGGGCTAGTCTTTTCTGACGAAGGATATAGGATTGGTTTTGGTGGAGGATATTATGACCGCTACATGTCGGATTACAATGGTGCTACATTGTCGTTAGCATTTGTAGCTCAAACGAGTCATAGGATACCTGTTGAAAGTCACGATATTCCTGTTAGCAAAATAGTTACAGATGAAAAAGAGATTATCTGTATATGAAAGACTATCTGGGTGTCCTCCAATTGCTGAAGCGTTTCGGGATTTATGTCTATACGGGGAATCGAAAAGATGACATCGATATGGTGCAATCAGAAGTGAAGGATCTTTATGACAATGGACTGCTAATGAAAGAAGACTATTTGAAAGCGATGCTAATCTTGCGTAGTGAAATAGCAAAACTATGAGGATAGACCCAGTATCATCGTTCATTTGGACTTGTTTTGGTAATTAGTGAAACTTTTCTTCAGCTACCCCGTCTATTATGTAGTAAGATTTAGTTCGAACGTTTTTTATGTGAATCTATTTTCGAAAGGAAGAGATGGAGTGAACAAAATAGTATGGTCAAAACATTCCGTACTCATAGTAGCAATAGTGGCGACTTGGTTGACAACATATTTCGGTTATCTTACAAGCTTCAATATGAAAATCGATAATATAATGCAGGAATTCATTCTTTTTCTGAATCCTCTTAGTTTCCTTTTATTTGTTTATGGTATTGCACTATTCATCAAGAGTACGAAAAGACGCAACATTTATATACTGACAATAAGTGTGATGACTTCAATTGTTATGTTTAGTAATGCAGTTTTCTATAGATTTTTCAATGATTTTATTACCTTGCCAGTCTTGTTCCAAACGAGTAACTTCGGAGATCTTTCATCTTCAGTTACTGCTAATCTAATGGTCACGGACATATTCTTTTTCACAGATGTGTTCATAATCTTTTTGGCAATCAAATTTATACCTAAGACTGATCGGGTGGAACAATCAAATAAAATTGGACGTAAACTTTACTTCGTTATGACTGCTGCAGTTATAATGGTAAACCTTGGTCTAGCCGAAATGGAAAGACCACAACTATTAACACGCAGTTTTGATAGAGAACTTCTTGTGAAAAATATCGGAACATATAATTACCATATTTACGATTTGGTCATTCAATCCAAATCCCATGCTCAACGTGCACTTGCGGATGGCAGTGAACTAGTAGAAGTAGGTAACTATATTAATGCGAATTACGCTGCTCCAGATCCTGAGATGTACGGAGTTGCAAAAGGTCGTAATATTATTGCAATCTCGCTTGAATCCTTGCAGTCGTTTGTCATTAATGAGGAAATGGATGGACATGTCATTACGCCATTTTTGAATGAATTAACGAAGGATCCGGATACATTCTATTTCTCTGATTTTTATCACAATACTGGTCTAGGAAAGACTTCGGATTCAGAGTTTATCATTGAAAACTCACTGTACCCGAGAAATGGTAGTGCTGTATTTTTCACACATAGTGGAAACACTTACCAATCGATGGCGGCTCAGCTAGGTGAAAATGGCTACTTCACGAATGTAATGCACGCAAATAACCGAAGTTTCTGGAACCGCGATATCATGTACGGTGCTCTCGGTATCGATAAGTTTTATGATCTTGAAAGTTATACAGTCGGAGAAGGAGAAGCGGTCAACTGGGGCATGAAAGATATCCCGTTCATTGACCAATCGGTAGAGTTGATGAAAGAAATGCCGCAGCCTTTTTATTCAAGGCTGATTACATTGACAAACCATCATCCATTTGACTTGGATGAAGAAGATAAACTTATTCCTGAATATACATCAAATTCAAATACGTTGAATAAATATTTCCAAACGGTACGCTATATGGATGAGGCAATAAAAGTTCTTTTCGAAGACTTGAAAGCAAGCGGTTTGTATGACAACTCGATTATTGTTATGTACGGAGACCATTATGGTATATCCGAGAATCATAACAAGGCAATGGGCATGTATTTAGACAAGGAAATTACCCCTTATGATAATGCGAAATTACAGAGGGTTCCATTGTACATTCACATTCCTGGCTACGGTAAAGGGAAGACAATGGATGAAGTATCGGGACAAATCGACTTGAAGCCTACTCTCCTACATTTAATGGGGCTTGAAACAAAAGACGATATGTACCTTGGTTCAGACATATTCTCGCCTGATCATGAACCGTTTACTATTTTCCGTGATGGCCGTTTTGTAACTGATAAAAATGTTTACGCGCAAGAGGTCTGTTATGATAGTAAAACTGGTGAAGAAACTGATATGGCTGAATGTGAGCCGTTTATCGAACGTGCTGCCACTGAGCTAAATTATTCCGATATGATCATTAATGGAGATTTACTTAGATTCAAGGAAGAACAGGAACAATCACCGGAATTAAACAGTAAAAGTAAAGAATGATAAGGTTCTGCACGGAACTTTCCGTGCAGCCTTTTTTTTAAGATAAAGTATAAGTTTTTTAACAGGGACAATGTTAAGCTCCAGGCGCTCTGGCTATAAGTCAAGCCAGCTAGGAAGAAGGATTGAACTGTGCATCCTTCCCGGGCAAAAGAACGCCGGTCCGTCTTATGCCTGTCGTATCTGGAACGGGACCTTGCGCTTTACTCAGTTTAAATATAGAAAGGGGGAGGCGCGGTGAGAAAAAGAATATTCATCTTTTGTGTAACAGTCATGTTACTAACGGGCTGTTCAAAGAAGACGAATGAAATTATCGATGGACCAACTGCCGTTGAACAACCAGGGAATAACGAACTGATTAAAGAGGAAGTAACTAAAACGTTAGTTGCTGATCCATCAAAGTTCCATTTCGTTGCGGACTGGTTAACCGAGTCAAAAGTTATCTACGTCGAAAAGGTAAATGGGCATTATCAAGTGAATAGTTTTGATTTTGAATCAGGTCAGACAGACACGTTATATGAGGATGAATCTATAATCATCGACCTCCTCATTCATCCTTCAAAAAAATATCTATTATTACATACTAGTGATAATGCTGCATCTGCAACAATTAAAATCGTGACTATGGATGGTGCGGTACAAGATGAAGTTATAGTTGCTTCAACAGAGTTGGCGATTGAATGGAACGATACTGACCCCTCACTTATTCTTCTCACGGCTTTTCATCAAGATTGGACTTTTGATTTATTTATTTATAACGGAAAAGTAGAGAGTTTGGACCTGCTTGCGATTGAAGATCCATTCCCGAAATGGCTAGGTGAGGATAAAATTGCTGTAGGATATGTCGAAGGCCACGTACTTGATGGTGGAGAGATACATACATATGAACCACTTACTAAAAAGTGGGGGCAGCTAGATATTAGCGGTGTTGTTTACTTTGATACATATGAAGATACGCTACTCGTTGTGCGAATAAATGGAGACAAGGATGCGCACTACACCATCATGGGACAGGATGGGATGATTAGCTCGGAATGGACAATGCCCGTCATTAGTAATTATTCAGAGTGGGTAATACCTGATGTTGAATGGGGTTCAAGTGAAACCGTGTTCATACCCGCTCCTGACGAGGGGGGGCAACTCGATGAACTCCTATCACCATATCGACTTATTCGCGTTATAGAAGGACGTCAAGACGTTGTAGCCGATGATATCACGGCGGGTGTTCTTCGATGTTCACCGTCGGGGCAAAAGTGTTTAACTGGTTACTCCGCGGAAAAATTGATTGATATAAAAAAGAAAACGCAGACGACGTGGTTAACGTTTCCTGAGTAAAAATAAAACAAGCTTAGATGAGGCAAGTAGCAAGCTGCTGGATCTAGCTGTGAAATCATCTGCTAATTGTTACTCACAGCTCAAGACTTTATTAACTTTAAGGAAACAAAAAAACACCCTTTGTGTATAAATACACAAAGGGTGTTTTTGGTTGTCCAAATTTAGACTTACACTTTCTCGATTATAGAGTTGGTGGGAATCCTTGGAAAACAAGTGTAGCAATTGTGAAGCCTCCAAAAACGACTGCAGCTCCAAGATTGAACAGAATACTTAAAACGTTACGTTCTTTGAATGCTTGGACCGTACCGACCACCGCTAAAATTGCGATGAGTCCAAAAATAATCATCAATAAGTTCATAGGGAAGACACTCCTTTCAATAGGAACTTCTGCTAAAACCGCTCACGATCTGTTGTGAGCAATACAGAAGTCAGCACATACTGTGCAAGTCCGATTTAGCGCTATTCCTCTTCTATTGTACTGTTTGCAATCAAATTTGTCGAGGGATATTAGTGACGATTGTTTGAAATCGTATTTCACATTGCGTAATATAAGTTGCAGGAGGTGCCGACCATGTTGAAAGTTAATACATATCCGCTCGGACCAATCCAGACAAACTGTTACATCATCAGTGACGAATCAGGGAATTGTCTAATCATGGATCCAGGTGAAGAAAGTGGACGTATTATTAATAAAGTGAAAAGTAAAGAGTTGACTCCTGTCGCGATTTTATTGACACATGCGCATTTTGATCATATTGGGGCGGTTGACAGCATAAGGGACCGTTATACTATTCCGGTCTATATCCATGAAGAGGAGCAAGACTGGCTGTCTGATCCGAGATTAAACGGTTCTGCCAAGTATCAAGGATTACCTGACGTCCGCATTAGAAAAGCCGATAAGCTTATCAGCGATGAGGGAATGATGACTGTGGGCCCGTTCGAGTTTGAAGTGAGGCATACGCCCGGTCATTCTCCGGGGAGTGTTTCGTATATCTTCGGACCATCTCGTTTTGCCGTTGTTGGCGATACACTTTTCCAGCAGGGAGTCGGAAGGACAGATCTACCGGGGGGGAATACAGGGGTTTTGCTGACATCTATCCATGATAAGTTGCTTTCCCTAGATGATGATTTTATCATCTATCCAGGTCATGGACCGTCTACAACTCCAGAAGAGGAAAAAGATTCGAATCCATTTTTGAATGGATTTTGACCAATATAAGTATAGAAAAACAAAAAAACAGCCAATAAAAAAAGGCTGTTTTTTTGTATGTACTTTTCTTTTAGTGGCCAGCGCCTGGTACGTGTATAAACGTTGTGTAGTAGCTGAATCCGACCATAAATATCATCAGATATGCTCCAAATAAGTACATGTACATCCGCTCTGTTAGGTTCAAATATCCAAGTAGCAGGAAGAACCCAGTGTTCGCAACAAAAAGAAGTGCGGCTGGCAGCATGTCTCCCATATAAAACATAACTGCGAATATGCCTGTCCAGAAGCCCATCAACTTGAACATGTTATCCATGTGTGCGTCCCTCCTTAATAAAACATTACAATAAGCTCCCATTCATTATAAGGGATAACGACAGCAGATGTAAACTCCAATCGTTCTTTCATTGTGACAAACACGTGTATAAGGGTGATTGTCACGAAAAATGATATTTGCTGTCGAAAAGTGGGGTGAATTTCAAGTATCGCCCTCTTTCTGGGGATACACAATTCGACTTTGAGGGAAAGTATTCCAATACGTATTTGTAAGTCGTATACTGTGCCCAAGGATGAATTGCGATTTATCCGACTGGGTTGGATTGAACTTCACTCAACCCAAAAGAAAGAGGGGTGTTCAATGATTAAGAATGATAACGTCGTAGAACAGAAAAGTTTTCGACTATTAGAGAAAGCGATTAAGTACGAAGCGACTGACATTCACCTTGTTCCTATGAAAGAAGGATATGATGTTTCATTCAAAAAAGATTCAAGGCTGAACCGGTCCGGTA
The DNA here is from genome assembly GCF_014302295.1 of Sporosarcina sp. resist. NCBI lineage: Bacteria > Bacillati > Bacillota > Bacilli > Caryophanales > Caryophanaceae > Sporosarcina > Sporosarcina sp. resist. The sequence goes on along the minus strand of NZ_CP060287.1, from coordinate 2,954,474 downwards.
TTCTTCCCCCACAGTTGGCGGGCCGCATGATTTCATTTTACAAATTCCTATCCTCACTCGACATTAGCGATAAGCGTAAACCCCAAAGTGGTTCTTTTCATAAACAGATACGAGGTGAGAATTATTCTTTCCGAGTTTCAACAATCCCTTCGATTCAAATGAAAGAAAGTGTTGTTATAAGATTGCAAAGGCATGACCAAATCGTTTCAATCGATGAATTATGCATTGAAAAAGAGTGGGCCGATAAATTACGCCAGGCTGTATCAGAGCCGCAAGGGCTAATTATACTGACCGGTCCGACAGGATGTGGAAAAACGACCACTATATACTCTTTAACAGCTCATTGCGTGAATCTAGAACGGCATGTAATCACATTGGAAGATCCTGTTGAAAATAATCATTCACATCTGCTTCAAATTCAAGTAAACGAACGGTCCGGTATGACGTACTCGGCAGGTCTAAAGGCGATATTACGTCATTCACCGGATGTCATCATGATTGGAGAAATACGTGATAGTGAAACGGCAAAAATTGCAATTCAAGCCGCCTTGACTGGACATTTAGTACTGACATCCGTGCACTCTAAAGATCCAGCAGGCTGTTTTTATAGGATGATGGATTTTGGTATTTCTGCCGAAGAATTAAGACAAACCATTGTCTGTATTTCAGCGCAGCGTCTCATTCGCAGTGCTTCCGGAAAAAGGGGAGCGGTATTTGAAATTATTCAAGGAGACACGCTTAATCGAATGACGGACACCATCATGAAAGGTGAAAGAGTAATTGTTCCTGAGGAACATAAAGTGGAGTCGCTTTTTCAGAAATATAACAGGCCAAGTGTGGTACAAGATGGATAAATCAAAAAAACGATTGTTATTTCACAAAAAAGAAAAATTCCAAAATCGACCGGTATTTCTAGAAAGACTTTCTGTGTTATTAACTGAGGGATACACATTTCATGATGCAGTTACTTTGTTAGTACCACATCATTTGAAAGATTATAATCCTGTGCTGGAAGCAATGAATAAAGATTTTAAGGAAGGGTTCGGTGTCACTCATATCCTTGCTAGTTTTGGGTTCTCATCCGGAACGCTTCTTCCTATCGCGATTGCTGAAGTGGACGGGCGAGTCGCGCAGGCTTTGAGGGGCATGGCTGTTCGTATGAGAAAAGCAGAAGAAAAAAGGAAGAAGTTAAAAAATCTACTTATTTATCCTGTGGTTCTTTTTATTCTGATTGCCGCATTGCTTATGGCCTTCCGAAGGTACTTTTTACCTAACATGGAAGCGTTAGCGATATCTAGAAAAGGTCAAGGGGATGGATTTGTTTCGTCATTACCCTCGCTTGTGACGAGAATCCCCGATTTCATCATAAGTATGGTGTTAGTCTCTGCATTACTAACGGTATTATGCACCATTATCTACAAAAAGTTTGCGCCTGCAACAAAAATTCGCGTATTAATGTCCATCCCTGTCGCTAGTACATTCTTTTCGATAGTAAAGACTCGCGACTTTTCTAGTGAAATTGGGGGATTGCTTCAGTCGGGCCTATCCTTGCAAAATGCTTTGGATGTATTAATTGATCAAAATTTGGATCTAGTGTTAAGTGAAATTACGAAAAATGTCAAAGAGCAGGTAGTTTTTGGAGATTCACTCCACACCGCGATAAGTAGGACAGAAGGATTGATGGACCAACTGGCTGCATTCGCCAAGCATGGTGAAGACAGCGGTTATCTACCGAAAGAACTTCAGATTTACAGCGAACATCTAAGTGAAGCGATTGATGAGAAGCTAGCGAAGGCATTGGCGCTACTTCAGCCAGTTTTATTTAGTATCATTGCAATCTGTATTTTGGCAGCATATCTCGCTTTACTTTTACCGGTTTACGGAATGATGGATAAATTATGAGGGGGAGAATTAGATGAAATTTATTCATAATGAAAAAGCGTTCACGCTAATTGAAATGATGATCATTCCAAACATATTAAAGCTGAAAGGGTACAACCGCAGTGTTTTCGGGCGTTCAAAGGCGGTTGCGGTAAACGGAAAATCACATTAAAACCACATTTATTTTCACTTTAGATAAATTGGCGGAAATACTCATTAATTTTATCATCACTTTTTTTCTGCATCTTTTTTGTCACGTGCGCGTAAATTTCTAACGTGATGTTTATATCGGAGTGACCAACTCTCTCCATAATAACAGGTAAATCAACTTCAGCCTCAACTAACATCGTGATGTGAGTGTGTCTCAAAATATGAGTTCCACGTGCATCTTTAACGTCATAGGCTTTGTAATTCTTATTAAACACAGCTCCAATCGTGGAAGCACGAACGGGTTGAGTACGTATTCCTGTAAAGACTAAGTCACACCATTGTGATTTATCGTCTCTTATCCCGATCAATTTCTCTTTATTGTATTGTGCCTTCATTTTCTTTAGAGTTACGGCCAGATCATCGTTAAAAGAAACAACTCTATCCGAGTCTTCTGTTTTCGGTGGAGTAAATTCAAACCCACCTTCATCAGCATCTTTCTCAAACAACGTCTTGTCGACCTTCAGCACCTGCTTTTTTAAGTCGATGTCTCCCCAAGTGAGTGCTAACACCTCGCCGATGCGTAAGCCCGTAGAAAGCATTGTGAGGGCGATTGAATAGGCGTTTCTTCGTCCGGATGATTTCACGCCTTTCAGAAATTCTTGAATTTCTTCTTTTTCCAAATACTTCTTTTTAGATTTCGAAAAGCTTTGTGACTCTTTAGTGGCTTTTGGCGTTACGGTATCCTTGACGATATTTTTCTCAATGTAGTCGTTTCTTTTTGCAAAATCAAACATCAAATTTAAAGCGGTACGAGTTCCTGCGATGTGATGTTTTGATATTCCTGTATCACGTCTTTCTATCAAAAAAGCTTGAATATCGTTGATTTGCAGTTTTCCTATGAAGTGCTTCCCGTGCTTGTCGATAAATGGTTTCATCGCTACCACTCTAGTTTTAGTAGACGATGCTTTAACAGTTTCTTTATAGACATTCAGCCACTCGTCATAGACTTCCTGCACGACTCTTTTCGTCGTTTGGCGCTCTTTCGATAATTCGTCAGCCGCAAGTTGCGCCCTGCGCACGGCTTCCTTTTTTGTATCTCCACGACGTGTTATTTGCCGGCGTTGTCCTGTTAATGGGTCCGGCGTAGCATCTGTAGTGCATGACCACTTACCATTTTTCAATGTTCGACAATACATATTCATTTCTCCCTTCGATAGAAAGTATGTTTGGTTTAGAGATTAAAAGAAAAGCCCTGGGTAGGGAATCAGGGGTGGAGCTATCACCACCTTTAACTAAGCGAGCCATTTTAATTAAAATTCATGTGACTGTAGTCCTTCCATTTCCTCGGAGTAGGATCACCCTGAATTTCGTAATACAATTCACCGTCAATCTCATACATCCTATCAAGGATAGGGATGCGGACTGTTTTAGTCGAATCGACTTTTATTAAGTTCTGATGTAACTTATTGTCCTTTTGTTTATCTGGAAAATTAATAATATTATTCATCTCAACATCTCCTTTCAAAACGTATGTTCTTTTTTATCTGGAATAAAACCCCATTAATTAGAAGTGGGGTTTATCGAAATATAGTAATTATCTAATATAACGAAATCGTCTATTTTTTCTTGGATACTTAATTCAATAAGTTTTTGATCATCTCTATTGAGGCTCAAGTAAGACTGTGTTTCTAAAGTTACTAATATAATAAGCATACTTTGTAGAATTCTATTAAAAAGTTTGATGCTGTTAGTAATTTTTTTTAATTGACTATTATTAAAGTAATAATCCGACAAACCATTTTGCTCTAAAAAGTGTGTATCTTTTGTGACGTGAACATAGTCACACAAATGCTTATATTCATCAGTCAAATTCTTTATGTATTTATTTACTTTAAACTTTTTAAAGTATTCTTTTATATAAGTATGCATATTTCGGATTGTATCTGTTTTACCATCTGTTAATTTAGAGAATAGATATCGATTAAATTGTTCAATAACGTTTCTACACATCAATCTAAAAGAAGCAATGTTATTAGTCGCCAATAAGTCTAGTACTATCGGCAAATTCAAAATTGATTCCTTTAAATGCTTTTCAGAACTTGGAATAGTTTTTTTTAGAAAAGTCGTTAAACAAAAAACTTGTTTATAAATACTTTTTAGTTCTCCTTTAAAAGAATTTGTATTAATACAATACTGTGTCGATCTAATGTTAACGAAGGTAAGATAAGTTTCAAAATCATCTTTATATTCTTTGTTGATGTCATAATAAGTTTTATTCATGGTTAATTACTTTTTTCCATGCTAGTAAAACATCCAAGTTTTTGGAATTGTTTTTACTGTTTTTAGGTGGGTGAATATTAAAAACTAGTAGAAGTTTATCGATCAAAACATTAACCTTTTCTAAATCATATTTTTCTATGAGTCGTAGGCAACGAGCTAATAATAACGTACGTGATTTATAAACATAACCTTTAAATTGAACTCCAAAGAAATCTTGCGTGAAATTCTGGAAATCTGAGTTCTTTTTAATTAATGAACTGCTAAAAATTATATCGGTTATAATGCCATAAAGTATTATTTTTTTATCTTCAATATTTTTTAAATCAGCTACAATGACTATATTTTTTATTAGGTGGTTTTTGGACACTTGGCTACCTCCTGTATGAATTCAGTAGTAATAGAAGTTATTTCTTTTCTGGTGGTCGACATGTCATACATAAAACTAGATATACTTCCATTTGGAACGTATTTAAAATCAGACATACGTGTTTCTAAATAATTGAATTCTGGTTCGGCATCAGTAATATCTTTTATAGTTTTATTTACAATTGGAATATTTTCTACTACTGTGAAAATTGCTCCTAGCTGTTTGGCAGAAGCGCCATGTAAAGTTTCCACTCTATTAATTACAAATCTTAATAAATCAATTCCAAGAGCTGAATATATATCAGGCTTAATAGGAACAAAATATAAGTCGGATGCTATTAAACTAGCAGTCGTGTAAAATGAATAAGTTGGAGGGCAATCAATCAGCACATAATCGTAATCAACATTCTTAATAACTTTTTGAATATAATTTTTTAACAAATTTTCAGTTCCTCTTTCTGAAGATTCTAATCTCACCATGTCTAAATCGCCAGGTATAATATGTAAATTAGGAGTGAGCTCTTCAATAGGATTAACGGTGAATCCTGATGAAGGTGTATTCCCCCCGTGAACTAAAGAAATGTCTTGATCGAATAGATATTTAATAGTTTCTTTTTTCTTTTTCTTTTCTAAATAGTATGCATAGTTTTTGAATTTTTCAAATAAAGACTGTGAAGCGTTGAATTGGGGATCCATATCGATAATTAATACTTTTTTACTGAAAGCCCTCTCTAAGCAGTATGCGATATTAATACATAGAGTTGTCTTTCCAACCCCACCTTTCATATTTATAAAAGATATCACTTTTGCAGGTTCTTTTTCTTGAATAGCTGCTTGATTTGTCATTATAATTCCTCCTTCTATTATAAATGAAATTCGTTGTAATAACATCAAGTTCTTCCGAACTACTAACATTTAGAACAGCTCTAGTCAAGGAATCAACCCCGGTAACCAAATCCTAAATCCTTAGTAAAATCCACCCCCCATCTCCAAATAGCAAATTCTACCCACCAATCAGGTAAAAAAAATACGATAGGGGAGGGGACCGTGTTAAATCCTGTAATCATTCGCAACCGACACCATCTCCATCACGATCAAGATGTTTTGCATACCCTGGATCACCGCGATATACAGGATCGGCTCCTGCATCTCTAACAGCTGTACAGTTCTTGTAATAGACATTTGCACTCTGTTGAGAAGTGCCAGCTGATGAGGAAGAGTCTGAGCTACTATTGGATGAACTTGCGGTTGAAGTAGCGCTCTTGCTCGCTACCTGATTTTTCAAGCTATCAACTTCGGTAGCAAAAGTTGTATTAGTTGCTTTCAAGTCGGCGATTTCTTTCTCGAAAGCTTCAGTCTTTTCTTTATGTGCTGCTTGCTGATCTTTTAGCTCTTTATCTAGCTTGTCCGAATCGGATAACTTCTTTGTTAAATCGTTTAGTTCCTTATTCACCACGTCATTGCTCTCTTGAAGTTTTGCATTTGTCGATTTCAACTCATCATTCTCAGCGATTAATGCAGTGTTTATCTCAATAGCTTCATTTAAAGCATCTTGAACGCTTGTATCAGTTAGGGAGCTACCGATTCCAACCAATGCGAAACCCCCAATTAAAGCCGTGTAGAATTTCTTCCTTGGTAATGTGCGTAATGGATTTTTTCTTTTACGTATAAAATGATAAGCAAGATAAACTAGCGAGAAGAAAAACATAAGTGAACCTATTGTTGTTATAATTTCCACGCCTACACCTCGTTTCAAATTAATCTATTGGTTTCATGGTTAAAAGAAAAGCTCTGGATAGGGCAGTCTTTAATTAATTCACGAAAGTAGTATTGCGCGCTTTCCAATCTTCCAACTTAATGAATAACCAGAATCCATAAATCCCAAGAGTAATGATTGTTAGCAACCACCACTTAATCCAGTTACCAAACAACCCTACAGCGGATCCGTTAAATTGCATACGCCTTCCTTCAATAACCGTGTGATTAATTTTCCAACCATAAATCATTGTAATGGACCACGGATAACAAATTCCTAATGTGAATACCGTGACAATCGCTCCGAGGATAGTCCAGCCGATGAATTGAAGAAGTCCACCATCAAAGTATGAAATTTTTCCTTTGTTCACTTGCATCGTTTGTACATGTTCGACTTGAATGTTTGTTGTCAATAAAATTCCTCCTAGTATTTTTTTCTTACCGATGTTACTCGGTTCGATATACCTACAAATTCTATATAAAATAAAGCGGCCCAGTCAGACCGCGTTAATTATTGAACCACTCAACCGTTCCAAGCGCACCCCTATGAGCTACAAATGCATCGACTCTTCGATTAAATATCAATTCCATTCGATAGTGTGCGAATTCTTCTGTCACAAGGAAGTGATCCGCGATATCGGATATTAATACAGCTTCGTCATACGCTGCATCATAAACAGTCTTGATGAATCGACTGGGCATCAATAAATAAGCAGACATTCTTTTTGCTTGGTTTTCAAGCTTAGCTAAACCATGTATATCTATCGGCAACTGCGGTGCATTGTGCGCATATAAGTGACAGAACTCTTCAGCTAACAGTAGTTTTCTTTCGATGTGACCAAGATTCTCTTTTAAATAGATTGTCCCGCGCCTAGCCTTTGAACCAGGGACAGAGAAGGATTCTAGGTGACTGATAGATTCAAAGTCGACAGATTGCCCAGCAAAATGGGCGTCTAGTGGCAGAATGGTGATGCCGTAGCGCCAACATAGGTCAGGCATGTGAATTTCATCCGGGAACGCATAACGGAAGTGGGTGAGGACTTTTTCAGCTCGCTCTTCCCAATAGTCCGTATTTGTATTTACTTGTCGTAGTTGCATGTTATCACAGCCCTATCCAGAGTCCTACCAGATCCTCAAATGCAAAGTAGATATTACAATCATTAGTCTATTAATTTATTTCATATATTTATTATTTTGTTCAAACGTAGTAAAATCAAGCTTCTTGAGTGTACTTTCCAGCCTTTATTGCATATGACTTTATTTTTCATATGTTTACTTAATTGCTAAAAAAATAACGATCACTCAATCCTCGAGTTCACCGAATCCATCCTCGTATTCCGTGGTATCATCTTCCAAGAACATCTTCTTCATTTTATAGAGCTTAATTAATTCTTTCACCTTTGATTCCGGATCCGTAGCAAGGTCATGAAACATGATTGGGTGTTTTTTTAGTTCCTCAAATACTTTTAACTCTTCTATAGAGAGTGTGATTTCTTGACCAGCGACAGTAACTTTGTTGTGCGGTTCAGCTATGTCGGTTCTTCCGAGTAGTTCATCAACCGTAACCTCATAACAGTCAGCTATTTTTTCTAGCATCACTAAATCTGGTTCACTTCGCCCGTTTTCGTAATGTGAGTATCTAGCTCGTGAAACGCCAATCAAACTCGCAATGTCTTCTTGCGTACGATTGCCTCTCAATTGCTTCATTCGTTCACCTATCATTCGTAACCCCCCTTACATTTATCATTATTTACCTTAAGTTATATATAAGTATAGATACAATTAGTATCGAATAATAGAAAAAATACAAAATGTATCAAATAATAGTTGACGATACAAAATGTATCGTGTTATAGTGTTGTTACAGATACGAAACGTATCAAGAAGGGAGGTCACTACAGTGAGAGAAGTACTTATAGAAAAACGTCAACAAAAAGAACTCACACAATTGGAAGTTGCGGAAAAGATAGGTGTATCCGAAGTGTTTGTGAGGAAAATTGAAAAAAGCGACAGAAATCCAAGCGTAGAGACGATGTTGAAATTTGAGTCGTTGTACAGTACCTCAATGAGGTTACTGTTTCCAGACATTTTTCAGGTATCTAGCGATACAAAATGTATCAAATCTAAAATAGTCGTTTAAAAATATATACCTCACACCCAGCAACGAAAGTTCGAACGAGCGGAGTCGGCCATGATCTTCTTCTATAGAAGGGAGCCACGCCAATTGGTTACGCCAAGACTTCGAACTTTGATTGGTGGGTGTGAAGGATAAGAAGGGAGGGAGTGGAATGTCAGAAGTCATCGTAACCACTGCAACGGAACTGGAGAAGTTCCTTGATGCTGCAGTGGATCGGGCGGTTAGTAAAGTGACGCAAAAACGCCAGCTACCAATCTTAATGACTTTAAAAAGAACGGCGGATGAACTTGGTGTTAGCTACTCGACGGTTTACCGGGCAAGTAAGATTCGAGGTTTTCCTGTAAATCATGATTTTGGGCACGCGATGGTCGTGTCGGATCAGTTGCTCGAATGGATTAAGAGTCGGAGCAATTATGATTTGGTTTACAACTTTGGCAGTTAGTTAGACTCATAAATCATCTATATAGGAGGGAATTTAATGAATCAATTACAAACTTTTAAAAATGACTTGTTCGAAGTCGGTGTCACATTGGAAAACGGAGAAGTTTTATTTGAAATCGAACATGTCGCAAGGTGCTTAGGTCTTACGGAAATGAAAAATGGAATGGAATATGTCAGATGGAAACGGGTTAATAATTATCTTCCTAGCCATTCTCCACAAGTGGCGAAAGGGGATTTGATCCCCGAAGCGCTTGTTTACAAATTATCTTTTAAGGCATCTAACTACTTGGCGGAACGATTTCAAGATTGGTTAGCGATTGAGGTCATTCCTTCTATTAGAAAGACAGGATCTTATCAAGTTGAACAACCAAGCAGCACGAAACTTCTATTACAAGCAGCACTTGAACAAGTGGGACGCATTGAAGTAGTTGAAACGGACGTGAAGTATTTGAAAAATCACATGCGAATCAACGGGGCGCAAGAGTACAGAATCAACAAGAACGGCAGAGGCAAAGTCGTTGAATGCTTAGGTGGTAAAGATTCCAAAGCCTACAAGGAAATCAGTAAGGTGATTTTCTCGCAGTTTTGGAATGAATTTAAGAAACACTTTGAGATTCCTAGATACGGAGAGTTACCGAAGGTTCGTTTCGAGGATGCGATCCAGTTCATTGAGGAATGGTCACCGGATACGAGTACTAGGCTCGAAATTAAAACGTTAAACAGCCAACAACATTTAAGACTGGCTGAATAAAGCGAAGAGGGGCAGGCAAGCCCCTTGTTACACGGAGTTTTCGAAGCGCGGTATTTAGAGGGTGTAGGAGGGGTCTCACCTACAAGTTAACTATACAACTAGATAAAGAGATTCCCTATGTCAATTTGACATAAAAGGGAGGTGAGGGAAATGGAATACGGAACAATTTTAAAAGCTTGCCGTGAACGAGCGGGATTCAACCAAGAAGAATTAGCGCACGAACTACATATACAACAGGCTGATGTGTCGAGGTTTGAGAACAGCAAAAAGGAGCTACACATGGGTTTGTTTCAGAAGTGGGCCGAAGTTACTCATTCACAAGATGTCCTAGTCGCTTTTATATGTGGCGTAGACGGATTGGTAATCTTAGCAAACGTATTAAGCACGATGGGTAGCGCAATAACAGGATTTATTAATTTCTTAATCTAGGAGGCAAACAATGGAAGAGTTTTCAGAAGAGCTACACGAAAGATATGCAGCTGTAATAAGTTTGAGGATTGCATTCAAGAAATTAAAAGAGGGCGACATTGACCTGGCACTACATAGAGCAGAAGATGCAGTCCGGTCGCTGAAAGCATTACAGGAAATAAAAAAAGCCAACTGACACAGCAATGTCAGCCGGCGAACTTTTGAAACTATCTCTTAACAACATTATAGCACAGATACGGAGCCTTGGCTCCTATCAAAGTGTCCAGGAGCCATTGAATAATTTCCTCCTAACGAGCTGGTTACTCGTACCCTGGACACCTTGATGGGATTCACTTCCATCTATTAAAGAAAGGAGAATCAGAATGCTGACATTAGCGGAAAAAGGTCAAATCGTACTCTACTTTGCACCAGTTCTTGCGTTTGTACTTGGGACGATGTGGCAGTATGCGACATGGCAACTAGAACAGGGTGATAAGGAATGAAGAAGTCACTCAGCGAGTATTGCGGTGAATGCCTTAAAGATTTCGAGCCAGCTGAAGTTGTGTTCTTTGCACAGATTGAGAATCGTTCGTTTTGTGTGGAGTGTCGCTTAAAGCTGAAATTCAAAATCAGGGATTGGGAGCCGAGACAAATTCCATTGAAAGGGGATGAAGAAGAATGAAGCGATCATGGCAATGGGAAATCCGTTCGATGAAAGAAGAAGATCCGTACATCATTCACACGGAAAAAGATGATGCGTTGCTGGCAGTTCAAAGATTTGTAGAGTTGTGGGGGCAAATGAGTATCTACTCGATTCGGAAATCCGCGGGAGTAACTCACTATGAGGAGGCAATCTGATGGGTGAATATGCTGAAATGATGCTTGAAGGTGAGTTTTGTGAAGGGTGTGGAGTGTACTTGGGTGATGCATGCGGATACCCTCAACGCTGTGTTGAATGTGAAGAGCAGATAGCGATAGATGAACTTGAAAAGGAAATTGGACAAAAATAAAACCCGCTGCAGTAACAGCGAGTTCGGGGTTCTGAGAAATTCTATTACCGCTATTTTAGCGCAGAACCCCATAAATGACAAGGGGGTAGCGAATTGAACATAGACAAAGAAAGAGAATATGTACTTCTTTCGTGGAAGTGGTGCTGGGACAAGGATCATTTAGTTTTTTGGGGTCATCAAACCGCTGATGAGGAAAAACGTTCATACGGTGGTTACACAATGGATGTCGAAGGGTGCGAAAAATACACAGAACAGGAATTGATTGAATCACATCATCGTTTCTGGGGCAGTCAAAGGATGCACGAATTGGACAGGGAAGGGACTTACGCAATTAAGTTAAGTGATCTTCTTAAATTCGGTCAGAAGAAAACAATCATTTACAAATAAAACTATTGGAGGGAACAACAATGAAAGAAGTAAAACTTATGAATTTAACGCTTAAAAACTTCAAAGGCATCAAGAAATTCGAACTTGGCGCAGACGGACTGGACCTCAAAGTCTTCGGAAATAATGCAACTGGCAAAACAACTATCTTCGACGGATTCGTCTTCCTACTATTCGGTAAAGACAGCAACAACCGTGCAGACTTCGGTATCAAAACACTGAAAGAAGGCAGGGAAATCAACAACCTAGACCACGAAGTTGAAGCAGTATTTTACGTCGATGGTCAACCCCTTTCCCTACGAAGAGTTTTCAAGGAAAAGTGGACCAAGAAACGCGGAGCTCCAGTAGCGGAATTCACTGGCCATGATACGGATTATTTCATTAACGGCGTGCCTTCTAAAAAGAAAGAATATGCGGAAAAAATTGATTCTGTCGTGAAAGAAGATGTGTTCAAACTTCTCACATCTCCAACATTCTTCAATGAACAGATGAAGTGGCAGGACCGTAGAGCGACGCTGCTTGAAATATGCGGCGACGTTGAAGAGGAAGATGTCCTTGCGTTCAACAGTGCGCTGAAAAACCTTCCTACCATCCTGAAAGGTCGCACGATTGAGGACCATCGGAAGATCATTGCTGCACGTCGGGCTGAGATTAATAAAGAACTTGACCGAATTCCTGTACGAATCGATGAAATCAACAACTCATTACCGGAAGTAAATATTGACGTTCCTTCTATAGAGAAAGAAGTTGCAGTAATCGAAAAGCAACTCGATGAAAACGCCAGTCAAATCAGCAATATTAAAAACGGTTCGGCCATCACTGGTAAACAAAATGAGTTAAGACAAGTTGAAATGGATCTTGAATCTATCAAACGCGAACTTGAATCAGAGTCGGTTGAAAAAGGATACCAGGTGCAGGCGAAGATTCAAGAAGAGCAATCAAACATAGCGATTTTGGAACGTAAAAAGGATGATGTGAAACATCGAATCCAACGCAACCATCGAGATGCTACAGACATTGACAATCAACTTATTGAACTACGCGAAAAATGGACTACTACTGATGCACAGGAATTGCCTTATGAATCAAGGTGCGAGTGTCCGACATGTGGTCAATCGTTACCGGAAGAAAAAGTTATTTCTGCTAAAGAAAAAGCGCTTTCCGAATTCAATTTTGTGAAATCGTCAGCGCTCGAAAGTATTAGCGAGGATGGAAAAACAAAGTCGGGTAAGAAAGCAGAACTTCTTGAACAGATGGAAAAACTAATGGTTTCGGTGGAGAATATCCAGTCTCAAATCGACGATAAGGTGAAAGCCGTATCGAAGTTAGAAGCTGAACTAGACACGCTTAGAACAGCTGTAAAAGATGCCCGTCAAGACCCTAAGTATCAATCTAAATTGCAAGAACAAGCGAAGCTGAATGATGAAATTAAGTCACTCAATGAAAACGCTGAGGAGTCCATTGTGAGCGTTGAAAAAGAAGTTGCTAGTCTTCGTGCTAAACGTACTGAACTCAATTCTCAAATTGCACAGCAAGCACAAGTCGTGGCATCTGAAAAGCGTATTTCTGAGCTTGAAGAACAGCAGAAAGAGCTGGCAACTGAATTCGAGAAGTTGGAAGGTGAACTATATCTGACAGAAGAATTTATCCGGTCGAAAGTCGAATTACTTACTGAAAAGATTAACTCGAAATTCAAATATGCGCGTTTCAATCTTTTCAAAACGAACATCAATGGTGGCATTGAAGAAATATGTGAAACCACGTTTGATGGAGTTCCGTATTCAAGTGGTCTGAACAATGCTGCACGTATTAACGTTGGAATCGACATCATCAACACATTGACGGAGCATTTCGGGATTAGAGCCCCTATCTTCGTGGACAATGCTGAGGCAGTTACTCAACTGATTGATACAGATTCACAGTTGATCAGTTTGGTTGTTTCTGAAAAGGACAAGCAGTTACGGATTGAAAAAAACGAACTTCAGGAGGCTATTTAATATGACAAATCAAGTAGCAACACCAACATATTCAACATCACTGACGAAAATCAGCAATACATTCTTCCCAATGATTGAACAGCAACTCACTGGAAACGGGCTCGATATGGACCACTACGCAAAGCAATGTGTCATGAGTGCCATTTCAAGCATAAACGCTGTATTGGATTCGAAAAACGTTGGGTGGAACGATGCGCAACTAGATAAGAGCAATGTGACGCAAACATTACTCACGATTGCTTCATTGAAATTGAACGCTGCTGCTAGTCCGCGAGAAGTGTATTTCCAAATGAGGAACGTCAAAAAGAAAATTGATGGAAAAGATGTTTGGACCAAACAGATCGAGATGGGGATTGAAGGTGACGGTAATGATGCAATCCTTTCCAATTTCGGACGCGACGTTAAAGAGGTCCATCAATTTTGGTTAGTGCGTTCAAAAGATAAATTTGAATATCCAATGTATAGAGGGATTGATATGGAGCCACCGGTATGGCAACCGACTGGGCAGGGGGATGTTGTCCGCGTTGTTTATCCAATCACAAAAAATGGCGGACAGGTCGAATATTGGATTGCGGAACGAGAGGATGTTTCTAAGAATCTAATCGCTCACATTAACAACAATCTCATGAATGAGACATTCGGTATTGCGGAGAGTCGTTTCAAAGCAAGTCCAAAACAGAAACAAGAAATAGATGCGAAGAAACGTGAACTTCTAAACAAAGTGAAGGAACTCGGGTTAGCGACACTGGATGACGAAAGCGTCCAACAGTACATTAGCCCGGCGTGGAAAGACCCACAAAGTCGCGAGTCTATGCTCATTAGGAAAATGCGGAATAACATTGTGAAAAGGATACCGAAAGACTTTGGCAATGCCTTTGTCGAAATGACATACGACGATGCGGAAGATGGATCTTACGCGCGTACTCGCAGAGAAATTAATGAAAATGCCAACTCTGAGCTGCTTGATATTCAACCGGAAGTAACTTTGGCGAATGAATCAGAAATCATCAATGAGAAGGACAAACCAGAGTCACAAAAACTTGATATTGATCCGATCACAGGAGAAATCATTTCGGAGCCACTAGTTCACCCCGAACCAGAGCCAGTTACCACGAATGGCCCGGGCTTCTAAATGATTGAAATCAAAACACTCGCAACAGGAAGTACGGGGAATTGCTATTACGTAACTGATGGCACAACCCCTCTCCTCTTGGAGTGCGGGATATCGTTCAAAAACATACAGAAAGCACTCAATTTCAAGACTTCGGTCATCGCAGGCGTATTGGTTACTCATGAACATAAAGACCACTGTAAAGCCGTCAGTGAGGTTGCAGACCGTGGTTTGAATATCTACATGTCACCAGGCACAAAAGAAGCAATCGGAATCAATCACCATCGAATTAAAGTAGTCGAGAACAAGAAGCGGTTCAAGCTTGGTACATGGACGGTGTTGCCGTTTGATGTTCAGCACGATGTAAGTGAGCCGTTTGGCTTTCTACTCGCTAATGAGGTGGGGGACAAGCTCCTGTTCGCTACAGATACATTCTATGTTCGATATCGATTTGAGGGCCTTACACACATCATGGTAGAGGCGAATTACTCAACAGAAATATTGAACGAAAACATTATGACTGGCAGGGTTCATGACGGTATGAAACGGCGTTTGATCAAGTCGCATTTCAGCTTAGAAAACGTCCTTGAATTCCTTAAAGCTAATGATCTATCAAGAGTCCAAGAGATTCATTTGCTGCATCTTTCGGATACGAATTCGGATGAAGCGATGTTTAAAAAAGCGGTACAGGAACAGACGGGGAAACTCGTATTCGTTCCCTGACTTAGATGGGGAGGAGGTACAGAATTGGGTGGCTGGATTAAATTTCACAGGAAGATACTAGACAACGAGATATGGCAGGACGTGACCGCTTTCCGGCTCTTTACACTGTTATTACTTAAGGCCTCTCACAAGGACGGCATGAAGACGAGAGGCATCGAAGTGAACCGAGGGCAGTACCTCCGAGCCTATTCAAAACTAGCGGAAGACTTGGAATATATGGAAGGAAGAGGCTTAAAAAAGGTCTCAAAAAGCACTGTCGAAAGAAAAGTTAAGAAATTAGTTGATGCATCTATGGTGTCTGTTAGCGAGACGGTTAGCGGGACGCTGTTTACCATCACTAAATACGATGATTATCAAGGCTCGGACGACATTATCGAAAACCCTAACGGGACGGATGACGAGACGAACGTGGGACGAACTCGGGACGACCGCGGGACGAACGTGGGACAAGAACAAGAACTAAAGAACTTAAGAACTAAAGAATTAAGTAATACAACTACTACAACACCAGTTGTCGATGATTTCGCTGAAGTATTCCAGACATTTGAATCTAACCTTTGCAAACTCTCTCCGTTACAAAGAGATTCGTTAGGAATGTGGTATGACGATTTCAAACAAAACAAAGAAATAATTATTGAGGCTGTAAAAATAGCGGATGACCGAAACAGAAAGAATTTCGGATTTGTTGAATACCTGTTCAAGGAGTGGGCGAATAACAAGTTGACAACCGTTGAACAGGTGCAGTCTCACGAAAGGAACAAGTTTAACAAACCAAACAATCACCCAAGTAACCGCGGAAGATATGGTTCATCTCGCGAAGAAAAAGTTCCTGAATGGTTTCACAAGCAACAAAAGAAAGAGTCACGGGCCGAATCTAGTGTAGACATTGCAGCTGAACGAGACAAGCTCATCCGAGAATTACAGCAGGGTACAAGTGTCGGAAATTAAAAATGAGGAAGGGGATGGCGGTTTGGAAATTCATGAAGCAATAATCATCATCGACGAATTAGTCACTGTACATCATGTTACCAGAGGTCCTAAAGGCGAATTGTTGTCCGAGATGGACTATCGCTCTCTTGTTAGTTTACTAGCAATACGAGAGGCGGTGAACTCGTAATGGAGCGTATTAAAAAAGAACGGGAATACATCCGGAATGAATGGTTCAAGGACCATGTCGCGACAGTAACCGAACATGGCAACTCCACATTTCTTGACTGGAGCAAGCCTGGAACGTCGTTCTACTCGGTTCGATATATTTTCTCGGGGTCATCATTGTTCATTACTGGTGATATAGGGGATGCGGTATTTTCACTAACATGGCGTGCCACAATCGAAAGCTTAGAAAAAGTGAAACTCAGTTATCTCATGAAGAAATTATCGTGCAGTTCCCGTGGTCGTTGGAGCTTCGACGATGATGAAGCTTATAGACAACTTGACGAATGGTTGGCCGAAAGCATTCATGATCTTGAAGATGATGAAAAAAGTATCCAAGTGTTTAAGGATATCCACCGTGATTTAAGAAGTGTAGTTTTTGAATACGGCAACGAAGCAGTTTATAAACACGAAGTGTGGAGGTGCTATCAAGAGTATGACGACACTGACAGCGAAGAGTTCGAGATGCTTTCAGAGTTCGGCAGACAGTTACCCAATGAGTTTATCGCTTACTTACTCGGCATCCAGATGGCGAATGAGCAGCTGAAGAAGGTGACGGCAGGATAAAGGAACCAAAATAACCGCACACCAGTTCCTCTGACGTCCCTAATTGGTCGGAGTGAATTCATACTCCAAAATCAACTGCGGGACGCTCAGTATCGACGGTAAACGACATTGTACGCTCTGTTAGTAGTCTATGAAACTTTGAAAGTGAGGGGTCAAAGTGGATAACGAATGGCAATGGGAGCAGGAATTTATTAAGTTACAGCATGAGAATAAAAGATTACGTAATGAATTCGCTACTTACAAGGTGGATCAGATACCGGAATCAGTCCGTAAAGACGGAAAGATCTTCACGAACCAGGAATTGAAGTTTATTCGTGAAAACAATCTGAATTACGGTAGGGTGTACGCGCTGGTTCACCGTCGTGATTCGGCGAAGGATGCACTTATAGAGACGTTGGAGGGGATTTTATGAACTTGGTGGCCAACTGTAAACGTTGCGGCAAACCATTGAAATCAGATAAGAGTATTAGGGCTGGTTATGGGTCAGTTTGCAAGAGGAAACAGGTCGCGGAGGCCGAAGCGGAATTTGAAAGAATCCAAATCACTATCTTCGAAGTAATTGAGTATCAGGAGCGATTGGCCGTATGAGGAAAATACTATTCGAAATACCGGGCGAACCCGTTGCGCAAGGTCGCCCAAGGGCAGGCAAATCATTCGCAGGAAAAACAGTTCTCTATGATCCGGAGAAATCGAGGGACTTCAAGCAATACGTAAAGCTTGCTGCAGGTCAATACGCACCAAAAGAACTCATAACGGGTCCAATTGATCTTTATGTAGATGTTTATCGTTCGACTCCTAAAGCGCTTCAAACGAAGCCGAAACAGGCGCTTATCAAGTCGGGTGAGTTGCGACCGACAACGAAACCGGATGTCGATAATTATGTGAAGGCAATCAAGGATGGACTTACTAAAGTTATTTGGCAGAATGACAGTCAAGTGGTGGATCTGACGGTTCGGAAGTTTTACAGTCTGTCACCGAAAGTGGTTGTTTGTATCAAATACTAATCTGAAATGAGGGGTTGACATGGGGGAATATTTCACAACTACGGTGACGGGCATTGATGAGACCGACGTTAAAAGGCGAGTGGCCGAACTGATTGTAAAGGGATTCGAGGTTGTTTCAGAAGGATCAGCGGTCTTTAGCACAATCATCTTAATGGTGTAGCGATAGTCGGCAAACAGAGTGATTGGTAAACGTGGTTGAATTTGGCTAGTGATAACATGCGTAGAAAATAAGCGAGGAATATATCCTCGCTATTGAAATTCACCATCTGGGTATAGATTTTCGCATCTTCCGGGTGACATTGTTGCAGGAGTTCCATATTTTATGCCATAACTAACACATACCAATTCAGCTTCAACATTACATTCTCTAATGTTCCAGTGTTTGTTTCCTGGTGTAGTTATGCAAAAATCTTGCTTTCCACAAATCCAATCTGGGAATTCTAGTTTAGGCCATAGAGATTCTGTTTTTTGTTCTTCAGAATTATCAACGTTTTGAACTTGTTGAACTAATTCCGAGAGTTCTTGGTACTTTTTTAAAAGATCTTTAAAGTATTCTAATTCCAAAGTAACCGTTTCTTCATTAACTATTAATTTCGACATTAGTATCGCTCCTTTACTAAATATAATGTGCAATTTTTATAATTCAATACAGAAAATTTAGATGAACAATTCTAAAAAAAGCGAAGGAGGCAAATAGTGAATCCTATGAATTATACGCAATCGGCGACAAGTTGCCGATTGAAGTGCTGATGGACATCGACGAGCGCATTGCAGATTGGTTGATGTCCGGCGGTAATGAGTATGATTTGGCAGCACTTAAGGTAGCAAAGCGATTTGTAAAGGAGTGACTGAAGTGGTGCAGCAACTTACTATTTTTGATGCGGTGCCAACAATAGCGTTTAAGCTTGGTGACCTGGTTGAAGTGATCGTCAATGTGGAGGAAAAAGATGTTGAGGATTATTACTATCTCAAGTTGTATGAGGGGTCGGAGGGGCGAATTGTGAAGTTTTTACCTCTACGGCAGTGCGAAGTTTTGTTTGCGAAGTCTAATCAGATCGGTATATTTCGGCATGGTGAATTGGAAAGGTGTGAGCGGGGATGATTCATGATTTATTATTTTTCAACCGTTCATATTCATTTAATAATAAATCAAGCAATTGGCTTGTTTCAACGACTTTTGGGTCAGATAGAGGATTCTCCTTAGCTAGTTCATTGAGTTGCTTTCTTACTTTTTCAATTTGATTGTCCATATCTTCAAGTTTTTTATTGGTCATGTTTGTACCTCCCGATTTTATCTTAGTATCTATAACGAAGGTAGAAAATATACATTTCAATAAAATTCCAAAAGTGCTTTATTTTCATATTAATATAGATCTTTACCAATAACAAAATAAAAATCCGCCTTAATTGACGGCTACTACTAAATTATTATTGGATCAAAATTCATTTGTTATATGAATCAGAAAGGGTGGAGAAGGATGAACAATGATCATGATCATGAACGTGAAAAGTTTAAAAGATTGATGGAAGGATTTTCGCTCGCTGTGTATGCGAACGCTTTAACGGAAATGGGGAAAATCAACTCTCGAAAACTTATGGCTGAAATGTCTGAAGACCCCAAGATGTCACGTCAATATTTGGAGCATCATCCTAGCATTAAAACGGACGTTACTGACAAGGACATGCTGTTGTTGCAGATTGATATCGCGCTTGATACAGGGGATATGGAGATGTTTATGAGGCTTACGAATGAATTGAAAGGGATGGAGTGTTGGTGTGAGTGAGATGAATGCGGCACGGTTGCACGTAATAAAAGACACACATAGAAGGCACATCAGATTATCTACTGAAGCAATTGATTATCTCGTCAAGCAAGCAGAATGGGTGCCGGAGTTGGAGAAGGAAGTTAATGGTCTGCACTGGCGAAATGAATGGTTAAAATCGCAAGAAGAAAACGAACGGTTGCAGGAAGCATTAGAGTTCTATGCGGACAGCAAAAACTACGAAGTTAATGTTGTTGATCAGTGGGGACCGGAAATTGAAGTCATGATGGATGGCGGAGCAAAGGCTGCTGAGTTATTGGGGGGATTGAAATGAGCTTAGAGGAAAATCGCAAGATCAAACACATTGCTGAAAAGGTGAAATTCCTCAGAACGTCTGAAGGATTGAATCTGAAAGACTTAGCAGCAGGATTGAAAATGTATCGTGAACGCATTATGAATTTAGAAATTGGCGTCGAAAGGGCAGATTTACAAGACGTCATTCGGTATTGTGACTACTTTGGATTGGATTATGAAGGGTTTTTGTTTGATGCTTTTCCGGAGTTTAAAGAGGCTTATGTAGCGGATAGCGAAAAGATGATGAGGGCGATTGGGTATAAGATTTGAGCAAATAAAAAAGACAGGATTCCTCCCGTCATGGCTGACTGAATTATAACACAAGGAGGGGTCCTGGTGAACAAAGATATTACTTTTAATACAGATGCATTATTGTTGGGAATTGGTATAATGGAACTACCGTTGAACTGTGTGGTAGTTATTTCGGAGGGGGTTGCGAAAGTGAGAGAGCTTCCGGAGCATGGGGAATATAGGATTGTAACGCATCAGGGTAAGATCAAGCGGATGCGGAGGGAAGAGGGGGAAGAGTTCTGAATAACAATTTAATTATTTCTATATCGTTTGCATTTCTTTTAATGGCAGCGATTGGAGATATAGTCGAAATGTTCAATAGATTTGTTTTATTAGGATTGTCCATATTTGTTACTATATTCACTTTAGGCCAAATAACGATAACAAAATTAGAGAAGCAAGAATACCAATCGAAGTCGGATGAATTACTTTATCAACTTGCACGTTTGCTTACAATTCTATCAGTGCCGCTTGCTGTACTAGCAACCTATTTAACTTATATAAATTCAAACAGTAATATTGAAACAATGACTAATCGATTGACTTTAATATCTCTAGCTTTAGTATTTTTTTCGTCTACTTCAATAGTTAATATTAATAAAAGAAAGTCCCCTGGCCAACCAGAGGACAATGATTGATTACAGCATTGTGCTGTGTCATTTGTTGTCCTCTTTTATTAGTGAATGGATTCATAATTGTTCCCATTTTTATGTCGAATATTGGTATAATGTGATTATCATTGACCTATGTGGTAGTTATTTCGGAGGGGATTGCTAAGGTGAGAGAGCTACCGGAATATGGTGAATATAGGATTGTGACGCATCAATGCAAGATTAAACGGATGCGGAGGGAAGAGGGAGAAAAATTCTGATCGAGTTAATCGTAGGTGTTCTTTTGATTTATGCGATATTAGTTTTGCTTTCATTTAGCAATAATACTATCTCTAAGGTTATTTGGATGCCTTTTCTTATGCTAATATTTCTTATTATTGATATGGATTCCGAAAGTAAAAAGGTGTATGCAGGGAGAAGAGGAGGAGTTTTGATGTCGAAAGAGGAATTTGAAAGTCAGAATATGAAGCGAGAATCCAAGAGCAAGGATATTAACGGCAAAAAAGATCACATATATGTTACCGTAATCCTATTTATTATATTTGGAGTACTATTTGTATGGAAATGGGACGGTGAAACGCAGTTAACCAATCAGATTTCGCTAATAACTAGTTGGATTTCAATTTCATTAGCATTTTTAGCAATTTTATATGCATTTTTTCAAACGTACGTTACTAGGGAAGATAATGAAAAAGTTGCTAGTAGTATAGAGAAGTTTGAAAGTGAAATTAATAAAGTTCGAGAATTGGGTGAAGTAGTAAAAGAAATTAAAGAAATGTCGGAAAACACCAATAGAAGAACAAAAGCAATGGCTGATGATTTTAAAGGCTCATTGGAAGGTGCAAATATAATTTCATCAGAAAGTTTAAAGAAAATGATTGAAAACAACAAAGATAAAGAACCAAAAGATTTAGCGAATGAAATAGTTACTTTTATATCTAACAGTGATGATAAGTTTGTCGATGATTATTTGGACGCTGTTAATAATAATAAACCTAGTGGTTACAGTCAAATTGTGTATTACATTCAAAATATTGTTGGCGTAGAGGAATTTACGCCAAGTGACATCGGAAAACACTTTAAAGAAAAAGGTGTAAACTTAACGCCTGGTCAAATTGCTGGTGCACTCTCTAGATTGAAGAACGACGGAATAATTGAAAGTGTAACATGGGGAGTTTATAGAAAAAAATATAACATTCGCCTTGACCAACCAGAGGACAACGATTGACTACAGCATCGTGCTGTGTCATTTGTTGTATAGGAGCAGTAAAGATGAACATAAAAAAAATAAATAAAATTAGAAAAAGAGAATTTAATAAAATCACAAAAAAACACGAACGAAAATTACTTCTAAGAGCGAAGGCAAACGAAGAATTGGATATAATAATAAATTCATTATCTAAAGAAATAAAATGTGAAAAGAAGCTTTTAAAAGAAGTGGTTTTTCATTTAGAGGCTCTTCAAAAAGAGTTAAATTACTTTGGATATAGGGGGATCGGTATTGGTATTGTTGTTGTTGTTCTGACTAATTTTTTTACAACTCAAGGAATACCAATTATGTACGAAGCTTTAGAAGAGATTGATAAATTTAGTTTTACGCTAGAAAAAATAATTTATTTAGTTATTTACATGTTATTTTTTCTGTTTTTAGTAGGAACATTTGGTTTTGTGCTTTGGAAAACTCTTTCTCCTTTCTTTGGTGACGATAAGGATATTAGAGAACAAATATATATATATGAATATATGATTAAGATTGTAGAAAGTAAAATTAAGCAATTGGAATGATTATAAAAAAATAGTCCACCTGTCTAACCAGAGGACAACGATTAATAACAGCATTGCGCTATGTCATTTATTGTTCTCTGGAGCATGGGGGGATAAGAGTGTGACGCATCAAGGGAAAGTGGAGCGGATGCGGAGGGAAGAAGGGGAAAAGTTTTGATTCTTATGACGATTAATTGGACAGCGATTTCGGCTATATCTTCTGCAATATCAGCAATTATTGCGTTAATAGTTGTACTAATAAATATTAAAAGCATTAAAAAAACGAACGAAATGTTGCACATGGGAAATGTTCCTTGGATTCATATTACTAGCACAAGCAGGATGGGCGCAGACGCAGGAGTTGAGATTTTACTTAAAAACGATGGCAATGCTGTAATTGCAATAGAAAGTGTTAAATTAATTGTAATAGGAACTTACAAGAGCATTGACTTAGAATATAACTACATGAAGGATAATTTACACAAAGGTGAAATAGGCAGGATATTCAAAGTTAAAATACCTAGGGATATCTCATTTTACGAAAAAGAATGTCAAATTGTTATTAAGTATGAAAATCAATATTCAAAGCAAATGAAATGCACTTCACCAAAATTTGATGTTTTTAGCGGAAATGGTACCAAAGAATATATGAGTATTGAAAGACAAGGAAAGAAAGGTATTTTATTTAGACCGTTTACTAACACAATATACTAATAGTCCCCCTGGCCATCCAGAGGACAACGATTGATTACAGCATTGCGCTGTGTCATTTGTTCTGAGTCGGTTAGGGGAATATAGGATTGTTACGCATCAAGGGAAGATTAAACGGATGCGGAGGGAAGAGGGGGAGGAATTTTGAGTAAGGACAATTCAAAGAAAAACAGCCTAAATCTGCATTTAATATATCTTATAATAATCTTCTTGATTGTTTTGAGTGTCGTAGGCGGGTTAGCACTTTATAATCAACAAGTAGCTATAAGTGGATTATCTAATGCGGGTCTATTGCTTTCGATAGTACTAGCGGTGATAGCTATACTTATGACTTTATGGGATGTTGCAGGACAGAAAGAAAGCCTCATCAAAGTAGGGAAATCAGTTGACGATTTGACAACGGTGTCAGAAGGATTAGAGAAATTGGTAAGTAATGCCTTGGAAACAATAGAAGGAAAACAGAGTGAGTTAACAGTTGTTACAAAAGCATTGTTAGAAAAAACAGAGGTATTAAGCAGTGCTGGTACTAGCGTAGACTTTGATGAGATAACAAAGCAATTGAACGTTTTACAAAAAGGGTTAGAAATAAATGAAATAAATGAAATGAATAAAAAGAGGTACTTATCAAATAGACAGATAAAAGACTACCATAATAATAAAAATATCAGTAATGAATTTGAAGATTTGGAAAGTTATCTAAATGTCTTAAAGAATTACTCGGATAATAACAAAGAAAAGCAATAGTCCCCTGGCCAACCAGAGGACAACGATTGATTGCAACTTATACCTTAGTTGATAGTTGTTACATGGTAGACCATGACAGGTTAAAAAATTGTAGGGGATATGGAAGGAAAAGGGGAAGATTTTTGAAAGATAGAATATATGTTAAGGAAGTAGTTATTGGAGTGCTCATTCTAATCATATTTTCTTTAATACTCAAACTAATGTCTTTGGAAGTTAGTTTGCTTCCTTTGTGGTTATCAGAGGATAAATTCTTTGGTATATTCGATGAAGATTCTACTATGAGTTTAATCGGTTCTTTTGTAGGGACATTAACAGCGGGCGTCGTTACCGGTATCATAGCACTATATATTTTTCATGGGCAAAGTAAGTTAGAAATTAGAAAGGTCAGGTTTATAGAGGCTCAAGAGTATTTGAAAATAATAGAACGGATTTGGCGAGAAATAGGGTATATGAATCAGGAAATTAAACGAGAATTAAATGTCAATGAAATTGAAAATAGCACTTTAGAAAGAATAAAAAAACTATCCAATACCACATTAGAAGTGTTGAATAAAATTGATGAAAGATATATCCCCCAAAACGTTTATGCTGACTTTTGGATTCTAAGAAATTCTACCAATGATATTTATAATAGTATAGATTGTTATTTAGAGAACGATTACTTTCTGGATGTGGATACACCTATTGATGTATATGAAGGTATAGAAATAATATTGATGTTAAATGAGACGATTGAGAATTGTTATGAGACTATGAATAAGCTTTCTAGAATGTATTATAAAGAGATTGAAAAAAGTAAATTAGTCATAAAATAAGTCCCCCTGGCCAACCAGAGGACAACGATTGATTACAGCATTGCGCTGTGTCATTTGTTGTCCTCTTTTTTATCTCAAAAATCAGAGGAGGAAAAGACAATGAAAATCAATCAAGAGCGGTTGGATGAGATAAAGGCAGAACTTGCAGAACGTCACCAGCTAACATATGAGGAAGTTTCAAGAATGATTGACAACGTGATTATTGGATTCAAAGGGATGGCAGAACAGCTTAATCCAATCGTGGAGGGGCTATCTCGACTATGGAACTCAATAAAGGAAGTAGCTCTAGAAAACTATGAGAAAGCATTATGGAACATGGAAAATGAAGCGATGTTTGGTTGGAATCTAGATTGGGATACACGTAAACGCAGTCAAGTTATGTCGAATAAACCGAAATTCATTGTCCGGAAAATCATTCGTTGAATGCATCGATTTAAATAAGGTTCGCGGGGAGTTAGATATCGATAGGGGGCGCTTTTATGTTGAGTTGGGTGGATAAAATGGTTCCGGAGTATATCGAGGGCAGGCAGGACATGAAGAGACGCGCGGATCAAGTGGACAGAAGCAATCCGATTGAAATGAATGACTTGAAACAGTTTAATAGCATGATTGATAGTATGACTTATTCGCTTGAATGGATGACTACTGGACGACAGCCGAACACTTATCGAGGGGTCGATGAAAAGGCTGTTTATCAGAGGCGTTCATATGAAAATATTGATTTGATTCCGGATATAGCAGAGCAGTTGGAAGAGAATGATGTAAATAAAAAGCATCTTTTTATGACTAGGGAAGAGAAGGTTATTTTGGCAGATATTCTTTCTTCGTTTTCATTGAGAGAGCGACAGTGTTATATCCTTCACGTTGGGCAAAAGAAGAGTATGTCAGAAATTGCATACGAGCTGGGAGTTAGTAAAAGCATGGTCCAACAATCTATACGCAGAGCCAAAAACAAGGTTGAAGAAAGAATGGATAAAAAATCTATGATATACGCTTGATATACGAAGTCTGCATATATGAGGGGGAGAATTAAAGAGGGGGTGCGTGCGAGCGACATTACCCCTCTTACCAGCCCCGATAAATACGGTCGATATTTACGATAGGCAACATACATAGAGGAGGATGACGATGGAGACGATATATGAGCACTCATGGATTACATCTTGGTTCATTATGGGTATAGGATTCTGGTTGTCGGTAGCGGCAGGGCAGTTTAAAAAAGGTTGATATAGAGGATTTACTCCTTATTTGGCGAATGATGTCGGTGAGGAGGTGATAAACATGGAATGGAAAAAAGACATAGAAAACAAAATTAAACAACGAGTTTTTCTGGATGCTTTTAAAACCGATGCAGATGTTTTGGAGTATCTTTTCAATTATTTCAACGGATTTTTCGAATTACAGGATGAGATTAATTTTTTAAAAGTGACGCAAAAAGATGATGCGGTGAGCATTAAGGTTTTCGATGATGAATTAATCGCGGAAGTCACTCGGGAAAATATTAAATTTTCATGCACAAAGAATGATTATCTATTCCTAGGATTTCTATTTAGAGACCGAGGTATGAAGATGCATATATCCGAAACTCAAAAGCATGAACCTTTTAGCGAAAAAGTTTTAGAAAGGTTCATGGAAATTTCGTTTAATCCTAATGTGGTAATAGAAAAGTAATAATTTTAGAAGTCGCATTCTTTAAAGGTGCGGCTTTTTCTATGTCTAAAAATAAACTAAGTGACTAGCATAACCAGGTGATACGATGATAGTGTGATATAAATGTAACCACCACAATCTTTTTAATCCCCTTTAAAGTTTGTGGTGGTTTTTGCAACTCTTAACTAGTTTCATGAATTAGGACTAGATATGCTTTAAAATAAGTATTTTCAACCGATAAAGGATTCGAGGGGTGGTATCTTGAATCCAGAGTACTATAATAATAAAAATATTATTAAATATCTCGAGGGAAATTTCGGGAAAGTAAATGCTAAATCGGATATTAGTATTAATAATTTTAAAAGGAGTATAAAGCTGAAATACAGTAAAGAAAGGCTTCAGGAGATACATCGAAAAATAACACTACATAATCTTAGAATGGAATTAAGTGCTGATATGAATATGGTTCATATTATTTTGGGGAGTTTTTTGGCAGGTTTGATTACAATGTTTATAACTTACATCACAATAAGTATTAATCAAGTTTATTTTATGGCGGATAAACAATTATCGATTAATCCTATAGAAAAATTAACTGAAGAAGAAAAAACGAAAGTACTTGATGATATCAGCGGCATATTACAAGAAGGAACAGCTCAACTAATGTCTATGGGAATGATATTTATACTATCTTTTTTAATACCATTAATTATTACAGCATTAATATTAGTCTTCATACAAACTAAAAGAATGTATACGAGAAGGGTATTTGAAATGATTATTAAAGAATGTGTTGAAGAATCGGAAGTAGTTGAAGGATAAATTGAATTAGTAAATTTCCGAGGTTTACTGAAGGTTTTATTGCGTCGAGTTTGGAAGAAAGATAAAGAATATTACAAAGGAAATAGCTGATGAAAAGTTTGGCTAACAACAGGCGCCCTTTATAGGGTGCTATTTCTATGCTTAAAACTAAAAGGAGGCGGACGGTGATGTGATGTGCCTAATTGGGAAGAGATTCAGAAAGAGTGGGAAACAACAAAAATAACGCTTGCCGTATTAGCTGAAAAACATGACGTGAAACTTGGTACGTTGAAGAGCAGGAAAAGTCGTGAAGCTTGGGTAAGAGGTCCATCTAAGAAAGATGCAACCAAAAAACAAAAGGATGCAAAAAAGATGCAACCGAAAGAGGTCTTTGTAGAGTCGGATGATTTAACCGATAAGCAGAGGCTTTTTTGTATTTACTACATTAAGAACTTTAACGCGACAATGGCAGCTATCAAGGCTGGGTATGCAAGAAATAGTGCTCATGTCGAAGGAAGTCGATTGCTTAGAAATGTTAAGGTGGCAGCCGAAGTCAGAAGACTGAAAGGTGAAATGCACCAGGAAGTCTTCGTTACCGCGATGGACGTGTTGAATAAGTACATTCAAATAGCCTTTGCAGATATGACAGACTTTGTTGAGTTCGGAAGTATGGAGATGGAACAACGACATCCGGAAACTGGCAAGGTGATGTTAGATGCTAATTTCAAGCCGATCACTTATAAGATGAGTCATCTTGATTTTAAGAATGACGATGAAGTGGACGGAACTATAATCAGTGAAGTTAAGCAGGGTAAGGATGGAGTATCTATAAAGCTCGCTAGCCGAGAAAAAGCAATGGACTTCCTATCCAAACATTTCGATATGTTACCGGATCATTTCAAGCGCCAATTAGAACAAGAGAAACTGAAAATAGCTCATGCAAAAGCATTCGGTAACGAGGATCCTGAACAGTACGAAGACGATGGATTCAATGAAGCACTAAACGTTACAACTTCGGAGGTGTGGGGCAATGCTAACGACCAAACCGACGAAGACGAATAACTTCTTTGCATTTTTAACTGAGAAAAAGAAGTACAAACAGAAGAAACCTGCCCCATTCAAATTCCAACCATTCTCTATCAAACAGAAACAAGTCTTAACGTGGTGGCGTGAAGGTTCGCCTGTTAAGGATTTGGATGGCATCATATGCGATGGTTCGGTGCGGGCAGGTAAAACGGTCGTTATGTCCCTTTCTTACGTTATGTGGGCAATGGAGACATTCCAAGATGAGAACATGGGGATGGCCGGGAAGACGATTGGTTCATTCCGACGTAACGTTATCACTCCATTGAAACGCATGTTAAAAGCTCGCGGATACAAGGTTAAAGACCACCGAGCAGAGAACTATTTAACGATTTCCTATAAAGGCATTACCAATCAGTTTTACGTCTTTGGTGGTAAGGACGAAGGTTCACAGGATCTTATTCAAGGGATTACGCTTGCAGGTATGTTCTTCGATGAAGTGGCCTTGATGCCTGAATCATTCGTGTCACAAGCGACTGCCCGTTGTTCTGTAAAAGGCTCAAAGTTCTGGTTCAACTGCAACCCCGAAGGTCCTTATCATTGGTTCAAAGAAAAATGGATTGATCAGCGGAAAGAAAAGAAGATGTTGCAACTCCATTTCACGATGGACGACAACCTTTCCCTTGATGCTGAGACCAAGCAACGCTATTTGCGGATGTATGCAGGAATATTCTATCAGCGCTTCATACTGGGCTTGTGGGTGCTTGCCGAAGGCGTCATCTATGACATGTTCAACGAAGATGAGCATGTCGTGAAGGCAATTGATAGACCGTATTCAAAGTATTATGTTGCGGTCGACTATGGAACGCAAAACCCTACTGTCTTCGGATTGTGGGGTCTTTATGCAGGCGTCTGGTACAAGGTTAAAGAGAATCACCATAGCGGTCGTGGAGGAACACAAAAGACTGACACGGAGTACAGCGAAGAAATGGGTAAGTTTATTAACGACAAGAAAACTCAAATCATTATAGATCCATCTGCTGCATCGTTTATTGCTCAGCTTAAAAAGGATGGATTCAAGGTTAAGAAAGCAAACAACGATGTCATTAACGGTATCCGTAACGTAGCGAGTTCATTGATTAACGGGAAAATAAAATATAACGATTGCTGTAAAGAAACTTTTCGAGAGTTCTCTTCCTACATTTGGGACGAGAAAGCGGGTAATCGCGGTGAAGAGAAGCCGATTAAAACGAATGACCACCATATGGACGGTGACAGATACTTTGTCAATACGATTCTATTCGGTCATTTGAAAGCGAAAGTAAGCAGCAAATCTAAACTTGGATTGAGGTGATAGCATGGCGATTATTCGAGATAGAGAACTAATAGAAAAAGACATCCCAGTGGAACTCATTGCAAGCTGTATCAAGGAGCACCAGGAAGGTATTAAACGCTTGAATCTGCTGGATAATTACTACTTAGGAAATCACGCAATCTTAGATCGTCCATCAGACGAGGACAAAGGATTGCCGAACAAT
Organism: Sporosarcina sp. resist; assembly: GCF_014302295.1. Taxonomy (NCBI): domain Bacteria; kingdom Bacillati; phylum Bacillota; class Bacilli; order Caryophanales; family Caryophanaceae; genus Sporosarcina; species Sporosarcina sp. resist. Next base: position 2,924,292 of record NZ_CP060287.1, on the reverse strand, counting down.
AGATTGGTAGCAAATCACGCGAAGTATATCACAGACATCTCCTCGGGTTATGTATTTGGTAATCCAGTTAAGTATGAGGGTTCACAGATAGACGCGATTACAAAGGCTTACAAAGCAATTGATATCGTATCGCATGATTCGGAGTTGTCAAAGGACCTTTCTATATTCGGTAGGGGGCTAGAGCTTTATTTCATGTCTAGTGATGAGATTCCGATTCCAAAGGTCGCCGTCATTGATCCGCGACAAATCTTCCTGGTTGTCGATGATACGGTTGAATATAAGACGATGTTTGGTGTTCATTACTACGAGAAGAGGGACGTTGACAACAAGGTAATTGGCTTTAACATCAACGTTTATTCTGAAACGGAAGTAATTAAGTACTTCACAAAAGAAGTTGAGGGAAAAGATTACGAATTAATTGATCAAGAACCTCATTATTACAACGCAGTTCCAGTTACTGAGTTCTCGAACAACGAGGAGCAACAGGGCGACTATGAGCAACAGATTAGCTTAATCGATGCATATAACATCCTGCAATCGGATCGAGTGAATGATAAAGAGCAGCTCGTTGATGCGATATTGAAAGTAGTTGGATTCTCATTCGGGGATGACGAAGAAGAAATGTCTACAACGGCAAGGATGTTGAAAAAGCACAAGATACTAGAACTTCCGGAAACAGGTGCTGATGCTTCTTGGCTTGTGAAAGGCTTAAACGAAACAGAAGTAGAAGTATTGAAGGATGCAATCAAATCCGATATCCATGAATTCAGCATGGTCCCGAATCTGACGGATGAAAACTTTGCAGCACAATCTTCCGGAGTGGCCATGAAATATAAGTTACTCGGCTTAGAGCAGTTAGCAGTCATCAAGGAGCGTTATTTCGTGCAGGGATTGCGGGAGCGATTGATACTATTCGCTAATATCCTCGGCGTCAAAGGGAAAGCGGTGGACATGTCAGACGTGATAATCACGATGACGCGAAACCTCCCAGAGAACGAGGTTACGATTCAAGAACTTGTTACGCTGAGAGATTTCGCAAGTGATGAAACGCTATTGTCTCAGATTCCGTTTATCGAAGAACCAACGGAAGAAATCAAGAGGGTTAAAGTGCAGCTGGAAGAAAAGTTAAAACGAACTCAAAGGGAATTCGGTTACCCGATGAATCCACCTGAGGACGTGACGGGCAATGAAGAGGAGTAACGCCTACTGGGACAAGCGGTCATTGCAACGAATGGCTGAGTATCATCGAGGCGCTGACACTACTATTCAGACTGTTACTAACGCTTATGACAAAGCACAAAAAGATATCCAATCTATGATTGACCAGATATTCGTGACGTTTGGCAGTAACGGGCAGATGGATGTTGCTACAGCTCGCAAGGTGCTGAATCAACAAATGACCAACCCTTTGCTACAGATAGCTAAAAGAGAATATCCGAAAATCAAAGATGAAAGGATTCGTAGATGGATGTTAGCGAGGATGAACGCTCCTGCTTACAGAGCTCGTATCACCCGTTTAGAAGCGTTGAAAGAAAATGCTTATCTACAGTCCAAAATCATAGCAGACGTGGAGATAACAGCAGGTACAAACCTGTACATCAAGACGATGAAGGATGCGTACCATCGGACGATGTTCGACGTTCAGAAGGGAATAGGTTTAGGCTTTGAGTTTGCGGCCATTCCTAATCCTGTGATTCAAAACATCCTCAAACAACCATGGGCAGGTAAACAATTTTCCGAAAGAATATGGGGTAACACCGATGTTCTGGCGACGCAAGTGTCTGATGTTATTACAGCGGGTTTTTTGTCTGGAGTAGGAACAGCTCAAATGAGCAAGGAACTAGCGTCACGGATGAACGTAGGCAAACATGCAGCTAATCGGTTAGTGCGCACAGAAACGACCTACATGGCGAATATGGCTGAAATGGAGTCGTATGAAGAGGCTGAGATTGATGAATATATGTTTCTTGCTACGTTGGATAAAAAGACATCGGTAATATGCCAGAAACAAGATTTAAAGGTTTATAAGGTTAAAGATGCGATGCCGGGTGTGAACATGCCTCCGATGCATCCTTTTTGTCGTTCATCTACACGGGGTTATTTCGGACCTGCAACATTGGATAACATCCAACGTCGGGCGAGGAATCCAGCTACTGGTAAGAATGAGTTGGTTCCGGCGAGTATGGCTTATCCGGAATGGAAGGAAAAATATGCGATTGCGGGGTGAAGGTATGAAATTGCTAAAGGCAGTCGGATTGATGTTTAAGGCTATGTGGATAGTTCTTACACTTCCGTTCTATGCGTTAAAACGTAGAAATTAAAGAGTTTACCTGTCCAAAACGTGCCCACGACTTGAAAAGGTGCATGGATAAAGCCGACGGGCGTTAAACGGTGGAGGTACTTATGGAAATTATTATTCTGTTAATCACATTTATCAAATCGTTGTATGTCTCGCATAAACCTATGCAGTCAATCGTTAAACATCCCGAACTCCCTTTACGACTAAACATCCAGTTCTTCGCTGATGAGGGTGAAGATGACGACGGAGACGATGACGAGGGTGATAAAGGCGACGAGGAAAAAGGCGATGAAGAAAAGAAAAAAGACGTTGGCTTTACGCCGGAACAGCAGACAAAGATTGACGCTTTAATTGCCAAGACGGTCGCTAAAGAGCGTGCTAATCGTGACAAGGACATTGAGGCAGCCAAAACAGAAGCTGAGAAGCTCGCCAAGATGAACGCTGAACAAAAGACTGAATATGAACGGCAGCAACGTGAAGATAAGATGTCTGAACGTGAAGCGGGCATCACACGTCGTGAACTTCGTGCATCTGCACTTGAAACACTCGCCGAGAAGGGGTTACCTAAACAACTCGCTGACATTCTAGTGTTTTCAGATGCCGAATCAACGAATAAAAGCCTTGACGCAGTAGAGAAGGCGTTTCGCGAATCAGTTGAAGCAGGTGTGAACGAGAGGTTGAAAGGTAATCCGCCAAAAATTGGAGGAGGTGCAGGCGGTAGTGGTGACAACTACGGTAAAAAAATCGCTCAACAAGCGCAAGGCAATGTGGAAATGGATAAAGCGAGAAATTCCTATTTCGAATAAGGAGGAGAATGAAGGATGAAATTCACAGAAACCCACTATGGTAATAAAAAAGAAATTTTAAAGTTTCCTGATCACTACGTCAATATGGCGGTAACGATAAATGACGCAGGTGTGGTAGCGGTCGGTGGTAAGAAGATTGTTCCTGCTGGCACTATCCTTGGGGGTGGATTCCTAGCGGACATTACAGTTAAAGCGATAAAAGCGAATGATGCGAATGCTGAGGGCGTCCTCTTCAATGACACGGACGTTACTTTCGGACCGGCTTCTGGAACTGCGTTAATTCACGGGTTCCTAGCACTAGATAAACTACCTGAAGCACCGACGGAAGAAGCAGCGGCAGCACTACTGCAAATCACATTTTTGAAATAAGAGAGGAATGACGATAAATGCCCACTATTTTTGATTTAGTAAGCGCAGAAAATATTGCAACATATTACAAGGAATCTGTTTCCAATCAAATCCCCTACCTCGGGGCGACTCTCTTTCCTGCAAAGAAACAACTCGGGCTTGATCTGAGTTGGATTAAAGGGTCGAAAGGACTCCCGGTCGCTTTGATGCCATCTGAATTCGATGCAAAAGCTACGGTCCGCGATCGTATCGGATTAACGAAAATTGAAACTGAGATGCCTTTTTTCCGTGAAGCTATGCGTATCGGTGAGAAAGATCGACAAGAACTCAATAAGTTACTGGCATCGTCTAATGACGCTTATATAATGCCGATTATTAATGATATTTACGATGATGCGAAAACGCTGGTTACAGGCGCAGATGTGCAACCTGAGCGCATGATTATGCAACTGTTGTCTACAGGTAAAATACAAATTGCCGCAAATCGAGTGGCTTATGAGTACGACTATAAAATGCTCTCTGACCATAAAGAAGAACTCGCTGGCGGAGCGGAGTGGAGCAAAGCGGATTCAACGCCAATCCAGGACATTATGAGATGGCAGCAAACGGTCGAAGATAATACGGGTAGCCTTCCGACGAATGCTGTTTTATCTCGTAAAACATTTGGCTATTTACTCAACCATTCGAGTATCCGACTAGATATGAACCCACTTGGAGGTCAGAACATCATCATGACCGAATCTATGCTGAAACAGTATCTTCAAACGAAGTTCGGTCTATCAGTTGCAATATATAACAAAAAATATCGTGCTGAAGATGGAGTGCTCAAAAACTTCTACCCAGATGACCATTTCACACTTATTCCGGATGGTAGTCTCGGTAGCACATATTACGGAACAACACCAGAAGAGTCGGACCTCCTTTCTGGCAATGTTGATGCGCAGGTGCAGATTGTCAATACCGGAGTAGCCGTCACGACAGTTAAAGAACCCCATCCGGTAAATGTGAAAACAATTGTAAGTGAAATTGTAATGCCGAGCTTTGAAACGATCGATAACATTTTTATTGCAAAAGTAGGTTGAGAGGGGAATATCCCCTCTAATTTTACGAAAGGGGGAAGAAATTATGGCAAAGAAAAGGGACGAGGAAGTGTTAGAAACAAAAACGCAAGAGGTGGTGTTTAACACTAACGTCAAACACGGCAAAGCTCTCTATAAAAAAGGTGAATCGTTAGAAGCTTCTGAAGCTGAATATGAAGTGTTATTGAAGGCTGGTGTGATCTATGAGGCAAATTGATAAATTAAAGCTGCAACTCGGAATCATAAACAGCGAACAAGACGACTTGCTGGAGCTGTCGCTCGAAGATATAAAAACTGACATTCTGACATGGACGAATCGGACGGCTCTACCGAAATCTTTGGAGTCAACCTGTCGCCAAATCGCAGTAATTCACTACAACAAGCAAGGTGTAGAGGGACAAACAAGCCATTCAGAGGGCGGTATCAGCCGATCTTTCGAGGATTTACCGCAATCATTACAAAGCACCATTAATCAAAAGCGTTTAGCTAAGTTGGCACGCTATGCGACTTAAACAAAGCGATTTGAAACCATATATGGTTTATCGACGAATCATTGTCACGGAACCGGATGGGACGACTTACGAGGAAGAAGATCCAAACGGTCACACTATCCGAGCTAACGTCCAACCGGCAGGCGGGAAATTAATGGTCGAGCTATACGGTGAACGTCTAGCGTATATACTGACGGCTTATGTTGAGATTGGAACGGACATTCAGGAGTCTGATAGAGCGTGCATTTATGTCGCTACCGACAGAACACCTGACTACAAGGTGGTCGCTATCCGACGATGGAATACCCACTACGTCGTAGATTTCGAGAAGGTGAGAACATGAGCCAAATTAAAGGTTTGAATAGCCTTATGAAAAAGCTCGACCGTCTTGGTGGCGATAGTCATAAGTCACTTAAAGTAGGAATTAAGCAAGCTAACAAGATGGTGCAGGGTGAAGCTAAAGGGCTTGCGCCTACCGGTGATAGTGGCTTGTTGAAGAATAGCATCAAAGAAAAGGTCGAGGAAAAAACCGGTATAATCACCGGCAAAGTTTCGACCAATCTCCATTACGCACCCTATGTTGAGTTCGGAACGGGTCAACGAGGTGAAGGTTCTCCATCTCCCCCTAAATCACCCGAAAACCTAAACTACCGACAGGATTGGGCAGGGATGGATGCTCAACCTTTTCTTTATCCGGCACTAAAGAACAATAAAGGCAAAGTGTTGGATACCGTAAAAGAACAATTGAAAAAAGACATTCAGAAAATGGGTGGTTCTTGATGTATGATGCTAAACCAGAAATCTATTCGTTACTATCGTCGATTCCGGGCGTAACTGCTTCAGACCAATTTCCCGTCGGCCCAGCACAAACACCTCACATCACATTTAAAGAATCGGACAATAAAAACTATCATAAAATGCGCATTGAATTACAGACCGAAATCATCATATTGATTGACGTCTGGCACACGAAGTCAACCGGAACGGTAGCTAAACAAGTTGACGACAAGATGAGTGGTATAGGTTTCCTACGGGAATTAGCGACGGACTTAAATGATCCGTCGGGCATAAAACGCAAGACAATGCGTTATCGGGGCATTGTCGACAAACGAACGAATCTAGTACACCAATAAAGGAGAGTGGCTATAAATGGCAGGACTATTAACCAAAGACACAACACTGAGCTACAAAGCAAGTGGTTCGACGTATGTTGAGCTTGAGCATCTTATGGAAGTACCAGAGATGGGTGGAGACCCGGAGAAAGTGGAGGTAACTACTTTATCTGACGGAGTTAAGAAGTACATTAACGGCGTTAAAGACCTGGGCGACCTAACGTTCAAGTTTCTTTATGACAACGAAACGGCGGACAGTAACTATCGTATCTTAAAAGGATTGCAGGATGCGGACAAACCCGCTGAATTCAAGGTCGAGTATCCGGACGGCACAGGTCATGAATTTAGCTCTTACGTCAACGTGAAAATGGATGCGGCAGCAGTAAATGCGGCAATGACATTCTCTGTTGGAATGAGTCTGCAGAGTGATATTACAGTGACGAATCCAACGACTTAATCAGTAGCGAAAATCTAATATACAAACGAAAAAAGCATTCTCAATCGAGGATGCTTTTTATTATGAGGAGGAAATTTAATTATGAGGTATTCAGAATTTACAGCAGCGGGCCAAGAATACAAATTGCGAATTACGGCATCAGGCATCATTGAATTAGAAAAGAAGTTGAACGGACGAAATCCATTATCCATATTGATGTCAGTTGATAGCGGAGAAATACCTTCCGTCAGTAGTGTATTGCTAATCCTTCATGCGGCTATGCAGAAATTCCACCACGGAACAAAGTTTGAAGATGTACTAAATCTGTATGACGAATATGCAGAAGAAGGAAATACTTACATCGATTTAATTCCTGTAATTATGGATGTATTCAAGGTTTCTGGTTTTTTCAACCAAGCGACAGGGGCGAAGAAGGGGGCGGAAGTGAACCAGTAAAGAATTTAACAGAACTATTCGAGAAGCTGTATCCGATCGCATGTGAATGTGGTGTGGATGCAGTTTCTTTTTGGGATATGACATACGCGGAAATTAACGCCTCAATAAAAGCTTATGGCAAACAGCGAGAAACAGACATGCGGATTCAATCAATTATCGCTTACCACCAAGCTAACCAAATTTCCCTTCTAGTCGGGCGGTTAGTTGGGAACAAAAACGATGTTCCGGCTATCCACGAAGCCTACCCAGGTATATTCCCAGCAATGGAACAAAAAGCAGAGCAAGAAAAAGCGCACCAACAAGCGAAACAACAAAACTGGCAAATCATGAAGGCTCGTGTCGAAGCGTATGCAGCGAATGCGGCTGAGAAGCGGAAGCGAGGTGAACGCCGTGGCGATAACGCTTGAGGAACTGCAAATACTGATCACCTCTGAAACATCTGATTTGCGTCGTGAATTAGATAGAGTTAGGGCAGAGTTAGGCAATATGAACAACGCCGTTAAAAGTTCCACCGATGGCATGAAGAAGGCATTTAAAGCTGTAGCTGTAGCGATAGCGGCGCTCGGCATCGGTAAATACGTGAAAGATGCGGTTATGGCGGCTAGTGAGTTAGAAAGTGCGTTCCTCGGATTGCAAAGTATCGTAGAAGGTCAAGGGCGTTCATTCACAAAGGCAAAGAGCTTCATTAATGGATACATCGCGGATGGGCTTGTCCCCCTTACTAACGCGGTTACAGCTTACAAAAACCTAGCAGCGCGTGGTTACAGCGATGACCAGATAGAACAAACGATGGAAAGGCTGAAAGATGCGGCGGCTTTCGGGCGGCAGGCATCTTATTCGTTAGGCGATGCGGTATCTTCTGCGACTGAAGGTTTGAAAAACGAAAACTCAATCTTAGTCGATAATGCGGGTGTGACAAAAAACGTCGCGAAAATGTGGGACGAATATGCAAACTCTATCGGTACCACAGCCAATAAATTATCTCAACAACAAAAGATTCAGGCCGAAGTTAACGGAATTATGGAAGAAACCAAATTCCAAGTTGGGGATGCGGCAACGTACGCCGACACTTTCGCGGGAAGGTTGTCCCTTTTGAGCAAAACGCTCGGGGATATCCAAGTAAACATTGGACAAGCTTTTATGCCGATTGCAAATTTCGTTATTCCTATCCTTCAAAAGCTTGCAAACTGGCTAGTAAGAGTCACTTCGTATTTTCGATATTTCATGCAAGCGTTTTTCGGTGTATCGAAATCACAGAAACAATCTGGCAAAGCGGCCGGTGGCGGTGCGGCTGCGCAAGACTCCTTCGGTACTGCAGCTGAAAATGCAGGGAAGAAAGCTGAAAAGTCCGGGAAAAAGGTTAAAAAGGCAGCCGAAGAAGCTAAGCGATCAGTAGCTGGATTCGATGAAATAAACTCGCTGTCCGAACCTTCTAAAGGTTCGAATGCTGATTCAGGTGGCGGTAAAGGTGCCGGTGCAGGGGCGGGCGGAATTGGCGGGGATATGGGTCTAGGAGATTTCGAGATGCCTGAAATCGATACCGAAACGATTCCCGTTCATATTCAAGCGATGGCTGACAAGATCAAGGATGCTTTCAAAGGAATGAGGGACGGCGCAAAGGATTTCGGTTCGATGTTCGCTGATGCTTTTAGCGGTATTCGTCCAGCGCTTCAACCCCTTTACGATGCTGTTGGCCCAATAAAGCAATCCTTTAAAGAGATTGGTGATTCGTTACTAATGCTGATGGACCAATTTTTGAAACCGGCAGCGGGATACCTCCTATTCGACTTCATTCCTTCTATCGTCACCGGTTTCGTGAAAGACTTTGCGCCAGTAATCGCTGATGCAGCAATTTGGGGTATGGGGTTACTTTCCGAAACAATGCAAAATGTCACGGGATTGATTATTGCCCTTTGGAATGATTTATGGCTACCAGCACTAGAAACACTAAAATTCGCATGGTTGGATATGAGTACGTCGGTAGCCGCATCCTTGCAAAGTTTACTTAACGGAACGATAAAGCCTTTGGTGGAGTACATGATAAATGAGTTCATAATCCCTGTAGCGGCGATGCTTAATCGTGTATTCGTTCCGATTTTTACAGATGTTTTGGTTTTTGCGCTCGGTTTATTCGCGAAAACCTTTAAAACTATGACTGACACACTCAACAATTTAACGTCTTCGGTGATAATACCGGCGATAGAAAAGATTAAGAATGCTTTCATGGACATGGTTCCGAGAGTGGGTTCAGCATTACAGGATCTTCTTGACAGAACAATAAAACCTTTTATTACTTTCATATTGAATGATTTCGTTATTCCGATTGCGGGTGCGATAACCGATACTTTGGTGCCTATCTTTACAGACGTTCTTGTATTTGCGTTCGAAGAAACGGCGACTGCGTTCGAGTGGTTAGCGAATCTAATGAACGATATTTACAAGACTGTCATCAAGCCTGTATTCGAATTGATAAAAAAAATCGTGACTGACACCCTAAAAATCGTCATGGACTTATGGGATAAACACGGAAAAACGCTGTTGAAAAATTTGTCCGAGCTACTTAAGAATATACAAGATTTGTTCCAACAACTTTGGGATAAAATCTTGAAACCGATTATTGAACCATTCTTGAAGATGTTGACGGAGCTATGGAATAAGCATTTGAAAGGTCTCATTAAAGAAACTGGCGAGTTTGTAATGAAACTCGTAAATGCAGCACTAGACATTTTGAATAAGTTCATCAAGCCTATTGTGAGCTATCTAGTAGACAAACTCAGTCCGATATTCAAAAGTGTCTTTCAATTTATTGCGGACATAGTAGGAAGTAATGTCGGCAGAATTTTGGAAACCGCGAAAGGTCTCTTGATGGCACTAGGCGGCATAATTGATTTCATTGCCGGCATATTCACGAATGACTGGAGCAGGGTGTGGACTGGTTTGGTTTCTGTTTTCGAAGGTATCGTTACAATGATTTCCGGTATCTTTAAAGGTGTACTGAACACGACTATATCCGTTATAAATGCAGCGATGGATGCGGTTATTGGTGGGATAAACAGGACGATTAAAGGCGCTATTGACCTGATAAATTCGGTGCCAGGTGTCGACATCAACATTAAGCCTATTCCTGTCCCAAGAATACCGAAATTAGCACGAGGTGGGATAGTTGATGGTGCTACGAATTTCGGTAACTTCATAGCGGGTGAAGCAGGGAAAGAAATGGTTGTGCCACTCGAAAATACGCCGTTCGTGGACAAGTTGGCAAGCGCTCTAGGTTCTGCTGTTATGGCTGCAATGCAGATGGGTGGAGCTGGCCAACAATCGAGAGGGAACGACGGTGGAGACGTCGTAATTCAAATCGAAGGTTCTACGATTGCGCGCGTGCTCAGACCTTTCCAAGACGGAGAAAATCAACGAATCGGTTCATCTATTATCCAACCAATCTAAAGGAGTGAGGACTCATGATTAAAATTGACGGTCGGGAGATACCCACTCCTTCCGATTATTCTCTCGGCATTATGGACATTTCAAAAGCTGAACGAAATGCCCGAGGCGACATGATCATTGAACGGATAACAACGAAACGTAAAATCGAACTTGGCTGGAAGCATCTGAGTAAATCCGATTTACAGACCGTCATGAACGCCGTTAGCCCAGTATTTTTTTCTGTCAGTTATATAGACCCCCAATCCAATTCGAAGAAGTCAGGCACGTTTTACGCAGGCGACAGAAATGTTGGTGCGCTCGATTATTTGAATGGAGATATCCGTTGGAAGGATATAAAATTTAGCGTTATTGAAAAGTAGGTGATTGAGTGAACGAGGTGAGTCGGGAATTCAAACAAGCTGTATATGCGCCGATACGAAAGACTGCTGCAAAAGTAGCTTTTGAGATCTTGGATAACTCAGCTTATGAAGATGCTGATATAGAAGCCGAAGGTGCAGAAATAAGTAAAAGTTATCAGATGATAGACAAGGTTCGAGCTATGTCTGATAAGTTCGCTACGTTCGAAAAAGATTATTTTAAGCTGGATGGTAGCTTTGTGATACCCCCAACACCTAATGAAGAGGCGCATCAGTTCGGATGGTGGAGTAAGGAGTTGTGCGGCTCCAATGGCGTGTTCGCTGTCCCTCCAAAAGTTACTTTTACATTTTCCGAACCTCACGATTCAATGGGTTTAACTCTTCATTTTGATTCTCTAAATAACGAACATGCTTCTGACTTCGATATCATCGTTTATTCAGCCGGCGATCGTATGATAGCTAAGGAAGAGGTGAAGGACAACAAGAAAAATACCTACGTTTGGGTTACTGGTTTAGATGCTTATGAAAAGATCGAAATCATTATCACTAAATGGGCTACTCCTTTCCGAAGAGCGAGGATTGTGGAAGTAGATTTCGGAGTGCTACAGGAATACGAAGGAGACAAACTTATCAAGGTGAGCTTAATCGAGCAAATGAATGTAGTCGGCAATACACTGCCCGCAAACGAGGTTAAGTTCACCATAGATAACTCCAATAAGAATTTTAATATACTTAATCCCGTGGGCTTCTATCGTTTCTTAAAAGAACGGCAGGAGCTCTCGATTAGTTTAGGGGTTGATACCGGGGATGACGATTTCGAATTTATTTCCACCGAAGGTTATTACTTAACGGACTGGCAATCGGATGAAGGAGCTCTAACAACCTCGTTCACTGCTAGGAACGTCTTCGAGTTATTGGATAAGGATTATATACCGAAAGCGGCGGATAATCTCTACGACCTAGCAGTGGACCTTATGGTCAAGGCTAAACTAACCAAGTACGAGATCGATGAAACTTTGAAGGACATTCCCAGCGAGGGCTTTAAGGAGAAACAAACTTTCCGTAAGGCTCTTCAGTGTATCGGACTGGCAAGTAAGAGTGCTGTATATCAAAATAGGTCTGGAGTAATTACAGTTAAGCCATTCGAGATCCTAGACCAAGATACTAGCTACATTTACTTTACAGGACCTGACATGATTACTGGGATGGTTAGTCCTATGGTATACAGTGGGTACGATATGCTTAATATTACCTTCGATAACGTATTCCAAGAACCACAAATCAAGTTAGATAAATTGCTACAATCTATCACTATGACCATCCATACAGGTGGTACCAAAGAGGAGCATATCTTTTATAATCTGGAGAACTCTGAGGGGGTAAACTTTACATGCGATAACCCACTTATCAATACAATTGAAAGAGCTCAAGAAGTAGCTCAGTGGGTAATCGATGAAAGTAACCTTCGAGCTTTATATCAGGTTAACTGGAGACAGAATCCGGCATTAGAATGTGGAGATATCGTACTCATTGAAGACTCCTTCGGTGCTGAGAAACAATCTCGAATCACTAAGCAAGAATACAATTTTTCTGGGTACCTCTCCGGTAGAACAGATACTAAGGGAGGCGTTTGAATTGGGGTGGATAGAACCACGACTTGATTGGAAATCAATAGACTTCTACAACTTCGGGGACCTTAATCGGGTGGAGAATAACGTAGCAGTGGTTGCAGATCTCCTAAGATACTTCATTCCAGTACCCGATTTGGTTATCGTCGCAAACCGCAGTATGACCAGAATTGAAACGGCGCCTAGCTTAAATAGGATTGAAAGAAACAGTAACCTATTAAGAGAAAGATATACTCCGTCTGGTTGGCTAGAACACTCCGACGACTGGGCGACTCTTTCGCCTTTCACTTATAAAGATGCTTTTAGGTTAGAGAACAACATGTTTTTATTATATACCTACTATATCGGCAATATCGGTATTCAACCCGTGTGTGGAGCCTTTATATGTGGGGAGGAGGCAATTTAATGGCTTATGTTCCTACGGACTGGAAGAATCGTGAGGTCGAGAGGCCAAGAACATTTACGGCAGTAGACAACCCCGACGGAACAATAACGTTAGTTCCAGCAGAGGGGACAATTTCTGAACCGGGTACCCCAATAATTGCAGTCAACATGAACAAAATCGAACAGGGGATCGCTGATGCAGTTCCTAAAACAGAGAAGGGTGCTGCCAACGGAGTAGCTACCCTAGGTCCAGATGGAAAAGTGCCAATTAGCCAATCGGGTACTGTTCCCGTTCCGGACGCTTCAACAACTGTCAAAGGAATTGTTAAACTTAATACCTCGATAGTTAGTAGCTCGTTAACTGAAGCAGCAACACCAAGTGCTGTAGCGGCGGTCAATGCTAAGCTAAATGATACCGGTTGGATAAACATCGACCCTGGAAATGGGTGGGCACTTAAAAATGGGCCTAATGATTTTAGGTATCGTATTAAGAACGGGGTCGCTCATATAGTCTGTAATTTGTATCCTTATATGGATAGTCCAGGGGAAATCTTAAATTATCAGGGTATACCAACGAGGCCTTCAACTAACTATACCTGTATGGGTTTCTTGTGGAGAAATGGATATTTTGATCCACAAGCATTAGAGGTTAGAACTGATGGAGATATTATTTATAAAGGTACTCAAATTCCACAACGGAACATGGACCTAATATTCAACCTCACTTTCCCGGTGGGTATCTAGTGTTAGGGGGGAACGAGGTGGATTACGCAAAGGCGGAACAAGAAATCGCCACATCACAAGCTGTGTGGAGATACCGTGTATAATTGCGACTAGTGGGTACAGGCAATAAAGCACCTGTTGAGGTGTATTTTTTATGTCTATATTCGCAATAAGCAGGAGTTGAGTGTGATCCGGACGGAAATGGCGAGGTAAACGCGGCGTAAGCTAGGGTTATCTTTTATGTCTTAACGTCACATGAGTACCATTATGTGTAACAGCAAACACCTTATTATAAGGTTTTTTTAACGCCTTCTAAATGGGTAATTATGGTACCATGGAATAAATACTGTTGTTCAACTAACGGGTCAGGTTAGTTGAATAAGAAAAGCATGTGAATAAAGGGTTATTGGGGGAAAGAAGATGAAAAAAGAAAAAAGAAAAAAGAAAAAAAGTCAGGAAGGCTTTTTTAAAAACGTACTAATCGAGATTCAAAATTCAATCATATTTGAATTGATTTGGAATATTTTATTATTTATCCCGAGAATGATAATTCGATTAAACAAGAATATTTTTTAACTTATTGTTATGTAGCAAATTCATATTTAACTAATGCAGCAGGTTAATGAAAAGTGTTGTTTAACTTGTGTTCAACAATCGGGACATTTAACGGAATAACTAATTAAGGGGTGAAAATTTTGGATAAAAGATATTATCAAGGCAAGTTTTTATTTCTCAAAATAGTAACTACGCTGCTTATACTTTTATTTTTAATGAAGCCATATTTCAGTTCGATCCCCCATAGTATAAGTGCATTTTTAATACCTATAGCGATAATATTTTATTACGTAACAGATTACTTACTTGTTAAAAGAGCTTTGAAGGATAAGTGATTTAAAGCATATTTATATTAAAGTGAAATGAAGTTTCCTTTCTTATTATTTTCATGCGTTTCGACTCCAAAGAACATTTTTTCTTAATGTATCTAGTGAAGTTCATTTCCTTTTTGAAGAGGTTTACTAAATTATATAGATGGGCGTCAGAAGAGAAAAAACAGTCTTTTTTTATTAATGACAATTTGGGAAATTAGTAAGTAATTAGCTAAATATGTTTAAAAATGTTATAATTTAACAACTCCTTATATGGTGGGTATAAGTAGCAATAAGAAAAGAAAAGGGGAATCTATTTTGAGAAAAGTTATTGGAACATTATGTTCTTTGGTTTTATTAATAGCGTGTATCCTTCCTGTTAATCTTGCATTTGCTGAAGGAAATGATGAAGAATTGGTTAAAGTTGTACTTTACTCTGATGAAGATCAAGTTATTATCTCTGAAGTACCAAAAATCTATGAACAAGAGTATTTGGCTCAACTTGAAAACCCAGAGTTTAGAAGTTCAGAAATTCGTAATAGTTCAGGAATAAATACACTCACTCGTGCTGCTCAAAAGCCGGCATATGTAAAGTACATGACAAAAGCCGATGTATTAAAAATAGTAGACCATATGGATGCTTCGTTTAATTGGCAATATTATATCTCTAACCCTTTAACTGACACAGTGATTGCAAAAGCTGTTGCTCTCCTTACAAAAAACAACTTTATTGGTGTTTCACTTGGTGTTTTAGCTTGGTCAGCAGCTGATCTTGCTAATAGACAGGAAGCTTGGTGGAAAGAATCGGCAATCATGATTCTTAGAGGGAAAATCACGGGTGTTAAACTGACAGTTACACCTGGACCAGGTTATCCAGCAGCGTATATAATAACAACAAGATATTAAAAGTCATAAACAGTTAGGGATGGAAAAATGAGACGAACACGAATTATTATTGGGTGGATATTTATCATTTTCCTATCAATAAGTAAAATATTCTTTTCGGAACGATTTTCATATATAACTACGGGTTTCGGGGGATTAATCTGTCTAATCATTGGACTGTCTTTAATTTTTTATAAAACTAAATCGAAAGAATAGTTTTATAGTATTTAATCTCGAAAAGTAGGCGATACTTGTTTTCCCACCTTTTTGCAGGACCCCAGTAGCTTACTGGGGTCCTTTTATTCATGTACTGCTCTATATTCAAATCAATCTTCGCACGAAATCATCAACTTCCTTAGCGCGATTGTTTAATAAGCGTCTCTGTTCTTATTAAACTAACGGGTGCTTTAATTTAACAAGTTAAATCAACACCTAGTTGGCTTTTTTTGTTGTACATCCGGACCATTATGCGTTGTAACGAAAAATGAATAATTAACAATTAAGAACGTCCACCCGGGCGTTCTTTTTCTTTACCCAAAAATCAGAAACAGGAGTGATAAAATGGAATATCTAAAATTCATCCCTGCATTTTTCGCAGGAGTATTAACATTAATGTTTGGTGAGTGGAGTGCTTTGCTTACAATATTGGTAGCATTAGTCGCCATTGATTTTGTAACGGGGATGACAGCTGCATCTCTTGATGGTGGGTTAAAAAGCAAAATCGGAATGATTGGTATAGCGCGGAAGGTATTCATTTTTGCGATGGTTGCCGTGGCTCATTTAATTGATTTGTTATTGGTAGAAAGCGGCTTTGAATCTACCGAACTCGTCATGACGATGGTAATCGTATTTTATGCAGTAAATGAGATCCTGAGTATTACGGAAAATGCCGGACGGATTGGATTGCCAGTTCCCGATGCAGTCAAAAATGCAATTGAGATATTAAAAGGTAGCAATAAGGGGTTGAAATGACGTGACCGTAGCTCTTAAATACGAAGTAAAGCACATTAACAAAAACAAATTCAGTCGTCCTGGTTACAAACTGTTACATGTGAAGGCTTTGGTAATCCACTACACGGCTAACAATGGCGGTACAGCAGACAACCATTTCAACTACTTCAACAATCTGAAAGACCGCTATGCATCGGCTCACATCTTTGTCGATAGGTTAAAAGCATTGGAGATTATTCCGTTGAACGAAGTGGCTTTCCACGCTAACGAGAGAAAGGCAGGTCCGTTAATTCCCTCGTTAAAGGCAAATGCTGCGTATTATCCCGGTGGCAACGCAAACCTGAATAGCATCGGTATCGAAATGTGTATGGAAAAGGACGGCACGATTCATCCGGATACAATCGCGCGAACGATTTTAGTTATTCAGAAGCTGCAGAAGCAATTTGGTGTCTGGCCAATATATCGACACTACGACGTGACAGGGAAAAAATGTCCGGCTCCTTTTGTTGCGAATATAAAGCTATGGACTAAATTTTTAGCAGATGTCAAAGTGTTAGGCACACCAAAGGAGGATGAGGAGTTGAAGTTTTCAAGCCCAACTTTAAAGATAGAAACAGAAACATCATTAGTAAGCAAAGCGCACCGTCATATCATCGTTACTGCAGCTATTAAAGCGGGGGCTCATGCATCATGGGGTGACAAGTTAGCAAATGGCACGCTCACAGATGCTGATGTATTGGGGTTAGCGGCTAAATATACGGTTGCGGTAAATAAGTAAAATCACCCAAGTCCTAGATTCCTAAGCGCTTGGGATTTTGATACCAATAAGAATTATATAAGACGCTCTTGGCCATTTCCTGAACGTTGATGTGACAGCGTTCTAGTAATGGCCATGTTGCACTTAAAGTATAAAGCGACCCATCCACAGATCAGATTGTGGATAGGTCGCTTTTTTATTTGTCGAATTAAAGAGGTATTATTATTTGTAAGGATTCTTGTACTTGTGATAATGATTTCCACCAAGAAGAACATACTGGGATGTGTTTAAGTACAATTAATCAGTTATCACAATAACATTATTAATTTCGCTAAAGTTTGCTGAAGGCTCTATTAGTAGCACTTTATTTAACCCAAAGCCAGAAGTGCTTATCTCTTTTACTTTCCCAACAATTAAACCGTACGGATAGATACCTCCTTTTCCCGAAGTAATAATATTTTTTCCAATTATTTTTTTGGGGTCATTATTAGATATGTATTTCATCAGGAGGAATCCCTTATCTCTATCATATTCCCCAATAATTCCTTGAATTTCTTCATTATCCTGCACAGTTCCGGCCACGTTATTAAGTTCACCAGTTATTAAGTTTACAGTATGAATATTATTTTCATCATCATCCACAATTTTACCAATTAGTCCTTTTGATGTCATCACAACCCCTTTACGATAACTATTATCTGAAGTTATTACTAATTCATTAAACCATTTATCATAGTCTCTATTTAGAACAGTCTCTACTTGTGTATGGTACTTTAGCTTATCATTTATATAATTATTCATTTCTATTGTCTCTTTTAAATTTATATTTTCATTTTTATAATCTTCAATTTCCGAGTTTATAGAATCGAGATGTACTAGATCTTTTTTTAAAATTTCGTTTTCTTTATATGAGTTAAGTGTTTTATCGATATTTTCTGTAACCACTTCCACTGTATTTTTGAGACTTGGAGAAAACAGGTAAATTAAAGTAATTATTAAAAGCCCTAATAAAGAAAATATAATTTTTTTTTTTGCAAATTGCGTTTTTGAAGACATTCTAATTTCCCTTTCGCTGAGTAGCATTTTAATAATAATAGCCTTTAGTTATATGAAAATCAAATATATACAAAAATACAAAGAATTGGAGATTGTAATTTATGTACAAAGTATTTTGTGATTTTTTCTTTATTTTGAAATAAAATAAGCCCGAGTTTTTTTGTCTTTTTCTTATCTTGATCTACTTTCAATGCTTTTTGATATGTATTCGGGAAGGTGAAGTTGATTTTGATTTCGAATAAAGAAGCTCAATGCTTCCGGGAACGGGAGCTTTAATTGAACAACAGGAGATCGTCTATTGACGGTCTTTTTAATTTACTTGCAATACGAACATTCATTCTTGGCGTAAATAAAAGTATATGTAGTATTGCGAAAAGTGTGATATTATCACTTGATAGGTTATTTCATAGGGAGGGACACGAATGAAAAGTATTGGTATTACAAGAAAATTAGATGTTCTAGGAAGAATAGTAATCCCGAAAGAACTAAGAAAAACCATGGAGATTGATAGCGGTACTCCTATTGAAATCTTTATTGAAGATGATCTCATCATTCTTAGGAAGTATTCTCCAAATCGAGCCTGTCTAGTTACAGGTGATATTCTCCCTGATAATATTGAATATCAAGGTGGCATTATATTAAGTTCTAAGGGTGCAGAATTATTGGTAGAACAGATAAAAAGTCTGAGAAAAAGCGACCTACTTCACAGTTGAATTGTGGATAGGACGCTTTTTTTGTTTGCCAAGACACAGTCATCTATTCTTGGTTTACATATATAATTCACTTATCCATACCAAAGTAAACGTGAAAAGATAAAATTGATTATTGAAAGCAAAAGGTGACTACTCTTAATTGAGCGGTCGCATTTTTTTGTTTGTAGAATTAAAGAGGTATCCGTATGAATAAGGACGAATAAAGAACAGAGCATTGTTCTTATTCAACTAACGGGGTAAGAATTATTAGGAAGAAGGTTAAACCAAACGGAGGAGTCAAAATGAAATTATCTAGCTTTAATACGTTTACAGAAAAAGCTTTTAAAGGAAATCCTGCCGCTGTGTGTTTGTTAAGTGAGGAAAAAGCTAGTAATTGGATGCAGAATGTTGCAAAAGAAATTAATTTACCGGTTACTGCTTTTATTAATCGCAATAATAATGAATACCATTTACGCTGGTTCACTCCTTCTACAGAAATACCTATTTGTGGACACGGAACACTAGCAAGTTCCTTCTTTTTATGGAAAAACGGGTACGTGGAAAAAGAAAAAACCATTAATTTTTATACAAAAAGTGGTATTCTCAAATCACGATTTGTAGATGAATGGGTTCAATTAGAGTTTCCTTCGATTCTTGAAGAGAAGTCGATTGCTCCTGATTTATTGATTGAGGCTTTAGGTGTTGAACCTACATATGTTGGAAAAAACCAATTAGATTATTTAGTGGAAGTAAAATCAGAAGCTATTGTAAGGGATTTAAAACCAAGGATAGACCTGATTGCCCAATTACCAGCCCGTGGAGTTATTGTTACAAGTCATTCAAGTTCAAATGAATATGACTTTGTTTCACGTTTCTTTTCCCCAGCTCAAGGTCTTAATGAGGATTATGTGACTGGTTCAGCACATTGTTGTTTAGGTCCATATTGGAAGGGGAAATTACAAAAAAGTGAGTTCACTGCTTACCAAGCTTCCGATAGAGGGGGTATTTTAAAAGTTAAAGTTATAGATGATAAAGTTTTACTATCAGGAAAGTAGTGACAGTATTTGAAGGTGATTTGACTATTTAATATTAATAATCCCTTATTCAACTAACGATTGCTTTAGTTGAACAACTGGAGATCTTCTATAGATGTTCTTTTTATTTGTAGTTGTTTGCAGAAAGGTTAAGTAAGTACAGAGTAAAAAGCGGTCCTCCACAGATAAAATTGTGGATGGGCCGCTTTTTTTGTTTAAGCGAGTTTGCAAGGTTCCAACATTTCCCATAGAATATAGGCTAAAGGATTGAATAATAGATTAATAGGAGGGGCGTCTTTATTGGTATTTAAAATAATCCTGTAACTACAAATAAAGAGGATGCAGGAATCTTGGAAGGGCGGACCATTATGAAGGAAAAGAGTGAGATTTTTTTAAAGCTATATACTTTATTATTTGGGTCAGGGATTGCCAAAGATTTGAGACCTGTAAATTGCACAACACTGCTTGCAATAGCGTCATTCATAGACGACAAGGGAAACTGTTGCCCGACCCAAATACACATTGCCGAAGTCACAGGCATGTCTACAGCTACTGTAAATAAGGCCGTTAATGCTTTACTAGAGTTCAAAGTAAATGGGAAATCAATAATTACTCGTGAATTTGTTCAGCAAGCACAATTCACATACTCCTACTACACTTTTCACCTGATTTGACGGTTTACATAGGTAATGTAGGAAACAGGACGCATAGGGCTTAAGATTAAATATTTCTTATTAAACTAACGGTTTGTTGAATAAAATTTTGTGAATGGGAAGGAGAGGGCAAATTTATGTTATTTATGCTTTGGCTCGTCGTACCGTTATTAGGAGTTTTATGGTTTTTAAACTTTACTACTTTTTTGAAGAACTTAAAGAATGGAAAAAGCACTCATAACCAAAATGTTTTAGGAGCAGTCTTAACGTTTATTTTTATCTTTGCTCTAATGTACTGCTATGCTGGAACCCACTAAATAAAAAAGATTGTGAACCAATGCACTTAAACTAACTGGGCAGGTTACTTTAATAACAAAAGACATATAAGAGGTGAATTGTTTGGGCTTATATTATCAAGAGTATGGGGATAAGAACGCTCCGTTAATGGTGTTTTTACACGGAGGGGGAGTAAGTAGTTGGATGTGGGATAAACAAATTCAATACTTCAGTAATTATCATTGCATTACAATAGATTTACCTGAACAAGGGGCAAGTAAATATACAGAAAACTTTACAATTCAATCAAGTGCAGAAATAGTAAATGAGTTAATAGAAAAAATAGCAAACGGTAAAAAAGTAATTGTTATTGGCTTCTCATTAGGTGCACAAATAACTATTCAAATGTTAAGCATTAATACCAATTTGATTGACTATGCGTTCATTAACAGTGCATTGGTTAGACCCAATTCATTTGTTAGGAAAATGATAAGACCGTCCATAAAATTAACTTTTCCTTTAGTTAAAATTAAATCCTTCTCAAAACTTCAAGCGAAAACACTCTATATTGATGAAGAATACCTTGAAACATATTATAAGGAAAGCACTCAAATGAAATCAGATACACTTATTAGAATATTGGAAGAAAATATGTCATTTGAAATACCCAACGATTTTAAAAAAGCAGTGGGCAAGATATTAGTTACTGTTGGTGAAAAAGAAAAAGCAGTAATGAAAAAGTCAGCGATAGATATAGTTTCAAATAATTCAAATTGCACTGGAATAATTATTCCTAACGCTGGTCACGGAATATCTTTGGTGAATCCTGATTTCTTTAACCAAATGATAGGAAAGTGGATACAGGAAGGTACTTTACCTCAAGACGTAGTAATAATAAAATAAAATGATTATTGTGCTAACGCTCAGCATTTGTTCAACAAGAGGAGATCGTCAATTGACGGTCTTTTTTATTTGCCCAAATATCTAACTTGTACCGTTACAAATGTTAATTGGTAATATTTTTTTAATTTCTGGTTTATGGTTGCAATGAGAACTTGTGTTCTATATACTTGTGAAAGAGGGGGATATTTATGAGTGAAAAACGTGATTTGGTACTGTTTATTGCTACGAGTTTAGATGGTTACATAGCTACAAAAGATGAGTCTTTAGAATGGCTATTTAATGGTGATGGGGAAGGTGATAATGGATATTCAGATTTTTATGAGTCGGTAGATACAGTTTTAATGGGCAAAAAAACATACGATTGGATAATGAAACATGAAACAGGGGAATTCCCATATAAAAACAAGGCGTGTTATGTGTTTACAAGGTCGCCAATTGAAGATACGGTCGACGTAAAGTTTACAAATGAAGATATCATTAGTTTTACTAATAAACTGAAAAGTCAAGAAGGGAAAAACATTTGGATTGTTGGTGGAGGAGAATTGTTACAATCTTTTATAAAAGAAAAATTAGTTGATGAACTAATAATAACTGTTGCCCCAAGCATAATCGGAAAAGGAATACCGTTATTTAAAGAAGGAGATTATCAACTAGACCTTTCTTTAAAAGGTACAAGGAACTTCAATCAATTTGTTGAACTACATTATGGAGTTCAAAATTAATAACGTGTTCTTGAACTAACGTGATAACAGGAGGTCGTCTATTGGCGGCCTTTTTATTTGGTTAAAATTAACATCTTATTTTAGTTGTGATGCGAACGTTCATTCTCTATACTGGAGGTAGAGGAGGGAACGAGTGTGCGTAATCAATTAGTCAAGTCAGTGGAATACAGCGAACACCTAGATATGATGTACATGGCTGCAGACGGTTCAATCAGTAAAAGAAGAATCAACGTACTACAAGTCGGCGAGGTATCGTTCCGTGCATACTGTTTTCTACGTAAATCCAAGCGTACTTTTACAATTGATAACGTGCTCGCGCTTGTTCCCGTAATTACGAAAGAGCGTGCAGTTGTATGATGGACTACAGCAAATTTCCCGATCGGCAAATCGCCTGTATCGATATGATGAGCTTCTACGCGAGTTGCATGGCTACCTTGCATAATCTTGATGTCCAGACGGTTCCTATTGCTGTTGTAGGTAGTTTTAAACAAAGTGGGTCGGTTGTATTAGCTGCCAGTCCACCCATGAAAAAGAGATTTCGAATCAAGACGGGTAATCGATTATTTGAAATACCAAGTCATCCCGAAATCCAATTATTTGAGCCGCAAATGGCACATTTTCTTGATATGTCAATGGCTATCACTCGCATCCTCCACAAATATGTGCCCGCAGAGGCTATACATGTGTATTCAGTCGATGAATGCTTTATTGATCTAACTGGAACTGAAAAGTTGTGGGGCGATCCAGAACAAACAGTTAAGGATATACAAGCAGAAATACTGGAAACGTTAAATTTACCGTCAACGGCTGGCATGGGACCAAACATGTTAATGGCAAAGTTGGCACTTGACTTGGAAGCAAAGAAAACAGGCTTTGCAAAATGGACCTATGAAGATGTGCCGACGAAACTATGGCCTATATCACCATTAAGTGAGATGTGGGGGATTGGCAGCCGGACGGAAAAGTCATTAAACGACATCAGTATATTCTCGGTTGGAGATCTTGCGCATGCTGATTTGAAAAGGCTCGAAAAGAAGTTTGGTGTTATGGGCAATCAATATTATCATCACGCATGGGGAATCGATTTATCAGAGCTGGGTGCTCCACTCTTGGAAGGCCAAGCGAAGAGTTACGGAAAAGGGCAAACGTTATACAGGGATTACGTGACCCGTGAATCCGTTCTCGTTGTCATATTGGAGATGTGTGAGGATGTTTCTCGTCGGGCAAGAGAGGCGAGAAGAGAAGGCAGGACTGTTCACCTTGGAATTGGTTACAGTAAGCATTCGTTCGGCGGCGGATTTAGTCGTTCTCTATCTATAGAAGAAGTTACAAATGACACAATGAAAATTTATCGAACTTGCATGGCTTTATTCGATAAATTTCATGATGGCCGTCCTGTGCGGAAAATAACTATCTCGATAACCAACTTAGAAGACGAAACCTCCATGCAGCTAAGCTTTTTTGACGAACATAAGGTTCGTAATCGTAAATTAGGAATGGTTATGGATGATATCCGAAATAAGTATGGATCCACTGCTATACTACGGGCTGTGTCGCTCACGGAAGACGGTACGGCAATCGGACGTTCAAAATTAGTTGGCGGTCACAAGTAATGGGAGGATTATCATGATAAGAGATCGAGGTAATATTAAATGGACTGCGATGATGCTATCAGAGCATGTCGCAGAGTTGCATAGATGGCAGAATGAAGATCATTACGAAGAACGTCCACAGCTTGATGATTTTGATTTACAAGCTATCCAGTATGAAATAGAAGTTGCGAAAAAAAGAGAATGTGCAGTACACGTAAAGTTGTGGGATAAAGGAAAAAGCGTTTTTTACATGGGTGTCATTCGAGAAGTAAATGTTGAGGCGATGTGGATTACGGTTGATAGTCCTTTTGGAAGGGACCGGATGCCGGTATCAGACATCATCAGTGTGCAGATTGCGGAATAGTAGACGGAGGAAAGGCGACCTCCTTGCGATAGAGGTCGCCTTTCGATACGGTGTATTTGATAACGCCGTATCGGTATTAATTTGAATTGTGTATTCTTTTACAATATATCAAACGATTCAGTTTATGTCAACAAGGGTAGAAAAATAAAAAAAATTCGCAACGACCGACCAAAATTGGTTTGTCGTTCTTATTTGTCGTTAATTGTCGAAATATTAACAGTTGTTTTAAGGTACTGCTAATTCATGTAGACTTTCCCAAATCTATCAACTACCATCAAATATGTAGGCAAATAGAATTAGAGGAGGAACATGAATGATGAAAAAGTATTTATCGATTATCATGGTGTTTATATTAGCCATCAGTTTATTGCCCGCTTCAATTGCAACTGCAGCACCAACTGAATTAAAGGTGCATTTTATCGATGTTGGGCAGGGGGATTCAATTCTAATCCAAGCACCAAACGGTAAGAACATGCTAGTGGATGGTGGTACAAAAGCAGCTGGTGCAAAAGTTGTTTCGTTCCTAAAAGCGAAAGGTGTAAAACGACTTGATTACGTAGTCGCAACACATCCGGACGCGGACCACATCGGCGGATTGATTCCAGTTATAAATGCATTTCCTGTTACGAACTTCATAGACAGCGGGAATGTTCATACTTCGCAGACATATTTCGAAATGCTTGAACTGATTGACAAGAAAAACATCAAGTTTACTATCGCTAAAGAGTTGGACAAACTTGCACTAGATCCAAACGTAATCATCCGCGTCCTACATGCTGATGAAAATGCAGCAGACTCTAATGATGCATCAATCGTTTTAAAAGCAACATACAACAAAGTGTCATTTTTACTGATGGGCGATGCGGATACGGCGATAGAAGACCAAATCAGATCAAAGTATGATGTCAAAGCTACTGTGCTTAAAAACGGGCACCACGGATCTGACACGAGCAGTTCAGCAGCATTCATCAGTAATGTTAATCCAAGTATAGCAATTCTAAGCTATGGCAAAAATAACTCATATGGCCACCCGAATCTATCGGTAGAAAGCCGATTGCAGAAAGTCGGGGCTAAAGTGTACAAAACGCCACTTGATTGTAATATTACAGTTACAACAAACGGTGTTAAACACTCTGTAGCAAGTACTTGTAAAAATGGTAATGTAGTTAAAACTCCGGCACCAAAGCCGACTGTAAAACCAACACCGCTGCCAAAACCAAAGCCAACGCCTAAACCAGTCACTAAGACGCCAGCGAAACCAAAACCTGCACCATCAACAAGAACTAATTTTAAAAACTGTACAGATTTGAAAACAGTATACCCTGATGGTGTCTCGCAAAATCACCCGGCATACCAGTCGAAAATGGACAGAGATAAAGACGGGTGGGCTTGCGAATGACAAAAGTGAAATACACGCTTGATAAAATCGAAGATGGCCAGTATGTTTTCCTGGAGCATCAAAACGAAGAAAACCAATTACTCATTCCGGCAGCTGAAATTAATGTTGAAATTTCAGAAGGCAGCATTGTGTTAATTAGCAAAACAGATTTAGTTTATGAATTCGAAGTATTAATAGAAGAAACCGAAGACATGCGTGATAAAGTCAGTAACTTGCTTGAAAAGTTGAAAAATGAAAAGTGAATAAAAGCAGCCACCGACTCGATTGAGAAGGTGGCTGTTGTTATTTTTATTATTTTTTCCTGTGCTAATACATAGAAGGTTTTCAATAAATGTGGTCTTTTTTCGTAAAACCACATTTCCGACCACGTTAATGTGGTCTATTTTGTGGTCCGCTCACAATTAAATCACAAAAATAGACTAGCAAGGAAGAGCGCAGAAAAGAAAAGCATTGTAAAAACGCTTTACACCGGATTTTGATAACCGAATTCATGATGTGAATATGACAGGGAAAGTTGTTTTAAATGATGATCGTTCTCTTGATTATTTCGGTTCTCATTCTCATTGCAATCCCGAATGTCACAAAGCATTCTAAGTCAATTGATGAAAAGGGGTGTGATGCTTATATGCATGAGTATGCTTTGATTTACAACCTGTTTTAAACCCATTAAATTTAAGTTTAGGCAGTTTTCAATGAAAGTACATAATTAGATTTCATGATTTAAGAAAATAGAGAAGGGTAGTATCTAAAGTGTTTATTGGCAATACAAATCTTAAGAGGTTAGTATATTATATTTGCATGATTGCTACTAAATTAAGTTCTAAATTTTCAAACTCTTATTATGTGTGATTTAATTAGAGGTATAGGTGTATTTTTAGTTAGGGGGCATTTTAAGTGGGCAAATACTCTGGACAGTTGGAGCAACATCGGAAGTCTGTGGAACGTGTTACAGGTGCTAGTAGTGGCGTCCTTGGACAGTTGGAGCAACATCGGAAGTCTATGGAACGTGTTACAGGTGCTAGTAGTGGCGTCCTTGGACAGTTGGAGCAACATCGGAAGTCTATGGAACGTGTTACAGGTGCTAGTAGTGGCGTCCTTGGACAGTTGGAGCAACATCGGAAGTCTATGGAACGTGTTACAGGTGCTAGTAGTGGCGTCCTTGGACAGTTGGAGCAACATCGGAAGTCTATGGAACGTGTTACAGGTGCTAGTAGTGGCGTCCTTGGACAGTTGGAGCAACATCGGAAGTCTGTGGAACGTGTTACAGGTGCTAGTAGTGGCGTCCTTGGACAGTTGGAGCAACATCGGAAGTCTGTGGAACGTGTTACAGGTGCTAGTAGTGGCGTCCTTGGACAGTTGGAGCAACATCGGAAGTCTGTGGAACGTGTTACAGGTGCTAGTAGTGGCGTCCTTGGACAGTTGGAGCAACATCGGAAGTCTGTGGAACGTGTTACAGGTGCTAGTAGTGGCGTCCTTAGACAGTGGGAGCAACATCGGAAGTCTATGGAAGAGTTCATAATAACACCAATACTTAAGTCATTTAATGCGGGAACGGATTCGTTTCAGATGAGTGATGGAGTTGCAATCGTAGATAACTATTTAGGACATGCACAATCAGATTTGGAATCTGAAAAATTATGTGATTCAAATTTAAATAATCAAGATTTAATAGAATGGCTTAGTGCATTTCTTGAAAACTGTATTAATCAAACTAGCCGTCTGCAAAAAGTATTTAATACTATAGATACAGAAAAAGCGAGAGTATACTTTTTCGGAATGTTAACTATAGTTAGTTCTGTTTTAACGATTATTAGTTTTTTACAAGGGGATACCTCTGAAGTTCATATTCATAATTATGATGAAGATGTAAAGATTGAAACAGAATCAAATGGAAATAGAACAGATATTTATATAGAGAAGAATGATTCTTTTATTGAAGAAGAACAAATAAAGGAAGAACAATGGATTTCAGGCGGAGATAGAACATAGTTTCAGTTTCATTTATCCAAGGTGGATATCACCTTAAAGTGATTGGATGAGACAATATATAATCATGAAAGAATTTGCCTAATATACACCCTTCATGAAAACACGCTACCTATAAGGGGGTAGCGTGTTTTTACTATTCAATAGGATTTATGAAACTATCAAAAATCGCAACTAAGGAAAGTTTTTGCATGTCTTTATCCCCTAGATTCTATGGTTTATCCACGTGGTTACTGGATTCACTGAAAATTTATTTTTGGAATAACCTTTGGTGAAAAATAATATTAACATATAATAGATGTCGTGGGGTAATTTCTAAATTCTGATAGGTGGTAGTTCATAAATACCGCCTATTCTATATATCAAAAACAAACATAGAACGGAGTTGAACAATTGAACAACAGCATTAAAGCGTAGTGTCTCCCTACATTGAACTTCAGTTCGAAGGGGAGCAGTACGAACAAATTGATCAAACAATTAATTCGGTAATACTAAGCAACAGAAGCAACAAGTAAGAAGACACTTGTTTTGATATTTTGTTCAGTTAACAAGATGAAAAAATTACAAGACGAGTTACCACAGTGGAACAAAGAAGACCTAAACGCAGTGATTGAGATGAGCGGAGATGATGACGGACTACTATCCGCCTGTTTACTATCATTCATCACTGGTTACCCGATTAGGGACTTCACAGACTTCGATGAGGGGCGTTATAGCCTCTTACCTCGTGACAAGAGGGAAAGGATTTCGGTTGACCTTGCGAGAACCAAAGGTAAGGGGATAGACAACCATTTCATGACGTTTTCAGAGGAAACTAGGCTGAACAAAGAGATGATAAATGTCAACAACCAAAGAGAAATCCCCTTTGATGACTACCTCAAAAAGTATTCTATGAGTACCTTGATTCTCATTTATGCAGTCTACAAAGATAGGATTTCTCTACCTGAATCAGAGAAATTGAAGATGATGATTTTGACGATAGATAGCGCATACAAAGGCTATTACAAGTACAAGAAAAACTTCATTGAGAACCTTGATTATATTGGTCTTAAAGATGAACTACTTCCTGTCCTAGAGGGGCATACTAAGCAAGAATTTGAAGCACTTTCAAGACAAATCAAAGAGCAGTGTCCTCAAAACTTCTATCTGAACAAGGAGACTGGGAGATTGGAGTTTTCAAGTGATAGGGAAACGCAGGAACGGGCGGAGCGATACCTTGAAAGGCTATCAAAGGGATTGGGCTTCACAATTGCTTTGCCCACTGAACAGTTTGAACTTGTAGAAATCTTATCTAACGCAGGAAAGCGGAGGATTGCCAAATCAGGCGATATCGATATAAGCCATTATCACATGGTTTATTGCTATGCAATCACCAATCGAGGGAATTTCAAATCAAGTTATAGCCGTAGAATACTTGGAGCATTGCCAGATTTTTTGATTGACACCTAATGATGACAGGGGCATAGCGATATTCCCCTTGTCTGTTCCGCCCCTATAATAACACTAGGAAATGGTTGTTTAATCGAACTTTAATCTTAGTTTTAATCCAAATTTATACGTGATAATTAACAACTTGAATGTTGATAGAAAGAGGATAGTTTAATGATAGCACTAACAAACAAAAAAACAGCAATAGGCAAGGAGTTTTCATTCATTCCTAACAGGCACAAGCCGTATTTCGAAATTGATGAAAACAACGAAATCACATCATACAAGCGTGAAATCTGTATTGATAGAGTGGAATTAAAGGCAAGATTAACAGAGGATGATATTGAGGAATTAACTTCAATGTTCCGCTACCATATCGAACATGACGTAAAGCCGAATGGTTATGACCTAATAACCTATGTCATGGACTTGTCAGAGCAGTTTGGCGTGTATATTAGGATTCAACCGTTTATCCAATCAAAGGTAAATGCAAAGATTCAACTTCAATCCAAATTCACTAACAACCTACAAGGCAACAGCCCCCACATGCTAGACCTTCTAAACCGCCACAAATGGTTTATCACTCGTTTAGATGTGGCATTTGATTATACAACCCCATTCAATACAAGCGCCTATTTAAGAAGGCATGGAGGGCAGAAACAAACGAACTTTGATACATCATCTTGGGCAGGTTCAATGGGAAACTATAAGCGTACAGCAAATGATTCCCATTATGACCGTAAGGCGGAGAATGAATTACTGGATAGCCCATTCATTAATCGCTTTGAGGTCAAATTCAACTTCCTAGAGAGCGATAACATGACCTTTTCTAATCTGAATCATACATTGATTGCCAACCGCCTACTAGCAGAACTCTTTATTCCGTGCTTAACGTACTCATATTTCCATGAGCAAAAGGTAAAGACCAACAGAGGGCAAAAGGAGTTCATTGACCTTATCAAGCGTTCTAAGGAAGCAGACAACGAGAACTATGTGAAGTTGCTCCTATCTGATAGCCAATGGAGAACATACCGCAGTCATTTCAAGGCATGTCGTGATGATATAGAGGATTGGTACTTGCATAACAGCCATGTAATCTATGATTTCTTGCTAGCACATCATTAATTTGGTGTGTTTTTATGTTGCCTATCTCCTCAGAACGGTTAGGTCTAGGGTAGGGACAATATCTTCGTTAGATTATAATGGATTGAATAGCGATGCACAACGGAGGTATGGCAATTGCACTATTCCTATCAAACGAATAGAAAGCACTTATAGACATGTTGTGACGATATATAGCAAATTTAGATGGAGAATAGCAATGTCATTTAGGTTTTTTGTTGTACAAATTAACTTAGAATTATCTACCATTTTTGTTCATGTTGTGATATCGTGGGATTTAATGTTGAAATCTGGAGGGGTTTTGAATGAGATTAAGAAAAGTTGTTGCTGATATGACTATAATCAATGATGATATCAGCAACTTTATAACTGCTACAAAAAATAACGGATTCAACAATCTAGATAATAACTATTATGAAACTGCAAATGAAGTATTCGAAAAAATGCAATTGATTGAACTAGGAAATTACTTAGAAGATGAAACTAAACGCCTATCTTTTTATACCAAGATAAATATGAGGAAAAATTGGGACACGGAAGAAATAAACTCATTCTACCAACTAATGATTTCTATTAACAGAAAAGTGAAAACGATTAAACTCAATTTAGCCAAATCTATTGAAAATGGTAGTATTGAAAATGTATACGCAATTAAACTTCCTAAATATGACAGTTTATATGAAGTGGTGGACTTTGGTAAGGAACTAAATCTTATTTTCAGAATGGTTATTGGTGACGAAAAAAAGGTTAAATTAGTTGGTTTTGATGTTGGGAGTGAATGGTATTTAATTGGTTTTGAGTTGTTTAAGGATTTTAAACTTTTCGCTGAGTTTATGGTATGTGTATATTCTGTTGTGAGATATACTAAACAAAACGAGGATACATTACAACAAATTCCAGAGGAGGAACATGAAGAACTCAAAGAATACATGAAATCCATTAAAGATGTTTTAGTTAAGCAAAACTTGAGGAAACTTGAAAGATTGCAGAATGTAGACTTGTCACCTGAAGAAATCGGTGAATTAGAAAAGTCTTTAATTAAGATGGAAAGATTAATACAAAAGGGGACAGAAGTACATATAGACCGTCAGCAACCTCCTATAAATGATGATGGTGTAATTGAACAGGAAAAGGTTAGTTTGCCGAATCCCGAGGACATATTAAAACTTGTTGGTATTCATAAGCCTATACTTTTAGAAATCAATGAGGAACAGGAAGAAATAGACTTAGACATAGATTAACTTTAGTAGCCTTAGGGCTACTTTTTTATATCTGTAACAAAATAATAGTTCTGTTACAAGCAACGATGCGATAAGGTCTAAACCACAAATAATATCGAGCAATCAAAGCGTAGAGTAACATACATGATAAATGGTTAATGATAGCCATGTTCAATGTACCATTGAATAAGCATTGATTTATAAGGTGAAAGGGAACATTATGCTAGGGCTAATTTTGATACTGATTGATAATTTGTATAAACTATGGGCTTGACGATAGAGTGTGTGATACCGTTTGGGTACACTCGAACGGTAATGACGTAACTGATTATTACAAAAGTATGAAGTTAATGGTATCAAGGGTTTCGAAGTTGCCTTAATTACCGTTTGACCATTACCGTATTTGGCGGTATGATAAGGGTACAATTTGAACGGAACGAGGTAATGACGATGACACTAAAAGGGTACATTCGAGTAAGTTCAGAATCACAGAATATTGATAGGCAACAGAAATCACTTAAAGAAGCAGGTTGTACAGAGTTCTACACTGAAAAAATTAGTGGAGCAACAACAAAGCGTCCACAACTTCAATTAATGTTATCGGAGTTACGGGAAGGAGATACAATCATTATCCATGAATTAAGTCGTCTTTCACGTTCTACAAAGGATTTACTTGAAATTGTCGAAGTTATCCAGAAGAAGAAAGCGTATTTGAAATCAATAACAGATAAATGGTTAGACCTTTCAGAGGGCAATCCAACAGGTGAATTTATCTTTACGATGTTTTCAGCACTAGCACAGTTTGAAAGGAAAATGGGTAAGCAACGACAAAAGGAAGGAATTGCAATTGCCAAAGAAAAAGGTAAATACAAAGGTCGTAAAACTAAGTTAGTAGAGGGCGGAGAGGAAGAAGTTAGACGCAATGCAATCCTTGAAGCATACAAGAATGGAACTTCAATCAATGACATCAGAAAAACATACAAAGTAGGCACTGGGACGATATACCGTCTACTGGAGCGAGAAGGCGTTAAACGCTAATAACATAAGGGTTTATCACCTATCCAACACCTACAAATTAACTTGTAAAACTCACATTTTACTTAGAGTTTATATTGTAGATGAGTGAGTGGTTGTGAGAGTATCAGAGCCATTCGTGAAGCCGTGGGGGTGTCCCAGAACATTCCTGGGAGTCAGTTTGATACATAGGTCAGTGAAGGTCGGGAGTGTGTCACGGAACCTCTTGGAGCGTTACGGAGCATGGGTGATAGGTATGCCCCCATTTCCCGATATTTCGGTTAATAGTTAGTGTAAATAACCCTTACCCGCCCCGTCAACACACCGAGAGAGAAGGAGCGAAGCGATATGACAAAGAAAAGAGCGGTATTATACGCCCGTGTTTCAACTGAAAAGGAAGAACAAGAGCAATCTTTAGAGATTCAAGAGGAAATTATAGAGCAATTCAGTAATGATAGAGGGTTCAAGTTGATAAAACCACATTACCTAGAGTTTGGTAAAAGTGGAACTAATATTAGCAAAAGACCTAAGTTTATTGCAATGTTGAAAGACGCAGGATTAAAACCTGTTCCAAGTGGCTCAAGTGATATGTTCTTTGAAGATAACGGATTGTCACCAATCTTTGATATTATCATAGTAAAAGAAGCGTCTCGTTTTTCTAGGAATCAAACAGAAGCGTTATCAGTATTGAAAGAGTTAAAAAGAAAAGGTGTAGAGGTATATTTCATAGCAACTAACACGTCCACTACTGATGATGATTGGGAGTTCAAACTTGGTCTTTACTTCAATTTAAGTCAAACAGAGAGTAAAAACCTTAGTGTCCGAGTGAAATTATCAAAACGTCATAATGCAGAAAAAGGTAGATATGCGCCTTCTATTGTTCCCTATGGATATAAAAGAATCTATGATGAAAATGGTGAAAAGAAAATAGTCATTGATGAAGATGAATCTAAGGTAGTAAAGGACATTTTCAAGCAATATACAGAGGCAGGCGGTCATACAATTGCAAGGTTATTGAATGAGCGAGGTATATTGACTAAAAGTGGAAAAACATGGAGCGATGATAAAATTACTCGCTTGATTCAGAACCCTGTTTATATAGGTTCACCTGTTGTCATGAAGACAAAGAAAACTAATTTGACGGATACAATTCGTGTGGTAACAGCGGAGAATGAGCGTATAACAATTGAAAAAGCAGTTGAGCCCATCATTTCAATAGAAGATTTCAATAAAGCACAGAACGTGAGGTTGTCTAGAACAACAAATAGTAACAAACGTGGACAACACAAATCGAAAACTGATGTATTCAGTGAGAAGTTGTACTGTGCAACCTGTGGAGCGAGATATGTAAGGCACATTGGAGAAGGTAAGAAAATCAATTATATGTGTCAAACTAGAAGAAAACATGGTTTAAAGCAATGTCCAAGTAAAAGTATTGCCTTCAATTTAGTTATGCAGGGGTTAGACGATAGTAGAATAAGGTTTAATAGCATGGGCAATTATATTCAGTTGTTAACTATTTATGAAGGACTACAGAAACTTATTGATAAGAACACTGAGATAAAAGAGCGCATTATGTCTGAGATTGATAAAATAAAGGCGGACGAGAGGGATACCTTCTTGTTTATGCGAGACCTAGACAAGTTCTCTAGACCGTACGAATTAGCAAATGAAGAACTAGAATTACTTAGTATGAAGCATATTGCATTAGAGGAACAGTTTTCACTTATCAAAGATGAAACTGTTCAAAGATTCAGTGCTAAGGTAAAACAAAGAGAAGTTTCATTAAAGGAAGCGCAAAATATGGAACAGAATGAGCAAGACCTAAAACTCTTACAGTTGCATAACGTATTAATTGACGATGAATGGGTTAAGTATTGTTACACTGTACAAGCGTATGATGAAGTAATTGAGGAATACAATCGAACTTTTGGTGAAATAGTAGAGCCTATAAGTTATCAAAGTGAAGCATATTAT
The DNA here is from genome assembly GCF_014302295.1 of Sporosarcina sp. resist. NCBI lineage: Bacteria > Bacillati > Bacillota > Bacilli > Caryophanales > Caryophanaceae > Sporosarcina > Sporosarcina sp. resist. The sequence goes on along the minus strand of NZ_CP060287.1, from coordinate 2,889,833 downwards.
GAAGAAACGTTTCAACGTGGTTATAGAAAGTTGATTACTAGAGCAGAAGAACAGGAAATGATGAACGAGCAATATCAGGCAATTGAGGACTTAGTTTCTAACTAAGTCTTTTTTAAATGAATGAGGATGTAAATCAACGCTTAGGTGCAAATGGTTCAAGGACAAATTGAGGCGTTTAAAATGAATGAAAAACATCTGCCGACCTCCCTTGCAGAAATGACTGAAAAGGAATATCTGCCCGAAAATGCCCAGTGCCCTGATGGAACGCAATTGTCAATTGATGGAGATGGGAAAGTGGATAAGGTGGGGGGAACCGCCAGTTTTGGAGCAGACTAAGGAAAGTGGATTCACGTTCCTTGAAATGGTTCTAGTATTAGCTGTTTTGTCAATTATAACAGCAATCATTTTGCCTATAGGTGACAAATGGATACAAGCTGAATCTGAGGATGACGCGCTTCAAGCATTTATAGCTACTGTCTATAATTTACAAGCTTATTCGATGGCAAACTATGTAACAACAGGATTGCAATTCAAGGATTCGGGAACTGAATATATCACATCTTATTTGGTGGACGGGGAAGTGAAAGTTGAAGTTGCACGAAACGTTTTTCCTAATGGGATGCGTTTGGCAGGCACGAGCCAATTGAAGGCGATTGAATTTCGTGGAAATGGAGATATCCTGAAGTCTGGTACAATGGCATTCTTAACGAGTTCCGGAATTATCGAAATACGATTTCAATTTCAGCGTGGAAGGATGATTATCTATGAATGAAGGGGGATACTCATGGCCGGAAGCGGTACTTACATTGACGATTGTGATTGTAATATTTGGGACACTACTTCCATTTGCTTCAATAGTGACCTCAAAGTTACAAATAAAGAAGGCGCATATGTATGCGGCGGAAACTACTCATCAAGGGGCTATTTATTTTAGAGCGTATGGTTTGATGGAGGGTGTCCGTCGAGTTGATGGAGTGGATTATAATTGGACTATTGACGGACAATCCGTTTGTGTGTCTTATGAGATAGTCGAGAAGGTGTTCAATAAATGCGTTCATTCGTGAAGAAACCAAATGAACAGGGCTATACATTTTTAGAAAGTATCTTTCAACTAATCATCATGACCATTTTCATTCATCTATTCCTGTTATTTTTCTTCTGGAAAGGCTCGATAGAACAACACTATACAGATTACTCATCAACTGAATGGGAATTATTCTCGGCCGATTTACAATACCTTCTATCTGACGTCAACGAAATCCGATTGGTTAACGGTGGAAGTGCAATCCGGCTTAAGAACAATCGGGGGCTGATTGATATTGAACAAAGCGGAACAGTTATCCGGAAGCGAGTAGACACAACTGGGCATATTCCTTTAGTTACAGGAGTAAAGGCAGTCACGTTTACATTTGATGGAATAACTATAACTGCTAATGTGACAATGTTGAATGATTCCATTAAAGTAAGGGGTTTTGCGGTTGGATTTTATCCGAAATGAACATGGAGCCATGCTTGCGGCCGCAATTATTTTATTATTTTTCGTTAGTCTCTTTCTTTTCTCCCTCGTTTCATGGCATGATAGTATTCAAAGAAGTTATGATTCGCTTGAAACGTATTATGAAAACGAAACGGTGAGAACAATGAAACGGAACGGATAAAACTATTCGTTCTGCCAAGTGGGTGATGACATGAAAAAAGTGTATTTAATTGGCTATATGGGATGTGGGAAGAGTGCGATCGGTAAACGACTCAGCTTTGCGACGAAAATGCCATATTATGATATGGATACTGAAATCGTGAGGATGACTGGTTTGACGATCCCCCAAATATTTGAAATGTATGGTGAAGAACGTTTTCGTGAAATGGAAACGGAGTTCCTTCGCACGTTCCGTGATGAATTTTGTATCATTGCGACAGGTGGTGGTGTGGCGATGCGTAAAGAAAATAGGGAGATTATGCGGGAAACAGGTCTTGTCTTTTTTCTGAATGCTCCGTTTCGTGACATATGGCGACGGATTTCCACGGACCGAAACCGACCGATTGTACAAAGATCGACACGCTCCGACCTTGAACAGTTGTTTAATAATCGAAAACCTCAATATCTACATGGTGCACATTTTAAAGTCGAAACGGAAAATCGATCTTTGCGTGACATTGTGGATTATATCGCATTCCAAATAGGAAGACTTAAAGGGGAAATATAAATGAAGACGAAAATAAACCACCGATTATCGTTTTCTTATTCCTTTAATTGGACGAAAATTTAATTAATGACCAAAAAGACGAACGATTTATAGTTAATATCTATTTTAGTTCGTCAAAACGACTGTCAATTAAAAAGTATTGCGCTTTTAAAAATGAAATGTTAAGATATAAGGCGAAAGGGCATTAGTTGTCCGAATCTTAGTTATCTTTATTTCAATTGAATAACGCGAATGATTGTATGGGGAGAGCACGCAATGGCGTCGCCGAAGGAGCAAGTAACTTATTGTTATGAATCTCTCAGGTAACAAGACTCATACATGACGCATCTCTGGAGAGCGCCGGTTAAGCTGGTCACCAACGAGGAAAGCCGCAAGGTCAAACTTTCAGGTACAAGGACAGAGGTTTCCTAATTAGGGGACCTCTGTCTTTTTTTATCAAATTTTTAAGGGGGAATAGAACTTGTCAGAGTCATTGAAACGCACGGTTCTTTTTGACAGTTACGCTGAATACGGCGGTAAAACGATTGATTTTGGTGGTTGGGAATTACCTGTTCAGTTTTCAAGCATTAAAGCTGAACACGAAGCTGTACGGACAAAAGCAGGTCTTTTTGATGTTTCGCACATGGGCGAAGTGCTTGTCACAGGAGAAGGCGCATTATCATATTTGCAAAAGATGGTTACGAACGATGTATCGAAACTTAAAGACGGACAAGCTCAATACACGGCTATGTGTTATGAAAGTGGCGGGACTGTGGATGATCTTTTAATCTACAAACGTGGGGATAATAATTACCTTTTGGTAGTCAATGCTTCAAATATCGACAAAGATCTTGAGTGGATGAATAGCCATACTACGGACGATGTCAAAATTGAGGACGCATCATCTTCTTACGCACTGCTTGCATTGCAAGGACCTATTGCGCAAGAAGTACTTCAAACATTGACGGATGAGCCTTTAGCAGACATTAAGTTTTTCCGTTTCAAAGAAAATGTTGACATTTCCGGACACCAAGTTCTTGTTTCGCGTACTGGATACACGGGAGAAGATGGATTCGAAATTTACGGCTCTCCTGAAGCAATTGTCGCATTATGGAGTGTTATTCTGAAAGCGGGCGCAAGTGAAGGTGTTGTACCAGCAGGTCTTGGTGCACGTGATACACTACGTTTTGAGGCTGGTTTACCACTATATGGACAAGAACTATCAAAAGATATTTCACCACTTGAAACGGGCCTTGGCTTCGTTGTGAAGTTGAATAAAGAAGAGGATTTCTTTGGTAAAGAAGTTCTAGCTTCCCAAAAAGAAAATGGTGTGCCGCGTAAACTTGTCGGCGTGGAAATGATCGACAAAGGAATTCCGCGTACAGGTTATAAAGTATTCCTTGGCGAAGAACAAATTGGTGAAGTAACAACGGGTACACAATCACCGACACTTAAAAAGAACATTGGTTTTGCACTTCTAAACAGTGAACACACTGCTGAAGGAACTGAAATTGAAGTCGAAATTCGTGCTAAGCGTTTGAAAGCAGTAATTATCGCTACACCATTTTATAAACGCTAATCATATACCATCTATGAAAAGGGGTTAAGAGGACATGCAGCATCGTTATATTCCAATGACTGAAACCGATCGCGATGAAATGATGAAAACAATCGGAATTACTTCCGTAGATGAACTTTTTGAAGATATTCCTGAAAAGGTTAGATTTAAAGGCGAGTACAATATTAAAAAAGCGAAATCCGAGTCTTCTTTGACAAAAGAACTTTCAAAACTTGCAGCGAAAAATGCGGATGCGCGTACATATGCATCATTCCTTGGCGCAGGTGTCTATGATCATTACAAGCCGATCATTGTCGACCATGTCATTTCACGATCCGAGTTCTATACGGCTTATACACCTTACCAACCGGAAATCTCGCAAGGTGAATTGCAGGCTATCTTTGAATTCCAGACAATGATCTGTGAACTGACAGGTATGGATCTTGCAAACTCATCTATGTATGACGGCGGAACGGCTCTTGCAGAAGCGGGTACGCTTGCATCAGGTCATACACGCCGTAAAAAACTTCTTATTTCTGAAACAGTTAACCCTGAATCGCGTGATGTTGTACTTTCTTATGCGTCTGGGCAGTATATCGAAGTGGTCACAATTCCACAAAAAGATGGCGTAACTGATATGGCTAAGCTAGAAGAAATGATGGATGAGGATACAGCTGCTGTCCTTGTACAATACCCAAATTTCTTTGGTCAAATCGAAGACATTCAAAAAATTGGTGAAATTGCACATGCTAAAGGCGGACTGTTCGTTGTTTCATCAAATCCGCTTGCACTTGGCATACTAACACCACCAGGTAAGCTTGGTGCCGACATTACAGTTGGTGATGCACAACCATTCGGTATTCCTGAATCATTTGGCGGACCACATTGTGGTTATTTTGCGGTGACGAAAAAGTTGATGCGTAAAGTTCCAGGTCGTCTTGTTGGAGAAACAACTGATGATGAAGGCCGTCGTGGCTACGTGTTGACACTTCAAGCACGTGAACAACATATCCGCCGTGATAAAGCGACGTCTAATATCTGTTCAAACCAAGCGTTGAACGCACTTGCTGCTTCTGTAGCGATGACTGCGCTCGGTAAAATAGGCGCACAAGAAATCGCCTACCAGAACATTGTTAAAACACGCTATGCGAAAGAAACCTTTGAAAAAGCTGGCTTCGACGTTAAATTTAGTGGATCACATTTCAACGAAATCGTCGTTGATTGCAAACGGTCTGTAAAAGAAGTAAATGCAAACCTATTTACAAAAGGGATTATCGGTGGTTATGACTTAGGCCTGACGTATCCTGAATTTGCTAACCATGCACTAATCGCCGTTACAGAACAGCGTACGAAAGAAGAAATCGATGCACTTGTGCAGGAAATGGAGGCCCTTCATGCATAAAGATAACCAGGCGTTAATTTTCGAACTTACTAGAGAAGGACGGATAGGTTATAGTCTTCCTGAACTTGATGTCCCTGAACTTGACCTTTCCAATCTATTACCAAAGGGATTTGTACGCGAGGAAGCTGCTGAACTTCCGGAAGTTTCTGAACTTGACATTATGCGTCATTACACTGCACTTTCCAATCGTAACCATGGTATCGATTCAGGATTTTATCCACTTGGATCATGTACGATGAAATATAATCCGAAAATCAACGAATCCGTTGCACGTTATCCTGGATTCGCGAATATTCATCCATTGCAAGAAGAGTCGACTGTTCAAGGTGCACTAGAGGTTTTATATGACCTGCAAGAGCATCTTGTAGAAATTACAGGAATGGATGAAGTGACACTTCAGCCGGCGGCAGGAGCGCACGGCGAGTGGACAGCATTGATGATGATTCGGGCTTTCCATGAAGCTAACGGCGACTTCAAACGTACAAAAGTACTTGTTCCCGATTCTGCACACGGTACAAACCCGGCATCAGCTACAGTTGCTGGTTTCGACACGATTACAGTCAAATCAGGTGAAGACGGACTTGTAGATCTTGAGGACCTGAAACGACATGTAGGGGATGACACGGCGGCGCTTATGCTGACGAATCCGAATACACTTGGTCTTTTTGAAGAAGAAATTCTTGAAATGGCTGAGATCGTTCATGCTGCTGGCGGAAAACTTTATTATGACGGCGCAAACTTGAATGCGGTTATGTCTAAAGCACGCCCTGGCGATATGGGCTTCGATGCTGTTCACTTAAACTTGCACAAAACATTCACAGGACCACATGGTGGCGGTGGACCAGGTTCAGGTCCGGTTGGCGTGAAGAAGGATCTTATTCCATTCCTGCCGAAACCAGTCCTTGTGAAAAAAGATGAAGTTTACACATTTGAATACAATTTACCACAATCGATTGGTCGTGTTAAACCGTTCTACGGTAACTTCGGTATCTATCTGCGTGCATACACGTATATTCGTTCAATGGGGCCAGATGGCCTGAAAGCTGTTACGGAATATGCCGTATTGAATGCGAACTACATGATGCGCAGATTGGAGCCACATTTCGATTTGCCATATAACCGTCATTGTAAACATGAATTTGTTCTGTCGGGTCGCCGTCAGAAGAAACTGGGCGTGCGTACGCTGGATATGGCGAAGCGACTGCTTGACTTTGGCTATCACCCGCCTACAATTTACTTCCCACTTAACGTTGAGGAAGGCATGATGATTGAGCCTACAGAAACAGAATCGAAAGAAACACTCGATGCATTCTGTGATGCACTTATTCAAATTGCGAAAGAAGTGGAAGAAAACCCGGAAATCGTACAAAACGCACCGCATACAACTGTTATCAATCGTCTTGATGAAACGAAAGCGGCACGTTTCCCTGTACTTCGTTATACAAAAGCATAAGTTTGTAATTAGTCGCTAGTGAAAAAGCAAAGCATGCAGAGAAAGTAATTTATTTCTCTGCATGCTTTTTTGTCATTTTTAGGAGTAACTTTGAATGGAGAAGGATATGATCACATTGGAACAATTTTTGTTTGAATTCTCTTTATATCCCGAGGGTAATGCTGAATTGGTACTGTAATAATTAGTGGAGGTTAGGAAACGTAGCTTGGTTCGTTAGGAAAAAGAGAAATCAATTATAAATCCATTGGTTTCTCTTTTTGTCCGATCATATTCAATTCGCATTATGGAAGTGATTTTACTTTTCTTTACTACATATAATTAAAGAAAAGGAGTGGGGAAGATAAAACAGTCAAAAAGGACTTTATTTGTACTGTGTATTGTAGGCGTTTTTCTAGTAGTTTACGGATCAGCCATCGTCTTACGACTTCTATTAGGGAATTTTTTATTAGATGGTGGACTAACCAATCTGAATTACTTATTACTTACTCTTTTATGTGTGGTACCATTTCTATTATATTTATTGATCAGCAAGAATTATTGTGAAAAAGTTACGGAAGTAATTTTGATAAGCGGGCTCTTCTTTTTGATTTTTTTTGTTTACTCTAACTTTATGCTTGTGTTTTCTATGACTGAACAATCACAGGCGATTGCAGTCAGATTATTGATGATTTATCCCGCGTTAGCATTAATATTAGTAGTTGTTTTACATTTTACTCAAGGTAGAAATGCAGGAAGTAAGAATTTATTTGAACGTTAATGTGATCTCTTTTTAACTTTGGGAATCTTGTTCACAATTATAGCTTTCTTCGAAATCAGAGCAAGAAACTCTAAACAAAAAGATGATATATCGTTCGAATACGAACGGAATATCATCTTTTTAAATTCCAATAAACTTACACACTTACGAACGTTTTCCAATGAAGGAAGAAGTTTCTGTTTTATTTACTTTTCACTTTACCTGTCCATTGACGGAAACCGCCTTGCAGGTGAAACAGTTGTTGATAGTCTTTTTTCTTTAAGAATAATGCTCCACGTGCACTTTTTCCGCCATTTTGATCGTACAAATAAACGGGCTTGTCTGAACGGATCTCTTTAAACCGTTGACGGAACTGAGAATAAGGGATATTGCGCGCACCTAAAATATGACCGGCATCATAATCTTTTGCCTCACGTACATCAATCAGTTGTGCTTTCCGATACCCTTCGATAAATTGCTCCTGCGTCAAGTTTGTAACGGCTTTACGCAGACGTAGCATCGTCACAACGAAATAAATGATTACGATGAGAGCGACGGCTCCTAAAAATATATAATTCAAAACAACTTTCCCCTTTCTCTCTACCTTTTCATTATAAAGATTGAACAGCACTTGTTCAATGGGCAAGCTCTTTTTTGATGTCGGTTAAAAAGCCATTATGATCAAAAGTTTGAACTTTTACTGGTTAATCCCTCCTTTTATAATTTGGATTTCGGTCATGTGGTGTTATCGCAGGAAGTAAAAGTGGCAAGATACTTTTTCACTAGAAGAGAGCGGAGTGAGTAAGGTACTTAGTTGTCCTTCGACTTAGCTAGTAAATAACCTAATATATAACCATAAATAATATGCCCAGCCATCCAGTATGAAAAAGAAGGAAAACTCCTGAAGTCTGGTGTTTTGTCTGAAAAGGTTGTTGTAGGAAAAAGGGCAATACCGATAATGAGGCAGACAGTAGTAGCCGTAACTATGATTTGCTTTCGGGAAGATATTTTTAGGTGAACAAACAACAGATACAAACAAATTGCTAAAGCGATTGAGACGAGTAGGTGAAAACCTACTTCAATTAGTTCTGGAAAAGCGAACGTGTTGATATAAGGAATATAATCGACGTTTAATAACAGTGTGTAAACTGTTAAGTGAGTAATTAGTTCAACGCCTTTCAAAAATGTTGCTAAAACTAAACCGGAGAGTAATCCGTATAAAATAGCATTTTTCAATCCTGTCTTTGTTAAAATCATGCCATCATTCCTTTTAAATTTTTCCATGTACGCAAACCGTGTTTAGCTTCTTAATTAGTGAGGCAAACTACAATAATGTTGAAAAAAGGGAGTAGATCATTATGAATGCAAAAAAAACAGCACTGAAAATCCTAAAAGAAAGCTTCGTGGGTACGATGGCGACTATTCAACAGAATAAGCCCCATACAAGATACATGACGTTTTTCAGTGATGAATTTATACTCTACACCGCAACATCGAAAAAAACGCAGAAAGTGGATGAACTTGAAAAAAATCCATATACGCACATATTAATCGGTTACGATGGAAAAGGTATTGGAGATGACTATCTAGAAATTGAAGGGACTGTCACTATTTCAGACGATGAAAGCTTTAAAGAGAAGGTTTGGAATAAGCATATGGCATCATGGTTTAGTGGTCCAGAAGATCCGAATCTCATCATTTTGAAAGTTTTACCCGATTCAATACGCTTAATGAATAACAATGGTGAAGAACCGCAAATGATTGAATTATGAATAGAGGGTGCCGGCTAAACAAGCCGGTGCCCTATTTTTGATCACTAGGATTGCCCCCAAAAAAATTCTTAGTTGCATAGTCGATTGCACTCGTGCCCCTAAGGTGAATATCGGTGTGCTCATTTTTTAGGGCTAATTTTTCGTTTATTTATAATAAATTGGAATCCTTTTTAAAGGAAATAGTTGTTTACGCTCTGACTATTCAAAGGGGAAAAGGTTACGGGATAGGGTTTAAATCTGCAATATGCATATAGAAACAGTATTATGGAAGAAGTGTTACTGTCCGAACAAGCTAAATTACGACTATCGATGCTGTCGGTTAATCCGTATACATATCCTAAATAGAGAAACAAGTTAGACTAGATTAGTCTTCCTCATAGGATATAGAACTTGTAAAATTGTATGAAACGAAGTGTAAGCCGATTTATGGTATATTACTATATAAAAAGAATGGATGTGAGACAATGTTTTTAGCTTGGAATGAAATTAAAAAGAATAAATTGCGATTTACATTAATCATAGGAATATTAATGCTCGTTTCATATTTAGTATTCTTTCTATCAGGTCTCGCAAATGGCTTGGAAAATATGAATCGAGAATCCGTCGACAAATGGGAAGCGACATCAATCATTTTGACTGAGGAATCAGACAAAAGTATGAATCAATCATCTCTTAAACTGGCTGATGTGGATAATATCGATACAAAGGAAATTGCTGTAATTGGTCAAATAAATGCTATCGCAGGAAATGGAGATCAGAAGAGCAACGTCTCTATTTTCGGGATAAATAAAGATGAATTCATAATGCCAAAGGTTACGGAAGGTGAAGTATTTGCAGGCAGTAACGAAGTGGTCGCGAGTGATGCATTAAAGGAAGACGGATTTAAAGTAGGCGATGAATTGCAACTATCTTCCTCCGATGAAGTTTTAACAATTGTCGGATTCACAGACAAAGCGCGATTTAATGCAGCTCCAGTACTTTATAGTGACCTTACCACTTTCCAACGGGTCAAGTTTGGAGAAGCGGCTGAGGCGAATAAGGAAAGCATAAATGGAATTGTTGTCCGAACTGGGGATACTTCAGGTCTCATTCGGGATGATTCACTCGAAGCTATTGAGATTGAAACTTTCATACGGAGTTTACCTGGTTATACAGAACAGAATTTGACGTTGAATTTCATGATCTATTTCTTGTTTGTTATTTCGGCGGTCATCGTAGCAATATTCTTGTACGTATTGACAGTCCAGAAGATAAGTATGTTTGGTGTTATGAAAGCACAAGGCATCTCGAATAGGTATCTGTCTCGCTCAGTCGTTGCACAGACATTCCTATTGTCGGCAATTGGTGTAGCCATAGGTTTTGGATTCGCGTTAATTACGGGAGCATTTTTACCAAGTGCGGTGCCTGTTGCATTTGACCTTGTAAGTATGCTCATCTATGGACTGATTCTGATTGCCGTTGCGATATTGGGCGCATTGTTCTCGGTCCTTACAATTGTGCGAATCGATCCATTGAAAGCGATAGGAGGATAAATGATGGCAGTTTTAGAATTAATTCAAGTGAAAAAAACATTTGGCAGCGGTCATAAACAAGTTGAAGCAATGAAGGCAACTGACTTCATTGCAGAAAGAGGAGAACTTATCGCAATTATCGGTCCTTCAGGTTCGGGCAAAAGCACATTCCTTACGATTGTGGGCGGGCTTCTTACGCCTACTTCAGGAGATGTAATAATTAACGATAAGAATCTTGCGGATTTAAATGAAAAGGAACGGTCAAAAATTCGGCTGAAGGAAATTGGATTCATTTTACAGGCGTCTAATCTTGTCCCATTCCTAACTGTCGCAAATCAATTAAAACTGTTGGATCAAGTGAAAAAAGACAATATGACAAAAAAACAACTCGAAGAACTCTATGAAGACTTGGGAATTGGCGACTTGCGTTCTAAATATCCAGCTGATTTGTCCGGTGGTGAACGTCAGCGAGTGGCAATTGCCAAAGCACTTTATAGTAATCCATCTATTATTTTAGCTGATGAACCAACGGCTTCCCTAGACTCAGATCGTGCCTATGAAGTGATGGAACTGTTGAAAAATGAAACTAAGAATAAGAACACTACGACTATTGTGGTCACGCATGATACACGTTTAGTTGGCTATTGTGACAAGGTATATAACATGACGGATGGTGTTTTGATCTTAGATGATGAAAATAGATAGCCTAAGTGTTGATGGGAATGTTAAAATGATAGTCGTTGTGAAGGGGGGAATTCGGATGGGGAAAAAGGTTTGGCACTTCATTAATTCAGGGAAATGCCGCGCTTCGTTCAACATGGCGCTCGACGAAGCATTGCTGGAATGGCATAGTAAAGGGGAAATTGGTCCAGTGCTTCGATTTTATGAATGGGAGCCGGCGACACTGTCGATTGGTTATTTTCAAAGTGTTGAAAAAGAAATAAATTTGGATGAAGTGAAAAAACATGGGCTTGGTTTCGTCAGGCGACCTACTGGAGGAAGAGGCGTTCTCCATGAACATGAACTTACATACAGCGTAATTGTCAGTGAAAGTTATCCGAATATGCCTGAAACGGTTACGGAAGCATACCGCGTTATTTCGGGTGGTGTGCTTGAAGGGTTCCGTAATCTTGGGCTGGATGCAACATTTTCAGTGCCCCAAACGGCGCAACAGAGCGATGATTTAAAAAAACCAAAAAGCGCCGTGTGTTTTGATGCGCCTAGTTGGTATGAACTTGTTGTTGAAGGAAAGAAAGTGGCTGGCAGTGCGCAGACGAGACAGAAAGGTGTCATTTTGCAGCACGGTGCGATACTTCTAAGTCTGGATGTTGATAAGCTCGTTTCCCTTTTTACATTCAAGTCAGAAGTGCAGCGTGAACAAATGCGTACAAGCTTGCCTGAGAAAGCGGTAGCGATCGATAGATTGGTTGACCGTCCAGTGACGGTTAGCGAATGTGCGGACGCGTTTTCAAAAGGATTTGAATTAGCGCTCGATATGGAACTGGAACCTATGGAATTAACAGAGCAACAGCTCCAATATGTCTTCGAAATTGAACGTACTAAATATGCAAATGACGACTGGACATTTAAGAAATAATACCTAATTAAATGAAAAAGCGGAAGTAGCCATAATTGGCAGCTTCCGCTTTTCTTAAGTTACAGGAACAGTTTCTGTTTCTGTTTCAGAATCGCTCTTCGTTACAACTTCCATAGCCACAGCGCCATGCTCTTCAATCTCTAACAATCTTTCGAATGAAGCAATTGCAACTTCTACTTGCTTGTCATCCGGATCTTTTGTCGTCAATAACTGAAGCCACAATCCAGGATAACCTAAATATTTCAGTACTGGAACGTTACGAAGTGAGTTTGTTAATTGTAAAACCTCGAAAGAAATACCAAGCACAACCGGAATAAGAAGAATCCGGTTCACAATGCGTAACCAAAATGGGTCGGTCGGCACGAGGAAGTAGACAAACATCCCAACAATTACAGTGAATAGCATGAAACTACTGCCGCAACGGAAATGAAGTCTTGACTGTGCCTGAACATTTTCGACTGTCATGGGCAATTTGTTTTCATAAGCGTTGATTACTTTATGCTCAGCCCCGTGATATTGGAATACCCGTTTAATAAGGGGAGTCATCGAGATGAGGGAAACATACGTCAGTAACAAAATAAGTTTGAACAAACTTTCAAGTAAAATTTGGGCAGTTTTCCCGGGAGCAACAAACTGCAATGCTTGTGCAAGAAAAACTGGGATAAGTGTGAAAACAAATTTCCCGAAAAGCAGAGATAATACTCCGACCGCAGCGACACCAAGAACCATCGCTAATTTTGAAGTCTCTTCTTCCTTTTCTATTTCTTCTCCCGGCATTACATCGTACCGTTCGCTTGAAAATGTTAAATGCCGCGATCCGACGCTAGCGGATTCGATTAATGCAACTATCCCCCGAACAAATGGGATTTTTTTCAGTTTCATCCGGACACTATTCTTTTCTTTAGGCAGATGGAAGTAATCGATTGTATCGTCCTTCCGTCTAATTGCCGCCACAGTATGATTTTTACCGCCGAACATTACCCCTTCGACAAGTGCTTGTCCCCCGTAAGCGGGAGGTTGTTGTTCTTTTCCCATACATTTACCCACGCTTTCTTTTATATCAACTAAATCCTATAATTCATTATACTAAAAAACAGCCATACACTCCACAATGATGTTTAAAATGTTCTGAACCTCCCGACACTTTGTATAGGAGGGATTTTCATGATTAATAAAACATTAATATGGACCGCGCTAATTGGCGCCTTTTTCACCACAATAGCACTTAAATTTTTGCAGTCATTTAATTTTATAAGCTGGTCGCCTGTTGGCTGGGCAAAAAAGTGGCAGTTGTTCGCTTCGGCACATTTCACAATTAAATGGGCTTTGCTTTTTGTAGCGCTAGTATTGTTATATATTATTGTTTATTTTGCGGTTTCATTCACAACGTCAATTCCTCCATCTATTACAGCCTTAATCATCGGAATTATCGTTGTTTTTGCAGTCGAATGGACGATTGGCTCACCGAAAACGCCTTTAGAAGCTATAAAATCCATATCACTCCCATATTTTGCCGTTATGGCTATAGTTTTCAGGTTTATTACTGGTACGGCCGTTTTTATGAAGAAACTTTCGGATGAAAGTGTAAAATGAGTTGCTACAAAAGAACGATATGATAAAATGGGATAGACAACGGTGAGGGGAATGGTGTGGCGATGAAGTTACTAATTCTGAACGGACCCAATCTTAACAGGCTCGGAAAGAGAGAGCCGGGTATTTATGGCGCAGAAACATTGGAAGACGTTGAACGTAAATTAGACAAAGTGGCTTTGTTACATGGTGTTGAACTATCATTCTTCCAATCTAACTGGGAGGGTGCTTTAATCGACCGAATCCATGAAGCAGAAGACGCTGGCTTGGATGGTATTGTCTTCAATCCAGGTGCGTTTACGCATTATAGTATCGCTCTGCGTGATGCTGTCGCGTCTGTTGATGTACCTGTCATCGAAATCCATATTTCGAACATACATAGCCGTGAACCGTTCAGAGAGACATCCGTTATTGCGCCAGTCTGTATCGGCCAGTTAGCTGGATTCGGCACGGACGGATATGAACTCGCCTTCCACGCTTTCCTTCTCCGGGGAAAAGGGGTATGAAACTGTGAAATTGACAAAACTACGTGAACTGTTAACAGAAAATGGCATTGATGCACTACTCGTTACGAACTCGTACAACCGTCGTTATATGACTGGCTTCACGGGGACAGCAGGACTTGCTCTTATCTCGTCTGACGATGCAGTGTTCATTACAGATTTCCGTTATACTGAACAGGCGGAACGAGAAATCAATGGCTTCCGCATCGTTCAGCATACGACTACCATCATTGAAGAAGTGGCCGAGCAAGCGAAAAACATGAAGCTTCGGACAATCGGTTTTGAAAAAGATGATATGTCATTTGGTCTTTACGAACTATATAATGGAAAAGTCGAAGCGGAGCTAAAACCTGTTTCGGGACTCGTCGAAAAACTGCGTATGGTGAAAACAGAAGATGAGCTAGCTATTTTGAAAAAAGCAGCTAAAATTGCAGATGATGCATTCACGCATATTTGTACATTTATCAAGCCGGGCGTGACGGAATTAGAAGTCTCAAATGAACTTGAGTTTGCGATGCGTAAACAAGGGGCAACTTCATCTTCCTTCTCAATTATCGTGGCATCTGGTTTACGCGGAGCACTTCCACACGGAGTTGCAACGGACAAAGTAATCGAATCAGGAGATCTTGTTACGCTCGATTTCGGCGCATTGTATGAAGGGTATATTTCTGACATTACGCGTACTGTCGCTGTCGGTGAACCTTCTGATAAACTGAAAGAGATTTACGCAGTGACTCTTGCAGCACAAGAACTTGCTTTAAAAGAGATTAAACCGGGTATGACAGGAATAGAAGCGGATGCAATTGCACGCGATTACATCAAATCTAAAGGCTACGGTGAAGCATTTGGTCATTCAACGGGACATGGTATCGGTCTTGAAGTACACGAAGGACCGGCATTATCTTTCCGTTCTGGAACGGTACTTGAGCCAAATATGGTTGTCACAGTTGAGCCAGGTATCTATCTGCCTGGAATCGGCGGTGTCCGTATCGAGGACGATATCATTATGACGCAAAATGGTAACGAACGTTTAACACATTCAACAAAAGAACTACTTATCTTATAATCTATTATCAATTGGAGGAATCATCTTGATTTCAGTAAACGACTTTAAAACAGGATTAACAATCGAATTTGACGGGGATATTTGGCGCGTAATGGATTTCCAACACGTTAAACCAGGTAAAGGCGCGGCGTTCGTTCGTTCGAAACTGCGCAACTTACGTTCAGGCAACGTCAATGAAAAAACGTTCCGTGCTGGAGAAAAAGTTGCGAAAGCACAAATTGATAACCGCCGCATGCAATATTTGTATGCAAATGGAGACGAGCATGTCTTTATGGATAACGAATCGTACGAACAGATTGAACTTCCAGAGAAGCAGATTGAAGACGAATTGAAGTTCCTAAAAGAAAATATGGAAGTTCATGTTATCTTGTTTAAAGATGAAGTACTTGGTGTTGAACTACCTGTAACAGTTGTTCTTGAAGTTGCAGAAACTGAGCCGGGTATTAAAGGCGATACAGCAAGCGGTGGTTCTAAACCAGCTAAAATGGAAACTGGCGTTGTTGTACAAGTGCCATTCTTCGTTAACATCGGAGATAAACTTATCATCAACACAGTGGAATCTGAATACGTTTCTCGCGCATAAGGAAGAATCGTTCTTTTTGCCAACTTACTTTGTTAAAACTAAAAAAACACCTTGCGTTCCTAATTGGGATGCAAGGTGTTTTTTGCATATGACAGGTCCACTGCACATAGGATAGTGTAATGGGGGGAATACCGGATGGAACTAAATGATTTGCTACGCGTTGCCGGTATCGGATTAGTCATCGGTTTTCTGCATATCTTTTTCGAACAAACTGGCAGGAAAGAGTTTTCCTTTTTTCTTTTTTTCATCGCTTATATCTATATCACTGCTGAAATGCTCCGCTTCCTGAAGATTTTCTTCACTGAAATCACGGAGTTTTTCCAGTGGTTGTCGATGTCAGTCTGATGTTAACCTTAATTCAGTTAATTGTTGTCTTCCTTATTCTCCTCCTCATTTCATTTACTGTACCTAAACTGCAGCCAATTTTGTATGCATCTATTTTTTTCTATTTTCTCTTCCACCTGCTTAATACAATCGTCTTTCCGTTCGGGAAATATTTTGTCGCTTTGTTTGAACCATTACCAGATCCATTTGCAAAATTATTAATCGGCAGTGCCATTCTGTTTTATGTCTCTGAGCTCATCGCAAAACATATCGAAGAGGCAGGATACGGCTCACTTGCCGCAGTAGCTCATTTCGCTGTAAAAATTGTCATACTGACTTTGTGGATGCAGCAGACGTCCGCATTAATCGAAATCCTTTCAAAACTCATTACAAAATGAACAGGCGGGGCATCCATGATTTCTTTTTTAGAATCGATACTCGGAACCGTATTGTCAAGCTTTGTCATTATCATCATTGCAACTTTTATGGCATTGTTGGTAGATTTTTTGTTCCCATCGTTTGCAAAATGGACGAGGATGATTTTGATATTTATTGTTGTAACGGTTGTATTGCAACCCGCATTTGAACATCTAACTCTCATTCGTGATATTGCAAACTCGATATCGATGATGTTCATTTCTATTTATCCGATATTGACTGCCAGCATGGTTGCTGCGGGTGGAGCATTCAGTATGCTGAACTTTCAGCCTGCAATGCTGTTATTTGCAAATGGTGCAATTGTCCTCACGGAGAAAGTACTGATACCACTTTTAACAGCTGCACTTATCTTAGATCTTGTATCTAGGATACTACCGGCCGTTCCGTTTACTAAAATGGCAGATTTAATTCGGACGACCCTTCTGGGAACGGTTTCGGCCGTCGTTGCAGCTTACTCCATTTTTATAACCGTGGGAGGCACGATGACTTGGGCGCTCACTGGGCTAGCGAGCGAACCTATTAAAGAGCTGATACGTCAAAACGTCCCCCTTATTGGTTCATTTATGACCGAAAGCATGGGAACGATGGGTCGCTATTCGTCGGGGGCGAGTGTTTTCGCTGGAGGTTGGCTTATATCGGCAATTTGGACTGTTGCACTCATTCCATCGTTTAAAACACTCCTTACCGCGTTTTTCTACAGATGGACCGCAGCACTCATTGAACCATTTGCGAATGAAGATATCACTGGAATTTTGGACGATATTGGTAGAACGTTATTTGTGTTATGTGCTGTTTCTTTTTTAATAGCTTTTGCGTTTATCTATACTGCACTTTTTTCAATAATCCTTGTGAAGTTGATTACTACGATGAAATGAGGCGTGGAATGGAGTCTTTTTTAATAGGTGTTCTTCTTATCACCCTTTTGGCTTCAACAATTCTGTTGTTATTTCCAAATGAAACAGAAGAAAATTTCCTGCCAATTGTTAAACTCGCTATGGGCATTTGGATGATTCAATCATTCTTCAAGATTTTTGGTCATAGCCTTCTATGAAACTGCATAAAATGATTCATTGATGACAGGTCGTACAAGCGGCACAATGAGTGGAAATGGTGATAATATGCACAAACCAACAAGGAAAACCCATACGATCCTCCTCGGGACGATTGTTCTCCTGGTCATCATTTTCATCAATTCTAGTCTTGGGGTCATCGGGGGGGAGAAGGGAAAGAGGGAGGAGAGCGGGGAATTTGCAGCACTACAAGAGGCGCTGATGAAAATTGAAGGGATCGGGGAAATTTCGTTATATTTCCATTATGAAAATAGGGAGTCTACTAATCAGCTAACCGATTACTTTTCAACGTCCACTGCATCGGCTAAAAAGGGAAGTGAGCTACAAGGCGTTCTTGTCGTTGCGGAAGGTGCGGAAGACTTCAAAATTCAAAACGAACTATCGAAGATCCTGTCAACCGTCCTCCAGCTGCCCGAACATCGAATTGTCATCGCTAAAATGAATAATAGGGGGAACACTAATGAGAACGAATAAAAGAACAGTATGGTTTTTAACATTGCTCAGTCTAGTTGCAGTCATTTCCATCTATTACATCAAGGAAAAATCACCAATGCCGTTCGATGGGATCAACATTTTTAAAGACTCAGAAAGCGCTGTACAACTGGTCGAAAATTCGAATGATGCAGAAAAAACACAACCAGTCTTCGCAGAAGCAGTTGTGTTCGAAGAAATGCGAATGCAGATCCGTGATGAACGAAGCAAAATTGGGGAGCAATTGTTGTCTAAAATATTAACGTCTGATACAGCCGAAGAAAAAAACAAGGTGTACGAAGAGATGGGTCAGCTGACTAAACGCGAATCGGCTGAGGCGCTAATGGAATTACAAATTAAAGCAATGGGATATCCTGAAGCATTCGTCTACAATGAAGACGGTGCAGTGAAAATTACTGTCCTTTCCAACGAAGGCCATTCATCTAAAATGGCGGAAGAGATTACTCATTACGTCATGACGAGCTGGAAAGACGCAAAAGCAGTGAATATTACTTTTACTGGTGACATGGAATGAATATGGAAAATGAAGGCCCTAGATAGGGTCTTTTTTTTATTATATAGGAGATAATAAAATCTCGTACTGTGGAGAAGTTGTAACGTAGAGATTTTACGTCTAGACTCCAGCGCCTATCCCTTGGCCCACACGACGTGGGTCATGCAGCTATTGCAACAGGATGTCGCGGAATTAAACTGCCTTCCTCTGTCACTTTAGGCCTTTGCCTACAGACCTTCCGGCTGAGACTGAACTTCATCCCTCCTACATATCGGAGCTAAACATACGCCTATGCTTTTGTTCTTTAACAGCAAACTTTAATGTAAATAACCATTATCTATTTCAATATGGGACGAAAACAGCTAAAATAGTTAAAGAACATAATTATAATGGAGTCAGGAGAATCGATCATGCTAAAAATTCAAGAAATCCGTGAAATTATTAAACTAATTGATCAATCTTCAATTGAAAAATTCACTTATGAATCAGATGGTGCAAAACTCGTATTAAAAAAAGGTAGTGCGGCACAAGCTGCAGTAGCTACAACAGTTGTCGAACAAGAACAATCTGTTCAACAGGGAGTGTCTGCTGAGCAAGTTCAGAGAACAGAAGAAGTAATTGCTCCTCAACAGGTAACACCAGTTGTACCCGTTGTTGAAGTACAAGTGGAAGATCCATCGCTGCACAAAATTACATCACCGATGGTTGGAACATTCTATTCAGCATCGTCCCCTGATGTACCAGCTTATGTACAAAAAGGTGATAGCGTGAAATCGGAAGCTATCGTGTGCATCGTAGAAGCAATGAAGCTATTCAATGAAATTGAAGCGGAAGTTTCAGGGGAAATCGTTGAGATTCTCGTAAAAGACGGTCAGCTCGTTGAATACGGACAACCTCTCTTCCTTGTAAGAGCTAATTAAGGAGGAATGAAAAATGAAGAAGGTTTTAATAGCTAATCGCGGTGAAATTGCCGTACGTATTATCAGGGCTTGTAAAGAACTTGGTATGAAAACAGTCGCGGTTTATTCAGAAGCTGATCAGGAAGCTCTTCATGTCGAATTAGCAGATGAAGCTTATTGCGTCGGTCCAAAATTATCTAAAGACAGCTACCTAAATTTTTCAAATATCATCAGTGTTGCAAAACTAACTGGTTGCGATGGAATTCATCCGGGATATGGTTTCCTAGCGGAAAATGCGAGTTTCGCCGAACTATGTGAAGAGGTTAACATTGAATTTATTGGACCTACTGCGGACAATATTTCACGGATGGGTACGAAAGACGTAGCGCGTGAAACAATGCGAGAAGCAGGTGTGCCAATTGTTCCAGGTTCTACTGGAATCGTTGCTGATGAACAAGATGGTCTCCGAATCGCTGAAGAAATCGGTTTTCCAGTTATCATCAAAGCTACAGCAGGCGGCGGTGGTAAAGGTATTCGTGTTGCAAGGGATGCTGAAGAGTTAATCAATGGAATCAAAATCACTCAAAAAGAGGCTGCTGCTGCATTCGGCAATCCTGGCGTCTACATTGAGAAGTTTATTGAAGTGTTCCGCCATATCGAAGTTCAAATACTTGCTGATAAATATGGTAATACAATTCATTTAGGAGAACGTGATTGTTCGATTCAGCGCAGAATGCAAAAGCTTGTTGAAGAAGGGCCATCACCAGCTCTGACACCTGAACTGAGATTAGCAGTAGGCGACGCGGCGGTCAAAGCGGCAGAAGCTGTCAATTACGAGGGTGCTGGAACAGTTGAATTCATTTTCGATCATATCAATCAAAAATTCTACTTCATGGAAATGAATACGCGAATCCAAGTAGAACACACGATTACAGAGATGATTACAGGAATTGATTTGGTTCAACAGCAACTGAAAATTGCGTCAGGTGAAAAACTTGCCTATCGCCAAGAAGATATTAAAATCAATGGTTGGTCAATCGAATGCCGCATCAACGCAGAAAATCCGTCGAAAAACTTTATGCCTTCACCGGGGAAAGTAACTATGTACATGCCTCCAGGCGGCTTTGGTGTTCGGGTAGATTCTGCCATGTATACGGGCTATTCAATCCCGCCGTTTTACGATTCGATGGTTGCGAAACTAATTGTTCATGCAGATACAAGGGAAGAAGCGGTAGCTAGGATGAAACGTGCACTTGATGAATTTATCATTGAGGGTGTCGAAACAACTATCCCGTTCCACTTGAAGCTTATGGATAATGAAGTCTTCAAATCAGGAGATTTCGATACGAAATTTCTTGAAAGATACACGGTTATGAACTGAAAGGGAGGGGACTTGGAATGACTGATAAAACAATTCCAACATTCGTCGGGATGGCTCCGGCGGGGGATGGTGAGCTCGGACGTGTCCAGCTTGCTCCCGAAGTTCTTGAAGTGATTATCGGAATTGCGACGACGGAAGTAAAAGGCGTCGCGAATACAAGAGGAAACTTTGCCACTGGAGTTGCGGAAAAGTTCGGTAAAGTGAACCATGGGAAAGGGGTCAAAACGGAATGGTCTGAAGAGGGTCTGACGATTGACGTATATTGCGTTGTCGAATACGGCTATTCTGTACCTGCCATTGCCGTGGATATCCAAAAGCAAATTCGTCATGCAATTTTCCACATGACTTCCCTTGAAACGAAAGAAGTCAATGTCCATATTACAGGGATCCAGTTTGAGGCTGGAGCGGAAACGGAATGATCTGAAAAGCATCGTCCAGCCGGATGATGCTTTTCAACTTGTCTTACTGTATCCGGCAACCTGTTTATGCTATGATAATGCCCTAGAGATATGGTAGTGGAGGAGAATAAGAAGATGAAACGAAGAGAAGCACGTGAAAAAGCAGTACAAACCCTTTTTCAACTTGATAATACAGAATTGAGTGTAGATGAAGCAATTAACTACATTGTTGAAGAACCAGCAAATCGTTTTTATGAACAGCTTGTACGGGGAACTGTGCAAAATAAAGAAGCAATAGATGAGGTCCTCACAGGAAAACTGGAACACTGGTCATTGGACCGACTTCCGAAAATTGAGCGGACTGTTTTGAGAATCGCAGTTTATGAATTGCTGTTCAATGAGGAAGTACCACATAGAGTAGTCTTGAATGAGGCAATCGAGCTATGTAAAATATTCGGCGATGAAAAATCAGGCCGTTTTGTGAACGGTGTACTATCCAAGTTTGAAGAAAAATAATTGAAACCATTTGGAGGTATCATGATGACTGGAAAACTGATTGATGGAAAAGTAATCGGGCAAGAGATCAGAGACGAAATCAAGGAAAGAGTAACTGCTTTGAAAGAGCACGGTTGTCAGCCGGGGCTTGCGGTCGTTCTGGTTGGTGAGAATCAGGCTTCCCGTACATATGTTAGGAACAAGCAGAAATCAAGTTCGGAAGTGGGCATGAAATCGGAACTGATTGAACTTCCAGTCACAGTATCCGAAAAGGAGTTACTCGATCATGTCACACGGCTGAATAATGATGATTCAATTCATGGTATTCTGGTTCAGCTTCCGTTACCCGACCATATTGACGAAAACCTAGTCATCAGTGCAATTGACCCGACAAAAGATGTAGATGGATTCCATCCTGAAAATGTTGGGAAAATGATTATTGGTCAAAAAGCATTTCTATCATGCACGCCATACGGTATCATCAAACTCCTCGAACGAACAGATACTGAAATCAGCGGTAAGCATGCTGTTATCGTTGGACGCAGTAACATTGTCGGAAAACCGATGGGTCAATTGCTTTTACAGCGCGATGCGACAGTCACATACTGTCATTCTAAAACCAAGGATTTAGCTTCATTTACGAAACAGGCTGATATTCTCATTGTCGCAATAGGCAAGACAAAGTTCATCACAGATGAGCACATTAAAGAAGGTGCTGTCGTTATAGATGTTGGTATGAACCGCGATGAAAATGGTAAATTATGCGGAGACGTCGATTTCGAATCGGCAAAAACGAAAGCTTCAGCTATTACACCGGTTCCAGGTGGGGTAGGTCCGATGACAATTACGATGTTACTGAAAAACACACTTCATAGTGCAGAACAGGCTTCTGCAGAGGGAAGATGTTCACAACAACTATAAAAAACCGGACGGACGCTGTTTTTCATTGAAAAGACAGCGTTTCTATACGTCAAGAAACGGGAGGCGGGACTGTTGGCCGGACACCCACACTTGTCTGTACAAGCATTAACGAAATACATTAAACGGAAGTTCGATGCAGATCCCCATTTACGTAATGTATTTGTTAAAGGGGAACTGTCGAACGTTAAAAGTCATCCGAGCGGACATATATACTTCACCTTGAAAGATGAAAAAAGTAGGATCCAGTCAGCGATGTTCCGTTCTAGCGCATCAAGTCTTAAATTCAAGCCTGAAAATGGCATGAACGTACTGATTACAGGCGATGTAACAGTTTTTGAAACGAGCGGAAACTATCAATTATATGTCCAATCAATGCAACCTGATGGTATCGGTGCGCTTTATCTCGCGTTTGAACAATTGAAAGAGAGTCTGGGGAAAGAAGGATTGTTCGATGCGCGTTGGAAAAGACCGCTACCTTTGTTTCCAACTAAAATCGGTGTAGTTACGGCGCAATCAGGTGCCGCAATTCAAGATATCTGTTCAACAATTGAAAGACGTTATCCACTTGCAGAAATCATTTTGTTTCCTGCGATTGTTCAGGGACCGCAAGCAGCACCTTCCATTGTCAAATCAATTGAACAGGCAGATACATATGGTTCCATCGATGTTCTCATCGTTGGACGCGGCGGGGGTTCTATAGAAGACCTGTGGGCGTTCAATGAAGAGTCGGTAGCACGAGCAATCTTTTCTTGCCGACTTCCGGTTATCAGCGCTGTCGGGCATGAAACCGACACGACAATTGCCGATTTTGTCTCGGACAGAAGGGCACCTACTCCGACAGCTGCAGCTGAAATGGCCGTTCCTGCACGTGACGAGTTGTTTGAAAGGCTATTGGACCGGAAACGTGCTATTTATAATTCACTTTCCAATCAGATAAAAAATGAACGCAAACATCTTATAAGCTTACAAACATCCTATCCACTTCAATTTCCCGAGCGTCTTTATCGTCCGTTCACTGATAGATTGATTGGACTTGAGGGCAGACTCTTACGAAGCGGACAAGATATTACAGGCCACCGGCTATCCCAATACCAAAGGTTAAATAGTATGCTGTCCACTTTCTCACCTGAACAGCGAATCAAAGAAGGTCACAAGAATATAGTGGCACTCACGGAACGTTTGACTAGGGGAGTTCATCAAGACGTTCGCATACAAAGTGATCGTTTCCATGCATCTGTTCGTATGCTAAAGGCACTTAACCCACTTACTATTATGGAGCGCGGCTATTCGATTGTTTATCAGAACAACGAAGTTGCTAATTCTACCAAATCGCTTGAGGTTGGTGGAAACATTCAAATACGCTTGCAAGATGGAACCGTAGAAGCGATGGTCCAAAAGATTACATTGCATGAAGGGGAGGAAATTTAATTGGGAAAAGAGCCAATCCGCTTTGAAGAAGCGATGCTTAACTTAGAGGAAGTTGTCCAAAAGCTTGAAACAGGGGACGTACCACTTGAGGATGCAATTACACTTTACAAAAAAGGGATGGAACTATCCGCTTATTGCCACGGGAAATTACAGGATGCTGAAAAACAGCTCATTTCCATTATCGACAAAGATGGCAATAAGGCAGAATTTGATCCGGCGAAAGGTTCTGAGTCGAATGCATAAGGAATTACAACAATTTATCACAAAAAAATTACCTATTATCGATGCCAAATTGAATAGCTTGCTTGCGGCTACGAATGTATCTGAAACATTGAAATCCTCGATGGCCTATTCAATCAATGCCGGTGGAAAAAGGATCCGACCTCTCCTCGTTCTAGCCACACTCGAAGATCTTGGCGTGGAATCTAAAGATGCTTTGACGGTAGCTTGTGCTGCTGAATTGCTGCACACGTATTCCCTCATTCACGATGATTTGCCATGTATGGATGATGATAATTTTAGGCGCGGTAAACCGACGAACCATATCGTGTATGGGGAAGGGGTTGCTGTACTTGCAGGAGATGCTCTACAGACGCTGGCATTTGGAAGTTTAACTCACTTATCAGATACATCCGCACAAGACACTATTCGAATCATCCGTTTACTATCGGACGCTTCTGGAGCGACAGGAATGGTCGGCGGACAAATGCTTGATATTGAAGGCGAGACAAAAAGCGTGTCTTTATCGGAGCTTGAAACAATACATGTAAATAAAACAGGGGCTTTATTGTCATTTTGTATTGGTGCTGGTGCCATATTAGCCGGTTTAGATGAAGAAAAGTCTGCAAAGTTGAAAGACTTTGCTTACCATATTGGACTCGCATTTCAAATACAGGACGATATTTTAGATATCACGTCTACGACTGAAGAACTTGGAAAGACTGCAGGAAGCGATGCGTTAAGTGAGAAGTCCACGTACCCATCACTGCTTGGTCTAGAGGGTGCAATGGCACGTCTGGCAGAACATCACCAATCCGCAAGAGAATCTCTTGCTTTTTTGGAAGCGGAGCATCCGCTTCTAGGGTTATTCGCGGATTATATCGTCGAACGAGAGTCGTAAAGCGAACTAAATTGTTGTGCTGATCGTCCTTATTGATATAATGTATGCAGTTCAGAATTATCCGTGGCAATTAATATGTGAAGGTGTGTGATAATGATGGAACTCACAGAAATTACTAATCCATCTTTTATTAAAAAACTCAATAGGGATCAGATGGTGGAATTAGCAGAAGAAATTCGGAAATTTCTTATTGGAAAGTTATCAGTTACTGGTGGTCATATAGGGCCTAATCTTGGAGTAGTTGAATTGACAATTGCTTTGCATCGTCATTTTGATAGTCCTGATGATAAAATCATTTGGGATGTCGGCCACCAGGCATATGTCCATAAAATTTTAACAGGTCGTGCTGGTGATTTCGATACGCTTAGGCAATTCAAAGGCTTATGCGGATTCCCCAAAATGATTGAAAGCGATCATGACGTCTGGGAAACAGGTCACAGTTCTACCTCTCTTTCTGCGGCTATGGGAATGGCGGCTGCACGAGATGTCAAGGGAGATTCGAACTATGTAATACCGGTCATCGGAGACGGTGCGCTAACAGGTGGTATGGCACTTGAAGCACTTAATCATATCGGTCATGCAAAAACCAACATGATTGTCATTTTGAATGACAATGAGATGTCAATTGCTCCAAATGTCGGTGCGCTTCATGCAGTCCTTGGAAAGTTAAGAACTGCCGGTAAATATAATAGTGCAAAAGATGAACTTGAATATATATTGAAAAAAATTCCGGCGGTTGGCGGTAAACTTGCTGCTGCTGCGGAGCGTGTGAAAGATAGTTTGAAATATCTTCTCGTTTCGGGTGTCTTTTTCGAAGAACTTGGCTTCACATATCTTGGACCAATCGACGGGCATGATTTCAATGATCTTGAACGCAATATTCAATACGCCAAGAAAATGGATGGACCTGTCTTGCTTCATGTTATTACGAAAAAAGGCAAGGGATATAGCCCGGCCGAAGACGATAAAATCGGTACATGGCATGGCACAGGACCTTATAAAATCGAGACAGGTGATTTCGTCAAATCTTCTTCAGTGGCACCTTCATGGAGTGGACTTGTTGCAGGTACGGTTCAAAAGCTTGCTCGAGTTGATAGACGTATCGTCGCAATAACGCCGGCAATGCCTGTCGGTTCGAAATTAGAATCATTTGCAGCGGAATTCCCGGATCGATTCTTTGATGTCGGTATTGCTGAACAGCATGCAACGACGATGGCAGCAGGTCTTGCGACGCAAGGGATGAAACCGTTCTTAGCAATTTATTCGACATTTATGCAACGAGCTTACGATCAGATGCTTCATGATATCTCTAGACAAAACCTAAACGTCTTTATCGGTATTGACCGTGCTGGGCTGGTTGGCGCAGATGGTGAAACGCATCAGGGCGTCTTCGATATTGCATTCTTAAGGCACATGCCAAATCTGGTTATTATGATGCCGAAAGATGAAAACGAAGGTCAGCATATGGTGAAAACGGCTATTGATTATGATGAAGGACCTATAGTAATGCGTTATCCAAGAGGAAATGGACTCGGGGTAACTATGGATGAAACATTACGTCCAATCCCGATTGGCTCATGGGAAGTACTACGTGAAGGCCATGATGGCGTCATCTTGACATTTGGAACAACAATTCCGATGGCATTGGAAGCCGCCAACATATTATTTGCTAAAGGGATTCATGTAAAAGTCATAAATGCAAGATTCATCAAGCCACTTGATACGGCAATGTTAGATACAATTTTCGCAACAGGAATGCCGATTATAACAGTTGAAGAGGCGGTTCTTGCTGGCGGTTTCGGCAGTGCTGTACTTGAATATGCACATGACACACTTCAGAACGTTGCCCCAATTAGACGGATGGGCATTCCAGATCAGTTCATTGAACATGGGAATGTTGACGAACTACTTGCAGAAATCGGTATGACTGCAGGTCATCTAGTTGAGAATATGGAATCATTTATTAAAATGCAAGCAGTGGAAAGGGAACAAGTATGACAAATCGTATACCGAAAGAGCGGGTAGATGTCCTTCTGGTCGCGCGTGGTCTCTTTGAAACAAGGGAACAAGCAAAGCGCTCCATTATGGCGGGCATCATCTTTACCGCTGAAACAAGGCTCGATAAACCAGGCGAAAAAATTTTTGCGGATGCACCTCTTGTAGTCAAAGGTTCGAAACTGAAGTATGTCAGTCGGGGTGGCCTGAAGCTCGAAAAAGCGCTTGAGCAGTTTGATGCTGACGTTAACGGCAAAATTGTGTTGGATATCGGGTCGTCAACGGGCGGTTTCACAGATTGTGCCCTTCAAAATGGTGCGTCACATTGCTACGCGCTTGATGTAGGGTACAATCAGCTGGCATGGAAAATACGTCAGGATCCGCGCGTAACTGTAATGGAAAGAACAAACTTTAGACACGCTACACCAGAACTTTTCACCGAGGGCATACCTCAATTTGCAACAATAGACGTATCCTTCATCTCATTGACGCTTATCCTACCTGCTTTAAAACGCATTCTTGCAGACGGTGGCGACGTCATGGTCCTTGTAAAGCCTCAATTTGAGGCTGGAAAAGGAAAAGTAGGGAAAAAAGGTGTTGTCCGGGAAAAATCCATTCATCTTGAAGTTTTAAGAAAAATCGCTGATGCATCTATACAAGAAGGTTTCAGTCTTCGCGGAATTTCATATTCTCCTGTCACTGGCGGGGAAGGGAATATTGAGTTTCTATTCCACCTGACTTCGGAAGATCATGCTTTGACATCATTTGACGATGTTTCATTCGACAATCTTGTCGAAGAAGCGTACAAGGAACTGCAATAGCACGCATTAATTTGCGTGCTATTCTTGTTGGATGAAATAATGGGTGGTACAGTATGAAGTAAGATATTATTATGGTATGGGAGTGATTAGTATGAATAAAGGGCATAGGCAAATTCGTATTCGTGATATTATCTCGAATTTTGAAATAGAAACACAAGATCAGCTCGTAGATAGCCTAAAAGCAGCGGGAGTGGACGTGACACAAGCGACCGTTTCACGTGATATAAAAGAAATGCATCTTATTAAGGTCCCTTTGTCTGATGGTAGCTATAAATACAGTCTGCCACCCGTACATAAGTACAATACAGAACAAAAACTTCACCGAATGCTAACTGATGCCTTTGTCAGTATTGATGCAGCAGGTCATTTTATTGTTTTGAAAACGCTTCCTGGCAATGCGCAAGCTGTCGGTTCTTTAATGGATCATCTCGGATGGGATGAAATTCTTGGAACGATTTGTGGCGATGATACGAGTTTGATTATTTGTCGTGATGAATCACTGACAGGAGTAGTGAAAGAAAAACTGTTGGCGATGCTCTGAAAGAGGTGAAAGCAATTGTTACGTGAAATCTCCATAAAAAACTTTGCAATCATTGAAAACCTTGAAATAACATTTGATGAAGGCCTAACCGTATTAACTGGAGAAACAGGCGCGGGAAAATCAATTATTATCGATGCTGTCCAACTACTTGCGGGTGGAAGAGGATCACAGGAATTTATCCGTCATGGAGCAACAAAAGCCGAACTGGAAGGGCTTTTCACTATTGAAGAAGAATCGCATCCTATTATTGCACAATTAGCTGAATTTGGTATTGATGCACAGGATGGCGTCGTTATATTGCGGCGCGATTTGAATTCAAATGGTAAAACGGTTTGCCGTGTCAATGGAAAGCTTGTGACGATCGCAATTTTGAGAGAAATTGGTTCACAGTTGATTGACATACATGGTCAACACGAAAATCAGGAATTAATGCATGAAAGAAGTCATATTCATTTACTCGATCATTTTGCTGGTGAAAAACTAGAGCATGCCTATGAAAACTATTTCGAGCTGTATGAAAGCTATCGAAAACTGAAACGGAAGCTTGAGAAGGCAGACGATAATGAGCAACAAGTTGCACAACGTATCGATTTGTATTCATTCCAGCTAAAAGAGATTAATGCAGCTGGACTCGTTATTGGTGAAGAGGACCAACTCGAAGCAGAAAAACAAAAGCTTCAAAACTTCAATCGCTTATTTGAGCGATTGAATACCGCATATGTGTCAATCAGTGGAGATACACATGCGCTTGACTGGGTCGGTTCTGCGATGAGTGATATGGAGGATGCAGCGTCGGTCGATAAAAGCTTGAAACTGCATGCTGAAACGATTGCAACAAGTTTCTATGCCTTACAAGATACTGCACACGAGCTCAAAAGTATACTTGATGATATGGAATTTGATCCTGCAAGACTCGAAGTAGTTGAAGAGCGCCTAGCACTCCACATCTCCTTGAAAAGGAAGTATGGCAAAACGATTGAAGACATTCTTTTGTATCGTGATAAAATCACAGAGGAACTTGAAAACTTAGTAAGTAGGGATGAACGTCTTTTTGCCGAGCAGGAAAAACTTGCGCAACTTCTCCAAGATCTTGAAATCGAAGCAGAAGAGTTATCAATTATCCGCCAAAATTCGTCTATTCAATTAGAAAATGCAATTATGGAACAACTGGAGCAACTTCATATGGGAAAAGCTTCTTTTAAAGTGGAAATTACTCGAAAAGCAGCAGGTACTTTCGATTCAAATGGATATGACGATGTGAACTTCTTGATCTCGACAAACGTTGGGGAACCGTTGAAACCACTTGTAAAAGTAGCGTCGGGCGGTGAAATTTCCCGTATAATGTTAGCGATAAAGACAATATTCTCTAAACATCAAGGAGTTACTTCACTTATTTTTGACGAAGTGGATACGGGTGTAAGCGGAAGAGTTGCACAAGCAATTGCGGAAAAAATAGCAATAATTGCAACAGATTCTCAGGTGCTTTGTATTTCTCATTTACCGCAAGTCGCCGCAATGGCGGATCACCATTACCTCATTAAAAAAAATGTAATAAGTGATAGGACGATGACGGAAATTCATGATGTCATCGAATCAGACAGGACAGAAGAATTGTCCAGGATGTTGTCTGGAGCTGAAACTACGCCATTAACATTAAAGCATGCGGAAGAGTTGTTGAAATTGGCCGCAGAACGTAAGAAATCGTTTAGATAATCACTTAACGTGCATACTACATTATGCACGTTTTTTTATTTTTTTACTCATCGGTTACAAAATGCAATGAAATTAATGTACGTTCCACTTTTGCTTTATTTACCCTTTCATAACATTCCCCTGAACGGACATACCAACAGTATCTTATTAAGGGAGGTGAAATATGGGATGGAGTAGACAGTTTAAGTTGGCCGTTTCGTTTTCTGTGCTTTTACTTGTCATGCCATTCACTACAAATGCAGCATTTGCTAAAGATGGAACGCTGATACCGATGGGACAATCGATTGGTATTAAAATGGATTTGTCGGGAGTCTACATCACAAATGATGTCATGATCAGTAAAGATAACTGGTTGAAGGCAGGTGATCTAATCGGACAATTAGACGATGTAGCAGTCAGTACCCTTCATGAGTACGAAAAAGTATCATCCTCAATGCGAGACAAAAAAGAAATCGTATTGCACGTCATCAGAAACGAGGAAAGCAGTCAAATCCTAGCAGATGGCGAAGCGATGAAACGTCTCCTTCCATTCCTGAAAGATCGAACAGAAGGGACAGGTACCTTGACGTATGTCGATCCGGACAAAGGGACATACGGAGCGCTCGGTCATCAGATCATCGACAGTGCACTGAAATCACCACCTTCGTTTAAAACAGGAGCGATTTATCTTTCAGAAATCGATCAAATTAAAAAAAGCGTGCCCGGAATTCCAGGTTATAAAATTTCAACGATTGTCGATGATGATGATTTTTTAGGGACGATTCGAATAAACGGTCTTTATGGCATCTTCGGGTCGTGGAACAGCGACTATAAGGAAGTGTTAACCGAACCTTTAACGATTATGCAGCCAGCAGAAGTAAAAGAAGGCGCTGCTGAAATTTACACAACGATTAAAGGGACAAAAGTTGAATCCTTTTCAATTCGAATTATAGAAGTAGAACAAGACCAGTTCCATTTCGTTTTAACAGATCCCGAATTGCTCAAAGCAACCGGAGGAATTTTGCAAGGGATGAGTGGAAGTCCCGTTATCCAAAACGGGCAATTTGCAGGCGCGGTAACGCATATGTTTGTCGATGATCCTAAAAAAGGTGCAGCCCTATTTTTGGAGAAAATGCGTAGCGGGGAAAATTAATAAAAGGGCCAACTCGTATAATGAGTTGGCCCTTTTGTCCTGTCGTGTTAAGCTTAGCGAGAACGATTCGACAAACGTTGAGAAAAGAATAGAATTAGTCGAAGTTTAGGGAAACCATATGTCAGAAGTTTCATTTTTGCTAAATAAAAGAGGGTTACTCCACTATTCGTCGAAATTTCCCTTGTGTAGTTAAGAGAATGTTGCTAATGTTTAGGGAAAGAAGTCGTCATAAACGTACAAGGGGGAAATGGGAATGGATAAACTGAAAGTCGCGATTGCTGACGATAACAAGGAACTAGTGAGGACTATGATGACATATTTTGAAAGACATCCTGAAATCGAAGTCATTTGGACGGCGCATAACGGAAAAGTATGTCTGTCGATGTTGGAAGAAAAAAAGCCAGATGTCTTATTACTTGATATCATCATGCCACATCTTGATGGAATTGCAGTCTTGGAAACATTGAGTGGAAATGCACAAACTGCCGATGTGCATATAATTATGTTGACGGCATTTGGGCAGGAAGATGTTATGACACAAGCGGCGAGTCTAGGGGCTTCCTATTTCATGCTTAAACCTTTTGAATTCGATCGACTTGCAAACCAGATATTCCAAGTAGCAGGAACAAGAAAACCGATAGTTCCGATAGCCCAAGCTAGCGGAGAGTATGCGCCAGGAACAGTAAGCCAAAAAGTGCTAGATACTACAATTACAGCAATTATTAAAGAGATTGGTGTACCCGCTCATATTAAAGGCTATGCGTTCATTCGTGAAGCGATTCAAATGGTATATACGGACGTCGATTTGCTTGGTTCAGTGACGAAAGTACTTTATCCGGAGATCGCAAAAAAATACAATACGACAGCATCCCGTGTAGAGCGTGCAATTCGCCATGCAATCGAAGTTGCATGGAACCGTGGAAATTACGATGTCATTTCCAAAATGTTTGGCTACACTGTGCACCATTTGAAAAGTAAACCCACGAATAGTGAGTTCATCGCGATGATCGCAGATAAAATTCGTCTTGAGCATATGGCGAGCTAATCGTTGCTATGAAAGCGTTTTATGTTATTTGAAACAGTGAATTGGCACTTTTATTATTATTAAACCGGTCATCATTCCTATGAAATTTACGTAATCTTTGCAACAAATTACCGAACCGTACGTGCCCGTAGTGTAGCACATATTTCTGCGGAATCGAAAATTGACCTATCGGCGTAAATGCGGACAGGTCGATTTTTACGTTTACAGGCATTACGACGCTGTTCTGACGACTCTAAACGGTTTTCGATACTTGTGGTTGATAGCTATCATGAACTGCCGTGACATCGAGTCACCTGGCTCCAGGATTCTTAAAGGTAGGAAAAGGTAAACGATCCAGTAAAGGGCGAAAACTTCTAACCGAGATGATTTTTCGTGAATTAGTGGAAGCAGTCGGAAAGAGGTTTGTGTTCCAAGTGTAAGAGATTGGCAAAAACAACGTATTCTGGCGTGCTAGAACTTGGACAAAGTAACAGGTCCTTTGTACAGGGACATATCAATAGTGAGGATATAACAGTTCAATTATAAGGCAGCTTAATAGAATAATCGGATATAGTGATGTTATAGATTACAAAAATGTTATATAAAGATATATTAAGAAGTAATCACCAAGGCTTGCTAGTTATTTGTGACAAAGACCCTCATTATAACTTAGAGCAAGTTGAACAAATAAAAAAAGAAAACTACTTTTTACATTGAGCTAATTCTAGGGGCAAACCATTCCTTAGAAAAAGTAGAAATTGACACATTGACCTCAATTTCTACTTTAACGAAAGTGATAGAAATAATGAAACTCATAATATAAGTACATTTGGGCTAACTAAATGTTTAAAAATAAGAATTGAATCTCTGTTTTTATAAGGACTGAAAAGAAAATATTGAAAAAAACCTATTTACTTTGGTAATAAATTATAAACAGAGAAGAGCCATAGGAGAAGATCCAACAACTCATGAGAAATTATCCCATAGGTGGGTTCCTATTTGCTTAATCGAGTGATAAACTAAGGTTGAAAATGACGATGCACCTGCATTCATAAATTAATATATCGTTGTCAGTGAGAGCATGAAAAGCCTATTAATTCCAACTTGAGCATATGGCTAGCTGATTGAAAAACACCTAGTTATGGTAATAGCTACGCCTACTCTCCGAATCTATTTTCGTGTGGTAGGCTTTTTTAAACTAGAGATTAATTAATCTGACAAATAGGTTGAGGATGTTATATAATGGATAAGAGGGAAAGGATGAAGCGGCAGTGTTAGTTCAAAATGAGTTTTTCGATCTTTTAGTACAAGAGGAAAAAGTGATCTTGCGCACTAAGAAGAATGGTTTTCCACTTAAATCATTCGATTCAATTACGCGTGAACATCCACGATTAAAAATCAGTTCATTCCCGATATTAAGGAAAGCGCTTACTGAACTAGAGGCAGAACATATAATAGGCAATTGGATTCCAACTATAGAAATAGCTATTGCTGCTGATAAAATGATTGCTCAACTTTACATAAACGTGTCAACCAAGGAATTTGAAGAAAATAGACAATCAATCCTAAATCAGGCTGATAAAGTGCTTGATGATGCCGGAGTGATTTACGGCAGAACAACTTTGCAAGATGAGCCGTTTAAACCGGGTGAATCGATTATCGCAGCTGTAGGGAGAAAGCCACAAAAAGGTAAAGATGCAGTCGTATCATATATAGAAATACCTGAAAGAAGGCCGATGATCCGTGAAGACGGTTCTGCTGATTATTTTGAAATGAATTTCGTTACGCCTATCAAGCAAGGTGATTGGCTTGGCGAGAAAACATCGGCACAAGAGGGCATTGATGGTAAGGATGTTTTAGGTAACGATCTTCCTGCACGGCGAGGGGATGATGTGAAACTTTACTTTGACAGGAAATCAGTGACTGATGAACAAGAAGCGGACAAAGTAGTTCTGAGGGCGTCACACGGTGGGGCTTTGGAAAGCATTGACGGTATCATTAGTGTAGGGAAGCAGTTAATTGTCAGCGGGGATGTAGGACCTGAAACTGGCTCGATTAAATTTGACGGATCAGTTGTTGTATTAGGAACAGTCATTGCAGGATTTTCAGTAAATGCGACTGGAGATATTTCTGTAGAAGGTAATGAAGGTATCATAAATGCGAAGGAGATACAGTCATCTGAGGGAGACATCTACATAAAAGGTGGGATTTTCGGCGGTGGATTGACGATTGTCGAAGCGCGAGGTAATATTTTTGTTAAACACGCGAACAATTGCAAACTGTATGGAAAAGAAGTACATGTCGGTTTATATTTACTCGGCGCAGAAGTTATCGCAGAATCTGTATTTATTGATAAAAACAAAGGTAAAATTATTGGCGGGAAAATTGAGGCACTTTATAAAATTGAATGTGCATTTGCGGGTAACAGTCATGAACGGAAGACAATCCTTAGTGCAAAAGGGATTGACAAGGAAGTAATGTATATGGAAATTCAAGAAATGGCTAAAAGTTTGAAAGAACGCCAAGGAATCATCGAAAAGCTTGAGCAACACGCTCTCCCATTTAGGAATAGTGGAAGTCTTCTGAAGGGGCCACAGGCAGAAGCCTTTGAAAAAATGTTGGAAACGATTGAATCGAATAGAGATGCCATAGTTGAACTAGATAAAGAAATTCAACTTGGGTTGCGTAAAATTAAGCAAGCAGTTCCCGCTCAAATTGAAGTGACAAGAGAAGCTTATCCAGGTACAATCATTCAAATTGGATTGAAATCGTCTACGCTTCATGTAGGTGCAAAAGGCATTTTTGAAATCGTAGATGGCGTCCTAAATGTCTAATCCTACAGTTTTTGCACATCGAGGCGCTTCTGGCATCTGCTTTGAAAATACAATGAAAGCATTTGAGAAGGCTGTCGATCAAGGTGCTGGCGGCATCGAGCTAGATGTCCAATTGACAGAAGATGGAGTGCCGTTTGTTATCCACGATCCAGGATTATCTAGGCTTGCTGGCATTCGGAAAATGATTTCATCCATGACAAGTACAGAGCTCATGAGAATTCGAGTTGGAAGAAGATATAGACGTTTATTCTGTGGTCATAGCATTCCGACATTGATAGAAGCGGTGTCATTTTGCGAAATGCATGATTTAGCACTTAATGTTGAATTGAAAGAAACGGTTTCGGATCGCCCTGAATTGATCAAAATGATTGTTGATATTGTTTCTGTTATGGGCAATGTTCATATTTCCTCATTTGATTATCGCTTACTTGAAGTGGTCAAAGAGGAAAGCGAACGAATGGAAACAGCCTTTCTTATTGGAAAGAAAAGCGTAGATTGGACTAATCTTAAACAGTATTCATGTGCAGATGGATTCCATTTTCACAAACGGTTGTTGAAAGAGCCCTTTTTGACCAATCTCCTTCAAACCGGGAAAAAGATTCGGGTTTATGGAATGACTGGAACAGAACCAATCACTCTTAATCCGCCTCCTTATATAGATGGCTGGATAACGGATTATCCAAATCGATTCAATAAATAAGCAAAAGGACCAAGACTGAACAGTCTTGGTCCTTTTGCAATTCGCTCAAATAGATTGTAGACGATTGCTCTTAGTTACGATATACACTGTTACTTTTGTTTAAACCGTTCTTGCACGCGTCCTTTTCGTCGATCGCGACGTAATAAAAAGCCCGCAAAAAACCATAGACCTCCCGCGAACAATAATAAGCCTACAACGAATTGAAGCCAAATGAACGGAAATGGGTTAAATAATACGCCAAATATCGAATCTCGCATTAATTTTATACCGCCGGCCGCAAAAAGTCCGGGGATTAGCAAGACCATAAATGCTGCTAGACGTGCCATATACGACAACTCCTTACCGAATCTAATTTTACCTACTCTAATTTGATTGTCAAGAACAGCGCTTTCATGTATGATGAAATTGTAATTGCAAAAGATTGCATGGTTCAAAAAAGGAGAATGAACATCCTTGCAAAACGTTCTCATTGTCGGGGCGGGGACAGGCGGATCGATAATACTGGACCTTCTCCAAAATTTAGAATTCATGAATGTAAACGCAATCATTGATACTGATGAACATGCACCGGGAATAATACGTGCAAAAAAACAGGGCATCGCATATGGGATGGATTGGACAAGTTACCTGACCGACGATTTGCATATTATTTTCGATGTGACCGGTGACAAGTCTGTATTCGCTGAGCTATTAAAAGCGAGGCCTGCCCATACCGTACTTATACCTGGTTCCGTCGCAAATCTCCTTGTAAGGCTGCTTGAGGAGAACGATACATACATTAAGCGCATTCATATAGAAATGCATAAGCAGCGAATGATCTTTGATTCAATTGAAGAGGGCATGGTTGGAATCGACGAAGAAGGAACTGTTGATTTCTTCAATAAAAGTGCCTCTAAGATGATTGGTTTCCCAATTGAAGAGGCTTTTGGTCGGATGATTACGGATGTAATTCCGACGACAGAGCTTCCAAGGGTATTCGATTCAGGCGTGGCGGAATTGAATGAGGAACAGATTCTTGGAAATGGCTTGAAAATAGTTACTTCTCGTTATCCACTCTTTGATTCCGCCGGGAAAAAAGTCGGTGCATTCGCGGTGTTTAAAGATATTACGGAGGTAGTTGCCCTAGCGGAGGAAATCACAGATTTGAAAAAAGTGAAGACTATGTTGGAAGCAATCATACATTCGAGTGACGATGCCATCTCGGTCGTTGACGATAAGGGGAATGGTATCCTTGTCAATCCAGCCTATACACGGATTACGGGCCTTACTGAAGACGAAATAATAGGTAAGCCCGCGAACGCGGACATCAACGAAGGTGAAAGTATTCATATGAGAGTACTTAAGTCGAGAAAGCCGGTTCGTGGCGTCAATATGCGTATAGGTGAAAATAACAGGGAAGTAATTGTCAATGTTGCACCAATCATTGTCGATCATCAAGTGAAGGGTAGTGTTGGTGTCATTCATGACATCACTGAAATGCGCAACTTGATGAAAGAACTTGACCAGGCACGGACAATTATTAGGAAACTTGAATCAACCTATACATTCGATGATATCTTCGGCGGTTCGTCTGATATTGAAATTTCAATCGAGCAGGCCAAGTTAGCTGCCAAATCTGACATTCCAGTCCTTCTTCGAGGAGAAGCGGGAACTGGGAAAGAATTGTTTGCGCATGCCATTCACAGTGGCTCCGAACGACGGTTTAATAAGTTTATCCGTGTGAATTGTTCGGCAATGCAATCATCTAAATTGGAAGCGGAGCTATTCGGACAAGAATCTGAGGTTTCTCAAAGTGGGAATAGTAGCACACAAGGCCTTTTTCAAGAGTCTGCACAGGGAACGTTATTCCTTGACGAAGTGGCTGACTTGCCGCTTGTGGTTCAGGCGAGGCTGCTTAACTATTTAAAAAGCGGAACAATCTTCAAAAATGGGGGGACCTATCCCGTTCATTTGTCCGTTCGTGTCATTGCAGCGTCTACGAAAAACTTAGAAAAGGCGATGCATGAAGGAACGTTTATTGAAGAACTTTATTATGTGTTAAACCGACTCTCAATCCAAATTGCGCCGCTACGATCTCGGAAAAAAGATATTCCATCCATTATTGGGCACCTACTAGTAAGGTTAAATCAGGAATTCGGGATGAATATTGAGAAAATTACCGATGAAGCGCAAGAGCGTCTTAAGCAATATGACTGGCCAGGAAATGTACGTGAACTTGAAAATGTACTTAGCCGCGCTATGATTTATATGGAGTCGGGAGATGCCGTTATCGAATTGATAGATGTGGTTAAATCCCTATCATCTAGGGAAAACACGGAAGAGGAACAGATTCTTCCTGAAAAAAGCACACTTACTTCGATTATGGATGAATACGAAAAAACCATTCTTGAAACGGCTCTCCGTGAAAATACTGGTAACAAATCATTAACTGCCAATAGGCTTGGTATTTCACTGCGATCACTTTATTATAAACTTGAGAAATTCAGCCTCATTTAATCGTCATGTAGTCAAAGGAGGAGAGACAATGGTTACACTTGACTCATTCATCAGTCTGGCCGCATCGAAGAACGGTCCGGTTGTTGCTGTCGCATCTGCAGCAGATCGAGAAGTGCTTGAAGCGGTTAGTATTGCTAGTGAAAAAGGCATTGCTTCATTCATGCTTTTCGCTGATGAAAGTCGTATCAGCGAGATGATTCAAACAAATTTCCCTTGGTTACTAGATAATGAAAAAATTAGTATCCATCATGCTGAAGACGATAGCTACGCAGCTGCACTCTCAGTGAAAGCGGTTTCAAGTGGACAAGCACATGTCCTGATGAAAGGGAACTTAGCAACATCTACCATCCTTAAGGCGGTGTTGAATGGCGACTATGGTTTACGCACAGGGAAAATACTGTCGCATGTCGCAGCGTTCGAAGTTGCCGGTTATGACCGTTTACTTTTCGTGACGGACGCGGCAATGAACATCGCACCTGACCTAGAAGCAAAAGCACAAATCATTCGTAATGCAGTTGCTACTGCGCATGCGTGTGGTGTGCTTGAACCAATCGTCGCTCCCTTGGCTGCTGTCGAAACGGTGAATCCGGCAATGACACCAACGACAGATGCCGCGTCGCTAGTAGTAATGAATCGACGTGGTCAAATCACTGGTTGCATTGTTGACGGTCCACTTGCCCTTGATAATGCAGTATCAGAGAAGGCTGCTGCGCAAAAAGGAATTACAGGGGAAACAGCTGGTAAAGCCGATATTCTTGTCGTTCCGAATATCGAAGCAGGCAATATTCTCTACAAATCACTTATGTACTTCGCCAACGCGAAAGTCGGTGCGATTATCCAAGGCGCCAAAGCACCAATCGTCCTTACATCAAGGGCGGACAGTGCCGAAAGTAAACTTTACTCACTAGCACTAGCAATTCTTTCGATAAAGTAAAAAACAAAAGCGTAAGCGCCTGTTCAGAGGCGACAGGCATAAGACGGGCTGGCGAAGCGGCGTTCTTTGCCGCACAGCTTGACCAACTTATGACCCGAGTCTCTAGGCGCTGGAGTCTAGACGTGAACACTCTATTGAATAAATTATCCACAGTACGAGATTTTTAGTTTCTTAAAAATAAAAATGAACGATACCCTTAGGAGGAATTTACAATGGAAATTTTCAAATATATGGAACATCAGGATTATGAACAACTTGTTATTTGTCAGGATAAAGCTTCAGGACTAAAAGCGATCATCGCTATTCATGATACGACACTCGGCCCAGCGCTTGGTGGAACACGAATGTGGACGTATGCAAGTGAAGAAGAAGCAATTGAAGACGCACTTCGCCTTGCGCGCGGTATGACTTACAAAAACGCAGCTGCTGGATTGAATCTTGGTGGCGGAAAAACAGTTATTATAGGAAATCCAAAAACAGATAAAAACGATGAAATGTTCCGTGCTTTCGGTCGTTATATTGAAGGTTTGAACGGTCGTTATATCACTGCGGAAGATGTGGGAACAACTGAAGCGGATATGGATTTAATTAATCTTGAAACAGATTATGTTACAGGTACTTCTGCTGGAGCGGGTTCATCTGGTAATCCTTCGCCTGTTACTGCTTATGGTATTTATTACGGTATGAAGGCAGCAGCAAAAGAAGCATTTGGAGACGACTCGCTAGCGGGCAAAACAGTAGCGGTACAAGGTGTCGGAAACGTTGCTTATGCACTTTGTGAGTATTTGCACGAAGAAGGTGCAAAACTAATCATCACGGATATCAACGAAGAAGCAGTTCAGCGTGCAGTTGATGCATTCGGTGCAACAGCAGTCGGCATCAATGAAATTTACTCTCAAGAAGCAGATATCTTCGCACCATGTGCACTAGGTGCAATCATAAACGATGAGACGATTCCACAATTGAAAGCAAAAGTTATTGCAGGATCTGCTAACAATCAATTGAAAGAAACGCGTCACGGCGATTTAATCCATGAAATGGGTATTGTTTACGCACCTGACTACGTTATCAACTCGGGCGGCGTTATCAACGTTGCAGATGAGCTTGATGGTTATAACCGTGAACGTGCACTTAAACGCGTAGAAGGAATCTATGACGTAATCGGGAAAATTTTCGCAATCTCAAAACGTGATAATATCCCAACGTATGTTGCAGCTGACCGCATGGCGGAAGAGCGTATTGCACGTGTTGCTAATACAAGAAGCACTTTCCTACAAAACGAAAAAAGCGTACTTTCAAGACGCTAATAAAGAAAAGCGAAAGCGACCTGTTTAGACGCGACAGGCATAAGATAGACCGGCGAAACGACGTTCTTTGTCGTGCACAGGAGGGATGCAATTCAATCCCTCCCAGATAGCTTATGACCCGAGCGTCTGGTCGCAGTAGCTAGACATAAAGAAAAGAAAAGGCTGCATTGATATGGAAGGAGGACCTATTGTGCATGAGAATCACCATAGGATCCTAGTTATTAACCCAGGATCTACATCAACAAAAATAGGTGTCTTTGAAGGCGAAAGTCAACTGATGGAAAGTACGTTGAGGCATAGTTCAGAAGAAATTGCACAGTACCCTTCCATCATCGATCAATACAGTTTTCGTAAAGAGGCAATCCTTGAGTCACTTGAAAAAGAAGGCATTAACATCACTACACTAGCTGCCATTTGCGGTCGGGGCGGGCTTCTCCGTCCGATCGAAGGTGGTACTTACCCTGTTAACGAAGCGATGATACAAGACTTGAAAACAGGTTATTCAGGTCAACATGCATCGAACCTCGGGGGCATAATTGCGCATGAAATCGCAACCAGCCTAAACCTTCCCGCTTTCATCGTCGACCCCGTCGTCGTCGATGAACTTGCACCAATCGCGCGAATTTCTGGATTTTCGGCCATTAATCGAAAATCCATATTCCATGCGCTGAACCAAAAAGCGGTTGCAAGACGCTACGCAAAACAAGTCGGTAAAAAATACGACACACTCCGGTTGATTATCACCCATATGGGCGGGGGTATAACTGTCGGTGTACATGAATTCGGCAAAGTAATTGATGTAAACAATGGACTTCACGGAGATGGACCATTCAGCCCTGAACGTGCGGGAACCGTACCTGCGGGGGATCTCATCGAACTATGTTTTTCTGGAGAGTACTTCCGTCACGAAGTAATGAAAAAACTTGTTGGTCAAGGTGGTCTCGTTGGCTATCTCGGAACGAACGATGCAGTTCGCGTTGAACAACGAATTGAAGATGGTGATGAAAAAGCAAAACTAGTTTACGAGGCAATGGCCTACCAAGTTGCTAAGGAAATTGGTAGTGCGGCTGCTGTCCTTCACGGCCAAGTGGATGCGATTATCCTTACGGGTGGCCTTGCTTACGGCAAAGGGTTTGTGAAGGATATTACATCCAGAATCGACTGGATAGCGGATATAGTTGTGTATGCTGGAGAAGATGAACTACAAGCACTTGCAGAAGGCGCACTCCGCGTTCTAACTGGTGAAGAAATAGCTAAAATCTACCCGTCTTGACGGGTCGTTGTGAGGGAGGCCATCTATAATGGCGAGGGAATATGATGTAGTTATTTTAGGAGGCGGAACGGGTGGCTATGTCGCTGCGATTCGCGCCGCTCAATTGGGACTGAAAACAGCACTTGTTGAAAAAGGGAAACTAGGCGGCACATGCTTGCACAAAGGGTGTATCCCGAGTAAAGCATTGTTAAAAAGTGCTGAAGTATTCGATACGGCAAAAAATCAGGCTGCAGAGTTTGGGGTAAATACAAAAGACGTATCACTGGATTTCAGTCGTGTACAAGCACGAAAAGACGGTATCGTTAAACAGCTACATGCTGGCGTGACTGCCCTAATGAAAAAAGGGAAAATCGACGTATTTGATGGACTTGGCAGAATGCTTGGACCATCAATCTTTTCGCCAATGCCGGGTACTATTTCGGTTGAAATGAACAATGGTGACGAAAACGAAATGCTCATCTTGAAAAACCTGATTATCGCAACAGGATCTAGACCACGTACATTACCCGGTTTGGAAATTGATGAAAATCAAGTCATGTCTTCTGATGGGGCGCTTTCTATGGAAGCACTTCCTAAGTCGATTATCATCGTTGGTGGTGGAGTCATCGGTATAGAATGGGCTTCTATGCTCAATGATTTCGGTGTCGAAGTCACTGTTCTCGAATATGCAGATCGAATTATTCCGACTGAAGACGATGACATCTCGAAAGAAATGAAAAAGCTATTGACGAAAAAAGGAATCACTTTTGTGACAAGTGCGAAAGTTCTCCCAGAAACCCTCGTTAAAAAAGAAGGAACTGTCACAATTTCTGCGGAAATGAATGGCGAAACGACGGCGTTCACAGCTGAAAAAATGCTTGTTTCTGTCGGTCGTCAAGCAAATGTCGAAGGAATTGGTCTGGACAATACGGAAATTGAAATCATCAATGGTTATATTAAAACAAGACCAACATTTCAAACAAAAGAACATCATATTTATGCAATTGGTGATGTTATTGGCGGGCTGCAACTAGCGCATGTTGCTTCTCACGAAGGAATTGCGGCTGTTGAACATATTGCAGGTCTAAAAAATGAAGCGATTGATTATACAAAAATATCGCGTTGCATTTATTCTAGTCCCGAAGCGTCAAGCGTCGGCATAACAGAGAAGCAAGCGAAAGAACAGGGCTTTGATGTCAAAGTCGGGAAATTCCCGTTTATGGCCATCGGAAAAGCACTTGTCAATGGAAATTCGGATGGTTTTGTAAAAATCATTGCCGATAAAAAGACAGACGATATTCTAGGTGTTCATATGATAGGTGCACACGTGACTGATTTGATATCCGAAGCAGGACTCGCGATGGTGCTCGATGCGACGCCGTGGGAAGTGGCAAGCACGATTCATCCACATCCATCGCTTTCTGAAGTAATGGGCGAAGCCGCTTTAGCCGTAGATGGCAAAGCAATTCATATGTAAAAAAGAGTCTCAATTAGTCTAAGACACAAGACTGCGAACCATAGAAGGGGGATTTTAGAAATGGCAAAAACGCGTCATGAAGAACTAGGTTTAACAAATGAAGATGCACTGCAAATTTTTGAAACGATGTTAATGGCTCGTCGTATTGATGAACGTATGTGGCTCCTTAACCGTGCAGGAAAGATTCCATTCGTTATTTCATGTCAGGGGCAGGAAGCAGCACAAGTTGGAGCAGCTTTCGCTCTTGATAAAGATAAAGACTGGATTGCACCATACTATCGGGATATGGGCGTTGTTCTACATTTTGGAATGACTCCGCAAGATTTGATGCTGTCCGCATTCGCAAAAGCAGAAGATCCGAACTCAGGTGGTCGTCAAATGCCTGGTCACTTCGGTCAGCGCAAAAATCGTATTTTGACAGGATCATCTCCTGTTACGACGCAACTACCGCACGCAGTTGGGGTAGCTCTTGCGGCGAAGATGAAGAAGGAAGATTTCATTACTTTCGTTACACTTGGGGAAGGTTCATCTAACCAAGGAGATTTCCACGAAGGCATGAACTTTGCAGGTGTCCATAAATTACCGACTGTTATCATGGTTGAAAATAATAAATATGCAATTTCAGTTCCTGTTGAAAAACAACTTGGCTGTGTTAATGTTTCCGACCGTGCAATCGGTTACGGAATG
Source organism: Sporosarcina sp. resist (assembly GCF_014302295.1). Classification (NCBI taxonomy): domain Bacteria; kingdom Bacillati; phylum Bacillota; class Bacilli; order Caryophanales; family Caryophanaceae; genus Sporosarcina; species Sporosarcina sp. resist. Next base: position 2,845,507 of record NZ_CP060287.1, on the reverse strand, counting down.
CCGGGTGTTACAGTTGATGGAACAGACCCACTTGAAGTATACAAAGTGGTCAAAGAAGCAGCAGATCGTGCACGACGTGGAGAAGGTCCAAGTCTTGTAGAGACAATCTGTTACCGATTGACGGCTCACTCATCAGACGATGATCAACGTCAATACCGTGATGCAGAAGAGCTTGAAAATGAAAAGAAACTTGACCCGATTCCAATGTTCGCAGCTTATTTGAAAGAAGTAGGCGCACTAACTGATGAACTTGAAAAAGAAATGGAAGAACGCATCATGAAAGAAGTGAACGAAGCGACCGATTATGCGGAAAGCGCTGCGTACGCTGAACCTGAATCTGCGATGCTCCATGTGTATGCTGAAGATGGGGGGAACGAATAATGGCTGTTATGTCTTATATCGATGCAATCACACTTGCAATGAAAGAAGAAATGGAACGAGACGACCGCGTTTTCGTTCTCGGAGAAGACGTTGGACGTAAAGGTGGAGTCTTTAAGGCTACGGCAGGTCTTTACGATCAATTCGGAGAATACCGCGCACTTGATACACCGCTTGCGGAATCTGCAATTGCAGGTGTCGGAATTGGTGCAGCAATGTACGGGTTACGTCCAATTGCTGAAATGCAGTTTGCTGATTTCATCATGCCGGCTGTGAACCAAATTGTTTCGGAAGCAGCAAAAATACGTTACCGTTCGAATAACGACTGGTCTTGTCCAATTGTTATTCGTGCACCATTCGGAGGCGGTATCCACGGGGCGCTGTATCACTCGCAGTCTGTCGAATCGATGTTCGCAAGCACACCGGGATTAAAAATCGTTATACCGTCAACGCCATATGATGCAAAAGGGCTTCTTAAAGCGGCAATCCGCGATGAAGATCCAGTATTATTCTTTGAACATAAACGCGCTTATCGTTTAATTAAAGGCGAAGTGCCTTTAGATGACTACGTATTGCCAATTGGCAAAGCAGATGTTAAACGTGAGGGCGATGATATTACAATCATCACTTACGGACTATGTGTCCATTTTGCATTGCAAGCCGCTGAACGTCTTGCAGAAGATGGAATTTCTACTCATATCCTTGACCTTCGGACTGTCTATCCACTTGACCAAGAAGCAATCATTGAAGCAGCTTCGAAAACAGGGAAAGTCCTCTTAGTTACTGAAGATAATAAAGAAGGAAGCATTATGGGAGAAGTTGCAGCAATAATTGCTGAAAACTGCCTGTTTGAACTTGATGCGCCAATTAAACGTCTTGCTGGACCAGATATTCCAGCGATGCCATATGCACCGACAATGGAGAAATTCTTCATGGTCAATCCAGACAAAGTAGAGAAGGCAGCGCGTGAACTCGCAGAATTTTAATCGGGAAGGAGGTCAATCAATTGGCTATTGAAAATATTTTAATGCCCCAACTCGGTGAAAGTGTGACAGAAGGCACAATCGAGAAATGGCTTGTCAAACCGGGGGATACAGTTAACAAATATGATTCACTTGCAGAAGTTAATACAGACAAAGTAACAGCAGAAGTACCTTCTTCATTTACAGGTGTCATCAAGGAATTGATCGCACAGGAGGGAGAGACGCTTGCAGTTGGAGCGCTTGTTTGTACGATTGAAACTGAAGGTGGAGGAGCTGCGGAAGTCGCAGTAGAAGCGGTACCAGCTAAGGCAGAACCTGCAAACGAAATGCCTGCTGCAGGTTCTCAAAAACCGGCTTCATCTTTGAATCGTGAAAAAGGAACGGCAGCAGGACGCTATTCTCCTGCAGTACTTCGTCTATCACAGGATAACGGCATTGATTTGTCACTTGTGGAAGGTTCAGGGAAAGAAGGACGCATCACGCGTAAAGATTTGCTTGCTATAATCGAGAGTGGCAACATTCCGACAGCAGCAGTAACTACTGAAGCGCCTGTTGTAGAAACGGCAGCTCCAACGTCGGTTACACAGGCGGCACCTGCACCGAAAGCAGCGGAGCCAGCCAATGTACCTGTTGCAGTAGGCGATATCGAAATCCCTGTTACAGGCGTGCGTCGTGCCATTGCTAGCAATATGCTGCGCTCAAAACACGAAGCTCCACACGCATGGATGATGATTGAAGTCGATGTTACGAGTCTTGTTCAATACCGCGATTCCTTGAAAAATGATTTCAAAAAGAAGGAAGGCTTCAACCTGACATACTTCGCATTCTTCGTGAAAGCAGTATCTCAAGCATTGAAAGAATTCCCTATGATGAACTCAATGTGGGCCGGCGACAAAATCATTCAGAAAAAAGATATCAATATTTCCATCGCAGTGGCGACGGAAGATTCCCTTTACGTTCCAGTCATCAATAATGCTGATGAAAAAACAATCAAAGGCATTGGACGTGATATTCAGGAGCTTGCAGGTAAAGTGCGTTCAGGTAAACTGAAATCATCCGAAATGCAAGGTGGTACATTCACAGTGAATAATACCGGCTCATTCGGTTCTGTTCAGTCAATGGGTATCATCAACCACCCGCAAGCAGCAATACTACAAGTCGAATCAATCGTTAAACGTCCTGTTGTGATGGACGGCGGCATGATCGGTGTGCGTGATATGGTGAACTTATGTCTATCACTCGATCACCGCGTTCTTGACGGTCTTGTTTGCGGACAATTCCTCGCACGAGTGAAAGCGATACTCGAAAACGTAACTGCAGAAAATACATCCATTTACTGATCAAAATTGTAAACCCCAGTGCCGTAAAATATAGCGCTGGGGTTTATTTTATCTTTCAACAAAAGCGTTACTCGGGTAAACTAGTAATAGATTGATTATTTTGAGGAGGGAAGCGCAAAATATGACCATACATAACATGCAAACAACAACATTCGATAAAGCGGGATTTGAACAATGGAAAGAAGTCGCTGTCCAGTCATTGAAAGGAAAGCCTTTCGATTCGCTTATCACGAAAACGATTGAAGGGATTGACCTTCAGCCATTATATACGCAGGAAAGTCTTGCGAAACGTGCACAGCTAATTCGTGCGGCAAAAAAAGAGACAGGCTGGATTGTTGCACAGCAACCATATGCTACGGATGGACAAAAGTTCGTCGCTGACCTGAAAAGTTCGATTGAACGTGGCAATGAAGCGATTGTTTACGATGGGGCAAAAACACTTCACTGGGAAGAGTCTTCTCTCGCTGAAATCGCCCAACTTATGAAGCAATATCCGATTTTCATTACAAATATGAAGCATGATAACTCATTTCTGAAAGCGTTTTCCCTTGTCCCAGAAATGGATCGTTCCTCCGTTAACGGGGCAATTTCGGTCTCTGGTTGGACTCTTCCAGCAGGATACACAAACGTCCGGACAGCTAGCGCGGATATGTGGGTTGCACATCACAAAGGCGCGGATGCAGTGACTGAACTTGCATTAGTCCTCGCATATGCAGCGGATCAAGCTTCAAAAGTGGACAATTTTAGTGATTTTGCCGATGACTTTTTTGTTCGATTTGCAGTTGATACGCATTTCTTTATGGAAATTTCAAAGTTCCGTGCGTTTCGTGTTCTTTGGCAAGCATTCAGTTCTGCGTATGGGGTAGCTGAAGCTCCATATGTACCAATCATTGCAATAACATCGTTGCGTTCTTACTCAAAACTAGATCCGTATGTCAACGTCTTGCGTGCAGGCAATGAAACATTCGCCGCAGTTCTTGGCGGCGCTGACGTTATTACAGTTCACCCACACAATATTATTACTGGACCGACAAGCAGTTCTGTACGTATGGCACGAAATATCCAACTTGTTATTAAAGAAGAAACTCATTCCGATAAAGTAATTGATCCTGCAGGCGGTTCTTATTTCATGGAAACCTTGACGTCTGAACTTGTTGATAAATCATGGACACTCTTTTTGGAAATACAGTCTACAGGCGGCTATGATGCATTCATTGCCAGTGACAAGTTCGGGAAATTACTTGAGCAACGTAGGGGCGATGTTTCGAAAGGGAAACAGTCGTTGATTGGTACAAATGTTTACGCTGAATTGACGGATACGAACTTTACTGATTGGGATGGCATTCAATTTGAAGGACGTCTTGCAGAACCTTTCGAAAAACTAGCTGCACTGCAAAAAGATAGTGCGACGCGAATTGCATTGCTGACGTTCGGCGAGTTAAAAGATTTCAAACCACGTGCAGATTTTGTCGGCGGCTTTTTAGCGACAGGTGGTATGCGCGCTGAATGGGGTCCAACATTCGATAATGCACAACAAGCTGTTACATGGCTTGCGGATGACAAGCCGGATTATGCAATTGTTTGTGCAACATCCAGCCTAACTGAAACGATAATGGAACAATTGCTGGCAGGACGCCCAGAAGGACTTGTCTTGGATGTGGCAGGAAAGTACGATTCTGCACTGTCAGAAACATGGCTTAATGCCGGTCTAAATGGCTTCATCTATGCGGGTCAAGATAAAGTAGGAAAACTAATAGCTATCAACGACAAATTGGAAGGGGCTGCGTCTGATGAACAAGCCTGATTTCAACAAAGTAGACTTGCGGCAGATTGCTAGCAGTTCGGCAAAAACAGTAACCCAGTCAGGGCAACTTTTTAGAACAAATGAAGGTATCGATGTTAAAATGCTCTATACCGGTAAAGACACGGAGAACCTATCCCATTTGACTGATTTACCTGGCATCGCACCAAATACTAGGGGTCCCTATCCGACAATGTTCGTTTCTAGACCGTGGACAGTCCGTCAATACGCCGGATTCTCAACTGCTGAGGAAAGCAATGCCTTTTACCGCCGAAATTTGGCGATGGGGCAAAAAGGATTATCTGTCGCATTCGACCTTGCGACTCACCGCGGCTATGACTCTGATCATCCACGTGTGACTGGGGATGTCGGAAAAGCAGGCGTTGCTATTGATTCGGTAGAGGATATGAAAATCCTATTTGATGGTATTCCGCTCGATCAGATGTCAGTATCTATGACAATGAACGGCGCGGTATTGCCAATTATGGCGTTTTATATCGTTGCGGCTGAAGAACAGGGAGTGTCACCTGAAAAACTTGCTGGTACCATCCAAAATGATATATTGAAGGAGTATATGGTGAGAAATACGTATATTTTCCCGCCAGAAATGTCGATGAAAATCATAGCGGATATTTTTGATTACACATCCACTAAAATGCCGAAATTTAACTCGATTTCAATTTCTGGCTATCATATGCAAGAAGCGGGCGCAACGGCGGATATCGAGCTTGCCTATACACTTGCGGATGGTCTTGAATATGTCAGGACAGGTTTGAAAGCAGGCATTGATATCGATTCATTCGCACCTAGACTATCGTTTTTCTGGGCGGTAGGCATGAATTACTTCATGGAAGTTGCCAAAATGCGCGCGGCACGGAAAATGTGGGCGCAAATGATGCAGACGTTTGAACCGAAAAATCCAAAGTCACTTGCGCTACGTACACATTCACAAACGTCAGGCTGGAGTTTGACGGAACAAGATCCGTTCAACAATATAACGCGAACATTAATAGAAGCAAATGCTGCAGCGATGGGGCATACACAGTCACTCCATACCAATGCGCTTGACGAAGCAATTGCATTGCCGACAGATTTCTCAGCACGGATTGCTCGGAATACGCAATTGTTCCTGCAAGAAGAGACGATGATGACCAAAGTGATTGATCCATGGGGCGGCTCATACTATGTTGAAAAATTGACAGATGAGTTGATGGATAAAGCTTGGGAATTAATCACAGAAATCGAGGAACTCGGCGGAATGGCGAAAGCGATTGAAACCGGCCTTCCCAAAATGAAAATCGAAGAAGCGGCCGCAAAACGTCAGGCTCAAATCGACTCCCGTGCAGAATCAATTATCGGTGTAAATAAATACCGTTTAGATACTGAAGATCCAATCGATATTTTGGACATTGACAATACGCTAGTACGCCAGAAACAAATCGATCGTATCAATCAGATGAAAGCAGACAGAGACGAAGCGAAAGTAACGACTATCCTAGCCGAGTTGACTGAAATTGCACGTAGTGGCGACGGTAATCTTTTAGCATGTGCCGTTAATGCAGCACGTGCACGCGCAACCATCGGTGAAATATCAGATGCGATTGAAAGTGTATCAGGTAGACATAAGGCGGTGATTCGTTCGGTGAGTGGCGTTTACAGTTCGAATTTCTCGAACACAGAAGAAATTGACGAAGTAAAAATGATGGCAGAAGATTTCCTTGGAAATGAAGGGCGTCGTCCACGTATCCTTATCGCAAAAATGGGACAAGACGGTCATGACCGCGGTGCAAAAGTAATCGCTTCCTCATTTGCAGATCTTGGTTTTGATGTAGACATCGGGCCATTATTTCAAACGCCAGAAGAAACGGCACTACAAGCCGCTGAAAATGATGTACACGTCATCGGTGTAAGTTCACTTGCTGCGGGTCATAAAACGCTTGTTCCGACACTACGTGAAGAGCTTGCCAAAATTGGTCGAGAAGATATTCTTATTGTCGTCGGTGGGGTTATACCTGCGCAAGATTATGCATTCCTACGTGAAAATGGTGCTGCGGCAATTTTCGGTCCAGGAACCGTCATTCCGGTTGCAGCGCAAAAAGTCATTGAAGAAATCTATCGTAGGCTTGGCTATGAGGAAGTGGCGGATTGAAAGACAACAACCGTTTAACTGATGACAGTGCATTGAATGTGATGGGTGGGATTACTTCCTCACATGATGGCATGGCAGCAACGGCGCGGAAACGTTTTGTGAAAAAGGGCCGCGAAATCCCGGTTGAAGAGTTGTCGGAAAAGATATCAAATGGCTCCCGGCTTCATCTTGCAAAAGGGATTACGCTTCTCGAAAGTATTATTCTAGATGATAAAGTTGCCGGGCAGCAGCTGTTGCTCAATTTGCTTCCTAAAACGGGCAATAGCATCCGGATTGGCATCACCGGAGTTCCAGGTGCAGGGAAAAGCACGTTTATTGAAGCATTCGGCTTAATGCTAGCTAATGCAGGCCACAAAGTTGCCGTGCTTGCTATAGATCCAAGCTCAACTGTAACAGGCGGTAGTATCCTTGGTGATAAAACGCGGATGGAAGAACTTGCAAGGCATCCGAACGCGTTCATTCGCCCCTCACCGTCTGCAGGTACACTTGGTGGTGTTCACAAAAAATCGCGCGAGACGATGTTACTTTGTGAAGCGGCAGGTTATGACGTTATTTTAATAGAAACGGTCGGAGTCGGGCAAAGTGAAACGGTTGTCCGTGGAATGGTCGATTATTTCATGCTGCTGGTACTAACTGGTGCCGGAGATGAACTGCAAGGGATGAAAAAAGGGATTATGGAACTGGCAGACGGGGTTGTTGTTCACAAAGCTGACGGTGATAATTTAAGGTTGGCGAAAAAGACAGTACGGGAATACCGTCAGCTTCTTCACTTCCTCCAGCCTGCATCACCCGGTTGGACTTCGACTGCACTTCCTGTTTCATCAATTAAAAATACAGGTCTTGAAGAGGTTTGGGAAATGATAGTATCATTTAAAGAGACAATGGATGATAGCGGATTCTGGGAAGGGCGCAGGCAATCACAGACGAAAGATTGGTTCCGTTCCATGATTAATGATCGACTTATCGATAGTTTTTTTGCACAACCTGGGAAGAAAGAGGAAGTCATAAAACTCGAGAAGGGGCTACTTGAGGGAAATCTTACTGTGACGGGCGCAGTCGATCGTTTGTTTGGATAAAGCTCCAAGATATAAGAAGGCCGTTTAATGGCATGAGATATTTTTGCTGTTCAAGTGGATGTCAAATAAAACGAATAAACGAACACGATACTATCCTATAAATAAACTACAATTGTATAATAATAAAATAAAGATCAGACATTTACACAAATGTCTGATCTTTTTTGTATATAAATGAATGGTTTGCGTTTATTCATGCACTTCATACTAAAGTTTCGCTTCACGGTGAAAGTAGAACAATGTATTATCACATAAATCCCTCAACTATTTCATGAATTTTTTCGGGTTTTAAAAGTGTAGAGACAGATTCCTCAGTTTGCTGGGTAAGTGCAGAACCTGCAAGCCCCAATTGACAAGCCCGCAATAGTGATTCTTCGTTCATAAGCCCATATATTGCGCATGAAGAAAATGCATCACTAGCCCCTGTGACATCTACAACTTCAGTTTTGAAAGGGGATAAATGCCCAGATTCTTGTGGTGAAGAATAATAAACTCCATGATCATTAAGCGTGATAATAACTTTTTGTACGCCGCGTAGTCTAATCTTTTCACAGACAGTTTGGCAATCCTCAAACGAAGTAATTTTCAACTCAGCAAGTATTTCTGCTTCTTCTTGATTGAGGAGCAATAGTTCTACTCCTTCAAGTTGAAAAGGAAGTTTTTGCGCCTTGGCTGAAGATATAGGATCAATGTACAAGGGAATATTTTCATCCCTGCAACGTTTAATTAAATAACTTATGCAATCCTTAGAAATATTAGTATCCAAAAAAACGGCTTGTGAGGCCACTATATAGGACCATTTCTCTTCGATCATAGAAATCGTTATTTTTTCGTAGATGTTCATATCGGCCATAGAGACAATCATTTCACCATTAACATCCAATAAAGTGGTATAAGTACCTGTTCGTTCTGTCTGCAATACCCATACTTGACTGACATCTACTCCTTGGCTTTTCGTTTCCCTCAGTATCCAGTTACCTTCCTTGTCGTCTCCCACAGAAGTCATAAGAGAAGTGTTATACCCAAGCCGACTTAAATTTTCGGCAAAGTTTCGTGCCACACCACCACAAACTTCAGTTGTTTCAACGGGATTGGATGAATACAAATGCACTTTTTGATTCGATCGCGCTTTCCGGTCTGTGTTTGCTCCACCGATACACACGATGGAAGATTCCTCTTGGAGAATATAAGCACGCCCTTTGATTTCACCGCGTTTTGTCAGTGTAGCAATATAGTTAGCAACCGCTGAACGTGATAAACCGACTTTATTTGATAGTTCTTGCTGTGAAATAAAAGGGTTTATTCTAATATGATGTAATATTTGATGTTCTTTAGACATTAAAATAACCTCGCTTTTAGTTAGACAATAGTTTACAATGTAAACTATTGTCTGTAATGCTGATTTGAAATAAGGGAAAGTAATTCATGGGTGTTGAGAATCTCGTTCATAACCTGAAAATTACGCATTAAGTATAAAAAGATCCTTTATTTAGGAATTGGTACGCTTGTCCAAATCCATTATAAAGGAAACCTGATACGACAATCATACATCAATCTTATCGTTTGGTAAATGCACTACATCCATATATATACAAAACAATTGGAGGAAATAATACAATGAAAATGTGGTTATACCCTTTGTTAGTAGTTTTAGCAGCTAGTAGTTATGGTTTAGTGTCAACTATCATTAAACTTGCAATACAAGGTGGTTTTTCGGTCTCAGAAGCAATTACAAGCCAATTTTTTATAGGGTTTTGTATAGCGGTATGTATTTTTCTTCTAACAAATAGAGAAAAAATAAGCTTTAAAGGGATTAAAATTCTTATTTTAGCAGGAGTATTAACAGGATTGACGAATATTTTTTATGGTCGCTCTTTAATCTATTTACCTGCTTCTTTAGCGGTGGTACTTCTGTTTCAATTTACGTGGATAGGTATGTTGATTTCTTGTATAGCAAAACGGCAACTCCCAAGTCGAATCGAGTTTATTTCGTTAATCGTTTTGTTTGCAGGAACTATACCAGCTGCAGGTTTGATTGATGTAGATTTATCTCAAATACCTATTCAAGGTTGGTTATGGGGTTTAACTGCAGCTCTTTGTTTTTCTTTATTTTTATTTGTTAATAGCAAGCCAATTAAGAGTATGAATACATCTAACCGATTACTATTGGTTTCCTTTTTTGCTTTTATGACAACAGCTACTTTTCAGTCTCCAGAAATCATTTGGAATGGAACACTGTTTGGTGAGGGACTCTGGGTATATGGTTTGGCATTAGGATTGTTCGGTATGATCATACCGGTTTATTTATTTACCATCGCAGTTCCTAAAGTAGGATTGGGTATGTCGTCAATATTGAGTGCTTTTGAATTGCCGATTGCGGTGTTGGTTTCAGTTATATTATTAAGTGAAATCGTTACTCCACTACAAATAGTAGGTATAGTAATCATCATTATGGGTATCATTTTACCAACAGTCTTAAAAAAGGATAAATTGTAGATTGAAAAAAATTTAAAGCATTTTAAACATAATCGTAAATAGACAAGTCCTCATCCAATTTGATAAAAAGGGTGGGGTATTTTTTTTAGAGTAGATTTTCAGATGGGTTATTTTAGTTATATATATTCGATTACTGGTTCTGAATCACGAATAATTACAAGTTCTATTGTTGAGGTTATCGCTTAACAGAGAAGATGTATTGGAATGAGTCCTTTTTATTTTAAAAGATAAGGATAAGTTTTTCTAATTGGATCAGTGTTTAGACACTTGGCGTTAGCTATGTGGCAAAGTGAGTTATGTTGCTGGATCGGCTTTTGTCTGTAACGTCTAGCGGGAGCATTACTCTTTTCTCATCTTGTTGAGACAATAGTGGAAATAGAGCAATTTATTGTTGACAATTTATAAAAAAGTCGTATACTAAACATATGTTTACAATATAAACTTTTGTTTCAAGGATGAGGGGGTGTGAAAAAATCGCTAATGAAAATGAGGATTTAATTTTAGGTATGATTAAAGAAAGACCACTTATTTCTCAACACGAATTGTCGGAACTAACAGGTTTATCAAATTCTTCAATTGCTGAAATTATTTCCGGGCTAATCAAGAATGAGCATATTTCCGGGAATGCTTATGTTTTAAATGAGAACTCACCTATTATTTGTATAGGTGGAGCTAATGTAGATAGAAAACTCTATGCAAAGTTTGAGATATCTAATGGAACGTCTAATCCAGTAAAATCTTCTCGAACGATTGGAGGAGTAGCAAGGAATATTGCTGAAAATCTAGGTAGACTGGGTGAGCAAGTTGTATTAATCTCAGCAAGTGGTAACGATTTAGAATGGAAAGAGATTTATGATATGTCTTCTCCATTTATGAATTTAGAGCATGTTACTCAATTTGAAAATGCATCAACAGGTTCCTATACCGCGGTATTGGATAAGAACGGTGATTTATCAATTGCATTAGCAGATATGGATATTTTCGAAGAAATTACTCCTGAATTATTGGAAAAAGACAGCAATATTCTTAAATGCGCTAAATGTATTGTAGTTGATTTGAATTGTCCGGTTGAAACGGTTGAATTTCTTTGTTCTTTCGCAACTGAGCATACTATTCCACTAGTTATCATTCCTGTTTCGTCTCCAAAAATGAATCGACTGCCCAAAACACTGGATGCGGTTAGTTGGCTCATCGTAAATAAAGATGAAACAGAAACTTTTATGAATATAAAAATTAATGATGATAAAGATTGGGAAAAATCAGTTGAGAGATGGTTAGAATTAGGAGTTAAAAATGTTATTGTAACTAACGGATCAAAAGGTGTGCTTACAGGTAGTGAAAATGGCGAGATTCGTTATTTTCCAGCTATCGAAGAACCAGTAGTTGTGGATGTTACAGGTGCGGGGGATTCATTTTGTTCGGGAGTTATTTATTCCTGGTTACAAAAGAAAGACTTTGATTACATTATTAAGTCCGGTTTGGTCAATGCCCAAAAAACAATTTTGTCAAAGCATACAGTTAGACAAGAATTATCTCAAAAACAATTTAAACTAGATATGGAGGAAATTTAAAATGAAAAAGTATATTGAATTATCAAAAGAGGTTCAACAGGCAAAAGAGGAAGGGAAAGCAATTGTGGCATTAGAGTCTACAATTATTTCTCACGGGATGCCTTATCCCCAAAACGTGAAAATGGCTCGAGAGGTTGAACAAATTGTTCGCGATAACGGGGCTGTTCCAGCAACAATTGCTATTATTGATGGGAAAATCAAAATTGGTTTAACAGATGAAGAGTTGGAGTTATTCGGTAAAAGTTCAGATGTTGCTAAAGTGTCAAGACGCGACTTGCCACAAATTATTGCTACAAAAAAACTAGGTGCAACAACTGTGGCAACTACAATGATTTGTGCTGAATTAGTGGACATCAAAATCTTTGTAACAGGCGGTATTGGTGGCGTTCATAAAGGTGCAGAAACTACAATGGATGTTTCAGCTGACCTTGAAGAATTAGCTCAGACGGACGTAGCGGTAATTTGTGCAGGAGCTAAATCAATCCTAGATCTAGCGCTTACAATGGAATACCTTGAAACAAAAGGGGTTCCTGTGCTTGGCTATGAAACGGAGTGTCTACCAGCATTCTATACAAGAAATAGTGAATTTAAATTAAACTTCTCTACGGATTCAATTGATGTAATTGCTGATGTATTGAAAACTAAATGGGAATTAAATCTTAAAGGTGGGGTAGTAATTGCTAACCCAATCCCTGAAGAATTTGCTATGGATGAAGACTATATCAATGGAATTATTGACCAAGCAATCAAAGAAGCAGAAGAAAATAATATTATTGGTAAAGATACTACACCGTTCTTACTTGGTAAAATTAAAGAATTAACAGATGGTAAAAGCCTTGATGTAAATATTGAATTAGTAAAACACAATGCTAAAGTAGGAGCTCAAATTGCAGTTAATTTAAACAGCAAAACAAACGAACAATAAAATTAATACTTAAGATCAGCTGATCTTTACTACTATAAATTCACTCATCTAGTTCCTTTTCGTATTTTTACAAAAATATGAAAAGGAACTAGTATTATCAATTAATTGAAAGCGCTAACATAAAAGGGGATGATTTACATGAAATTTCTATTCTTAATAACAGGGATATTACTTGTTTTTTTTATTGCGTTTATATTTAGTAATGATAGAAAAAAGATAAAATATAAACGTATTCTGATTATGTTAGCTGTACAAATCGTTGTAGTTTATTTCATGATGAATACTAGTATAGGTCTTATTGCTATTACTAGTGTTGGTAAGTTTTTTGAGAAACTGTTAGCTATTGCTGATACAGGAATTCAATTTGTATTTGGTGGTATCGTGAATGAAGGTGAAATATCTTTTATATTTGTAGCGTTATTACCTCTAGTATTCTTATCGGTCCTAATAGGTATACTAAACTATATCAAATTATTACCTTACATTATCAAATATCTAGGTTTATTTTTAAGTAAAATAACTGGAATGGGTAAACTTGAAAGCTATTTTGCAGTATCTACTGCAATACTTGGACAACCAGAAGTATTTTTGACAATTATTAGACAAATACCTCATTTATCTTCAAAAAGACTTTATACAATTTGTACTTCCGCGATGAGTGCAGTAAGTATGGCAATGGTTGGAGCTTATATGACGATGTTAGAGCCGAAATATGTTGTAACTGCTGTTGTTTTAAATATTTTTAGTGCACTCATAATTGCAAATATTATTAATCCGTATGATTTAGAAAGTGATGATGAATTAATTCAAGTGGATGAAGATGAGAGAGTTCCTTTCTTCCAAATGGTTGGAGATAGCGTAATGGATGGTTTTAAACTCGTAGTTACCGTTGCTGCTATGCTATTAGGGTTTATTGCTTTGATGGAATTAATTAATGTGATTTTTCTCGGCGTATTTCAAGTCTCATTCCAAACAGTTATTGGTTATATCTTTGCACCAATCGCTTTCTTGATGGGTGTGCCATGGGCAGAAGCTGTACAAGCGGGTGGAATTATGGCTACAAAACTTGTTACTAATGAATTTGTTGCAATGTTGAGTTTTGGTGAAATTTCTTCAAATCTTTCTGATAAAACAGTGGCAATTGTATCGGTTTATTTGGTTAGTTTTGCAAACTTTGGAACTGTTGGTATTGTTGCTGGCTCAATCAAATCAATTAGTGAAAAACAAGGTCATTATGTTTCGAAATTTGCTTTAAAACTGTTATTAGGTGCAACACTAGCCTCCGTAATTTCGGCTACTATCATTGGTATTGTTATGTGATTATATAAAAGGGAATATGTGTGCATTGATGGATTCCTATGGTTTTAAAATTCGTCAACTATTGTCATTTCCAAATAGACAGAAGAATGGAAGGAAGAACTCAGCTGTATAATGTAGTTGATTTCTTTTTTTGTATATTATGCTCTTTGCTTTTAAAAGAGGGGATTTAGAATTTAGATTAATGCTTACACAAAAAGCATAAGTGGCCTAATGGCTAATCAAAAAGACGACTGCGCATTCAAAATTCGAATGTACAGTCGTCTTTTTTCGAAAGTCATTAAAAACACTGCAACAATCTAACCGTGTTTTTGATCATTAATAATCTCGTCCACAGTGGATTCTACTTCTGTACGTGACATTTTTTCTTTACCATTTTTTAATGTTTTTAAAGTGCTTTTTGCTAAAGCAAGCGGAATTTTACAGAACAACAAAATATTTTTTGTGTCAATCGATTCTATATATTCATCGGCTTTATTCAAATTCGCTGTTGCATAGGCAAACATATCGTTTCTATCCCAACCATCGGGTATAAAACGGACGCCGCGATCAGCATCTTCATCTTGATTGCGTAGCATATTGACAGCTTGCAAGCCTCGGCCATAGCCAATCGCTAAGTCTCGATCCGTTTTCGTGCCGTCATACAACTCCCATATATCAGATAACATAATGCCAACTAAGCCAGCTACATAATATGTATAATCATCTAAATCTTCTTTCGTTTTTACAACCCAGTCTTTTTCTACCCAACGGGCCATACCATCGGCCATAATACTCGTCGACTCTTTAACCTTGTCAATAATACTTTCCGGGCATACGGAAAGCCAATCACCCAGTCTTAACGTAACCTCTGGTAAAAGACTCTCATAGGGCTTTAAAAGTTGTTGATAGGCTACGTCATCAAAATCAGTTTGTAAAAGTTTGCTAGTCGAACGCAACAAGTGCTGCTTAGTTTCAGCTTCTAAGTCCTCGTGATCTTCAATTTCATCAATCGCACGCATACATAAATAGGCAGAGCCGACCGTCTTTCTTAATGTCGGATTGAGCAGCTTAATTGGAATATAAAAGGTTCTACTTGTTAGCTTTAGTACATGCATAGCTTCTTTTTGTAATTTAGCTTCATTACTCATTGAGATTATCCCCCTTCAACCTATGGCAGTGTTAGTAGATTAATTAGTGTTTACGCTTTTTGTTGACTTGTCATTATAACTTTGAACGCAGGCTCAATAACTGAAACTCAAGGTACCTACAGTGTTAACTAGTTAGATGCAAAAATCTGATTTTCAAGGGAACGTTAAATAACAATCCTAGAACTTCCCAAATATACCCCTATTTCTAGGAGCAGCTGAAAATAATAGTTATACTTTCATTTAATCATAATTAGGTGAAAAACGGAAGTCACTAAAGTCACTAAAGCCACTTAATATGAGATAATGGGTGAAAAAGTATTGTGTTGTAGTGATTAATTTAAAAACGTGGCAAACTGTTGCGAGAATATAATATTTAAAAAAGAGGTGTGATTGTTGATAACAGAATTATATGAAGTACATTAAGCAGTAAGTGACCTAGATTAGAGAAATAAAAACTTCAGATGCAGAAAATTTTGTCTATCTTACTCGGCAAGTCGAGGGAAGTACTGAATATATGCTCTGGGAAGTAGGAGAAAGAAATATTCAACCCGAACAACAACGAATAATTATAGAGGGTATAGAGGAAAACGAGACCTCTACTATATTTGTTGCTGAAACTGACAATGTGTTAGTGGGGTACTTATGGCTGTTGGCGGTAATGCAAGAAGAAGAAACATTCTTCCTATATTGTTATTGGAATAGTAGAGGATTATAGGGGACAAGGAAGGGGAAGAATGTTATTTAAAGAGTTGGAACAATGGGCATCTAACCATAATATACATCTAATATACATCGTTTAGAACTGGCAAGGGAGTCAAAGAAATATTTTAGATAAATATGGTGAAATGAGATTTAATGGGGGGAGAAGATGAAAAAAGAAAAAAGTCAAGAAGGTTTTTTTAAAAACATACTAAATGAGATTCAAAATTCAATCTTATTTGAATTGATTTGGAGTATTTTATTATTTATACCGAGAATGATAATTCGATTAATCAAGAATATTTATTGACTTATTGTTATGTTCTTATTGAGTAATGTAGTTAACTACTTTCCTGAATCGGTGTTATGTCAATCTGTTGTGTATGGCGTATACAAACCCGTTTAGCAACATAATGTTTTCGATTTATGAAATTGGGGGACATGCCATAAAGAAATACTTCATCCTTTTATTGCTCATTGATACGGGCTACATGACTTGGAAAAATTAGAAACTATATAGCTCATGGCAATATAAGTGAACCTATTGATAAAAAGTCGGACTAGATATCATGATTTCGGACTGGCTGTACTTCACAATAGTACTTGACTCAATTGGGATACCATATAATAAAACTATTAATATTCTTTGCGCTGGAAATTTTGCTATTGATGATTAAAGATTATTATCAATTTTAAAATGCTGAACAACTAAAATTTTTTTCATCACTAAAAAGACTCTCACTACAATTATTTACTAAGTGAGAGTCTTGTAATCAGTCTAATTCTAATACGATCGGTTCAAGTTGTTTTTTTATCTCTACAGTAACCGGCACTAATTTGAATGTACTTGGAATTTGTTCGTAACCGTCAAATTGTAGTTTATAAACGGTACGATTATTAATAAAATCTACATTTGCTCGGTCAGAAGCAATTAATCGATCGTTAATGACCATTTCCCAACTACTTGCACGAACTTCTGGCTCACCTTCCGTAGAAATTTGTAAATGTAATATGTCTTGTTTGATTTCTAATGCATCGATTATATATGTTTCATTTTCAAATTGAAATGGCTGTAACTGTGCTGCATTCACTTCCGTCTCATATAAATCGAAAACATCCGCTTTCATTTCAAGCACCTCGAATGTCGCTGGCTTTGTATGTCTCGGAACAGAAGTCGTATAAATCATTTCCCCTAATACATCTGTACCTCTACCACTACTACTATGAATATTGATCATAGGTCGTTCGCCTTCTGGTAAATACTTTGTTCGTATAATTAATTGTCCTGCTTCATTTCTAATCGCAAATTCAATTTTTGATCTCATTTTACCGAAAAAGGCGTAATGCGTATCGAGTAGCAATGGGTCAGCACTCACTTTATATTGATATCGAGTTCGAATTTCCTTGTATAAATTATCATAATATTGCTGGTATTTATCCTTAAATTTGACTCGAAAATGAATATCAATGTTATCTCCATTTTCTACAACTTCATTAATCGAAACATCCAAAAATGGCTCATTTAAGTTAGGAACTTGTTCGGCTGCCGAAAGGTCTTTCTGCTCACGACTGTTAGCTTCAGCTAATTGAGTTGGCTCGTCAATCTGCTGTGCTACTTCATTCGGTGTACGATTTAAAGAATAAAGTGCGAAGCTTAACACAATAACTGCTGCACCGATTACACTAATTTTTAATGTATGCCAAGATTTTTTACGCTTTGTATTTGTTTGAATACGTTGCATAATGAAATCAGCTTGACTATGTGTCATCATTGGCTTATTTAGCTGTGCAAATAAAGATTTTTGTTCATTTACTAATTGCTCATATTCACTCTGACAATTTTTACAGTATTGCAAATGAGCTTCCATTTTTTGTTGCTCACTATCTTCTAAAAAACCTTCTATATAATCTTCCAACAAGTTCGAATTACATTTCATAATAATAACCTCCCTTTGTCGTTCCGATTGACCTTAGTTTTCTTTTACTACGGTGCAGTTTGTTACGAACGTCATTTAAAGAAATTTGTAGCACTTGCCCGATTTCATCGTAGCTAAGCCCATTCACATATTTTAATAACAATACGGAATGTTCAGTTTCATCTAACTGCTGAAGAAGATGCTCTAATTGCTCATTTGTTTCACGTAATAACAATATTTTTTCCGGATAACGACTATCCGTTACTTCGATATTGATTGGTGTCGTTTGATACTTATGCTTTCGTAAATGATCAAAACAATTATTGACCACAATTCGATAGAGCCATGCATTAAATGACCCTATATTTTCATACTTATGTAGGTTATAGTACACCTTAATAAAAATATCCTGAACGATATCTTCTGCGACAGTACGATTTCGGACAATTCGTATAACAGTGTTAAATACTTTCTGTTCATAATGTTTGATAACGTGTGCAAAGTAATGATCTTCTCCGTGCTTTACTCGTGCAATCACTTCATCCATCTCCATCCGATTCACCTCCTTACTACTATAACGAACAAATCATTATTTCCTCTCAAGATAATTTTAATTTTTTCTATTTAAGAGAAACTTATTTACTGTTTTATTGAATAAAAAAACAATATTTTTCTCTATTTTTAATATTTGATAATTTTTTTGGGAAATTTGTTCTTTTCTAAACAACTCGGGATTCTAACTTTCAGAATTTTTAACCTCCGTTTTATAGACTCACGAAAAGCCCGCTCAGATTAACGTTTTGTGGGCTTGAATTGTTGTCATTTTTCCCCGTAGTTATAAAAAAATTAAATAATAAGTCAATTTAATATTCGAAATTATTTATTTAGGATTAAATAGGTGGTACAGCTCGCCCGTATAACGAACAAATCTAGTGAAGGAGCTACAAGTGTGAGCTATGGTTAAATAATTTATTCATGGTATTATATTTACAGTAATAGAATGTAACAATTCAGAAAAATACTGGGAGGTTTATTTATGAAAAGAAAATCAGTTCTTATTCTTGGTTTTGTAGGAGTTCTCGCACTATCAATTGGTTTTATGAAAGACTTGCAAGGTACAAAGGTATTTGCACAAAATGAACAACCAAGAGTAGAAGATGGACAAACAGACACTAATAGCCAAGATCAATACAAAGTAATAACAAGAGAGGAACAAGAAATTAGAGAAAGTATGTTAGCTGAAGGAAAAGAAGTTTCCACAGTTATAACAGCGAAAGAGCAAGAAATAGTCGAAAATATGTCAGCTCAACAAGGGTTTATTCCACAAGCAAATGGAACGGGTTTCTATTTTGAAAAAGAGAAAAAATAAGTTTACTTGTTAAACTCCCATGAAAATAAAAAAAAAAGCTCTTATTATTGATAATAGCGCATAAGAAAAAAACTCAGATAAAGTTTTTTTGAAAAAAGACTGAGCCTTGAGAAGGATAATATTGAACTGAAAGGTAAATCAAGAATCAGCTCCATTCTTCAGAGAATAAAGGCTGGGCAGTAACCAGAGTAGGATTAATCTCCCATAAGTGCTACCCGTATTGGGTGCGACAGTCTATGTGATGCACCGGAGTCTCCAGTACCCATTCTGCATATATATTCATCCTTTTAGGTGTAGCGCTGATTTTGCACTACATGTATGGCTAACGGGCAATCGTAGAGATGTATTTAAATTTAATATTGTAATGGAGGAATGTTTTAATGAACCAAATAATAGGGGGAATTGCTATTGTTACAGGTGTAAGCCGCCTAAAAGGGATTGGTGCGGCTATTTGTAAAGAGTTAGCTGAAGCGGGCTATCATATATTTTTTACCTATTGGACAGAATATGATAAAAAAATGCCTTGGAGTATTGATTTAAATGAGCCAATGATATTAAAAGAAGAATTAATAAAAAAAGGTGTTAAGGTATCAAGTATGGAGTTGGATTTAACTCAATATGATGCTCCTGAACAACTTTTAAGTAGAGTTTCTGAACAACTTGGTTATCCCGATATCTTGATCAATAACGCAGCATATTCAACTAATAACGATTTTTCTAATATAACTGGCGAAGAATTAGATAAACATTATATGGTAAATGTTCGTGCGACGACACTATTAAGTAGTAAATTTGCCCAAAATTTTGATAAGAAATGTGGTGGAAGGATAGTCAATATTACTTCAGGTCAATTTCAAGGACCGATGCCTGGTGAATTAGCATATGCAACAACAAAGGGAGCCGTCGATGCTTTAACTATCACATTGTCGGCCGAACTAGCCCCTTTGGGAATAACGGTCAATGCAATAAATCCAGGTCCAACTGATACAGGGTGGATGACAGAGGAAATAAAAAGTGAATTAAAACCAATGTTCCCTTTTGGTAGAATTGGTGAACCGAAAGATGTAGCAAAAATGATTAAATTTCTAGTGAGCGACGAAGCAGATTGGATTACAGGTCAGATTATACACTCGGAAGGTGGATTTAAAAGATAATTAAACTAAAAGCTTTGATTCTAGAACCATATTACTGTATTTAATTTCAATGTATATCTAATTAAGAACTATTAATTGGTGCTTTATTGGTAGATCATTGAGTTGCAATGCTACTCTTTTTTCTTGTTCAACTGAAGATCGAGTTTATTTTAATAAGTTATTACTTTTTCATTTTAATCTTAATCTTTATCTGAAAAATGTGGTGAATGTTAGAGAGGATTCACATTAAATAAATAATTAATGATATCATTGTCGTAAAGATTGAATATTTTATATATAGAGAGAAGGAATTGAATGATTTATGAATTAAGTAATGATTTGAGAAAAAAGCTAATCCCAATGTTCGATGGTATGGATAGCACTATTATTCTTTCATGTCTTCAAGGGCATATGGGAACCGCGTTGGTTGACGATCTTGAAAATCCTACAGTTGCTCAAGTAACAGTGGGGATTTTTGTTTTTTTTGCTGGAAATCCTAATACAAAGATAGCGGAAGAACTTCTATATAATCTGTCGGAGTATAGTCTTGCTATTGTTAATACTGAAGAATGGAAAAATCGTATCGAAACAATACATAAAGGTTCAATAGAGAAGTTTCAACGGTATAAATTTAACAAAAACCCAGAACACCTTGATAAAACCCACATACAGAAATTATTAACTCCATTACCAGAGGGATATGAACTGAAAAAAATAGATGCGACGATAGCAAAAGAACCATCTTTGCATGAGCTATCAGAAGACTTTATAGCTCAGTTTAATTCGATAGATGATTTTATAGACCGAGGTGTAGGTTTTGCTATTTTGAAGGAGGGACAAGTGGTATGTGGAGCAACATCATTTAGCATTTATGATGATGGAATTGAGATTGAAATTGCTACACATCCACAACATAGGAGAAAAGGCTTGGCAATAATAACAGCCTCTGCGTTGATATTAGACTGTCTAGAGAGAGGAATATATCCAAGTTGGGATGGAGCCAATAATGAATCTGTTAAATTAGCTGAAAAACTTGGATACATTTTTAAAGAGTCATATGATACGTACTTTATTGATTATATAAAGTAACCCCGATCATTTTTTATATGGATTTTAAAACCAGAAAATTTAAAGATCCAATTTAGTCCATGGGCTCAATACCATTGTGCAGGATAATACTTAAACTAACTAGTGCGTTTCTACAATAAGTAGAGGCGTACTTTTATAGTTGTAGAAGGAGATAAGGTTAGTTCCGTTAAAATATAGTAAACCTAATATGGACCCACTAATAGGAAGGAAAGATTCACAGTGAATATTGAGTACACGCGATATCGAGTGAAACAAGGTAAAACAGAAAATGTAAATGAGTGATTAGCTTTTTTGAACGAACATCTTGAAGATGTACAGGTTACCCTTGAAGACGAGAAAATGTACATTTTTAAATTCGGCAATTAAGTTGTGGGGCTGTTAATTGCCCAAAGTGTTTATCGTTAAAATTACGACTAATTCAAGCTTGGATGAAATTTTCTTGCAAAACGTTTCGCAAGAATGGGCTCGGTTTACCTACACTGTATAGCTGTAAAAAATGCATAGCCCTGGTGCAGGCTGTGTAAAAAACTCTACGCAGGGTCTCATCACCATATACTAGCTCAGATGCGTCATAAATGATGAGAGCGTCGAATTCGATACCTTTGGATAAATACGACGGTATGACAATAACTCCTTTTTCATATTCAATGGAGCCGTTCTTCAAGAGCATAATTTCATTAATGTTAGACAGGGCTTCATATGCACTTTAACTATCCTTAGCTGATTTGCATATTATGGCAATACTATTATAGCCGAGATCTCGTAAATCCACGACTTTTGATGCGATGTTGCGGTGGAGTTCTGTGTGATCGAGCAATTGTGTCTGCGCGGGTAGCTCGCCGTCGCGTTCGAAAGGGATAATCCGTTAGCCGTTAGGTACTAGTCTACGTGTAAATTCGATAATTTGTTTTGTGGATTGGTAGCTGCGTGTGATGTTAATCACTTCCGTTTCAATCTGTCCGTATAAGCTCATAAGTGTGTGAAAATCATCCATTTATCATTAAGAGAAATTGTGCTAAAATTAAATCATCTAAGGATTTTGAAAGCCAATTCAAGAGTAGATATTATGACTAATAACAAAAAAATACTAAGAGGTATACGTCTAAATAAATTTATTTTATTGCGTTACCTGACACTTGAAAGGGGAAAAACATTTGAATCAAGCAGTGTTAATTATTGATGCACAACAAGAATTAATTGATGGGAATCAAGTAGAAAGTGCAGTTTTTAATAAAGAGCAACTTATTAGGAATATAAATTTTCTGATCGAAAAAGCATGGGAATCTGATGTTCCAGTTGTCTTTGTTAGGGATTTAGATGTTGCTGAAGGTAAAGGTAAAGGGTTTCAAGTTCACGATGAAATTAATGTGCCTACTGATACAAAGTTTTTCGATAAGACTGCAACTAACTCCTTCTATGGGACAGGACTTCTCAATCATTTAAGATTGCAAGAGGTTGAACATATTGTTATTATGGGTTGTAAAACACAACACTGTATAGATAGTGCAGTCAGAACAGCAACTATTAATGGTTTTGATGTTACATTAGTTGGTGATGCCCATTCAACAACAGACAGTGGTTTTTTAAGTGCAGAACAAATAATAAAGCACCATAATGAAACACTTCATGGTCATTACAATGTTGAACACTTTTCAATTGTGAGAAATGCAAAGGAAGACTTGTTTCATCCAAGTCATGATTCATATAGATAATTTAAGAGTGCAATACTGAAATGTTTGCCAGTAATTGAAAATATTGAGATTAATATCCCGATTCCTTGGCATAGTAACTAAGGAATCGGGATATTTTAATGAAAATGAGTTTGAAACAAATTGTAACTTCTAAGTGAATTCAACTAAGTATGTGAATTGGTGCATTTAAACTAATGAGTGCATTACTCGGACAATTATACTGTATCTTTACTTCTTCCAGTAAAGATACAGTATAATTAAATGTGGGATTAGAAGGGGATTTCATTTTATATTAAAACTAGTGCCCAAATAATTATAATAGAAATATATTAAACTTGGATGATAATAAATTCAACTTAAATAGAATAAGTCTTTATTAAGGATAATAATATTGAACGGAGGAAGTAAATTGGAATATGTTTTAGATCATGTTGGAATAGCTGTTAGAAGTATTGATGATGCTCTTCCCTTTTATCTTAATGTGTTAAATGGATTAGTAGAGGACCGTTATACAAGTGATACACCTGGCGTTGAAGTGCACGTTGCTGTTGTCAGAACTAATGATAAAGTAATTGAATTACTCGCACCAACCAACAAGAACTCTCCAATGGCTAGGTTTATAAAGCAACGGGGAAAAGGAGTGCATCATATTGCATATCGAGTTGACGATTTGGACAAAGCAATACTCGAGTCCAGAGAAAATGGAGTTCGTTTTCTAGAGAACACATTACGTACTAACGCACGTGGAAGAAGGCTCATTTATATTAATCCCGCCTCAACTGATGGAACTTTAATTGAACTTTGTAGCTATTCTACGAAAACTTAATTAGTAGAAACAATATCTAATGATTTGTATGTTCCATCTAAAGTGATGGATATTTGGTGGACGAGGAGTATATTTTTGTTAAACAAATAGTATTAGTCGCGGGATTATAGATAGCCACCTAAAATTCCTTCTATTGATGAGCAGATCTTATTTCATAAATATTATTGACACAGAAGTAGGACTATTCAAGATGTGAAATCATGGCTTTTAATCCTGATCAAAGACATTCAAGAATTTTGAGACAAAGGAGATGTAAAATGGACCTATGGATTATAATTAAACAAAGTTATGTATTTATTTCTATTTTTATAATCATAATGCTTCTAAGCTTATTAATAATAGGTTCCATTTGGAAAAAACGTGTCAACATCCCTAAATCGTTAGCTGCACTAACAATAATAATTTTCGGATTATTAATAATCTTTTCGTTATTTTCGTTGATTTTTATAATTTCTTTTGGATATAATTCTTAATAAAAAATACTTCAGCAGCTCCCATAACGGATGTGATGTCTACTATTACACGCATGTAGCATTTAAGCTTAAAAGGTCGATTGCTTATCAGGGAAGTCGATCTTTCTGATTTGGTTATCTTGTACTCAAGCATCTTTTTCAATTGGTGCAAACATACTTAATATTTATTACCTAATCTACTGTTTCATAGTCTGGCCTTCTAGCACAACCTCGAAAAATCATTACAAGAATGATTCAACTTTCTGATGTCAATCCCCTTTAAGCACTCAAAACCAGTTCCACTAACAGTTCAATAATGATCTTGAACTGTTACATAAGAGTAGTACTTGTAGTAAATTAATTACAATACCTTCTAATAAATAGTCTCTTATCGCCTTTAGATTTATGGGTAAATCTTCGATGTTTTTTTTGATTTTTGACGAGAATAGTATATGAACAATCTCGTCCCGCAGCCAACCGATCATATAACGCCGGGACCGATCATACCTCGTAGCCAACCGATCATATAACACTGGGACCAATCATACCCCGTAGCCAACCGATCATATAACGCCGGGACCGATCATACCTCGTAGCCAACCGATCATATAACACTGGGACCAATCATACCCCGTAGCCAACCGATCATATAACACTGGGACCAATCATACCTCGCAGCTGACCGATCATATAACGCCGGGACCGATTATACCTCGTAGCCAACCGATCATATAACACCAGGACCAATCATACCTCGCAGCCAACCGATCATATAACGCCGGGACCGATCATACCTCGTAGCCAACCGATCATATAACACTGGGACCAATCATACCCCGTAGCCAACCGATCATATAACATCCAGGACTAATCATATCCCGCAAATAAGAATAAGAAGAACATTATTGCATACCTGGGTCATTCTAGTTATCAAATAGGTGGAAAAAATAGGTATATTATATTAGTAGCAATCATAAAATAAATTTAATTGTTTAAAATCAACAATAGAAATGGAGGATTGAATAATTTTAATACAAGCTGTGCGCAAAGGGGGGAATTGTTCAGATATTATTTTAATAATGGTTAATTACTCCTGAAACTTCGGTACTGTTTAAAGAAGTGTAGGGATATTTTAATAAAGAGTAAATGAAATGCGGAATTAATTAACAATTAATGGAGTTAGATGTACGATTTGGGGACTACTGATATTAGGAGGGTTATATTGGTTAATTTAAAGAAAATTGGTATTGTATTAAGCTCTTCTGCTTTATCTTTTGGAATGTTTGCGTCTGTTGCCGGTGCTTCAACCACAGTGAGTGGGCAGCCTGGAAAAGTACAAATTCAGGTTGCTTCAACAGAAACAGTTTTCACAAAAGACGATTTAATAAAGAGGTTTAATGAGTTTTTTCCTAATCGGTTTGACTTCTTAACGAAAAGTGATTTTCAAATGGGTGGCAGTCACTTTTATCCTAATGACGATAAGTTACGTTATGATTTAGTGTTCACTAAGACAATTAATGGTAAGCAGTTATATGGTAGTGTTGTATTTGTTGGAGAGGAATTAGAAATTGAGCAATTTTACTATCAACCGTCTAATGAAGCAGAAGCGTTATTTCCCGCAAAGACCTCAAAGGAAGAGGCTAGAAAAATAGCAGTTGATTTTGTTGGGGAATTTATTGATGGAGAGAATTATCAATTAGAAACAGATCCCTTCAACTACTTTCCACAACAAATATTAACAGAACCAATTCGGTACTCATTCTCATTTTCTCGTACTAAAAATCAAATATCCATTTCTGATCAAAGAATAGAAGTATCTGTTCTTGGAAATGGTGAAGTCGTTAATTTTTACAGAGATTCTAAGAAGTTGGACTCATCAACTTATGATGATATAAAACAAATAAAAGATAAAAATGAAACTTTAGAGAAAGTAAAAGGAAATCTTTCAGTCGATTTGCAATATCAAATTAATCATGATTATCAAACGGGTGATCGCAGTGTTCAACTTGTTTACCAACCAACAACAAAGTTGCGTGGAGTTCATGCTTCTTCAGGTAAGTGGTTAACTGCAAACGGGTACTCAGCAGATTTACCTGAGGAGACAAAGATTGTAAAGGTTATAGCTAACCCACTACCGCCAAAACAAGATGGAATGACTTTAGAGGGTGCAAAGAAAATTGCAGAGCAATTCCTTAAAATTAATTCTGAAAAGGTTAAATTAAGTATTCAATCTATCGATGAGATAGAAAACTATAATGGACAGGCAGTAATTAGTATTCAGTACATGTATAATTATGAGAATGGCGGACACGGAACAAGTATGGAAATAAGTAAAAATACCGGAGAAATTATTCAATATAATGATATAACAAGCCAGATTTTAGAGCAAATTGGAGAGAAACCTAATAAAAAGGACTCTCTTTCTAGTAAGGAAGCCCTTGCGCAAGCAGTAAAATATGTGAAAGAATGGGCTCCTTCCTCTCTGCACAACTATGCTATGCCTGTAGAAGAACCCTATTTTGAAGAGAGACTAGGTGCCTATCAATTCAATTTCCCTAGAATTAAGAATGGCATTGTTGTGATAGGTGATCAAATTAATGTTGGCATAGCAGCTGATGGCTCCTTAAATAGCATTAATGTCAATTATCAAGAAGTTGAACAATGGCCAACGATTAATAAAGTGATTTCTGAGGAAGAAGCAATAGTTCTATTGAAAAAGGCACTTAGTCTAAAACTTACCTATATGAAACAAGAGAAAAGTGAAGACGAAAATCATTATGATTTAGTATATTTACCTGTATTTAACGAAAATCCGTTTAGTTATTTAAATGCCAACACGGGAGAATGGAATAGTCTGTTTGGTGAGAAAAATTCATCTGTTATTTCACATCCTTGGGCAGAAGAGGAACTTAATTATCTTATCAATGCTAAAGTCTTAGAGATAAAAGATAGTAAAGACTTTAATGGGGATGCCTCAGTATCAAAAGGAGAAGCACTAAAAGTCATCATGAATTCACTCACTTATATTTATTACGGTGGTTATTATTCTGAAAAAGAAAACAAAAACCAAACTTTTGAGAATATAGACCCGAAACATCCGTTATATCAATCGATTGAACGGGCAGTTGAAATGGGCATTATTAAGCCGGATAGTCAAAGTTTTTCACTTGATTCTCCAATCAAAAGGGATGAATTAGCAGCTTGGTATATACGCGTTCTAGGACTTGAACAAGCAGCTAAAGATAATAGTATTTATAAACTTAGTTTTGCTGATGCAAATAAAGTCCAAACAGAATACATTGGTCATGTTGCCTTGGCGAACTCATTAGGGTTGTTAAAGACAGAACAAAACCAATTTAATCCTGATAGAGAAGCGACATACGCAGAATTGGCAGTTTCAATTATTCGTCTTGCTCACAAAATGACTGAAAAAGGCAGAGGCTTGGGTTATTAAAATATAGCCATCTAGGCCTCGCAATGTGATTTTTTAAAATCCCTTTACCATTGGAGTTCTCAAATGGTAAAGGGGTTTAGTTTGTGCTAGAAGTTCACTTGAGTAAATATTCATATAAGTGTAATGAACAATGGGGTAATCCAAGAGTCTTCTCGTTATCAAGGACGAAAAACACAGTTCTGACATGGTTATTTAGAATAACCACGCCAGCGCTGTGTTTTTTATTATGATAGCTAGATCTTATTTGATATACTGAACACTAGCGCAAGGAGGCTTTTTAATGAAACAGTATTTAGAATTATGTAAACACGTTCTTGAAACAGGTGAAAAAAAAGAAGATCGCACAGGGACAGGGACAATCAGTGTCTTTGGTTATCAGATGCGCTTCGATTTAAATGAAGGATTTCCCCTTATGACAACGAAAAAAACGGCTTTCCGTCTTATTTCATCTGAATTGTTATGGTTCTTAAAAGGCGATACGAATGTCAAAACGCTTATTGAAGATCGAAATCCTATCTGGGATGAATGGGCTTTTGAACAATGGGTGACAAGTTCCGAATATAGTGGTCCAGATATGAGAGACTTCGGACGTCGCGCTGCAAAAGAACCAGAATTTGCGGCTGTCTATAAAGTTGAAATGGATGCATTCAAAAAACGCGTAGTGGAAGATGAAGAATTTGCTGCGACATACGCAGATCTTGGACCGGTATATGGTAAACAGTGGCGATCATGGTCAAATGGAGAACAATCGATTGATCAAATTGCCAATTTAATTGAAGGCATCAAAAACAATCCCGATTCCCGCAGGCATATTGTTACTGCATGGAACCCTTCTGAAGTCGAAGATATGGCTTTGCCACCGTGTCATGCGTTGTTCCAATTTTATGTAGCAGATGGAAAGCTATCATGCCAGCTTTACCAGCGAAGTGCGGACATCTTCCTTGGCGTACCATTTAATATTGCATCCTATGCACTTCTGGTTCATTTGATTGCACATGAATGCGAACTTGGTGTTGGCGAATTCGTCCATACATTGGGGGATGCTCATATTTACGCGAATCATGTCAATCAAGTGAATGAGCAATTGACTCGGGAACCGCGAACTCTTCCGACATTAAAATTGAATATTGAAGGCAAATCGATTTTTGAGTTAGAAACGCAAGACATCGAACTTGAAAATTATGAACCACATCCAAAAATCAAAGCACCAATTGCTGTCTAAAGAAAGGTGGATTTCCATGATTTCACTACTTGTAGCCCATGATCCGAACCGGGTCATTGGTATGAACAACGATTTGCCTTGGCATATTCCAGAGGACCTTGCTTACTTTAAAAAGATGTCTATGGGAAAAGCGATGGTAATGGGACGTAAAACGTTTGAGTCAATCGGTAGACCTTTACCTGGGCGGCTTAGCATTATCGTTACACGAAATGAAGCATATACAGCAGAGGGTGCTGTTGTCGTACACAATCTAAATGATGCGATTGCAAGAGCAGAAGAGTATGCAGATGAAGTTATGATTATAGGTGGTGCGGAAATATTCCATGCGGCACTAGTAATAGCGGATCGCCTCTACATTACGTATATTCAAAAACAATACGAAGGGGATACTTTTTTTCCTTCATATGGCCCTGAATGGAAGCTCATATCGTCTTCGCAAGAACACATTACAGAAGATGAAATTCCGTATTCATTTCTCATGTACGAAAAGGAATAACTAAAGCGGATGCGACTAGAGGCTTTGCGCTGGAGTCAAGACAAATAAAAAAACGTCCTCATGTATATAAGAGGACGCAGAAATACATTGAGGCACTGCCCGCAATAACAAACACATGCCAAATTGCATGGTTGTACGGGATCTTTCTCCACGCATAGAAAATCGAACCAAACGTATACAATAGACCGCCTATAACGAGTAGCGCGAATCCAGCGAGTGTTAAATGGGTGTATAATGGTTTGATGGCTATTAGTATAAGCCAGCCCATAACAATGTAAAAGATAAGCGAAACAAATTCAAAACGATGAATGAAAAAAACTTTGAATAGAATACCTGCAATGGCCAGACCCCAGACGATACTGAGCAGTGTCCAGCCTAGTACTCCTTTTACAGTGACAAGGAGAAACGGCGTATAGGTTCCTGCAATCAGAATATAGATGGCTGAGTGATCCAGTATGGAAAACAAGTGTTTGAATTTTATTGGCATGCTATGCAACAGTGTGCTCATAAGGAATAAGAGAAGCATAGAAAAACCGAAAACGGTGTAGCTGACCACATGTATCGCTGTGCCATGCCGAACAGCGTCAAGTACTAAAAACACAAGGGCGGGTATACTGAGAAGTAGTGCGATACCGTGTGTGATCGCATTCCACAACTCTTCTCGTCCATTTTTAAAATCAAATGCAACTGTCATGATTTTAACCTCCTTACCTTTTACTATACTAAAATTTATTGAGAACTGCTACTAATCGAGGGGAGTGCGCATTATGAAAAAAGTCCATATCGTCACGGATTCAACAGCCGATTTAAAAGAAGAGGACATTCTAAAATACGGCTTACATGTTGTTCCACTAACCATCCAAATTGATGGAAAAACGTATGTTGATGGTGTAGATATACAACCCGAAGAATTTCTAACTATGATGAGAAGTTCTGCAAAACTGCCGAAAAGCTCCCAACCAGCGGCAGGTGTTTTCAAGGAGTTATATGACAAACTGGGTGAGGATGGTAGTGAAGTCATCTCCATACATATGACGGGCGGCATGAGCGGTACTGTGAAATCTGCCCAGGCAGCCGCCGAAATGACGGATTCCAAAGTGACTGTCATCGATTCGATGTTCATCTCGCATGCATTGATGTTTCAGGTAATGGAAGCAGCGAAATTGGCCGAGCAAGGGAAGTCTGTTACTGAGATCGTTGAACGGTTGAACGCAATCCGTAAACATACAACGCTTTTCGTTGTTGTCGATTCACTTGATAATTTAGTGAAAGGCGGCCGTATCGGAAAAGGGAAAGCTATGATTGGTTCCTTGTTGAATATAAAACCGATTGCGACTTTGCAGGATGGTGTTTATACACCCGTCGCAAAAGCACGCAGCCATAAACAAGTCGTAGCCCATCTATTCAAAGTTTTCAAAGAAGAGACTGCTGGCAAGATTATTCGAGGAGTCGGTATTTCACACGCCAATGGTTTAAAAATGGGTGAACCATTGAAGAAAATGATACAAGACTCGGGCATAAAAGATGTGAAACTTACATTTACTGCTCCAATCATCAGTACGCACACTGGTGAGGGAGCAATAGGATTTATGTATTACGCAGATTAATAAATGATTCTTTATTGAAGAAAAGGGGAACTCTACGTATGAGAAGAGTATTTCTGATTGTGGTCGCCTTCTCATTATTTTTGTCCGGCTGTCAACAAACGCTAATCGAAAAAACAGGTGCATTTTCTGATCGACAAGAGATTGCATTTACTGAGTGGGCAATCCCAGGGTACTTCATTCCAAAAAATATCCATGTGATTGGTTTAGGTGATTCACTGACCCAGGGGGTCGGGGATGAACTGAAAAAAGAAGGTTATTTTGGCCGAGTAACCGACAAGATGGATGAATGGAAAGGGGTTAAGGATGTCGATGCGGCCAATTTGGCAAAGCGGGGTCGAAGAAGTGACCAGCTCATCGACAAACTGGTAGACCCTGAAGTTCAATCTTCTGTGAAAACGGCAGATTTAATCTTTTTGACAATTGGCGGAAACGATATTATGAAAGTCGTTAAGTCCAACCTATTTAATTTGCAGACGGAACCATTTTATGTTGAACTCGGTAAGTTTGAAAACAGGCTCGATGAATTATTTAGTATTATTCGAGACTTGAACGGCGATGCGATTATTATTGTAGCAGGTCTTTATAATCCGTTTTCAATTGTGACGGATGAAACAAATGAATTTGAAGATATTATTGCTGACTGGAATGAAGCAATTGAGGTTCGTGCCATGATGGACGGAAGGTCATGCTTTGTCCCAGTTGTAGACTTGTTCGATTCAAATACGAACATGGTGTACCACACCGATTTCTTTCATCCGAATGCAAAGGGCTATGACTCAATGGCGGAACGTTACCTTGAAAAGCTGAAAGAATGTGGCTTGCAAAAATTATCGGACGGGGAATTGGAAATGTAGGAGCTGATCGCATGAATCGATGGAAAATTAGTTTTTTTGTACTTGCAGGACTTATTGCGGCAGCATTTGCAGCAGTTATAATACTTATTGGATCTTCCGCAGAGTCGGTCCCGCTTCCTGAAATGAAAGTTTCGAATCAAGCGGACCATGTTTTAACAGTGAGGGCGACGAAAGAAGATTTTGAAGGCATTGCAAATACGTTTATACGAAAAGCAGTAAAAGGTGAGCCGCTTCCGGTAACGATGAAAGTTGAAGATGATGTGGTCTTGTTTTCAGAAATGACGGTGTTTTCCTATACATTGCCGGTTATTATGCATTTTGACCCAATTGTTAGAGAAGACGGTAATCTAATATTAAAACAATCGTCGATGGAAATCGGACAATTGAACATCCCGCCTGCGACTGTTTTAAAAGTACTAAGGGATTCTGTGAAGCTTCCCCCTTGGATGATTGTTCGTCCTAAGGAGGAAGAACTGTTCATCGATCTCTCAGCAATCCCGTTATCAGGTGATTTACAAGTAAAAGCAAAAACATTTAACTTGGCGGATGATGAGATTATCTTGGAAATTATAATTCCAAAAGAATAGGGAGGTTTTACAATGGCGAAAGCATTGGCCACATTTGCAGGAGGTTGTTTTTGGTGTATGGTGAAACCGTTTGACCGATATGAAGGTGTCCAATCAGTCATTTCTGGCTATACGGGCGGCGATGTCGAAAATCCGTCTTATGAATTGGTTTGTACGAATGCGACCGGTCATCGTGAAGCAATTCAAATTACGTTTGATGATGAAGTTATTTCCTATCGCGAACTGATTGACATCTTTTGGAGACAGATTGACCCAACTGATTCGGGTGGCCAGTTTTTTGACCGGGGTGAATCCTATCAGACAGCCATTTTTTATCATACACCCGAACAACTACAACTCGCTGAGCAAACAAAGGCTGAACTAGATGCTTCTGGAAAGTTTGACAAACCCATCGCAACGGATATTATACCTGCGAAGCCATTTTACGCGGCTGAAGAAGGACATCAAGATTATTACATGAAAAACCCGACACATTATAATAGATATGCAACTGGCTCTGGCCGTGAACGATTCAAATCTGACAACTGGGGTGAAGAATCATGACAGAAGAATTGAAGAAGAAATTAACCGAAATACAGTACCACGTCACACAGGAAAATGGGACTGAACCACCGTTTCGAAATGAATTCGACAGCCATTATGAAGATGGGATTTATGTCGATATCGTTTCAGGAAAACCACTTTTTAGTTCAAAAGATAAATATGATGCTGGTTGTGGATGGCCAAGCTTTACGAAACCGATTGAATCAATGGAAGTAATAGAGAAAACAGACATAACCCACGGTATGAAACGAGTAGAAGTACGCAGTAAAACCGCGGATTCACATCTCGGTCATGTATTTCCGGATGGACCGGGTGAAGACGGATTGCGTTATTGCATCAATTCAGCTGCACTCCGCTTTGTATCCATTGACAATCTTGAAAAAGAAGGTTTCGGAGAGTACTCGAAACTATTTTGATTGATTAAAGCTGAGAAGGGAGATGAACGGATGGATCGGTCCTTTTATCGATTCGCCCTATCCTTCCGCGGTGGGGCGATGGGTGATTTAAAATCAACGTTTGCGGAATATATGTTTAAGGATTCTAGTTTTCCAAAAGAAGAAAAATCTTTTGACCCATTATCGCGATATATCGAAGAAAAGGCGGATGCCAAAATGCCATCCGTCGTTTTCGATGAATTGTTTCTATTATATGAAGAGAGATTTTTGTAAGTTGCACCTGCATCTTCTTTGCATAATGGATTAGTTGAATGTATGATTAAAAAAGAAAATTTGAAAGCGAGGCTATTCAGTATGAGTATACATATCAATGCAAAAAAAGGTGACATCGCGGATACGATTTTACTTCCAGGCGACCCGCTTCGTGCAAAATACATTGCCGAAACATTTCTGGAAGATGTAACACTATATAACGAAGTCCGGAATATGTTCGGCTATACGGGAACATACAAAGGAAAACGAATTTCTGTTCAAGGGACAGGTATGGGTGTTCCATCCATTTCTATTTATGTAACAGAATTAATGCAAGAATACGACGTGCAAAAACTAATCCGTGTCGGAACTTGTGGTGCGATTCAGAAAGACGTTCATGTACGTGACGTTATTCTCGCACAAAGTGCTTCGACCGATTCTAAAATGAACGAAATCATATTCAATGGTATCAGCTATGCACCGACTGCAGACTTCGATCTTCTTTTGAAATCGTATAATGCTGGGCTTAAAAAGGGGCTTGATTTGAAGGTCGGAAATGTATTTACAGAAGACGTTTTCTATAATGAATATGCACAACATGAAAAATGGGCTCAGTATGGCGTCCTAGCTGTTGAAATGGAAGCTGCGGCTTTGTATACACTTGCTGCGAAATTTGGTCGCCAAGCATTGGCTATTCTTACTGTGAGCGATCACCTCTTAACGGGTGAGGCGACATCATCAGAAGAGCGCCAAACAACATTCAACGACATGATTGAAGTGGCGCTCGAAGCAGCAATTCAGGAATAATCATGAAGTAGGACCGCCCACTATACAGCGGTCCTTTTTTAGCAGGGAAGAAAGTATACGTTTTTTTGACTTAGAATAATTTCTAGCCGCTCGGAGGTCCATAGGATGTTGGGCCACTAAGCCATTACTGCTGGATAAGATTGAATTGAATTTTGTATTAATAGTAGAGAGTGGGGAATGGGATGGAAGAGAATAATGGCCACGGACAAGAAATTGAACCAAATAGTCAACCGCCGGCAAACCGATATATAAAATTAAAACCGTTCTCTTTTGTCATGCTTGTATTCGGACTTGTACTGGCCACTGCCGCCATAACGTTTTTCGTGTTAACAACAGGTGATGATAAAGTTGTCGAAGTTGTGAGTCCACAAAAGCAATCGCTAAAGGACCGAAAAGAATTTGAAAAGTTATATAATGCCTATGATGAAATGAAAGGGAATTACTTCGAAGATATAGATGAAACAGCTGTCATCGATGGTGCCATTAATGGGATGATTGATGCACTAGGAGACCCGTATTCCGATTATTTAAATCAGAAGGAAGCTCGACAATTAAACGAGAGTATTTCGTCAAGTTTCGAAGGAATTGGTGCTGAAATTCAAGAGAAAAACGGATACATCAACGTTGTTTCTCCAATCAAAAATTCACCCGCAGAACGCGCAGGGATATTACCGAACGATACCATCATTGCGGTCGATGGTGAAAGTATACAGGGAATGTCATCATCAGAAGCGGTTCTTCTAATTAGAGGAGAAAAAGGGACAACTGTCACTTTAAGCATTAAACGTGGAGAAGCAGTTGAGCCAGTAGACGTAAAAATCAAACGTGACGTTATACCGATTGAAACAGTCTATGCTGAAATGCTTGACGATGGAATTGCACATATTCACCTCACAAGCTTCTCGGAAGGAACATACGATGAGTTGCTTGTTGCCCTTGATGAGATGGAAGCTAAAGGAATGAAAGGGTTAGTTGTCGATGTACGCCAAAATCCAGGCGGTAGACTCGACATAGCCATCAAAATATCCGATCTGTTTTTGGAAAATGGAAAGAACATTTTCCAGTATAAAGAAAAAGGTATACAACCAGAAATTTTTACAGCCTCTGGAAAAAGAAAAATAGGAGTTCCGGTTACGCTCGTCATCGATGACGGTAGTGCCTCGGCATCAGAAATACTGGCAGGTGCGTTAAAAGAATCTGCCAATGTGCCACTTATTGGTGTGAAAACATTCGGTAAAGGAACAGTTCAATCACCTAAAAATCTTCCTGACGGCTCGAATTTAAAACTAACTACAGCAAAATGGCTGACGCCTGATGGCAATTGGGTTCATAAAGAAGGAATTAAGCCCGATATTGAAGTGCCGTATCCATCTTATGCAATGCTTCCGTTTCTTGATCCAACAATAGAAATGAAAGTGGGCATGCTTTCACCTTCCATTAAATCAGCGGAAGAAATGCTTAAAGCCGTTGGGTATGAACCAGGTGAAATTGATGGCATGTTTGATGAAAAAACAACTCAGGCTGTCAAAAAGCTGCAAAAAGATTTAGCGCTGGACACGAACGGTATTCTCTTAGGAGAAACAACTTACGGTCTGATGGAAAAACTTCGGACGAAAATTCAAGAAGACGATCCACAGCTGATGAAAGCAAAAGAAGTTCTGCTTGAAAAAGTAGGGAAATAACTAAAAAGCGTCCAGTCCTAATCCGGCCGGACGCTTTTTAAAATGTCTATATAAGCTGAACGAAGGGTTTTTCATGGGGAGCCCAGCCCTAAGATAGTGCTAATCTAGCTAGTTTTAGGGCGAGAGACACCCCCTAGCGCTGAAGCGGATTCAAGGGAATTCTTTATTTCAACCCATCTAGTCCATCGTGTTCTAATCCGATAGGATGCTATGACTTTTTCTAATAAAATGAAAAGAGGCGTACATATGATTGATGTTTACTTATTTAGTGGTTTTCTAGGAAGCGGTAAAACGTCACTGTTACTTCATACAATTGCACAATTGAAAGAACAAGGAAAAAAACCGGCTGTATTAATGAATGAATTTGGAGCATTGCCTTTCGATTCAAATACTGTAGAAGGGGGAGCTGAAGTTCCGCTTAAAGAACTGCTAGATGGATGTATCTGTTGTACAGGTTCAGAGAAAACAGAGGCACAGCTTCAGGGACTGCTTGAAGAAAACGATGATATCGATGTCATCTTAATAGAAACAACGGGTGCTGCACACCCAGTGGAAGCACTAGACGCTATTTACTCACCTTTATTCGCAGACCGGCTTAACATAAAAGGAATTGTAACGGTTGCCGATTCGAAGCGTTGGCTGGAACGCGATAAGCTATCTCCGCAAGTACGCGCTTTATTCATGGAGCAAATTCGACATGCTCATTTACTACTGGCGAATAAAGTCGATCTTCTAACTGAAGAGGAAGTAGCGAAAGTAACATTTGAACTATCGAGTTTCAATGAATCTGCTCCAATTATACAAACGGTGGGCGCAAAAGTTGCATTCTCCTTCATTGAGAAAACCTTAAGTTCATCGAAAAAAGGGACTGATAAGCAAATCATATCAGGAAAAGGCTTACCGCTTTCTTCAAAACTCCTTACATTCACTGAGAGTGTTACGAAAGAAGATTTCGAGAATTGGGTGAAATCCCTTCCTGATACAGTTTATCGGATGAAAGGTTATGTACCTATTAGCGGTTATAAAAATCCGTTTTTATTTCAATATGCGTATGGGATGGTCAACTGGCTCCCCGAATATGTCAAGATGGAAGCCCGTATTGTAATCATCGGGGAAGGGATCGAAACGTTGAATTATAAGGCCGTCAACCCCTTTTTAGATGAAAATTAAAGATAGTTGACCAGACTTATCCATTTCCATAGAATATGAGGTCCTTTGCTAGTGTATTTATTTAAGAACTGGATGAACTGGAAAAGAAACCCGATATTCTAAATCTCCCACGCGTTATGATAGATTGCGAAGGGAGGAGTAATGAGATGAAAAAATCGATTGCAGTACTCATGCTCGGTTCGGCGCTCTTACTGCCGAACAACAATAATGTAGAAGCTTCACAATTGGACAACAATGTACAGGTGCAAAAAGCACAACAGTACATTCAAAGTTACATAGGGGGGGACAAACAACCCGATATGTATAAAGTATTGCTTGAAAAAAATATAAATTTTGAGCAACTTTACAGTTTAGCGAAGTCTTATACAAAAAACATAGTGGTTGTTGACAAACAGGTAAATAAGCCAGTTACAGTCAACCCAATCAAGAAACCGGTGAATAAGCCAGTTACAGTCAAGCCGGTAGAAAAACCAGCTACGACTAAGCCAGTACCGACACCAAAACCGGAAGCAACTCCACCGGTTAAGCCAGCACCGGAAAAACCTGGGGAAGTAGCACCAGTTAAACCTGCTGAAACAACATCAGATGCATCTGTTTCTGCGATTGAAAAAGCAGTACTTGACCTTACAAATGTTGAAAGACAAAAAGCAGGTCTTAAACCGCTACAAACAGATGCGAAGTTGATGAACTCTGCACGACAAAAATCAACAGATATGGCTTCAAAAGGATACTTTTCACATACTAGCCCGACATACGGCTCACCGTTTGATCAAATGAAGTCTAATGGTATAACGTATAAATCGGCAGCGGAAAATATTGCTATGGGGCAACGTACGGCTGAAGAAGTTGTAAAAGGATGGATGGAATCGCCAGGACATAGACAAAATATCTTAACGCCTGGATTCACACACATCGGCATTGGCTATGACAAAAACGGCAACTACTGGACACAACAGTTCATTCAAAAATAAGAAAAGTTAAAAGCTATCCTCCAAACTGATACTAATTCGGTTTGGAGGATAGCTTTTTTCCTACTATATTTTCGTGTACATACTGTCTTAAACCGTCGTACCTATAAACGGATTTCTCCAAGTAAATGTTTAAAAGTTTTCTGGCATGCTCAAACTCTTCTTAGGAGGTGAGCATGATGGGGGACATTGTATCGACTGACAGTTTGATTTTATACATAAAAAAGGTATTTCATAATTCTTCTGATTTATATGTTGAAGAAATGGAGTGGCAGAATGGTCCAGCTGTCATTTGTTATTTCACTACAATGACTGAAGGGGCAGAAGTGAACCGACAGCTTGAACTAATCAGGAAAAGGGCAGCGGACGGACTTGCCGATTGGGGAAAAACTGCAATCTCGTCTGTTCATGCTTTTTCCGTTTCTATGCTTACCCATAGTATTAGTTCAGGTTTCGTAGCCGTTATTTTTCCTGAAACAAATTTGTTATTGCAAATCATGATGCCGAAGTTTACTGTTCGCAGCCCTAACGAACCGGAAAACGAACATGTTATCCGCGGTCCGCACGAAGGGTTCGTCGAGGGATTTGATGCAAATATGTCCTTGATTCGCAAACGGCTTGCGATTCCAGATCTCGTCGTCCATTCACTGAGGATCGGGAATGATACTCAAACCCTTGTTAATTATATATATATTGACTCAATAGCGGATGAAAATGTCGTTGCCGATGTGAAAAGACGATTGGAGAACATTAAGTCGAATAAAGTTATTAGTACAGGTCAAATAGAGGATTACTTAGAAGATTCCGTTTGGTCGCCGTTTCCACAATTTCTCAATACGGAACGACCTGATCGTGTTGTTGCAAATTTGCTGGAAGGGAAAATAGCGATTTTTTCGAACAATTCTCCAACCGCACTGATAGCACCGGTCAATTTTTTTTCCTTTTATGAGTCTCCAGATGATTATAATGCACGTGTTCTAGTGGGTTCATTTTATCGGATTCTCCGCATATTAAGTTTTGTGACGGCTATTTTTTTACCTGCATTTTATATAGCTGTCATCGGTTTTCATTCTGAAATCATTCCACTGGAATTAGGTAAACAAGTGAAGCTGGCGGTGAATGCAATTCCGTATCGACCTATTTATGAAGCGCTCATTTTAGAATTGTTTATCGAGCTCATTCGGGAGTCAGCTATCCGTCTCCCCACCCCAATTGGGCAAACGATAGGGATTGTCGGTGGTCTGGTTATTGGTAATGCAATTGTTGATGCCGGTCTCGTATCGAATTTCATGGTAATCGTCGTGGCGATGACAGCCATTTCGAGTTTTGTCATTCCCTCTTGGGAAATGAATATGACAATCCGAATTATTCGTTTTCCATTTATGCTTGCCGCTTCGCTGTTTGGCTTCTTCGGCATAGCAATTGGTACACTTGTGCTTTTCATCCATCTGATGAATGTATCATCATTGAAACAGCCCTATTTTACGCCTATCGTTCCTTTTGATCCGTCGAAATTTAAAGATGCTTTCTTCAGGTCACCATATGTTCGTCTTAAAAAACAACAGAAAACGTTTACGCATGGTGCAAATAAAGAAGGTGGTGGCCGTTGACGTTTAAATTGTCAAGAATCCAGTTTTTTTTATTTCTGTTTGTTATACAAACAGGCACTGTTTTTCTATCCTTTCAAACGCCATTCATCAATGTAACAGGGCGTGATGCATGGATTATTTTCATCGGAGTAGGCATTTTTCATTATGTTTTATTGCTGTTATATGAAAGGAATTATAAATTCTTCACGCCAGGTCCGATTGTATCTTGGCTATATAAAGGCTATTGGCTCCTTATTATCGTCTCCTTCATTGCTTATATTGATTATACGCTCGCGGTATGGGCATTCCCTGAAACGCCCCAGATCGTCGTCATTTCAATCATGGTAGGCGTATCGTTGTATGCAAACTTAAGTCGTTCCGAAACCGTCATTAATCTAACAGTCATTCTCGTCCCACTGATACCGATCTTTTACTTTGTCTTGTTACTCGCATGGCCTGAATTCGTATGGACGAATTTATTCCCTGTAGCTAAGATAGACGGTTCAGATTTGTTAAAAGGGATTCTCGCTTCGCAGTTTACATTCATTGGTATTGAACTGTTTTTATTTTTTAGGAAGCATGTAGATAGCACACAAAAAATTAAAGGCTTACCACTGTTCATATATCAAATGCTATGGATGTTCTTTTTTTTCAGTACGGTCTTGATCACCCTTCTCTATTTCCCGCTAAAGGAAATAGAAAGGATTCCTGAGCCAATCATGTATATTTTGAAATCGCAAACTTTCTCGTTTGTAGAACGGCTTGATTTATTTTTCATTTATATGTGGATGATGTGGAGTATCATCACGATATCCCTTTTTGCCTTTACTACAATGTACGTGCATCAGCTGCATGCGAAAGGTCACCGGAAAAGAAATACGATTATTTTTCATATCCTGCTCGTCATATTACCGCTGTTCTTAAATTCGAAAGAACGTGTTGATATGATTCAAAATTCACTCGTCTATTTCCATTTGTTTTTCATAATTGTTGTTCCAACTATAGTCATACTCGTGAACAGGAGGAAAAGGAAATGAAGAGATTACTAATCCTATTGGTCTGTTCATTGTTTTTAAGCGGCTGCTGGGATGAAAAACATTATAAGGATGTAACCAATGTGTCTCTTTTTGGAGTTGAAGGCCAGCCGGGCAAGATCAAGGCTCAATTTGCGTTTCCGATATTTGAAGATGGGTCTATAAGTTATACAACAATCACAGGAAGTGGTGCCACTGTTCTTGACGCGAAAAACGACACGAATACGACGGAAGGGCTCGATATAGCTGAACTTCAAGTGTTGCTTATAACGGAGGAATCAGCTAAATCTGACTTATATAAGTATATCGATGCGTTATACAGAGCTCCACGCAATCGACTTAGCGCTCATTTGGCAATTGTCGAAGGGGAACTGGCTCCCTATTTTGAACAGCACGAGAATCTAGGGAATGATATTTCAATGTATTACTCAGAGCTGATTGATACTGCGGTCCGATATACATTGGTCCCTAAAGTGGATATTCAACAAGTATGTAGACTACTTTTTGAAAAAGATATATCTCTGGCACTTCCCTATATTAAAATTGGGAAAGAAAGCGGTATACCCGAAATTGCCGGTACTGCGTTGTTTAATAAAAGGGAATATACTGGAGAAAATTTAGATAAAGAGGAATCGGTCCTTTTCAATTTGTTAAGAAATAAACAGGGCAAATATACACGGCTTTCTTATATGTGGAAAAGTGGTAAGGCAGAGAGTCCACTTACAGTTGAGGTGATAAGAATTAATAAGGACTGGGAAATTTCAGATAACAAGATCGATGCGACCTATGAATTAAAAATTTCTGTTGAGGAATTTCCGCATGACAGTCTAGATGAAAAGAAAACAATAAAGGAAGTTGAGGATTTCTTATCAAAGGAATTAACAAAGGATTTTACTAAAGTGATTAAAAAACTACAGGCAGCTAAAAGTGATGCTATAGGGTTCGGACGACCAGTCCGTGCATTCCATCCCGCACTTTGGGAAAAAGGGGATTGGAATGACACATTTTCCGAACTGCCCATTAGCGTCAAGGTGAAAACTGAGATTTTAAGAACCGGTATATTAAATTAGTGAAAACCCGCAATGCATACTGCATTACGGGTTTTAGTGTTTATATAAATTTCTTTTTCTGAATATAGATTAACCGTACAGTCAGTGTAATCGCGCCAACTGTCAATCCAGCAATAAGGCCAACCCAGTAGCCATATGGTCCGAGTTCAGTAAACGTTGCCATCATATAACCAATGGGTAAACCAAGGACCCAATAGGAGACAATCGCCATGACGAATGTCATATTGACGTCCTTATAGCCTCGTAAGGCGCCTTGGACCGGAGCCTGAATTGCATCAGATAATTGGAACAGTGCAGCGTAGATGAAGAACTGAGTTGCCAATCCGATAATCTGTCCGTCTGTTGTATAAAGCGAAGCAATTGGCGCCCTGAAAACGAGAAGAATAGCAATTGACACAAAGCTAAACGCAACGGCAAGCCCGACACCAAGATAACTGTACTGTTTAGCATCGCGCATCTGTCCTGCACCGACGGCCTGACCGACAAGTATTGTCGCCCCCATCGAAATGCTTAGCGGCAACATATACAACAACGAAGTGAAGTTAAGCGCAATCTGGTGTGCGGAAATTACAGCCGTTGAATAGTTACTCATCATCAGTGTGACGGCGGAAAAGATACTTGTCTCTACAAAAATTGAAATCCCGATTGGCACACCAATGAATAAAATCACTTTCCATTTTTTAAATGAAATCTTTTCCCATCCTTTGAAAAGTGCGTATTCCTTAAAGGGCTTATGCTTCCACGCGACAGAACAAGCAATGAAGAATACGAGCCAATACGTTATACCGGATGCATATCCGGCCCCAGCTCCGCCAAGTTCAGGAAAGCCCCAATTCCCGTAAATAAGCAAATAGTTTATGAAGATGTTAATAGGGGCAGATAATAAAATGATGAACATCGAAACGCGTGTCGCTCCAAGCGCATCAAAAAATGAGCGTAGCACTGTGTAGGCAAAGAGGGGAAATAGGCCGAAACTCATTCCTGTCAAATAGTCCGCTGCTACAATGCGTACTTCAGCCTCGAGCGGCATTGCTTCTAGTATAGGTGCAACTGCGAATAGAATAATGGCAAAGACGATTGCAGCCAGTGCGACCGATACGTAAAGGCCTTGTTGAACGGAAGGTCGGACTTCCGCGTGGAGGCGTGCTCCGATGTATTGAGCGATGATCGGTGTAAGCCCCATTAAAATTCCAGCAAGCCCTGTAT
This sequence comes from Sporosarcina sp. resist, assembly GCF_014302295.1. NCBI lineage: Bacteria > Bacillati > Bacillota > Bacilli > Caryophanales > Caryophanaceae > Sporosarcina > Sporosarcina sp. resist. The sequence continues at coordinate 2,802,230 of NZ_CP060287.1, read as the reverse complement.
AAACGGGTACCCAGAAAGAAGATCCAATAGTAACTCCGGCAAGATGGTATGTATCATATCGCCCTGTCATAAGAATATCGAAGAACGTCATCATATACAGAGCGACTTGTGTAACGAGGATTGGCAAGACGATTGTTGCCAATCTGAACGGCTTTTTCTTCAGTGGAACTGCAGTTTCCAAATAAATCACCCTTTATTCTTCAATTAAACATCATTATATCATGACTCCTTTGCTATAATGGCAATGAGGTAAAGTTAAGTTACAATATATTTCTTAATATAGAAGAGGTGAATGGCCCATGAAACGGCCGGTTATATTATTGACAGGGGGCGGCACGGCAGGACACGTGTCCGTGAATGAAGCGCTTATCCCTGTGTTTAGCGAAAAAGGGTATGAAATTCATTACATTGGGTCGCATCGAGGGATTGAAAAAGAACTGATTGGCGATGGTTATCCTGAAGTTGTCTATCATCCCATTCAAAGTGGTAAACTGCGGCGCTATTTCTCTATGAAAAACTTTACAGATCCGTTCCGTGTTGGTGCGGGGGTTCTACAAGCGTTAGCGGTTATTAGGAAAGTCAAACCAGAAATAATTTTCTCCAAAGGCGGTTTCGTATCAGTGCCTGTCGTCTTGGCGGCGAAAATGGCGAAAGTACCTGTTGTCATTCACGAATCTGACGTAACGCCAGGACTTGCGAACAAAATGGCTTTACCTTTTTCAAATCATATTTTTACAGTGTTCGAACAAACCCTAAATTATGTACCCGCTGGCAAAGCGACTTGCTCCGGTGCAATCATCAGACCCGAGTTGTTCAATGGCACTCGGGAAGAAGGCTTGCGCATTGCCGGCCTGTCAGGTGAGAAACCTGTCCAAATTATAATGGGCGGAAGTCAGGGTTCCTCAATACTCAACGATGCTGTTCGAAAAGATTTACCTGCCATTTTGCATGATTTCGATATTATTCATCTTTGCGGGAAAGGGAATCTAGATGAAACGCTTGAAGGTACACCCGGCTATACACAATTTGAATACGTAACAGAAGGGTTACCACATTTATTAGCGGCGTCTGATTTTGCGGTTTCTAGAGCTGGGTCAAATGCAATCTTTGAATTACTGGCATTACGTAAACCGATGCTGCTTATTCCACTTTCTGCTGCAAAAAGCAGAGGGGATCAGATTTTGAATGCCAATCATTTTAAATCGCTCGGACTCGCACATGTATTGAAAGAGGAAGATGTGGAGCTACGCCCACTATCCGAAGAATTCGCATCTTTTGTAGATGAGAAAGACAGTTTGATCGGGAATATGAAGAAAGTAGCAACACCCAAAATACCGGAAGAAATGGTTGAAATGATCCTGTCACACCGAAAATAGCTGGAAGAGACTATTCTCAGTTTTTCGGTGGGTTAATGAATGGTTGCAAGTAATGAGAATCTAGTGTATTCTTGTTGACGGTAATAAAGTTAAAGAGTTAACGCTAAACCCTTTAAGTTAAAGTGTTTGCGTGTTAAAATTAACGAGGATAAAAAAATATAAACACAATATGCCTTTTGGCAAATGTGGAGGTCATTTTACATGTCGAACAATGCTGACGCTCATCGTTCCCCCTATGCTGCTTTTTCGGGTCCGAACCTTGGGTATATAATGGAAATGTACGAACTGTTTAAAACGTCACCTGAATCTATAGATGCTGAACTTGCCGAGATGTTCAGCCGTTTTGGTGCGCCTACAATGAGCAACACAGAGCAAGACAAAGCGGTCGGGGCAGTAGCTCCTGGCGATTTCGGTAAAGTATTCTCCGCCTATCAGTTGCAAACAGCCATCCGTACATACGGACATCTTGCAGCAGATATCTATCCGCTTAGCGATCGTCCAAAAGATTCAACACGTCTTGAACTTTCCACTTATGGACTTACAGAAAGTGATTTACAAGCAATGCCAGCATCTCTTTTCTTTAAAAATGTTCCTGCAAGTGTAGAAGATGGGCTTGAAGCAGTGAATTATTTGAAGTCATTATATACAGGTAAAATCGCCTATGAGTTCGATCATGTTATTGACGAAGAAGAAAGAAACTGGATTCAATCTAAAATCGAAAACGGGAATGTTTCCGCTACACTATCTGTAGATGAGAAAAAAGCACTTCTCGAACGATTGACGAAAATTGAAGGGTTTGAAAAATTCATCCACCGGACTTTCGTCGGAGCGAAACGGTTCTCTATTGAAGGTCTTGATACATTAGTTGTCTTCCTTGACGAACTTGTTCGTCTTTCTGAAGAACAAAAAATGAAAAAAGTATTGATTGGGATGGCCCACCGTGGTCGCCTAAACGTACTTACACATATTTTAAATAAACCTTACGAAACAATGTTTGCACAATTTGCGGGTGTTCCTGAAGAACCATTCCTTCCAACAGATGGTTCACTTGAAACTACACGCGGTTGGTTCGGCGATGTGAAATACCATATGGGTGCCTTATACAAGGGGCAATCGGGCATGCAGCGTTTCCTTGCGTATAACCCATCCCATTTGGAAGTCGTCAATCCTGTTGTTACAGGACAAACAAGGGCTGCACAGGAAAATACGGATAACCCGGGTATTCCTGTACTAGAAACAGATGCTGCTTACGCAGTACTTATCCACGGGGATGCAGCATTCCCAGGACAAGGAATTGTGCCAGAATCATTCAACTATAGCCGTGTTCGCGGATTCAAAACAGGCGGTTCTATTCATGTCATCGCGAATAACATGATTGGATTCACAACTGAATATTACGATTCTAGATCAACACATTATTCTTCAGACCCTGCAAAAGGCTATGAAGTTCCAGTATTACACGTCAATGCGGATAGCCCTGAATCAGTTATCGCAGCTGCATCATTCGCATTCGAATACCGTCAAAAGTTCAGCAAAGATATTCTGATTGATCTTCTTGGCTATCGTCGTTATGGACACAATGAAATGGATGAACCTCTTGTGACGAATCCGGTTATGTACCATTCAATCCATGAACATCCAACAGTTCGTGCACTGTACGGATCTGAACTTGCATCTGAGAACATCTTGACAGAAGAAGATGTAACGAAACTGGACGCTTCAGTTTTTGCAACGATGCAAGCAGCATACGACAAAGTAAAAGAACATACTTCAGAAAAAACATTGATTTCAAACGCTACGCCTGAAGAAGTACTTGCAGGGTATCCAAGAGACCTTGAAACTGGCACGGACGAAGCTAATCTTCGCCGCATCAATGAAGAGTTACTCATATATCCTGAAAACTTCAATGTATTTGGGAAGCTTGGAAAAATCCTGAAACGTCGTGAAGATCCGTTCAACGGAAAAGGGAAAATCGATTGGGCACATGCCGAAACACTAGCATTCGGTGCAATCCTTCAAGACGGTAATCCAATCCGTATGACAGGTCAGGACGTCCAACGTGGTACATTTGCGCACCGCCACGTAGTCCTTCACGATGAAAAAACAGGTGACGAACTTGTACCACTTCACCATATTAGCGGTTCAAAAGCATCATTCGTCGCATATAACAGCCCATTGACAGAAGCTGCAATTGTCGGTTATGAATTTGGCTATAACTTAGAAGACCAAAAAGTATTATCAATTTGGGAAGCGCAATATGGAGACTTTTCGAATATGGCACAAGTAATGTTCGATCAGTTCGTCTCTTCAAGTTATTCTAAATGGGGTCAGCAATCCGGACTCGTCTTGCTATTACCGCATGCGTATGAAGGGCAAGGACCTGAACACTCAAGCGCAAGACTTGAACGTTATCTGCAACTTTGTGCGGAAAATAACTGGACGGTCGCTAACCTTTCTAGCGCGGCGAACTATTTCCATATACTTCGCAGACAAGCAAAAATGCTTGGTGATAAATCGATGCGTCCACTTGTTATTGTGTCACCCAAATCGCTTCTTCGTCACCCGCTTGTCGGTGCTGATGTCAACGATTTGACAGAAGGCCACTTCCAAACGGTGCTTGAACAACCTGGAACAGGCAAGAATACTGATAAAGTTGAGAAAATCCTATTTGCAAGCGGTAAAGTGGCGATTGATCTTGCCGAACGTGTGAAAGATGGCAAAGGCTTCGATCATCTGCATATCGTCCGTGTGGAACAGCTCTACCCGTTCCCAGCTGATAAAATTAGTGATATCATTTCTCGTTATCCAAACGCAAAAGAACTTGTTTGGGTACAAGAAGAACCGAAAAATATGGGGTCATGGCATTTTGCAAATTCTTATATCCGCGAAGTTGCGGATGGTAAGAAAGTATCCTATGTTGGACGAATTCATCGTTCAAGCCCATCAGAAGGTGACGGCGAATCTCACAAGATCGAACAAAACCGCATACTAGATGAGGCATTGAAGAAGTAAGCCTTATTTAGTTTAATTTAATCAACATATGAAATATTGATTGTTAAAACCGTACTAACGGTAGACTCGAGGAGGAATTTATTGTGGCAGAGATCATAGTACCAGAACTTGCAGAATCGATTACAGAAGGAACGGTTGCACAGTGGTTGAAACAACCAGGTGAAAGCGTTGAGAAAGGTGAATTCATCGTTGAACTTGAAACAGACAAAGTAAACGTTGAAATCATTTCAGAAGAAGCAGGAATTGTCCAAGAACATCTAGCAGCAGAAGGCGATACAGTCCAAGTCGGCCAAGTTATCGCAATTGTTGGTTCTGGTTCAGGCGCACCGGCTGCAGCTCCATCTGCACCAGCAGCGGAAGCAGTTCAAAAAGTGGAAGCAGCACCAGTTGCTCCAGCAGCTACTGAAGATGCAAGCGGATCAGACCGTACAATCGCAAGCCCAGCAGCACGTAAACTAGCTCGTGAAAAAGGCATCGACCTTGCAGCAGTATCACCAGTTGACCCAATGGGACGCGTTCGTGTTCAAGATGTTGAAGCACACGGTACAGCTCCTAAAGCACAACCAGCAGCTGCCGCACCAAAAGCAGCAGCAGTAGTAGAGGACGGACGTGTAACTCGCGAGAAAATGACACGTCGTCGCCAAACAATTGCAAAACGACTTCTTGAAGTTAAACAATCAACAGCAATGCTTACAACATTCAACGAAATCGACATGACAAACGTTATGGCACTTCGTTCACGTAAGAAAGACCAATTCTTCGAGCAAAACGATGTTCGTCTAGGATTTATGTCATTCTTCACGAAAGCAGTTGTTGCTGCACTTAAGAAATATCCTTATGTTAATGCAGAAATCGATGGCGATGAAATCATTCTTAAAAACTTCTACGATATTGGGGTCGCTATATCAACAGATGGCGGACTAGTTGTACCAAACGTGGTTGACGCTGATCGTAAAAACTTCGCAGAAATCGAAGGAACTATCGTAGAACTTGCGAAAAAAGCACGCGACAACAAATTGACAATCGCAGATATGACAGGCGGTTCTTTCACAATTACAAACGGTGGTGTTTTCGGATCACTTATGTCAACACCAATTATGAATGGTGCTCAAGTAGGAATCCTTGGCATGCATACAATCCAAAAGCGTCCAGTAGCTATTGGTGACAATGTTGAAATCCGTCCAATGATGTATGTTGCTCTTTCTTATGACCACCGTGTTATCGATGGTAAAGATTCAGTTGGCTTCTTGAAAATGGTAAAAGAATTGATTGAAAATCCGGAAGATCTACTTCTAGGTTCTTAATAAGAAAAGCGCTCGAAATCCAGACAAAAAATAGTTAGGTAATCGGCCCGTTATTGTTAGCGGGTCGATTTTTCCTTATACACTCCATAGAAAAGGCGTGATTAACAATGACATTCAAAGATTGGATGACTGCACCTGCAATCCGTACTGTCGTCTGTAAGCATGCAGACGCTGAAAAGTATGTAGTGAACAATGTTCTGACACCAGGTAAAGAGTATGAAGTGAAAAACGAAACAGATGAATTCATTTTCATTCTCGATAATTCCGGTAAAGTCGGAGGCTATTATAAAACGTATTTTGAATAAACAAAGGCACAGGGCGCCGTTATAAAGGTACGCAGCCATTGCCACGTCCTGTGGCAATAGGCTGCGTGACCTTACATCCTGTAGGGGGGCCCGCGACAGACATGACGGGGACCGGCGACGCGGCGTTTTTTGCCCGGGAAGGATGCAGTTCAATCCTTCACAGCTGGGCTGAATTATGATCCGGCATTTTGCGCCCGGAGTCTAGACGTGAAATCTCCATGTTAGAATTTATTCACAATACAAGATTTTACTGTTTTCTAGACGTGAACTTAAAGCCCGCTACCCACTTGTTGGTGTGCGGGCTTTTTTATAAGGAGGTAAGGTTATGAACTCGCTAGTAGAAAAAGAACAGCAGCTTCGTTCAACGAAAACGCATGACACCGCAGCAGTACGATTAATACAGGAAGGTGGTTACGTTTCCCCAAGTCCCCATTTATGGGATGACGTCCTTATCAGTATTGTATTGAAAAAACCAGTGTTATTAAAAGGGCCTTCTGGTTCTGGAAAAACGAAGTTAGCCCAAACAATTTCACATTATTTCAATCAGCCAATGCAAAGCATAAACTGTTCGGTTGATTTGGATGCTGAAGCATTGCTTGGTTTCAAAACGATAATTAGCAAAGACGGAGAGACTATTATTGAATTTGTAGAAGGTCCCGTAGTACAAGCTATGAAAAAAGGACATATTTTATATATTGATGAAATCAACATGGCCAGACCTGAAACGTTACCCATCCTTCATAGTGTTTTGGACCATCGTCGTATGCTGACAAATCCGTTTACAGGTGAAGTCATTTATGCGCATGAAGACTTTACGGTCATTTCAGCCATAAACGAAGGATATGTTGGAACATCTCCAATGAATGAAGCATTGAAAAACCGTTTTGTATCGTTCATAGTCCCGTACCTGACTGGAGAACAATTAGAATTAGTTATGAAGGATACGTATCCATTTGCCTCAAAACAGCTTGTTGAGACATTCCTTCATATCAGTATCGATTTGAAGAAACAGGTAATGAACGGATTATTATCCGATGAGGCAGCATCCGTGAGAAGTCTGCTAGACGCTATGGCACTTGCAGAACATATCCCTGTGAAACGTGCAGTCCAGTATGCCATCGCTGAAAAGCTAGATGATACAATTGAACGTAGACTTGTCATGGAATTAGTCGATACTTGGGTGAAATGAGGCGATTGCTATGGTGAAGATGAATCGATTCATTCAATTTAATGATGAAACGGTCGATGCCAAGACGCTTTTATTGTATGAACGATTAGGGCGCGCATTAGCAGATGCACCATTCATTGAATTAACGGAACGAAAGCTTCTTGAATTCCGACCTCAAGATGGTATTATCTCGATGAGTGTTTTTTGGCGTCACCGAACAGACGAAGTGATCCACGCTGGCCGTCTGTCTGATATCTATTTGTTAACATCAGGTTATTGGAAGCATTTTAGTGTTAAGTCATGGATTAAATTTAGCCGGTCAATTAGCTTATATCCACTCCGGAAATTCACATCTGAATTATTATTGATGCTGGAAGAGTTTCGTTTAATTGATGTAATTACGAAGGAAAGACCTGGAACCGCAAGTGCATTCGAAGTTAGAAGGGAAGCCTACGTTTACCTCCACCGCAATGCACAGTCTTCGAATATGCAGAAAAATCAACTTGCGGATGCGATGATGAATCAGTTATTCATATCTCTCCATGAAGGCTTATTTGCAGAAACGTCCATCGACTGGGATGCTCATTCCATCGACTATGATCTCATTCAATCCGTTCTGCAACACGCATACGATTCAAAAAGTACAGAGGACAATACATTTATTGCGGATAGAATTACAGGGATTGTAGAAAGGTCAATTGACAAGGATCTTGTCAAACAGTATTATTCAGCGGGGGATTCCATTACAGAAGAAAATACTGTATTTCATTATCATAAAGGGATGTCTGACGCCGAAGAAGGCGAGGAAGGTCCAAAAGAGACAATCGAAGAAGTGTTTAGATCCTGGCATCGTGAAAGCGAGAGTGAATCAGGCGTCCATCTTGAATTTGAACTTGAACACGGACGCTCTGGGAAGAGTGATGCCAACGATGCAACGCCAGGCCATGAAGATGCTGAGGTCGAAGAGACGGGCTCAGGTGATTCAGAGGGGAATGACAGCGATCGTTGGACGGATGACACCAGTGATAAGACAGACAAACGCGATCGAAAGATGAAAGCGGGTAAGATGTTTGGAAAAGAGCATGTGAACGTCGTGTATGAGGAACAACGGATAGAAGTCATAGACGAGGTTGAAAATCGTCAACTATTGACCGTTTGGCGAGAAGAGCAAAAGCCGTATGTTCGTTCCTTCGTCGAGGAGATGAAGAAACGAATCGATTTGAAACAGGATTCAAAACGTGAGCGCCTTATGAAGGGACGACTGTCTACGAAATTAACGACGATGGTTGTGGATGAACGACCGAAACCATTTTATAGGAAGAGTGCACCATCTGTTAATCTAGATGCGGTATTCGGTCTACTAGTTGATGGTTCAGCTTCGATGCTCGACAAATTAGACGAAACAAAACAGGCTGTACTATTGTTTCATGATGTACTCCGTCAACTTGGTGTATTTCATGAAATTTCGTCCTATTATGAGGATGCAAATAACGCTACAAAAGAAGTGCAACCGAATGTATTTGAGCTTATGCATACGTTTACAGATCGCAATAAGGATAACGGTTTATCGATATTGTCGTTTGATGCTAATGAAGACAACCGTGACGGATTCGCGATTAGATGGATGGCCGATCAGCTTGCGATGAGGCAGGAGAAGCACAAGTTTTTGCTAGTCTTCTCAGACGGGGAACCATCGGCGTTTGGTTATGATCGGAACGGTATCCTAGATACAGCAGAAGCGGTGATGGAAACCGAAAAGAAAGGTATTTCCATCATTCATCTATTCCTTTCAACTGAAGAACCGACTGTTGACCAAAAAGCACTTTTTTCAATGATGTTTGGCAATAAAACCGCATCATCCAACTCGGTCGATAGTTTCACAGATCAGACATTGCGGATACTTAGAAAATTACTCGCGATTGTAATAAGAAATACGTGAACCGCGAGTAAACTCCCAGATAATATACAAGGTGAAAACACAAAACCGCCCTTAGAGAGGACGGTTTTGTGTTTTTTCATGAACAGCAAGAAGGCGCTGTTTCAGCTCATCTTCCATTCGTCCGATTTCTATTTCAGCAGCTTTACGTTTTGCACGACCATCTGCTTGGATAATAAGTGTCTCTTCAATAGTTTGAATCAAGTTTTCTTGCGTCTTTTTCAGCGTATCAATTTCGATGATGCCGCGTTCATTCTCTTTAGCTGTTTCAATTGAATTGATTTTCAGCATTTCCGAGTTTTTCAACAGCAAGTCATTTGTCGTTTTCGTAACAAGTTTTTGAGACTCTACAGCTTTCATTTGTCGGTTTAACGTTAAGGCAATTGCTATCTGATTTTTCCATAGGGGAATGGATGTCATGATGGATGACTGGATTTTTTCTGCAAGTGTTTGGTTTGTCTGTTGAATCATCCTGATTTGAGGTGCACTCTGAATGGTGATTTGTCGTGATAACTGCAAATCGTAAAGGCGTTTTTCCAACCTGTCAAGGAATTGTGCCATGTCATTCACTTCCTGGAATGCCATTTGATCATTCGATAGCTCAGCTTTTTTGCGCATTTCAGGGATGATTTCATTGGCGAGTTCATCCTGTTTTAATTCAGCTGCGGCTATGTAGATATTTAACGCTTGGAAATAGGTTTTATTTTGATCATACAAATTATCAAGCATTCTAACATCCTCTAAAAGGCCACGTTTCGAATGCTCAAGTTGAACACCAATCCTGTCGATTTGAGTACTAAGTTTCTGATATTTCGTCATCATTTCTTGAACAGATCGCGTTGCTTTATTAAACAATCTACTTAGACCCGACTTCTTCTTGTCTGATAAATCGTCAGGGTCTATTTCAGAAAGTTTACCCATCAAGTCTTTCAATACATCTCCAACAGGTCCAATATCTTTGCCTTGAACATGATCGAGCATTTGAGTGGAGAACCTTGAAAGCTCGCTTTGAGCATTTGCGCCGTACGTTATAATTGCTTCATAGTTGCCGACAGGAATTTGTTGTGCAAGGACTTTTGCCTTCTCCCTCTCTTCAGGAGTTAGACGGTCAATCAGTTTAACGCTTGTTTCAGCCTCTTTCTTTTCTGTTTGCATTTCCTTAGGGAGAAGGGGTTCTTGAAAATCAAAAGGACTATCAAGTAAATCATCAATTGTTTTTATAGGATTATTTTCGGTCATTATGTGGATCTCCTTTCATTTCAAGAAGCGGCTTTTTATTATTCATGGATACATCAACAAAGTCAATTTCCATTTGGAGCTGGTCGATATCAGACGCTAAAACGCTTCGTAGGTCTTGCTCCAATTGCTTGTTAACATCCCCAAGCGTTTCACGCGTATTTTGTAATGCGATGCGAAGTTCTTTATCTTTCAATGGTTGGTTGACAAGCAACGCATATTTCGAAGTCAATTCGACTGCGGAATCAAGATGGGCATAGAAAAACTTCTCTACGTCGTAAAACTTTTTAGGGTTTGATCGGACGAGGCCAAGAATCCTTCTAGATAGGCTATTCATTTCATGAAGTTGCCTAAATGCCTGGATCGACCTAACTTGTCCATAAAGACCATTCAGTCGTTTGATTTTCATTTTCGCACCAGTAATCTGACCTTTTATATGACTGTATTCAGAACGGGACATCCCGAGTTTTTTTAAGTTGGATGAAAGTTGAATCTGCTTCAGGGTAAACGTTCCGCCAAAGTAGATCGCTACCAAAAGGCCAGTAGCCGCAAAAATATTCATACCTGCACCCATAACAAAGAAGAGCCAGGATCCAAAACCGATTGGTGCTGTTATAAAATGTCTTATAAAAAATTGTTTAACTTCTTTCATGATATATTCATACCTCCTTTGACCCTATACTGTATACGTTTCAAAACGAATAAAGTTTCATGTCAGTAGTTCAATTATACCCGATAAATGCAATCTACACCTACCATTTGAATTCAAAAGGGAAGCAATTAATTGGACATCAGGAGGGAGTTTGTTAAAATGAAGGACATTCAACTAAGAGTTACATAGGAGGTTTAGGAAATGTATGAAGTGATTTATATGAAAGCAGATTATGAGCCATGGTGGATGTTTGAGGAGTGGGAAGAAACAATCCGTTCACGCCATTCATTTGATGATAGAGTACTTGCTGAGGTACACTTTAAAAAATTGACTAGTGAATTACGAGAAAAGCATAAACGTGAGGCTATGAAAAAAGACTGTTTTTTTGCCTTTTGGTCTGAAGACGAAATAAATTTCTGTGAAGGCTGTGATGAAGATCTCCAACTGTATCATGGTGTTATCTTAATGAAGGACGGGATGCCCAATGCTTTCTGCTAAAAAAACATTGGAAATAAATACGGATTCGCATCTTCCAAAAGGTAATCGTTAGTTTCGGTACCTTTTGGAAGATGTGAATTTATTCTGCGATGTAAAGAAGCGTCCTAACGAGGGACGCTTCTTTACATCGCTATTTGTCGACTGTCTTCAACGTGGAGGTAACAACGAATTCACCGTCATCCGTCTGCATTATAGATTCCCGTTTGACTTCACCAAACCCTTCAACGAAATACTTACGGTTGACGAAGTCATCCGTCTTCATTTCGATGACGAAAGCATGATCAAACTTCTTGTACGGTGTATCGACAGTTGTATCTATTTCAACAATCGTCCACGTATCAAATGTTGTTCCTTTTTTTATGGGTTTTTTAAGATAAACACCAGTTGGATCCATTGCATCCAGTTCTGCCAGGGTGGGGAAGTCTTTGACTAATTCGACAGTCTGTTCGTCTAAGATGCTTATTTTGTCAGGTTCGATTTTATAAATATGGCGAACCAGGGAGCCGCCATTATTCTCATGGACGACAACATAATTTTCAAATGGTCGTGCGACTTCAACATCAAGTTCTGCAAATTCATTTCCTTCACCTAGATAATGCGCCTTTGAACCATCCTGTAGAAAAAGATCAGTTAAAGAAATTTCACCATCGCTCTCACTTTCGCTTTCTTTAACGATACCTTCACCAATTGTGCCATTTGTTGACCCCGAATTATCAAGGGCTGTCGGTTGTTTTTTCGAACACCCTGAAAAGACAAGGACCGCTACTAACAGAAAAATGAAAAGATTTATTTTCCTCATGAAAACACTCCTTTCTATTGGTTATACCCATTTCGACGGATATCATACGCAAGTGTAGGAATTGCAATCGGAAATCCAACATCATTTAGCGATAAAAATAACCGTCTCCCAGTCAAGGGAAACGGCTTAAAATTATTTCTTTTTATTTTGTTTTTCTTGTTGTTCTTTCCACTCTAGATACTCATCATAGTTCATCAATTTATCGAAGATTGTACCATCATCATGGATTTCAATGATTCTGTTCGCAACCGTCTGGATGAATTGTTGGTCATGTGATGTGAAGATCATTGCACCTTTGAATGCAATCAGTCCGTTGTTAAGCGCTTGAATTGATTCAAGATCCAAGTGGTTCATCGGTTCATCCAGAAGAAGAACGTTCGAACTTGTCAGCATCATTTTTGAAAGCATACAGCGAACTTTTTCCCCACCGGATAAAACGGATGGTTTCTTGTTCACTTCATCACCTGAAAACAGCATACGGCCAAGGAATCCGCGTAGGAATGTCTCGGTTTGGTCGTCAGGTGAATATTGACGTAACCATTCAACAAGTGAACTTTCCGAACCTTGGAAGTATTTACTGTTATCGATAGGAAGGTATGCATGTGTTGTTGTAACTCCCCATTTGATAGCTCCTGAATCAGGCTCAGACTCTCCGGCAAGCAGTTGAAGGAGCGCTGTTTTTGCAAGAGGATCTCCAAGAAGAATGACTTTGTCTTCTTTGTCAATTGTAAATGAAGCATCTTTAAGCATTACTCTGCCATCCTGTGTTTTGTTAACTTCTTGGATACTTAGAACATCATTTCCAATTTCACGGCCCATTTGGAAGTTGACGAAAGGATAACGTCTTGAAGATGGTTTAATATCATCTAATTCGATTTTTTCCAACGTTTTCTTACGTGAAGTAGCTTGTTTAGATTTCGAAGCATTGGCACTAAAGCGGGCAACGAATGCTTGAAGCTCTTTAATTTTTTCTTCTTTTTTCTTGTTTTGGTCTTGTGACATTCTTAGTGCAAGTTGGCTTGACTCGTACCAGAAATCATAGTTACCCGGATAAATCTGGATTTTAGAAAAGTCGACATCCGCAATTTGCGTACAAACTTTGTTTAAGAAGTGACGGTCATGGGAAACAACAATAAGCGTGTTTTCGAAGTTCATAAGGAATTCTTCGAGCCATTGGATTGCTTTCAGATCAAGTGAGTTTGTAGGCTCATCCAGAAGAAGAACGTCAGGCTTACCAAACAAAGCTTGTGCAAGAAGCACTTTCACTTTATCAGAACCGTTTAGTTCAGACATCTTCAATTGGTGATATTCATCTGCGAGACCAAGTCCTTGTAAAAGGATTGCTGCTTCAGATTCAGCTTCCCAACCGTTCAAGTCGCCAAATTCACCTTCAAGTTCAGCTGCGCGCATGCCGTCCTCATCTGAGAATTCCTCTTTTGCATAGATGGCGTTTTTCTCCATCATAATGTCATATAAACGTTTGTGGCCCATAATGACTGTATCAAGTACGACACTTTCCTCGTATTCGAAATGGTTCTGTTTCAAAATAGCAAGACGTTCGTCTTTGTTCATAATTACATTTCCAGATTGTGGTTCTAGTTCACCTGACAAAATTTTAAGGAATGTCGATTTTCCCGCACCGTTTGCACCAATTAGACCATAACAATGGCCCGGATTAAACTGTATATTCACATCTTCAAATAGCTTGCGGTCGCCGAATTGAAGACTTACATTACTGACTGCTATCATTCAAAATCCTCCTAAATTCACAATGCTCCCATTATAGCACGTAATAAAACCAAGATGCAAGAAAGCTTGTGAGGTAGCGGTTTCTGAGTAGTCAATTTACTGATTAGCCCCAAAACCAGCCCCTCTTACTTCTAGACTCTGACTAAACAAGGTTACAGACTCCTGTTCAGATTCCTTTAGAACATGTCCGTATACATCATAAACCATTGCAGCAGTATTCCCTAATCGCTCAGCTATTACTTTCACGTTGCGCCCACGATTTAATAATATGGTACAGTGCGTGTGCCGTAAACCATGAACTGTTATTTTGGGTAGTGACTTTCTTGTTAGGATTCTATTTACAGAACGTGCAATACTTGAGAGAGGTGCTGCTCCGTGATCTGTGATAAAGACAAAGGTTTCGTCAACTATTTTCTCCCCATAAGCAAATAGTGTTTTTTTACACCACTTTTTATAGGACTCTAATTGATCTAAAACCATCTCATCAATGGAAATTGTCCGATAAGAATTTTTGGTTTTAGGAGTACGTACCCCTAAACCATCCCTCGTTCGTTCAATTGTGATTGTGTTGTTTTCAAAATCGATGTTCTTCCATTGGAGTCCCAATGCCTCACCTTTTCGTATGCCTGTGTAGGCGACAGTCAATAGGAAGCTGTAATTTGTAATGGATTCTTGTTTTTTTGCTTCAACCAAGAACGCCACCAATTGACTAGGCGAGTAGTAATTATTATTTACTTCCAATTCATCTGTAACAATAGCAACTTTCGTGAAGCGGTTACGAATAAGTATTTCACTCTCTACGGCAGCATTAATTGCGATTTTAAAAATATTATGCCATTGACGAATGGAACTGTCTTTGTATTTTACTTCTAGTTTATTTATGAATTCTCGTTCATAGGTTAATTTATCAAGTTTCTGTAACTTATATTTACCTAACATGGGTTTCAAATGGAGTCGAATGGCAACTTCTCTGTGGACACTCGTTGTTTGCTTCCACTTTTTTTGATTCATGTCGAACCAAATATCTAACCATTCTCCGACGGTCATTTGATCGTATTCTACTTGTGTTGATTCGCCACGTAATGTAGCAGACTTAACTTCCAAAAAGCGCTTGAAGAGCCGACTTTTCGTTTGTAAATGAACTCTTCTTTTTCTCTCTTCGTTTTCCTGACTTGTCATTATATTTATGACGGTACATCCATAGTTTTTCGCCTTTTGTATTGAGATAATAATATAGCTCAGGATCTTTATTTGATTTGTGTAGCTTCATACCAAACCGTTCCTTCCATCGCTTGGCGGCATAATGTATAGGAATAGGTAGGGGAGCTGAGTTACTTTAATCACCACCTCCTTAAAGGGGAATGAATGTTCTTTTTATAGTTAAATTTTTTTACCATTTAGACTTTCGATTAACTCTACAGGGATACCATAACTAGTTGTAGCTTCATAGACAGTTATCGTACTCGCTGTTCCTCGGTTAAATTGAAGCAAAATTAACGAATACAACTATGCTGGCAGTAAGTATTTAACAAAGCTAAAGCGGGTGAGGTGGATGAGTGAGCGGATACCAGGTGGCTATATTCTAATGTCACGGAAATTGATAGAAAGTGAGATATGGGAAAATCCACCAATCCATTTGAAAGTATGGATGTACTTACTGTTGAAGGCGCAGTTCAAGCCTTACAAAAATCTTGAACGGGGACAGTTGGTCGTATCTATTCCAGAGATTATAGAAGCGTGCAGTTACAAGGTCGGATATCGAACAGAAAAGCCCACGAAATCCCAAATTTTTAACATTTTGGAGTGGTTACGAAATTCTAATGAAGCTTCGGATGAGGGATACACGAATGAAACGATGATAGAAACGATGAAGACAACACGGGGTATGGTCGTTAACGTCAGTAACTACAACGTTTATCAAGACCCTAAAAGTTACGAACAGAACGACGAGTGGAGCGTTGAAGAGTCTACGAATAATACGATGCCAAAACGACAGGCTGCCACTATAAATAAGAATGTAAAGAAAGAACTAAGAACTAAAGAAGTAATAAAAGATAATGTCGCTATCGCTCCTGTTGTTTCTGATGAGCTATTTGAGGAATGGTGGAATCATTACGCCCATAAAGTCGGTGACAAGAAAAAGTGCCGAACGAAATATAAGAGTTTGTTGAAAAAGAATAAGCACGAAGAAATCATGATTGGGACTAAAAGATACAAGGATCACCTGGAATCGTTAAAAGCCCGCGGTGAGTTTGCTCCTAATCCAAAGCATCCGTACACATTCTTAAACGGTGAAAACTTTAAAGACGAATACGAAGCGTCTCAGAGTGGTGGATATGATGCACCTAAGACAAATCATCCGGATGGATTTGATTGGTGATCTTCTGAGGGACAAGCAGCAGAAAGGTGGCGGGGAAAATGAAATCGATAGCGGATGTAATAAGTAATCTCAACAATAAACGGATGGGCTCAACTTCTGAAATTTGCTACGAACACAAAGTACAGGCAAACGGAAAAGAGTACGTGAAAGAAATTAAAAAAATCACGTTCGATGGCGAAGTCTTCTGCCCGCTGTGCGAGAGGGAACGAACCACTCAGGAATTAAGTGACGAAGAAGACTTGAAAATTAAACGTGCAATGGGGCGGCGCAACTACAACGTCTTTCACAATCAAAGCATTTTAACTGATATCGATTTACTCGAAGCATCTTTTACTAGTTACAAGGCTACCGAACCTGAAGAGATTGCTAATAAGAAAAAAGCATCTGACGTTTATGCGAAATACAGGGAAGGAGAAATATTCAACGCATGGTTTACTGGCCTACCCGGTGTCGGTAAAAGTCATCTGGCCATGTCGATACTTCGAAACCTAAATGAAAAAGGTGAACAGGACAAGAGTTGTCTATTTGTAAGTGTGGACGAAATGCTTCTACGAATACGTGATAGCTTCGGAAATAAGGAGAGTCGTTACACCGAACATTATTTTGTGGACTTGTTAACTAGTGTAGATTTTCTGGTGCTAGACGATTTGGGTGCAGAGACTGGTGCGACAGGAACTAAGAAGCAAGCAACAGACTTCACACTGAGGGTGCTCTACGCAATCGCTAATGGACGGCAGAGTAAATCCACTATCGTAACTACTAATCTATCTAAGAATGACTTAATGAGCATGTATGACTCTAGGTTGGTGTCTAGGTTGATGAAGAATCAAGTTCGAATTAGTTTTGAAAATACCGTGGATAAGCGATTGGGAGATATGGAGCTTTAAGAGGAGGGAAATTGATGATGGAAGTTCTCGAAATTGAAAATACTATGGCTTCAGAAATTAGCATGTTTACTGAATTTAAAAATAAATTTGGCATTTGCGTCTCTGAATATGAATCATTTAATAGCTACGTAGCAGCGTTGTTTGGCTGCGTTAGTACAAAGAAGCTAAAGCTTTGCTATCAGTTGCCTGGCGATGAGCTCAGGGGTTTGATTGAAGCAGAACTTAAAAAACGGGAGGTATATGTATGAGTAACTTAACTGTCAAAGGTACGACGGAAGTTTGTGGCATAACTGTTCCCAACATCGCAGGCGGTTTCGGTGAAGGTAAGAAATCGATGCTCGCAAAATATATTGCAGATATTCACGGGAAAGAAAATCGTCAAGTCAATGAAGCCATAAATAATAACAGAAAACGATTTAAAACAAATCGACCAGACCGATTTGTTTTTAGAGAGTGGTGTTTTGACAAAGGCTCAAATCGGAAATTCGAAAAACATCTATCTACTTTCCGAACGCGGTTATGCGAAACTACTAAAAGTTTTCGAGGATGATCTCGCTTGGGACAAATACGATGAACTTCTGGACGGTTATTTTCAAATGCGTGATGAACAGCTTGAAGCAGAGCCTAAAACACAGTCTGAAATAATTGCGGCACTTGCGCAGCATAACGTGGTGCAGGAAAAACAATACAAAGTTCTTGATGGACGCGTAGGCTCGCTGGAGGACACCATGCGGATTGATGGCTCACAGGAACAACGAATCAACAGGAAGGGCAAAAGAAAAGTTATGGAAAGTTTAGGCGGTGGAAAAACGAAAGCTTATCAAGAAATCAGTAGAAGGGTTTTCTCGCTTTTCTGGGGTGAATTCAATAAATACTTTGAGATTCCTAGAGACGGTGAATTACCTAGAATTCGATTTGACGAAGCCCTTCACTTTATCGAGGAGTGGTCACCGAATACGGGCATGCGCCTCGAAATCAAAACGTTAAATGGGCAACAGCATATGAAGCTACCAGAACAGGACGGTGGCAACAATGACTGAGTTGAGAGTGATCAATGGGATTAAGAAGGATAAACCGAATTACCGTAGGATTTACTCGAAGGCATTTGCCAACACGCTTAAGAGTGCACTAAAAGAGACAGAAGAAATAAAGGGATTTCAATTCTCTAACTTGAGCTTAGATATTCGGGAAAAAATTGTTTTGTATGGCGTGAAGAATATTAACGCAACTAACCTTGATACTCTTGATAACGAATTATTGGTAGGTACATTCAATACAATTTCAATGCTTAATTCAATGATGGGTACATTTACGCCGCGGGAGTTTCTAACGGTCTTCCCGATAACCAAGGAGTACGATGGGCAAAGATACGGAGTGAAGGATTATTTCTACACTAAAAAAGCTATTGAAGAGTTTGGGATGGACAAAGTCATCGGCGAAGAAATGAAGCGATTTCATTGGGATTATACTAATCGGGAACTAACGAATTTTGCAACTCGAACAATGGTTATTATGAGCACTATTAGTCGTTCTGAAAGTGACAAAGGGGTCGTGGAGGAGTTCTTTGGAAAACAGGTCAGTATCACTCAAGCAATGACTGAGGACCACAAAGGTAAACAATTCGCAACGAACAATGACACTAGCGAAGTTCAAGAAGTAACGTCATTTAGAGAAGCTGTTCATAATTGTATGATAGAAGTTTTTAATGATGAGTGCAAAGGAGTGCTAGACGATTCAATGAAAGGAGAGTTAGCAAATAGTGAATTTGGTGAGAATGCATCAGCAGTTTTTGGAGCATTCTTAACTGAGCTATACACAGAAAATCGTGAGAAGTTTATAGAACTTGCTAAACCAATTTATGAAGAGTATTGCAGGATGAAAAGTGAAGATGATGCTTACTGGAAAAGAGAGCAATTAAAAAACGCTAACTTAAGCCTAATAGTAAATAAAAAACTCACTTTCTAAGCAGTAACTTAGAGAGTGAGCGAACCAAAGGTGGTGTACCGATAGTATATGTCACCACTATATCCTAAATGACTGGATTTTAGTAGTGGGTGCTGTTTCCAGAGAAAAGTAGTACCCCGTACCAAATAGTACGTCAGTTATGTTAACCTCTGGACCTGTTACCTCAAAAAAGCAAGGGGGTGCTATTTGCAAACAAGGAAGGTCAAATTTAACTCACCCTACAAAAAAAGCCGCACTAGAATTGTTGCACCTTATCAAACATTGTGCGTGGCCGTAGTAAATACAAATGGTGAAGTAAGAAAGAGGTACTAGACTGTTTCAGTTGAACTGTAAACTTTGGTGATTTTCCAAAAGTCAGCAACAGTCTTCGTGTCTACCAGTGTTTATGAAACACGATCCAATAATAATTAAAAGAATAAACAGAACAATAAGTAAAGCGAATCCTGAACCGAATCCTGACCGATTTTCAGGTCCGCAACCGCAGCCGTAACCTGCATAACCCATAATGTACACCTCCTAAAAACGAATTAATTCATTCTATGTCGGTAATTATTGATTATCTGGTTCATCTGTTTAGTATTTAAAAATTTTCTTTATTCGCTGTAGGTACGATGAGCGTGTGAGAGAGAGTACGTGTGTACCTACAGCTCTTAAATAGTATATTCAAATATATAAAAAGCGCTGGGCATTCAACTTAGAAAGGGATGAAAAATAGTAGGACCAAATCCAATGGATTGAAAGAAGAAATAAAGGATGAGCGAAAGTTACTTGCAATCTTGCTGGAGAAGCGGTGAGAATAAAAAATTTGTTGGAAGTTGGATGAGTCAGATGAAAAAACAGGGGTGGAAGGTGGTGGAGAGTTGATAGCGGGGATGAGTTATCGGCTTGGGAGATTGAGTAACTGAGTTGCTGATGCGTTATGGGGAGTGGCGTGGTGAGGTGAGGTGGGAAACGCGGGCTAATGAGGAGTATTTTTTTTAGTGTATATTCACTTAACCTCTAGTTCAACCAATCTATTTAAGCATTGGTTAGAACATTTGCCGAATGATCAATTAAAGGATCCTCTCGAGGATTAATAAGAGGAGCTCGATTAATAATACTTTTATTTCATGTTGCATTTAAATCACCTCCTCATAAAGGCATGTTTTTATTATGATTCAATATTTTTGAAATATACCAAGGAGTGGACGAAGTGACTGCATATCAAGAAATAATCAAGCTGTTACCACAGTTACCATTCGAGGTGCTGAAAGATATTGAAAGGCGCACTGGAGATTGGATGTGGAGCCGCGGTAATGAGGATGATCCGTATATTCGCCAGCAGTTACGGTATGGCAAAAGATTTGTGGAGGAGTACGGAAAAAGACCACTGATTAGAACTCAATCAGCGGTCCACCTCGCAATTTTGACCTTATCGTTTAATTTCATTTGCAAATGTTTTTTGTTCAAAAGGAAGCCTAAAGGACCTTAATGATTCTGACGATAGATAATGAATTAAGGCAATGATTCCTCCTGTAACGTCTGAAATTAAATCTAAATCTGTATCTAATAAACTGGGTTGATTCTTAACAACTGGTTTAAACAGTTCATCCTGCAAAAACTCAAATATTTCATAAAAAGTACCTAAAGTTGTTGAAAGAATGATAAATAAAATAATTATTAGTTTTCTTTGAATAAATTTCATTTGCACAAATTGTTGAATTATAAAAAATGACCAAAGCGTGAGGGAATATGTACCAAAGATATGTTGAACTCGATCAAATAAAGATGATGAAACATACAAATTTATCAATTCCCCAAGTACATCATTAGAAATTATTGAAAGGGTAACAGCAATACGAATATAAAGAGGTATGCTCCACTTTAGTTTAAATTCTAAAATAATATAGACTAACCAAAAAATAAGATTACCAATACTCATTCTCATATAGTCATAATTATTTGTGATTATGAGTCCGATGATACAAGCTGTTTGAATCAATATGAATGTAAGATCAATTATTGATTTTTTCGTAAAGTGTTGTTTCAAATGAAGCACTCCTTTCTTAGTATAGCTAAGTTCTTATTTAAGAGAAATTATCGGTATTGTTTGGAATTAGATTAGATCCGGAGTTATTCAAAAAAAGACCACTGAAATTAATCAGCAGTCTATAGCACGGTCATCTGGTGACATAGCATCAGTATTGGCGGTTAAAGAAATCATTAAACGTGGAAGTATTTGGAGCTAGACATAAAAATGAACAGAACAGAACAGAACAGAACAGAACAGAACAGAACAGAACAGTTAGAGATTTGGTGGTGCAACTATAAAGTTTTAACGCAAATTACGAACAAACATTATTTACCAAAAAAATCAGGATTTAATTTTTGATAATTTACTTGTCAAGTCGTCAATTTGCTTTTGCATCTTCTGGAATTTCTGATCTTGTTCTTTTTGATCTTGTCTTAGTCATATAAAAAGAGCTTCATTGTAATTTAATGCATTAAATTACCTTTGGCGCGGATATAAAACGAAAGTGTATTAATCAGCAGTTGCGGTATGCCAAACGATTTGTGAAGGAGTGATAACCGTGGCGCGGCAACTTACTATTTTTGATGCGGAGCCAAAGAAAGTAGCATTCACTGTTGGTGATACCGTGGAAGTCGTTGTCAATGTGGAGGAGAAAGATGTTGAGGATTATTACTATCTCAAATTGTATGAGGGGTCGAAGGGGAGGATTGTGAAGTTTTTACCTCTACGGCAGTATGAGGTTTTGTTTGCGAAGTCTAATCAGATTAGGATATTTCGGCATGGTGAATTGAGGAGGAGTGAGTGGGATGAACGAGACGAATGAGGAACGACTCGAAAACATGAGTCCTATAGGAGTAGATGGAAACGGAAATGTATTGATTAAAGGTGAAGATTGGCATTGGTTGCAGGATCAAGCTGGACGGGTGCAATGGCTAGAACTTAATATCAGAAGAACTAATATCGAGTTTCAGAAATTCAGAAAGAGTTCACAAGAAGAAAATAAACGATTGCGCGATGGATTGGAGGACTTAAGATGTTCAATTCATGCAGAACTTAGCCCTCTATTGAGTACGGCAACACAAAGCTATGTCACTGAAAAAATCGCCAAAGCATTGGAGGCATCGAAATGATCCACGCGAAAGAACAAAAGCGTGTGCTACTTGATGACGTTGATATTGATTGGGTATTTACTGAGCGAGAAACGGATGTATTCAGAGCAATGTGGGAGTCGGATATGAGCATGGATAGCATTGCTGAAGAGTTAGGGCGTAAGCCTTTGGAAATCGGCTTGCTGATAATTGAGCAGGCTGAACTTGGGGAAATCAAAGTACGGCAGCAGGGGATATTTGGGCAATAAAAGAAGACAGGATTCCTCCCGTCTCAGACAACTTAATACTAACACAAGGAGGGGTCCTGGTGAATAAAGACATTACATTTAATGCGGATGCATTATTGTTGGGAATTGGTATAATGGAACTACCAATGAACTGTGTGGTGGTTATTTCGGAGGGGATAGCGAAAGTGAGGGAACTTCCGGAGCACGGGGAGTATAGGATTGTGACGCATCAAGGGAAGATTAAGCGGATGCGGAGGGAAGAAGGGGAAGAGTTTTGAGTAATGAAAAGATAATGGATGAATATGAGCACCACCAGGTTCTTTTGGAAGAATTAAGGCCTCGAGTTAAAACGTTGATTGAAATATTAAGTAAAGAAAATAGTATTGAGGTACATGATGTGCAAGCAAGAGTAAAGGAAAAAAACAGTCTGAAAAAGAAAATTGAAAAGAAACAAGGTAAATATCATGACTTGAAAGATATAACAGACATAGTCGGAATTAGGGTTATTACTTATTTTAATGACGATGTTGATAAGATGGCCCAAGTAATTGAAAGTAAATTCAAAGTTGATCGCGAACACTCTGTCGATAAGAGGGTAATGGATCCTGATAGATTTGGATATTCTTCATTACACTATGTTGTTGAATTCAACACTGAAAGGCTTAAGCTAATTGAATATAAAGATTTTCGTGGAATAAAATTTGAAATTCAAATCAGATCGATTTTGCAACATGCATGGGCAGAGATTGAACATGATTTAGGCTATAAATCTAAAATTGAAGTTCCGAAAGAAATTAGTAGAGACTTTTCGAGAATCGCAGGATTGCTCGAGATTGCTGATAATGAATTTATAAGAATAAAAAAGTATCTAAAAAACTACACACAAAAAATTGAAAGCAAGATTGAGAAAAATTTACTAGAAATCCCAATCGACAAAGTCACGTTAAACGAATATATTGAAAAGTCGACAACTATAAAAAATATTATCAAGGAGATTGGTGATAATATTGGAGAAAACGAAATTGTTGTTGTAGGCGAAGAGGCTGTATTTAATCTTCAACCTCTTGTTTTTTTCGGGATTAATACCATCTCGCAGTTAGATGAATTATTAAACGGGAAAAAAGAAGAAATAATTAAACTGTATTTGAAATGGAATCAGGACCAAATTCAGAACCAGAACCAAGAAGATATGCAAAAGTTAGTTCAGTTGGACGATCCATTATTCTATCTTTATTATGTATTATTATTTGAAGACTATTCATTCGAGAAACTGGAAGGTTATGTTAAGACATCTATAATAAGTAACAAATTCACAGGTGAAATACACACCAAATTTCAAAAGTTATTAGAAGAAAAATTCACTTTGTGATAGTCCCCCTGGCCAACCAGAGGACAACGATTGATTACGGCAGTGCGTGGTGTCAGTTGTTGTTCTCAGGAACATCGGTAGTATAAGATTGTGACGCATCAAAGCAAGGTTATTCGGATGCGGTGTGAGAAATGGGGGAGGAATTTTGAACTTTTTGAAGAATAAAAATTTATGGAAATATGTCGGGAAATATGCGCTTGTGTTATTTGTTTGCTTCGGACTTATGATGTTAGGTGCTTTTTTTAAAGAAATATCAGATGTCATCATCGCTACTACATCTAGTTTAATAATTTTAGTTATTGCATTTGATCTATTTATTTTATTCTTGTTTTATGAAAAAAACTTAGAACGTAAAGAAGTAGCTAAAAATAGCGAAGATATTGATGAGATTCTATACTTTTGGTCTGGTAAATCTGGAGTAACAGGGAAATTTATTTATGATTTATTTTCAAAAACTGCACCGGAAAAATCAATGGCAAACCTAATTACATTAAAAAATAAAGTTAAGATAGCTTGCTCAGGTGATGATATTAATCTGTATTTGTTTAAAAGTTATATCGAATTAGAATTAAAGAATAGCAAAAGGAATAAGTTTTGGTCTGCAATATTAGTTGCTATTATTGGAGTTATCACAACATTTATTACTAAGGGAGCTTTAGATATCTCGACCTTATCATTCTTACACAATTTTATAAATGATTCTACGGGTGTATTAAATAATTCATCCGTGATTACGTATATTAAGTATTTCACTTTTGGATTATTAACATTTATGACTTTTCTGGTTCTCGGACAAGTGATTACTAAAACAAAAAACAGATTAAGGTTGATTTCTATCGTTGTGGATAGTTGTATAATGGAATTAGAAAAAAATAAGGAAAATTAGTTTCGTAATGGCCGAAGAAAAAAATGAATATTTTTTTAAATAGTCCCCCTGGCCAACCAGAGGACAATGATTGATTACAGCATTGCGCTGTGTCATTTGTTGTCCTCTTTTTTGATTTCAAAAAATAGAAGGAGGAAAAGACGATGGTAATCAATCAAGAGCGGTTGGATGAGATAAAGGCAGAACTTGCAGAACGCCACCAGATGCCAATAGAGGAAGTTTCAAGAATGATTGACGGTGTGATAGTCGGGGTTACGGGGATGTCAGAATGGCTTAAACCATTTGTAGAAGGGCTATCTCAACTAGGGAACTCGATGAAAGAAATCATTCTAGAAAACCACGAGAAAGCATTATGGAATACAGAAAATGAAGCGATGCATGGTTGGGATCTAGATTGGGATACAAGTAAACGCAGTCAAGTCTTGTCGAATAAACCGAAATTCATGGTCCGCAAAATTATTCGTTGAGGGAGTGAGGAAAATGAAATCGTTGCAAACAGAACTGGTTGAAAGAGGGCTCTCTGATACTCGTACAGGCGAAGTAGAGCAAAAGAATACTAGGATAAGGGGCAAGTCGTCAGAACAGCTGTCTGATAGAGAATGGGCTGAATTGATGGGGAGTAATCGACAGACCTATAAACGGGTGAACGGGGCAATTCGTAAACGATAAATAGGGGGCGGGCAGCTTATGACGGAAAAACAGATTGAACAACTTTTGAAAGATTATCATTGGATGATCAACTCGGTAAAAATCATGCGCGAAGGATTGAATGAAGTTGGTGGTAACTTTACGGCTCAGTATGGATTAGAAGCAGCTATGCCGAAAGCGGCTGGGGGTCATAGTGATCCTATTTATCAAGAGTTTTCAAGAAGGGAAAAGCGGTGGAAGAAGATTAGTGATTATGAGAAGAAAATAAAAATGGTGCAGGATAAAATTCATTTGATTACGGTTGATAGGGAAATTGAGGTATTGCATTGGTTGCTCGAAGGAATGAGCATGCGGTGGATAGGGCGTCACATGGGGCTATCACACACGAATATCCAAAGAATCCAAGAGACTGTTATCCGCAAGATGGTAAATGTTCCAGAAGTGCCAAATGTGCCAGATGTTCCATAATTCTTCAAAAATAAATTTGATGATACCATGGAAGGCAGGTCGGGGAGTTGGGTGGTTTGTGGTTTGAACTACGCCGACATCCCCATTACATACGAGTGATATTTAATGACGATTCAAGTATTTTTCGAGAGCGTCATTAATGATTTGTAAATATTTCGGTCCGATTCCACGAGCTTTAGATAAATCGGCTTTTGCGAGATCTCCAACAGTCTCGAAATTCATGCTCCATTGCTTTCTTAACCTGTTATAAACTGCATATGGCAAGTCTAGCATTTCAATGTTGGCATCTAGCGGATCTTCTACATTTTCAGCGGATGGTTCAATTACCGGCTCGACAATAGTGTCGTCTTCATACTTCAATAGCATCCCGACATCTGTGATTTCTAGTGCAGTCATGATTTTCTGAAGGTGGATAAGTGATAAGCGTTTATTTTTATTTTTATTAAGATTAGAGATAGATTCGTAACGGATACCTGTTAAATTCGAAAGTTTTAGTTGAGTCATATTTCGTTCTTTAAGGATTTCGTTTAACACAATTTTAACCTCAGCCAATGTAATCAACTCCAAGTAAATGATGATTTAAGTTTACCTGATATCCGGTTATCCGTATAGGTGGAGAATAAGATGGGGGCGTGTGCGGAATGACCCCTCTTATCAGCCCCGATACATACGAGGTTTTTTCTGCGGTAGTAAATAGAGATTTACAATTGCAGGATTTTATCTTCTTTTGTCGAATTTAGTTATGATGAAGGAAGTGTATTAGTGGGAAAACATGAGAATGATGTAGTGAAGAAGTGGGGAGAGAGAGATTGGATTTGGCTGACTGTGTTTTTAGTCCTTGCTATAATTTTATTAATCGCTTCTATTTTCGCTAAGGATAAAGGTGTACAAGTAAACTTCTCTATTGTATCCAGTGCGGTTTCTATAGCTTTAGCCTTGGTTGCAATAACTATTGCTCAGAAGCAGGAATCTGAAAATAGAAGAGTGAATGAATTGACCTCTAGATTATTAAGTGGAATTGATCTTAAACTATTACACGTTGATGAGAAAGTAAAAAATATTGATGCGAAATTCATTAGTGGTATTACAACCCAAGCTATTGAAGAATTAAATAGCGAGGAAGTCGGAAAAGAATCTTACTCTAAAGATGAGGTTAAGATTATGTTGGAAGGATTTAGTGAAGAGATTACGATGAAAATAAACAATGACTTATATAATAAGAACAAGATGAATAATTATCAATATACCGGCAATGGTTTATTTGGTAAACTAATCCGCGATAGAGTTAAAGAAATAATTTCAATTTTTCCTGATGCTGATATTCATGAAATACGGAATAAATATGTAGAAGAGTACGGAGATGCAATCCCTATAAATTTTATTTTAAAAGCTAGGAATGAAATAAAAAAGAATGGTATACAACAGGAACTGGATATCTAGGTAATCACTATGGATTAAATTCTCATTTTGAAGGATTTTCTCATTCTTTGGCGAATGATGTCAGTGAGGGGGTGAAGTTGATGGGAGAAGGGATTTTCAAATTGCGGACTATGGTAGAAATGATTCGCAACTCGTTCCATGGAGCGAGTTCTGCACAAAGCATTTTAGTTGACTCAAAAGAATTCGACAAAGATGAAAATAAGTATGCGGTAGCAGTCGGATTGATGAACAACTCTGCGACACACATTGCTTCCGCACAAAATTTTCATCATAATAATGAGATTCTACATGGATTTCAAGAGCTTGATAATTACTTTTCTGCATTTTTCAATTTTCAATTTGAATTTATGGAAGCTGTAGTAGTGAAAGAACAGAATCTTTCTTGGTTTCAATCGAGGTACGAGAGTTTTCTTGAGGCGAAGAAAGAGATTGAAAACCTGATTGAAAGAGAGAATGAGAACCACGGTATAATACAAGAACAGAGAGAAAAGAATGCAGAAAAACTTAGGCAGAACGCAGGTGGTTTATTTACTCCGGGGAAATAATGGTAATTCTACAGCATCCTTCGGGGTGCTTTTTTCATGCCTAAAAATAAAGGAGGCGGACGGTGATGTGATGTGCCTAATTGGGAAGAGATACAGAAGGAATGGGAAACAACAAAAATAACACTTGCTGCATTAGTTTTTCAATTAGAGGGTTTACCTCTTTTTTGGAGAATAATGTCAGTGGGGAGGTTGGAAAATGAGAGAAATCAAACAATTACCAAAGAAATCTACTTTAGCGCTAATACAGGAAGCGAAAGATGCTTATGCGCATTTTAATGACGAGGCGCAGAATGCATTCATTGAACAACTTGCGCTCAAAGAGAAAAAAAGACTTTTGGAAATAGCAAAAACAAAAACTGATTTAACAGGAGCTCAAGGTGTTATTCTGAGGATGATTACCGAATTACATGAAAAAATAGTCGAAGGAGACAAGCACCGGCGTTATTGTGAGAGTAGCAGAAAAAATTATTCTGAAATCATACGCGCTCTAGAAGCGGCTATTAAAGAGTTTTAATAAAATGCAGCTGATTAGTAATTTCGCGAAAGGGAAGGCATCCTGTATGAAGGATGCTTTTTCTATGTATAAGTGGATAGTACAAAGCAATCACTAGATAAGAACGTATTTACCTACAAACTAAAAAAGAATCCCGGTTTAAAGGAGATTCTTTTCCGATTACATTTTATTTATTGCTCTACAGTACTACTTATTTTCACCAATTTTTCCCCTTGTTCTAAAAGTGTTTCATAATCATTGTTCACTTTAATTTCTTTTATTTTACTTTCTATTATAGAAGTATCATTTATTTTAAAGTATGTGTTTAACACTTCGTATTGTGTCTTTCCTTGTTTAGTTAAACTATCTTCAATATCTTCTTTCCATGAAATATTTGCTTTATCCATGCCTAATTCAAGAGCAGAGCCGGTCTCATATCGCATACTCCGTTCTAAAAATCTTGGAGATTCTGCCTGTCCATTAGCGATGAAGTTGAAAGCTTCCATAAAAGTAACATGATAAGGTTCTTGTTTCTTTGCAAGTACCATAAGATTTCCACCAGTTAACTTACTATAGCGATACTCTAAGTATCGTGCAGAACCTTCCATCGCTTCTGCTTTTGTTTCTCCGATTAGTTGTGGCCATTTTTTATAGCGATAATTACGAACAATTGTCCAATCATGTAGAACTTGTTTGATGGTTTCTGGATTAGTATCAATCATTATCTTATCTAATAACTTAAATTCTAATCCCATTAACGCGTAATTTTCTTTATTTATAGGATAATCGTGAATAGACTCTTCACCATTTGCATCATATGTCCAATCTTTTTGTTTATAAGCATGAAAAGACTCATGTAATAAAAAAGAAGAAAAATCAAAATATAAAGCTGGATTACTAAACATTTTAGGATGATACTTTAAGTAAAATACATCTGTATCTTTTATATTTATTGTCCCGAAATTCCAAGGTATCCAGGTAGAAATAGTTGCGAAATCAAAACGATTTAAGCGATATACCTTAGGCAAATGCAAGGAATTTGGGACACTTATTTCTTTTGCAAATATATTGTTTTCTACCCCTTTTACATTAACTGCATAAGCTTCTTTTCGAAAGATCCCATTTTCATTATTGTTACGTATAAGAATTAACGGTTTTTTTTCAAAATGATAATCTTCATTCCAAAGTTTGTCACTAGACTCTTCGAAGTT
This sequence comes from Sporosarcina sp. resist, assembly GCF_014302295.1. Lineage (NCBI taxonomy): Bacteria > Bacillati > Bacillota > Bacilli > Caryophanales > Caryophanaceae > Sporosarcina > Sporosarcina sp. resist. The sequence goes on along the minus strand of NZ_CP060287.1, from coordinate 2,772,556 downwards.
CTTATATATCGTTGCTAATTCCTTTAACATGCTTTGATCAGTTTCATTTAAAGATTCAAACCTTGTATGATAAGTTTTATTCATAATTATGCTTATCAATATTATCCCTATAAATATCACTAATAAAATTAAACTTACTTTTAAAGATTTTTTCATTGTATACTCCTTTTTCAAAACTACAAACCTTATGAATGAAGTTTATGTTTATTAATAGTTTTCTGCTTCCAACAAAATATTATACCCAATAAGAAAAAATAAAGCACTTCGGGGTGCTTTTCTCTAGGCGATAGAATGTAGCTACCTTGATGAACTGATACGAAAATAATATTCGGAGGTGGACGGTGATGTGAAATGTCTAACTGGGAAAAAATTCAGAAAGAGTGGGAAATAACAAAAATAACGCTTGCTGCATTAGCTGAAAAGCATGATGTAAAACTCGGAACGTTGAAGAGTAGGAAAAGTCGTGAAGCTTGGGTAAGAGGTCCATCTGAGAAGGATGCAACCATTTCTAAAAGGATGCAACCGAAAGAAGCCATTGTGGAGTCGGATGATTTAACCGATAAGCAGAGGCTTTTTTGTATTTACTACATTAAGTATTTTAATGCGACTAAGGCGTATCAGAAGGCTTATGAGTGCGACTACATGACAGCGCAGTCGATAGCCTACAGGGTGATGGGGAATGATGGAGTGAAAGCGGAAATTCGGAGGTTGAAAGAACACCGATTGAATGAAGCTTACTTCGATAAATACGATGTGCTTCAAAAGTATAAAGACATTGCATTCGCTGACATCGGTGACTACGTTAAATCGGATGATGGTTATCTTGTTTCGCTTAAGTCGTTAGAAGAAGTTGATACTTCGATAGTAAGTGAGATTAGTAATACAGAGAACGGCCCGAAGTTGAAGCTTGCTGACAAAATGAAGGCTTTGGAGATGTTGGCGAAGTTCACTGACCTTCTATCTGACAACGATAAAAAACGGTTGCAGGAAGAGAAGTTGAAAGTAGATATTACAAGAACTAAAGCTGAAATTGAGAAACTGTCCGGTGGTAACGATGAAGGTCCGATTGAAATTATCATCAAGCGACGAGAGAAAACAAAGGGCTAAAGAAATACGGTTTCTACGTCTAATGAATACTTTTTAAGAAGCGGGAAACATTAACGAGAGTAGATGCAGAATGGAGGGATTAGGATGAAGCAAAAACATGCTTTTGCGCTTATGTCTGTTATTTTATCAGCAGGCTTTTTGTTCGGCTGTAACGGTGTCGATGAAGATGAGCCAGATCCAACTGAAGAACCTTCAGAGCAGCGCGAAGATAATAGTCAATAAATTCTCTCTACTAAAGCAGGATTCATGTAAAAACATCGTTCAGTTTTGAACGGTGTTTTTATTTGTTTTTATAAATTCGATCAAGTTAGATATGGAGGTTAGCTTGTGCATATTAAAGAAGTTAATCCTCATTTCGACGACTTTTTATTCGATTGGGAACAAAAGTTTCAGTTCCTGGTTGGTGGCTATGGTTCATCGAAAAGCTATCACGTTGCTCTGAAGCTCATCCTAAAACTATTGAGTGAGAAACAGACAGCATTAGTCGTGCGTGAAGTCTATGACACTCGCAGGGATTCAACGTTTTCCTTATTAGAGGAAATCATCAACGAATTGGTATTGGACCATAAAATACGTTGCGTTTCTTCTCCGATGCAAATACGCTTCCCGAATGGGAGCAAGATCATATTTAAAGCGATGGATAAGCCACAAAAGCTAAAGTCGATTCACAACGTGTCACTCATATGGCTGGAAGAGTGTTCGGAGATTAAGTATGAGGGCTTCAAGGAATTGCTAGGACGGTTGCGGCACCCATCCCTAAGGCTTCATATGATTCTATCAACAAACCCTGTCGGTGAGGATAACTGGACGTTCCTGCACTTTTTCAAGGATGACCGAAACAAGCGGTTAGTTTTGGACGACCAAGATCTATATGCGAAACGAACAGTCATTGTAAAAGAAACTTTTTACCATCATTCTACAGCCGACGATAACTTATTCCTTCCTGCCAGATACATTGAGCAGCTAGAAGAAATGAAAGAATATGATCCTGACCTTCACCGTATTGCTCGGGAAGGTCGTTTTGGCGTTAATGGTAAACGTGTTCTACCACAGTTTGAAGAGTGGTCACACGAAGCTGTAATGAATGCCGTCAAATCTATTCGTAAACCGATTGAACGTGTAGGGATGGACTTTGGATTTGAAGATTCCTATAACGCAGTTGTTCGAATGCAGAATACTCGTAAAATGTATGTACTGTACGATGATTTTGGCGCGATTGCGTTGCAAAATATTGAATCAATGAGATTGAATCTACTGGTTGATGCGGAGTCAGGCGAAAGTTTTGATTATACTTCATCGATTGATTCGAGTACGTACAATAAAATCAAGCTATCTTACGAAAACAAGAAGTCAGGCAAACGTGAAATCTACATTGCGCAAGACAGCAGAACAATAAATGAATGGGGAGTTCTGCAGTTTTTCGAGACAATCCAAGAAGGTGTGAATGGCAAGGCTAAAGCCGACGCTTTGCTTTCTTTGTACAATCAAAAGTCACGCAAATTGAGCGTTAAACGCGCATTTGGTGCCCCCCGAGTACGTGCCGGAAGTAGTTTAGGTGTTGGACTTTATTTAGGTGATATTACTGTAGCGAATTACATGGTGGTAGAGACCGCGAAGCACACATTTAACGAGAGTGATCATTATATGGATTTGAGATTGATTGGCGGTGAATTCATTGCGTAATATGGGTGACATCGTGAAGTCGATTAAGAAATCAAGCAAAGACACATCAGTCGCGATGGATCCGGTGCAAGTAATATTCGGCGAAGTAACGAGTGTTTCTCCATTGAAAATACTGATTGAGCAGCTTTTGGAGTTGGATGAAGATTTCTTTATTTTAACCAGGTCTGTTCGTGATTATGAAATAGATATGACGGTGGATTCAGTACGAAAAGAATACACTATCCACAACGGTTTAGTAGTGGGTGATAAAGTAAAGTTGTTGCGCGTGCAAGGTGGTCAGCAGTATGTCGTGTTTGATAAGGAGTGATGCACATGATACCGCAAGTTAATGGTGACAACGATGATTTAGAAATAGAGTTCGAGGAAGAAATACAAACCTCCAAAACGAACAAGTTAGACCTAGTACGCAAACGTGTAATCGGTTATACAGATGGTCTTGAAGCGATTGAGCAAGCCATCTATAAAGCTATTGGCACAGAGCGCTACGATCATCGAATTTACACTTGGAATTATGGTGCCGAAATTGCGAAGTTGTTCGGGCAACCAATACCATACGTATATAGCGAACTGAAACGACTCATAACCGAAGAGTTAACACACGATGATCGTATCGATGTTGTTGATGCTTTTTTGTTTTCGAATAATAAAAACAAGGTCTCTGTTAGTTTTACAGCACACACAGTCGCAGGGAATATCGAGATACAGACGGAGGTGGCCGTGTAAATGTTTGAACACATCACCCAAGAACAACTACTCGATGATGCGCTTAATCGAGTGAAAACAGACGTGGACAAGCGAGAAGGTGCGATCGTCTACGATTCTTTATCACCTTCATCAACCCAAGCAAAAGAGTTATATATCGCCATGGATGGCATGATTGTTGAAATGTATGGGGATACAGCTTCACGTGAGTTTCTCATAAAGTTAAGTTTAGACCGTGGCATAAGCCCGTATCTAGCTACTAAAGCAATATTAAAAGGTGAGTTTAACATCGATGTACCAATCGGTTCACGGTTTAGTTTAGATGATTTGAATTACATTGCGACCGAACGCATTAGCTTTGGTGTATTCAAGGTACAATGCGAAACGTCTGGATATCTTGGGAATTACGGTTTCGGAACACTTATCCCAATCGAATACATCGACGGCTTGACGAGTGCTATACTGACTGAATTGCTCATACCGGGTGAGGATGATGAAGATACAGAAGACCTCAGAAAACGCTATTTGGATAGTTTTGACGCACTCGCTTTTGGTGGGAATCGGAAAGATTACAAAGAAAAAGTACACGAACTACAGGGTGTTAGTGGCGTCAAGGTTTATCGTGCTTGGCAGGGGGGTAGCACTGTCAAATTGGTTATCATGGATTCGCAATTTAAACCACCATCGGCAGCGTTAATTGATGCACTACAGACCGCTATTGATCCAATGGTAAATCAAGGTGAAGGATTAGGCATTGCGCCAATCGGACATGTGGTGTCAATTTTCGGCGTACAAGAATTTCGGGTAGACATCACGCTCAATGTCACGTTCGAAAGTGGTTATTCATGGCCTGATGTCGAGATATCCATACAGGAGTTAGTTGACGCATACTTCCTAGAACTGAAACGAGGTTGGGAAGATTCAACGCAAACCACTATTCGGATTATCCAGTTGGAGACGCGTATTTTAGAAGTTGAGGGCGTGTTGGATATTCAAAACACCTTACTCAATAACGTGGCAGAAAACCTAGTTCTAGATGCTGATTCGATTCCTGACAGAGGTGAGATTATTGGATAGTTTAAATCGTGAAATCGACTTATATCCGATGCTTCCACCGACGGTTAATGACTTTGAAGAATTTAAAGAGATTACAAAATCGCAAAGTGCTGAATTGAATCGAATTCGTATCCATCTGATCGGCATATTTAAAGATCGGTTCGTTCTCGATGCCACTGAACATGGTGTCCGACGTTGGTAGAAGATGCTGAAGCTGCGGCGAAGAAGTACGGATACGTTGGAAGAACGTAAATTCCGTATCTTGGCCAAGATGAATAACAATTTGCCATATACCTTTAGAGCGTTGATTCAGCGCTTAAATGCACTGTGCGGAGAAGGAACTTATCAAGTCTTTTTAGATGCAAACGCTTATGAATTACAGTTTGAATTTTTTGAGCGAATTGCAGACGTGAAGTTATTGAAGGACACGATGGAAGAAATGATTCCAGTGAATCTAGCATTGGATTATAACTATGTCATCCGAGTGCCAGGGATTATTATCATTCCGAAATCTCATTTTTATCCGGTCTTGTATCCTATTTGTGGTTTAACAATATCCACGAACAACGAAAAAGGGATGCCGGGTAAGGTATCCGGAGAAGGTACTTTAAAAGGTCATGTATACGATGTGCCCTACGTCGCAAGCGATATGTCAGTAACTTATTAGAGAGGTGAGAGTATGCAAGCCCACGAACGATTAATTACTATATTACGTAGCGCCATCCTTTCGAATGTGAGAAAGGGGCGTTTTTTAATTGGTGGAGTCGAAAGAGACTTTGACGTTTTCGGTACTGAAATCTTAGGGAATATCATCCGCGTTAAATTTTATTTGGATGAATTCGAAGGGCCAGTAACCCACGCATCCCTGCTCGATCATGATTACGTGATGCTAGTAAGTGGGAATGTGAATTTCAGTAAGGAAGATGATGGATTTATGTATGTGTTTGATGTTCCAGTTATTTCAGGAGAGGTGGTGAAACCGTGAATAGCGACCCATATACATTAATCGAGTTTTTAGATCACATTTTAAAAATCGATGCGGACGGTGAATTCATTCCAAAGCGCGATGAAAACGGCAATGTGATTATTAATAAAATCACAGAACGTCCGGAATTAGTCGCGGAGCAAGAAGGTACACGTCTGAATGCACGTAACATGAATCACTTGGATTCTTGGCTTTATATAGCCCACCAGCGCTTAGACAGCCACGACAACGACATCATGCGCATGAAAGTGCAGATGGAATTGGACGGTCGAGCGCCAGGCAACAGCGGTACTTTTGCGGATGCATTCGACGGTGAGCCAAACAAGCTAATCCGTCAAACTGCAATTGCCGTACTGACAGCGCCACGTGCGGCAGGAACAACTGTACTAAACGTGGACACGACAGACGGATTCAAGCCGTTCACGCAAGTAACCATATACGACGGCACAAACAGCGAAGACGTACTAATCACAGATGTCACAGCGTCTACGATTACGGTACAGCCGTTGGTCAATGATTACGTTAAAGGTGCGCGGATTGCACGAAGTAACGCTAGGATTGCGGCTGGACAAATGACAGCAGGCGACTGGGGTACTTACAGTGTTGCCATGATGGAGGTGGTATGAGATGGCACTATATTATTACAATAAATACAACACTGTAGTCGGTTCTTGGAACGAACCTCCAGTATCTAGTACCGCAAATGAAACTGTTTCACACGCTGGTTTTGCAAGCTTCTACAGTTATGCCACGTGGAACCCAATTTCAAAAACATGGACTTATTCAACGCTATGGGGAGATAATTATATTAGTGCAGGAAAGGTCGGATATCAAGACAGAGGAAGTGAATTCCGCAGGTATACGGCGTTAGAAAGTAGTCAGTCAGACACTAAATCCGCTAGTTGCAGAAGAGAGATATACTATTCGACCGACGCCACTCCTAACTACTCCAATGGGGGAAGTTTACTACAATCTAATATAGTAGCCGAGAAAGGCACGTACCCTGTAAATGGTCGCCACACTGACGGCAATTGGTACATCCGAGGCGCGGCAGTAAACACTGCCCCAACGATACCCGGCACATTCACGCAACCAACCGGCACGCTTGAAATAGGGGGTTCCAAAGTTGTTTCATGGGTAGCGTCAACCGATGCAGAAAACAACCTATCGAAATACGTCCTTGAAGCGTCGTTAAACGGCGGAGCGTTTGCGGTCATTGCACAGCCGGCTTCACCGACGTACACATATATCGTACCAACAGCAACGTCCGTTAAGTTTAGGGTTAAGGCGGTTGATGCCGGCGGATTAGAATCAGCTTATAGAGATAGCGCGTTGGTTACGATAACGAAGCCAATGTACTACTGGAGTAAGTACAACATAACCAAAAGAATCCAAGTTGATTATCCCGGTTGGGGAAACGTCTTTATGCCTTACAACAGCGAGATGCGTCCTGCCATCTATGTAAATCCAACAACGTTAGCAATAATTTTGACGGGGAATTCTGAATACGTACAGGAAGGTTCTTGGCTTAGGAAAGATTGGTACGTAACTGTATCGGGCACAATTGTGCGATTGGATTCTGCCGGAAGCACTGTCCAAGCAGGAGGATACACGACTTCCGCGAGTAAACCGACAGCTAGAGAGGTCGAAGAGCGCGGAGCGTTAAATCAATCCAATATCACAGCCGTAGAAGGTACGTACCCAACAGATGGCAAGCATACGGACGGTTTTTGGTACGTACGAGGTAGTCGGGTCTCCCAAAGTATCGCGCCACCAGCAGGATTTACGTCACCTGCACCGCAAACGTCGCTACCGCCTAAACAATCTTTGACCCTTACATTTGGTGCATCTACGGCTCCAAGCATAAGCACTTACGAGCTCGAGCATCGGTACAATGAGGGCGCATGGACGCCTGTTGGTACCCATTCAAACACACTAACCCGTCCGTTTACCGTCACAGAGAACAAGGGGCTTACGAAAGTCGAGTTTAGGGTACGTGCGAAAAACACAAGCAACGTCTATTCGGATTACGTCTACTCAGAGTCGTTTATAATCGAGCACAACAAGATTCCAACCGTGACGTTAAATACGCCAAACAACGAGACTCTATACGAAAACGATACCTTCAAAATTGACGGTTCAGCGCTTGATGCTGACATTGGTGACATCGTAAACGTCTATTACCGACTCAATGGCGGTACATCCCGAGCGATTGCGACAGGCATTTCAAAAGGTGTATCTATACCATTTAATGAACAGCTGACGTTCAAAGGTGGAAAGCTATACGAAGGCGAAATAGGAATTACCGACGCACTCGCTGAAGGTCCTGCACATCGGCTAGAAGTGTGGTCAGAGGATAACCAGGGCGGTAAATCGACAATTGCTGAACGCACATTTTACGTCGTACCTAACCGTGCCCCTGCATTAACAGTCGATCCGTTTACTGACCAATCAGGCATGATTGACAACGACACCATCAAGTTTTCAGGCGTATCTAGCGACCCTGACGGCAACGATGTAATAGTTAAATATCGTGTGAACGAACAAGCAGCAGTACAAATTCATTCAGGTCCAGCAGGTCCGTGGTCGTTTGATGTCTCACTGAAATCCTTGAAAGACGGCGAAAACATAATAGTTGTCGAAGTCACAGACACGTACAATTTCAAGTCATCAAAAACCATCAAACTGAATAAAACAGAAAACCTAACGCCTTTAGAGCATTCCGTCCAACGGTACAAAATCGTATCTCCAAGCGGATCTGCACAAAGCATTGTATTGTGGATTCAAAGGGATGCTGACCAAGAGGTTAAGGCTGGAATCTCCATGACAATCGGTACAGAGCAGGAGCAATTCGTCCCATTTACACTTGATAGCACAGTGCTGATGGGTGAGGGGGTCGAAGACTATTTCAAATACCGAGCCGAGGCACCTGCAGAACATATCGCATTAAAACTATCGTGGACAGGCGATAAACCAATCACGTATATATCGGGGGCGTTATTACAATGAATGTACCAATGGTAAAGAAACGATTGCCAGACGGAACGTTTGGTCCGTTAGAACCTGCATTTCCTGAAATGGTAGGGGAAATTGATGAAACAACATTACTCATGTTGAATGCAATCGTTGGAATGCAGGAACAGATCGATGCATTGAAAACAGAAATCGAGACAACGAAAGGGGGTGGCGAATGATGGTATTTCCATACATGATTCCGGTTTATGGGTTACTGGTTAAAGCAGCTGCAAGAGAAATTGATAAGTTACCTGAGCAATATCAAGTTCCGGTTGCGGAGTATTTGGCGGGACAGGTTGAAGTGAAGTAATTAGTGGATTCATTTCTATAGGCGCTATAGAGATTCTTGACGATAGTGGGCTTGGTTTTGGTTGACAGCGAGTGAATCAGGTGTCCTTGGTTTTATTGAACATAATAGCAGTCAAACACATATTTTTTCCAATCTTCAATGTAATGATACAATTATCTATAGAGGTGAGGAAAATGGGGAGAAAGATGCCATTTGCATATTATGAAAAAGAGAAAAGGGAAATATCAGTTGATGAAGCCAGAGAAAAACTAATTACTAAGTCACTATCTTGTATTACCGAATCTTGTCGAGTGCCGATTATTTATATAGGTCCGAGTGAACGTAATTACAGTAATAGAGTTTCACGAGTCAAAGACTATTTTAAGTTGAAAACTAACAAAAAACCACACGCCGATAATTGTAAGTACAATACTAAAGGTCAATTAAAAATTTTCGCGCGAGATTCTGAAGGAGTTCTAACTAGCTTAGAAAATGGTGAGTTTAACTTTAGGTTAAATTTAATTACCTCCTCTTTAAAAAGTGAGAAAACAAAATGCTTTACGGATGAAGATGCTTCTATCCAAGGACTAGCTAACCCATCGACTAAGAAATATGAAAGTAAAGGTAAGATTGATCCCTATCTTTCAACAATGCATAAAATATTAAAGCTACGTTCTGAGATAGAGAGTAACAGTGAATTGATTGACTTAGTAAATCTCAGCTTCGGAGGACAGAATATTTCCTGGGGGAATTTTTATTATCCCGAGGAACATTATAAAAAATGCTATAACTATGTAGTGAAGAAAAAAGCGGTTCATCCGATTTGTCTGGAAGGAATTATCGATGGAATAAAGGAACCGTCCGATAAGTTTCCGTTTTATTCTGTGTCGCTTACTAAACCGCGAGTAGATAATATAGACAAAGATGGTATAAAAAGAATACCTTCTGTTTCTATCACCTTGTATAATGAATCGACAATAAAGTATATTCAATCCGAAATGGCAAAAGGAAAAGAAAATATCGCTTTTTATTCTGAGTTGAAAGTAAAATCTAACCATTATGGTTTGGAAGTGGAATACCTAAATATTATCGGCTCTATTAACCACAAGCAGCAGGTTCATATTTTTTGACCGTTGTGAATGCTTGTCTACCCGCTATTAATCGTCATCGACTCGATTTGGTATCGAGCATCAAGAATTGATGGGGGCTTTGCCAACGAATACGGCATAGAAGGACCATAATGTGTCGCAGGTAAAATGAAGGATTCCTTCCTCTTTTGTCGAATGGTGATGAAAGGGGAGGGGAAATGTATGTACGAAAACTATTCAAGACAAGCTTTACCTAGTAAAGAATATCGAGCATTATTAGGAAGTGCTGTTTGTGTTTTTAACTCAAACAATTCTTTTATTATCGAAAATATACTTAGTCATGATGATAATAATAAATACAGTTGGTACAATTTAATTGATGGACCTTCTGGTGAACTTGCTTTATCGATAAAAGAGACTATAACCAAAAAATCAGGCACAAAAATAGCCTCGTTATTTAATGAGGTTGTCGGAATGAGAAATAGGATTATCCATAGTTTCCAGGTTACCTACAAGGATGAACAAGTTTTAGCGACAAAAAAGAAAAATGGTGAACAATCTATTATTACAGAAGTATATTTATATGATTTTATCGAGAAGAATGAAGCGCTCTCTATATTGCTTAATGATTTTAGAGGGGATTAACATATTGGAAAATTAAGTAGAGAACGTCCACCCGGGCGTTCTTTTTCTTTACCTAAAAATAAAAAACAGGAGTGATAAAATGGAATATCTAAAATTTATCCCTGCATTTTTTGCAGGATTATTAACGTTAATGTTTGGTGAGTGGAGCGCTTTGCTAACTATTCTAGTAGCATTAGTCGCCATTGATTTTGTGACAGGTATGACAGCTGCATCTCTTGATGGTGGATTAAAAAGCAAAATCGGAATGATTGGCATAGCGCGGAAAGTTTTCATTTTTGCGATGGTTGCCGTGGCTCATTTAATTGATTTGCTTCTTGTGGAAAGCGGCTTTGAATCCACAGAGTTGGTTATGACGATGGTAATCGTATTTTACGCAGTTAATGAGATCTTGAGCATTACGGAAAATGCCGGACGGATTGGTTTACCGGTTCCAGAACAAATTAAGAATGCGATCGAGATTTTAAAAGGTGGCTCTAAAAAGGACGTGAAATAAAGTGACAGTAACACTTAATTACGAAGTAAAGCACATTAACAAAAACAAGTTTAGCCGTCCTGGTTACAAACTGTTACATGTGAAGGCTTTGGTAATCCACTACACGGCTAACAATGGCGGTACAGCCGATAACCATTTCAACTACTTTAATCACCTTAGAGACTGCTATGCTTCAGCTCACATCTTTGTGGATCGTAGCAAAGCGCTTGAGATCATACCGTTGAACGAGGTTGCTTTTCATGCAAACGAACGGGAAAAAGGACCGTTGATTCCATCATTAAAAGCAACAGCACCGTATTATCCAGGAGGCAACGCAAACTTGAATAGCATCGGTATCGAAATGTGTATGGAAAAGGACGGCACGATTCATCCGGATACAATCGCGCGAACATTATTGGTATTGCAGAAGTTGCAGAAGCAATTTGGAGTCTGGCCGATATATCGACACTACGACGTGACGGGTAAAAAGTGTCCGGCCCCATTTGTCGCAAACGAAAAGCTGTGGACTAAGTTCTTGGCAGACATGAAAAAGGAGGATGACGAATTGAAATTTTCAAGCCCAACTGTACGTAAATCGTTTGAAAAGCTTTTAGAATCCAAAGCTACACAAGAAATCGTAATCAATGCAGGTATCGAAGCTGGAGCGTTTAACGAATCATGGCGTACAAAATGGGAGAATAAAGAGCTTGCGGCAGGTGACATCGTAGGTCTAGCTGTTTTGTTTGCTACAAAAAAATAAGATTAAAGTGAAAAGCGGCTCCTCCACAGATTATATTGTGGATGGGCCGCTTTTTCTCTTTCGACAAAATACAGATATCTTTTTTGGTGAAGAAATATTTTTTCACTAGACGGTTTGTCCAATCAATGGGGGGTACTAAAATGAGTTTGGAATCAAGAAGAGACTTATGTAGAGAATTTGCACGAATCCTTGGCGGAAGTAGTAGTATTGTTAATGGAGTTTGTCTTGTTCAAAAATTTAGAGATATTCCATTTACGATTCTTGGGAGGAGAACGAATTCGCCATTAGTGAATCCACAATTTTTCACTTTTGAAGATTTGGACAGTCGTGGAAATGCACTAAATCTTGGGGAAACAGTTCTTTTACAAGAGGAAGTTAATCCATTACTTACAGAATTGAGGGAGAGAGATATAATTGTAACCGCTGTGCATAATCATTGGTTGTTTGAGCAACCACGGGCAATGTATATGCACTTTGAATCTGTCGAACCACCGCTTGAATTTGCAAGGAAAGTTCGCGAAGCATTTAGAGTACTAAAAAAATGTTAAGTTAAAGATAAGAACGTTCTCATCAGAGCGTTCTTTTGGTTAAGTAAGGCTTAAGTAAAAGGCGGCCCCTCCACAGATTAGATTGTGGAGCCGCTTTTTTTTTTTGCCCATTCAGAATCATGACTGTTGAATACATTGATTGTAGATGTAAAGAAAAAGGAGAGAATAAATGGATCCGCGTTTAGCAGAACTTCTTCAGAAGACAAGTTTATACGGTACATTGGCGAAATACTATGAACATATAGATCCAAAATGGCATATGTACTTTTACGAATTACACTTTAAATATGAAAATCAACTTATTCAACATTACTGGATGCTTCGAAAACAAAATCCAAATATGGATAACGAATATTCTTAAGCATTTTTAATTTATGCGGATGTATTGGGATTAGCGGTTAAGTATACTGTTGGGGTAAATAAGTAAATGCGTCGTTACAGATTCGCGAGCGCTTGGAATTTTGATTTGGGATAGGTAAGAATTATATAAGATGCTCTTGGCCACTTCACCAACGTAGATATGTCCGCCTTTATCCCATGGCCAAGAATCCATTTTAAATGAACAATTTTTGGTTACATATCTGACAACAATCGCCGAGCAATTTGCTCATATTCATCTCTGCCGATACCGGGTGCAAACTCTTCAGGAATATCTTCAAAATCAGGAATTGCATAGCCTTTTGGCAAGCCTTCTTTTACAATAAGCTTTTCACCACTACTTGGATTGGTCCCTTTCCAAATCTGGCGTATGTCCTTATATTCTCCATCATCATTCCAAGTAAATAATACATTACCGTACCCTAGATCTTCATATTTTCTTGCAGTATCAAAGACACGATTATCTAAATTAGGTATCGGGAGCATCTTTGTCAAATCAGTGCCAGTGGCCATTTCTATTGCTTTTGCATAGGCGAGTATATGTGTACCTCCCCGAACGAGCAAATAACCAATCATTTCTCTAGCTGTTGGATGGTCTGTCATTTCATATACTCGCATTTTATGGGTTCTTGCTCCGCATTCAAGAAAGAAGTTATGCAATAGGTCAAGTACTAGATTTCCGCTGGAAAACACATAGTCTCCTCGCCATGGATTGCCCATTGAGTCTCCAGGCATCGATGTTTGCGCTGTCGCTATGAAGGCATACGTATTCCGTTTGTTTATAGCGTCTTGTAAAGGTGTTAAGTTAGGATCTGCAGTAAAAGAAGAACCTTTGCCCACTATATTTATCGTGTTAGAAACCAGTTCTACGTGGCCGAACTCCTCAGCAGTAATACTTGCAACTAAATCATAGAAGGGTTTGAGCTTGCCTTTCTGCCTAAAATTAAATGATTGGTACATATAGTTATTAAGTGTCGACATTTCTCCAAACTTTCCACCCAACAGTTCCTGAACCGCAGAAGCTGCGTTAGCATCCCCGTATTCAGGGATTGGAAGATCAATTGGTAATTTGTTTACACGTTTGATCAATTGATTCACTCCCTTCAATTGAATTTTTGGAAATCATGAAAGTGTAACCCATATGATTTCCTGTATTCGAACGTAAAATGGCGTGTTGCTCACTTCAATTACAACATGATCAGGCATGACTGTTAGTAGTGAACCTTGTAATGGATTTCTCGTCGTTTGAATAACAACATTTTTTAACTTGAAGCTTAGTAAGGTTTGATAGAAGTAGGGGTCAAATACACTTACCATTTTGACTTCTGATTGTTGTCCGTTCATGCTTTTCCCACCTTTCTTCAGAATCTACCTAATGTATGGGGGGAAGCGGAACTTTATGAATACGAGAATCTGTTTGCATCACTATTAGTAAAGAAGATTCAAGAGATGGAGAATCGATTTTCGTAGAGAAAGAGCAGGTCACTACGAAAATGTATATACCCTTCTGTTTTTACGCAAACTGTTGAGCGGAGGGAGTGATAATACTGGTTTTAGATAAGGGTACAAAAGTTAATTATTTTTTACTTATAGTTGTAACAATCGTTTTTATATGGTCAGTCTATAAACCGGCAAAATTTTTAACTTGGGTGACAGAGGTTAGCCCTGCCGTTGTCGTATTGATAATTGTCATTGCGACTTACAATAAGTTTCGACTCACTTCTCTCTTTTATTTCATCATTACCATATTATCAATTCTTACGTTTATCGGCGGTCATTACACATACGAAGAGGTTCCCCTTTTTAATTGGATAAAAGACGAATTTCATTTGAATCGCAATCATTATGATCGATTTGGGCATTTCCTGAAAGGTTTAGGTGTGCTTGTGGTAAGAGAACTATTGATACGTCAAACTCCATTAACCAAAGGTCCTTGGTTGTTTGGCATCGCAACCAGTATTATGCTTGCCATTGCGGCGTTGTTCGAAATCATCGAATGGTTGAGTACAAAATTACCAAATGCAGGAGAAGGTACTAAAGACTTTTTAGGTATGCAAGGCGATGTGTGGGATGCGCAATGGGATATGTCGTTGGCCTTAATTGGTTCTATCCTGTCTTTACTCATTTTTTCAAAACTGCATAACAAGCTGTTAAAAAAACTAAATCGTCTTGGTACGGTACCAAAAAAATCATAAATCATAAAACATTCACAATTTTTTATGGAGATGAAGGGATATTCGATTTGATGATTTCAGATAAACATAGGTGTTTTAAAAAAGAAAGTAATAATGCATCAATATATAATATTTAAGCAGCATCTCTCGCGAGGTGCTTTTTTATTAGCTTGCAAACTGCACGAAACGACATATCCGATTATGAAAGGCCACTTTTTTAAATTGTCGAATTCAAGAGGTATTAATATTGATAGAGTCGAATAATAGAAGAAGAGTGTCTATTTCCATTTTTTTCTGTTGGTTGGGCGCAATTTTTTTCGGCTTCTTGAGTTTTTTACTCAATTCAAGATTAACAGGAGAAATACACTCCTGTCTTGGCTCCAGTTCCGAATCTTTCCATTGCTAAGATGCGAGTTCTACAATTTCGAAAAAGTGCTTTGGAAATACAATTAAAGGTTATAATCCACCTCTCATGCCTACGCATTAAAATCCCCTATGGGAGATACTGCAGCTAGAATTTCGGCAGCCATAATTGTAGAAGTTATTGAACTTTTAGCACCAGTATAAAAACATAAATAGTCAGGAGTAAATATGGATAATATAAAAATATTAGAGAATA
The DNA here is from genome assembly GCF_014302295.1 of Sporosarcina sp. resist. Taxonomy (NCBI): domain Bacteria; kingdom Bacillati; phylum Bacillota; class Bacilli; order Caryophanales; family Caryophanaceae; genus Sporosarcina; species Sporosarcina sp. resist. The sequence continues at coordinate 2,757,035 of NZ_CP060287.1, read as the reverse complement.
GAATTAAGCATATTGAAGAAGAAATTAAGCAAATTGATAGGCTTGATAGAGCAACGTATGAATTGACACAAAAACTAGATAAAGTAATGAAACTATTGATTAGAATAGTTGAGATGAACGAACATATTGATAAAAATGATTTAGACTATCTATTTTTAAAATTAGATATCGATGCTACAAAGTATCATGAATTACCTTTATTAATCAGTAAAACAGAAAGAATGTATAGAAAAACTGGTGATTTTCCAAGTTTTACAGAATTTCATGATCATTTAATTGATACACTATCTCTTGTTGAAGAAGATAAGAAAAATATCCCAATTGAAGTTACTGAAAACCTATTAGAAAAATTCATGAATAATGAAGATAACCTCTTTCCAGTATGCAAAAAAATTCTTTTAACAAAATAATCTAACTGAGTACATTCATCTTAAAGAAAAAGCGGCTCCTCCACAGATTATATTGTGGGTGGGCCGCTTTTTTTATTCGCCATTGTAAACACCAAAATATAACCTTATGATAAAAGTTGGAAATAAATTATTGAGAGTAGCAGGTTAGTGCATAAAAGTCCTATAAGGAGTTGATATTTTTGGTTGACAAAGAAACGCAGATTTAGAGAGAGAGGTTACATCTTAGATGAAAAAAACTTTGATGATTATGAGCTTGGTAAAAAGTACATAGTACATACATTGCTACAATTAGCTGGTACCGGACTATATTAGTAGTTTTTAGCAATCGGGTGCATTAGCTGAACAACAGAAGATTGTCTATTGACGGTCTTTTTATTTGTCCAGTTGTCCGTGTGGAGGTTAATTAAGACTGAAGAAAAAGCGGAACCTCCACAGAATTAATTGTGGTAGGCCGTTTTTTTTGTTTGTCGAATTAAAGAGGTATTCGTATTAATAAGGACGAATAAAGTACAATGCTCTGTTCTTCTTCAACTAACGGGACAGGTTAGTTGAACAAAAAGTCACTAAAAAAGTAGTAATGTTATACTTTTGAAAAGGGGGAAATTAAATGATATTGGAAGCTGTTATGCTACAAGTTAAGGAAGATATGGAAGCAGAATATGAAGAAGCATTTCGTGGGGCATCAGAAATTATTTCTTCAATGAAAGGGTACATATCTCACGAATTACAGCGTTGTATGGAAGTTAAGAGGAAATATTTACTACTAGTGCAGTGGGACACATTAGAAGACCATACAATTGGATTTAGACAATCCAACGAGTATCAAGAGTGGAAAAAGAAATTACATAAATTTTATGACCCATTTCCAACAGTTGAACATTTTGAGAAGGTTAAACTTTAATAGTTGTTGTCGAACTAACGAGTGCGCGACAAGTTCTGTTATAAGCGCTTTTTAGCGTGAAAATACAGGAGATTTATAAAAATAAATTTCAACTTTACAACGGAGGATAGGAATAATGGAGCCATGTTTCCTGAAACTATCCCATCAATACTCCTGCATGCGTCCTGATTGACTGGTCATGGGGTGTGAAGCACAGGTAGATTCGGTTGAAATAGGCTGAAGCCATCCTTATGGAAAAGGTATGCCGAAGGATAGACAGCATAGCTGAAAACAGCCCCAAGTCTAGCGATAGGTAATAATTATTTTTCAGCCGTGCATTGCACCGGTCGGGTAAGAACGCGGGAACATCATCTCATAGTAGAATGATGCCACAGTGCAAGCTCTTCGATGAAGAGTAACTTGAAACTTATAATGACTAAAACCATCGCTAGATGGAACGCGGAATGACGGGAAACTGTCACGTTCCGTGCGGAGTAGGGGAAAAGCTGGAGATAACATCAAATGCTTACCTATTGCCAACTTTAGTTCAACAACAGCAGATCGTCTGGTGACGGTCTTTTTTATTTGTCCAGTTGTCTGTGAAAAGGTTAAATAAGTACTAAGCAAAAGCGACCCGTCCACAGATTAATATGAGTAGTCCGCTTTTTTTATTTATTTGATCTCGCTTGTTAAAACCATTAGTAAAGAGGTTTACAATAATAGATTTTTTTTGTATTATTGTGTACAAAAGAATTAAGTCGATTAGATCATAAATACTTTAGGGGGGTGATGTACACATGGTGAATAAGAAGTTATTACCAGATTCTGAAGCGACTCATGCAAAGCCGAGTATTAGAAAGGCGATACTTTGCGTGGGTAGAATTTTAGTTTAAACGCCCAAAAGAATTTATTCCATTTCTAAATTTTCGGCTTTGCACCTTATCTTCATTTTAAAACAAAATAAGGAGCTGGCAGAATTGGAAATTAAACAAGTAAGCACGACACATATAGACCTGTTTATTAGAAATGATCAATACAATTTTATAAAAGCTCAAACAAAAAACCTCGTTAACGGACACTCGACAAGTAGAGATGTAGACGTTATTAACGCGCTTAAATCCATAGCAATTGAAAGAGTATTCGGGTTGTTCATAGATTTGAAAGAAGAACAAAGAAGGTTACTTGCTGGAATTATTGATATTGAGAATAAAGAGGCAGCCGAGCAATATCTATTGCAACTCAAACCGTACGTTATCCCTTTCAAAGAGGTAACGGTACAGAGTATTAAAAAGTTATTCCCGAAAGCAAAAAAGTTAATGTTACCTATAGAGGACATTGATTTGAAAGAGACCTCATACTTATGTTGGGATGAGAAGGGGTCGAATAAAAGATTTATCATTGCCCCTCAACAAGATAAGATTATAGGAATACAAGGAACATTTGGGAATTTAAACAAAACAGGAATTTGTTCAATCTGCTATCAACATAGCGAAGTAGGTTTATTTATGACGGAATTGAAAGGGCCTACAATTGGTACGTATAGTAGAAAAGGAAATTATATTTGCCGGGATAGTCAAAAATGTAATTGCAATTTAATTACGCTAGAGAAATTAAACAAGTTCATACTCAATTTACAGAGCTTATAGTAGTAAACCTAAACCAAAGGCGCAACAGAATGAGTAAAAAACAACCTGATCGCCAAGGCGAGAATCTAAGGCCCTTTGACTGATTGATTGGTGAGAAAAGAAATAGAACAAAACAATAGCGACCAGTCCACAGATTGTGGATAGGTCGCTTTTTTGTTTAATTACAGTCTCATCTATTTAATACAAGCAGGTACTACGTTTCTATTATACTTTCCGTAACATTTCTAATAGGGCTTTTGCAAGCATATGTTGTTCATCTTTAGATCCGGATTCCAATAGATCCGTTAACATTTTCAATTCCCTATTGCTGGGATCTCCGTTTGCTAATCTCGTAGTTTTAGCACCCTTTTCATCACTTAACCCCATATTATCTCCTAACTCAACTCTCTCTATAAGCATGTAGATTAACACTCCCTTGATATTGTATAAACATAATAAATATTTGGTGTAAAAAGGCGAATTACGGAGCGACAGAATCATTTAATTTTCACTATCTGCGGTAACCTTAACTTACCTCCGCTCGTCCAACCTCTAGCTTTTACTTTAACTAAAAATGGAGGAATCCCTAACAGCAGTTTTTCTCTAATTTCCTTAGTAAATCCAATCGCAACGCTACCTAAATATTCGCCCTCTACGCTTTGTAACTGTACAGTAAGTGGCCCAAGTGAAACCTTCGAAACAACCACATCATGGTAACTCCAATTAATAATTTTTCTCCAATCATCTGAACGCGTGCCAGGGATGTAAGTGCTTCCTATTCGCTTGGCAACGACGCCCTCCATTTTGTTTTCTTTTATAACATCAAATAGTTGCTCTCCTTCAGTTGCCACATAGGAAACTAAATTAATATAGGGAGAATCAATTTCAGATATTACTTCAGTTAACAACTCTTTTCTTTCTTCGATAGGCCAGTGCGCTGGTCAACTGTAGACCTAACTTCATCCGGAAAGTGTAACGTCTCCAACACTAAATGGTTGTCCAGCACACGGACTGCTGCAAGCCTTTCTTTAGAACGTATCGTTATCTTTGCAATGCCAATCTTTTTCGACTTGGCCAACGACTCACGAAGCAGTGCATATGCTTTCGAACCATTGCTGTCTGCAGCTAAATAATACGTCTTGTCAAAATAGACTGGATCAATTTCTTTCAGTTTCACGAACTCCACGATTTCAACTGTTTTTTCTTCTATATCACTCTTCATATTTAGTGGGTTCAAATTCTGCTGTTAGTTGTTCGATTAAAGACAGCGCAATTTCCTTTTCTTTTGCAGTTAACTTGACGTTAGTGGATATACAAGCGGAAATACTGGAAACTATAAATTTACCTTCCACAGCTGGCATGGGACCAAACATGTTAATGGAGTTGTGTAACAAAAAAGTTCTTTACTGCATTTCATATTATTTGTAAAATAAATTAAAGCCCGCCACATGACAGGCTCTTATAGGTTGACGTTAGAAGGGATTGGAATTATAATGGTCATAGCAACTATAATCATGTCTATTATTATGGAGGTGTAACCTTGGAATTAGAAAAATATATAGGTGTTATTGTGCACCGGGCAGATTTGAAACTTACTAATTATTATCAAAAGGTGCTTAATCCCTTTGATATTACAGTGGATCAATGGGAGATACTGGTTATCCTTTGGGGGAAGGAAGGGATTACTCAAAAAGAACTTGCAGAAAGACTGTTTAAAGACCAGACGAATATTGCCCGAATGCTATTCAAGCTTGAGAAGAAAGGTTTTATTTATCGTGTAACCCATGAGACGGATAGAAGATCCTTACGCGTATATCTAACTTCTAAAGGTCAAGAAATAAAAGATGAAATTCTTGTTCCATCGCTTGAAGCGTATAGGAAGACCATTGATGGAATAACTGTTGAAGAAGTTGAAACATTTAGAAGGATACTTGCTAAAATATATAGTAATGTAGAGTATTTATAGCAGATATTGTTTTTATTAGTATGCAATTCATTCTGCAATATAGTTGTCATGACAACTATTGTTGGGACCGTTAACTTGGAAGTACCGGTTAAATTGCCATGATGACAAACTTAACAATTATATGGAGGTTGCGATGATGAAAAAAAACATTGATAAAATAGGGATTTTTGATGTCCAGTATAAAACAATGACAATCGGTATTATCTTGGCTGTTGCAACTGTAGGATTCGAGGGACTAGCGATTACGACGATTGCGCCGAAATTAGCACAAAGTTTAAATGGCATCCATTTATATGGCTGGATTTTTAGCGCATTTCTTTTATCTCAAATTATTGGCACAATGGTTATCGGTCAGCAGATTGATAAGAATGGCGTGTTTAAATCATATGTCGTGTCTATTCTAATTTTTGTTGCAGGTATCGTCATTGCAGCAACTTCCATCAATATGCACATGCTAATCGTAGGAAGAGCTTTTCAAGGTTTCGGAGCAGGTGCCCTTTTAACTTGTGTATACTACAGCATTACATTAAGTTATCCTGATGAACTTAGAACTAAAATTCTTGCAGCATTTTCAAGTGCTTATGTTCTTCCTGCATTGGTTGGTCCTTACGTCGCAGGACTTTTAGCTGAATCTTTATCATGGAGGTTTGTGTTCTGGTTTGTTCTGCCTTTCATTGTTCTATCTGTTTTCTTAACACTCCCATTGTTTCGTAAATTACAAGCTGAAAATACATCTGCGCTATCTATCGAAAAAGGAAACTATAAAGAAATCTACGCTGTTTTATTGACGTTCGGAACGGGTCTATTGTTAATCGGCTTAGGATTTGTACCCGATTGGAAGGGAATTATGATTTCAGCTGTAGGGGTCATGATGATGATTCAACCTTTACGGAAGCTACTACCAGAGGGCGCTTTTCTAGTTAGAAAGGGCTTGCCAGCAACCATTGTTTCAAGAGGTCTGTTTGTTGCGTGCTTCTTTGCTGTTGAAAGTTACGTTGTTCTAGCTCTAACAACGGTTAAAGGCTTATCGGCGGACGTGGCGGGTTTAATTGTTGCTGCTGGAGCAATAAGTTGGTCAACAGCAGCTTGGTTGCAATCCAAGTTTGATGAAAGAGATCATGGAAATGGCCGAAAACAACGGGTAATCATCGGTGTTGGTTTGATGATTGTCGGAGTTGCGCTTGTCATCATAATTATAGGACTTCCAGGTAATGGAATCGCATTCGCGGTATTATCACAAATACTCACTGGATTTGGCATAGGGTTAGCACATCCAACAACGGGAGCCATTGCCCTACAGCATGCCAAAGCAGGGGAAGCAGGTGCGGTTTCCGCGAATATCCAATTTATTGATGCGTTTGGTCCTGGATTAAGCATCGGAATAGGCGGTGCTCTAATCGCCATGAGTGAAACTTTTGGCTGGGGAGTATTAACTGGAATCATGCTGGCCTTATCAATCCAGTTCCTCTGCCTACTATTCTGTTTTATAATCTCCTTCCGTATTAATTTAAGTGCCACCTTATAAGGTAATTCTGAACTACTTTATAAACTAGCATCATTCACTACGGTCTTATACGCCAATCCGTATAAGCAATGAAAAGGTGCTCCCCGTGCCGTGAAGCTGGCTTAGAGAGCACCCCTTCTTTATCTTTCAAAATTGGTGAGCTATCGATTAAAAAACAACGACCAATCCGATTAGGGAAATGTCGTTTTATTTGTTTTATTGAACTTCTAACTTAATCTCGTTAATTTCTTCCTCTAACTCTTTCCTAAATACCGGACCCGTACCCTCCAGTTCAAACGTGTCTTTGGTGATAAGATCTTCTAGCGTGTGAATGCAAACGTTGATTATAGGTATATAAAATAGCTCCCATTTTGAAAAGAGATTGATCAAAATGGGAGCTGTATGTAGTACCGAATGATTAATAATAATATATGGAAAGACTCTACTCATATGCTATACAATCATGCATTTAAGTCTGTTATGGCTGGAATATTTATTTCCTTTACACATGAAACAGGCGATAAATTAATAACGCAATGGACAATAGCTACAATGTCTTGTACAGGAATACGTGTACCTTGATACATCATAATTGCCTTTTCTACACCTTCTTCATAAGGTATTTCAGCAGCAAGCTCTCCTGGATTAATACACGTTACAGAGATCCTATCTTTTCTCACATGGTCGCGTAAAGCATTTGTAATACCACGTAAGCCAAATTTAGATGTGACAAATGAAACTTGTGCATTATTCGTATTATCTAAACCTGCTGTTGAACCCATTAATATAATTTTTCCGTTTTTCGCTTGTCTTAAATTAGGTAAAAGCGCCTGAATATAAGTGATAGTCGAAGTTAAATTAATATTAATTATGTTCGAAATTTCCCCAACTTCATCCTTATCAAACGTATAGTCATCTTCAAAACCACGCTTTTCCCATACTCCGACATTATAAATTAATACATCAATAGGAATGTCTTTTAATATTTCTTTTAAAGAAGGAATTTGTTGTTGACTAGATAAATCAATTGTAAGCCATTTACGATTTACGCCATCATTTATATCTAAACTACTTGGTCGTGTGCGTGACACCACCCATACTGTATCTCCCTTTTTGGGTAAGCCTTTTACAAATGCATCGCCTAGCCCATGGCTTGCTCCAAATATAATAAAGTTCATACTCATCCTATCACCCCTTCTAAATAACTATACTTATTAAGTATAATTATTATAAAAATAAGTAACAACTAAAGTGATTTATTGAAATGTTGGTTTAAAACAAAGTTAGATTATTATAGATTAAGAATAATTAAAAGTTTTATCAATTTTTTTTATAACCAGAGTAGGATTTATCTCCCATAAGTGCTACCCGTATTGGGCGCGACATTCTGTGATGCACCGTGGTCGTTGGAGTCAGACTAACGGGCCGGATTACTTCACAAAAGCAGGAATTTTTGTCAAGCAAGTTGAATATATATAGCATGCTTTATGTTATTCAATTAGCTTGCAGGAGTGGTAATGAGTGATTAGTGATACTATGCAATATAGTATTTTACGTACAAAATTAGCTTTATTATTTCGGCCTTTTTATGTAACTTAACCCATTTTTCTGCATCAATATAATTTAATACAAAGGAGCTTAAAGTTATGGAACTTTCTAAAGGAGTAGAGATGCTCCAACTTGATTTTCATGGAACTATTATTCATCCAATTCTTTTATGGGATCAAGAAATGGCTGTTTTAATAGACACTGGATTCCCTGGTCAAATTGAAGATTTACGTGTGGAAATGAGTAAAGTAGGGGTGTCGTTCGACAAACTAAAAGTTGTGATTTTGACGCATCAGGATATAGATCATATAGGCAGTCTTCCTGAGATATTACAGGAGTGTGGTAATAATATTAAAGTATATGCTCATGATCTGGATAAGCCCTATATTCAAGGGGATTTACCTCTTTTGAAAGATGGGCACCTAGATAACCCTCCAAAAGGCAAAGTGGACGATACCTTGAAAGACGGTCAAGAATTGCCGTATTGCGGCGGGATTCATGTCATCCATACCCCAGGGCATACTCCTGGCCATATCAGTATCTTTTTGAAACAAAGTAAAACACTCATTGCCGGAGATTCGATGTACAGCGTAAACGGAATAATTGGGGGAATTCATGCCCCAACCACACTGGATATAAAGGCGGCTCGACTCTCTTTGAAGAAATACTTAGACCTCGACTTAGAATCTGTGGTTTGTTACCACGGTGGATTAAGTAAGGTAAATATTAATGATCAGATTCAAAAGGTAATTTCATATTAAACTTCTAAAACCCTCATGAGATCGTTTATTGATGGTCTATTAGGTGCAATAAAAACGCGGTAAAGGCAACCTATCCAAATTGGACGGGCCGCCTTTTTGCGTTTATTCCCATTAGAGAAGTCCCATCACTGTAAAATATCACTAACAGGGTATTGTTCGTGCCGGTTTAGTGTTGTGTGTTTAAAATGATAAACGCCATTATTGCTAATGTAGCCTGTGAGGTTCGCAGGATCCTCTTTCATAATTTCTTCTATTGAATAACCGATTTCAGAACCCGTTATATCCCTATACGGATTAGAAAGACAGAGGTGTTTACCTTGGTCGTTGAAACTGTAAATAATTCCAGTATCCTCATGTTCATATATACTATGACTGTTTCTGGACCGTTTCCGTTATTACTGCATGTTGATACTATATCCGGGTAATCAAAAGTTACATCTTTAAATCTCAATAAGTCCACCTTCCCTGTAAATATTAGTGTTTGTTAAATCCTGCTATACAGAACATTAGTTCGTTAATCAAACAATTAAAAACCAGCCACCTCTATTGAAAGGTTGGCTGGTTATAATATAAGTGTTTCTGCCTCTATCTATTGATTTATTGATGTAAGCCATTTATCAACTTTGCCTATACGATCTCTGGATCAATCGTGCATGTATTTCATATCATTACCTGCGGCGGGTACATTATTTCATTTTTTTTACGGAAGTTAGCAACACTAGCCATTTATAAAATATGCCACCAAGCGTTTTTTTATTAGCCCCAATGTAGCCCCAACAGCATGCTTTATCATGCTTTATCTTGCATAGTTGATTTTTATACAAAACTCGTCAAACAGTTGAATTGACGGGGTTTTCGATGTAATAAAGATGTATAATGCGTTATAAAAATTTTATTGCACGAAATAATTCATAGTAGCAACAATGCTTATGCCTCAAGGCTTATGAGGGGTTTAAATAAAAACAACCTCCAAATATTCCACCAATTTAAAAAGTGAATGCATCACTGGAGGATTTCGCTAATTTGACTTCGAGGTTTTATTGATGAGTGGGTATATAAACTTAAAATCATCAAAGAAGTATTTCTTAGTCGTTCTGTAATAGTTTGTAGTGGAATGAATTTACTCAACATAATTTTTTCTTGGGGATGTCTTAAACTGTGTGAGAAATAGATTTCATTCCTGATTCTTAAGGTTGAGTTTAATTGGATTTGAAACAGATCTTTCGCTGATGGGAGTTTTGAGTCTTTCTGAGGTAAGTACATAATCAGTTTCCAAACTTCTTTCCAAAAAAATGCGCAAAGTCTTATTCCGCCAAAATCTGTATATCTTCAATTGATTTAGCAGAAGATCGTCGACAAAGTTTGTTAATTTGCTATTTGGTTTATGAACTCCATGGTAGTACGGGTTCGCTTGATTGTGATGGTCTTTTTTTCGAAATCTATTTTATTCCATTGAAATCCAGCACAACAGGTCTTTATCAGCTTTAGTAGGTCAAAGTGAATATGGAGTTTACACCAAATCAACTGTAGGGCGTTTAGAATCGACGGGAAATGACGTTGTACTACATCTTAGCAGTCTAGTGAAACTTTGAAAGTGAGTGGTCATAGTGGATAACGACTGATAATGGAAACAGGAAATTATTAAATTACAGAATGAAATTAAAAAATTACGCAATGAGTTCGCGACTTACAAAGTGGATCAAATTAGAGAACTTTTCTCTGGAAAAGGATTAACTTATGAAAATATTACAGAAGGCGATATTTGTGTGTTGGTTATCCTTACTCAACAAACACGTTAAGCAAGCTAATAAAGCTGGCACAATGTCTATAAACACCATGAGAGTGAGCCAAAAGATTAACAGTAAATACAACAGTAACGGAATGCTGCTTATTTTTGAATAGTCATTACTTCACTCAATGAGAAGCGATCAGCTTGAATCCAGATGGCTTTATAGGTTTTGCAGGTTGGGCAGATGATGGTGCCATTAACAAATGCATTTGCGGAATGGGTAGAATCAACAGCTAGTTGATTCGTACTCCTAACAAAAAGACCACTGATTAAAAATAATCAGCAGTCTTTATCACAGTCACCTTGTGATATAGCGACAGTATTGGCGAATCACCCGGTCAATAAACATCCAAGATTAACGCTAAGTAACTAAGCACTTTTTAAGCTACTTATTGTAACTTTTCAGAAACAGTCCAATGTTTGGAAGGAATTACGTTTTGATTCAGTTGCTGCATTAACAAATCCGCTGTGTAAAAATCAGCAAAGGTTTTGTCTGACTGGGTACTGGAGTCCTTTAAGAACTCTGTTTCACCATCATTGTTTCGTATGATTACAAACATGAGTCACCTCCAATTTATGGCATGAACAATGACTTGTTCTAAAAGAATTGTCTCATCAAATAATATTTTAGTATACATTATCGGAGAATTGTTACCATATTGTTACCGAATTGTAATCAATTATCCATTTATTTGCAGGTGAGTAATACCGTAAAGAGAGAAGGAGAATTACTGATACTCACTTCGAACATAAAAACGAAGGAAATTTCCGAATCACAGTATAAAAAGAAATAATCAAGCTTTTACAGCAATTACCGTTTGAGGTGCTGAAAGACGTTGAGAGGCGTACCGGCGACTGGATGTGGAGCGGTGACAATGAGGATGATCCGTATATTCATCGGCAGTTGCGGTATGCAAAACGATTTGTGAAGGAGTGATAGCTGTGCTTCAGTAACTCCCTATTTTTGATGCGGTGCCAGTCAAAGAAACCTTTACAGTCAGTGACACGGTTGAAATCGTCGTCAATGTAGAGGAGAAAGATGTTGAGGATTATTTCTACCTGAAGGTATTTGAGGGAATGGAAGGTCGGATTGTTAAGGTTTTACACAGAAGACAGTATGAGGTTTTGTTTGCGAAGTCTAATCAGATCGGGATATTTCGGCAAAGTGAATTGAAGAGGAGTGAATGAAATGACAGTAAGGACGTTCACTGTCGTGTATCGTCCCATTCGTAAGTATACAATCATTACTCTATGTCGGTTTTTTCTCTATTCATTTCTTTTATACGATCATCAATCGGATCAATCGGATCAATCGTATGAATTGTATGCTTAAATCGCTTACTTTGATGGAGGACGATAAAAATAAAAATGAACTGTAAAATCAAGGTAGCAATACAAATGCAAATCCACATCCAAGTCGTTGCTGTCATTTGATAGTCACCTTTCTTGCTGTAAGTTTACTACAAAAATATAGGCTAGTCAGTTACGGGTTGGTGACAGTTAGGCAGGATGAATTGAAGAGGAGTGAGCAGGGATGAACAATGATCATGAACGTGAAAAATTTAAAAGATTGATGGAGGGCTTTTCTCTCGCTGTGTATACGAATGCTTTAGGGGAAATGGGGAAAATCAACTCTCGGAAACTTATGGCTGAGATGTCGGAAGGATCCAAGATGTCCCGTGAATATTTGGAACATTACCCGAGCATTGAAAGGGATTTCACGGACAAGGACATGCTGTTGTGGCAGATTGATATGGCGCTTGATGGGGGGAATATGGAGTTGTTTATGAGGCTTACGGATGAATTGAAAGGGATGGAGGTGCTGGTGTGAGTGAAAGGAGTGAAGAAAAGTTCAACCTGCTTAAAATTATATTCGAAGCGCCCGGTGAAATATTTTACGGGAAATCAGCAGCGAGGGTTTAGTGTCACAAAATGTCGCTGATGCAAGTGAGGATTTCAAATGGCTTATCGAACGAATGCAGGAGTTGGAAAACCGTACTCAATATAAGATTCTTCCTGAAATAGACAAGGGATATGAGCAAAACATGCAATTACGTGAGGCAATAGCATTTTACGCCGACAGCAAAAATTACGAAGTTAATGTTGTTGATCAGTGGGGACCGGAAATTAAGGTCATGATGGATGGCGGGGCAAAGGCTGCTGAGTTATTGGAGGGATTGAAATGAGCTTAGAAGAAAATCGCAAGATCCAACACATTGCTAAAAAGGTCAAATTCCTCAGAACGTCTGAAGAATTGAATCTGAAAGACTTGGCAGCAGGGCTGAAAATGTAACGTGAACGCATTATGAATTTGGAGATTGACGTCGAAAGGGAAGATTTACAAGATGACTTTCGGTATTATGACTACTTTGGATTGAATTATGAAGGGTTTTTGTTTGATGCTTTTCCGGAGTTTAAAGCGGCTTATGTTGCGGATGCAGAGAAGATGATGAGGGCTATTGGGTACAAGATTTTAGCAAATAAAAAAGACAGGATTCCTCCTGCCTCAGACAACTTCATACTGGTATGTCAACACTAAATCAAACGATATTATTAAGGGCTATTTTTTTATAAGCAACCGGACTTAGGTAGCCTAATGTACTGTGCGAACGGATATTATTATACCAATTGACATAATCGAAAAGTTCAAGGGACAGCTGGTCAAGGGTTTGATAGTGCGCTCCGTTGATCAATTCTGTTTTTAAAATCTTAAATGTTGCCTCTGCCACCGCATTATCATAAGGATTCCCTTTATGGCTGAGTGATCTTTTAATTTTGTATCCACTTAATAATTCATCGATATCAACGTTTTTAAATTCAGAACCGCGATCTGTATGAAATAAGTTCACGTTTCCCAATGGGTATTTAACAGAATCGAAGGCACGCTGAACTAAAGCAGCGTCTTTTTGTGCTCCGACGCTCCACCCGACAATTTCACGATTGTATAGATCGATTAAGAAACAAACGTAACTCCAACGGTATCCTACTTTTACGTATGTTAAGTCGCTTACTAACACGGACATCTCTTTGTCCACTTCAAATTCTCGATTTAATACGTTTCGAACGGATTCTTCATTTGGTCTTGTTGCCATTGGTTTATAGGAAGGTTTGGCGTATTTTGATTGAAGGCCAAGTTCGCTCATCAATCTTCCAATTCGGCGTCTCGAGATTGTAAGGCCTTCTGTCTCTTTATCTAGTTCTATTTTTAGTTTCCGAGTACCATAAACGTGTCGGTTTTCATTGAAAACCTTAGCGATCTTTTCTTTTAATACGCGTTCTTCTTCCCGCTTTACTTGCTCTTTTTGAGCGGATACTTCAGTGTCATAATAGAAGGTGCTACGCGCAATTTTTAGGACTTTACACATTGCTGATACCGAATAGGTGTGACGGTTTTGTTGAATCACATCTATTTTCGTCCCATGATCAGCGCTGCTTGCTTTAAAATATCTACTTCCATTTCTAGTTGCTTATTTCTCTTCCGTAAGGCAATCAATTCCTGTGCCTCTGGAGAGTGATTATCTTTCTCTAAGAAAGAACCTGACTGCCTGAATTGTGTAATCCACCTATCAAGAGCAGATGCGGTTAATTCATATTCTTTGACAATATCTTGTCGGCTTTTTCCGTTTTCATATAGGGCTACCACTTGTTTTTTGAAATCTGTAGAAAACGTTCTTCTTTTTACGGACATAGTAGATCTCCTCACTTCTTGTGTATTATACTACTAGCCCTTAATTTAATTGTCCAACTAAGTAGAAAGAAAGCCAAGCGCCGTTATGAGTTGGCCAAACTTCGCTTCAAAACGAAAGGCGAAGAATATTTTTTCACCACCTCGCCTTAATAAAATGCAAAACGCCTGGAATGCATCACACTAGAATCTAGCGGTAACATATTGGTAAGCCGTATGCCTAAATAGGGCACGTGCGGTTTGATAAGGGGGAAGCCATGAGAATGGTTTCCCTACTTTATTATTTGGCCAGAGGGAAAAATAAAAGGATGTTTCGACGGTAATTAAATAGGTGAATTTATAGGCGGCTACTCTTAATTTGAGTCGCTTTCTATTTTGCAGGATTTTTAAAATACATGTCGAAATATACAATATAGTAAAAAAGTGGGGTGATTGTTAAAAATGGGAAATATTTTAACTCCAGTATTCGGAGCACTCCTTCTAGTTGCAATTTGTTATCTTATTTACAAGGTTAGTAAAAAAACAAAGTAAATATTTGAGATCAAAAAACAACTATTCCATCACGGAACGGTCGCTTTTTGTTTTGTGAAGTAAAGAGATATTCATATGAATATAGACGAATAAAGAAACAGAACATTGTTCTTATTCAACTAACGAAACAGGTTAGTTGAACAAGCACCTAAGCAATGTCTTGAATTATAGAAATACACTTAAGGGTTATTTTAAAGGGGAGATATTGTGTTTATAGTTAATGTAGAGGGTGCAATTTACAAAAATAAAAAATGGTTGTTAATAAGACGAAGCGAGAAAGAAGAACACGCTGGAGGTTCATTGTCTCTTGTTGGGGGAAAGGTAGAAAAAGAAGGTACCTCATCAGACATTTTAGAAAAGACACTAATAAGAGAAATTGCTGAAGAAGTGGGTATAGAGGTTTCAAATCTTCGATATGTAAATAGCTCATCATTCGTTACTGATTCAGGAATAAATGTGGTTGACATTGTTTTTCTTTGTGACCACGAATCAGGCGAAGCATTTGCTAAGAGTCCTGATGAAGTTGACGACGTTATTTGGATGACTACCCAGCAAATTCTGAATAACTCTAATTTACCTATTTATTTAAAGGGAAATATTAAACTTGCTGAAAAACTGGTAAACAATAATACAGTAGTTATTTCGTAGTAAGTAAATTTTGAGAGACTCACTTGTTCAACTAACAGATGTTTAGTTGAACAAGCGGAGATCGTCTATTGACGGTCTTTTTTATTTGCCCAAATATCTAAGATGTATCGTATCAAAGGTTAATTGGTAATATTTATAATTTCCGTTATCCAGTTGCAATAAGAACTATTGTTCTATATACTAACGGAAAAGGGAGAACGAGTGTGCGTAACCAATTAGTGAGGTCGATGGAATACAGTGAACACCTAGATATGATGTACTTGGCTGCGGACGGTTCAATTAGCAAAAGAAGAATCAACGTACTGCAGTTTGGTGAGGTATCATTCCGTGCATACTGTTTTCTGCGTAAATTCAAACGTATTTTTACAATTGATAACGTTTTAGCACTTGTTCCCATCGTACATAAAGAAAGAATGGTGATCGTGCGACTTGTTTCGCTATAAACGGATAAAACCGTGAAATGTGAGGATTACATTTTCGTAATCTAACTTTGTTTTCGATAGATGGAATGATAGGGACATGTCCCCTAGAAACATCCACACTGATACTCCTACATGCGTTCTATCCTGTTAGGGATTGAAGGTATGAAGCTAGGTGAAGTCGGGCGAAGGATACACTAAGTTCAGCTAATACAGTGAATATGGTATCTGATAGTTCGGGTGGCTATAAAATATCTATGATGAGAATGTTCTATTAGGAACTGACGAATTTCCGAATGTACGGGTCTAAACATTCGCCATATACGAAAGGTATGGTCATGCACAACGCATGGTAAGTTCACGATGAGTAAGAGTGTTCACTATGAAAACCGTGTAGCAGACTAAGTTGCTAACAGACTTACAGGCTCAAAGGGAACATCTAACGATATATGTACAGCTAGAAAACAAGGAACAAGGGAAGCAAAGAACGTTGTTAAGGGCTAGCACCCTAACGGTTGCTATAAGACAGATAATGTCGAAATGCATTTATTCTTGTGAAAGTAGGGGCATGAACCTTTGAAGTTACTGTAATGGTAATGGAGGAATAGCCCCAAGTCTACTTTAAATATAATAGTCGATTTTCTCAAAAGTGAATTGCAAAGGTCTGGTAAGAATGTGGGAATATCACACAAGAAAGGCGTGATGCCACAATGCAAACTAACCTAAGATATTGGGAATACTACAATATGACTGATACCTTTACTGATTTATATGAAAGGTCAAAACAAGATGAAAAATTCACTAGACTTTACGAATTAATCATCTCAAGAGAAAACATTCTCTTAGCTTTTCGTGCTATTAAATCAAATAAAGGGTCAAAAACACAAGGTACAGATGGTAGAACGATAAATAATATAAAAACCATGAAAGATGAAGAAATAGTTGCGGAAGTACAACGTATCCTGTTAAATTATCAACCTAAAAAAGTGAGACGAGTATTTATTCCTAAACCTAATGGAGATGAAAGACCATTAGGTATTCCATGCATTATGGATAGACTTATCCAACAATGTTTTAAACAAGTATTAGAACCGATTGCAGAAGCTAAGTTTTACAATCATAGTTATGGGTTTAGACCTTTACGGTCAACACATCATGCTATGGCTAGAACCCAATTTCTTATCAATCGAAATAAATTGCACTTTGTAGTAGACATTGATATTAAAGGATTTTTCGACAATATCAATCACACGCTGCTAATAAAACAATTGTGGAATATAGGAATACAAGATAGACAAGTCCTGAAAATCATCAGTAAAATGCTCAAAGCAGAGATTGATGGAGAAGGCATACCAACTAAAGGAACACCACAAGGCGGAATCTTATCCCCCTTATTATCTAATATCGTTCTAAACGATTTAGACCAATGGGTAGCTGGACAATGGGAACTCTTTGAAACGCAACACAAATATACACAGTGGAATAAATACACAGCACTAAAGAACACCAAACTAAAAGAGGGTTTCATTGTCCGTTATGCAGATGACTTTAAAATCATGTGTAAAGACTGGAAGACAGCTGAAAAGTGGTTTCATGCAGTTAGGCTTTACCTAAAAGACCGTCTTAAACTCGATATATCACCAGAAAAATCACAAATTGTGAATCTAAGAAAAAGCAAATCCGAATTTCTAGGATTCACAATAAGGGCAGAAATGAAAAGAAATATATTCGTAGCTCAAACTGGGGTAATGGATAAGAAAAAACAGGATATTAAGAAAGAGTATAGGGCAAGAATCAAAACATTAAGAAACTCCCCAACAGCACAAAATGCTAGGAAGTTTAATAGCTTCATACTCGGACTACACAACTATTTCATAAAAGCGACAATGGTTAATATAGAATTCTCACGAATGGCCTTTGACCTTTCAAATTTCACGATTAATCGTCTTAAAAGTGTAGGAAAATATGAAAAACCTAAAAATCCTACCAAAGTTTATAAGAAATTCTATAGAAACAACTTTAGAACCCATAAAGTTGCAGAAGTTTACCTTTTTCCCTTAGCGGATATAAAAACTTCTAATAATATGAATTTCTCACAAGACTTAACACCATTTACGGTAGGTGGAAGAGATAAAATTCATCAAAAGTTAAAGCCTGACATCTTTACAGAGATTAACAAACTCATGAACTCCTATATTCCAAATAGAACTACTGAATATATGGATAATCGTATCAGCAGATACAGCATGAAAAATGGTAAATGTGAAATCACTGAACTTTTTCTCTTTGCAGAAGATGTTCATTGCCATCACTACAAACCAATTAGTCTTGAAGGAACAGATGAATTTAAAAATCTGCGAATTCTTCATAAAGATGTTCACAGGTTAATACATGCAACAAAAGATGAAACAATAAATAGGTTAATTAAATTCCTAAAACTAACAGACGAACAAATAAAGAAAACAAACCAATATCGAAAGTTCTGTAACTTAGAACTTATTGACTGAAATTTAAAGTAGATGGAGCGCCGTATGATGGGAAACTGTCACGTACGGTGTGGAGCAGGGGAAAAGATGGAGATAATATCGAAGTCTTACCTATTGCTATTAATGCCGTTAATCCCAGGAGAAGCATTACCGTATTTCGAGAATATGATTTATTTACCGATGATTATAAGTATCTTGGAGAGAGACCGAGAAGTGATTGAAACAAGCTCATTCAAGTTGAAAGGACCTTACACCTATATCGTTGAAAGTGCGTTAAAGACCGTTCGAGCTGAATTGGCAGAAACGAATAATTATGCACGAAGAAAAAACATGAAGTTAATTAAAAGGGGAAAAGATGGGACGTTCACCGAGTATGCATTTATTCATGGCGGCTATGAGGACAAGAGACGCTACTTGAATATACGGCTACGTAACAGGACGGAAGAATTGATTGGTATTTATTTTGCAATGGTAGAAAATCAAGGCATAAGGGGAGTTGCTACAACGTGATTGATCAGAGCGCTGAAGAGTTGGCCATATCACTGATGTTTAGGGAACACCTAGCGGAATTAAGAGACTGGTACAGAAAGAATGATGAAAATGGTAGCACTTCCAAAACCACCGAAATCAAAGGCTGCAGCGGTAGGCCCAAAACTAACAGGAACGGATGTTCTTGAAATTGGCGGGAGAATTGGTGAATCAATAGAATTCGCCGTAGAAGTTGGAATCATGATATTTGCCCATAAGCGGTATGAATCATTTACAGGAGTCGTTAAAGATATAGAAAATCAGCGAGGTTTTTCGGTTTATGCGAAATTATGGAATTAACGTCTCGAACCAGTACAACGAGTTGATTATAGACGTAGCAAGATATCAATCTAAGAATCAATCATAAATCCATTGATTATAAAGTGGTATTCGTATAAATATGGGCGAATAAAGAACAATGCTCTGTTCTTATTCAACTGGCGGGACTGATTCGTTAAATAAGATCCCTTCCATCTGTTTGATTGTGTGTCAGCTCATGTTATAATGAGGAGCTTAGGATAATTACGACTTTAACTCATAATTGAACGGATGCCCAAAAAAAGCCTCCGCCTATAGATAAAATATGGAGGTGTAAGAGAATGATTAAACGATGGACGATCGATAAAATTAGAGAATTTGTTGAGAAAAATTCGGAAAGTAAGTTGTTAACGACTGAATATCTCGGTTTTTCTCAAAAGTTACAATTTAAATGTGCATGTGGTAGCAACTTTGAAAAAACATTTACGAAATTTAATAATAATAACCAACGTAAATGTGACGTGTGCCAACCGCCAAAAGCGTCACGCAGCGTAGAGTGAATAAATGAAGTGCTGATTTCTATTAAAGAGAAATTGGCGCTATTTTTATTTTATGGGAGTAAGATAGATGCCCTTATCAAAATACAAACAGATGAACCCTACATGTCTATAAAAGAAAGGAAGCAAAATGAAAAATATGAATTTTAGTGAAGCCGTTGAACGTTCTTTACAAATAAGAAAAACCTACCATAATTTGGAACGACAGTATCATGAAAAAGAATGGACAGTAGAAGAAGATGCGTTAGCTTTCCTGACAGATGCTGGTTTGGTAGGTCGTCTAACAATGTCTCAACAGGGGCGTTGGCCAACAAATGGAGAAACTGAATCTGAACTTGAACATAAGCTTGGTGAATGTATGTGGTGGCTGATTAATTTGGCTGACCGCACGGATATTGATATTAGTGAAGCATTGGAAAAATTCTTAACCAAAACCGAAAAGAAAATAGGGGATTGAGCTAATAAGCTTATTGATAATAGCGCATAACCAAAAAAGCTGAGCTATAAGAATGATAATATGGAATGGATAGGTAAATGAAAAATCATCCCCATACATCCACCCACCCTAGAATATAGGCAAGGCTGGGGCAGTAACCAGAGTAGGATTGATCTCCCGTAAGTGCTGCCAATATTGGGTACGACAGTCTGTGATGCACTGTGGTCGTTGGAGCCAGGGCTTCTCTGCCATCATAGTAGATCGACCCAATACCCGTTCAGCACACATTTTCATCCTCTATGGTGTAGCTCTGGTTTTGCGCTACATGTATGGCTAGCATGCGCATTAGTCGAACAACAGGAGATTATCTATTGACAGTCTTTAATATGGATAATCCGAGAACACTGTGGTATCAACGTTGCCTAGTTATCCATGAGAAGGTTAAATAAGTACAAAACCAAAGCTACCTGTCCACAAATTGAAATTGTGGCTGGGTCGCTTTTTTACGTTAAGCAAAAAGTTGCGTAATATCAAACCAAAAAGAGGACTTCCTCACTGTAAGTCGAATTACAAGTGTGGGGGAAGATGTAAATGCGTTACGATAGAAACAACTTAATCGTATTAATGAAAAGTGACCTTGCAAATTATCCTTGTCGAAAATATAATGATGAATCATTCACTAATAACGAATTATCAAAAAAGGATAAACAAATTATTGATAGTAGTAAATATAAAAAATGTAATGGGTGTGGTGGTAATATGTCTGCAGAAGAAAAAGAAAGAGAGAGATTAAAGGCAAAAGAACAACAGAAAAATCCAGGTAGCACTTTAAATAATACGTGGGCACAAGCAACCACAGGTGCACCAAGTGGTAGCTGTTTAATAAATATTATTTCATTCATTATGATTATAGTATTTGTGTTTTTAATTAGGGCTTGTTCAAATTAATACTTATTCAACTTACTGGAGCATCAGTTGGAAAAAGGATAAAATCTTTAAGAATAGCCGATTCTTCTTCAATAAGTAAGGTAGACGAAAAACTATGTTAGATTCAATTCGGCGAAAAATTGGAAAGGAGTTTCCACTTATGGATACGTTAACAATTAAAGAACTTCAATCACGCAATGAAATTATTGAAGCATTTCCTGTTATGAAGCAGTTACGAACTCACTTGGATGAAAATACTTATCTTGAAATAGTAATTGCTGCGCAAGAGAATGATAAATATAAAATGTTCGCTTTACTAGATGGTGGTGAAATTGTTGCAGTTACTGGTTTGAAGCCGATGATAACACTTTCTAGTGGCAGATTTATTTGGATTTGTGACTTGGTTACAGATACTACTATACGTTCAAAAGGATACGGTGAAAAACTACTTACATATGTTCATGAATGGGCAAAAGAAAATAATTATGAAAGTGTTTCTTTATCTTCAGGATTACAGCGTACAGATGCACACCGTTTTTATGAGGATAAAATGAAGTATGCCAAAACTAGTTATGTGTTTAAAACAACTTTAAAATAAATATGATATTTCACTAAAGGATGTAATAGTTGAACAAGAGAAGATTGTCTATTGACGGTCTTCTCTTGTTTGTTCGGAATAAGAGCATTCATTCTGTGCGTTTGGTGAAAAGAGGAAACTAGTATGCATAATAAATGTGCTACAGGTTGGAGAAGTATCATTCCGTGTTAATTGTTTTCTATGCAAATCCAATTAAAGGGGCCTTACATCAATCTTATAGAAGAAACATCTTACGTTTTTGTATGATATTCAGTGGTGTGCCATTATAAAAATTCCTCTTATTGTTAGTCAGCTAACGACTATGATGAATGGGATTTTATAATGGCCATTTTTTGTCTAAGTTTAGTTGGCAAAGTTAATTATATAACTAGAATAAATTCAATCAGTAACTATCAAGCCTAATAGAGAAGCAAATTGAATTGCTTGGAAAGAACTCACTTTGCAGCCTTTAAGATCTGCTAGAGATACTGTAAGTGATTCAAAAGTAGAATTACTAATATCGATTCCTTTAAGTGGTGTCTTTTCAAAGTTTGCACTGTTTATGTTGCATAATCTAAATTCGACGTTTTTAAATATACAATCATAAAAATCAGAGCTTACTAATGATGTGTCTAGAAATTTAACTTTTTCTAGTTTTGAATTTCCGAATGAGGCTAAGTTCAGTGAAGAATTATCAAACTCAACATTGCCAAATCGAGACTCTGTAAAATCCAGACCTAATAATTTACAATTTTTAAATACCGTCCTATGTATAGAAGAACTACTCAAGTTAGCATTTGAAAAATCGCAGTTATCAAAAATAACATCAGTAATGTCGATATTACTAAAATTAGTATTGTTAAACTTACAATTTTTTAAAGACATTTTAGATAATCGCACTCTATGCAACACTTCATTAGCAAAAAAGGAATCATTAATTATACATAATTCAAGTTCTGGATCTTCTTGGTAAAAAATATCTTGGAAATTGATTGTAGGTAAATCGTTTGGTATTCTTGGTGAATCGATTTTCATTTAACTACCTCTCTCAAATATAAATTTTGTGCATTTGTTTAAGGAAAGAACTTCATCCCTTGAATAGCAACTCTAAGCTATTATTGATTATTATAAAAGACTATATTTTTAAGGGAATCTGTGTGCAACGTTAGGAGCTTTTCTTAAATTAACGGCGAGATTCAGTAATTACGCGAAGTTTCTCCAACGCTAACTTATCAACATCAAGAAAATAAAGTATTCATTTCACTTTAATTTTTGTTATCGATGGATACTCAGAATAGAAAGTTATGGGTATTTGGGCAAGATGTGTCTGAAGATGATGGTAGAAAATTAAAAGGCCTGCGGGCGAAAATACAGAACCCAATGCAATCATCAAGGGGGTACCAGAATTACTATGTAGCTATAATCAAGGTGATATATGAATTTCAGCTTTAATCAATTCTATAAAATATCTTGGTTTGATTCTGTTTCTGCAACAAGCAAACACCTAGGTTGAGAGGTGTATTTTTTATGACCAATCTGAATCCTTTTATTAGGATTGATATTCCTTTTTTTGTCGGATATTATAGTATTTAAGCATTAAGGTGTTAGAGTGTTAAAGTATTAGATATAAGAGGAGTGGTTTTATGAGTGGGGCTGTCAAAGTTTATGCTATTACTGAATTTGGACTCGGAGCTAGAGGGAGCAGTGAAGGTATTGTTGATTTTCAAACTGCGCAATTGATGATGGATGCGGACATTGTTAGGATAAGCAATAAATGCTACCGAGTAAAATACAAAGAGGTTACAGAATGTGGGAAAATAAATTTTTATTCTGAAGAAATTATCAAAAAAAGTTTTACTGAATTGAAATTAAGTGAAATCGAGTAATACTATAACGTTCGTCGGCCACTGGCGATTATTTATTTAAAGGATTCCTTCCTCATTTGTCGAATGGTAGAAGGAAGAGGAGGGATTACATATGACTAATGAAGAAAGAAATAAATTATCAGATATACTATTACAAAGTCTTTATGATTATCATTTCGCTAATAATGGAGGAAGTTATAAATTACCCAAAGCAATGATAAATGCAGACCTAAACAGCAAACTGGCTATTGAATACCTAATCGAAAAGGAATATGCCATAGACAGTGGGCAAGGGTCAGATAATCTAGTATTAGCAATAACAACGCAAGGGATGGACTATATAAAAAACAAATAACTGTATGCATTAATCGATTAACAAGAACGTCTATCCCGGCGTTCTTTTTTATTTACCCATAAATAGAGAAAAGGGGAGTGAGGAGACAAATGGAGGGGAAGAACATGCAGGATATAGTACAGGCCCCGGAAAAGAGGATTATCAGTCTGGAGTAGAACTATTAAGAAGTTCAACGTGAAGTGAAAAAATGACCGACACAATCGTCAACAGCTCGATTCGTTGTCAGTGAGAAGGTTAAATTGAACAAAGCTAGAGCGACCCGTCCACAGATTAGTGAGGAGGTCGCCAATTCGAACATCAAGTAAAGTAATGAATGGGATGGACGCGTTCAAAGAGAAAGAACGATAAATTGTTATTTTTGATAAGTATATGGACACATTTGGTCGGCGTATTGCTCTACAGAATGTGGGACTGGATATGAGGTGGTTTCTTTCACTCTGTTACAGTCCTTTGGGGGTCCGATAAATGTAGAAGGCTCAACGGGAGCAATTGCTTTTTTCCATTGACTCTCATCCATACAATAGGTATGTGCCATAATATTCGAAGGCGTTAATTTTAAGAGGTCAGACCCTAGAATTACTTCCGGAGTTGGTGCATCAAAAATACCTAAAAAATGAGTGTTATTAGCAGTAGCTACTATATAGTGCCACCATCCTTGCGGCACGTTTGCAACTTGCCCAGGGGTAATAGGATAATTTTGGATTTCTTTTGTAAAAGGATTCAGAAATGAAACAGTACAAGCTCCAGAAATACAATAAACAAGCTCTGCAGCATGTTGATGGTAATGTGGCTCGATGACATTGCCAGCGCTAAGAAAGATATCAAGTAATGACACATTTTCTAATGTGTTTAATTGTTTGATACCTAACACATTAATAAAATTTTGATTGTCTTTTTTGAAAATCGGACTGTCATTTACGTCAAAAGTGAACTGAGTTGCTGGTGAAGTGTAATCAATATTCGAACTCATAAGTACATCCTTCCTTATATGATGTCTAATATGCATTGGTAGCATACTTTTACAGGATATGTATGAATCCACTTTAGTGTGAAGGGTCATTTACTTTCTTGCGCTGATACATGTGCGGTCCGATAAACAGTGGACACATTATGTGAAATAAAAAAAGCCATTAAAAAAGAAATAGACTTAATCGTCTATTTCCTTCTGCATCGCTTCCCATTGTGCTTTATGTTTAGATTTTGGGATGCCATGATACTGTTTATAGCAGCACATTCTACAAGAACAATGGACTTTTCCTTTGCTTAATGTCCCACGCACGGGCATGGACTCGCCTTCTCGTTGCAGAGCATCTTTTAGAATTGCCCATTTTCTTTGAATGATTCTCTCTCGCTGATGGCGAGTATAGGCTTTGGAACGGTTTTTCATTTGGATCAGCTCCCTTGGAGAAACCCGAGCTTGCAAGGCACGTCAAGGGGTGTTGCAGCACGCCCTACAAGCTGGGTATTGAGCTGATCAACTGTATTAATATAATCATGGCTTTAGTTCCTTTCATTATGTATTAAATGATAGTATCACAGAGGCAATCGGAACATATTATGAAAACTGTTTAATACGCAGTTTGAACATTAAGCGAAAGAGCAATATATGAATCCGATAAACTTAATAGCAAACATATCAAACGCATATCGCGCACGTATTTCCGAGTGAGGATAATACGGATATCATGCCTAAATTGATTGAAACAACAAAAGTAAGTGAATAATAAAAGTACATTATTGTTGTTCCAAGAAATGAGGGTATGGTATGAGTGAGAAATTGACGGGAGAGGAAGAATGTGTGAATATAACTTATTATTTCACGGTGATATTCACAGCAATTGGAACCGTTTTAGTCTTCTATTTTTTGTACCAAAAAGTAGGGAGGGTAGATCTTTTTATTATTTTACTTTCAACCTCTGCAGGCGGTATACCTATAGGGTTCATTGGTGCATTTATTGATTATAAGGTTTCAGCATATAAGTTTGAAAAGGGAAGTTATGAGCAATGAAAAAAGTCGGAATTCCTCTCGTATAACACTGGGAGGGGATTGGTAATGGTAATGGCGGAATTAATAATAGAGTTTGCTATAGTGGATAAGTACTCCGGTTAGCTATACACACATGGCACTATTCGGAACACTACCCTCATAACGTGATAGAATGTAAACTAGACACTCTATTGAATGTTTGGTTATTTTGTGTTTTCACTGGGATATGTGATGTGATTGCAGCACCACACACTAATTATTATTTTAAATCTACGGTTTGCTATGCTAGACAGAAAGCTCGAATTATAAAAAATAGCGAACCACTTGGGTACGCATGACAAAGAGCCGTCTATGAAGATTTATTTAATTGTAAGACGACTTATTTTATTTAGTGTTACATGCCACTTTAGTGTGAAAAGATACTCTCCATTACAGTGTTGTCCCAGCAGTTTTCTCTTCTTGACATGCTTGGAATAAAGCCAAGTTTCTTTGATTGTTTATGGTGTTGAAGTGATGTAAAGACAGTTCCTTGATCAATATGGAGAAGAAAACCTTCCATCCTAGATAGGATAATTAGAGTTCTTGCATAGACTAGACTATACCCTACTTTGTCCGTTTTAGGGGGATGACCAGAGTTTCCCTCAGCAATGAACGCCCAGAGCTATTTGTTTTACTGAAAGAAAGGAACGAGGAAATGTCTAAAAAAGTAACTAAACAAAACGCATTTCTTATTATTTTCGCGATTTTTGCGATATCCATTAACATGAGGCCAGCTATCACTTCCATTGGGCCCATGCTTGAAACAATTCGTGAGCAGTTGACGTTATCTAATGCACAGGTGAGTCTATTGACGGCGGTACCTGTCATTTGTATGGGCGTTTTTGCCTCAATGGCACCGGTGTTGAACCGGAAATTTGGATTGAAGTATACAATCTATGCAATGCTTATACTAATTGGACTAATGACCGCTTTACGCGGGTTCATTTCCAGTTTTTTAATTCTAATCGGAACAGCCTTCCTTATAGGTATCGCTATTGCAGTAATCGGGCCACTCCTTTCCGCAATGATCAAGCAGTATTTCCCGGACCGCGCTTCATCTGTTATCGGAATTTATTCTTTCGGAATGGGGGTCGGGTCTGCAGCTAGTGCAGGACTGACGGCTGTATTTTTTGATAGAACAGGATCCTACTTGTTTGCACTTAGTATTTGGTCCATGCTAGCACTTCTCGGTCTAGTTGCCTGGTTTTTAGCAATGAGAGGGAACATGGAAGTACGTCAACTCGATTCCGTTGTCGTAAAGGGGAAACAGAAAAAGGTGAGATCCCCATGGAAAACACGGAAGGCATGGCTATTCTTACTATTTTTCGGTTTGCAGTCATCTGCATTCTTTTCAATTATTACTTGGCTCGCGCCAATTGCAATTTCTTCCGGAATGACATTGCTGCAGGCGGGAACTCTCCTTAGCATTATGACGACGGTCCAAATCTTTTTAAACATTCTCCTACCTTTGCTGATGGAGCGTTTTCCAGCACGAAAGTTTTGGCTTATGCTAATGCTTATTGCGGGGATGCTCGCAGTCGCGCTGTTCTGGACAGGGATCCATCCACTCATGTGGGCAGGCGCATTCATCATGGGGATACCACTTGGCGGTTTATTCCCCATAGCACTTCTTTTACCACTTGACGAGACAAAGACAGCTGAGGAAGCAAGTTCTTGGACTGCAATGATGCAAACAGGCGGTTTCATCATAGGGGGATTATTGCCTCTTCTGATTGCAGTTGTTTATGACGGGACGGCGAACCATCATTATACGTTCGGCATTATCATGTTACTGTATGTGATGATGCTCATCCTGACATTACTTATGAAAAATAAAGGGGAATAAAAAATAGTGTCCAAAGGAAGTACGTATTCATGTGTCAGGTCCTCAGGGCTTTAAACCCTCGGACCTGATGATCTCATAGATGGATGTTCGATTTATTCCGGTTATTTCATGAAGCTCTCTTCCGGTAGCATGAGGATTCTTTCTTAGTGCAGCGGTTACAATTTCAACTCTTTCTTTTCGGATTTCTTTACTGTCTGGAGCCAAGTATCTAAGGCGGCCGAAACGTTGTTGGTCTTTCCAAAGAGTAGTGGAACCGATATCCAGTTCTTTTGCTAACTCTATGAGCGTTATGCCCTTATTGCATTACGTTTGCTCAGATAAATTAATGAGAAGTATATTAGGTGAAACATTAAGTAGTGTAGAATCGAATATGGCTTCGAAATTAATTGAATTAGATATCGCAGAGTTTTTAATAGAGAAATAAAAAAATTTAATGATAAAAACATATGTAACAAATAAAAGCTCACATCCATTACAGGTGTGGCTTTTTATTGTGAAACTTTTTCCGGAAATAATCGTAAGTAAGTAGAGGGGGAATGTTTATGTGGAAAACTATAAAGAATATATATAATCGTTTGAGTTTAATAATACTTGCAGTAGCATTAATCTTATTTTTATTCTTTTTAATCTTCACATTAATTGTTGAAGGTTTCAAAGGAAAACCAGATTCTATAATTATGATTTCAATTTTCGCTATTATTTTATCATTTCCAGGCATGGTCAATGCATTGGTCGATGAGTTCAATCCGAAAAAGAAAACTTATAAATTATCTTGTCGTTGTCCAAAATGTAAGTATTTAATTCAAATGGATATGAAAGAGGAATAAGAATACATAATTTAAGGCATTTCATATTAGGTGCTTCTGGTAATGTCGAATTATGTTAGTGACATAGATTTCCATTCATACTATGATTGGTGTGGAGGGTGGTGTATTAATTTGGAATCAGTTAGAGTTCACAATGTAATGGTTATTCTCGAAAAAGATGGCGAGAAATGGTTTTGGGAAATTACGACTTTTCAAACTAAGGATGATGAATGTTATGGTTCTGCCAAGGAACGAAACAGGGATATAACGTTCCCTTGGATTAAAATTGAAGAGTTAAATTTAACAGAAACCATTGTAAAGATTTGTGAAGAATTCATGGAGAATTTTAATAAGTAATACATAAAGTCTACATCCAAACTATAGTTAGGGTGGACGAGTGTTAGCTTAGTTAGCTTATATGAAACATAAGGAGGATTTTAAAAGTGAACTTCGATGATACTGATTATCAAAATATTATTAGTGATATTCTTAACGACACTTTTTATATAGACCGTTCGATAAGGGGGAAGCTAGCTGGTATTAGACAATATTCTGAAATTCTTATCAGAAAAATTTTAGACATTGATCCGAATGAACAATTTATGCTAGGAAAACTTTATAATCCTACATTCAAAGAAAAAGGTGAGGAATTACTCGGGGAAAGCCGCTATCAAGATTTGATCGCCATTGTCGACAAAATAAAACCGCTCGGAAATGCAGGTACTCATACTCAGTATATTGAAAATTTTACCGAAGCGGAATTAAATTTGGAAATTGATCATCTTTTTGATTTACTTGCATTCTTTTTTATCGAGTATTTTATAAAATATCCTATGGATTCCAATACCTATCCTCTTGTACTTAATCAATTTTCTTTACTGCCTCCAATTATTCGTTACAAAACATTGCTTTATCATTTCGACAAATCGCCCAACGCTATTATTGCGGATAGATTATCATTAGCTGTTTTAAAAACATTTGATAAAGAATATGCTCTTGCGTGGCTCGATGATAATAAAGGACGATTTCTTTCTATAGAAATTTGTGCTCTACCTTTTAATAATTCATTTGAATTAGCGCTTGATAAAATAAACTTAGTTGGGAATAATATAATACAAAATGGCAAGCCGTATGAAACTTTCGAACAAGCCAAAACAGCTTTTTTGAATAATAAAATTAATGATAGTTCCTCTGAAATCGTGGAGCTTCTCTCTATTATGGATTTTGTTTATCTTGGCAGAAATTCAAATTGATACGATTTATAAATATCTACGTCAACAGATTTTTGTGAAATAGGATTTTTTAGTTATTTTATAAAGATAATTTTTTGGAGATGAGCACTGCTCTACAATTAAAATATGATATGCCGGAAACGTTGGAAGGAGCATTGAATTTTTGATTTGATTGACGGTGGATTTTTTTCCTGAATGATGAATAAATAGATCGGTACATTATTCGCCAGCCTCTTCCATTGCTTTTAAATTGTCATATGAGAAATAAACATGGGAAAGCAAAACTCAGAGGTTATTCTTTAGAATTTGAAAATGTTTCAGAAGATTTACCAAAGTGACTATATATTTTTTTGATTAAGCATCTCAATTTTGGGTGCTTTTTATTATGCATTTACATTGAATAGTGCGCATCACAATAGCGTCGATAGAGTAGCAATTGCTATTTCAGTATCTAAGGTGTGGTGCGTGCTATTGATTGTAAATATTAATTGTGGAGGAGTGATCATGTCGAATAAACCAATGGCTGCACATTGTGATGCTAGATGTAAAAAGGCGTTCACAATCACTAAGTTCCGTACAAAAAAAGTTAAGAATGGCATCGAAAAGAATTACTTCCGTTGTCCTCATTGCAAGCATGAATACATTACTTACTATGCGAGTGCCGAGACGCTTCAGTTGCAGAAGGATATGCGTAAGCCGGTTCGCTACTCCGTTATGTAGCCAGTAATTCTAGGAGGTTTTGCCAGATGATTATCTACGATGCTTACTACGATGACGGTGACTATCCGAACGGAATTAACCAGCTTGGTATTTACTCGGACTTAGACGCAGCAAAGGAGGCGATTGAGAAAGAGGTCAAGCATACTGATATCCTGTTTGTCGGATTGCTGAAGTTAGACGGTAAAGAATTCTAGAAGAACGATTACTCACAAGTCTTTAAAGTCCGTTAGCCATTTAGCTACAATCGTCCCTTCTTTAATAGCATCCGTTAAGAATTGCTCGTAATCAAGCAGTTCAAATAGAAAATTAGTGAGATACAAAAATAGCCTTGTTAAAAATAATTTAACAAGGCTATTTTAACTATCTTGTTGAACTAACGCTCTCGTTAGTTCAACAAGATTATTTTTAAAAAACCATTAAATCTTACGGCAATATCTTAATATAATATATCTTTCTCTATCAACAATTCCATGTCCATCACGTTCATGATTAAAAGTAAATCCTTTTGCTTCATAGAAAGGAATTCCTTTTTGATTTCCTTTCGCAACGGAAACCCATTGTTCCGTTGCATTAAACTCTTCCTTTTGTTGTTTGGTAATAGCATCTAATATCATTGTGCCAATACCTTCGTTACGTCTAGCAGGATTTAGATACAAAACAAAAACTTCTCCAGAGGTATCCTCAATCATACCACCTCCACCAGCCCCAATCACTTCGTTCCCTTCTAATGCAACAAAATATCCTCCCCATTCCTTACTGGTTTCTAAAACCTCTTTTAGTATTCTTTCGTGATTATAAAACTCTTTAATTATTCCTTTGATGTACATTTCAGAATGTGTTTCGCTGTATGTTGCCCAATAACCATCACTACAAACTTTTGATATTCCCTCAACGTGATTAGGTTTGGCTTTTATAATATGTATCATAATTAATTCTCCTTTCGAATAATTAACCACGACTATTAAATTTAACATTTATTGAACTAACCTGCCGTTAGTTCAATAAGAAAGATGAACAGTATTGGTCGAATACGATAAAAGAAAGAGCTAACAATTAATATGTTAACTTCTTAATTTCTATTTTTTAAAAGCCCATATAGTTCAAAAACGTATTAACCAAATAGCTGTGCAGCTATGCCATACAACGTATTATTACGAGATGGTAATACATTTGAATTTTTAATCATAATCGGTGGTTGGCTTACTTTGGAGAAACCGTATTTCTCCAGTTCAGATATAAAATCATCATTTCCGGAAGGAACATCAATTCTTAATTTACCTTGATAGTTTCTCGAAAGTTGGTCAATTATTAATAATGCTGATTGAGAATCAGGAGCAACTATAGGGCCTAATATAAGATTAACCGGACCTTGTATAGACAGCCCATATCCAATAACTTTTCCATCCAGACTTTTAACTACTAAAGCCTCCTTTGATTGATTGATCCTATTGATCAGAAAGGTTCTTCTAGTATCACCGAAAGCCTCCATATCTAAGTTTATTAATGGAGATATATCTTTCTTACATAATGGCTTTATATTGCTAATCTGATTACTATTTGTAATTAGTGGTTCATAGCTATCACAAAGAAATTTATGAACAGAATCTATTGAATGAAAGCCCATTTTTTCATACATAGGTTTTCCTTCTTCCGTCGCAATTAACATAGCCGTTGTACTAATTGGAATAGAATCTAAACATTTTTGGGTAGCTTTTCTCCCTAATCCCATTCCTTTATATTCTTGACTAACAATAACCATACCAATGGATGCTAATTTGGGACCGTATTCAATGATTGCCGCACTTGATATTATTTCTCCTTCATCATTTTTATGACCATAAATTCTTCCAGAAGACATTACTGTCGTAATTTCATCTTTGTCATAATCCCACCCGACAGAATTTGAGAGCCTAATTAATCCTGGTATATCAAGCACATCAAGTTTTTCTATATCAGAGACATTCATATACTAAACACTCCTCAATTCATTATATAAGTGATTATGTATTTTTCATCATTATTTTTTAACTTAAGCACTAGTTAGTTGCATAATACCTAATTTAAATAATGTTCCATCCACTTTTGAAAGTGAAAATGGTGATTCATGTTAGACTAAATATAAAACTTTAGGATATAAGGGGTGAAATCAGTGTCTATTTTACTACAAGCCTCAAATTGTTTGTTATTGTCCACAGACCTCAAAAAAACAGAAAGTCATTGGCGTGATGATCCTTACTACAAATTTATATACTCGATTAAAGGGTCCATGCAGTACCAAAGTAAGAGAAACGAGTTTTCATTAAATGAAAATGAATTCATAATTTTCAATCCCCATGATGAACATAAGCAAATTTTAGTCGATAACCATAAATTTCTGATTGAGTTGGATTCAAAATTCCTGAACGAGATGACTGCTTCTGTTTCATTTATTCGAGACGATCTTTTTTTTGCTCAGTCCTCTCAAAAACACCCACTCATTATGCAATGGGTGCTTTTTGTTAATCAATATATGCAACTGGAGGGCCCGAATGGGAGCCGTTCTTCAGAAATATTTTTGGAACACAGCTTTGCTCAATTGGGTTTACTGTTGGTCAAAACAACAATTGGTTCGCATACGACTGACATGAATATGCAACCTTTTCAAGAAATCCATCCGGCTCTTTTTAAGGTGATGAATGCCTTAAAAAACGATTTTCAGCATACTTGGAGCCTCAGAGAAATGGCAGCGATATTGGATATAAGCAAATTTCAGTTCGCTCACCTTTTTAAAGAATTCATCGGAGTTTCCCCTTATTCATGGCTTCAATTATATCGAATTGTTAGAAGCCAGGACTTGCTTGTTCACACCAATCGAACGATTACGGATATTTCAACTAGCTGTGGATTTTCTTCAATTGCCGTTTATAACCAGTTATTTAAACGCTTGTATGGATTCCCGCCCAGTTTTTTTCGAGGAGAATATACGAAACAAATAGAAAAATGAGCAAAGGATCATCAAACCTCCACAAAATATAAAGATGTAACGTATTTCAAAAATTGATGATAGTGTACCAAACAAAATCAATGAGATCACGTTTGATCCATATAGAATCACTGCATTTAAACTAAAAGCCCTGCCTAATTTATTAGCTGGAATCAAGGTTTGAATAAGGTATACCCGTGTTAAACCGGTTATCGGAAGACCGATAGCTGTAATCAAGACTCCAATAAAATAGATGGAGAGATTCGAAGCAAATCCCAATAAGAAAATGCCAGCACCCCACACGATAGAGCCATATAGGTAAGTGGAGAGGCTCATTTTTTTCCATACAAAAGGGATCAGTAGATTAACTGCGATCACTCCTGCGCCGTACCAGCCCAAAAGCAGACTGTATAGTTCCTTTCCATTACTGGAGGTTTCCACGAGTAGCAAGAGCAATCCGACTTGCCAGACCCACGTATTGAAAAATACCATCAAGAAAGTAACCATAAACAACGTTTTAATTGTATATTCTCCTTTAACCCAACTAAAAAAATCACGAATGGAACTGAAAACATTAATTTTTTTACTTTCTGTAGTATTCGAATCATTGGCAGGATCAATCCAATTGAGTTTCAAGATGAAAAATCCGCTGGCTAAATAAGTTAATGCATCAAGTGTATAAAAATGGATTGTGTTTCTAGAACTTAATAGACCAATACTGAAAATGGGACCAAGCACTTGTACACCTCTCGTCACAATATCTAAAAGACTATTTACAGTTGTTCGATTTTCTAAAGGCGTAATTAGAGGCAAAACAGCTCGGTAGGCTGGATTATAAAAACATCCCAGACTCTGGATCACGAAGCCCACAAGAAGCAAATGCCAGAAAGCTAAAAGATTCATTTGATAAATAACAACCAACGATAGAATGATCGGTACACGAATAATGTCTATCCATAACAACAGGCGTTTTTTGTTTACTCGATCTGCAATGGCTCCACCGACTAAACCGAATATTAGGTAAGGAACAGCTTGTGAAATTGCGATAACAGTAGTGAGGATAGCCGACTGTGTCAGTTCATAGGATAAAAAAAGAAACGCTAGCCCCGCAATTACATTTCCCAATTGTGAAATCCCGGCTCCTGCCAAATAATACAAAACCATTCTATTTTTCAATGCGATTTTATAAATGATACCACCTCACTTATAGGTTACAATGTATAGCCTTCCTTATCTATCGATATATTGCTGAACTTTCCAGCAATATTCATGAGATTAATCCGTAAAAACAGCGATTGGATCGCTGAACAAGCTGCCATGAAAGGCAGCAGATTGTTCAACTAAAGTACTCGTTAGCCCTCTATAAAAAAATATACCTTTTATTCACTTAACTAACCTGCTCTATTAGTTGAAGAACGGATAAAAAAATACATATACTATACTTTTATTTCATAAATATTTTCAGATATAAAAGCTGAACTAATACAAAAATTAGTTCAGCTTCAAAATAGCTTATTATAATGTTGCACATTGTATAAAGTATACTGATATATTAAGTGCACTACGTTATCTCTTGACTTTTAATAAAAGATTAGGGAAAGGTCGTTGTTTTTGTTCATTTATTAACTTCTAATTTAATCTCGTTAATTACTTCCTCTAATTCTTTTCTAAATACTGGACCCGTTCCTTCCAGTTCAAAGGTGTCTTTGGTAATAAGGTCTTCTAGCGTGTGAATGTCATTCTTTTTAAGTATCTTAGTCAATCGAACACTTAATTCCAACATTGTTCATTTAAAGATTTTTCTTTATCGATGTGGACGACAGTATGTTTAGTCATTGTGTCACTCCTTATCATTTCTTAAATGCTGGATGTTCGAAATAATCATTTACAACCTTCGGGAAATTATCTGTCAAGAAATTATCCCAGTTAATTTTATCAAGCGTTTCGCGTTCGATGTTGAACACCATGACTTCGCCATCTTTTTCATTCCCGTACTGATCGACAAGAGGGTACAACCAGTGGATAATTACTCCGTCAACTTCTTTCATTTCAGAAATTGGTTTGAGTATTTTTAACGAATCCATCCACATCCCTTTTTCTATACCGTCAGTGATGATCTTTTCAACCTTCGACTTTGTGCACGGTGATTGGTGGCACTATACACCGGGTCATAACTGGCACTAAGTCGAAAATGATAACAACGGAAAGCGAGGTGAGAAAACGATGGCATTTGAATATTTAGCAGCATACAAAACATTTGAATCAGTAGCAGATATGGATAAGAGTGTGGAGGACCACATTGCAGCAAATTACTTTGACTTAACAGAATCAGAACGTGCCATCGTTTTCAAACTCGCTTCACGTTCATTAATGTATCCAGGGGGTTCACATTTAAAAGCTGAAACTTTTGCGGATCAAGTTGGAATTTCTACCAAGACCGTGTACCGTAGCATTAAAAAGTTGGCAGAACTAGGCATCATCGAAAAAGTACCTGGTACAAAGTTAAACGGAATCAAAGGTGCTAGCATCTATAAAATTTTACCTTTAGACGATAATGTCCCATCGGAAGTGTCTCAACGAGCGACAGTCGATGAAGTCAATAACGACTTGATTAGCCCTCCACAATCTGAGATTCACTAGAATCTTTTAATCTCTTAAGTTCTAAACAAGCAAATAATATTATAAGCGTCGGGGACGAATTAGCTTTGCAAGCTGAGAAGAAAAAAGAGTATATGAACGAATGGCAAGTAACGCTTTTCGACTTCATGCACAGCTTACCAATGAAAGATGAATTGAAGGATGAGTTGCATAAAGTTGTATTAGCATCAGAAATAAATGATGCACGTGATTTTGTGCGTGCTAAAGATGTGCTGCTTAATATTATTCGTGATATTAATGAAGGAATTCTAACGATATCTACTACATTACGAGCGGTGTTTAAAGGGGCTCAGAGCAAGGTTGTAGAGCGTAGGAGTAATATGAAGGGATACATCATCTGTGGAGGACAAGGCTTCAAATGTACGTCCAGTGCCTTTCTATTACTGGCTAGGTGCGACACGTTGGACTATAAGTGCGTAAAGCATGAAATGTCCGAACTACAAAATATTCAAGTAGTTACAACTGATACGATGATAGATGGAATGAAAACCTTCATGTTGAGTTGAAACATCTACCCTAATACTCCAACATGCAATGATATTAGGTGAAATATTGTTGTATGAAGCTTGGTGAAGTCGGTTGAATCCAACCTAAGTTCGCAATTTGAATATGGTTAGGAGATAGACCGGGGGGCTGAAAAAGAAATCTATGGTGAGAATGTCGTGTGTGAACAACGACTGACGAACTTGCGAATGTACGGGTCAATAAGTTGACTACTCTCGAAAGAAGTAGGGTTACAAATTCTGTAACGTGGGACACCGATAAGTATGATTCTAGCCTAAGAAAATCGGGATAATGCACGATGACATTATAGTTCTCACTGGCTCATAGCAAGCACCTAAGGATTTACATGATAGCTAATCGTATCGGAACGTGGTAAGCAAAGGATTCCTATTTAAACAATTACCTTTGGGGAATGGCATATAAGTTCCATTAGGAAACGAAATTGCTTAACCTTTGTGAAAGTGAGGACACAGTACCTTGGAAACCATGATAATAAATGGTGGAGGGATAGTCCTTAGTCTTAATTAATGTAATTAAATTTTAGTTAATGAAGTTCAAAAGGTCTGGTATGAATGTGGGAAAGACACTTCTTTAAAGGAGGTGTTCCACAATTGAACACAAATCAAAGATATTGGGAATATTATGGGTTGCAGGAAACCTTCGACTCCCTATATAAAGGGAGCCAAGAAGGTAAAACATTTAATAGGTTATACGAACTTGTTATATCAGAAAATAATATTCTTCTCGCATATAGAACCATAAAAAGTAATAAAGGCTCTAAAACGGCCGGGGTTGATTTTCATACCATTGATAAATTTAAAGAAATGAACAAAAATGATTTTGTGTCTTATATTAGAGACGCGCTAAAGGATTACAAACCCAAAGCTGTTAAGAGGGTTCTCATTCCAAAGCCCAACGGTGATTTACGTCCGCTTGGTATACCGACCCTTACAGATAGAATTATCCAACAAATGATTAAACAAGTTATTGAACCGATTTGTGAAGCTAAATTCTTTAAACACAGTTATGGATTTAGACCACAACGTAGCACACATCATGCTATATCAAAACGTAGCACACATCATGCTATATCAAGATGTGTCTATATCATTAACCACTCTAAAACGCATTATGCGGTGGACATTGATATTAAAGGTTTCTTTGATAATGTTAATCACTCGTTATTAATAAAACAACTTTGGAACCCTTTGTTGGATGGATTGGTTGTTTTCCATAATCCTTTTGCTGACACACCTTTTCACATTGATGAGTTTTTCCACCCAGTTATTGCGCATACTACAGTTGATGGGAAACAAAAGAGTTTTTAAGTGACATTCCTAATGGGCACTTATTCCAAAGGACGATTAATGTTATTGATTTTCCACATTTAACACCGGAAGAACTTGCTCAAATTAAATCACAAATGAATAGTGATGAAGGATTGAGACAGCCGTCATATCCAAAATATCATAAGTAATTAATAATACATTATTTTGCTGTTCAAAAAAGACGACTATTCACGATCATTTTTATTAAAAGTCAAGAGTTAACGTAGGCCGCTTAATATATCAGTATCCTTTATACAATGTGCAACATTATAATAAGCTATTTTTAAGCTGAACTAATTCTTGTATTAGTTCAGCTTTTATTTGGGATTAAAGATATAATCTGAATATATTTATGAAATAAAAGTATAGTATGTGTGTTTTTTTATCCATTCTTCAACTACCGTGGAAGGTTAGTTGAAAAAGAGTAAGCTGTGGTATGCATGAAGTAAATAATTACTGTAACAACAATACTATAAATGCAAATATTTCTATGTCTGTTATAGAGATAATTAGTAATATTTTTTTGTATTGAATTTCAATTCAAAATAATGTAATATATATAAAAATCTATATAAAAAGCTGTGAAAAGAAGAGTAAACACACTTACTATCTACAGAGACCTCTGGTAGCTGAAAAAGAGGGATAGGAAATGTGTTGAAACAAGCCTTGGAGCTGTGCATTGGATTTGTTTGTTTTGAACAATGATGATGCAACGTATTCTCACGTTAACGAGATAGAGTATCGCAGGTGATTTATTCACAAAGCAGTACTCGATTAGGCTTCTACAGAAATGTGGAGGTGAACTGGGGTGGCACCGCGACACGACTCGCCCCCAAGATAAATATCTTGGGGGTGAGTTTTTTTATTTTGTTTTACAAAAAAATAAAAAGGAGTGGTGAACATGTCCAGATGGAAGTATCCGTTAATGCTATTAGGAGGAATAGGAATTTCAAATGTGGGTGGATGGGTTTACCTAATCGCACTAAATTTAATTATATTGAATGAAACAGGTTCTCCACTTGCGATTGCTTTATTATATATACTTGGTCCAATTGCAACTATATGTTCGAATGCTTGGGCAGGTAGTTTAATTGATCGGGTAAATACACGACGACTTATGATGGGATTAGACGTTTTCCGAGCACTTTGTATTGCGATAATTCCATTTTTACCTTCGCTTATTTATGTTTATATACTAGCGTTTATCATTAATATGGGAAGTGCTATTTTTCAACCTACATCTATGGTTTATATGACTAAACTAATACCTGAAAAAGATCGGCAACGCTTTAATGCGCTACGTAATTTTATCAACTCTTGTGGTTCACTAATAGGTCCTACCATTGCGGGGGTTTTATTTTGGATGGGTACTCCTTATACTGCCATCCATGTGAATGCAGTGGCTTTATTTTTTTCGGCATTCATTATTATGATGCTCCCTAATGTTGATTCAAGACTCAAAGAGACAGAGGGGCAAAGATTGACATGGGATATGATAAAAAATGATTTTTGGGTTGTTTTTAATTTCAGTAAGGACTATACCTATGTCACAAAGATATATTTATTATTTAGCGGCACTACTATATTCATGACTGCAATAGATTCTCTTGAGGCAGCATTTGCTAAAGGTGTACTTTCATTATCAGACCCCATTTATGGGTTTTTATTAAGTGTCTTTGGAGCTGGATTTATAATAGGTTCAATTATTAATTCAGTATTTTCAAGACAGCTTACAGTTAATCTTTTAATA
Organism: Sporosarcina sp. resist; assembly: GCF_014302295.1. Taxonomy (NCBI): domain Bacteria; kingdom Bacillati; phylum Bacillota; class Bacilli; order Caryophanales; family Caryophanaceae; genus Sporosarcina; species Sporosarcina sp. resist. Next base: position 2,717,448 of record NZ_CP060287.1, on the reverse strand, counting down.
GGTTTTGGCACCATTTTTACCTCAATAGGTTATATAGCGCTTTATAGTTCGAATGGCTTTTTTAGTGCAGCGCCTTCTGTATTTTTAATTGGGTTTGCTGTAACGTTTGCAAATACAGGGTATTTGACTTTCTACCAAAATCATGTTCCTGTGAAGATGATGGGAAGGTTCGGAAGCTTCTTTAGTGTTATTGAGGCAGGTTTCATTATTGCTTTAACGGTATTAGTAGGTTTAGCTGCTGAATTAACTTCGATCCGTCCTGTGGGGTTAATAGGTTCATTTGCATTCTTCTTATTAGGGTTAATGGCATTGAAAGCTGTATCAGGTGCAAAAAGGAAGGAATATTTTAAAAAAGGTGCTGCTTCTTTAAACAGTTAAGAACGCCGTGCACGAGAATTTAGGAATATTAATAACAGGGGAGAACACTGACAAAGAACAATATATAGAGGATGTATTATCCGTTGTCAGGATCTATTTACTAGGTAAATCAGATTCATATACTAATCATGATGAATAATCCTCAACTTAAATTTGAAATTGCTGAAGACAGTGAGTCGATTTTACAGTGAACATAAAAACAGCCTTCCTTCTATTTGGAGGGAGGCTGTTTTTATGTGATTGGAAATTCTATAGCATTAACATCATTTTATCCCACGCTATACTGTGGAATAAGAAGTTCAAGGAACAAAAAGCTTAAAGAATTCTATGATAAGAAAAAGTCAGAAGGAAAGCCTGCCAAAGTAGCAATTGTAGCCTGTATTAATAAATTACTTCATTGGATTTATGCATTATTAAACAGAAAAGAATCTTTCCTTGATATAGCTTAATTAACAGTTTTAATAATGAGAGAGAAAATCTTCCAAAAGGTTTTTGGAGGGCTGTTTGGCATGCTCAAAATAGTATAACATAGGGTTAATAATTATTTCAGAGAAAAATATTGACATCCTATTAGCTGGTTTAGTTGAACAACAATCCTATTTTGATAAAGTAGTTTTCCTATCATCTCTGCTAACCATTTCTAGTCAGCATACGAACTTCATACCCTAGGATTATCCATAATATACCTCGGGATAAATATAATACAGATACGGATGCGATATTAGGGTTTGATTCTAGTTGTCTCATTTGATATTCGTTGAAAGTATTTTACTCATTGAAAACACTCCTGTCAGGATATTTATCTTCAGTATACCTAAGCTTTTAAACAGAAAAACCCCGAATGGGTCACTTTTTTTAAAGTGTCCACTATTGGCTCAGTTAAGCCTTAATGGCAATCTTTTATTAAAAAGAGGTGTATAATCATAAAAAAGCAACAAAGGAGGATATCTATGAAGTTATACAAATGTACGCTAAGTAAATGACTATTTAAATGCTTGGATCTATTGGAAAGATATAATCAAAGAAACATAATTATTATTCAGCGAAAGGGCGCAATTCTACAGCAAGAATTACGCTCTTTCTTTATGTAAAGGGGCAGTTAATGGAGGGAGATTCTCAAGATACATTGAATAATTAAGGGATATAATATATTTTAAATTTCTTTTTGAAAACTTTATGTTTTTGAAGTTAAATCTATTATAAAATGGTATAGTCATCCATCCTACGCTATTCTAATGAGCAATTTATTTAATAGTTTAGTCATATTGTTCTTTTCCTTTTATCCTATATGACTTATTATGCAGATAATTTATTTTAAGAAGGAATGATTAAATGAAAAAAATTATTATTATCCTCTTGGCCACAGCTGCTATCATGATCGTTTTAGTTATAAATAAAACTAAAGCCGAACAGGATAATTCTATATATGTAGCTGTAAATGGAAATGATCAAAATAATGGGACAAAATCAAAGCCATTTCGCACACTAAAAAAAGCTGCTTCAGAAGCTGTAGCCGGGACTACCGTCTACATACGAAAAGGAACCTATAATGAAAGACTTGTTATTAAACATAGTGGAACAAAATCAAAACCAATTATTTTTAAAGCTTACAAAAAGGATAAAGTTGTTCTTAGTGGAAAGGATGTAAAAGATGTTGAAGGGGTTACATCCTTAGTTACAATAAATAATAAAAATTATCTTACGATTAGCGGATTAGTTATACAGGATTTATCTACTAATTTAACAGATGAAACGGTAATGGGGATTTATGTAACAGGACCTAGCAGTCATATTACATTAGAGAATAACCATGTGCGGCGAATTGAAACACATGCAGAAAACGGAAATGGACATGGGATTGCCATATACGGAACAGGCCCAATGAAAGACATAAATATTTTTAATAATACAGTGGAGGATTTAAAACTCGGTTCAAGTGAATCTCTTGTACTTAATGGAAATATTGACGGTTTTAAGGTGGAAAATAATCTAGTTCGCCGAAGTGATAATATCGGTATTGATCTGATTGGTTATGAGGGTACCTCTAATGATAAAAAAGCTGACTATGTTCAAAATGGGGTAGTAAAAAATAATGAAATTTATGAAATATCCTCGTACGGAAACCCTGCTTATGGGGAGGATTATTCTGCTGGCGGAATATATGTAGATGGTGGAAAAAATATAACTATTGAAATGAATACCATTTATAAATGCGATATCGGAATTGAAGCAACGTCTGAGCATGCGAAAAAATATGCTAGTCATATTAATATTAAAAACAATACTATTTATAACAACTATTTTACTGGGATATCGATTGGAGGGTATGATAAAAATCGTGGAGGTACGATAAATTCAACAATCTCAAAAAATATTATTTATCGAAATGACACTAAAGGACTAGGTGGGGGACAGCTTTTATTACAGCATGATACAAAAAACAATGTGATCGAAAAAAACATTTTAACAGCTGGACCATCTCGCTTGTTTATTGCTAATTATTTCACAACCAATCAAGCAAATAAACTGCAAAATAATGTATTCCATAAAGAAAAAGGAAAAACTGGTATTTGGGTATGGAAAGAGGGAGAATATACTTCTTTTCCAGAATTTAAAATCGCTTCAGGTAGTGATGAGAGATCCAGTTATTTAGATCCGAAATATGAAAATGAAAACAAATATGATTTTAGACTGAAAAAGGATTCACCTGCTAAGAAGATTATTTTAGAGTAAAAAACAATTATCTCAAAAAAGGTACTTCCTTAAAGAAGTAATCAAAAATAGGCGTCAAACCTTCAATAGCTTTTATAACATCGAGTAATGAAAGTTCTTCCCAACCCGATTTTAATTTATAGCCACCATTTGCACCTGAGACAGATTCAATCATACCCGACTTTACTAACTTTGTTAGTATTTTAGATAAATATGTCGTTGAAACTTCTTGGCGTTCAGCTAATTTTTCCACACTAATATGCTCATCGGGAGGATTAACAGCTAAAAACAGCATGGCGTGGAGAGCATAGTTCGTTGCTTTTGTTTTTTTTGATGTCAAATAAAGAGTTTATGCAACTAACGGGCGCGATTGTTGAACATTAAAAGCCTAATTCCTTGCCAGAAACAGGCAGAAATCAGGCTTTTTTTCTTACGCTATTTTAAATCTCCCAATTGGTAAATATGGTGGCAACAAGTGGTAAGTTTTGTGGCAGTCACTGGTAAAAAAGTTGTCACAGGTTGTACATTTCATTGGCCGTACTCACATTCCATTGAAGAAGAAATCGAAGAAAATATGAGCAACTTTGGACAATAAAAAAAGAAGAGCCTATTGCCTCCTCTTTTGCTTTACATTTGGATTTTTGCGCCTTATATTTTTAAGTACTACCTTTTTTCTTGCAACAGCTATCTCTACTTGGATGTAAAAGAAAGCAACCTCTTTTATTTGAAATATAGAAAAGGGGATTGGGCACAGATGCTTAAAATAAAGCATGTTACAACATTATTCACCCCACGTAGAGAGCATGAAAAACCAAAACTTTTGGGGTAACATAGCAGTGTTTGGTGCAATGCTCACGATAGTAATAACTTTAATAGTAACGTTTACTTAAAAACCCTTCTTACCAAGTAAGGATTTTTATTTGCATGAAATACGATCATGCAGAAAGCGGCTCCTCCACAGATTAGATTGTGGAAGGGGCGCTTTTTTTATATTACGCTAAATACAATGCATCCTTAAATGGACAGTCGCTTTTTTATTTATCGAATTAAAGAGGTATTCGTATTAATGGAGCCGAATAAATTACAATGCTCTGTTCTTCTTCAACTAACGGGACAGTTTAGTTGAAGAAGGAAATGTTTTAATAAAGTCAAATTTCAATAAGGGGAGCTTTAATATGGAAACTTTGGTTAAATCTCAATTAATCGATTTAGATGAAATAGTGAATATCGATAGAGAAGTAATAGGTAGTGATAGCAGACGAAAATACATAAAAAAAGCTATTGAGGAAGAAAGATGTATAGCTATTAAAAACGAGTTCTCATTTGTAGGATTTTTAATTTTTGATATTCATTTTTTTGATTATAGCTTTATATCCCTGATAATAGTTAAACCGACTGAAAGACGGAAAGGATATGCAACATCTCTTATGGAGTATTTTATAAGCATATCGCCTACTAAGAAAATATTCTCTTCAACCAATCAATCAAATAAAAGAATGCAGGAAGTATTTAAAGAAAATGGATTTACACAAAGTGGATTTGTTGAAAATTTAGACGAAGGAGATCCAGAGATAATTTACTTTAAATCAACATAAGTAATATTGGTTCTTCAACTGGAGATCGTCTATTGACGGTCTTTTATTTGGCAAACCCTGTTGTCTTTTTATTTGTCCATTTGTCCGTGAGTAAGTTAAATATGACCAAAGTAAAAGCCTTTCTCAATCGAGTGGGGCTGATTCCCATGACTTCTTACGTTCATCGAACAGCGCCTGCAACTCTTCGCAACCCAACCAGGAGTGCTTTTTTGTAATCGCAGCCTAGACTGCAAAGTCGCTTTTATTAAACTGTCCGATAATAAGGGCTCAGTTCAAAAAGAGGGATGGCTGTTTTTATTTAGTTTATTTTAGTTTATTAACGGTTCACTCTGACGTTTATGATTGGCGATAAAAAAGTACGTGAAGAGTAATGACGGAAGTACAATGGGAAATGAACAGGGGACTTTTTATAACCCGTTCAGTTGCGTAGTGCAAGACTCAAACTAAACATCAAATTAGATCGTTAATTCATAGTTGAATTGGCGGTCTTTTTAATGCCCGCATGTCAACGTATGTTAATAAATCGGGCTTATTTTTACGGTTGGGTGGACTGACGAATGAATGAATGAATGAATGAAAAGCCCTACACTAATGAGTATAAGGCGATGCTAACTTGTGGAATAGCTAGTTACTATCCTCATTTATTTTTTTCAACAGTCCACCGTCATTGATTGTAATCCTTCCGATTTTTCCTTCTTCTGAACAAATCGCCATCCCGCTTATCTCGAATTGTGTCGTTTTTCCAGCCTCGTTTACATATTCTACTTGAGCAGTAAAATCATATTCCTTTGGTGCAATCGGATTATCACTTTGGATCACTTCGATATCAGCGATACTTAATTGATAATCTACTGGGTAACTGTGGTAACCAAGTGCCGGTGTAGCATTAACAAAGAAATCAAATCCAAGTTCCGTGAAATAAGACGAATAGGACTCTTTTAGATATGAGGTGATTTCTTCCGTGTCTGGCGCCACCTCTGTACCAACATACCCTTCGTACGATGGATCCATTTGTTGCTTATATAACTCCTCACTTAAACGTAGATATTCTTCGTCTGGACCCGTAAATACCTTTTCGAGAACAGCACGAATAACAGCTTTGTTCTTGTCTTCAATTGGAGTAACAATCTTTTCAGGATCTTCCGGTTTTTCTTGAGAACAACCTACAATCAAAAAACAAGAAAAAAGTAAAAATAGAATACCTACCATTGTTTTCGTCGACAGATGTTTGGAAATCAGTTTACGATACATTATTATTCCTCCTCATCCCTTTTTACTACCAACTATTCTTCAGTGATTAGAGTTGGAAACCTATACTAGTAATACGAATGACCACTCAAAAAGTTTAAAAATTCCATCTTTTATATTATGCTCTAAAAAATCCGTTTTTTATAAAACATCTTAATAGATAAATTAAACTTAAAAAGCACCCCATATCAGCGTGCAAAATGAGGTGCTAATTTGTGTTTTGTTCTATTCAACTGAATGAGTTAGTATTTTTTCTTGCGGGATTTATTTAATTCCAGGACCTTTATAGTAGATCATTTTCAATTTAGCGATAAATTATGATATTTTCAGTATGGTGACTTTAAAAAAAGGTTTCCATTCGGTTCAAGAATGCTTTTGCAGATTGACTTAAATATTTATCAGTACGATAAAACATCTCTAAGTTCCTAGTAGGGGAATCCTTGATTGGAATAGCACGGATACCGAGTGATTGGAAACTTTCAATTAGTTGACTAGGTTGAATAGTAGCCCCAATCCCTGCTTTTACAAGTTGAAACAAAGATGTGGCTGATCCTGTTTCCATCAGGGCATCGATAGCAATTTTTTGACTTAAACACCAAGTCTCAATCAAATCACGTCCAGAGAATCCCTTCGGATACATAACTAAAGGCAGATTTACCAAGTCAGCCGGCAAGATAATACCTTTGTCTGCTAATTCATGATCTTTAGTAACGAAAAGACTATACGATTCGGTATGAAAAGGGATGCGATTTAAACGACTGTCTGGTTGAATCGCTAGCCCAAAACCAATATCAACTTCATTTTCTAACACCTTATTTAAAATATCAATAGATGGAATCACTTGCACTTTAGTATTTGGAAATTCTTTGTGAAAATCGATTAGTAATGCTGTTAATCGATAATCAAGATCGGATGGTAATACTGCTACACGTAAGTGACCGGTATTCAGATTTGTAAGATCTTCTATAGCATTTTTTGCGTTTTCTAGTTGTTGAACAATTTGCAATGCGTAGTGCTCAAGGAGATTACCTGCTTCGGTCTTAACGGTTTTTTTTCCAAGGCGATCGAACAGAGGTTGGCCTAATTCATCTTCCAATACCCGTATTTGCTGGCTTAGGGTTGGTTGTGAAATACCTAGTTTGTAGGCAGCTTCAGTAAAATGAAGTTCTTTGCATAACATAAGGAAATAGTGTAACTGCCTGATTTCCATTTAACATGCTCCTTTTATGATAGCTTACAGCTATGGTTTGTATAGAAAAAATAGTATTGAACTATTATAAGCGCAAATATACAATGAATGCAATGCTTAATGAAGGAGATGTTTCACATGCGTTTTGTTTATCTTGTGATGATTATATTTTTTGTTTCATTAAATTTAAGACCGTCGATTACTTCTGTTGGGCCTTTACTTGATATCATACAAACGGATTTAGGTATGAGCGGGGTGACAGCTAGTTTACTAACCGCACTACCGGTTTTTTGTATGGGGCTATTTTCCATATTGGCCATTAAGTTAAATAAACGTTTGGGAATGGAGAAGTCTCTGCTTATAGCAATGTCTTTGATATTCGTTGCTACATTCCTTCGTATGTTCGTTCATAATAGCTTTTTGTTGTTTGCGACAGCTTTATTCTCCGGGATTGGAATAGGGATTGCTGGACCATTAATTACAGGATTTATAAAAAAATACTTTCCCAACAATCATGGTTTAATGGGGGTTTATTCCGTGTCAATGGTGATTGGTGCAGCGGTTGCATCCAGTCTTTCTGTGCCTACATACCAGAGGATGAATGAATCTTGGCAACACGCATTAGGTTTCTGGAGTATATTAGCGGTTCCTGCATTTTTACTACTTATTCCACTTCTAAAAAAAGCGGAAAAGAGTACAGATACCCTGCCTATTTCAGCTTTTTTTGTAAAAAATAAAAGGGTGACATTATTCATGTTATTTTTTGGATGCATGGCGGCTATCTTTTATTCGCTAACAGCTTGGTTAGCACCAATCGTACAATCAATGGGTTTCAGCTATTCTCAATCCGGTTTGATTCTGACTCTATTTACAGTAATCCAAATTCCCATAAGCTTTTTACTACCTATACTCGTTAGCAAAACGGGTAATAGAAAAGTTTGGTTACTAGTCTGTAGTTTTTCAGAAATAGTAGGGATTTTGATTTTACTGCTAAATTACTCTCCGTGGATAGCTACAGTTTTCCTTGGTATTGGGGCTGGTGGTTTGTTTCCTTTGGCACTACTTCTACCTATTCAAGAGGCCAAAAATAGTGAAGAAACAGTGTCTTGGTCTGCGATGATGCAATTTGGTGGTTATCTACTCGGGGCCCTCGGTCCTGCATTTATTGGATTAACAATTGATGTTTTTGATAATTTTGTTCCAGCATTGGGAGGACTATTGATTATTTTATGTGTAATGCTTTTCACAATCTTAAAAATAGGGAACACTGAACAAGTTGAAGGATGAAATTGCTAAATTGTATTGAAAGAGGCTGTTTAAATATGAAGAATTGATTTATTGATTTGGCGCTGTGAAAATTTAATGTTGTTCTTTTTATTGTGATTCTACAATAAGAAGGTAGAATTTAGAATAGTAGCTACGTTTAACTGTGAAAAATTGGAGAGAAAAATCAACAATAACATTTACCAAAGCTGATAAAATCACAGAAATTGAGTTAACAATAAATAAGTAGGTGAAAAAAATGGAAATTATATATGAGACTAAACGTTTATATCTATGTGTGTTTAATGACTCTCACTTAGATTCAGTGAAAAAGTTTTGGGGTGATGAAGAAGTGATGGCATTATGCGATGGTGCTTCTTCAAGTGATGTGTTGGGCCGAGTTATCGAAGGCTATAGGAAATGTCATGAAATTAACGGTTTATCCGTGTACGCAGTAAAAGATAAAGAATCTAAAGAAATTATAGGTGCTGCTGGATTTAATTGTGTGAATTCATTAAGCGATGTGGAATTAATTTATCATTATAGTAAAAAATCTTGGGGCAAAGGTTTCGCAACAGAAGCGGCGTATGCTTGTGTAGAAATCGCCATAAATCATGGGGAAGTACAGGTTATCACTGCTTCTGCAAGTCCAGAGAATAAAGGGTCTTTAAAAGTATTAGAAAAGATTGGATTTCCTTTTAAATGCATGAAATGGTTTGAAGATACAGAGCAAGAAGAACTTTATTATGAATATAGGATATAGAAGTTATAAATAATCTACGAACTATAATGAATTGATAATAAAAAAATCTCTAAAACCTCTTTTCTTTTTTTCCTATTTCGTGATAGAGTAGTCCCTTATGCTTCACGCGCAACTCTGATTTCGCTTTTTATGTTACCGTCGCGCGTATGTATCAACGGTTGAAATACTGTTGCTTTAAAAAACAGTTTGACAATCACCTCAAGATGGGCAAATTTTTCATACCTACTTGCTATCTGTGCTTGGAAGCTTTATGCGGTACATCTACGACATATAATAGCAAGTAAAGGATTTCTATCCATTTAAGACTGTATTGAATACACTGTTGATAGTAATTTTAGCGAGTTTTACCGAATATGGTTACATAGAGTTAATCGAAGACAAAAGGTAGACGAGCATTATTAGGAATTACCTAAAAAGGTTTGCTGAAAAATAAGGGGGTGCTGCATGTTAGATTTGAATCCGGATCAATTTATTTTGAAACCGGCATTTGCCACTATTCATTGTGAGCCGACTTGGAAATGGAAAAAGCGCGATAAACCGTTCCCTAATTATGATTTATTTTATGTTTGGAGCGGTGAAGGAATATTGGTATTAAACGGAAAGTCTTATGATATACAAAAAGGGCACTGTTTTCTTTTTAAACATGGAGACGTGACAACTGCCACGCATAATCCCCAAGACCCCCTAGTATTAACCTATATTCATTTCGACTTAACTGAAACACCACAATTGGTCCCTACCGCCCATCGGATGGTTGAAAATACTTTCAGTTTTGAATCACTCTTAACTCAATACGTTCGCTTGTTATTAGTGAAAACATTTGGAATGGAAATAGAGGCAAAGCTCATCTTAAAGCAACTAATGATTCACCTATTGAGAGCAGAAGAAGAAGAAAAGGTAGAGCAAATGGCTTACACGAGCAATATCTTGCTGGAAACTGTTCGGGAAATAGCTAACTATATTCAGCAGCATCCCGGTGAACAACATTCAATTGGAAGTTTAGCAGCTCGAGCCAATCTTTCTCCAAGATATTTTTCTCTGAAGTTTAAACAAATAATTGGCCATACGGTTAGATCATATATCATTCGTTCGCGCATTGAACGAGCGGAACATTTACTCCGTTATTCAGGTATGACAGTGACAGAAGCTGCGTATGTCCTTGGATACAGCGATCTCCATTTTTTCAGCAGACAATTTAAAAAGTACACAGGTAAAAACCCTTCAGAAATTCGTTAAACTCGCCAGGCTCTTATGCTTGGCTTTTTTTATTGCAAATTTACGGTATCACTAAAAAAGTGCAAATGTTTAAGCAATAAGTCTAAATCAATTCCATTTAATAATCGATATTATAAAAGTAGAAAATGAATTCAAATAGTAGAGGAGAACAGAGGTAGGTTGGGCTATTCAAGAAGTATGGAGGTAGTCATTGAATGTAATGAGTACATCATAAGCAAAATGTCATGAATGTTTTGGGGGAATAGATATGTCAGCTGATTATATACAACAACTGTTTGCAGACCGTTTAGGGGGTCCGCAATTTGGTTTAAAAGAGGAAATCTATAAATTTGAAAAAATAAAAAGAATAAAAAAAGAAGTATTGCAGGCAAATCCTCATATGGAATTGATCGATCTTGGCGTTGGAGAGCCTGATGCAATGGCAGATGAAGCAGTTGTGGAAATATTGGCAGAAGAAGCAAAGAAGCCTGAAAATCGCATGTATGCGGATAATGGGATAGTTGAGTTGAAGCATGCAGCTGCCAAATATATGAAACATGTATTTGGAGTGTATGACCTCGACCCAGAAACCGAAATCAACCATTCGATCGGATCAAAGTCAGCCTTGGCGATGCTTCCTGCAGCCTTCATCAATTCTGGTGATATTACACTTATGCCATCGCCCAGTTATCCTATTTTAGGCACTCACACAGAATACTACGGAGGAGAAATTGTCCATCTGCCGCTATTGGAGAGTAATTCATTTCTGCCAAAACTAGATTCATTGAATGAGGGTATTCTCAAGAAAGCGAAGCTGCTTTACTTGAATTATCCGAACAACCCAACAGGGGCTGTAGCAACTGTAGAATTCTTTGAGGAAGTAGTCCAATTTGCAAAGAAAAATCAATTGATCGTTGTGCATGATGCTTCTTATGCTGCTCTCGTATTCGATGATGAAAAGCCGTTAAGCTTCCTTTCTGTACCCGGGGCAAAGGAGGTTGGAATAGAGCTTCATTCCTTATCGAAATCATTCAATATGACAGGCTGGCGCATTGGTTTTATGGCAGGAAATTCGAAACTTGTCAAAGTGATTAAGACAGTGAAGGACACTATTGACTCTGGTCAATTTATCGCCATACAAAAAGCAGCGGCATTTGCCCTTTCTCATCCAGAAATTACAGAACAAACTGTAGCTAAGTATTCACGGCGTCACAATCTTTTGGAAAAAGTTTTACGTGAGTGTGGCTTTAATGTTAAAAAACCGAAAGGATCATTTTTCTTATATACAAAGATACCAAAAGCGGTAGCAAGCGGTCCTCACTTTCAGTCAGCGGAAGAGTTTAGCCAATATTTATTACGTGAACATTTAATATCCAGTGTTCCATGGGATGATGCCGGACACTATGTGCGATTTTCGGTTACGTTTCAAGCGAAAGGAGTGAAAGAAGAGCAACGAGTAATCACTGAAATCAAAGCGAGGTTGAGTACATCCAAATTCATCTTTTAAGGGGGGGATAAAGTTGTTGTTTACTAAAATGCATGGTTTGGGAAACTCCTACGTTATTTTCAATCAATTAGAAACTGAAATGGACTACCAAGACTATAATCAGCTTGCTCAAATAGTATCTGATGTGAACTTCGGTATCGGGTCTGACGGCATAATAATAATAGGATCTTCGGATATAGCAGATTTTCAAATGAGAATTTTTAACGTGGATGGATCGGAAGCAAGGAATTGTGGCAACGGATTGCGTTGTGTAGCAAAGATTCTTTTTGATCAAAAGTACGCTACAACATCTCCTTTTACAATTGAAACGTTGGGTGGGGTGGTGAGTTTGGAAGTAGATGTAGACCATGAAAAGTACGTGCAGTATGCAACTGTTGATATGGGCGAGCCCAAACTACTAAAAAATAGGATACCGATGCAAGGAAATCCATTCTCGGTTGCGATAAATGAACCGCATTCTTTTGGAGGAGATGTGTATTACATGACTTGTGTATCGATTGGGAATCCACACGTAATCATGTTTGTTGATGATGTGAATGAAGTGCCATTAGATAAAATAGGTCCTGTAATTGAACACTCTGATTTGTTCCCAGAACGAATAAACGTCGGAATTGTTCATGTCAAGAACAGCCAAGAAATTGATTATCGAGTGTGGGAACGTGGATCGGGTATAACAATGGCTTGCGGAACAGGGGCTTGCGCTGCGGTAGTAGCTGCCACATTAAACGATATGTTGGATAGACATCTTCCGATAACCGTTCATCTACCTGGAGGAGACTTGACGGTTAGCTGGGATGAACATGGCCACATTTGGAAAAGAGGAAAAGCAACATATATCTGCCATGGAGAATTGGGGAGAGACACCTATATTAATGGTTCAGTAATCGATGAAGGCAATGATTTTAGACAAAAGGGGAGGATCTAAGTATGAACAGAGAATCTATTTTAGATTTGGCTAAGATGCAAAATGTAAGGTATGTTCGACTACAATTTACAGACTTATTCGGGAAAATTAAAAATGTTGAAATTCCGATTAGTCAGTTGCCGAAAGCACTCGATAACAAAATGATGTTTGATGGCTCATCAATTGAAGGATTTGTACGTATTGAAGAATCTGATATGTATTTATACCCAGATTTAGATACGTTTATTATCTTTCCTTTTACAACAGAAAAAGGAAAGATCGCGCGTCTCATCTGTGATATTTATCATCCAGATGGAACACCATTTGAAGGTGACCCTCGCAATAATCTCAAAAGGATTTTAAATGAAATGAAAGTACTTGGGTTTTCTGATTTCAATGTTGGACCTGAACCTGAATTTTTCTTATTTAAACTCAATGACAAGGGTGAACCATCATTGGAATTGAATGATCATGGCGGTTATTTTGATCTTGCACCAACTGACTTAGGGGAAACTTGCCGTCGCGATATCGTATTTGAACTGGAAGAAATGGGATTTGAGATTGAAGCTTCCCATCATGAAGTAGCACCGGGCCAGCATGAAATTGACTTTAAATATCAAAGTGCCATAAGAGCCTGTGATGATATTCAAACCTTTAAGCTTATCGTTAAAACAATTGCTCGCAAACATGGGCTACACGCGACATTTATGCCTAAACCATTATTCGGCATAAATGGATCTGGCATGCATTGTAACTTGAGCTTATTCAAAAATGGCGAAAATGCATTTTATGATCCAAACGGGTCGCTAGAAATAAGTGATACTGCAAGAAATTTTGTGGCAGGAATTCTGAAACATGCTCAGAGTTTTACTGCTATTACAAACCCTACTGTAAACTCCTACAAAAGGTTAGTTCCCGGGTATGAGGCGCCATGCTATGTGGCTTGGTCAGCAAGAAATAGAAGTGCACTTATTCGAATCCCCGCATCACGTGGAATGAGTACACGTGTAGAGGTTCGTAGTGTTGACCCTGCTGCAAATCCATATTTAGCCATGGCAGTCTTGTTAGCTGCGGGATTAGATGGCATTAAAAATAAATTAACACCTCCTGAAACAATTAACAAAAATATCTATTTGATGTCAAAAGAAGAACGGGGAAAAACCGGAATCATTGATTTGCCGGCTACTTTAGCTGAGGCACTAAAAAAATTAAAAGCAGACAAAGTGATTACTCAAGCTATAGGCAGCCATTTGTTGGAACGGTTTATTGAAGCAAAAGAAATTGAATGGGATATGTATAGGACACAAGTACACCCATGGGAACGCGATCAATATCTGTCGCAATATTAATGAAGCGGTGGATAGTGAAAAAAAGCTAATATGTAAATTTCTAATGAGAAGGAGTGATTGCGAGTGTGTGGAATAACAGGATGGATTGATTGGCATCAAGATTTGACACAGCAAGTATTCATTGTGGAAAAGATGGCGAATTCATTGGCGAAGCGTGGTCCGGATGCTTCTAATGTATGGAGTTCGCGCCATCTGTTACTTGGTCATACCCGGCTTATAGTTGTCGATCCTGCCGGAGGTATACAGCCGATGTCAATAGAAAAAAACAACCATACTTTTACTATCGTATATAACGGAGAGCTTTATAATACAGAAGAAATTAGAAAGGAATTACTACAAAGAGGGTACTCTTTTCAGTCATATTCCGATACGGAAGTGTTACTGACGGCATATATCGAGTGGGGAGAAAATTGCGTTATGCATCTAAATGGAATTTTTGCATTTGCTGTTTGGGATCAACACCGAGAGCAGCTTTTTATGGCAAGAGACCGACTTGGTGTCAAACCTCTATTTTATCGTGAAGAAAACGAATCGCTCATATTTGGTTCAGAGATTAAAGCAATACTTACACATCCAAAAGTGAAAAGTGAAGTGGACAGAGAGGGGTTTCAGGAAATATTTGGATTAGGTCCATCCCGGACTCCTGGTCATGGTGTCTTTCGGGGCATTAATGAACTTCGCCCAGCTCATGCATTAATTTACAATCGAAATGGACTGAAAACTTGGCGGTATTGGAATGTAGAAAGCAAAAAGCATCATCATACGTTAGATGAGACGGCTGAACAAGTAAAAATTCTTGTAAAGGATGCCGTTGAGCGCCAGTTAGTTGCTGATGTACCTGTTTGTACATTCTTATCTGGAGGAATTGATTCGAGTGCTATTAGTTCATTTGCTTCAGAATATTTTAAAAAAGAGGGACGCGGTACCCTTCATACGTACTCCATTGACTACGAGCACAACAATCAATATTTCAAAGCGAGTTCCTTTCAGCCTGATCAAGATGCACCATGGATAGAGAAAATGCAACAATATTTGGGGTCTATTCATCACTCGGCTATTATAAATAATGATCAGCTGGCAAATCTGTTGGAAGAAGCAGTGATGATGAGAGATTTACCTGGTATGGCAGACGTAGACTCATCATTGTTATGGTTTTGCGAACAGATGAAACAAGATTATACAGTTGCATTGTCTGGTGAGTGTGCGGATGAGATCTTCGGAGGATATCCATGGTTCTATAAAGAAGAACTGCTGCACGGAAAGGAGTTTCCGTGGATGCGGTCACAAACGGAAAGACAGCAGCTGTTGCTTCCACATTGGCAAAAGAAACTCGATTTGGAAGGGTATGTGAGGGATCGCTATAACGAAACGATTAGTGAAGTGCCTCTTCTAGGGGGAGAAACCCAAATAGAAGCACGGCACCGGGAAATGTCTTATTTAAATATGATTTGGTTTATGTCAACGCTTCTGGAGCGAAAAGATCGCATGAGTATGGGAGCAAGTTTAGAAGTACGGGTTCCATTCGCCGATCACCGAATTGTTGAATATGCCTGGAACATACCGTGGGAAATGAAAATGCTGAACGGCCAAGAGAAAGGAATATTACGAAAGGCTTTAGAAGGAGTACTTCCTAATGAAATTCTATACCGGAAAAAGAGTCCGTACCCTAAAACACATCATCAAACATATATGAAACTCGTAAAGACTAAGTTAAACAACATCCTAGATAATAAAACATCTCCCCTACTAGAACTTGTCTCAAAACAAAGAGTCAAGGACATCATCGATTCAGACGGATCCTCATTCAAAGTTCCTTGGTTCGGTCAGCTTATGACAGGCCCCCAACTCATCGCCCACCTATCCCAAATTAACATGTGGTTAGTAAACTACAACATAAACATCATTGATAACTAATCTCCTTCGTTCTTTATTGTTATTAAGTGGCCGCAAGCAGCAAACGTTTTATGTCAGTGACTCCGCTCATTTATATAGCTTGCTTGACGTGTGAATAAAGTAACCCCACGGGAATTAGCATAATCCTTGGGGTTATTATTCCCATATTATTTCGTTCAAAAGGTTTTTTCGCTTACCTTAAGAAAGAGAGGAAACCCCTGAGAATATAACCACAAAATGAACATGGATTTCAGGATATATTCATAATTAATTACTCCTTTGACGTAGCTAATGAAATTATAAATACTGCTGAATTTAATTGTATGAATTTATTAAGTAATATAGAATTAACTTATCATTATAATGAAAAATATAGTGGCAAAGGTTTCGCAAGAGAAACAGCGTAGTCTTACTTAGAAATTGCCGGAAATCATGTAGAAGTGCACGTGTACACAGCATCTGGAAGTCCTGATAGTCAAAGGTCACTAAAGGTATTGGAAAAGGTCGGCTTTACTTTTTTAGGTATGAAATGATTTGAGGATACGGGCCAGTATGAACCTAACTATGAGTATCCTTTTTAACTAATCATACATAAACTGTATTGGATACAACCAAAAAAAGCTTGATAATCCATTTTCTTTGTTGTAGGATATTAACTAATTCGATTTCAATGAATTTTAACTATACTTGTAACAGCGATGATAAAGACATGAATTGTTTTGATGGTTTCCAGAGAGGGAAGTATTGCTGAAATCTTCCTAACTTAGAAAAACAATTTACCACTTTTGAGCTGCATGAAGCCGTCTATGCTACGTTACAGCACCATGAGCAAACGCCATTGTTGGATGGTGTTAGAAATTTGGGTGGAATCACGAGCAAACACACTCGTCCCTTTACTAGGGATGGGTGTGTTTATTTGTATAGAAATATAACTGAATAACGATAAAAGCGATGACAAAGACATGAATTATTTTGATGGTTTCCAGAGAGGGAAGTATTGCTGAGAACTTCCTAACGCAGAAGATAATTTACCACTTTTGAGCTGTATTAGTGAAATGAAGTAACTAATTCCGTTAATGCTACGTTACAGCGCCATGAGTTAACACCATTGTTGGATGGTGTTAGAAATTTGGGTGGAATCACGGGTAAATCATACTCGTCCCTTTATTTGGGACGGGTATTTTTTTATACAAAAAATTGGATGGGGTGTTTTAAGATGAATGACAAGCAAATTGAGATTCGATTTCCAGACGGTAGCCGAAAGAATTTTCCTCTAGGTATTACATTAGCGGATATTGCACAGTCCATTAGCTTAAGTTTGAGAAAGAATGTTGTAGCGGGAAAAGTGAATGATCAATTATATGATTTATCACAATGCATTATGGAGGATGCTGCGATTACACTTATCACAAAGGAATCGATAGAAGGACTCGAAGTTCTAAGGCACACAACTGCACATGTGTTAGGGCAGGCGGTTAAAAGACTATATGACGATTCGAAGTTAGGGATTGGACCTGTAATTGAACACGGTTTTTACTATGACTTTCAATCGGATACAAGTATCACTTCGAATGATTTAGTAATGATTGAAAAAAAGATGCAAGCTATTATCGAAGAAGATTTGAAAATTGAACGTATAGAAGTCACGTATGGAGAGGCAGAAGAACTATTTGAGAAGCGTGGCGAATTGTTTAAGTTAGAGCTATTAAAAGACATACCAGCGGACGAGAAAATTTCCCTTTATAAACAAGGAGAATTTATAGACCTTTGCCGCGGACCTCATTTACCGTCAACTGGATGGATAAAAGCATTCAAGTTAACGCAGGTGTCAGGTGCTTATTGGCGGGGAGATAGTGATAATCAAGTGATGCAACGTATCTACGGAATTTCCTTTTTGAAAAAGAAAGACTTAGAACAGCATTTGTATTTTTTAGAGGAAGCAGAAAAAAGGGATCATCGAAAACTTGGAAAGCAACTTGAATTATTCATGTTCTCTGAGGAAGCACCAGGCATGCCGTTCTATTTACCAAATGGGCAGATAATACGAACTGAGCTAGAGAACTTTTCACGTGCACTACAGACGAAGGCGGGGTACGCAGAAGTCCGCACGCCTTTCATGATGAATCAACGTCTGTGGGAGCAATCGGGGCACTGGGATCATTACCATGAGAATATGTATTTTTCAGAAGTGGAAAACGCAAAATTTGCGATGAAGCCGATGAACTGTCCGGGCCATATGCTAATTTTCAAAAATAGTCTTCATTCATACCGTGATTTTCCAATACGTATGGCTGAATTCGGTCAAGTCCATCGACATGAATTTAGTGGTGCTCTTAACGGACTATTAAGGGTTCGAACATTTTGCCAAGACGATGCGCATATTTTTGTGAGGCATAATCAAATTAAAAGCGAAATAAAGCAAGTTATTCATCTGATTGATGAAGTTTATCGAACTTTTGGTTTTGAATATTCGATTGAACTTTCAACTAGGCCAGAACAATCACTAGGAAGTGATGAGATTTGGAATGATTCAGAAGAGGCTCTAAAGAATGTATTAGAGGATCTAGCGGTTACTTATCAATTAAATGAGGGGGATGGTGCATTTTACGGACCAAAAATTGACTTCCATATTAAAGATGCACTTGGACGCAGCCACCAATGCGGCACAATTCAACTCGATTTCCAAATGCCTGAAAAGTTTGACCTCACGTATATTGATGAAAACAACGAAAAAGTTCGGCCGGTGGTCATTCACCGTGCAATTTTTGGCTCAATCGATCGTTTTTTCGGCATACTGATTGAACATTTTGCAGGTGCTTTTCCAACATGGCTCGCTCCTAGGCAAGTACAAATTGTTCCTGTTTCAAGTGTACATTTGGATTACGCATTGTGTGTACAGTCCGTTTTAAGAAATGAAGGCATACGTGTTGAAATTGATCAGCGGAACGAAAAGTTAGGTTACAAGGTAAGAGAAGCCCAACTTCAGAAGGTTTCTTATACACTTATTCTTGGTGACAAAGAGGTTAGTGATGGAACGGTGAATGTTCGGGAATTTGGTAGTCAGAAAACGGAGTGTTTATCTATTGAAGGCTTTGCTTTGTTGATTAAACAACAGATAGAGCAGCGTGTCCTTTAAGAATCTCAAATCTTCGAAATTGTGAGTAGTTGGAATTGACGGTATAATTAGTTAAAAGGATATCTTTCCAATAAGTACAGGGGGGAATTGTCAATAGTAGAAGTTATACGTTTAAGACGTGAAATCACTAGTTTTCAGGAGAAAGAAATTCTGGGGACCTACTGGATCAAATCATAGATTCAGCTTTATGCACCTTCAGGGAATAATTTTCCTTCCCGTGAATTTATCGTCATTGAAAAACGTGGAAAAACTGGCTGTTTTGAAAAACGACACCCTTCATGAAATGGCTGTCTACTGCGCAAGTGGCGATTGTTGTGACTGGGCGACCTGGTATCAGTAAATAGTGGCTGCAAGATGCATCCATCGCGACAGCATTTATGTGGTTAGCTGCAACGGATCTACAGCTCGGCGTTGGGTTTGATGCTGTCTATCATTCAGAGGATGCAGAAGAGTCGAGGGTTCGTGAAACAGATGTGAGGGAAGCTTTAAACATCCCGTCAGACCTAAAATTGTTGCAATTCTAGGTCTTGGTTTTCCTATAGAAAAACCAAAAGTCAAAAAAATATTGAATCGAGATGATATCGTCCATTACGAATTATTTCAAACCGACATCGAATAATAAAAAATGCTTACCTGGATTAGTTATTTCAGTTCTGAGTAGGCATTTTTTAGTTGGGCATAGTTTGACGCATACGTTTACTTAATACTTATCTTTACTTTCCGATACTATTGCTATTATTTTTACGTAAAATGTAATATTAAATGCAACAAAACATAAAAGTCCCCATTAACCATGACTCAGGCGATGTTAGCGAGTTCTTCTAACAAGCACTCTTATGGCGTGCGGTAGTCTAGAATCTTTCTAGGTAGACGGTTGCGCCAGTCCTCGGCGTAACGGATTGTTTCTTCCACATCAGAGTTACGAAATCCTGCAGCAACTCACCTTCACAAGGCCGGTAATGCTCACTATTAATTATTTGAAGGTCCAACATAAATTTCATCCTTGCATCGTTTGCTTTCCCATCCCCTTCAGCATTATAATAATCTCCTCGATCACAATTTCCGGTTCATCGTGATGAATATAATGTCCGCTCCGACAAGCAATCCGGTGTTTGCTTGACGTTGACAGCCACTGGAAATCTACTTGCAGCCTTTGCTCAATTTCCAGTATTTCCTTATCAGGCCATTCCCCGTCACTCTTATCCGGTAAGCCTCTTGTGATAATTGAGAGAGGAATGTCACTTATTCGGAAATAATCAACGATTTGTTTATAACTCTGTACCTTATCGATCTTCTCACTATTTAACATAGGATTCTCGAAATATTCCCTATTTCCTGCAACCAACTTTTCAGGCAAAACCTTTTCATACGCAAGCTCTTTATATTCGGGCGCAGCATCAACCAAAATTATACCGGAAATGACCTGCGGATAAAGGCTTGCATACAATCTGGCGACCAAACCGCCAAAAGAATGCCCCACCAATACATAGGGCGGTTGGACCTCAAGCTCTAGCAACAATTCGGAAAGCTCCTCTACCAGATCAAGGCAAGTCCGCGGGGCGGATGTCACACGGCTCCTGCCAACACCCGCCCTGTCGTAAGAAAAGGTAGATGTTTCCTGAGATATTCGGCCTTGGACCTCGTTCCAAGTCTCACAACTATCGCCTAATCCAGCTATGAAAATTACGCTCGGTGTACTTTTTTGTGAATATTTACTGTACAGCCTGCGGTTATCGCAGGTATCAATTAACTTTTTACGTTGAATAGTCACTTTTAATCACCCATTTAAATTATAAGCTAAACACTATTAATTTTTCTACCTTAAATGCAATAAATCATGAAAGTACAGACGAACCGTTACTCAAGCTATATTGGAGAGTTCTTCTAAGAAGCATTCTTCAGGCGTTTGATACCCAAGAATCTTTCTAGGCAGGCGATTACACTAGTTTTCTGCATAGCGAATTGTATCTTCAGAAACTGAAGTGATTGTTTTCCACTTCGGGATAAAACGATGGATTAATCCATTATGGTCCTCATCCGTTCCACGTTCGCAAGATGTATAGGGATGGGCAAAGAAGACCTCTGTACCTTCACGGAAGACGGAAGTATTAAGTTCGGAGAATTCGGATCCGTTATCAGCGATAATTGTTTTAAACAGCTTTGCGAAGTTAGTCTCGTAGTTCACAGAAAGCAGCACTTACCGCTTAGCTACTCTTGGCAAGAATCCTTAAGGTGATCTCCTTACGGGTTTTACGTTCAGTAATTGTGAAAGGTGCCTCGTCCTGGCTCTTCTTTCCGATGGCAGTATCGATTTCCCAATCGCCGAATACTTCACGATCCTCGACTTCAGTCGGGCGCTCTTCGATACTACGACCAAGAACACGCTTGTTTACCCGGCTTCTTTTTGTTTTTGTGTTTAGGCGAACCTTCATAGGTAAATCAATATTTTTGACAGTGATGAGTCTGAGCTCAATATAGTTGTAAAATGTTTTTGTACAAACGCGTGCCTTATCAAAGAGATTGTTGCGCTACGCAAATCCGCAGACGTCGTCGGGTGACCACTCATCATTCAATATCTTAGCCTCTGCAAACTTGATAAATTCAATGGTTTCATCAAGCTTGGGTTTGGCACCGCAAGCTTTCTGATTTTCTTGGTATTTGACCTGGGCTGTCTCTGGGAAGTGGGCTTCGTACATGGTGCGGCCGGTTTTCAACTGTGTTACGGTACCACGCTTTAATTCACGCCAGATTATACTACGGTCATAGTCGATCGAGTTTGAGATGTCCTGCATGGATTTTCCCTTCGCCGTGAAGCGCTGCAATCATGCCTCGTTTATAGGTGCGTTTAAATGTGGTAGAATGTGTTTGTGCCATAGATAAACCTCCGTATTGATTGTGTTTTAGTCGACCTGATCATACACGGTTTGTCTGTGGCTTTTCATGTTTTAAGGTTGTTGCATTTGATTATACAACTAGTCAAAATAAGAAAGCTTGACTTGAAGGGAATGAAATTCATGGATGTTGTATTTAAAACTGAAAAAGCTGTATTTAATTATCGAGTAGCTGGAATTTGGATTGAAAATGGGCATGTTTTATTACATCGGGATGTAAATGAGTCGCAATGGTCGCTTCCTGGGGGAAGAGTTGAAATTGCGGAGGATTCGCAAAGCAGCCTTAAAAGGGAATTTCGTGAAGAATTGGGAATTGACGTGCATGTGGACCGAATGGCTTTGGTCATCGAGAATTTCTTTGAACATGGCGGGAGAGATTTTCATGAAATTGGCTTTTATTATGCGATAACATCAAAGGGGAATCCATCTTCATATAACGAAGCCCCTTTTCATGGCATTGAAGGCGAGCGATTAATATTTAAATGGACACCAATCAAAGAACTGAATGAAGTCGCATTATACCCTGAATGTTTACGTGCCGTTTTAAAAGATATGACGCCGTATATCCAACATTTTGTAGTTAAATAATAGAAGTTTATCAATCTTAATTCTAGTAAAATTGATTATTCTTTTAGAACAGGAAAAACTAAATAATGAGTACTTTGATAAGCGCTCATTATTCAGTTTTTTACATATATGATGGGACTTAGCTTGGAAGTCCTGCTTTAATCCCAAAAATAAAGAATATCATAGAAATTGCTAGTAGTTTAACGAAATACATTGTCGGGCACTCCAGTTCTTACTGTTACGACCAGTGCCCTGCGATAAATTCATCCCGACCAGAAAGTGCGCGGTCTTCTTCGTAATGCTCTTGTTCTTTTGCGTGATAATCCTGGTGATAGTCTTCTGCACGGTAAAATGTTTCAGTGGGACGGATTGGTGTCACAATCGGTTTAGAGAATGTACCGCTTGCACCAAGTTTATCTTTAGACGTTTCGGCAATTTGACGCTGCTCATCTGTATAATAGAAGATAGCTGTTGAATACGAATGTCCGCGGTCTTGGAATTGTCCATCTGCATCGGTCGGGTCGATTTGCTGCCAAAATACATCCAGTAATTTATCATAGGAAAAAACGGATGGATCATATGTGATTTCGACGACCTCTAAATGACCAGAGTCGCCCTTTTTGACATCTTCATATGTAGGATTCACAACATGTCCTCCCATATAACCGGATACGACGTCGTGGATACCGTCCCACTCTTTAAATGGTTTCACCATACACCAAAAACAACCACCAGCAAATGTGGCTTTTTCAACTATTTCTTTAGTCATCGTTACCAACACCCTTTCATTGCTTATAAGTAAATTGTATCATAATTAGAATAGTAGAAAATAGTTGTTTGCCTCTGTTTAGTACAACAGCAAAAAGAGCGCCTACTAAGCGCTCTTACAGTTGAGAGATGCTAATGAGCGGTTGAGATTGGATTGTTTTTTATATTAATAGATGAAGCTTGCGCCAATGATTATCAATAGTATAAAAAGCACAACAAGCAAAGCAAACGAGCTACCTTCTCCACCACCATGTTCACGTCCCATATCTTACACCACCTTTCTTCACCAACATCTATGTAACATATGCAGGGATGTAATGGGGGGAGTGGGGAACTGTTGTAAATCGACCATTATAGAATAAATATTAATGGATATAACTACATTAACAGACCTAGATCCGCGCAAAAAATAGTTAAGGTTAACCTCAAGGGCCCATCGTGTTATAATTGAAATAATTAGACGCAACCAAGAGACTTCCTGTTCGTCCTAATGGAGATATCACTTTTTGGAGGAATCAATAATGGAAGAACATTATGAAGGGCCAGTACCGAAAAGAAGAAGAAAGAAAAAACTTCGCATCGGCAGGGTCATCTTTTTAATAGTCACACTCTGTTTTATCGGAGCTGGGTTGTATTCATATACTGAATACAATGCGGGGAAATCGTTGGCAAAAAACAATGGGATTGACCCGGGTCCGTTTAAAGGGGATGCTACAGATCCGAAGTATACATCCGTTGAAAATTACTTACTGCTCGGTGTGGACGATGATGGCAGTGGGAAATCGCGGACAGATACGATGATGGTGCTATCTTGGGATAAGGGTGCTGGGAAGATACGGGTGATTTCATTTATGCGTGATATTTATGCGGAGATTCCAGCATACAAGTCGTATAAGTTAAATACCGCCTATTATCTCGGCAAACTGCAGACTACGAAAGACACGATAACAGGGATGTTTGGTGTCCCTATTCATCACTATGCAATTGTTGATTTTGCTAACTTTGAATCGATTGTTGATATTGCGTTTCC
Source organism: Sporosarcina sp. resist (assembly GCF_014302295.1). Taxonomy (NCBI): domain Bacteria; kingdom Bacillati; phylum Bacillota; class Bacilli; order Caryophanales; family Caryophanaceae; genus Sporosarcina; species Sporosarcina sp. resist. Next base: position 2,693,040 of record NZ_CP060287.1, on the reverse strand, counting down.
AGGCGGAGTAGAGATTGATGTTAAAAAAGAAATGTCAGAAAAGATTGGCGTTACACTTATGCCAGGAAAAAAACAGTTGAACGGCAAGGAATTACTTGGCTATGCGCGTTTTCGTGCAGATGAAGAAGGTGATTTTGGTCGAGTTGCACGACAACAAGAAGTAATCTCTGCGATGAAGGACGAAGCGATGCGACCAGGAATGATTGCAAATGTGCCGAAGCTTGCAGGAGCGTTATCAGGTTTCATCAATACGGACTTAACGTCAAAAGACGAAATTTCACGTGCAATCTCCCTTATAATGAAAAAAGGTGCAGAAGTTGAAACGATGACTGTTCCAATAGAGGGATCCTATTCATTTAATTCGTATCCACACGCTGGATCTGTTATTGAAGTGGATAAAGTGAAAAATAAAGAGGCGATCTCAAAATTCCTTAATATGAAGTTGGATTAATAGCACAAACTTGACGAGAGTAGAGGATGCCCATGGAAGCTGATGAGAATAGAAATAAACCGATTTCGAATATAATTCGTTTTTTAGGTGGGCGTAGCACGTTGTTTGTTCTCATTTCACTATTATTGATTGGCTTAATCATACTTATTTTTAATCGGATTTCTTTCATTTTTTATCCGATTACTGTCTTTTTCTCGACGGTAGTATTGCCAGTCATTCTTGCAACAATTGCTTATTACTTACTAAGGCCCATCTTACGTTTATTAGAAAAAATCAAAATACCACGAATCTGGGGTATATTAATTCTATTCATCGGAGCCATGGGTCTTATCACCTTGCTGGTCTTTATGGTATTTCCATTCTTGAAAATACAGTTTAATAACCTTGTCGAAGACTTCCCTACATATTTCAGCCAGATGGTGCTGAAAATCGATGAGTTTTTAAGAACATCGATTTTCGCTTCTTATTATGAAAGTTTGGATATTAATGTAAAAAATATCCTTGAATCTGGGCAAGGGGATATCGGAAAGTATTTCACGGATGCGGTCGGTGGAATTGCAAGTGGTCTTAGTTCTTTCATTTCTGCTTTAACTGGTTTTGTTCTTGCAATTATTACGGTGCCCTTTATTCTCTTCTATTTATTGAAAGATGGGGAGAAGCTGCCACGTTACTTTGTTCAGATGCTGCCTCCGCACATGCGTAATGACGCTAAAACCATTCTTCGCGATGCGGATCACCAAATTAGTTCTTATATCCAGGGGCAAATTCTTGTCGCGATTTGCATTGGTGTCATGGTTTCAATTGGATTTCTTATCATCGGAATGAAATACGCGTTACTGCTCGGTGTCATTGCAATGTTTACAAGTGTCGTCCCGTACCTAGGACCGCTTATCGCAATTACTCCTGCAGTCATTATCGCTGTGGCATCGCCCTTCATGCTTATCAAGTTAGCAATCGTTTGGACAATTGTTCAACTCATCGAAGGGAAGTTTATTTCACCGCAAATTATGGGGAAATCATTGCATACACATCCGGTCACTATCATTTTTGTTTTACTCACTGCAGGATCGTTGTTCGGTGTGCCCGGTGTCGTTCTCGGAATCCCGGGATATGCACTCATTAAAGTTGGGGTAACACATTTATTTAAATTGTTCAAAATACGGTATAATAAACATGTAGCTGCTGAAGGCTTATATTATGAAGATCCGGATGGTCGAAGATTGGGGGAATAGAACATGGTAAGGCAGTTTTTATCAACGATTGAATATGGAGAAATGACCGTTAATACAAACGTCGATGGACCGAATGTCGCTTTTGGTGAAACACTTTCCGGCACGGTTTATATCGATGGGGATGCCAGTGATGAACTCGTAGATTTTATTGTGATTGAGTTGTTGAAACGGTCGGAAATTGATGAAGTGATTATTGCAAAACAATCTATTGAAATAATGAGTGACATCAAATCAAAAGAAACATGGATGATTTCGTTTGAAATGGTACCTGACGAGCGATGGGAGAGCGAATCGGAAACTCGAATCCAAACGCTTATTTTAAAGACCACGGTTCATCTCAAAAATGGAATTGATATCCAAGATGAAGGCGAAATTACATATACATGATATCCAACGCGTCCAACTACATGGACGCGTTTTTGCATTTCGCCAAAGCCACTCATATGCAAGGGATTGAATTTTCTATCAATACAGTTACTTATACTTTTCTTGCTGTATAATTGTAGAAAGAGTTGGTGGGGGGAATTCATTAATGGAAAAAATTATTCCTATTTTTCACTCGTTATCTAAAAGCATGCGTGGCATTCATAAGTCGAGTTGCAATGTGATTTCAATCGTTCAAAGTTCAATACTTTATGAGATTTCATTAATGAATAAACCGTCCATGCAAATGGTGGCTGAAGCTGTCGGTATGGACATCACGACGTTTTCCAGACAGATTGGTACGTTGGAGAAGAAAGAGCTGGTCGTCCGAACTCCTTATGAAGGAGACCGGAGAATATATTTATTGTCGTTAACTGGAAAGGGCAGTGACATGGTGGTGGCCATCAATGGAATCATTGCTTCCAAAATGGAGAATGCATTGGCTTCTATGAATGACTTTGAACGTGAAACAGTCCTTCGCTCTATGCATGTATTGGAGGTAAAGCTGCGAGGGAACTAAGTAGTAATCAGGGATGAGGGGATTACTATGTGTGAAATTTGCATATTGCAAGTGATTAAATTGTCGATAAATTGCGGCATGTAAATAGATGAGGTAAATAATTTGCAAAATGCAAGTGAATAACTTCGCTTTTTTCATGAGGGTAGGTTGGTTTTGCTAATTATTTGTAGAGTGCAACTATTCTTTATATGTATACGAGTTACTAACTACTTGGTGTTTACGTATTAAGAATAATTTATGGACAGACCTTTTTAATAAGATTGATAAAGGAAAGGGTTCATACATTTCTAGCCGTTCATTCATGGTCTTTTTATTAACGAAATGTGTTTAAGTGACGGTTTGAATAGCTGTCACCAAACACTATTATAAGGTTTTTATAGCTTTTGCTTTAAATCTCGCTTGCTGAATTTCGTAATAAGTTTGTGAAGAAAGAATTCGCGATTAATTTATCAGTAGTAAAAAAAGAGGGACTTCAAAAAGAATAGTAAGGGACAAATCAAGAACGTCTAATCAGGCGTTCTTTTTAATTACCCAAAATAAGGAGTGATGGAATGGCTGACAGAGACGTTAAAATGATCATCTAACGGGCATTAAGACTTTTTTTAGCACAATGGCTAAAAATGACATGACTGAAGCTTTAGAATCCGCTAATTCGGCTTATTACAAGTTCGATAAGGGGGTAAGACGATATTGTATGTTGAACGGCACAGTGACTGTAGGAGTCCACATTGTAGCAATGGTAGCTTTGTTGTGGAAAAACATTCAATGGAAATACAGGAAATAGGCCGTTACCGAAAGGACGAGTAGTTCATAAAATAGTAGAAGGGAAAGAGGTGATTAAATGTTTGAAGTTTACGATGTAGTCTTAATTCCTCTGATATTGGGGATTGTGGAGTTGTTTAAAAGGGCTGGCGTGAGTAAAAAAGTGTTGCCGTTTATCGCTTTAGTAATCGGTATTGCTGTAGGTGTGATTTATGTGGCTGACTTTGATTTAAAACAGGGTATATTAGTTGGTGCAATGTTAGGGTTATCAGCCTCAGGATTGTATTCAAGTGCAAAAAACACTGTAGAGAAGAGTGACGAGTAATCGTTACTCTTTTTTAGGTGTAGCTTTGTTAAAATCTGATGAGAACGTACGCCCTTGCTTTGCTGGGATAAACAATAGAGAACGGAATTGTTTTGGATGATTTCCAAGGTAATGAATGTAGAAATCAGAAAGCTACTTATAGCGGGGCAATATAGGTTAAAAGAGTTTTTTTCTTACATAGAGGATTATTATCGAGGCTTCTCATGAGTTGTGTAAACTTTTGAGAACCTTCTTTTTTCTTTTCTTGTGTTACGTGGAGATAGACATTCTTGGTGATTTGATCATCTGAATGGGCAAGTCTACCCATGATTTGTTCGAGTGCGACACCTGCTTCTGCTAAAAGTGAAGTGTGTGTATGTCTCAATGAGTGAGGTGTCTAGTCTTTGTTTAATTTTGTGATTGCAATAAGTCTAGCTATCCTGAGTTGTACCATTTTAATGACGATAGGATATCTTGGATGTCTCTCTGTTTTAGCAAAGATGAAGTCTTGATTATTGTAAGCATCACCTAACTGCTGAATGGTTTTTGCTTGAGTTTCTTTGTGAAGGCTCAAAGCTTTGATCACATCTTCATCCACAACAATTTTCCGTCTAGATTTTTTCGTTTTTGGTGTCACCAACTGAAACTGTTTTCGTTTCCAATTAAAAGGAATTAAATGTTATTACTTATATTAAAGAAGGTTGCTTTTCTATTATAGGTGGAGAAAGCTTTAATACGATATATGCTACAATATTAAAAAAGGTAAACTTTGGAGGCACACCACTGCAATAAGACTTATAACGAAATTAAGTTCTTGATATATCCTGTCAAGGACATATTAAGAAACAATGCTTTAATAAAGGAGTTGTATAAAATGAATGAAAATAAAGGTACAGAAATAAAACGCTCATCAAAAGCAGAAAACATTCTCCCTCAGATCAATAGTAAAACTAAGCTAGGCGACTTACGAAAAATCGCGAAGGACATTAAAAAAGATCACGAACTAGCTGTGGAACTTTGGTCAACCGAAGAGTTCTTGCCCAGACTATTAGCAATCTTAATTATGGACAAAAAACTTCTTTCACAAGATGTGCTAAATAAGCTTGATAAGGATATGCAAACTCACACTTTTGATGAGCGAAATAACTTAATGGATTGGTTAATGGCTAATCAGCTCACCAAAGACAAGAAGAAAATTGCATTGATGGAGTCATGGGGAAATAGTCCTTCTGCTCTTCAAAGGCGAGCTTTCTGGTATTATCAAGGGCGATTGAGATGGACTGGACAAACACCGCCTGATAACACCGCAGACTTGCTATCTGCATTAGATGCTAATATTACGCAGGAAGAACCGGAAGTTCAATGGGCTATGAATTTCACCGCAGGCTGGATAGGCGTTTATGATGAAAAGAATCGCGCACGTTGTATTAAACTTGGTGAGAAAACGGGTCTTTACAAAGATGAAATAGTAGCAAAAGGATGTACTCCCAGCTATTTGCCAGAGTTCATTAGGATTGAAGTTAACAAACGACTTAATAATTAGTTACCTCTGAAAAATTCATTAGGGTTTGATGCAAAAAATAAAGGAATTCAAAGCCTCAATATGAAAATTGTAATAGGCTTGGACCGGAAAATAAAGAAAACAACGCGTTTTGGCATCTATTCATTCTTTAAAGGAGACGAATTGAGATGACTAGAAAGAGTAACACAACTGCCATAATTCAACTATCCAAAGAAAAGTCGGAGAAGACAAGAATTAAGGTTGAAAATACAATTTCAGAGATGACATTGAAAAAAGAGAAGATTAATTTTAATTCCGTTGCACAAAAAGCAAATGTTTCAAAGTCATGGCTTTACAAACAAAAAGATATTAGAACTAGAGTGGAGACATTAAGGGATGCAAATGAGTGAGTTAAACCCTCGAAAAACTAGTAAAAGTGTCCGTTCAGAGGAAGTATTAATAAAGACCTTAAAAAAACGTATAAAGGCACTAGAAGAAGAGAACAAACAATTAAAAGATCAAGTTCAAAAATTACATTGTAAGTTGTTTTAGCTTTTTCGGTTTTCTTACTTTTAAATAGAAATTCAATGAATAGGTAGTGTTTTTAGTGTGATTTTAAAATAAAACTATTTCCATATAGAGGTGGATTCTGTGGCTAAAATTGACAATGTACTAGTAATTCTATGGATGCTTAGTTCAGGTGAAAAAATTACTGCAAAACAAATTTCAGAAAAGCTAGAGATGAATATAAGAACTGTATATCGTTATATTGATACACTTTCAATAAGTGGTGTACCTATAATTTCAGACGCAGGACATAACGGTGGGTACACTTTATTGAACAATTTTATTGAAGCTCCACTTTTTTTTGATTTTGAGGAGCAAACCTCGCTATTTCACGCTGCTATTTTTGCAGAAGAAGCGGGATATTATGGAGGTGAAGCACTAAATAGGGCTATTTCAAAGCTAAGAAAATATTCGAATCAAGAGCAGGAAACAAAGATAAATCAACATTTAACTAGTCTTGAAGTAATAAGTCGATTAAGTTCCCTCGCTATGGAACCTTTTTTGAAGGAATTGGAGCAGGCCGTAGCTGACGGATACTCTGTAAAAATTCTATACTATAAAAGTGGCGAAGGGCAATCAAAGTATAGATTGGTGGATCCGTACAGGATTATTTATTGGAATAATAAGTGGTATGTGATTGGATTTTGTCATCTTAGGAATGATATCCGTAGTTTTAGAGTAGATCGAATGGAAAGTCTAATGTTAACCGAAAATAAGTTTAACCGACCAGAAAATTTTTCAGCACGTGACTTCTTTATGAAAAACCTTGTTCCAACTATAGAAGATAAGGAAGGGATTATTTCTTTGGTTATTAATGGAGATAAAAGGGCATTGGGTGATATTTGCCAACATTGGTTTTTAGGACATTATTTACAAGAGTGGACTTCAAATCAAGCAGTATTTCTCCTTGAGAAAGATATGATACATACATATGTACCTTATTTGCTTTTACCGTACGGTAAATCTATTCGAGTTATTGAGCCAATCAGTCTTAAGAAAAGACTGGTTGAAGTTTTGTCGGAATTAATAAAATTTCATCAAATTTGTTAACTTCCCTGACGCTAGGTGTCAGGGAAGTCATGTTATATTTGGCTATATTAAATGTGATTGGAGTGTTATTGGATGCAAACAAAAAAAGTTTTTCTTTATGTATTTAATACAATGTCGGACTGGGAATATGGATATTTAATTGCTGAACTAAACTCAGGAAGATATTTCAAAAAAGATTTAGCACCATTAAAAGTAATTACAGTAGGAGCTAATAAAGAAATTATTACTACAATGGGAGGACTGAGCATAAAACCAGATATTTCCCTTGATGAGTGTACTCTTGAGAGTACGGATCTTATAATTTTACCTGGAGGGAATACTTGGGGAGAAGATATTCATCAACCTATTTTGAAAAAAATTGGCGAGGCTTTAAAGCTAGGCACTATTGTTGCTGCAATTTGTGGTGCAACTGAGGGACTAGCGAATGTTGGATACCTAGATTCTAGAAAGCATACAAGTAATGACTTAGAGTATATTAAAATGGTCTGTCCTAATTATAAAGGAGAAAAATTTTATGAGATGGAACCTGTAGTATCTGGCGAGAATTTGGTTACTGCATCAGGGGTAGCTCCTCTGGAATTTGCGATGGAAGTAATGAAGAAATTAGATGTATTTGCACCAGATACATTGCATTCATGGTATAACCTAAATAAGACTCATAAACCCGAATATTTTTTCCAGTTAATAGACTCAATAAGTAGATGAGCTAAAAAAATCAACTTAGCAGTTTAATATTAGTTTAAATAAAAACCATGCTTTAGACGATGTCTAAAGCATGGTTTTTGTATATAACTTAAAATAAAGACCTTAAGAAGCAGTATAAATGCAACTTGATCTTTCATTCTTTTTACCTGTTTTTCATAAAATAAGTAATTTAATTATGCCGACTTTGAAGTCATGTAGTCAAAGCAAAGAGGTTGCTGTCAAAATATTTTTTCACTTTACTCTTGATATTATGAACACTCCGCAAAGGAAGAGAGTGTGAATAGATGCTAACATTTTGCTCACGCAATCAAATGAAAAACGCTTAATTCTCGTTAAAGATGTTACACCTCTGATTAGCTAAAACTTTGATATACCGTACTTTTAGAACACATCGTTAAAGATATTACACACTTTCACCTTACGGGCGGCATGATGTAAGAAGAACCTTGAACCCTTGATATGTAAGGATTTGTAAGGTGAGAATTAGAGTAATGTCTTCTTCAAATTTCAATACGATATTAAACTGCTATTTAGAGAAGATCTTTTGTAAGTTCACTGAACTCACAAAAGGTCTTTTCTTCGATGTTTTTTGGTCATATTAGCGTAAATGTGAATTGTTGTATTAATATATTGATGTCTGAATGACCTAATCGCTCTTGGATATCTTGTACGACTGCCCCCTGCTTCAATCTGAGGGAAGTATGCTTATGTCAAAAGTTATTCGCCCTATCATTCGTCTCTTTAATAAATCCTTAAAACTCTGTTTCTCTTTGATTTATTAAAATTACACACCTTTAAATTGATTAATTTTTTTAAAAAATCAAAATCCATATTGACAGAATCTTCCCGGTTAAAGTACAATTAGACCACAGTCCAACTAGACTCTAGTCTAGTAATTAGAATGCATCTGTTTACTGACAGACTTTATTTATTGCAACTGAATCTTTAGCAACTAATCATCAATCACAAGAAAACACTTTCTCAAGGGGGATGAAAAATGAAAAAGGTAATTGAAAAAGAGGAATTAAGGGATTTAGTTAAAAGTGGCGATAAGTTATTAGTTGGCGGATTCGGTTTGTCGGGAACCCCATTAACAATTTTAGATGAGTTATTGGAAACTGACATCAAGAATTTGACAATTGTAAGTAACAATTTGGGAGATGACGGTCAAGGCTTACACAAATTATTCATGCAAGGGAAAATTAAGAAAGCGATTGGGTCATTTTTTACAACGAACAAAGAAGCAGTAATTGCTTGGCAAAATGGTGAATTAGAAATTGAATTAATACCCCAAGGAACACTTGCTGAGGCGCTTAGAGCTGGCGGTGCGGGCATTGGCGGATTCTATACAAAAACAGCTGTAGGAACAGAGCTGGCTAAAGGTAAGGAAGAGCGTGAAATTGATGGAGAACGTTATATTTTTGAAAAGGCCATTAAGGGAGATGTTTCACTAGTTAGAGCTAAGAAAGCAGATAAACTAGGTAACTTAATTTACCACACGACTGCGAGAAACTTTAATCCTATGATTGCGACGGCTGGTAAAATTGTCATCGCCGAGGTGGATGAGATTGTCGATGTTGGAGAATTAGACCCAGAATATATTGTGACACCACACGCTTATGTAGATTACATTATTGAAAGTAAATATGTAAAGAAAGGTGGCACATACGTTGGTTCATAATAAAAGGTATTTAATCGCCAAACGCATTTCAGAAGAGTTAGAAGAAGGACAAATTGTAAATTTAGGAATTGGCATACCTACTTTAGTTACCGAGTATTTAGGAGGTAGGAAGATTTACTTACAGTCGGAGAACGGGCTGCTAGGCATGGGGCCTTCACCCATAGAGGAGAAGATTGACATAGATCTAATTAGTGCAGGTAAGGAGCCAGTGAGTATTTTAAAAGGTTCTTCATTTTTTAGTAGTGCTGACTCTTTTGGACTCATTCGGGGTGGTCATGTAGATGTTGCAATACTAGGAGTGTTGCAGGTTGATATAAACGGAGAAATTGCTAATTGGGCGGTTCCGAATCAACCAATTCTAGGTGTTGGTGGGGCGATGGATTTATTAATAGGAGCTAAGAAAGTCATTGTCGCGGCAACATTATTTAACAAACATGGAGAATCTAAGCTCGTCAAAAATCTAACATATAACGCAAGTGGTATTAGGCGGGTAGACTTATTAGTTTCTGAATATGCTGTTTTTAAATTTACTGAAAATGGTGTTAAAGTGGTTGAAATACTTGAAGATATCACTATTGAAGCATTAAGTGAGAAAGTGGGCTTCGAATTAACGTATTTGAAGGACAAGGTACTAGAACGATAGAAAGCTTGGTTATTGAGATTAAGTTCTATTCAGTAGGAAAGGGTGAAACGTTTTGATTAAACAAGTTGGAATTCTTGGCGCTGGTACGATGGGTTTTGGGATTGCTTTTCAATTTGCACTTAATGGAAGGAAGACGATGTTATGTGATCTATCTGAAGAAGCGCTTGATATTGCGAAGGGGAAATTCGGTATTTACTTAAAAATATTTCGTGAAGAGGGATATAACATTCCTATAAGTGATGAAGAAGTTATGTCCAATATAACATTTACAACAAAATTAAATGATTTGGCAGACCGTGATTTCATCATCGAAAGTATTTCAGAAAATTTAGCATTGAAACAAAGGATCTTTCAAGAATTAGATGTTATTTGCGGGGAACAAACAATTCTAGCTTCTAACACGTCGAGTTTACGACTTTCAGAAATTACTGTGAATGTTGAGAAGCACAAAGATAGAGTAATGTTGACACACTTTTTCAATCCAGCCCATATCGTTCCTCTTGTAGAACTTTTAAGAACTGAAGAGACAGATGATAAGGTATTTAATGAAGTAAAAGATTTTTTAGAAGTGAATAATAAAGTAACGATTGAAGTTAAAAAAGAAGTAGCTGGCCTTGTTGCTAATCGGATTCAGATAGCACTTGCAAGAGAGGCACTTTCCTTAGTTGAAGATGGCGTGGTCAGTGAAAAAGATCTCGATACAGCTATTTTCGCCGGTCCTGGTTTTAGATTTTCTTCTAGTGGTTTAATGAAAATTATGGATTTTGGTGGGCTAGATATTTGGAACATAACCATTCGCGAATTACAGTCCAAAATTGAATCGAGTGACCGAAGTTACAAAATTATTGATGATCGAATTGAGGCAGGTGCATTTGGTGTGAAGTCTGGACAAGGATTTTACAACTATCCAGGCAAGGGCCTTGATGGTTATGTTATTGAACGTGATACGGACTTAATTAAACATTTACTAAGTACCTATCCAAGTTTAAAAATGCAAAAGGAGGAAGCTAATAAATGAATACTTATATTATTGATGGTGCAAGAACTGCATTTGGTACCTTTGGAGGATCTTTAAAGGATATTAGCGAAGTCGATTTAGGAGTGATCGCAACAACACAGGCGATTAAGCGAAGTAGTATTCCATTTACGGATATTGATGAAATTATATTTGGTAACATCATTCAAACGAATAAAAATTCAGCGTATTTGGCTCGACATATTGGCTTAAAAAGTGGTTTAGAAGAGAAATCTTCGGCATTAACATTAAATCGACTTTGCGGATCAGGTTTACAGTCGATTGTATCTGGGGCACAGTCCATTGCTTTAGGGGATGCAAATGTAATCGTAGCGGGTGGGACAGAAAATATGAGCTTATCCCCACATGTATTAAGAAGTACACGTTTTGGATCACCAAACAAGGCGCCAATTGTTGAGGACATGTTATGGGAGACGTTAACAGATAATCATGTTGGATGTGGAATGGGAATGACGGCTGAGAACCTAGCAACAAAATATTCGATTTCGCGTGAAGAACAGGATCAATTTTCCGTAGATTCACAAAACAAGGCAATTGCTGCAAGAAATAGTGGTCGTTTTGCAGAAGAAATCGTCCCGGTTAGATTAAAAGGTAGAAAAGGTGAGGAAATCATCTTTGATAGGGATGAGCATATTCGTGAAGGCACATCTGTAGAAGGTTTAGCCAAGTTGATGCCTGCTTTTAAGAAGGAGGGAACTGTCACGCCAGGTAATGCTAGTGGAATTAACGATGGGGCGGCTGCTGTATTATTGGCATCTGAGGAATATATATACGAACATAATATAAAACCACTTGCGAAAATTGTCTCGTGGGGCGTTGCAGGGGTAGATCCTAGTATTATGGGAATTGGTCCTGTACCAGCTAGCAAAAAAGCTTTAGAAAAAGCAGGTTTAACACTTGAAGATATTGATTTATTTGAGCTAAATGAAGCTTTTGCAGCTCAGTCTTTAGCGGTAATTAAAGAATTAGGACTTGATGCGAGTAAAGTTAATGTTAATGGAGGTGCTATTGCTCTAGGCCATCCAGTCGGCTCAAGCGGGACCCGTATTACATATTCATTAGCTTTAGAGTTAAAGAAAAGAGGAGCTAAGTATGGTCTAGCTTCACTTTGTATCGGTGGTGGACAAGGTATTGCCATTATTATTGAAAATACTGAGGCTTAGATAATTCAATTCTATCAAATAAAAACATAAGTGCTAATTGCAATAAATGGCAATATGTATGAAAGTATTTGGTTGGTAATGATGAAAGCGTTTTCGTTAGATTACACGTGTGGAAAGCAACTAGCTCATCAATCACAGATGTTGTTTTTTATGCGAGGCTAGTGATCAACTCTCTGTAAATAGTAAGGGGGTGATTATTATGTAAGGGTTTACACGCTTCTGGAATTGTAATCTTGGATATATTTGTTGGTCACAGAATATTTCTTAATACTAAACTTAACTTTGTTATCAGAAAAAAATGAGGGGGATTAAGATGAGAAAAAAACTTGTTAGTTCAATTCTTTTAAGCGTTTTATTACTTGTTACCGCTTGTAGTAATGAAAAAGAAGGTAGTAGTTCACCTAAAGAAGGTAGTAGTTCACCTAGTGAAATAGTAATTGGTAATATCGGAGCGATGAGTGGAACAAGTGCTGTACTTGGGAAAGCGCAATCACAAGGAGTAGTACTTGCGGTGAAAGAAATTAATGAGAATGGAGGTATCTTGGGCGCGCAGGTGAGAATCGCCACACGTGATGATGAGGCTGACCCGACAAAATCCAAAACATTTGTGGAGGAGTTAGTGGACAAGGAAAAGGCAAATTTTCTGATTGGACCTACAAATTCGACTCCAGCAGCAGCTTCAATGGCATATCTTCAGGAAAGTAAAGTTATTTCTATGTTGCCAGTCGCGACAGGTACAAATCTTATCAGTAAAGACAATCCTTACGCTTTTAGAATAACGCCGTCTAATGCAACACAGGCAAAGGCTCTTGTCAAAATTGCAGTTGAGAAAAAATATAAGAATATTGCTTTGGTTGCTGATACCTCTGCCCTTGGCGTGGATGGAATCGCTGTTATGGAAGAGACGCTAAAAGAATATGGCGTTGAGCCTACCGTAATAGCTACTTATAAGTCGGATGATCCAGACATGACGCCTATAGCACAAAAAATAAAAGAGGCTAACGCAGATGTTGCACTGTTCTGGACTTTAGGAGCTGACGGGGCAAAGATTGTAAGGTCCCTGGAACGAATCGACTATATTGATAAATTGAATATTTTAGGCTATACAGGAGTAGCCATGCCAAACTTTAAGGAACTAGCTGGCCCTGGAGCTAATCAAGTGTCAGTTATTTCTATGAATAACTGGGCAGTGGCTTCTGGTAAAACAGAGTTAGAGCCAAAATATTGGGAGATATATCAAAATATTATTAATGAATACGGCGAATATAAAAAACGTGATACAAACCCTACCTCTGTAGTACCAAGTTATGAGGCAGTTTATTTACTAAAATGGGCAATTGAAAAAGCAGGTACCACTGATACTGTTGAAGTTAAAAAGGTATTGGAAAATAATGTGGAGGAATTCGAATCGGTTTTTGTAAATCAATATACGTTTTCGGAGGAATCTCACGAGGGTTACCCTTTAGCTGAATTGGATATGGCCAGCATCTCAGAAATGTTTAATGGCGATCTTTATATAAAAAAATAGTTTGAAACTATATGATGTCGGTCTCCTTAATTTTTAATATGATTCTTCTTTATCTCGTTTGCTGACAATGATGAGCAGTATTAGGGTAGTGAAGGAATTTGGGGAGGCCAACTTAACTTGGGTTTTATGTAATTGGGAGACTTATCCTTTATATATGACCAGGAAATCAATAAAAGAAAATCTTATATAAGTTTAAATTTTGAAGCCGTGATCATTTGGAAAATAGAATTCAGAGATGAAATTCGGTTTAATTTTTGGGAGGGTAATATTATGGGGAAATTAAAAAGTAAATACGCAATTGTTACTGGGGGTGGTAAAGGTATCGGTGAATCTATAGTTAATCGTTTTCTAAAGGATGGTATTGCAGGTATTGCAGTACTTGAATATGATCTGAACATGGCGAAAGAAATGATTTCAAGACTCGATAATAGTGGTGCTAAAGTTCTGCCCATTCAGTGTGATGTATCAAATGAAAAACAAGTAGAAATAGCTGTCTCTCAAGCTATGGAACATTTCGGTACTATTGACATACTTGTCAATAATGCTGGTATTACACAGGACAGTATGTTTCACAAGATGTCAGAGGAGGCTTGGGATGCTGTTATAAATGTAAATCTTAAAGGTGCATATTACCTTTGTAAACACGTTATACCCATTATGAGGAATAAAGCCATCGGAAAGATTGTAAACATCTCGTCCATATCTGCATTTGGTAATGTAGGTCAGGCTAATTACGCAACATCAAAAGCAGGATTAATTGGCTTTTCAAAAACTCTTGCGAAGGAAGGGGGACCAAAGAATATTATCGTGAACTGCGTTGCTCCTGGTTATATTGAAACAGACATGTATAAAACTGTCCCAAAGGAAATTATGGATGAACATATAAAGAACACCCCCTTAGGAAGACTTGGAAAACCTAATGAAATTGCCAGTGTTGTGTCTTTCCTTTCTAGTGATGATGCAAGTTTCTTATCAGGGCAATGCATAATTGTAAGTGGCGCTGCTACAACATGATGAGACTGGGAAGATAAGAGAGGAGAGGAGAGTATATATGCAGGAACTAATATTTGCTCTTGCTAATGGAAGCATGTATGCCTTAATGGCGCTTGCCATAGGTATAATTTATTCTACAACACGTATCATTAACTTTGCACATGGCTCCGTTATTATGATAGGAGCCATGACAAGCTACTGGTTCATAAGTGCTTTTAATATGAATTACTTAGTTGCTATTTTGTTAGCAATACTTATTAACATATTACTAAGTATATTGATTTATAAGACAGCGGTCGAAAGATTAGGAGATTTATCGAAAAATTCAAGTTGGATTGTAACTCTCTTCGGTGCAAGTATCATTATAGACAATATTGCCCGAATGCTATTCGGAACGGAACCAAAAGCTTTCCCATTCCTTTTTGATGGTCAGGATATCCGTATTTTCGGTGCAAATATTATGTTGCACGAAATCATGATGATTATCATTGCAATATCGATAGGTATAGTTTATCAATTTGTAATTCAGAAAACTAGTTTTGGTAGAGCTGTTAGGGCTGTATCTTATAAACCGGATACAGCAAGAATCATGGGTATTCGAAGTAATGTCGTTGTGTTGACCTGTTTCGCGATATCAGGTGGTGTTGCGGCAATAGCAGGTGCACTTATTGCACCCATAACTTTTGCTAGCTATACAATGACATATGCAGTTGGTATCAAGGCTTTCGCAGCAGCGTTAATCGGAGGTTTAGGTAATACCAAAGGAGCGTTTGTTGGTGGGATTACCTTAGGTTTGTTAGAGGGAATTGTTGGAACGATGATCCCTGGTGGATTAAAAGATGCCGTTATCTTTTTAGTTATGATTATATTCATTATAGTTTTACCGGGAGGGATATTAGGTGCCAAAATTTTCAATAAAGGCAACTTCAGCGCAGAAAAAATATAGAATTTATTTCACTATCCTTTGGGTTGCTCTTTTATTGATTAGTTTAGTTATTCCACTAATGGCAGGTAGCTACTACTTGCGATTAGTAAGTTTAATATTCATATATATCATCCTAGCAATTGGATATAACATTTCTGCAGGCTTTAGTGGTATAACTTCTTTTGCTTTTGCCGCACATTTTGGTGTTGGGGCATATGTTTCAGCAGTGGCCATTACCGCCTACAACATGCCGTTTTTCGCGGGACTTATAGCAGGGGCAATAGCAGCTGCTTTAGTGGGTTTACTAGTTTCCCTTCCGGCATCTAAAGTAAAACACCATTACCTAGCTCTTATAAGTATTGGTTTACTAGAAATGGCGCATCGAGTGTTTAATGAATGGACCTGGTTTACTGGTGGTTCACAGGGGCTATTCGTCCCTACTTGGAATATTTTCGGATTCACTCTAGATACCCTTCAAAAGTACTATTTCATATTACTAATAGTAGTAATTTGTGTTATCGTACAGAGGAACATCGTTAAAAGTCGATGGGGTAGAGATTTAATTGCAATGACAGACAATGAGATTGCAGCAGCCGGGGTCGGAATTAACTTTAGTAAATATAGAATAATAGGCTACTTTTTTAGTTCATTACTGGCTGGAATAGCCGGAGGTATTTATGCTAGTTATAGTGGCTATTTAAGCCCTGATACCTTCAGTTTTCAATTTACAGTATTCATTCTTTTGATGGTGGTTTTGGGTGGACAAGGGACTCTGAGTGGTCCAATAGTCGGTGCTATCATTGCTACGATGATACCAGAATTATTTAATGCAGCACCTGACTTGAAACAGATTGTCTATGGCGCTCTTCTTGTCATAATCCCACAAGTACTTCCGGCGGGTATCGCAGGAACCATTAAGAAGCATTTTAGAGAAATAGATGATAATCAATATATTATGGAAAAAAGGGACCAAAAATTATTTGATATTAAGCGGAATGTTGTGAGTAATGGTAATAATTTTGATGATGATGATATTTTAATTATCAAGAATCTTACTAAGAAATTTGGGGGACATACAGCTGTAGAAAATCTAAACATGACGATTAAAAGAGGGACGGTTCACTCACTAATTGGTCCGAATGGTGCCGGCAAGACCACAACTTTAAACATAATTACTGGAGTTGATAAGCCATCAACAGGAATGGTTATTTTTAATGATAAGGACATTACGGGTAAAAGTATTATTGATCTAGTTAGGCAGGGGATCTCGAGAACATTTCAACATGTGAGACTCTTTAACAATCTTTCGGTGGTTGAAAATGTTGCAATGGGGGGACGTCTATTTTATAGCTATTCACTGACCGATACCATGTTCCGTACAAGGAAAATGAAGAATGAAGAAAGAAAATCAATTTATGAAGCAATGGATTACCTTGATTTAATAGATCTAAGTAATCAAGCGAATAATGAACCGGAAAGCCTTTCAGCGGGCCAACAGAAGTTATTAGAACTGGCGCGAGCTCTGAGTATGAAACCAGAACTTCTAGTACTAGATGAACCATGTGCTGGCCTTTCAGATACAGAGACTATGGAGTTTTCTAAGTTGCTTAATAAAGTCCGGGAGGCTGGGATTACCGTTTTGATGATTGAACATCACATGGATTTAGTAATGGAAATATCCGATTATATTACAGTACTTGATTATGGCAAAAAAATAGCTGAGGGTGATCCGGCAAGCATAAATTCCAATCAAGTTGTCAGAAACGCTTATTTGGGTGAAGGGGCGTGAAACGATGTTACAAGTAAAGAATTTAACTGTAGGCTACGGGAAAACTGAAGTTGTTCATAATATCTCTTTCCAAGTAAGTCAAGGTGAGATCGTTACAATATTAGGAGCGAATGGTGCTGGAAAAAGCACAATTCTCAATACAATTGTTGCACTTCATAAGGGGAAAGGTGGAAGTATCTGCTTTCAAGGCAAAGAGATTTCCAATGATCGTCCCGATCAGCTAGTGCGCAAGGGAATTCGAATAGTACCGGAGGGGAGACAGATATTTCCTCAACATACTGTAATGGAAAACATTCTTTTAGGAGCGCATATTGTAAAGGATTCTAAGAAAACGCATGTTCTAATACAGTCGATTTTCGAACGTTTTCCACGACTCGAGGAAAGAAAAATGCAATTAGGGGGGACCCTTTCTGGGGGAGAGCAACAGATGCTAGCCATTGCAAGGTCGCTTATGACGGAACCATCCTTTTTAATTCTTGATGAACCCTCACTAGGACTTGCACCTATCATTGTAAATGAGGTTTTTGACCTTTTAAAGCAAATTAATTCCTCGGGTGTTACGGTGCTTTTGGTTGAGCAGATGGCAAATAGTGCATTAAAAATATCCGATCGTGCCTACGTCATAGAAACTGGGCGTATTGTTTTAGAGGGTACAGGAGAAGAGATACTTAATAATCCAGATGTCGCAAAAGCGTACCTTGGAAATGTATGAAATAATTCACTAGCGTCGGATAAAAAAATAGAATTCTAATAATGTAAATAGAATTTTCTTTAAACATTTTTTCCATATCAATTTCTTGTAGAGGGCTTGATTATCTGCTCTTAAGTGAACGCGAATGTGTTTATATACAAGAAGATTGATGCTTTCATAAGCCTTCAACTAGTTGGAGTTGCGGGCTTGCTGGAAGGCAGTAAAATTGCTTCAATCCGATGTTCATTCTAATAAAAAACAGAAGTTCAGATAACTTGATCGGTGTTGAACAAAAATAATAAGAACAGGGGGATAAAGAATGAAATTTGTAAGTTTTATAAACATAAATGGTGAAGAAAGAGCTGGATGGATTGAAGGTCAAAAAGTTTACGACATGAATGAGCTATCTGATGGGATATTACCTTCTAAGCTACTTACATTTATTGAAGACCATGAAAAATATACCCCTATTCTTAAAGAATTATTAAAAGAAGAGCATAGCGGTACATATAACCTAGGGGATACTGAGCTTCTAGCTCCTATTCCAAGACCGCCAAGTGTGCGAGATTTTATGAGTTTTGAGTTGCACTTGAAAAATGCATATAAAAATTTAGAAAAAGAGATACCTAAAGAATGGTACGAAGCCCCGGCTTTTTATTTTACTAATCATCATGCGATTATCGGTCCGGAAACACCATTATCTTATCCCTCTTTTACAAAGTGTTTGGATTTTGAACTTGAGATTGCCTGTGTAATTGGAAAACAAGGTAAAGACATTAAAGCTGGAGATGCTGAAGATTATATTTTTGGATTCATGATTCTCAATGATTGGTCGGCTAGAGATATACAGATGGAGGAAATTAAAATAGGTTTAGGACCTGCAAAAGGAAAAGACTTTGCGACGTCAATTGGTCCGTATATTGTCACTAAAGAATCTCTACAGAAATATAAGATTGAAAATAGACATGATTTAACAATGACGGCGAGAATTAATGGGAAAGAAATCTCCAAAGGTAATTTAAAAGATATTCACTATTCATTTGCAGATATGATTGAAAGGGCGTCAATCAACGCCACGTTATACCCAGGAGATATTATTGGATCAGGAACAGTTGGAACAGGATGTCTATTAGAATTGAGTGGGGTCCAACAATCTTGGTTAAAACCAGGTGATACCGTTGAATTAGAAGTAACTGAGTTAGGTATTTTGAAAAACACGATTGTGGAATAACTAAATTGATTTCGCACAAGGAAGTTAAGATATAGGACACGATATTAACATGCTGCATAGTAAGTTAATTATAAGAGAAAGGTGACTTGAAAATGAAAATTGGTATAGTAGGCGTTGGAGCAATAGGAACTGTGTTAGGAACATTATTAAACTCAAAAGGCATTGAAGTGGATTTAATAGATGGCTTTAAAGAAAATGTAATAGCAATGCAAAAAAATGGGACTGAAATAAGAGGCTCTATTCAAGTGAAAACACATGGGCATGCTTATTATCTAGATGACTTAACTGATAAATACGATTTGTTATTTCTACTAACAAAGCAATTCGATAACAAAGAGGTCTTAAATAAGCTTTTACCACATCTTCATTCTACTAGTATTATTTGTACTCTTCAAAACGGGGCTCCCGAAGAAAGTGTAGCAGAAATTATTGGAAAAGATAGAACGATTGGCGGAGCTGTGGGTTTTGGAGCGACATGGATTAAACCCGGTGTTACTGAATTAACATCGAAGAAAAAGGCTTTAGAAGAGTTTGCCTTTGAAATAGGAGAAATGAATGGAGAAGTTACTGAAAGAATTAAAGCAGTTAACGCAATTCTGCAAAATGTGGGTGGTTCTGAAGTATCTAATAACTTGCTTGGCATTAGATGGTCTAAAATATTAATGAATGCTACTTTTAGTGGGATGTCGGCCGCGCTTGGCTGTACTTTTGGTGAGGTATTGGACGATCCTAGGGGCTATTGGTGTCTTGCACATCTTGCCGACGAAACGATTAAAGTAGCCTACGCGCAAGGTATAGATTTAGTTAAAATGCAGGACCAGGATCTCGGACTTCTGGAGTTAAATGATCGTACCCCAAAAGAAATACTAAGTAAATTTCCTTACTTTAAAAAGACCTGGGATCAACACCGTGACACGAAAGCAAGCATGTTGCAAGATTTGGAGAAAGGAAGAACAACCGAGATTAATTACATAAACGGAGTTGTTAGTAACAAAGGAAAAGAATACGGTATTGCAACCCCCTATAATGATATGGTAGTTAAAATTGTGAAAGCCAAAGAAAAGAACAAGGAAATTAAAACGCTTCATTATATTGATGAATTCTTTAAGTGAAAAGATGTTAGAATTTCTGAGGCTGTATAGGTGCAATTGAACGAAGCGAATCCAGTCGCAATGTAAGGTTTCGATTCTTTTGGTTAGGTGAATAATCAATAATAGACCGCATATTGAAAGGCAGGAATCAGAGAAGATTATCTCCTCTGATTCCTGCCTTTTTTATGCAGTATGAGTGAATTAATAGGACCAAGCTATTTGATAAATTCCCTTCGAATAGTGGCTTATAGAAAGGGGTGCTTGCAGGGGTACATTCTCGAATAATTAAACTTTCATAATTTCTGATGTGTAAGTGCCCATTTAAATATGGGGATAATCCACTTAGGGCAAATGAACCTCGTTCAAACTTTTCAGACCTTTAATCATTGTTTTTGTAACGTATTGAGCCAGCTCAGGTAACTTTCGATCGTCTTGGCTAACACTCCAATAGTATATAACGCCCATCATTGTTTGACTCATCATCATTAATAAATCCTCTACTTGAGAAGCAGAATCTATCGGTTGGTTTCTTTGGATTTCTTCAGCGAAAGATATGAAAATACGAGTTAGTTCTCGATCTTTATTTAAGAAATAAGTATGGTCATTTGAAACAAGCGCGGAACTATAAATGACTTTCATTAAGTCCTTTCCCATCTGATCATTAATGATACACAAAGCCTCATGAAAAAATATTGATATTTTTTCATACACATCGATATCTTCCGGCATAGCTTCTATTACTTGGGCATAGTGGTTATCTACTTCAAAGAATTTCACTAAAAATATAGTTGATTTTGATGAAAAATGCTGATAAAAAGAACCTTTAGATGACTCACTCTTTTCGCAAATTTCATCAACGGTTACTTTATCATAGCCTTTTTCAGTGAATAATTTCAATGCAGTTTCTAAAATTCTTTTTTGAGTCATTTTACCTCTACTTTGTTTATTTTCTTTTTTCATCAAAAAAATCACTCCAATATAGTGTTGTCAGAATATTATCTATTATATCATAATCAGGCTGCAATCCAGTTGAATTTGTACTTGGGTCTGGTTATGAAAGTTATTTTATAGTAAGTCAATCATTTTAGCAATTAATACTCAAGTAAACACTGGGTTTTGGAATTGTTTTAATGGTACTCTAATATCCTGTTGACAGAATATTGCTTCTTGAATTACAATTAGACTACAGTCTGATTGAAATTGTGCTGCAGTTTGGTTGAAAAACAATTTAATCTTGTTGGTGATAAATACTCAAGTAATAGAGAGCAATTTCATAGGTTTGAAGTCATCAATTATGAAAGTGCGCTTCGAACTAGAGTATTTAAAGGGTAGAGTACTAGCTTAAAGAAATATACAAGGGGGAATGGGAATGTGGAGTATAACTACGATAGTTCTTTCATTAATTTTATTAATATTCCTTGCGTTAAGGGGATTTACAATTATCATTATTGCCCCGATTGTCAGCTTATTTGTTATAGTGCTAAACGGTATGCCAATTTTAGAAACATTTCAAAATGACTATATGGGTGGGTTTGTTAACTATGCAAAGAATTACTACTTAATTTTCCTTTTTGCTGCAATGTTTGGGAAATTCATGGATGACAGTGGAGCAGCAAGAAGAATCGCAGAATCATTGTTGAAAGTTTTAGGTAAAAACAGTAAATATAAAGTATTGGTTTCAATTATGGTGATTTGTGCATTTTTAACATATGGCGGTATTAGTTTGTTCGTTGTTATTTTTGCAGTTTTACCAATTGCTAAACCACTTTTCAAAGAAATGGATATACCTTGGCATTTATTTTTGGCACCCTTTTTCATTGGAATCGGAACATTTACGATGACAATGTTACCTGGAACACCTTCAATTCAAAATATTATTCCAATTAGTTATTTAAACACTAGTGTTACATCGGGAGCATGGATTGGAATTGCAGGAACCATCACTGTCCTTGTGCTTAATCTTTGGTATTTAAAATATGCCTTAAATAGGTCTGAGAAAAAAGGCGAAACTTATGCAACAATGAAAAATCTTGAGGATAAAAAAGATGAGGAAATCATCGATAAGTATGCTAACAAAAAATTACCCAATTTAATGTTAAGTATGACCCCGCCAATACTTTTATTAGTTTTATTAAACTTATTAAAAATAGAAGTCTTATATACATTAATGATTTCTGTTTTAATTTGTACAATCGTCTTTTGGAATTATATCGATATGAAAAAAGAAACAATCAACATCGGTGCAACGAATGCAGTTTTACCACTAATTAATACAAGTGCGGACGTTGGCTATGGAGCTGTTATTGCGGCAACATCAGGCTTTGCTATTTTCGTAGATATAATGACAAATGTTCCGGGAAGTCCGTTGATTTCACTTTATATTGCAACAACGGCTCTAGCTGGTATTACTGGATCAGCATCCGGCGGTTTAGGGATAGCGATGGAAACTTTATCAGAGACTTATGTGAATTTAGACTTAGATCCGAACGCAATTCATAGGATTGCAGCAATGGCATCTGGTGGTTTGGATTCCTTACCTCACAATGGAGCAGTAATAACGACTTTAGTTGTAACAGGACTAACACATAAAGATGGATACATACATGTTTTTATGACTTGCGTAATAGCTCCTATTCTATCAGCTATTCCGGCATTAATAGTTGCAATTTTGTTCTATTAATTATTTGATTAATCATGTTTATGTTGTTAGAGCGGGAATTCGGTATTTACTTAAAAATATCTTGCGGAGAGGTAATTGTTACTATCCTGCTTCAGAGAATTTAATAGTCTAGTAAGTCATTAGGACTTGTTATATTCCGTGTTGGAGGTGGTCAAGGTGTCGTAATCATTATAGGGGCAATGTGAAAGAGTACCAGTTGTTGGTGCAGCTGCAGCTATGTTATTTGGTAAACAAGGTGCATACGTTATTTGGTAAACAAGGTGCATGGGTAGTCGTTCTTGATTTTGATCAACAAGCTGGGGATGCAAAAGTACAGGAATTACATTCATCCGGTATTGACGAGACTTTTTTCAAAGAAGATGTGTCGAACAACGAAGAAGTAGAAATAACGGCTACACAAGTACTTGAAAAGTTCGGGATAACGCTTTTCATCAAACGGAGAGTTAGCCTCAAAGTTAGTTGAAGC
Organism: Sporosarcina sp. resist; assembly: GCF_014302295.1. NCBI lineage: Bacteria > Bacillati > Bacillota > Bacilli > Caryophanales > Caryophanaceae > Sporosarcina > Sporosarcina sp. resist. The sequence continues at coordinate 2,669,608 of NZ_CP060287.1, read as the reverse complement.
ATGGATAATAAATGAATAAGAAGATAGCGAATCTATTTGTTTTAAAGAAGGGGACAAGAAAGAGCAATGATGATTGTAAGTTTTCTTTTAATCGGTTGGATATTAAGTTAGTTTAAGTTTAATGCGTTGTTTATTCAGGCATTCAAAGAACTGTTTAACAATGAAATCACGATTGCAAGTTATTATGTTGTGTTTTTTTGTGTTGGTACACTTGGCGATTTGATTTTATTTTTTAATGGAGCCTATAATGTTTGTTTTTACAAATCGTTTCTTCAACTAATAAGGAACTTTAGTTGAAGGTGGGCGTGAGATCATATACGGGCCATCTATTTGCATTGAAATCCGCTGGTCCAAAATATTCCGCAGCTGTAACTGTATGGGTGTTAGCGGTTAATATACTTGTTGCGATAAATAAGTAAGATAAAGTAAAAGCGACCCATCCACAGATTAGCGGATAGGTCGCATTTTGATTAATTACAGTCATTTATTTAATATAAACATGAACTACTCGTTTTACTAAGCTTTCCGTACCATTTCCAGTAACATATGCGCTAATGTGTGTTGCGCTTCTTTAGAACCGGAATTCCAAAGTTCCATTAGCATTTTTTCCTCCCTATTGCGGGGCTCTTCGTGTTTAGCGAGATAATTTGCAACTAATTCTGTAGTTTTGGCAAGTTTTTCTTCACTCAAGCCCATGTTTTCCCCTAACTCAACTTTCTCCGAAAGATACTGTTTGAATCGATTAAAGTTTTCTAAAATTTCGTCCTTTTTCTCGACGTCAATCTGAGATAATTCTTTTTGTACTTTATCCTTCATATCCACTAAAAACACTCCCTTTTTTGTTTGAACTTATAGTGTTCACTTAAACTCAGTGCTATAAACAGGAAAATAATTACTTCGATTTCTTTATGGAAATGAGTTTTTTATTTATATTACAAACAATAACTCGGTATGGTGAATCAAAAGGGGAAGCAAGTGTGTGCAATTAATTAGTTACGTCTGTTGAATATAAGGAGTCATTGTAAAGGATGTACATGGCGAAAGACTATTTAATCGGTAAATTGAATATGAAGTTTTTATAGAAGAATCCGAAGACGTGCGCGATAAAGTCAGCAATATACTTGAAAAGCTGAACAATAAAAGCAGTCAGCTTCTCAATCGAGATGATAGCTGTTTTTTTTTCGTTATGGGTTGTGCGCCTATCAGCGTTTTTTAAAATCCTCCCCAACCATCCTGTTTTATATCACTTCTTTTACAAAGCTGTATAATGTGAAGAAGCGCTAAACGCTGATATTACTGGGTTAGTAATTAATAAATACCTTCATTTGATAACCGTTGTTTATATTGAGTTTACATGCATCTATTAAAATGAATTAATTGTTGAGCAAAGAAAGAAGGTGTTCAAGCATGGCGAAGGTATTAATTGTAGATGATGATCCACATATGCGCGAGTTGGTCGGACTTTTCTTACGTCCAGACGGCCTTGAAATTGTTGAAGCATGTGATGGTGTTGAAGCATTGGTAGCACTGGAGTCATTTAAGGCAGACCTAGTTATTTTAGATATAATGATGCCAAACATGGATGGATGGGAGTTATGCCGAGAAATTAGAAAGCAGTATGATATCCCGTTGCTGATGCTGACAGCCAAAGGAGATACGACACAGAAAGTCAAAGGGTTTGAGTTGGGTACAGACGATTATCTTGTGAAACCATTTGAGCCAGCTGAACTTGTTGCACGGGTAAAAGCGCTACTTAAACGCTATCGAATTGCAATTTCGCAGACGGTTCAGGTAGGCGAACTGATGATGAATCGCAAAACATATGAAGTGTTCTTGGAAAATCGAAACGTGGAGCTACCGCTGAAAGAATTTGAATTGCTGTTTAAATTAGCGAGCTATCCAGGTAAAACCTTTTCGCGGGAGCAGTTGATTGAGGATATATGGGGGTATGATTACGAAGGTACAGATCGAACGGTTGACGTGCATATTAATCGATTGCGCGAGCGTTTTTCCGATCACTGTGATTCCTTTAAGATTAGCACCATTCGTGGATTAGGTTATCGCCTAGAGGTAGAAGGTTGAGAAAAGTGCTGCGTATTGGAACGGCCGTAATTGCGTGGTTAATCGTAACTGTTTGCTACTGGTCGCTAGCTTACTTAGGAACTTCGTTCATTCATAAGAAATGGGATTTGCATATCAGTGACTTCTCTAGAGGGCTGATTACACTATTTGCAATGATCTTCCTTTTTATTCTTACTAGCTGGATTTTTTCGAGGTTTGTTTCTCCACGCCGAATGGATTTTTTCACAATGATGATTGATGCCATGCGAAGAATTTCCAAGGGCGATTATGATGTCAAGTTGGCGAATCAATTTAAACATAAAAAGAATCATCCTTTTGGAAAAATAGTAGAGAGCATTAATGAGATGGCGGTAGAGCTGAATCAAATAGAGCAAATGCGTCAAGAGTTTATCTCCAATGTCTCGCATGAAATCCAATCGCCACTTGCCTCGATTAGTGGTTTTGCTACTGTCTTAAAGCAAAGCGATTTAACGTTAAAGGAACGGGAACATTATCTTGGGATTATTGAAACCGAGAGTAGGCGATTAGCCAATCTAAGCGATAATTTACTGAAGCTAACATCCATAGAATCTCAACATCACCCTTTTGAGCCAGTAGCGTATCGTTTGGATAAACAAATTCGTGAAATCATTCTATCTTGTGAACCTCAATGGGTTGCTGAATCGTTGGAGTTGGATATTTCATTAGATGAAGTGGAAATCATCGCTGACGAAGAGCTGATGAGTCAGGTATGGATTAATCTCATTAACAATAGTATCAAGTTCACACCTAGTGGTAGTAGTCTGAAAATAGTTCTATATCAGCGTGCGCAGGAAGCAGTTGTGACCATTGCGGATACAGGAATGGGTATAGCTGAGGAAGATCAAGCGCATATATTTGAGCGCTTCTATAAAGTGGATAAATCACGTAATCGTATGCTAGGTGGAAGCGGCTTAGGTTTGTCCATTACGAAGAAAATCATCGACATGCATAATGGTTCTATTCAAGTACAAAGTAAATTGAATGAAGGCACTATTTTTACAGTTACTTTGCTAATTTAAGAAAGTGATTGTCAGGAAGTCTATAGAACAAGGAGAATCTGTGGAATGTTAAAATTGTTAAAAAATTTATCCGTCTACAAATGGATTGTACTAGCGATATTAGGACTTGTTTTCATTCAATCGATGTCGGATCTATTTTTGCCGACGCTAATGGCGGATATTATCGACAAAGGAGTCGTTATTGGTGATATCCCGTATATTTGGAAGATTGGAGGAATCATGCTCTTAGTTGCTGCACTTGGGGCGATTGCATCTGTTGTTGCAAGTTACTACTCTTCAAAAGCGGCAATGGGATTAGGTCGGGATATCCGCCGAAAAGTATTTGATCATGTGGAGAATTTTTCACTTCAAGATTTTGATGAAATTGGCACGGCATCACTGATTACTAGAACGACAAATGATATCACGCAAGTGCAGCAAGTGGTCATTATGATGCTAAGGATGGTCGTAAGTGCTCCGATTATGCTGGTTGGCGGTATAATTATGGCTGTTTCAAAGGATGCAAAGTTATCGTTAATTATTGTTGCGGCGATGCCTATATTAATCGGTTCAGTGTTACTTATTCTTTATAAAGGAGTACCACTGTTCCAAACTGTGCAAACGCGATTGGACCGGCTAAACCTTGTTTTACGCGAGAACTTAACAGGTATTCGTGTGATTCGTGCGTTTAACCGTGAAAAACAAGAACAGGTTCGCTTAAAGAAAGCGAATAAAGATCTGACTGATGTATCGATAAAGGTTAACAAGATGATGGCATTTTTAATGCCTGTTATGATGCTCGTTATGAACCTAACCGTTGTTGGGGTAATTTGGTTTGGTGGACTTAGAATTGATAATGGTGCCATGCAAATTGGGGATTTGATGGCATTTATACAATACGTTATGCAGATTATGTTCGCACTTGTTATGGCATCGATGATGTTTGTTATGATACCTCGAGCTGCTGTTTCAGCAAAACGGATTAACGAAGTTCTTGCGATGCAACCAACGTTTCTGGATGAAGGTACTAAAAAAGCGGACAAAGAGCCCGGAACACTTGAATTTGACAGTGTATCATTCAGCTACCCAGGTGCCGAGGCGCCAGCATTATCGGATATTAGCTTTACGGCAAAATCGGGTAAAGTGACCGCTATTATTGGCGGAACAGGCGCGGGAAAAACAACGCTTATTAACTTGATTCCACGCTTTTATGACGTTACTTCCGGTACGATTCGCGTCAATGGTGTTGATATTCGCGAATCATCACAAGAAGAAGTACGATCGAAAATCGGCTTCGTTCCGCAAAAAGCGCTGCTCTTTTCCGGTACGATTGCTGAAAACATTCGTTTCGGCAAACAAGATGCAACGCAAGCTGAAATCGAGCATGCTGCTCGTACTGCGCAAGCTGAAGATTTCATTTCAAGGATGGATGACGGCTACGATGCTGTTATTTCTCAAGGTGGGTCGAATGTGTCAGGAGGTCAAAAACAACGATTGTCCATTGCGCGTGCGTTAATTCGCAAACCGGATATTTACATTTTCGATGATAGTTTCTCTGCACTTGATTACAAAACGGATGCAAATTTACGTGCTGCTTTAAAAGATGAAACGGAGCAAGCGACTGTCCTCATCGTTGCACAACGTGTTAGTACCGTTATCGATGCGGATCAGATCATTGTCATAGACAACGGCGGAATTGCCGGCATTGGTACGCACGAGGAACTTCTTGAACATAATCAGGTCTATCGTGAAATCGTCGAATCACAGATCTCGGAGGAGGAAATCGCATGAGTGAACAAAAACAGTCACGACCTCAAGGCGGAGCCCCAATGGGACCTGGCGGAGGAAATATGATGATGATGACAGGGAAAAAGGCCAAGGATTTTAAAGGTACATTACGACGCCTGATTGGTTATTTAAAACCCCGTCGCAATTCATTAATCGCTGTATTTTTTGCGGCAATTTTAAGTACAGTCTTTATGATTGTAGGACCTAAAATAATGGGGAATGCGATTACCGAATTATTTGAAGGTGCTTATGGCAAGGCCACAGGTGTGCCTGGTGCAGGAATTGATTTTGAGGCAATCGGTAAGTTACTCCTTTTACTCGCAGGGTTATATGTCATCAGTAGCCTATTTAGCTATATTCAACAATACATCATGTCGAGTGTGGCACAAAAAACGGTGTATGATTTACGGGAAGACGTCAACGGCAAGCTTAAGAAACTACCGCTTAAATATTACGACGGCCGCCCGGTTGGTGAAACACTTAGCCGGGTAACGAATGATATTGATACAATTGGAAGCACATTGCAACAGAGTTTGACGCAATTTATCACATCAGTTGTTACAATTGTTGGGATTCTTATCATGATGTTAACGATCAGCCCTGTGTTGACACTTATTGCGCTCGTCAGTTTACCCCTATCGTTGTTTGGCATTCGGCCAATTTTGAAGAGGTCACAAAAGCATTTCGCTGCCCAACAACGTACGCTTGGTCAATTGAATAGCCATGTTGAAGAGATGTACACAGGTCACCAAGTCGTCAAAGCATTCGGCCATGAGCGAAAGTCCGTTGCTGAATTTGATGAGGTGAATGAACAATTATATGATGCTGGCCGTAAAGCCCAATTCATTTCCGGGATTATCATGCCAGTGATGTCTTTGATTGGGAACCTCAGCTATGTCGTTATCTGTGTAGTTGGTGGTATTTTAGTAACACAGCGCGCTATTTCAATCGGGGATATTCAAGCGTTCATTACGTATACACGTCAATTCACACAGCCGATTATGCAAACGGCAAATATCGCGAATATCATTCAGTCGACTGTCGCCGCAGCGGAGCGGGTCTTTGAACTTCTTGATGAGGGAGAAGAAATAAAAGAAGTTACAATAGCGAGTTTAACGCGTGCAGAAGGTACAGTGACATTTGAACAAGTCGACTTTGGTTACGGGGACGATTTGTTAATTGAAGATATGAACATTGACGTGAGCCCAGGTCAAACAGTCGCCATTGTAGGGCCAACTGGTGCCGGGAAAACGACATTGATTAATTTATTGATGCGTTTTTACGAACTGAACGGCGGGAAGATTACAATTGACGGACTCGACACACGTGATATGTCACGTGAAGATCTTCGAACGACTTTTGGAATGGTTCTACAAGATACATGGCTCTTTAATGGGACGATTAAAGACAATATCGCTTTCGGGAAAGAGGGCGCAACGGATGATGAGATTTTCGCTGCATCCAAAATGGCTCATGCCGATCACTTTATTCGAACATTGCCGGAGGGCTATGATACAGTCTTGAATGAGGAAGCATCTAACATTTCTCAAGGACAAAAGCAACTTATTACGATAGCTCGTGCCGTTCTGGCAAATCCTCCTGTTATGATTTTGGATGAAGCGACGTCGAGTGTAGATACACGGACAGAGCTCCTCATTCAACAGGCGATGAACCGCTTAATGGAAGGGAGAACGAGCTTTGTCATTGCTCACCGTCTTTCAACGATCCGGGATGCTGATCTAATCATCGTAATGGATCAAGGGAAGGTAATTGAACAAGGAACACATAACGAGCTGTTGGAAGAGAACGGCTTTTACGCAGATTTGTACAACAGCCAGTTTTCTAATAAACCTGCAGTGTAACAGCAAAAGCGGAAGCGTCTGTTCTGCCCCGATTAGCACTGGAAGGCTTGAAGATAAAGGCGCTCTTTGCCTTTATCAGCAAGACTGAAGTGACTCGAGGGGCAAGGCGCTGGAAGTCTGGACGAGACAAAAGCGGAAGCGCCTGTTCAGAGGCACTTAAGTCTAGACGAGGTAGAAATACCCCATCCACGAATTGATTTCTTGGATAGGGTATTTTTTATGCCTTGCGAAAGGTCCACTTGAGGTGCATACTATTTTAGTAGCTTATTATACGTATAGGAGTTAATAAAAAATGAAAACTGATGTAGCAACACTCAAAAAAATGACGCCTGCTTACGATCCATGGGAAGCATACTTGGATGTACAGGAGCATGGTAAACTGACATTGTCTAGCATTGAATTCACGACGACGTATTTATGCAATATGCGTTGTGAACATTGTGCAGTCGGGTATATGTTACAGCATAAAGATCCTGAAGCATTACAAGTAGCATTGCTACTGTCTCGCCTAGATGAAATTCCACAATTACGAACTATAAGTATCACAGGCGGAGAGCCGATGTTCTCTAAAAAGTCGGTAGAGAACTATGTTCTACCGTTATTAAAGTATGCGCATGAACGTGGAGTCCGTACACAAATGAATTCGAACTTAACGATGCCACTCGACCGCTATATGGCAATTGCACCCTATTTGGACGTCTTACATATTTCACATAACTGGGGCACAGTTGACGACTTCGTGGACGGTGGATTCGCTAATATGGAACGTAAACCACCTCGAGAGCGTCGCGCTGAGCAATTCCAGCGGATGATCGATAACAGCCGAGCATTGGCTGAAGCAGGTGTCATGGTTTCAGCGGAAACGATGTTGAATAAACGGACGTTGCCGCATCTAGAACATATTCATCGACAAGTCGTAGAGGAAATGAAATGTGCGCGCCATGAGGTGCACCCGATGTATCCAAGTGATTTCGCTTCTCAGCTTGAAGTGCTTTCATTAGATGAAACGCGGAAAGCGATTCATGAGCTACTGGATCATCGTGACGAAGATGTCTGGATGCTGTTTGGTACATTGCCATTTTATGCGTGCAGTGATAACGAAGATGATTTGGCGCTGTTAAAACGAATTTACAACAGTAAAAACGTATCAGTACGTAATGACCCAGATGGCAGATCCCGTCTGAACGTCAATATTTTCACTGGTGATGTGATTGTCACGGATTTTGGTGATACACCGCCAATGGGCAATATTCAAACGGAATCGCTTCCTGTAATGCTCGACCGCTGGCTTGAGCGCCCACTTGCAAAAACGATTGGTTGCCATTGTCCCGCGGTTAACTGCTTAGGGCCTAATTTATTGGTAAAAGAAGCATATTATCCTGAGATGGACTTCACGAAGAGGATTACGGCTATTACACGTTAATCTAAACTAAAAACGACACGACTATGAGCATTGATCGCTTATAGTCGTGTCGTTTTTACGTGGATGCAGTGTTTTTCTTCAATTGAATAAAACATTAGGATTATTATGATAAAATGGAAGCGGGAAAAGAAAATGGAGGAGAACCTAAAAATGCCAATGTTAACTATTGAAAAGGCATCAATAGCTGATGCGGAACTATTAACGAAGATTAAGAAAAAAACATTTGATGAAGAGGCTAGAAAATGGCTGACAAAACAAGAGGATATTATTGATTATAATATCCAACCATCAAACTATGCTTCAATCGAAGCTGCTAAATATATGATTAGAGAATTGAATTATTATAAGATTATCTGTAATGGAGAGATTGTCGGTGGTGTTGTTGTTACATTGTCGGGGAAAACTCACGGGAGAATTGACCGTTTATTTATAATTCCTGCATTTCAAGGGAAAGGCATAGGCTCAAAAGTCATTGGTTTATTAGAAGAATCGTTCCCTAATGTTTTAACTTGGGACCTGGAAACCTCTAGTAGACAACTTAATAATCACTACTTTTACGAAAAATTGGGTTTTAAGAAAACCTTTCAAACGGAAGAGGAATACGGTTACGAAAAGCGGAAAAAAAGTGTTTCGTTAGGAGTTGATATACAAAGCCAAAGTTTAGAAATTAGGAATTTTCAAGTTCAAAATAAAGACCTTTCTAAAATACAGTATGAAAATTGCGGTATGGTTGAAACCGATTATTATCAGGTTAACCTAACAGGCAGTTCATTTGGTAATAGTAATCTGATGAAAAGCCATTTTAACAATTGCAATCTTAGCCATTCAAAGTTTCAAAACATAAATCTAAGAGATACTCTGATTGCTGATTTAAATCTATCAAACAGTGAATTTATGCTGGTTACATTGGGCGGGGTTCATTTCACTGATACAAATCTTGGTGAAACAAAAGCACCACTATCTTTTGAGAGGTGCGATCTCGAAGGAAGCAAGTTTATTGACTGTAATCTTAAGAATATTGATATACAACAAAGTGAGTTTTCCGGTATGAAAATCAATGGCATTCTAGTTGAAGAACTACTTGAAGCATATTATCAAGTAACTAAATGACCATAAAGAGGCATTCGTGAAAAGTGTCTTCAAAAAAAGAACATATGATTTAAAATAGAAAAATGACTTATGACAATTAAATAAGGGAAATGAAAATGGTTTGAGGGAGGGGTAAAGTGGAAATTAACTTCAACAATTTTTTTAGAGAAGAATTAACGATTAATGATATACAAGCAGCTATGGAAAACGGAGAAGTAACGTCAAAAGAGTTGATCATGTATTACCTCTATAGAATAGCAAAGTATGATCAAGATGGTACAAAAATAAATTCTGTCCTTGAAATAAATCCTGATGCAATCTTTATCGCTGAAGCACTAGATTACGAAAGAAAAACAAAGGGTGTTAGAGGACCTTTACATGGTATTCCTGTATTACTTAAAGACAATATTGAAACAAATGATTCCATGCATACGAGTGCAGGAACAATCGCATTAGAAAGTCATAGTAGTAGTGAAGATGCATTCCTTGTTGAAAAACTTCGCAAAGCAGGTGTGGTGATCTTAGGTAAGGCAAATATGACAGAATTAGCGAATGGGATGTCGAATACAATGTGGGCAGGCTATAGTTCCAGAGGTGGGCAAGTACTGAACCCATATGGTGATGCTGAACTTTATGTTGGTGGATCGAGCTCAGGCTCTGCTGTGGCAGTTGCGGCAAATTTTACAGTATTGTCAGTTGGCACTGAAACAGATGCTTCTATTCTAAGTCCAGCGGTTACAAACTCGGTGGTAGGTATAAAACCTACTGTTGGATTGATTAGCCGTACTGGAATAATCCCTTTCACATATTCCCAAGACACGGCAGGACCAATGGCAAGAACGGTTACGGACGCAGCAATTTTATTAGGAGCTTTAGCGGGTGTCGATAAACTTGACGCTGCAACTCATAAAAGTGAAGGAAGGCAACAACAGGATTATTCAATTTACTTGGATTCTGTGGGGTTAAAGGGTGCTAAAATAGGTGTATTCACCAATGCTTCTAAAGAGTTTTATGAATCTGAGGAATACGATGATGAATTATTTAAGAATGCCATTCAAACCTTAAGTGAAGAAGGTGCTATGGTCATTAAGGATATCGAGATCCCTTCTTTTCATAGAGAGTGGAAAAGGGAGGTATTAATATCTGAGTTGAAACATAGCTTAGAAAATTATCTTTCCAAACTCCCCTCTCATTTGCCTGTGCACTCTATAACTGAATTGATTCAGTTTAATAACAGTGCTGCAGATAGAGCATTAAAATATGGGCAGAATAAGTTGGAGGAAATGGTTGGATTGCCTAACACGCTTAGGAATCCTGAATATTTGAAGGCAAAACTGGATGATTTATATTTTTCTCAGATAGGAATTGATTCTGCTTTAAAAAAGTATGATCTAGATGCTATTCTTTTTCCATCCTATATAGGATCAACGATTTGTGCCAAAGCTGGGTATCCTTCCATTGCTATTCCTGCGGGCTATATGAGAAGTGGACGACCTTTTGGTGTAACTTTGGCAAGTACTGCTTTTAATGAAGGGATTTTAATAAAACTTGCCTATGCATTTGAACAGGCTACTAATCATCGAAAAATGCCTAACTTGATATATCACGAAAGTTAACTTGATGAGCAGCTATTTTGCGGTACTGTCACTCATTCAAACACTGCACTTTTCCATATTATCTCTAATGGATGTACCAAAAAGCACCCGATAAAGCGGCGGAGAGTGATAGGTAGCCTTACCGTCTTTTTCGCTAAATTAAAAACTCGTTATTGTTATTCAATCGTACTCTATACGATAAGAAATTGTATATCGCTCAATAATTGAGCTGAGATTGTTATTAATTACTATAATTCGAGCAAAAAGGAGGGATAAAAAAATATCTTATCCATATTGGATGAAATGAAACATGGATTTTGTCTGTATTACTTCACTTAACGGGGACTCTCTTGTAAATTTGGTAACCTGAATAGTTGTTTTCTTTCTTGCCAAAAAGAATATAAAATATTCGATGGAATCATTGCTTTTATTCCTAATTTCAATCTTGGCGAATGTCTCTTTAATCCAAAAGATAAATGGTCACAAGAGTTAATTCACTCAAGTTATGAGGTTTCACCAATTATTTTGCTAACTAATAGAAGGAGTTAAGCAACGAGTTCACTAAATTTAGTTGAACTTGTTTTTTATTGAAAAAAATAAAATGAACGATTTACCAGTTTGAGCTGTCTAATAGGTAACAGGGGGTGGGAGTATGGAGCTGGATTTGGCGAAAAGGGCCATTGCGGGTGATGAACAGGCATTGGTGAAGCTGTTGGCACAACATGAAGATACGCTCTATCGTACGGCTTATGCGTATTTGAAAAATGAGCATGATGCTATTGAAGCTATGCAAGAGCTGACGTATCGAGCTTTAAAAAAGATGCATACCGTCAAAGAACCAACGTACATAGCAACCTGGCTTGTCCGAATTATCATCAATATTTGCCTAGATATGAAAAAGAAACAAGAGAAATTAGTCTACAATCATGAAATTGAACTAGCGTCGACAGATCATCAACCATTTGAAATGGCCGATATTATCACAAGTCTGCCAACAGAACAACAAGAACTTATCTATTTAAAATACTTCCAGGATCTGAAGAACGGAGAAATTGCACACTTGAAGCAAATTCCCGAAGGTACTGTGAAATCAAGGCTACATAAGACTTTAAAAAGATTACGCGTACTCATTGCAAAGGAGGAACTATAAATGACCAACTTGAATGAGCAGGACTGGCAGAAGCTAACGGAGGAATTGGAAGCGATTGAAATCCCAAAAGAAGCATTACATCAAGCACGTGTAAATGCCGTGCATCAGCATCGGTTGACTAAGAAGAGAAAGCGCGGTCTGTATTCAGTCGCCAGTGTAGCTGTCATTGTACTGCTGCTGTTTGTGACATCGATTCGCGTTTCCCCTGTGTTTGCACAGGCTGTGGCCAAAATCCCAGGGTTTTCTCCTATCGTTGGCATGATTGCTTATGATAAAGGAATCAGTGACATTGTCGAAAATAATTACTATGAAGAACTCGGAATTGTAGTAACGCAGGGCGACTATACCTTAACTTTACAGAATGTCGTAGCTGATCATTCGGGTATGACTATATTTTATAAGCTTGAATCCCCCTTTGATCTTTCTAAAGTGAGTATAACTTCTTTAGAGGTGTCTCAACAAGGTATTCCATTTGGTGTCGCAAGTTCATACAATGTCTCTAGATCGGGTGAAAGGACTGTACAGGAAGACAAAGTTGAAATTACGTCTGCTGATGAATTATCGTATGCTAATATGTCATTTGAATTTAATTTGGACTTGAGTGATCCATCAGAGACAAAGTTCGCCGTGCCATTTACACTCACCAAGCCCATTAAACAACCAAAAGTATATGAAGTGAACCAATCTGTTGTCGTAGATGGTCAAAAAATTGACATTAAACAATTGAAAATTTCGCCGTTACGCGCAGAAATCCGACTAACTACTGACGAACAAAACACAATGCATTTACTAAAGTTTACATCGGTTCGTTTGATTGATGAGAATGGTGAAGATTGGGGTCAACTAAGAAATGGAGATGGCGGTCTATTGCGTGATGGCGAAGTAAGTTTATTCATGCAGAGCAATTACTTCAGGCAGCCGAAAAAACTAACGTTAGTGATGGAGAGGATCGAAGCACTTCCAAAAGGCTCGGATTATATCGAGGTCGATTTTGAGCAACAGAAAGTGCTGTATGTGCCGAGTGGACTGGATATTGCTGTGCAAGTGCCATCCCGCAATACATTGGAAGTCACTTATCGACCTGGCGGTTGGCTATTATTGGCTGGATTATTTGACAAAGAAGGCAATGATTTAAGTAATAGTTTAATCGAAATGCATGCTAGCAGAGAAGCACCTTATGTCACAACAGTCTCTACATTTGATTTTGAGAATGAAGTGAATCCAATTCGTCTGAATATTAATAGCTATCCGCTGTATTTGGACGGCAAGGTGGAAATTGATATTCCATTGAATTAATATACATTCACAGTGGAATTGCTTTTTGTACAAGCGATGGTGTGATAGTTTATCAAACTCTTTTATACAATACGTATATGAAATTTGACGAACAGAACCAATTTTAATTAAACTTAATGGAATCGTTACACTTATCTGCCGGATCGATAAGTGGTGTAGCAAATAAATTGTGCCCGTCATGAGTTACACCAGATACACCCAGGTGATTTCGCTTCTTTGATGCCAAGCCGTTCAGGAAATTAATTGCCATTGCTCGAGAGTCTATTACTTCGAGGCGGATTTGTCGATAAAATATGCGTATTTGGCTGAATAACAATCTAACAATTAGGCTTTGAAATATAATAAAAACGACGTCCCTTATGAGAACATGCAATCTCATAAGGGACGTTGTTTTTAATTTTTAAGCAAAGTTAAACAATATTATTGATAATGAATCAAATGTAATTTAAAAATAAATTAAGTTAGTATAGATCTTATATTCAATAAGCCTTTATTAACTGATGCCTCTATATAACCAACTATCTGATTAAACGAAAATACATTAAGTTTTTCATTTATAACTTCCTTATCGTACTCCATATCGCCTAATATATAAGGAATGAACTCTTCAACTTCTTTGGACTTAACCTCTTGCAAATCAAAGATTGTAGGGGGATAACTGAGCATTTCTCTCAATTCATCCGTAAAATCATAGTATTCTAGTAATTTTCCATTCAGTAGCCGAAAATCATTATGGTATAAATTTAATAGTTCTTTATTAGCTTCCATTCTGTTTTTCAACCAAGGAAGATAAAAACCTTTCAGCCATATATCATCAGCGATTAAATGTGTGAAATACCCCAATAAATAATGACTTTCTGCTTTAGAACTATATTTATATAGAAATCCTTTATAATCAATGTATCTTGAATAATCTTGTACTTCACCCTTAAAGAAATGTGACAAGTCTTTAGGAGAAACTGCATCCGGGGCAATGCCTCCAAGTAAGAATGATGTTCTATCTTCTATCAATAGACGCTCTGCAATTTTATTAGCAATAACCAAATGCTTTATTCTTGAACCCATAATACCTCTCACCCTTCAATGATTTCTTTATCAATTCTGCTAGTAAGTTGAATGATGTAGTTGTTTATCTATTCAATAAATTAAGTTAATTTAACTTGAGTTTATCATAGGTAGCCCCAGTTGAGAACTGGTCACATCAGAAATCATTCTACAGACTGTTTCATTAGTATGTACTTTATACAAAAGAACATCCCATGGGACTATGTATTATAACCACATTAAATAACTTTCGAGTAATGAGATTTTTACGTCGTTAACAACGTATTATTGATAAAGGATGCATTAAATGATTTAGGCTATGCTATTTTCGAAATAGGTATAAGACGGAAGTAAACCATTATTACAAGGAGCGCTGTTGTGAAAAAGCGATTATCGTTAATTGTTCTGATGTTACTATTAACCGGGTGCAATTCGGATTTTTCATTTTCAGAAATAAGCATAGGTAATGCAAATGATGCTGTACAGGAATTTATTGAATATGCTGAAGTGAAGAATGGTAATTATCTCTACCTTGATGGTGAAAAAAATATGTATGTATTTATAAATGGAATTTACGTTAATCAAGGAAATGATGCCGTTTATTTTAGTGACTTTAATATAAGTGCTCAACAAGACACATTGAACGTGTTTATCAATCAAGAATATGATTCTGACTACTCAAACACCAAATTAAAATATCAAGTATTATATAAAATCAAAACGGTAGAGAAATATGATACGATAAACCTTTTTATCAATGGAAAACCCGTTTCGTTCGATGAAATATTCGGCAATGAACAGTTAATCGTGTATGAAATGTAGATACGCGTAATTGTTAACGACAATATGAACGGCCCAATTTTGAAAGCTATTCATAAGAGTCAAAAAAACATATTGAAGGATCCGGAGAAGTCTTTGGATACATGATGGCTACGCCTAGCATTCAACTTGCAACTTCGAGTATTTCAATGGTTTTCCTGTCGACATAAAGGTATCTTGCATAAAGATAGCCTATCCGGAATCAGCAAAAACGTATAAAATGGATAATAAGGTCGGGAAAGTGGATATTGTTTATAAATCAAGATAAAAGGACTTACAGAAATGGGGTACAAGGATGGCTGGCTATATTGAACCTTCCTTCTTATTATTTTCAATGGAGCATATGGCGGCAATAGGCGTGTTGTGCCTATCCATCTTATTGTTATTTATTTTAAGAAGGCGATGGTCGGTGTCGTCGAAGTATGAACGCCTTTTTGCGTTGACTTTATTGGTAATGGAAGTCCTTTATCATGTTTGGATGATTGTAACTGGGAGATGGGGACTTAGCATTTCGTTGCCGCTAGAATTATGCAGCATTAGTTTACTTGTTGCGATTGTTCTCTTATGGACAGGGAATAGGCATTTGTATGATTTCATCTTTTTTGCAGGTATTGGAGGGGCGCTTCAAGCGATGGCGACTCCTGTATTAGATGTTGGATTCCCGCATTTCAGGTATTTCCACTTTTTTTACACGCATATTGGAATCATAATAACGGCACTATACTTTACGTGGATGAAAGAATACAGACCTACTTTTATAGGAATCATCAAGACAATGATTATTTTAAACTTGTTGTTGCCACTTATATTTGCGGTTAATGTATTTTTCCAAGGCAACTATATGTTCTTAAGAGAAAAACCAGTCAACGGAAGTTTGCTTGACTACTTAGGACCCTATCCGTGGTACATTTTATCACTCGAAGGAGTAGCATTTTTGATTTTCGTCTGTTTGTGGCTACTATTTAGAAAGTGGCATTTTCGTGATGGGTCACGTTAACTACATCTTAAGACTGAGTTGCAATCACTTCTCAGGTCCATTTGAATTAAAATCCTATCCATTATACTAAATTGTAATCAGTGAATTGATTGCAACAGAGAGAAGGGTACAGAATTATGGTTGACTATACGATGAAAGTTCAAGAGGAGTTGCATTTTTGGAAGCGGAAAATGACAAAGCGATCAGGCATTATTAGCCGTACGTCAAAAAAAGCGCAAATGAAAGTGAATGGTCTTATTCCAGAAAAGTTTCATCAGGTAATGACAGAGAGCATAAAAAACATGGTGAAAGCCACTTTGGTCGGCTCTACTATCACGACGAAAAAAAGGCAATCAACCGTGCTAAGTCTATATGAGAGGGATGAGTTATTTAAGGAAAAGCTTTCGTCATTCCGCAAAACTGCTGTTATTGAAGGTGCAGGAACTGGAGCAGGGGGAATAATGCTAGGCCTTGTCGACTTTCCGCTTCTATTATCCATTAAAATGAAGTTTCTGTTTGAAGCCGCTGCGGTTTATGGATTTGATACGAATGAATATGAAGAGCGATTGTTCATTTTACATGTGTTCCAGCTTGCATTTTCAAGTGAGGAAACAAGGAAAGAGACATTATCTATTATTGAGAATTGGGAAGAAGAGAAACTTCTGATTGCTGATATGGATTGGAGGGACTTTCAGCAAGAATACCGAGATTACATTGATTTAGTGAAAATGTTTCAATTAATTCCTGGCTTCGGCGCGATTGTCGGCGCGTTTGCCAACTATAATCTGCTCGACCAGCTCGGGGAAGCGGCTATGAATTCATATCGGCTTCGTTTAATGCAAAGAACCTCGGATACAGAAAAAACTTAAAATCATAAATAAGGAGGTTTGGCATAAAATGTTTATTAGAAATAAAATGTTCATTATCGTAGCGTTGGTATTGCTTATTGTTGGTGGAATTGCATTGGTGTTCAATTCCGGGAATCACTTTGAAAATAACGCCAAGAAAAAAGTGATTGATGATCAATCATTTACGAGTATTGAAATTTTGACGACCAATGCAATGGTGGAGATCGTGCCAACCAAAGATTCGATAACGACAGTGTCGTATTCAGGGAAGACAAAGAAAAGGTCGAAATTCATTTTCGAGGCTGTTGTAAAAGAAAACACACTATCTGTTCAGTTCAAAGAAAAGCGGCGAAGTTTCATTAACTTTGGCTTATCCTCGTTAAACTTAAAGCTAATCGTGAAAGTGCCTGAAAAACAGTATGATCGAATTCAAGCGGAAAGCAATAACGGGCGGATCAAAGTGGAGAATATTCAAACGAAAGAGTTGGCACTGGAGACAGACAATGGCACGATTGAGTTAAAAACCATTGATGCTACAGCTGTCAATGTTAAAACTGATAACGGTGCAATTATACTAGATCATGTTGACGGTACGATTGTCGGAAGAACAGATAACGGGAGAATTTCCCTTGTAACAAACAATTTAGATCGACCGATTGAATTAACGACAGATAACGGTAAAATCGAGATTCAAACTGAAAAGGAACCGATGAATGCTACGATTGACGTTAAAACGGACAACGGAAGAATCAATGTTTTTGGATATGAAAACAAACATACGAAGTTCGGAAATGGTGAGAATTTAATTAAATTAAGAACGGATAATGGAAGAATAACGATAACGAAATGATAGGATACATTCTATCATTTCGTTTTTTCTATTAATTGGAGTGCTTCGTAATCAGCCTCTGTATCGACATCGAATACTAGCCTCTTATCAGCACAGGGTAATAGCTTTCCCTTTTGGAGAAAATCACCTTGTAAAATTGCTTTTGCTCCTTTATCTCCACGTAACTCCATCAGTTCGTTGTACATGGAAGACGAAAAAAGGACAGGCGGCATGATTGTCTGTTCATATGTGGTAGCGACGAATCTGCACATCTGGTTGTTCTTCGTGCACGCAATCATTTCTTCGAGCATTTGGACGGTGATAAAAGGTTGATCCGCCAATATGACGATGATGGCATCCATGCGATCAGTTTGTGCCTGTTGAATGCCGTAGCGCAATGATTCGGATTGGCCATGATGTGCAGTTGGACATTTTATGAATGAACATTTCGCATCTAGTTTCATTTCAGCGGGAAGCCAATCTGCATCGTCCTTATCCTTTGTAATGATATAGACTTTATCGAGCGATGATTTCAAAGCTGTTTCAAGCGCTAAGCTACCTACTGTCATGGTTCCAACAGGTAGTGCTAATTTATTACTCCCCATACGGCTGCTGTTTCCAGCGGCAAGATAAATACCTGCGATTTTCATGAAATTCCCCCGCGTCTAACTGCTATAAGTTCTGCTACAATACTAACAGCAATTTCCTCAGGTCCATCTGCACCAATAGAAAGCCCTATAGGTGAATGAATCCAATTGGGAATTTCTTCGCCTAGTAAACGTTCAGTTCGTTTTTTTGACCCTAAAATACCAAGGTACAATAATTGATGGTCGCGGAGTCTATGCATTAGTTTCGCATCCAACTGGAAATCATGCGTCATAATGACAACTGAATCGAGTGGACTTAAAGAGATATTGTCAATTAGTTTCTCGGTGTCGCCAACCTGAAAAGATACTGCAGTAGGAAAATGAATTTCATTACAAAGTGCACTCCGAGAATCAAGCAGATGAACCGCATACCCAACGTTTCCAGCAAGTCGTGCAAGCGGCCGTGCATCAACGCCTGCACCGATTATATAAAGGGCAGGTTGAGGCCATATAAGTTGAAAATACATCATTTCGTCTTCGTCGTCCTTACTTTTTTGTCCTACTTTGTTTTGAAACGGAGTGAAGGCATCTAGTTCGAAGGGGATTTCACTTTGCCAGTGGTCGAGGCAGTTTTTGCTTTCATTTAAAAATGCATAGTTGTCAAACTCACTTATTGATTGGATAAATAAAACGGGTTCCATGGCCAAGAACTGTTTGTGCATTAAGGTTAGAAAGTGCCGGAAATCATTATCGATATCGCGCACAAATATTGAGACAACTCCATTGCATCCCGCACCACGCCCCCAACCAAGGTCATCTTTAGCACTTAAGTCATAGTGAACAATTTCTACTTTTCCTGTATTAAACATTTCTATGGCACGATTATGTAAATCACTTTCAAGACAACCACCGCTGATGATACCTGTATGTGTACCATCCTCTTGAATGAGCATCCAAGTACCTTCTTTCCGGTAAGCTGATCCTTCCACCTGAATAATCATCGCAAGTACAACGGGTTGGGTATCAATCAAAACAATTTCAATCATTTGCTGAATCGATTGCAAATCCACACCTCATTTCTTTCCACCCACTGTCGCCATTTAGCTAACCTTCTATTCATTCTCTAATATCGTTACCACATTATAATCTGTCGTTGTTTTGGTTAGAATGCGAGAGAAGTATATAACTTTTCGGGGGTGTAGTATTTGGATAACTATTTACTTCCGGTCGTAGTCGGAATTGTTTTTGGATTTGTGGCACGAACACTCTTGTTACGTACTGATTTTCGGCAATACCCAACGTATCCGACAGGGCGAATCATTCACCTTTCCTTTGGTTTCATTGCGGCATTCATCGGTGCCGTAGCGATTCCAGCAGTGTTGGAATCTGATTGGACTGCCGTGACATTCCTCGGTCTTGCTGCTACACAGTTTCGTGAAGTTCGGAAGATGGAAAGGGAGTCACTTCAAAATATCGATAACTTCGAACTTGTAGAGCGTGGGACGCCATTTATTGAGGGGATGGCACAAGCGTTTGAAAGTCGGAATTATTTAGTGATGTTCACGGCTCTTATCACTACATTGTGTGCTGTGTTTTCCTTCTGGTTGGGAATTATCGGTGGGATTGTCATGCTAGTCATGGTGAAGTTCAATATGTCAGGACAGTTATTGAATGCAATCGCGGATGTTACAGAAGCAGAGATTCGTTTTGAAGGTCCGACGCTTTTTGTGGGTGATATCCTTATTAAAAATGTAGGACTGGAAGATACAAGAAAAATAATTACCGAAAAGGCAGTTGGTGCAATTATCATCCCGAAAAATCAAAACAGTATTGTCACTTTGTCCTTCCTAGGGCAGCGACAAGCAATGTTGCACCATGTTGCTACTGTACTGGGCAGTTATCTAGATTCCGGTGAACCGGCATTGATTCCACTTACGAAAAGAGATATGGAGGACGGGCGAATCGCATTGTTCTTTTTGCCGCGTGAAAAAGATTTCCATCAAATCAAGGCCGTATTAGACAATGTCCCCGTATTGGATAGTGCAATCCGGATGCCTAAAGAAGCGGATAAAGGAAAATAGGGGAACTAAATCTAAAATGCGTGACGTTTAAAGGACAGTAATCTGGAGTCTGTACTATAAGGAGTTGAGTGGTTTGGAAAATCAGCATGCAGAGATTGTCGCTATCATCACGATAAAACCAGAATCACTACAGGGCGGCGGCGCGCCTGTTTTCATTGTGAAAGATCAAAAGGAATTACAGAAAATCAGCATGACACTAGAGAAGATAATGGATGCTTCAGCGCATGAAGTTGACACGGATACACTTGTTATTGTTGCACGTTAAATTTTGTCCAGGAGGCGTTTGTGAATGACGAATAAAATATGGACAACGGTTGGCAAGTCTGAACAACGAATTGATGTGGTAGAAAAATCGACGGGCAAAGTTAGATATGTTGGGGATTATTCGGTACCTGGCCTAATGCACGCGAAACTTGTGAAAAGCACTCAAGCACATGCCTTGATCAAATCCATTGACACGACTGAAGCGTGGAAAATGCCTGGCGTGCGTGCAATCGTGACAGGAGAGGTTTTCCCATTTCATATTGGCCCGATTCTTGCAGACCGCCCACCATTGGCATTCGGCAAGGTGCGGTATTATGGGGAGCCGATAGCAATTGTTGTGGCGGATTCTGAACATCAAGGAAAACTGGCGGCAAACAAGGTAAAAGTAGAATACGAACCGCTCCCCGTCGTGAATTCAGTCCAGCAGGCATTCCAAGCTGACGCACCATTAGTACATGACAATTCCGGAGACTATACAAAAATAATCGATAACGTCTATCCTGTTCCTGGTACAAATATCGGCAGTCACATTAAAATCCGTAAAGGAGATATCGGAACTATCTGGGCGAATTGTGCAGAAACGATATCGGCTTCTTATTCATTCAACCTTTCCGATCATGCCGCGATGGAAACGCGAAGTACCCGGGTGGAGATCAATCCGGACGGGAAAGTGATTATCCATTCCTGTTCTCAATCCCCCTATATGATAAAAAAGGTATTTAACCAGTTTTTTAATATTGAAGTAGGTAATGTTATCGTTCACATCCCGTTGATTGGTGGTGCTTTCGGTGGGAAAGGAGCTATTCAATTAGAGCCACTTGCTTATTTGGCATCGAAAGCTGTCGGTGGGAAAATGGTCAAGCTACAGTATGAGCGCGAAGAGGATATGATAACCGCCCCGTGTCATATCGGACTTGATGCAACGATAAAACTGGGTGTGACGAAAGAAGGGAAATTGATGGCGGGACAGTATACCTTCCTCGTTGATTCAGGTGCTTATACAGACCATGGGGCGGGTATAACGCAGGCAATTGCACTCGATTGTACGGGGCCATATAATGTTCCAAATGTATGGTGTGACTCCTACTGCATGTATACGAATCATCCGTTCGCAACGTCATACCGAGGCTATGGGCATCCCGAGCTGACTTTTGCTGTTGAGAGAACGATGGACATATTAGCTAAGCAATTGAATATGGATCCGATTGAATTACGAATATTGAATGTGATTAAACCCGGAGACACAACACCTACCCAAACAGTACTCACTACAAATAATATAGGGGATACTGAAAAATGTATTATTCGAGTAAAAGAATTGATTGGCTGGGATGAAGGGCAAAGAATCGCAGTTGGTGAAAATTTAGTGCGCGCAAAGGGAATCAGTTTGTTTTGGAAAACGTCGAAGACTGCGACGAATGCCCAAGCAGGAGCAGTTATCACATTTGAACCAGATGGAGCTGTGAATTTAAACTGTGCTGCGATTGAGCTTGGACAAGGAACGAAAACCACCCTTGCACAGATTCTTGCTGAAAAGTTGAATATGCCGATGGATAAAATTCACGTGATCATGGAAGTGAATACACAGTATGATCCACATCAATGGAGCACCGTAGCGAGCAGCACGACATTCTTGGCGGGACGTGCAGTACTAGCTGCCGCTGAAAGTGCAATTAAGCAAATGAAAAAAACGGCTTCCATCGTATTGCAATGTTCTGAAGAGGATTTGGAAGTGGGAGGCGGACGCGTCTATTTAGTACCTGACCCCGCTTACGGAGTCGAAATAAAGGACATTGCTTTAGGTTACACATTACCTAGCGGCCATGCGGTAGGCGCGCAGATTATAGGAACTGGTTCTTATATTCAGCGCCATTTGACACCGATGGATAAGGAGACTGGTTTCGGGAAACCGGGGTCATGGTGGTCTGTCGGTTCACAGGCGGTAGAAGTCGAATTGGATGAACGTAATTTCACGTACAAAATACTTAAAGCTGTCACGGTGCTTGACGGCGGTACCATTATTAATCCCATGATGGCGACGCAGCAAATGCGGGGCGGCATGTATTTAGGGTTAAGTTTTGCTAGCAGTGAATCGTTTCATTTTGATGAAAATGGGGTAGTAGAAAACGCGGATCTGCGCACTTATCATATGCTTCGTTACGGGGAACAGCCGGTAGAGTATTTGGTCGATTTTATCGAAACACCATTTGTGGACGGACCGTATGGTGCACGGGGAATCGGGGAACACGGAGTAATCGGTATGGCACCGGCGTTAGCGAATGGACTTTCCGAGGCTGCGCAAGTTGAATTGAACGAACTACCGCTCATTCCAGAATTAATATGGAAAACAAAGAAGGAGAGCGGACAATGATTGCATTCGATTTTAACTACTATAAGCCTTCAACCATTGCGGAAGCTATAGAGACGTATATTACAGCGACTAGTCTCCGGAAAAAAGTTATCTATTATTCAGGAGGAACAGAATTCATTACGTTCGCACGGACGAATAAAATGCATGCCGATGTGGTAATTGATATTAAAGGGATTCCTGAATGCAATATATGTGAAATCCAGGGAGGGCAGCTTATTATTGGTGCGGCGATTTCGTTAAATAAACTGGTGGAAACAAATCTGTTTCCCTTATTAAGCCAAACTGTTAAGCAAATTGCCAATCATTCTTCACGAAACAAAATTACGATAGGCGGTAATATAAATAGTCAATTGATATATCGGGAAGGCGTTTTACCATTTCTATTAGCGGATGCAAAGGTGAAGATTGCCTCACAGGGAGAAGAAAAAGTTGTTTCATTGAAAAAAATATTCGATCGAAAGATGACTTTAGATGAAGGCACATTCCTTGTTCAAATTATCGTCGATGCATCATTTATCGATTTGCCTTATCTTAGTTTGAAACGGACTCAAATGACTAAAGTGGGTTATCCTGTCGTCACTTTGGCGGCTTTGTTGAAAGAGAACCAAATCCGTGTCGCTTTTAGCGGGTTGTGTAGTTTTCCATTTCGTTCAAAGAAGATAGAAGCGATTGTTAATGATGATTCATTATCTGAGAGGGAAAGAATAGAACAAATAGCCTCCCATCTTCCAGCATCAATTGTGGATGACTCGCATGCATCCGCAGCTTACCGTGGATTCGTGTTAAAAAACCTGTTAGTAGATACGTTTGAAGTTTTGGAGGGGAAAAAGTGATCAATTCCATTGATACAACAAAAACAATTATTCAACTTCTTGTGAATGGTGAAACCCATGACGCGGTCATCCGGTCTGCCGATACGCTTTTGCATACATTACGCGAGCAACTTGGCTTAACTGGTGCAAAAAAAGCATGTGAAAACGGCGATTGTGGGGCTTGTACAGTCCTTGTAAACGGGGAACCAATGCATTCATGTCTATCCTTGTCAGTTGAAGCGGTAAATGAACCAATTATAACAATCGAGGGGTTGTTGGATTCTCCGGTTCAAAAAGCATTCATTGAGAAATGGGCCATTCAATGCGGCTACTGCACGTCAGGGTTTATCGTCAATGCACATGCCCTTATTGAAAAGCATCCTGACGCTGAAGATGAGACGATTGAAGAGTGGCTTCAGTCGAATCTATGCAGGTGTACGGGCTATCAGGAGATTAAAGAAGCAGTAAAAGCGGCGTTACTTGAAAAGAAAAACCTGCCTTCGACTGGTTGAATGAGTCGATGGCAGGTTTTTAATCTTTTTTGAAGCTATTATTTCCACTATTTAGCGAGTGGATAAGCTGTAAGGTTTGCGCAGCCTGTTCGATTTGTTGCCGAACTTGCTCCAATTGTTGCTGAACTGCGGTAGTCGATTTGGTAACCGCAGTCCCTTGCATTTGATTCAGCAGCTGTGATGCTTGTTGAAGTTGATGCTGTGCTTGTTGCAACAATTGGAGGTCAGTCGATGAAGTGCTCAACTGAATCGTTTGCATTGCCTGTTGCATTGCTTGTAGTGCTTGTTTCTTTTGACCTTGGAATTGTTGCTCCGTATGTGCTTGGTTCTTATCAGACTGTTGTTTCAAGAGGAAGACTCCTTTCGTTTGAAATAGACTTGTCCTCGTTAGTGTTAGTGAAATCAGTCCTTTTTAATCAATGATTATAGGGACAGATTTGACAATTCAAAACGATATAAAAATAACCCATCCCTGAGTAAATAGCTCATTAGGATGGGTTATTTAAGCTTATTGGTAAGCAGTTGTTACGCTGATTGAGTGGTCTTTTTTATTCTAATCAATCTAATTTCGCGTGAATTATGTCCGGAATACAAAAAAGATTCCTCAACCTTACCACTTTAATGTCATTAGTAAATGACAACATTCACCTGGATTTTCGTCGTTGTTTAATTCAATACGAATTCCAGTTGGACTAAAATATGTTTTGATTTTTAATGTGATGCCTGTTGATACAATTAATTCATCTACCTTTTTTGTATTTGATAGTTGTGCTGCTTCCATTAACTCATGTGCGAATTCTTTAGAGTTAACAATCTTGCTTGCTAATAAATCCGCTTGTTTCAATAATTCTTGAAATCTTAGGGCCGAAGTATTCAACACTTGCGTATTTATAGATGGAAAAGGACTTGGCGGTCTTAAAACGGTCTGTGGTTGAACATGCTCGTTGTACAGCCACCGTGGATTAGAATAAGGATTGACCCAGTGTGGATAAGGGTTATAGTGCATAAGAGTGCCTCCATTCCAAGTATCGGGTATCCTATCCTATGTTCAGTGACTCTGTACGGTTAAGGTTATTGGAAGTATCGATAATGAAAACTAGCGTATTTTTCGGATAGTAAAGTTGTCTTCCAGTAACAACCAATTTTGCGGGAATGGGTAACCAAGAACCCAGTAACTAATTCCGCGTAAATTATAGTCCTTTACCACATCAAACTTTGCTTGTGCACTGCGGGCATCTTCGAACCAGACTTCGTGGTTACGCCCCTCTGCATCCGTGTAGCGATAAAATGGTGATTGCGCTATTGGGTCATATTGAATGGCCACCCCATATTGAATAGCCCGGCGAATTGCTTCCTGTTGGCTAAATGTTTCTGCCTCTTGTCCTTGCACATGAGGAAGTAACCAGTCGCGCGCATAGATTTGAAAACCAAACAAGATTTTGTTTCTTGGTATTACGGTAACAGCGTAATCCAGCACCCTTTTTATTTCATTTAGCGGTGAAATTGCCTGTGGAGGACCTAATCGATAACCCCATTCATAGGTCATCAATACGACGAAATCGACAATTCTTCCGTGTTCTGCGTAATCATGTGCTTCATATAACACCCCTTTTTGCTCATCGCTAATCTTTGGAGCAAGGGCTGTTGAGACGGAATAACCTTCCGGATGCAAGCGATCCACTGCACGCTGCAAAAATTGGTTATAGTTTTCACGGTCGGCCGGCAACACATTTTCAAAGTCAATATTTAATCCTTGATAGCCTTTTTCTTTCATGACTTTTAAAATATTTGTTAATAAAACATCCTGAATATCAGTACTTGCAAGGACTGAATGCGCCAGACTAGATCCAGCGGCCGTGGCACTGAAATTTGTAATGGCCATCACAGGAACAACTCTTTCGGCAGCGGCAGATTGAAGCATAGCGGTATCGTCGATGGTACTTAGCCCACCATCTTCAGCGCCTGTTTCCCCAGTATTGATTGTGTAGGCATTCACATCAATAACTGGTTTATGGGCGGGGATGGTTAAAATAGTTTCGGATAAAATCATATTGGGATTTTGAATTTGATTTATCTTACTAATTTCTTCGACAGTTGTACCATAACGCTGTGCAATTTGTGTTAAATTCTCACCAGGTTGTACAGTATGTGTCTGAGTAGGTGTTGGAACGACTAGAGCCAGCCCACTTACTAGTTTGCTTGGACTTTCCAACTGGTTGGCTGTCACGATTTGAGTTACGGTGACGCCGTAACGTTGTGCAATCAACCATAATGTTTCCCCTGGATGTACTACATGAATTTGCATATAGTTCTCTCCTCATATATTCATCTCTTTTATGATATTCAAAAGGGACGGGGGATAGTATTGCAAGAGTGTGAAATACCTCTTTTTGTATTTTTGCAGGTATTATTCCCGCTGTTAAATGATTGAATATATATATGTCACTACTTGTAGATAATCTCAGTAAAAAAGGACGGACTATGGCAATTAACGGACTTCCTAATCATGATATCTAATTATCAAGAATAGTTTTTCATAAATAAATTATTAAAATACCCATAAGATCTCCCCATGCCATCATTAGATAAAGAGAAAGAAGAATTTTCATTCTGGAGGTGGATGGTCATGGCGAAAAGAAACCGAGGAAAAGCAATAAAAAAGCTCCCTTCAAAAGGAAGAGGAGACTGTCCGTTGTGTACTCGAAATAGAATTAAGTTATTATACAATCATAAAACGGAAGCGAAAGAACTCATTAAAGTATGTAAAAACTGCAGGGATAGATAAGCTTACAAGGCTACTTTAAACGACTTTTTCATTTTAAATGTAAGGCATCTTTTTAGATGCCTTTATATTTACATAAAAATGATGATAGAGGTATAAATCTTTCATACAGGAATAGTGGAATTTGGGTTTGGAGGAACGTATGTATGGTATAATAGAAGAGTAATAGAATAGGTGACTCAAGGGTGGTCGGCTCACTTCCGTACGAAAGGGGGTGGTGCCAATGACAGTATTCGAATCGTTAATGTTTGCAATTTCTTTTGCAACATTGATCGTATTGGTACTTGCATTTAACCATAAAAAATAACCCATCCTTGAGTTAAAGGCTCGATGGGTTATCCCTGTCATTTTGCCAATCCCCTTGTAGGGAACCTGCTTATTACATTGACCGTTTGGTGTTAGCGCACCAAGCGGTCTTTTTTATTGTATTCTAATCTTATTCTTATTATACGTTTGAGGGGTTTAACTTTCAAGTGTTTGATTCGAATAAGCTTTTGGATATTTGTATTCTCGAATGAGCTCGGCAAACAATTTAATCATGTTGCAATGAAACCGCATGGTATATTTATGAAAAAGGGGTTGCTGTGTGTGAGGAATGAATTAACGATTAAGGAGCTTCAAACACGTAACGAAATTGTTGAAGCATATCCGATTATGAGGCAGTTGCGAACACATTTGGATGAAGATACCTACTTGGAATTAGTCTGTGAAGCACAGAGAAAGATCGTTACCAACTGTCTGTGTACAAAGTGAAAGGGATATCGTTGCAGTAATCGGTTTCAAGCCAATAATCACACTTTATTATGGTCGATTCATTTGAATTTGTGATTTGGTGACGGATACCACGAAACGGTCTAGTGGGTATGGGGAGAAGTTACTTACCTATGTCCATAAGTGGGCAAAAGACAACGGCTATGAAAGTGTTGCGCTGTCATCAGGCTTGCAACGAACAGACGCACATAGGTTCTATGAAGAGAAAATGGAGTATGACAAAGTGAGTTATGTATTAAAAAAGTCGTTAGAATAGATATTTAAGATAAACAGGGAAGTTAGGTGGTGTATTACTTGGATAACGAATGGTTAGTCATCTGGTTTAATAACAGCGGGACGGTATGAAGTATGAAATCTGAAGAGACTATCGTTGGGGAAGTACTGGCAGACAAAAGTGGAAGAGTTATTTCATCATGAACTATTAGTTAATCTAAGAACGTCTGTATGGTATAATTAAGAGGTAATAGAATAGGTGACTCAAGGGTGGTCGGCTCACTCCCCATGAAAGGGGGTGATGTCGATGTCAGTTTTTGAAACGTTAATGTTTGCTGTAGCTTTCGCAACTTTAATTGTGTTGATTCTGTCATTTAACCATAAAAAATAACCCATCCTTGAGTTAACGGCTCATAGGGATGGGTTATTCTCACTCCGTAAGTGCTGATCCCCTTGTAGGGAACCGACTATTGCATTGATTGATCGATGCGACAACATCGATCAATCTTTTTTTATTCTAGTCAAGCTATATCCTCATTATACGTTTGAATTGCGCCCCTGACAACTTATTAGTATATTTGGATTTAAGTAAATAGCTTAAAGGGAATAGTTCCGATCTTTACCACCCTAGAAACTCACTTATTATTTTACATCGCTTACTAGCTGACTTCCAAATTTTTCTATACTCGAATTGGCTTCTTGTTAAAATCTACTTGAGTTTTCAGCTTCACGCAAGTTGACGAGGCAGGCGGTGTTATCACCCATGAATCAATGAAAAAATAAGGAGTGATTTAATTGAAGGTCGCATTTTTTGATAGGGATGGGACTATTATTGAAGACTATCCTGACCACAAGTGGACGGATATAAAGAATCCTGTGTTTTTAGCCGATTCAGTTCAGACTTTAAAGAGCGTTGACCAAAGAGGCTATGAAATAATTATCATCACGAACCAATATCTAATAAACGAAGGATTTATATCATTAGAGCAGTACCATGACATTACAGCAAAGATGCTATATGAATTATCATGTCATAAAATAAAAATCCTGGATGTATTTCACTGTCCTCACAGTAGGGATGAAGGTTGTGATTGTATAAAACCTCAAACCGGGATGATTATGAATGCAATACTGAAATACCCAAATATTAATATTGATCAATCATTTATGATTGGCGACTCAATCGTTGATGTAGAACTAGCTATCAACATGAAGATGAAGGGGTTTGGAATAGGGGTAGGTTCATCTTCCAATATGAAAAACATTTACGTTCTGGACAATCTCAAAGAGGTACTCGCTTATATATAAATTCACTCCTTATAAGATATGTAATCGCCTTTCCTCTTTATCAGCCATCATTTCGTATTCTTAACCAGTGATGACTCTAAGAGGCGAGACGAAACTACAACTTCGAGTGAGGAAATTGTATAATTAGACAAAAGCGTAGGAAAGCATTTTAGGAATTGTCTATTGGAATAATAATAATCCTATCTGATCCAACGGGAAAAGGGGTTATAAAATTGAACGCTATGAATAATGAATCAATTCCAATCAACTTAGTAGCTGATTTTGATGAGTTTGTTAGCTATATAAGCGGACATGTAGTTCAGCTAACAAAGGCAAAAGAGTACATATCAAGAAAGCATCTGCCCGCGATTAATGAACGTATGACCATAAGAACCAAGGATTGTACATCGTATACTGAACAGGCCTATTATTCTTTCATCCATTTCATCTATCACTTGGCTTTAAGCGGATGTTTGCTGGAAAAGGTGTCGGTAAAATCGGGACCGCTCCAACTGAAAGTAACAGAAAGAATGGATTTGTATAAAGAATTAACAGATGTAGAAAAATACTTTTTTTACTCGAAACGTTCTGGGTCGATGTGAATTGGGCGAGACTTCAGGATAAACAACATAATTCAATAGCTTTAACGCTCCCCGAAGTGTTTTCTATATTAAGTCAGGATGAGCCAGGACGAACTTGGGTAGTGAAGAACCCAAAACCGATGTCGGGCGGATACTAGCAAGTTGTACATATGATTGGTATTACTTCAATCTCTATTTTGAGTGGTTGGGTTTATGGATTTGCGAAGAGGATGTAGAACGTAAAGAACAACGTGATAGCAAAAGTGTATATTACGCCAAAAAGATTGAGGTTACGCAGTTCGGTACTCAAATGATGCCTATTTTACTTATTTCGCGAAACGTATGTGCATGGAATATCGCGTTGCGTCGGGAAGATGGAGAGTTCAATGTTATACCAGGTTCAATATTAGATGGGAGATTCGGTGCGTATTTATCCGATGAAGACCAAAGCGCCCAGCCATTTTTTCAACCTTTTATAAATTTATTTTCAAAAGATGAATTGATGCATACCTTGCCTAGAAACCGAAAGCAACTCATTGATGGTCGTTACACGTTTAAGGTTTCACTAACAAATAAAATATGGAGAAAACTAACTTTTTCAGCTAAGCATACAATGGACGATTTCCATCAAATCATTATCAAAGCATTTGAATTTGACGATGATCATCTGTATTCTTTTTTCATGGATGGTGAAAAATGGTCACATGATTGTATCGCATCTCCTAATGATGACTTTGGTCATGCGGATGCTTCTAAAATACAAATTTGTGCTGTTGGTTTTATCACGAGGCAAAAGTTTCTGTATATTTACGATTATGGTGACGAATGGACATTTTTAATAGAAGTAGATGACATAAACGAGAATGCTGAACAAATACTTAATCCTTATGTGCAAGAGACAAGGGGAGAGGCACCAGAGCAATACAGTGACTTCTACTAATTAAAGTAATTAATGAGTAATCACTAACACCATGGAGAAAGGCGAGTGTTTTCAAATGACTATACCAATTAACCAAAGAAAATCAGAGCATATTCAAATCACGTTGAATGAGCACGTAACGGGTGACACTATCACAACCGGCTTCGAGAAGGTTAAATTTATCCATAATGCGTTGCCTGAAATCAATTTCAATGATATCGCAATCGATACGACATTTTTAGGTCATGATTGCAAAACACCATTTATTATCAGTTCGATGACGGGCGGGGCTGCCTTTGCAGAAACAATTAATCGGAATCTTGCCGAAGCTGCAGAACAAAGAGGCTGGGGATTAGCTTTGGGTTCGACACGAGCGCTGATAGAAAGTGCGGAACATCGAGCTTCTTTTCAAGTAAGGAAATATGCACCGAGCATCCCGATAATCGCTAATTTAGGCGCGGTTCAGCTTAACTATGGCTTTGGCGTAGATGAATGTCGCCGAATCATTGACATAACAGAGGCGAATGCACTTGTCCTCCATTTGAACAGTATTCAGGAAGTGATTCAACCAGAAGGAAATACGGATTTCAAAGATTTATTGGAGAAAATTGAACGACTTTGCAGTGAGTTGGGAGTGCCAGTTGGTGTGAAGGAAGTTGGGTGGGGAATTGACGGGGCCACAGCTAAACGTTTATGCGATGCAGGCATTTCCTTTATCGACGTAGCGGGGGCAGGCGGCACATCATGGAGTCAGGTCGAAAAGTTTCGTTCAACATCTACAGTAAAGAGAAAAGCAGCTGAAGCGTTCAGTGATTGGGGCATCCCAACAGTCGAATGCATTACTTCGGTAAGGGGTAAAATTGTGGAGCAACCAATAATCGCAAGCGGTGGAATGCATACTGGCCTAGATGGAGCCAAAGCCATTGCACTTGGTGCAGACATGGTCGGATTCGGCAGATCGATTCTGAAGGAAGCCACGCAGTCTATGGAGGATGTCTTGGAAGTGATGGAAACGAGGGAATTGGAACTACGGATGGCAATGTTCGGTATAGGGTCGGCTTCGCTGGCTGAGTTGAAAGAGACGGATAGGGTTAGTTACCAGAATCACGTACGTTAAAGCCTTTATATGTCCTTAACGCAATTCAAATAATGAATTAGAGTTGTCTTTACATGATGTAAAGGCGACTTTTTTCATTTTTAGTTAGCGAACTATTTAATTATAATAACAAAGGAAAGGGGCTATTTGTTGAAGAATAAATTTTTCGTGATTCCATTGCTAATTGCAGTTACGTTCGGTGTAATCCTTAGTTTGAAAGCTTTCCCAAAACAATATACGGTTAATTTAGAAGGAGTAAAATATCAGTTGGGGGCGGAAAATAATTACTTCACGAAGCCTATAACTATACATATTGACGGGAAACTATATCAGAGTATCACAGGATCCAAAACCTTCAAAGGAACCATTGATATAGATGACGAGAAGATACCAGTACCGGAAGATCAAAGGGGGTTAGAAATTAAGTTTCTAGATAACGGTGGAGGACACATCGTATATGGTTATATCGAAAATGGACGTCCAGGCACATATGGTTATGGGGTACTTTATACGAATAGTAACTTTAGTGAAGTTACCGTTGCCACATTTCAAAAGAATGAGACGGTTCTATCTAATCGTGGTTGGTCATCTGAAAATGGTCAAATGTTAACCGCACCTGCTGTTAATAGGAGCGAAGCTTTGAAGATTCCGAACGAATTAATGCAAAATTATTTAAAAGGCAATACGTTAAAATGATCCAATATTATGCAGACATTATATGCAATTTTAGTGGGTAGTGAAATTACAGTTCAAACAACGAGTGGCCGTTATATATGAAGTAGTCTCAGAATGGTCTAACAGTAGATACTCTAATTAATCGGGTTAATCTACAATAGGAGGAGTAAATTTGATGACTAAAATCAATCACCAATGGCGCATTACAAAGTATAATCCTGACTTTAGAGATAAGGATGGCTATTATACATTATCGTAGGATTTTTAATTTGTCAGAAGAGCATCCGGTGATTGGTCGATTCGATATAACAATAGAACGAAAGGATTTCTTTCAAAGATCATTGAAACATAAGATGGATTTCACTAAATATGAATATTATTTTTGGGGTGAAAGTTAAAATCGTTTAGACTGCCTAAGCCCATTAGATATACTTGGACCATCTATCGTATCTATCAGAATGGGATTAAATTTTGCATTAACTATTAGACTTTATGGAGAAGAGGTAAATTTGATGGGAAAAGAATTTCCGATAATTGGAACTAGAAGATTAATCTTAAGAGAAGTAACAGCAGAGGATGCTAATGATGTGTTTAAATATCTATCGGATAAAGAGGTTGTGACACCTATGGGGTTAGCACCTTGCCAAACAGTAGAAGATGCTCAGAATGAAATAAGGTGGTATAAATCGATATACGAAGATGGTACAGGAATTAGATGGGGGATTACGCTAAAAGACTCTGGTGAGGTTATAGGAAGTTGTGGCTTTCTTAATATGCTTACCAAACATCATCGAGCTGAAGTCGGATATGAATTAAGCAAAGATCACTGGGGTACAGGGATTGCTAGTGAAGCATTGGAAGCCGTTGTTAAGTATGGCTATCAACACTATCAGTTAGAAAGAATTGAGGCTTTGATTGAACCGACGAATCTCCCGTCACAAAAGCTAGTAGAAAAGCAAGGTTTTAGAAGAGAGGGATTACTGAGACATTATGAATTTACTTGTGGTAAATTCGATGATTTATATATGTACTCAATCATAAAAGCAGATCTCAATATTGACTACATAGATACTAAGTAATAGTGAGGAAATACAAATGGCGGCGGAAGAGAATGCGCTTATTAAGGAATTCCGCTTTATTGTCAATTACTTAGGTCAAATCGGTAAAAGCATTATAAAAGAAAGAAGGTCCATTGCTAATAAAATAGCAATGGACCTTCTTTTCATGGGAAATGTACTCAATAAATTGGAAACCCCATATATAAAATATTGATCAATGAGCTATTGTGAGTTTAAGTAAGTCGATAATAGTTCATACAATCCAACGCCTTAATTGGTAATGGCACGTAAGACAATCGAGAAGTCGCTTTTGGGCAATTAAAATGAATTTTGATAAGGCGGCCTAACAGACTCTTTATGAAGTCTCGAAGTCGATCAATTAAGTGCACCTTAACTCTATTAACATCATCAAAAAAATAAGGCGCTAAGTTCGGTCAACTCAAAATGCGTATTGATATTGTGAACCAGGATATAGTGGGGGCGGAAATGAAAATAGTGGAGCATACAGCGTTTATCCAACTAACACCAATCATGTAACATTTCCAATGCAGTAAGCGTTTGTTATATTAGCGAATTAAAAGAACACTAATTAAAAACACAAAGTGACTGAACGGCAGAGGAAAAACAACTATTGTTTAATGAGGTTGAAAGTAAGTTAACTGTTGAGGAAATTTAAGTTTTGAAGGTTTTAACTAACAATGTGTTCAAACGATGTTAAATCTTCATCGCAGACCAGCGTACAAGCTCGTATAAGCAGGCGATCTCAAAAAAGAATATAGTTAGCCTATTACGAAGAATCAGATGCTCTACAGCTCGTAGGAGTACAAATTAATGAGAAGGCGGCGGAAGCGAAAGTCGTCCGTAATAACGAAGCAGAATTGTTAAATAAGGGAATGCTATTTTTTTTAGCAATCCTACTGCAGGCGAAAACATTGGTCTATACGGCTATTCATTGTGGAAAAACCAAGAGCACACGTGGTTTTGGTTTTGGGGTAAATTGGATTATTCTAATTTAAGTGCCGAAATCACGAGGGTTGAACGTATGTTCCTATCGGTAGGAACATAATTGAGAGGTAAGAAACCATGTTCGAAATCTATTGTGGAAACAAAACGATATTTTAAACAAAACCAGTCTATATTATCCAAGTAAAAAAGTTATTTTAGATTCTTTTGTTTAAAAACTCGTAATTTGGGATATATAGCCCGGATAGAACATTAGTTCTATACCCTGCAAATGAGCATATTTTGTTGAGGGTATTGAATGTAATCAACGAAAAATCGTTCATTTATTAAGAAATGGCTCATCTATCAAGCTAATAGGAGGGAAGTGAAGGCTGTGTCGAGAAATCCAGGTATGACAGACGAAGCCATTATTAAAATGTATAAAAGTGGCATGTCGTTTAAAGAAATGGGTCCAATCGTCGGCCTGTCCGATCGGGCAATTCGGAATGTGATGTATAAGCATGGGATTTCAATGAATCGAGAACAATACTCTGGCCAACCTAGAAAGCATAAAGTGAATGAAGACTATTTTAAAGTATGGACACACGAAATGGCTTGGGTGTTAGGTTTATTCGTGACAGATGGGCATGTGAATAAACAACTCCATAGCATATACTTTTCTCAAAAAGATGAACGTATTCTTCAATTGATTGCCAAGTACATGGAGGCAGACTATGTGCTTGCAGCTACAGGGCCAACAAAAACTACACCAACTTTAATCATTAATTCTAAAGAGATTAAAAAGGATCTTAAAATGTTGGGGATAATTTCTAATAAATCATTATCAGTTCCATTTCCCAATGTGCCAGAAGAATATTTAGCGTCGTTTGTAAGAGGCGTTATTGATGGGGATGGCTGGGTACAAAAATCAGGTTACGTTATGAATGTTACGTCAGGCAGTCAGGATTTTGCAGCTAGGCTCTTGTTCGTATTTCAATCATGGCAATTACGTTCAGAAATCACGATAACAGTAAGTCCGGCTGGAAATTATATTTATCGTATTTGGGTAAAAGGCAAATACGAGCTTCCAAAACTTGCGGAAATTATATATAATAATGCAGCATCTGATAATTTTATCTTACACAAAAGACAGCGAATGTCACAACGTTATTTCATATAGTAAGTAAAGAGTCCAGAATTAAATTTGAAATTTGATAAGGAGTGAATTAATTATGTGGAAGCTTGTAGATGGCAGATTGATTCAAACGATGGATACAGCAAGGACCAATTTTGTCACTAATATTAGTCAATCAATATTGGAAGATCTTAGATCCGTTGCAAAAGAAAATAACACGCACGTTAACTATTTAATTGAAAGTGGATTACAGTCATTATTGTCTGAAAATCAAATCTCATATAATAAAGATACTCGGCCAAAAGATCGAATAGCATTCAATAACAGCTGTGATAAAGAATTGCTTAATGAGGTTAAGCAGTTTGCCAAAGCGCATAAGTTATTCCTAAATGATGTGATAGAATATAGCGTTCAGTTCATAGATGTTGAAGATGCAAAGAAATCTAGTCATAGATACAGGATAGAGCTATGAATTTACGAGTTCATAGAACTACATGGTCATAATATATATTATCGGTAGTTGCGTTTCATTCGATAAGTATACTTGAAACAGTGAGATAAAACGGAAATTGTACAATGACAAGAATGTTTAAACTAACTAAACAAGAAAACCTATACTAATTAGACTTTCTTGTTTAGTTTATTTGTACAAAACCCTATGGATTCATTGGTTAACACTTATTTATTCAGGCATCTAATAAATATTAGCTAATCCATTTAATTTTCAATCGTCTTTCGTCATCTTAATTACAAGACCCTGATAATTACTAACGCTACCCATTTGTCATCCATACAGCAAAAACACTGTACCACAGACTGTTACGAGAGTTTTCATGAAAGTTGAAAATGTTAAAGTATTACGCCTGAAAAGTCCCCTTTTAATACTTCTTTTTCATCCTGATTTTCACATACAAAAGATGCAGTAATAGCTGTTCTATTGTTTTTATTTTCTTGCCTTTCGTATTTTTCGATTTTAACTTCACAAATTATTGTATCACCAGTAAAAACAGGCCTTAAAAACTCAAAATTCATCGTACGAGCTAGCACATTATTGTCTCCACCTACTTTTGTTGGCAAAGTTGCCGTTAGTAACCCTTGAACTACAAGTCTTCCTTGTTCATCTGGGGTCAAGTGATGAATCCCTTCATCACCTGAAATCTCTATAAATAATTCAACATCCCTTACTGTAAATGACCGTTCAAACGTAATTATATCTCCTACTTTTAATGGCATATAAATTTCCCCCCTGAAGGTTTTATACTGTGTCGTTTATTAGGTGTGAATATTATGACTATTGAGAGCGGTATTCAACTATCCTTCTTCGTTATAAAAAGAGACTATTACTATCAGGTAAGATTCAACAGTTTTCCATCCACTTCCCACCTATTTTATTTATGTGACAAAGTAATAGGGTTCCCAATCTTTAGGTTTTATGTTCTTATTCATCCATTTCTCTTGTGGTGCTTGGTATGGCGCGGTAGCGATTAAATAATTGTTGTGCCAGCTAGCTGCACCGGAACGAATCATTTCATCGAGCAGGATTTGAATAAATTCTTCTGGCTGAACCTGGAAAGAGTAGCGTGCAAAATCTTGGAACCAGCCACATTTTAGTAGATAGTTACCGATATCTTCTTTTGCCAATCCGTTTTTAATGATTAGTGTGAATGAAAAAATCCTCTTGCAGGCATGCCATGAAACTTTGTCTGGCATACTAAGCCACTTTTCAAACCGTTTCCTCGCTGCATCAATGGCGGCCAGGGGATTCTCCATTTGAGGTCCATGCCCTGAATATGCCTGCTGAATCCGGAGCATAGACAACCGATCCAAACTTTCTAGTGATCGTTGGATAGATGAAACACCTTCGCGAAAGATATTCAACCATCCGATATCATTTTTGTGAAAGAGATCCCCGCAAATTAATATCTCTTCTTCAGGTTCATATAAAGAAATATGCCCTAACGTATGTCCAGGTGTATGCAGGACATTGAAGGTTCTCCTTCCCGTATTAATCTCATCGTTATCCAAGAGCCTTAGATCGACCCATAAGGTTCCACAGGCTGATCTAACCATTCTGAACCGCATGCTTCAGTATCACAAGAATTAATTAAATCGGCTTCCCATTTATGAGCAGCAATCTTAACGCCATAATTTTTTTGAAGTTGATAATTGCCGCCTACATGGTCACTATGATAGTGCGTGTTAACGATGAGATGTAATTCTTCTGGTGAAACACCTTCTTCTTTAATTAATAGCTCAGTATCTTTCACATCACTTCCAAAACCAGTATCAATAAGAATCGGGAGCTGATCCTTAATAAGAATCATATTTGCACTTGGAAATTTTCTTTCAAAGAAAATAATATTGGATTTTTTCAGAAGCCATTCCTCCTTAAATTCAATGACTAAACAATTCTTTCTGCCACATCTATCAGATTTGAATTAACCTTATTTACACACCGACCTGACAAGAACCAAGTCTAACAATATGATATCTGTCTAGTAGTATTTCAGCATGCTATTCCATTAACATTGGTGATGAAATAATAATTAATACGAAAATCTTTTCTTTAATTTAAATGAGACATATATTCAAATGCCGTTATTCCATAGACGCTTTTAAAGTGTCTATTAAAATGGGTTAAATCAACAAAACCACATTCAGCTACTGCTGAATAAATATCTCCATTTTTACCTAATAACTGCTTTGCATGTTCTATCTTGCAGTTAAGAAAGTATTGGTATGGTGTGATACCAGTATGAGCCTTGAATAACCTGATAAACTGGAACTTCGATATATTAAGCTCTGCACAGATCTCGTCAAGTTTAATGACAGTTTCCAAGTTGGTATGCAGCATATCCTTTGCTATTCTAATTAGAGAGTCGTCTTTTTTAGTGTCCGTGGAAAGATTAGTTTGAATTAGGCTATCTGTGAGGGATATTAGTAATTCACTGCACAAAGTCTCGTCTTTTTCATTTAATATCGCATGGGATAGACGTAATACTCTTTGTTCAAGTCCATGATCATACACAATGGGGGTTGAAAAACGCACCAAATCCTTTTTCTCAATGACCTCCAACAGCAGTTGTTGTTCAATATAGAGCATGACATAATCAAGGCCTGTCTCATCATGTGCCATTCCGTCGTGTGCCTGTTCTGGATTAAAAAGCATCACACCATTTTGATAGGATAATTGTAAACTGCCATCTAAATTGTACTCTTGAATACCACGCAATGTTACCCCTATTGCATACTCCTGGTGAGAGTGCTTTTTATATGTAAAGTCAGTGATACTTGCAGCCAACGCAGTAATACCCGCCGATTTTTTATAGATAAATTTGTCCATTTAATTCACCTCAACATTAGCATTCCTACAACCATATCATGATTGCAGCATAAACTAAAAATAATGCCATAATAATATTAACAACTTTTTCATGCTTCTGTAAAAACTTCTTGAAGATTGTACCGAAAAGAACCCATGTCATAAATGCTAAAAACCCAATAAGTGTTATAACTATAACACTTATTGTTACCGCAGGAATTGCGGTATAATAGGGCAAAATAAAGCTAGGAAATACAGTCATTGTAAATGTTACTACTTTTGGATTTAAAAACTGCATGAGAAATCCTGACATAAAGGTCCCAGTCTGGTTTACGGTTTGTTTTGATTTATCCGTTTTACAGATTTGATAAGCAAGAAAGAGCATATAAATGCTTCCGATTATCTGCATAACAATCAAAATTTTCGGAATTACCGTTATAAGCATTGTATTCAACATAGCAGATAGGGCAAGCAATAAACCAAAAGCAATCGTTGCTCCATATGTATACTGCATTGCCCTTTTTGTCCCATGCTTATTCACAGTGGATAGTATGTCGATATTAGTCGGTCCTGGTGTGAAAGTAATAATAAAACAGTATATTAAAAAAGATGTAATATTCATGAGTAAACTCCTTTCACGTTTTCTCATGTAACTATACATCTTTATATTTAGTGGCTATAGTATGTTATTGCAGGATTAAAGCTTCTGTAATGTTAACTCTACAAATTCAGGATGCCGATATGTTGTATTTCATTCTGTAGCACAGATTAAAAGATGGATTTTACTAGTCATTGGGGAATATATGTGGTGAACTCGGACCTCGTGTCCAAGTGTTTAGAGGTTCCTGTCCTTGTAAAAAAACTTAAAAAACGTTCATCAAGCATTTACCGATGCTTGATGAACGTTTTTTAAGTCACTCTATGCTGATTTAAAAAAGTAAATCAGCTGAACTTCATTACAAATCCTGTACTTTTAGCAGTAAAACCATTTTTCAAATAAAATGAGTGAGCATCTTCCCTTTCAGCTCTATTTCCGCTATTTAAAGTGATTGCACTTCCACCTTTTTCAATAATGATTTCTTTTGCTCTTGCGATGAGCTGTTTACCAATACCATTTTTTCTATAGTGTTGATTCACTATTAAGCAGACAACTCTACCGTAACAACCACTAAATTCATATGATAGCCCAATGTATAATCCCAGTAGTCCTACTACTTGATTATCAATTTCCGCAACAAGAGTATGATAATCAGGATTGCAATTTAACTTCGATAATCTTTTAGTTACTTCCCTTTCGGTTGTTTCATACCCTAATTCAGACATAAGAGAAGTTATATCAGCTAAATCTGTTCCATGTGCATATCGTATTAATACCATGTAATCACCCCTTTCAAAGTAAAGTAACCTGCACCTATTACATCGATAAATACCAACATAAATCTCTTCTTCCCTATTGATTAAGTTACATTACTTAGTTCCCTCAATCTGCTTCTTCATAATAATGTTTATGCTGCTGACTAAAGACTTGAATACAAAGCAACAGCGTCATGACTACTGCGATACTAGCGAATCCAATAGCTGCCGTTTGTAGTGAGAACCACTCAGAAATCAGTCCTAGGGTAAAGGTAAATACAATTTGCATAAAGCTTTGGAACATCGACGCCAAACTACCAAAACGTCCCATGATCGCTGTCGGTACATTACTCTGGTAAAAAGTATCATAGCCTGCATTGCAAAATGCCATAAAGAATCCTAAAAAGATAAAAGCCACTGTTGCCGTCAAAAAATCAACTGTACTGTAGAACAACAAATAGCCGACTGCTGTTAAGACCATTCCAATACCTAAATACAATTGCAATGAGAAGCGCTTTGCAAAGGCGGCTGAAGCCGCTGCGCCTATTAATGCACCTACACCTGCAATACTGACGATGAGGCCATATAGTTGGTCAGACTGTGCTAGATCCTGCTTGATAAATGTGACCTCTTGGGAATCTAAAGCAAAAGCAATCATAAGCGAGGTCTGGAACAGCAAATAAACCTTCATAAAATAAGGATCCTGCTTAATGAACCCTTTTACAACTTGCCAATCAGAAGCCAGTATCTTCAAAGTAATTGGCTCACGTTGATTTAAGTTTTCATTTTCTACGTCAGGCAACCTTGCAATACAAAATGCACAGAAAAAGAACGTAACCGCGTTTAAAATCACACACCAAGTTGTACCAAATAAGGCGATGAGTACACCGGCTAGTGCTGGTCCGATTAAAAATGAACCTGAATTCATCATACTCATGATCGAGTTAAAACTTCTTCGATCGGTTTCAACCACAAATTTTGTGATATAAAAGGTCGAACTTGGACCAAAAAATGCTCCAGCGATATTTGTCGCAAATAGAATGGAG
This sequence comes from Sporosarcina sp. resist, assembly GCF_014302295.1. Taxonomy (NCBI): domain Bacteria; kingdom Bacillati; phylum Bacillota; class Bacilli; order Caryophanales; family Caryophanaceae; genus Sporosarcina; species Sporosarcina sp. resist. The sequence continues at coordinate 2,627,981 of NZ_CP060287.1, read as the reverse complement.
TAGACAATCCACAGCGAATCAAGAAATGGAACAAGTAAAATAAGCGAACCCCTTAGGACATCTGCTAAGACCATCAATTTTCGTTTATTAACACGATCAATGATGGAACCTGCCCAGAAATTTGTCAGCATTCGTGCAATTGGTCCGACAATGTAAATCCCTGCGACCGCAGCCGCTGAACCAGTCATATCTAGTACTAAAATATTTAACGCAATTAAATAAACCCAGTTTCCAAAAAATGAAACGCCTATACCACTTAACAGAAGTGAGTACTTCTTCCAAATTTTCATTGAAATCTCCCTGTATTCTTCGATGCCCTAAATTTCTAATTTAAGCTTATCAAATTTTTGGGGTAGAAATAGTTAGTTTTGGGGCAATAATGTGGATATTATGGGGTGAAAAGTTGAACCCCACTTGATTAAGTGGATAAATTCTGCTAAAAAGCTTATAATTAAAGAGTATAGAAAGGAGTGGTTTAGTGTGAAGGAAATTCAATTAAATTCTCCTGAGTTTAACCGCGTATTGAAAAATATGCAGCTTGAAAACTTACATTTAAGTCATTCGCTGCAACAAAAAGCTCTTGAAATTGTCAATTCGGGTATGCCAGTAACGCCTGCTTTGATTAAGGAAGCTTTGGCAAATGGCGAAATACAATGAATTTGAAAATGACGATTATCTTTTAACCACAAATTTGTTAGGTGTGACAAACTTTGCTGAGCTTGAGCAGGCCGAGGCGTTTACTTTCTCGATTCGTGCAACTCAAATTGAACAAGGCGCATACAACATCATGGATTTTTCGCTCATCAATTTTGTTGGACTTCACCGACATTTATTCCAAGACATTTACTCGTTTGCGGGACAATTCCGTGATTTGCAATTGATGAAAGGTAATACTCGCTTTTGCCAAGTACAATATATGGAGGCGTACGCGTCTAGTTTATTCACTCAATTAGACAATGAACCTGACTGGGATACTCTAGAGTATGCAGTTAAAAGGTTGGCTTATTTCAAATCAGAGCTGAATATGCTGCATCCATTTCGTGAAGGTAATGGTCGAACAATTCGTATTTTCCTACAAGCCTTTGCGAAGTCCAAAAGATTTTTATGGACATATGACAAAATCGATCGTGACGAATACATGCGAGCTATGATACGTGCAGTAACAAGTGAAGATTTCCTTGAAAAGTTATTGCTAGATACATTAAAACCCATAGATTAAATGCCGACGAACTTCCAAAATGGAAAGTTCGTTTTTTACATTATGTATAGAAAAAACCGCAAAAAGTTAAATACTTTTTGCGGCGATTTGTTTGGGTTGTTCTAATATGATATTTCTTTTTTTCATCTGAACAAAGAAAATTGCTGTCATGCTTAAACTGATTAATCCGAAAATGATAACCATTGATTGCAATCCGATAATATCGAGAAATGCACCTGCTGTTAGTAAAACGACCTGGAACATAACCCGTTCTAACATATTGCGGAACGAGAAGAATCGGCCATGGTACTCTTTTGGCATCTGTTTCTGAAATATAACCATTGCTGTTGGGAAAAAACAACCTAAGGCAAATCCAAGTACGGCAAAAGCACTTAACGTAATTACTATACTGTCTGCAAAAAAGAGCATGAATTCTGCTACTGCTACCATCGTTGCAAAGGAAAATAAGATTGTCGTCGTGCGCCATTTTTTAGAAATATACTTCACGGCAAATGTTCCGACCATGAATGCTACCCCTTCAAATGTATAAATAAGTCCTTTAATCGATGCAGAATCCTGGATTTCACTAATATTAATGACAATTAGATTGAATGATCCGATGAAAAGCAATGGAATAAGCGTCATAATGAGTGTCATGCCGACAGCAGGATATGCTTTCAACACAGGAAAAACTTCCATGAATCCACCCTTGTTACCCACCGATTTCACTTTGGCCTCTCTTCCCTCTCCCTCATCGATGCGCAACATCATTGTAAATAGTAGTAGGGCCCCGTAAGCAATCATAGATATCCAGTAGAGCGACATAAGCGACCAGTAGACGAGCATAATGCCCGCTAAGGCGGTGCCAAGCACACGTGAGATCGTAGCAACGTTCATATGCCACCCATTCATCGTCAGCAAATCATCATCTTTGACGACAAGCGGAATGGTTGCCTGCAGTGCAGGGAAGTAAAAGGTAGCAGATAGTTGAATGCTAACCATGAATGCAACCATCCACCAAACAGATCCGGTTGATATAGCAATCAGCATAAAGATAACACTGAGCATACGCCCTGCGCCTGATATAAGAAGTACGGTTTTTTTCTTTGATTGGTCTATGATTTTCCCTGCTAGCGGTCCCGCAATAATTCCCGCAAGAAGTCCTGCTGACATTATTAGTGCTTTAACGAAATCGGAAGGGATTTTTTCTTGCATAAACTCGAGATTTCCGATTATTCCCGTCCATAATCCTAAGCCTGCAATCATTTCCCCCGTTAATATTATCCAAATGTTTCTATTTTTCCACATACCCTATCCCCGTTCTATTATTAATAATTACTCAAAAAGTTCACACTTTTATAGGGTGTGCCATATTCTATATAGGTTGAAGAATTGAATGCGGTATATAAACTAGCGTAGGCGCCTGACAGTGGTAGCCGAAGCGTAATTCAATGAAATCAATCATTCAACCTATCTAGTACAAGTTCTCTTTTTGAACGTGCAATTTGTTTCGCTTATCGAACTATTATACGTTAGAAAAAATTAAAAGTCATGGGAAGATACTCCCATGACTTTTAAAGTTATTTATTCAATTTCAGCTTTTGGATCCTTGTAGATATGTGTTATGCTGCCATCTTTTTTCTCATCGACTAAACTACTACCGTTTGAATAGCGGTCAACTGGTCGCAATGATCCTGCTAAGATAGGGATTTTACTTCCCTTTTCCGTCGCTAAAACAATAATTTCATCATTTTTCACCATTAACGCCCCGCTAACACGATACGGATTTGACTTCAGTTCCTTCAGAACAACATTACCTCTTTGCGCTCTGGAAGCACTTTCGAGCTCTTTTAAGCCCATTCTTTTCACGCTGCCTCGCTGTGTCGCGATTAAGACGGAAGCCCCGTCATCTGAATTAATCTCCATAGCAACAAGCAGATCATCGTCCTTAAGGTTAATGCCACGTACACCGGCAGTCCTAATACCTGTTACTGATAACTCAGTAAGCGGGAAGCGTAGCGCATAGGCTTGCTGTGTGAAGAGGATAACATCTTCGTCCCCCCTAACGAGCCTTGCGTCAATCATTACATCATCCTTTTTCACGCCCATCGCTTTAAACAACCTTGAATAGCGCTGGACTTTAAAATCGGCAAGTTTTGATTGTTTGATTAGCCCATTTTGCGATGCTGTGACGATTAACGCTTCTTCATCGAAGTTTTCAAGGCCAATCGCTGCAACAATCGTTTCATTTTGCCCGAGTGGGATGATACTTGAGATATGTTGCCCAAGATCTTTCCATCTAATATCTGGCAACTCATGAATAGGCTGATAGAGATAGTTCCCTGCAGAAGTGAACAGCAAGAGATGATGCTGCGTGTTCATTGGCGCTTCTAATAGCGTATAATCGGATTCCTTCATTTCCTGTCCCGTGCCGTTTGAAGCGCTGTAAGAGCGGACGCTAGTGCGTTTCACATAGCCGTCTTTTGTGACGGATACAATAACTTCTTCACTTGGAACAAGGATATCAAGATCGACTTTAATTTCTTCGATTTTTTCCTCGATAACAGAGCGTCTTGGTTCTGCAAATTGTTTACGGATGTCAAGGAGCTCTTTTTTGATGACTGCAGAAAGTTTTTTATCACTTTTCAAAATTGCATCAAGCTGTTCAATCAGTTTTCGGAGTTCAGCATCTTCCTGCTGAAGTTCAGTAATATCCGTGTTCGTCAGTCTATAAAGCTGTAGCGAAACGATTGCTTCAGCTTGTATTTCGGAGAATTCGAATTTCGAGATGATATTATTTTTAGCATCACGTTTGTCTTTTGATGCGCGAATCGCTTTGATTACTTCATCCAAAATCGATAAAGCTTTCATAAGCCCTTCGACGATATGGAGTCGGTCTTGCGCTTTTTGGATATCATATTGGGATCTACGTGTGACAACTTCTTTTTGATGGCCAATATAGGCATCAAGCAACATCGGCAGTGACATTAATTTCGGTCTGCGCCCAGAGATGGCAATCATGTTGAAGTTATACGTCACTTGCAGGTCTGTATTTTTAAGAAGATATTGCAAGATCGCATTTCCGTCGACGTCTTTTTTTAGCTCTATGACAACACGGAGGCCAGTCCGGTCCGATTCGTCCCTGACATCTGCGATACCATCTAGTTTTCGATCATGACGAAGCTCATCCATCTTCCTCACCATATTTGCCTTGTTAACGTCATATGGGATTTCCGTCACAACGATTTGCGATTTACCGCCTTTTAAGGGTTCGATGAACGACTTCGATCTGATGATAAAGCGTCCTTTTCCGGTCTCGTAGGCTGTTTTAATACCGTTTGTTCCTTGGATAGTACCGCCAGTTGGAAAATCAGGTCCTTTGATAACTGTCATCAATTCATCGACCGTAACATCCGGTTTGTCCATCCGCATAAGGACCGCATCAAGTACTTCATGAAGCGCATGTGGCGGGATATCCGTCGCATATCCTGCAGAAATACCTGTTGAACCGTTGACGAGCAAGTTTGGATATCTTGCGGGTAAAACAGTTGGTTCAGGTTCAGTATCATCGAAGTTTGGTATGAAATCGACAGTATTTTTACCCAGGTCACGTAGCATTTGCCCTGCTATTGTGGAAAGGCGTGCTTCTGTATACCGCATTGCAGCAGCCGAATCTCCATCGACTGAACCGTTATTTCCTTGCATTTCCACTAACATATGACGCAGTTTCCAATCTTGGCTCATCCGTACCATTGCTTCGTAGACGGATGTGTCACCGTGTGGATGATAGTTCCCGATGACATTCCCGACTGTTTTTGCGGATTTCCGGAATGCTTTCTCATGTGTATTACCTTCGTGGAACATCGCATACAAAATACGCCGCTGAACGGGTTTTAAGCCATCGCGTGCGTCAGGCAATGCCCGGTCCTGGATGATGTACTTACTATATCGTCCAAACCGGTCACCGATCACTTCTTCCAGGGGAAGGTCTTGGTAGCTTTCTGATGGTGTCATTCAAAATCCCCCTCAACGTGCAAAAATTCGTTGTCTAAAATATTGTGCTCTTCCTGTGTACCGAAATCGACGTTCTCTTCAATCCAGCGTCGTCTTGGCTCTACTTTATCGCCCATTAGTGTCGTTACTCGACGTTCAACTGTAGCGCTGTCTTCAATCGTTACACGGATCAATGTACGTGTTTCAGGATCCATAGTCGTTTCCCATAACTGATCGGCATTCATTTCCCCAAGACCTTTGTAGCGTTGGAGCATATATCCTTTGCCGACTTTCTCTATCGCTTTATTAAGTTCTGTGCCTTCAGTCCATGCATATGCAAATTTTTCGCTCTTCCCTGTCCCTTTGAAAACTTTGTAAAGAGGAGGCAATGCAATATATACTTTTCCTGCTTCAATTAGCGGTTTCATGTAACGGTAGAAGAACGTCAACAACAGCACTTGAATATGTGCACCGTCCGTATCCGCATCCGTCATTATGATTACTTTATCATAAGCGATGTCTGCAACTTGGAAGTCTGATCCTACGCCGCCCCCGATTGCATGGATAATCATATTGATTTCTTCGTTTTTCATGATATCCTCGAGTTTTGCTTTTTCAGTATTAAGTACTTTCCCTCGTAATGGAAGGATTGCCTGGAATACACGGTCCCGTCCTTGTTTTGCAGAGCCGCCGGCAGAGTCACCTTCGACCAGGTAGAGTTCGTTTTTCGCAGCATTCCTGGATTGCGCAGGTGTTAATTTACCCGATAGTAGTGTATCTGATCTTTTTCTCTTTTTACCTGAACGCGCATCTTCGCGCGCTTTTCGCGCCGCCTCACGTGCTTGATGCGCCCGAATTGCTTTACGTACGAGGGACGCACTTAAATCTGCATTCTCTTCAAGGAAATACAGAAGTTTTTGCGAAACGATTGAATCGGTTACGCCTCTTGCTTCACTTGTCCCGAGTTTGCCTTTCGTCTGTCCCTCAAACTGCAAAATTTCTTCCGGTATACGGACTGATACGATTGCCGCAATACCTTCACGGATATCCGCACCTTCAAGGTTTTTGTCTTTTTCTTTTAATAAACCCGCTTTTCTTGCATATTCATTAAATACACGTGTCATACCGGTTTTGGCACCGGTTTCATGTGTTCCACCGTCTTTTGTTCGAACGTTATTCACAAATGATAAAATCGTTTCTGAGTAACCATCACTAAATTGGAACGCAAATTCGACCTCTATGCCTTCTGATTCGCCTTCCAAGTAAGCTACCTCATGCAAAACGTCCTTCTCTTCATTCAGATAAGAGATGAAAGCTTCAATGCCAGTTTCGTATTGAAAGATTTCATGCTTGTCCGTTCCTTCTTCTTTTAGCTCGATTTTCAAGCCTTTTAACAGGAATGCAGACTCCCGTAAGCGTTCACTAATCGTTTCATAATGATATTTTAACGTAGAGAAGATCGTCGCATCCGGTTTGAAATGAATGAGCGTCCCTTTTTCACGTGTTGTTCCAATTTGTTCAAGTGTAGTGGCTGGCTTACCACCTTTTTCGAAGCGTTGACAGAACTTTTTGCCGTCACGAAAAATCGTGACTTCGAGTTTTTCTGACAATGCGTTTACGACTGATGCGCCAACGCCATGAAGTCCACCGCTTGTTTTGTATCCGCCTTGTCCGAACTTGCCGCCTGCGTGGAGAACGGTCAGGATTACCTCTGTCGTTGGTTTACCCGACTGGTGAATTCCTGTTGGCATCCCCCGCCCGTAGTCCCGCACACTGACGCTTCCGTCTTTATGAAGTGTAACGTCTACCTCATTACCAAATCCCGCTAGCGCCTCATCTACCGCATTATCTACAATCTCATAGACAAGGTGGTGAAGTCCACGGGAATCAGTTGACCCAATGTACATACCTGGTCTTTTTCGTACTGCATCGAGGCCTTCAAGTATTTGTATCGAATCATCATCATACGTATAATTATCTACGTTTTTCGTCAAAGTGCAACCTCCATCAAACAAATGTTCTCTATTATATAATCGTACTGCTTCCTTTAAAGCTTGTCAAATCAACGTTTTCGGAAGCTTGCTCAATTAATTGTATAGAAGATAGACTTTTATTGCAACGAAGACAGGAAATTGTTCGTCTCTCAAATCAGCTGTTAGGGGTACAAAAATCAGAAATCAGGCTATAACTGCTTAACTTGGTTCGCTCATTCTTCACATGAAGCCCATTGTCGCAACTTCACGGTTCTGCTAAACTAGGTCTATACATAGACAAACTAAAAAAGGAGTACGTCAATGGAACTTATCATACTTTTACTACTTGCTTATTTAATTGGCTCAATTCCTTCTGCACTCTGGGTTGGGAAACTTTTTTACAAGACCGACATCCGACAACATGGTAGCGGCAACCTAGGTGGTACGAATACCTTCCGTGTACTCGGCAAAACAGCGGGACTTACCGTAACTATTCTGGATATTTTAAAAGGTACTGCAGCTGCATTATTGCCGCTCTTGCCTATTTTCGACAGTGTTAGCGTCCACCCTCTTATTCCAGGACTTCTTGCAGTCGTCGGACATATGTATCCCGTCTTCGCCCATTTCAAAGGTGGCAAAGCTGTAGCGACATCCGGCGGTGTGTTGCTTGCCTATGAATGGCCTGTTTTCATCATTGTGCTCGCAACATTTTTCATCGCTTTAAAAGTAACGAAAATGGTGAGCTTATCATCAATGATCGTATCTGTCGTTGGATTTGTATACAGTATCTATTTTTACCTCCGAACAGGCGATATTTATTTGATGGTGATGATTGGTCTTTTCGGTGCCTTTATCTTCTATCGTCACCGGGAGAATATCGGTCGGATCAAAGCAGGAACCGAGCCAAAAGTGAAGTGGTTATAATACAATGGATGTAGCAACGGAAAGGCTGGTGTTTCCAATGAAGATTATTTTGTCGAAAGAAGCGCTTTTGTGGTTTAAAGAGGAGATGGAAGCTGAACCTGGTGATGCTATCCGCTTTTTTGCAAGATACGGTGGATCCAGTTCGATTCAGGCAGGCTTTTCACTTGGTGTAACGAAAGAGCAACCGGATGAAGTAGCCATTGAAACAGAGCATAATAGTGTTCGTTATTATATCGAAAGCCGAGACAAATGGTATTTCCTTGGTCATGACCTACATGTCAATGTGGATCCTAAACTGCATGAACTTATTTATTCATACGAAAAAGCGTGATGGCCATATGCCTCACGCTTTTCTTCATTTATTTATGAGTAGGTAAGGCTTTGCTGACAATAGACAATTATTAACTCCAAAAAACTTGAAACTGTTATACTACACACTCATTAAAGTAGATTGAACCGTTTTAATTGATTATGGAGTCCTTCTTTAAGTAAAATGTCTCGTTCGTGTTTACCAAACAAATCAAAATGAGGATAATCTTCCCTCATATCGATCCACTCCCGCTTCAATCCATATTGCTTGCCCCATTCAACAAGTTTGCTGATATCTGCGCAACCTGCTTTGGTTACTGTATTGTATCCTGGAAAGCGTTCATCAAGCCAGTAATGAGTTAAAAATGCCATTTCCCCTTCACTAACTGCTTTTTTCCAAGCTCGCAGTTCTACACGCTGTATCCCAAATGCCATTAGTCTTTACATCGCTTCACTTCTGTATATTTAGCATCCCAATCTGGCGCGATTTTCTTTAGGGAAACGGGACGAAATGAGCCTTTTCTCACGACGACATGTTCCGATTTTGCTGTTGCTGAAATTGTGCCGTCCTCATGGAGGATTTCATAGCCATAAGTTGTACGTAGCCTTCCGTGTGACTCTACCCACGTCCGTACAGTCGCTTTCTGTCCGTATTTCATCGCTGCCTTATATTGAATAGATAAGTCCGTCACCGGCGACAAGAAGCCATCTGCCTCCAGTTGCGCGTATGTATAGCCTAAGTCCTCAATCAACTTCGTACGTCCGATCTCCATCCATACTAAATAATTCGCGTGATAGACGATTCCCATCTGATCTGTCTCTGCATATCTGATTTCAATTTCTTTTTCACTGATAAACACTACCATCACCTCACTACCCATTATACAAAAGCCATGCTGAAAAAGCTGAACTGAAGTCTAAGCAGAAAAAAGGTGCCCGATTAAATCGGACACCTCTACCTATTAAAATTAGTTCGTTTTCATTTTATCACGAAGAACCATTTGCAGGATTCCGCCGTGACGGTAGTAGTCAACTTCAACTTCTGAGTCAAAGCGTGCTAGTACGTCGAATTCTTTGACAGAACCGTTTTTCGCAGTTGCTGTTACTTTCAGAATGTCGCGTGGTTTAACGCCTTCTGCGATATTAACGTTGATTTCTTCTTCACCAGTAAGGCCAAGTGTTTCAGCACTATCGCCTTTCATGAATTGAAGTGGAAGTACGCCCATCATAACAAGGTTTGAACGGTGAATACGCTCGTAGCTTTCAGCGATAACTGTTCTGATACCGAGAAGTGATGTACCTTTCGCAGCCCAGTCACGTGAAGAACCCATTCCGTAGTCTTTACCAGTGATGATTGCAAGACCCGTGCCTTCTTCTTGATACTTCATAGCAGCATCATAAATTGGCATAATCTCTTTTGTTGGCCAGTAAGTCGTGAATCCGCCTTCTGTGCCTTTCGCAATTTGGTTACGAATACGGATATTAGCGAATGTACCGCGCATCATTACTTCATGGTTACCACGGCGTGAACCGTACGAGTTGAAGAAACGAGGGCTTACGCCATTGTCGATCAAGTATTTACCAGCCGGTGTATCTTTACCGATTGCGCCTGCAGGTGAAATATGGTCCGTTGTGATTGAATCGCCAAATTTACCAATGACACGAAGCCCTGAAAGTGCTTGAATGTCAGCCGGTTCTTTTGCAAGTCCTTCGAAGAATGGTGGGTTTTGAATATACGTTGAGTTTTCATCGAAATCATACAATGAATCGTCTGTAGTTTCAATTGCATTCCATGCTTCGTTCTCAGTGAATACCCGTGCATATTCTTTACGGAATAACTCAGGAGTAACTGTTGATTTAACAACTGCTTGAATTTCTTCCGTAGTAGGCCAAATATCTTTGAAGAAGACATCAAAGCCTTCTTTGTCTTTACCAATTGGATCTTTTTCGAAGTCGATATCGACTGTTCCAGCAAGTGCATAAGCAACAACAAGTGGCGGTGAAGCCAAGTAGTTTGCTTTCACAAGTGGGTGAATACGTCCTTCAAAGTTACGGTTACCAGAAAGAACTGAAGACATTAGCATATCGTTGCCCATGATTGCTTTTTCAATTTCAGGAAGTAGCGGTCCAGAGTTACCGATACATGTAGTACAGCCGTATCCAACTGTGTTGAATCCGATTTGATCCAAGAACACATTAAGTCCTGAATCTTCCAGGTACCCTGTAACGACTTTTGAACCTGGTGCAAGTGATGTTTTCACGTAAGCTGGTGGTGTAAGTCCTTTTTCAACCGCTTTTTTCGCAACAAGTCCAGCACCCAACATAACATATGGGTTAGATGTGTTTGTACATGAAGTGATTGCAGCGATTGCAAGGTCACCTGTTTTAATTTCGACAGAACGTCCGTCTTCGAATTCGATTGTAGCTTTTTTCGTTAGCTCTTTAGGAGAGAATCCGAAACCTTGGTTCCCTTCAGGTGCAACAACTGCTTCGTTGAATGAGCTTTGCATTTCTGTAAGAGGAATCAAATCTTGTGGACGTTTCGGTCCAGCAAGGTTCGCTACAATACCAGTAAGGTCGATTTCGACAACATCAGTGTATGTTGGTTCTTCGTTTTCTACAGTGAAGAACATATCGTTCTCAACTAGGTATTGTTTAACTACTGCAATATCGCTATCTTCACGGCCAGTTAAACGCATGTAATCAAGTGCTTCTTCATCTACTGGGAAGAATCCGCATGTTGCACCGTATTCAGGCGCCATGTTCGCAATTGTTGCACGGTCTGCAAGTGGTAAGTGTGCAACACCTGGTCCGAAGAACTCAACGAATTTACCAACAACGCCATGTGCACGAAGTGTTTGTGTCACTTTCAGCGCTAGGTCAGTTGCTGTCGTTCCGTTTGGAAGCTGACCAACAAGTTTTACACCGATAACTTCTGGAATCGGGAAGTATGAAGGTTGTCCGAGCATTCCCGCTTCAGCTTCAATACCACCAACACCCCATCCAAGAACACCGATACCGTTGATCATCGTCGTGTGGGAGTCAGTTCCTACAAGTGTATCCGGGTATGTTTCGAATGTGCCATCTTCGTTTTCAACTGCATGGACAACATTTGCCAAGTACTCAAGGTTAACTTGGTGAACGATTCCTGTTGCAGGTGGTACTGCACGGTAGTTGTCATAAGCTTTTTGTGCCCAGCTTAGGAATTGGTAACGTTCTGCGTTACGCTCGAACTCAAGTTCCATGTTCAGGTTAAGCGCTTCTGCCGAACCATAACGGTCAACTTGTACAGAGTGGTCAATTACAAGATCAACTGGAATTTCAGGATTGATTTTATTAGGGTCGCCGCCCATTGCTGCCATTGCTGAACGAAGTGATGCAAGGTCAACAACAACAGGTACACCCGTGAAGTCTTGAAGGATAACGCGTGACGGTTTGAATGGTACTTCTGCATCCGCGTCCGCATCTTTCCCCCATTTCGCCAAGTTTTCGACATGATTGTCTTTGATGACATAGCCGTCGTGTTGACGTAGGACGGATTCAAGTAGCACTTTAATCGAGTAAGGTAGATTGGAAACTTTAGCGATACCGGCTTCTTCGAGTGCGGCAAGACGATAATAGTTATATGTCTTACCGTTCAGATCGAATGACGTACGGCTGTTGTGCAAATTGCTTTTTGCCATTATTGAATTCCTCCTTCTATCTGCTGAAAACTACTGAAAAGGCTATAAATAAGCGTCTTTTCTCTACTTCATCATATAATATCAACCCACATAAGTAAAATACATTAACTTTATAGTCTATCATAAGTTAATGTTATGACTCCCCTCCCTCTTAAGAACTCTTCATAATACGTAAGATAGTTTGCAAGTAATTTGTCATAAAAACGCGACAAGGATCATATTGCTGTCGGATATGTTCATGAACCATTTGAGATTTGGTGACAGTTTCCGCATTTGTTCATTCTTCAAATCGTTCACTTTTTCGAAATGTGGCCGCCCGTTGTATATCTCGATTAGCATGTATACCCATTAAATTTAGAGGCAAGCGTCCAATTCTTTGTACATAAGAAACGCGATGAACTCCGTTTCCTCTTCTTGCGTGGGACTGAGAAGAACATCATCATCAGTAGCGACTATGCATTCAATTGGGGGATGAACGCAAAATGGATGTGCATGCATGAAGTCATGAATTTCTTCGATGCAAGCTTCAAAAGTACGCTAGGGAATCGCATATTTCGTCTCTGTGAATTTGACGAGCTGCGGTGAAGGGAGCACTTAATAATACATACCCCTTTTTGGAGCGTTTGGAACACTTTTAGCAGAAATTAATGAAGTAGTCACTAAATTATGGCATGATGGAATGAAAAGGGGTGTTATAAAGTGAAGAAAGCGTTGTTAGTTATTGATTATACAATGGATTTCGTGGCTGAAGATGGTGCACTTACATGCGGAGAACCAGGAATTCACTTGGAAAAATATATCACCGAGTTAACGGGGAAATTTTTAGACGACAATCATTTCGTTGTGATGCCAGTTGATGTGCATGATTTAGACGATTTGTACCATCCTGAAACAAAACAATTTCCTCCACATAATATACGTGGGACTACCGGCAGGAATCTGTATGGTTCCCTTCAACAATTGTATGATGAGCGCAAAGAAGAAATCCATTGGATGGACAAAACACGTTTCAGTGCATTTGCGGGCACAGATTTGGAGTTGCTTCTTCGAGCACGCAGAATTACCGAATTGCATCTGGTTGGTGTCTGTACGGATATTTGCATCCTTCATACAGCTGTCGATGCATACAACCGCGGATTTGATATTGTCGTCCACGAAAAAGGTGTTGCGAGCTTCGATCCTGCAGGTCATGCATGGGCACTTCGTCATTTTGAAAATACGCTAGGTGTTACTGTTGTCCGCTAACACTCTTGAAGTTTCGGTAATTTTTTCCTTCAAGATGTTTAAAGGCATGTAATAAAGGTTATTGCAAAGACTATAGAGGAAATTTTAAATTACTAAAAAGGAGATGGACAGTATGAGTTTCATTTGGTTTTTGATTATTGGCGGGATTATCGGTTGGCTTGCAGGAATGATTTTGGGAAGAGATATCCCAGGTGGAATTATTGGTAACATTATCGCTGGTATTATTGGTGCATGGATTGGTGGAATGCTACTTGGGCAATGGGGTCCGAAAATTTCTGACTTCTATATTTTCCCTGCTTTCATTGGAGCGATTATCCTCGTGTTCATTGTGAGCTTTATTATGAAATCAATGCGTAAAGCTTCATAATTCCAATTAATAACGAAGTACAAAAGCGGAAACGCCTGCCACGTCTAGACGTGAAATATCGCCTTTCATAGGTGATCCCTAGGCCAAGAATTTTATAATTTACAAAGCAATAAAAAGATGGACCCCAATATACTGGCGGTCCATCTTTTTAAATTTATTTATTGGCTGCTTCCATGTCAACTCGTTGGACTTCGAATTCATTGAAAAATCGCAATACGTCCTGTACGTACTTTTCACTGCGGTTATAATTGAAAATAGCCTTTTCCAAGTCTCCATCTGCTGCGCCACTTTTTGAAAGATAGTTGGCGGCACTAAAAATTGCGTCTTCGATATCATATGGATCGGCTATGCCGTCACCATTCCCATCGACACCGTATCCGCCGTATTCTTTGATGATAGCGGGATTTGTCTTGTCTTTTTCAGGAATTTCGCCTTTTCCAAGACCGCTACATCCCGGGTAAGTCCAGCCGACAAATGTGCAAGGCATGAACTGCATATGTCCTTCTGCACCCACGGGTGAAAGAAGCGGATCCATCGTTGAAAACCGCGTTTCAATGCGGTGATGTGCTGCAAGGAGTGTCCACGGGATACCATAAACCTCCGCCGCCTCTTTATAGATAGGAATGTACTCTTCCGGAATTGACGTTGCAGTGTGACGTTCCCCTATGTCGAGCAATGCACTTGCAGATTTCCGAATTAGTTCTGGATTGTTCAAACCTGTCCAAATAATAGCTGTTAATATGAAGATAGTAACAGTAATCGGGATAAGCAGGATGATAAGCATTGCTTTCATTTTTATAGATAAGCCTTTACGTTTTTGTTTTTTCATCTTTCCACCCCGTTAGATCCAGTATTGCTTTTGTTTAGTTACGCACCTTCTTTACTAAGTGCTTTCATATCCTTGACGATTTCATCAAATGGTACATCTGTCATACCGTCATAGGTTTTGACGACTTCCCCTTTTTGATTGACAAGAGAAAAGTAAGTTGCGTGCATTACCTGATCCGAATCAGGTATATCAGCAACAAGCGTCTTGAAGGACTTCGCAGCGAAGTCAGTAATTTTCTCTTGTGTATACCCAGTCAGCATTTCCCATCTGCTTTGATCCAGGACGTCATACAAGTCAAGGTAATCTTGCATCGCTTCCGGTGTATCCACATCGGGATCAATACTGAATGATACGATTTTGTAATCTTCAATGCCTTCATCAATAAGTTTTTTGTCAAGGTCTGCCATGTTCATCATCATCGGCGGACATGCACTTGTACAAACAGTGAAAACAAATTGTGCCAGCCATACTTTCCCTTTCATATCATCCAATGAAACCTTTTCATTGTGCTGGTTTGTAAATTCAAACGGTTCAATTTTATAATTATGCTCCGCTTTGAACCCACCAGTAGAACACGCACTTAAAATAAGCACTACAAGTAATACATAAGGTAGTAAAAGTTTTTTTCTCATTTGTCTTCCTCCACTATCAATTGATACGTTCATCATATCGGAAGTAATGGCTTCAAACAAGCGAGGAGCTGATTGCTTCCATGACGAATCCGTGACTTATTTGTGAAGTTCACTTCATCTTTAAGGAAAAGAGTACATAGTATATATCGACAAGTTTCGTTTCGATTCGGTGCAAGAGATAAAGTTAATCTTCAATCAGAGGGGGGGCTTCATCCCCCACTTATTCTTCTTGTGTCCTTGAAGACTTGAAATGGGGGTCTTACTGCCCTTTAATGCGGGATAAAATGAAAAAAAGTGGAGAGTCATTTACCTCGAAAGCATCAGAATAAATTCCTCCAACCGCATTCTTAAATTTGCGGGTTGCCATGACTATCACCTTCTTTGTGTCCTTATATAGTCTGAAATTAAAGAAAGGAATACATTGTCCGTGTGTTTTTTTACAAAAGCTCTTATAATGGTGAATAGAATGGAAGAGGTGAAGACTGTTGCAGCAAGATCTATTTATGTGGTTCATCATTTTCTGGTGCGTTGTCCTCATAGGGCTATTCGGCATCGGCGGCTTTTTCATGTTCCGGAAATTTTTGAAAGTGTTCCCAAAAGCGGACGGAAAATCTACACTTGACTGGGAAGAGCATTATGTGGAGAGCTCTCTGCACCTTTGGAATGACGAGGCGAAACTTTTGTTGAATGAGCTAGTTGTCCCAGTACCGGAATTATTCCGCCCCGTAGCGAAGCAAAAAATCGCGGGTAAGATTGGCGAGATAGCACTTGAGGAAAATGCGAAGAAAATTGATTCCGATCTTATTGTCCGCGGATATATACAAGCAACGCCAAAACGGGACCATAAATTTTTGCGCAAGAAAATGGCCGAAATGAAGATTGATCTAACACCATATGAACATTTATTTTGATTGAACAAAAGTGGCTCAAAGGGCTTCTAAAATCTTTGAGTTTTAAATTATTCCCTGTGCGAGATTTCATTATTTTCTAAGGAACAAGTAAAAGGTGTCCGCATTTAATTGCGGACACCTTTTACTTGTTTACCTTCTTTTATTTTATTGTACTTGATAAGCATACCAATCCGCCAAGGGATAATCATGCCAAATGCAAGAATCCAGAACATGCCGCCCAGTTCCCCTACATCTATTGTATTACTTAGAAGCAGTTTCCCGACGAGCCGAACAATAAGAAGCCCAAGTAGAATAAATAGGAATGCTTTTGACCGTTTCATATAGATATCGTCATCTTTACGTTCGAAATTTGTCGTTTTTATCAAGATAATTGAGAACAGTATCCCAACAAGGAGGGCTTCTAGCACCTGGGACAGCGGCACCCGAAATTCTTCGAATATGAACATCAGCGCACCCGTCGACATAAAGAGGGGCGGCAAGATGATCTTCAGTGGGGTAACAGGTCTCTTCGCCGCTTTCGTCCTAACAATCAGCGCAATCAATCCCATAACTAGCGCAAGTACGGTTGAACCGATAATGAGGTAAACCGGGGGCACCTTTGTGAAAACTGTTTCAATTAGTTCGTTCATATTATTTCCCCCAAGCGATACTTCAATTCTTCTATTCGAATAAAACGTGCAAATCGCGCATACTCTTTCCCTTCATTGAACAGGAGGACAACTGGCGCTGTAAATACCGAAAGTTGTCCCGCTATTTCTGGCACTTCTGCCACATTCACTGTATAAAATGGAATTGGAAAGTCTACTTTAAGTGCTTTCACTTGTGGGTATAGTCCTTCACAGACTGAACAGTTATCGGTTTTCACGAAAAGGAGTAACGCGCTTTCTCTTTCAACGTATTCCATCCATTCACCGAATGATCCGATTTGCTTCATCGGAATCCCTCCCATTCAACTCAAAAACCTTGGAAATCTCCGAAAATTGGGCTGAGCAAACTTGTTAAATACGTCAATCCATCGAAGAACAGCAAAATTCCGAATGCAATCATGACGGCGCCCCCAATTTTCATTATCAAGCCACTATTTTTCCGAATCCAACCGAGACGCGTTATAAAGAACGACAGAACAAAGAATGGAATCGCAAAACCGAAGACATACATCAGCATATAGATAACTCCTGATCCTGGGTTTGTCGCAGAGAGTCCCATGATTACCCCGATTATCGGTCCTGAGCACGGTGTCCAACCTGCGGCGAATGCAAGCCCAATTAATACACTCCCAAAATAACCAGAAGGACGGTTTTTAAACTGTAGTTTCTTTTCGCCCATAAGAAACTTAGGTGTGTATACACCTGCAATCATAAGGCCAAATAACACCATAAAGACTGCCCCGAGTTGTCTTAGTATTTCTTGATTTTCTACAAAAAATGTCCCTACCAACGACGTAGCGAAACCAAGTACGACAAAAATAATTGAAAATCCGATTAAAAAGAACAGTGTATGTAGTGTACCGCTTCTGCTCATGCGTTTCGAATCCGATTTTAGATCATCCAGTGACATGCCCGTAATATACGAAATGAATGCTGGGTACAGCGGCAATGTACACGGAGAGATGAAACTTAAGAAACCGGCACCGAAAGCGAGAAATAGATTTAAGTCTGTTGCCATTATTCTCTCCCCTTCAATTTTTCTTCCTCAATCGTATCAAAAGAAGCGTCAAATTACGTCTAATATGTCTGTGAACAGTTTATGACAATTCCGCGGAACATAGTCACAGGTCTCTGTCTCTCGCTGCAATGACTGCTTAAAACCTATATACTGTCGGCTTAAAAACCGCCTACCCAATATGGGCAGGCGGTTTTAGTTCGTGACAATATGAAGGCAATCTAAATTCGCCACGTGCTACGGGTGCATAGAAGGAGGTAGTTCAACCCTTCCTCATTGCATGGGCCACCCACTGCAGCTCAAGTCATTTATCAGATAACATCTTCCAAAATATTGTTTTGAAGGAGATACATCTTATGGTAGAGCCCTTTTTTCAGTAATAATTCCTGGTGTGTTCCACGTTCGACGATTTCGCCTTTGTGCAGGACGAGAATTAGTTCTGCGTCTTGAATTGTGCTGAGCCTATGAGCAATTGCGATTGTTGTGCGCCCTTTTCTCATTTTTTCAAGGCTCGATTGAATTGCCACTTCTGTTTCTGTATCGATATTGGCAGTTGCTTCATCGAGAACGAGAATTTTAGGATTCGTCGCGATTGTACGTGCAAATGCAACTAGCTGGCGCTGCCCACTTGAGAATGTGGAGCCACGTTCTGTTACTTTTTGAGCATATTTGTCTGGTAGTTTTTCGATGAATTCATTTGCTTGGACGAACTCAGCTGCTGCTCTTACTTCCCCAGACGTCATTTCCTTATCATGTAAACGAATGTTGCTTTCGATGTCCCCGTAGAATAGAAACGGGTCTTGCAAGACAAGTCCTGTCTTCTTCCGCAATTCTTCTTTCGGGTATTCTTTCAGCGAAACATCATCGATATAAATACCACCACGCTCATATTCATAGAAACGCATTAGCAAGTTGATGATGGAGCTTTTACCGCTACCGGTATGACCGACGAGGGCAACAGTCTCACCTGCATTCGCGGTGAATGAAATATTTTTCAGTACGTCGGCTTGTCCGTCATAGGAAAACGATACATCACGGAATTCGATTTTACCATTTTGAATTTCGGCTTGTTTATTATCTTGTTGCTCCGGTTCCATATCAGGATCATCCATTAACTTAAAGACTCGCGATGCTGCAACCATCGCTTGTTGGAAAATAGATAATCGTTGCATTACTTGTTGAACAGGTTGGAATAAACGGCCAATCAAAGTTGTAAATACATAGAGTATCCCCACTTCCACAGGACTGGCAAGAGATAAAAATCCGAAGTATCCGAGTACAAAAATGATTGCTCCAGCGTACAGTAAATCGATTGCTGGACCCAGCAGGACACTGTCAAATTTGATGTTACGCATTCCCGCACGGAAATGTTTTTCATTAATATCATCAAATTCTGCCTCTAACCGATCTTCCTGTCTAAAGGCTTGAATCATCCCCATTCCGGATAATGATTCAGCTATTTTAGCGTTGAGCTGACTTAATCGCTCACGAATATCTTGATAAAAATCAGCACTATAGCGTCTGTAGACGACAATAACGGCTAAAAACAAAGGCAATAATAACAAGGAAATAAACGCCAACTTTGCATTAAGTGAAAATAATGCAATATAAACGCCAATAATTACAAATATAGCTTGTAAAAACGTGACAATGACACTGACGAACATTTCTTTGATTGCTTCCGTATCATTCGTCACACGTGACACGATACTTCCAGCAGGTGTTTTATCAAAATAACGCATGCCGAGCCCTTGTACCTTTGAAAACACGTCGATGCGCATTTGCTGAATGATTTTCAGTGCAATATCTTGGAAACGTATCAACTGAAAATAAGAGACGATAACCATGAATATCTGAATAGCTATATAGACAATTGCGATATTCGTGATGAGACTCCTTTGAAAACTCATGGTAGCTAGATGGTTATCAATGAATTGTTGAATAATTAAGGGTCCTACGATACTGCCCGCGACCGTCAAAACAAGCAGGACAAGCGCAATAATTACGCTCTTTTTATGAGGGATGATATAACGCAACAATCTTATTAAGACAACCCATTGATCTTTCGCTGTTAATTTTGGTTGTTTTTCTGCTGACATTATTCCTCGCCTCCTTGTTCGACAAGCACTTCGAGTTGCTGCAGGTCATACATTTCTTTATATCTTCCATTCATTTCGAGTAGTTCTTCATGCGTTCCAGTTTCGACAATCGTACCTTCATGCAGAATGATGATTTTATGTGCATGTTGGAGGGCACTTAATCGGTGAGAGGTAATAATTGTCGTCTCGCCTGTACGTGTTTGTTTGAGTGATTGTAAAATCGCTTCTTCCGTTTTGGCGTCGACAGCCGATAAGGAATCATCCAAAAGCAGTAATTCGGGTTCCATAATTAATGCACGGGCAATGGAAATTCGCTGTTTCTGACCACCAGATAACGATACACCACGTTCTCCAACAATAGTGCCATATCCTTCCGTAAATCCTAAAATGTCTTCATGGATATGCGCAAGCCGTGCAGCTTCATGAATTTTCTCTGTTCCAATTCTAGGGTTTGTAAAGGCTATATTTTCAGCAAGTGTCGTTGAAAATAGGAAGTGATCTTGTGGTACATAACCGATCGACTCTCTTAAACGTTGCTGCTTATATTGATTGATAGGTTTGTCTCCATAGACGATACTTCCTTTGTATCCTTCAAACTCTCTAAGCAATAGTTTTAAAATCGCTGTTTTACCTGATCCTGTTTTACCCACAACGCCCATTGTTTCTCCTCGTTTTAACGTGAAGTGAACATTGTGCAATGCAGCGCGTTCATCACCTGGGAATTTAAACTCGTCTATATCGAAGTGTAAATCGCCTTCTGGTCTTCTATCAATCGCACCCGTTACGTCTTTAATTTCTGGTGCAACGGACAACAATTCTGTAATCCGGCTGTAAGATGCATTTCCACGCTCTACAATATTAAATAGGAAGCCGAATGCAAGCATTGGCCAGACAAGAAGTCCAAGGTATGTACTGAACGCTACCATGTCTCCAATTGACATGTCGCCTGCAATAATAAACTTCGTTCCAAAATAGAAAGTCAAAATGTATGAAATTGCAAATATCCCTGTAATCGTCGGATCAAATAATGCATCTACTTTGGCGACACGCATATTTTTACCAACGACATCTGTAGACAGGCTTGTAAAATCTTCAATATCTTCGTTTTTCTGACCGAATGTTTTGATGACCTTAATGCCAGATATACTTTCCTGCGTTTTGTCATTCAAATTCGAGAATGCTTCTTGGGCAAACCGGAATCGCTTGCGCAATAGTTTTCCATAATAGCTTGTCAGGAAAATCATGAATGGCAGTGGAATAAGTGCTATTAATGTCAATTTCCAATTGATGGTGATGGCCATCGTCAAAATGACAAATCCACCTGTTGAGATGGAATCGACCAGTGTCAAAATCCCCATACCGGCTGTTTGCTGCACAGCATTTATATCGTTTGTTGCATGAGCCATTAAATCTCCTACACGTCTTTTTTGGTAGAAAGATGGCGACATTCTCGTGAAATGATTGAATAACTTTTCACGCATTGTTCTGGATAACAAAACGGCTGAACCAAAAATCATAACACGCCAATAATAGCGCGCAATGTACATGAGGATACCTGCTACAGCTAGGATAATAAGCCATTTTGTGAGCCCTTCAGCTGTTAAAGAACCCTTTGTAATATCATCGACGATAATTCCGATAATTTTCGGAGGCAACAATTGCAATACGGAAACGAAAACAAGCATCGCAATCCCGAAAAGATACTGCTTCTTGCGCTGTTTAAAAAACCAGCCAAGTTGTAATAAAACCTTCACGCTACTCCCCCTACTTTTCATTAAAATTAGACCTTTGATTAGTTTAGCAAAAGTCTGAACAATATAAAAGGTCCGAGATTCAAATAATTCGGATTCAGAAGTAGTTTTAGTTTTCAAAATGGGATAATGTATGCTGCTTCTTCATATAATTGAGGTGAAACGCTAGCGGATCGTAAGGAGGTAATAAATATGAGGAACAAAATACACTTATATTTACTTGTACTAATAGCCATGATAGTCAGTTCAGCTTGTTCGTATACTAGTGAAAAAGCTGTTCTAAACGGTGATATCGTCAATATGCACGGGCCTGTCTATAACTATCCGGCGTTTGAATCGTTCTTGGAAAGTATGGAGATGGAGGAAGCAGCTACAGTCCGTATTGCGAATTACACGCTTGAAGGAGATCCAACATTATATAATCTTTCTTTCCAAGACTCCACGATCCACTTGGAGATAGATCGTTCAAAAAATAAAAATAGAGGCAAGGATCCCGTCAAAACGAATATGACATGTACGGATCTCCTAGAAGAGGAAGGGCAACAATTATTTATCTACACACTTAAAGGATGTGATTCATCCGCTGAAAGCTTTACGATTCTAAGCGTGTCGAAAGAGCATGTGGACGAACACGTGCATTAGGTATGGCTGATGGATACTTTATACAATGACTGATTTTCCAACACTTCTTGTAGTGGCATCCACATCTGGTACTCCCTTCCTTCTGGTATTGATTCTGAAACAAAAGAAAACAGATTAAGAGTTCTTTTACCAAAATGCGAAGAGTACGACGGATATCATTGGTAAAGTAATACACAGTAAAAAAGACCGTTTGATGTGCAACTACCAAACGATCTTTAATAATATAATATCGCTCCAAAGGCGATTAGCAAACTCTACAGAATAATCCGCTCATTTTCTTGGAGACTCAAGGGCGGATTATTTCATTTGTACTAATGCGATTTGAATAGCGAAGCGATCATAAGGACGATTGCTTGAAAGAGTTCACGAACAACACTGTCCTAGAGGATGTGGGTTATGCCTTGTAAAAGGTCCTCTCATGCTGAAGTAACCATTCCTTTCTCCACAAACCACCTGCATAACCTGTTAATTTCCCATTAGAACCGATAATTCGATGACAAGGAATCACGATACTTAGCTTGTTTTTTCCGTTTGCAGTTCCTACTGCCCTGACGGCTTTTTCATTCCCAATTGAAACAGCAATATCTTTGTAGGATACCGTTTCGGCGCAGGATACTTTTGTCAAAGCGCTCCAAACTGATTTTTGAAAGTCTGTTCCTTCAAAGTTGTAAGGAAATGTAAATTCGTGACGCTCACCTTTAAAATATTGCTCAATTTGATCATAGCAATCCACTAAAGACGCGGGAGTTTCTGCTTGCATCCTATTTGTCACACTATCCTCTTCAGAAAACATTATTGAATATATAGCCTCATCTGTACCTATTATTTCAATTACTCCAATCGGTGATTCATAATCTAGTTTATGTAGTTTACTCATGTAAGAACCTCCGTAGATAAGGATGCTGATAATGAAGACTTTCGGATTGTATTAAGTCCCTCCTAAAACTTCTTTTGATTTTCTGTGTTAGATATTTAATGGGTACTAGTATTTTCTCAAATTGAAAAGAAATAGAAGTAGTTTTTTTCTTTCGTGAAACCGATTTTTTCATAAAGCTTTTGTGCTGTTATATTTTCTACATTGGTCTCAAGTAATATTCCTTTTGCACGTGTGTCCGCTGCAAATGAAATGGCTTTTTTAATTAACTTTTCGCCAAACCCTTTGCCACGAACACTTTCCATTACATACAAATCGTTTAAGATCCATGTCCGCTTCAGACTAACAGACGAAAAAGAAGGGTATAATTGAACAAAGCCAATAGGATTATTTTCATCAAAGGCTATAAAAATAACAGATTCCTCGTTGCTTAATCTGTCTTTAATAAACTTTTTTGCACCATTAATATTTGATTTTTGTTGATAAAATACTCTGTATAAGTCCAATAGTTCTGCTAATGAATCAAGGTCATTTCCTGTTGCTTTTAGAATGCTCATACGTGAATCCCCCTTATAATTATTATATTTCTGAATTAATCAACTTTACCATAAATTGATTTGTAATTGTCCTCGAACCAGCCTTTCTTTTTGTCCAGCTAATAGTTTGACTTGTTTTCTTTGAACTGTTATCCGAGGTTGAAAATAATTATTAGTTTACATAATAATATTATGTAACTTGGATTTGTTTAGCTTTCTATCCCACTTAACTTGACACTTTGTTCCTTATATAATCCTCATAACCAAAAAACGAGCTAAATATCAGCTCGTTTTTTGGTTACTAAAGATATTTATCATTCCATTTTCTCTTCCCTTTCAAATTTCTCCCGCACTGCCTCTTCTACATATTCACTCATTGACAGGTCTTTTTCTTTGGCAATCTCCTGCAATTTATCCAGCAGATTGTTTGGTAAATCAAATGTCGTGCGCCTGTATCCGCTAATAAGCGTCCACTCGCCTTCTTTAATTACAACATCGCCTAATACGAGAAATCTCTTTATAATACTTTCTGTAAGTATCTCCGGAACAGGTATAGATAGCTCAATTTCTCCGCTTTTTATCGACAAATCAATATGTGTGTCGTGCTCACGGATGCGAATGTTTTCAATCCCCCATATTTGATAGACGAAATCAAGGAAATCAAACGATTCCTGTAAGTCTTTTGGTAGTGAAAAGTCTGTATACCCTTTTACTCTACTATTCGGACGATGAATCGGATACACCGCTTCATACTGATAAATATGGATACCATTCGCAAAAGGAATCCATGTCCGCGATTGCGAATAGAAGCCCCATTCCTGGTTGTCGTTGCGCAATACACGCATATCTTGTCCCTGTTGTGTACGGAAAAGCTGGTATAGTACGATATCAAATTTAGCATCATAAAATTCAACCCGTGTCCCCCGCACAGACGCTGTCCGTTCGATTTCTTGTGTGATCCATACCGCCGTTTCATCTGGAATGGAATAGATTGTGCGTTCATCTCCAACAGGCAATTCATCCACGGGTAAATCAGTTTCTCGAATTAAGGCATAAATGCGCTGCGTTGTCACGCCCAATTGTTTAGCGAGTTCAGAAGGCCGAAGCCCCATCGGTTGATTGCGTTGTCGTTCTGCAGCAAGTGTGTCGACTTCTTCCCGTTTGTACCTCACTTCTCGTATCAGGCGATGTGGGTCTTCTATTTTAATGATTTTCTTTTGTTTCGCATAGTGGTAGACAGTAGCCTTCGATATACCAAGTATATCCGCTACCTCTTGTCTTGTGTACCAATCATTCAATTTAATCTCTCCTGTCTTAAGTGTATGAACTTCATAAATAAAATTAAATGAGCGTTACTACTTTATTTGACATAGCCTAAATTCTATTTAGTAATTCAAATAATTTCACAATGATAAAGTCAGTGAAATAATTCGATTAATAATAAATTCAATTCTTATATACTATAAAATAACTCAACTTTAATAGCAACTTAATATCATATCGAAATACAATAGAATTTAATCAATAAAATATTATACATAAACAAAGGAACTGTTTTTTTATGTTATATTAAAGTTGTGTTAAAATAGATAGGTTGATTGAAAATTAAAGTATCTAATTAAATGTTGAATGTATTTCTATAGGGACTTGTTAGAACTATATAGATTTAGAATAAAGAGTGTTAAATCTTTACTATTTTAAAGGTAAATATAATAGTTGTAACTGACTATTTTCGAATTATTTACAGGACACACTGACTTTTCGTTTTATTATAAATAGTTTGACTTAAAAAGTGGAATTAGTGATAAAAATAATGATTGTATTCTAAAGAGACATAATGCGTATTTTGATGAATTGAATAAAGGGGTGTTAAGTCTATCGTATTTTCAGTGAGTGTAACTAAACAGTTGCAAATAAGTTTTTTAAAAAAGGAGCTACAGGATCTATCAACTTTGCCGGCTCTTCAAAATCGTTTAGATGAAGCAGAGAAAGATGGACAAAAGGCTTTTCATGATTTTACGGATCCAGACATGATGAAATGGTTTCTTTACGAACGCCGCCACTTGAACCAAAAAAATGATCGGACGGAGAGGACAGTTAGAGAGTATGAGCGTGAACTTTTGCTCTTCATCGAACAGCTCTTAACATACAGTACAGAAATTGATGTAGATGTCGCCTATATAATAGAAGGTTCTCTGTTTAAATCACTTCAATCACGTCATTTAAGAAGGTATCAAGAGTGGTTAGCAACTGAAAGTCCGTATGTGGTGAGCAAAGGGCCATACTCCCCTACAACGCTAGAACGGAAAACAACGATACTCAAAGCATTTTTTGCATTTCTGCATCGTGTGGGCTATATTCAGGAACCGATTCACCAGGGATTACGGATTGCGACCGTTCGAAAAGATGATCGACCTAATCGGGATTTAGGACCAGTCGATGTCGTAATGCTACTGAACACATTTAGAGACATGCAGCACCCAATCATGTTTACGATTATTCACGTCTTAACAACAACCGGGATTCGGAATGAAGAATTTTGTACATTACAGTTGAAAGACTTAAAAGTGGATTCTATTCAAGGCGGCTATTATTTGGATGTGTTGGGGAAAGGGAATAAGAGACGGCATGTTCCGTTGAAAGAGAAAGTGGTCCATAGCATTCGTAGTTTTCGCAATGCACGGGGCCTATTGCCGATCGAACGAGCGCATCTGGATGATCCGCTTTTTACAACGAATACAGGACGAGCATATTCCCCCTCGTATTTATCGCAGTATGTGAAAAAGGAGATTACAAGCTTAGAACAGCTGAAGTTATCGGATCAAACGATGAAGATCACCCCACACGTATTCCGCCATGCCTTCGCAATCATCTCAAAGCTAAATGGCGTAGATATTTACGACATCATGCGATCCCTTGGACACGAGAAGATTGAAACGACAATGATTTACTTGGAAAAGGTCTTCGAGAAGGAACGTCATGCAATTCATTCGTGGAAATCGGAAGGTTTTGGGGAGTATATTTAGGGGCGAAAAAAGGTAGCACCTCCGTCTTTAGAATGACGGAGGTGCTACCTTTTTACTTGAATTGAATGAGTAGGTATTAATTATGATGTTCCAATAATTCTTAATACTTCATCCAGTTCAATCACGGTCAATTCTGCAATTTGTGCTGCTAGCGTTTTTTCGTATGCACGTTGAGGAAGAATCCTCTTTTCTGGGAGTGTGCCGACCACCCTTGAGCTACCTATTCAATTACACCATATATACGTTCTTTAGACGTCTTCCAACTTAAATACTCGTTAAAAAGACCTTCCCTCTATTACTTTTCGAGGATTCCGCGATACGAATGGCTTCCTGTACATCCAGTAGATCAAATTGAAATTCCGGTTTCATCAGTCTTAACCTTTTGTTCTGTATCAATTCGATTATGTGGTTAAATGTTTCATGCCATGTCTGTACTGAAACCCGTTGATTCCAATGTCGTAGATGGAATAATTTAATATGTACCTTTGACTTATTCGAAATGGCTGCCCAGTCTATAGGTTCTCCTGACAAAAGACCAATCGTAACTAATACCCCATTGGATTTAACACAAAATGCTAACTCCGTACCTTCAAATCCGCCAATCGAATCGATGGCAGCCGTTGCACCATAGCCATTTGTAAGCTCCATAACTATGAGATGTAATGAAGTTTCTGAAGTGTTTATGACATGGTCAGCTCCCAGTTGAAGTAACTCCTCTGTATAGGCATTATTTCTTGTGACAGCAATCAGTCGAAAACCTATAATTTTGGATAACTGAGCATATATGCGCCCAATCGCAGAACCGCAAGCATTGACGAGTAAAGTATCCCCCTGTTTTAACTTTAGTTCCTCTGTACATATGATCCATGCGGTTAAGGGATTGATATATAATTGCGCAGCTGTAAAATCGTCTATTGTATTTGGTAAAGGTACGGCCAAATCTGCTGCTGTTCTAACATATTCCTGCCATGTCCCTTCCCCTCGCAATGGCAGAACACGCCTGCCTATAAATTGTTGGGAAACCTCAGGTCCTACCTCTTCTACAATACCAACACCTTCGTAACCAGGAATGCCTGGCAAAGAAATACGATGTGAATACGCACCCTTAATAGGAATTAAATCAGAAGGATTGATAGGGCGTATCTTCATTCTCACAAGGAACTCGCCTTTCAAAGGAGGTTGAATGTTTTTGTCCTCGAATTTTAAAACCTCTTCTGGATTTCCAAATTCGTGAAATGTTATGCATTTAGCCAACAAATGAATCAACCATCTTTAACTTAACTTGATATAACCGCATCGCCTTCAAGTCCCCTTCATACTCAAAGATCCCCTGCTCGATTAAACAACGAAGCCGGTACTCGATCCATTCAATCCCCCTGTATTGTTCCATATGGCCACATACTTCACCAACAACACGCGCGGCTTTGATAAAATCGAACGTTTCCTCTTCTGCATGCATCCTTTTGGCACAAGTAATGATGAAGTCATCATCACAATCTATATTCGTATTATGCCAGAGCTCATTGTCCCCCCATGTACGAATAAGATATGGTTCATTGGACAGCATACTATGGCCTTCTTCAAGCAACATGTTCCAGCCTTCCTTGCATAAGGCTTCTCGCTTTTCCGGCCGTACAGGCCGCATGTCGAATTGCTCGTAAAATAATAATAAATCCTGCCCATTTGACGTTTGCGGATAGTTCTCTTCTGCTAGCGCAGGATATGTATAGAGCTCATGGAAAGCAGTAAAGGTATTGAGGATAGAAACGGTATTCCATTTGTCTTTCAGCAATGCAAGGACAATACGTAATCCAGATTGTTCATGGGCGTTATTGCCTGTCCAGATCACAATATCTTGATAGGATGGAATTGCTTTGATTCTATCAATGGCTTCTGTCATCCCATGCATATATGCATCCCGCTCATTGATTGCATCTTGGTATCGATCTTTCAACCACTGAAAGCGCGCTTGAATCCCTTCTTTTGTATGCAAGCCTTTCACAGGACCAACCGATAAAATATCAGGTAATACAAGGACCTCTTCAGTTTCTTCATAAGCAGTGCCATGAAATGCAACTTGTAAGCTACCAGCTGTCGAATCACCAAAAACAATATGTACTGTTTGTGGATGACCAGCTGGTTGTGCAATCATTAGCGATTGTTTTATTTCGCGTAATTTTTTGACAAATTGTCCCGGCTCATTCGTTTCAGCTTGTAAAAACAGTTGAAAAAGCAACGACTTGGCGTCTATATCGCTTAATTTGGTTATCGCCTGTTTGAGCTGGTTGGTATTGTCCAATAATGTCCACTCCTTTATCATTTATGATCTCAACTAAATTAACATGTTGTCGTTATGGGCTGTTTAGATATAACATTAGTTGGCGGTGGGCATTCAACAACGGACAATAAGGTTTTAAATGCGGAGCAAATCATACTAGTACATTACAATGTCGAACACTTTTCAGTTGACAGAAATGTAGATGAAGACTTATTTCGTCCAATCCATAACTCATATAGGTAGAATTTAACTAAAAGCTATACTAAAATATGCGGGTTCTATTCAACAAGAATCTGATGCTTTTATGAAGTAAATAAAGCTTAATTTCTTGGTGACAACACTAAGAAATCCGGATTATTATTTCGGATTTGCTAACGCTACCCCTTTAGGAGTGAAATTAGCTTTCTCCCAATCACTCAAATACATATTACTGGTTAAGTTAGGATCGTTTTTCTCCACTTTACAGATAAATTCTAAACTGTTTCCATCTGGATCATTAAAATGTATTTTGGCATGACCATAGCCCTCATTAGGCATAACGAATGGTTCGATTGGTTCAAAACCAAACGCTTTTCTAGCCTCGATGTTTCTTTCTGCAAGCCATTTTCGCGAATTCCGTAAATCTTCTAGTTCTACATGGAAAGCAATATGTCGGATTGATGGGTGATAGTCGAGATTTACTTTGTCTGTTTGCCATAAACCTAACCAACTTTTGTCTTTTTCTATCCAAAGGAATGCTACTCGAGCCTCTATTCTATGGTCAAATTCTAATCCTAAACTTTCATAAAATTTAATTGAGCGTTCTAGGTCACTTACGGGTAAATGGGCTTCGTATAATCCTTTAATCATATTATTTTCATTATCTCCTATTTGTTTTCAACTGGTTAATTCCCTGTTCGTAGCAATGCTTTTCTCGATTGCATGAATACTCTCTTGATCAAAAGCCCTTATTCAACCAATCAATTTGAATACTCAACATTCACACCTAATTGCTGCAGTAAGTCAAAAAAAGTTGGACAAGTCTTTGACACACACCCTGGATCATTAATGACCACCCCTGGAACCTTTGCGCCAATCAATGCTAATGACATTGCCACTCGATGATCGTCATAGGAATCCAATGTTGCAGCATGTGGTGTTCCTGGGTAAACGGTTAACCCGTCTTTATACTCTTCGACTTTAATGCCTAACTTTTGTAATTCTGTACAAATAGCGCTAATTCGGTCGGATTCATGATAGCGAATATGTTCAACATCTCTGATTGTAATCGGACCCGTTGCAAATGGAGCGATTGCGGCTAATGTCAACGTCTGATCTGACATATCGAGCATGCTAATCTCAAACCCGCCCTTCAACGTAGGTGTTCCAACTAACTCAATAAAGCCTTCTCCTCTAGTAACAGTGCACCCCATTTTTTCATAGACATTAATCATATTAATATCAGGTTGACTGTTTTCGGGTGAAAGATTGGTAATCTTAATGCGACCATTCGTAATAGCTGCTAAGGCTAAAAAATAACTTGCAGTTGAAGCATCTGCTTCTAACTCGAGATCACAGCTCTTGTATTCTGATTGAGGAATAACAATTTCCCTAAGATCTTCAGTAAATTGTGTTTTCACTCCGAATTTCTCCATTAGATTTAATGTTATTTCGACGTAGTCTGGCTGAACAATGTGATCGGGGATCGTTACAGTTACAGCTTTTTTTGCATACGGACTTGCCAGTAGCACGCCACTTATAAATTGACTTGAAACTTTTCCAGAAATACTAACTGAACCTCCCGTGAGTTCATTGGCTGTTATACGGAGAGGGAAATAACCGTCTTTATCCAGATAGTCGATCTTTGCTCCCATTTCGGTAAGTGCGTCTATTAAAGGTTTTACTGGCCGTTCACTCATACTGTTACTTGCCTCAATAACCCAATTTCCGTTTTTCGCAACTGCTAATGCACCAGGAAGAAAACGAGCAATCGTGCCTGCAGCCCCAATGTATAAGTCTGCATTTTCATTTGGCCAAACTGCATTATTGCCATGAACGGTAATCGTATCCCCTTCTAGTTCGGTCTTGATGCCAAGGCTATTGAGTACATCGATACACCAATATGAATCATCACTTTTTAAGATTCCGGATAATGTTGAAGTTCCGTTAGCTAAAGCAGCCAGTATTAATGCTCGATTCGTGAGACTTTTACTCCCTGGTATGCTTATTTCACCGTTAATGGATTTCACTTCAGGTGGAGATAGACTTACACTTTGAACTTGATTTAAGGTTGACCACGGTGACCGTGCTTTCAAATCTACATTACTCAAATTAAACACCCTTCCCGAGATTGAATTTTCCGATATATCTTACTAGTACTTTATCATAAAACTACACTACTTGTGTTTATTTCAATTACAAATATGCTAAATAGATGTGTAATTCATACCGTTTTTAAAACGTAATGTAAGTATCTACGAACTTGGATGATTCGTTCAGTCAATGAAGCTGATACGATTATGTAGAATTGTTCACTTTCATCCGTTTTATATAATTTACGAATAGTTCTTCTTTCATCTGGCCAGAAACCAACCAATAAATTTGTTTCTTCCATTTCACGCGCTATATTGTACAAATAGCCATTAGATGGAGACCAACCAAACAAACTATTCAATTGCTCCTGAACTTCGGCCATATGAAAAGATTGACGATTTAAGCTAAGTCGCAGAGCCATAAATCGTACAACATCCTTTACAGATAGCAATTTTGATATAAATAATCTAAAGTCTTCGTGTAGTGGCTCAATCGAGGCTTGTGGTAGCGATCCATTTTTAGTTAAAAAGTAATAGAACCTATCTATAACAATCGAAACTTCACTAAAGCGAAGTGCATAAATAGTTTCGTATTCCAGAAGACGAGCTTTTCCTTTTTCAGTAATTTGAAAGACCTTTTTGCGGCCTTCTGTTCGGGAAAAAAGAAAACCATTATTTTCTAAAGCGTTGGTAGTACGTGCGACATATTCATAGGAAACGGAACGTCCTGGGAAATCCAAGTTGAAGTGTTCATAGAGTGCTTTTGAATAATTTTCTCGTTCAAGAATAGTTCTTAACAAGAACAAGGATAGGGCATCACCAACACTAAATCCAACAGCTTGCTGAAACGAAGGTAACTTCATAATTAGACAACCCCTAATATTTTTAATAATCATACACCTCGCTAGTACATATATCAATATTATTATCGGTTGCGATGTTTTTTCCTCATTTCAAGCTATCCCTCCTCCTTAGTAGATGTCAGTAATACTTTATACGGGAGTGTTTTATAAGTGGAGAACAAACTAGTAGCGAGCGTTGTATTTTTATATGCACTAGCGAGGTTTCGTTTATCGGGAATATATACACTATTCGAAATAATATAAAGTAACCTTTAATTATATTTTTAGAGGTTCTGGCAGTAAAATATGGATTTTCAACGTTAAGGAAATTCTAAATTAAAAAGCCCAATTTCTCTGGAAATTAAAATAGAGAAATTGGGCTTTAATGAAGTTCTTTCATCTATCTAGATTGAAACTTTTAATATTCTTTTAAGCCAAGCATTGATAAACCGCCATCAAATCACGTTTATTTAACTCACGTATACGATTGAAGATTGGAATATCTGCAACGGCCTCAGTATATAGGTTTTTCTCAACAACATCACTTACTTTACCAGTAAGCCATGTTTCAACTGCTATACCTTCGACAACTTCCTGAAGTAATTCTTCAGTGATGCCACTTTCATTACAACTCACACATGGGATCGTTAATTTATATACGCCATCATGGAGATTATCTTCTGTAATGACTTTCTTTCCTTTACAGAATGGACATGGATGACTTTTTTTAATTTTATTAATTTGGGTTACAATTTTTTTATATCCAAAGGCTTCATAGACATAGACAAGCTTTTTATATTTTCCATTGGTGAAATACTTATCAATGATCGTTTCTCTGGTCTCAGTGATCTTATCAAAATCGCAGATCGTAACCTGGTTATTCGTGCTGATGGATTCGATATTGCTGCTAATTTTATCCCAGAATGGTAAGGCATTTTGTAACACCACTTCATAACCAGCAAAGCTTGCCATTTCCAATTCAAATACTTTCAGCGCGACTTGTGTTTCCCTAGGCAGTAAAGAGACATCTTCAGTCAAAGTCATATCTCCGCCGACAATAGATTTCAATTTTATCAGTTCAGGTAACGCTCCTACCGTTTTAAATGCTTGATCAATCGGCTGGTTTATAATCTCACGAATATCCGTATTTCCAAACTTGAGTTGATTATGATGGTTTAACACAGACCCTTCGCAAATCGGACATGATATTATCTCTTTGGATGCTTTCATATGCTCTTTAATAATCGATTTCGAAATAAACATATACATCCCAATTATACTATTGAAGCCTTGCCATGTTCTCTGTGCCTTAGCTGCTTTATCATAAAACGACTTTTCTAAATACCCATATAAAAAGGTATGCTTTTCTTCTTTTGTCATTTCATTATAACTTTTACTCATATCGTGACCGAGTTCATTCTTAATTTCATCAAAAATGAATTCCAATCTTGAATATTGATAATGTTTTAATACCTCCATCACATCTGGATGCAATAGGCCATCCCAGAACGGAGCGTTTTTGTCTTGAATCACAACATCTATATCAAACTTTTCAATCACTCGGCGGCCCGAGCAACTTGGACAATGATTGTCTTGATTATAGAAATCGAAGCGCTGCGTATTTTTATTGGTCGGATGAGCTGCTACAATATGGTTGATCAATCCACCCATTTCATAGAGAAAACTATATTGACTATACAAATGTCGTTCCAAATCAATGGCGATTACGGGTGCAATTGTTTCGGATTCGTATTCACCATAAATCAACCGTGCCATTGATGATAAGCTTTTTAAGATACCGCCCTTATAGACGTTTTCTGCATTTTTAAAATAGGCAATTTGATTTTCTTTTAAGTAGTTTACGCCATTTTGTTGATGGATGGTTGAAGAAATTTGCAACGGAGTAACTCTATCCGTCCTGTTTTGTTGACGATAATAATCATCATGACTCACAATATCAAGGTGTTGAACAGGTGCAAGCTGTCTTTTACCAAAATCAACGATAAAATCAGAGCTTTCCATCATATAAGAGTTATGTTCAATCATAATTATTGAGACAGATTCATCCTGCAGAATGACCCTAATACTATCAATGAATTGATTTAAAATATTTTGTGATAACCCTTTTGAAGGCTCGTCGAAAATAAAAAGCGTATGGGGGTTTCTCGAGTTGGCAAACAGCTCAGAAACTAAATGGACACATTGAAATTCACCATTCGATAAAGACTGTGTTTTTCTTTCCAACGTCAAATAACCAAGTCCAAGTTTAATTAATAGGCTCAGGCGTTTATAAGCGATGTCTTCATTCGGCAGTTCATCAATAATGTCTTCAATCGAGCGCTGAAAAATATCATCAATTTCTTCACTATATTTTTTGAGTTTCCTTTTAATATCAAGAAAAGTCGCAACTGTTGACCGACTGGTAATCGATTGGTTGCGATTTTGCCCCACCATTACCAATTTATCTTTTGGATATCGCTTCAGAAAATCTTTGGCCATACACTCATTGACAAGTGTAGATTTACCACATCCAGACTCACCCGTAAAAGTTATAAGTCTATTTTGGGGAATCTGAATTTCAGCCATTTGAATATTACGACAGTAAAGATCATGAAACTGGAAGTACTCCGTCGGCATTGACTGATTTCGTTCCGAAGAGATTGGTTTTGGACGTGGGGATTCTTCAACAATTTTCCCGCCATATTTACCACTACCAGGCCCAAAGAACAATTGCTGATCCGTTGTATCGAGCACCGTGTCAGAATGGTCAATGAGCCAAATTTGATTCTTATACCCCAATTGCTTAATCTCTGCTAAAATTTTCAATAGTGTTTGGTGATCAAGACCTACGGAGATTTCATCAATTATAATTACCGTATTTTCACTTGTTGCCATGAATTCTGCCAAGTAAAGTCGTGTTAATTCTCCACCTGACAATGTACCCATAATGCGATTTAAAGTTAAGTAACCAATATTCATATTGATAATATTTTTAAGAATATGTTGTTTCGCTTCACTAATATGTAATTCTTCTCCGAGAGAAAGAATTGATTCAATGCTTAAGTTGTTGATATCAGAAATACTATGCGGTTGATCCAATAAATCTATTCTTTTTTGCTCCACTTCAGGATTATAGCGCTTGCCCTCACACTTTTTACATTCGACATTTTTAGTAGTTCCGCGACCTTTACAACCTGGACACCAGCCTAGCTCATTATTAAATGAAAAAACTTCTGGAGACAGTTCAAATTTTTCAGCAAGGGTAACACGAATGTCTTTAAATACGCCTGTATGAGTGCCTATTGTAGAACGTGGATTGGAAGAAATCGCTGATTTTCCGAGAAAAAGGACTAAAGGCATTTCTTCCATCTTGATGGCACTGAAATTGGTTTCCATAATACGGGGAAATAAATACTGATATTCAGACTTTGGCAATAAGGAAACGAGACGCTTCTTGGATTCTTCACCAATTGTTTGACAAAAAGTTGTTTTACCAGATCCAGACAAACCAGCAATTCCTAACGATTTATCTACTGGTAGTGTTGCATCTAAGTTGTTAATATTGTTCGCAATTAATTGATTTATTTTCACAGTATTGTCCTCTCCATTCTCTAAATTTAGTCTTGCCACGTTTGCTAAATTATAATTCAAACAAAAATTGTTAGATTACTTAATCCTTACTTCCATTAAAAATGACGCTTTCCATGTTCCGGAAAAGCGCCATATTGTTGAAGAATGGATTATTTTTATAATAAAGTTAGTCCTGAAAAGCAGACATCATAAAGGATGAAGAAATCATTTTTACAGTTCTGCTAATACTTTTTCGAGTTGCTCACCCATTTGCGTCCAAGCATATGTAGCTCCCTCGATGGCTCCTGGTTGTGCTTTTGTTGCTTCACTAAATCCAGTTTGATCGAAATGTAGATGGACAGTTCCATCTGAACCTTCTTTCAAAGTCCATGTAACAGTAGTGCTTTCTCCGGCACTTAGCCAAGTGTAAGATAATTTATGAGGCTCGTCCACTTCGAGCACCTCGCTATCTACAATGCCATCCCACCATTCGTTCGGCTCTGTCCGAAACTGGAATTTATGTCCAACGACTGGTTTAAAATCATTATCCCATATCCATTTCGCAAGTGTGTCCGAATCCGTTAAAGCATTCCACACCTGCTCGATAGAACTTGTAAATTGATAATCTAATGATACATCTGATTTCATTTTTTCTCCTCCAATAAAAGATTTAATTTAGCAATTCTTTCATTCCAGAATCCTTCGTAAAAGGATACCCAATCTTGAACTTCTTTCAACGGGGTTGCATTCAGCCGATATCTTGTTTCCCTACCGACCTTTCGAGCAATTACTAGATTCGCCTCTTTAAGGATCGATAAATGCTTAGATACTGCTGTACGCCCCATTTGAAAATGAACGGTTATCTCATGTAGGGGTAATTCTTCAACATCCGCCAACATTTGAATTAACTTTCGCCTTGTTGGATCGGCAACAGCGTCATAAACATCCCTCACTTGACTTTTTTCGTTCAAAATCAGCCCCGCCTTTTCATTAATATTTCCTGTAACGTCACTGATTAAACTTCATAATAATTACGACACCTTTTGTTGTCTTATTTATTATAGGACACCTAAAGGTGACATGTCAAATTCCCTTGCTATTCTATTATCTGGTTCTTTAATGGAATTGGGCTGTATGGATTATTTTCTAATAAATTTAGCCCTGTATCCTTGAGTGATTTAATCTTGCATTTTCCCTCGTATTAAATCAATCAATTCAAATAAATTCTGCGTACTTCGAGTGATCCGAATTAAGTCTATAACGTAAATAATGTAATTTCCTCGTAGATACTCTAACAACTTCTAAAGTTGTTCACGATCCTTTGTTGCTTCAGAAAATTTTTCTTCAAAAAATATGTTTTTCAAGGTAAAAAGCCGGCAATTACGCCGGCTTTCGCAAAATGCTTATTCCTATTATTTCTTCATAAAATACTTCCGCCCCAACCGTTCGACAAGCGTCGGAGCGACTGCGTGGAGTTTACTCGTGACACCCATATACCAAGGTAAATTCACATCGCGAACTGGTTTCCCTACTGTTTTAAACACCGCATCGACCACGGTTTCCACAGTCAATAAATGCCTGCCAAGTGATGTGCGATAAGTACCTGTTTCATCCGCGAGATCCAGAAAGGGTGTGTCAATCGGACCTGGGTTAATAGTCGTCACATGGATATCGAATGGAGCCACTTCCATACGAAGCGCGTTCGTATAGCCGATAATCGCATGCTTAGACGCAGCATAAATAGAAGCCTTGGGTGTTGCCACTTTTCCGGCTTGTGAACCTAGAAAAATCAAATGTCCGCTGCGGCGTTCCATCATGCTCGGCAACAGAAGTTTAGTCAGCTGCATGGTTGCGATTACGTTGACTGTCATCATGCTTTGAATTGCTTCATTAGACGTTTCGTGAGCGAAATCGAATGAACCAACGCCCGCCGAAAAGATGACGACATCGGGTGAACCAATTTTTGCCATCAATTGCTCAACATCTTCTTTTTTCGAAAAATCCGCAGGTATCGTATGTGCACCTTCACGTTGCAACTCCTCTAAAACGGCAAGTGCCCTACCTGTCGCCCACACCTCGTAACCTACTGCCAACAGCCGTTTAGTCAGTGCGTATCCAACCCCGCTAGTCGCACCTGTTATGAGTATCGATTTATGCTTGTTCATAATGCAGGACGCCGCCTTCATCCCTTGTTTCGCGAGCTAGCCCTTCATTGACAAGGTAATCAGTTTGCCCAATCGTTTCAGAGAGTGTAAGACCCAGTTCTTTTTCATAGACAGCCGGGAACAGTTCTCGGGTTAATTCGAAAATTGTCCTTGAGCCATCGTTCATCATAGCAAGTACCTTTAACGCACGTTCGCGCTGTTTCACTAGTCGACTTTCAATAAGTTCGTGAGCATTCCGTACTTCATTGCCATGCCCAGTATAAATAATGTCTACAGGCAATGTCAGTATACGTTTCAACGATTCGTTATATTGCAATAGAGAATGCGGCCGTCCCTGTGCAGGATTAAGTGGTGGTTCAATAAGCGGGTTTGAAGACACTTTTTCAAGCACTAAGTCTCCACCAATCATTGTTCTATTCTCTTCATCCCATAAGACGATGTGGCTTTGAGCGTGGCCAGGTGTTTCCATAACTGTCCAGCCAGGATGCCCCGGAAGCGCATCACCCTCGGCAAGCATACTGTCCAGTGGACGTTCCCCCATAAGTGCAGTGGATCGTTTCATCTTCTTAACCCAACCAAGGTACTGCTCAGGCACTCCTTCTTCGATAAGACAATCGAGATAAAACGCATCATGATAGCGGAAAAAAGCTTCATCCCGTTTGAGCCATAAATCGTTATACACATGACCAAGAACTTTAGCGTTATCAAACGCGTCAATCCAGCCAGCATGATCAGGATGATGGTGTGTCAAAATGACTTGTTCAATATCGTTGAATGCATACCCAGCTTCCTTGATGCCCTGTTGCAATGCTTCAAATGCTTCAGGGGTTTTCGGCCCCGCATCAACGAGTGACAATGTATCTCCTTTTATCAGAAATGCATTTACATCGCCAACTGCGAATGGTGTTGGTATAACAATTTTCTGTATCATATGTAAAATCCCCTTTATTAATATGAATGAGTATTCAGTCCATTGTACCTTTTTTAGTAGCAAGCGTCATCTTTTGAATCAATTCTCTACCATGAAGTTTTAAAATGGTATAATCAAAGTATCTATTTTAACAGTTATTTACGACGATATAGAATTACTAGGAGGGCTTAAGCATGGGATTATTCGGATTTTTCAAAAGTCAATTTATTGAAGTCATTGAATGGACGGACCAAAACGCAAGTACAATGGTTTACCGCTTCCCCGTCCAAAACAACGAAATAAAAATGGGTGCAGAATTAACCGTTAGGGAGTCACAAGTTGCCATTTTCGTCAATGAAGGTGAAATTGCGGATGTATTTGGGCCAGGACGTCATCTATTATACACACAAAACATGCCCATCTTAACGAAATTAAAGTCGTGGAAGTTTGGATTCGACTCCCCTTTCAAAGCGGAAGTCTATTTTGTGAATACGAAGCAGTTCATCAACCAGAAATGGGGCACTTCGAATCCAATCATGATGCGCGATTCGGAATTTGGCGTCATTCGATTACGTGGCTATGGCATATACTCATATCGCGTATCCGAACCTGTTGTTTTCTTAAAAGAACTGTTTGGCACGAGCGCATCCTATGACACCAGCAGCATTGAGGGTCAGTTGAAAAAAATGGTGCTGTCGGGACTTACAGATCTGTTTGCTGAATCGAATATTGCTGCTCTAGATCTAGCGATGAACTACGACGAATTAAGTGAAAAAGGCAAAGAGAAGATGAAGCAACGATTCAGTACATTCGGATTTGAAATCACTTCGTTGTATATTGAAAACTTATCACTCCCTGAAGAAGTGGAAAAAGTATTGGATCGAAAAACTGCAATGGGTGTTATTGGTAACATGAATCAGTATCAGCAATACCAGGCGGCAGAAGCAATTAGAGATGCGGCGCAAAATGAAGGCGGCGGATTAGCAGGTGCAGGTGCAGGCATTGGTGCAGGGGCTGCGATTGGCAGTGTGATGGCAAACGCTCTCCAAGGCAACCATCAACAAACTAATTCGCCTTCAGAACCGAAACCAGAAAAAATGACTTGCCCTCATTGTCAGGCACTCATTAATACGAACGCAAAGTTTTGCGGCGAATGTGGGGAAACTGTACAAAAGCAAAAAGTGCCATGCATTAGCTGTCAGGCGGCAATAAATGAAGATGCAAAATTCTGCGGGGAATGTGGCGCAAAAAAAGTGACCGAAAAAACATGTGCGAAATGTGGCAAGGTAAATGCCCCGAATACAAAGTTTTGTGGGGACTGTGGCGACAATCTGCAACAGTGATGGATAGAGAGGTGTTCGAGTGTCCAGTTTAGAAAACAATGAGCGTGTGGAAGCGATGATAGTTGAACAAACGGAAGTGAATAAATGCTCTTCCTGCGGTGGTAATACAGTTTTTGACCCTTCAAGTGGAACACTTAAATGCCCATTTTGTGGGAGTGAAAAAGAAATCACGACATCGCGAGAAAACACGATTGAACTTGATTTCTTACAGGCACTAGAAAAAGAAGACCACAGTTGGGATGATGAAAAGCGAGTTTTCAAATGTGGAAATTGTGGTGCCGAAACCCTTTTAGATAAAGATAAGGTAGCAGATTTTTGCTCGTTTTGTGGATCGTCGCATATTGCGGTAACGGAAAACCACGCAGGTATCAAACCAGCTTTGGTCCTCCCCTTTCAAATTACAAAAGACGTAGCGGTCGAAAAATTCAAGGTGTGGATGAAAAAGAAATATTTTGCTCCTTCCAAGCTGATCCAATCGTATAAATTAGACCATTTGGCTGGTGCTTATATTCCTTACTGGACGTTCGATTCTCAGACGAATTCATCCTACGTCGTACAAATTGGTACGTATTATTATGTTACAAAAACACGGACTGTAATTGAAGATGGCAAACCCAAACAAGTAACAGAACAAGTGAGAAAAATCAGGTGGCGTACAGAACATGGTCATTATAGCAAGTTCTTCGATGATGTATTGGTGAAAGCTTCACGTAATGTGGCCAGTGGATTGATTGATAAAGTGGAACCTTTTCATCTAAATGGACTTGTTGATTATAAAATGGACTATTTATCTGGATTTTTGGCAGAAAAGTATTCAATTCCATTGAAGGATGGATGGAATGATGCCAAAGTTGTCATAGACGATGGAATTACAAGTGGTATACACGGCAGAGTTCATGGCGATGTTGTTAATATAGTCAGTGTCTCCACCGACTATGACAGCATTACCTACAAACACATTCTATTGCCTTTATGGATTTCATCATTCCAGTTCAACAATAAGGTCTATCGCTTCCTCGTCAATGGACAAACTGGCAAAGTAAGCGGGAAATCCCCTGTGAGTGCCGTGAAAGTATCGATTGCCGTAGGGATAGTTATTGCGATTATGATTGCGATTTACTTTATCTTGAAAATGACCTAACGATAACTCGATAAAAATTAGATAGTTGACTTTTTTTAGACGACGTGCAATAATCGGTCTAATTCAAGTACATATAGGCGTTGACGAAGACAAGTAGTTGCGGCAATGGAGAACAGAAAATGTGGTCACCGGCTGAAAGCCACATCCCCTCTCCCGCTTCGAACCTCCTTCTGAGCTGCTGTGGAAACACAGGCGTGCCTTTCGCGTTAAGAAAGAACGAGATGTATCGGTGTTATGCCGGTAAATTTAGGTGGTACCGCGGAAGCATGTGTTTTCGTCCTTATTTAGTAGGGACGAGAGCGCATTTTTTTATTGTCCAGATTTCAGCGCCTAGGTGCGTACGTTTTTATTAATGGAATGAAAGGGGTAATTTGAATGAAAACGATTGTATTTATAGGTGCCGGTTCTATGGCAGAAGCTGTTATTGCAGGAATTGTGGAACAAGGTGCAGTGGTACCTCATAATGTTTTTGTTATGAATAGATCTGATGATGAAAGGCTACTTTCATTACACAATAAATATGGTGTATCCATTGTCTGCAAGGAAAAAGAGGCGCTGAAAAATGCAGATCTCGTCGTTCTTGCGACGAAACCAAAAGATATCCATCAGGCGATGGCGGATGCACTTCCTTATTTGGATGATAAAACAGCGGTTTTGTCGGTTATTGCAGGCGTTTCAATTCAGACAATCGAAAATGGTCTTGGTGCAAGACCTATCGCACGCTCCATGCCAAATACCTCCGCTACAATCGGAAAATCTGCCAGTGGTATCGCGTGGAATCATGCGATTAGCGAGGAGTTGAAAAAACATATCCTCGGTCTCTTAGAGTCAATCGGAATGGTGAAAGAAGTAGAAGAAGATGACTTACATGCCGTCACTGCTCTT
The DNA here is from genome assembly GCF_014302295.1 of Sporosarcina sp. resist. Lineage (NCBI taxonomy): Bacteria > Bacillati > Bacillota > Bacilli > Caryophanales > Caryophanaceae > Sporosarcina > Sporosarcina sp. resist. The sequence goes on along the minus strand of NZ_CP060287.1, from coordinate 2,585,902 downwards.
TCCGGTAGCGGCCCTGCATATGTCTATTATTTAGCAGAAGCACTTGAGGAAGCAGCGATCGGTAAAGGTCTTTCAAAAGACATTGCGCGCGCGCTTATCATCCAAACGCTTGAAGGCGCAGCGGCAATGTTGAAAGAAACAGGTACGGAGCCCGCGGAATTACGGAAAAACGTGACGAGCCCAGGTGGAACTACGGAAGCTGGATTGAATGCGTTGGAGAACGGAATGTTCAAAGAAACGATTGCGCAATGTATCGGAAAAGCGGAGGCGCGTTCTCGTGAGTTAGGGGCGCAGTCTTAAAGCTATTCATTTTGCACTAAATAGTGGAACGCAAAACTCGAATAATAGGTCACTTTTATAAAACGTGTCTACTATTCGAGCTATCGTTCAAGTTTTAGAAGCTTGCCTTTTATCTTATCGAACTAGTTTACATATAACTAAATTTCCCCACTTTCAATATGACTAAAACGACTCGACGTCAAATCTTTCCTTCGATAGACACTTAATACGACCCCAATTAAAAAGGCATTCAATAGAATTGGCATTAATCCATAACTGATGAATGGCAATGACATAGAGATCATCGGAAAGTATCCGAGTGACATTCCAATATTGCTAACAAACTGGATTGTATAAAGAGCAATCGCACCAATCAGTAGAAGTTTCCCATATGGATCCTTGATTTTACGCAAGACAACCACTATCCTACTTGCAAACAGCGAAAGAAGTACAACAAGTGCAATGCCAAAAAGCCAACCATAATGATAAGTAAAACTCACAAAAACAAAATTGGTGTGAGCATCTACTATGGTCTCTTTATTCATTGAATTACCAAACCATCCTGCTTGGGACATTCGCTCTTTAATGTACAATGTCGTAGCAGTTGGATATTTTTCTGGATTGATAAATTCCAGTAACCTTAGTTTCTGATAAAATGCTAATAACGGCCAAAGGATTAAGCCAAAAATAATGAATGAACTAGACGTTAGTATCGTAATTACGAGAATAGTTTTCCTACTATATTTGCTCCACCAAACCATCGCAAACACCATGACAGTGTATATATAGGCAGTTGAAGTACTAGGTATCGTAAAGAGTAAATAAAAAGAAAGGACAAACAACATGCCCAAATGCCAAATTTTCAACCTTTTGTTATTGATAAAGGATGCCCATGCAAGGAAAAAGAACGGAATAGACATTACGCTTTCAATTGTTACTGGACCAATCTCTACTACAGATGTCCCAAATACAAAGCCTTTAGAAAGAGCTTTTATCATTATGAGGACAAGCACTCCTATTGTGTAAAACAACCATCCTAACTTTTCCAATTCCCTATAGTTAATCAACATTAACCCTAAAGCTACCCCAGCACCGAGAAGGACAAAGATGATCTTATAAATTGCAAAATGTCCATTATTCATATAACCAAGAGAAAACAGTGGCAAAAACCCTATCCCCATAGTGGTTATCAATAAAACGACTGTCAGCCAATCCACCTTTGGCCGATGAAGCTTGTTCAGCTGTTGACCAAGCATTACCGGACTTCCCATTTGCCCGACAGCTTTTTCTTCTGCCTCTGTCTCATCTATCCCTTTCGTTAACAAGTGACTCTTCGCTTCTTTTATGTGATAATCTAATTCTATCTCTACAAAATCCTTTGCCTCTCTGGATTTAATTTGATCCCTAACTTCGTTTAAAAATGATAGTCTTCTTTTTCCCACTCGTTTGTCACCCCTCCACTAATCCTTTCCGATTAAACCGTTTAGTTGTAGACTGTTTCTCTGTTTTTCGTAATAACTTCCTACCTTTATTGTTTAATTGATAATATTTAATAGTCGACTCATTCCAGCCGGATTGTAAACTGCCATCCTGTTCTAGCTTGTGCAACAAGGCATATAAGCTTCCTTCATTATCCTCAAATTTACGAATTCCCCGTCCGCGCAAGAAATTCACCAATTCATAGCCCGTTTTTTCATAAACTAGCAGTTGCATAACGGCTAATAAGATGTCTTCTTCACTGTCATCACTTTTGCTGATTTTGTCCCGAATTCCCTTGCGATGTTGCTCGGTAAAATTGAGTTGGCTAAATGTACTAGCATCCATTGATTTTTTCAGCCCTTTTAAACGATCATCCATTACTTATTCCTCCAATCGTTCTTTTAAAAGCTCCTTAGCACGTCTAAGTCTAGTTTTAACAGTATTTCCGCCCACTTCAGTGACCAAGGCGATTTCTTTGATTAGCAATTCCTCGTAATAATAAAGATAAATCACTTCTCGGTATTTAATGGGCAGTGTCATGATTGCAGAGATTAATTGGTCATCCTCTTCCTGCTGGATCACGACCTCTTCAATCATTTCTTTTGTAGTCCTATTATGTGTTGGTTCATCTTCGGTAATAATGACATTCCTGTTATACCAGCTTTTTAGGAAGTCCTTACAATGATTAATAGCAATTCGCCACAACTATGTTCTTAACGTTGATTTGCCACTGTATGTATGAAGAGATTTATAACATTTTATAAAGATATCCTGCGTTAAATCCTCTGCTACCTCTTTATTACTGACATAAGAATAAACAAGCCTTAATATATCCTGTCCATGCCGATTCATAATTTCATCCATTAGTACTACCTTGTCTTCTATTTCAAACGCTCCAACGATCAATTCTTCCATATTCAGCCCTCCTCCCTAATTAATAGACGAGATGCCCTATTAGAAGGTTTTTAAAAAGCTTTGAATAATTCCATAAAAAAACGGCAGGCAGTTGCCATACCGTTTTTTCACTAGTGCACCTGAACAGTAAAGTTGTTTCATTCTATTTTTCACTTTAAAACACGAACTGTGCACAAGTCATCATACGTTAAATCTTCCCATAACTAAGGTATTGTAGTATAGGCCGTCGGAAAGGACTTTGTCATTTTCTAGAATGCCTTCGGTTTTAAAATCAAACTGTTTATAAAGGTTTATCGCTTTTTCATTTGTTTCAAGAACATTTAAGGTTATTTTTTTAATTCCATTTGAGTCAGTCCAAGCGATGGACTCTTTTAAAAGATTTTTGCCAATGCCATAGCCCCAATAATCTTTTAAAACACAGACACCAAATTCTACTTTATGAGCAAAACGTTTCAATTGATTTCCTTCACATCTTGAAAAACCGACAATCCTATCATGAACTACAGCAACTAAAAAAAGGTTCCTTTTATTTTCTATGTCTGCTTTGATTAATTGTTCAAAACCTTGTACATCTATGAAATCCTCACCTTTTTCTCTGTCAAGGTTTTGAGTTTCTTCATCAATCTGTAATCTAATTTCAGACAAAGCCCGAGCATCTTTATGTATTGCAGACCTAATTATATAGGTCGCCCCGTTAACATTAATTTCTTGCTTGTTAATTTTCATCGCGTATTCCCCTTCACCATTTATTTGTTCATCCATATCAATAATCTGCTCTGTTTTCGTCTACATATTATCATTATCGTTATAAACGATTTTATTGTAATTAAAGCTTCGAAAATCGTTGTTCTTCACAAAAAGCCAAATAAATTTATTTGGCTTTTTCAAATAGTAAGTAGCTGAGACTTTAGGAAATAAAATCCTGTATTCTATTCAAAGAGTTCATGAGGATAAGTAACGGAAACAGTGTAGCGAAAAAAATACGACTTCCCCAGACTGCATTCCAAAACTTCTCTCCCTTACGCAATTTTAAAATAAGAATAAGAATCGAAATGCTACTTGCAGTAAATAGAAACCAACAAAAATCTTTCTGCCGCTTTATTCCATAGTTCAATTCTTCAATTTTCCACAAATTATTTTCAGAAAATGATAAGGTAATGATATCCTTTTCTAGCCCAATTATATTAAATTTTTTTACGATTACACTGTCTTTTTGCTGTGAAACAATATCATAACCATTTGGTAAAAATGAAAGCTTGTAGACAGCAAGATATGACAGAGAGCCCACTATGATAATGAATAGAGTGAAGCCTAAAAGCGTTCTGATTTTATATTTTACTGAGGAATTCATTATTTTCATGCCTACCTTTATGCTGCACCATTATTAACAAAGTGAAATAATCAACTATACCAAGCTAGCGCTTTTCTATCAATCTCCAATGCTAGTTGTTCTTTTCCTTTAATGTATGATTCAATATCATAAGGAAAACGTTGAGACAGCTTCTCTTTTAAATCGCCATAATTTTGAGCAACATCTGGGTGTGCCCGTAAGTAATCCCGAAATGCAAGATGACGTTCAATTTCAGAATTCCCCCATTCATAAATATGAACATGATGAGTTCGATTGTCTCCTCCTTTTTAGAAGTATCGACGTTCGGGTATACCATTTTCCCCCTTTGGATCATAGCCAATGGCAACCATTGCCTTGTAAAATTCATCAATTCGATTAATGTCCCTCACTACCGGCATTATATCTATAATGGGCTTTGCCAGCAGTCCAATTACAGACGTGCTGCCGATATGGTGCACATCGATAATTTCAGAACCGAAAATGTCATGCAATTTATGGGACTCTTCTTCAAAGTTTGAAACCCATTGTTCATCATAAGGTTTAACTTCAACTATTCTCATTTAAATCTCACTTTCCGTCGTTCAATAAATCATTTTTTCTTATGGCTTTATTAAACGATGATGTTTATTCTGATGAACAGTATAAGAATTATAATAACAGAGGCTCATCTGTTCATTTATTAAATTATAGTCCCCGTTAACGAAAGAGGGTTCTTTCTTTCTCCTAAAAAATATTAGAATAATAGCCGCATAAATTACATCTTCATTGTGAAAAATAAGAAATAGTAAATAATATCATGATAATTAATCCTATCCCTGCTACTAGTAAATAGACTCCACTGACAGTGAAAAAAGATATCTCTAAAAGTTTACTAACTCTTTTTTTATTGATTTTCAAGCCTACCCATCCCCCTATTTAATCAAACAACGTCTCTTTATCAGGGGCCCTTGAAAATTCAAAAAGTGTTTTTATTTGTGACTCTATCACTCTATCTTCAGAAAGATCTGGTATATTGTTTTCAGAGAAAAACTGTATACCACTCGTTTCGATTCCGGTAGCTGGAATGCCTCCAACAATTTCACACTGAATAAAAACTTTATAATAATGATACGGTTGAGGAGGATGCGGATGTTTATTTTTATCGAACAAAGCAAGCAGTTTCGTAGGAACTACAACATAGCCAGATTCTTCTTTTATTTCCTTTATAATATTTTCAGACGGCGACAACCCTATATCGCAAAAACCACCAGGTAAAGACCATCTATTATCCATATTTTCTTTTACCATTAATATCGTATTATCTTTAAAAACTACTCCACGAACATCGACTTTAGGGGTTTGATAACCTGTTTCATTCATAAATAAATCCTTGATTTTTTGCATTTCTACCCCTGTGTGTTCTTCCATGATTTCTGCACTAATCATGCGTAATTCTTCATAACGCTCGATATCATACATGTCTTTTGAAAAGGTTAATCCTGATTGAGATATTGCTTGTATTCTCTTCGCCCATTCCAACCATTTAGTACTCATTAGTGACACCAATTTTCATAGAATCAATGAATTCTGTTACACTTTTAAAGATAGCATCAGGTTCAATCGTAAATTCCATTGAATGATAATCAGGTAACCATTGGACGCCTACAGTATGTACATTCGCTTGAACGCCAGCATCTATGTCTGCATCACTATCTCCGATAAATAGTGCCTCACTGCTTTCGACACCTAAAAGAGATAAAGCTTTTAATAACCCTTCTGGATCAGGTTTTGGTTTGTTCACATCATCCCCTGTTATGATGACTTCAAACAGCCCCTCCATCTGTAAAGCTTTCAAAGATATATCTAAACTTCTTTTTTCCTTTCCAGTAAAGATCCCAATTTTGAGTCCTACTTCTTTTAAGTGCTTTACTAGATCAACAATTTCCTTATGTGGTGTAACTAATTGGTTATGGCGTTCAGAGTACTTTGCATAGTACAACTCAATAGCTTCGTCTTTATTACTATTGGATAGGTTCTCTCGAATAATCCCAGTTTCTGACGGGCCAAACATTGCCTTTATTTCTTCTATGGAAATATCTCTACTATCAAACTCATTGAAGACACACTGAAAAGCATAATAACAAATGGGTAAGGTATTCGCTAAAGTCCCATCAAAATCAAATATAATCGCTTTGATAATCAACACGTCCTTCAATTCGATTTTCACACCACTATTCGCCCTGTTTAACGGTGGCAACATACGTACCACCTATAATATCGTGGATTCCTCTTTTATCTTCACGAAATATAAGGCTAGACTACCAATCCAGATTAGATACTCTGTCCCCACACTAATTCATCCTCGTAAAGTCAAACTCTTATTTACTATTGTACCCTAATTGAATGAATTGTTGGAATTAATACAGTGAAACGAACTCTTTTAATGAAAAAAGAGTTACCGATCAAATTAAATTGATCAGCAACTCTTTTATCCAACAATGATAGTACCACTTACCTCATTCTACCCCGCTCTCCAAAATCGAAAAAGTCCCCTTATCGCAATTGATCTTTGCCATCACACCGTAGGGCAAAACAATTTTTGGTTCTGTGTGGCCGAAATTCAAATTATAGAGAATCGGTAAATACTCTAAGCCATACTCTTTCATGACCTGAAGAATAACTTCTTTATAGGATTCATAATATTTTTCGTCCTGTGGTTTCCCAAAAACGATACCATTTGCCATTTGAAGAATACCTTGTGCAGCATAATTACGCAACCAGTATTTTATAAAACTAGGTTCGGGCTTTTCCTCCGATGTTTCGAAGAACAGAATGCTGTCCTTCCAATGCTTCTGTTCGGGCCAAATCTCTGTACCCTTCGCGAATTCTAGTACTTCGATACACCCACCAATCAATCTTCCTTGTACAACTCCCGACCCTTGAAGCACTTCATATCCATGATTTGGTAGCATTTTCCGGCGTCTATTCTTATTCCTTTCATGCCATTCCAAACGCTCACTCGTCCATTTTAGAGCTGGTTTAATTTTACCGATAACATCATCAGAAAAAAGTATCCGCTTCAACATATCAATTGTATAGGAATCCATCTCAACGTTTTCAGCGAAATCAGTTAAAATCGCCGGACCATAAAAAGAAGATATACCTGCTTTATGGCAAAACAGATGAGTAATCGTCACATCAGAATAACCCATGAATATTTTCGGGTTTTTTCGTATTATGTTGAAATCAATATATGGAAGTAAACGAATACTTTCTTCCCCACCAATATTCGCAAAGATTCCTTTAATGCTCTTATCCTTAAATGCCGTCATTAGATCTTCTGCACGAGCCTGTGGATGTTCATAAAGGTACTCTGAACCTTTCAAACTATTCGGCATCGGGAGGACCTCAAGGCCAAAAATACTTTCTACTCTTTTAACCCCTTGGTCATAACGCCATCTAAGTTCTGAATCACCTGCCCCTCCCCAAGAAGGACTTACTGTTGCAATTTTATCTCCTGGTTGCAGTTTCTTTGGTTTTTTTAGCAAACTAATCCCCACTTTCCCCTGTTGTTATCAGTCTATGCAAAATATTGCTCATTATCAGCTTCAATCATTGAATAATCTTAAGGCCTATCGTAACTCATTACCCATATTATTACATCCTTTTTTTGCTTAGCTAGATAAGATTTTGCATCTTGGCAATCTGAACACATAGGTCTAGTGTACAATTTCAGTTACCTATTTTTACACTTAAATCCCCCTCTAAACTAAAAAAAGCCATGCAGAATTTCCGCATGGCTTCATTCCTTTTACAATTTCACTTTTTGCAAGCGCAATGCATTCAATACAACGGACACCGAACTGAATGCCATCGCTGCCCCCGCAACCCAAGGGGCTAATAAACCAATTGCCGCAATAGGAATTCCGATTGTGTTGTAGAAGAATGCAAAGAATAGGTTTTGCTTAATATTGCGCATCGTTTTGCGACTCATAATAATCGCATCAGCTACACTATTAAGGTCTCCACGCATCAGTGTAATATCTGCTGCCTCTATCGCAATGTCTGTACCTGTTCCGACAGCCATTCCGATATTCGCCATCGCAAGTGCTGGCGCATCATTGATACCGTCCCCAACCATCGCAACTTTCTTACCTTGGTCTTGCAATTTTTTAATTTCATCACTTTTTTGTTCTGGTAACACTTCTGCAATGACATGAGATAGCCCAACTTGACGAGCTATTGCTTCCGCAGTTCGTTGGTTATCGCCTGTCAGCATGATTACTTCAAGACCCAATGCCTGCATTCTAGCAATGGCTTCTTTCGATGTTTCCTTCACTGTATCCGCGACTGCCACAATACCTGCAAGTTTATGATTCACAGCAATCAGCATCGCTGTTTTCCCTTCACTTTCAAACTTTTCCATAGCAGCATTCGAGTCTGAAATAGCGATTTTATAGTCGTTCATCAATTTTCTAGTACCGACTAATACTTCTTTACCACTAACATTTGCCCGGATACCATAGCCCGGTAACGCTTCAAAATCAGACACATCAAGTAGTGATAACCCTTTTTCTTTGACGCCTAAAACAATGGCTTGTGCTAAAGGATGCTCGGACTGATTTTCAGCTGTTGCAACTAATTGCAGCACTTCATCTTCTGTAAAGCCTGCTGTCACTGTAATATCTGTTAACGCAGGTTGACCTTTTGTCACTGTACCTGTTTTATCCAACACGACAGTGTCAATTGAACGGGTATTTTCCAAATGTTCTCCGCCTTTAAAGAGTAAGCCCATTTCAGCTGCCCTACCTGACCCTGCCATAATCGATGTCGGCGTTGCCAAACCTAACGCACATGGACAAGCAATAACTAGAATCGAGATTGTTGGTATCAATGCCGAACGGAAATCGCCTGGTGTTACAATGAAAAACCAGATTAGGAACGTTGCAACTGCGATAACGACAACAACCGGTACAAAGATACCTGAAATTTTGTCTGCTAAACGTTGGATTTCAGCTTTCGAACCTTGTGCTTCTTCCACTACTTTTACAATTTGTGCCAATGCTGTATCTTTTCCAACTTTTGTTGCTGTGATTTGCAATGAACCATTCTTATTGATTGTCGCACCAATGACTTTATCACCTGCAACTTTATCAACTGGGATACTTTCACCTGTAATCATCGATTCATCGATGGCTGAACGTCCTTCAATAATTTCGCCATCCACCGGAATTCTTTCACCTGGCTTCACAAGAATTGTGTCTCCCACGATAACTTCTTCAATCGGCAGTTCCATTTCAACGCTACCTCTTAGGACTCTCGCTGTTTTAGCTTGTAAACCTAGCAACTTTTGAATCGCCTGACTCGTTTTACCTTTTGCACGAACTTCAAATAATTTACCAAGTACGATTAATGTAATGATGACAGCGGACGCTTCAAAATATAGCTCGGGACTTCCAACTTTGCCATTATTCATCCATTCAATCGATAAATAAAGGCTATAGAAGTATGCCGCACTCGTACCCAGAGCAACCAATACGTCCATGTTGGCACTTTTATTCCGTAGTGAATTAAAAGCACCTTTATAAAATTGAGCGCCAATGATAAATTGAACAGGCGTCGCAAATGCAAGCTGAAGCCACGGATTCATTAGAATATGGGGCATATAAATAAATGATAAAAACTCAAAATGCGCCACCATTGTCCATAGTAATGGAATCGTTAAAATCAGTGAAATAATGAACTTTTTCTCTTGCTTTTTGATTTCTTGTTCCTTGTGATCCATTTTGTCTTTGCTATCTTGTTTTGGAATTAATTCATAGCCCATTTTCTTAACGGCCGTAATCATCTCTGTTGTTTCAACTTGTTTACTATCATATTCGACTGCAATTGTTTCTAGCGCAAAGTTAACACTTGCGTTGGAAACACCATCCATCTTGCCAATACGTTTTTCGATTTTCGTCGCACATGCCGCACAAGTCATACCTGAAATGTCAAAAGCTACTTTTTCTTGAACGACGTTAAATCCAAGTTTTTCAACTCTCGCCTTAAACTCATTGACATTCGTTTTAGCTGGATCGTAGACGATTGTTGAACTTTCCAATGCAAAGTTAACGTTTGCTTTCTCAACACCCTCTATTTTTGAGAGCCCTTTTTCAATGCGATTCGCACATGCTGCACAAGTCATTCCAGTAATTTGTAACGTTTTTTCAGAAGTAGCCATTTGTCTCTCCTCCAATACTCGGTAGGGGTATATTTATTTCAAAAAGAAGGATCATACCAAAAAGTATAATCGTTTCTACTACTATATACCCCCATGTGTGTAAGCTGACAGTCTATTCGTTAAACGAGTTCGTAGCCTTGCTCTTCAATCGTTTCCTTGATTTGCGCAAATGTAGTTGCATTGTCAAATTCTACTGATACTTCATTATTGCCAAGATCTACTTTGACTGTTGAAACACCCGTAAGTTCCCCAACGCTCGTTTCGATTGAATTAACACAATGATTACATGACATGCCTTCTACTTTTAACGTTTCTTTCAAATTAAAAACCTCCTGTTTTTGTTATTACCCTAAACTTACTATACCCCTGTTAGGTATGTCAAGCGAGGAGCATTTTTACTTCGTCATTGTTTTCATAACGTCCATCAATTCTTTAATAGCCGCATCACCATTCTGACCTTTAATGGCATTGACTACACAGTGATGTGTATGATCTTCTAACAAGGCTAAAGAAACCTTGTTCATGGCTGATTGAATCGCGCTAATCTGATGCAAAATATCGACACAATAGCGATCATTCTCGACCATTTGATGAACGCCTCTTACTTGTCCTTCTACACGTTTTAACCGGTTAAGAAGCTGTTGTTTATTTGGTTGGACTGTTGTTTTGGTTGATTCCTCCATGATTTTGCCTCCTTAAGCAGGTGCGCATACCCCGTACCCCTATATTAGCATTTTACTTGGTGTGGGTCAACGAGTTCGCTTTTTAGGTTATTTTCCTCAAAATAATGCACGAATTTGAAAAAAGATTCCCTTCTTTTGCCATGTTCACTATATTTTTCGGCTGCCTTAAATCGATCCGTCATCCCTGCAACTTTTCTTTCCACTACCTCAATGTACAGTTGCTGTGACGTCGTCAACTCCAGTTCATCGCCTTCCCCCATAATCTTCCATTACCGCTAGTTGCTCGGAATTTAATATTGATCCAAATGCGATTCCACCATTCCCTGCTAGTTTAACCATTTTCTCTAAACTAAATCCTCCTTCATCTCTTTAGTTACACGATAGGTGTTGCATGTTGCAAATCAGACTTTTCAATTTGAATCGTTGTATGCATGATTTTAAACTGCTTCTCGATTTGTTGAATCGCTTGTTGAAGTATGCGCTGTTCATCTTGATTATCCTCTATTAGCAGGTGGCAAGTAAGTGAATCCAATCCGGATGTAATTGTCCATACATGAAAATCATGTACATTGATAACTCCTTCGATCGCTTCTAATGTCTGCTTGACCTCTTGCTGATCAATTGTAATCGGTGTCCCTTCCATTAGAATATGAATCGTCTGTTTAATAATCCCCCATGCACCTTTTAGGATTAACAACGCCACGACAACACTGATAATTGGGTCTGCAACATACCAGTCAAAGAAGTACATAACAATCCCGGCAATAATTGCTCCGACAGAACCAAGTGCATCGCCAAGGACATGCAGATAGGCACTGCGTAAATTTACATTATCCTTCACATCGCCTTTGCTAATTAAAAACCAAGCACTAAGTAGATTGGCCGCTAACCCAATGAACGCAATGATAATCATCGAACCACTCGCAACAGTCTGTGGCTCAAAGAAACGTCCATACGCATGATAAACAATCATTCCTGCGATGACAAACAACGTTCCCCCGTTAAATAATGCCGCTAAAATCTCAAATCGATAATAACCGTATGTTTTTTTAGGTGAAGCCGCCCGCGCAGCAAACCAAATTGCCACTAAACTTAGCGCCAATGACCCCGCGTCGCTCAACATATGCCCCGAATCGGCCAGTAAAGCCAAACTGTTCGTCAGCAAACCTCCAAAAAACTCTAACAGCATAATCCCGGCAGTAATTATAAATGCTATCGCAAGTCCTTTTTTATTTCCTTCTCTAGCGTGACTGTGATGATGTCCGTGGTCGTGATCATGCATGATAAATCACTCCTTATCTTTTAGTCGTTCTCCAGTATAACTGTCGAGCTACTCATTTATGTTTGGCTATAATTATGTAGATTACCCATATACATAATGGGGGTATAATTTATTTAAAAAGAATGATTATACCTAAAGGCATAATCCCCTAAACTACTTTCTACCCGTACATGAAGGCTGCAACTGTTGATTTACTTATGTTGAAATTAGATGACGTTATAGCCTTCTTCAGTTCTTTGAGCATTATCAAACTCCACCACAACCTCATCACCACATACATCGACTTTGACAGAAGACACACCGATAAGTTTGCCAACACCACCCTCAATTGAATTGACACAACTAGTGCAAGACATCCCTTGTACTTGCATTAGACCCCTCATTTTGAACACCTCCTGTTTTATTAATGTTTTCAATTTACCATACCCCCATGCAGTATGTAAATCAAAGAATAAAAAGTCCATCCCTCATTATTTCGAAAAGGCTTACTATTAGTCTTCTAATACAATATCTTGTTTTTCAACCGTTATATAGAATAGCTCTAAAACTGTATTGGGGCGATGAAATCATACGGTTGTTTAAAAATTTGATAAGTCGACTATCTAGCAATCAAGGAACCTACATAATCAGCCGGTTTTCGGGCCGAAATTAACAATAATACATCTCGAATGGTAAAACCTAATTCATACGATGACTTCAAGTCATGAAATTGTCGGAACTCTTCCTCCATTTCGAATTTGCGAATGCTACACTGGATTAAATTGGTTTATCTGAGTAAATCAGATAAACAATATTAACAGTGAGTTGGAGGTTACTATCGGTATTGAAAATCAGACTTATGCATAAACATCAGTCATTCTACTCAGGTTGTAGTTTAAAGAGATCTTAAAAACATGTAAGAGGAGGCGTTCCATCTTGTCTACAAGTTCATTAATCAGTTTAAGCAGTACAGCACTTTATATATCCTTTTTTATCTACTTACTAGCAATTATTCCTTTAGGACTAGCAGTTAGGTCGAAAAGAAAGATATTTTCAATACTTGGAATAACACTGACTTGGGTAGGTTTCATTTTACAGATTGTTTATTTTATAACTAGATGGTCTGTTGCCGGACATGCACCAGTTAGCAACCTTTATGAATTCATGACTTTCTTTGGCATTATGCTCGTTGGAAGTTTCCTGATTATGTATTATTTATATCGCCAAAGTGTAATTGGACTCTTTGCTCTTCCGATAGCACTGCTAATTCTGGGCTATGCAAATGCATTTTCGAAAGATATAACGCCCCTTATTCCCGCTTTGCAAAGTAATTGGTTAACAATACACGTACTAACAGTAGCCTTTTCTAGTGCGGTATTGTCCATATCTTTTGTTACAGGTATTATCTACCTTTTAAAAATAGTTAATCCAACTGAAAAAAGCAAGAATACATTCTGTTTGGAGCTCGTCATGTATTTTATGGTAGTTGTATTGGGCTTCATTCTAATGACTAGCACATTTAATGCAGTCGGTTATACTAAAAATCTTCAATTCGAAAATCATAAATCTGAGGTGGACGTTTATAACTATAAATTACCAGCCATTACCGTTCCTAAAAACTCAGTGGTTGTCCAATCAGTGGATGCGAATTCTTATGAGGCTGTCGATCAAAAAAACGGTATTATAGAGATTCCAAACTCGATTGATGCATTAAAATTGAATACAATAATATGGTCATTCCTTGTAGGGACTGTGCTCTACACAGTGATTCGTCTTTTCACGAAGCGAAAAATCATTTCTCTACTCAAACCACTTACTCATAAAGTAAATGCGAACTCTATGGATGAAATTACTTACCGAGCAGTCATCATTGGTTTTCCTTTGTTCACACTTGGTGGACTGATATTCGCTATGATTTGGGCCCAATTTGCTTGGAGCCGTTTCTGGGGGTGGGACCCGAAAGAAATTTGGGCTTTAATCACCTTCTTATTTTATGCCACAATGCTACATTTAAGGGTAGGGAAAGGATGGGAAGGAGAAAGAACTGCTTGGATGGCAGTCATTGGTTTTGGAATAATTATTTTCAATCAAGTCTTCGTGAACCTTGTAATTGCTGGGCTGCATTCATATGCTTAATAAAAAATATTGATAGATCGAGTTATGTTACTCACTAAACGAAAAAACGATTCCCCATTTCAACATGGTGGAATCGTTTTTTTTAACAGTTTGTTGAATTTAATTGTTAACTAAATTAAATCTCTAAATAGTAAATCAGACGATACAGGTTTCAATCCTATTTCTCTAGACCAAACAGATAATTGTCCAATATGATGAATTTCATGTGATAGTATATGTGTAATTATTTTATCAAACGAGAATGAATTAGTAGTACCATTTCTACTCTTTACTACCAAAGTTCTATCTTCAGATTCAGACGTATGTGATTTTATGAAGCTCTCTGTTCCTGGTTTGGTTAGATTAGAAAATGACTTAACATCATTAAGGCTTGATATTCTATTTATATCTTTAATGATGACTGATGTACCTTGCATTTGATTAACCCATATTTGTTCGCAGTCAATTACATGAAATAGATTATGTATTATGCTCTGCATACCCCCCATACGTTTTTTAGTGAGTTCTTCGTATGGAATGGTTTCACACCACTTAAACCAGTCTTCTCTGATTTGCCAATTATACTGAAACATATTTATCAATTAAATCACTCCAAACTTTTTCAACGCGAACTCAATTCCGTCTTCACTTGACTTTTTAGTTACGAAATCTGCAATTGTTTTTATTTTTTCATTCCCATTCCCCATAGCTATACCAAGTCCTACTAATTCCAACATGTCTATGTCATTCTCTCCATCACCAAACGCAATAGCCTCTGATTTATCAATGTCGAAATACTTTAAAACTTTTATAATGGCTAATGATTTAGATACTTCTTCTTGTAGTACATTCAATACATAAGGATGCCATCTCTTAAATGTTAGATACGGAAAATTTTGAATATATTTCTCAACCATTTCGTCAGTTGCATACAAACACATTAAGTAAACCTCTTGATTATAAATCAGTCTATTTATTGTAGGATAGTTATTCAATGATAGAGTTTCCTTCAACGCTTTTACTATTTCAGTATCTTTTACACCATTCATGCTAAAATCTTCAGTGAAGAATGAAAGACCTTGATTCTCTGTGTAGGAAAATTCAACGACATCTTGAATCACATTTTTATCCATCGGCACTTTATGAATAACCTGGTGATTGTGTTTGACATACGCTCCATTCGCAGTGATGAACGTATCTATTCCTAGTGCTTTTATTTCTTCGCACATAGATAATGGTCTTCCTGTTGCCGCTACTACCCTTATTCCTTTGTTCACTAATGCTTTGACTGCTTCTTTAGTATTAATTGAAATACTCCCATCTTCATGGTGCGTTATTGTTCCATCAACATCGAAAAACACAATTTTGTAAGCCATAAAAATCCCCTTCAGTAGCAGTAAGTTGAAAAGCGAGAAAATTGACATTAAATCATACTATACGTTTTTGGATTAAGCTGCTGTTGCAGTAACTAATGATATACTTCGAAAATCTTAAAGCCATTTCAATTCTCTGCTCATCAGAAGTGAAAAACTCGATCCCAGCACCTTTACGAACATTTATTGCTTCCTTAATTATCTGATGCCATTCCTCTGGTAGATGAAGCAATCCATACTCGCCAGCACCAAGTTTTGATAGTACGTTATGTTCTTTTAAGGTATAATATTGGCGTAACAATCCGAGAATCGACCATTCAATTTCAAAATCAATCGCTTCAGCTGATAGATGAAGTAACTGTCCCAATGAACTCTCAATTCTTTGGATCCGTTGTGCCCAATACGTATTCATATTTTCATGTACATAAGAAACTAAGAGCTGTGGATCAACTTCAAATCTTAGCGCAGTTGGTTCTGGACCTAAAATGCTAATTCCATTCGTTTTCAGTATCCACCAAGTGATAGAGTTAAAATAAGCACCATAACTCAATTCACCATCGTTATAGAAAGGATAAATATTATCATCAGCTTCTAGTTTACCAATATCCTCCCAAAGAACATAGACTCCATCCATTTCTGGTTTTTGATAGTTACTGGCAATAATACTATGAATTTCGGCTAATACTTCCACTTCTTCTCCTGACAAACGGCGATTTATTATTGCAATAAAATCAATATCACTTGAATCATTCACATAGGCATTCAGTGCAATTGATCCTTGGATATAAAATCCTTCGAGTGTGTTTGGTAAACGCTCATGAAACAAGGCGATGTAGTCCTTTAGAATGGTCTGTACAACAACTGGTAATTGCTGCATCAAGTTCTCCCCTTAATAAAAATGCATAATTCTCCACTAGTACAATGAATCCTATTTACTGTGTTTTAAATAAACAATATCTCCATTTTTCGTCACATCAAAAACTTCGTTATCTTCTGAATATAAAATTTTCACGTTGTCTACAGAATCTGTACCTTCAAAGAATATCCCAAACTTATTACTCTCAGGATAACCATATAGATAACAAACCACTTTTCCGTCTTTCATGAAAACGATTTGATTCATGCCCTCACTGACTTTTTCACTGATATTCCCCCACTTATAAGTGGTCATACATTTCAGAATCAGCATATTTCTCAAATTTTTCTTCAAATACATTTCTACTCATACATTCTTCCCTCCACAATTGCATATTCCAATGGTGTAGCAATAGGAAAGCAACCTTCAAAATTACTTTTCCACAAACGAGAATTCCCGCAACATTGAAATACGCATAATAAATTCAGACTTAACCTAACAATTTAGACTATAGCTTGAAGGATCGTATACAATCTTGATAAGCCCTTCAAAAAGGTGTCTCTGGGATAGATTAGCCCAATCATCCTCTACATCGGCCATTAACCACATAACCTCATCTAGAAAAACATGCTCTACTGCTTTTTCCCAATAAACGTAATCTAGATCGGTAAGACTACTATATTTTTTATAGCCTTGCAGGAATAATTGCCATTGTTCAGGCGTAAATGGTTTGTCTGGAGCGGTTGATAATTCATTATGAAATAAAAGTAGGGCTAATGCTACATCAAAAATACATGGAATCCAACTGGCATTATCAGGATCTATTAAATAAGGATCTGGTGTATAGATTAAGTTATTCGCTTTGAAGTCATGTGGAGTGAGTACAAATTGCAAACCGCTATTTTTCAATTCTTCTTGCTGATTAACTACTTCTACTAATTTCTTTTTCAGTTGAATACCTTCAATTTTAAAATCATAACGTGCAGCGTATTTTTCTATCTTTTGAACACTCTCTGCCACTTCGTCCACATTAAAATCAAAAACATCATATTCTTCTAATTCAAACGTATTTTCCATGGGCGAAAGGCTGTGTATTTCCCCCAATAGTTTGCCTGCTGCTATGATTTCGTCATCTTTACCGGAATACTGCGCTCCCTTAATAAATGGATAAACTACATATGTATCCTCTCCGATTGATTGAGGGTTTTCCACACTTAAACTAACTGGTGTTACCACATTTACTCCATTTTCTTTTAAGTTGGTCGTATACCTCATCAGTCTTTGTGCACGCTCAATTGGTCTCTGTGTTTTCTTAACAATAAAATCATTCATTTCACTGTTAACTCGATATACCGGGGAGAAAGGATAGATACTTTTCGGTTCTTCTTGAGTTTGAAAGCCGAATCTTTTTAATACTGCTAGTCCATTCATTATGTTTCCCCCATATTAATATACTTTATTGATAGATTTATCGCCTAGAATACTTTTAAATTGAAAGTCGCTTTTTAAATATTCACGTAGTGTAACCTCCTTATTTTATAGTGTAGAAAAATCGAAATTAACCATTAAATGCCACTGACTCTTACACGAGTTCAAAGTTAATAACCACCTTCATTAATTACAGAAAAAATGAGTTGCCGAAACAACTCAATTTATCATTTCGACTATAAATTTTATATTTACCTCGTAACCATGAATACACCGCCACAATGCGATACGCGATGAAATTCACATTTACAAACGTTTTTTAACGAGTATTTGATTTCATTGGAGACTAAATAAAACTCATCCTCATCCCAATATTCAATGCTATTATGTCTACAAATATCAAGCTCCTTACGTGTATGAAATGCAATATCCCCAATGAATATTTTCCCATTCGCTGAAAGTAGAGGTAGCAAACTCTTGATAAAGGTGATTTTCTCTTCATCCGCAATATGATGCAGCGCATATGTGCTTATAATAAAGTCATACTTATTGACTTCAAAAGAATCAGGAAAGCCCTTGGTAATATCACACTCCACCAAATTTGCCATTGGCATTTTAGACTGAGCTACCGCAATCATCTGAGTAGAAAAATCTAAACCATCTATGCGATGCCCATTTTCATAAAGTCGACTCGTTAAAACCGCTGTGCCAAACCCTATATCTAAAATGGTTGATTGTTGCTTTTGCATGACCTCATTAAAAATAGTATTCAATATTTTTTTGTATCCAGCAAACGGATACAAATTATTTTCTTCACACACTTGTACTGTTTGATCATAGTCATTCGCCCATAAATTAAATCCTTGCTGATTTAACATGAATGCTCCCCCTATAATTCGAACGAGCAATCGAGCATTCCTTTTTATTTAAAAATAGTCTTTTTAAACAATTTGATTTACCCGATTAGTCGCCGATCATTTCCCTTAAGACGTTGAATCCAAAGATAATAGTAGTTTTTTTCATAATAAACTCCACCTTTCATAGATACATAGATACATAGATACATAGATACATAGATATTATCATAACCTTTTGTATTTTGGAACAACTGCCGCGGAAATAATCCCCTTCCAATTTAACCTACCCCTTTTGTACCGTATGATTTGCAATCCTATTCAACATACGGTTTCTGTAAAGTTAAATTCGCTTCACAAAGCTTTAATGGATATAAAAAAAGAAGAGCCCATTTCTCGGGCTCCACCGTTTTATCCAATCTCTTCTAGTAAATACTTCAACCGATAGTGGTGTGTTATCACCCTATCAAGTACAGGATCTTTCATTTCGATTACATATTCATCTCCATATGCTAACGAACTTCCAACTGTTCCGATTGTTCCTGAATAAAAGATGTTTCCATTTTGGTCAATGTTCATTTGTTTAAAGTTCTCAATTAACGCTTGTGGTGACATTAGATCACCACAAGTACCTTTTTGGTATAGCTCTTCTTTGCCATCGGATTTTATCCAACATGTTAACTCAATTTGGCTCCAATGATCTGCTACATCTTCAAATTTCCAAACATCCTGCGCTAAAATATTTGGACACGCTTGCTTAGACATCGGAACGCTGAAAGTTTCTAGTTTACGATCAGTATGATCGCTCCCTACCGTGACATACATTCCATCATTAGACCAGATTAATACATACTCAATTTCTCCGCTTGTTTCATGATGTTGAACTTGGAATGTGTCTGCATACGTAGCCAGCTGATTTGATACTGGATACAATGTAGGAATGGTGGTAGGGGTTGCGACGCCTAACTTCGACAATTCATCGATATGTTCTTGTACTTTCTCCTGATCCACTCCTGCATATCCTGCATTAAATATATTTTCTACATAAATCTCTAATTTTTCCTCACTACCTTGAATGCTCATTATTAATTTATTTTCCATCTTTCGTCACGTCCTTTTCTTCTTTAGTATAGTTCTGGGACCCTGCTTGAAAATACCGGTACATTTTTTCGTACTTTTGCGGTAAGTTCTAAAGCTAAATCATTTACTATCGTTTCCTCGCTTTGTTCTTGCCCTATGGAAAGTTCACTTCCCCAGGGATCTATAATCATGGACATCCCAGCATATTCAACATTGTTATACGTACCAACACAATTACATGAAACGACAAACATTTGATTTTCAATTGCTCTCGCTTTTTGCAAGGTATGCCAGTGTTCTTTTCTGACTGTTGGCCACTCCGCTACAACGTGAAGTACTTCAGCTCCTTTAAGCGCAAGTTCTCTAGAGAGTTCTGGAAAACGTAAATCGTAACATATAATGAGCCCCATCTTAATGCCGTCCAATTCAAAGATGCTTACTTTTTTCTTTCCTCCTTCTAAGTAAAGATGTTCATCCAACATAGGGACAAGATGAATTTTGTCATATTCATAGACTAGTTCCCCTAGTCGATTTACGACAAAAGAAGAATTGTAAATACAACCATTCTTTTTATTCGCAACTGAACCACCAATAATATTCACATTGAAACGCTTCGAAATCTCTGTTAAGAAGGGAATTGTATCCTGCCCCGTTTCCTCTGCCACTTCATCCAAAATAGATAAGGTATAACCCGTAGTCCACATCTCCGGAAGAACGAGGATATCCGGGGATGTGGATTCCATTGTTTTTTCCACCCATTCCATTACTTTTCTTCTGTTTTCAGACGGTTTTCCGGCTACAATTTCCATTTGATAAATTGCATACTTCAATTTTATTTCCTCCTTTTAAGTCTGTGGTATGTGGCATGCCACAGATAGCAAATAATTAAGTTAACGAATGATCTGGACGAATACCAAACCAAAGTAGAATAGCAAAAAATACAGGTACAATACTCACTAGCAAAGTGGCCTCCCAACCGATGTTTTGTGCAAGCCAGCCACATAGTACGGGAGATGCAAAAGCGCCAAGATTTCCCCAAAGATTCATCCAACCTGACACGGAACCAGAAAATTCATTCCCCAAGTCCATTACTGCTGACCAAGAAGCGATTACTGGAAATCCTAAAGCTCCCAAAGAGATTGTCAGCCATAATACATTCATCCACGGAACAGTAGCATAAGCTGCTAAATACATTGATCCAGCAAAAACGATTAACCCAGCTATCGCAAGCGAACCTCTTGCAATCATTTTTGACTTCCCTTTCTTCACTAACAAATCCGAAATTGCGCCACCCGTCATAACTGTGATAAATATACCTAACCAAGGGAAACTAGCTGCGAATCCCATTTCGCCTAGCGAAAAATTTCTAGCTTCCATCAAATAAGTTGGCAACCAGACTAGGAAGAAAGTAATAATATACAAAACAATAAAATATTGAAGACCTAGCGCCCAGAAACGTCCATTTTTCAAGAACTTTTTCCAAGGAGCAAGAGTCTTTTTATCCCCCATAACTGTTCTATTCTCCATGATCTGTTTCAATTCTTGTTTGTTCACGAAAGGATGATCCTCCGGTCTATCCCGACCAACTATATACCAGATTAATGCGACCAGAATGCCCAACGCTCCAAAGATATAAAAAACCGCTTGCCATCCCCATGCTTGAAAAATAGCCACGGTTATCACGGGTGCAATCACTGGACCAAAATAAGATCCCGCTAACAGCGCACTTGCAGCCCGCCCTTTTTCCTGTTGTGCAAACCAATGCGTATTAAAGACTACATTTCCCGGATACATCGGACCTTCCCCAACCCCAAACATAAAACGTACGAGCGCTAATAACCCATGAGATTTAACAATCGCCGTTAACCCAGTAAATACTGACCACCAAATCAAGGCAATCATAACAATCTTTCTTGCCCCAATACGCTCCGCAATTATTCCAGCAGGAATTTGAGAGAGTGCATAGCCTAAGGAGAATAATGATGCTAACATACCGAATTGAACTTTGCTCATATTCAAATCTTCCATCATTGGCTTTGCAATAATTGCGATGTTTGATCGATCCATATAAGCAATCAATCCAATAAGGAAAAACATAAAAGCCAACCACCATCGTACACGCGATGGTTTTTCAATTTCTTTACTCTCCCCATCTTCTGTTAAATTTGCTGAAATTTTCGACATACATTCCCCTCCACCCCTAATGTAAGTGCTTACATACTATTCAAATCTTAATCCTATATCCTATAGTAATAGGAATACAAATCATTACTTAATCACTTAAACTAACACTAGATAGAATAGCAACCCGAGTGTGCTCGATATGCTCTAACACGGCCTCTTTTGTTTTTTCAACTTCTTTATTTCTCAAACACTCAATTATCCAGGCATGCTCCTTTAAAGTCTGTTCTTTTCGATTCGGTAAATTCAACGCACTAACACCAAACCACCTTATTTGATCACTAATTGTGCTCATTAAATTTACCAGGCGATGATTTCCACTCAATTCAGCCAAATAGATATGAAAGTCCTTATCCACCGATATGAATTGTCCACTATCTTTTACATGCTCAAGCTGTTTCACATAAATATGATTGAGCTGTTCGATATCTTTCTCCGTAATCTTGGAGATAAGTAGTTCTATAACAAGAATTTCAAGCGCTTTCCTAATTTGAATCACTTCTTCGACATCCCAGGCCGTTATTTTACTTACAAAAGTCCCCTTTCTTGGTATCGACTTCACCCACCCTTCCATCTCTAATAATAGAATTGCCTCCCTTACAGGTGTTCTACTAATTTCCAAATTTTCGCTCAAGTCTCTTTCGAACAATGCACTGCCGGGAAGGATTTCGTGTAAAACAATTGCATTTTTAATCCCTTCATATGCTTGTTGCTTAAGAGAAAGGGACTGCTGTACTATGAATAGGCTCATTCTCCATCTCCTCCCACTGGTATGTGGTATGCCAGTTGAATCTTAATTTTCAGTCTAAACAGTCTCATTCATTTTGTCAATACTAAAAAATTTGATAGTAATTAATGCGATAGTAGAAAAAGCCAACTATTACCTTCCTTTCAATCAAGGTGGGAATTAGTTGACGATTATTTTTCAATAAAGACTTTACAAAGTAGGTATGCAAAAAATATACCGACCGAATACAACCACAGTACATTCTAACGATGCTTCACTGTTGAAACTATAGATCCGCTCTGCTATCCCCTCAATTTTAAAAAAGCAGCATCACTATTGAAGTACTGATGAACTGTTATTTATTTATTTATTTATTTATTTCCCGTCCCATTCGGGCACTAAAATACTATCTAAAAGAGAATCACTCCATCCATCTTTCATTACTAAATCCTCACGCATTCTATCTTCTTTAATCATTCCTATTTTCTCCAACACCTTCGAAGAAGCAACATTTCTTGGATCACAGGTCGCATAAATACGGTGGAAATTGAATTCTTTAAAACCAAATCCAATTAATAATTTCGCTACTTCTGTTGCATATCCTATTCCCAAATAATTTGGATTCACAATATAACCAATTTCTCCGGTTTTATTTCCACAATCTCGAATATTAAACTCAGCTGCGCCAATCATCTTTCCGTATTACTTTAAAAGTATTGCAAAGACAAATCGACTTCTCGGATTTATTTTGAAATCATATCTGCATTGCAAGTCCATTTATTGCTATGAATATTCTAAATTCACATTTGTGTTTCGGAAGATTATTTGCTTTCAGGAAAATTGTTTACGGAATAACTAGTCAATGATATGCACTTAGATTGCACCCTGCTGCCGCGAGTAGAATCTGAGTTCTTTACATTAACCTTTAATGTTTACCTACAAACTACTCAGCCTTATTCAACATTTGATTTTTCCCAGTACAATCCATATATTGCACACTCCCTATTTCACCTGACATTGAATTATAAAATACAAGTTGCTCATTAATCATCTCAGTTAAAAAAGTTGTTTTGGTGGAGTCGTGGCTAACTGCTACCAGTTTGAATTTATAAATCGCTCCGTACGTTTTAGGGACAGCTAAAAAGAGTTCTCCCTTCTCAACAGATATATCTAGGACTTTGTTGTCCTCATTTCCAAATAGATACTTACCTACTATAGGTTCTACGTTTGTGTACGGAATTGGTACAGCAGGAAGCGGTAAAGATGTCTTTTCCTCAAAAATAGTCTTCGCAATTTCCAGACTTAAATGTTTTACAGGCGTAACATTCATATTACTCAAAAAGATAATAGTAACTTGATCATCAACAAATCTGAGAAAATCGCTACAAAAACCGCTGATATCTCCAGAATGATGCACACAGTTTTTTCCGAAAATTTTGGATTTCATCCAACCATATGCATATGAACTGAGATTTGGAGTAAACATTTTCTCTGTTAGTTCCTTGTTAAGTATTTTGAATGATTTTAATGCCTTATCCCAAATAAATAGATCCTCCGTTGTAGAATATAGACCATAGGATCCTAATGGAAATGACAAGTCAGCATATGCTGGGTGAATCGGTTCTTCCCAGAATGAATAACCAGAAGCCAAACTAGGAACGACCCTTATTCCATCATCGCAGCCTGTATTATACATGCCCAATGGATGGCATATTTGCTCCTGTATATAATCTGCATATGATATGCCTGAAACTATTTCCATAATAGCCGTTAGCAACGTGTAGCCCGAGTTTGAGTAGCCAAAACTCCTTCCAGGTTCAAAGTCCAAATCCCTGTCTTTAAATGAGTCAATAAGCTGATTTAAAGTCGAAGGAAGTCTCATAGTACTAGACCAAAAATCCGCAAAACTTGTATAATTGGGAATGCCTGAGCTATTCGTTAAGCAATGGAGAATCGTGATTCGATCACCATTAGGATAATCATGAAGATACTTACCAACATAATCGTTTATGTTCAATTTCTGCTTTTCATGTAATTGAAATATGCCCATTGCTGTAAAAGCCTTAGTAAGGGAACCTATGCGAAATTTAGTAGTAGGCGTATTTGGCACTTTATGTTCCCAATTAGCCATACCAAAGCCTTTGTTAAAAAGAATGTTTTCGTTAGAAGCAATTAGTATGGAGCCATTCAAATAACCATTTCGATCGTAAGATTCAATCCAGTTAGCTATCCGGTCCTCTACTATCATGTGAATTCCCCCCCTATAATAACGCCACTCTTGGTCCGTATATTTATTATAGTAACAATTTAATCTTGATTAATTTTATTCAGAACAAGGAATACATATTGAACATCCCCCTTATTTTAGATGTTTGAAAACACTTATGCTGCCATTGTTGTCTGATTATTTAAAGTGGAATAGCGGTTTAACTTTGAATATGCCCGCAGTTTAGTCTAGTAATTTTTCTCTGGTCTATACTTATATTGCATTCAATTTTAACTTTTCTAATTCGATCTCTATCTGATTTAAATCGATTCGTTCAAATAAAGGACTTACTTGAAAGGTTTGATATATTGATTTTTCTATGGGTTCCCAAGTAAATGGTGCTAAATTCAACATTACTTTCACTTTATCACTTGAAAAAGGTAGGAATGGCGATAATAACTAAGCACAATTTGCAATAATATGCACACATGTAAGTAAAATATTCTTGCACTCTTCCCTGTTCTCATGGATTTCTTTCCAAGGTTGTTTTGTATCAAAGTATTTATTTCCGAAGCGAATGGTTTCAAAAATCGTTTCAATCGCTTGTTTGAAATGACCTTGTTCAATCAAGTGACCAATCTCACCATATCTAGATTGAGTCATTTCTACAATATCTAAATCCAGGTTACCAGTAACAGCCCCTTCAAATGATTTGTCAATAAACTTCAACGTCCGATTTACGAGGTTACCGTAAGCACCAAGAAGCTCAGAATTATGACTGAAAATGAATTCACGCCACGAAAAATCAGCGTCTCTATTTTCAGGTGCATTTGCAGTTAGAAAGTATCGAATGGAGTCAGGATCATAACTTTCCAAAATGGCGGGAACCCACACAGCCCAGTTTTTGCTCGTTGATAGTTTCATTTTTTCTAATGTTAAGTACTCGTTTGAAACGATATGTGTTGGAAAAGCGTCCTTTCCAATACCCGATAAAATAGATGGCCAAATAATCGAGTGGAAGGGAATGTTGTCTTTCCCATGTACATAGTAAGATACGGTCTCTTCATTCCAAAAAGCTTCATCACTTTGATTAGTGTCAATCGCCCATTGTTGACTGGCCGAATAATAACCTGATACTACTTCAATCCAAACGTATACTTTTTTATCCTCATAACCTTGTACTGGGACACTAACTCCATTTTGTAAATCTCTGGACACAGCGCGGTCATGTAAACCTTCTGTCAAATATCTTTCTGATAAATGGATGGCATTTTCTCTCCACGCTTTGTTTGCCCGAACCTTCTTAACTTGCTCTTCTAGCTCATGTTGAAATGAACTTAATGAAAAGTAGAAGTGTTCCGTTGCCTTTGTGGTTGGTTCATTGCCACAAATTTTGCATTTACGGTCAATTAAATCAAGCGGATCAAGGATGGTTGAACAATTATCACATTGATCCCCACGAGATGGATGTCCACAGTTCGGACAAACACCCTCCACATACCGATCCGGTAAAAATTGGTGGTCAAACTCACAATACGTTTGTTCAATCTCTTTTTTATAAATATATCCATTCTCAAGTAGCTGCAAGAAAATCCGCTGGACAACTTCATGATGTTGTTGACTATCCGTTCTGGAATAAAAATCATAACTAAATCCCAGTATCGCAAAGCTTTCTATAAATTCTTGATGATAGCGATCTGCGATATCTTGAATCGCTAGCCCTTCTTGATTGGCCCTAATCGAAATAGGTGTACCATTACAATCGCTACCTGACACATATAAGACGGATTCACCCTTTAGTCGGTAATACCTCGCTAAAATATCCCCCGGTAACAACGCTGCGATATGGCCTAAATGCAATGACCCATTGGCATATGGCCACGCACCCCCAATTAAAATGCTCAAACGAATTCCTCCTTTTTAGGGCATACAAAAAACCCCGCCACTTATCGTATCGATAAGGACGAGGTTAATATTTCACTCGTGGTACCACCTTAGTTCACAAATAGCTCACGCCACTTGTCTTAGTAAGTACGTCGCTACAAATCCTGCGAGTATACTTTGACATTTGTAACAAGTGCCAAATCTTGTTGCAGCCTACTCATCCGCGGATTTTCAGTGCAAAGCTCGGAGATCATGTTCATCAGACTAGTTTGCTTCATTTCCACCAACAGAAGCTCTCTATATAACATCGTCTCATTACTTTTCCTCGTCATTGCCGTTTGATATAAGGTTTGAATTGATTATAGAGAAGTGTGTGTGTAAATGCAAATAATAAATAAACGTATTTCCTGGTCATGTTAACCATACTTGTATCACAACGTCAGCGATACACTACAGTGGATTATTACAAGTAAAGGAGTCACCATGCATTACATATGGGATTTGTGAATAATGAGTTGCCCCAAAAATTATTTCGATTGTAAAACTTAATCCAGTTACTTTTATGTAAGTTATTTCCTTATTTAGACTATGCCATTTTGAGAACTTATATTCATTGTAATTATAATGTATTCTGTATAATTATATTTAAAATCTCTAATTTATCCAAGTCCTTATTGTTATTTTTTGTTCTTCTATAGCCATCTTCTAGCGATTTATTATAGACTTTAACGAAATCCAAAATCGTAGGTAAATAGTATTCTGAACCAGCATCTTCAAATAGGTTTAAACTTGTATAATCTACATCCGCAAATTCCAATAAATCTTCCGTAAAAGCAAACCCAATTTTAATATCATTTTTAATAAATTCATGTTCCTGTAAGTTAACCATTCTATAGCCTAGCTGTTCCATGGTATGTTGGAGAAATTTCCATTTTTCTTCTAAATAAGTTAAGGGCACAAGTATATCAATATCTTGAGGAGAAAAGTCGATATTTGTTACTTTTCCAAGACCTAATGAACCATATAAGACAGGTACAATGTCTAACTGTTGGTTTAATAATCCAGAAATACATATAAATTCTTCATATAAATAATGTTCTCTATTCATAATTTCCCCTTCTATCAGTCAAAACTATATTTATATATAGTAGTATCTTTCACTCGTTTTTTTTGCACAGAAATCGATTCGGTATTAAAGTTATTTATCATCTTTTGGTGAAAATTTAGCACTCTATTTTCCACTCCACTCATGAACTAAAATACTGTATAAAAGGGAATCACGCCATCCATCTTTTAGTAGTAAATCCTCACGTATTCTACCTTCTTTTGTCATGCCTATTTTCTCTAGCACCTTTGATGAAGCAACATTTCTTGGGTCGCATGTCGCATAAATACGATGGAGATTAAAATTTTTAAAACTGAATTCAATTACCAATTTCGCTGCCTCTGTTGCATATCCCATTCCCCAAAAATCTGGATTTATAATGTAGCCAATTTCTCCGATTTTATTGCTATAATCTTGGATATTTAACTCAGCTGCCCCAATCATGTTTCCGTTTCCCCTTAAAATTATGGCAAATACAAATCGACTTCTTGGTTTCTTTTTGGCATCTACAATAACTTGTTTTACAAACTCTTCAGATTCCTCCTCAGAGTTTGGTCCCCACGGTTGGTACTGACACACTAGTTGTTGCGATGCATATTTATGAACATCTACCCAATCTTTCTCTTCAATTTCTCGCATTATTACTCTTTCACTTTTAAGATATTCCCCAATCAAAAAAATCCCCATATCTAACTTTCCCACTCTCCTCTTCGTCAATTTTAATAAGGTTCAAGTCATTTTTTATTTAAAGGCTTGGAACCTTGTCAGTTCCTCTTCAATTCCATTCATAATGTCAAATGCTCCTGTTGACTTGTTTGAGCATACAACAACTATTTGAGATGAATTGGGAAAATAAGCGGAGTGAAAGCTAACTCCAGGATCATAGCCCATTACATGATACTTAAATACACCTTTTTCATTTTTCTTAATCCATATGCCATATCCATAAAAGCTATCTTCATCGACTTGAGTATGAGCCGTGAGTAACTGATTGGTTAGTACCTCATTTAGAAGTCGATGGTTCATCAAGGCTTCCCATAGCCTAACCATATCTTTTGCTGTTACATATGCTCCGCCATCCGAACCGCCTTTTACTGGTAGTGAATAAATATTCGTTTTCCATGTTCCGTCTGAATTATCTATATACCCTAAAGCAGTCCCTTGCGGAAGAGCATCAAACGCAAAGTATCCTGATTCTAACATGCCGACTTCTTTAAAAATACGTTCTTCAACGTAGTCAGTAAAGACAAGTCCACTTACTTGTTCAACTATCAAACCTAGCAAAATATAACCTGCATTATTGTAGTGAAACCGCCCTACTATCGGAGATTTCATGTGCTCATTTTGAAAAAGTGGCAAAAAGTCGCTCAAACGTCTTAAGTGATACATCGGATTTTTGACCCACAGTTCCTCAAAGTCATCCATGACTTCTTCATCGAAATAATCTGGCATTCCTGTAGTATGCGTCAGTAAATGGTGGATGGTTATCTTTTCGTCTAAATACGGAAAATCTAAATCAAGACATTCTCCTATAGTCGTATCAAAAGATAGTTTTCCTTCTTCTACAAGCTGACAAATTGCAATTGAGGTGAAAAGCTTACATCCAGACGCTATTCCATATCGAGATGTTCTTTGATTTTTTAATTGTTCAGAACGATTGGCATAACCATAGCTTACATCTGCCAAAATCCTTTCCCCATCTTTAACAAATACAGTACCTGAGAAATGATTACTACTTTGAATTTTTGCAATCTGCTCTGTAATTTTTATGTTCACTTTTATTCCCCCAATGTATCTGTTTTAAGTCATATCTTTGCTTCAACGTAAGTTAGATAGTTTATACTCTTTGACAAATTCCTCGTAATCCAATACTTCAATTGCATCTGACCAATGCCTAATGAAAATAACAGGTTTTCCATTAGCCTTGAAATCCTTAATAACAATCTTGATTATTGACAGCTCTCTTGAAAATTACCGAAATTCACTATTCCATTTTGCACATCTATAACTAAAAAAGCCTCCATTTTCCCACCAACTTTTCCTTTGATAGATAACTCTTCTAGAATGGTGATAACTTCTCCTGCTATTTAGGGGGTCGTTCTCTGACACTTTTTTTGAAAAATCGTGTTAATGCCAATCATCTTTCCAAGTCGGGACCCCCGCCTTATATTCCCGCATTTGTTATACTAATCGTATTAATCATTTAGGGGGTTAAAAACATGGCAAAGTTATTTGAACCATTTACAATACGCGATGTTGAATTTAAAAACCGCATCGTTATGTCACCGATGTGTATGTATTCGAGCCATAACGAAGACGGAATGATTGAGGATTGGCATAAGACACATTACGCCACACGTGCTGTCGGTCAAGTTGGCCTTATCATTGTTGAGGCTACAGCAGTACAACCTGCGGGACGAATTTCCTCACAAGATCTTGGCATCTGGAGCGACGACCATATTGCGGGATTAACAGAAGTGGTCCATCTCATGCAACAGCAGGGCGCGAAAACGGGCATCCAGCTCGCACATGCTGGACGTAAAGCGACAGTCGACGGCGATATTTATGCACCGTCCGCAATTGCATTCAATGAAAAGTATAAATCGCCTGTTGAAATGACTATAGACGATATAAAAACGACTGTACAAGCATTCAAGGAAGGTGCAATTCGTGCGAAGAAAGCCGGGTTTGACGTCATTGAACTCCATGGTGCACATGGCTATCTTATTAATGAATTCCTGTCGCCTTTATCGAATAAACGGACGGATGATTACGGCGGCTCTGCAGTAAACCGCTATCGCTTGTTACGTGAAATTATCGAAGTAGTTCGCACTGTTTGGCAAGGTCCCTTGTTCGTCCGAATATCTGCACATGATTATACTGACGGAGGCATGACGTCCATTGCGTACATTGAAATGGCGAAGTGGATGAAAGAGCAAGGCGTCGATCTAATTGATGTTAGTTCCGGAGCGGTCGTCCCAGCCGCAATTGATTCATTTCCTGGCTATCAAGTGAAATTTTCGGAAACAATTAAAGATGGTGCCGATATATTAACGGGCGCAGTTGGCCTGATCACAACTGGTATCCAAGCAGAAGAAATCTTGAAAAACGGCCGTGCCGATATGATTTTGCTGGCACGCGAACTATTGCGCGACCCGTACTGGGCATATACAGCTGCAAAAGACCTTCGTGTTGAGATCCAGTCGCCGAAACAGTATGAGCGAGGCTGGATGTTTTAAATAAGTTATCCTGCCAATATTGGACAGTAATTTATAAATAAAAAAGTAGTAGTGCAAACCCTGGCACGGGTTCGCACTACTACTTTTTTAGTGATATGCCTGTAGAGTATCCTCTTAGGTATCTACCAATAGTAAATATAATTTATTCACCTACTCGAGATATAAAATTCGTGGAAACTTCACGAACCAGATAAAGTATTTGTCTAACTCATTCAATTCTACGTAGTAGTTCCAAATATCTCCTAATGGAGTTATATAACCTTTCTGAGTGTTCACCAAAAATAAAGGTAAAGGTTATAACTTTGTAGAATATTGTCTATTAAACGAAAATGTTTGAAGGGATTGAGATAAATGCAGAAGTTAACGACTAGTGTTAAACAAGTACAAGAGAAACTATTGGAATTAGGACATCCAAACGAGGTCGTCAAATTGACAGACAGCGCTCGAACTGCTCAAGAAGCGGCAGATGCCTTAGGGTGTGAGGTCGCGCAGATTGCTAAATCGATTATATTCAAACTAAAAAGTACAAATGAGCCGCTATTAGTTGTTGCGAGTGGAATCAATCGCATTGATGAGAAGCTAGTTGCTCAAACGCTAAATGACAAACTAGGTAAAGCAGACGCTGATTTTGTCCGTGAATCCACAGGATTTGTTATTGGCGGGGTTCCCCCATTAGGGCATAAAAACTCTGTACTAACCTTAATTGACGAAGACCTTTTCAAGTATGAAACGATCTGGGCTGCTGCTGGACATCCGAAAGCAGTATTTCAATTAACACCAGATGAACTCGAGAAAATGACAAATGGACAAGTTATTTCTGTAAAATAATGTTTGATACATACACTAAACCCGATTCTTCCTGCAATAGGAAAAATCGGGTTTCAGCTTACATATTTTCACATAAGATATTGCTATGTTCAAGTAGATGTAACGGCTGAAAAGCACCTATATCACTCTGAATTCATGTTTAGTCCCGAATAACTTCACCGTTTTTCCATTCGAACCGTGAGAAGTCTTCCGCAATATGGAGTGCTGGGAAAATGGCTTCCCCTTGTTTTTGCAATTGCGCCACGTCGCTAGGCATGAATCGGGCACTAATATGATTTGCAATAAGCGTTTTAGCTCCTGCTTCTTGCGCTACCCGTGCTGCATCCCCGATTGTTGAATGGCCATATTCTTTCGCCAGATTTCCCGTATCTATATCGAACGTAGCCTCGTGAACAAGAATGTCCGTGTCTTGCGCCAGTTCAACAGCGGCACTACAATAATTTGTATCACCAAGAATGGCAACTATAAATCCTTCTTGCGGTTCCCCGGTGACGTCCGAACTGGCAACAACTCGCCCGTCCTCCAATATCACATCTTCTCCGCTCTTCAACTGTTTCAGTAGCGGACCGTTTGGTACACCCGCTTCTTTCGCTTTGGTGATGAGTAACTTTCCTGGAAGAGGCTTTTGCTCAATCCGATAACCTAAACACGGGATAATATGCTGTAAACTTTTCGCAGTTACACGGTAATCGGCATCTTCAAAAACAACGCCTTCCCCGATTTCATGAACAATTAGCTCATAGTTTAAATGCGTATTGGTTACGCGCAACGTTGTCTTAATCCATTCATTCAACCCAGTTGGCCCATAAATGTCAAGTTGCTCCTCGCCACCAAGGAATGAGCGCGAGCCAATCAATCCGGGTAATCCGAAAATATGATCGCCGTGCAAATGCGTGATAAATATCTTGCCGATTTTCCGTGGTTTTAGCGATGTATGTAATATCTGGTGTTGCGTCGCTTCCCCACAATCGAATAGCCAATAACCGTCCCCTTCGGCCGATAAATTCAAAACGACAGCTGACGTATTACGCATTTTGGACGGCATACCCGCCCCAGTTCCTAAAAATTGTAGTTCCATAACGGATATCCACCTTTCATTTCATGCCCCGCTTCACTGTTCCAGGACCGAATTTTTGTTCCAACTGCGAAAGCAAAGTATCCATTGTCTCTTCTTTCGCATGTTTTTCAAAGTTATAAATTGATAGCTGTTCATGCAGTTCATTCATCATAACCACATTTGATACGGTAATACCAAGAAGACGAATTGGTTCGCCATCCCAATGCCTTGTAAATAAATCAGCAGCTTCTTTATAAATATCTTGTTCTTTATAAAGTGGATTAAGGACCGTCCTGCTTCGAGAATGATTACGCCAGTCTGCTGTACGTATTTGGATCATGACGACTGTGCCGGCTAATTGTTTAGTATCAAGACGGGCCGCTACTTTGGACGCCAACCATTTGAAAACCTTCAGGCATTCATCCAAATCAGTTTCATCTACCGGTAATGTCGTTGAGCTGCCAAAACTTTTACGTTCTTCAGCAGCTTCAGGGTCTACAAGACGGTGGTCAATACCATTTGCACGTTCATGTAGTCGGATGCCGTGTTTCCCAAAAGACGATTTTATGGTGATCTCATCTGTTTTTGCCAAATCCCCGATTGTGAAAAGGCCCAACTCATTCATCTTTTTCTCTGTACTCTTCCCAATTCCATGCATTTCAATAACCGGAAGTGGCCACAAGATAGATTCAATTTCCCTCTTTCGTAAAATCGTAATACCCATCGGTTTTTTCATATCTGATGCAGTCTTCGCAAGAAACTTATTCGGCGCGATACCAATCGAACACGGCAGGTCAAGCTCCTGCAAAAGACGTTGTTGCATAGCAGATGCAATATTCACAGCATTGGTCAATCCACCAATCGCAGTAATATCGATATACGCCTCATCAATTGACACCGGTTCTACAAGGTCAGTAAAGGTTCGTAACAAGTCGAAAACAGCAGACGAAGCGATTCGATATTTTTCGAAATCTGGCGGGACAATTACCAGATCTGGACATAGCCGTTTCGCCTCACCGACAGTCATCGTCGTGTAAATGCCAAACGATCTTGCTTCATACGAACATGTCACAAGAATGCCTTTTCGTGCTTTTGGATTACCGGCAACCGCCATTGCGATACCTTTCAAGGAAGGGTCATGCGCTTGTTCAACGGATGCAAAAAAACTATTCATATCCAGATGAAGAATGACCTTTGCTTGTGAATCACTAACCGTCGTCAAGACATATTCCCCTCCTTCACTTTAATACTACTTATGTAGAAATAAAGAATGCCATTGAATTCGCTCAGGTGCAAGGGGGATATCTCCCGCCCTAAGCCAAGAAACTTAGCCACCATTCTTAGGGCTTTGACTACCCCATTTAGGGCGCCTTCACTTAGTTTTTTAGGTATCCATTTGTTTAATATATTTAATTATAACATGCAAAAACCGGACAGATGCCACTGCCCGGCTTACAGATTACTTTTCTTGTGCTAGTTGTGCTTCCACATACTCGCCGATTTTATCCATCCCAGCAAGCGTTTGGGATAAAATCTCAGGATCGACAACGGTAATCATTCGGTTTTCTAAATTTGCAACTGTTGTGAAATAAGGTGTTCTTGAGTACGCAATAAGTCCCGAGGAAGTTAAAGCACTTTCTGGAATATCAAGAATTTCTTTCGCATTCAGTACAAGTAAACCAATGTATAAACTGCCAGTTTGAACTACAACAACACGTGCATCTTCATATCCTTGTGCAGTTTTACCATAGAGAATCTGTTCAAAATCCAGAATCGGAACAAGTTCCCCACGAATCCGCATAAGTCCGAGCATATATTCAGGAAGATGTGGAATCGGGTTTATTTGTTCAAGACGCTCAATTGACACGACAGTATCAACAGCAATCGCGTATTCCTCGTTACCACATTGGACAATAACTGCTTTTAAATCACTCATCCTTTTACCCCCTTTTACTTATTCGCTGTTACATGGATGATTTCAAGCAAGAGTTCTGTCAGCTTGTTCAACTCATCAACAGGCATCCGCTCATTTTTCGTGTGAATTTCTTCGTAACCAACAGCTAGTGTAACTGTTGGAATACCTGCGCCATTGAATACATTACCGTCACTTCCACCGCCGCTAGTCATTAACTGTGGCGTTAGTCCGATATTCGTAATGGCCTTCATCGCCGTTTGCACGACTTCTGCGTCTTCTTCAAAACTAAATCCTGGATACATCAGCTGAACTTCTGTTTCAGCTGTTCCGCCCATTAGTTCAGCAGTCCGCTCAAATGTACGAATCATATGTTCTATCTGTTCATTCAGCTTTTCTTGATTGATAGATCTTGCTTCCGCTAAAATACGAACTTCATCACAGACAATATTCGTTGCTTGTCCACCTTCAAAGCGTCCGATATTAGCAGTTGTTTCTGAGTCAATGCGACCCAGGGACATTGCAGAAATCGATTTAGCCGCGATATTGATGGCAGAAACTCCTTTTTCAGGTGCAACGCCAGCATGTGCTGTTTTGCCATGGATTGTCGTCCATAATTTTGCTTGGAAAGGTGCAGCAGTTACAATTCCGCCAACTTTTTGGTCACTGTCGACAGCATAGCCGTATTTCGCCGTAATCAATGACGCATCCATCTCTTTCGCCCCGACTAGTCCACTTTCTTCACCTGCTGTTATAATGAACTGAATATCGCCGTGTGGTTTACCACTTTCTTTCAATGTACGTGCCATTTCAAATAGAGCCGCAATTCCTGCTTTATCATCTGCGCCAAGAATTGTCGTACCGTCAGAATAGACATAACCGTCATCACGCAATTCCGGTTTAATACTTTGACCAGGAACGACAGTATCCATATGACATGTGAAATAAATTGGATCGATGGCTTCAGTAGTCCCTTTCAACGTCGCAATAAGGTTACCTGCGCCATGTCCAGTGCGATCGTCAGAATCATCTTCCTCAACATCAAAACCGAGTGCTTCCATTTTTAGTGTTAAAACATCAGCAATCGCCCGTTCGTTTTTCGTTTCAGAATCAATTTGTACGAGTTCCAAAAATTCTTCTAGTAATCTTTGTTTATTCATTTAAAGCATCCCCTTAATTATAACGGTATATTACCGTGTTTCTTCTTCGGTCTAGTCTCTTGCTTGTTGCGCATCATGTCAAGTGCTTGCAATAGTTTAATGCGTGTTTCACGCGGATCAATAACGTCATCGACCATGCCGTGTGATGCCGCAACGTAAGGATTTGAGAATTTCTCTCGGTATTCCTCGATTTTTTCTGCGCGCATTGCTTCCGGATCGTCGCTATTGGCAATTTCTCTGGCAAAGATGATATTCGCAGCGCCTTGCGCACCCATAACTGCAATTTCAGCATTTGGCCAAGCATAGACAATATCTGCTCCGATTGATTTAGAGTTCAGTGCTACATAAGCACCGCCAAATGCCTTGCGTAGGATAACCGTTATTTTTGGCACAGTTGCTTCCGAATAAGCGTACAAAATTTTTGCACCGTGGCGAATTATACCACCATGCTCCTGTTTAATGCCCGGGAAGAATCCAGTTACATCTTCAAAAGTAATGATTGGAATATTGAAAGAGTCACAGAATCGGATGAAACGTGCAATTTTATCGGATGAATCAATATCAAGGCCACCCGCCATTACTTTCGGCTGATTACAAACGAGTCCGACCGGTTCCCCTTTCATACGGGCCAATCCGACGACAGCATTTCTTGCAAATTCCGCTTGAACTTCCATGAAGGAATCCGTATCAACGACTTGTTCGATAACCTTCCGAATGTCATATGGACGAATGGTTTCATAGGGCACAACATCAGCCAGATTTGCACGGTAATCATCTGCTTCGTCATAAGCTGCGACTGGCGGTTTTTCTGTATTGTTTTGTGGTAAATAAGCAAGTAATTTGCGGACATTTTCGAGAACAGTCTTCTCATCTTTACCACGGAAATGGGCATTCCCGCTGATTGAGTTATGTACTTTTGAACCGCCGAGGTCTTCAGACGAAATCTTCTCCCCAGTAACCGTCTCAATTACTTTCGGTCCTGTGATGAACATCTGGCTTGTTTCATCCGTCATGAATACAAAGTCCGTGATGGCTGGCGAATAAACTGCGCCGCCTGCACAAGGCCCAAGAATGACTGATATTTGTGGAATAACACCCGAGTAGATAGCATTACGGTAGAAAATTTCACCATAACCGTCAAGCGAGACGACACCTTCTTGAATGCGGGCTCCACCCGAATCATTCAGTCCGATGAATGGTGCACCATTTTTAGCAGCGAGATCCATGACATTGGCGATTTTCATGGCATGCATTTCCCCTAGCGCTCCTCCAAAAACAGTAAAGTCCTGTGAAAATAAATATATTGGTCTACCGTTAACTTTCCCGTAGCCAGTTACCACGCCATCGCCTGGGCCGACTTGCTTGTCCATCCCAAAGTCACGCGTACGGTGGATAACAAACGGATTTAATTCAACAAATGAATTCGGATCTAGCAGCAAGTCAATTCGTTCTCTTGCGGTCAACTTCCCTTTTTCATGCTGTTTAGCAATTCGCTCGTCTCCGCCACCAAGTTCAATCACTCTTTTTCTATCATACAATTCATTGATTTTATCATAGATATCCATTTTGTCAGTCCCCTTTGCCGCTTTTATCGCATAGCTCATACAATACGCCGAATGATGATTTTGGATGGAGGAACGCCACATCCGCTCCACCAGCACCCGGTTTCGGTTCTTCTTGCAGTAACTGAACGCCTTTTTCCCGCAGTTCAGCCATCCTTGAACGAATATCCGTCACACCGAATGCGATATGATGAACCCCTTCACCACGTTTTTCGATGAATTTCGCAATTGCTCCATCTTCCCCCAGTGGTTCCAATAACTCAAGCTTAATATTCCCAGCGTCAATGAAAGCTACGCGCACGTTCTGACTAGGGACCTCTTCAACTGCTAAAAGCCTAAGCCCGAGCGTATGTATGTAATAGTCTATTGATACATCGATACTTTTGACAGCGATTCCAACGTGGTCTACTTTTTGCATAACAATTCCCCCTCCCCCTATTGTACATTTTACCTCATTAAACGGCTAGATGTTGTGATATTCATAAATTCTGTTAAAATAGAATTATAAAGCTTAAGGAGTTTTTGACTAATGAGCAATCGTAAAGTACAGAAAGTCGTTGTTTTGGTAATGGTTGGAGCAATGCTTGCTTCAAGTGTTATGTTCGGTCTTAGCATGATCATGTAAAAGCAAAAAACAGTCCGTATGTGCAATCTAGCACATACGGACTGTTTTTTGCATTATATGTCTAGCCTAAGTTCATTTTCAGACGCCCAGCACTTTTCTTATAGTTCTTCGCAATATTCCTCAAATTGACTTTGTAGATTTGTCACAACAGACATTGGATCATGTCCTTCGATTTCATAACGTCCAACTTCAGCGACAAGCTTGCCGTCTTTCAGAAGTACGAATGATGGTGATGAAGGCAGGTGATCTTCTCCGAAAAGCATACGTGCTTGTGCAGTCGCTTCTTTGTCTTGTCCTGCAAACACAGTTACTAAGTGATCCGGACGTTTGTCATAATGCACTGCGTGTGCAGCTGCTGGACGTGCGATACCACCTGCACAACCGCAAACCGAGTTCACCATTACAAGTGTTGTGCCAGAACGTTTAAACGCATCTTCAACAAGCTCAGGCGTTGTCAGCTGCTCATAACCGCTAGCTTCCATCTCTGAACGTGCTTGTCTAAGGATATCATTCATATAAAGATCAAAATTCATATTCATGTTAATCAAACCCCTCTCTATTTACTTCTTTATCATAGCAGGACAGGGAGTTTCCTGCAAAAAATCGATTTCGAAATAATTAATAACCCAAAATGAAACCTTTTCCAGTTTCTTTCGTAAAACTACTAACTACTAATTATTCGACAAGGAGGAGAACGAAGTAATGGAATTCTGGATCATCGGTTCGGTTTTCGTGATGTACTTTCTTGTTATGATTCCAGTTCAATATAGCAATATTGTAGCTACAAAAAAAGAGCTTGAAGAATCTGGTTTAACGCATAACGATACATATGAAGTAATGAGTTTTGAGCAGCAACAGTTACAACTTAATCTACAAGGTAATCTCTTTAATTTACCCGCGACATTAATGGCACAGTATATTTATTTCATGCGCCATCGAGGCAACAAAAAGGTTAAATAGATGAAGGCTGTTGGAAAAGTCAATGTAATTTTCAAAAAGGTAATCCTACCTCAATCTTATCGAGGTTGGATTACCTTTTTTACTGTATGTTTATACTTAAATTTGTCAGTTCGTACACCATGTTAATAGAACCCCCCCCACACGGTTAAGATATCCACTTTGACAAAAAAAATATTTGAAAGAACCAATTGAAATACTGGAACTAAGTGTACGGTTGACTAAGATACTTAAAAAGAATGACATTCACACGCTAGAGGACCTTATCACTGAAGATACCTTTGAACTTGAATGTACGGGTCCGATTTTTAGGAAAGAGTTAGAGGAAGTAATTGACGAGATTATATTAGAAGTTCAATAAAACAAATATAACGAACTTTCCCTAATCTGATTGGTCGTTGTTTTTTTTGCAAACCCTTCTTTCTTTCGGATTCCACGTCCCCATGGACACCCTTGCGTTAGGCTAACTGTTACTTCTGCCTTCAAAGTTCGGGACTTGCACCCTATAGACTACTCCCATGCAGGGCGCACGATAAAAAATCCAACATATTTCTGTTGTGCCGGTACATTATTTTTCTTTAACCAAAGGAATGATTGTCCAATACGTAATAACTCTCCAGATCCAATCAAGTGGGCCCATTTTAAAATATTGTAGCCAAATCATACTGAACACCATCTGAATGGCACAAATTACTATGCATATATATAAGGTTCCCATATACGAAAGGTTTGCTGATAGATTAAAAACTCTACCAGCAAGTAGAATAAGTGCAGTTTGTCCTACATAATTGGTCAAGGCCATCCGACCATAATGCTTTAGCGGTGAAAGAACAAGTTTTATTACTTTTGATTGTAATAAAAGAAGCAACAATCCTACATAAAATGCTGACAGTACTGGGCCGACCATTATACCGGCTCTCAAAAATTTACTTACCGCGTCAATTGGCCCTTCTTCATCTATAACTATCATACTGAAAAACGGTTCGTAAGGTACTAATTGATACTGTGCATATAAGGCGAATCCACTGAAGATTAACGCGCTTGCTGTAAAGATAAAGAGACGTCTTTTTTCACCAAGGTTTTCAAAAATACGATATTGGCCACAAACCAAGCCCAATAAAATCAATGGAAATGTTAAGAGTAGTTTCTCTCCCATAACTGCAAACACGACAAGCAACATCATGCCTATAGCAAGGTTCACATGCTTGTTTACTTTAAAGAACGGTAATACAAGTAATCCGCATACAGCATAAACTGCTAATGCTTCTCCCGGTTGAAAAAACATATGAACCATCCCAAATACAAATAGAATTACTATTCTACGTAAAAACAATACATATCCATTTTGTTTTTTACTTCGTGCCCGCGTAAGAAAGATATAAAATCCCACTCCAAACAAAAATGAAAAAATGGAGTAAAAACGACCTTCTACAAATAAAAATAAAAATCGTTGATAACTTGCATCTATTGTATGCGGCTCAGGAATACCTATTTGAAGCAAAGCCAATATATTTACCAGAATGATTCCCAACAAGGCGAATCCACGTATATAATCCAATTCCTCAATTCGTTTATTCATTCTATATTTCTCCACTCCATTTCTGATTTCATTGTAGGATAAATCCCAATACCTATCCATCGGTTCGGGTGACGTTTACCTTACAGTTTTGCAACATCTAATAATTCCTGCTAGATCGGCTATTAGATGAAAGTTGGATTACGAATGAAGGAGTTGAACGAACAGCTGGGCACTTTTCTCCAATGTTTAATAGATGTAATTGAACAGCGAGACAGAAATTTGATGCATAATCTGACCCAAACGGTGATGTATGTACATTTACTTCTAATAGACATAACACCCGAATGAGGAAGTATTTAACTTCATTACTCAATAAAAAGCGGCCAACCACAATTAATTCTGTAGAGGGGCCGCTTTTTATTTGGTCTTGTTTAACCTTTCCACAGAAAACTGGACCAATAAAAAAGACCGTCAATTGACGATCTCCTCTTGTTGAACTAAAGCACCACAACTGTAGGCTTTTTCATTTCATATACTGCTTTAAAAATGGCTCAATTCCTGGATAGCTTTCATTTATTACGATGGAGAGCAATTGATTACTGTCGACGATACAGTGCGTCATTAACTGATGTAGGGCTGACGCTAAACATTTTTCAGCATTGATTTCTTCAACTAACTTACACGTTTTTGACTCCAATAATGCTATTACTTTACAATACTGTTCCTCCTTGGCTAAGGAAAGCACTGTATCAACTACATTTTTCTCTTGCACGAGTAGCCGAAGTGCTAAATGTAAGCATTTTTTTTGTGCCTGCAATTTTACCTCATCTACTATGCGGATAATAGGTGGCTCTGGGGGACGTGCATGAAGGAGAGTTTGATCAAAAGCCCAGACGTAAACACCCTCTCGATTATTAAAGTAGCTCGGATCTCCAAACTGTATCACACCACCACAATGCGTACAAACTGCCGTATAGTTTACATAAAACACATCAATCCCTGGCTTTTCCACATTTCTGTACGTCCTATACGGAATAAATACATCATGTGCGCAGAAAAGACAAATAAGCGGTCGGTTCAAAATAGTAATTCGACTTTCCTCACAGCTTAAATCTTCTACCATATCTAATCTACCTGTTTGTAAACGATATTCGTTTCCATCCCTTTCGCTAGTTGTTGGAACTGCTGAATATTACCACAGTCTTTGCAAGTTAAAGACTGCAGTGTTAATTGCTGCTTTTGCTCTTCATCAACAAACGGTACTACATCAACATATACTTCCCGATGACTAAAAATGACACCTTCACAGTGGGTACAGCTTAGCTGTTTACCTACAATCCTTATTTCATAATTACCACGTCTTTTGACCAATTTACGATATCCTCCCTTTTCTAAGCTTCGATAATATCCAAAATCCGCCCTCTGTTTAACTAATTGACTATGTATAGCTTTTCTTCTTCCACTTAACTGCTGTGTTGGTTAAACAAAAACAGTGCATTATTCTCTATTCGTTCTTATTCATTTGAATACCTCTGGAATTTGACAAATAAAAAAAGCTGCTCATCCATAATCTAATCTGTGGAAGTACCGCTTTTAATTTAAGATTATAGTCGACGGCATTCGCTTCCGCATAAACATACTTTGGACCGGCTGATTGTGAGTAACAGATTTCAATACCGATAGATGCTCGATTACCTTTGTCTTGTCCATCCCCTGCATGATAGATAGTAGCGTGTAAATGGGATAGCTTGTACAACGTGCTTGTCATCGATTGCGACGCGATAACCTACAACGGTTGCATTCCTTGTCATGTAAGCAATCTCATTAGCTGCCGTCGCATCATTGTACGTATTGTGGATGGTCACATACTCTGGTTTCATGGCGTATGGTACTTTTATATTCACCTGTCTATTTCACTACGACGCATAATGGTCCGAAAGTGAATAACAGAAACATGCGGAATTCATCTTGTATGATTAATAATCAATCTACCAATCTCAAATATTACAGCCTCTTCGAAGGACTGTACCTCACATAGTTTTTTTCTAGAGTCTTTTTTGTAAAAATACACTCCGTCAGTTTCAATCCAATCATACAGACAATGCATTTTCAACTTTTCAGCAGGTAATACTCCTTTTCTGTTAAGTATACCTACGCTTCCAGAGTGAAATCCATTCTCAATCAATCCTATTTTAAACGGCTCTATAAATACTGCTCTATGATTTAATTCATGATATAACCATTCTTCCCTACTAATATTAGAAATAGCTCCAATGAATCTTCTCGGAGACCACGGAATACTAAACACAACATCCTTACTAAAATCAAGCATTACAGAAGTTGTATTTTGACTATCTTCGTAAATTTCTAATGGAATGTTATTCTCTTTTAAAACATGATAAGGTGGATAAAAAAGATTATCTATTTTAGGAATATGATACTCTACAGTTGTCATAATAGGTTGCAACAATCTAGACTGTATTGAAAAAGCAAAAATATGAATTGCACGGTAAATGGGATGCTCGGAGTCATCTAACGATATATTTGTATTTTCGTTTATTATATTTTTAGCCATCAACATGCTATTCTCGAATTTTATATTTATTATGCGTTCCTCTTTTTTATTTTTACTTTTCCAAAACATATAAATCCCCCCTTTAACCCACAATTCTACAAAAGGAGGAATAATCCTTCATTTACTTCCCTGCTTCAACCTGCCCGGCCAAATATTCAGCCACCGGAACCTGATAAATCTCCGTGAGGAACGCGAAATACTTAATCGTCGCTTTCGGTTGGGTTTTCGACATCGCTCCACACCTCCAACCTTGTCGCATCTAGTGCTTCGTTAAATCCATCATCTTCGTACTGTTCAGGATCCTCGTTACCGAATGCTTTTGCATGAGCTATTTTCAATTTTTCTTGTTCAAGTTGACGTTTGAAGTGGTCTGGTAGCATATCGAAATGTTTGGATAGGAAGTCCATTGCTTTTTCTCGACTAGCGAGCTTGATAGATACTCCATCCTTACCTTGCTTAACTTCACTGATTATAGTTCCATCCACTTCATCGTCATTCTT
The DNA here is from genome assembly GCF_014302295.1 of Sporosarcina sp. resist. Classification (NCBI taxonomy): domain Bacteria; kingdom Bacillati; phylum Bacillota; class Bacilli; order Caryophanales; family Caryophanaceae; genus Sporosarcina; species Sporosarcina sp. resist. The sequence continues at coordinate 2,541,989 of NZ_CP060287.1, read as the reverse complement.
GAAATCAAGATGACTCATCTTATAGGTGATCGGTTTGAAATTAGCATCCAACATAACCTTGCCCGTTTTCGGATGCCGTTGTTCCATCTCGATACTTCCGAACTCAACAAAGTCTGTTATGTCTGCAAAGGCTATTTGAATGTACTTATTCAACACATCCATCGCGGTAATGAAGACTTCCTGGTGCATTTCACCTTTCAGTCTTCTGACTTCGACTGCCACCTTAACATTTCTAAGCAACCGACTTCCATCGACGTGAGCACTATTTCTTGCATACCCACCCTTGATAGCTGCCATTGTCGCGTTAAAGCTCTTAATGTAGTAAATACAAAAAAGCCTCTGCTTATCGGTTAAATCATCCGTCTCGACAAAGACTTCTTTTGCTACCTTTTTCGTTGCGTCGCGCTTCACGTTTCCTCTTGACTATTTTTCTCGATTCTTTCTACTGCGAATGGTGGAATCTTTCACGCCATGCTTTCCGCTAAATCATTGAATTATATTTCACTTGTTTCCCACTCTTTCTGTATCTCTTCCCAGTTTGGCACATCACCGTCCACCTCCGTTATTTTTGGCATAGAAAAAGCACCACGACGGGTGCGAAAGTAGATGGATTAGTTCAACATCGAGTGTCGATAACATTCTACAAGATGATCATTAACCATTCCTATTGCCTGCATGTATGCATAAATGGTTGTAGAGCCTACAAATTTGAATCCTAGTTTTTTTAAGTCCTTGCTGATCAGATCTGATAATCCCGTTGACGCAGGAACATCCGATATTTTAGTCCATTTATTTTTAATCGGCTCATGATTCACGTACTTCCATAGAAAAGAATCTAAGCTCCCATATTCATCAATTAATGATAAATACGCATTAGCATTTGTAATGACAGCATTAACCTTTAACTTATTCCTGATAATACCTGTATTACTCAAAAGTTCATCTATCTTGTCTTGATCATACTTCACGATTATCTTAGGATCAAAAAAATCAAATGCCTCATTTATAGTTTCCCGTTTTTTCAGAATCGTTATCCAGCTTAAGCCCGCCTGTTTACCTTCTAAAATAAGTAGCTCAAACAGTTTATTTTCGTCATGAACGGGAACCCCCCACTCATTATCATGATATTCTCTTTCAGTTGTATTCGTTTCAGCCCAACTACATCTACTAAACGGAATTTCATTACTCATTAGAATCACAACCTTACTCATTTAATTATATTTGTCCAAAAATTTATTAACATGCATTACTAACACTTGGAATAAACAGCTATTTATTCCCTCAATATATAACCCCTCCACATGACATCATTCGTCATAAAAAGGGGAAACCCTCTATTTATCTCTCGTATGTATCGGGGCTAGTAAGAGAGGTTATATCGCTCGCACGCACCCCTTAAATGCTCCATATCCCCCGCATCAAGCGCCATATCAGTCTGTAACAACAACATGTCCTCGTCCGTGATATCCGTTTCAATACTCGGATGATGTTCCAAATATTGACGGAATATCTTGGATCCTTCCGACATCTCAGCCATAAGTTTTCGAGAGTTGATTTTCCCCATTTCCCCTAAAGCATTCGCACACTCAGCGATCGAAAAGCTCTCCATCAATCTTTTAAACTTTTCACGTTCATGGTCGTTGTTCATCCTTCTCCACTCTTTCTGAGTCATATGACAAATGAATTTTGATCCAATAATAATTTAGAAGTAGTCATCAATTACACCTGATTTTTATTTTATTATTGGTAAAAATCTAAATTAATATGAAAATAAAGCACTTTTGAAATTTTATTGACATGTATATTTTCTACCTTCGTTATAGATACTAAGATAAAATCGGGAGGTACAAACATGACCAATAAAAAACTTGAAGATATGGACAATCAAATTGAAACAGTAAGAAAGCAACTCAACAAACTAGCTAAGGAGAAAGCTCTATCTGACCCAAAAGTCGTTGAAACAAGCCAATTGCTTGATTTATTATTAAATGAATACGAACGGTTGAAAAATAAAGATTTATGAATCATCCATAATTCCTCCTCTTCAATTCACCATGCCGAAATATCCCAATCCGATTAGACTTCGTAAACCAAACCTCGTACGGCTGTCTGGGCAAAACCTTTATAACCCGTCCCTCATGCGATTTGAGATAGTAATAATCCTCAACCTCTTTCTTCTCCACATTGACGACGAGTTCAACCATGTCACCAAGCCCAAACGCTATTGTTGGCACCGTATCAAAAATAGTGAGTTTCTGCACCACTACTATCCCTCCTTCACAAAATGTTTGGCATACCATACTGCTGATTATTTTACTTTCGTTTTAAATCCGCACCAAAGGTAATTTAATGCATTAAATTACAATGAAGCTCTTTTAAAATGACTAAGTTATGGAGGCGAAAAAATTGAATCCAAATAATCTTGAAGATCATCTTAGTGATAAACTCGCCGTTGTGGGATCAGCGATTTCCACAATTGGTGATGCTATTTCAACCATTGCAGCAATTATGTCATTAGAAGAATCAATACTCGATGATGTCCAGCAACAACAAGATCAAAAAGAACAAGATCAGAAATTCCAAAAGATGCAAAAACAAATTGACGTCTTGACAAGTGAATTATCAAAAATTAAATCCTGATTTTTTGAGCAATCAATAATCACTTTGTTCATCTATGAATAAATCTTTCACTCCCATAAGACAAGGTCCATATTTTTAGTCTTACTCATACACTGAGTAAATGAGCTGATTACAAAATGAATCAAAGTTCCATGCAATCTTCCCCAAATAAAGAAGTTCTAAATGATATTTCGAAAGCAATTAATGGTGAGTACACAGCAATTTACTGCTATGAACTATTAGCGAACCAGGCTCCAAACAACGAAATAAAAAAACGCATTCTTGAAATTAGTAGTGATGAAATCAGACACTACGAAACCTTTTGGCATCTTTATATTTCTTTAACAGGAAAAAAAACTTCTCCTCAAATCACAAAACAATGTCCTGCCGATTATAGAAGTGGGGTACTCGCTGCATTTATAGATGAACAGGAAACCGTTGACTTCTATCACGATATTTCAAGTAATACCGATAACCCAGTTATTAGAGACGCTTTTACACGGGCCTCAGCTGACGAACAAAATCATGCCGTTTGGTTTTTATATTTTATGAATAATTATTAACAAAGCCAAAATCGATCATTATGTCTATTGCCAAAAACTTCTACGTTTAATGTTTTTCTTGTTCACCAATACTGTTGCTATATCACAAGATGACTGTGATAAAGACCACTGATTATTTTTAATCAGTGGTCTTTTTATTCCTTCGCTTTTTGTTTGAACTACGCATAATTTTTTCATGTTTTATTACAAGTAAAGCCGCATTTACAATAATGTTATTGAAATACATAGGTTATTGATTATAATAAATGTAATCGAACGTGTGTATTTAGTGACCGTTTTATAAAAGGAGACTTAAAAATGGATAAAGCTAGACTTCAATTATTTTGTCAGACACTACCCGGAACGACACATGATTACCAAGTAGACTGGCAAGCAGATCGTTATCATGTTGGCGGGAAGATGTTTGCTATGATGGGAGGAGACTCTCAAAGAAAGCCAATTATCACTTTAAAGTGCGAACCTACTCGTGCTGAAGAGTTGAGAGAAACATATCAAGGTATTATTCCTGGGCATTATATGAATAAAACACACTGGAACTCTATTTATTTTGATTCAAATCTATCCAACGATCTATTAGAAAATCTAATTCTTCATTCCTATAATTTAGTTTTTCAAAAACTAACTAAAAAAGTCCAAAACCAAATTATTTCGAAGTAGTTTTTAACAACATCTTTAGTGCTATTATTTTTGTTTTCCAATTGAAAGAGTAACTTACTCTTTCTTTTTTTAATTTATATCGGATTTTGAACCCAGCCCGTTAATTTGCCCGACCGTGCATCCGACCAATATAATAAATCCCTAACGCGAGTAACAAGGCAGAAATAATAAATGCCCGGCCTTCAAACGCAGTAATCATTGTCGTCATAACTTCCATCCCTCCCACTGATACAACAACCCCACACTCCGTTTATAACGTATTCCTCCGCCGCATAACCACATAATACATTACATTTTTCTCTCGTTTATCAAAAGCAGCCTTCGACCGACCGATTTCAGACAACAGTTCCCCGTTACGGCCATTCTCGACTCGCATAGCCTCCCACTGCATTTGCTTCATGCCGTCATCGCCTCCTCTTCGCCAAGTTCCGAAAGGAGCAATTGCACAGCTCCTTCCGGTGACTAGTCATACTCAGTAAAGGATTCAGCGTTGTAGCCGAATTTCTCTTCGACCATTTCCTGCGTAAATCGCTTCGGGACAAGGAGCCCGAATACTAAGAACAGTTACCGAGAGTTTCCCATGAGTGAAAATATCAATAATCTTTTACTTGTTTACAAAGAGTGGCATGAGCAGTCTATGGCGCCTTACCAGTCCCGGAACCCGCTTGGCTATGTATTTTCATTACTTACGCCGGAGAACCCCTTGGAGAACGGTACATGAAGCGTGTGATCGACTTGATATGCGAAAAAGAAAAAATTACCCACTTCACACCCCATTATTTTAGGCATACATTCGTTACGATCCAGTTATCAAATAACATACCGATTTCCACTGTTGCAGCACTAGTGGGAGATACCCCCGAAACGATTTATAAAACATATGCTCACTCGTTTGAGAAAGATGAAATTCAGGCATCTAATTTAATGGATGAAATCGTCAGTTTAGATTCTTTCGAAAAAGATAAAGAGTGAAATTGGGGTACATGGTTTTTTGCTCATTTATCATTAACAAAATCACTTGATGTATGTATCTCGCTGGAACTCCACAAACGTTGATATATCAATGTTTACAAAATAAAAAACGCTCGTAATTTCAACGGGCGTTTCAACAATTTTAGGATAACCATTTCGGTGGTGTGTCTTTTGCCCAATAGATATCACCGATTGAATAATGAGCTGTAAATTCATCAGCGGCAATATGATAGTGAAAATTGTAGTAGTAGCCGTCTTTTGGCCTTTTTTCAGTACGTACGTGGAAACGGATAAGATCTTTTCTGTCTTCTAGGTCGTATACATTGAAAATTTTCTCTGAGTAGTCTCCGGCAGGTTTTTCACTGATAGCAAGTCGGCGTTTATGTACGTCTCCTGAACTTGCAAGTGTCGATTGGATGGCTTCCTCAATTTTCGGGAAAATAACACTGTCAAACTCATCGGCGATTACCGGGCCGACTTTTGTTCCAAATTTCATGTATGATAGCTTCTTCGCAGACGTGATAAATAAATCTTCTATTGAATCCGAATTATCTTCTAAACTATCATCGACTAACGAGTCTTCTAATCCAATCGAATAATCATTACTTCGTGATGGTCCTACTGCGTGCTTCGAAACATCTTTGTCTTGCAAGTTTGTCCAAATTTCATGATTCGGTGAAATCGCACCGAATGTCAATAATGCTACGGCAACAATGAGCGTTTTTTGTAACCACTTTTTCATAACATCTCACCTGCAATTGTTTTTATTTTTGTTTACAATAGTTTATTTGACGAAAAAGTATTGAAAAGGTTTCTTCTTTCTTATTTTCATTGTACAATAAAAATGAAGATAATTGTATGTTTTTTTGAAGGAGGGTATCACTGATGGATGTGAATCTGTTTATCGGTATCGGAATGCTGGCATTGCTTGTGTATCTAAGCTCATTGAATTTCACCCACTAATATCAATAAACGCCGTCACCCTCTATTTTGAGGAGGACGGCGTTTTTCATTTTTCGATAAAAGCGAAATGAAACTTCGTATTCGGTCTGATTTTTCGCTGCATATTGAATTGCTCGAATACGGGTGAATCAAACCGGTCTTTCACAACAACACGTCGTTTACATACACGAAGTGCTTGCTTGATCCAGTCATCTGTCAGCACACTATGTACCCCAGCTTGACGCAGCGGCGTAAAATTAGACGATTCCGTAATAGGTGCATGAAACATCGGATCCATATAGACAATATCCCACGATGAATCAGCTTGATGGCTCAAAAACTCAATCGCTTCCGACTGGACGACCTCAATTCGAGTCATGGCCTGAACTAGTTGCTCCGACTCAGATGGGAACGAGCGCAGTCCTCGTCTGGTTATGAACGCGACAGCTGGGTCTGCTTCGACGCCCAACACTTTGCCGCTTTCACCTGTAACGAAAGAAGCAATGATACTGTCGGATCCAAGCCCAAGTGTACAATCGAGAAACGAATCATCTTCTTGTAATTGAGCTATCTCAATTAACGGATCCATTTCACCATTCAATAGCCTTTTCAATCTAAACGCTGCAGAATTGGGATGAAAGAAAAACGGTTCATCCATTCCAATACGATACAAATCATAGCGGTTTTTTCCCGCTACAATAACATCCGAACTGTGCGTGTTTTGTATTCGGGAAACCGCTTGCTTTTTACGTTCGACAATAGGATAGCCTAGAGTTTCAGACGCTTCTAGTGCTAGCTGCAGCGATTGATCATCAGGCCTGCCAGCGGTCGTGATGACTGTACTCATTATTTACAAACTTGATCGAGTACTTCCGATAGATGGTCTTTAATTTGCCCCATCTCAAAATTCTCAATTTGTTCCCTTGGAATAAAGTACGCAAGTGCCCCATCTTTCCAAAGTGCGATAGAAGGTGAGCTAGGAGGTACTTCAGGGAAATATTCCCGCATCATAGCTGTAGCTTCTTTATCTTGTCCTGCAAATACTGTGAACAAGTGATTTGGTTTATGTTCAGCTTCCTGTAATGCTTCCCTTACTGCTGGACGTGCAAGACCTGCGGCACATCCACAAACCGAGTTGATAACGACAAGAGCTGTCCCCTCAAGTGTCTTCATTGTTTCTTCAACAGCCTCAGCCGTCGTCAGTTCCGTAAATCCATTTTGTGCAAGTTCTTCACGCATCGGTTTAACGATGCCCTTCATGTAATCATCGTAAGCGTTCATATTTAATAATCCCCTTTCAATCTATTTAAATAGTGCTTGTTGTTAATGGTTTTTCCATCTTTCATATTACCTTGTCCTACGTATTTTTTCACTAAATAGCGACTATATAGCTAACTTAATTTCAACTTTTCGATTAGTTCGAGGATTGCAATGAAAATTCTACCCCAAATACTAAACATTATTTTACATACCTAATTATTCATTATTGGGAGAACATACGTCGTAAGAGGTGATTTTATGGCAAAGTTATTTCATATCCTTGTTATTTTATGCTTGATTTTTCCATCCATTATTTATTCGGAAACAAATGCTTCAGATGCAAAAGTAGCGTTTATTAGGGATGGCTATTTGTGGGTGAAAATTGATGATAAAGAAGAAGTACTGACTGTTGAAAAAGCAACATACCCTTATCCTCCACAATGGTCCTTCGATGGGAACTTGCTTCTTTATCAAAAAGAAGTCGAGGAATTAGTAAATGAACATAAACAGACCTCAAATCAATTGTGGGTATATGATATGAAAACAAAAAAGCACAGTAAAATCTTTTATGATGGACGAAATCCAAAATGGTCTCCAACTGAAAATATTGTTGCTTTTAGTGATGGTGGCGTATTGAATGTATCGGATTTTAAGAAATTCTATAATATTGCTTTAGGAGTAAACGATTACGAATGGCAGCCTGATGGGAAGGGTTTTATTGCCTCCTCTAGTGCTTCTCTTCGGCCGGATGGATGGACCAATCCTGTCCTGTATACGATTTCTATAGCGAATGGTTATCAAAACATCGGAAATTTAACGAAAAACGCGACAGAATTCTTCGTGATTCCAAAAGAAGTAGTGAAAGACGACGTGAAAGTTCCTTCGATAAACGCGGAATCATTTGCTTATTCTTCAGATAAACAATGGATATCCTTCTTTGTGACTCCAACAGCTTCATGGGCGATGGATAGTGATATGCTATGTGTGATTTCTGTAGACGGAAAAGAATTTGAAGTATTAGATGAAGTTATCTGGGCATTCACTCCAAAATGGGCATATAGCGAAAACTTACTCGGTTATATTGCCGGCGGCGGAAGAATTGTTTTTGGTTTTAAAAATAAAAATCTAAAGGTAACGGAAATTTCCACTTATCATTCTATAAACCTAACGCCAAAAAACTATGCGGAGATGGATTTTTCATGGGTTAATGATAGTTCGCTTATTGTTTCAAGGGTAAAGGAAAGTGAGTGGTCAAATGACGCTGAGAAACGCCCTAAAGCTTCCTTATACTTTTTAACGCTAGCTGGTCAAAAACAACTAAAAATAACGACACCACCAAAAAATAAAGGTGATTATAAGCCCGAATATTTACCTTCAATCGATAAAATAACTTGGTTACGAAAAAGCGATTTCGTTTCTGCTAAAGGTGATTTATGGGTGGCTGATATTGATGGTGGCAATGCAAATTTATGGATACGTGATATAGGGTTGTACACCTTTTTCCCCTCGGAGTAATCTGATGAAAATTAAAACAAACCATCTTCCCTTATTAGGAAAAGATGGCTTGTTTCGTTTTACACCATAAAATTAGGATCTTTCAAGAACCCTTGGCGAACGACAGCCCTTTGGTGGCAAGAGTATCACTGATAAGATCCATGGCTTTTGGACCCGTACCATGTAAATAGCTTCCCTGAGGTTTAGCGAACTGTTCATGCCGCCAGTAACCGGTACCTGAAAGCGCTCGTGTTGCCGGTTTTGATAATTCGTTTGGCAAATCCCTTTCGATGGCATTGTCGTTGTGCGGCACAATAATTTCCCCCTTATTCGATGAAGATGAAATAGTAACAGCTATTATTTTCTAAGCTCGCTCTTTATGCTATTTCAAACTCACCATAATCGCTATTGTAGCTGATGGTTCTTATTTCACACTCCTCAAAATAAATGACACGCACTTACTTACCATCTACCAAAAGGCCACGCTCAATCGCTACATACAAGAGCCCAATTGCATCCGAGTCCGTCAATGTTCCCTTCAATAACTTTTCATGCCAAGTTGCTGATAACGGGCCATCTGGCATCTTTTCAAGTCGTTTTAAAACGGCGCTTGTCGAATTGATAAGTGATTGCGATGATGGTGTATACAACTTATTTGTTCCTTCCTTTGGTGAAAGTATCTGATTGCCTACGGAAGCAGTTAGCAGTTGCAATTTAAAGTATATAGCCAATCCTTCTGCGATTGCCTCACCTTGGGCTTGCAAATAGTGATCATCCCGTAACTTTAGTATGTCAACTGTTGAATCCATAAAGCCTCCCTCACTTAAGAATGCTGGCATAGCAGATTCCCGAAGAACGTGGAAGTTGGCACGCTTCATACCACGATCACTCAACCCCATGGCCATAACAATCCTAGGATGAATAGCACCAGCAATTTCCTTTGATTTTGGATTCGCTGTTGGGTTGTCCATTGTATATGTTTCAATACCGCTATGGCTGCCCCACTTATCCGTAAGGGTATTATGATGGATAGAAGCATATACATCGGCTTGCCATTCGTTCGCTAGAGTAGTGCGTTTAGCAAGCGGAACATCTGTCTGACCGGTCGGATCATCCACACGTAGAATTTCCACATTTTTGTATGTCTTTAGTTTAGCAATAGCGTATTTGGCTACTTTATTGTTAAACGACCACTCCCGTTCGTCATCCGGTGAACGTTTACCTGGTGTATTGAATCCGTGCCCAGCATCGATTACGATTTTAACCATTTTGTGACACCTCCTTTTTGTGCCCTATTAAAAAGTATTTGTTTTTTTAAATTGCCACAGCAATCCAAAGATACTTTTCTATCTATACTATTCACAAAGCGTTTTTGAATGGCGGCACTTGTCCGATTTTAAACAAATATGTAGAGGACATGCCAAAACTTAACGTTTTCAGATGTCTCAATTATATTGAACAAATGAATAATTATATAAACAAAGCGAAGGCGCTTTTCAAAAAGTAGCCGGAGCCCTAAGACCGGCGATATCCCCTTGTACCGGAACTAGACTTCTTTATTTCAACAAATATATTTAGTTGATTCTCAAGACTTTTTGAGTTTAGTTTTGTTAAACGGCAATCCTAATTGTTTCCTATAAAAATTGAAATTCAGTTCGACGTGGTGCAATAAACGCTTATTTTTATCAAATAACTTTAAACTATCTTCGTAGTGTTCCCATCGGATTTCCTTTTTAATGGACCAAATAATCGAATCTAAATCAGGATCAACTAGCTCATAGTTTCTTTTAATAACGTCTTCAATTTCAAAAAAAGACTCTTTTGTAATCCCGTCATATCCGTCGCCTGGCACAATTGCCGCAACTAGTAACTTTAATACTGGAGTGTAAACGTTTTTCAAGATTTCTGTTTTATATTTAACCGCTTCGTTTCGAATCTCTTTCATTAGTTGAAAATGATAGTTAAAAAAACTTGTGATGATGATTGTAATTGAAGAACTGACTAACGCGATGATGACTTCTTTCACTGCCTTCTCTCCTTTATTTAGCCGATATAGTCATTATATTCAGGTCACGAAAGACAGTGTCTACATTATCAGACAATAACAAGCAGCCACCTACTCAAATGAGTAAGTGGCTGCTTTTAAACTCTGTTAGTTTTGTTCGACTTTTTCTCTTGAAAGTCCGAAATACGCGAGGACTGCAATTAAACTTGAAGCGAAGATAATGGCTCCCATCGGAATTGCGGTTTCTTCCCCTGCTATTCCGACAAGTGGTGCCGTAATTGCGCCTAAAATGAATGGCAGTAAACCAAGTAATGCGGATGCACTACCCGCAATATGCCCTTGCTTTTCCATTGCGAGTGAAAAGGATGATGTCGAAATAACACCAATCGAAGCGACGAAAAAGAAGATAGGCACAACGATTGTGAAAAGTGGACCATTCATTAACACGGCTATCAATAGCAATGTACCTGAAGTGATAGAGATGAATAAACCCGATTCTAAAAATCGTTTTTCTGAGACCACACCCGTTAAGCGTCCTACTACCTGGGTCCCGATGATTAGTCCAAATCCGTTCATACCGAATAATATGCTGAATGTCTGTGGTGAGACTCCGTATATATTTTGATAAACAAACGGTGTCCCAGCGACATATGCAAAAATGCCGGCCATGATGAAACCTTGTGCAAGTGCATACCCCATGAACTGTCTGTTTTTTAACAGAGACAGAAAGTTTTTTAATGTATGAGATAGATTACTTGGTACGCGCATTTCTTCTGGCAATGTTTCATCCATTCTCCATAGAACAATGACAAATAGTAAAAAGCCGATTGCGCTTAAAACCGCAAATACACCAGTCCACTCAGTAAACGCAAGGATGCCCCCTCCAAGAACTGGTGCGAGGATTGGCGCCAAGTTATTAATTAGCATGAGTAAAGCGAAAAACTTCGTCAATTCTCGTCCGCTATATAAATCTCTGACGACAGCCCTTGAAATGACGATACCCGCAGCCGCAGCAAAGCCTTGCAAGAAACGTGCTGCAATGAAGAACCCGATATTCGGGGAAAATACACATAAAACTGAAGCTACAAAATAGACAATAAGTGCAATAAGCAACGGCTTTTTCCGTCCATGGACATCACTCATTGGGCCGAGAATAAGTTGACCTAACCCGATACCTAGTAGGCAGGCGGTTAGGCTTACCTGTACATAGGTAGCCGTAGTGTCAAAAGCACTTACGATTGTCGGGAATGAGGGTAGATACATATCAATTGTTAACGGACCCATCGCTGCTAGTGTTCCGAGAAGTAATGCAAATCGTATTCGTTTATTTCCTTTAAGTGGTCCCATGATTACTAACGACCTTTCTATAATTTAAAAACTTCCTATGTATGTGATGAAATCTCTAAAGAAGAATCACAAGTATCCTACTATATCACCAAAATGCCATACATTAAAGAAGGATGATTTAGTTTCAAACCATCCCCCCTACTTTATCAATGAAATCAGCATTATTTAAGGAATTCTTTATAAACGATAACCTTTAATGCTAGAATTTCTTCCTCCGTTAACTTTCCTTCAATATCTTTTAACAGCTCTTGTATTTCCTCATTCGACATTCCCTTTTGGGCGTTGGATTGAATAGCTTGGAGTTCACTAAACCCAATTTTTTTGATTAATACTCTTGTTGCCTGCTCTTTTGTTGTGAAAGGAAGATTACTACTTTCAACATTTGCACCTTCTTCAATGAAACGCATTAATTCAGGGTCATTTGCTACCATTTGTTTAATTTCGTTTAACTGTCCGCTATTTTCTAATTCAGCAGTTACAACGTTCATTACTTTGTCGGATGCAAGATTAGTTCCAACATAATAGATTCCATACCCAGCTCCACCAATAATTAATACGATGAGGAGAAGGATCTTCAACAGTTTCATATGTCTTCCTCCCATTTTCAATAGATTAGGAAACTATAAAATCTCATAGCGTGGATAAGCTGCAACATAGAGATTTCATTTCTAGACTCCAGCGTTTTTGTTCTTTAGAAAAAACGTTAGCAGAATGTAATTTTTCACATCCACTAACGTTTAACATATTGATAATTGTAGTCGTTACATTACTCTTTTGAAGCCGTACGCGCCTCTGTCATTTGCTTCCAAACAGAACCTTTAGCATCTTCACCTTCAGCAATTCGTGCAATGGCCATCCGGATTTGGAGTTTCACTTCAAACTCTAAATCGTTTTCAGCCTCTTTCAAAGCAGGCAACGCCTTGTCAGTTCCTGTTTCATATAAAAACATAGCCGCACGCCAACGAACCAGTTTGTTTTTATCATTCAATGTTTCGATTGCCGCCTGTTCGAACCCTTCAAATCCAAGGTCGCTCATGCAGTCTCCAGCCGTTCGACGCACTGCCCAACTTTTATCTTTAAGCGCTTTTTCTACATATGGAATGACAGCGTCGTCTTCAATCATACCAAGATAGACCGTTGCAAGGCGTCTGATTGACATCTTTTCATCGTCCAGTGCTCGTTCGAGAAGTGGTGCATCCGACATGTCGGGGTCAGGGATTTGATCCAGCAGTTGGAATCTAGTCTCCCATTGATCCACTGAGAACTCCTCCAGTGAAATTTTTCTTCCGCGCTGGATATTTTCACTTTGTCCTTCATTTGCCATACGGATAATCGCTAGCAAACGTTCTTCTGGATACGCCGCCTCTATTTCTTGGATCACCGTTTCACCAATTTCAGCTTTTTCTCCGTAACGGATTCCGTAATCTGCCCATTTACGCAATAATATATAGTTTTCCACTTCACGTCCATGAACCTTTTCCATAGCTTGCACAAAACGTTCACTTAGTCCAAAACGTTCCTCAGATTCGCTATCGAATACTTTCACTTGAAGGGGAATATCTTTGTAGGTCTGAACGTGTACGTATACTTCTCCGTAGTTGTCGTCAATCTCTTCCATAGATTCAGTCTGATCACTTTTCTCTTCATTGAAAACAGCCTGAACGTCTGCAAGAATTGATTCCCATGCGACATTACCAATTCGCTCGACGGCCATGAAGTTCATGACATGATAGATTCCTTTTACGCCATGAATGTTCAATAATGCTGAAGCTGGATAGGATGCTGTTTCAGCATCACTTTTTTTATAATTATGACTCGTCCCTTTTGGTAACTCTGTATCGAGCACGATTTTCATGGAATTGGGACTTGGTGTTGGTTCGATTGTTACGATTTTCATTTGTATTTGCCCCTTTCGTTAGGATTTATTCAATTCTTGTAAAAAAGACCAACGTTCAATGAGTGTTTCATATTTGCCGTTCAATTCGTCAAGTGTTGCCGTCAGTTCTCTTAGCTTATCGTAATCGGAGCCAGTGGATGCCATTTCTGCCTCCGTAGCTTCGATTGACTTCTCTACATTTTCAATAGCTGATTCAATTGTTTCGTACTCTTTCTTTTCAGCGTACGACATTTTCTTTTTGGTTTCCTGCTGAACCGGTATCTCTACCTCAACGATTGGCTCATGTGCCACTTTTTCTTTAGGTACATAGGTTTCAAGGAAGTCAGAATAGATACCAAACCATGTGTCGACATCCCCTGATCCATCCATTACCCATAGCTTTGTTGATGTTCGATCTAGGAAGAATCGATCATGTGAAATGGTGATGACAACGCCTGGGAATGTATCGATGAACGTTTCCAGTACTGAAAGAGTCTCAAGATCGAGGTCATTTGTCGGTTCATCCAAGAGCATGACGTTCGGTTGTTCCATTAACAGTTTCAACAAATAGAGTCTTTTTCGTTCGCCACCTGATAATTTACCGATGGGTGTCCCGTGTGCTTGTGTGGGGAATAAAAACCGTTCTAGCATTTGCGAAGCTGAAATTCGTACTCCATCAGCACCCTCAATATCATTTGACGTATCACGAATGTATTCGATAATTCGCTTTTTCTCATCCATAATTGGCGTGTGTTGTTGGAAATGAGCAATTTTCACTGTCGTTCCTTTGTCGATGATTCCACTGTCCGGTTGACTTTCTCCAGAAAACATATTCAATAACGTCGTTTTCCCTGCCCCGTTAGGTCCGACAACAGCGATACGATCACCTGATTGAAGGATACTAGAGAAATTATCAATGATTTTTCTTCCGCCGAACGACTTCGAGATGCCGACCGCTTCAATCACTTTCTTACCAAGACGTGTCGACTTAAGCGCGACTTCCATTTCTCCACCCGTATCTTCTTTTTTGACTTTCTCCGATAGGTCATCGAAGCGGTCAATTCGTGCTTTTTGCTTTGTCGATCTCGCTTTCGCACCTCGTCTAATCCATTTCAGTTCTGAACGGTAGCGATTTCGGAGTTTATCGTCCGTCGATGCAGCCATCTCCGCACGAATGGCTTTCGATTCAAGATAATTCCCGTAGTTACCTGTATGTGCATATAACGTTTTATCTGCAAGTTCATAAATATTGGTGGATAACTCGTCCAAAAAGTAGCGGTCATGGGTAACAAAGATGACAGCTCCTTGTTCATTTTTCAAGTAATCTGACAGCCACATAATTGAATCGACGTCGAGATGGTTTGTCGGTTCATCGAGTAACAAGAGATCGGCAGGCTCAATCAATACTTTTGCAAGTGTTACCCGTTTTTTCTGTCCGCCTGAAAGCTCGCCCATCTTCTTATCGAACGTTTCAATACCAAGTTTCGACAAAATCGTCCGTGCTTTTGAGTTTATATCCCAACCAGATAGATCGTCCATCTCGATTTGAAACTTTGAATATTGTTCCTGGTTTAGTGTAGATTCCGGATCCGAAGAAAGTGCTTGAAGTGCGTACTCATACTCTAAGTTGACCTTGATAATCGGTGCGTCACTCTTGAACACCGTTTCCATCACTGTAAGGTCCGGGTCAATTTCTGGCTCTTGTGGTAAATAAACAATACGGTATCTATTCGGATGTTCGGCCGAAATCGAATCAGCTTGTTCGACTCCAGCAATGATTGACAATAACGTCGATTTGCCTGTTCCATTGATTCCGAGTAGGCCTACTTTTTCTCCGCTTATGACCGTAAACGCTATATTTTTAAACAATGTTTTCTCCCCAACAGTCTTCGTGAGGTTTTCGATTATCAATTGACTCATAACAACACTTCCATTTCTAATATGTACCTCATCCTATCATAGCCGATTTACCTTGCTTTTTAAAAGAGTATTGTACTATCGCATGCATCTTATTAGTTGAAAAATGCATGTTACCCGAGAAGTATTGTTCCAAATTCCACAAAATGGTACGATTCTATCCATAAGATTTCCGCGAAAGGATGTGATGATCATTCGTTTGACAGTTAATGAATCCAATACCTATAACGAGGTTGAAATCACTATCAACTGTCCACAAATTGACAATGAACTTGAACGATTAATCAAACAGATTAACCAACTACATATAACCTTAACTGGAACAAAAGATGGGCGGACATATTCCCTTCTCGTCGATAACGTGTATTATATTGAATCGATTGATAACCGTTCGTTTCTTTACAATGAAAAAGATATCTACGAAAGTGACTTGAAGCTATACGAGATTGAGAAGTTGCTGGCAAGCACACATTTCATCCGCATTAGTAAAAACTTAATTGTCAATACAGCTCTAATTGACAGTGTGCGAGCCTTATTTAATGGGAAGTTTGAAGCGTCTTTGATGAACAGTGAAAAAGTCATCGTCAATAGACATTACTTCAAATCTTTCAAAGAAAAATTTTTAACGTGAGGAGGAGATCATTATGGACCTAGTTAAGCACTACATTTCAGCAAGTTGTATTTCATTCACATTTAGTAGTCTATTTTATCTTTTTTTTAGTTGGTTAAAAGTTTTCCCACCTATGGATGAAGCAATGATTGTTCATATGCTGATTATTTCAATTTGCATCATCTGTTTGATTTTTATTACGCATCAGTTACCCATTCAAAATCCGCTCATTTTAAGGTTCATTGAATTACTAGATGTCATCATTGTACTTCTTGTTGCAGGTGCAGTTTTCAAAGTTTTCCCATTCACTTGGTATGATACACCGTTCATTATCACTACTGGAATATTGACTTATATCGTAGTCATTATCGTTACGTTTATGGGTAATCAAATGAGCGCTACGCAAATTAACGCCGCCATTGCAGGTAAAAAAAGGGGAGTCCCTATTGACTAACATAATTGAGGTAATTGGATTGTCGAAATCATTCGGAAAAATAAAAGCTGTAAACGACATCAGTTTCTATGTAGAAAAAGGCGCCCTCTTTTCTTTTTTAGGTACGAATGGTGCTGGGAAATCGACGACTATTTCAATTCTCTTGACGCTCCTCCAGCTAGACAGTGGTCATGTCTATGTAAATGGTTATACTGTTGGCAAGCACGACCAAGCCATTCGCCAGGAAATCGGCGTCGTATTTCAAGAGAGCTTACTTGATCCTTTATTGACCGTCAAAGAGAATTTAGCGATTCGGGGATCTTTTTATGGGATGCCGCGGCAAGAACGTAACGTTGCGATTACTCGAGTTATGGATATCGTGGATATACAGTCTATTTCGAATCGACCTTATGGGAAATTATCAGGTGGACAACGACGACGAGTGGATATTGCGCGCGCCCTTATTCATAAACCGAACATCTTAATTTTAGACGAACCGACAACAGGGCTTGATCCAGAAAGTCGAAAAAACATATGGGCTACCATACTGCAACTTCAAAAAGAAACAGGTATGACTGTTTTTCTAACGACACATTACATTGAAGAAGCAGCAAACTCGGATTATGTTGTCGTTATGAAAAAAGGCAGCATCGTGGCAAAAGGAACTCCTGAACAGTTGAAAAATAACTATTCAACAGATTTACTGACAATTTCTACGGAGCGAGCAGATGAGCTGCGAAGCTTGCTCATGTTAGATGGATTGGATTTCGATGACGAAAAGTCGCTGTTTACTATCCGCCTTAATCATACGACGGAAGCGATACCAATTTTGGTGAAATTCACTTCTTTCATCTCATCTTTTGAAGTGAAGAAATCCAGTTTGGATGATGTTTTTATCGCCATCAATGGAAAGGTTGGGAATCCGGATGATCGCATTTGCTAAACGGAATATCTTATTGTATTTTCGGGATAAAGTCACTGTCTTTTTCTCACTTCTAGCCGTCATTATTTTAATCGCATTGTACGTTTTATTCTTAGGGGATATGACCGCCAAAGGGCTTCCGGACTTCCCTGCAAAAAAGGCAGTGCTCACTACCTGGTTCATTGCAGGGATCCTAGCGGTAACCTCTATGACAACGACACTCGGCTCATTTGGCATCCTGGTAGAAGATCGCGCAAATAAAACATACATGGATTTTTACTCTTCCCCTATTTCAAGAACAAAGTTGGTGGGTGGCTATATCATCAGCGCATTGGTTATAGGTTTTATCATGTGTATAATTACGCTTCTTGTTTCAAATCTATTTCTCTTCGTTTCCGGAGAAGTGGTGCCGTCGTTCGGTAAAATGATGGCGGCAAGCGGTGTAATTATCTTATCCGTATTAGCTAGCGGATCAATGGTGCTTCTGTTGGTTTCCTTTTTCAAAACGTCAAATGCATTTGCCGCAGCAAGCACGGTTATCGGAACACTTCTTGGTTTTTTAGCTGGCATCTATATTCCGATTGGTGGACTGCCTGATTACATCCAATCAGTTGTCAAGCTGTTCCCGGTTTCCCATTCAGCCGCACTGTTTCGGCAATTAATAATGGAGGCACCCCTTCTAGAGGCCTTCTCTACCGCGCCAGTTGCCATGAAGCAAGCATTCGAAATTGATATGGGCATGTTATACGACATCAATGGTAAAAAAACTACCCAGTTATTTAGTATTATGTATCTCTGTGGTACAACATTGCTTTTTTTCGGACTATCGTTACTTGTTATGCGAAGGAAAAATAAATAAGCTTACACGTGCACATAGAGGGTGTTCCTCAATGCACGTGCAAGCTTTTATGTCATTCATTAATTCACCAAACGTCCCGTTATTCCTTGCGCTTCCCAGTAAGCATCGCGAATTTGGACTTTTTGAATTTTGCCAGATGCTGTTTTTGGAAGTTCATTGACGAAAGTTATGCCTGTAACTACTTTGAAATGGGCTAACTTTTCTTTGCAGAAAGCAATAATTTCCTGTTCGGTTGCGTTTCTATGCTCGCGTAATACAATATATGCGTGAGGTGTCTCTCCCCACTTCTCATGTGGAACCGCAATGACAGCAGCTTCCAGTACCGCAGGGTGTTCGTATAGGACACCTTCTACTTCAATCGATGATATATTCTCTCCGCCACTAATGATGACATCTTTCTTTCGGTCTACGATGTTGATATAACCATTTTCATCAATAGTCCCCATGTCCCCTGTTAAAAGCCGGCCATTTTGCAACGCTTGTTCCGTTGCATGATCGTTTTTCCAATAGCCTTTCATAACACCATGACTCCGCACTGCCACTTCCCCGACTTGTTTCCCGTCATGGGCAACTTCCACTCCATTTTCATCGACAATCCTAACATCGCTACCAATCATCGAGAATCCAGCCTTCGCTTTCAATTCAGTCTGTTCATTTTTTGACAACCCGGTCAAATGCGAGTGGATCGTTGAAATGAGGCTAAGCGGAGAGGATTCCGTCATACCATATACTTGGATGAACTCCCAACCCAGCTCTTCTTCGACCCTGACGATGAAGGCAGGAGGTGGTGCAGATCCTGCAATCACCACGCGAATGTCTTGATTGATGACCGGATGATGCTGTTCATGATACAGCAGCAACGCATTTAATACGGTTGGTGCCATATGCAAGATGGATACTTTATGTTCTTGAAGTGCTTTAAATATGGATTCAGGCGTCGATTTTCTTGAACATATATGTGTAGCCCCATTTGCCGTGTAGTAAAAAGGAGAGCCCCAGCCATTGACATGGAACATTGGAAGAACGTGCAAATAGACGTCCGAGTCAGTGACCCTCAAATGATGCATCGTACTAAGCGCATGTAGATAATTATTACGATGCGTCAACATGACCCCTTTTGGATCTCCCGTTGTTCCACTCGTATACAGTAAGCTACAGACATCATTTTCATCCAGTTCTGCACGGTCAAATGCATCAGATGAGTAAGTAGCAAGCCAGTCGTCATAGCCCGTTTCTAGTGTTTCTTGATCTTTGTAGTGAACAATAATATGCTTTACCGTTTCAAATTGATCGATCACTGGTTTAATTAAGCCATAGAGATCTTGGTCGACAAAAAGAACTTTGGCTTCACTATGATTTAAGATGAATACGTAATCTTCCGGCTTTAAACGAATATTGAGCGGAACCATTACTGCACCAATTTGAAAAACGCCATAAAACCCTTCCAACATTTCAAGAGAATTCCCTGCTAAATAAGCGACCCTGTCCTCTTTTCCAATCCCTAACTCGCGTAGCCCTCTAGAAAGTTGGTTTACTCTATTATTCAGTTGTCGGTATGTAAAAACACGTTCTTCACAATGTACCGCATCCTTTTCTCCATACAAAGCAACTGCTCGATCGAGAAATTGCGGTAATACTAGTGGCATATTCATATAGATCACCTCACCATTTTGATATAGTATATAACACCTTGAATTTTCTGTCATTAGCAATTGTGCAACTTAGTGAGTAATTAATATGGATATGATTTATTAATAGAATGGAAAAAGTCTGATCTGTTAGCTAGAAAGCTCACTAACAGATCAGACTTCCTTATCTCATGCTTTACACTAGAACGGTCCAAAGTAGCATCGTAACTATAATTGTTGTTACGCCTTGTAACAGCGTTGCCATCGTTTGTGCCTTATACGCATCCGTCACTGTCATGCCACTAAATTGTGTAACAACCCAGAAGAAGCTGTCATTCACATGGCTAACAGTCATTGCTCCGGCACCAATCGCCATTACTACAAGCGCAAGTGGAATCGCTCCTTCAATTCCCATTGAAGGCAATAGTGGTGCTATTAATGTTGAGGTGATGACAAGTGAAGCAGTCGAAGATCCTTGGGCTGTTTTCAATGCGGCTGCGATAATAAATGGAATAAGGAGGAACAGAGCACCACCCGCTAACGCCTCCATATTCATGTTTGCGATAAGGTCTGCAATACCTGAATTTGAAATAACTTTCCCGAATGCTCCTCCTGCCCCAGTAATAAGAAGAATAGGAGCAGCTTCCTTCAATGCATCGCCAATCCAACCTGAAAGCGTTTCCTCATTAAATTTAGGAAGTAACAAAAACGATGCCAGCACACCGAATAGAAGCGCGACGGATGGTGCTCCTAAAAATCGTAGGAAGTTGATAAAAGCAGTGTCTTCGCCAGTAAGTGCTGCCACAGAACCGATTCCAATCAATACTATTGGCAGTACAATTGGCAAGAATGCTTTGAACGTGGAAGGCATTTTCCCGAACGATTCAACAATCTCTTCGTAATTCAGTCCGCCTTCCTCAGTATCTTCCGGTACTTCGATTTTTGAGGCTACTTTTACTGCCCAGAAATAACCAACAATAACTGCTGGAATCGCAACGAAAAGTCCAATTAAAATAATAGTCCCTAGATAATTTTCCGCGCCGATATTACCAGCTGCAGCAATTGGTCCCGGTGTTGGCGGAACTAACGTGTGTGTCGCATACAATCCGGTTGCAAGTGCAACTGACATGGATGCAATCGCCACTTTTGAACGTTTCGCCAATGCCTTTTTCAAACTTGCTAATATAATGAAGCCAGAATCACAAAAAACAGGGATTGATACGATATAACCGATGATTGACATTGCCAACTGAGGGCGCTTTTCACCGATTACTCGTAAAACGACTTCCGCCATTCTATATGCCGCACCCGACTTTTCTAGAATGACTCCAATAATAGTCCCCGCGACAATGACAATCCAATCGATTTCATTAATCCGCCGAATCCTTCATTGACATTTTCCACTACTGTGAGCAACGGCATGCCTGAAGCAATACCGACGAAAAATGCGCCGAGCAGTAAAGATAAAAACGGATGAACTTTAAAAACAGCTGTCAACACAACAACGAGCACAACACTAAGTGCAATAACTGCAAATAACATCTCTACACCCCTTTTGTATAGTTAGTTAAATAATTCTCCATTACCAACTTTGTTTTCGCTCTTAAATAATGACTTGGATGCGCAATCGACTCTTGTGATGAAACCGTTCCGTCTGTAATCGCATGTAATTCGTTGAATATGGGCGCCAATAGATCCCGGCTCTCTTGATCTATCACACCTGAAATAAGAATGATTGGCTTTCCCTCTTTATAGGCCACTTTCGCAACTCCAAATGGTGTTTTACCCGATAATGTCTGACTATCAGTTTTGCCTTCACCTGTAATAATTAAATCTGCGTCAGTAATTTGTTTGTCGAATGAAATCGCATTCAACACAACGTCGATACCCTGTTCCATTTCCCCAGGAAAAAAAGCTTGAAAAGCACCTCCGGCTCCCCCTGCCGCACCTGCTCCTTTTTTCCCGTGAAGAGAAATGCCGGTTAGTTGTTCAATTACATGGGCTAACCTCATCAAGTTTTCGTCAAGTCTATTTACCATCGCAGGACAAGCCCCTTTTTGTGGACCGAAAACAGCGGAAGCACCAGTTGGCCCGACAAATGGGTTACTGACATCACACGCAATTAGGAAAGTGCTTTCTGAAATTCGTTTATCAAAATCATGCATATCGATTGCTTGAAGGTTACCAAGTGAACCTCCCCCCCTTGACAATTCCACTCCGTTTCCACCCAGAAAACGCATTCCAAGTGCCTGTAACATTCCTACACCACCGTCGTTTGTCGCACTTCCCCCAAGCCCAATAATAAAATTGCGTAAGCCCGCGTCAAGTGCATGAACAATTAATTCGCCCGTGCCATAAGTCGATGTAACAAGTGGATTTCTTTCCTCTTCGTGCAACAGCATCAATCCAGATGCTTCCGCGATTTCAATGACAGACGTTTTCCTATCTCCAAGAACGCCATAAGCCGCCCCGACTTCTCGGCCAAGCGGATCTTGTACGACGACGGATACGATTTCTCCCCCCGTAGCGCCAACCAAACTGCTCATCGTTCCTTCCCCGCCATCAGCTGCAGGAAGCATAACTGTCTCGATAGAGGGGTCAGCATCATAAATGCCTGCCACCATCGCTTCAGCTGCTTCAACGGCCGTTAAACTACCTTTAAATGAATCTGGTGCCACAACTACTTTCAAAAATACTTCCCCCTTAACTAAAGCGCTTACTAATAGTATAGTTGAGCTATTCAGATAATACGTTATGCTAATTGTATAGAATTACCCGTAATATTTCCGGAAAAGTTATACATGGGGGATAGAATAATGCTGACAAAGCAACTTGCAGATGAAATTGTTGAACAAACGATGGTCCGGTTAAACCGTAATTTGAATGTCATGGATACGAATGGAATGATTTTGGCTTCAGGTGAAGAACAGCGCATCAACAAAATACATGAAGGTGCAGCATACGTCGCAAAAACGAAGGAAATATTATGGATTACAGAAGAAAACATGGTAAATTGGCATGGCACAAAACCAGGCGTCAATATGCCGATTCATTTTCAGCAACAATTAGTTGGTGTCATTGGAATAACCGGTAATCCTGCAGATCTCCGAGAAATCGCAACACTTGTACAATTAACAACTGAAATGATGGTTCACCAGTCACTCATTACCTCGCGGGCGGAATGGAAACGGAAGATGAAAGAACTGATTTTTGAAGAGTTAATTAGCGGTGAGCCGCTTTCGTTGATTGTTAAGGAGAGACTTTCTCTTTTGGGATTTAGCACAATAAATCCATACACAACACTTTTAATCGAATTTAAGAGCTTCCTACCTTCCTCTCAAAGAATCATTGAAAAATTGGAGGATCAATTTGAAAAAAACTCTGTTCTCATTGGACATTCACAATTGAATGAGGTATTCATTTTAATTAGCGGAATGACTGAAACTACTTTGAAGAGAAAACTTTCTATTTTACTACTTACTTTGCAGAAAGACTCCCTTGTCAGAATTGGCGTTGGCTATCCCGTCAATTCTTTAGATGAAATTCGCTACTCCTATACTACCGCCAAAAATGCATTGCAATTTGCACAACCAACACAACATCTCATATACTTTGAGGATGTCGGGTTATTGGCCCTACTGAAAAAAAACGCCTCATCGAGTGAGACGTTCAGATTTTCAAGTAGAGTGTTAAAGGGATTGAATGAACAAATGAAACGTTCACTCTCCATCTATTTTTCTTGTAATCAGAACAACACTATAGCTGCTGCAACCTTAGAAGTTCACCGCCACACATTAACGTACCGGCTTCGAAAAATAGAAGAAATAAGCGGCTATAACCCAACACTCTTTCATGATGCAGTTTTATTGAAAATCGCTCTTTTACTAGATGAAAAATAGGTATCGATCCCCCTTAAGCTATCCATTGCCTAAGGGGTTTTCCACATTTTCTCTATTCAGTTTTCTCGATTACCGTTCTCCCTCCCGCATACAACCCACTTGCGGATAAGCCCATCATCAAACCCACAAGTATACCTGCCTTAATGTCTTCTGGATAAATATAAATAATGCCCCCTACAACACCGAAGAGTAGTGATATGAACGGCAGTAGCCGCCTTGGCATCCCATACATCTTCAATAATTCCACGATTCCGATGATTAGCGGAATTAAAACGACATCATAGATTTCCAACGTTTCTCCTCCTCGAATAATTAGTCTACAATCGGATAACTGCTCAATAAAGTAAATGAATACGTAAATTTTCATGTGAAATCCAGTGGAGGTTCAACGGATTGGATGTGAATGTACAGAATTGTTGGTTGCATATAGAGCCAATGGTTATGTAATGAACTAACAATCAGCCTTTGCCGGGAAATAGAGTGCATGAATACTATGACAACTGACGTGCATTGCACACTTTGAGCTGCACCTTTTAAGGATATTCATCGAATTTAGCATCTACATCTCCTACAATCTATGAAAAGTGACATGGATACATGTGTATTAATCTCCCAGACTTTTACTATATAATTAATTTATTATCATAAAATATCTATTTATTAGATTTAGAAAATTATCACTATATCGAAACGTTGTAATATAAACGTTAATTGAAATAACAGCGTTTCCAATAATTATTTTTGACAATTGAAAACGTTTAATTGTATTATAGTGAAATATGAAGGAGGCATCATCATGTCACAGCTAACTAAGAAACAGATCGTGGAGAGTGTTCCGCAAAAAGGCTTCTTCGGGCACCCGAAAGGTTTGTTCACATTATTCTTCACGGAATTCTGGGAACGGTTCTCGTATTATGGTATGAGAGCAATACTCGTGTACTATATGTACTACGAAGTATCAAATGGCGGACTTGGATTAGATAAAACTATCGCCTTGTCCATCGTGTCAATCTATGGTTCGCTGGTCTACATGTCAGGTATTATTGGCGGCTGGTTAGCTGACCGGGTATTCGGTACCTCAAAAGCAATTTTTTATGGTGGAATATTCATTATGCTTGGTCATATCGCGCTTGCAATTCCCGGTAACATTTCACTGTTCTTCGTTTCGATGATTCTTATCGTAATTGGTACAGGGTTACTAAAACCAAACGTCTCCAGTGTAGTTGGTGATATTTACCCTGAAAACGACAACCGTCGTGATTCAGGATTCAGCATCTTCTATATGGGTATTAACTTAGGTGCATTCATCTCACCACTTATCGTTGGTAGTTTAATGAAAACAAGTTTCCATCTAGGATTCGGTGTTGCTGCTATTGGAATGTTTTTCGGTTTATTAATGTTCGTTTTGACAAAAAAGAAAAGTCTCGGCTTAGCGGGTACACAAGTAGCGAATCCATTACAACCGTCCGAGAAAAGAAAAGTATTCTCAATTTTCGCAATTGCGGCTGTAGTGATTGGGATTCTTGTTGCAATTGCCATCCCTCGAGGTTGGCTGACTTTTGAATCATTCATTATAATTGTCGGTATTCTCGGCTTCCTTATCCCAACGGTTTATTTTATTGTTATGTATAGGAGTCCAAAAACAAATGATGTGGAACGGTCCCGAATAATTGCGTTCATCCCGCTCTTCTTATCAGCTGTCGTATTTTGGGCAATTGCCGAGCAAGGTTCAACAATTCTTGCAGTTTATGCAGATACACGAACAAACCTTAATATTTTTGGCTATCAAATTTCACCAGCCTTTTTCCAATCATTTAACCCATTGTTTATCATTACAATGGCTCCTGTCTTTGCATGGCTATGGATGAAACTTGGTGATCGGCAACCGAATATTCCGCAGAAGTTCTCGTTAGGTCTTCTGTTTGCCGGTTTATCATTCATCATTATTTTAGTGCCCGGCTATTTAGGTGGGACAGATGCTCTCGTGAACCCACTATGGCTCATCCTAAGCATCTTTGTCGTCGTCTTAGGGGAACTGTGCTTATCTCCGGTAGGATTGTCAGCTACGACTAAACTGGCGCCGGTAGCGTTCTCTGCGCAGACGATGAGTCTGTGGTTCCTATCGAATGCTGCTGCACAAGCGCTTAACGCACAGATCGTTAAATTATATAAACCTGAAACTGAAATGATGTATTTTGGAATCATCGGTGGAACAGCGATTCTATTAAGTTTCCTCTTATTCGCAATGTCGCCGGTTATCCAACGATTTATGAAAGGCGTACGCTAATACAATTGAAACAAAACAAGCAGCCCTGTGAGTTTACAGGGCTGCTTGTTTTGTTTCAACATAAGTCTTAAATCTTGCATTTAACAACCTCGAGTAAACTAAACATAGGATAGTTTACAGTAAGTTCCCCGTTCTATTGGATGAACATATAGTATCTAATAGAATGAAATAATACGTTAGTTAATATGGTCAAGGAGTGATAACTTTGAGAAGAAGCGACTCAGTATTCAATACGGGATTACAAAATAACGATAGTTCAACGGATACTGGTGCTAAAATTTCATTATGGGGTTCAGCAATTTCTACCTTAGGGGATGCCCTACAAACCCTAGGGGCCGCTATTTCAATCGAAGAAAGTAGGATTTCTGACATCCAACAGCAACAAGAACTTGATAAATTACAGAATCAAATTGACGAATTAAAAAATGATCAAGTACAGAATAACTCGCAGAGTACTGATATTGAGAAACTTAATAAGTTTTTGGAGATAATTGTTAAACGCTTAGAAAAGGAAGACGATACAAAAGAAAATTAAATACGCAAATTGAGTGGAGTAAAATCGCAAGATTCAAACTCACTTGAAAATATCAGTTTTTAATTCGTTTACAAGCTTCACTAAATTATTCGTCATCTACTTTCCAATATTATGATTATGATAACAAATTGTACTGATTAAGATTAAATCATCGCCAGTTCGCAATAACCACCGATTCTACCATGTCCCTCTATTCTCCATATGAATTACAAAACCACGGTCACAAGCGTAATGAATTCCCTTGAGGCGGACAAAACAACTAAATAGCTTAGTAAATAACAAATCGCAGTCTTTTCAACGCAGAACAATCAATATACAAGACTTTTTGAATGCTGATAACTCTAATGTGACAAAAGGTGAATTATTATATTTCGAGTTTCTTGATTAAGACCTTAACTTTTAAGAACCTGTTACGTTTCAAGCATCTATTACGACTGATAAAAATTCAAGCGACAAAATAGCGATAACTTCGCCCCTACTATTTGAACTGTTAAGGGCGAAACATTCGAAGGAATAAAAAAGTACTTATTTATATTGAACAAATAGAGAGCGAAGTCGCCTAACGAAGGAAAGTAGGCATCACCTCCCCCTAGATAATTCAATGGGTTCTTAATTTCAACATATCTTTTGCACTATACACAAATTTTTTTTTAGATTTAGCGAGAAATTAAACCACTTAGTGAATCTAGGTGGTTTTTTTGTTTATTTAACTTCTGAAAAAGTACGATTTCTTCTGTTTTTTTGCTTCATTCAAATAGAGAATTTGGAATCTCAACTCAATCATACTTTTTTAATTTCAGAATAGAAGAAATTAATTATCCTGTTGAATTCATTTTTATAATAAATTGTTTTTCTATTACTATTTCAATGATAAGATGAATTTGACCCTATTTTTAGATTAGAATGAAAAGGAGGATAATTATGATTGTTGGCTTGTCTATTATTTTAATACTAGTTTTATTTTTGCCGTTCACTGTAAAAATAGTTGAACGGAACTTAGAAGTGTTTTTATTCATTATGGGGATTTCCGCGGTCCTTGTCAGTCAAGTACTTGACTCAACTTTGATCGTTAAAGCCCTGGAGGATCCGATACATATAACCCTAGCCGTTATTATCGCTGGATTAGTATTCCGCTGGTTACAAAAACCTTTCGAAAAAAGTATACGAGGCATGAGCAAAGCAATTCCATTTCGCTTATTCTTAGCACTTATCGTTATCGTTTTAGGAATCCTTTCTAGTGTCATTACAGCAATTATTGCAGCAATTGTCCTGGTCGCAATAGTAGGCGTTTTGCGCCTTGACCGTAAATCAGAAATCCGTCTTGTCATCATTGCTTGTTATTCAATTGGGCTTGGTGCTGTTCTTACACCAATCGGGGAACCTCTATCAACAATCGCAACAAGCAAATTGGATGCAGACTTTTTCTATTTACTACGATTAATCGGTCCTGATATCATTCCAGGCGTCATTGCTTTTGGAATACTGGCCGCAATCATAATCAAGCCTTCAAACAAGTTGAACAGTTTAAAAGTTAATCAAGGAACCGAATCGTATATGGATATTATTATTCGTGGGATTAAAGTATATCTGTTCGTAATGGCCCTTACACTGCTTGGTGCAAGTTTTGAACCATTTATCGAAAGATACCTATTAGATTTAAACCCTCTTGTATTATATTGGATTAACATGATTTCAGCAGTGCTTGATAATGCTACATTAGCTGCAGCAGAAATCAGCCCTGTTATGAATGATTCGACAATTAAAGCCCTTTTACTTGGACTGTTAATCAGCGGAGGTATGTTAATACCCGGAAACATCCCAAATATCATAGCTGCCGGAAAACTTAATATTAAAAGCAGTGAGTGGGCTCGTTTTGGTGTTCCGATTGGCTTGATTGCAATGGTTATTTATTTCATAGTGATCGTGACTGTCGGATGAATTGAAAAAAGGATGTAAATTGAGGGGTTCCCCATTTTACATCCTTTTCCGTTTCTTAGGATATTTTAAAAACTCGTACTATGGATAAGTTACCACATAGAGATTTCACGTCCAGACTCCTAAGCCTCCGAACAGGCACTTGCACTTGCACTTGCACTTGCACTTGCACTTGCGCTTTTGTTTTTTATACTTATTTCTTCTTGGTAACTCTTCCAAGAGCGAAAGCTCCGACAGCCAAGCCAAGAATTGTATTTGTTTTCTTATTGAACACTTGTTTAACAACAAGATTCAAGTTTTGTGGTCTTTCAGCAAGGCGACGCATGAAATAGCCGTACCAGTCATTCCCAAAAGGAACGTATGTACAGAAATTATACCCTTCGCTAGCCAATTGCAATTGCATGTCCTTTCTAAAACCGTATAGCATTTGGAACTCGAATTTATCATTCGGGATGTCATTTTCTTTAACAAATTGTTTTACATGATTAATGACATGATGATCATGTGTTGCAATTGACGTGAATTTACCATTTAACAAATGCCATTCGATCAATTGAATATAGTTTTCATCGATTTCTTTTTTATCTTGATAAGCATATTCTTCAGTCTCTTTATAAGCACCTTTTACAATACGCAAACGGAAATTTTTGTAATTTTGAATATCTTCTACCGCGCGGAAGAAATAAGCTTGAATTACCGTTCCGATATTGTCATAGTCCTTAGACAACTCATCAAGGAGATCAAATGATGGTTGCAAACGAGCATGATCTTCCATATCAAAGTTAATGAAAATTTCATAACTTTTTGCTTTAGCTGCAATTTCTTTTAGATTTCCCAAACAGAAATCAATATCTATATCTAAACCTAATTGAGATGGTTTTAGAGAAATATGAGCATCGACCCCGTGTTCGTGAATAGCTTCGATGACTTCCAAAATTTGTTTTTTCGCAGCTAATGCTTCCTCTTTTTCAAAGACGAATTCCCCAAGGTTATCTACCGTACAAGAAATCCCATGTGCATTCAGTTCTTTAATACTTTGGATAGTTTCAGCTACATTAGTTCCTGCTACAACATTTTGTGCTCCCATTTTTAAGCCGTATTTTTTTGCCGCGCTATTCAAAAGCTGGTTTTGGGACAATCCGATAAAGAAGTCTTTTAACATGTTATATGCTCCTCAATATTGTTTTTTATTTTTTAATTATATCACACGACCGTGCTTTTGCTGAAATGATAACTGGTTACAGAATCATTAGTTGTTCAAAGAACTTTTTTCTAGATAATTTTGCCACACTTCGACAAGTAAGCAAATGCCCCAATAGATTAGACCTACCAAAATATAAACCGTCATATAGTCGAATTCCCTGCCCCCAACGATTTTTGCGCGTTGAAACAGATCGGGCACAGTAATCATCGCAGCCAATGAAGATGCTTTGATCAAATCTAGTAGAACATTAGACAATGGCGGAATTGCGATTCGTGTTGCTTGTGGTAAAATTACAAAAAGCAATGATTGCCAATAGGACATCCCTAATGCAGTGGCAGCTTCCCATTGTCCCTTATCAATTGAGTTAAGCGACGATCGGATAATCTCAGCCATATAAGCTGAAGAGTGAAGGCTGAAGCCTATTAAAGCGGCAGTGACAGCTGAAAATTGAATTCCGATATTAGGCAAACCAAAATAGAGTAAAAATAGGAATACAAGCATCGGTGTACCCCGCATATAGGATATGAAGATACGTGCTGGCCACCTAAATAGTACTAATTTAGACGTTCTGCCTAGCGCCAGGAAGAAGCCCAATATCAGCCCGCACACCATGCCCCCAAAGGAAATGAGTATGGTGTAACCAACCCCCTGCAAAATATACGGAAATGACTCGATGGCAAGCTGCAAATCGAAAATGTGTTGCCATTCAATTCCACTCACATTACAAGCCGCCTTTTCGATTATTCAAAATCATAGTCTTGTTCAACTGATACATCTTCCCCACCAAAGAATTGCTTCGACAATTCAGAAATTGTTCCATCCGCGTGCATTTCGACAAGTACGGAGTTCACTTGCTTTAGTAGTTCATCATTGTCTTTTTTCATGATGATTGCTTGGACATTCGGATGATATTTGATATCCGGATGGATCATGATTTCAAACTCCGGAAATGCAGCAAGTGCCAATTTTTGTAAGTAGTAATCATTCAAGATGACATCCGTACGGCCTATAGAAACATCACGCAAATACACATCATTTGTGACGTTATCATAAATCACCTCTTCAGCACCGTGGTCGCGTCCAACTTGCATATAAACGGAAGTTGCAGCCCCAGCCGCTTTTTTTCCTTTCAAATCTTCAAGAGACTCAATACCTGAATGATCCGATTTCCGTACGATAGCAGTACCGAATGAATACTTATAAGGCTCAGAAAAAGTGAATTTCTCTTCCCGTTCGGGTGTGATTTCAATATCATTCACTGCTAGATCAGCTTGCCCACTATTCAAAGAAGTAAGCATTCCGTCTAGACCCATTTCAACGTATTTGATCTCCAGCTTCAGACGCTTTCCTAGCTCGTTCATTATTTCAACTTCGTACCCCGTTAGTTCCTTGCTTTCGCCGTCATGGTATGATGCTGGATAAAGAGTTCCTGACGTTGCGACAACAATTTCACCTTTTTCTTGAATGTTCTCCCAAGTGGAAGTTTTAGAACCACTCTCCTTATTTGTATCGCCACTAGCACCACAAGCAGCTAAAACAACCATCATTGAAAATAGTAATAAAGACAGGAAGATTTTACTAAGATGTTTTTCTTTTGTCATCGAGATTCTCCTTTTGAAAATAGTATTTTACAAATAATTGTCCACTGAAAATTATAATACATTCTTAGTTAAGATGTAACCCTTATGATTCTAAATTAGGAATACAGATAGTTTAGAATTGGGGGGTTATTAGAGAAAAATGAAAAATAGTGATGGGATTATGGTATATTCATAAACAATTAGTTTTATATTCAAAGTAAAAGGAGATGTTCCCAAATGTGGGGATCTTTCAAGTTGGATAGCATTAAAGACCTGATACGTATTTCACTTAAAGGGTTTTCTCAAGTAATGTTAATCGACAATGCAATCTTAGGAGGGTTAATTCTTTTAGGGATAATGCTACACTCTCCCCTTCTTGGATTAATGGCACTACTGTCTTCCATGATTGGTACGGTGACGGGAAAATATTGTGGAGGATACCAAATTGCAGTTAGCCATGGAATATATGGATTTAACGCCATCCTTTCCGGTATCGCGGTAATGTTATTTTTACAAAATGATTGGAACTGGGTTATTGCACTATTTGCTGCAATAGCAGCTGCTTTGCTTATGGCTATCTTATCGAAGTTTTTAGCCAAGTGGAATATTCCCTTGCTCACTTTTCCATTTCTTTTTGTAACATGGGTTAGCCTTTTTGCGGCATATCGTTTTAGCGTAATGCATGTAAACCCGTCATTTGTCACATCATCTCCTGCTAACTGGAATCTTCCAGTTGAAGGTAAACCCAATTTCTTTCTCGGTTTAATAAAAGGTGTAGGTGAAGTATTCATTATTGACTCTCTATGGGCAGGTTCGCTTATTCTAATTGCTCTCTTCGTGGCTGGATGGAGATTTGGTGTCTATGCGATTATTGGGACATTTGTGTCTTGGCTAACTGCATACTCGCTAGGGGTCGATGTTGAATTGCTAGATTTAGGTCTCTATAATTATAATGCCGTGTTAGCAATGATTGCCGTGGGTCTAATGTTCGATGAAAAAAGTAATTTCCCCCTAATGGGTATATTTGCAGCTGCAATGACAGTCCCAATTGCAGCAGGTATGGATTTAATTCTTTATCCGAAAGGGCTTCCCGTATTAACATCTCCCTTTATCATTAGTACATGGCTATTTTTAGCGATGAGGAGAACGATACCCATATTTGAGCCACAAATCACAGAAAAGTAGCAAGAAAATACATAATTAAAATGTGTAAAGACCCGCAAAAGCAATTAGCTTTTTGCGGGTCTTTTTTTAATAAGAATAAGAAAATATTAGTTTTTTGACTTAGAATAGTGTCTAGCTCCAGGCGCTTTCGCTTTTCTTAATTATTCCAATCTGAACTGCCCGACAAGTTTCTCCAGATCTTGTGCCATATGACTCATTTCAGTAGAACGTGTTGCAACTTCTTCAATTGAAGCTGATGTCTGCTCTGTTGCAGCCGAGATATTGTTAGACATATCTTCAATTGAATGAATCGATTGCGTCAAGTCATTGATGAGTACTACTACACGATTTGAACTTTCTGCTTCAGCTGTCGTTAATTCTGAAATTAAGTTAATTTCCTTAACAGTTTCAGAGACGGCAATTGAAATGTTACTTAAGGAAGTTGCAGTCAAACGAACCGTTTCTGTTCCGGATTCAATAAGTTTTGTGCTCTCTGATGTAGAAGTAACAACTCGACCGATACTTTCAGTAATATCTTGCACTAGCTTTTCTACTTCAAGAACTTCTTTATTGGACTGTTCTGCAAGTTTTCTTACTTCCTCCGCAACGACCGCAAATCCTTTGCCATGTTCACCCGCACGTGCAGCTTCTATCGATGCATTAAGCGCAAGTAAATTCGTTTGGGCAGCAATGCCTGCAATTGAACTGGTGATATTTTGAATTTTAGTTGTAGATTCAATTAGATTTTGAATCGTACCACCTGCTTCATTTGAGGAGACTCTGATTTTCTCCATATCATTACTAATGTCATTTACGCTATGCTGACCTTCTTCTGCAATTTTCATTGTCCGCTCAGAGTTCCCCGCACTTAGTTCAGCTTTCTCTTTTGAATCCTGAAGATCATTCGCCAGAGAAGACAAGATTTTGGATGCATGTTCTGCATTGATTGTCCCGTCGGAGATAGAAGCTGCGGTTTCACTCATATTGTGTGCGACCTGTTGAATCGCCATCTGCATTTCATTTAATGAAGCAGCTGTGTCAAGTGAGTTTTGCGTTAATTGAACAGCTGTTGTTTTGACTGTCCCAATCGTATTGCGCAAGTTCGCTGTCATCATGTTTAATGTTCGTCCTAAATCGCCAACTTCATCTTTACTTGTTACAACTGTATCTTCAATGCCGAGATTTCCATTCGCAATTTCTTTCGCATGTGCGATTAAAGCTGAAATCGACTTTGTTTTACGTCTGATTAGCATAATTGTAATGATCGATGCGATGATCATTGGAATAAGGCTGATTAAAATACCATTCCGAACAACATCCCATGTTCTTCCAGCAACAATTGAACCATCAAAATCGATAACGCTGATTGCGATGATTTCTCCATTTGGATCGTGATTTTCAAATATCGGTGCATAACCAGATAGACGTTTTAGACCTGCAAATTCATAGAGCTCTGTGTAAGTTGAATGCTTCATATCCAAGAGCATTGCAAGCGCTTTTTCATCAACCGGAACCGAATCACCTGGTTCGAATCCTTTTGCACTTAAATGGTCATCAAGTGCTAGAATTTTCCCATCTAGATCAATGATGTATTGAGTCTCGAAAATAGCTTTATGATTGAGTGTCCAGTTAAGCTGTTGACCAACCTCATCCATCGTTTCGCGGTCACCTTTAAGCATTTTTCCCACGTCTTCCGGCCGGATCAAACCTGTTGTAATACTCGCGCATCCATACGCTTCAACACCTGCGGCATCATATAATTTATCGTAAGCTGTTTTATATGTTGCGATGGACGTAATCGCTAACATTGCAACCATGATACCGACAATAATCGTTCCCAATTGTACCGTTAGTGTATTTCTCATTGTTTTTCCCCCTACTATTCTACTAGTCTATAATACTCTATAAATCAACAAAAACAAAGTCCGTAAGACATAGATTATTCGTCCGTTTCATGCCTAATTAGACAAATTTCTGTTATTTTTGATGTTATCTTCTATGATAAGAGGGGATTATCTTCTGTATTGCCTACGGATAAATAATATAATTAGATATGTTGAATTAAAGAATCCCATTGAATCTGTCGTGGCACTCAATAATAAGAGAGGTGTAATTCGGGGTGTGGATTGTAGAACGCTTGGTGCTTTGGGGATGCCTTTCGCCGCGCCTGCGCTAGGTTGTTCATTATCGAGAGAAATGTGATTTTGAGATGTATATGCCGAGATTGTAAGGTGATTACTAGTTGATATAATATAAATGAATCCCATTGAACTGCTACGGCGCTAGGGGATGCCTCTTGGCATTAACTGTATAATTTCTGCAAAGAACGCAGAAATTATACAAACCGAACTCTTCGTTGTTCGGTTGGCTACCCCTGTTAAGGCGCCTTCGTTCAGTATATATACCGGATTCAACATATATAATTATAGTCAAGAAAGACGCAATCCAGGTTGCAGATTTCACCACTAATAATGAAATGCTCTTTCTCACATAGACCATCCAGCGAAGGCGCGACTTCGTGGCAGCCGGAGCGATAAGACTAAGGAGGGATGCAGTTCAATCCCTCCCAAGGGGTCTTCTTTCTGGCTTATCGCGGGAGGCATCCACAAAGCATCGAAGCGGTATTGGCAGGAATTCTAATTTGCTCTAAATAGTGGGACTTTTTCAGTGACCTCCTAAAAGCCTTTATTAAGCGCATACGCCGTATTCATTTGTTCAACATATAAAGATATGGTGAAATAAAGAATTCCATTGAGTCCGCTACGCCTTAAATAGATTCATTTAATTATTCTACTTCAATGGAGTATAATAATTAATACGTACTTTTAATGAGCAGTTAACTAGTATATTTTTCTCGAAATAATGAAATGGGGTGCTGAAATGGAAGTCCTCAACTACTTAGCTAGGTTTTGCGGAACACAGAACAAAGAGATATCCCTCTTTGATTTAACCGAGTTACAACGATTGCATGTCCAACATATCCCTTTTGAAAATTTGGATGTGATTCGCAGGGTACCAATTTATCTTAACTTACAACATATTTATGATAAAATCGTCCGTCGTAAACGTGGCGGTTATTGCTACGAGTTGAACGGGCTTTTCAGTTGGCTACTAACCGAATTGGGGTACGATGCACATTTAGTTGCAGCTACAGTTCTAAGGCCAAGCGGAGAGTGGGCAAAAGCAGATACTCATGCAGCTATTATTGTACAACTTGATCAACCCTATCTTATAGACGTAGGTTTTGGTGACTCCACTTCTTTACCGATTCCACTAAACGGGGAGGAACAAACTGATATAAGCGATACATATAGGGTTATTCAACAGCTAGATCAATCATTTTATCTGGAACGAATCAGTGACACTGAGATAAAAACGCTATATCGATTCGATTTAACCTCAAAAGCACTTGTCGATTTTCATGAGGGCTGTGTATTTAATCAAGTTGCAAAAGAATCATCTTTTACACACTCAGATATCGTCACCCGCGCCACTACTACCGGTCGAATTACATTATCAGATCAGACAGTAACTATAACCGAAAATAATATTAAAACTAAAACAATACTTTCAATAGAAGAGAAAGTACACTTCTTAGAAGATGTTTTTGACATTCGTCTATAAAAAATGACAAAAAAAGCTAACCGGAATGGCTCGTAGCATTGATTCCGGTTAGCTTTTTTCTAGTTGCCCCTATTCTTTTTATAATAATCCTGACCTTGCATTTTCACGAAACCGACTGATTCATATAGGCCAAGTGCACGATTATTTTTCGCTTCTACTTCAAGCCAGATTTGATTGCCAGCATCGTGCTCACTTTTCACGATATTGCGGAGTACCTTCCTACCGTACCCTCTCCCCTGGAACTCGGGTAAAATGGCGAATCCGTAAATCCATGCTTCACCATCCATGCGATTGATCCGGACCTTACCAATCGTTCTGTTATCTGCCTCAATCATCAAAAACTGCTCGTCCTGTCTTTCTTTTATGCGCTCCAGATGAGAACGCGCATCTTCTTCATCCATTCCGAATGCAAGGACATCGAGCTTCACTTCAAGGTTCGCATCACTTTTTTTCGCCACACGAATCAGAACCTCGTCGCTCGCTTCAATCGGCTGTTCTGACCAACGCATCTGATATTCAGAAAACGCATAGGAATAGGGCTGACTTGCTAACCATCCCTTAGCGGTATTGGACAAAGACGGGGTGTTCAATAAAATTGTTTGAAAACCATATTGTTCGATTGGTGCTAATGCTTGTTGCCATAGTTCGGTAAAATGCCCTTTCCTTCTATTCCTCGGATTAACCATTCCACATACTTCAACGGTAGAGCCAAAACCAAATAAAGCTAAATAAGCGACAAGTTCTCCATCCTCTTCATGAAAAAAATCCATTTGACGTCCTTCTCGTTCTCTGAGCATCTCCCAATTTAACTTCAGTTGAATACCATCCGTTTTTTCACATTCTTTTTGAAGCTGTTTAATCGCAATTAATTGACTTTCTTTTAACATATATAATCCTCCAATTCAAAAGCTTCTTGCTTTTGATATGTAAATGCCTAATTCAATAGTAACACGTATTGCAAGTTCTCCCCTTCACATATTTCCCCCGACATCATCGATATCCAAGTAAGCGCTAGCAGTTTCTCTTACCACCTCATGATAATAGCTAAAGAGATCCGGGAATTCGTGCAACTCATTTTTTCCAATGTCACTAATCATATATATTCCTCGTTGAATTTTATCAAACCAACCATAATAGTTTTTATTTAAAATTGTTAACGTTTTTTCCCCAGTCCCCATCTTCCGTAACGATTTTGGAGATAAAGGTCCCGATTCCAAAAGGCAACAAGCTATATGAATGCAGTTTTCTTTATAGGCTGTCATTATCTTAGTCTGGCAACTCCCGCCAATATTATAGTCTCCAAGTCTGCCTTCCATTTCAGTCAACATCGCATTTCTTTTTTTCTTACTACGTTGCATACTTTTCTTCCGATCAAAAGACGCGGGATGAAACACTATTTCCACCTGTGCATCATTTTCCAAGAATGAGACAAGGATGAGGCCTAACTCTAGTCTTCTCACCAAATGACAACTATCTTTCCACTTTTTCGAACGAAAGTTGAGTTTAGGTCTAGGAATTGCGACATAGACTTCATTAGTCAGCCGCTGTCTTTTTGTCGCTTGGATTAAAAGATCAATTGATAGCGATAATTTCAATTCAATAAGGACCAGCTCTTGATCTCTTACAGCCGCAACGTCACACTCATTTACTTCACCATGGACATCATAACCTTGTTGTGTGAAATATTCTTTTACTGGTTTATATAAATCAACTTCATATCGTTTGGTTTCTTTGCCTTGCATGTTAATCTCACCTCATTATGATGGTATACATAATTGAACGAAACTACCACCCCAAAATCCCCCTTAATGATGGTACACTAGTAATGCGCGAAAAAATAAAAAGTTATTTGGAGACGTATTATGAGAAAAGGATGGGGAAAATCATGTCTACTCAGACAATCTTTGAACTACTACATACGATTGAACAAGTAACACATAAAATGCATGTAAAGTGGCGGCAGCAAGTAGATTACGATCTTGGTGTATCGCATATTGTTGCCTTGCACGAATTACAGATGAATGGGGAAAGCCGACCTTCCGAGCTTGCCCGCCTATTAAACTTTACACCTGCATCTCTCACACACCTTTCCACTAAACTATCGAACAAAGAACTAATCACGCGTCGGCAGGACGATACTGACCGCCGTATCATCTATTGGAAAATTACGCAAAAAGGCGAAGATTTATTGAATCAAGCACAAAAAGACGGTCAACATCTCCGCATGAAGGTCTTTTCACATTTAACAGAAACAGAGCAGCAATCGTTACTTTCCATTTACACAAAGTTAAATAAGTCGTTAATATGAAAAAAGAGCATCTTCTCAACGGAGATGCTCTTTTAGTCTGTTCAATTAGTTGGTTTACCTAAGTTTAGTAATTCCACCATCGACCATTAATGTTTGTCCTGTAATGTAATCAGAATCGGCACCTGCCAAGAATACAGCAGCCCTCCCGATATCATTTTCTAGGTCACCAAGTCGTTTTAACGGAATCTTAGACACCATTGTTTCGAAAGCTTCAGGTTGTGCTTTTGCCCATTGCTGAATCCCAGGAGAATCCGCAAGTGGTGCAATTAAGTTCACATTGATTCCGAATGGACCAAATTCATTTGCAGTAACACGCGTAATCGCCCGGATTGCTTCTTTTGCCGCAGCGTATGTAGCTTGGTTAGCGTCTCCGTTTATACCTGCTCCAGAAGCGAAGTTAATGATTTTACCTTTCGTCTCCTTTAAATAAGGCAATGCAGCCTGCATTAAATAGAACGTCGGATAAAATCCTGTGTTGAACGATAAGTCTAGATCCGCTTGCGTAATCTCTTCGAATGGCTTATTTGTCGATGCGTGTGCATTGTTTACTAAAATATCCAACTTACCGAATTTCTCGACGGTTTGCTTCACTATTTCCGGCAATTTATCATGCTCGGCTAAATTCGCTTGGATAAAAATCGATTCCGGTTGATAAACTTGCAATTCCTTAATTGCCTGTTCCCCTAATTCCCCATTTAAATCGACGATGACAACTTTAGCACCTTCTTTTACGAATGCAGTCGCCATCCCTTTACCAATACCTCCGGCTCCGCCAGTAATAATTGCAACTTTGTCTTGAAGTTTCATAATTAATCAAACCCTCTCTTAAATCGTCTATTGTTAACTTTTCTATATGGATTATCTATTGAATTCTTACGATTTTGCTTGTGACATTAACTGATGAAAGTCAGCAATACTTGGGTTGCTTAAATAGTGACCACCTTCAACTTGAATCGTTTGTCCAGTAATAAACTTGGATTCATCAGAAGCTAAAAATAAGACGGTATTTCCAATATCGTCAGCTTCCCCATGGTATGGTAATGCGTTATATTTCTCAAAAATATCAAGTACTTCTTGTGACATATTTTGTTTTGCAGCAGGTGTTAAAATCAAACCAGGAGCAACTCCATTACAACGTATATTGTCTTTTCCATATTGCGTTGCGATATATTTCGTCAAGTTTACAACTGCAGCCTTCGATGCACCATAAGCTGAACGGACAGAATCCCCCGCAAAGGCAGCCATGGATGCAGTATTAATAATAGAACCTCCGCCTGCTTTTTGCATATGTGGAATTGCATATCGGCTTCCTAGTAAAACACTTTTTGCATTCACATTCATTAAACGATCCCACTCATCTAAATCAATATTCACGACATCCAAATCTTTTTGCAAATTTGTCGTCCCTACATTGTTATAGAGGATTGTAATGGTACCAAACTGTTCAACCGTGAAATCAATCGCATCTTTAATTGATTGTTCACTCCCAGCATCCAAAAATACAGCAACGGCATCTCCACCGTCGTTTAAGATATTTTGGGCAACTTGTTTCGCACCTTCCAGATTAAAGTCTGCAACGACCACTTTTGCACCTTCTTTTGCAAGAAGTGTAGCAGTAGACAACCCGATACCTGATGCCCCACCTGTTACTAATGCAACTTTATCCTGTACTCTTCCCATAAATTTACCCCTCTCAATTTCCAATTTAGATAGTACCACTCAATATACTTTAACATTAAATCATATTGAGAGGAAGCTTTAACTTCGTAAGCCTATAGATCCAAATGTGCTACTATGAAAATAGTAGCATTGGGGTATGTTATGTATCTTTTCATCGTAAATCCATTATCGGGAAATGGCCAAGCTTGCTCATTATGGGATGAAATCGAGAAGAAAGTGAAGCAAAAAAATAGAGAATACAGTGTGATTGTCAGTGATTCAGAAGTTACAGCACGCAAATTCATCACAACTTACCTTCAGTCAACTACCATTCATGCTGTGACAGTTATCGGTGGAGATGGCACAATGAGTTCTGTCATACAAGACATTGCTGGAACCGGTATTCCACTCGCTATTCTACCTGCTGGTTCAGGAAATGACACTGCTCGGATGTTCCGCCTAACTACTCACCCTGATCGTTTATCAAAGGACTATTAGAGCATCGGACTGTTGCCATTGATTTATTAAACATAAATGACCGTTTTGGCATTACTGTCGCTGGAATCGGGCTTGATGCAAGGATTGGTCAACGTGTAAATCACTCATTTTACAAACCGATATTAAATAAGCTTGGCTTAAGTTCATTCACTTATACCATTGCTGCGATAATTGAGTTACTGTCATTTAAGCCGTTTAAAAGTACAGTCACAATCGATGATATGACCTATACATACGCTATTACCTGGCTCACTGCTTGTGGAAATACTTCCTCCTATGGCGGCGGATTAGTCGTTTGTCCCGGAGCCTCTCCAACAGATAGTATGTTAAATATTACAATGCTTCATGATGTAGGGCGGATGAATATCTTAATGCGCCTATTTCTTGCTTTGCTTCGGGGTCAACCGATTCTCAGGAAAGGCGTTACATACAGAACGGGAAAAGAAATCACAATTGAAACAGACAGGCCAATTCTCGCAATCATCGATGGAGAAGTTATAAAGTCCACCCCACTCCATGTTGCAATTCATGAAAAAGCATTGAATCTTATTCTAACTAGATAAGACAGATTGCCATTTTCCCTTTCGAAATTAACTCATAATTACAAACATTGATGTGTTTATTCTCCTTCTGTCATGTTAGTATAGAAAAATGATCTATTTATATGGAGGGTGCTGAGATTACTATGAATCTAACAAAGACGGAACCAACTGGAATTCAAGTCGAGGATATACTGATTGCCAATCAATTACTAAAAGATGTAGTCGCACATACTCCTCTACAAAAGAATGAACGACTATCAGAAAAATACGACTGTCGAGTCTATGTAAAAAGGGAAGATTTACAACATGTTCGTTCCTTTAAATTACGGGGTGCCTATTATAAAATCAAAACCATAGAAGCAGCTGCGCTTGAAAAAGGTGTTGTCTGTGCCAGCGCAGGTAATCATGCGCAAGGAGTCGCTTTTGCTTGTGCGCATCTAGGTATTGACGCAAAAATATTCATGCCACAGACAACTCCGAAGCAAAAAATTAACCAAGTGAAAATGTTTGGACGGAATTATGTAGAAATCATTTTAGTGGGCGATACATTTGATGATTCATCCGCTTCAGCGGTCGAATGTGCGACTGCTGAAGACAGAATTTTCATCCACCCATTTGACGATTACGATGTCATTGCCGGACAAGGAACAGTCGCGGTTGAAATCATGAATGATATAGAGGAACCTGTTGATTTTGTCTTTGCCAGTATTGGGGGCGGCGGCCTTATGTCTGGTTTGAGTACTTATATTAAAAACCTGTCACCACATACACGTATGATTGGTGTAGAGCCTGAAGGTGCTGCTAGTATGAAAGCAGCATTAAAGAATAATGAAGTGACAACCTTGGATACAATCGATAAATTCGTTGATGGGGCAGCCGTACAAAGTGCCGGCCAACACACATTTGAAATTTGCCGTAAGTACCTGGAAGACATTGTACTAGTTCCAGAAGGTAAAGTGTGTACGTCTATCTTG
The DNA here is from genome assembly GCF_014302295.1 of Sporosarcina sp. resist. NCBI lineage: Bacteria > Bacillati > Bacillota > Bacilli > Caryophanales > Caryophanaceae > Sporosarcina > Sporosarcina sp. resist. Next base: position 2,499,676 of record NZ_CP060287.1, on the reverse strand, counting down.
GAATTATATAACCAACATGCAATTATCGTAGAACCAGCAGGTGCGTTATCTATCGCCGCATTGGATTTTTATAAAGATGAGATTAGGGGGAAGTCTGTCGTATGTGTCATAAGTGGCGGGAATAATGATATTGGTCGAATGCAGGAAATTAAAGATAAATCATTGATTTATGAAGGACTTCTTTATTATTTCATTGTTAACTTTCCTCAGCGTTCTGGTGCGTTACGTCAATTCTTAGATGAAGTACTTGGACCTGACGACGATATCACTACATTTGAATATACAAAGAAAAACAACAAAGAAAGCGGCCCTGGACTTGTAGGCATTGAAGTAAAGAGGAAGTCAGACTACGAAGGACTTATTCAGCGAATGCATGATTGCGGTTTCTCTTTTAAAGAGGTTAACAATGATAGCACGTTATTTGAGTTACTTATCTAACTTGCTTTTTGATAACTAAAATCTTGCTTATGGCGATTATGTCCTAAGCAAGATTTTTTCATTGTGCCATGGAGGAAACCCTTGTCACCTCCATGATTCTTTTACAATCCACTTGCTTTAAATGTATCACCACTCTCAATGGTGCCGTTTTCAAATCCTTTAGTAAACCAGCGCTTCCTTTGTTCAGAAGTTCCGTGAGTAAAGCTGTCGGGGACAATATACCCCTGGGCTTGTTCCTGAATGCGGTCATCACCTACAGCACTCGCTGCTGTAATTGCTTCATCAAGATCACCTTCTTCAAGAAAATTCATGTCCTTCTGATGCCTTGCCCACACACCAGCAAAATAATCTGCCTGTAATTCAAGGCGTACCGAATATTTATTAAACTCTTCTGTGCTCAGTTTTGGGCGAAGAGCATTCACTTGCTCATTGATGCCTAAAAGGGTTTGTACATGATGTCCTACCTCATGCGCCACAACATAGGCCATCGCAAAATCCCCAGGAGCTTGGAACTTGTCTTGAAGTTCTTGATAAAAACTTAAATCAATATAAAGTTTGTGGTCGCCTGGACAATAAAATGGTCCAACGGATGCTCCTGCTGCTCCACACGCAGATTGAACGCTATCTGTATATAACACGAGGATTGGTTCCTCGTATTCCAACCCTTGTTCGCGGAACAATTTTGTCCAAACAACTTCTGTATCTGCAAGAACTACTGAAACAAATTCCGCAAGCTCCTTTTCTTCAGCCGTTTCTTCATATGGAACCGAGGGACCCGAATCCGCACCTTGTAAGTCATTCAAAACTTCACTTGGACTGCCTCCAAGAAAAGTAATAATAAGTATAAGAATTAAGCCGCCAATACCGCCCCCGGCTAATGCTATACCCCCTTTTCCCTTGCCTCTTCGATCTTCAACATTCGAACTTCCTTTTCTGCCTTTATACTCCACATAACTTCCTCCCGACATCTGATTTATGCATTGAATACTCAAATTGTACATATGTATTTCTTGCTATACCCAAAATGTCCAGAAAGTAATTATTACAAAAAAATACATGACACTAAAAAAACATCGAGGTAAATATATCCCGATGTTCAAATTCACATTATTATTTAATTGTTGAATTAGTTATAGCAGTTGCAATACGGTCTAGGATAGGAATCGTACTGGATTTGTGATCCTGCGTTAGGACACTGAAAATGAGCGTTTCTCCATCTTTTGTTTGTGCATATCCTGCCAATGCACTGACATTTGTCAAGCTCCCCGTTTTCGCAATGACATTACCTTTAGCAGTTCCCGTTTTCATGCGATTCCTAAGCGTACCTCCGATGAATCGGTCCGGTGCCCCAGCAACAGGTAGTCCTTGCGCAAACGACCCGTACCAGGGTGCCGTTCGCACTTGATACAATAACTCAGTCAGTTGTGCAGATGTCACTTTATTCGCATGGGACATACCGGATGCATCTTCAAACAACCATTCGTTCACATCTAAACCGACTGACTCAGCATAGTCGCGCATCACCCGTAAACCTGCATTCCAGCTGCCATCCCCATACTTCATTTTCCCCATTGCCTTCGCCAATACTTCAGCATGTGAGTTATTACTTAATTTCATAAAAGGTCTCATCAAGCTCTTTAATGGCATGGAATTTTTAGTTACGAGAATTTTGGATTCTTCTAGAGTTTTTCCCCGTAATACTTTAGATGAGGGATCAAAATTTATCCCTTTTGCTAGTAATGATTTTTTAAAAATATCAAGTGCATAGGCAGTTGGGTTGGACACAGTAATCCACTCTTTCCTGCCAGCGGAACCAATCGGGACTTTTCCAGTAATCATAATGTTATTCGTACCGTATTGACGTTCAATTTTCAAAGTGTTTTTAGTCCCCTTAGGAACTGTCTTAGAACGATTGACCACTCGAACAACGCCAGTTTCCGGGGTTAGCATTACTTTTGCTACTTTCCCGCGTGCAGCTGGCTTTGCGTCTACAATGACCGTTCCAGCATCGTAATCCGTATTCGGAGATACAGTCAATGCTGAAATCTGAGCTGCATAGTAATAAGATTCATCATTTTTATCAATACCTGGTGATAAACGAATCGTATCGAACCAAGTGTCATCCCCTACCAGATTACCTGAAATCCGTTTGACTCCAAGTATAGCCAACTTCGAAGCAAAATCATCAAAGTCTTTTTTCAACAACGTAGGATCGCCTGTCCCGCGAAGGTATAGATTTCCGTCTAGTATTCCATTTGTTACTTTGCCATTTGTTAATACATCTGTAGTGAAACGATAATTTTCACCAAGTGTCTCAAGTGCTGCCGCTGCTGTGAGTATTTTCAGCGTGGAGGCGGGTGTAATCCCTTTATCACCCTGTTTTTGGTAGATGATTTCCCCAGTTGAAGCTTTGCGCACGGTTACGCTGCTAGAAGCTGCACGCATTCTACTATCTGCCATAATCGTATTAATGGTGTTTTCCAACCCCTCATACGAAACAGCTGCAGACACGGTTGAATGTTCTGGAACCGTTGTAAATAGCATTCCAACGAACAATAATACAGATAGTAACGATAGTGCTATTCTTTTTTGAATCAAACCTGTACCCCCTTAAAATTTGCACGAACTATGAATATTCTACCATAAGAAATAGATTGCGAGGACTTGCTATACTAAATCTATTTTCCCATTGTGTTAAGATTATAAATAGAATTGTAATCGAAAGGTGGAAAAATAATGGAGAAAACTGAACCAGTAAAATTGACTTCCCTTACAAAAAAAGGAGGCTGTGGCTGTAAAATCGGACCTGCAGATTTGGCGGAGGTATTACGTAGCCTACCAGTTGCGACTCCCAATCCTAATTTGCTCGTTGGTCTCGATACGAGCGATGACGCGGGTGTTTATAAACTGACTGATGAAATAGCCATGGTACAGACGCTCGACTTTTTCACGCCAATTGTCGACGATCCTTACGATTTCGGTCAAATTGCTGCAACAAATGCAATCAGTGACATCTACGCAATGGGTGGAACTCCAATTACAGCGCTAAACATCGTTGCTTTTCCAATCGCTACGCTGGATAAAAAAATCCTGACAGAGATCCTTCGTGGTTCCGGTGATAAATTAAAAGAAGCAGGAGTTACACTCGTCGGCGGACATTCAATAGATGATCAAGAACCAAAATTCGGTCTTGCCGTAACCGGAATCGTTCATCCCGATAAAGTACGAACAAATGCCGGTGCACAACCAGGTGATAAATTACTTTTAACAAAACCAATCGGTGTCGGGATTTACACAACTTCATTGAAAAATGGTTTATTATCGGAAGATGAAATTGTCTATGTTACAAAAATTATGACCACACTTAATAAAACGGCGGCAGAAACAATGGCGACATACGATGTCCATGCGGCCACAGATGTAACTGGCTTCGGACTACTTGGACATGCATCTGAAATAGCGAAAGCAAGCGACGTGGGTATTCGAATCTTTGCAGACCAAGTACCAACACTCCCCCGCACAAAAGAACTGGCGGAAGCTGGAAAAGTACCTGGCGGAACAAAGAACAATTTCGCCCACGTAGCGGATGTTGTCACGTACTCGGAAACAATGGACCAATTAGACCGTTGGATTTTATGTGATGCAGTTACTTCTGGTGGACTGCTCATAGCACTCCCTGGAGACCAGGCGAGTCAACTGTTGGATGAACTCCAACAAAAAGGCGTAGACGCACGGGTAATCGGCGTAGTAACAGAAGATAATAAAGGACGGATCACTGTCATTTGATAAAATGTAAATTTTGGTTAGAAGGTGTATTGAATGTTTCGAGATCTGATGTTGGAAGATATATTTACATTGCAAGAAAAAGGCCCACATACATTCATTGATGTCCGTTCTCCTAAAGAGTTTAATGAGGCGACGATTCCTGGAAGCATTAACATTCCTGTCTTTGATGATGAGGAACGCGCGGAAATCGGAACTCTTTATAAACACAATGGACAAGAAGTTGCCATGGAAAGAGGGCTTGAAGTCTTTTCAGAGAAATTGCCGGATTTTATTCGTGCTTTCAAACTTATTAAAACGCCTATGACGGTATTCTGTTGGCGTGGCGGCATGCGCAGTAAGACAGCGGCTACTGTCCTTGATTTAATGGGCATTCATACCACTCGACTAAGTGGAGGGATCCGTTCGTATCGCCAATGGATCGTTCATGAATTGGAAAAGGAGAACTTTCCGCCAAACTTCATTGTATTGAATGGCTATACGGGTACTGGTAAAACAGAGATTTTGAAGCGTCTAGCGAACAATGGCTATCCAGTCATCGATTTCGAACACATTGCTGGTCATCGCGGTTCTATTTTCGGACAAATAGGACTTGAGCCAAGCAATCAAAAAAAATTCGACTCATTATTAGTCCGTGAATTAGAACGTTTTAAAACTGAGCAGTATGTTTTCATAGAAGGTGAGAGCAGAAGGATTGGGAAAGTAAGTTTACCGCAATTTATTTATGAGAAAAAGGAAATTGGGATGCAAATTGTCATTCACCTCCCTCTTGAGGAACGGGTCAAAATTGTTTTAGCAGACTATGAACCGTGGAACAACCCGGAACGTTTCAAGGAGGCTTTTCAATTAATTAAAAAACGATTACATACCCCCATTGCCAAGGAGATTGAAACGCATTTGGAAAATGGTGAGTTTGCATGGGTAGTCGAGTTGCTACTTGAACACTATTACGATCCAAGGTATAAACATTCTGGTTATCAAAATACTGACATACAGAAAGTAGATATCGATGCGAAAAATATAGAAGACGCATTTCAAAAAGTTCTTCATACAATCGAGCGAGAGCAATTGCGCCTAGGTGTAATTGCGTCCGAATTTTGAATTGCGCTTGTTTCCGTAGGACGAGGCGATTTTAGTCTGAATTCTCCTAATCAGTAGGGATTTCTGCTGATTCAAGTTAACATTGCCTCTTTATCGAGAAAATGAACTGCCTGAACAATCTACCTTATCGTTGACTGTTCAGGCAGTTTTTCATTGTTGAGATATGCCGAATCACAGAATTCTCTTTAACGTTTAATTAATTTTTATCATACCCGTATAATTTTACTGACTTTTCCGTTAATAAAAGTTAATATAGAAGGAGAATCCTATTTTCCGAATTGCCTGCGTCTCATTTCTAAGTTTTTTATATACCTTCTAATTGAGAATGGTTATATGTAATTCTCCCCCTCTTCATTCAGTAAAAGTGCATACGAAGCTACTTACGACTTGAGGATATGCAGCCTTTATAAAAGAATTAATTTTAGTAGATGTTATTAGTAGATATATTGTTTCTTTTTTAGTATGATTATCATGTAGGAATTAAAACAATCTAGGGAGTGAGAATCTATGCCAGAAAAAGACAATAATAAAAAATTAACAACTGCTGCTGGTGCTCCAGTTGTGGATAATCAAAACTCAATGACTGCTGGGCCTAGAGGGCCAATACTATTACAAGATGTTTGGCTATTGGAGAAGCTCGCGCATTTTGATCGCGAGGTTATTCCTGAACGGCGTATGCATGCAAAAGGATCTGCTGCGTATGGTTCATTTACCGTAACACATGATATTTCACAATATACAAAAGCAAAAATCTTCTCTGAAATTGGTAAGAAAACAGATATGTTCGTTCGTTTCTCAACAGTAGCCGGTGAACGTGGTGGTGCTGACGCAGAACGCGATATTCGCGGATTTTCAATGAGATATTATACAGAAGAAGGTAACTGGGACCTTGTCGGAAATAACACACCTGTGTTCTTCTTTAGAGACCCAATGCAATTCCCAGACTTGAACCATGCTGTTAAGCGTGATCCACGTACAAATATGCGTAGCGCCAATAACAACTGGGACTTCTGGACATCACTACCTGAGGCACTTCACCAAGTAACAATTGTTATGAGTGACCGCGGACTTCCAAATTCGTACAGAAATATGCATGGTTTCGGAAGCCATACCTTTAGTATGATCAACGCTGACAACAAACGTGTTTGGGTGAAATTCCATATGCGTTCACAGCAAGGCATTGAAAACTTGACTGACCAAGAAGCCGAGGCAGTTGTTGGGAAAGACCGTGAAAGCCATCAACGCGATCTATATGACAATATCGAAAGTGGGAACTTCCCGAAATGGAAAATGTACATCCAAGTAATGACAGAAGAACAAGCCAACAATATGCCTTACAACCCGTTTGATTTGACAAAAGTATGGTATAAAAAAGACTTCCCTCTTATTGAAGTTGGCGAATGGGAATTAAACCGAAATCCTGATAACTATTTTGCAGAAGTAGAGCAAGCTGCTTTTACACCCGCAAACGTTGTACCAGGTATCAGTTTCTCTCCGGACAAAATGCTACAAGGTCGTCTCTTCTCCTATGGAGATGCACAGCGTTACCGTTTAGGCGTGAACCATCACCAAATTCCGGTCAACCAACCGAAATGCCCAGTTCATAGTTTCCACCGTGACGGCGCGATGAGAGTCGATGGCAATATGGGTAGCACACTTCATTATGAGCCGAACAGCTATGGTGAGTGGAAAGAACAACCAAAATATAAAGATCCAGCACTAGATCTTTTCGGTGCAGCAGACCAATGGAATTTCAGAGAAGATGACGATAATTACTTTGAGCAACCAGGTAAACTCTTCAACTTAATGAGCATAGAACAACAACAAGTTTTGTTCGAAAATACGGGTCGTAATATGAATGGCGTTGAGAAACATATTCAGCTTCGTCATATTGTTCACTGTTACAAAGCGGACCCTGCTTATGGTCAAGGTGTAGCAGATGCACTTGGTGTTTCTTGGCACGAGGTGGAAGCAGCTGTTGGTTCTGAAGATTAATTATTGAAGCAAATAAGGAGTGTACTTCGCATAATAATGCGAGGAACACTCTTTTTTTATAGGCAATCCCTATCCCTACACCCTTTTAGACATTCACTATGATACTACTGACTTTTATGTGAATCACAGGTAGAATAGAAAGTGTATTTAGAATATACAGTAGGGGGAAACTATAGATGTCTATTACTTTTATAGCAAAAGAAGAATTTTTTACGTTTCATGATCCGATGCAAGATGGAAAATTGATTGACCGCAAAACTGAAATTCGAATGGATCCGCTAACAGGAGAAACATCCCGAATCATTTTCGACCCAGGTGCATCCTTTACGTCAATAGATTATTCTGAGCTCGCAACACAAACCGCGGGTAGTAAATGTCCATTCTGCATTGAAAACGTACACACAGTCACACCTAAATTCCCGAATAATTTAACCGAAGACGGCAGGATAATTCAAGGAGAAGCCGTCGTTTTTCCAAACCTCTTCCCTTACAGCAAGCATAATGCGGTGGTCCGAATGTGTGATCAGCATTACGTTAAACTCGATGAATTCACAACACCAATGATTGCCAACTCCTTTTCTGCCGCACATAACTATTTGAATAAAGTTATTGCCCAGGATCTGGAAACTGCATATGCATCCATCAACTGGAACTACTTACCCCCTTCAGGCGGTAGCATTTTACACCCACATATTCATGTGCTGGCCTCTGAGATGCCGACCAACTATCAATTGATAACATTAGCAAGCAGCGAGCAATTTTACACAGAAACAGGAAGAAACTATTATGATACATTAATAGAAAGTGAGCAAGATATTGGTGAACGTTTTATCGCGACGGTGGGTTCCATCGACTGGGTTCATGCTTTCGCACCTAAAAGTCATATTGATTTCATTGGAGTTTTAGGTGCTTCTTCGTTAGGTGAATTAACGCATACCAACTGGCAGGATCTCGCAGAAAGTCTCACGGGCTTTTTCAATTACTTTGAATCAATCGGTATCGCAAGCTTTAACCTCGCCCTGTTTATCCCTGTAAGTAAGAATTCATCTGACCGTGTTCACGTTCGAATTGTTCCCCGATTGACTATGGGCGCACTCCAAACAAGTGATATGAACGTATTCAATTTCTTGCACGGAGAACCGCTAAGTTTAAAAGTACCTGAAGAAATCACAAAAGAAATAGCTGTGTATTTCAGTAAATAATTTGTACAAGTTCTCAAATAATTTCGGGATGAATAGGTTCCTGTCATTTAAAAATCCTCTCATGTCATTATAGACACGAGAGGATTTTCATTTTTGCATACTTGTGTTATTTGTCACCTTGACACTTACGTGGTTTGACCATTCTAAGATAGCTTGAAATTTCTTGTTTAATTAAATACTGGCAATGTAACAAGAATCATTAGTGTAAACAGGATAGCTACATAATTCACCGAACACATGAACATCAGATGTGCCCACTTCATATCGTTTTTCGTGAAAAATCCGGCGATAGTCGCAATTAACCACCCAATGTTCATCAACGAGGCAATAATAACAAATACTGTACCAAGTGATCCTAAAAAGAATGGTAATGGCAGTAAGCATGCGACATAGATAACCATTTGCCGCTTTGTAAAATTAAACCCGTGAACAACTGGAAGCATCGCCACTTTTGCCAAACTGTATTCTTCCACTTTCTTCATGGCAATAGCAAACGTATGCGGCATTTGCCAAATGAATAGGATAAGCGTCAGTACGATTGGCACGATATGATAACCAGGTGCAATTGCAGCCCATCCAATTAAAGGTGTCACCGCACCTGATACACTGCCAATGACTGTATTTAGCGTATATCTACGTTTTGACCACATTGTGTACAAAATAACATACGTAAACCATCCAATAAATGCGTAGACAGCCGCTTCAATTGTTGTAAAAGCTAGAAGTACTAAACCTACTACAGATAATATGATTCCTAATCTAAAGACAAACTTAAGTGTAAAGTTTCCAGTAACTGTCGGACGGTTTTTGGTCCGCTCCATCACTGTATCAATATCGACGTCGTACCAGTTATTCAAGATAAGTGCCCCAGCCATAACAAGTGTACTGCCTGAAATCGTCAACAAAAATACATCCCAGTTTGCTAAAAAAGTTCCATTCGTAAAATAGAGTGCTAACCAAAATCCAGTAAGGACAGGTAGCACATTAGAGATTAAGACTATCGCCTTAAATAAAGATTTAAGATCTGCGAATAGCGTGGAAAGATTTTGTTCTTTCGATACAGTTTTTTCATTAACCTTCTCCCAAGAAGGATCCATTACTTTAGTCATCAATTCGTCTCTCCTCAAAAAAGCCAGGTGCTTTTCCAATTTGGTGGATTCCCAATTCGTTCAGTGGCTGGCATACTTAACTCCATTTTACTCTTAGTTTTCAAGTAAGACAAAGGAAAGCTTTGTGACATTTTCAAAACTACGAGAAAAAAGAATTGGAAACATCAATATGATGTTTCCAATTCACTAAAATTAGTTACGTTTTATTATTTTCCTTCTATAAACTTCAACTGATCCAATTGAATTAAACCTTCAATATCGCTACTAGGGATATATCCTGCTTCCTTACTGATATCAGCCATTTCCTGAATTACTTCGTCATTGACAGAAGTAGTTACTTTTAGGCGCTTAAAAGCGACTTCGAGTTCAGCTTTGTTAATCTCTTTACCCGTTAATTCTTTGATGTGTTTAATGACAAGATTTTGACTTTCTTCAGGATTTTGCTCAATAAACTCAACTGCTTTTACATGAGCTGTTAAGTAGGCTTTCACCAACTTGTCATCCTCCAAAAAATTCTTACTTGCGGCGACAACAGTATTTGGTGATTCTTTCCCCCACGCGAATGATTCCCAGTCCAATAGAAGCTTACCATTTGCCTGTGTTTCCAAAATATAGCCCCAGGGTTCTGGTATTGCAGCTGCATCTAGAGACTTTTGAATAAAGAGCGTTGCTGTATCAGCTGGTGCTGCCGCAAACATTTCGACTGTTCCTCCATTTGCTGTCGGCTTCAGACCAACATCTTTTAGTGCTTTACGCAACATGATATCTTGAGTACCCCCAATTCCAGGTATCGCAACTCTCTTCCTATCCAAATCAGCAAGCTCATTAACGTTACTATCTTCACTAGCAATAAGGACTGCACCACCATTTACAGCGCCTGAAATTATATGATAGTTAGGGTCTCTTACGTAAAAGTTCAGTACAGGACCTGGTCCTACTGTTCCCACATCAATGGATTTGGTAGCCATCGCTTCCATGAACAGTCCGCCGTTACTGACGGTCTTTGTGTTGATTGAAATATCTTCCCCAAACGCTTCAGTGAAATAACCCTCCTCCAGCGCAACGATTGTAGCCATGTGCGTTAAGTTCGGGAAATATCCAATGTTCACGACTTTACTGCCTGGTGCTCCTTGTTCTGCTTTAGCGCATGCAGCACAAATACTCAATATAACTAAGGAAATAAGCGCAAGTACGAAAAATTTACGTTTCATCCTTTTCTCTCCCCATCTGTTTCTATAAATAACCTCTTAACATATTCCCCATTTATTCTGTACACTGCTCTCCAGTCGAAAAAAACTAGATTATCTACGTTTGTATCGATGCCGCCAATAATGATCATTACCTATTACATGTGTTGATTAACCTAAGCTAACCAGTAAATGATTGCTTACTTTTGTGATAAAACACTAGATATCCTATGTACAGGTGCTTTCGGATCAGTTTGGACTAAACGACTACTGCACCATTAACGAACGCAGTAGGATTATAAACATCATTATGATGTTTATAATCCTACTAAATCAGTAACGCTTTACATTTTATTATTTTGCTTCTATTGACTTCAACTGTTTCAATTGAATTAAACCGTCAATATCATTACTAGTAACATACCCTGCCTCTTTACTAATATCAGCCATCTCCTGAATAACTTCTTCATTGACAGACGTGGTTACTTTCAGGCGCTTAAATGCGGCTGCGAGCTCAGCTTTATCAATCTCTTTTCCTGTTAATTCTTTGATGTGCTTTATAACTAGATCTTGACTTTCTTCAGGATTTTGCTCAATAAACTCTACTGCTTTTACATGTGCTGTTAAATAGGCCTTCACTAACGTTTCATTTTCCAAAAATTTCTTACTTGCTGCAACCACGGTATTTGTCGATTCTTTCCCCCAAGCGAATGATTCCCAATCCAACAACAATTGACCGTTCGCCTGTGTTTCCAAAATATAACCCCATGGTTCTTGGGTTGCTGCAGCATCCACAGACTTTTGAATAAAGAGCGTTGCTGTATCAGCTGGTGCTGCAGCAAACATTTCGACTGTGCCACCATTTGACGTCGGCTTCAGACCCACATCTTTCAGTGCTTTACGTAACATTACATCTTGGGTACTTCCTATTACAGGAATCGCAACTTTCTTCCCGTCTAAATCAGCAAGTTCTTTTATATTACTATGTTCACTCGCGACGAGGACGGCTCCCCCGTTTACAGCGCCTGAAATAATATGATAGTTGGGATATTTTACGTAGAAGTTCAGTAATGGACCGGGTCCTACTGTTCCTACATCAATGGATTTAGTCACCATCGCCTCCATAAACAAGCCGCCGTTACTGACGGTTTTTGTGTTGATTTTAATATCTTCTCCAAATGCTTCAGTGAAATAATCTTTTTCTAGCGCCACAATTGTAGCGATATGCGTTAAATTAGGGAAATAACCAATGTTCACTTCTTTACTGTCTTGTGCTCCTTTTTCTGTCTTTCCACAGCCAGATACAATTGCCAATACAGCTAAAGAAATAAGCCCAAGTAAGAACAAATTACGTTTCATTCCGTTCTCTCCCCTTTTTTATCTATTATCAATTCTTCAACGCCCAGACACTTGGTCTGCACGATTCGGGTCATCAGTGGGGAGGGATTGAACTTCCCCCTCCTTGTTGTGCCATGAATATCACGTATTTAGACTACCATCCTTCAAAGTCATTCCTGCTTATGCCTGTCACGTCGTAGCATGCTGTTTCCGCTTTTCCCTTAACTAATTCCCCATTTTTTCTGCACACTGCGCTCCAATCGTAAAAAGACAAGATTATCCATGATTGTACCGATAACACCAATGATGATCATTACCGAGATAACCAAATCCATTTGTCCGAGTGATCTTCCCATTTCCAAGAGATACCCAAGCCCTCCTCCACCACCAAGAAGTTCCCCTGCCATTAACGCGCGCCAGGAAAATGCCCAGGCGATTCGTAATCCAGATATGAGTTGCGGGACAGATGCTGGCATAATAACTGTTCGCAAAAAGTGAAAACCGCTAGAACCTAATGTTTTAGCTACTTGTTGATAAAGCCTTGGCACATTTTTAAAACCACTTGTCGCATTGATTGTCATTGTCCAAGTCGCACCGATTGTTACAATAAAAAGAATAGAGAAATCATTCAAACCGAACCAAATGATTGCAAGTGGGAACCAAACAATACTCGGAATCGATTGCAATGCTGTGACAAGAAATCCAAGTGTGTCTTCCACTAACTCAGAACGCCATATGAGGTAGCCTAAAAAAAGACCAAGGATTGTCGCAATTGTAAATCCTATTAATAGACGACTCATGCTAGTAAGGATTGCAGTCATTATTTGACCACTCAAAATACCTGTGTAAAGTGTATGCAATACTTGGCTGAGACTCGGAAACATGAAATCGGGTAAGCTTGATAATCTAGATGTGACTTCCCATATCGCCGCTAGAATCCCGATGAAGAGGGTTCGTCTTAAAAATGTAGTCATCCCCCATTTCCTCCTTTAACACTTTCTCAATTTCACCTTGCAGTGATGCCAATATCTGTTTTTCCAAATGAAAGGTTACATCATTTGGCATAACGCCGTCTTTCATTGTTTTTGAAGAATAAATCTCTTTTATTCTTCCAGGACGTGTTTCAAATACAATAATCTTTTCGGATAAAAGGACAGCTTCCCGAATGTTATGCGTAACGAAAAAGATTGTCACCTTCGTTTTTTGCCAAATTTCCAGAAGTTCATTATGTAACACCATTCTGGTCTGCTCATCCAGTGCCGCAAATGGCTCATCCATCAGTAAAATTGCGGGCTCCATAACAAGTGCGCGTGCGATAGCAACACGTTGTTTCATACCTCCGGACAGCTGATGTGGATAGGCGTCGATAAAATTACTTAGATGGACCATTTTCAACATTTCTCTGGCTTTGTCCTCTGCCTCTTTTTTTGGCAGACCCTTTAAACGTAAGCCATACGTGACATTATCAAGAACCGTTAACCACGGAAATAATCCATCCTGTTGGAATACAACGACACGATCTGGTCCGGGATCTGTCACTACTTTTCCAGCAATCCGAATTTCCCCTTGATCAGCCTTTTCAAGACCAGCAATCAGATAGAGCAATGTCGACTTCCCGCAACCGGAAGGACCAACAATTGAAACAAACTGTCCTTTTTCCACGTCTAACGAGATATTATCCAGCACTTTGACATGACCATTTTCTTTGTGCGGAAAGCTTTTCACAATGCCGTCTATTGTTAAATACATTCAAATACCCCTTCCCTAAAATTCCCTACAAGTAAATCTATATAGGTTGAAATAAAGAATTCCTTTTAAGGCTACTTTGTTTAGTTTATATAGGTTTTCATATGTTCAACTAATTTAGTAGCTCTATTTATTATTCACGCACTCCGTAAATTGAAGATTTGGTTTTAAAATCCGAACAAATCGCTCGATAAATAGCGTTCACCGGAATCAGGTGCAATACAGACGACCGTATCATTCGGAGTCAATCGCCTTGCAACGGTCAAAGCCGCATATACGGCAGCGCCTCCCGAAGGGCCAATAAGAATCCCTTCATTCGCGGCTAAAGACCGGACTGTCTCGTAAGCTTCATCGTCTTGTATCATAAATATTTCATCATAGACGTTCGTATTCAAAACGTAAGGAATAAAACCTGGACTTGTTCCAACAAGCTTATGCTTACCAGGCTCTCCGCCCGATAAGACAGGTGATCCGGCGGGCTCAACAACATGAACCGTTATTCTAGCATCAAGTTCTTTAAGTGCTTCTCCGGTACCTGTCACTGTCCCTCCCGTTCCTGATGTACAAACAAAAGCATTAAGCTTTCTTCCAATGGACTTCATCGCTTCACTAATTTCAACAGCCGTTGTTGTCCGGTGAATATCCGGATTTGCAGAGTTTTCAAATTGCATGGGGATAAAACTGTTTTCAATTTGTGCAGCTATTTCATTTGCTTTGGCGATTGCACCTGGCATTCTTTCCTCACTTGGAGTTAGAACGACCTCCGCACCATATGCTTTCATTAAATTAATGCGTTCAATCGTTGCATTATCCGGCATGACGAAAATCGCTCCATAACCTCTTGCCGCGGCATTCATTGCCAATCCTATTCCTGTATTGCCTGATGTCGGTTCAATAATCGTTGCCGCCGCAACCAATTCCCCACTTTTTTCTGCTTCGACAATCATATTGTAAGCAGCTCGGTCTTTTACGCTCCCGCTTGGATTAAAATATTCAAGTTTCACATAGACAGCTGCTCCTTCTGAATCTGGCAGTCTATTCAATCTCACAAGCGGAGTATTTCCAATCAATTCAGCTATATTGTTTACGACGCGCATATCTGTCATCCTCCCAGTTACATTTAGGACATGTTTTGATATCCACTTATTAATTCTAGAAAGGCATTTTGCATGTTGTTAGATTGCCTGTACGTGTCATTCGTGATTGCTTTAAGTAATTTCGTTTTTATTGTTTGATCAAAGATAGAATGCTTAACTTTTTCTCTCGACAGCGTTAGAAATTCAAGATAATCGCCATAAGTATCGTCGTAAATTACGGCAAGTTCATCACGAATGCTTTTGGAAAGTGTCGGACTTCCGCCGCCCGTTGCAACACTTATCGTTAGGTCACCCCTTGTCAGCTTTGCAGGGACATGAAAGGTGCTTAACTCCGGATTATCAACGATATTGACCAGTTGATGCTTGCCAGCAGACGATGCAACGAATGTGTTCACGATTTCACTATTTGTGGCTGCAATAACAATCAATGCGGAATCAAGATCAACCGGTTCAAACAATTTATTTTTCCAGGAAATCTTGTTCTCAATAAAGAGTTGTTCTATTTTCGAATGAATCACCGGACTAATCACAGTTATATAAGCACCTGCCTGTAGCAAGCCGGTAATTTTTCTGTAGGCAATCAGACCACCACCAACTACTACTACAGCTTTGCCTTCGATGTTCAACATAATCGGGTAGGATTTCATTGTTTTATCCACCTGCCGCTGTAAAGTTATTCTGGAAAAGACCGTAAAATCAGCGGTCCTACTTAGCTTTTTTATATTATTAGAAAGTATAAGTTTTTCACTTGGAGCATTGTCTAGACTCCAGCGCCTAGACCCTCGAGTCGCTTCAGTCCTTAAGTTAAAGGCAAAGGCAAAGTACGCCTTTATCTTTAGGCCCTCCAGCGCTTTTCGGGTCTACCTAGGCGCTTGCGCTTTCCTTATTGTCTAGACTCCAGCGCCTAGACCCTCGAGTCGCTTCAGTCCTTAAGTTAAAGGCAAAGGCAAAGTACGCCTTTATCTTTAGGCCCTCCAGCGCTTTTCGGGTCTACCTAGGCGCTTGCGCTTTTCTTATTAATCGTGAAAGTCCAATCCAGATTGGACTGCTTTCACATGTCCTGCACGGATAACAAAATCTCCAAAATGCTCGCCTTCTTGTCTTTCCTTCGCGTACTGGAAAAATAGTGGTCTAAGTAGTGCTAGAATCTCTTCTTCTCCAATGTTTTCCCGGTATAATTTGTTTAATCGATCTCCAACAAAGCCAGCCCCTAGATACATATTATATTTTCCAGGAGATTTACCGATAAAGGCTATTTCCCCTAAAGAAGGACGAGAACAACCGTTCGGACAACCTGAAATACGTATGATAATCTCTTTTTCACGCAATCCCGCTTCATCCAAAATCAGTTCCATCTTATCCAACAGCGAAGGCAGATAACGTTCAGCTTCAGCCATCGCTAGTCCGCAAGTTGGAAAAGCAACACAAGCCATTGAACTTCGACGTAATGCAGAATGATGCTGTCCATCAGTCAATCCATGCTGTTCAATCAGTTCGACGATTTTTTTCTTATTTTGACTCGAAACATTGCTGATAATCAGGTTTTGGTTTGGGCTAAGGCGGAAATCTCCTGTGTGAATCTTGGCAATTTCGCGCAAGCCAGTCATCAGTGGATAATCATCCAAGTCTTGGATTCGACCATTTTGGATAAAGAGCGTGAAATGCCAATTGCCATCGCTTCCTTCTATCCAACCATAACGATCTCCATTATGTTCAAAATGATAATCACGCGCGGTTTCTAGTTCCCAGCCTAATCGCTCATTGAGTTCTTTTACGACCCAATCAAGTCCACGTGTATCAATAGTGTATTTAAAACGTGCATACTTTCGAACAGAACGATTCCCGTAATCACGTTGAATCGTAATGATTTTTTCGGCTACTTCGATAATCTGATCTGTTGTACAAAATCCAATCACCCGTGCTAACTGAGGATAGGTGTCTGTATCTCCATGTGTCATCCCCATGCCGCCTCCGACTGCAATGTTGAATCCTACTAATTTACCTTCTTCTAAAATGGCAATTAGACCAAGATCCTGCGAAAAGACGTCAACATCATTATTAGGAGGAACTGCTACACCAATTTTAAATTTCCGTGGTAAATAGAGCGCACCATATAATGGTTCGATTTCTTCCTCTGTTTCTTGACTGTCGATTACTTTTTCACCATCAAGCCAAATTTCATGGTACGCATTGGTCCGTGGCGAAAGATAATCACTTAGTTTCTGAGCCCAACCATAGACCTCGGCATGAATATCCGATTGATAAGGGTTTGGGTTACACATGACATTCCGGTTCACATCACCACAAGCCGCTAGTGTATCCATCAATGCCGCATTAATTTCCTGAATATTTTCCTTCATATTCCACTTTAAAATCCCATGCATTTGAAATGCTTGTCGGGTAGTCAATTTCAACGTTCCATTACCAAATTTATTGGCAACACCGTCCATTGCTAGCCATTGCGCCGAGGTTGCAACGCCGCCCGGAGCGCGAACACGGACCATGAACTGGTATGCCGGCTCTAATTTTTGACGTTGTCGCTCATTGCGTAAATCCCGATCATCTTGCAGATAACTCCCATGGTGTTTCATCAATCGATTATCGTCGTCAGGTATCCCCGAACTAATCGGATATTCAAGCGTCTCCACAAGCGTTCCTCGTAAATAGTTACTCTCACTCTTAATCCGCTCAACATCACTAGGTGGACCGGGTTGTGGCGGAAGAATTATTTTTTTAGTCATGTAACTAGCTCCTCTCACAGTTGTTTCAGTAGACATCACGTTGATAACGTTTCTGCTGTTGCATGTCAGCTAAATAATCAGATGCTTCCTTAGAACTCATGGCACCCTCTTCTTCAAGGATTTTTTCCAAAGTAGTATGGACGTCAGCAGCCATATGCTTTTCATCACCGCAGACGTAGAGTACAGCACCCTCTTCTAGCCACTTAAAAATAGCTTGGCTGTTCTCAATCATTCGGTGTTGGACATAGACTTTATCTTTCGTATCACGGGAAAATGCAACATCCATTCTCGTCAATACACCCTCTTTGAGCCATTGTTGCCATTCAACCTGATACAGAAAGTCTGTTACGAAGTGTTGATCACCAAAGAACAACCATGTTTTCCCTTCGGCGCCAATCTCCTCGCGTTCTTCCAAGAATGATCTGAACGGAGCTATTCCAGTACCAGGTCCAATCATAATCAAAGGCGTGTTAGGATCTTCTGGTAATTTAAAGTTCGAGTTACGCTGAACATATACCGGTAAATGATCTCCTGGTTGCGCACGTACAGCACATTCATCTGAACAGACACCAACCCGATCGCGACCATGTGCCTCATAACGAACAGTTCCAATCGTGAGATGAACTTCATCCGGATTTGCTTTTGAACTACTGGCAATTGAATATAAGCGCGCGGGTATTTTACGTAATATTGCGACAAAATCACTTAGAGAGACTTCCCATGGTGCAAAATCCCGTACTAGATCCAATAGATCACGACCATAGAGATAATCCCTGCATTCTTGCTCCCTTGCTGATTCCAAGAGTTCCTTTAATTCATTGTTAGCGGTAAATTGCACTGCTTTTTGTAGTAATGGTTTCGTCAATACAGTGATTTCAAAACTAGAAATCAATGCCTCGCGCAAGGGCTTAAGCTCCCCCTGGTTATTGACCTTCACTGCTTCGCTAGCATTCCAGCCCATCTCTGCAATCAAGCTATCCACTAATCCAGTATCATTTTTCGGATAAATGCCCAAACTATCTCCCGGTTCAAACTCGAGGTTCGATCCTTCAAGTGATAACTCAAGATGACGCGTTTCCTTGTTTGAACCACGGCCATTTAAATTCAAATTCTCTAGGATTTCAGCTTTAAATGGATTTGTTCTAGAATACTCCAGCTGTTCCATAACACCCTTGTTGACTGGTTGTTGGACCGTTGTAGAACTGCTTCCTCGTTGCTCATTTAATGCGGCTAAAACATTCGTAAACCATTCCGCGGCAGATTCATCATAATCCAAGTCGCAATCGACGCGTGGACTAAGCTGTTTTGCACCTAACTCCAGTAATCGTTCATCAAATTGTTTACCTGTCTGACAGAAAAACTCATAAGAACTATCTCCCAAAGACAGGATCGAATAGTGCAGATTATCCAATTGTGGCGCTCTTTTACCATGAAGAAATTCATAGAATGGCAATGCATTATCTGGTGGATCACCTTCACCATGTGTACTTACAATAAGTAGTAAGTTCTCAATCTTCTTAAGCGAATTCGGTTTGAATTCATTCATAGAAGCAAGCGTTACTTGGAACTCTTCTGCTTTTAAATTCTTCGTCAGTTTTTCAGCTAAAGCCTGCCCGTTACCAGTCTGAGATCCATAGAGAATTGTCACTTCTTTTGAGATGACTTCTATTTGTTTTGACGGAGCTTCCAGAACTGCCACGCTGCCAGAAGCGTTTGATTGCGTAGCTAATTGACTCGCACTCAGATAGCCGCCCAACCAGATTTGTTGTGTCTCCGTCAGTATTGGTAAAAGTTGATTTAGGAGTTCTACCTGCTCCTGATTAAAAGGACTGTTTATCACTTGAAGCGCCAAAATTTCCCACCCCGCAAAATTAGTATTTTACATATATATGCTGAGCACGCGAATACTTATATAAACTAAGCTGAGGTATCCTCAAGCGTCATATCGAATTCAAAAGAATTCTTTATTTCAACATACACAGCTATAAAAAGAGCATTATTTTAATCTAATTTTCTCGTTTCTCTCTATTTGAACCACAACATTGTCTTGAATAACCAATGTGATAGAGCCATAATTCATCGTGCTCAGCATCTTTTTAACATTTTCAATAGTAAGTTCAAGGTTTTGTTCCCGTTTCTCCATAGTCCCTTTCATCCTCTCAGACAAAATATCTTCATTTAAATAAGCTGACTGATTTGCTCTTTTTCAAGTAACTCATTCACCCGTTCTACAAGTACATCCTGGACATATTTGTGATAACCAAGATTTTCACAAAGAATAAGCTGCTGGTCATTAGGAGACTGTGTCACAATCTTTTTCTCAATGCCATTCATTAAAATACCTGTAAATAATAAGTACGGAATAATGAAAACTTGCTTTTGAGGTGCTTCCTGTAGTTGCAGTAATGCTTCATCGAAATGAGGATCTGCTCCGTAAAGAAAACAAACAGTTACTTTATTAAAGGCGTACTTGTCAGCAAGAAGCTGTGCAATTTCGTTTAAATCATGCTTAACTGCGGGATCACTACTCCCCCTGCCTACGATTAACACTTGAGCATCTTCTGCAATCGCTACTTTTTGTTCAACAACTCGGTCATATAAACTATCAACAATCTTCGGATGAATGCCAAATGTTTTTCCGTATGTAAATTCGATATCGGGATACATGATTTTTCCCACTTCGATTTCAAATGGAATATCTTCATTTGCATGCGCTGCGGTTAATAAAAGTATAGGTACAATGGCAATTTTAGTAGCTCCGCGTTCCACGCATTTCGTAATCCCTTCATCCACGCTTGGTGCCGCTAGTTCTAAAAAACAAATCTCTTGAATCGGAACATCGATCATTGCTTGACTGCTCTTAATAAACTGAATGGCTTCTTCGACACCTGCTTTAATTCGGCTACCGTGGCCCACATATAAAACTGCCTGCATGCTAATCCCTCCTCGTATCAAGTACGCCTCGGCGTACTAAGGTAACCTTTCTTTATTATTAAGCGGGGATTCTCACCCCTGCTGAAAGAAGTTAAACTGCTAGTATGCAGATACTTCTTTAATACTATTTTGGTTCAACTCTGTTTGTTCAAACCATTGAATCTTCTCTCGCAATTTCACAACTTCGCCGACAATGATCATACTTGGGTTTTTAATTTCAGAATCTCTCGCAATCTCTACAATGGTCGACAGTGTACCTGTAATCGTATACTGCGCTTCTGTCGTCCCCCAATGAACAAGTGCAACTGGCGTGTTTTCAGGTCGGCCATGCTTAGTCAGTTGCTCACAAATATAAGGTAAGTTTCCGACACCCATATAAATCGCTAATGTATCAATACCAACTGCAAGACTTTCCCAATGAATGGAATCGCTTTTTCCAGCACGCATATGGCCAGTTACAATCGCAAAACTAGAACTTAAATCACGATGCGTGACTGGGATTCCCGCATAAGCAGGAGCCGCAATTCCAGCAGTAATTCCTGGAACCACCTCAAAAGGGATTCCGTTGTCTGCAAGAACTTCTGCCTCTTCAGCACCTCTGCCAAAAACGAATGGATCTCCACCTTTTAAGCGTGTGACGATTTTTCCCTGCTTCGCATATTTCACTAAAAAGTGGTTAATCGTCTCCTGAATCATTGCATGGTAATTTGGGAGTTTTCCGCAATAAATTAAGTCTGCTCCCGGTTTTGCATAGGAGAGCAACTCTTTATTAATTAAACGATCATACAAGATGACATCCGCTTGTTGAATACATTTCATCCCTTTAACGGTGATTAAATCAACATCTCCAGGTCCAGCTCCAACTATAAATACTTTTCCCATTCTCATCTCTCCTCTCACCGCTCAGTTCTACAATAAAATCATCGTTATGAATGAATCTCTTCTTTTTGCATTCCTGCAATTAATACTTCGATCACTTCCGGTCGGCTAAATGTCGATGGCAGTTGTTCTCCCTTACGAAGCATTTCTCTCACTTTTGTTCCCGACAAGATCACATGGTGACTGGCATCATGCGGACATGTTTTTGGTGTTGCCATATTACCGCACTTATTGCAGTAAAAGCTATGTTCGAAAAATAATAACGTAATCCCAAGTTCTCCAAGCGTAAAGTTGCTAAAGATTTTCTGAGCATCATACGTACCGTAATAATTACCAACACCCGCATGATCACGACCGACGATAAAGTGTGTACAACCAAAATTCTTTCGAACCATCGCATGAAAAACGGCTTCTCTTGGTCCGGCATAGCGCATTGCCGCTGTAAACACACCTAAAAACACATGCTCTTTCGCATAATATTTTTCTAGTAAGACTTCATAGCTTTCCAGGCGCACATCTGCTGGAATATCATCTGATTTCGTTTCACCTACAAGGGGATTCAAAAATAATCCATCTACAATTTCCAATGCAGTCTTTTGAATATATTCATGTGCCCTATGAACTGGGTTTCTCGTTTGGAAACCGACGACTGTTTCCCAGCCTAGCTCTTGGAATTTCCCTCTTGTTTCAATCGGGTCATATAGGTACTCCGAAAACTCATTCAGCGGCCTTCGCTGAATCAGTGTGATGGTTCCACCCAGGTAGACATTAGGGCGCTCAAACAACTTCTTGACGCCTGGGTGCTCACGGTCTGTCGTTTGATAGACTAGTTTAGCTTCTTTTTCCTTATCTGGTGTGAAAATATCCGATACTTCGAGAACACCATAGACAACTCCATCTCTCACCAATTTCACAAAGTTTCCAACAGCGATACCTTGTGCGTTCACCTCTGTCGTTGGCAATGTAATCGGAATTGTCCAAGGTACTCCAGTAGATAATCTCATTGTTGTAACAACAGAATTGTAGTCTACTTCTGTAAGAAATCCACTTAAAGGGCTATAAGCACCCGTACCAATCAAATCCAAGTCACTACTAGCAATTTCGTCTAATTCAACTGTTTCAGTTATTCCTTCGTATTGAAAACCAGGATTCCAGCGATTAATTAATGTACCACCATGCGGTTGACTCAAACTCATTTAAATTCCCCCATTTTCGTTAGCATTATGCAAGCCACACTCTGTCTTCGCCTGATTTGCCCAGCGCCCTGACCTCGACCCCGTCGTTGTATCCCCTTTGAATGTGCAGTGTGAACAACCGATACTGGGATAGCCTTGGTCATGGAGTGGATTATAAGGCAAATTATGTTTTTTTACATAATCCCAAATATCATTCCACGTCCAATGAATCAGCGGGCAAATTTTAACCGATTGAAAGGTTTCATCTTTGTTCACAAATTTTGTCTTACTTCTTGATGGTGATTGTTCGCGCCTAAGTCCGGATAACCAAGCGGTCGTACCGCTCATTGCTTCACGGAGTGGAATTACTTTCCTCATATGACAACAACGATCCGGCTGTCTTTCCCATAGTCGATCGCCATACTTGTCAGCTTGTTCCTCAACCGTTAAGCCGGGAGTCTTCATTTCAATTACAAGCTTTGGATAACGTTTCTTTACTTCATCGATTAAGGTATGCGTTTCTTGAAAATGAAACCCGGTTTCGAGAAAGACCACTTTAGCAGTTGGTTTTATTTGCGAGATTAAATCTATCATTACGATACCTTCAACCCCAAAACTACACGCATATACAAGCTCATCGTCGTATTCTCCGTAAGCCCATCGCAAGACGTTTAACGCACCTTTTGACTCGTCATCGATTGGAAAAACTTCACTAGTCTCAGCCCAAGATTTGTACGTCAACTTCGCCATACTAATCCCCCCTCTAAACTCAATAACTCTATTACATTATCTTTTTTAAAAAAGGCGACTTTAATCTACTATTGATTAAAGTCGCCTCTAATTTTTTAGTCAGCGAATTGTTCGTATGTTCACGATTGTCCATTAGCTTCTGGATTTCCAGTCGGCATGTGATTAGCGTTTATACTAACTTTATTAATCCTATGTGTCAAGTAGGTTTAAATACATTCTATTCCTAAAACCCCAATATGTTACGCATTTTGTAATTTTTTAGATATAGTTATTTTCTTTTAAATAAGAAACGATGGCTTTGACAGACTCTACAATATTTAATTGATTGGTATCAATGATTATTTCCGGGTTAACAGGTTCTTCATAAGGAGCATCAATTCCTGTAAAGCCTTTAATTTCACCCAATCTTGCTTTCTTATAAAGCCCCTTCGGATCCCGTTCTTCACAAGTTTCTAAACTTGCCTTAACGTATATTTCGATAAACTCATCGGATTTGACAATTTCTCGCACCTGATCTCGATCTTCCTGATAAGGCGATATGAATGCTGTTAATGTGAATAAGCCAGCGTCGACCATTAGTTTTGAAACTTCACCGATTCTGCGAATATTTTCCGTCCGATCATTTGGACTAAACCCTAGATTCTTATTTAAACCGTGCCGGACATTATCTCCATCCAGTCGATAAGTATGAATGCCTTTCGCGTGTAACTCTGTTTCTAGCGCTACTGAAACTGTTGATTTCCCTGACCCTGATAGCCCAGTGAACCAAAGAATAGCACTCTTATGGCCCTTTAGTTCTTGACGATTTTCTTTTGTTACCTCTGATTCATGCCAAACGATATTTGTAGACTCTGTCATTGTTTGCCCCCCTAAATCATTTGTTTCAGTTTAATTTTTATATACAAAAAAGACACCTTTTTCCGATTCAAATAATCGATTAGAAAGTTGCCTTTAGTTGTCTAATTAGCATGTATGAAATTGTTAAAATGATAAATGACTTACAACCTTTACAGTAAAGAAATAAAAAAACCACTTCTAAATAGAGCAAGAAGAGGTTAATAGAATCGAACACATATTACTCCTCTTATCTGCTAAACTTTCGTTTACTGGAATTGGCACAGTACTAAACAGTCTGTTGCCGCGGTTTCATCGGGCCAGTCCCTCAACCTCTCTAGATAAGATATAAACTATTAAGTTGAGACCAATACTACATTATCGAAAATTCAAAGTCAATGACTTATCAGAATTTATTTTCAATCATATCAGTTTAGTTGGAATTAAAGGCGATCTTCTTGCACATATAATAGGCACTTTAAACTACTTTTCAGTGCGCTAGGAAACATGTTAGTTAACTCTCACTTAACCTTTCGTTGTTCTCATCGGTTTTCTCTATTTCCTTTTCATAATTATTTTTCCAATTAACAAGAAAGATTCCTGCAAATATTAGTAATCCACCAAAAAGGATAGACCAGGTTAGTCTTTCATGGAGTAAAAACCATCCTGTGAGTACACCGAAGAATGGCGCTAAAAAAAGGAATGCACTAGTTCGTTCTTGATTACCTCTTTGGAGAAGATAAAACCAAATAGAAAACTGAATAATTGATGCTGCAATGGTAAGCCATAACAAAATCAGGATAGATTGAGTAGTCATTTTAAAGAAAGTCTCTTCCAGTAGTAAGCTTCCCAGAAAGAGAATTGATCCACCAAAAAGCATTTGATAGGCTGTCATTACATACGTATCAAATTTGAAACCATGTATTTTTATCAATAGCGTAGCAATCGCCCATGAAACAGCCGACAAAAGCCCTAATATGGTACCGACTTTAAAGTCAAGATGTGAACCTAACGTGAGAAAAACCCCGATAAAACCTAACAGTACACCTATCCATTGCTGAATATGGTAACGCGATTTTAAAAAAAGCGTCCCAAAAACGACAACGAGTAAAGGATTCATAAACGTTAGGATAGACGTCTCTCCAGAAGTGATTGTACGCAGTGCCATAAATATACAGCCCATCACAAAAGCTGTTTGGAAAAGTCCAATTAGAACAAGCCACACCCAGTCGATTGCTTTTACTGGATGTGGCTTGTTTAAGATTTTAACGATAGTTGCCATAATAATCCCTGCAAGCGTAAAACGCAGAGCGACTAATAGGAGTGGAGATGAATAGGCTAACCCTAACTTCCCTATTGTAAAAGAAGAACCCATTAGTCCAGTCGTCAAAATCACTAACAAGCAAAAACTGATTCGATTCATCCGGTCCCCACCCCATTATTACTATAAAACGTTTAAAAGAAAATGCTGATCAATTGATTTCACTTTAAGTTTTCAAAGAATACACGGATAACGTCGGCTCCGCCTAAGAAGGTCCCCAACGTTCCTCCCAAGTTAGTCAAAACAATTACCAGCAAGACCCGTGTCACCTTATTTGCCCAAAAACCTTTAATCGTAAAAACATCTGCAGAAAGCGTTTCAAAGTCACCAACACTTGGGCGGCGAAAAAATGCTTGAACAATTCCTGAAACCCAACCGGCCGCTATCAGTGGATGCAAGGTAGTAATAGGGGCTGATACAAAGGCCGCTAAAATGGCCAGCGGGTGTCCAAGAGCCACCGCAGCACCAATAGCTGACAGGCTACCTGTCCATAAGACCCAGCTTAACGCTTGATCGAAACCGGCAGATGGATTTGCGATAAAGGTGTAGGCGATAATTGATAATAGAAGAATCGGAATTGCCCATCCGATAATTTTTGGGATTTTTGATTTTGGTGGTGTTTGCGCTAATGCGACTAAATCATGGTCATTATAGATTTCTTTTGTAATCCCTGGAACATGTGCTGCACCAATGACTGCAACGACCTTTTTACCTGGTGCATCTTTGATTTTCTGTGCTAAATACTGGTCTCTCTCATCGATTAAGGGCGTCTTTAACCTTGGAAATGATTCCGTAAAGTCAGTTAGAACGGCATTTAGCGTGTCCTTTGATTTCATTTTCTCCAATTCTTCTTCAGAAATCGTCTCTTTGCTGAAGATACTATAAAAAACCGACATCAGAAGCTGACTTTTCCCCTTAAGTCCAATATTCCCCCAAATTCGGGAAAAAGTAATTTGGATATTACGGTCAGCCAGCACCAAATTTGCACCGACTTCTTTTGCTGATTCAATCCCCTGAATCATTTCCTGTCCAGGTTTAATATCAAATTGCTTTGCCAAACGATTTTGAAAGGAGGATATTGCCAGATTCATTAAGAGCAATGTAGCTTTCTTCTCTTTAATCACCTTGAAAATATCCGTTTCTTTCCACTTATTACTATCCATTATAGATTGAAACCTTTGTTCATCCAATTCAATGCATACTGAATCGGGTCTTTCCTTGTCGATTACCTCTTTTACTTGTTCTGCACTTTGCTTGGAAACATGGGCAGTTCCAATAAGTATTAGTTCTCTACCGTCTAATTCTATTCTCGTAATGTTAGTCTCTTGCATTGACAAACTTCCTTTATGAACTTATTTCTTCTGAGCAACCTTAAGCCAAGGTTTACTAAAAAGACGGTCTAGTTATTATAATGAATCAGTTTGAATGAAATTTCAATTATCTTTCATTATTAATATAATGAAAGTCACCCTCATGGATAATGACTATTAAATATGATACGTAAAGTCCTCGGGCAATACCCTTTTTAAAAATTTCTGTGTTCGTTCTTCCTTTGGATTTACAAAGATTTCATGGGGTGCTCCTTCCTCTACTACGACTCCCCCATCCATAAATATTACTTTGTTAGCTACATCCTTCGCAAAACCCATTTCATGTGTGACAACTAACATAGTTGTTCCTTCTTTCGCGATATTCTTCATAACTGTCAAAACTTCCCCGACTAATTCTGGATCCAATGCAGAAGTTGGTTCGTCAAATAAAATAATGTCTGGATTCAAAGCAACTGCTCTTGCAATGCCTACCCTTTGCTGCTGCCCT
This sequence comes from Sporosarcina sp. resist, assembly GCF_014302295.1. NCBI lineage: Bacteria > Bacillati > Bacillota > Bacilli > Caryophanales > Caryophanaceae > Sporosarcina > Sporosarcina sp. resist. The sequence continues at coordinate 2,472,228 of NZ_CP060287.1, read as the reverse complement.
CCCGATAATTCACTGGGATATGCATTGTATTTATCCGATAGCCCCACTTTATCCAACGCTTTTTTCCCTATCTCAACCGCTTCTGCTGTCGGGGTTTTTCTTCCGATAATAAGTCCTTCTGTAACGTTTTCTAAAGCTGTTTTATTATTGAACAAATTATTGTTTTGAAATACAAAAGCGATTTTCTGTCTAATCTGATGGATTTGTTTTTTGGATGCTGTTTTTAAATTCACGTCTATATCCCCAAAAATAGCACGGCCTTGATCCGCTTTTTCTAAAAAATTGATACATCTCAGTAATGTTGTCTTACCGGATCCACTTGGCCCCAGTATAACAACAACATCGCCTTTATCTATTGTTACGTCAACACCTTTTAAGATTTCAGTTTTACCGAATGACTTATGGATATCTCTAATTTCTAACATGCTTCGGATCCCTCCTTTTCATACTTAAACGACTGACGGTTTATATTTACTCAAACGTTTTTCATATAGTTTAAATGCGAATTCGACTGCACTGCATAACAGTAAATAGACAAGAAAGATATCGATATAGGCCTCAACATAATTGTAGCCTACGTTCGCTGCCACTTTTGCTTTCAGCGTAATTTCTTGTAATGACATTGCATACCCGAGAGATGTCGCTTTGATTAAGTTGACTGTCGCTGTACAGATATTCGGCATTGCAACGACCAATGCCTGTGGAATAATAATTCTTCTGTACGCTTGCACATTCGTTAGCCCCACTGATTGGGCAGCTTCCAACTGCCCCTTGTTCACCGTGCTTAGTGCAGAGCGAAAAACTTCAATCAGGACCGCTGTAGTGTTAAAAGTGAAGACAATGAATGCGTACCAAATTGGATTCACATCATACACATTCATCCCAATATTAAACTTTGTAAATAGTGAACTTAGCAATAAGGGGACACTACTATAGACGATGAAAATCTGAATGATAATTGGGGTTCCTCTGACAAAAGAAACGTATACTTGTGCAAAACGATGTAACACGGGAATTCGATTGATTCTTGTTAGTGCCAGTAAAAATCCTAACGGCAACGCAAAGAGCAAAGCTACAATTGTAATGAATAGCGCTATAGGAACACCTGATAATGCGATAAAAAATGTATCTACTAAAAACTTGTAATTTAATCCTTCAGACACTTTCTCACCCCCTTATGCAGTTTTCAATCCTTGTTTCCCCTTACTAAATACTTTCTCTAATTTTAAGAAGAACTGTTCAATTGCTATTGAAAGTATCCAGTAAATAATTGCTAATGCAAGAAATATTTCTAATGCATGTGCGTTATAGTTGCCCGCAATAATAAGATTTGCTTTTCCGACAACATCTATCAACCCGATTGTATAAGCTAACGATCCTTCTTGAAGTACTGCCAGCAAGCTGTTTCCAAAGTTCGGTAATGCGACTACAAAAGCTTGGGGAAATACGATTCGTCTATAAGCCTTTGAATTGCTTAGCCCAACACTTACTGCGGCCTCAAATTGTCCCTTGTCAATTGATTGAAAAGCTGAGCGCATGACCTCGGACATAGCCGCCGCAAATTGAAGTGTAAAAGTGATTATGACAAATACAGCTGTGTGTATATTGTTCAAATTCAGACCGACACGATCACCGATTGCAGGAAGTCCATAATATACTAAAAAAAGGAGTACGATAGAGGGTGTACACCTTAATATCGTTGTATAACCATTAGCTACCTTCCTTGCAAATTTACTTTTCCCTATTTTCGCCGCCGTTAAGATAAAGCCCAGGAACGTACCGAACAGGACGGAAAGACCTGCAACCATAAATGTCATTTTTAAAAAAGGAATTAGTAGTGGGATGGACTCCCATATATATGATGCGTCAAAATACTTCTCCATGTATCCACCCCGCTTTCATTTTCAAATTGTAACCATTTGATTGACAAAGGCTGTTGAGCATATCGCACACCCAACAGCCTTTATATCTTTAGCGTTATCTCTCTACAGCGTCCAACACTTCAAACAAATCTCTGCCGTAAAACGATGTGCTTAATTCACTTGTCTTCTTTTCTTCTTTCAATTGTTTAACTGCTTGATCATAGGCATCCGCAAATTCCTGTTCTTTCTTATTGAATAAAGGCCATGTTTTTATGACTGCAAATTCATTGTAAACAACCTCGTCTGCCAGATTATGATACGGGCCATCTTCAGCAGTCACTTGCTTTTCAAAAGGACCCTCAATGATAACACCACCATCTACGCGACCTTCATTCACCCACTGAACAACGTCAACTGTGAAAGCATCTCCAGCTTTCAACTGCACTTTATTACCCGGATTTTCTTTGTTATATTCATCAATTACAGTGTATTGAGCATTATTAGCTGCAATAGGTGCCAACGAAAAGCCGGCAGAAGCGAAGTCTGATAGGGATTTGATATGTTCATTCTCTTTCTTAAGCACAAGACCCGCACTGCTTAAGCCGATAAATTCTTTCGGGAAGATAAATTTTTCTGTTCTTTCCTGTGTCCAAAATGCATTTTTAACCCCTACCTGGTATTTCCCTTGTTCGACACCCACAAGTAGGTCATCGCTTGTCGTTCCAACGTACTCAAATTCGTATTGTGGAAGTAATTCATCAACTAGTTTCATCACTTCAACATCATATCCAGTTGCATTTCCTTTTTCATCCAACCAGGACATTGGTTTTGAAGCTTGATCATAGGCGATTTTTACTTTTTGTATGTCTGAATCATTACCATCGGCCGCTTTACTTGAGTTACATCCAGCTAAAATAGTAGTTAATGCTAAACCAATTGCCGCAAGTTGAAACACGCTTCTTCTTCTCATCATGAAATCCCCTTTTTCGCTTCAATCCAATATGCTTACATTTGGATAGCGTTTTTTATTGTATCTTGTTCAATTGCAGTCAGTGCCAATTTCTTAATTGTCATATCGTCCATAGGAGGATTGTGCAAACCTGCCCTGACATCCCGATAATAGCGCTGTAATGGATTCGTCCGTTGAAGACTTTTTGCACCTACAATTCTCATTGCTTTATCGACAATCGTAATGGCTGAATTCGTAATGGTGTGCTTGACAACAGCGACCTCATTTGTCAGATAGCCTCTTCGTGATTCATCATCATAGGCCTCCGCCACACTATAAATCAGATGCCTTGCCTGGATTAATTCCAAATCAATTTCTCCTAGTAATTGTTGAACATTTGGCAATTGACTAATTGGTCCATTCAGGCTGTTAGGTGAATAATTATTTGCAAAATGCACAGCATAATCACGTGCTGCCTGTGCAATTCCTAGATAACATGCTGGGATGTGAAGAAGCCAACCACTAAACGGAGCGCCACTTGGCTTGTCAGGAAGTTCAACAAGTTTTGACTCTTCGACTTTGACATTATCGAGAACGAGATCGTGACTTCCAGTTCCTCTCATTGAAATGACGTCCCATGTATGATCAATTGTTAGTCCTTCTAAATCTTTGTGAAGCAGGAAGAATCCTACTTGTTGTTGTTCTTCAATCCACGCAGATGTTAGAAAATATGTTAATACTGGAGAAGCCGTTGTAAATGTTTTACGTCCCGATAATACCCATGAACCATCTTGTTTTACCGCATTTGTACCAGGACGTCCTCCCCGAGTTGGACTCCCTGTTTGTGCTTCACTCACAGAGCGGTTCACTAAAGCTCCATTCAGAACTTCCTTGGCAAAGAATTCAAGATTTTTATCATTCCATAACCCTTTTCCGAAAAGTTCTCCTACAACTCCGAGATTCCATCCGATGGAAAGTGCTGTATTTCCATCAAAACTCGCTAATGTTTCTTGAAGGAGTACCATATCGTACACCTTTAACCCTTCTCCGCCGTAAGCTGTTGGAATTGTACTACTCGTATAACCCATTTGGATTAACTCTTGAATGTTTTCCGTAGGGAAGATGGCTAACTCATCAGTTTGTGCTGACGTATTTTTGAAATTCATTTCTTTCTTATACAACTTCTCTAACCAAGTCTTTTGACGTTCTGTTTTGACAAATATGCTATTCACCATTTCTCCCCCTAATGTCTTCTAATGAAGCTAAGCTATCTTTTAATTAGTAGTTTATATTATGCTAATCATTCCGATAGGTTTCATCGGAATTTAACTAATAGTAAGCTACGAATAATTACTCTGTCAAGATAATTCGCTTTTTTATGAATTTACGATAAAAAATACCCCTTTCTAAATCGAAAGAGGTATTAGCTATTATATGGTTAAAAGATTACTTAACTAACAGCCTCATACACGATGCCAATTTAATCAGAAATACAGACATCTGTAATTAAATTGTAGCCATTTTCATTGATTATAATATGATATTCTTTATTGCGCACTAACGGGCAGTAAGACCCCCCACTTCAAGTCTTCAAGGACACGAGATGAATAAGTGGGATCCCCCCCTCTGATTGAAGATAACCTTCATTGCGCTCATATTAGTTCAGATTAAATGAAAGGCGAAAAAGTATTTTCAACATATATGCATCAAGCGTTAATTTGTAATTTTTATAGACATAAAAACTACTTTCAAGACTTTATGCCATAGAAGGAGGCGCTGCAATTATTCTACTTTTGACAAAAATCGTCTTGTCCTTTCCTCTTTTGGAGTTTGAAATATTTCTGCTGACGTTCCTTGCTCAACAATTAATCCTTCATCCATAAATACGATTCTATCGGCGACATCTTTCGCAAAGTTCATTTCATGTGTCACAATTATCATAGTCATTCCCTCTTGAGCCAAATCTTTAATAACTTGCAAAACTTCACGAACAAGTTCTGGGTCGAGAGCAGAAGTAGGTTCATCAAAGAGCATAACCAACGGATTCAATGCAAGCGACCTAGCGATTGCTACCCTTTGCTGTTGGCCACCCGACAGTTGGGCTGGATAATGATCACATCGGTCCCCAAGTCCAACTTTAATAAGCAATGCTTCTGCTAATTGCCTCGCCTCGACCGGCTTAGTTCCATGAATAGTAATTGGCCCTTCCATTACATTTTCAATGGCGGTTTTATGAGGGAATAGATTGAACGACTGAAACACAAATCCTGTTTTTTTCCTTAATTCTCTTATCATTTTTTTTCGTTTGCGTTCTATTTTTCCACCTGCAAGCACTGTAAACTCACCAATTTCAATGATTCCATCGGATGGCTCCTCCAAGAAAGTTAAACAACGTAAAAAAGTTGATTTCCCAGATCCACTTGGCCCCATTATTACGACCACTTCACTCTTATTTATAGTTAGGTCGATTCCCTGCAAAACTTCATTCAATCCAAAGCTCTTTTTCAAATTGGTAATTTGAATAATACTCATGGTTTTCTCCTCACATTAGTATTTTCAAATATTTTATTTAACGAACTAAATAGTTGGATGTTTTAATCTCTAGTTTGTTTAATAGCGTTGTAAAGAATGTTATGAGAACCCAATAAATTGCAGCGGCAATTAAATAAATCGTGAGGGGTTCAAATGTTTTTGCGATTATCAAGCTCGACATTTGTAATAATTCCGTTACAGTGATGACAGAGACAAGTGAAGTATCTTTAATAAGCACGATAAATGTGTTTGACAATGTGGGAATAGCAATTCGTAGACTTTGTGGCAGTATTATTCTCCTCAATGCTTGTGAATAGGTCATTCCCATTGACATTGACGCTTCCATTTGCCCATTGTCCACAGCAAGTATTGATGCTCGAAAAGATTCAGACAGATAAGCACCTGCATTTAGACTCAAGGCTAAGATCCCTGATGATATCGGATCTAAAGCAATTCCTACTTGCGGTAAACCATAGTAGATAACAAAAATTTGCACAAGAAGCGGCGTTCCACGGATTATTGAAATGTAGGTACTAGCGATCCCATTTAAGATTTTAACTTTTACTATCCTTACGATTGCGGTGAAAAAACCAATAATGAGTGCAATTACTATTGATATAGCTGCCAAAAAAATGGTCATCAACGTAGCCTTAAGTAGAGATGGTAATGAATCAATAATGATTGTGGCGTCCATACATCCTCCCCCTGTCAGACAAGCTACTCAGTAAAACCATTGACTATACTATGGTTGCCTCTTTGCGTTCAATTTCAATTCCTAAACTGGCCAACTCTTCAATAAATGGTTGAAACCGATCTTTGATGATTATGCTTTCTATTGGAACAACACCTGTCTCAGTTATTTTTTTCATAGCAATCCATTTGGCTGCCAATGAAGCAGGAATAGCAGTAGTTTTTGCCATTGAAGTGATATTCCGGCCATGATCATAGTAGTCAATCATTTCCCAAGTATACTTTGTGGACTTTCCACCTTTAACCCCGCTTACCTCAACCCTTACCACAGTAATATCTTCATTCGAATCTCCAACCATTTTTGTTGCTAGTATTTTTTCTGCTAATGCACGAGGCGTAGTTGTAATTCCATCAATTGTAATGGGATCGATATCTAAAAAACCTAATTCGCCTAAAACACTCATTTTCCCCCAATGTCCTGGATAGCGAACCGTTTTTTCATATAAATTTTTCACTTTATCTTTTAAAATGAACGCTGTGCTATGTGCATCTGTAATAACAGCTTCACAGACACCTACCGGATCTGGAAAAATAATCTTCTCTAGCCCTGAAAGAGGAGGCAACTTTACAAGTTTTCCATCTTTAACGGCCATTGCAGGTTTTGTATAAAGACCTAATACGCTTTCAAGACGGAAAACTACTTGATACCATAGTGGTGGAACAGGATATCTTGGAATGCCACCGCAAGTCATGATTGCCTCTTCTGCTTCATCTAACATCTCAATACCTTGCGCAGCTAAAAAGTTTGTTATTCCGGGAGCAACACCACAGCCAGGGATGATGATTACACCTGCTTCTTGTGCTTCGTTATCCAATGCTATTTTTTCATTAAAGTTTGATCCGACAAGGTCCACTAGATGGCATTTTGCTTTTATTGCAGCTTTTACGGCTAATAAGCTCAAAGAGTGTGGTAGACATGCCACAGCTACGTCTACATCTTTTAGCACTTTTGCAATATCATCCTCAGTTTCTAACGTGGCCACTTTCCCTATCACTTTGGGATTATTGGCGATTTCTAAACACTTATCAATACTCCCTTGACTAACATCAACAGCTGTAATTGCATCAATACCAGTAAATTTAGCAATTTCACTAACTACTGTCGTACCTATCATTCCGGTTCCCAATATGGCAATGTGCAAATTAATCTGCCCCCAATACTTGGTTTTTACATGTAATAAAACATAGAGCAATCAATATCTCCCCTTTGATCACTCTATGCTTACTTTTATTTGTCTAAAGGCTCTGTTCCAAACCATTTTTTATAAATATCATTATATGTTCCATCCTCTTTCATTTCACTCAATGCTTTATTTACTTCCGTAATAAAATCTTCGTTTCCCTTATTAACTGCCATCCCTATTTCATCTTTATTTACTATGTCACTTGTAATTTTTAATGGAAGGCTATTTTCTTTAATATTGTAGGCCATTAATAACTGGTCGTTGATAATGACATCCAACCTTTTATTCGTAAGGTCTTGAATATAGTCACTTACAGCTTTGTATAATTTCACGTCAGCACCTTCGACGCTATTCGCAACTTCTTCAAAAGTTGTTCCACCACCAACGCCGACTTTCTTGCCTTTAATGTCCTCAAGTTTTGTAATGTCATCGGTATCTTCACGAGTTATTAATACGGAACCAGTTATGACATACGGGTCAGTGAAATCAACGCTTTTTTTGCGTTCTTCCGTTACAGTCATCTGCCCAATGATGATATCAAATTTATCGGCCTTTAGACCGCCGATTAGTCCATCCCATTTTGTTGCAATAAAGTTGGCTTTAACACCTAATTTTTTGGCTATTTCATTGGAGATATCTACGTCAAAACCTTGAAACTCATCTTTGTCATTTAAAAAATTAAAAGGAGGATATGTGCCTTCGAAAGCTACATTCAATACTTTCGATTTTTCAATACGATCCAACACGCCTTTTCCGCTGCTTTCTTTTTCTTGCCCTTTTTCGTTATCTGTACCACAACCCACAATAATACCAATCATAAAAATCGTGATTAGTACCAAAATTAGATTCTTCTTCATTTCTTTTCCCCCTTCTATTTACATACTATTTTCATCTGTTTTCTCCATTTTTCATCAGATAAAACAGTTTAGTCTCATGTGAATTGAAAACGCTTACTAGCTTTCCATACACACTAGAATGGCAATAGAAACTAAAGAATCATACAACTAAAATACTGATAAAGTCACTGTTAATATAATCTATCCTGCCAATTTCCCCGTACTCAGTAGCGCAACTACCATCTTTCCTATTCCTTTATTATCGAACAAAGGTATTTGAAAGTCAATCTACATATCTAATAATTCAATAATTTCTGTAAATTTAACAAGTAAAAATTACCATATTTTGTATAGATTCATATCCTCAATAAATCGTTAAACATCGTGCGGTGTAGGCAGTGTTTTTTTCAATTATCGAACAAGAATATAGTCCAATTAAAATCGATTACTCAATAATTCGTAACAAGTTAATAGACTTTTGAGCGCTTTGGAACTCCAATTATAGCCATTCCGATGGAAATTGCCGTGTGCTAAACAACGGGAATTTGGACAGGTCCCTAACAAGAGAAATTCATTCTTTTTTCCTCTCGCCTCGTACTAAACAAAGCCAACACTAAAAATATGATATGAATTTTAAAAAACTCCTCCTTCTAATGTGCAAAAAACTTAGCACATCAGAAGGAGGAGTACAGACGTTACACCAGATCAATTAGAAAGAAATGACCGTATTTTAAGGGAATTAAGTGACCATTAATATTCATATAGCCACTTCTTTTCCTTTTGCCTTATACATCGCCCCATCTGCAATTTGTATCAACTCTTGAAAATCTTGCCCATCATCCGGATAAATCGAAAAGCCAAGAGATACTCCTACAGATGGGAATTCATCAAAGTTCTCATTTTCCAATTTTCGTTGAAATTCCTGTATATAATCTGACTCAAAATCATTAGTACTTGTAGGTACTAGAATCAAAAATTCATCTCCACCCCAACGTGCTACCCTATCACTCTTCTTAACAGACTTGTTTATAATATAGGCAAGATGGATCAATAGTTCATCACCTTTATGATGTCCATATGTATCGTTAATTTCTTTAAATTTGTTGAGGTCGATCATAATGACACCTAATTTTTGATCCTTGTTTCTAATTGTTCGTGTGATTTCCCGAAAATATTTTTCTACCGTTCGACGGTTGTAAGTATCCGTTAAAGGATCTTTTTCAGAGTAGTATTTTACTCGATCGAACTGCATTCCACACCACAAAGCAACCCATAAAAAGATGAATGTCAAAATAAAAAAGTTCGCTTTAAATGGAAGCTCCAAATATTGATGATAATAAAAATACCGTAGAATATTGAATAAACTAACTACTAACATCGCGATTATTCTACCACTATATTTCATGTTATTCACTCATCTCCATATTTCCTATAGGTATAATACACCACTAAAGAACTACCCGCGACTTAATATGACAATCAACACATACTGAAAAACGATTGCAGCTATTTTGCAATCGTTTTTCAGTATGTATATAACTTTGAAACGTTTTACTTTTTATTTGCCGTCTCCCAAACGTTTTCAAGCCATGCTTCAAATTCATCGCCTTTGTCACCTTCATAGGTATCATACAAATCAAGTCTCATATTTTTCAACTTTTCTTTGTACTCTTCGAACGAGTGATCTCTTGGCAAGCTTTTCTTAATTCGAAGGAAAACTTTGTTGGCATCTTTAATCAGTTCAAATCGATTTCGTGGTGGTAATTCAACATCTTCACCAAATTTCACAAGATTACGGTGAGAGGCTTCTACCACTTTATATACGGCATCGTTGTTCATTCTGTGTAAAAGTACATCGATAGTCCGTTTATGTTTCCATTGTCCTAATTCTTCAATAGCTTCTAAACGTAGTCTCCAATTCGATGCTCGGTTAACTGCCTTCCGTAATTCATCGTAATTTGGCGGCATTTCGTTTTTAATTCCATTAGTCAAGTGATCCAATCTCCTTCTATTTCAATATCCTGTTTAGTTAAGGGTAACGCTACATATTAAATACAATACCCTTCAATATGTATTGTACCATTATCTGCTGAACTACATACCTTTTTTCATGTAATCATCTGTTCATATTCCGTTCACCTAGTCAGATTATAGTTAAGTTATTAAGAAATACGGGGGGCGCAAAGATGAATATTGCATGGAAAGAAATTAAGAAGAATAAAACAAAATTTATTATTTTAGGATCAATCATTTTTCTCGTCAGCTTTTTAACATTTATCATCTCGGGGTTATCGAACGGTTTATCCCAAGATAACGCAGCGTTAATTAAAGATTTACCAGATGGTCAATTTTACATGAACGCTGATGCAAACGAAACATACAACCTTTCAAGAATAGATGAAAGCGTACAAACCACTGTTTTAAATGAACAAAAAGATGCAGCTGCACTCTCCATTCAGATGGGTTTTGTCAACGATATGGACGACAAGCAGTATAGTATAGCTTTCGTTACTTCAACAGATTCAAAATCGTTTGAATCTGTCGGTAAAGGAGAAGTCATCCTAGATCGTTCATTAGAAGATGAAGGGATTAAGGTTGGCGATATATTAACCAATAATCAGTTCAGTGGTGAATTTAAAGTAATGGGCTTTGTTGAACAAAAGAAATACAGCCATGCGCCTGTTGCTTTTATTAACATGGAAAACTATAAAGAAATTTACCGTGTCAATGAAATGCAATTGATTTTTGTACCAGGTACAGAACATGCACCAGTGGTGACGGGTTTACAATCATTTTCAAATAAAGAATTCCTCAATACAATTCCAAGTTACAGTGCAGAACAGATGTCACTTAATATGATCATTTGGTTTTTGGTTGCCATTAGCGGAATGTTGTTCGCAATATTCTTCTACATGATGAACGTTCAAAAGATTGGATTATATGGCATCTTAAAAGCACTTGGCGTTAAAACAAGCAGATTGTTCGGTATGATGTGGTACCAGATGATTTTCATCACCGTGATTGCACTTGGACTGTCAGTTGCTTTAAGCCAAGGCTTCTCTTTAATTGCACCTCAAGGAATGCCATTTAGTTTAACACTTGAAACAACTGTTCAATTATCGGTTGTATTCCTTATCATTGGCTTTATAGGGGCGACGCTGTCCGGTCTGCAAATTAAAAAAGTAGAATCATTGCAAGCTATCCAACAAGGAGAGGTTTAATATGACGATTTTCACAATTGATGAAGTTACAAAAACATTTACGAATGGTGAAGTGGACGAACAAGTATTAAAAGGGATTAATATTTCACTTCGAGAAGGTGAAATAACAGCGTTAGTAGGCGCTTCAGGCTCTGGTAAAAGTACGATTCTTACAATAGCAGCGGGACTTCAAAGTGCAACGGACGGAAAAGTGCTATTTGAAGGTCAAAACATGACTGACATGAATCAGGATCAGATCAGAAAAATTAGAGCGAGCGAGTTCGGATTTGTCTTTCAATCCTCACACCTAGTCCCTTTTCTAACCGTAGAAGAACAATTATTGCTGATGCTTGACGTTTCTGAAACCAAGCTTAAAAAACGTGAACAAAAAGTGGAAGTCGAAAAAATCCTCAAATTGGTGGATATGAATCATCGAAAAGATGCCTACCCTGCTTCATTATCAGGGGGTGAAAAACAGCGTGTGGCAATTGCCCGTGCGATTATCCACAAACCGAAGATGTTGTTTGCAGATGAGCCGACAGCAAGCCTAGATTCTAAAAGATCGAAAGACGTCATGACATTGATCCGTGAGTTGACGAAAACATTGAACATTACAACGTTGATGGTAACTCATGATGAAGAAATGCTTTCTTTTGCGGATCATATCATTACAATGAAAGATGGATTGGTGTTATCTTAGAAAAATGCACCCTTGTATAACCGGGAAATTAAAAGTGATAAAACCGCTCAAATATTTTTTGCGAGATAGATTTCCATGAAAGTATAGTTAATTTTTTTCCTTACTATATCCTGAATAAAGATTGCCCGAAACAGCCATTCTCTTACATGGCTGTTTTTATTCTTATCTCATATATTTATGTTTTTCAAACAAGTGTGCAAATGGATACTCTTATTTTTTGCGGAAGTATAAAATCCTATTAGCTTTCACCCGGATTTTTCTGATGAAAGTAATTAGGTTTAACGACGTCATTGCTATAAGGTTTGTGAAAGACATGAGTCGTTGCAGGCGAAAGCGGTGGAATCAGCCAAGTCCAATTTCCTGTGATACCTCGCCCTACTGTACACTCATTTTTTTCAAAACTTTTAAATTGCTTGGCGGCAGTATGATGGTCGACTAACGTAACACCCGCTTTTTGATAAGAATTCAACACCGCAATATTTAGTTCTACTAGCGCTTTATCCTTCCATAGTGAACGGTTTGATCTTGTATCCAGTCCCATCAACTCTGCAACTTTTGGGAGTAGATTATAACGATCTTCATCCGCCAAATTTCTCGCACCGATTTCGGTTCCCATATACCATCCATTAAATGGAGCGGTCGGATAGTTAATCCCACCAATCTCCAACCGCATATCCGAGATAATTGGCACCGCATACCATTTTATACCCAGTTCTTCAAAACACTCTAGTTGTGGATGGGTAATCGTCACTTCTTTTACTAGTTTTTTTGGTATTTCAATGATTCGGGGCGATTCTCCTTCCAATTGAAAGACAAGAGGAAGAACATCATAAGGAGTCCTCTCCCCTTTCCAACCTAACATTTCGCACATCCTCGTAAATTCAACTGATGTGGAATCTCCAATAATCTGTTCAGCCTCTTCATATCCTGCGTAGCGTATAAGCTGATGGTTCCATATTCGTATCGGATCAATTCCGCCATGTCGTGGTGGGAAAATCGTAATCGATGAACGAATTTTTCCGTCATTTGTCGCATATTCAATATGGTTCAATAATGCGCTGTACACATCTTCAGCGGTTTCTAATGCCCTCTCGTCAAACACTTGAAGCCTGTCCCAAAATAAACGTCCAATACAACGATTATTATTACGCCAAGCCATTCTAGCTCCATGTTGAAGTTCTTGCGAAGTATGGCTATACGTTCCAGTTTCATTTATTTCACTTCGCACTTCCTCTATTCGCTTCATCTGTTGCTCTGTTGTCATCCCAAGTTCTGCATAACATCTATGTATGAATTGCTCGGCTTCTAGATGTAATCTATGTTTTTCAGTCTGTAAACTCAAAGTTCATCATCTCCAATATTGCCAGTATACCATTCAAAATGAGCTTGTTTCTTCTTCAATATAGCCAACTTTTCGAACTTTGTATTTTAATTAATGGAACACATAAAGTACTAGATCTCCCCTGGACTTACACATGTGTTGATTAACCAAAATTCACCAAAAAGACTTACTCAAATATCAAGTACTCCGTGTATAGTTGCTTTTGGTTCGCTTTGAATTGAACCACTTCTATACCATTATCGAGATGCCTTGAATAATTCATCGAAAGCGGACCGGAAATGATCCAGTGAATATGGAGTTTTTCAATCCTTTATTACCTGCACGTAATTCAATAAAATGGTTAATCAACAGACGTTTTATTTCTCCAAAAAAAACGCAAACCAATAGGTAATCGGTTTGCGCTGTTTCATTATGATCCCATTTTTCTACGGGCACTGCTAACTTTTTTTGCTTGTTGGCTTTGCATTTTTTTAGCAGATTGTGCTGGATTGCCTTTTGCGTTGTTATCAGCAGTTTGGTTCTTCTTCGCTTCTAACTGTTGTTGTATCACTTCTTTTAAGCTTATCTTTTTCTTTGGCGCTTCGTGTTCATTTGTTTCATTGTTTTCAGTCATTTAAAATCCTCCTTACTATTGAATAATGATTGATTTTACTTCTCTCTAGTATAACCGAAATTCGATGACTACTGGGGATTTTCTAAAATTAATTAAAAAACCTATAGTTTTTCTATTTTATCAGTCAATTCACATACGGAAATAGCATACGATTAGTCCCTAGACCATAATGCGTTCAATTTGAACAATTAAAACATAAATCATGACCTATATGATGACAAGAGTCCTTTTTTATATAGGAATGCAACGATTTTCCTTTCTAATAATAACTGTTTTTGCAAGTTCTTGAAAAGTGTTCAAAAGTAACCTCCACAAATTAATGAAAGATGAAAAAAATCACCGAACAATTGGCAAGCTCTCTCAAACAACAATCGTTGGTATTAAAATAAAGCCAGAGAATTAAATAATGTATCGACGATTTTAACTGTATTTCTACTTTGAAGTATAGGTGCTACAGGCTGAAGGTCAATAATCCTGAGTTTCAACTCTCCCTGCCCCTTTCCTTCACAGCAAGTCACATTCCTGTACATGATAATTTTCATATTGTAAAGTAATTGATGAAATGTAGTAAGTAGAGGAAGTGGAATCATGTTAAAAAATGCTTTAGGACGTTTTCGTTTGATTGGTATATTGGAAGGCAGTTCACTACTGATCCTATTGTTTATCGCAATGCCATTAAAGTATTGGTTCGGTATGAAGAGTGCAGTAACAATCGTCGGAACACTTCATGGCTATATATTTCTAGCTTATATCGCAGCAATTGTATATACGATGATTAAGGTGAAATGGCCGTTTAGGTTTACGATTGGTGCCCTTCTTTCAGCATTTATCCCCTTTGGCAATTTCATTTTGGACAGACGACTCAAAAACTTGAAAACGAACTAAAAATATATTTATATGTTGAACTAATGATTCTATATAATCTCCAGCAAAGGCATCCCCGAGCGTTGTTGAGAGGATTCTTTATGCCAACATATTATAGTATAATAGATTCTGTCAAAAAAAAGCGAAGCCCATTTCAATAAAAGGGGCTTCGCTTTTTTTAATTTGCTTACGCAAGCCTATTTACTCTTTTATCTCAATTACTGTTGAATTATTTCCGGTTCACCCTAAAAATGAAGATTAAGAATAATAAGCAATCCCCTACCTTATTTTTCCAACAAATGGTTTATTTTCAGTATTATGATTAGATTATTGAAAGCTAGCTTTATACAAATTAATTAGATTTAAATAAAATTCTTGTTAATGGTAACTTTTTGCTTTATTATAGAAAAATGTTATGGAGTAATCCGTAATTAATGATACTTAAGGAGAGTGGTATGATGAGGAATTATACAAAAGAAGACATTCGCAAATTTGTAGGAGAAGAAAATGTGAATTTCGTTCGACTTCAATTCACAGATATTTTAGGTATGATCAAAAACGTGGAAATTCCCATCAGCCAGCTCGATAAGGCGCTTAACAATAAAATGATGTTCGACGGCTCTTCAATTGAAGGATTTGTGCGTATCGAGGAATCCGATATGTACCTCATACCAGATCTTAACACATGGATGG
The DNA here is from genome assembly GCF_014302295.1 of Sporosarcina sp. resist. Classification (NCBI taxonomy): domain Bacteria; kingdom Bacillati; phylum Bacillota; class Bacilli; order Caryophanales; family Caryophanaceae; genus Sporosarcina; species Sporosarcina sp. resist. The sequence goes on along the minus strand of NZ_CP060287.1, from coordinate 2,456,703 downwards.
TGTTCCCTTGGCCCTCAGGAAAAGGAAGGGTAGCACGTCTTATCTGTGATATTTCTCTTGCCAATGGTTCTCCGTTTACAGGTGATCCTCGTGGCAATTTAAAACGTGTATTGACAGAAATGAAGGAGCTTGGATTTACTGATTTCAATCTGGGACCAGAACCAGAATTCTTCTTATTCAAGCTCGATGAAAATATGCAACCGACAATGGAATTGAATGACAACGGCGGCTATTTCGATCTTGCACCAATGGACCTTGGAGAAAACTGTCGACGAGATATCGTCTTGGAGTTAGAGGAAATGGGCTTCGAGGTTGAAGCATCGCACCATGAGTGCGCTCCAGGACAACACGAAATCGACTTTAAATATGCGGATGTTCTTACCGCTTGTGACAACATTCAAACATTCAAACTCGTCGTCAAAACAATTGCTCGTAAACATGGCTTGCACGCAACGTTCATGCCAAAACCCCTTTTCGGTGTCAGCGGATCAGGTATGCATTGTAATGTTTCCCTATTCAAAGACGGTGAAAATGCCTTTGTTGACGAAAATGGTGAATTACAATTAAGTACAACAGCATATCAGTTCATGGCTGGCGTTCTCGAACATGTTCCTGGATTTACAGCAATTACAAATCCAACAGTTAACTCTTATAAGCGACTTGTTCCCGGCTACGAAGCGCCCTGTTACATCGCCTGGTCTGCCCAAAACCGCAGCCCTCTTATCCGAATTCCAGCATCTCGGGGAATCAGCACTCGCATCGAAGTCCGTTCCGTCGACTCGGCTGCAAACCCATATCTTGCAATGGCGGCTATATTAAAAGCAGGTTTAAATGGCATTAAACGTGAACTCGAACCGCCAATGCCAGTCGACCGCAATATTTACGAAATGAAACCTTTCGAACTTCAAGAATTAGGTATCGGGACACTACCTACTGACCTTGACCATGCACTCATCGCGCTAGGTAAGGATGAAATTATCCAAGAAGCTCTTGGCAATCACATTTTCACAAACTTTATGGCAGAGAAAAAATTAGAATGGGAAAGTTACCGAATTACCGTACACCCTTGGGAAGTTGAACGTTATATGAAGATCTATTGATAAAAAGGTCTCGTAAGAAGATAACAGACTTTTAAACCATTGAAACTTCGATACCCCCGATTCGGTAATATGGGATACTCACCATTCAATGCCTCTCTTTGCGTGTTTGTACAGTAGATGCTATCGACACATAGGAATAAGCAAAAAGAGTCCACGAAAGCTCTTTTTGCTTATTTTTTAATTATTTGTATAACAAAAAGTAGTTATTAAACTCAAAAGGAAATGGAATCAGATTTTATACGTTTTGCCAATCACTATTAAATATTTTGACATACTACCTAAATTGTTGTAAATTATTAAAGTGCGAACGTTCAAAACTAAACGAATGATATTATTCGGATTTCGAGGTGCTATCTATGGAAAACGTATTTGATTACGAAGATATCCAGCTGATTCCTGCAAAGTGTGTGGTAAATAGTCGTTCTGAGTGTGACACTTCTATACTACTTGGCGGACATACATTTAAAATTCCAGTTGTACCAGCAAATATGCAAACAATTATTGATGAAAGTATCGCTATCCAATTAGCTGAAAGTGGTTACTTCTATATTATGCATCGTTTTAACCCAGAAAAACGAGCAAACTTTGTTAAAGACATGCAATCACGTAGTTTAATCGCTTCTATTAGCGTTGGTGTTAAAGATGAGGACTACACTTTCATTGTACAACTAGCTGCTGACGAACTTACACCTGAATTCATCACAATCGACATTGCTCATGGACATTCCAATGCAGTCATTAATATGATTCAACATATTAAAAAGCATCTGCCTGAAAGCTTTGTCATCGCTGGTAACGTTGGCACACCAGAAGCCGTACGCGAACTTGAAAATGCCGGGGCAGATGCTACGAAAGTTGGTATTGGACCTGGTAAAGTATGTATTACAAAAATAAAAACAGGCTTCGGTACAGGCGGTTGGCAGTTAGCTGCACTACGTTGGTGTGCGAAAGCAGCTACTAAACCTATCATCGCAGACGGCGGCATACGTACACACGGTGACATTGCTAAATCGGTACGTTTCGGTGCTTCAATGGTCATGATCGGTTCTCTATTTGCTGGACACGAAGAATCTCCCGGTCAAACAATTGAAAAAGATGGACAACGTTTCAAAGAATACTTTGGATCAGCCTCTGAATTCCAAAAGGGCGAAAAGAAAAACGTTGAAGGTAAAAAAATGTACGTCGAATATAAAGGTCCACTAATGGACACTTTAGACGAAATGCAACAAGATTTACAATCGTCCATCTCCTATGCTGGCGGTAGCAAACTTGAAGCCATCCGAACAGTGGATTATGTCATTGTAAAAAACTCCATTTTTAATGGAGATAAAGTGTACTGAAAATTTATAGCTATTAAAAATCCAATCAAGATATTTTATATCTTGATTGGATTTTCTATTTAGGGAGATCTTAATTGAATGAAAACAACATCAAGATTATTACTGACAGCTCAGTATTTTCATTTTAACTTCCATGATAAAACAAGTTCTAAATGCGTTTTGCGTACTTCAGAGTATTCAATCCACTTCGCGCATCTTTTAACAACAGCCTCATTTGTAACCCTCGCACTTAATATTACTTATTACAAAAAAATCGAAACTGCACTATACATCAATAACAATGCCATCACAATATTAAATTGCTTTCTATAATCCGAGAGGAATTTCTGAAATATCGAACCAAAAAGGCTCCAACAACAAGTGCTCATTATACCGACGAAACCTAGAAACAACGAAAATAGTAGTAAGTCAATTGTTGAACTATAATATGGAAGAATGAACGTTGCAATTACCGTAATACCATATAAAACACCTTTCGGATTGACAAACTGTAACAGCATCCCTGCCAAAAAACTGTTATATTTACCGCCCTCATCACCATTAGTACTAGTCGAACTAGTAATTATTTTGATTGCCAGATACAGCATATAGGCCGCACCTAGAAGCATCATAGGCAACTCAATTTTCGGAATGAAGTTATGTAGGATTAGATTAAAGTAACTCGATAATATCATGATGACAAAAAAACCTGCGCCTACGCCTAGGCAAAATCGAAGTGTCTTCTTAAATCCATACTGATTCGCAAATAACATCGCCATAATATTATTCGGACCTGGCGTAAAACTCATGACAAAAACATACAACAAGAATGTTAGTACTGGCATATTCGACCTCCCCCTAATGAATATGTTATACTGTCCATAACAGGCACTATAACGTTTTCTTTTTATTGTACAGTTCAGACGTTATATTGTACAGAGAAATAGGAGTGTTTTAAAAATGGAAATTCATCTTATCATTGCCAAGAATTTAAAAGCAATAAGGGAGAGTAAAAAATTAAGTCTTGAAAAAGTGGCTGAATTGACTGGTGTAAGTAAAACAATGATCGGTCAAATTGAACGTGGCGAATCAGCTCCAACCATTACAACTATCTGGAAAATAGCCAATGGTTTGAAAGTTTCTTTTACTTCACTCATCAATCACCCTCAGCCCGACACAATAATAGTATCGAAAAGTGATATTCAAATCTTGTCCGAAGATAATGGAAAATATCGAGTATACCCCCATTTTCCATTTGATGAAGACAAACGCTTTGAAGTGTATGCAGTTGAGATAGACAAAGGTGGATTCCTAAGTGCAGATTCACATATGGAGGGGACCGAAGAGCTATTAACAATTTTTGAGGGGGAGCTAACGGTACGTGTAAATTACGAGGAGTATACCATTGAAAGCGGTGATTCCATCCGATTTAAAGCCGACAGACCCCATAGCTATCATAATTCAGGAGAAACATTGACTCGTTTAAGTATGGTATTGTACTACCCAAATTAAAAAGGGGCTGTCCATGAGTTGTAAATTATCGGCTGATGGGACAGCCTCTTTGTACCAATGCAATTATTAATCTTGCCTGCTACGTTTAATTTCCTAATGCTTTTCTATTCCACTCACTGTGGGATTTGCTCTATCTTTTCATGCACATGTAACTGTTTTATCCACAAGAATCGAGAAGCACTCTACACTAATCGTATTTATATATTACAATGATAATTTCTTGGAAAATCGAACCATAGCCTTGACAGTCAAGCAAAACCTATCCCCCTCAATCAAATCCATAGCTTGTAAAAGTTACTTCAATCTAAAATTAACCCCCTCTTCTGCAAATCATTTGCGGATTTGTTTATCTAAGCATAAGCAATCGATATCCTTACTAATTTTGTAAAAACCAGGTTCTTAGCGAATTTAGGGAAATTTAATATAAAAAAAGGGTTTCCTACTGTACAATATATCAGTTTGACTGATGTGAACAATTTTCGAACAGAATATTCTCCATCAGGCCACTGAAAAATAAGCCGTTGAGATATTCTCAACGGCTTATTTTTCACTAGAAATTACACTTGATTCAATTGTTTATTTTCATTTTTTCTTGCACTGCTTTTTCAAGACGGTTCTTCTCTTTTACGAATTGTTCGTGCGATTGACTTTGTTGTTCACGTTCGAGCTGTTTTTGCGTCTGGTAATCACTGTAATTTCCTGAATAGACATGTACTACTCCGTCATTCACTTCCCATACTGTGGTAACGAGCGAGTCTAAAACAGCGCGGTCATGGCTAATTAATACTAGTACCCCGTAGTAATAGCGCAGTTCATCGAGTAAAAAAGATATACCTTCTTGATCTAAATGCGTAGTCGGCTCATCAATCAATAGTGCTTCGTAATAAAGCGTAAACAACTGTGCCAACTTCAACCTTGTTTGCTCACCACCACTTAGCTCTTCAGAATATTGCGGAACTGCCAATCTTCCAAGTAAGGCCCCGTCCGCTTCTACAACAGTGGGGCCCAGTTGCTCAAAGTAACCGCCCTCCACATGAAGTTTCACTGTTCAACGTGTCGGTTTAATATTATTAGCTAGCAATTTCAATAATGTACTTTTCCCAGCACCATTTTTCCCAACAATACCAATCCGGTCAAATTGATGGACAGTTAACCGTTCAATTTTCAATATTTCTTTATCTAAATAAGTCATTTCAACATTTTTTATTTCAAAACAGATTTGTTCCAAATTCACTACCTCCGAAATATTATAATTTCGTACCGATAGCTAGAATCGATACGAGCTTCTATTTCAAGCTCGTATTAAAAGAATAATAAAAATTGCATGTCGCTTCCTCCTACTTCACTTTTATAGTCACTGCCGCAATTAGAACAATAAGGAGACCTGCCGCGCTAAAGAAGACGGCTACATTCGTGAGTTCCGTAAAAAATCCAGCTAAACCTAATCCAATTGGTGCTGCCAATAACGATAGACTTGTCACAAAACTGAATACCCGTCCAAGCAATTGAGGTTCAATTTCCGCTTGGATAAAAGCATAGAATGGCGCTGAAAATAATGGACCAGCTAAACCGACTAAAAAACTCATCACTACGAACACATAGAACATCGACGGCAAAAGCAGACCGGAAATAAATAAGGAAATGCCCATCAAGATCATGCCTGCTGCCATTGTTTTAACCTTATCGAACCGATCTCCCAGTACACCTAAAAACGAAGCGCCTACAATCAAACCAATTGCAAATACGATCTCAACGATACCTGCTTCTACTACGCCTTTTTCAAAATGATTCCGTACGTTAAGCGGGAAATAAGTTCCAACGGGAATGAATAGAACAGCTACAACAATCATCACGATGGTTAGCTTTAGGACAAGGCGATGTTTCACAATCGCATGATAGCCTTATTTCATTTCAGCTATCAAGTTATCAGTGGCCATTTCTTCTGTTCTTGTTACGCTCGGAATTCGGATGAACAATAGCACGCTACAAGCGATAATAGCGCCAAAAACATCGAACAATAACACCCATTCAAGGGAGCTAACTGCCAGTAACGACACCCCTACTACGGGTCCTGCAATATTGGTCATTGAACTCACCATCTGCCCCCAGCCTGCAACCTTTGTAAGATGCTCTTTTGGTGCAAGCAATGGTACAGAAGCTTGCATTGCCGGCATATGAAAAGCAGTCGCAAGGGATCGAACAATTAACACAAGTATGACTAACGTGATATTTGGCTCGCTATAATACATCCATAAAAACAAGAATAAACTACCCAGTGCAATAATCAGATCTGCTAAAATCATCATCACTTTACGGGAATGACGATCAACAATCGTCCCTGCAAATGGACCGAGCAAGGCTTGCGGTAAAAAGCCGGCTATCCCAGCCAGTGCTAATACAAGTGGAGAACCCGTTGTATCTGTCAACCACCAAATAATACTAAATTGAACAGCGGCACTACTCAGCAATGAGAAAAACTGTCCTGTATATAACGCAATAAATTTTCGTTTCCAATTTCTATTTTCCATTATAATCGATACCTCCTGAATTTGCGTATCGATTCTTCACCGATACGAGCTTGACTTACTAAGCCCGTATCAATAGAAAAGTAACATCATCATAGTGAAATCCCTCCAAATCATAAAATCACAATACGACTGCTTAGAAACGACTATAGCACCTGTCTCCCTGAGTCTATAAAAAAAGTACGCATTTTACTGCGTACTTAAAAAATGGTAAAGATATCTGTAGAGCGATAAAGCTTCTACTTCCTATCTAACCTAGTACGCACAACAAATAACCCCTCAAAAGAGTGGTTAACAAAATATGTACATATCGATCAGTATAGTTGTAAAAATCCCACCTCTATCGCTCCTTTCAAAGCTTAAATTATACTAACTTGTTCCTAATGTTATGTCAATGCATATCACGTTCTTCCATCCCCTCCCAGTTGCGTTCTTGAGGCTTTCGATTTCCCTTCAATACTAATCCAACTCTATTTTTAAGACTAATGGTTTACAATACTTTTCCTTTTGCATAAAAATCATGATCCTCTTTATTCATCTCATCACCTAACGCCTATATTATTGCAGAATCAATAGCTGACTTAACAGCATCAAGACTGTTCTTGCTTATTGGTGTCAGATTCACATTGCATACTCCTGTTTTTGGTAAATCCAGTTCCACTTTTTGTGCTGATTCAAAGTCGTACGTTAGATATTCATCTTGGGATCGACCCCTTCATAAAAAGATAATAATATACTTATATGCATTTCGGAATAAAGGTCGAGAGATGGTTTCTCCCGACCTTTATTAATTATTTATTTCCCAGTTTCAGCAAAGTACCTAATACGATCACCAATTTCATTACGAACACGTTGGAAAAAAGCCCACTTCTCTTCATTCGTTCCTTCTGCCTTTGCAGGATCATCAAATCCCCAATGATCACGCTTTACATGGGGTGGTGTCATCGGACACTTGTCAGCAGCATCCCCACAAAGCGTGACGATAAAATCTGCATCATTTAAGATTTGTGGATCAATACTATCCGAAGTTTGATTCGAAATGTCGACGCCAGCCTCATTCATGGCTTTGACAGCATTTGGATTAACTCCATGTGCTTCAATTCCAGCACTGAGAACCTGCCATTCTTCACCAAGATACTTTTTGCCCCAACCTTCAGCCATTTGGCTACGGCATGAGTTACCTGTACATAAGAAATAGAGTGTTTTTTTCGACATAATTAAAGCCACCTTTTGTGTTTTATTGTATGATTGACAGCCATAAATACAGTCCTATTAGTGTAATCAGAAGTGTAGGAACCGTTAAAATAATTCCGATTTTAAAATAGCTACCCCAAGATATCTTCACACCTTTTTGAGATAAAACATGTAGCCATAGTAAAGTGGCCAACGAACCGATTGGCGTTATTTTGGGACCTAAATCCGATCCGATGATATTTGCATAAATCAAAGCCTCGCGAATAGGACCTGTCGTAGTCGTTTCTGATATAGCTAACGCGTTAATCATGACCGTAGGCATATTATTCATAAGTGAGGACAATATCGCTGCAATAAATCCCATAGAAATCGTTGCAATAAAGAGTCCTTGATTGGCTGCCAATTGAATGACATCGCCCAATACAGCTGTAAGACCAACATTACGCAATCCGTAGACAACAACGTACATCCCAACAGAGAAGAAAACGATGGCCCAAGGTGCCCCTTTAAGTACTTGCTTCGTGTGTACAGCTGGACTTCTTTGTGCCATGGCCATAAAGAATATCGCCGTAAGCCCAGCAATAATAGAAACAGGCAATCCCGTAAACCCACTAGAGAAATAACCTAAGAGTAATACGCTTAAAATCAGCCAAGTTAGTCGGAACATTTTTATATCCTTGATAGCATCCTTCGGTTCTTTTAAATCCGAGACATCATAGTCTTTAGGAATACTTTTACGGAAGAATAACAACAACACTAAAATGCTCGCAACTAATGCAAATAAATTCGGAACAATCATTCTGGTTGCATATTCAACAAATCCGATACCGAAAAAGTCTGCTGAAACAATATTGACTAAGTTACTCACAACTAATGGCAACGAAGTGGTATCAGCTATAAAACCACTGGCAATAATAAATGGAAAAATCATCTTTTCATTGAAATTCAAATTTCTTACCATTGCAAGAACAATTGGCGTTAGTATTAATGCAGCCCCATCGTTTGCGAACAAAGCCGCAACAACTGCACCTAAAATACTGACGTAAACAAACATGCGAATCCCACTGCCTTTAGCTAATCTAGCCATATGTAAGGCAGCCCACTCAAAGAATCCGATTTCATCTAAGATCAATGAGATGATTATAATGGCGATGAAAGCAAGAGTAGCATTCCATACAATCCCTGTAACATCAATAACGTCTTGAAAGTTAACCACTCCTACTAATAAAGCGATTATTGCTCCAATACAAGCGGACCATCCAATTGATAAATTTCTAGGCTGCCAAATAACAAAAATAATTGTAATGATGAATATCAATGATGCCATTATTACTGAAACCAACGCCCTTTCCCCTTCCTACTCGCAGCAAACTCTAAGCCCTTGCTCTTTCAGTCTAGCTATAGACTCATTCTGTTCAGGAAGCTGTTCAAGAATGCTTTGAATAAACGGATAGTCTTCATGATTTTTGTTAATCGAGAAGAAAATCCATTGTCCTCTACGTTCTTCTTTCACTACCTTAATATCTCTAAGTTTACGCAAGTGTTGGCTGATTGCTGGCTGACTCATATTAAAAATCTCAACAAATTCACACACACAGCATTCATGTGACTTGAGTAGCTGCATCATGGTCAAACGGGTTGGATCTCCGAGTAATTTTAAGAGTTGCGATGCTTGCTGCATATCAATCGTTACTGTTTCATTCATTAGTCATCCCTCCTCAAATCATCATATAAGAATACACTTATATTCACAAGTGAATTATTCTACTTAACTATATTATATTGGGCTTTACTCGAAAGAAATTTTGTTAGGACATGACCAAAAGATATTATACCGATTTGAAGTTCCAATTTGTTGTTTGTATTTCTATTTAGTGAACCTCTTATTCTAAACGCCAAATAATACCCTTTTGATTTTCAAGTAAGCATTATTTGGCGTTTAGGGAAAGGATTTTCCACGCCATTATCGGATTTATTAACATATTAATCAGAATCTCCGTAATTCTCTACTCTCTTTTTCATCACCTTCGCCATTTGTTGGGAACTTGTTTCTTCTTCCCCATGCAGTTTATCAACGATGTTAAGATAATCCTCCTCATTGCGATTCTGACTTAATTTATAGGCAGCTTGAATTTCTCCTACTTTAATTTTAAATCCAACAATTCCTTTTAGTTCTTTTTCTACTAACTGAGGAGATAGTTTGTTCCATAAAACCGGATTCTTTCGATGCTTCTCGTATTTTTGTAGCATCATTATTAGGTCTTGTTTTAACTCTTCCTCATCCAAAATGCTCGCAATGCCATATACATGTACGGCTTGATAATTCCATGTTGGAACATTTTCATGCCCGTACCAAGAAGAAGAAATATAAGCATGTGGCCCCTGGAACATAACTAGTACATCATCACAGCCTTCGAATGTTCTCCATTGTGGATTCCCATATGCCATGTGCCCGGTAATATAATAATCATCTCCTTTTTTATTTAGCGCCAAAGGTAAATGACTAGCAATTGGTTTATTTTGTTTTATTGTAACAATAGTTCCAAATGAGTTCTCTTGAACAAATTCTTTAATTTCATCTACGTCTGTAACTTTAAAATACTTGGGAATATACATGATTAACCTCCTCTTTGATTACTAAAATGGCATTCATTGCCACATTAATTGAAAATGATTGGTATGCAGATTTCATAATTCAAACACGTAGTACCGACCTAGATACACTCATACAATAAATCCCATTGAATTCGCTTTGGTACCTTCGCAAAAATAAGAAGACCGATCCTGTCTTTAAGGTTTAAATACTAATCCAATTTCCTCCAAAGAGTTTCTAAGTATAGGCAGAGAAGCTGGGCCAATACCGTGAAATTGTAAAATTTCTTTTTCGCTAAACATTGATAGTTGTTGTAACGTTCCAATACTGTGATGCTCTAACGCTCTCCTTGCAGGTGCTGAGAGCTTTGAGAGAAATCCCTTGTCCGGCTCACGTTCTTTCTCGCATATCGGACAGCTTGGACAATCACTACTTTTATAATAGTTGTGTCCGTTGCTACATATTCGTAAGCTCCTGTTTGAAGTTCCCATTGTAAAATGTCTCCTTCCTTAAAATCTATATTCCCTTAATTATAGAATACTTCGAGTATACTTTTTATTGAATGATACCAGGTTCTGAAACCATTAGTCATTCAAAGAGACTCGTGTACTCCGAACTTATTTCTTGATTAATTCCGTAATGATTTTGTTTACCATCTTATCCATTTGGGATGATTCATATCTCCGCATCCAAGAAAAAATTTCCATACCCTTAATCTGTCTTGAAGTACGGCTTCATTGCGATCACCATATGCGCTAAACGAGTACGAATGAAGCTCTCTACTTTAGATTTCCCTTAATGAACCCGTACAGTTTCAACTCCCCTCGTACATTTATGCACTATTATCAATAATATGAGTTTTTTTATTTTCCTAGGAGTTTAAGTACATTCCTCAACAAACTTCCATATATCATTTCATTTATTTCTATAAATCCAGTTTACACTCAACTATTTCATTAAATAAGCCCTTTTACAACGAAACACCCCTTTGGATAAAAATCCAAAGGGGTGTTTCGTAACTTTTTTATAAACGTCGCATTTTTTTACAAACATCGCGACTTTATTTTAAATCCACAACTTTATTTCAAAGCTACATCACATCAAAAAAATTGATACTCAAACTAACCTCACTCCACCGTAACTGATTTTGCTAAATTACGAGGTTTGTCAACGTCGCATCCTCTATGAAGAGCAGCGTAATAGCTAATTAGCTGCAAGGGGATAACGGCAACAAGAGGTGTAAGTAAGGCATGCACTTTGGGCAGAACAAAACGATCATTCTCTTCTTCCAACCCTTCCATTGACAGTATGCAAGGATTCGCTCCGCGCGCGACAACTTCTTTAACATTACCACGAGTGTTGAGACTCACTGCTTGTTGTGTAACAATTGCAAACACAGGTGTGCCCTCTTCAATCAGCGCAATCGTCCCATGTTTTAATTCCCCACCTGCGAAGCCCTCTGCTTGAATGTAGGAAATTTCTTTTACTTTAAGTGCACCTTCTAAGCTAACGTAATAGTCTAGGTTCCGCCCGATGAAGAAAGCATTTCGAGAAACTGCTAAGAATTCATGTGCGATTTGCTCCATTTCCTCTTTTGAATCCACAAGTGTTTGGATTGCATTCGCTGTGATGGCAAGCTCTTTCTTCAAGTCAATTTCTACTGTTTTCCCTCGTTTTTTGGCTACAACATAAGCTACGATAGCAAGAACTGCTACTTGAGCTGTATATGCTTTTGTCGAAGCTACAGCAATTTCCGGACCAGCGTATAACAGTAATGTATGATCCGCTTCACGAGAAAGTGTGGAGCCTGTAGCGTTTGTTAACGTAATGCTTGGGTAGCCTAACGCTTTTATTTTCACCAATACTTGACGGCTGTCCGCAGTCTCTCCAGATTGTGTAATGAAAAGAAATAACGGTTTTTCCGAAAGAAGTGGCATGTTATAGCCAAATTCACTTGAAATATGCACTTCAACCGGAATACCAGCAATTTTTTCAAAATAGTGCTTGCCGATAAGACCAGCGTGATAGCTTGTGCCCGCTGCAATTATATAAAGACGGTCAGCTTCGTTAAACGCATTTACAATATTCTCATCCATTGCAAGTTCACCTTGCTCGTTTTCATATGCTTGAAGAATTTTACGAATAACACCTGGCTGTTCGTCCATTTCTTTCAGCATAAAGTGAGGGTACGTGCCTTTCTCAATATCACTCATATCGAGCTCTGCAGTAAAAGGTGCACGATCAATAGTTTCGCCATCCAATGTCATCAGTTCGATTGCTTGTTTACGAACAATGACAACTTCTTGATCGTGTAGTTCAACGTATTGGTTTGTTACTTGTAACATCGCCATCGCATCAGAAGCAACCACATTGAAGTTGTCTCCAACTCCTATTAATAATGGGCTCTTGTTTTTGGCAACAAAAATAGTGTCTGCCTCATCAGCATCTAACATGGCGATTGCATAGGAACCATGGAGTAAAGACAGTGTGTGACGGAAAGCTGTTTCAGTAGTCATACCATCTTTAACAAACTTTTCAACAAGTTGTACGATGATTTCTGTATCCGTGTCAGAAATCATTTGAACGTCCTGTAAATACTCTTTTTGAAGGTTATGATAATTCTCGATTACACCATTGTGCACAAGTGTAAACCGACTCGATGTACTTTGATGTGGATGTGCATTCGTTTGATTTGGAACGCCATGAGTCGCCCAGCGTGTTTGACCAATTCCAGTTGACGCTAACACTGTTGAATCCACTGCTGCACGTAGGTCTGCAATACGTCCTTTTTCTTTTATAACAGTAATACCTTTTTCATTGCGGAGTGCGATTCCCGCCGAGTCATACCCACGATATTCTAACCTTTCAAGTCCCTTTAATAGAATTTCTTTCGCATCTAAATCACCAATATAACCTACTATTCCACACATATTTTTTCCTCCGATATTTGCAAAATAAGCAATACTTAACTACACCTCAGCTGAATTAGCGAAGTGTCCTTACATATTGCTTGAATGATTTTGCCTTTTTGCTCCTTTGTCCATTCGATTGCTCAAATGATTTACTAGCAAAAAATACAACCGGGCAATTGCGATTGGGAGGCTTCCGCCGAAAGTTCGATACTCCTCCACCTCGTCTGCTGAAAATTAGTAACGTCCGATTTCTTCAGCACTGGCGCTTTAACTGTTTTCCGATTTACATTTAACGCGCGATTTTCACTCCTTTTACACGCGGTGACCAATAGCTTATCTAGTACTAGTAGCTATGAATCAACTTTATCATCTTACATAACTTGCTGTTTTTTTGTCAATAAATAAAGAGAGTAAGACTAGATTTTTTTCTAATCCCCCTATTCACTAATATATGCAGAATGATAGTGAGATCACAACAGTTTTGGGAAATCAAAAAAATCAGTCACTTTCGTTAAATGGCTGATTACTCGTCCTATATTCAATTGGTTTAAGAACAAAAAGTCAGTCAAGATTAATTAGCTTTTGTATCAAAGTATCCTGCTATCCCGATGTCATACAAGGGAATAATTTGATTCTAATAACACAAGCGGTTCTCTTACTTATCTAGTTGTAACTACACTATTATTATCAGTTACTGCTTACTCAAACATATAATTCTATTCATTTTAATAGCTAGCTTTTGTGTAACATTTCAAAGTTATTAGACTGAAAGAGATGGAAAACCCGCACGACTCCACAACCATAAAGGGGTATGAACATCAATTGGAGATAACTCACTATCAATTAGTGCCTTTTCCCATGATTTAGCAACTATCTGTCTATTATCCGACGAACCATCTAATACCTCAGAAGAACATAGACCTAAATTTACGCTAGCTTTCAAAATATGCGTATCAGGAGCTATTGTAATCAATTCTCGAGACCTCCAGCAAACTCCCGTATACCTTTCCATGGCATATAACCAGTAATTGAAAATCTTAGGTCCAGAAAGATATGGAAATTCTGGCTTTCTATTGATTTCCATAATGCTTTTTAAGATGGCTATATCAAATTGAGCAGATTCAATCAATCCTATTACGTCACCTCTTTGAGATGATTGAGTTATTCCCTTAGACACACGTTGCCAAATTTCCGGGTGGCGATTGGGTTGTAAAGCAACTCGGTAATAAACCAAAATACTACGTAATTCATCCAAATTACTTTCAGATACGACTTTTGGATTAAAGATCCAACGAGAACTTTTATCCAAATAAGCTTGTGCAACCGACTCCCATAATTTATATGAGTTTCTTTGATAATTTAAAGCCATTCCTAATGTCAGTACATTCATTAAATCATCTTTGGGAACAATTCCAATCAGAGCATCCTCTGGCATTATTTCACCACCAAGCAACCCTTCAGCATGCATTTGTATTAGTAATTTCACATTTCCAATAAAGGTTTTGTTTTCCATTCGATCCTCCGAACCTATTTCAACTATTATTTCTATAATCTCATTTGTCGTAATCCCAATGTTTGTAGGTACAATTTCACTTTTCTCCAAATTTAACTATGCTCAAGTTCACTTTTTATCGCTGTAATAATCGCTCCATCAATCGGATACATGAAGCTCCTGTTAACACGGACAGCCGACCCAAAATGAACTTCTTCTATCCCTGTTGCAGACACCAATGAAGACAGCGTTTCAGGGTTCATACCATTCCCCGCTAAAATTAGGACAGAAGTATCTTTAGACTTGTCCACCAACTTTTTCAGCTGTTCAGCAGCCTCTGGCGCTGGTGCTTGTCCCCCTGAAGTCAAAATCCGCTGAATCTGTGGGAAACGAGCAATGACTTCTAAAGCTTCCAGCTGATCTTCTATCTCATCAAATGCACGGTGAAAAGTGACTTTCATCTCTCCAGTTTCCTCCAACAAACGTGAGAGGGCATCCGTATTCACTTTACGCTCTTCAGTTAGTACTCCAACAACAACTCCCGCAGCTCCCGCACGTTTAATATGGCGAATGTCAGCTATCATTACAGCTAAATCGTTGTCATCATAGTGAAAAGTTCGACTATGTGGCCGAACGATTACATGGACTGGAATATTTACACCTGCAACCACTGCTTCCACCAATCCCAAACTTGGCGTTAGGCCACCTTCAGTCAAAGCTGCGCAAAGTTCCAATCGGTCGGCACCACTTCGTTCTGCAGCAATTGCATCCGTCAAACTTGTAGCTATAATTTCTAACATCATTTTGGTTACACCTCCTATGAATGCATTTTATTTTTGTAAATCAAATACGACTTTTCTTTCCCCGACAATCACATTATTATCATTTATAATTTCTTTTGGCGCTAACTTATACAAACGCTCAATCGTTTCATGGTTTTCATAACCGATCTGCTCCAAAATAGATGCAATAATGATTGGCCACACAAGCTCGGATCCATCCATTACTTTTAATGCAAAGCCCATTCGCTCATTCTTAAGTGCAAAACCATACACGCCCTTAGCTCCACCTTTAGCAACGATATTTGGGTCCGCCAATAAAACAGAGCAAATGAAATCATGACTCGCAATCATTTCCGGATGTGCATTCATATAGCGAGTAATTTTAACGACAGCTTCTCTCATTTCTCGTTGCTGAATCAAATCTGGACAAGCAAGTTTCAGGTACGCTTGAGCAATGTTCTGAAGCGGCATTGCATACACAGGGAATCCACATCCATCAATTCCAATGCCAAAGTCTTTCTTCGGATAATTGGCCATATCAGCCATCGCGGCCAAGCTCAGCTGCTGTACCGGATGTTCCAACTTCCAATAACCGTCAATGTCGTATCCCAGCACTTTTGCCAAAGCGATAAAACCGCTATGCTTTCCTGAACAGTTATGGTAAAGCTTTCGCTGCTTCCCGTGCTTTCGATGATAGTCCGCTTTTGGTTCTTCATTCAGCGGATAGGTTGGACAGCAATAAAATTGCTCTTCATTAATTCCGACCTTTTGTAAAATCGAATCCAGCGCCTCAATGTGATAGTCTTCTCCACGATGCGAAGCAGCAAATAAAGTAGCTTCTTTGGATGTAAGTCCGAACTTGTCATCTACTCCATTTTGAATAACTGGAATCGCCTGAAATGGTTTTGCTGCCGAACGAAGAAATGTCATATGATTTTCGTTGCCAACAGAATAAAGGATATCGCCATCTGCATTGATTCCACAAATAACACCCATATGAACGTTTTCTAAAATGTCATTACGATATTCTTCCACTAGTACTTGTTGGTCCACTGTTTATTCCCTCCACTTGCTCGTTATGAAAGAATTCTCTACAGGTGGTAGCTCATCACAATGAGTTCACCACTTCTCCCCATCTCCCGAACGCCTTCATCAATATAGCCACACTTTTTATACAGGGCTTGAGCTATCTCATTTTTAATATTTACAGCTAGTACGATCTCATCAATGCCAATAAAATTACTTCTAACAAATTCTGGTATAAGCATCAATGCTTTCTTCCCATAACCTTTACCTTGCTGATGAAAATCCGTTGAAAAGCTTCTAATTAATATAGCATCGTCATTAGGAGAAAAAGGGTTAACCCCTTCACCTTTATGTAAGCTAAAGAACGTTACAAGTTGCTCATTTTCTACCGCTAAAATCGAATAGCGATTCTCTTCCGTATTCGAAAGATCAATAGAATCTTTTGGGGTTCCCGTAAATCGTTGCTGTTCGCTAGTTAGTGTATAGTTTTCTATGAGTTTAGCAAAAGCATGATTATAAAAATGCAGTTTCATGTATTCTACTCCCTTCCACAAAAGTACGTACGTTCCAGTTAAGAAGTTCTATGTATGCCATTAACATAATAACCAATTACTTAAATGACTACGTCACCTCCTGCGTTTACTGAGAACCGATTATTCCAAAGAGTTAAATTCCATTATATCAGCACTTGCCCTAACAAACTTAAATTATTTCATTACAATTAAAGGATTACCATTTACCAACATTTGCAAGAAAATCCCAACACTTATAAGCAATAAAAAAAAGACTCCAAAATTTATGGAGTTCCTCCTTTGCAGTGCTTCATGACAAAACAAATATGTGAATCTACCTATATAATGGCACCTCCCATTTCTCTTTGTCTTCTTCATACTAAATACAGTTTTTATGATTTTTTGTTTTTCTCCAAGACTTTGAATGACAATGCCACCCGTGAAGAGTCAGCATATTCACTTGCTATAACGAGTTTAAGATACAAATCAATTCATTTTTTGATGAAATAAAAAAAGAACATCCCACTCCATTTTTTCAAATGAGTAGGATGTTCTTTATAAAAATATGGATCAATCTTTGCTAGTATAATACGCATTTAAATCATTATAATATTTATTCAATGAAGAGGTAGACACTTCAAACCATTCAGCAATCTCTTTCACAGTTATCGTAAGAGGTTCAAATAAGGCATTTTCTTGGCCAAATCGAATTGCTCCAGCTGCAATCGCCACTTCTTTACGTGCGTTCGGCTGCTGTTCTACTAAATAATCTTCTATTATTTCTATTAATTGCTCAGATTCACGTTCATTTTCCTCTAAAAACTCTATTGCTTTTTGGAGTACACCCGCTTCAAAGTTTGTAAATTCTCCTCCGTCGTAGCCATCCTCACCAAGTAGCTTCCAAAATGCAATTCCATTTTCTTTTAAAAATGAGGGAACAGATTGTTCTTCTTGTGATTCAAATTGCTTCACAAATCTCCCGAATGCTTTTGTATAATCGGTTGGGAAGAAAATCAAGCTTGAAATCGCCAAATAGTGATTATCTTTGGATGAGCCATCCGGTAAAATGAAGCAATACACATGGACGCCTACTGGAACAGGCTTTTCACTTTCACGTCGTAAACGTATCGTTTCGTCTTCTAATATATTTTTAATGGACATATATGTATCATCTACAGCTACTACTTCTCCAATGAAAATACGTGGATCAGACCATGTTTCTAACACTTTCACTACAGATGGACGGATAATTTTCTTTTGTTGTTTCTTCATATAATTCGTCCAAATGTCCGGTTTGTGATGGAAAAAGAATTCATCCATGACAATCGCTTCAATCATTTCCTCGACTAAATATTCCTTAAGTGGCTCACTCCATTTTTTCACCAAGCTCAAGAATTCATTTAGGTCACGTTTTTCAGGATACTCTTCATAAAACGCTTGCAAAATTCTTTCAAGCTCTTCCGATTGCACTTCTTCTATTGAAAATGTCGCTTTCGATTCACAACATTTTTTATATTTTTTCCCACTGCCACAGAGGCATGGATCATTACGTCCAATCACATAAACACGTCCTTTAACTAATTAAGAATACATTTAAGTGTAACATGACTATACAAAAATAATAAGTGTACATTTTAGTTTGCCAGTTTGGTGTATTCATCTACAACCTGTGTATTTACGGTACTATAAATGTAGAAATAAAGAACCTTATTGAATTCGCTACGACGCTAGGGCTTCGACTGCCCCTTGTAAAGCTCCTTCGCTCAGTTTATATTGGTATGGATTTATAACTCTTCCCTAATCAGAATCAGTTTTGAAGATAATTATTAGAACAATGGATACTCATCTATACTACGACACACGTCCTTTAAAATAATCAAAAAAACGACTGTCAGGGCTTTTGCCCGTTAAGTCGTCTGTCCTCTTTTTGCAGTGAAAGAACTCGCTTCTCTCCACTTGTCATTCTCCTAGGCTTTATTTGTCTTCGATGCTCCTCAATAATCGCCTGTAAATTCACAACATCTATCATGCAATATTCCCTCCGTTTCATACTCACTCAATAGCGTATGAACTACAAGCGGAATGGATACACTTTATTAACATGTTGTATTTTTCTGAAAATACAGCCACGAAAGATATTATTCCCATCTTTTACCGTGTCAGATAAATTATCTAACGCAAAGTAATCTTTAAAATACACATACTCTCGTTAAGAATTCCTTGTATTAAGAATAATCAAAATTAGTTTCCCAGGAAATAATCTTCTAACATTTTGAAAGCATCCTATTTCCCGAAGAATAAAATTAATTAATAAATAAATTTTTACAATTAATATATATTACAAAAATATTAATTCTCCATTTTTATTTACACTACTTCAACCTATTTTCTATCCCATTTTTTTCACAGTCAACTAACACTGAATTTAAAAACTATTGACGAAAGATTAAACTTTAGTTTACACTTTTCATGAAGCTCCTTTTAATAGTATAGGTAACTGATTTAGTCGTCGTTTCCTTACTACTAATTAGGGGCATTTTTTCGCAAGTAATTAATAATATTTTAAAGTAGTTCCACTTTTTTTCTACTGCAACTCTAGTGAATGCCTACTAAATATTTTATCTGCATATACCTATATCAACCGAGCGTAGGCCCCTTACAAAGGGTAGCCGAAGCCTTAAGACTGGCCGCGAAGCTGCTTGGCTTAAGGCGAGAGGCATCCCCTAGCGCTGAAGCGAATTCAATGGGATTCTTTATTTTAATTTATGAAGAATAAATTCTATTGACTAAGAAATGTTATACTTTATAATAAGATTTGTTTTACATGAAAGGCGTGATGGTAGGGTTGGAAAATAAGCTGAAGCTTTATGGCTTTAACAACCTCACAAAGACTCTTAGCTTCAACATCTATGATGTTTGCTATGCGAAAAGTGAGCGGGAGCAAAGTGAATATATTGCTTATATTGATGAGCAATATAATTCCGATAGATTAACCAGTATCCTGTACGAAGTGACAGATATTATCGGGGCACATGTCTTGAATGTCAGTAAACAGGATTATGATCCACAAGGTGCAAGTGTGACCATTCTTATTTCGGAGGAAGCCTTTCCTATCGCATTGATTGATGAATCGTGTAATAAAGGTGAACGTACCATTTTGGGAACTCGTAAAACAGTCGTTGGTCACCTGGATAAAAGTCACGTTACCGTTCACACATATCCGGAATATCATCCCGATAATTCTATCGCTACTTTTCGAGTCGATATTGATGTTTCAACGTGCGGCACAATTTCCCCGTTGAATGCACTTGATTATCTGATCGGGAGTTTCGACTCAGACATTATTACAACTGATTACCGAGTGCGTGGATTTACACGCAATATGGAAGGCGAAAAATTGTATATAGATCATTCTATAGAGTCCATTCGGGATTATATTGACAGCAATACATTGCTGAAATACCATTGGAAAGATATAAATGTACACCAATCCAATATCTTTCATACAAAGCTACTTATCAAAGACATAAACCTGCAGGACTATTTGTTCAATACAGATGTCTCGGAGCTACCTCTTAATGAAAGGCTCGAAATCACAACCATGCTACGAAAAGAGATGACTGAAATTTTTAATGGTTCTAATATAGATGAATGAGGGGTGATTACGTGACACATCTTTTGCAACATAAAGCCCCCATAATGGAGGCGCTGAATCAATACAAATCAATGCGCGTCGTCCCTTTTGACGTTCCAGGTCATAAACGTGGAAGAGGTAATCCTGAATTAGCTGCATTTTTAGGTGAACAATGCTTGACTATGGATGTCAATTCCATGAAACCACTTGATAATCTCTGCCACCCTGTTTCGGTTATAAAAGAGGCAGAAGAATTAGCAGCTCAAGCATTTAATGCTAAGCACGCCTTTTTCATGGTGAATGGTACCACATCTGCAGTACAGGCAATGATCATGACGGCATGCAAAGCTGGGGATAAAATCATTATGCCACGCAATGTACATCGCAGTGCGATTAATGCCCTCATTTTAAGTGGTGCCGTTCCTATCTATGTTAATCCGGGCGTACACAGTGAACTTGGCATTCCTTTAGGAATGGCCGTAAAAGATGTAGAACAAGCTATCTTAGATAACACAGATGCTAAAGCCATTCTCATCAACAATCCTACTTATTATGGGATTTGTTCAAACCTGCAAGCTCTTACCGATCTTGCACATCAACACGATATGCTCGTCCTTGTCGATGAGGCACATGGTACTCATTTTTACTTTGGTGATAATCTTCCCGCTTCTGCTATGTCAGTTGGTGCTGATATGGCATCCGTTAGTATGCACAAATCCGGCGGGTCATTGACACAAAGCTCTTTTTTGTTGATAAACAATGACGTAAGCGAAGGTTATACGAGGCAGATTATCAATTTGACACAAACGACAAGCGGATCTTATTTACTGCTCTCTTCCCTGGATATCTCGAGAAGAAGTTTAGCGCTTAACGGAAAAGAGATATTTCAAAAGGTTGCCGAAATGGCACACTATACAAGGACTGAAATCAATAAGATTGGCGGCTATTACGCCTATTCGAAAGAATTGATTAATGGAGATACGATTTTCGACTTTGATGTTACGAAACTTTCGGTGGATAC
This sequence comes from Sporosarcina sp. resist, assembly GCF_014302295.1. NCBI lineage: Bacteria > Bacillati > Bacillota > Bacilli > Caryophanales > Caryophanaceae > Sporosarcina > Sporosarcina sp. resist. The sequence continues at coordinate 2,435,081 of NZ_CP060287.1, read as the reverse complement.
CCGCGACATTGGCTTAGCCGGAATTGAAGTCTATGACATTCTTAGAGATGAGTATGATATTCAAATTGAATTTGGCGATATCGGTAATATTTTGGCTTATATTTCTGTCGGTGACAGGCATCTTGATTTGGAACGGTTAGTCGCAGCACTCGCTGAAATAAAACGCCGCTATTCTAAGAATAAAAACAGCGTTTTCATCCATGATTACATTCGTCCGCAAGTTGCTTTCACACCGCAAGAAGCCTTTTATGCGCCTAAGCAAAAGTTGCCCATTTCGGAGAGCGCAGGTTATATTTCCAGTGAATTCGTTATGTGTTACCCCCCAGGTATCCCGATTTTGGCGCCTGGTGAACGGATTACAGAGGAAATTTTGGATTTCATTCAATACTCCAAAGATAAAGGCTGTTTCTTAACAGGTACTGAAGACAGCGACATTGCAAATATTAATGTGTTGAAGGAGTTGGCGAAATGAATTTATGGTATACAGAAAATCATTCGCCTAATGTCCGTTTTTCATTGGAAGTGGAAGAGCACCTCTACACGGGTAAAAGTGATTTTCAAAAAATCGATATTTTACAAACGTCGGAGTTTGGCCGTGTTCTTACACTAGATGGACTCGTAATGTGTACTGAAAAAGATGAATTTATATATCACGAGATGATTACGCATGTAGCAATGGCAACCAATCCGACTATAAAAAAAGTACTAGTCATTGGGGCTGGTGATGGTGGAACAATCCGTGAATTGTCTGCTTACCCAACTATTGAACAAATCGACATGGTTGAAATTGATAAGATGGTTGTTGATGTCTGCAGAGAATATTTACCGCAGACAGCCTCGAAATTAGATGACCCGAGGGTTAATCTGTACTTTGAAGACGGGCTAAAATTTGTTCGTAAAATCGAAAATGATTATGATTTGATCATTGTGGACTCGACAGATCCATTCGGTCCAGGTGAAGGGCTATTCACAAAAGAATTCTACGGCAACTGTTATAAAGCGCTGAAAGAAGATGGAATTCTTGTGAATCAACATGAAAGTCCCTTTTACGCTGAGGATGCGCTTGGTATGAGGAAAGCACACCAAAAAATCGTGGGCTTCTTCCCTGTTTGTAAAGTTTATCAATTTCACATGCCAACTTATCCATCCGGTCATTGGTTGTTTGGTTTTGCGTCAAAGAAATTTGACCCTATTCAAGATTTGGATGCAACAGCATGGAATGACCTTGACCTGAAAACAAGGTATTACAATACAGACATTCATGTTGGTTCATTTGCACTTCCAAACTATGTAAAGGAGCAATTAAAAGATGTTGAATAGAAATGTTGAAACGTTTATTGGTTGTGACAATGAGTATGAAGAATCGAAAATCGTTATTTTTGGGGCTCCATTTGACTCTACAACTTCTTTTCGTCCTGGTACACGCTTCGCAAGTAAAGCAATGCGTGGTGAATCGTTTGGAATTGAGACGTATAGCCCTTATCAGGATAAAGACTTAGAGGATATCGCTGTATTTGACGGTGGCGATTTAGAATTAAGTTTTGGGAACACGACAAGAGCATTAGGACAAATTGAAGATTTCACAACTCAAATTTTGGATGACGGCAAGATTCCCTGCATGATTGGCGGGGAACATCTGGTGACACTCGGTGCAATGCGTGCTGTTGCCAAAAAACATCCTGACCTTCATGTCATTCAATTTGACGCACATGCAGATTTACGTGAGGACTATCTTGGGGAAACCCTTTCTCATGCCACCGTTATTCACAGAGTATGGGACTTACTCGGAGACGACAAGATCTTCCAATTCGGTATCCGCTCTGGAGACCGCAGTGAATTCCAATGGGGTAAAGACCATGTGTTTACGAACAAGTTTAACTTTAACGGATTAGAAGAAGTCGTTGAAAAGCTTAAAGGTAAACCAGTCTATTTAACCATCGATTTGGATGTATTGGACCCTTCTGTATTTCCTGGAACAGGTACACCTGAAGCCGGCGGAGTCAGCTTTATGGAATTACTGAATGCCATGTTAACAGTAAGCGGCCTCAATATTGTTGCTTGTGATGTAAACGAGCTATCTCCGATTTACGATCAAAGCGGTGTCTCGACAGCGGTAGCATGTAAAGTACTACGCGAATTGTTATTGGCAATTTGAATTCGGTGGCAGTAACTGGCACCGGGGTGTGGCGTTTGGATACATGTACAAACTGAGCGTAGGCGCCTTAAAAGGGATAGCCAACCGAACAACGAAGAGTTCGGTTTGTATAATTTCTGAGTACTTTGCAGAAATTATACAGTTAATGTCCAGAGGTTATTTCCTTTAGGTTCAAGGATATCTCGACTAATCTTGGCGGGAGGCATCCCCTAGCGCCGCAGCAGATTTGAAGGAATTCTTTACTTCAACTTTTCAATCTAAAAAAAACTATATTATAGGCGGGTGTTCATTATGGGAAAAGCGTTAATTATTGGTGCTGGTGGAGTTGCAGGAGTAGTTGTTCATAAATGTTGTCAGGTTCCTGACGTATTCGAAGAAATCTGTATCGCAAGTCGTACAGTATCTAAATGTGATGCGTTAAAAGAAAAACTGGATGGCGGCCGTACTAAAATTCAAACGGCGCAAGTAGATGCTGATAATGTGGAAGAACTGGTTGAACTTATTAATAAATTCCAACCAGATATCGTCATTAACGTTGCATTGCCATATCAGGATTTAACGATCATGGATGCATGTCTTGCTACTGGCGTTGACTATGTCGATACTGCAAACTACGAACCTCTTGACGAAGCTAAGTTTGAATACAGCTGGCAATGGGCTTACAGAGAACGTTTTGAAAAAGCTGGCATCACTGCCCTACTTGGAAGCGGCTTCGATCCGGGCGTTACAGGTGTCTTCTCTGCGCATGCACTAAAACATCATTTCGATGAAATTCATACGATTGACATTGTGGACGCAAACGCTGGTGATCACGGCTATCCGTTCGCTACTAACTTTAATCCTGAAATTAACATCCGTGAAATCACAGCTAATGGAAGCTATTTTGAAAATGGTGAGTTCATCGAAACTGAACCATTATCAATTAAACGTGTCTATAATCTTCCTGAAATCGGTCCAAAAGATGTTTACTTATTACATCACGAGGAACTGGAATCCCTTGCACTCAATATTACAGGTATCAAAAAAATTCGTTTCTGGATGACGTTCTCAGAGAACTATTTGAACCACTTAAAAGTGCTTGAAAACGTTGGAATGACTTCTATTGAACCAATCCTTTTCGAAGGGAAAGAAATCGCTCCCCTTCAATTCTTAAAAGCTGTGCTACCGGATCCAGCTTCTCTTGGGCCAAGAACAATAGGAAAAACGAATATCGGCTGTATTTTCCAAGGTATCAAAGACGGCGAAGAGAAAACGTATTATGTTTACAATATTTGTGACCATCAAGAATGTTACAAAGAAGTAGGTTCACAAGCAATTTCGTATACAACAGGTGTACCTGCAATGATCGGTGCGATGCTGGTAATGACGGGTAAATGGAAGAATCCTGGCGTACACAATATCGAAGAGTTCAATCCTGATCCATTCATGGAAGCACTCAACAAATATGGTCTACCATGGCAGGAAAGCTTCAATCCTGAATTGATTGACTGAGGAGGGCTTGAAATTGAATATTGATTTAAATGCACTCCCCTCCCCCTGCTATGTAGTGGACGAAGGATTGCTTATTAAAAACTTGGAAAAAATGAAGTCTGTTATTGACCAGACGGGCTGTAAGATTCTACTTGCTCAAAAAGGATTTTCGATGTTCTCAGTTTATCCGTTAATCGGAGAATACTTGAACGGGGTAACATCTAGTTCCGTACACGAAGCAAGACTGGGCTTCGAAGAAATGGGCAAGGAAGTACACACCTACGCCCCTGCCTTTTCGGAAACAGAGATTGATGAGATTCTTACTTATTCAGATCACATCGTCTTTAATTCGTTTCAACAATATAATCAATTCAAAGAAAAAATTAAAAACCATCCAAAAAAAATAGAAATTGGACTTCGCATTAATCCTGAATACTCTGAAATCGAAGTCGATATGTACAATCCTTGTTTTTCGCATTCAAGGTTTGGCGTTACGCTTGAGAATTTTGAAGCGGATCAGCTTGAAGGCATCGATGGCTTACACTTCCATACGATGTGCGAACAAAACTCTGATACGCTGGAGCGCACCGTGCAAGTTGTCGATGAAAAGTTTGGGGAATACATTAAAAATATGAAGTGGATCAACTTCGGCGGTGGGCATCATATCACAAGACCCGATTATGATATCGAAACACTTATCCGTTCGATACTGTTTATGAAGAATAAATACGGTGTACAAGTGTATTTAGAGCCTGGTGAAGCTGTTGCATTGAATACTGGCTATCTTGTTGCGACTGTTTTGGACACCCTCCACAACGGTATGCCAATTGCTATTTTAGATACTTCAGCAGCATGTCATATGCCTGATGTACTGGAGATGCCTTATCGCCCTGAAATCATTGGTGCAGGAATGCCAAACGAAAAGGCTTACACCTATCGATTCGGTGGACCTACTTGCCTAGCTGGAGACGTCATTGGTGATTATTCTTTTGATGAGCCTTTAAAGCCTGGTGATAAGCTTGTCTTTTGTGATATGGGCCACTACTCGATGGTGAAAAACAATACATTTAATGGTGTTAACTTACCTTCTATCGCCTTAAATACCGTTAGTAATGGTATTCAAGTGATTAAACAGTTTGGGTATGACGATTTTAGAAACCGTCTATCTTAACCAGAATGAAAAGCCTGTGCAAAAATACTATTTTTGCACAGGTTTTCTTTATTAATTGAGTACTTTAAGTTTCACTTTTTTGACTCCCCACTCCATTGCATTATTATAAGATGGAATGAAAACATCGATTTTATTCCCTTTAATGGCTCCTCCTGTATCTCCAGCTATCGCTTCTCCATAGCCTTCCACCCAAACCTTTGTACCTAGCGGAATAAGTTTTGGATCTACTGCAATTACTTTCTGATTTGGATTAGAACGTAAGTCAATGCCGTAAGCGGTAGTTCCTGAACAGCCCGTACAGTAGGCTGTATAGGCTGTCGCTGTAACCAGCATCTCTTTTCCATCACTTGCAGGTGGTGGCGTTGGCACGATTGCAGCCGCAATTGTATCTTTCGTTCCCGCATCTGCTACATGCCCACTGACGATTAATACATCACCAGGGTGGATCACCTCGCCTGTTAGGCCGTTCCAACTCGTGAGAGAATCTATAGTAATGTTATGATTAAGTGCAATTCGATACAAATTATCGCCTGCGTTTACTGTATAGCTTTTCGGCTTCGGAGTTGATTCCACTGGTGCGACTAATTCCTGATCTACTACTTCTTGATCAGGTACCTTACTTTCTTCTGCTTCTCCCAAAATCATGTCAACTGCATTTGAAAGGGTTTGTAAATATGTCAGTTCATCATCACTCAGTTGGGCATCTGAGAGTATCGCCGCATCTGTTACTGAATAAGTGGAAAACGCAAAAATTAGGGCTAACAAAAATATTTTCATTTTCAACAAAAGTCTCCTCCTTCATTTCAAATACGATTGCTTATCCTAAACAGCAATCGATAATTTGTTTCCACAAGTATTGCCCCGAATCTTTGAAAAACAAACATTCTAATTAAATAAAAAGAAACCCTTCTCCAAAACAACTAAAATTTGTTTTGAGAATAGGGTATTATTAGCGATTTAGCGATGAAATCTTATTACATAATGTGTAAGTTATCGAATTAAATCCACGAAAATAAAAACAACAATCAGCCATTCATTTGAATGACTAATTGTTGTTTTCACTGTAGGCAATTGTAATAGATCATTTATGTCTCCAATTAGTTAAGATAATAATCCAACCATCTGCAATCCGTAAGCAATACCATCTTCGCCCACATCTTTCGTAACATATCTTGCTGCTTTTTTCACTTCCTCAGGTGCATTCCCCATCGCAACACTATGTCCAGCATACTGAAGCATTTCAATATCATTTAAATTATCACCAAAAGCATAGACTTGATCTTTCGAGAACCCTTTCTTCTCAATGAACTTTTCAATTCCCTTCGCTTTAGAGCCGCCAAGAGGTAGAACATCCATCGAATATTCATGCCAACGGATAAAGTTCAATTTTCGCAAATTGTCTCGATATAATGTTTCTTCATGTTCTTTGCAATACAGGAGTGTTTGATAAATTTCAGTATCGTTGTAGTAACTAGCGTCCATTACTATTTGAGTAGTATCAATATTAAGGGAGGTAAGAGATTCTTCTATATCAGAATGATAGTCAAAAGTGGATCTCATAAATTCTGCACCCATATAAACAAGTGGATGATTTTGCGTTGTGGAAAAACCCGATAAATGCGCTAATAATTCTCTATCAATAGGGTTTTTATAAATGACTTCATTTTCAATTTCAACATACTGACCATTAAAACAAATGAAAGAATCAATTTCCAATTCTTTCCTTAGATCTTTAATAAAGTAAGGAGCACGCCCCGTCGCAAAGGCTACTTCATGTCCTGCTTCTTTTAAAGATTTAACAGCTTCCTTCGCAGAAGCAGGTAATTTCTTATCGTGGTCTAAAAGAGTTCCGTCAATATCAAACATAATCATTTTTTTAGTCATTTTATTTCCCCCATTACAGAATGAATTCATATTTGGTTCAATTTTAAAAGTGTGATTCTTATTTCATACTAATTCGAGGCTAATTGCGGGGTAATTCTAACATACATCAACAAATAGGATTCTTTAGAATGGCGTCGTAGGAATAACAGTGGTGTTGGTGTTTGACACAAGAATACAGCAAAACAATAAATAAAGACAACACCCCTGAACGATTAATCAAGTTCTGGGATGCTGTTTTATGATAACTGTTTTGAATTACAAATTGCAGCGGGCCATAACTGCTTGAACTACATCCTCAGCTGTTGACATCTGCAAGGCTTCATTCGCAAGTTCTACCATATCGCTGTTGTTCAATTTTAGAATTTGAGTACGGGCCTTTAAAATGGATGTGGCACTCATCGAGAATTCATCAAGGCCTAGTCCCAATAGTAAAGGAATAGCGATTTCATCCCCTGCCATTTCCCCACACATCCCAGTCCATTTTCCTTCCTTATGTGAGGCGTCAATAACCATCTTGACCAACCGTAGAATTGCTGGATTATAAGGTTGATATAAATAGGCAACGCGTTCATTCATACGATCTGCAGCCATCGTATATTGGATTAAATCGTTTGTTCCAATACTAAAGAAATCAACTTCCTTCGCGAACTGATCTGCCAGTATTGCAGTGGAAGGGATTTCTACCATGATGCCAACCTCAATAGTAGTGGCAACATTTATATTGTTATTTAGGAGTTCTTGTTTCTCTTCCTCCAAAATTGCTTTAGCCTGGCGGAACTCATCAAGAGTTGCAATCATCGGGAACATGATTTTCAAATTCCCATATGAACTGGCTCTTAAAAGAGCTCTTAATTGCGTTCTGAAAATATCCTGCTCTTCCAAACATAAACGAATAGCGCGAAGTCCTAGGAATGGATTCATTTCTTTAGGGAGATTTAAATAAGGGAGTTCTTTATCCCCGCCAATATCAAGGGTCCGAACAACGACCGGTTTACCTGACATTCCCTGTAGAACCTTCTTATATGCCTCGTACTGCTCTTCTTCAGTTGGGAGTTGGCTTCTGCCCATATACAAAAACTCGGTTCTGTATAATCCGATCCCTTCTCCACCATTACTGATGACTCCCTCTAAGTCTTCCGGGGTGCCGATATTTGCAGCTAACTCAACATGATGACCATCAGCAGTAGTTGTTTTTTCATCTACTAGCTTTGTCCATTCAGCTTTTTGTTGCTCATACTTCAATTGTTCATTTTCGTATGTAGCAATGACATCCGGAGTAGGATTAATATGTACCTCTCCTTTAAACCCATCAACAATAATGATGTCACCGTCCTGAATAAGCTTAGTCGCCTCCTTCGTACCTACAACTGCGGGAATTTCCAATGTGCGCGCCATAATCGCAGAATGGGAAGTCTTCCCACCAATATTAGTTGTAAAACCTTTTACAAATTCACGATTTAACTGCGCCGTGTCTGAAGGTGTTAAATCTTCTGCGATAATAATTACTTTTTCAGAAATCATGCTCGGATTTACAATTTCAACATTTAGCAAATGGGACAGCAAACGTTTCGCAACATCACGAATGTCCGAAGCCCGTTCTCTCATATATTCATTATCCATTTGCTCGAACATTGTAATAAACATATCAGACGTTTCTTTGAGTGCGTGTTCAGCATTCACATGATCTGTTTTAATTTTATCTTCAATTGAAGTCAGAAGCTCCGGATCAAGTAAAACTAATATATGTGCATCGAAGATAGCTGCTTCATCTGCACCAAGTCCTTTTGCAGCGGTATCGCGAATTGACTCTAACTCACTTTTCGAAATAGAGACAGCTGACTGAAAACGTGAAAGTTCTTCCGGAATGTCTTCAACAGTTTTTTTACTGAAAGATAGATCTGGCTCAACAAAACGGTACGCTTTTGCTATCGCTATACCATTTGATGCAGAAATCCCATGAAGTAGGCTCATTAGTTAGTCAGTCCTCCGTTTTTCAACGCTTCTTCAAGTTCGTTAAGTGCATCCTGTTCATCGATTCCAGTGGCGCTAATTTTAAATTCTCCACCTAAACCAATACCTAAAGACATTACGCCAAGAATTGATTTTAAATTGACGTTTTTCTCATTGTAAACCAAGTTTATATCGGATTTGAATTTGGTTGCTGTACTTACTAATATTGAAGCGGGTCGCGCATGAATCCCCTGCTCATCCGTAACTATAAATTGTTTTTCAACCATTTAAATCATACTCCCTCATTAAAATAATACTTACTTACCAAGCTTATCATTTTGGGTCGGGATAGAAAAGGATCTAACCCAAAAAAACTCCTCTTTTACATCTTCATTACACATTTCTGATCCTTCATTTAATTGTAATCGATATGTTATCATCGGCCCTTACTCATATAAGGAACGGACATAACTCCTATACTGGCTTCTTCCCTTAGCAGACAGCTAAATTCTTCACTTACTTGATTCCGGCAAGGTAGCACTTTACTAACCAGGTCCCAAAATATGATTCTCACATATACTACTAGGTATATATCGAAAAAGGAGGCACTCAATTTTGTCTGACGATCAGTTTCCAGTCCCGCACAATCCCAATAACTCGGAACTCCCCTTTGGACAGCCACATTATCCAAAAAATCAAGAACAAGTTCAATTTACGAAACAAGGTGCAGCACCGACCAATCCACCGCCATCTACTATCCCAAAACAACAAACTGGACCACTTTCCATAGATCCAGGCGCGTTACGAGGTTGCTTATATCGCGATACTTACCTACGTCTCGTAAACCGAACATCATTTTGGTTTCATCCAACTTACATCGATTATTTTACAACCACGGGTTTTAAATGGGATGGCTATGCATGGCTTCCATGGAGAATAGACTTGGATAAAATCATATCTTTTCAGTGCACATAGTAATAATTCAATAAATAAAAAGGACCAGTTTCTACTAAACACGACATTGTAATCATTCGTGTTTAATTGAGAAATTGGCCTTATTTATTATGTCGTTACATTGACTTACATACTGATTCCAGGCGCTATGAAACTAGATTCCTTAACTATTTAAAATCTGTACCAAACGCAAAAACCCAATATTAATGAAACACAATCGTTTTGTTACCTTCGACAATAATTCGATTTTCGAGGTGCCACTTTACAGCTTTTGCAAGAACACGTCGCTCAATACGGCTTCCAATTTTTTTCAAATCTATTACGTCATCACGATGATCTACCCGCTCGATATCCTGTTCAATTATTGGACCTTCGTCAAGATCGTTTGTTACATAATGGGAAGTAGCCCCTATCAGTTTCACACCACGATCATATGCCCGTTCATATGGTCGGGCTCCAATAAACGCCGGCAAGAAAGAGTGATGAATGTTAATGATTCGATGTTGAAAATGATTTACAAAGTCAGGCGTAAGAATTTGCATATAGCGAGCAAGAATTAGTAAATCAACACTATATTCTTCCATTAGGCGAATCTGTTCTTCTTCTACTTTTTTCCGAATGTCCTTATTGGCAGGAATATAGTGAAAAGGAATTCCTAAAGATTCGACCATCTCCCGTGCGTCCTCATGGTTACTTACAACGACTACAATATCTGTGTCCAAGTCACCATTTTGCCATTCCCACAAAAGTTCAATCAAACAATGTGGCTCTTTTGAAACAAAGATAGCTGTCCGCTTCCGTTCACTTTCGTAAGCAAAGTGGTAATCCATAGAATGATTGGTAGCAATTTCCTCAAAATCACTTTCCATTTGCGCTGACTTTTCTTTCAAATTTTCACAGTAAAATTCCATTCGAATAAAAAAGTTTCCCTTTTCGGGATCATTCGAATACTGACTTGATTCAATGATATTCGAATCATGATTAAGTAAAAATGTCGACAACATCGATACAATTCCAGGTTTATCCGGACATTTTACTAACAGTCGCCCCCGATTTTCATTTTGATTTCCCTGTTGTTTCAATTTCATTTCAACTTCTGTTTTAATAGACATTTACGAACAGCTCCTAATGATAATCATGCTATATGTGTTGAAATAAAGAACTCCATTGAACTAACTATATCGCTAAGGATACTTCCCGCCCTATGCTAACTTGCTTCGCTGCAGCATTAGGACTTCGGCTACACCTTGTAAGGTGCCCTCATTAAGTTTATATAGGGTATTCATTTATTCAACTACTATAGTTAATATTATTGGTCATACTACGCGCTTGAGCAATGTTTTCAATTGTACCCCATTTTTTAAAATCATGATAGTTTTCTTAATAGATGCTTTTAAAAGAAAAAAGTATTAATCCTCTGTTTTTGCTCATCATAATAAAAAGGAGGTGTGATACTATGGCTCAAGAAATTCTTTGCGAAGTGAGTAACTGTAAATTCTGGGGTCCCGGAAACAAATGTAAAGCGAATTCTATCTACGTAGTCAGCCAAAAAGGAAAAAAAGCAACAAGTAGTGAAGAAACGGATTGTAAAACATTCGTGCCAAGAGATTGAATGACGACGTATTCGATTATTTATAATTTAGTTCAAGCTTAGTATCATGCACTGTGGAAAGCGCCAGATTCTAAAGCAATTCTGACTGTTTTGGAATCTGGTGTCTTTCATTTTCTTGAATAATTAACAATTTATAACGTGTTTATTTACATAAATCGGATCACTCGCAATGGCGACATTAATGGCAACAACTGGTTCAGCATATAACATACTTGCAACTGAACCCGTCTCTCCCAATGAAAGTTCCGTAGCCCATGTAACATAAGCAGCTGCCTCCGGAAAACCTCCAAATAAATAGTCGACAAATTAGCTTCATTTGTAGCACCCTGAATGCCTTGTAAGAGACCTGGGAAGTAAATGAAGAATGGCAGTTCCCCCCCAAGTGAAGTATGTGGTTATTTCATTGGAACGATAACATCTCAATAGTGATTTTTGGAAAACGAAGAAAAAAGATGTTACTATAGATGCGCTCAAAATGAAAATAACTCCTTTTGAAATAGTGAAAGATGTTCCCTTAGATCCAGCTGTAATGAGAAAAATTTCGATAATCCCGACAAACATCCCCACCCAAGCGAGAGTACTTAACCGCTCTTTCAGAAATATGACAGCTATCAATGCTGTGTAAACAGGTGCAGAAGCAATGAACATTTCTTCGGAACCTGAAGAAACTGTCACTTCTTCTATATGTAACTCCCCAGTGGTAGACACTAATCCCAATCTAACCAAGTACACCTATCTTCAGAATATCCTCTTTTTTTAGGTGACCGGAATTTAGTTCCAAGCCAGAGGGCATAAATTACGAAAACGCTAGATACTATAAAACCGAGTAAGTATCAAATTGCCTGGTTATAGCCTCCTAGTAAACTAGTACGTATAGTAGCGAATCCTGATCCCATTCAATGACTGTAAACATCGCAAGTAAAAAGCTTTTTTATTCATAAATTAACCCTTTACTGAAAACAATTTTGGTTGTTTACATCTAGAAGCGTCACTTGTCCTTCAACGCAATGCTGTCGCTTTGACTAATGAATGATGCAAGAGTAACTATGCAATACACTGAATAGAATAATGATTTAAAGTCAAAATATAATGGGTCTCTTTTATATGTATGGAAACCTCGAACTTCAATTTTAGGTAAATATCTAAAACCTGCTCTATTTTTATTCCTCTTACTCATGTACATTCCGGTCACCATAACATATAATAGTATAAAATCCAATTAGAATAGTAGGTTTTAATGTGAAAACAATACCAAAACCTTTAGTAATGGCAAATCAATGGACGATTGTTTTGACTGTAATTATTGCACTTCTAACACAGTCAGCTTGGATATTACTCATTCCATTAATCGCAAATCTTTCAAGTTTATTGACGGGATTCCATCCGATTTTAGTACTTGTTAAGCATTTTTTAGCTAAACCAGCTAATCAATATATTCAAGAAGACTACGCGCAGTTACGATTTAACCAATGGTTGGCTGTCGGATTTTTATTCGTTGCATGTGTAAGCTTTTTATTGAATTGGACTATATTATTTAATATCGCTACGACGATGGTTGGCATAGCTGCACTCATCGCAATCCTAGGTTTTTGCATAGGTTGCTTTGTACGCTTCCAATACCAACAATGGAGTTATCGACGTAATTAAGTACTGTGTAACACAAAATGAAATCAGCCATTAACATGTATGGCTGATTTCATTTTATTTGTGTGTAATCGAGACGTATTACTGGTACTTTTTCGAACCTTCTACTACTTGCTATCTTATTCTAACCCTTTGCCCATCCCTTTCAGAAAATCTAGTCCAAATTTCACGGCACGGTTCGTATCAGGATCATTTAATGCAGTCATCAATTGAAAAATACTTACTTTTTGCCCATTACCGCTATAAAGCTCAGCTTCATTCAATCCACTTTTAACGCTCGCAGCAAGTTTCGCTGTAACATCAGGGTCAATAGATGAAATCACACTAGTTGCATGTAGCACATGGTTGATAATATTGGTTACTGGGTCACGTGATGCTTGGTCTACTGCAATTTTCGCGATATCAGCCTTTGCTTTCACCATCGCCTTCAGTGCATCGAAGACGCCTGCGTCATCCAACTCCCCAGTAATTTCAAGTATTTTATTGAGTGCCTGGTCTTGTTCGGCAATTAATGACTGTAGCTCACCCAGTTTATTCTGTTTGATTTCTTGTGGTGTCAGTTCGTTCCATTTAATAGAAGTAATTGGTGCCGCCATCGTATATCACCTTTCTTTCTTAGCTTCAGTTAATTGTATATATCCTGGACGAGCCCATTTCCGCTCCACTTCAACACCATTTTGTGGGTGACGCTCTTTATTACGATGGTTCGACTTAGGCAACGGGTTTTCGCCTTCTTTTCGAAGTACTTCCATTCGTACCATCGTCTGTTTATACGCTGGTGTATTCGTGCGCTGATCGACTGCAGGACCGGTTAGGAAATTAATGGCTGATTCTTTTTCAACTGAGTTCATCGGCAAGAACAATTCATTTTTCTTTACACGGTCCGTTACGAGTGCTGGTAATTTTAAAGCGCCATATGGCGAAATCAAGCGTACAAGGGAACCGCTTAACACACCACGCTCTTTCGCAAGTTCCGGTGAAACTTCAACGAAAACCTCCGGCACTTTCTTCTGAATTCCATCCGATTTATTCGTCATATTGCCTTCGTGGAAATGTTCTAGCAAACGCCCGTTATTGATGTGGAGATCATATTCTAAGGGAAACTCTACAGGTTCCACCCAGTCAGACAGAGCAAAACGAGCCTTTTTATCAGGGAAATTAAATCCGTTCACGTACAACAGCGGTGTACTTTCACCATCCAAACTGCCCCATAAGAAGCTGTCCCAATCTTCCATTACGCTATAATCAGCTTGACTAAATAACGGTGAAAGGCTAGCCATTTCCGCAAAAATCTCACTCGGATGACTGTAGTTCCATTCTGCACCGAGACGGTTAGCGATTTCCTGTACAATCCACCAGTCCGCCCGTGCGTCTCCCAATTCCGGAAGTGCTTTGTATAAACGCTGCACACGTCTTTCCGTATTTGTAAATGTTCCGTCTTTTTCAAGTGATGGAACCGCCGGTAAAATGACATCTGCATATTGCGCAGTCCTTGAGAAGAAAATATCCTGCACAACGAGAAAGTCGAGCTTAGACAAGACATCGTGTACATAGTTCGCATTAGAATCGACGAGCGCCATATCTTCACCAACTATATACATGGCTTTCATGATTTCAGCATCGACGGAATGTAGCATCTGAATATTATCAAGTCCGGGCTTATCATGGATTTTCACGCCGTATGCCTTTTCGAACTTTTGACGTGCTTTATCATCAGTGACGTGTTGATAGCCTGGTAGCCATCCTGGTAGCGATCCCATATCACATGCACCCTGTACGTTATTATGTCCACGTAGCGGATAAGCCCCAGCACCAGGACGTCGATAATTACCTGTCGCAAGTAACAAATTGGAGATTGCGGCGGAAGTATCCGATCCACCAGTATTTTGTGTGACACCCATTCCCCAAAGAATACAAGTACCGTCTGCATCACGAATCATTTCCGCTGTCTTGATTAGCATATCCCTTGATACACCACATACTGTTTCAGCATAGTCGAGTGTATATTTCTCAAGAACTTCTTTGAATTCACCCAAGTAATGGACATTTTCATCAATAAAGGACTGATCATGCCATCCTTTATCAATCATGTACTTTGTCACTGCCATGAGCCATACTTGATCAGTTCCCTGCTTCGGACTTATAAAGATATCAGAGCGGTCAGCCATTTCATTTTTTCGCAAATCGGCGACAATCAATTTTTGTCCGTGCAGCTTATGTGCACGCTTCACACGAGTGGCCAGAACTGGATGTCCTTCAGCTGGGTTAGCCCCGACAATAATGACAAGACCAGCCTTCGCTATGTCTTTAATAGTTCCAGCGTCTCCGCCCATCCCTACTGTACGGAATAGACCGTCTGTCGCTGGTGATTGACAATAGCGTGAGCAGTTATCAACGTTATTTGTTTCAAATACTTGACGTGCTAATTTTTGAATCACATAGTTTTCCTCATTTGTAATCTTCGAAGATGAAATGATGCCAACAGCTTCTTTTCCATACTCTTTTTTTATTGTACCTAGTTTCAAAGCAACAAGGTCAAGCGCTTCTTCCCACGTAGCTTCAACAAAAGAATCGCCTTTTCGGATAAGTGGTGTCGTAATTCGTTCCTCGCTGTTGACGAAATCCCACCCGAATTTCCCTTTTATACATGTCGAAATCGCGTTGACTGGGGCATCTGAAACGGGCTGGATTTTCAAAATTTTTCTATCTTTCGTCCACACTTCAAATGAGCACCCAACACCGCAGAATGTACATACTGTTTTCGTTTTCTTCGTCCTCGTATCGCGCATCGCCGATTCAACATCTGATACGGCCATAATGCCGCTATACCCGGGCTCAACATCTTTGACAAGTTCAATCATCGGCGTCAGGATTTCCTCTTTTAGCCCGGTCATGAATCCGGCTTCACCAAGCATTGATTTTTCCATTAGTGCATTGCATGGGCATACGGTAACACAGTGGCCGCAGCCTACACAAGATGAGTCATTAATTTTCGCGCCCCCATCCCACAGAACAATTGGACGGTCCCTCTCCCAATCAATCGATAAGGTTTCATTTACCTGTAAATTTTGGCATACTTCAACACACTGGCCGCAAGCAATGCACTGATTTGGGTCGTAACGGTAAAATGGGTGTGTAAAATCAACACTTTCCTGTGTGCATTTTGGTTCATTTGGATATTTTTGATGTTCGATTTCCATCATATCCACCGTATTATGTATTTTACAGTTGCCATTATTGTTGTCACACACTGTACAATACAAAAGGTGATTTTCTAGAATTCGATCCATTGCCTCCGTCTGCGCTTCTTTAGCACGAGTTGAAGCCAGCTCTACGCTCATTCCAGAGACAGCTTTTGTTGAACAAGCACGCATTAGACGGCCATCTACTTCCAAGATACACGTATCACATGTCTCAATTGGGTCCACTTCAGGTAAGTAACATATTTGCGGATGATCAATTTGATACTGATTGATCACCTCAAGGATCGTCTTGCCTTCCACGAAGTCATAATTGGAACCGTTAATCTTGATTGGCATGTATGCGCCTCCTTTTTTATAAATAAAAAACCACCATGAAAAAATACACCGACTTGACAAGTGCACTTTCATAGTGGAATAGTCTTCTAACAGGACATGTTAAACTACCAATCCATATTTCTATTTAACGTTCGATAATGCCACAGCAGTTCATACTGTAACACCTCTTAGACACTAGTATATTTTAAGTTGAAAGAATAAACAATCTATTTTTCAGCTTTTGAACTATTTTCTTTTACCACGGAGGAGGAATAAATACATGTTAAAAAGAATACATGATTTTAATGATATTATCAGAAAGCTACGCAAAGACTTATTCGGGAAGGGACCTGAAAGAATCCACACGGTTTTTGTTGATAATATGATTATTTCAACACTCTACGGGAACTTGACTCCAACTGAAAAATTTATTGCCAGTACACCAGAAGGAAAAGAAATGATCCATGCTGCAAGAACTAGAATGATTCAAGATGTCTATCAAAAAGCACCACCCGATGGCATGGAAGAACTCGTCGGGGCTAAATTTGTCCACCTTTTCTCGGACATCAAATTGGAAGAGGACATTGCAATTTCCGTATTTCTTTTCGACCGGCAAATTGAACACAAGGGGGGGAAAGTAGATGGAACAAGATAAGAAACGGACTGTTTTTCGATACTCAAACGGATATTTCTCGAAAAAGGAAGACCAAATTGTAGTCGAACACCCCGTCACTATCAAAATCAATGACCAAGAATTTGCAACAATCGTTTGCTCGCCTGAGTACATCGAAGACATGGCGGTCGGTTTTTTGGCATCTGAAGGTGTCATCCCAAAGTATGAAGATATCAAAGACATTTCTCTACAGGAAGAATTGGGTATTGTCCATATCAAAACGGACAAGATGTATCCTTTTTACGAAAAATTGCTGAACAAACGCTACATCACCTCCTGTTGCGGCATGAGCCGACAAGGTTTTGTGTTTGCTAACGATGCATTAACAGTGAAAAGAATGACAGGAACCCATGTAACGCTTACCCCGGAAGATTGCTTTTTTCTGATGGAGCAAATGGATCAATCAGCAGACATGTTTCATAAAACTGGAGGTGTCCATAATGCAGCACTCTGTGATCCTACTGGCATTGTGCTGTCAAGGATGGATATTGGCAGACATAATGCTTTAGATAAAATTTACGGTCATTGTTTAAGAAATACTATTTCAGTAAAAGACAAAATAATTGTGTTTAGTGGCCGTATCTCATCGGAGATTTTATTGAAAGTGGCAAAAATCGGCTGTGAAATTGTACTTTCAAAATCAGCCCCTACTGAATTGGCATTGACACTCGCAGAAGAACTCGGAATTACTACAGTCGGATTTATACGGCAAAATTCATTCAATCTGTACACTCACCCGGATCGGATCATTATCGAAGAAAACAACAATATTTTTCAACACTAAAAAAACATTCGTGACAAAATTGGCAATGAATGCTAAGATGACTGAAATGTCTAACATTAACAAATTATACATCTTTCATGTAAATAAAAGGCTATTTAAATATAGGGGCTCAGCTGCTCGAAATTACCTTTGGGGATTACAGGTTTATATCTGTTTAATTTCATATTTTCATAAAGGGGGAAAAGGTTTGAAGGGGAATAAAACGAAGAACAGGTGGTTGATTGCCGCATCCGCAGTTGGTATTCATATTTCTATCGGCTCCGTATATGCTTGGAGCAATTTTACAAATCCATTAATCGATCAGTTTGGTTGGTCCACAAGTCAAGTACAACTCACATTCAGTATCGCCATTCTATTTTTGGGGCTGTCTGCAGCATTTCTTGGTCACTTCGTGGAGAAATATGGGCCAAGGAAAGCGGGAATCATGGCAGCTATTTGTTTTGGCTCGGGTGTAATTGGTTCCGGGTTTGCTGTAAGCGCTTCCTCGCTTCCATTACTATATTTATTTTATGGGGTACTGGGTGGGATTGGGCTTGGCGTTGGTTACATTGCGCCAGTTTCCACTCTTGTAAAATGGTTCCCTGACCGCCGTGGACTTGCGACCGGTCTTGCCATTATGGGATTCGGTTTTGCTGCAGCTATTAGTAGCCCAATTATGGAAGCGCTTATTACTTCTGTTGGGCTAAAAAACACATTCTTTTTTTTGGGTGTTTCTTACTTTTTAGTTATGATTTTATCCTCTTTATATCTTGAAAAGCCTGAAGAAGGCTGGGCACCCGCTGGATTTATTGAAAAAGTTAAAGCAGGAAAAATCGAACAAAAGAGAGACTTGGCACAATTGACAGCGAATGAAGCAGTGAAAACCAAACGTTTTTACTATTTATGGCTAATGCTCTTTATTAATGTCACATGTGGCATTGGTATATTATCAGCCGCAAAACCACTCGCAATTGACAGTATCGGTATGACAACTATACAGGCTGCAGCACTCGTCGGGGTCCTCGGTATCTTTAATGGAGCCGGCAGACTTGGCTGGGCGGCTACTTCTGATTATATAGGTAGACAAAACACATATACCACATTTTTTGTAATCCAAATCTTTTTGTTTGCACTATTGCCTTTCACAACAAATGCACTGCTATTTCAAATTATGCTCGCAGTCATTTACACATGCTATGGCGGTGGTTTCGCATCCATTCCCGCATACATTGCCGACATTTTCGGAACGAAACAGCTTGGTGCAATCCACGGTTATATACTAACTGCTTGGTCGGCAGCTGGTCTTGCTGGGCCTATGTTCGCTGCATGGATGAAAGATATGACGGGTAGTTACGAAAGCAGCTTGCTCTATTTCGCTGGTTTGTTTGTAGTTGCATTCGTTATTTCCATATTAATCAGAGTTGATATTAGAAAAGTTCAAGTGGAAGGCGAAAAACCCGCACTTAAGCCCTTAGAAAAAGTTGTAAGTGGATGATTATCACTGCCGCAAGTAATCTCGAAAACATGGATAGCCATCTCAAATTCTAAATGCTTAAGCAGCTAATCCATCTCTACCTGACAAAACAAGATCGATTTTAACTTCATTTTTTCTTATATAAAAAGAAGCTCATCTGCATGCAAATGAGCTTCTTTTTATATAGATGACAACTCCTTATACTTTCAGCCATCATTCAATTATGTCATTACTGTAATTTAATTTCCCTTAAGTTTTTGATATCCCTCTTCAATCGCTGTAAATAGAGCTGTTCCAGCCTTCAATCCAGTAAATGCTTCAATTGCATGACGAACACCTTGTCGTTGAATTGTTTCTTGAATGAGCTTTGCTTCGGGATCTTCCAAATAATCATAACGCAATGCTGCTGCAATTCCCATCGCCAAGAAAGTCGGTGTCTCGTCAAACAACTCCACGTATTGAGTTGCCGGGCCAACCAGCCGATCATTGAATTTGAGTTTACGTAAAGGTGAGCGACCCACTCGTGTTACATCATCAGATATAAAGGGATTTGCAAACCGCCCCATAATTTTTTGTATATAATCGCCATGCTCTTGCTCATTAAATTGATATTTAGCAATGAGTAATTTACCGGTTTCTTGCAAGACATTCTCAGTCATAGTTTTGATTTCTTCACTCGCAAGTGCTTCGTCCATTCTCCTGATACCTGCCAAATAACCAAAGTAAGCAACGGCAGCATGGCCTGTATTCACCGTATATAATTTCCTTTCAATATATGGTTCCAAATCTTTAACGAATGTAATGCCTTTAACAGGCGGATTTTCACCAATGATC
This sequence comes from Sporosarcina sp. resist, assembly GCF_014302295.1. Classification (NCBI taxonomy): domain Bacteria; kingdom Bacillati; phylum Bacillota; class Bacilli; order Caryophanales; family Caryophanaceae; genus Sporosarcina; species Sporosarcina sp. resist. The sequence goes on along the minus strand of NZ_CP060287.1, from coordinate 2,414,979 downwards.
TCCGATTCCTCAACTACCCATTCATAAAATGGCTCCACTTGAACCGCTGTCTTGTCTTCATTTATCTGGTTCGGGACAATCCGATCTACCGCTGCATTCGGAAAGCTAAAACAGTTATCGAATTGGGATTTTTCGTCTTCAGTTAACTTTTCATATACTTTTTCTTTAAGAAAAGCACTTCCACCAATCATATTTTCACAAGCGATGATTGTTAACGGTTGTCCCGTTTGAATGAGACGCTCCTTAAGTCCATCAGCAAGTAATCCCGCGATAAAGGGCAATACATTCGGCCCAACCGCCGCTGTTACAAGATCGGCTTTGGCAATTGTTTCGATTACTAATTCCGGATCCGTCGCACTATTAATAGCCCGAACATTTTTCACAAGTAGTCCTTCGTGAGCTTCATTTGCAAGTTCAACACGGTAGTGTTTTTTTTCGTTTATCAAATTAACAAGCTCGCTGTTCACATCTACAAAGCATGTTTCAAATCCGGATTGATACAATAAGTTTCCAATGAAACCTCTTCCTATATTTCCAGCGCCAAAATGAACAGCGATCATGTTAGTTCACTCCTTCAAAGAAGGATAAGACTTCATCTTTAGATGATGCATACACAATTGCTTCTACATTTTCTTCATCAGAAACTACGATTGCAATATTCGACAGGATTTCTAAATGCTCATCCCCTTTTCCAGCAATCCCAAAGATCAATTTCACGATATTCCCATCTCCGAAATCCACACCCCCAGGCACTTGAATAATCGCAATACCTGACTCCTTCACTTCTTGTTTTGCATCGTCTGTACCATGTGGAATGGCTACAAAATTGCCCATGTACGTAGATGTCATTTCTTCACGTTGAAGCATTTTTTCTATATAACTTGACTGAACATAGCCTCTGTCAAAAAGGATTTTCCCTGTTAAGCGGATTGCTTCTTCTTTTGTTGCCAGTACTTGATTCAACACGATGTTTTCGATTGATAAAATTGGTAATGTCATTATAAAAACTCCTCTAGTCAATTTATTTTTTCATCTATGAACTGCTCAAATTTCTGTGCCAAATAAGAATGGATAAGCGTCCCCTGATTGGATTCAAACAATTCGACACTTTTTTCGTTTTCGATAATTAGCGCACTAATGAAACTCAGTACTTCTAAACCCTGTTTATGGTATTGATGGGGGGCTAACAACAGTAATAAATGCTTGACTTCGCTATCAGTTCCGTCCATTGCTGTCATAACGATTGGGTCTTTGAGTGTTTGAATCGTAAACGAAGGCTTTAGAACTTGTTCATGACGGGTGTGAAATAAAGCGAGCTTTGTTTCAGGTATTCCTATCCCACCAAGAGCTTCTCTTGCAAATAGAGCATTTGCTACAATTTCATCATCTTTTATAATTTTTTGCTTTTCCAATTGATGGCATGCTACCCGTATACACTTTTTTATCGACATATATTCATTTTGTGATGAATGCTGAAAACCCGATAATAACTCGGCTACAGTTTCCGTGTATAATTGGATATTTTTCATTCTGTTAATTATTTCATCAACGCTTGAACGAACGCGATTTAACAAGGCAACCGGTTTTTTTATAAGCATCTGCCTTCTTGCATACAGCTGAACTTGCTTAATTTCTTCTTGTGTCATAAACGGACTGACGATCATATATTCCTTAGTAAAATCTTGTAAGTAAATAGTGGAAATAATTAAGTCTCTATCTGAGATTTGAAGTTCATTCAATTCAAATAGAGATACATTCACTACTTCTGCAATTTCTGGTATTTCCCGTTGAAGTCGCGATACAAGCATTTTCGATGTTCCAATGCCACTAGAACAAACAATATAGGCTTTTAAGTCCTTTTCGCCCCTCAAGCCAAGTAAAACAGATCCGAAGTGCATAACTAAGTAACCTGTCTCTTCATCGGGAACTCGTAATTCTGGAAATACTTCTCCTACTGCATCCTTAACTAGTTGAAACAGTTCTTCATAGTCTTTACGAATATTTTTCAACAATGGATTGGTGATACCCATATTCTGTCGAATTCGATAAATCGCAGGCTTCAAATGTGTAACAAGACCTTCTAAGAGGGGCGCGTTGTCCTTCAAATCTTCACCCGTAGCATCTTCCATGTACTGAATCAGTTTCTTCGCTTGCATGAACGTTTCCAAATTGGAAGCTTCAAGTAATTGTCCTTCATTATGACGAAGCTTAGCTCCTTGAAGATGCATCGTAATATATCCAATCTCAGCATTAGGGATATCAATCTGGAAACGGGTCGCTAATTTTGTGATAATTTCGTGTGCAATATGGTATTCCGGTTCCTTTGTTAACTGCTCCAAATATATCGTATCCATCTGAATGTTTTCACCTAACATAATACGTTCAATTGCCAAAGTTAAATGAACGATGAGTCCGACATAAGCATTGTCCGTAATTGGAAATGGGAGTACTCGATTTAATTGTTGCATGACATCTTCAATAACAAGTAATTTTTTCCTATCAACAAGATGTAATAACCGTTTGGATATAGAACTTTCGTGATTCCCAAACTTCTTCTGGATACGTTCTTTAATAAATGAAAACAACTCGTCTTCTTTTAAAGTCTTGGCAATCACGTAACTCATTGCTCTTCGTTTTGCTTTTTCGGATCCGCTTATTTTAATTCCATACCCTCTTTTTTTCACTATTAAAAGTTGAAAGGGTTTTAATTGTTCCTCTAGCTTTAGTAAATCTGAACTAATCGTTGCAATCGCTACTCCTAGTTCATTTGCGAGCGCAAACAGCTTCACAGGTTCTGTTGATTCATATAATGTGCAAAGAATCATTGTTTGCCTTTCGTCCAATGTATACTCGCGAGAGGAGAAAGTGTTTAGCTTTTGTTTTAATATTTCCTTATTTGTTTCTTCCCCTAGAATCTGAATGCCAACCCCAGTTTTCCTTATAAGTTCAAGGTTGTATGGACGCAATAACTTTTCTATCGTATTCAAATCGCGGTGAATGGTCCGAGGGCTGACTGCTATTTTCTCCGATAACTCTTTAATTGTTACTTCTTCATTTCTGTTGATCAATTCATCCAAGATAACTTTTTCCCGAGCTGAAATATCCACGTTAAACACCCCACTGAAATGCTCTATAATCATTGGTAAAACTCAGCCTAATTTCTTTCGAATTAGGCTGAGTTTAAGTGTACACTCATTACTTTTTCAGTTTTTCAAGAAGTTCATCGTATCTCGGACTATTTAAAAAGTTTTCGACAGAAATATGATATGCGTTTGGTGATTTTGCTTTCGCACGTTCAGTTAGATCTTTATGAGTGATTACTACTTCCGCATCGGGCGGTAAGTTACTGATAGCCATATTCGAAACCGCAACATCAATATCAGCTTTTTTCACTTTATTCCTCAAAATTGAGGCACCCATTGCGCTGGAACCCATGCCTGCATCACATGCAAAAATAATACTTTCGACATTTGCAAATGACACTTCTTGAACAGCTTCTTCAGCAAACGATTGTTGCATAAAGTCTGCTGCACGGCTCTCTTTACCTTTTAACGCAGACGTTTTTTCCGTAGCTTTTAACAAGTCATCCTCTTCAGTTTCCTTGCCTGTTTTTAAGATGATCGATGCTACAATGAATGACACAACTGTTGCAAAGAGCACGCCCGCGATAACAGCTACAAAGCCACCTTTTGGCGTCATGGCAAGGATGGCAAAAATACTACCTGGCGATGCCGTGGCAACCAAGCCGCCTCCCAATAATTGAAATGTAAATACGCCCGTAGCGCCTCCTGCAATGGCAGCAACCAATAGCAATGGTCTCATTAAAATGTAAGGGAAATAAATTTCATGAATCCCCCCGAGGAAATGAATGATCCCTGCCCCTGATGCCGTTTGCTTCGCCATCCCTTTACCAAAAATCATATACGCAAGTAATATCCCGAGACCGGGTCCTGGATTGGCCTCTAATAGAAAGAGAATCGATTTACCTGTTTGTGTAGCTTGCTCAAGCCCAATCGGACTTAACACACCATGGTTAATAGCATTATTTAAAAACAACACTTTTGCTGGCTCTATCAATATGCTAGCAATTGGCAATAAATTCGCATCGACAATCGCTTGCACACCTGCTCCAAGAGCTTTATTCAACGCCTCTACAACTGGGCCAATTCCTTTAAAAGCAACTAAAGCTAAAATGAAGCCAATAATACCTGATGAAAAGTTATTGACAAGCATTTCAAAACCTGATTTTATTTTCCCTTCAACTAATTTATCAAATTGTTTAATGGACCATCCACCTAAAGGTCCTACAATCATTGCACCGAGGAACATTGGAGCATCTGGTGCTCCAACAATAACCCCCATTGTGACAATTGCCCCAACGACTCCCCCACGAATATCATGGACAAGACGGCCACCTGTAAAACCGATTAAAATTGGTAATAAGTAATAAATCATAGGATCTACCAGTTCACTAAAGCTTGCGTTCGGAATCCAACCAGTCGGAATAAATAATGCTGTAATAATCCCCCAAGCAATAAATGCACCGATATTCGGCATGATCATCCCACTTAAAAAACTTCCAAAACGTTGGACTTTCATTTTGAATCCTGAATTTGTTTGCTGTTCATTTTCCATAAACATACACTCCCTTCCTTTTTTATAAAGCGACAACTGTTTGATTACTACCAATAATAAAGCGTTTACATTCGTTAAGCAATTGAATGTAAACGCTATTTTGTCACTTCTATTGTTGCCATGTGTGTGCTTGATGGAACTAAGTATACACATAGCTCTTCTTTATTGTCAGAATTAACAGTTCTCATTCTAGTTAATGGTCAACGCATATCTATCTGCTGATAAATCGTAATTAATTCTCCGGATATTGTGTTTGCAAAAACGTAACCGATTGAGTAATTAACTCTTTTAATACGTTCGTATCGATATCATCGACTTTATTAATGTACACACATGCTTTGCCAGAAGTGTGTTTTCCAAATGTCGCCAACAATGCATCACGTTCGCTATCTCCGGGTGCAAAATACAAACTAGTTTTTGCTTTTCGCGGAGAGAAACCTGCCAAAGGTGCGTCACCTTCGTGGCCCGTTTTGTATACATAATGATACGATCCAAAACCAATAATGCTTGGTCCCCACATTTTTGCTTCAAAGCCAGTCGTCTCTTTAAATATATCGAGTAGCGTGTAAGCATCTGCACGTTTTTTCGGATTTTCTACATTCTCAATAAATTCAATAACATCATTGTCTGTTGCCTTCATTTTTTGTTCGTACATATTTTATTCCCCCTCTCTTCTATCACCCTACGAACTCGTCTAGACATTTTTTACATATGCATGATTTTCTCAATTGATCGTAAGGTACTAGGTCGAAAATTGCTTTCGGAAAGAACTCTCCACTACACCAACATATACCTAGAGATTTTTCTGTGGAATTACAGCAATTATTATTGCCTTTACAAATAGGACATTGGTAACTTTCTGCTGTATCGAATGCTTGGACCATCATTTTACCTCCCTTATTTACACAGATTATTTCAGAGCTCATTATACATATCTCACACATTTAAACGGTCATAGGACTAAACGATTAGTATTGCTTACACATCAGAAGAAATTTTTGATTAATTAATATGAAGATATACGAGCAGTTGATTTCATTTCACTTTTCCTTAAATAATTTAAGTGATGAATTTCTACTCTATAAATTAAACTTTTTATATGTTTCTGTAAAAAAGGTTTAACTTTTCCGTTGTAATCCTCAAGTGATTTGCATACATAGTCTTCGTCCATAGAAACAGTAAAACTACATGTGATCACTACAGATTGTTCTTCCTCAGTAGTTGAATACCGCTCGGTTATTTCAATAATTTTCATACTTACAAATTTGTTTTTCATATATGTTTTTGTTTTTGGTAATTTACTGTTGGACAGAAAAGATACAATTCCTTTTACATAAATCATTCTATTTACCTCCTAATTAAGCTGGGAAAATAGATTTCTATATAGCTAGTGAAATCCTTAATATATTGATTCAGATATTGGTAAGATACACGCCATACTCCCCCTGCTTATGCAAATGCTTTGCATGTATTGTATCACAATAAGAACATCGGTTTCATTATTTTTCGTCGCTTAATTCATGCTAACAACAAGGGAACTTGGTTCTCTAAGTCAAAATTTAACTTTGCAACATAATTGAGCAAAGCATCGTCCAATTAGGAAGAACTACAAGAAACGAGTGGATGATATGAAAAAGAAAATAGTCATAGCTGGTGGAACGGGTTTTATAGGTCAATACTTTGAAGAGAAGTTTACGAATATAGGCTATGAAGTAATTATCATTTCAAGACAACCCCATCATCTTTTTTGGACGGATAGCGTAGGTATTGCAGATGCCTTAGAAGGTGCCGAGATGCTCATCAATCTTGCTGGGAAGTCCGTCAACTGCCGCTATAATGAGAAGAATAAAAAAGAAATCCTAGACTCCAGAACTGGGACCACAGAAATACTTGGAAATGCTCTACTAGCCTGTAAAAATCCACCGCCATTATGGATCAATTCGAGTTCGGGTACGATTTATCGACATGCGGAGGATCGACCTATGACGGAGGCTAGTGGCGATATTGGAACCGGATTCTCCGTAGAAGTAGCACAAGCTTGGGAGAAATCTCTATTTGATTTTCAGCTATCCCAAACAAGGAAAGTCGCTTTAAGAATTGCTATTGTCCTTGGTGAGGATGGTGGAGTGATGGAGCCCTACCTCAACCTCGTCCGCTTTGGGCTCGGCGGAGTACAAGGAACAGGTAATCAAATGTTTAGTTGGATTCATATAGAAGATGTGTTTCGAATCATCCTATTTCTTCAAAGCAACGAACAATTGAATGGTATATTCAATTGTTCGGCTCCCCAGCCGATCACGAATCGAGTATTCATGACACAACTGCGAAAAACGATGAACCGAAAGATCGGATTACCCTCGCCAAAATGGATGCTCGAAATGGGAGCCATCTTTATGAACACTGAAACGGAATTGATTTTGAAAAGCCGTTGGGTTATTCCTGATCGATTAGAAAAGGAAGGTTTTCAGTTTACATTTGGTACAATCGGGGAGGCACTTCAACAAATACTAAAAAGTTCTAATAAGATACAATGATTAATATGGACATAAAAACGGTTCAAGGAATAATACCCCCTTGAACCGTTTTTCATCGTAAAGTATTGGGTTTCAATTCCACTGTACATATTCCTCAATTCATCTAAAAAGCTGGTCGCCTATCGTATTTCCGCTTCAACTCGTCAGTGACTGGGACAGCACCATTTTGACCACATGCTCGTTGATAATGTCCTATAATTTCACTCCGCTGTTGATAGGCTTTTCGACTATATATATTGAACAAATGAATACGGCGTATACGCTTTACAAAGGCTTTTGGGTGGCCACTGAAAAGCCCCACTACATAGAGCAAATTAAAATTCCTGCCAATACCGCTTCGACGCTTTGTGGATGCCTCCCGCGATAAGCCAGAAAGACGCACCTTCGCTGGATGGACTATGTGAGAAAGAGCATTTCGTTACGGGAATGAGACCTGCAATCTCTAGTCCGTCCTTCTTGAATTAAATCACTATCAAAAAATAATCACATTATAATCTCGGCATATACACTCCGAATCATAACTCTCTTCAATAATGAACAACGCTAGCGTAGGCGCGGCAAAGGGGTAGCCGAAGCCGTGAGACTGGATGCGAAGCGCCAATCCAGGCTTAGGGCGAGAGGCGTCAAGCGTTCTACACACCCCGAATTACACCTCTCTCATTATTGAGCGCCACAGTAAATTCAATGGGATTCTTTAATTCAACATATTTAGTTGCAATTTGCATTTTTTTGAATGAAACCCTTCTCTACTCTCTTTTAAACTAGTATTTGCAACAATCTTGTTTGCGTTAGATTCTGTCACTTGACACCTATTTCACTTTATCGCCCTTTAGGTTTATTTATCATCTTTTTTATAATTCGAATCTGACCTCGATGATTTAGTTCGTCTTCAAATACATGAAACCATTTAAAATAATTGTTCGTGGGTAGTCCATCCCAAAATGACATTTGTTCAAATAACCATTCATCTTTCAATGTTTTAAACGTTTCAATTGTTTTGTTCCTTGTTTCAGCTAATTGTTCCAAATAGAAATCAATGCTATTTCCTTTAATTTGATCTCGCGCACTATTCCCTAAATCTAATCCTGGATTTAGCGTACTACTATCATCATCTGTAATATCTCGATTTTCGAACGTGAAGATTTGGTATGCCTTTTCAACCGATATCATATGAGCAAGCAACATTCCGATTGAATTCGATTCTTCTCCATAAAGAAAATCCAATTCTTCAACTGTTAAACTTTCGATTTCACGAATCGTTGTAACTCTAGTATAATCCATCATAGAAACCAGTTTACTGAACTCTAGACTTAACCCCTCTTTTTGATCAATTAAAAATATCGTATTATTCTCCAAAAATAGTTCACTCCCGAAAGTATTATTTAAATGACAACTGCCGTAACTAAATGGGAAATTGAATCGATACATCAGCTTGAATGTGATTGAATCTCTACCGATACACTTTGCTTGGTTGCTAATTCCCTGCTAGACTAACTATCTAATGGAGCAATTCGATAACGAATTGGCCATCGCTAACTTTTTCTTCTCATCAAGCATGTTAGAAAATAAGAACTTAGGCTCGATGGGTGTTTTAGACTCCAAGCCAAAATTATTATCCAATATTTCTGATATCATTATCTTAACATATATAGGAGATATAGTGATACATACCTTACCCTAGATCAGCATTTGGGACGATTGAACGCAAGTCGTGATAAAGTATTAATTGAACTAATAGGGCTTTTCTCAGCTGTTTATCCCACCTAGAAAGATCGTTCTGCGATTTTTTAAAATGGGGCTCATATCCCCCTTTGCAGCGAGATGAAAGATTTTATTAAGAAGAGGTGCAATGATGAATATATTTACACAACACAACCCGACGAAGTTATATTTTGGTAGGGGGCAAATTAGTCAATTATCAACAGAAGTTGCTCATAAGAAAGTTCTTCTAGTTTATGGTGGAGGCAGTATTAAGCAAAATGGTGTCTATGAAGATGTGATGAAAGAACTCACTAAAGCAGAAGCCATGGTATTTGAATTTCCTGGTGTGGAACAAAATCCACGTTTAACAACGGTGCATAGAGGCGTTGAAATTTGCAAATCAGAGGGAATCGATATTCTTTTAGCCGTCGGTGGCGGAAGTGCGATTGATTGTACGAAAGCTATTGCTGTTGGAGCTAAGTATGACGGAGATGTTTGGGATTTAATTACTCGAAAAGCTCCGATAACATCAGCTCTCCCAATCGGAACTGTCCTTACATTAGCGGCAACTGGCTCTGAAATGAATCCGATATCTGTTATTTCAAACTGGGACACAAAGGATAAACTTGGTTGGGGTTCGCCACATGTATTCCCGCAGTTTTCAATCCTGGATCCGACTTATACGTACTCGGTGTCCCGTAAACAAACAGTATATGGAATTGTCGATAGTATGTCTCATGCTCTTGAAAGTTATTTCCATCGTACAAGAAACACGCCTATGATCGATGGATTCATTGAATCACTACTCCGAACAGCGATTCGAACTGCACCAAAATTACTTGAAGACTTAACTTCTTTTGAACATCGTGAAACGATGATGTATATTAGTACAACTGCATTTAATGAAACATTGTCAAATGGAACAGATGGCGGTGACTGGGGGTCTCATCGAATAGAACATGCACTTTCGGCTGTTTATGACATACCACACGGTGGAGGACTGGCCATATTGTTCCCAAACTGGTTAGAGCATGTACTTGAAGATGATCCATCCCGAGTAAAAATGTTGGCAATGAACGTTTTTGGTATTTCTGATAAAGGCAAGAGTGATATTGAAGTCGCAAAAGAAGGAGCGAAAGCACTTCGTACATTCTGGGATTCTCTCGATGCCCCCAATCGTTTGAGCGACTATGGGATTGACGACAAAGATATTGAATTAATTATCGATAAAACTTTTATCAAACCTGGGGTTGGCCTTTACAAAGAATTAGATCGAAAAAGTGTCAGAGATATTTTAATTCGTTCTATGTAAGCTTGCAGGTCAATACATCAAATAGAAAGCCATAGAAAAGAAACCACTTTTGAAATAAAGTGATTTCTTTTCTTTGTCATATAACTGAACACTAACACCTGACTATACGCTATTTTATGGACTCTGAAAGCCAGATCGTAATTTAACAAATTCGAATAACAAAGGCACATTACTATATTTTTGCAATGAAGCCGTCCTTTCAGAAATCTTTTCCCAGCTTTCCTTATAAGAATCTGCACCGTTTACCAATGGCATAGATCCCTGTAAAAAGTCTTCAATTGGTATCTCCAACTGCTCAATAAACCGTTCTACTTCTGGAAATTTCCTATCCTTTTCTGGATTGGGTTCTTTGAATAGAACATGTTCCAAATTTCTTGAAAAGTAATACATACGGTAGTCGATTTCACCAGCAATTATCTTATCCAATGCCTTCATTATATTGATATTTGTACTTCTATCCATATTTCTAGCTGCTATTTGTTGCTTTTGTTTTTCATGCGGAACAGTTATTCGATCCTCGTGGTAAAGCGTTAATTCTTTTTGGGTGTCATCAATAACAATCGCATCTTCTGGGATGAAACAGCCATCCATATCAATAATATGCAATACACAGAATACATCTTCAGGACGAAATTTACTTTTTATCATAAATTCATTTACTGCATTTCCAATCACAGACTTGATAGGTTCTTCCGGCCTGTCCAAGTCATATAAAATATCGCCGTGCTGAATATGGAAACGTATATTATGCTGCTCGAAAAGACTGCGTAACCGATTGTATAGCAATACCTCTTCGCAGCTTCCCTCGACAAGTAATAACACGACCTTCTTTTTAGTATTTGTCATGTATAATCCCAGCTTTTCGGAATGCCGTTTTAATATCATATAAATTCGTTTCTGCATAGACTTCTTCGTCTTGACCGCCCAGTTGCACTGCACGTAGATAGATATCCCGTGCATTGCTTAGCCTTTCAACCCCTTTTAATTGTTGGTATCTATCCTCTTCGTTAAGAGTCGTAAACCATAAGTTTCGAATTGGAAGCACTTCTAATATTCTTAAATTATGAGAAGTGAAAAAAAGTTGACCTTGTGCATTTTCGTTCAGAACTTCTAATATTTCGCCAAGTAAGTATTCAAAAATCCCTGCATCGAGCTCATCAATTACAACACAAGCGTTCGGATTATTATAAACTGCAATAAGAGTACTTAAGATAGAAATGATTTTCAATGTACCTTCCGATTCACTTCGTAAAGGAAGTTCAATCTCCCCTTGTTTTGATAGAAACTCAAAGCGAACCCCTTCACTGCCATCACTCAACTTCTGCTTATTGATCTGCCTTATCTTTATTAGTAGGCCTGGGATAATGGTCTGCAAGACAATATTCGTCTGACTAACCACTTGGTCAATCGTTTTAAATAAGTCCAGTGGTAACACCATTGTGTCCGCCATCTCATAGGGTATATGTCCACGCTTTCTTTCCAAATGAACACTAAAAGGCATAACAAGATTGGCAACTAATAAACCATATTGAATCGTATCAATGATGTGTAAATCACGATTAAGGTCATCTGAAAGACTTTTCATGATTTCAATTTCAGTTTCTTCTAAATGCTCTTCATATACTTCCTTTAACTCTTCTCGAAATACAAAAGAAGTTGAGTTACTAGTGGCCATTCTATTGGCTACTATGACTGAGACCCTTGCAGATTCATTCATTTCATGTGATTCATTAGCTCCTATCGTTAATCCTTTAACAGTTTTCGAAATTAGAACTTTGAATGGCTCATTTTCCTTATTTTCTCGATATACTACTTGTTCTTCGACAACTTGATACCTTCCTTTTCCCGCCGTCAAAGAAACTGAATAGTTAACGTAGAATTCACCGAATTGATTTTCAACAATAAATTGAAACAATAAACGAATAGTCTTTTCATTAAAATATAGCAAATTAGATGTGAGCTTGGGAAGTGGAGCATTATAATTGGCTGATAATAAAGTCTTTAACAGATTGAACGCTTCCACTGCCGCAGTTTTCCCAGAACCATTTTGACCATAAAACCCTATGACATCAGCTTTCTCCAATGTATTGAAAGTTGAATTTGTGTGAAACTCACCATTTTTAACGTTTTTCAAATTAGTTATTTCTACTTTGGTTACCCTGACAATACTTTTCATGGAGGTCCTCCTATGAATTTCTACATAAAATGAAGATATTCATTTACTTTCAATGATAAATGCATTTAAAGAGTAAATTATTAAATGCGTTTATCGGCGGTGAAAATGTAATTTACTTATCAATATGCTCTTACTTGTCATAAGTTATTCAGGCTAGCAATTGGAAGCTGTAGTGAAATTAGGGTGTATTGACTGAGTAGCTTTACACAGACGTCTACCTAAAACTAATTTTCAATGCTTTAGAAATATTTACGTTATATTTAAGACAACACAAAAATGCCTACCGAAACGATAGGCATTTTAACATACGTTTTATCTTTGAAAAGTCTCGCCGTTGATTATGACTTGTGTGGCACGGAATGGGATATTTACATTCATTGAGAAATACGGCTCCAAAATGCTATAAAATGACTCCCATTGACTATCTACTTCATCATATTTACCATTAAGCTCCAAGTCAATGATGCCAGTATAAATTTTTTGTAGTTTAGAAAGATCTTCCTTAGATACTTCGAAATCATAATAAGCCATTTGTTCATCAAATGTGGGCATTGGATTGGCAGCGCGATAATACGGACGCATCACGGAGTCAAATGCCTCCCATTTATCCATCGCCAGTTGATCGTCTCCATCACTACTAGCCTGGCGAGCATCCTCATATAATTTCTTTATCACCGGAAAATCTGTTTTGGAAATAGTCGTACCTAAATCTATAATATACTCTTCAAATGTGGGCTCTACATAATAAGTATTGACAATTTCAAAAAACTGATCTAATTTAACGCCAGATTCTATCTCCGCCCCACTTTTTGCAAGTGAAACCCATTGATAATATAGTTCTTCCATTTGCAGCAGGTCATTAGCCGTAAATGGATATTCAAACATACTTATATAGACGTCAAATGCTTCAGGCTCCCAATTTGCAAGATAATATGGATTGGTTATTCGATTAATTTGCACCCATAGTTCTCCTGCCTCCTCCCATAACTCATCCTTTTCTAAAGTCATTACCTCATTGTAAAGAAGTTCAAGCTTTTTAATTTCATCTTTTGTCACCCCGAGCGGTAGATTTTTAACAAAGTAGTCAAAGCTATAAAAATCCGCAATGCTTTCCAGGACTTCTCCTTCGATTTGCACCAAAGCTCCAACTGAGAAATTCATCGCCTGGATTTTCTCCTCAGTAAAAGTATGCAATCCTACATGGTAGCGTTCACCGCTATCACCTTTAACGATTATTTCATTACCCCAATTTTCAACGACTGTCCCTTTGACAATCTGTCCAATTTGAAAGTGTGATCCAGTTTGTTCCACCGCTGCGAAAGTATAAGATGGCATCACTCCGCCAATCCCAAGTGCTAATGCTATAGAAAGGACCAACATTCTCTGCTTTTCTCTGCTCATATCTCATTCCCCTTTTACTAAATAATTGTGTAAGAAAAATACGCTTGGACAATATTCATTCTTCCATCTAAATGTCATTGAACCATTCATTATATGTTCTGACTTAATAAATGATGACAAACAAATAAAAGAAAAAATGTTGTATTCTTTCCTTTGCTATAATGAACTATAACGAAATGTATTTAATAGTTAGGGTGTGCGTGCATGAATTCGAATGAAAAACAACCGCCTGATTTTAAAGACGTTGATTCAAATGAGGAAATTGATGATGAAGAGCTACAAGCACTGGTATTAGAAGCACAACAGGAGGTCCTTTATAGAGAGGCGCAAGAAAAAACAAACCCCAAAACGAAACGCCCATTTCCAAAATGGCTATTTTGGCTTATCTCCATTGTGATGGTTTTCAACACATTTGCGATCATTTTTGAAGTGTATTCAATCCCAGCCATTGAATTCTTACAAACTTCCTCAAAATTATCGAAGCAAGAAAACATTGGTACCTATAAGAAATCTGTTGTTGTTATTCAATCCGCTGAAAGCAAAGGCACAGGTTTCTCCATTTCGAGTGACGGAACTATTCTAACAAACTATCATGTTGTCGAAGGAACCGACACAGTAAATGTCTTTTTCCCAGTAGAAGGACGTTTTACGGCAGAAGTTGTATATACCTATCCATCAGTCGATCTTGCTGTATTAAAAGTCAATGGACAAGACCTACCCCATTTAGAACTCGCTGAAAAAACGACTTTTACAGCTAATGAAGCCATAAACTTTATTGGTAATCCTTTAAGTTTTAAGGGCATTGCAAATGAAGGTACGATAATTGATTATATCCAGCTACCAGATTGGGATGTACCTGTCGTTATGATGAAGGCACCGGTTTATCGAGGTAATAGCGGTAGCCCCGTATTTAATAGCAAGGGGCTGGTGATTGGCATTGTTTTCGCCACGTTAGATCATGAAACACATGGAAAAGTCGGTTTATTTGTTCCGGTAGATGAGTTTTATGATCGACAATAAGTAGTGTTTGTAGATAAGATGTTAAATAGATATATAGGTGGTGTTTGGCAACCATTTTCAACATCAAAGAATCCAAATACAAAGCCACTAAAGGAAAATTAATTCCCTTAGTGGCTTTACTTTTTAATCTTATTTAATTCGTAATTCTGATTCGCTATCGAAAAAGTGTGCTTTATTAAGGTCAAATGCTAAGTCGATTGTTTCTCCAGCCACAACATTGAAACGCGCATCTACACGTGCAACAAAGTCTTGGTCATTTACTTTAGAATAAAGTATAATCTCGGCTCCCATTAATTCAGCAACTTCAATCGAAGCCCTGATTTTTGTTTCAGGAGAAAAATCAAGGAATAACGGTTCATCATGAATATCTTCTGGACGAACTCCTAGAATGATATCTTTACCAATATAGTTTTGCTCGCGAAGATATTTCATTTTACCCTCGGGTACCAGAACCTTTACATCTCCCATGACAAAATGATTCTCTTCTAGTTTACCGTTTAAGAAGTTCATTGCTGGAGAACCAATAAAACCACCAACAAAAACATTGTTAGGTTCATCGTAAACTTCTTTAGGGGCTCCTACTTGCTGAATAAATCCATCCTTCATTACTACGAGGCGCGTGGCCATTGTCATCGCTTCCGTTTGGTCATGGGTTACATAAACAGTTGTTGTTTGCAGGCGCCTGTGCAACTTTTGAATCTCCGCGCGCATTTGTACGCGTAACTTAGCATCTAAGTTAGATAATGGCTCATCCATTAAGAATACTTCGGCATCACGTACAATAGCACGTCCTAAAGCAACACGTTGACGCTGTCCACCTGAAAGTGCCTTTGGTTTACGATTTAAGAGGTCCTCAAGTCCCAAAATTTTAGCCGCATTATCAACACGTTTTTTTATTTCATCTTTTTTAAATTTACGTAGCTTCAAACCAAATGCCATATTATTGTAAACGTCCATATGTGGATATAATGCATAGTTTTGGAAAACCATAGCAATGTCACGATCTTTTGGTGGGACATCGTTCACTCTTTTACCACCGATGAAAAGATCTCCTCCTGATATTTCTTCCAAACCAGCAATCATTCTAAGTGTTGTTGATTTTCCACAACCTGATGGACCAACTAATACTAAAAATTCTTTATCTCTAATTTCCAAACTAAAATCTTTAACAGAAACAACATCTTTATCATATACTTTTCTTATATTTACCAATTTCAAGTCTGCCATTTTATTCCCTCCAGTGTATGTAAGTGCTTTCATCTACTATTAATAGAATACAATATTTACACTATTTGAGTAATGGTGAATATGCACAAAGATCTGGACAGTATTCGTGCATATTTACTATGAACGGTGTTTCCGAACAAATGGAGTTACTTTCTGGCTAAAAGTGCCAGGTAAACTGTCATTGCATGATGAAATTGTCGGACATCAATCCCCGTCTTTTCAAAAAAACGATCCAACCGATATTGTAGGCTATTTCGGTGCATATGTAATACTTTTGCAGTCTCCGATATATTTAAATTACATTGAAGAAACGTTTCAATCATTTTCAGTGTTTCTTCATCGTTTATGTATTCTTGTAAAATAGTTTTGCCAATATCGGAACGTAAATCTGATTCTGTTTGATTGATAAGTAGATAGGGCACAGCATCAATATACGTTACTACTGTCTTATTCGTATATATAAATACTTTCTTAGCCGCATTTATTAATGAGTGATAATACTGAGCGATGTCCTCCAAACCGTCTTTATAAGATCCTATAAAGAAGTTGATTTTCACGTATAAATCGCTCATGAGTATATCTTTAATCTCTTCAAAAGAGATGCTATCTTCATAGACTGTCTGTTCTTCTATAATAATCCCTTCATGTCCATTTTCCCATAGAATAGGAACTGGATTTGCAAATAGTTCTTGAATGGCATCTTTAAATATAATTGGGTCAATTTGATTTTTTTTGATTGAAAAGTAAATAAAGCGATAGGGATTTTTAATTTCAAAGTTAGGATTTACTTCAGTCGAATGAACTGTGTTTCTCCACTTTTGTTCTTCAGCGGTAGGTAATGGTAAGTTTATATTATATGGCAATAAGAAAGTAGTTAATAATGATACATCTTTGGAAGTTAATTCTTCTTCACTAATACCAATAATTTCATTGTCGTCTGTCACAAACCACTTATATGTACGGTCTAGGTTATCCTTTCTCTCAGAATATACAAGAAGTGAAGAATAAATTTTACGTAATTGATTGATCATCAAAGCACCTCTTTACCTTTTTCGAAAAACATTTTCACTTTAGATTATTATGTCAAAATTAATAGTACCACATTAATACTTACATACGCCTTGCGATTAGATGATTCCGTTTTTGCAACTACACATAAACATAAATATGATGCAGTTCCAGTAAAACAAAGTAATGTAAAAATGCCTAAGGAATTTTCCCTTTGGCATTTTTGTGATAACCAATGTATTAGTAAAAGTTTCTGCTGAAACAAGCATAGACGCTTTTTACAGCCTCAATACAAACTCAATACGCCCCTCTAATTTCCCGTTGCACTTCATCCTTGTAAAATTCCGCCAATTTGGTCATTTCCTTTTCCGTAAAACTTTCTACGTTTACAGCTTGCAAGTTATCTTCTACTTGAGCAACGCTTTTAAATCCAGGTATTACACAAGAAATTGCATCGTGTTCTAAAATCCACTTGAGTGCCGCCCGTGTCATATTCCCTCTATTTTCAGCTATCCAAGTAAGTTTGTCACTTAACTCTATACCCTTTGCAAATTCTACCCCTGCAAATGTTTCTCCAATATTAAATGCTTCTCCATCTCGATTAAAATTACGATGATCATCTATTTCAAACTGTGAATTGGCTTTAAATTTCCCTGTTAATAATCCACTTGCTAGTGGAACCCGCGCGAGAATACCAACCCCCTGTTCCTTTGCTTGCGGAAATAGTGCTTCTAACGGCATTTGACGAAATAGGTTAAATATGACTTGCAATGCACTAACATTAGGTTGCTCCAGGCAGAATAAACCCTCTTCAACAGTTTCAACACTAACACCATAATAGCGAATTTTCCCCTGTTCCTTTAAACGATCAAGTACTTCAAACACTTGACCATTCTTTAAAATCTCCATTGGTGGACAATGAATTTGAAACAAATCAAGTTGATCGCGATTAAGTCGTCTTAAGCTGTCTTCACAATACTTTGTAACACTTTCCATTGAGTATGTTTTAGGGTCATGTACATCCCCTGCTCGACAGAATTTAGTTGCTATATGAATTTCAGATTGTTTTCCTTTGGTTGCTTTCGCTAAAAGTTCCTCACTATGGCCATCTCCATAAACATCTGCCGTATCGAAAAAGTTTACACCTTTTCCTATTGCGTGGTCTAAAGCTTTCAATGCTTCTAGATCATTCGTTCTTCCCCAAGCTCCGCCAATTGCCCAAGTACCAAAGCTGAGCTCACTTACCTTTAAATCTGTATTGCCAATTTGACGATAATTCATTTTTCCTCACTCCACTTATCCAAGTATTTTTTAACAAAGCCTATAACAACAGATTTGAAATACAAGAACAAAAGCTTTAATACGTATACTAATTAATAAAAGCCGTTTTGGCACTCACGATAATATTAATTATTCACTCTTTTACGAACAAATCATATCCATTTCATTTCCGCAAAACTTCGGTGAACATGCTTCAAACTGTATATAATAGTTCTATCCTATTTGGATTCACTTGTTCTTGTTAGATCTCATCAGTGACTTTTAT
Organism: Sporosarcina sp. resist; assembly: GCF_014302295.1. Taxonomy (NCBI): domain Bacteria; kingdom Bacillati; phylum Bacillota; class Bacilli; order Caryophanales; family Caryophanaceae; genus Sporosarcina; species Sporosarcina sp. resist. Next base: position 2,396,419 of record NZ_CP060287.1, on the reverse strand, counting down.
GTCAGAATTTCACACTTAGCTGTTATGTTTGTCATTAACTTCTTCACCGTTATGCAGAATAGTTACTAGTATTTCTATAAATAAGAGTCCTAACTAACTAGTTTAGACTCTTATTTAAAAGGACTACCTACGGAATTCTAAAAGCCTTCGATTAATATCTTTTGTTTGACCGTAAATATCCTGATAAATAGCGAACATCTTTTTATATTTTTCCACATTAGTTTTATTGGGATGAAATCGTTTATCTTCCTTCAAGAACTCATTCGCGCAATCCTTCAATGAATCAAACCATGAACATCCATAAGCTGCTAACATGGCTGCCCCCATACCTGGTCCTTGTTCGCTTTTAAGTCTAACAATATCAGCATCGAAAATATCAGCCTGCATCTGAAGCCAATCTTCATTTTTCGCACCACCACCAATTGATATGACCGTATCGATTGGTTTACCATTTTGACGAAAAATATCAATAGTTTCATTTAGCGAAAATGTAATCCCTTCGAGAATTGCTCGAACAAAATCTTTTCTTTGATGTGAGCTGTCCATTCCAATAAAACTTGCACGAATTGCGGCATCTGCATGTGGTGTTCTTTCACCCACCAAATAAGGAGTAAATACCAGTCCATTAGATCCAACAGGGACAGACCCAACATCGGCTAGTAAATCATCGAAAGATTCGTCCCCCGCAAAAACATCTTTAAACCAAGTTAAGCTATAACCCGCAGCCAGAGTAACACCCATTGAGTAAAACGCGTCGGGAGCACCATGATTAAAGTAATGAACCTTTCCTTGAAAATCTTTATCAGGACTTTCTTCATAAGACAAAACAACACCAGATGTCCCAATACTACAAAGTGTTTTTCCATCCTCTAAAATCCCTGAACCAATAGCACCACAAGCATTATCAGCACCACCTGCAAATACACGTGTAGAGTTGGCAAGACCAGTAGATTCTGCAAATTCAGATGTTATCTTACCTACTTCCTGATAGGAGTGAACTAATGGTGGACAAAGACTGGTATCAATATCTAGTAATTCACAGAGTTCTGTACTCCATTCTTTTTTACTGACATCCAATAGAAGTGTTCCAGCTGCATCAGAGTACTCCATTTGTAATTTACCTGTAAGCTTGTAACGCAAGTAATCTTTTGGAAGAACAAACGTCTTAACCTTACTAAATAACTCTGGCTCATGTTCTTTAACCCATACTATTTTTGGTAAAGTGAATCCTTCTAATGCGTGGTTTTTTGTAATAGATAACAAACGCTTTTCTCCAACGACTTCATAAATTCGCTTGCACTCCGCTGTTGTCCTTGTATCATTCCAGAGAATCGCATGACGTAATACTTCATTATTTTCATCTAACAAAACAAGTCCATGCATTTGCCCAGAAAAACTAATGCCTTCAATATCTTCTGGATCCCCATCGAAATCCTTCAAAAGATCCAGAAGCCCCGATACAGTCTGATCCACCCAATCTTTAGGGTTTTGCTCACTATATCCCGTTTTCTCTTGAATTAGTGGGTAGGATTTCGATACCTCTTGAACAACAGCACCATGTTGATTGACGAGTAAAATTTTAACAGCACTTGTTCCTAAATCTATCCCTATTACATACTTCATAGCTACATCTCTCCTGCCATTCAAAACTTAATTAGTTAGCGAAAGCTTTCAATAAGTATTGATTGATTGTTGCTTTAATTTGTTCTAAGCGACCAGATGTCTGTTTAATATCTGATAAACCATAAGCATACTCTTCCAGTTTACGGAAGTCTGTTTTCCCTTCAACAATAGCAAGTCCAATACCTTCAGTGTAACTCTGGTAGCGATTTTCGACTATACTTTCCAAGACCTTATCATCAATTAAATTTTGTGCCACCCTTAAACCTACTGCAAAAGCATCCATTCCAGCAATATGTGCATGGAATAAATCTTCTGGCTCAAATGAACCTCTTCTTACTTTCGCATCGAAGTTTAGGCCGCCCCTACCAAGTCCGCCATTTTTAAGAATTTCATACATTGCAAGTGTTGTTGACCATAAATCCGTAGGGAATTCATCTGTATCCCATCCGATAAGTGGATCCCCTTGGTTTGCATCAACTGAACCCAGCATATTATTAATGCGTGCATAGTGAAGTTCATGTTCAAATGTATGTCCCGCTAATGTCGCGTGGTTTGCTTCAATATTGAACTTGAAATGATCTTCAAGACCATAACTTTGCAAGAATGCATGTGCAGTAGCTACGTCATAATCATATTGATGTGTTGAAGGCTCTTTTGGCTTAGGTTCAATTAAAAATTGGGCATCAAAGCCAATTTCTTTGGCGTAGTCAATAGCCATATTATAGAAACGTGCTAAGTTATCCAGCTCCAGCTTCATGTTTGTATTCAGAAGTGTTTCATAACCTTCGCGGCCACCCCAGAATACGTAGTTTTCTGCACCAAGTTCCTTACCGATTTCTAATCCCTTTTTCACTTTAGCTGCAGAATAAGCAAATACATCTGCACTACTTGAAGTGGCAGCACCATGAACAAATCGTGGGTGTGTAAAGTTATTCGCCGTATTCCAAAGTAATTTTGCTTTACTATCTTTCATATAGTCTTTGATCATACTTACAATTGTATCTAAGTTTTGATTAGACTCTCTTAAACTGCTACCCTCTGGTGCTATATCAATATCATGGAAACAGAAAAATGGTACATCAATTTTATCGTAAAATTCAAATGAAGCATCTACGCGGGCTTTAGCTAAATCCATACCACTAAACTTATCCCACGAGCGAATCATGTTGCCTCCGCCAAATGGATCTGAGCCATTCATCGTAAATGTATGCCAATACGAGACTCCGTAGCGTAATATTTCTTCCATTGTTTTATCACCGATTTTTTCCTCGGGATTATAAAATTTAAATGCATATGGATTTGTTGATAATGAACCCTCGAATTTAATCTTGTCAATGTTTAGGAAATAAGTCATTGTTTGTACCTCCTAGATTTTTTATGTTACAAAGCAACAGCGAATGTAAAGGCTTACATTTGTAATTATAACACAAATCATTAGTTTGTCTATTAGTTAAACAAAGTTTTCAACTATAAAACTGATTGCATTTATCACTGGAAATGATGAACTTTTTATACGAGTAGTGTATGCTTTTAATGATTCCTCTTTCTATTAAATAATGAGATTGGCTTATTCTATAAGTCAGGAAATAAGGGTGGTTGTCAATGAATCCTACTAGTGGCTTTATTTATAACGTTTTTGAATGGATAACAAGGTTTGCCTATTTAAATTTATTGTGGATACTTTTTTCATTAGCAGGCGGAATAATTTTCGGCTTTTTCCCAGCTACTATAGCAATGTTTGCAATAACCAGAGAATGGTTAAAAGGAAATACAGAAAAGCCAATTTTAAAAGCCTTTTGGGAATACTATCGGAGAGACTTCTTAAAAAGCAATCTTTTGGGAATATTTATTAGTATAATAATCTTCTTAATTACGATTGATATTATTTACATTCAAAGTAATACTAATGGGGATTTAACATGGACATATATACCTTTATTTGCATTTATGTTACTTTTCATTATGTTATTATTTTATATCTTTCCTGCCTTTGTTCATTACGATATAAAAGTACAATATGTTATGAAAAACAGCTTTTTTATTATGTTAATAAACCCCTTCAATAGTTTATTGATAATACTCTGTCTTGTACCACTCTTTTTTATTATGAAAGGTTTTCCTGCCTTGGCATTCATATTTGGTGGAAGTTCATATGCATACATAACAATGTGGATCAGTTTACATGCTTTTAATAAAACGAATAAGAAAAATGGCAATCCCGTTAATATCGAGAATTAACGACTATTTTCACGAAAAAAACTTCACACAACGGAGCAACTCAATCCCCCGTTGTGTGAAGTTTTTTATGTGCCATACACTTATTACCCTTTCACTGCACTAGCAGAAATCCCTTCAACGACTTTATTACTAAAGAAGATGAATGCAAGAATAATTGGTAACACACTAATGATTAACGTTGCTCCGATTGCTCCCCAGTCTGTCATATATTGCCCAATAAAGTTTTGAATACCTACTGTTAATGTTTTATATTTTTCTGAACTTATAAACGTATTTACAAATACAAATTCATTCCAATTATAAATCATATTAATAACCACAGTAGTAGACATTACTGGTACAGTCATTGGAAGAATAATTTGGAAAAACAATCGATGAACTGAAGATCCATCTATAATTGCGGCTTCTTCTATTTCACGAGGTAATGTGTAATAAAAGCCGAGTAATATCATCATTGTGATTGGTAAATTATAAGCCGTATATGTAATGACAACAGCGAAAGGATTATCAATTAAGTCTACGCTTAAGAACATACTGAAAAGTGGTATCAAAGCAGAGTGTATTGGAATCATTAGTCCAACCATAAACAATCCCAATACGAAACCGCTTAACCTCCATTTCATTCTTGTAATTGCGAAAGTCGCCATGCTCGCAAACAATACTGTTAGGATAATCGCTAGACCAGTAATCCAAACACTATTGAAGAAATAAATGCCTATTCCACCATCCCAAACCTTTTGGTAGTTTTCCCATCTAAACTCCGACGGTAGAGCAAATGGCGATCCAGCAAATATCTCTTTATTATCTTTTAATGAGAAAATGAAAAGCCACATTATTGGGAGTATCTGGAATAATGCTACAACTGCTAGACAAACGTAAAGAAAAAAGTAACCAATGCGCCCCATATCATAAACCTCCTTCTAATATTCTATTGGCTCGTTGGAAGTAGTAAATTTCCGAACAACTAACGTTACTACTAAGGTAATGATCAACAATAAGAATCCAATGGCACTTCCATATCCAAAATCATAACTTGAAAAAGCTAATTTATACATATAGGACGCCATGACCTCACTCGCTCCATTTGGTCCTCCACCAGTCATAACATAAATCAAATCGAAGTACTTTAGTGATCCAACAATAGCTAATACGACCGTGACGCTTACTACTTCTTTAATTAGAGGTAACTTAATCCTAAGGGCAATTTGAAAAGCAGATGCACCATCAATTTTCGCTGCCTCTATCATCGACTCAGGAATATTTTTAAGTGCTGCATAGTAAATCAAAATATAAAACCCAGCATATTGCCACAAAATTGGTATGAAAATAGCAAATAATACTAGTGAAGGCTCGGCCAACCACGCGGGTGGATTATCAATCCCTATCTTGATAAGAATAGCATTTAAAATACCATTCGACGGATTATATACTTTTATCCAAAGTTGAGCGATTGCAACTGAAGATAAAAGCATCGGAATCAGGTATATTTTCCTCAGTAAATCAGCGCCTTTTATTTTGGATGCCAATATTAATGAAACTAACAAATATAGCGCTAAGCTCATTGTTGAGAAAATTGCTAGTAAAAACGAATGATAAGCACTACTCCAAAATTTGAGATCCTTAATCCCATTAATATAATTTTCTAATCCAATAAATTTCATTGCACCAATGCCGTCCCAGTCCATTAATCCATAGTACCCCGTAAGGATTAACGGAATAAATATTAGTACAGTAATCAACAGGAGTGCTGGTAAAATATAAAGTGCTATATATAGCTTATTTGACATTACTTTATTCATTACACTCAACCCCATATCTTATGAAGTAGAAGAGGACCATCCGATGTTAAGGATATGTCCTCTTCATTGTTAATTTGACTTTACGCAATGCAGAATGCTTTTTACTATTTCGAAAGGGCTTCTTCGTGCGCTTTCGCAAACTCTTCAGGTGTCATTTGATTCCCAAAAAGTGCTTGAATCGCATCTAAATGCACTTGTGCTACACTTGGACTCATTTGAACGTCAGCAAACATAGTAATATTGCTTGCTGAATTAAGTTCATCCAATATATCGATATACATTTGTGGCAGGTCTAAGGATCCAGCATCCACTTTTGATGCTGGAATAACGCCAGCTTTTGTGACAGATTTCTCGCCCCATTGTTTAACAAAAAATGCGGCAAATTCTTTAGCTTCTTCTTTTACATCAGAATCTTCCGCAACAAATAATCCAACTCCAGGTCCCCCAATAAAACTATTCATATCTCCCTTTCCATCCACAGTTGGAAACTTGAGATACTCTACAGAATCTCTAAATTCTTGAGGTACATCTTCATTTGTTGTGTAATTTGGTAAATCCCATGTTGCAATTAAATACATTGGTGCTTGTTCATTCATAAACATACTTTTCGCTTCTTCATCAGAAAGACCATTAAATCCTTTGACAAATGCCCCCATATCAACAAGGTTTTGTACTTTTTCTGCTGCTTCAATTAATGCTGGATCCTCGAAAGTACCGGATCTATCGATCGCTTTATTAAGGACTTCAGCACCACCAATTCGGTCTGCTAGATACATATACCATAACGAACCTGTCCAAGGATCTTTGTTACCTAAAGCGATAGGTTGTATTCCATCTGCCTTAAATACATTAATTACATTTTCTAGTTCCTCAAATGTTTCTGGTGCTTCGAGATTATGCTCTGCAAACATAGTTTTATTATAATATATTGTCGCAATGTTCAATTCTAGTGGAAGACCGTAAGTCACCCCATCTATTGCATAAGCCTCTACAGTTCCTGGAATGAATGTATCGCTTAATTCTTTATCAATAAGATCATCTAATGGAGCAAACATATTACCACCTACATAGGGTTCTAAAAATCCTGCTGCCCAAGTCATTCCAACGTCTGGTAATTCTTTAGATGTTGATAGAACCTTTAACTTATCTTTGTATTGCTCATTGCTTAACACTTCTAAATCAATTTTGACACCTTCATGTTCCTTTTCAAAATCAGCAATAATTTCACTTACAATTTCATGATGCTGTTTAGAGCTCCCCTCGGGCCATAGATGCATAAACTTTATTTCAGTATCACTAGATGTTTTACCTGAATCTGAACAACCTACTAATAATAAAGACAAAACAAAAGTGGATAACAGAATTGTAAACGCTTTCTTTTTCCTCATTATTTATCTCCCCCAACTCAAGTTTTTGAAACAACAATATTCAGATTGTTGTATGCATTTTCATTATAGCAAAGAGGAAGTTGTTAGTCTAGTGGATGAACAAAGTTTTTTCTACGTCTATTTTTGTGATTTTCAATTGTGTTTTTCCCAAAAATAGGAAAATGACGTTATAATTCTTTCCACAAAAGTTAGGTAGACACTCAAATCAGTTGAATACGAAGTTGTATCTAATCAAGTTTTTATTTGTTAGAATGAAAAAAAAGAGAGAAAGAGTTGAATGGAATGAAGATGGATGCTAATCAAACTTGGAATCATCATGTAGTCAAAAAAGGCAATAAATCTTTAGTTTTAGATAAAATTAAAAATAACTCCCCTATTTCAAGGGCTGCTGTTGCAAATCAAACTGGTTTAAACAAAGGAACTGTCTCATCCTTAGTGAGCGAATTACTAGAGGATCACTTAATCTATGAGTCTGGTCCAGGTGAATCTAGCGGCGGGAGAAGACCTGTCATGTTATTATTTAACAATTCAGCTGGCTATTCGATAGGAATAGATCTAGGGGTGAATTACTTACTTGGCGTTTTAACTGACCTAGACGGAAATATTTTTCAAGAGAAAGTAATGACTTTTAAGAACCTTTCTTATAATGAAATTGAAGAACAATTATTTAACACCATCGATTCCCTAATTTCTTCTGTGCCACCTAGCCCTCACGGAATCGTTGGAATCGGTGTTGGTGTACCGGGAATAGTTGATAATAGTGGGGAAGTTTTGCTAGCGCCAAATCTAAACTGGACAAACGTTAATTTAAAGTCAATTTTACAAAAAAAATATAACCTTCCAGTCATTATTGAAAACGAGGCAAATGCTGGTGCCTACGGAGAGAAGAAATTTGGTGCTGGAAAAGAGTTTGAAAATATCATTTATGTAAGTGCTGGGATTGGAATAGGTGTCGGACTTATTCTTAATGGTTCTTTGTATAAAGGGTCCAATGGTTTTTCTGGTGAGCTTGGCCATATGACAATACAAGTTAATGGTTCTAAATGTCGTTGTGGAAATGATGGTTGTTGGGAATTGTATGCGTCAGAACAAGCATTAATCAATAACGCTGGACTGTTAGATATCCCCCTCCCTTCTAACAAAGAAGGCGACTTAAATAATTTATTAACTCTCGCAGAGAATGGCAATAAAGAGGTTATCAAACTATTTGAACAAACTGGGGACTATTTAGGTGTAGGCATAAATAACATTATTAATATCTTTAATCCACAACAAGTGATTATTGGTAATCGGATGGCCTCTTCTAAAAAGTGGCTAGAGGAATCTTTGAATACAAGAGTAGCTAACCAAGCTCTATGGTTTCAACGAAGTGATTTACAAATTGATTTTTCGGAGTTATCCACACTCTCGTCCGCATTAGGCGTAGCTGCTTTTTCAATAGAAAACTTTTTAAGTGTTAGTATCCAACAAAGAAGTATAATTCAAATTTAAAGTAGTAGTAACGGCAAACCTTTTGTTACTTTAGTCATTCGTTAATCAACTATCACTAATTTGCTAATCCAATTAACTAGTGTATTATCTAATATAGTATTGCGAAAATTGCTAATTAATGATTTCATTTATTTATTAATCCCATTACTCCCCTGCCAATAACTGTCGGATTATTGATAAACAATAGGTCATTAATTAGTATTTTTATAATTGTATTTAACCTTTCTCCATTTTGTAAGCACTTACATGCATTCACTATTTTTCAGGGTGCTCAGATTTGGTGAAAGATAAAAATTATGTAAAGGGTGAATTAAAATGACAATCATTCGAAATCCAATTTTACCTGGATTCAACCCAGATCCAAGCATTTGCCGCGTAGGAGAAGATTATTATATTGCCGTTTCTACCTTTGAGTGGTTCCCTGGAGTGGGTATATATCATTCCAAGGATTTAAATAATTGGAGATTAGTTTCAAGGCCCCTTAATCGATTAAGCCAATTAAATATGATGGGAAATCCTAATTCAGGGGGTGTATGGGCCCCCCAACTCTCACATAGTGACGGTAAGTTTTGGCTAATCTATACGGATGTGAAGGTAACAGAAGGACAATGGAAAGATTGCCACAATTACCTTGTAACCAGTGAAACTATTGATGGAGAATGGTCTGAGCGTACTTACTTAAACAGTTCCGGCTTCGATCCATCATTGTATCACGACGAAGACGGTAGAAAGTATCTAGCGAACATGTACTGGGATCATCGTATCGATCATCATAATTTTTATGGTATAGTTCTTCAAGAATATAACGTCGAGGAACAAAAACTAGTTGGAGAATCTAAAATAATTTTTAAAGGGACAGATATCAAATTAGTTGAAGCCCCTCATATATATAAAATCAATGATTATTACTACTTATTAACAGCAGAGGGTGGTACAAAATACGATCATGCTGCCACGATCGCACGATCAAAAAATCTTTGGGGACCATATGAAGTACATCCCGAGAATCCATTGATTACATCATGGCCATATCCTAGAAATCCACTTCAAAAGTCTGGACATGCTTCAATTGTTCATACACATACAGATGAATGGTTTTTAGTACACTTAACAGGAAGGCCCTTACCAAGAGAAAACCAACCATTGTTGGATGATCGAGGATATTGCCCACTTGGACGGGAAACTGCCATTCAAAGAATGGAATGGGAAAATGATTGGCCATATGTGGTTGGCGGTAACGGACCGTCCCTTGAAATTGAAGGACCTGATATCGTAGAAGTAAAATGGAAGAATGATTATGATGAGAAAGATGACTTTGATATTGATGAATTAAATAATCATTTTCAATCACTGCGTATCCCATTAGGCGAAGATATTGTTTCACTAAAAGACAATCCTGGCCATCTGCGACTATATGGAAAAGAATCCTTGACTTCAAAGTTCACTCAGGCTTTTATAGCTAGACGTTGGCAACATTTTAACTTTACTGCAGAAACGAAAGTGAACTTCACTCCAAACTCTTTCCAGCAATCTGCAGGACTAGTCAACTATTATAATACAGAAAACTGGACAGCACTTCAGATTTCCTGGCACGAAGAGAAAGGTAGAATCCTTGAACTCAGCACTTACGATAACTTTATATTTGCTCAACCGCTTCAAGGTAAAGAAATCGTCATTCCAGATACTATAGAATATGTTCACCTCAGAGTTGATGTAAAAACCAATTTTTACGAGTATTCTTATTCCTTTGACGGAGTGAATTGGACTGTTATACCTGTCAAACTTGCATCACATAAGCTTTCTGATGACTATATCAAAGGTGGAGGCTTCTTTACTGGTGCATTTGTCGGTATGCAGTGTCAAGATACATCAGGTCAGAATCGACATGCTGATTTCGATTACTTTATTTATAAAGAAAGGATATAAAGATTCCTGTATTTAAACTGGAACGAAGAAAATATTAGCCAAAAAGACATGTGTTCCAATAGGAATCACATGTCTTTTTGCGGTTGAGTAAACACAATATAAAAGTATACAAACTATTACGTCGCAACACATGTGTTGCTTAACCAAAATTAACCAATAAATTACTACTTACTCTTGTGATGAAAAACCAGGCACTCTATGTACTGGTACGGTTAAATCGCTTTGAACTGAATAGCTAATACACCATTATCGGGATTTCTCACTGTGTAGTGATGAAACTTTGTCGCATCACTACACAGTTTTTTTCGATAATCGTATGGTGGTCTTTCGTCCGCCGCTCTCCGCTGTTACAGGTACACTAAGTGATAAAGCTCCAGGGAACGAGGGAATCACCACTTTTCTATCTAGCAAGAAGCAGCCAAAGATGAAATTTTGGCTGCTGAATCCACCTTTGATGAAAGCACTTTCAACACTTCGCGAAAACGTTTCAGATTTTGTCTAAAGACTAATACGAGAGCTTACAACAAATCACAGAATATATACCCAGAATTGCCAATCAATTAATTCCGTATTTATCTAATCCTTTAGTCTGCTAGGAATTTATTCAAAAGGAATATCTATCGAGTCATTGACTTCAAAAAAGTTGCTATCCCCAATGGCAAAAAAATCTTGCTCATTAGTTCTAACAACTTCATATCTACTAAATCAAAGTTCCCATTTCAGTACCATTGTGAAAGTATTTACTATTTATTAAAGGTTGATATATCACTTACTAGCTGGCCGTACTTTAGCTTTATCAGCTTCTCCAGCATTTATATTTGCCTCATCCCGATCAAGAGCCATTTCTTCCACCGTTTTCACATGGAGACGTGCTGCACCTTTATAATCTTTGGTTGGGACCAATTCATTATTTTCTAGTCTATATGCCGCTTCTTTCACTGCTTCCTTATATTGTGGCAACCACTCACTTTGCGCTACTAACATTTCATCTACCATTTGCCAAATCTCATTTGGATTACAAACAGCTCCTACAAGTGAGTCCATCATCATAGCCTGTCGTAGCAACATATCATCACCATGGACAGCCGCTTCGATAGCTAGTCTTTGCACCGAAATACTAACATTACAGACGGCTGCGCAACCAAGAGGTAAATCCCCAACAACAGGCATGTTAATTCCATTATGATCTACATATCCAGGTGCTTCAATAATAGAGTCTGCAGGTAAATTAGCAATAATACCCTTATTGATGACATTAAAATGTCCTCTATAGACCCTTCCAGTCTCTAACCCTTCTATAATATAAGATCCATGCTCTTCACTTCTATTTCTTTGTTTATATTCCATTGCAGGTTCTTTCATCCAGTTTGGAAAATCAATATCAAACCAATTTCGCCCTTCTGTACACACACGTAAATAACCTCCTGTTTCACCGTTAATCCATACACCAAGATCGATCCAATCAAGTATTTCATCCGGATTTTTTCTATACCAAGGAACATATTCACTTAGATGACCATTGGATTCTGTACTATAGTAGCCAAATCTTTTTAGCATATCAATCCGTACTTTTTCCGTTTTTGGAAACTCCTGATGTTTTTCAAAAGCTTCTAGTACTTTATTGGTTAAGTCAACGCCATTATGCTTCACTTGGATGTACCAGGTTTGATGATTAATGCCCGCACAAATAATATCAACTTCTTGTTTGTCTAAATTAAATACATCAGCAATTTGTTGATGGCCATGTTGAACACCATGACATAATCCAATCGTTTTTACCCCACCGTATTGATTGCAAGCCCATGTGATCATGGCCATTGGATTTGCATAGTTAAGCAGCAAACATTCCTCTGCTGCAACTTCCCTTATATCTTTACAAATCGCCAGCATCTCTGCGATACCCCGTTGGCCATACATAATGCCACCAGCACTTAATGTATCCCCCACACATTGATCGATTCCATATTTTAGCGGAATTTCAATATCTGTTTTAAATGCTTCCAGTCCACCGATACGTACAACATTAAAAATGTATTTAGCCCCTTTTAACGCCATTTTCCGATCAGTCGTTGCTTGAATCGAAATAGATAATCCATTCTCGTTGATATCACGTTGACATAACTGTGTTACCATCTCTAGATTGTTAGCATTAATATCTGTAAATGCTACCTTAATATCTTTAAATTTTGGAACTGCTAATAGATCTCGCAGCAATGATCTTGTAAATCCAATACTTCCAGCACCAATAAAAGCTATTTTAAATGACATAATAACAACTCTCTTCTACATAGAGTGAAATAAAGAAGCCTTTTTAAATCGCCTACGCTCTGTTTATACTCGTAATCATATGTTCAACAAATTCATATGAATGTATTACCACTTTGGACCATCTGGGTGAGGGCAATGCTTGTACATTAACTTAGCCCTGAATTGTACAAAACAGCCGCAGTAACCACAAGTTGTATCGTAAACAAGCGAGGGGCAGGTTTTACATATTTTTAACCTGTTGTTATAGAGTTCATCCTCAACGATATCAATTTCGTATTGAAGTTGTTCCTTGACAAGTTGTTTGATTTTATCGTCCGAAACAATGACTGATTGTGAGCAACCTTTACACGCCACTTCCCTCATCCTTTATCTTTATTTACAACACAAATACTGTAAACCGCTTGAATTTAGGTAGATAATCGCTACGTATGTGATTTTGGCTATTTTACGTAAATTCCCCTTCTGTAATTATTTCGTTTTCTTCTGATGACAAAAATAGTAACTAAACCCAGTGACAGCAACACTAAGCCAATCCATACCACCAGATTTGTTGTTTGATCGACTGCCTCCACTTCTGCATATCCTTCTCCTTCAACTTTAGCCTCTTCTGCCGGTAATACAACCAATTTAAAACTCTTTGTAGCCATAGTCTCATTTTTACTGATAGTAGCTGTTAACGTAATTGTAGTATCTTGTTCTGAGTAAGGTCTCTTGACAGCCCCCTGTTCAGAAACAATCGAGGAATCCGATGACTTCCATGAAATTTCCGTATCAAAAGTACTGACCGTGGGAAGTGATACATCGGTAATAACGGCCATCGTATTGCCAAGTTTCAATGTATTTTTCACGTATGTCACAGCGTCTTCATCTGACATTTCTTCTAGTTGACTCCCCCAAATAGTCATTCCTTGTTCCGATACAGCTGTAAATGTCATCACATCACTTTTGGATATCGGATCCCATTGTTTCAGGAAAAAACCCTGATAAGAATAATCATTAATGACCAGATTCGCTTTGTTATCTCCTTCAACTGTCCATGTTCCATTGACTTCCCCAGTAATAGTGCCATCAGCGAGCAATGTAATCATAACGGACTTCTTGATTTTCTCAGTAATTTCTTTACCATGATTAATAAATTGATAGTCTCCACTAACACCCTCAGAAGAAATCTTCGCTAATTCTTCCCCAGCATATCGATAAGGTACTACAACCGGCCATCCATCATCATTCATAAACAGTTGATGAACCCGAATCTCATGTTGCTCCCCTCTTTGTGGAAATCGACTATGAAATAATAATAATTGCCTGCCTGTCTCTTCATCATAAAACACTGAGTTATGTCCTGGAGATACATAACCTATTCCCGTGCTTACAGTCGAATTACTCGTCATATTCTCAAATAAGTAATTCCCCATCAATTTCACACCATAAGGCTCAATCGCTTTGTCATCGAAAAAAGTTCCATCGGCACCGCGAACAGTAGTCATATCATTACCTTCTGCATCAACATATGGTCCATCAGGATTCTCCGAGCGAACAACGCGCATATTATAGCCGCCATCTGCACCAAGACCACCGAATGTTATATATAAATAGTAGTAGCCTGTCTCTGGGACATATTGAATATAGGGGCCTTCCATTCGACTATGGTTCCCCCCCATTAACTTGGTACCATATCCTTGACCTTCGAGTGGAAGTCCTGTTGTAGCATCCATTTGTAAAATGAAAATACCACCAGAGTATGACCCATAAACCATCCAAAGCTTACCATCCTCATCCAAGAATGCATGTGGGTCAACAGCATTTGGGTGAATTGTCGCATTATATATTTTTCCATCTTCACTAGCTTGATTCCACATGCCCGATTTCAGGAAAATACCTTCGTCTTTATATGGGCCCTCGATATGGTCCGCTACAGCCACTCCCATTGCTGAGCGTGGCGAACTGCCTTCACACGCATTGTAATACATGTAAAACTTACCGTTCAATTCAATCACATCTGGCGCCCATAACGTATCGGTTTCTGCCCATTCTAATGTTTTTTTTAGTTCTTCTACGACATTATCAAACAATGGATTATTTGGATTCACACCTGCCGCAACAGTGGTCCAGTTCATAAAATCCTTTGTTTTGGCCACTCCTAAGTGAGAGCCGAATACATAATACATATCATCTACTTTGATGACTGAAGGATCATGGATAGATGCTTCAGTAAATGTAGGTATTTCAACTTCAGTTCCTTCTGCAAATGCAGAGGAAGGTATGAGGAGGGCAGTTATTAAAGAAAACATGACATATTTAAGAAAAAAGTTTCTTCTCATATTGTTTCTCCTCCCCAAATTATTGAACAGTAACTGTAGCAATCGCTTTCTGTTTAGACATGTCAATAATTTGTCCTGGGGAACCAAGATAAGGGTTTCCTTGCTGATCCCAAAATAGTTGTTGTACACGCGCATGACGATTATGATCGTACAACGAATTACCTTCTATTTCCTTGTACGGACGAGCATGATAAACAAGTAGATCTGTTGTTCCATCTTCTGCGACTGTAAAACTATTATGACCCGGTCCGTATTCCCCAGCCTTCTCACTAGTCGCAAAAATAGGCTCTACTGATTTTGTCCACGAAGCAGGATTGACTAAATCACTGTCTTCAGAAGCACTTAATAAGCCCATAACATAGCGATCATCCGTCGCGCTAGCAGAATACGTGATAAACACTTTGCCATTCCGTTTTATGACAGCTGCGCCTTCATTAACATAAAACCCTTGCTGTTCCCACTCCAAATCTGGTGTCGATAATACCGTTTGTCCACCTTTGATTGTCCATGGATTACTCATTTCGGCGATGTATAGGTTAGATACTGTATCACCATCTACTTTTTGTGCCCAAACTAAGTATCTCTTTCCCTTATTTTCAAATGTTGTCGCATCCAAAGAAAAACTTTGAAAATCTGTGTTGACTTGTCCTTTTTCTAGCCACTCACCTTGTAAAGGATTATCAGCACTACATTCCAACACATATGGTCGAATTGCCCAGACATCATCAATATCCCCAGCAGCATAGTGAACGTACCATTTACCATCAATAAAATGCAGTTCAGGTGCCCAAATATGCTTGGACATAATACCTTTCTCAGGTTTACTCCATATGACAGTTTCTTCAGCGTGCGAAAGATCCTTTATTGACTTCGCTCTTCTTAATACAATTCGATCATATTCAGGATAAGACCCTGTAAAATAGTAGTAACCATCTGTATGTTTGTGAATATATGGATCTGCTCTTTGCTCCACTAAAGGGTTTGGATATTCTTGCAGCTGAATTTCACCTTCAACATTATAAGTCCCAACTTCACCGTATTGTTCTGGTGTGAGAGTATTCCAAGAGACATTCATCTTTAAATGTGTACCATTTTTTAATTCAACAGCTATTAAGTTTGGTAAATCTGGTTTGTTTCCTATCTTTGTTTTCACTTCGATATTTTCAACCTTAACAATGTTCATTAATTTATACGCCCCTTTTTTTATACACTATATTTTATAACGGATATTTTATATCCTCTTTTTTAAATTGATTAATTAGAAATAAACCTGTACAACGATTTCTTAAATGAAATGCTTCATTTAAGCTCTCCGCAACCAGCTTATCGTCTATATTTAATTCTTTAGGTATTGTAGCTCCTCCAACAGTTTTGAGTAGGTTTCTTATATAATTTGAGTTTGGCAGTTCATTGATTGCTACTTTTATTTGATCCCAATTTCCGATGAAACCATTAACATAACTCGAATCATGTCCAAGCCTTTTCACATCTAAATTGATAATAAGTTGTTTATATAAATCAACTATTATCGATACAGCAACACCGACCTTTGCCCCATGTAATAATTGTTTAGCATCTTTTTTCAATAAGTCCATTTCCCAGTAATGAGATAAATGATGTTCGCTTCCAGAGGCTGGTCTTGAATAGTCTAACACCAGCATAACCAAGCCTGACACTATCAATGACTTCATTAGAATTGTTACCCCATAATCACTTCTGTTGGCTATTTCTTGTACATTATTTACACATGCTTCTAATGATTGTTTTGTCAGATCTGCTGCTAATTGGTTGTATGGTTCATCCGCAATTAAACTAGCAATCTTCCAATCAAGAAGAGATGTATATTTTCCAATTATGTCACCAAACCCAGCCGCAGTCATCTCGTGTGGCGCTTCTTTAAGTACGTCGATATCTGCAAACACAGCGATAGGTGATGCTGTTTGAAATGTATTTTTAAATCCTTGAATTATTAAAGGTGCTCCCTTAGATGTAAAACCATCAACTGATGCGGCTGTAGGTACCGAAATAAATGGGATAGCCATTTTATAACTAATGAAGCGTACAACATCATGAATTGTTCCAGAACCAACAGCCACAATAATATCTGTATCATTTGGCATATCAAGAAATAATTTAATTAACGTTTGTTCATCAGCAATAACCTGTTCATGTTTATTTGGTTTTAACTCTATGATTGTCATTTGAAATTCATCTTTGGCCAACAAATTCCCCAACTTATCCCCTGCCGCCTTACGCGTATTTCCATCGACGACAAGAACTATTTTCTTAAGTTTTTTCGAACTTAAATATGTTGGGATCAACCATAATGCTTTCTGTTCAATGAAAATTTCTGGGACAGTTATCTCTTCTGCTTTCACTTCTTCGATTAACTTATTAATATCTTTTATAATTAGCATTTAATCACCTCAAGTGAGTAATTCTTAATAAACTCTTTCATTAATGATCCGGACTCCATAAATCCCACCCGTAACTGTACCTATTTTGGAAGAAAACTTTATCTCAACCCGCTCTTTCTCTTTTATCAATACTCTTGGTATTTCATAACAAACATCAAAAAGTTTACCTGGATGTTTGGCTTCCAGTTTCTGATTCACAATAACTGTACCCTCCACCACAATGTCAAATTCACGATTATATGCTTGTCCATCCACATATAAAGTTGAATCACTGCCAAAGTATGTAACCACTAAATACATTTGTTTAGTCGATTGTACAGCCATTTCATAACTAAAAAATCCTTCATCGCGACAATCTCTCCACCCTTTATGAACAATATTTAGATAACCTGAATTTGAATTGCTTGATGAAAGATGATGTTCAAATTCAGGCTGCTGCTCATTTGGATTGACATAATCAACGGTAATGTCTCTTTTTCTCCGAAGCTCTTCTTCCTCCCTATCATGGAAATTATGATAGGCTGCTTCGTTCATAATGTTCCAATAGATGGTGTAGCGTTGATGATGTAATTGGTAAAAAGGGATAAGCGTAATCTTCTGATTCCCTGGCTGACCCACTGTTAAAGTTTCAAATCGTAATGTTGAATTTTCAATTGGTCTTATCCAGTGATTTAAAACTTCTGTATCAGCCACTAAGACTGGAACATCAATTAAAGGATGATTATCGAGCTTCATATGATCTTCAAGTATATCTGTTTCCGGGAAATGCTCTTTTCCTAATGCGCCTGCTAATACAATAGGTCCGTACATGATCGCTTGCTTTTGGGGATTGTCACTTGAGACATATGTATGTAAATTCATTGGAAGTTCTATTTCAATGCAATCCCCAGATTGCCATTCCCTATTAATTGTTAAATAGCCATTCTTCGCATGCGTAACTACTTTAGTTCCATTGATAGTTGCAGTCAGTGCTCCGACAACCCAATAAGGAACACGAATATGGACTGTTAGATTCACGTGATTAGCTTCTTTAAAAACGAGTGTAGAACGATTAGTCTCTGGGAATGAAGTTTTCTGGCTAATCTTTAGTTGTTTTTCTGCCACTATTAATTCTGAAGCAATAAATAGATTCACATACAATTGATCTTGCTCTTGATAATAGATATTTCTTGTATAAAGTGCTGGATTTTCCATACCAGTACCTGTACAACACCAGAATGAATCTTCTGGCGAACAATATACTTTAAAATGTCCAGGTTGGGTCGATACAAAGTATGTCGTCATACCTGAATCTGGATCTTGTGATGCCAGAATATGATTGTAAAGTGCCCTTTCGTAGTAATCCATATACACTGAATCATGTGACCAGCCATATAAATACTCAGTCAGCTTCAACATATTATGCGTATTACAAGTCTCTGCTGATGTAACTCCGAGTTGTTCCTGACCACCTGGTCCGAAATGCTCTCCGATGCTATTACCACCGATTACATAGGAACGGTAATTCGTGACTTGATTCCAAAAGAAAACAGCCATCTCTTGGTATTTCACATCACCAGTGATATCAAATAATTTCGCTGCACCGATTACTTTAGGTATTTGCGTATTGGCATGCTTGCCTTCAAGGTCATCAATCGATTGAGAGAGGGGCTGAAGTATTGCCTGATGACAAAAACGTTTAGCAAGGTCAAGATAGCCATGATTGCCCGTAATGATATAAAGATCTGCCATTACTTCATTCATACCACCGTGTTCACAGATAAGCATTCTTTCAAACTGTTCACCTGAAAGTTTGTCTAACCCCCCCATTGCCCAATCTGCTAGTTTCACGACAATTTCAAGTGCTTTAACGTCCCCTAAAAATGTATGGACATCTATTAAACCCGCATAAATCTTATGGATACTGTACCAAGGAACCCATGAACCCCCTAAGCTAAAATTATCTACTTGGAAGTCTCCGCTAAAAACGTTATCAAAGCAGGTGCGAGAAAACCCACTTATATAGCCATCTCCATCATATCTTTGGATATGTTCCAGTTCATCAATTGCATAGTCAATCTTTTGCTTGAGATTTTCATCTTTTGTAACCGCATACATAGCAGCTGCCGCAGAAAGCCAATGCCCAACGGAATGGCCAGCAATTTCCGTTGATTCCCACCCTCCGTATCGGTTTTTTTTAGGTGTTTGGCAAACACCTTCATAACACGGTGCTAGTAGCCTATCGATATCCAAATAGAGTAAGTATTCTTTACCCTTGTCTTCAGATTGCTTGAATAACCCAGTTAATAACTTTGTATTATCAGCCATATTTTAGTCCCCCTTTTTAAAAAAATGGTGGCATTTACTGCCACCATTTAGTTATTCAAGATTTATGATTCAATTGCTAGCATCATGACTGATTTAGAAGGTAAAGAAATACGTAGATTATGACCTTCAACTGTAAATCCTGTAAACGCAGTTGGTTCAACAGTATTTGGCGCTTCAAAAGTATTACGTGCATCCATCTGCTCTGATGTTAAAATTCGACCAGTAACATGAATTGGATCAACAATGCCACGTAAGTTCAGCGTAATCGTAGCATCAGCATGATTATCTAAATTACACAAACTAATATGAACCTTTCCATCCTTATCTTTAGATGCAGACACACTTACTTGAGGAATAACAGCCCCTCCACTTGTAATCGAGTCTACATTCATTTCAACAGCTAACTTTTTAGCATCCTGATGCACTTTATACATTTCAAACACATGATACGTTGGTGTCAAAATCATTTTAGCGCCATCTGTTAAAATCATTGCTTGTAAGACATTTACCGTTTGTGCAATATTCGCCATTTGTACGCGATCACAATGATTGTTAAAGATATTTAATGACACACCTGCAACGAGGGCATCACGAATTGTATTCTGCTGATAAAGGAAACCTGGATTCGTGCCCGGCTCTGCATCAAACCATGTCCCCCACTCATCAATAATCATTCCTACTCGCTTATCAGGATCATATTTATCCATAATTATGCTATGTTTTTTAATTAACTCTTCCGTATGCAGTACTCTTTGCATCGTGATTGTCCACTCATCTTCAGTAAAATCAGTTGCAGAACCTTTGCCTGTCCAAAAATCACCTGGAATTGTGTAATAGTGAATGCTCAAACCATCCATCATATGGCCTGCTTCGCGCATCAACACCTCTGTCCAGTTGTAATCATCGACATTGGCACCACCAGCAATTTTATACAGCTTATTATCACCATAATTTCGTACAAAAGTTTGATAGCGACGATAAAGGTCGGCGTAATATTCAGGGCGCATATTTCCACCACAGCCCCAGTTTTCATTACCAACACCAAAATACTTCACTTTCCAAGGCTCTTGGCGTCCATTTTCCTGTCTCCAATTGGCCATTGGTGATTCACCATCAAATGTCATGTATTCAACCCACTCCGACATTTCTTGGACAGTTCCACTCCCCACATTGCCACAAATATAAGGTTCAGTCCCCAACATATCGCATAACATCATAAATTCATGTGTTCCAAAATGATTATTTTCTACAAGTCCGCCCCAATGCGTGTTGACCATCCGTTTTCGCCCTTCTCGAGGTCCAATACCATCTTTCCAATGATACTCATCAGCAAAGCAGCCTCCAGGCCATCTGATAACTGGAATACTGATATTTTTTAACGCTTCAACAACATCGTTTCGAATTCCATTTGTATTAGGAATCGAGGAATCTTCACCAACCCAAATCCCTTCATAAATACCTCTGCCCAGATGCTCAGCAAAATGCCCGTAAATGTTTTTATTAATCGTTCCTTGTTCGATATCTGTATTAATAATGACTTGATTGTTTTCCATTCTGACACCTCATTCTTTTTTTGTTTTTCGTAAACGAATCATATTCCATGACAGTTTTGGTAAAATTCCAACCAACAGTCCAGCTTCTATAAATGATTGACCTTGTTTATGTGGTTTAACTTGTTCATTCGTTAAAGTGTTGAATGCTTTCGGATCCTCATTTTCCAATACGACGTGTTCAATGATTTCAAGTCCTTCAAAAGAACGGATATCAATATCTGTTCGTAATGTATTTTCTAAATGGCGATTCGTTGCAAATATCACCAATTCTTCACCTTCTTCATTGTAGACAATCGATGAATCCAAGTAAGGAACATCCGTAAAATCTTTACTATCATATTTAGGGGAATGAACAATAGGGTTGAGCGCCACACCTCTACCGTATACAGATGTATAGTAGTAAGGATAGAAAATGGTCTGCTTCCATGCCCCACCGCCTGTCTCAGTCATAATTGGTGCAATAACGTTCACAAGTTGCGCCATGCAAGCAATTTTCACCCGATCAGCGTGCCTGAGCATCGTATTCAACATACTTCCAACAAGAAGTGCATCTTCAAATGTATAGACGTCCTCTAGTTGAGCCGGTGCAACAGACCATGGCTCAATCTTTGTGTCCTGCGTGTTGGAATGGAACCATACATTCCATTCGTCAAAGCTTAACATCATTGTTTTTTTACTACGCTTCTTCGCTTTAATATAGTCACAAGTAGCAATGACAGTATGGATAAAGTTGTCCATATCCAATGAGTTCGCTAAGTAGTTTGCAGTGTCATCATCACGATTACCATAATATTGATGAAGTGAAATATAATCAGCAAATTCATACGTATGCTCTAATGTTGTCGCTTCCCATTCAGGGAAAGTAGGCATTGCAGAACTCGAACTTCCACAGCTTACCAACTCGATACTTGGATCTACCAACCGCATCGCTTTTGCTGTTTCAGCAGCTAGACGCCCATATTCATAAGCTGTTTTTTGACCCAGTTGCCATGGTCCATCCATTTCGTTTCCTAAGCACCATGTTTTAATATTATGCGGATTTTCATAGCCATGCTTTCTTCGTAAATCACTCCAATAGGTGCCACTAGGATGATTGCAATACTCTAATAGATTCCTAGCTGCATCTACACCTCTTGTTCCAAGATTCACAGCCATCATCACTTCAGCATTAATTTTCTCGGCCCATGTGACAAATTCATTTGTCCCCATTTCATTGGTTTCAGTCACACGCCAAGCTAGCTCCAAACGATGAGGGCGATCTGCTAGTGGGCCAACACCATCTTCCCAGTTATATGCTGAAACCATGTTGCCACCCGGATATCGCACAATGGGTACTTGCAATTCTTTTACTAGATTAATAACATCTTGTCTAAATCCATGCTCATCAGCAGATGAATGACCCGGTTCATAAATCCCTCCATAAACCGCTCTGCCAAGGTGCTCGATAAATGATCCATAGATCCGTGGATCAATCTCAGATATGATAAAGTCCTTATCGACTATCATTCTTGCTTTAGTCATTTCTTTTGCCATAGTAATCCTTCCCCCTACTCTTTACTATATAAATTGAAATAAAGAATTCCTTCAAGTCATTGATTCAATATATATAGTCATTTTTCACTTCAGAATAACGTTAACCGCTTACATGACAATCATTATTAACCAAATAGCCTCTCTGCACTATCGCTAGTCGGACGTACAAGTTCAGTGATAACGATTAAATTCAAAGAAGTTGTACGTATATCAATATTATGGAATTATTAGAGAATTGTCAAGACTAATTTTATAATATTGTATAAAAAAAATGCCTTTTAAGGGCATCTAGTCGATAATCATACTATTCACTTTCACTTCAGTATATATTCCTATGTATTGAGCTTCTTTGTGTAATTTCACACAACTAATGTCGGCTCAAAAATAACCGAT
This sequence comes from Sporosarcina sp. resist, assembly GCF_014302295.1. Classification (NCBI taxonomy): domain Bacteria; kingdom Bacillati; phylum Bacillota; class Bacilli; order Caryophanales; family Caryophanaceae; genus Sporosarcina; species Sporosarcina sp. resist. Next base: position 2,373,162 of record NZ_CP060287.1, on the reverse strand, counting down.
TCTACTTGAGGATTTGTTAATAATAACCCACAGGTGTTGATTAACAAAAAGCAACCGGAATAATTAATCAAATACTAGGCGCTCCCTGTACAGTTTATTTTGGATTAAATAACTTCTATACCATTACTGAGATATTTTTATGAATAGGGATGCGACATCGCCGCATCCCTAGTTATTTTTTCGATTAATCGCATGGTAGTCGTTCATCCATCACTCTCCAAAGAAATGGGGACACGGAAATACAGAACTTCCTATCTTGAGAGAAGCTGCTTAAGATAAAATTTGAGTAGCTGAATCCTCTTATACTAAAATCCCCATTTTCACTATAAGTAAGCTTTACTCTCTGTAAACCGGAAATGATCCAGTGAAAATGAAGATTTTCAAACCTTTGCTAACCTATACTTTTTACAAGTAATTAGTTAATCGACAGAGGTGATAATAACTAGTATTAACTAGCTCCACTCCCAGATAGCTTTATTGCCTTATTTTTTGATAAGTAAATAATAAAAACGACCATGAATATTACAAATCCAATAATATCCATAGAAATTAATTGAACTATTCCCCAAACGCCAATCCAGATGAGTATTTTATTTTGAATAATGTCATCCTTCATTTTTATAGCAATAAGAAAGTTTATAATTGATCCAACAAACATAAACAAGCCAAATGTTAAGATAACCTTGGATATATTACCTAACAAATGTGTTCCGACTATCATTGTATTCATGTCCACATTGTCTAATTGGTATGTACCTTCCTTACGAAACCACGTATTATAACTAAAAATCGTTAAAAGTGACGTTATTAAGTTCCATATTGATCCAACTAACAGCAGATTCCTTTCCAACTTTCTCCTCATGTTGATTACCCCACTTCTCAAACACTACAAATATAATAATATAGTACAATGTTAACTCTTCACAATACTCTTACTCAACCCTTTATGCCCGCACTTAAGTCCAGCGACTGAACAAAGTATTTTTGAGCAAATATAAATAGAAGCATTGTTGGAATTATTGCTAGTATTGCAGATCCCATTAACTGTCCAATCATACGATAGTTACCATAAATATCTTGCAACAACAGTAAACCAGCTGTAACGGGCATTTTACTCACATCTGTAAAGACGATAACTGGCCATAGAAAATCATTCCATGAACCAATAAAAGAAAACAAACCACACACGATCAATACCGGTTTAATCAAGGGTACTATTACCCTATAGTATATTTGAAAATCACTTGCACCGTCAACACGTGCAGATTCATCTAACTCTCTTGGAATCCCTTTCATAAACTGCCTGACTAAAAATATATTTCCCATACCTGCTAATCCAGGTATAATCATTGCCCAAGGTGTATTAACCCAATTCAGTATATCTATAATCTTATAGGAAGGAATCAAATTCACGACATTCGGAAAGAAAGATATACCAAGTAAAGTGAAAAATAATACATCTCTTCCTTTAAAATTCATACGTGAATAAGCATATGCTGTAATCGAGATCACAACAATTACCAATAGTGTATGTGTCGTTGCAATGAATATAGAATTCCATATCCAACGCAAGATAGGTGCTGAAGATGTATTCTCCAAAATTTTAACATAGTTATCGACTATCCAGTTTACAGGTAAGAGTTTAAATCCTACAGAAACGACTTCTGATTGCGAGCGAAATGAAGTTGATATTCCAAATATAACTGGAACAATCCAAATCAGACAAATTACGATTAAAAAAATATACGCTAAATATTTTGACATATTTATTTTTTTCAACATTTAATCAACCCTTCTTTCTTAAATATTAATTTATCAATCATTACGGGTCATTAAGTAATACTGTGCAGCAGAAATAACTAAAATAACTACCCCTAGCAATACTGCCATTGCTGATGCCATTCCAGCAATCGATTCCCCGTGGCTAAAAGCTAGATCACGAATATACATCATCAAAACGGTTGTGCTTTGCTTAGGACCTCCATCAGTCATCATTAATGGCTGTCCAAATACATTAAATGCGCCGGCTGTTGACATAACGAGTGTATAAATTAATGGAAAACGAATAGATGGCAAAGTGATACTAAAGAACTTTTGTATGGGTCTAGCCCCATCAATGTCCGCCGCTTCATATAAATCTCTTGAAACTCCATTTATGGAAGCGCGATAAATAATCATGTTCCCACCTATTCCGCCCCATATTGTGAGTACAATAATAATTATCCACGCATATGGCTGAGCAGATCCCCAAACCGTTTCTGAACCAAAAACGTTACCTACTATACCTAACTGTTTATTAAAAATTAATGACCATATAAGAGCTCCTGCTGAAATGGAGATAAGTCCTGGTAAATATATAATTGACTGAATAAGGTTTTTCATTTTCACATCTTTATGTTCTAATGAAACAGCAATGAATAGAGGAACTATAATCATTAAGGGAACTGTAGCCCCTACAAAAATAAGTGTGTTTTTCATACCATTAAAAAATTGGGCATGAAATGTTGAATCTTTATTAAAGAGTATTGTTTTGTAATTATCGAACCCTACCCATACTGGATCGCTTATTAAATTCCACTTTGTAAATGAAACATATATACCATAAATTGATGGCAGTAAGATAAACACAGTGAATAATAGTAGGTGCGGACCAACAAAGAGTAATGGTGCTAATCGTTTATTTTTGTTCATCGCTATATTACCTCCCTCTGTTACTGATTAAGCTTGCTAGGATTTAATACATTGCTATTTCTTAGTAAAGTGTTATTTTCAAAGTACTTTTTTATGTGTATTTCTCAAATGTCTACTTTTATATTTGAGAAATACATAATAATAGACTTTTATGTAAAAAGTAATGTGCCAAATAAATTATGGCACATTACTTTTCTTACTCTTACTCTTTTTCCGCATTCTCTATATTTAAAGAACCTTCAGAAACTTTATCAGTTACAAATTTTTGCATCTCCTCTAATCCCTGGTCAATATCTATTTCGCCGTGAACCACGTCTAAAATATAAGTATCCAAAGCTTCCGCAACATAAGGATAGTGCTCATATGTGTAAATGTATAACGATTCAGTCTCCTTTTCATTAGAAGTGAAGAATGACTGCAAATAGTCCTTATACTCAGGACTTTCATTTACTTCCTTACTTGCTACTATTTGACCTGCTTTTGCCCACTCAATCGAATTTTCTCGAATGAATTCTAAGAAATCTGCAACGCCTGTTTCTTTCTCATCGGTTCTATTTTCACTTTTCAACATTGCGAATAAGTGTGAAGATGATCTGTTAGTAAACTTATTAGGTTCAAATGCATAAATATTTGTTACCCCAAAATCCAATCCATCTACAGTTGCATGTCCAGTAGAACTCCATGTCCCATCTGTTGAAAATAATACGTTACCAGATTGGAACATTAAGTAACCATCCTCACCATAAGGCGTCATTAATCCAGCATCTGCTATCCCTTTTGTTGCTTCAATCGCTTGCTTCATTTCAGGTGTATTAACAGCTGGATTTCCATTGACTTGAACATCCCCACCTAGATTTTGAAGTTGCGCCAAGATTACCCAGCTTAGTAATGCATCATTGACAACGTAATCTCCGTCTTCTAGCTTACCCTCTAGGGATAAGATTTCATCAAAAGTAACTACATCATCATCCAAAAAGTGTTCTACACCATATTTTGCTAGTAAATCTTTATTGTAATACATAGCACTACCATGTATATCTAGTGGAATAGTATATTGAACATTATCAATATTACCTACTGACCATGCTTCTGATAAGTAGTTCTCCATTTTTATTTCAGCTTGAGACTCCATAACTTGTGTCATCGGTTCTAATAGATCCTGCTTTACGAAGTTTGGAACTCGATCAGCATGTATGATAGCTAAATCAGGTATACCCTTACCTGAATTCATAACAGTATACATTTTTGTATACATATCTGACGTTATCACATGTTTCACCTTAGACTCTGGATCTGTCTCATTGTATTCTTTAACAAGTTGATCCATATAAGCACCATCATCACCCGTTAACGGTGTCCAAAATTCAATTGCATTTGAATCAGGTGTGTAGTGCAAAATAGAAGTACATAGAATTGCAAAGGAAAAGTACATAACGTTGCAACACAAGTTTCAACAAAAAAAGGCTTGCCAGCCTTCCAAAATTTCTCTACTGTATTGGTGTCGAATCAAATCAGTGGAGGTTGAAAGGAATGCTGGCAATGCCTGAAATTAATTGTATCAAATTAATGAGGAATCAGAAATCATTATCTATTAATCACATATCAAAAACTCTTGGAATCAATTGGAGAACTGCTAAAAAGTATGCAGATGAAGATGATTTGCCTGTAGAAATAGAAAGAAAAAAGTCAGGAATGATGTATGAACAAAAATGGGGAGAAATTGTTGGAGATTGGCTTTGGGAAGATCAAAAGCTCAAAAGAAAAGAAAGAAGGAATAACAAAGGAATCTTTTCTGCCTTACAAGAAATGGGGTTTAGGGGGTCCTACCGGACTGTCTCATATTTTATTAAAGAATGGCGCGAAGGAAGAGAAGATGTTGAAGATGAGACTAAAGATAAAAACTACGAGCGCTTAATCCACCCTCCCGCTGAGGCACAATTAGATTTTGGATTGATGCAAGCTGTTCAAGATGGAAAATATAAAGACATCCATTGCCTAGTCATGTCACTTCCCTTTAGCAACGCTGCTTATGTAATTCCATTACCGGCGGAAAATCAAGAGTGTCTTTTACATGGCATGAAAATGATATTCAAACAACTAGCAGGGATTCCTAAGAAAATCCGTATTGATAACATGAAAACAGCCGTCATTAAACCAAGGAACAGAAATGAGGAGGCTGTATTCACAGATGAATTTCTTCACTTTTCGAATCATTATGGATTTGAACCCCAAGCCTGTAATCCTTATTCCGGCAACGAAAAAGGAAGTGTAGAAAATAAAGTCGGCTACGTTCGATATAATTTCATAACTCCAGCACCCGTCATAGAGGATTTGGAATATCTAACCCGGCTACTTGAACAACAGCTTACAACGGATCGTCAACGCATACACTATAAAAAACAAGTACCGTTACAAGAGCTATTGGAGGAAGAGCATCAATATCTTTTGGAGTTACCTGAAGAAGAGTATCCTGTTTTCAAAGAAGAAAAAGTGAAAGCAAATAAATATGGAGAAATCACTTTAGACAAAGTAAAAGTCTATGTTCCGAAAGCTTACAATTATACAGGTTTATCTGTCGTAAAATATTGGAATCGATTCAAGGTACTATCTCCCCATGGAGAAGTCTTGTATGAAGATAATCGTCCGTATATGCACAAGAATCGTGAGATTCCGTGGAAATCCATCTTAAAAGCGTGGTTAAGTAAGCCGCGTTCAGTACCCTATTCTCGTTTTTCAACTTATCTTCCAGGTCGAGTATATGAATACTTTAATATCTCGAATCTTTCGATTCGTAAGGAACGCATAAATTGGGTACTAGCACTACTAGCCACTCATGATATGAATGAAATCAATAATGAGTTTTATGAGCTATTGAATGGACAAACAGACGCTTTAAAAGACCCGGAAGCACACCCTTATGACGTTGATTGGAACAAGTATGATCAGCTTCAGAAAGCACCAGAGATTGAAGGTGAGGTTCGTTGACTACAAATTTAGATACTATGTGTAAAACTTTACGTTTAGCTCATGTCAACGATATTTATTCTGGTATATCATATGAAAATCCAGCTCAATTTCTAGAAGATTTATTTCAAAAAGAGCTTCAGCTGCGAGAAGAAACGAAAGTCGAACGATTAATAAAGCAGGCGAAATTTCATCAAAAGAAGTCACTTTCATCATTTCAATGGAAAGAACAGATTCATTTCCCCGCTCACATTGACTCGCATGAGCTATGTACACTAAATTTTATAGGCCGTAATGAAAATTTAATTTTAACCGGTGCTCCTGGAACTGGAAAGTCTCATTTAGCGACCGGTATTGGATATGAGGCCTGTAAGCAAGGTTTAGAGGTTCGCTTTTATAGAGTTTCGGACTTGGGAGAAGCGCTCGAAAGAGCATGGCGAGATGGCAAGCTATCTCAGTTTAGATGCCGCTTTAAAAATGTGGATTTAATTATATTGGATGAAATGGGTTACGTTCCATTCAATAAAGAGGGAGCAGAGCTCCTCTTTCAGCTCATCTCGGATTGGTACGAACAGAAAAGTTTAATTATCACTTCAAATTTAGAATTTAGCCAATGGAATCGTGTTTTTAGCGATTCTAGATTGACTGCTGCATTGGTAGATCGAGTGATACATCATGCTCATATTTTGAATTTTACAGGAGATAGTTTTAGAGTAACAAACGCTTTATCACGTCAGAAATAAATACTGATTTGAAGGCTGGCAGGCTTGTGTATTTTCCTTTGCAATCTTCTGCACTTTTATCTTGCAAAACACATCAGTACTACATCCAATCAACATTAACGATGAAAATAAAGCCAGTATCGATAAAAAAAGATGTTTTTTCCCCAATATTTCTCCCCCTATACTATCTAATATTTTACAATTAGTACCACCATATTTTGTCCGAATATTCATTGTAATTAAGTTCTAACCAAAGTATACATTTGAATGATAGCGCTGTCAATAACTTTTAAGGCGTTAACGAACCACTCATGCGTATATGTACCAATTTTCACTCTCGAGCGTTATTTTATCACTTTCTGAAATCAAGTACAAATGATAAATATCAGACAACTCATCTGTTTTGGTTATTGGTTCACGAATAGAATCTACGACTACTTTTCACAAGAAACTTAAACAAAGCGTTCATGATAAAGGTCTTTAATCCAATTGCGAAATTCACAAAAAAAAGATACCTTTTTAAAGGGCATCTAATGGATAAATAATACTATTCACTTTCACTTCTGTACATATCCCTTCCCTATGCATTGAGCTTTTTTGTGGAATTCCTCACAACTAATGTCGGCTCAAAAATAACCGATTCTACTTTGTGAATTTCCTTTTTATTTTCACCATTTTTATCATTTATCAATTCTACAATTAGTTTTGCTGCTGTTACCCCTAATTCACTTTGAGGGTGTTGAACAGTCGTCAATTTTACTTCAGATATATTAGCTAAAAAAGAATTATCAAACCCAACGATTGAAATATCGTCTGGAACTTTTAACTTTCGCTCTCGAATAATATCCAATAACTTCATAGCGAGTTGATCATTATAACAAATAATTGCGGTTGGCCATTCAATATTATTCAACGATAAAACTCTTTCAAATTCTTCTAACGGCTTTGTAGACATTTCATCCGTTTTATAACCAATGATATTTTTTGGAATTATCGTTATTTGATTGTCACGATGGGCTTTTAAATAGCCCTTCATTCGTTTTGCCCCTTGCTTATCATCTGTTTTAAAAAAACCAACAATATTCTTATGCCCTAATTCCATCAGATGGGCAGTTTGAAGAAATCCCCCCTTTTCATCATCTAATGTAATACTAATGGGATCTAATTCATCATAAAAAGAGTTAATCATGATGTAAGGAATGTTTTGGTTTTCCAAATTCAAATAATAATTAATATTAGGATTAGCAATTGCACTTTTTGTTGGTTCAACTATAACCCCATCAAATTTTTGTGAGAGGATCGTTTCCAAAACATTTTTCTCTGTTTCATGATTATTATTCGTACTGAATAAACTAACATTATAACCATTTTCACTTAGATACTTTTCTGCCCCTCTTATTATAGAAGGAAAAATATAATCCGAAATATACGTTGTAATGATAGCGATATTCTTCGATTTCTCTCCTGCTAATTGTGACGCACTTTCAGTTCTATCCGCACAAAACGTCCCGGAACCTTGCTCCCTATATAACCATCCCTCAATCACCAAATCACCAATCGCAAGTCTAACGGTATGTCGACTAACACCAAATTCTTCCATTAATTCACTTTCGGAGCTAATCTTTTGATTTGGCTGATATGTTCCATCCAAAACTTTTGTCTTAATAGAGTCCCTTACAATACTATACTTTGTTTTCATTCGCACACCCCTACAGCTGTCTATTTTCAACTAAATTGAACGTACAAGTATCTTTTATTATTACTATAATAACATGCAGTTCGTCACTTCGCGAATAAAAGATTCCGAAAAAGCTCATATTAGACCGTACGAGTGAAAGATATTCTACATGCTTATTGCAAGCTACAATTTCCTATACGCTTCGCTTACCTACCATAACATTCCCGTCTCTATCCTTCCCCATAAACACAACTGTTTCAATCCATTTCTCCCAATCCCATCCTAGGATCATGATTCCGTCTACTGATGGACGATGAGAAGAAGATAACGTAAAATGATTGCCCGAATGTTGTTCCACTACATAAGCATTAGGATCATTAAGATGGGCAGAAAAGCCTATGTTCAGGGCAGCCACCTTACCAGTATTATCTTTTTCAAAAAAAATACATTCCCAATTTCCTAACACATCCCACATATCAATCATCTTTTCCTGCTCTCCCGCAAATCGTTGCGGTGAAACAAGCGGCCAACCATCCTCTGTCCAGCCAATTTTCCGGATATGTAGATAATGCCCTTTCTTGCCTTCCACACGAACATGATGGACAACATAATATTCTTCTGGTAACTTTAGAATAGAATTATGACCTGGTGCTATCCAACCGGGGCCACCATTAAATTGATAACTTCCGAGCACTTTCATCCCAACATCATTTGGGGGAAGTTCAGTATTTGTCATTTCATGCCCCTTACTGTCCACATAAGGGCCTTCAATATGTTTAGAACGCGCCACTCTTATATGGTAGGAAGAAAATAGAGAATCATAGGAGACGAATAAGTAATAATAATCAAAATGGGGATTATAAACAATATAAGGACCTTCGATGGCTCCTTCAACACTAGCATGTCGCTTAGCTATCAGTTTCCCTTTTCCCTCTTCTGCAAATTTCCCCGTTGCACGATTAATTCTAGCTATGAAAATCCCACCAAAAAACGACCCATATACCATCCACGGATCTCCTTTTTCATCAATACTAATATTAGGATCAATTGCATTTGGGCCTTCATCTTGTTCAGTCTTGACGACTTCACCCTTGTCTATCCAAGGACCTTCAATATGAGTACTCGTTGCAACACCTATGAAGGATTGTGTCTTACCAAATTGTGATGCAGCATAGTATAAATAATAAGTATCACCAAACTTAGTAACATCTGGTGCCCATAAACCAACTGCACCAGTCCAATTCTTTGCAGCTCCTGGTACTTCTGTAAATGCACGTCCTACCCATTGCCAATTGACTAAGTCCTTCGACTTTCTAATTTGGATGCCCGCTTTGAATGTTCCACCTTCTTGAGCATCTGTTGAGAATACATAATACCAATCCCCCTCTTTATAAATAGATGGGTCATGCACATTATGAGTTGCCCAAAGTAATTCGTCTTGCTGTATTCTTTCATCATGCTCTCGGTCTTTTGGAATATTGTGTGGTAGCATCATCTTTTCACACCTTTCTTCTGATATCAAAGAGAGGCAGATAAATTCTTCACTTACAAGAATTTACCTGCCAACTAATCGGACAAACTATCCATCATTCATTTATTCATCAAAAAAATAATTCTTCTAATGCGTCTTCTCTGTACTGATTAATCTTTTCCGTTAAATCATCAGCAATGTCATGGGCGTTTACATCCCCATTGATAATAGCCGCCTCAACATCTCCGTATTCTCCACCAAAGTAAACTTCATCCAAGAACGTTTGGAATCCAGGTTGCGAAGCTCCTCCTAATGGAATTGGTTCTTTTGCTCGTTCTAAGAAATCAGTGTAATACTGAGATTCTGGAAGTAATGCTCTTAATTCATTCCAAATTGCTTCATCCTCGATTAACGGTAATCCGTCTGGATGTTTAAATAGTAATGAACCATCTTCATTTTCCAATGTTTTAAATGCTTGTAATTTTGTTTGCCATCCTTCTTGACCCCATCCAAAGAATTTCAATAACTCATACGCTTCACGCGGATGCTCGGTAGCGGATGAAAATGAACCGAAGTCAATAAACGCTGGTTTATGCAATGTTTCTGCCTTATCACCTTTTGGAACAACATACGGAACCCACTTCATACCTTTTTCCATAAATTCAGGTTGTGAAAATAATCCAACTGACCACCATGCATCTAATTGCATCGCTAAACGGCCAGTATTTGCCGCCCACAGTAAGCGGTCACCGAAAGCAGCTTCAGCTTCATCGGTATCGAATAGCGGAGCATGTACACCACTTCTCAGTAGTTCGGCATGTAAGCTTGTCGCATCGGCCCAATCCTTTGTAAGATCGTATTGCTCTCCATCCCAACCGAATTCTCCATTACCATCTGTATTAACGATTGGTGCCATTGTTACTAATTTCGTGAATGAATTGTATCCGTAAATCCCTTGCTCAGGAACGGTCATTTCTTTCATTAAATCAATCATTTCGCTATACGTCCAATCAGCTGAAGGCATATCCTTATTCATCTTATTGAATAGGTTTTCATCTAAAAAGATTGTATAGGGTTGATAAGCTACCGGGGCCGCAAGTTTTCTTTCACCATCAAAATAGCCTGCGTCCTTTACTGTCGACAAAACATTGGCAGACTCCGGATCGTTTTCAAAGTACTCTGTCAGGTCACCTAGCCAGCTATTTCGAATCGCAATGTCCACATTTCCCATATACCAAAATACATCTGGTAACTCACCTGTACTCGCTAGGTTTGTTAAGTGATCATTCCAACCTTCTTGTTCTAATTGAACGAGCTCAACTGTAATATTTGGATACATCTCCATAAACTTATCTGCTAACTCTTGATTGAGAGCACTATTCGCCCAAGATGCATACGACAGCGTAATGTCTTCTGTTGTCATCGGTTCTAATGACAACTCTTTACTACCTTCTTCAGTCCCTTTATCGTCCCCTTTTTCTCCATCCGCTGGAGTTTCTTCATTCGAGCAACCAACTGCCATCAGTAAAATCAGCAAAAGTAGAAAAGCAAGACCAGCGAGTGATTTTCGTTTCATAATTATTTCCTCCTTTATAATAAACAATTTATATCACAGTGATTACTCACCAGTAATACCACTTTTGTCGACACTTTCAACAAAGTATCTTTGTAGAAAAAAGTAAACGATTAGTAATGGTAAAATACTAATTACTGTCCCCGCCATTTTAATGCCTTCATTAATTTTATTCGGGCTATTTGCAGTGACAGGATACATTGCCTCATAATTTTGTTCAAACTGCTGTAATTGTAATAAGATTGTCGTTATATCCGTTGATCGACTCGTTAGATAAAGTGTAGTTAAATAGGTTTCATTCCAATACCAAACAAATGAGAATAAGAATGAAACGATAAAGGCTGGGACTGCCATTGGGATAGCTATTTTGAAGAAAATGGTAAATTGGTTCGCACCATCTACCTCCGCCGCCTCATATAATGTTTCTGGTGTTTGTTTGAAAAATTGATAAAAAATCAAAATGAAAATTGTACTATTTAATCCCTGTCCTAACAGAGCTGGAACAATAAAAGCATTTAAAGATCCCGTTAATTCCAAGGCACTTAGTAGACGATACATCGGCATCATCAAAATTTGTGGTGGGATGATAAAACTGAAAATCATCAGTCCAAAGAACAGCTTCTTCAACGGGAAATTGTATCTAGCTAAGCCAAATCCTACAAGGGAGGCGACCACCACCTGACAAATAGTTGGTAGTAAGGCCAGTAGTAAACTCCCTTTAAAAGCCGTTTTTATATTCATTACAGAATAGGCTTGTTCATAATTACTTGTATAGATAGTAGAAGGTAACCACTTAATCGACATATCAAGCAAATCTTCTAATGATTTAATACTCGTTACAAACATATGTAGCATTGGATATAAGTACACAAAACCAATACTAATGAGCAATGTGTATGTAAGTAGTTTTAAAACAAAACCCCTTCTATCATTAAAACCAAAGAGAAATCGAAATGCCTTTCCTTGGACCATTCTAAATTTCTCTTTGTTGCTAATAGCAGGATTTTTCATTATTGAAGAAAAACCTTTTGATTTTTGCAATGACATGGTTTGCCTCCTTTCTATAGTATTCTTTTAGGCTTTTTCTCTCGGAAAATCAAGAAAATAATAATCAATAAGATTGTCGTAACAATTGAATACATCCAGGCCATAGCAGACGCAAAGCCATAGCCTCTCGTTGCCGAAAACATATTGGTATAAATTAAGTTAATAATTGGGTTCTGATTACTATTTGCCAATGCCACAAGTGTATAAATTAAATTGATCAAAATAATTGGCTTAATGGTTGGTAGTGTAATTTTCCAAAAACATTCCCAGCCAGAACCTCCATCAATTTTCGCTGCCTCATATAGCTGCGGGTCAATTTTTTGTAACACAGCAAGAAAGAGCAAAATTTGTACACCTGAGTTCCATAGAATGATAATGATTTGATTAAATAATTCACCAATCACTTGTGCAAACCACATTGGCAGGAACTGATGTAAAGTTGTAATAATAACCTCTTGGTCAGCCAGCGGAATAGTTGCTGCACCTTGACCAATTAGCTGATCAATAACTGGTCCACTTGCTACAATGACAGGTAAAAAGAATATTGTTCTAAAAGCTCCTTTAAATTTAACCTTTTCATTTAATAGCATGGCAATAATCAAAGCAAATACGACAATAACAGGTACCCTGAGTGCCGTATTCACAAGAAATTGCAATAATTCTTGGATGAAAAACATATCTTTCAACCAGACATCCAAGTAATTATTAAATCCTACGAATTTAAACTTTAATCCAATTGGCGTAATCCTCATATTATTTAAGCTAAAATAAAAAGATTGGATTAACGGCCATAGTACTAATAATAAAAAACCTATTAGCCATGGCATGATAAATAAATAACCGTAAATCGTTTTTCTTTTTATTCTCAATGGTCTTGCACCACCTTATAAGACAAGCCCTTAATGGTTAGTCCGTCGAACTGGACGTCTTGTTTCTGATAGTTGACATAAATGATTGTACCGTTGCCATAAGTTACTTCGGTAACGCCATTGGAACGATTATAATCCTGAATGATAGAACCCTCTGTTTGCTCGTAGACTTCCTTTAATTCCTGGTAGTAAGTTTGTATCATTTCATCGTAACGATCATATTTCGAACTATAAATATGTGAAGAATTGGTGTTCAGCAATTCTGACGGGTCTTTGTGTGTGATATAGAAGGATGGATTCACCCCTTGTTCCACTAGCTGTAAGAAAAATTCTTTTTGGTTTGCCTGAAAATTGGTGTACTCCGAATATAATGGAACAATTCCTCTCAACGTTAGCGCTAAGAATGGAATCTCCTCATCTGTAAACACGTAATTAGATGACTTCATCGGAAGGTCAACAACTTTGTTTGTATAATCCCATAGATAAGAAAATGGCTGCTCTAATAATAAATTAAAGTTGTCACTATAATCAGCCACAATCGTTTCATAGTATTCTTTGGTCTTGATCCGATCAAATTCCTTACTGCCCTCACTGTAAGAAAAGAGCTCATTCGAAATTCCACTAATCATAATATTTTCAACGTCATTATCCTTATATTCCTTTTTCATCTTATCCATAATATCTGCAGAAGATTGAGGATTTAAGTAACCAAAAGAGTTGTAAACTTTACCATAAACGTTTTCATTATAAGCTTGCTTATTGTACTTTTTCATTACTTTATATTTCGTATTTCCTTGTTCTTCTCCGTTAATTCTCAATGCGTCGTGACCAAGGTACAGGTCGATACTTTTATCTTTCGTCTCCTGTATTAAGTCCTGTATTTTCATTTCATCACTTAACTTCGATTCTGTTTTAAAGGATCGAACGGGTAAACTTGCGTAGTAGCCATTATCTTGCCAACCCTTATAAATAGACAAAATATCTTTTACACCATTGTCTTGCAAATCATTGAAAATTTCACTTGCCTGTTCAAAAGTAGTCATCGGTATATCTTTGTTAAAGACTAACCCTTTTTCTATATCTGAACCCAATAAATCCACTCGTACTTTAAATTCATTACCCTTTTCAGTAATCAATTTATTGGACAGTAAATATGTACGATATTTTTCAGCCAAACCTACATAATCCGCTTTGTCTTCAGATACAAAATCATAACGAACCTTAATGTCAAAGTTATTCATATTCTTTTGACGTACAACCATTGTTCCGGAATCCTTACTCGTTGGTTGGTTATACACCTGGCGATAAATAAACTTAGCTGTAATCCAGTTATACGGGATAATTGCACCGCTTGGATACGCTTCAACCTTTGCACTAAATTGACCTTCTTCAATAATCCCTAAATAGCCCATTGCTAAATCTGTTTGAACCATACCAAACACTGGAGCCAAAATACGTTCTGGTTTATTAAAAGGATTCATTTGATTAAATAGGGATAAAACATATGAATCATCTATCCCCACATTGGAACCGTAAACCATTTCAGAATAGGGTTGTTTAAATTTACCATCGTTATCTTTCAAACGAATCAAAGCCCCAGAACCATCAGGTATGAACATATAGCCTTCTCGATCATCTAGCTTTGAGTAACCTAAGAAAGGATAGACATATACGCCTGCCACTTTGTACTTACTATTATCCTCTGTAATTTTATCTTGTGGAATTTCCACTTTAAAGCCTTCATCTGTTAAAAGTACTTGCACTTCATAAGAAATTTCTAGCTCCGGATAATAGATATTTGCTACAAAACCATCTGATGTATAGGTTATTTTCTTTTCTGGATTTCCTGAATACATATCTGCACGGTAAACAACAATATTGGTACCTACAAGATACTCCAGAACAATGGACGATCTCATGAAGTTCGTCCATTCCTCATTACTCTTCACCGGCTTGTCAACCGTTGAATACATAACTGCACCCGTTTTTTTATCCCTCATTATGATGGATAGATTTTCTTCCTTCATGTACATTTCTTGTTGATCATTCGCTACGACAAATCGATGACCATCAATTTCTTGTTGTGTTACATCGTAAAATCCCGCCCTATTTTCCGATGTTTTATCATCTTTACCTAGTTGCTCAGGTGCAGCTACTTCAGGCTGTGTTACACCTTCACTAGACCCCTCTTCTTCCTTCGAACCTTCAGTAACTGTTGGTTCAGGCACTTTCGGCGGACCTACAATTTCTTTTGATTCTTTTCCCGTAAACAAATAGATTATTACAGCCAATAACAAGACTATAAAAAGGATGGGTTTGATAACGGTTTTAATGTTAACCATTTTCAATTCGATACACCCCCTCATTAATTATTGACATCACAAATGATATCAATTGTGAAATTAATACATAAACAATAAAGATAAGTAAGACAGCTATTAATATCGTAAACATCGTCAAAAAGATTATTTTAATCGTTTCTTTTATTGAATAATCATTGATATCTTTAATCATGATAACGAGTAATATAGCTACCCAAACATAAATAATAACGTTTGTCAGACTCAGTAAGTAAGCTTCATTAAAAGTTAAGAAATTACTTGCAATGATGACAAACGGTTTGATGATAAAATAGGGGGCAAAAGAATAGATAAAACCACTATAGATATGCCTAAAGCGCCCTTCACCATCATTTATCGTACAAATGAGGTAATTTGAAATAATCACTAACAGCAGCGCGCCAAACACTAGGGCAAAATCAGAACCAAGCGCAAAATCTCCTTCTTCAATAGTCCCAAAAATGAAACCTGAATAGTACTTTTCTAATAAATAAATGATAAAGAACACAAACATTAAAATAGTCGATGATAGAATGCTTGTCTTATTTTCATATTTAATGCTGTAAAAGCTATCCAGCGGATGACGTATAAAATTTTTCACAAAAGCAAGATCTTTCAATAACTTAAGATTGTACTTATTATCTATCTTCGTTTTAAACTCAGACCAGAATCGATACTTTTTTTCAATTCTACTAATTACTTTGTTAATAATAAATAATGCAATAATTATAAACAGTAATGCAATGATATTTTCACGCATCCATTTATTACGAAGTTCCCAATACGAATCGGAATAACCCGGTTTATATTTTGCTAGTTTAAATGACGCTAAAGCATCCACGTAATTTTCATCTTTAAAATACGCTTCACCAAGTCCTAGATTTGCAAAATCGAATAAACTATTTAGCTTAATAACTTCTTGCCACGGTGCTTTACTACCTTCATAGTCTCCATTTTGATAAAGTGTTAATGCTTTATGGACTAAACTTGCAAATTCCGTGGGTTCGAATACTTGAATTTGTTTTTTCTCAGAGTCTAATGCGAAAATCGAATCATTTTCATCCAATGCAATGGCTGAAATTTTATTGAAAAGACCTACACGCTGCCGTCCATCATCTTGCCCTCCAAACACGAATAGCAAGTTCCCTTCACTGGTGTACTCATAGATAAAACCATTCTCACCTGCGACAAAAACATTTTCTAGTGATCCAACATCAATTGTCACTGGAAAAGCGTCAAAAAGATCTGTTCCAATAATATTTTTTCCCGCCATATTCAATTTCTTGATTGCTTCTATTTGTTCACCTTGAGAAACGGTGTAGACAAGACCTTTGTCATCAAGGTTAAGATTCTTAGCTGTCGAAGGGATTGTATCAATCATTTTGCTAAGCTGTTCATCTGTAAATATTGCTTTTCTAAAAACAGTTAGCGGCGTAACCATGGTCTTATTCGGTGCAAAATACCCTATAAACTCTCCGTTATTAGCATTAATTTGAATAATACCATTTGAATTACCACGAGAAATAATGTAAATATTATCACGACGATCTACAGCAAGTTTCTCAGGGACAAAGTTAGCTTTTTCACCAAATAAGATACTATCAGGCTTACCAAATTCCGCTAGTAACTCCCCTTCTAAAGAGAATACAAATACTTTTGCCGCTGTCTCATCAGCTACATATAATTTGTTATCCTCCGATAGAAAAATACCATTCGGTTTCTTTAACACTTCTTCACCAATGATACGGATTAGATTTCCTTGTTTATCACCGACCAGAATTCGATGATTTCCAGTATCAGAGACATAGAGAAGTTGATCATCACCAATCGCTAGATCAGATGGCTGCGAGAAAAGTTCATCACCAAATTTTACAATGGTATTAGAAACTGTGTAGGCAGATTGCGTTTCTACATAATTTCCGTAACCATCTTCTGTAAATGTCTTATATGCTGTACCTGCAAATATCACATTTTGATTGATAAAGAAGAAGAGTGCAATGCTAATCAAAAATGATATATACCTTTTCTTACCCAACATTTTTACACCTACTTTAACCCTGAATGTGACATCGTGTTCATTACACTACTTTGTAAAATAATGAATAAAACTAAGTTCGGAATAAACATAATAAGGGATGCAACGGCTGCCATACCTTGTCCAACAACAACATTCGTATTTACTGCAAGTGTATTCATAAAGAATGCTAATGTACGCATATTTTCACTCGTCGTAAACAATGTTGATGTTTCTACGTTATTCCATACTACTTGGAATACTAAAATAGCAGCAGTTGCCAACGCTGGTTTGATGAGCGGCAGAATAATTTTCCAAAAGATTTGAAAATCATTTGCTCCATCAACAATGGCCGCTTCAATTAAGGCATCCGGAATCTGATCAATAAACTGTTTGATCAAAAACAGCCCTACTGGCATAGCAAGCAATGGCAAAATATGAGCAAAAAATGTATCATCAATCCCTAAGAATGAAATCGTTAAAAATCTAGGGATGGTAACTGCAATTGGTACAAACATCAAGGCAACATTATTGATTTCAAAAAGTGCTTTTTTTCCTCTAAATTGCTTTTTCGACAGAACAAACCCTGCCATCGCAGAAATAATGATAGAAAAGAATACAACTGCAACTGTGACAATTAAACTGTTCAACACATATCTACTTAAAGGGATTCCGGACGTATTCGCCAAATCAAACAAATTTCTAAAGTTATCAAATGTTGGTGCATTGACGAAAAATCGCGGTGGAAACGCAAATAGTTCATCTAATGGTTTAAAGGCATGATTGATGATAAAGAGAATCGGAAGCATCATGAACAATGCAAAGGGTATTAAAAATACATAAAACTTAATTTGACTCCTATTAAATTTACTTGGATTATTACCACTAACTTTTAAGGCCATAGAATCTTTCCTCTCTTAGGATTCGCTAAACAGCTTTTTCGAGATATAAGAAAACAAGAAAATAATCAGCAATAATACAACTGAAAGTGCTGCTGCATAACCCATTTCAAATCGAATAAATCCATAGTCTTCAATATGGTTTACAATTAGTTGTCCCGCATATGAGGGTGTGGGGTTCGATCCTGTCAGTGCCACACCAATAACTCCGGTAGAAAAAGTTCCGACAATAGCCATTACTGCACCAAACAACATTTGTGGTTTCATTGATGGAATCGTAATGTAAAATAGCTCTTGGAAGCGATTTCGAATACCATCAATAGCGCCCGCCTCATAGAGTGTTTCATCTACATTTAGAACACCTGCAAGCATAGCTAAGAATCCAACACCCATACTTCCCCAAAGGGCTACAATAATCATAATTAACATGATAAATCTAGTATCCTGTAAAAATATCAGTGGTTCTGTGAGAATACCAAATTTCATCAATATGCTATTTACATAACCAGCCTGATTACCACTAAACAAGACTTTCCAAACAACAACCATTGCTACACCCGATGTCATAGATGGTGAATAGAAAATTAATGCCAAGATCATACGTGGCACTCTTGTTAATTGTGATAAGCTCCAAGCCAGCAGGAAGGATAATATATATCCTCCTGGTCCAACAATTACCGCAAACAATACAGTGTTAGGCAAGACATATTGCATAAATATTTCATCCTGCGTTAACAAGTTAAGATAGTTTAAAAACCCGATAAAGTTAGGTGTTTCAATGGTATTAAAATTCGTAAATGATAGGTAAATGGCCATTACAATCGGGATGATGATAAATACTGAAAATAATAATACATATGGAAGCAAAAAGAGATATGGATTCTTTTTGTCTTTTTGCATACACTTGCCCTCCGTTACTCGTTAGTAAACTCTGGATTTGGATAAGGCTCTATAGTCTCGCCATTTTTCATAAAGCCAAATTCCTCCAACTTCCTAAAAGTTTCACGATTGATACGTTTACTTGCCAAGTCAATAGCTGTTCTAAAGTTTGCTCCATCTAACACAATAGAGTTATAAGCATTACTAATTTCTCTTTCAAGCATGTAACTTCCTGGAACTCTTGGTACTTCTGTGACCCACTCTGTTTGCTCTAGAATTACATTTTTATGATTTGTAACCCAAGGCAGTCCTTCAAAGGCTTCTATATTTGCTGTGTTCCAAATATATTCTTTACCATATGTCGTTTGAAGATTATTACCAAATGCGATCTGTACGTCTGTGCTAGACCACCATTTCAAGAACTCCCATGATTCTTCTTTTTTCGCAGAATCCTCAAAAATGACATTACTTTCAGCTCCACCTGCAGACCATCTTTCAATCTCTCCATCTTCATTTTCAATACCGGGCATCAATGCAATATCCCAAGT
This sequence comes from Sporosarcina sp. resist, assembly GCF_014302295.1. Taxonomy (NCBI): domain Bacteria; kingdom Bacillati; phylum Bacillota; class Bacilli; order Caryophanales; family Caryophanaceae; genus Sporosarcina; species Sporosarcina sp. resist. Next base: position 2,353,468 of record NZ_CP060287.1, on the reverse strand, counting down.
ATTCGCTATTTCTGGTGCTGCATTTAATATCAGATTGTACATGAAATAATCTGATATACCGATTGGTAATGAAGTGTCCCTAAATTGCTGATAAAAACTAGGAACTTCAAAGGGCATATTGTATATCGTGAACAGTTCTGTCAATTGCCGCATACCTTCAATGGATTCTTCTTCATTTAATGCCGTTCGACCAATGGTATCTCCGTAAAAGTTACCACCATTTTGATAAATAATTGGCATTGTACTAGCAAAGGTCTTTAGACCCGCCATACCTGCTGTCGGATAAAAGAAGTTCATCCCTTTTCTTTGCAACTCTGGAAGATAGGATTTCACTTGTTCGAGTGTATCAGGGACAGGCAGGCCTAATGAATCTAAAATGTCCTTACGGTAAAATAACACCCAGAAATTCATCGTATCTGGCAAAGCATAAATGCCATTTTTCACTGTAGCTGGAACATGTAAACCTTCAGGAAATCTCTTCTTCACTTCATCAAAATCATCGAATTCCGTTAGATCTTGTAAGGCTCCTCTTATAGCTATTTCAAAAGGAAGTGCATAATTGACGCCAACTGCTACGTCTGGAGCATCTCCTGAAGCATTCGACAAAATAAGCTTATTTTCATCCGGCATTAGTGAAATATCGACCTGAATACCTGTTGATGGTGTAAACTGTTCGTCAATTAGTTGTTGCATGATTTCAATATATTGTCTTGGCCTGTTAACCCAAACTTGTAGGTGATCTGGATTTACATTATCAATTGCATAATCTTGTTCACCAAACGACTTCGACAAACGTTCCACTTTGGCCAACTGTTTCTTCATAAACCCTTTTTTTTCTGGAACATCTTCAGCATCTTGATAGAAATACAATTTATCGACAGCTAAGCCGTTATTGATAATTTCTTGCAGTAAATTCCCTAAATGTGCAGTAATCGAGTTCGTTCCCGTTGATAATTCATTTTTCCTCACAATTAACTTATCCACATTCTTCGAAAGACTTTTCAATTGTTTTTCTGCTATATTAAGAGAAGAAAATGCCCCTATTTCTGCTACATTAGGATTATACTTTTTAACCCCTTCATAAAGGTCACTCATTTCATCTGTCCAAGTTTGCAACTGCTTGGTAATACCGGGTATATATTTTTCTACATCAATATCACGGTTGCGGTCAATACTAGGACCTGTCAATTTAGTGAGTTCTAATGATAATGTTTGAATTTCTTTCGTTAATTGTTCGACTTTTTCAATCGTCGACTTTATATGATCTAAACTGATTGTCAAACTGATTGTATGTTTTCCAGCTTCAAGGTAAATCGGTATATCCACGTCCTTTTCAGGGTCATGGATTGTCGTATGCGTAAATTCAGGCGTATAGTCAAACGGATAATTTTTATATTGTTTAAATGGGATGTCACCATCAATCGCCAAGTTTACAAATACCGGGAAATCTATCTTGACATTTTGTCGGTAGATCATTCCCATATAATAGTAGCCGGATTTTTCTATTTCAAATTCATATTCGACCTTGTGACCTGGTTTTTTAAATGAATCACTATCTAAATAATTCATTACTCGTTTTCCGGCACTATACGGTGTCAAATCAATATTATAGAGAGAACTAGCACGGATAGAGGAATCATTTTTATACGTACTATTTTCTCCTTCTATAACTATAAATTCATTACCTACTACCTTACCTTCCGGATAACCAGACAACTCATCTACCGATGCAAGTATGATAGATTGAATTAAGATATTACCTTCGATCGTACGAAAAGTAATCTCATTATCTCCTTTTTGTAACTCGATATAAAAAGGTTCACTACTACGATAACTTGCATCGCTAATAAATTTTTCTTGCCATTCCTTTACCTTGTTCGGTTGCGGAACAATTTCATTACCGTACTTATCTTTCAGCGTTTCGTTAGGTACTTCCCATCTACTTTCAAATATTAAGTTTCTTAATTCATAAAAAGGAAATTGTCCATTGACCTTCATTTCAAGTTGCGTGGGTAATATGTTATCTCCCTCAGTGGAATACTGTAAACCGATTAAATAAGATGCCGTTTCTGGAGCCTGGATGGTTATGTTCGCTTCATCATTTTGCTTAATTCTTAAAGCAGCCTTTTCATCATTGGAAGTCAATAAAGATGTATCCGTCACCCAATTTTCCGGCTTATCCAAAACTATATCGTTACCCTGATAGGACTTCCCTCGATGTTCTTTTATGTATGAACTGTATTTACTCTCCAGGATAGATGCTGCACCCTCTACAACGGTATTTCCTTTTGATTTATCTTTATCATCTTGTGCATGAATAGCCGGATTTGGATGTTGAAAAATGACTAATGCTAACATAACACCAACAATCCATATTTTCTTAATATTCATAGTACTCAAAATATCACCTCCAAATTTTCAATAGTCAATTTTTAATAGGCGCTTATTATAGCGTATAATAAGCGCCTTAAGTTTAAGCGCTTTCATAAAGAGTCGAAATATACCAAACATTTTAATTACTCTTTTTAGATGTACGTATCTGAATGAAATCGAGAACGCAACTCGTACGTACGTCACTTTATTTTAAATTATAGTAGTTAAATTATTGGTTGTCAATGGTATTTGGCTCTTATTATCTTAATATATTCACTATTCATGAATTTCTCACCTTCGTTACTCATTTTTCAATAGGTTAATTCATTAAAATCATTGTTTAATTATTCGTATATAGCGGAATTGAACGCATAAGTTGAATTTGCCACCTTGAAAATTTATCTATTCTTATTTTTCCTCCTCGTCGCATACATTGTAGTTGTTATTGCTAATCCAAGGACAATGATGCCTAAAGGTACATAAATTCGACTAGCAGGCACAGGTATTTCATCCACATTAATTGCTTCTACAGTTACTTCATCCTTATCCGCATTCAGCTTTCCGCCCTCCAGTCGAAAAGTTGCACGTTCGCTATCTTGTGCTGCGTTCATCATTGTTAACATCAATTGATTATCCTCATCGTGATACAAATATAAATCATCGCCGTATGCCTGATAGGAGGATGCTTTTTTATCAGCTAAACCCGGAACAACTTGAAATGTTGCTGCTTCTTTAAAACTATCCGTTCCGTCATTCTTAGCCATCACTATTTGCTGGTCTTTTCTCTTCATATAAAAACCTGGCTTACTATCCGATTGAAATGATAGATATGTTTCATGATTATTTGCTAACCCAGGTACGACATGCCATTTATAATTCGAGTTTTCTTTTTTTATAGATGTCACTTGAAGTCCAATTCCCATATGACGCACATAGCGATCCGCATCGCTATAAGCTTGTATTAAATAACTATGATCACTTATACCAGATACAGTTGGTACTACTTTTTGAATGGTTCCATCTGGGTTATAATACATTTTTTCAATCGAAGTCGAGCGCCTAACCTCACCTCCTGTAGGTAAAGTAGCCCCATGATAGATAAAATACCATTGCTCTTCAAACTCAATAATAGCAGGATGACTCGTTGAACTTCCTGGCAGCTTATCCATCAACTTGCCCTTATACGTCCAAGGTCCTTCAGGACTGTCGCTCACGGCATAACCAATCTCTTCTGGATAGTTCATTGCATAGGTCAAGTAATACTGCCCGTCATATTCATGAAGCCAAGGAGCTTCCGTATAGCCAACCGGCATATTTGCGATTTCCACACGTTGAATATCACCATCCAGTTCGATCATATTGTCGTTCAATTTCACATAATAAAGATGCGTATTTCCCCAATAGAGATAAGCCTGACCATCTTTATCGATAAAAACAGACGGATCAATATCATCCCACGGCACTTTTCCCATATATTCTGGATCTGTAGTTATGCTCGGTGTAATAAGCGGGCCGCCGAGTGCATCTTTAAATCCCTTTGCCGGATGATTCGATTGCGCAACACCTATTGAATAACCCGGGTCAGCAGGATCTCCGTTGAAGACTGTTACATACCAATAAAATTGACCATCTCTTTCAATCGCTTGGGAAGCCCAAGCACTATCCCTTCGAGCCCACTTAAATTCCGTCCGAGGTAAATGACCTTCAAGCTCCCAGTTCACAAGGTCATCGGAAGAAAATACATTCCATTCTTTAATCACAAAGGTGTTTCCACTAGGTCTTGCTTCATCATGACCCGTATATAGATAAACCTTACCATCATGGACCAATGCAGCTGGATCAGCAGAGAAACGATCTTTAATAATAGGATTATCCGCATGGGCAATCATCGTAAATGACACAAGTGCACACAATACCACCAGAAAAACCGTGATTTTCTTTCCCATGTTCTCCTCCGACTAATAGATTTTATTTATTTGTTGAACATACAAATACAGCTTAGGTACCAAAACTGATTTGAAGAAATTCATTTTTAAAATTTGTATAAGTGCTATCGCTAACATTCCTCTGTACAGAAAAACACAGGGTTATATTAAAATATAGCCCTGTGTTTTTAAAATTAAATTATTACCTCTGCTAATGGTTCATTATCAGAAAACAACTCCGGATTAATAGTCAACATTTCAGTTATATACCGGGTTAGCTTAACAGTGTCGCAAACAAGCACGGTAGCATCGCCAAATTCCCCATACTGAATTGCTCCCTTTTTTGCTAAAATCCCCTCAACCTTCCAATAGTGTGCTGACCAATCTAAACCATAGTGTCTTCGAGATGGTACAGATATTTCCTTTCCATTTGAAAGCACAGTGAATAATTGTTCATGAGCATCAGTCACTCGATTGGGTATTCCCAACCATTCCTCTATCCCATGGATAAATGTATTCCGCCGCAAATCGACGCCTATTAACAATATCTTCGCTTCACGGTCTAACAGTTTCCACCACGATGATCCCCTCGCGCAAGGGGTATCAAACTTTTCATTATCAGCTGTAAACGATAATGCCCCCTCGCCTAGCGCTGCTACTGAATGTGTAGGGTGTAAAGAACGAATAACATTTGGGCGCTTTCTAAACTGCTCCGTTAATATCCCTATATGTGAAGGCGAGCTTTCTACATAAAACTTCGGATTATCTTTGTTGATATATTGCCATGTATGTGTAGGGAAAACGAGTAGACCCTTTTCCATAAAAGTGGACAATGCATCAAGTACTGTATCTGCGCCGTCTTCTACATCACCAATACTTTTCATTGAAGAATGAACGATTACTGTTCCATCCCGGTCAATACCCATTTCCTCTAGCTGCTGTATTAAACTATCTGTTGTATGCATAGTAAAATTACCTCCTCAGAACATACATGTTATATATTGAAAACCCTTATATCATCAGAATTCATTTCATGATAGCCTTTACTGCCAAACTGCCTCGCCTAACTTCAATTGATTTCTCAACTGTCTAACATTCGTTGCATTATCAATGACAACACATTCAATATTTGCCATATCGGCAAATTCATATAATTGATCTGTTGTAACGTTTAAAGAAAATACTGTGTGGTGCGCTCCACCAGCATAAATCCATGACTCAGCTGCTTCACTAAGTGAAGGTTCCGGTTTCCATAAAACCTTTGCCACTGGTAAATTTGGTGTTTCTGCCATTGAATGCTGGGCTTGAACAGCATTGACAACGAGACGATATCTGCCCCCTAATTCAATTAATGAAGCAACAACTGCACTCCCCCCTTGTCCATCAAACACGAGTCGGGCTGGATCCTCTTTGCCGCCAATACCAAGAGGTTGAACAACAATACGCGGCTTTGTTGCTGCGATTGTTGGGCAAATTTCTAGCATATGCGAGCCTAATACCATTTCATTGCCCGGCTCCAAGTGGTACGTATAATCTTCCATAAACGAAGTCCCTTGATTATTGGCAATTACTTTCATCATGCGCAACAAGGCCGCTGTTCTCCAGTCCCCTTCCCCCGCAAAACCATAACCTTCTGCCATTAGACGTTGAGCTGCTAATCCCGGCAGCTGTTTCATGCCATGTAGATCCTCAAAATTGGTAGTAAATGCATTATAATTTCGAGCTGACAAAAATGACTTTAATCCTAATTCAATGCGAGCCTGCTCTAAGATTGAATCTCTGACAGGACCCGGCTCATTCGCTTCCTCAGGTAGCTCATACAACGTCTCATATTCTTTATATAGACTCTCAATGGCATCATTCGACACTATTGCCATTTCTGCTACGAGATCGCCAATACCATAATAATCTACTGTCCAGCCAAATATAATTTGTGCTTCTACTTTGTCGCCATCTGTCACAGCGACATTACGCATGTTATCACCAAAACGCGCCACTCTAATATTCGTGCCTTCTGTAACAGCTACTGCCGTGTTCATCCAGCTAGCTATCTTCTCTGTAACATCTTTATTTGACCAGTGACCAACGATTACTTTACGTGAGATGTTCATACGTGTTCCGATAAAACCGTATTCACGGTCACCATGTGCAGATTGATTGGTATTCATAAAGTCCATATCAATAGCTTGCCAAGGAATATCGCGATTAAATTGCGTATTCAAATGGAGTAACGGCTTTTGCAATGCAGCAAGACCAGCAATCCACATTTTTGCCGGAGAAAATGTATGCATCCACGTGATCACACCAGCACAATTTTCATCACTATTCGCTTCCAGCATTATTTTCCGAATATCATTCGCATTCGTTAAAATCGTTTTAAACGTTATATTATATGGAAGATTTCCATTATCATTTAGTTGTTTAGTAATTTCTTTTGAGTTATTCTCAACTTCTAGCAGTGTTTCTTCACCATAAAGGTCCTGACTTCCTGTTAAAAACCAAAATTCATAAGGTTTAATAGCTAGCATAGTTATTCCTCCAATTAGTAGATTACTTTACTTCAGATCGAATGGCACGTAGCCGTTTCATCACATCATTTTCTCCACGACCAAAATACTCATGTAGAATCGAATACTCTTGATAGATTTTGTCATATACAACTACATTTTCAGGAATCGGTGTAATTACTTCATCTTTTATACGTGCCATTTTCTTTGTTGCATCTAATATGGAATCAAATCCTCCATTTGCAGTTCCAGCAGCAACTGCACCAAACATCGCTGCTCCTAATGCTGGCGTTTGGAACGAGTCTGCCACTTTAATAACTCGATTCGTAACATCCGCATAGATTTGCATTAATAGTTTATTTTTATGAGGTAATCCTCCACAAACATATAATTCATTGACAGCTAATCCGCTATTGGTGAAGGCATCCACAATTTTACGCGTCCCAAATGCCGTAGCTTCAAGTAGCGTTCGGTAAATTTCTTCTGGCTTTGTTTGCAAAGTCATTCCAAGCAGCAGCCCACTAAGATCAGTATCTACTAAAGTGGAACGATTGCCATTCCACCAATCCAATGCCAATAATCCAGTCTCACCCGGTTGATAGTTTGAGGCCTTTTTCTCTAACCACTGATGAACATTGAGTCCTTCTTCTTTAGCCGCTTGTTCAACATATTCTGGTACAGCTTGATTGACATACCATTCAAAGATATCTCCGACTGCAGACTGACCTGCCTCATAACCATAAAACCCTGGAATAATTCCGTCTTCAACGACTCCACACATACCTTCTACTTCTTTCTCCTGTTCCCCTAATAACAAAGAACAAATGGATGTACCCATTGTCATAACAAGTTTTCCAGGCTCAGCTACACCCATCGCCGGGACCGAGACATGCGCATCGACATTGCCGACGGAAACCGCCATTCCAGCATTTAATCCAATGCGCTTGGCCATTTCTGCAGTCAGCCCTCCCGCCTTCGTTCCAATAGACACGACCTCACCACGAAGTTTCGTATCCGTTAGATTTTCTAAACGAGGATCGAGTGCTTTAAAGAATTCTTTACTCGGATAGCCATCTTTTTTATGCCAGATTGATTTATAACCTGCCGTACAGCTATTACGAACTAAATTGCCCGTCAGCTTTGACGTCACCCAGTCAGTCGCTTCAACAAAACGATCTGTTTGCTCATAAATATCAGGTGCTTCATTTAAAATTTGCCAAATTTTAGCGATCATCCATTCTGAGGAAATCTTCCCACCATATCTTTGTAAAAAGGCTTCTCCCCTTTGTTCTGCAATGGTATTCAACTTGTTAGCTTCATCTTGTGCCGCATGGTGTTTCCATAACTTAAGCCAACTATGCGGATTGTTTTTTAACGCTGGATTATTCGATAAAGGCTCTCCCTCATCATCAATTGGTAGCATCGTACACGCAGTAAAATCGATGCCCAACCCAACGATATCATCTGGATTGACTCGCGATTGTTGTAAAACAGCAGGAATTGAGTTCTCTAATACCTCTAGGTAGTCTTGTGGATGTTGTAAAGCCCATTCATAGCCTAATTCAATATCCGTTCCAGGCAATTTTCCATCTATAACACCATGACGATAAGATGTTACATGATCAGCGATTTCCCGCCCATTTTCTAATGAAACAAGCACTGCGCGACCAGATTGAGTACCATAATCAACACCAATTGCATACTTTTCAGTCATTTTTTAGCCTCCTTAGTTCTTTTGTCCATAATATGCCTTTGCTCCATGTTTTCTAAGATAGTGTTTATCCAACAGCGCTTGATCCATATCAGTCGTGTTCGGATTCAATTGATACATTTGTAAAGCCATTTTTGACACTTCTTCTAACACAACCGCATTATGTACCGCCTCTTCAGGGTCTTTCCCCCAAGAAAAAGGTGCATGACTATGAACAAGCACACTTGGTATTTCATTTGGATTGATTTCTTTAAAAGTCTCAATAATAACATTGCCCGTTTCATGTTCATACGCCCCATTAATTTCATCCTCAGTCATTGCCCGTGTACAAGGAATTGTGCCGTAAAAGTAATCCGCATGCGTCGTACCTAAAGCTGGTAAACTTCTTCCCGCTTGAGCCCAACTTGTTGACCATGGTGCATGCGTATGAACAACTCCACCAATGTCAGGAAAGTTTTTATATAAGACAATATGAGTTGGCGTATCAGAAGATGGCTTTAATTTACCTTCTACAATATTGCCATCAAAATCAACAACAACCATATCTTCTTTTTTCAACTCATCATAAGGTACTCCACTTGGTTTGATGACAATAAGATTGTCTACCCTACTGATACCGCTTACATTCCCCCACGTAAAAGTAACTAGATTATGTTTTGGTAATGCTAAATTCGCATCTAACACCTTTTGTTTCAAATCTTCTAGCATATTTACTTCCACCTTCCCAACTCGATATATACGTACATGTTATTGTTCCCATCTTCATATTAATACAAAACGTACGTACAATCAATATTTTTTTGAAAAAGTTAAATTTTAATATCTGGGCTAGTTGAATCTATTTCACAATACATGTTATAAAAAAAGCTTCTAATCAGAACATTGAGTCGTTTAACGAAAGACAATGAAATACTTACAGCTCAATTAGGCTGCGATGATTCGTTTTTTGAGTCGATCATTTGCTATTTTAGATGCATTGTATACAATACGAACTACATTAAAATGAACTTTTTCTTTCTTTCCTAAACGGTGGTAAACCCGGACTATTTGTTGTCATAAAACTACCTTGTTTGAAATGACATGAAACATAACATATTCATTATCTATTTCAAATTCCCTTCTCCCCTATATAAAAAATAAAGACTCACCAATTATCAGGCAAGTCCTTGTGTAATATTATATTTCACGACCAAACCGCCGTCTCTTTATCAAAAACAACATAATTCTATCGAATCTATCCTTAAATCCACCTAATTGATCCTTCGTGGTATATTTTTTTATTGTTTCAAGATTGTTTTTTGCAAGTGTTCCTACGAATAGAATGAATGTCTGAATAATACCTAATATTAGTACTCCTACGCCTCCAGTTACCAACTTACCACCAATAACAACCGCAGTAATTGTAATCTATTGGCATGTAGTCCATAGCCTGACAACATATAAAAAATGAATTATTAGTACGTTTTACAGTGGTCTCTCTTTTGAGGGGTATGCTCTTTCATTATTCGGCCTGAAACCGGCTTTTGAGCAAGTAAAACTGCAAAAGCGCCTAATTTCACGGATAAACCCTCCTCAATTTCTAGATATACTTCAAACCCTTACAATCTTTTTACTTTCACTAGACCTTAATACTGCCAAAACAACTTCTAATGATTTTAATCCTTCTTCTCCAGACACGGGCACCTCTGTATCATTCAGAACCGCTGATACAAAATGATCAATCACATGCGAAGTATGTTGCCCACCTTCTTCATTTGTTTGTATGGCACCTAATTCATACTTTAAAACTTCACCCTTTGTATATTGTACGATAAGCGAATACTTTGGATCATCTTCCAATCGTGGAATTGCTTTTTCTCCGTAAATAATCGTTGAATTATCTGTATCTGCAGTGTACGCCCAGCTTGCTGCTAGCGTACCTATAATTCCCGATTCAGTCTTTAAGATACAAACAGCGTTATCATCAATATCTGTATCTTTTTTCGCATTTGTTTCAACAAATCCAGCTACTTCAACAATTTCCTCACCCAAGATATAGCGCATCAAATCTGTTTTATGGACACCTAAATCACCCATCGCTCCAATAAACGCTTCCTCTTTATAAAAAAAACAACTATCACGTCCATCTATGCTCCATCTTTCTGGCCCCGGATGGCCAAATGCAGTACGGAAACTGTAAATCCTACCCAATTCTCCACTTGCAATGAGTGCCATCGCTTTTTCATGGGAAGAAACAAAGCGTTGATTATGTCCAATCATAAGTTTTTTATTTTTATTACTTGCTGCTTCAATCATCTGTTTCCCTTCTTCATAAGAAGTAGCCATAGGTTTTTCGCATAATACATGTTTCCCAGCATTTAATGCGACAATCGAAACAGGTGCATGCAAATAGTTTGGTAAACAAACACTTACTGCATCAATAGTCTCATCGGCAAGTAAATCTTCAAAATTTATATATGCTTTTGCATTATACCTTTCTGCTGTTTCATTCACCCGATCTTCAACTATGTCACAAACTGCAACAATTTCTACATTTTCATTTGTCGAATACTCCGGAAGATGACGGAACTTAGCAATACTGCCACATCCAATGACACCTATTTTCAATTTATCCATATCCAATTTCCTCCCTGCACCCAAGTCATATTACTTATCGAAAATCGTGTACATTTCTTTTGCATTTTGTGTTGCACTTTCTACTGGATTTTTTGTGAAATGTTCTTGTTCAACAATAAACCACTTTACGTTGTTCGCTTTCCCTTTTTGAATGTACTCGGGTAGCGGCAGTCTTCCCGTACCAAGCTCCGTAGAAATATGCTCATTGTCTACAACTTTCATATCTTTAATATGCAAAGAAACCACACGATTAGCATACTTCTCAATAATTTCTAATGGATTATTATTTGTACAAGCCGCCCAGAAACAATCCAACTCTATTTTTAAATGTTCTTCAGCTGTATTTTCAAACAGAATATCAAAACCAGTTTTTCCATCAAACACGTCAAATTCAAAGTCATGGTTATGATAGGCTAATGTAAATCCTGCTGCATGAACTTTTCGGCCTATGTCATTTAGTCGTTTTGTCGTTCGTTTGTAATCATTCTCAGTTGTCCGCATATTTTTCTGTAAAAAAGGAATGATAATTAATTTATTTCCGATTGTTTCATGGTATTTCAATGTTTCTTCAAGGTTATTTTCAAGTTGTTCAATTTGAACATGGGCACCAGCAACTTTAATCCCTACTTCAACCAATTTGTCTTTCACTTCTACGGCCGTATGATCGAAGAATCCAGCAAATTGTATACCTGTATAGCCCATCTTCGCTACCTTTTCAATCATCCCCAATAAATCCTTTTCCACTTCTTCACGAATCGACCAAAATTGTAAACCTATGTTTCGCATGTTTTTCCTCCTTTTTAAATTTAATAGTTCATATATATTTTTATCTAATCATCAACAAATTTCATACGTATTGCCCTACATAATCACTGTCTGCAGGGCAATATTACCGGCTAATTATTTAGGTTCAATCATGAACTCAAAGTATATTTCTTTTTCTGCATTAATTCTGTATTCTTCATGTACCGGTGCGCCCCAACTATCATCACCACCCACCCCCATTTGCTTACCTGCGATGGTAACCACTGTGTAATGAATAGCTGGCAGTTCATAATGATGAGAAGCATTTTCTAATTCAAATGCTGTATAAGGTGAAATATTGCATTCAATTGGTGTATCTGTAGATGAAATTCGGATGCCAATTCCTTCGTTATTGGTTACATCTACCCGGCGGACACCTGTCCTATTACCAGATTCTTGTGGAGACGCATAGGCAGCTAGATTAGCTGACACCATATTTCTAAATACCCCTAATCTTGCACCATTTGAACGATCGAGATAATTTTCTTCTGGACCGTTCGCATACCAGTCTAGTTCATGATAATCAGCAGACATTTTAAAAGAAATTCCAAATAGCGGCATATCCGGCACCCCAGTGGCCCCCTGATAGGATGAACATACTTTAATACGTCCGTCGGCATAAACTGTATAAGAAACTTTGAGTTTTACAGCCGAATCTATCGCCAATGTATAATCAAAACTAATTGTTGCGTGTGTTTTCTCATCTTGTACATTGAATCCAATACATTTCCGACCTAGACTAGCTGCATACCATTCACTCATTTCAAAGCCTGCTTGATTGCCCCGGTCATTGTCCGTGAGCGCTCGCCAAAATAGCGGAGCAGGCGCTTGCTCAATCATTTCCTTGCCCGCGTATTTGAGTGAAATAAGTGATGCCATTTTAAGTGAGAATATAGCACTGAAACTTTCTCCATGGACACCAATATTTACGTCACCTTTGACTACATTTACTGTCCCCTTTGGAATAATAAAGTCTCGTTTACCTTCTTGAAATATATGCTCTCCAAAAGAAAGTTCAAAGTCTTGATCTGCCCAAATTGTCTTGTTTTTCAATAATAGTGCAGTTTGAATCACATATTCACCATTCATATTCAATTCTGATAGATAATCTAATTCAATGTACTCTTCGCTTCCCGGCTCAATATTCACTTGTTTTTGAGCATGGTATAATTGCTGCCCTTCAAATGTTAAACGATATTCCAATACTAAATCACTTGTATCTTCGAATAATCGATCATTGATGATTTTCACACCATTACGATCAGGAAATAGCTTTATATCTTGGTATAAAAAGCGTACTTCTTGCATTTTAGGTGACAGTTCGCGATTCGCATAAATAATACCATTAAAACAGAAATTATAATCTGTTGGTCGATCACCAAAATCACCACCATACGCCAAAAATTCCTGTCCATAACGGTCCTTTTTTACAAGGCCTTGGTCAATATAATCCCAAATGAATCCACCTTGATACATTGGATATTCTCGTTCAAGATCTGTATATTTTTTCATCCCACCAAGTGAGTTCCCCATCGCATGCATATATTCACAGCTGATATACGGTTTATCTGGGTTATTCAATAAATACTTCTCAATATCAGCTGGTTTTGTATACATTTGGCTTTCCATGTCACTTGTCTCACTATAATTCCGATCATAAAATACACCTTCATAATGAACTAATCGACTTTCATCAACTTCTTTAAAATAGCGCGTCACATTCAGTATGACTTCACCAGCATATGATTCATTACCACATGACCAAATCAAAATCGATGGGTGATTTTTATCACGTTCGAACATTGAAACCGCCCTATCCATTACAATGTTTTGCCATTCCGGAAGATTACCCGGGATCAACCAAGAAGGTTCAATTGCATCCATCTTCTGCCAAGTCCCATGTGTTTCTAAGTTCATTTCATCAATGACATAAATACCATATTGATCACAAAGTTCATACCAATAACTTTGATTTGGATAATGAGCTGTTCTAACTGCATTAATATTATTCTGTTTGAGCGTTTTAATATCCCAAAGCATATCTTCTTTTGTCACTACTCTCCCGCTATGACAATTAAACTCATGCCGATTGACACCCTTAAATAGAATCCGTTTACCATTTAATCGCATAATTTTATCCTTCATTTCAAAACTACGGAATCCAACATTTTGTGGAATGACTTCTATTAATGTTCCTAATTGATCATAAAGCTTAATATAAACTTGATATAAATATGGACTTTCTGCGCTCCATAATAGTGGATTTTCAACAGATAATTTCAATGAACCGCTCGTACTAAATTGTGTTTGATCGACTACTTCTATAACTTTATGATCCGCATCCTCTAATACAAGTGACACCTTTATATCTTGGTCAGTAACCACTTTGAGATCTATTTCCAAAACCGCATTTGTATAGGTATCATCAAGATGAGTATGTACATGCACATCCTCTGCATGTATAGAGGGTTTGCTATATAGATAGACGTCTCTAAAAATTCCTGAAAAACGCCAAAAATCTTGGTCTTCTAACCAACTTCCTGTACTTCTCTGATAGACTTCAACAGCTAATTTGTTTTCACCCGCCTGTAAATAAGGTGTAAGTTCAAAATTTGCTGGTGTAAAACTATCTTCACTATAGCCAACAAACTCTCCATTTAGCCATACATAAAGTACTGTCTCAACACCTTGAAAAGAAATGAACAAGGGTTGATCTTGCATGTTTTCAGGTACTGTAAATGTTTTCAAATAGCTACCTACTGGGTTATCATCAATAGGGATCTCAGGTGGACGAATTTCATCATGGCCATCCCATGGATACATTGTGTTTACATAGTGTGGTCGTCCAAATCCTTGTAATTGAATATGTCCTGGAACTTGAATAGTTCCCCATCCTTTAGCATCATAATCGGATTCATAAAATTGTTCTATACGACTACTTGGGTTAACAGCGTAACTAAATTTCCATGTACCATTTAAACAATTTCGGAAATTCATCTCCCCTTTTTTTCGTGCCTCCTCCATCGTGGCATAATAATGATGATCTGAATGCGCGGGTACACGATTTACAGCAAATACCTCTACATCTGTAAGCCATTCTAAACTCGGTTTCTTCATTAAACATACACTCCTTATCAATAATAAAGTGATTACTTCACTGACCCCATCATTCCAGCCACAAAGTGTTTTTGCATCACAAAAAAGATCAACGCCGTCGGTAATGTTGCGATTACTATTGTTAACATAATTACACCGTAATCAGGTGCATAACTTGAACCCAAGTTAGATATAAGTAGTGGGATCGTTTGATTCTCAGGTGATTGTAATACAACTAGCGGCCATAAGTAATTATTCCAGCTATTCATAAATGTAATAATAGCTGCAGCAGCATACGTTGTTTTCATTGTTGGCATATAAATACGGAAGAATATACCCAGTTCACTCAAACCGTCAATTCTGCCTGCTTCAATCAATTCCCTTGAGAACATTTTGGTATTTTGCCTGAAAAAGAAAATAAGAAAAGCTGTTGTTATCGTAGGCAACATTACAGATGCTAATGTGTCCATTCCAATGAAAGGTGCTACTTGTGATAGCGAACCGAACATCCGGTATAACGGAACCATTAATGCGGCAAATGGAATCATCATTGATATTAATAAAATATTAAATACAATGTCCTTTGCCTTACTGCGATATACTTCAAAGCCATAACCAGCTAATGAGGCTATTATCAATGACAGAACTGTTGTTGTCACTGAGATAATTGATGAATTTGTTAATGCTTGAGCAATATCAACTGTTTCAATTAAGTTTTTAAAGTTTTCAATTAAGTGGCTTCCAGGAAATAATCTACCTTTTGACACATCAACCGACTTATTTGTCGCACTGATAATCATCCAGAAAAAAGGAAAAATAGAAATGATTGCCGCACAAGTTAAAAATAGATACGTAAATATTCTTTTTACTTTCTTCATTTTTTATCACCTGCTAACTTAAACTGTAGAGCGGCAAATAGTACGATAATCACAACAACAAAGTAAGAGACCGTCGCCGCATAGCCAAAGTCTGGTGTATACTTAAAGGAAAGATTATAGATATATTGAGATATTGATGTGGTCGAATTACCAGGACCACCTTTTGTAATGTTCATTACTTCATCAAATATCTGTAACGTCCCTATTGTTGATGTAATGGATGTAAATAAAATGATTGGTTTCAACATTGGTATTGTAATTTTGAAAAACTGTTGAAATGAGGAAGCTCCATCAATTCTTGCTGCTTCATATATTGAATAATCGATATTTTGTAGACCAGATAAATAAAAAATCATATTATAGCCTGTCCAA
Organism: Sporosarcina sp. resist; assembly: GCF_014302295.1. NCBI lineage: Bacteria > Bacillati > Bacillota > Bacilli > Caryophanales > Caryophanaceae > Sporosarcina > Sporosarcina sp. resist. The sequence continues at coordinate 2,337,186 of NZ_CP060287.1, read as the reverse complement.
CGCCATGTAATTGCAATAATAATTGAGACCTTTGCCCAGAATGGATCCGTCAACCAATTAATTCCCTCTGGCACGATTGATAAATTAAGTAATAGTTTGTTTAGGATTCCATCAACCGCAAATAAATCTTTAAAGATGACAGAATATGCAACAAGTGATGTAACGCAAGGTAAAAATATTGCTATACGGAAAAAACTTTTAAATTTTAATTTAGGATCATTTAAGAGAACAGATAAAAATAATCCTAAAAGAATCATTATTGGAACTTGTACTATTAGAAAAATAAAAGTGTTTTTAAAAGCCGCAATAAATGTAGGATCGGAAAAGACACGTTTATAGTTATCTAACCCTACAAAGCTTAAATTTGTGCCCGACCCCGATTGGAGTGAGAGGATGAATGCCTGAATCATCGGATAAAAATAAAACACACTAATCATAAAAGTAGAAATCCCAACAAACGTCCATCCAGTCAATTTGGTTTTAGTTCTACCGTTCACTTTAAATCACTTCCTTACTTAGAATAAAAACCTTAAACAATTGATCCGATCAGGTCGTTTAAATTAGATCGTTTTAGCAATCAATTGCTTAAGGATTATCGTTTTTTCACATATTAATTAAGTTGTGCCTCTGCCTGTTTCTGAGCGTTACTCAAGACAGAGTCAATATCTTTTCCATTTAAGTAGTTTTGCATTTCAACAGTAATAATATCGTCAATTGCATACGTGTGCATTCCGTAGTTAATACCTGGGATTTCTTCCATCCATGATGCAAAGTTTTCAATTGTTCTCTGTCCACTAAAGAATTTATCTTCTGTAGCATAAGCATCATTTTCTGCTGCAGGTTTGTACGTACCAATTGCGCCAACTTCACTCACAAGTTTTTCATACATTTCACTATTAGAGCCAAATGTTTTACCTAAGAAATCTGCTGCCTGCTCGGCACCCGGGATATTTAGCACATACCATGAACTTCCTCCCAAATTCGAAGCATTTACCCCACCAGGAACATTTAATTTAGGTATTGGGACAACTGCCCATTTCCCAGATTGCGATTCCTCAGCCTTTATAGAAGGTGTAATCCAGTTTCCTGTTGGTACAGTAACAACGTCTCCACTATTAAAGCCTGTTAGAAATTGGTTCCAATCAGAGTGCGGCTTTAAAATGTTTGTATCTATCATTTCTTTATAAACTTCAAATGCCTCTTTTAGAGCTTCATTATCTACAAGGTCAGGCGTTACGCCATCCTCTTTCACATACCAAGAGCCTGCTGATTGAATCATGACTCGGATAAGACCAAGATCATTAGGATCTATGGTAAGGAATGTTTTCCCTGTAACTTCTTTCACCTTTTTCCCAATCTCGATATATTCTCTCCAATCAATTCCTTCTAAGTCTTCTACTGAATAACCCGCTTCCTCCAAGTAATCAGTACGAACGTACAAACCAGTTACACCCGTATCAAAAGGAAGGCCATAGTTTTTACCCTCAGAACTTGTTGGGGCAATTTTATATTCTGCAAAGTCTGATGCATTAAATGAATCTGTTAATTCATAAAACGAATCAGGGAAAGACTTTAAGAAACTTTGTGCCCGGTAATCTTCAATTAAAACAATATTAGGTAATCCTTTCGTTGTACCTGAACCTAATGCTGTATTTAATTTTTGGATAATATCATCTTGTGCATTTTCAATAACTTTGACATTAAGATCTGGATTTTCTTGTTTGTAAGTTTCTTTTGCAATTTCTAACGCGGCAATGTTAAATTTCGGATCCCATGCCCAAACTGTAACTTCATTAGTATCTTCATTTCCAACTTTACTTTCACTTCCTTTTGAATCCGGTGATGAAGAACAAGCTACCAATAATATACTGATTAAAAATAATATGAATATCTTTTTCATTGTCCTACCCCTCCACTTCTGTAGTTGAAAGCGCTTTCTACAATCAATTTTACACAAAAAAAAGAGGGACTGTTAGGATAATATCTATCTGAAATCGCACTTTTCATAGTTTTCTAAATCATCAACTATTAGCGACTTGGACTTTCATTGTATATTAGGATTATTTCAAGATTCTATACTTGGTAAACGAATCCTAACCTTTGTGCCCTCCCCTAACGTACTGGTTATTTCCACACCGTATGTTTCTCCATACAATAATTTAATCCTTTCATTAACATTTTTCACTCCGATACCACTAAATAATTGTCGCTTACTTTTGTAGCTGGGCATCTGTTTTTCAAGATTTGTCTCCATTCCATCGCCATTATCAACAATTTCACAGATAAGCGAATCTCGCTCTTGTCCAATCATTATATGAATAAATCCTGATGTTTTTTTATTAAATGCATGAAAAAATGCATTTTCAATAAAAGGCTGAATGATTAACTTTGGAAGTTGGTAAGATAAACAAGCGGGAGTTATGTAGTAATTAACCCTAATCTGTTCCCCATAACGGGCCTGATTAATGAACGTGTAGTCTTTCATATTCGTTAATTCCTGTTCTACTGTATTCGTCTCACTAATATTTCCGATTGTATTTTGCAATAAAGAAATAAGTTTATTAATCATTTCGGCTGCTTTCTCTTTATCCCCTTGTTTTACCATAATCTTTATGGATGCCAGCGTATTATATAAAAAATGTGGATTGATTTGTTGCTGTAGTGCAGCTAACTCCGCATTACGTTGCTTTTTTTGGGTTGCAATCAATTCACTAACATATTCATGAAGTTCATCAAGCATAAAATTAAACGCATTCCCGACCTGTTTCGTTTCATAACTACCTGAAACGGTGACATAATGATCAAAATTGGATTTCGCAATATTATTAATTTGATTAACAAGACCTGTTAGTGATCTTGTTAGTCGCCTGGAAATAAAATAAATAAATAGCGAAGCAATACTGGCGGTTAAAATACTAATGAGAACTATTGATTTCTTATCAATTATTTTATCCATAACAAGTTTTCGATCAATTAAGTTGACCAAATATAAATCTAGTGATGGTAGATATTCAGATAGTACAATCTGTTCTCTTTCTAAGAATTCAATATCCTTATAATTCAAATCCTGTTTCTCAATCTCTTGTGCATGATTGAGTAATTCGAGTTCTTGTTGTCCAATTAATTCCGTACGATTGCTCGAAACAATAATTCCTGCTCCATTAATAATCGCAACATTGTTTCCTATACTTGTATAGCTTGTGTAAAATTGTCGAAATTCAAGTTCTTGCATAGTAATATACATGACTCCATAGATTTCTCCACTTTTTCTATCTGTCAGCGCTTTCGAAGCAATAATTGCTGGTTTTTTTAATGCATCGGTATATCGATCATCATAGTGGTATGACAATACTTTTGGATTATCAAGCGCATTTTGTGTGATTGGATGGTCTGGTAGTGCCTTTTCTGTGATTGACCAATATATCCGATTGGTGGAAAAGTTGCGTCCATTTACACCCAACACTGTAATCCCGTTATCGTAAGTATCTAGGTGTGTCCGAATTCGATTCATTTGCACACTCATATTGAAATAGGACGCCGACATTTCTAGGCTATTGGTATCGCTTTCGGTAAGGAACTTTTTAACTGTCCCACTTTGTTCAATATTATTAATTGTATTCACAACAGAATAATTAAAGTTTTCCACACTTTCTTGGATTGTTGCGAGTATTTTTGAATTTGTTATGCTAAACGTTTCTGTAAATAACTTTTTCGACATCTGAAAAGTACTAAATGTAATCGTAATTGTAATCGCAATAATACTAATGAACATCACAAGAAATATCTTAACCAATAACCCATAATTATTTATGCGTTCAAAAAGATTCGTCATTTTTCCCTCTTTCTCGTACTAGAATATTGTCTGCGATAACTACTTGGTGAAACACCTGTAGAGTTTTTAAACACTCTACAGAAATAGCTATGATCAGAGTAACCCACTAGCATACTAATTTTAGCAATTGAAATCTCTTCCTTCTGCAATAGTTCAATAGATTTTTCAATTCGCACTTGTTTTAAATATTCGCTAAAACTTTGATTGTTATTTTCACTAAAGTAATTTGATAAATACGATGGATTGTAGTGAAACTTTTTCCCCATTTCTGTTAAATTAAGTGATTCTGCGTAATGTTCATAAATATAGTCTAATAGCTTCTGCATATTATTCTGATTCGGATTGGTTTGTGCTAGTTCAATCATGGTCTTTGCCTCTGTTAAAAATTCATCTAATAATGATAAAACTTCTTTTACATTTAATGCTCCATCAATAGATGATATATAATAATACTTTTCCTCTTCCAATCTTCTGCTGTTATTCTCCATATTTCCAAAAAGAATCGTAACATTGAAAATGATATTCCCTACCAAGGACTTAAATGCAAACTCATCTGTTGTATATTGGTGAGCAAGGTCTTCAATGTAAGCTTCCAAATATAAAAATGCCGCCTTAAACTGTTGACGTTGAAATAATTCAGTAAACCTAGTTAATTGGAAAGGCTCATTAATTTGCCGGACGCCCGGGATTTCATCATAAATCATCACAGATATATCTGGTAAGTAAAAATGATATTGAATAAGCGGCAGTAATTTTTTTTGATAAACTTGCTTTAAATCAAGAAATTCAGTGAAAGGCTCTGTTAATGCCCAGCCAACTTTAGTATCAACAAAAGTAAGTGAGATAGAAATCATCTTAATAAATTCCTTAATTGTTTGTAATTGATTCAGTTCAAAATTAAACATAAAAGCCATAATGTTTTGAGTGACGGGTAATCGATGTATTTCAATATGCGTAAAATCACTTTTCACTCTTCCTTCAATTTCCTCAATTAATGGCCCAATTACACTTTTTTTATGATTTATGTGAGCTCTAATATCGATCCCAAGTAAACAGAAGTGACTGTGTGAAAAAATGTTCCTTATAAGTGCCGGATCTTCCTCTAATCCAAAGCCCGTCATCACTCTATCTATCATACTCTCAAGCGAAACTGTCACATCTCCACCACTATTATCAACTAATACAAATTCTGGAATCTTATGCGCTGCTTGTTTAAGCGCCTTTAATAGGTCAGCGCCTTCCAATTGTGGTTTAAGTATATAATCGGATATACCAAGCTGAAATGTAGAACGGACATAATCAAAATCTCCAAAGCTGCTCAAGATAATTATTTCAATTTGTGGATAATCCTCCTTGATTGCTTTTGTCAATTCTACTCCATCCATAACCGGCATCACCATGTCTGTGATTACTATATGTGGTCGAAAAGTTTCAATTAAATCAAGTGCCTCTTCCCCATTCGTTGCTTCACCGATAATTTGAAAGCCCTCTTTCTCCCAATTAATAGAATGTTTAATTCCCTTTCTAATTAGCAGTTCATCGTCAACAATCAATACTTTACACCATTTATGTACCGACATAATCTATCCCCCTCTTGCATAACAACAAGATAATATATTTATACCTATTCAACTATACCACCCCTGTCTGAATTTTCCATCGACTCCAAATAACAATTACTTGTATAAACAATATTATTCATGAAGGAATTTATCTCCAAAAACTATAACCGGAATATTTAATATATTCACTCTTTCATTTTATAAAACTAATGTTATACTATTTTTAATCTGAGGAGGCGTTAAATAATGGCAGAAAGAAAAGTTCGTTGGGGCATTATGAGCACAGCAAGTATTGGCAAGCGGTCTGTAATCCCGGGTATACAGGAGTCAAAAAGAAATGTAGTCGCGGCAGTTGCAAGCCGTTCTTTGAAAAATGCTCAAGCTTACGCTGATGAATTAGGAATTCAAAAAGCATATGGTAGCTATGAAGAATTACTAAATGATCCCTCAATTGATGCGGTGTACATTCCTCTTCCAAATCACTTACATAAAGAGTGGACACTTAAAGCCGCTAAGGCTGGAAAGCATATTTTATGCGAAAAGCCAATTGCATTAGATGAAACAGAAGCCAAAGTAATGGTAGATGCTTGTACAAAAGCAGGTGTTATTCTAGCAGAAGCATTTATGTATCGCCATCAAAAACGATATGAAACTATTAAAATTCGGATTAAAAATGGTGAAATTGGAGATGTACGGAGTATTCATGCTGTATTCACATTTAATGGAGCTGAGGATACAGGTAACATTCGCTTTACAAAAGAATGGGGTGGTGGATCAATTTATGATGTAGGTTGTTATCCTATTAGTGCTGCTAGATTCTTGCTAGATGAGGAGCCTTCGGCGGTAACTGCTCATGCTTTTTTCTCATCAGAACATGGTAATGTCGATATGATGGCTTCTGGAATGATGGAGTTTTCTAATGGGGTTGCCTTGACTTTTGATTGTGGTATGTGGGCTGAATTTCGAAATGAGCTCGAAATTCTTGGTTCAAAGGGAAGAATTGTGATGAAGGCTGCATTCCTTGGAGACCAATCATATAAAATTATCAAAGATGGACAAACGAACAAAATCCTTGATGATAATATTAATCCTTATGCATTACAGGCTGACAATTTTGCAGAAAGTGTCCTTGATGGAAAACCCATTAAATTCCCGAATGAAGATATAATCGGCAATATAAAAGCAATAAAAGGTACACTTATTTCAGCAGAAAAACAAGAAAGAATTCTTATAATATAAAGATTGGGGGATTAAAAATGCAGAATATTCAAATTGGTAAACTAGAGAAAACTATAACTGGGCTCGTAATGGGAACTGATTACTTCACACCAGAAATTATTGATAAAGTTACTGAGGTACTAGAAAATTATATAAATATCGGTGGAAATATCCTCGACACAGCATTTGTTTATGCAGGTGGAAAAAGTGAACAGGCTATAGGTATCTGGATGGAAGAAAACAAACGTCGTGACGATGTCTTGCTACTGACAAAAGGTGGTCACCCCAATCGAGAAGGCTCACAAATAAATAAAAAAGCAATCGGTGAAGAACTAATAATCAGCTTGGACAGACTTAGAACAGACTATGTTGAGCTCTATGCACTTCATCGTGATGACCCTACTGTGCATGTCGGCGAAATACTAGAAATATTAAATGAGCAGGTAGAAGCAGGTAGGATTGGCACTTTTGGAGGTTCTAATTGGTCAATTGACCGCCTTCAAGAAGCAAATGACTATGCAGAGAGCCATGGTTTAATAGGTTTTTCCTTCAGTAGTCCTAACCTAAGCCTAGCAAAAGCACAGTCACCATATTGGTCAGATTGTGTATCAGTCGACGATTCAATTCTTGCCTGGTATGAAAAATCAAATCTACCTATTCTTTCTTGGTCTTCACAAGCACGTGGATTTTTCACCGGCCGTTTTACACCAGAAGACCGATCTAACGAGGACTTAGTTCGGGTATTCTACAATGACGACAACTGGGAACGCTACCGAAGAGCAGAGCAATTGGCTAAAGAAAAAAATGTGGAAACAATTCAAATCAGCTTAGCATATGTCTTAAATCAACCATTTCCAACAGCAGCAATTATCGGACCACAAAATTATGTAGAGATGCTTTCATGTAGAGCTGCTGCTGAAATATCCTTAACAGAAGATGAAATTAAGTGGCTTGACCTTCGCATCATATAAAAAATAAAAAACCTGAGCATTGAATTCTCTCATTCAATGCTCAGGTTTCCTTTAATTTAATTGAAGCAATTTTTTATTTATACTTCGGTAACCAATCTCCATGTGCTTCAATAAGCTCATCACATAATGAAACAATATCATCAATGGACAATTCAGCTGAAGTATGCGGGTCCAGCATAGCCGCATGATAAATATGTTCTTTCTTACCCGTTACTGCTGCTTCAATTGTGAGTAATTGCGTATTAATATTTGTTCGATTTAACGCCGCTAATTGCTCAGGTAGATTCCCGACATACGTTGGTGTCACGCCACTTGCATCAATCAAACACGGAACTTCCACACAAGCACTTGTTGGCAAATTGCTAATTAAACCACCCGTGTTCAGCACGTTTCCACCTATTTTAATTGGTTGGTCTGTTTCCATTGCCTCTAAAATATACGATCCATATTCATGTGTACGTATATGCGATAAATTTTGGTCATTAATTAAATCTATACGCATCTTTTTCCAATCTGCAATCTGACTAATACAACGTCTTGGGTATTCGTCTAGCGGAATATTAAAACGGTCGATTAGTTCCGGATACTGACGTTTAATAAAGTATGGGTGATATTCCGCATTATGCTCAGAAGACTCTGTTACATAATAACCAAAGCGATGCATCAATTCGTAGCGAACCATATCATGATGTTTAGTCTGTTGTTTCTCTAGCGCTCTTTTCTTAATTTCCGGATATAAATCTTGCCCATTGCGGTTAATTTCAAGCAGCCATGCTAAATGGTTCGTTCCTGCAATTTTCCACTGAATATTATCTGTCGGCATATCTAAATCTTTCAATAAATCGTTTGCACATACTTGAACACTATGACATAATCCAACTGTCTTGACATCAGTATATCTCAACATACTACCTGTTAAAGTAGCCATAGGATTCGTATAATTTAATAACCAGGCATCCGGACATACTTCTTGTATATCTTCAGCAATATCCAACATTACAGGAATCGTTCTTAAACTACGAAAAATCCCACCAATCCCAATTGTATCAGCAATCGTTTGGCGTAGGCCATACTTCTTAGGAATTTCAAAATCAATAATTGTACTTGGTTCATATCCACCAACTTGAATTGCATTTATCACATATTTCGCATCTCGTAATGCTTCTTTGCGGTCTGTATAAGCAACAATTTTCACAGTTGATCCTAGATTTTTTTTTATATTATTAAGCATTTGTGCTGAGTCTTTTAGTCGTTCATGATCAATATCAAATAGTGCAAACTCAAAACCTTGTAAAGCAGCAACCCCCATGCAATCACCAAGTACATTTTTTGCAAAAACCGAACTTCCAGCACCTAAAAATATAATCTTTGACATAAAATAACCCCCTATTATTATCTTTAATTCTAAGATATAGAAGTAATTTTAGTTGAAAAATATTATTATTCAACCTAAAATAATATTTCCTATTCCATAGAATTGACTGCTACAATAATCATAGTCCGAGTTATATAGTTATACAATGGTAATAAAGCAGAAAGAAGGGTAATATATTGCTATCAAAATTAGACTCTTTACAGTATGGGACATTTGGATTTCTTTTCAAAGGACCCCATCAGCAACGTATCGTAGGAATTCACTCTTTAGGATGGGAGAAGCAGACTGATTCTTCCTATGACTGGAATGGTTTGACTCGAACTGAAACAGATATCATTGTCTTTCAATACACTTTAAAAGGTGCCGGTAAAATTAAAATCGAGGATCAGATCTTTCATTTGACAGCTGGACAAGCTTTCTTCGTTAAAATCCCTAGTGATCATCAATACTATTTGCCTTCCGATAGCAGTGAATGGGAATTTATACATATATCTTTATTTGGACAAGAAGCTATTAGATGCTATGAAGATATAACAAATAACCTAGGGCATATATTAAAACTAAATCTACATTCTCAGCCTATATCAAGGATTATAGAGCTTTTAAGAATTGTTTCAGTTAATAAAATGAATGATGCATACGAAGCCTCTTCATTTGCCTATTCATTTTTAATGGAATTATATCGTTATATTTCGAATATAAAAACAGACGATGAGTGGCCAAAAGCTATTTCCAGTGCAATCACTTTTATTAGTAATAACTTTCAAAACTCTATCATTCTTGATGATATTGTAGATGCCTCTGGACTTTCTAAATACCATTTCACTCGCTTATTTCATAAATCAATAAATATTACGCCTATACAATATTTAACAACTATTAGAATTAATAAATCAATAGAATTATTAAAGAATGACAAACTATCAATTGAAGATATCGCATTAAATGTTGGATTTTCTAATGGTAACTATTTCGGTAAAGTATTTCGCGCTTCTCTTGGCATCTCCCCTGGAGAGTATAGAAATACAAAGTCATTTATCACTGTAGATCATATTATTGGTGATTATTAACTTCTAAATTATTTGGTACACATAGGGAGTTGAAGTCAAAACGCTACTGCATTCCAAAAGCACAAAAGCGCAAGCGCTGAAAGGTTAAAAAAATAGAAGTGAATCGAGAGGCTATGCGAAGTTTTGAAAAGAAATCTCTACGTTACAACTCATCATCAGTACGAGATTTTATAATTTCCTACAAGATAAAAAAGTCCCTTACACCATAATTGGTTGAAAGGGACTCACTTATTCTCATTCCTATTCTTCTTATACTTCCCAACTACTCATTTGGATTTACGTCAGAAAGTAAATGCTGACCAGCAAGAATACTTCGGAATCTTTCGGTTTTTCCGAAATAGGAAGAATGCGCATCCTGAATTGCTTTCATACCTAAATAAGATTCTCCAACACGGTTCACAAAATCAATTTTGAAAATTCCCTTACTATCCCCGCTACCAATAAGACATTATCTAGTAGTTCATTAGTGAGATTTCTCCGACCTGAAAAATCGGCACCTGTAGAAATACCTTTAACAATACCAGTAGGCGATTCCATTTCAACATTCTTCATTTAAAAATTTCCTCACAATAAGTCAATAGTTAACCTTTCAACAATCGTCATGACTGCTTCTTTTAATGCTGCTAAAAGCTCATCACTTTCAACTTGCGTTTCGCCCTTCACTCCAAAATAGAACTTAATTTTCGGTTCTGTTCCAGATGGACGGATGGCGAACCATGCACCATTAGACAATATAAATTTAAGAGCATTCGCGATAGGTAAATTGAGTGGCCGCCGATCCCCCGTTTCAACGTTAACAAAATGTCCAGATGAATAATCTTCAATGATTGAAAGGGGTTTGGTAAACTCTTTTACAAATGATGTCGACCGGAAATAATTCACGATTTCATCAATTTTCGCCATTCCAGTCTTCCCTCTTAGCGTTATTGATTCCAAACTTTCTTGATAAAAGCCGTGCTCTTCATACAGTTCGTGTAGTCCATCCAATAATGTTTGGCCTTTTGCTTTATAACGAGCGGCCACTTCAGCAATTAAAACCGATGCTTGGACAGCGTCTTTATCCCGTACGAAATCGCCAATCAGGTAGCCATAGCTCTCCTCATAACCAAATAAGAAAGTTGACTCTGCAGTTTCTTCAAATTCTAAGATTTTTTCACTTATAAATTTAAACCCTGTAAGGACGTCCATCGTTTTAACACCATACTTGTCTGCAATCGCCCTACCAAGTTCTGATGTGACGATTGTTTTTAAAACAACACCATTTTTCGGCATTGTATCGCGGTCCGACTTATCTTCCAACAATGCATTTAATAGTAATGCACCAATCTGATTACCTGTTAAAAAAACATATTCTCCTTCTAAATCCCGTACTGCAACTCCCATTCGGTCTGCATCTGGATCAGTAGCTATGAGTAGATCCGCTTTCACTTTATAGCCATATGTAAGTGCCATTTCGAAGGCTTGTGATTCCTCCGGATTTGGGTACTTAACGGTTGTAAAATTCGGATCTGGAATTGCCTGTTCACTAACTATGGTTACGTCCGAGAAGCCTGCTACCTCTAGTCCTCTACTAACTAATTTGCCCCCTGCTCCGTGAAGTGGAGAATATACAATCGATAGACCTTTATCCGGCTCTCCGCCTAAAAGTATTCCATTCAAATGCAATACATACCGGTCGCTCATTTCATGATTCAAATAAGTAAGCAATCCCTCTTTTAAGAGAATAGCCTCTTCCGCGACCTCAACCGAAAATAGATCATTAATACTCTCCGTATGAGCAGTAATCGCATTTGCGGCTTCTAAAGTTACTTGTCCACCATCTTCTCCGTATACCTTCAGTCCATTGTATTCTGATGGATTATGGCTTGCTGTAATGACAATGCCCGAAAACGTATTCAACTCCCGCACTGCAAAGGATAACAATGGAGTAGATTGAAGTTCATCAAACAAATAACAACGAATGCCATTAAACCCAAGGACTTTCGCCACTTCAAGACCAAATTCCGCAGATTGATGCCTCGGATCATAAGCAATTACGACGCCCCTATTTTCTGCAACCTCCCCGCAGCTTTTTATATATAAAGCAAGCCCAAGTGCCGCTTTCCTAACAGTGTAGATATTCATCCGATTCGTACCAAACCCCAGTTCTCCGCGCAAGCCGGCCGTGCCGAATGAGAGATTTTTATAAAAACAATCTTCCAGTAATTCTTTATTGTTTTTTTCAACCAGAAGTTGTTGCTTTAGTGCAACTTCTAAATCACCATAATTAAACCATTTTGCTGCTCCATCTTGCCACGCCACATGAATAACCTCCCAAAGTCATTTGAATGCACCACTACGTTCATATGCTACAGAACCCCTACAAATTGTCAACTCGACTGAACCTTCTTGCCCTAGAACAACAACATCAGCATCTTTACCAGTCATTAATGATCCTTTTCGTCCTGATAGCCCTAAACGATTCGCTTGGTTTATTGAGGTGATTTGCAGTTGTTCATGGATAGACAACTCTAGCCACTTGGCGAGGTTCAATCTAGCGCTATTCATCGTCACTATGCTTCCAGCCAAAGAACCAGTCGACGTTAATAAACATTTGTCGTCGCGCACAGTCACTTCCTGGCCGCCCAAATCATACTCCCCATCTGGCATCCCTTTCGCACGCATCCCGTCAGTTATGACTAGTACTTTTTCAAGCCCTTTCATTTTCACAATGAGTTTCATTAAATCCGGATGAAAATGAATGCCATCTGGAATAATTTCAACATGGATATCGTCCTGTAAAAGAACTGCTCCAACAACTCCAGGATCACGATGGTGCATTCCTTTCATGCCATTAAACAAATGCGTTGCATGGCTAACACCGTGTGATATGGCATGAACTGATTCATCATAGGATGCATTTGTATGACCCATCGATGGAATCACATTGGTTTTGTTAAGTTCAGTTAGAAGTTCAAAATCGTTGTCCAACTCCGGCGCATATGTGATGATTTTAATAGAACATCCAGATAATTCCTGCCATTCTTTAAATAAATTAGCATCCGGCGTAATAATAGCATTTTCTGGTTGGGCCCCTTTTTGTGTTTTATTAATAAAAGGGCCTTCTAAATGAATACCTAGCATTTCCGCGGTTCCCGGATCATTGCTTTCTACTCGATATCTCCCAAGACTTTTTAGCGTTTCACTAGTATAAGAGACTGGATTCGTTATGGTTGTTGCCAGGAATGAGGTTGTCCCCTCTTTTGCTAGAGCAAGCGCTATTCCTTCAAAAGCTTCCTGTTTACCATCCATAAAGTCGAATCCTGCCGCTCCATGAACATGAATATCAATCATACCTGGAATCACATATTGTTTCCCTTTACAATCGATTACTCGATCTGCCGTAGCCAAAGAGGGGCAATCTCCCATCACACCAATAGACTCGATTTTTTCTTCTTTAATATGTATAAACCCTTCGTGCAATACACTATCTTCCAAAACTAGTGTAGCGTTAATTAAATATAAGTTTCCCAAGAATAACTTCCTTCCATACGTTCAGTCTAGTATTGCAATATAAATCGACACTCATTCAATTATGCACAATCACACTTATCCTCTTTCGATTCTATCGACCAACATCTGCTCAACAGCCCACTCTACTTTTTCTGCATTAATGTGACCCGTTTTTTCTTCCAGCGCATTTAGAACACCAATTGATAGTCCATATTTGATTAAGGCTGCATCTTCTAAACCACGGGCTATTCCCGCAGCAAACCCCGCAATTACGGAATCACCAGAACCTACAGGATTAATCGCCTTAATCTTAGGGGCCTTTGCTCTGTAAAGGGTCTTGTTATTTTTCACAATCGCGCCATCCGCGCCTAGCGTGACAACAACCCAAGGGATATCTGCAAACAGCGCTGATTCTAGCGCTTCCATAATTTGTGTTTCATCAAGAGACGTTTGACCAAGTAAATCTGCAAGTTCTTCCTCATTCGGTTTAATTAAATAAGGCTTATGTTCACTTGCTACTTGTGCTGTTAATAAAGCCCCATTCGCATCTAGTAAAACCTGGGTATCATATTGGTTGCAAATCTTCACTAATTCAACATAAAAATCCGTCGGCAAGCCTTTTGGCAGACTTCCAGATAGTGTTACAATCTCAACCTGTTCTGCATATTCAGTAAATTTATCTAAAAAAAGTGCCGCTTCACCTACTGATATTACTGGGCCAGTTTCTAATATCTCCGTCTGTTTTCCTTCATGGATTACAGCTATGCAATTGCGCGTTTCACCATCTATCGGAACAAAAAAATCTTGAATTCCAATTACCGCAAGTTGCGTACGAATGAAATCTCCTAAGCTACCACCTAAAAAGCCCGATGCAGCGACATCTTCGCCTAGTTGTTGCAATACCCGTGCTACATTCAACCCTTTTCCGCCCGCAGTTTTAGATACATCTTCGACCCTGTTTACCGTATCAAGCAATAAGTTATCAAGCTTATAACTAATATCTACTGCTGGATTTAATGTAATCGTTAATATCATCGTATACCACTCCATCCTCAATAATACATTACAAAGTTTACCCCTGTATACTCAAATGGAGTGAGAATATTCCCTCACTCCACATCGTCATGCTTTTCCGTCACTCATGCACATGATTATTTTCTCTTTAACTGCGTTCCTCATAGCGTCTTTAGCTGGTTTCATATACTTTCTTGTATCTGTTTCATTTGGATTTTCTATTAAATACGTGCGCAATGCTTCAGAGAACGGGATCTTTAGCTCCGTCGAAATATTTACTTTTGCACAACCAAGTGAAATACATGTTCGAACATCCTCTTGTGAAATTCCCGAAGCACCATGAAGCACAATTGGAATTTCTACTAAGTTTTTTATCTTTTCTAGACGATCAAAGTCAAGATTCGGTTTAGTCTCATAAAGGCCGTGACCTGTGCCAATCGCAACAGCGAGTGAGTCAATACCTGTTCTCTCAATAAATTCTTGTACAGTATCTGGATCTGTATACGCTGCATCTGCTGCTTCAACAATAATATCATCTTCTTGCCCAACTAATTTCCCTAGTTCAGCTTCGACAGTCGCACCATATTTGTGAGCTTCATCTACTACTTTTTTAGAGAGAGCAATATTTTCTTCAAAAGTACCATGTGATCCATCCACCATGACCGCTTTTACACCTAACTCAAGCGATTCTACAATCGATTCAACTGTTTCATGATGATCTAAGTGCAATGCAATTGGTATATCATTGCTCTTTGCTGCTACTTCAGCAATTGCTTGAATATATTCACGACCACCATAAGCCATCGTTCCAGGAGTCGCCGCTAGGATGACGGGCGATCTTAATTCAACTGCTGCCTCAATGACCACTTGGATTGTTTCTAGATTATGAATATTAAAAGCAGGAACAGCATACCCTTCTTTTCTAGCTTTAATGAGCATTTCTTTCGTGTTTTGTACGTATCCCATCACTTTTCCCCCTAGTTATTCCATTAATGAATTGAATCGATTTGATAACTGGATAACTTATTTTTTATAGTCGTAAATAGTAACACCTTTAACGACACGGCTAATCGCTCCATCCGGACTCGGATTGTCTGGTGTGATTCCTAATTGAATTGATTTTTTCAATGCTAGAGCTTGGGCGAAAATGATATACAATAATGCAAGATGGAAGTCGCTTGAAAGTGATTCTGTGCCAGTATTTACTGAAATAACCCAGTCAGCTAGTTTTTCAACTTCTTCATCCTTCGTTTCAGTAAGTGCTACAATTTTCATGCCAGATTCTGCCGCTAATTCCTGTAAAATATCCAGATCGTATTTTCTTGTATAGGGATCTTGTGACATGAATAAAACGACTGCTGATTTGTCATTCAAAATTGATTTCGGACCATGACGGAATCCGAGTGATGATTCGTGGATTGCAACAACTTGTCCACCGGAGAGTTCAAGCATTTTTAAAGCTGCTTCATGTGACAGTTGAGCAAGTAAACCTGAACCTAAATATGCAATTCGTTCAAAATCAAATCCCAATACTTCATCAACAGTGTTCCCTAGTCTTTCAATTAACTGTTCCGCACTAGTAATAACTTGTGTTGCTACGTCTTTCGTAAAGACATCCTCAGTAAACAACACATAAGCAGCAATGGTCATACTCGTGAAACTACTTGTCATTGCTAATGATTGATCATTTGCTTTTTCAGGCATTAACAGCGTAATACTTTTGTCATCGCCTTGAATATTTTTCGCTAATTGTCCATCCTTATTACATGTAATAACAACTTGATAAAAGTCAGTAACAATCTCTTGCCCTAATGTAACAGTCGCAACACTTTCCGGGCTATTACCGGACCGTGCAAATGACACCAAGATTGTTGGTATCTCTTTAAATAAGTATTCTGTTGGATTGGAGACAATATCAGTTGTTGGGATTGATTCAAATTGGACGTTTTGTTGATTTTGTCGTGCTAATTCTGGAACTAAAGTGTCGCCAACAAATGCAGATGTACCGGCACCAGTTAAAATAACTCGAACAGTATCATGTTTTTTGTAAATGGATGTAAGAAATCCTTTTAAAGTTTCTTGCTGCTCTACTAAATCTGTAACCAGTTCCTTCCATACAACTGGCTGTTGATGTATTTCCCTTGTCGTATGTACCGCATTGCTTTCCTTAATTTGGTCTGAAGTTAGATTAAACATTTTAACATCCTCCACTTCTTCAATGAATACTTCCCTTACTTTTTCACACTATCGCGAATAATAAGTTTGGTCGAAACAAGTATTTTCTTCGCTATTTTTCTGCCTTCTAGTCGTTCTAATAATGTATCTACAGCTGTTTCACCCATAACTTCCGTATATACTCTAATCGTACTTAATGATGGGTACATATATTTCGAAACTGTCATGTCATTTATCCCAATAATACTGACCCGGTCTGGGATTGTTATATTAGCCTCATGAAGTGCTCTTAAACTACCAATGGCCATAACATCACTACTCATAAAAAAGGCAGTCGGTAAGTCTTCGCCTAAGTCTTCTATAGCTTGTTTCATTAAGTTGTAGCCATCTTCAACTGAAAATGAGCCCACATAGACAAATCGTTCATCAAACAGTCCATTTTCCCACATATAGGATTTATACGTCTTTTCCCTTAAATCTTCTATAGGTTCGGTCTGGCCTTTCAGTAATTCTCTCCCGCCAATAAATCCTATTTTACGATGATCAGTGGAAAGGAAAAAATCGATTATTTTCTTTGTAGCTTTTTCAAAATCAATGACAATTGAATCATATTTATCTTCATTAGGACTGTAATCGACAAAGACAACCATTGGATTAATAGTTGTTAATTCCTTAACTTGTTGTTCGCTAAATTTACCAACAGCAATAATACCCTCTATTTCAGCAGCCTTTATATCTTTAATATTATTGAAAAAATATACTTCTGGCTTCATACCAATTTCTTTACATCGTTTTTCGATTCCAAGCCTTATTGATAAATAATAAAGGTCATTTAATTCTTCTTTTTCCGTATACCAATGCACAACAGCGACCTTTTGATCGACATACCTCTTTGACGAAGTTTTTCGGTATGATAATTCTTCTGCTACTTCAAATATCTTCTTCTTCGTTTCATCTGCTACCGATAAGCTTGCATCATAATTAAGCACCCGAGAAACTGTTGCAGAAGAGACACCCGCTTTTTCTGCTATATCTTTAATCGTTGCCACTCTCAATCACCTTTTCCATTTCTATAATTACCGTATTTAGTAGATTACCTACAATATATACATCATACAGTATTTATAGTCATAGAACAGATTAGCAACTGTCCTATGATTTAGCCTAGTTTATGTGTGTCTATTAGCGAGACTTTAGGAGCCGCTGTTCCATGTAATTCAAAAATAATAATTTCATTTTCACCTTTTCTTACTAACGGACCTGGCAAGTATAATGTTTCTTGCGGCCCAACTTCCCAGTACCTGCCCAGATTAAATCCATTAACAACGACAAATCCTTTTGTCCACCCAGGTAATTCCACAAAAGTATCGCCAATCTCTTCTACATTAAATGTTCCTTTGTAAAATGCAGGCCCAGTAGTCTTTTCATTGTTTTCCTTAAACGACAGTAATTGAAGATTGTCCATTGGTAAAGGATACATCGTCCAGTCAAATAAGAATTGTCGTTCAAACCGAACACCTTCTGTAATTCCTTTTGGATCATTCATCAAAGGGCCATAATTAATACGCCCCATATTTTCAACTAGTAAATCGATTTGTACACCTTCTTTAGGTACTGCAAATGAAATGGTGTTATTTTTCCACCGATCAATGACTCCCTTATACTCATTATCAACAAATACCAGCGCACGATCACGGACTTCTTGGATTGTTAATGCCGCTTCTTCTTTTGGGCCTTCTAAAAACGTACGATAAAGTGTAAATCCATAATCTTGGCCCAACTTCTCCATTGTTTCCGGGTTTGCCTTTTGGATTGGCTTACTAATCATTTCTAGTGCATCAAATAACTGAACTGACTCCGTCATTGTAACAGGTCCATAATTCATTTTAGGGATTGATTCAGGTAATATTAATTCGCCAATGTCTTTATGCTTGGCAATTTCCTTACGTACTGCATGGAATTTAGGTGTGATATCACCTGCCTCACTTACTGGACAATCATAGTCGTAACTCGTAACCGTCGGCTGATATTCATCACCGTAGTTGGCACCATTGTAAAAACCGAAATTTGTGCCTCCGTGGAACATATAGAAATTAACCGAATCCCCACGTTCAAGCATCTCCGAAAAAGTTGCGGCGGTTTCAGCTGGGTCCCGCTGATGATGCTCTTCGCCCCAGTGATCAAACCACCCATTCCAGTACTCCATGACGATATTAGGTGTATTCGGGAAATACTCTTGCAACTTGTTAAACGCTTCTGTTGGTCTAGATCCAAAATTAACTGTCGCAAGAACGTTCTCAACCGAACCACCTTGGAGCATCGAATCTGTTGGCCCATCAGACGTAAATAATAATACATCTATATCTCTTATAAGCATCGCATCTTTTATATGCGTAAGATACTTTTTATCATTTCCATAACTCCCATATTCATTCTCAATCTGCATCGCAATAATGGGACCGCCATTTGTTGTTAAATATGGGACTAGTTTTTTTAATAAAACGTCATAATACTTATCAACTTTTTCTAAATACGGTTCATGATATGACCTAAATCTCATATTACTATCCGCTAATAACCAAGCAGGCAAACCACCAAACTCCCACTCTGCACATATGTATGGACTAGGGCGAACAATGACATGCAATCCTACACGATCTGCTATCCGAATGAATTCCTCTATATTAGCAATTCCTTCAAAGTTAAATTCACCTTCTTTTGGCTCATGTAAATTCCATGGTACATATGTTTCGACACAGTTAAAACCACATGCTTTTAACTTCAATAAACGGTCTTCCCAGTATTCCGGTACAATTCTAAAATAATGGATTGCACCAGAGATAAGTTGTATGGGCTCGTTGTTTATGTATAGACTTTTTCCTTGTACTATTAAATTCGACACAATAAGCAACCCCTTTATTTTTTAGTTAGAGAGCTTCGTTAGCAAAATTAGCAATATGAATGACTTTACCATTTTGTCGCCTTGAAGCTTCGGCCCCAAATGCTAATAAATGACTTTCAAGTGATACAGCAGCGGATGATTTGCTTTCATTTCCATCGTAGTTTCTTGCTTCTTGTAAAAAGTCTCTAACAATGGCTTCATCGCCACCACCATGGCCACTACTTGGTTCATTCAATTTCGTAATTGTTTCATTTTTTGTTAGGAAATCAAATACAGGTATCAAGTTTTCATCCATTTTCCCTCTAATTTCACCTTTTGTGCCCATGATTTGTACAATCCTCGTTTGCTCTCTTGTGAATCCACACATACTAAAAGTAGCTGTAGCCCCATTTTCAAATTCCAGATTGACTACTTGATGATCGACAACATTATTATCCGATCGATAGACACATTTTCCATATGACGTTGTATTTAACGCATGAATAATACCTTCTCGCGAATGATCTGTTGTAAACTTTTTCGCCCAACCTTTACCTTCACCTAAATAATATTTCCCAGCATGAAATGCGCAGTCGTTTTCGATAGGACATCCATCCAAACAACGTAAAGGGCCGTCTTTAGGCGCATTTGATTCCTTAAAATGCATCAACGATCCGAAGGAACTGACATGCTTACATTTCTGATCCATCAAATACATTAAGATGTCCATATCATGACATGACTTTTGTAAAATCATTGGACTAGATATATCACTATTATTCCAGTTTCCCCGTACAAAACTGTGTGACATATGCATAACTTCGACATTTTCATTCAATTGAATCGAAACAATGTCCCCTATCTTCCCTTCATCGATGATACTTTTGATTTTTTGCCAAAATGGTGTATACCTAAGAACATGGCAAATCGTTAGCAGTTTATCATGTTTCTTTGCAATCTCCACCATGGAAATACACTCTTTAGGATCAGGTGACATAGGTTTTTCTAGTAAAACATGGTATCCTTTTTCGATTGCTCTTACTGTAGGTTCATAATGTTCCCTATCCAATGTACAGATGAAAGCTATATCTGCATCGATGTCAGCTTCTAGCATCTCTTCCCACGTGGCATAACATTGGTTTTCTAAAAGTGAGTACTGTTGTGCGAACGCCTTTCTTCTCTCAGGATTTAGCTCAGCAACAGCTACAAATTCTAATTCGTGTGGATAATCGTTGGCATAAGGAGCGTACGCTTTAGCTCCCCTGTCACCGGCACCAATTAATACAGCTTTTGTCTTTTTCAAAGTCTACTCATCCTTCTTTTTTTAATCTTTAACTGCTCCTGCTGCAATATCCGAAATAAATTGTCTACTTACAATTAAGAATAATATAATCAGCGGTAATGTCCCTAGTAATGTTCCAGTCATAACAGCTGCAACATCTGTTTGATGTAATCCTTTTAAATTTGCTAAAGCGACCATTAATGTGTATTTAGAGGGGTCATTCAATACAATTAGCGGCCATAGGTAGTCGTTCCATACGCCCATAAAAGTAAATATCCCTAAAAAGGCTAATGCTGGCCTTAGAACTGGCAATGCAATACTCCAGTACATCCTGAAAATACCACAACCATCGATTCTCGCTGCATTCAATAGATCGTCATGAATTGCTCCCTCAGCATACTGCTTGACCCAAAATATCCCAAACGCACTAACAAGTCCCGGAATTATTAAAGCTTTATAACTATCAATCCAACCAAATTGTTGCATCATAATAAACATTGGAATTAGAGATAGTTGAGCCGGAATCATCATCGTAGCAAGCGTAAATACAAATAGTTTGTTCTTACCAGGAAAATCAAATTTAGCGAAAACAAATCCTGCTAATGAACTAAAGAACAAAACTAATACTGTTGATATCGTTGAAACAAGAATTGTATTAGCAATTGATTTTAAAAAGTCAACTTCTGCAAACACCTTTTGGATATTTACAAAGAGTTGATCTCCAAATGTCCAAACAGGTGGAAATTTAAAACTTGCACTTGAATCATTCGTTGCCATAACTATTAACCAATAGAATGGAAATATTGATATAATAACTCCTAAGGTTAAACTTGCATGTAATACTATTTTCTTCATTTTAGTCAAATTATTTCACCTCTTTTATCTTTATCAACTTTTTCGTTGTATAACCTTCCAGTTAATCAATGAAAATAGCATTATTATTACAAATAACCCGATTGCGATTGCTGAACCATAACCATAAAGGTTTTTCACAAACGCTTGTTGATAAAGGTATAAAACGATTGTTAACCCTTCTCCCCCAGCTCCTCCAGAATTACCTACGAGTAGTTGTGGCTCTACAAAGGTCTGCATTCCACCAATAGTAGAAGTAATTACAACGAATAATAGAACTGGTTTTAATAATGGTATTGTTATCTTAGTAAAAATTTCAAATGAATTTGCCCCATCAATTCTAGCAGCTTCATATAAATCACCGGATATCTTTTGTAAACCAGCAAGAAAAATAATCGCATTATATCCTGTCCATCTCCAAATAATCATAGCGGAAATAGCTAGTTTCACCCCAGCCGAATTATTATGCCAATCAATGGCTTCAAATCCAAGTAAGGTAACAAAATAGTTTATTAACCCATAACTTGGTGCGAATATTACACTGAAAACGATTGCAACAGCTACAATTGCTGTTACGTTTGGTAGGAAATACAAAGTCTTATAGAATCCACTAAACTTAACAAACGCTGAATTTAACAAAAATGCAATAACTAGAGCTAAAATTATCATAGGTAGTGTTGATAAAAACCAAATGATAAGTGTATTTGCAATCGACTTCCAAAATAGGGAGTCCTTAACTAGAAATTCGAAGTTTCGTAACCCTACAAATTCCATCGTTCCTATTCCGTCCCAACTAGACAGTGCAAGGTAAATAGAGAATAAAAGTGGGAATACACCAAATACTAAAAAAATCAAGAAAAATGGTGATATTAGTAAATAGGCTCCTTTATTCTTCTTTATTTCTTTCCATGTATCTTTTTTAATTACTTGACTATTGTTAATCCCGATTTTAACTCACCACCTGAATTTATATTTTAATAGGAGGAATGGCTATTCCCCCTATTAAATATTACAGACCGAGGTCCCGTTCTATTTTAGCGAGAGCATCTTTCCACGCTTTTTCAGGATCTTTATTTTTTATTTTAACTAAATCTAATTCGTCCCTAAACGCTGTAAACACAATAGATTCTTTAGGTCCTCTATATGCTTCTTTTACATTTTTAGCAGATTCAGCAAATATTTCCGTTGTGTTTTGACCGCCAAAGAACTCTTCGTCATGATTAATCTCATCACTCTCTAATGCTTTTATTTCTGCTGGAAATAAACTCAAATTTTTATATGAAGTAACTTGATTATCAGTCGAATTAATAAATTTAGCGATTTCTGCACTTACTTTAGGATTTTTCGATGAATTTAATACTGCTAGGAATGACCCACCATCATTTCCATCACTAACTGGTGATCTGGAAACCTTCCACTTACCTGCAGTATCCGGCGTTGCATCAATTAGTATGTCCTTTGCCCAAACTGGTCCATCATAACCAACAAGTTCATCATTATTAATTGCCGCATTCCACTCTTGTGACTGTTCTTCGATATTACCAAAAACAAGTCCTTTTTCATTTAATTCAATTACTTTATCCCAAATTTCTTTAATATGTTTTTGGTCACCAATAAAGTTGTCCTCTTCATCAAAGACGCGCTGATCTAGTTTATTAACTTGGCCAGAAAAAGCGTCTTTAATTGAAGAAACAGCATATCCGTCTGTTTTATCTTTAAGTGCTGTTAACACATTCACATAGCCATCCCATGTACTCATTTTCTTTGATAATTCTTCTGGTGAATTAGCTATTCCTGCTTGTGAGAAAACATCTTCTCTATAGAAGAAACCTGTTGGAGATGTATCAACTGGGACCGCTATCATTGTCTTTCCATCACCAGTGATAGCTTGACTTGTTTTCCATTTAGGATATATTTCTTCAATTTCTTCCCCACCATAATCATATAAATTTACAAATCGATCAGCATGGGGTAAAAACTCCGAAACCCAGATGTTCATTAAAACCATATCAGGCGCATCATCACTATTTTTAGATGCTAATAAAGAACTCAATTTCGTTTTATAATCACCGCCTGGTGGTAACTTCTGAGCTTTAAACTCAACTTCCGGGAACTCTTCTTTCACTTTCTCCAAAACACTTTCATCAAGTCCTCTGTTCCAATACCACAAAGTTATTTCATTATCAGCTTTAGCACCTTCGCTATTACTTCCACAAGCTCCAAGAATAACGAGTAAAAATAGACCAAAAAGTAATCCTACAATTTTCCTCATTTTTAAAAACCCCTTTTCCCCATATTTCATTCCCTTTTCGACTTAAACATTACTAAATTCGCTAAAATATACTTCCCAATACTTTATCGCTCCCCTTTCTATAGTTGCTAATTAACTACTCAATCCCTTTTAAACCTGCACCAACAATCCCTGAATCTCCTTTTAATTTACTTGTAAATAAGCGTTCTAGGATATGTTGTTGTTCAGGGATTAAGTATTGTTTCAATGACTCTTTTATTAAATTTAATAAAAGAGTATTGTTATTAATAACTCCACCACCAAGTACAATCCTGTGTGGATCTAACAAACATATAATTGAATAAATACCATGCGCTAAAGATCCGACGACTTCATTCATTAACACTATTGCATCTTCATCATTCTCTTCATATTTCGAGAAAAATTCGCCTGTTGTTAGATTTGGATTGTTAAATCGCTTTTCCGCAATTTTTTTTATAGCTGGGCCAGATGCTGACTTTTCCAAGTTTTCGATTCCATTTAATGATGATCCTGCCAAAACTGGAAACAAACCAAGTTCACCCGCAAAACCATTCCCGCGCATAAACGAGCCTTGATGAATAATAGCGCAGGAAATTCCTGTACTAATTGTTAAATATACAAATGTATCCTGTTTATTTGTATCTGATACTTTCCATTCTGCAAATGTAGCCATATATACATCATTATCGATTACAATGTTTTGAAAAGAAAAGTAATCTTGCAACCGACTTACAATTGGAAAGTCCCTCCAAGGTAAATTGTTTTGAAAAACCGCAATCCCATTCTCACGATCTATTTTTCCTGGTACACCAACCCCCATACCTTTGATGTCTTTAAGATGTATTTTTGAACCTTCTAACACCATTTCAATACTTTTAATGACCTGCTCAAACATCTTTTCTTTATCTGATGGATCACTTGCAACTTCTGAACGTTTATATATTTCTCCATATTGATCAATTATCACGGTCGCAATTTTTGTACCACCAATATCAACACCCAATGCATATGCCACATAATTCACCACACAATCTCTTCATCTACTTTTCTATCTGACTCTGAAACCAAGTAAAATTACAAGTAAAACTATTACTAATGTTTTTTATACTAACAGACACTCATTATTCTGTCTATATAGAGTGTTAGTAGTAAATAATCCCCTCCACAAAAACTACACTACAACTGTTGCCAAAAACTAAGACGCTCCTCAAGTTACTATTACAAGGAAATGAGTAAAAGAATTCTTTTACGCTTCTTACTTCCCGGCCGCTTCGATATACATCCACTTATAACTGAAATCGCTTCCGAAGGGATTGATAGCAATCCCTTTTACAGCTGGATTCCTAAGAAACATTCCTCCGCGTTGATACGTCGGCGCAATTGCTGCATCATCTTCAAGTAGAATTTTTTCAGCTTCCGCAAATACTTCAAAACGTTTGATTGGATCATTAGCATAAGTTGTTTTTGTAGATTCAATTAGTGCGTCATATGCTGGGTTTGTGTAACCCATTTTATTCTGCGGGCTTCCCGTTACAAACAATTCCATAAATGAAATTGGATCCTGGAAGTCAGGGCCCCACCCTGTTGCTTGGATATCATAATCACTAGTATCATCAAGTTCCAGACGCACTGCCGAAGGAACTTCTTTTAGTTTGATTGTTAAACCTGGTAGATTTCTTTCAAGTTCCGACTTGAACCACTCTTGTTGTTTCTTAGAGCTTTCAGCGTCTCCACCAAGAAGCTCGATTGTTACGTTATCTGTCCCGAGTGCTTTTAGTCCTTTTTCCCAAAAAGCTTGAGCTTCTTTAACATCGTAAACAGTGAAATCCTTACTGTAATCACGGAAGTCTTTACCGTTTTCATCGAGCACGAAGTCATTTGCTACGAGGAAGTTAGCAGCTTCAGCACCATTCGCTAAGACCACTTCTGCAAGTTCTTCTTTATTGAATGCTCTTGCAATCGCTTTACGAATGTCAGCGTTGGCAAGCAGCGTTGGTTTACCATCACGCATTTGGTTCATTTTGAAATAGAATACGGCCGTTTCAACCTCATTGATAATGTTTGGATCATCGGCATATTGCATTGCATACTCAGCAGTCAGTACTACACGATCTTTCTTGCCTTGTTCATATAATTTTACTGCCGTAGCTGTTTCTTTAATAATATCAACAATGATTTCATCGAGTTTTACAGAAGCAGCGTCCCAATACGTGTTATTTTTAACGTATTTCCAGCTACCTGTACCGTCCCAATCTCCCAATGAGAATGGACCATTATAAATCATTGCATCAGAGCTAGCAGCATATTTGTCACCTTGGGCAGTTACGAATTCTTCGTTAAGTGGTAAAAATGTCGCTAAAGCAGTAAGAGATAGGAAGTAAGCAACTGGGCGTTCCAGTTGAACAACAAGCGTTTTATCGTCTTCTGCCTTAATACCAAGGTCTGCTACTTCCATCTCACCTTCTCCGATTTCAGTCGCATTTTCAATCATGCCCGCCATCAAATACGGTCCGTAAGGTGAAGCCATGTCAGGATCGATAGCACGTTGCCATGCATATACGAAGTCATGCGCAGTTACAGGTGTTCCATTGGACCATTGTGCGTCACGAATTTTGAACGTATACGTCATTCCATCTGCACTGATTTCAGGCTCCGCTTCAGCCATAGCTGGCGTTAGTAATCCTTCCTGATTCACACGGTATAGTCCTTCCATTACGTTATTGAGTACCTTAGTGCTTATTGCGTCTTCAGCAATTGCTGAGTCAGCAGATGCAATTTCCGCTACTTCAATCAAGTTCAGAACTTGTGATACATCTTTTAACGATCCTTCTGTCGCCTCTTTTTCTACTCCATCAATAATGTCAGCGCTTTCTTTTACGTCACCACACGCTGCTAATAACACACTAAGTACGAGCATCATACTAATAATCCAAACAGTTTTATAATTCTTCAAATCGATTACCTCCTCTACTTATCTCTCAAACTGGTATATTATTTTTCAAATAACTCAAACAAGTAAACATGCCTTTTTGGCACTTCGCACTTCGCACTTCGCAATGCACAAGAATAGAGTACTTTAGAGAAACCAATTATAAATCTGTACAATACGTTTCATTACTCGTTCTCATATTTTTCCATACCTACAAAATCACTTGCCGCCGAATTTCTGTATTTTTATAGCGTTCAATTCGCATGAGTGTGACCATCTGCACCCAAAATATATTTCACCACACATTCTTTTTAGCTGCTCAATAAATAAGCTTTCGCATTCAAGTAAACCTTTAGTAAATCTAGTAAGTAAAATGTTTACTTAACGTTTTTCCAATAATAACATACATGGATTATTCCGTCTATACAGAATACAAAAAATATTTGTATGTAAATGCTCTCATTAAAAAATCCCTTATGTCGCTAAGGACATAAGAGATTAGCATACTTCTTCAATAACTATTAAATGAGTACCAGATACTTATCTAGCTCAAATTTACTTTAACGGCTTAACAACGTAGTAATTTGAGTGTTTTCTTGCACTTCTTTCATTTAAATTTACTAGCCAAGCTAACCGCTATACGTTATATTCTAGTTTAATTATATATTCAATTTGGGTCAAATACGTCAACTAAAAGCAAAGACACAGCACCTATAAGTGTTGCATCATCCCCCAGTTTAGTTATGGTTACTTCAGTCTGCTTTGCCCGTGGTGTCAATGCACATTCTTCAATCGTTTTTAGTATGACTGGTAAAATAAATTCTTTTGCTTTTGTTACCCCACCACCAAGTACAATTTTTTGCGGATTAATGATATGTATTAAATTTGTTAAACCTATTCCAATAACTCTTCCAGTTTCTTTTAATAACGTCACAAACTCTTCATTACCCCTAATAGCTAATTCATAGACTTCCTCTGCAGTGATAAGTTCTTGGGATATGCTCTTCATTGCTCGCCTAGCAATCGCGGGACCCGTTGTGAACGTTTGCAAACAACCGCGATTACCACATTCACAAATTTCTCCGTTCAAATCGATAGTCATATGTCCCACTTCACCTGCAATATCTTGTGCACCGTGGTATAAATCCCCATCAATGATCAGGCCCGCGCCGACACCCCGTCCAATATTCACAACTAACATACTCGTTAATTCACCGTGATCTCCAAACCAAGATTCGCCTAACGCCATAGCGCGTGCATCATTTTCTACTTTAACTTCTAGTTCAAATTCTTTTTCCAATTCTTCTTTAATCGGAACATTTGTCAGACTTAAAATAGGAGCAAACAATGATGTACCAGTTTCTACGTCCACAACTCCATGCATAGCTATACCTATACCAATAATTTTTTTACTAGTTGAGGGTATGTCTTTTATACAATTGTGAATACAGTCTTTTAAAATAATGAGAAATTGGTTGTTTGTTAGTGGTGTAGTCAACTTACTTAAAGTCCGATTCAAAATTTTTCCCGACAAATCGGTGAGGATACACTCTATCATTTCCGGTCCCGCGTCTACTCCTACTACATAAAATTCTTGGTTATTGATTAAGAGCATCGTTGGCTTACGGCCACCTTGAGACTCACCAAGCTTACTTTCTTTTACAAGCCCTTGCTCAATCAACTCTTTCACATTACTACTAACCGTAGGCGGCGTTAATTTAGTCTCTTTAGCAATTTGCGCTCTAGAGATGGGTGCGTCCGTCCTTATTTTATTTAATATAATGGACTTGTTTACTGATTTCATCCACTGGAATGTGCCTTGCCGCATATTAAAGCCTCCTATTATTATAGATTTATAGATAAATAACATCCCTATGTTACTTCTAACACATTAATCTATAATACCAATCAAATCGTTTTTTCATGACAGGAAACCGCTTTAACTAGTTGATATTTATTAGCTTCTCAATTTATGCTCGAAAGGCTAACCATTATTATCATTACACGCTTCGCTCATTAGCATTAATACTACCACTTATCTCTTTAGTAGAATAGACAGACAGCATTGTTTGAGTGTGAAAAGTTCAATTTTTCTTTGATGTTTTTCCAATTGCCTTTGGCCGCATGAATTCGAGCCAAACCGTTCTACTATTCACCCAATTGCTGAGCAATGTAATCTCTTTTCTATAAATCAAATATAGAACTAGTATCTGCTGCAATTAGACAAATTCCAAATCGATTGAAGCTTCCCCAGTGATTCTTTGCACGATTTCCATTTTCCTACAAACGAACATAGTTTGCAAAAAATTCATCAATGGTTATCTCAAAACTACCCGTTAAGTTGGCTTATTTAGATTCACTATAGATTCCATACTAATTCATGAATTCATTGTCAGGCATTTCATTCATTCCATTGGAAGCTTCTTAATTTTGATAATAATTATTTCGCTAGGACAAGAAAAACTCTGTCGAACAGGCAAGTTGATATTTATCGCATTCATTGGTATTATCAGTCTCTATGTATAAGAAAGGGGACAATTATGATACACCTAATTGCAATTGATATGGATGGAACAATATTAAGCCCTGACCACAGCATCAGTACTAGAAACAAACAAGCAATTTTAGCTGCGCAGTCAAATGGAATTGAGGTTGTAATCGCTACTGGAAGAGGTTTCTCAGAAGCCTATGGTCCTGTTAGGGATAGTGGATTGAATCTTTCATACATTTGTCTTAATGGCGCAGAAATTAGAGATGCATTTGGGGAATTGATTTCCGCAACCCATATAGTCGAAAATGACATCACAAAAATCACATCTATTTTAGATACTCACACAATCGATTATCAATTATATATTGATACGCTCATTTATATTAATAGTATTGAAGATCAAATCGATACTTTCATTCAACTTGCTGAGGCAGCTAACCAGATCCCCGTCGTAGATAAAATTCGACAAGAAGTAATGGATAGAGTAGAACAAGGTTATATCCGCCAAGTTGATTCTTACAAAGAGCTGATAAACCAACGTGGAAGTGAAATATATAAAGTATTTGGAACGTCCTTTAATAGACTGAATTTGGATAAAGCTAGAGAAGCACTTCAGTTGTTGCCTGGACTTGCTATCAGTTCATCTGGAGCGGGAAACCTCGAGATTACAAATATCAATGCACAAAAAGGAATAGCAGTTGAAAAATACGCCAAGAGTAAAGGGATTTCAATGGAAAATGTTATGGTAATCGGTGATAGTTATAATGATTTATCAATGATGGTACGTGCAGGACGCGCTGTTGCTATGGGTAATGCTCCAGCAGCAATTAAAGCTGCTTGCACTGAAATCACAACAACAAATGAACATGATGGTGTTGGATTAGCAATTGAAGCTATTCTGCAACGTCAACTTTAAATTAAGTAAGTCGTAAGGCACCGTTATATTTGAACGTAGCCTTAGTTCACGACATCCTTTCGCAATAAGGAGGGATGCCGTTCAATCGCTCCTCATTGCGAAAGCGCTGGAGGAATTGATGGAAAGGGCAATCTTGTCCATTGCCATCAATTCTTAGGCAACTCGAAGAAGCCGACAGATGGACATAGACACTGTTCCATATCGAAAAACTTATAGTTCCTTTATCTATCAAAATCCCCCTCTTCGATTGTCTATCTAATTATAGAGGAGTTTCTTTGTTGTTTTTTATCGATACATAGCAATCATCTATTTTTTAACTCAAAATGCATTGCTCAATTTCACAGGTGATCCTTTTACTGCCGATTCTAACGCAGCCGTGGTTACTTTATGCGTCTTATAAGCATCTCCGTAGTCTGACAAAATTCTAGATGGGTCAC
The DNA here is from genome assembly GCF_014302295.1 of Sporosarcina sp. resist. NCBI lineage: Bacteria > Bacillati > Bacillota > Bacilli > Caryophanales > Caryophanaceae > Sporosarcina > Sporosarcina sp. resist. The sequence goes on along the minus strand of NZ_CP060287.1, from coordinate 2,306,417 downwards.
CTGTGCGTACTGCATTGATAAATACTTCATTTTCTGTTTGATAAGGATTAACCGTGTCGATATAGTCTGCTGTAGACCCTTTCATCTTAATCTCTAAACGTTTGGGTGACCAATCTACCATTCCTTGATTTGTAAATAAGGTGATTCCCGATTTCCCAACGCTTTCTGGGAGTATACAAGTATTCGATATATTAGCTACAATCCCATTACGTAGTTTCATGGTTACCGTTCCTACATCCGCAACTGTGACAGATTCGTCTTGCGTAGAAAGAATCTGGCTACCAAATACCGCATAAACTTCTTCGACTTCCCCACAAATATAGCGAAGTAAATCGACAATATGCGTTGTCTGTTCGATAAATTGTCCCCCGGAACTAGCTTGATATCGCCACCACGGCACTTTTGGCATACTCCCCATATACTGCCCAAGGACAATACCGATATTCTGGTCATTTAGAATACTTTTTAAATGCGAAATCGAATCACTATAGCGATAATGATAGCCTACTGATGTAAGCAAAGACTTTTGTTTGATCTCCGTAAATATAGTTAAAGGTGTTTCATTGTCTTGACTCAATGGTTTCTCCACAAAAAACGGAATTCCTCGCTTAATTAATTCCAGTTCTATCTCTCCATGTGCCATTGGCGGGACACAAATATAGACAGCATCCAAGTGAATGGCGTCCAGCATACCTTCCAAATTGTTATACCCTCTCGCATGCGTAAACTTTGATGCCATTGACTCCGCTTTTTCTATACTTGTCCCATATATAGCTGTTATTTTGACACCTGCTAAACCCGATAAAATCTTTGCATGGAATATGCTGAAGTAACCTGTTCCAATAATCCCTACATTTATAGTCAATATAACTCCCCCATTAACTTGATTTTATTCCTTCTATAGTAATCACTGGTTTAGCGGAAATCGAATTAGGGATTTTCTGCGTTATGGCAAGTTTGAATTGATTGAACTGTGGCGCCACTGGCTGGCTTGTTAAATGGCCTTTTTCTCGTATGGCGCTGCTTCTAGCAATTCAATTATTTCCACTCTAACAACCAGCATTTCTAACCTTGTTTCATTTAAATGAGCAGATGCTTTATGAATAGGTAGATCAAAAATTTCCTTATCTGCTGACACATCTGCCAATGAGCTTAAACAATTTGTTTTATTTTTGATACACCTCAAAATTCACTCTCTTCTATTACTTTAACAAACTAAGTTATTTCAATAGAATGTCATTCGGTGAAGTTTTACGACTCACAATCCCTTCTTGCATTGACTAATTACAGGAGCAGTACCTACAATACTTTTCTTAACATTTCCAACTGAACTCTCAGTGATCTTCTATTGCTTTATACACTGTTCTATTCAAGCTTCGTCCCATAAACGACGTACATTATCCATACCCATTTTCGAAGCTTGTTTACACTCTTCTATTCCTTCAAATTCAACTGATATATAGCCGTTAAAACCTGACTCTTTAATAACTTTGATAACTTCTCTCATATTAATATCCCCATGACCCACAATTGAACCTCTTAAATAATTACCTGATGTTGTTTGCATCCAGCCTTCTCCAGGATAAAGATGTGCTTGTCTCAGATAAAAGTCCTTGATATGTACTACAGATGCATATGAGATGTTTTTCTTAACAGCAGATACTGGATCTTCATCTACACACATAAAGTTCCCAACATCTAATGTTGTTTTAAAGTTAGAACGATTTACATGATTTATTAACGACTGTACTCGATCACTTGCTTGAATAAAAAAGCCATGATTTTCTACACTAGTTGTAATTCCATATTTCCTAGCATAATCTGCAACTATTTGACAAGCTTTTGTTAGCTTAGGTAAGTCAGATTCGAATTGTTTGATTGTTGAGTCGGAAATAGGTAGTGACGCTACATCATGGCGCATGAATTTTATCCCAAGACGATTAGCAATATCTACTTCTTTTTTAACTCGCTCAATTTCTGTTTGAAAAGCTTCTTCACCCTCTGTGATAAAATTAGCTCCAATCGCATAATTAGAAATATCAATCCCAACAACACTAGCTTTCTCTCGAATAGCATCAACTAATGCTGGATTATCTTCAAGTTTAAAACCAAGATTCGGGACAATTTCAATATGCTCTCCCCCCTGATCAGCTACCCATTGGATCGCCTCAATAATTGACATTTCCTTACTTTTCAATATTCCATATAGACTGTAAGAACTTAAACCAACTTTCATAATAAGCATCTCCTTCTATAGTAGTATAGCGGGGCTAGTCTAGAAATTTTGGTATATGTTAGTTAAATCTTTAGTCTAAAATAATGCTTGCGATAAAATATTCTATGCCCACCACATATCAGTAGGTTGCTCTTCAATTAAGACTGACTTCAAATTCTTTACTGCGCGCGAAAATCCTTCTTCAATCGACATCAATGGATCCTCATGTTCAATGCTCACAACATAATCATACCCATATGTTCGCAGAGTACTCATCATATCTGACCACTCTTGAATACTATGCCCACATCCAACAGACCTGAATGTCCATGCTCGACTTTGTACCTCTCCATAAGACTGCATATCAGTTAATCCGTGCATGTTTACATTTTCCTGGTCAATAAAAGTATCTTTTGCATGGAAATGATGAATTGCATTTTCTTTACCCAAAATCTTAATCGCTGCTACTGGATCAATACCCTGCCACCAGAGATGACTCGGATCCAAGTTAGCACCGATAGAATTGTTTGTAGCATCTCTCAATTTCAGCATCGTGTATGGTGTATGAACTGAAAACCCACCATGTAGCTCTAAGCCAATCTTTACACCATGATCTTCGGCAAATTTACCCTGTTCTTTCCAATAAGGAATCAACTTTTCTTCCCATTGCCATTTATAAATATCAGAATATTCCGATGGCCATGGAGATATTGGCCAATTTGAATATTTCGAATCTGGATGAGACCCGGGTGTCCCAGAAAAGGTATTAACAACAGGCACATCTAATAATTTTGCCAATCTTACCGTTTTGGTAAATGTCTCATGTGCATTTCGGGCAATTTCTTTATTGGGCGAAACAGGATTATCATGACAACTAAACGCACTAATGGTTAAACCACGTGAATGCACGTGATCAATATATTCTTTTCTTTTATCTTCACTCCCAAGTAATTCATCTAAATTACAATGGGCATTACCTGGATATCCACCTGTACCAATCTCTACCCCGTGCAATCCAGCTATTTGCACATAATCTAGCATTTCTTCAAATGTTTTCCCCGCAAATAGTACTGCAAAGACTCCTAATTTCATAATTATTTTCCCTCCCAATTTTAGTCGCATAGGTAGTTAACTTTTGTGCTGAAATAACTGTAAACTAATACATTTATTTTAGAAGTATAGACTGCTTATATCCTGTTACTGTTAGGAAAAAGGCAGTCTATATTTCTCTTAAGTTCTTTAATTCGTCTAAATAGTGGCCTTATAACGGATCCAATTTATAATACTGGAATATGAATATCTACTTCCTTCCCTTTTTCAGAAGACCTGAAAATACCATCGATGATTGCTTGGTTGATTAGGATTTCTTCCCCTGGAATTGGTGCAGGTTTATCTTCTTTGATAGCAACAACAAAATCGCGTACTTTCGCATCAAAAATGTTGATGTCATGTACTTGTAGAGGAATAGCTGTTTCTGTTTGATGACTATCCACATCATGAAACATGCTAATTGATCCAATTCCTCCATCCCAAACCCCACTCCAGGGTCCACTACCTGCAGGCATTAACTTTAAACCAGCATCTTTTCCAAGAAAAATCGTAGGCCCTAATGTATCCATATGCATTGCCCAAGATATTTTAAAGTTAAGTACCATACCGCCTTCTAAACGAATCATGGCAACACCAAAATCTTCTACTTCGAACTTATCCGCTTCAGGATGATAAATCGGATTCTTCCCAAAATGATTCGATGTATATGCCGAGACTGTTAGCGGCTTTGGATGACCTAATGCATTTAGCGCTAAGTCAAGCGAGTATGTTCCTATATCACCCATAGCTCCTACACCCGCCAATGCTTTATTAATAAACGTGCCATCTGGCATCCCGCGACGGCGTCCTCCCCCTACTTCTACATAGTAGATGTCTCCAAGCTGGCCAGACTGAACAATGTTTGTTACCTTTTGCATATTTGGATCATATCGTGGTTGAAAACCAACAGAGAGCATTTTCCCTGTCTTTTTCGCTACTTGAACCATTTCAATTCCTTGATCAAGTGTGACTGCTAAAGGCTTTTCGACAAGTACATGTTTTCCGGCTTGCAATGCATCAATACTTGTCATATGATGAAAAATATTTGGGGTGCAAATACTAACACCATCTATATCTAGATCGAGCATTTGTTTATGATTTTCAAATGCTTGGGCATCCTCAATCGCTAAGTTATTAATGAATTCCTGTGCCTTTCCTGGTACAACATCTGCCACCCCTACAATCTGAACATCTGCCATTGCTTGATAAGCTTTTGCATGACTGACTGCAATTCCACCACTGCCAATAATGCCTATTTTAATTACTTTTGTCATCACTTAATCCTCCAGATTATTATACTAATTACGAAATTAGCAATTCTATATATTCAGTTTTTAAAATCTATATTTTTATGTCCAATAGAAAACCAAAACAATTTTATTGAAGTAGTCGAGCATAGTCAATGCACACTATTTATCAATTTATTTGATCAGTTTGATATCGTTCATATAAGATACATTCAATATTATTTTCAACAACCTATTCTTCGTTTAGACTCTTTTATTATCAGCTATAATAGAGTTATTCATTTCCTTAAAGCAACAGACTTTTTCATGGAGCTAAATTGATCTCCATATAGAAAAATGGTCGGAGTATCGTTATACTTGCATAACCTTTCTTCACATTTATGATTTTTCACTAATTCTCCTTAGTTCTTTAGCATTTTGTGCTGCACTTTCTACTGGGTCACCTGTAAAGTCTTCTTGTTCAATAACAAACCAGTCAACTTTATGTTCTCTACCCGCTTCTAAAAACTGGGCAATATCAAGTGTTCCTGTACCAATTTCAGTTGAAACAGGCTTACTATTAACAAGCTTTAGATCTTTAATATGTAACGAAACACAGCGATCTGCATACTTTTTTATTATTTCAACTGGACTGTTCCCAGCATGTGCAGCCCAAAAACAATCTAACTCCATTTTCACATATTGCGGATTCGTATTTTCATATAATAGTTCAAAACCTGATTTCCCATTAAATAAATCAAATTCAAATGCGTGATTATGATAGCCAAATGAAAAACCTGCTTTAGCTACTTTCTCACCCAAATTATTAAATAATTCAGCTGTCCGTTTATAATCATCCTCAGTTGTCCGCATGTTTTCTGGTAGATATGGACAAATCAGTAGACGATTATCTATACCTTCATGATAACGTAGTAAACCATCAACATCATCTTGTAATTCCTCAATTTGAATATGTGCACCTGCTGCCTTGATTCCTACTTCATCCATTTTAGCTTTTACATCTTTTGCTGTATGGTCAAAGAAACCTGCAAATTGAGCACCTTCATACCCCATATTAGCAACTTGCTCAAGTACACCAAGTAAATCTTGTTCAGCTGCATCTTTAATTGAATACAATTGTAATCCTAACTTCCCCATTACTTTCTCCTCCTTCAAATTCCACATTTACTCATTAGTTATATCCTGTTACTTATAACTTAATAGCCCTTTTCAATTCACTTGATTGATATGCTGCTAGCGACACTTCGAGTGATTTGAGTCCATCATAGCCGGTAATGGAGGGTTCCCTGCCTTCTTTCACACAGTTTACGAAATCAAGAATCAAACCATAGTCCATATCATTTCCAAAAAACACGTGCTCCAAAGACTTGCTACCACTACCAAACATTCTAAAGTGCTCTTTAAACGCGTCAACTTTTACTGTTTGTTTCGTTCCAATCACTTCAATTGTTGCGTCACCCCATGTTGGGTATTCAGTAAAGCGTGACCAACTGGCATCATGGGAAGCTATCACACCATTGTTAAATTCAAACGTAAGAATCCCTGCATCATCAATGTCAACATCATGAAAATAAGAATCGACAAACGCTCTTACCTCGGTTACTTCTTCATTTAAATACCAACGCATAATATCAAGCATATGAACAGTATGGTCGAGTACAGCCCCACCACCTGATTGCTCTTCATCAATAAACCAGCCTCCAGGATTTTGGCCACGGTTTGTTGAACGAAATGCGACAATATCACCGAGTTCCCCTTTATCTATCATCTCTTTCAATTCTCTAATTGGTGAGCTAAATCTTACTGGGTAAGCGATTTGTAAAGTAACATTATTGTCTTCGCAAACTTGAATCATTTCTGTAGCATCATCAAGATTGGTTGCAATTGGCTTTTCACACAAGATATGTTTCTTTGCCTTTGCTGCGTTCAAAACCATTTCTTTATGTCGATTGTTTTCACTGCAAATAATGACGGCATCCATTTCTTGTGCTAAGAAGTCTGCTTGATCACTGTAATGTATTGTATTATAGTTCACCGCGACTTCTTGTCCTCTTTCAACGTTATCATCATAGATACCAACTAATTCAACATTGGGTATGTTCTTTAACCCCTCTGCATAACTATATGCGTGCATATGTGCGAAACTCATCATACCTATTTTCATTTAGTTGCACCTCCATCGACAAGCAATCCAAGATGATTCATTCGATCAATAAGCGCCTGATCAACTTTGTATGCTGTAGCTAAAATGGAATCAACTGAATAGGTTAACGGCAATGCCGTCTTACTTCCAGGTCGGACTGGTCTCATTTCATCACTGTCAAATTCAATAATAGTATTAATCCCACTCCATTCAAACTCAATTCGTTCCTGATCAGTAACCGTATACTCAATATGAGCCATTGTTCCGCTACCGAAATACAACATAATAATGATATAAGCCGGGGTCACAGTTTGATCAGTCCGTTTTACATGAACATCTTGTGGCTCACCTAAAAGTGCTGATAACACATATAAATCTCCCGCAAGTAATGAAACATCTTCAACATGCTTCACAGTGCGTCTAAAGCGAAAAACACCTTTACGTTTATCTTCTTTACTAATAATCTCTTTCGCCTTTTGGTAAAATGGATAGTTTTCTAAATCAAAATAAACACTCGAATCCAGATTTTGATTGTTGGTTGTTATCAGATTTGATGGAATATAAACTTGGTGTGCATGATTCTTTACTGCTTGCAAGTTTTCAACTGTAGCTGCTAGGACGATAATCGCTTCGCCATTTTCATTTTCTCTTAATTGTTCAGCAGACTCCAAAACACTTACATTTTCTAAAGTCGTTCTAAAGTCGATCCTGTCAAATCTACTAAATATCATTTTCATCAATTTAAAGAGCCTCCTACTTTATTACTAAAGTCCCCTTATAAATAAACTTCTTTACCTATTTTTGCGGATTCATAAATTGCATTAAGCATTTTCATTACTTCGACACCATCAGCTATAGGTGCAATTGTTTCATGGCCAGATTGACAGCATTCTACAAAATGATTGATTTCATTTGCGAATGATTTTACAAAGTCAAAACCTAAATTGTCAATTTGAGGAGTAACATTCAAGATTGTATTATTCTTCTCCAAAACAAGTGCTAATGCAGGCTCAATTTCAGCCCCGCCCTTGTCTCCATATAGTTTAACCGACGTTTCATCCTCCTTAGCGTGTAGTGTAAAACTAACATCAACAAAAAGTGATGCTCCATTTTCAAAACGGATGAGTGCATTTGTTAGATCTTCTACATCATTTAATGTTGGATTATAGTCTGCTGCTTGATAAGATGATAGATTTTCAATATGACTACGATTGCCAAGCCTATGGTATGTATTTCCACTTACTGAAACGGGTCGCGGTTTCCCCATTAAATACCACATAATATCAACTACATGAACGCCCAGGTCTATCAACGGACCGCCGCCTGATTTTGTTTGATCACTAAACCAACCACCTGGATTTCCCAATCGTCTCAAGTATGATGCTTTTGCATAATATATTTCACCAAGCTCATCATTATCGATAAATGCCTTTAAAATTTTCACATTATCTGCATGTCGTCTGACAAAACCAACTTGTACAGTTTTTCCAGACTTTTTAGCTGCAGCCTCAACTGCAAATGCTTCTTCGACAGTCATACTTAATGGTTTTTCAACTAAGACGTGTTTACCAGCTTCGAGCGCAGTAATAGCAATTTCCGCATGCGTGTTGTTCCACGTACAAATACTTACAGCGTCAATTCCCTGATTATTTAATAGTTCCTGATAATTAGTGTATAACTGGCTAACACCAAATAACTTACCTTTCTCAACTAAGCGCTCTTCATGAATATCACATAATGCGACTAACTCTACTTCCTTATTTTGAGAATACGGTGTAAGATGCATCTCCGATATTGAACCTACCCCAATAACTCCAACTTTCAACATATAATCTACTCCCTTGAAAATGTAAATAAAATAAAAAAGAGAGATGATCAGCAAGGTTTTATAAACTTAGTTTATAACTAATTTTGCTGGTCATACTCCCTAATTCTTAACATACTATTTTTTCTTGTTTCAATTATATAATTAGCTATTTTCAGTTCCACATAACAGTTCAATATTTCACTTGAAATGCATTACAACTCAATCCGACGTCCTTCATCATGAGATTTCACTGCCGCTTCATTAATTAGTGTTAAATTAATGACATCTTCTTTGGTAATCGTTGGCGGTGCCCCTGTTTTAATCGCATTAACCCACTGCACCATTGGCATTGGTAATGCCGGTAATACTTCTGTTAAGTCTTGTGATTTTATATTGGCACTATTAATGTGAATTTTATCATCACTAATACGTAACGTCCCTTCCGTTCCATATAACTCCAACTGGAACGGGCTGCCATTTGACACAAAACTTGTTTCAATAATACCAAGTGCTCCCGACTCATAATCTACTAATAGTGCAGAATTATCATCTACAGTTGTACTGTTTGCTTTATGAAGACGTGCATAAACACCTGCTGCTTTTCCAGCTAAGCGATTCGTCAAATAGATTGGATGTGCGCCAAGGTCAATCATAGCTCCCCCACCAGTTTGTTTCTTATCATAGAAACGTGCAGGCAACCATCCATTTTCTTGTCCTTCTGGCGCTACGCCACCGTTATGAGCGAAACGACAACGAACCATTGTAACTTTTCCTATCCAACCTTCATTAATTGATTTCTCAGCATATAGGAAGTTATTATCAGTTAGTCTCGGTAAAGAAACCATTAGCTTGACGCCAGCTTCTTGAACGGCTGCATATATCTCTTCAGCGTCCTGAACCGTAAATGCTAAAACCTTTTCAGTGAAAATATGTTTTTTATGTTTCGCTGCAGCAATGATAACTTCTTTGTGCATATTTGTTGGTGTATTTACGATGACTGCATCAATATCTGGATTAGCTAAAACAACTTCCAAGTCTTGTTCAAATGGAACATTTAGCTCATTTGCCCAGCCTTCTCCCCGTTCGACTTCTTCATCCCAAACAACTTCAATCGACATGTTGTCGTTTTCTTTAACATTACCAGCATAGTCATCAGCGTGTACATGCCATCTACTTAATAAGGCTACTTTAATCATTTTTATCACTCACTTTTCTATATTTTATATTTAAAACATAAATACTTCATAAGCTAAATGTACTCGCTTTCAAATCTCGCCATTTTAATACAGATACTTATTAGTCGAAATAAACAGCTTTACCAGTTTTAGCAGACTCATAAATTGCTTCTAAAATTTGCGTCACAACAAAAGCTTCTTCTGGTTTAACAGTTGGTTCTGTGTCATTAATAATGCAGTCAATCCATAAACGCGCTTCAAGATCGGCATTGCTTTCTGATGCGCCGTCATAATAAGCAACACCACCTGCACCTAATTCTACATTTCTAGTATACAAGTTGCCCATGTCTTCTCCATTAATACGCAGACCATTTTTCATATCTGCCCCACCTTTTGAACCACTTAGGGAACATTTAGCTTCATCAACATCAAGTGTATTTAATGCCCAACTTGCTTCTAAGGTAATTGTTGCACCATTTTCCATTGTAATAAAGCCAAATGCAGAGTCTTCAACTTTGAATTTTTCAGGATCCCAAGGTCCCCAAGCATTTGCAGCATTTTCGTTTTTACCCAATACATGATAAACATTACCCATTACAGATTTCGGCTTATAATTATCCATCATCCATAATGTTAGATCAAGTGCATGTGTCCCAATATCAATTAGCGGACCGCCACCTTGCTTCTCCTCATCGAGGAACACTCCCCAAGTCGGCACAGCACGTCTACGAATTGCATGTGCTTTGGCAAAGTAAATGTCTCCTAGGTCACCACGTCTTGTAATTTTATGCAAGCTCTGACTATCAGGCCTAAAGCGATTGTCATAACCAATTGTGAGCTTTTTACCAGTTCGTTTAGCTACTTCAACCATTCGTCGCGCTTCTTCAGATGTTTTAGCCATTGGTTTTTCACATAAAACGTGCTTCCCTGCTTCCATTGAAGCAATTGAAATTTCTGCATGAGAGATATTTGGAGTTAAAACATGAATAACATCAATTGAATCATCTTTTAATAATTCTTGATAATTCTCATAAACCTTAGCATTTTCAGTCCCATATTGTTTAACTGCTTTTTCAGCCTTATCTAGTTCTATATCACAAAATGCAACAAGTTCAACGTTCTTTAGTTTACTTAAGCTTGGGAGGTGCTTCCCATTTGCAATTCCGCCACAACCAACTATACCCAGTTTTAATTTTTCCATCATTTTTTTCCTCCTTGGACTTCCTATTTTCCCAATCTTACGAATCAAAATTCCCAAACGCTCTACTCATCTACAATGTCAGTGTAGATGAGTAACAGCCAGCACTTGGTTTCATCAAAAATAACCCCTCATTCAGACAATCTAAATCTGGCCATATCTCGTTATTCAAAATTCGGTAACAGATTAATTCTTTGCTTTGTTATTTATTTGGAAGTTGGTCATATTCAATCCTTTCCTAAAGGAAAACTTTAACCTTTTCCATCTCTTTGAACTACAAGTTATATCAATTCACTTAACTTGCTGCCCAACGATCATAAGCTACCTGGTAGATTTCAATGTACTTGTCAATATTCATATCTTCGATTGTTTTTACATATTTATCCCAATTAGATAATGGCTCAACACCTGTGATGAATTTTGCTTCCATTTGCTGAATATACGATTGTAGGTCTATTTCAATTGTGTTAACTTGTTTCTGCTCTTCTGACGTTAAGTACACAAGTGGAAAAGGTACTTCTGCAAATGGATCGATTTTCCCATTAGTTTCAGACTCGATAAACTTATCAAATTCTGATATCTTCTTCCCTTCTACTGGACCACTTAAAGAAGGTGCGGGAATTCCGTAATCAGGTGTTAATGTCCCACGGTATTCCTCTGAGGATTCATAGCCCTCTGGCGGATCAAGATTTACTATAGCCCCTCCTTCTTCGTCAGCCCATTCCCAAAGTGCCCCCTTAGGACCCATATTTAAAAATGCATAGCCCTCTGGTGAATAGAAATAGTCAATCCATCGTATAGAAGCCTCTGGATTTTGATTCCCACTTGAGATCGAGAAAGCCCCTCTTTTGATTCCCGGACTGCGTGGTACCAATGGTTTATCCGAAAAGGGGCTAGTTAACGGTTGAAACATGGGATTAGTCATTGCATCTTCTTCCTTTTCTCCTGTTGTAAAGAATGAAAAGTAATCTGGGAATATCCCAACTCTATTAGCTTGTCCTTTTGCTTTTTTCTGTTCATCGGATTGGGAGAATGTCTCTGGGTCTAATAGTTTTTCCTCATAAAGCTTATTCATATACGTTAGATACTCTTTATATTCCGGAAGTTTCGGCGCATATCGTACTTTACCATTAATTTCTTCAATCCCCTGTTCTTTCATGCCAAAAGCACCTAGAAACCATGCACGAGTGCCATCCATTTTTACATCAAGCAATGGAATTTCATCTGCTTTTCCATTTCCATTGGGATCTTCGTTTTTGAATCGTTTTAATAGATCATAAAACTCATCTGTAGTTTTCGGTAACTCTTTAACATTCAACGCTTTTAGCCATTTACCGTTATACCACATTGGTCCTTTATACCAGATAGATGTTGGCCCACTAGAAATCACTGGTAATGAATAAATATGTCCATCGATTGTAGTAATAGACTTTTTCACATCCGGTCTTTCTTCAAGTACTTTTTTCAGATTAGGAGCATACTCTTCTATAAGGTCTTCTAAAGGTAATAAAACCCCTTGTTCTCCATAGTCAGTTTCCATAGCTGGTGTTAAATTATTTGTTCCAGCTGCATATATAATATCTGCTATTCCTCCACTAGCAAATGCCAAATTTAATTTTGTTTTAAAGTCGCTCATTGGAGGTGTTTCATAATCAAAAGAGATATTCGTCATTTCCTCATATTCTTGTAATGTAGCCATGTCTTTCCATTCAGCTAGGCCAATACCTGGTGCAATCATAGATAACTTTATTTTTTCCTCAACAATTGGAAATCCTGTTTTATTTACTTCAACATTTGTACTTTTGGATGCATCTTTATCCTTTTCCCCTTTATCTGATGAGCAAGCTACCATAATCAATATAGTTAATATAGCTACAAAAAGTAACGTAATTGTTTTTTTCATGCTCCATTCTCCTTTTTTAACTACTATTATTTCCCAAGAATTGCTTCAATCCTTATACGCATCACCCCCTAAATATCATCTATGTTTATGCGTTCATCTTAACTAGCCTTTAAGTGATCCAATCATGACCCCTTTAACGAAGTGACGTTGCATAAATGGATACATAATGATAATAGGTAGGGTAGACACAATCATAACTCCATATTTGATAATAGAGGCTAGTTGTTGCTTACTATGAAGTACCTCAGCCATACTACTTGACATATTTATATTCTGTGATGACATTTCCTGTAATACCAGTATTTCTCTTAATACTAATTGTAGCGGATAAAGATTTCTGTCTGATAAATAGATTAAGGCGTTGAAATAGCCATTCCAATGTGCTACCCCATAGAATAGTGCCATAACCGCTATTATTGGAGCCGATAATGGTAGTATAACTTTAAAAAACATTTTAAAATTGGTGGCTCCATCAATAGTTGCCGATTCTTCCAATTCTTTTGGAATCGTAACTTCGAAAAATACACGAGCAATTATTATATTATAAACCGCAGCGGCATTAGGTAAAAGCATCGCCCAAATTGTATCAATAAGCCCTAAATTTTTAACAACTAAATAAGTTGGAATCAATCCACCACCAAAAAACATTGTCAGAACAAACATACCCATGAATAGATTTCTACCTGCAAGATCTCTACGTGATAATGCATAAGCAGCTGGAATTGTAATGGCTAAGTTTATAAATGTACCGAGTACGGTATAAAAAATAGTATTAAGATATCCCCTCCAAATATCACTATTTTCAAAAATTAACTTGTATCCGTCAAATGTTATCCCTTTAGGAAGTAGCCACATCGTTCCTGAGTTTACAGCTGCGGGATCACTTATTGATGCACTAACAATATAAAGCAAGGGATACAACACTACTACCGCTGCCAGTGTAAGAAAAATATAGTTAAAAACATTGAACAATTTGTCTTTATTTGTTTCTTTTATTACTGCCCCCATATTCTTACCTCCTCACCATAGACTTGTTTCACTCGTTTTTTTCGCAATTTGGTTTACACTAATGAGTAAAATAGCATTAATAACTGCATTGAACAATCCAACTGCAGAAGCAAAACTATATTGGCCATCTAATAATCCAGCTTGATAAACAAATGTAGCGATAACGTTCGAGGATTCGAGGTTAAGCGGATTTTGTAATAATAAAATTTTCTCGAAGCCAATTGCTAACATATTCCCGACGTTCAATATTAATAGAATAACCATTGTTGGGAATATCCCCGGAATGTTTATATACCATATTCGTTGTAAACGTGAAGCTCCATCTACAATGGCCGCCTCATGTTGCTGTGTATCAACACCGGCTAAAGCAGCCAAGTAAATAATTGTTCCCCAACCTGCATTTTGCCATACTCCCGAAAATACATAGACCGTCTTAAACCATTTTGGATCCGTCATAAAAGAAATAGGTTCAAAACCAAGTAATTGAATAGCATGATTTATTATGCCTGTTGTTGGGGCAAGGAATGCAATGACCATCCCTGTCATTACGACTATTGATATAAAGTGTGGTGCATATGTAACCGTTTGCACAGTTCTTTTATATAAACCATCTTTTGCTTCGTTTATTGCTAGTGCCAAAATAATTGGTAACGGGAAACCTACAATCAACTCATAAACGCTAATTCCTAATGTATTCTTAATTAAATCCCAAAAATAATATGACTCGAAAAATCGGATAAAATGTTCGAAACCTACCCATTCACTACCCCATATACCCAATGATGGAATAAAGTCTTTAAATGCGATTTGCACCCCATACATTGGAATGTAGTGAAATATCAAAAAGTATAAAAATGCTGGCAATATAAATATGTATAATTGCCAATTCTGTAGGATTTTACTTGATCCAAGCTTTTTTTTTGATTTTGCTTCCTTTTGTTGGGTAGCTGTACTCATGCTCATTCAAATATCCTCCTTTATCCATTAATGTGAAACTACCATCATCTTAGCTCGTTATGTAATTTGTAAGCAATATGTTGATTTTATTAATTCTTGTTTCCGCGATGAGTAGTAACGCAATTCAGACTTGCGAGACATGGATTGATAATGAAATGGATATGTCGATTTTATATTCATATGTCGATTTAATACATAAGGATTTAGGTCATGTTTAGAGTGAAACTGAAGCACATACTGCCAATCCGTTCTTAAACCTACATTTAAATTAACGAAAAAAAAAGCCCTCACACAATACGAAGGACTTTAGAGTTATTTGATTACTTTCTATTCAATTTACGATATTCACCAGGTGGGATTCCTTCCCTCTCCCTGAATTTCCGTGTGAAATTTGATACATCCTTGTAGCCAACATCGAGAACAATTTTCTTAATTGGCCAATCCGTGTCCTTTAATTTTCTCTTTACATCTTCCATGCGCAGTTTCAATACATACTCCGTAAAAGTGCTACCAGTTTGATCTTTAATAAATCGGCTAAGATAAGGTAAGGTAAGATGAAAATTTATTGCTATGCTTTCCAGACTTAAATCGAACATTTTATATTTCACTTTAATGTATTCAAGAACATCATTTCGCAATTCCTCATTATTTGACCTCTTCTTACTCTCAACCTTTTTACATATTTTTATGGCTACTTCGCAAAGCTGTTCTTCTAATTGTTTTATAGAATTAAAATCTACAATGCTATTGAAGTCGTCTATATACTTCGTTAATTCCATTTCAGAAGCCGTTTTCATTACCGTATTGATAATATCAAAACAGATACATTTTAAAACTTGTATGGACAATTCCTCTTTCGCAAGTCTTGTAAACATGTCGCGCAGTGTTTCTGTTGCAACTATATGATCCCCTTGCTTCAGACTTTGGGCAAGCTTTATTTGGTCTTCTACTGGATACCCCAACCCCCGTTCTGACTGGGAACTTATTTCCTCAAAATAAATGATACTCCCCTGTGGTACTGCAAACTTATATTCTATTGCCGCAAGTGCTTCAATATAAGATCGATTAATATAGCTTTTTTCCTCATACATTTTCCCTACTGCAACAGTAGGGTTAATTACAGTAGTTTCCTGTATATACTGTTGGATTTGTGAGACAAGTATTCGGCGTTGATTGACAGCTTTATTTGGATCTTGGTTCATACTTATAATTAATGCCAATGCATCATTATAAATCAAATCAACTCCATGTACTGCGGCATCCTGTATTGTTAGTTTCGATAATAGCTGTAGAAAATTCTCTTTTTCTTTCATTTTATCGAAATATACAATTGTAACAAAATAACAATCATCCCTCATTACAACATTTAGCGCATGCATTAATGAATCTATTTCTTTGTTATCCCTTAAATCACCTTTCAGTAAATTAATAAGTAGTTGCTCTTTTGCAAATGGTTTTTGTAAAAAGATTGTTTCATTCAAACTCTGATGCGTTAGGAATGCCTTTGCAATTGTATTTCCGATGTTCTCGAATTCATTTAACTCCATAATTTCCACATTTTGTTTGTCGCTTTTTTGTGTTAGTTCAAATAACTTTCGAATTGGTTTATATTGTTTACTCCCAAATAAAACAGCTATTATAATACCAACAAAAAGGAGGAAAATCAAAATTGTGATGATAAATGTTCGCATATGGAAAACCCGTTCAAGAAACTGATCTGTATCCATCAGTGTTATAAATGTCCATCCACTAATTTCTGATTTGACAGAAACGAGAGAGTACTCTTTTCCATTTATCTCTACATTCCTTATCTCTTGATCATTAATAGTTGTTAAATTTAAATTCCCCTCACTAATCTCCTGTACATTAATACTAGATGCAACCTTCTGATTATTCTCGTCAAAAATATACGTATTTCCTTGAAAGTTACCTAATATGTTTTGAGTGAGATCTGTCAGGACCTTTTCTTTGATAAAATACATAACGGTTCCGTAAGGGTAAAGACTATTTGGAACTATTGGGTATAGGAAAGCAATTATACGATCTTGCGTACCATTATTCAGCGTTACGTTCCCAACAGTCTTTAACATTGGCTTTGTAATATATAAATCATTTATCAAGCTCTCTTGTTCTTCTTTATCGAATTTATACATTCTCTGTGTAAATGTATCCAGCGAAAAGGAGCCACTTAAGGTATATATATGGTCATTTTCATGGTAATAAACAAACAAATCTTCAATAATTGAACTGTTTGACTTATATTTTTTCAACTCTTCAATTGCCTCTCCACTGTAATAATTATGTTTCATCATGTACGGTGTCAAGCGGGGATCATAGGCTATATTTGTCGCAATTTTTTCTAGCTCCTTTATCCGTTCGTTTGTAATGTTTTCTACTTGTTTCAATTTATTAATATTAGATTGTTCGATTTCCTCTCGTAAATTGTAAACCGAACTATAATAAATAAATGCACTCATTAACATGAAAGGAATGAGGAAAACTAATAAATACGACACAATGTACTTAAATAATAATCGGGATTTTGTCCTCTTAAGCCAATGCATATATTCAACTTCCTTTCTGTACAAAAAAGTTGTAAATATTCTAGGTTGCTTTCTTTCCTTCTATTTGTTTGAATGCTTGAGAGGCGAACCACATAAGCGAATACGCAATAAGTGAAGACCCTACAAATATCAAGAGAATCGGTAGAAAGTTAAATAAATAATAGAGAAGTATCAAACTAATAACCATTGCGATTGTTTCAAATGGTCTAGCCAATGCAATATAAAACGATTGCTTAAAGTTCTGAGAATACTTAAGCTTATATCGTACAAATACAGGGAAAAAGTATAGTAAAGTAATTAAATACAAGAAACCAATAATCAATAAAATAATATGTAAATAAAAAGATTGGACTAGCTGCTTTGAAATTTTCATATCAATATATAAAAATATACCAATAGCTACTAAAAATGTCCCTAACGCATTGGATTTTAGAAAGTGGGTTTTATACGATGCGAGGAAGGTCTGAAATACTGGAATATCGTTATCATCTTCCATCCATTTACGAATTACCGTAAACATTGCTGTCGTCGCCGGCATAACACCAAACACCACAAGACCCATTAATGAGAATATAACCCATAAGAGGTGGAGATACATCATTTTACTAAGCCATTTTCCTATTTCAAAAATCGCTTTAAAGATACCATTTAAAGATTTCATACGATTAGTTCCTCCTTTAAATCATCTTCAACCCAACTATAGATAGAACCGATTTCAGCCAAAAGTTTCATTACTAGATCCAGGGTTCATATTATTCGCTTTATTAAATCTATACGGAAGAATATTAATATAGAAAATCTTAATAAATCAAATAAAAGTAAATCACTACTTAGTCCTTCATCCTTTTAATACACTCCATGTCCACCGTCAATTAAACACCACGTTCGGTTACATCAATTACTACTTAAAGTGGCTTTCTAAGAACGTCATAATATCAATATAGCTATTGGTCCTGAACCGATATGTAACTTTAATAGGAGTGACATTTCATTCGCAAGTTTGCGAGCAATTTTTTACGGTTTATTCCCGTTGTCTCCATTTACACTTTTACTCATCAGCACCTTTAATTTGAAGATATGATCCGAATACTTTCTCACTGCTCGATTAATCCATTCTAATTTGATAATTCATCAACCTGCAAGAAATTACTGAAACAATAAAAAAGCCGATATATTCTGTATACCTCATTCACCTCTAGCAATTAAATCTGAAATTCGTTCGGTGCCACATCTTCCTACTTCAACAATCATTGTCACTCCCTGCTTAACTCTGATTTCATTGATATCATCGCCATAAGCATTGAATGATGGGAACGCATGGACATGTAAATCAATCCAACCACTTGATATATATATCTGAACAATTAATAATATACTGCCCTTGTCCATTTCCAACTATCGTTATTTCGATTACTTTAACATTATTTAATATACGAATTCGTAAATACATACCTTCCGTTTTCATTAAACTATTTCCCTGATTCTATATGTAAGTTATTGCAAGAGAAGTCTTATTACTATAGAAAAGGAGGCCAATATTCTGGCCCCCAAAGTTATTTCAATACTAAAAACGATTGTTCCAACTTTGTTTTGAATTTCGCTAAAAAACAAAAAGATCATTCTTATTATATAAATACACATGAATTGTAGTCGGCCAAGCCTAGTCATCATTGTTTGTGATAAACGATAAAGAATGCTAAACACGTAAATCTGATGAACCGGTAAGTTTGTTCCATCTAACATCGCTACTATACCTTGTTTCTGTTGAATAGCGTATATTGTACACATTTCATTAACTGTCTTTTACCAGATATCAAAATAAAAACCAGTTTTCACCAAATCGAACTCCTGAACCCAAAAAAAATACATTCCTAGTATTAAGAATATACTGAAAAATACTTTAATGTCAAGTATTTTTGGAAGACTCTCTTATTATTAAATCCACATCATATTGAACTATCCGGTCATAATGTGCCTTTCCAATGATTTGATAGCTTAATTGGTCTGCTAGTGTTCTACCTATTTCTTTTTTCGGGATATTAATTATTGTTAAAGTCTTAGTAGCCATACTAGCTAGTTCTATATTACAATTCCTATTGCTGAAATAGCTAAAGGTGTTTTTCCGAGACTAAGTAATTGACCACGTTGCACGTGTAGCAATAAATCATTAGAAGCAGCCACCTATTATTCACTTTTCCCCTTCATCCGTAAGAGTATTAACATTTTAAAAAATCACACTACTATTCATAGATCCTAATTCGTATTATAGATTAACTTCATTTTTTTTCTTCTAGAGTAATCGCTAGTTTGACGGAAATCAACTAACCAATTTTCGTGCTATAACATTTTTTATATAAGCTTAGATATTGAATACGGATTATAAACCGAACAAAGGTATCCCAGAGCGCAGAAGCAGTTTTGAAAGAAATCTATTTTTCAACCTTTCAGTTGATTGAATACGCATCTTTATCCCAACCTCAACATATAGCGGACTATATTGAATAGTCTTTCAAAGTATAGTACACTATACTTAATTAAATTAATTTATTAACTTCGGGAGGTAACACCTTTGACTAATCCAGATCTGCCAAATAAATTCCGATCAATCTTCGACTCTACCGAAACACCACGGACGTTTTTTGCACCAGGACGAATTAATCTAATTGGTGAACATACGGATTATAATGGAGGCCATGTATTCCCCGCCTCAATCTCATTTGGAACGTACGCACTTGCTCAAAAACGCAATGATCAAAAGTTACGTTTTTACTCGTTGAACTTCCCCTCTATTGGGACCATTGAATGTGATCTTGCCGATTTAGACTATAATGAAGCACATGATTGGGCGAACTTCCCCAAAGGTATGATTCATTATATGAAGGAAAGCGGACTCCAAATAACGACTGGAATGGATATCTTATTTTATGGTGACATTCCTACCGGCGCCGGGCTCTCCTCTTCTGCTTCTATTGAAATGGTCACTGGTGTCCTTTTGGAAGGACTATTTGATTTAAATATTGATCGTGTAAAGATGATTCAACTTGGGCAAAAAGTAGAAAATGATTATATCGGCGTCAACAGTGGAATTATGGATCAGTTTGCAATTGGTAAAGGTAAAAAAGGGCATGCCATCCTATTAAACTGCCAAACTTTAGCCTACAACTATGCCCCTATCGAGCTTGCTGACCATGTGATTATCATCATTAATACCAATAAACAACGAACACTTGCTGGTTCAAAATATAATGAACGTCGCGTGCAATGTGAACAGGCTTTGACGAACTTGCAAACAGATCTTCAAATTAAGGGGCTTGGTGACTTGACGAAAGAACAATTTGAACAACACAAACACCTTATTACTGATGAAACAAACCAAAAACGTGCAAAACATGCTGTCTATGAAAATCTACGGACTGTTGAGGCTCTTCAGCAATTACAACAAGGCAATTTAGAGGCATTTGGGCAATTAATGAATGAGTCACATAAATCTCTTCAACTGGATTATGAAGTAACAGGCATCGAACTAGATACGATTATCCAAGCAGCATGGGATCAACCAGGCGTTGTGGGCGCCCGCATGACAGGCGCAGGTTTTGGTGGTTGTGCAATTGCAATTGTTGAAATAGACAAAGTTGATAGCTTCAAGAACAATGTAAATAAAATATATAGAGGAAAAATTGGTTATGAGGCATCATTTTACACCGCTGCAATTGGTGACGGAGCAAGAGAACTTACTGAAGGAGTGTACTAAATGAGTGTATTAGTTCTAGGTGGAGCTGGATATATCGGTTCACATGCGGTTTATCAGTTAATTGATCAACAGACGGACGTCGTAGTGATTGATAATCTACAAACTGGGCACAGAGAAGCTATCCATCCTGATGCGACATTTTACGAAGGTGATAGTCGAGACATCGAGTTTATGCGTAATGTATTTACTAATGAACCTATTGATGCAGTTGTCCATTTTGCTGCGAATTCCCTTGTCGGTGATTCCATGGCAAATCCATTGGAGTATTATGATAATAATGTCTATGGCACACAAATATTACTGCAAGTGATGACAGAGTTTAATGTCAAAAAAATTGTCTTTTCATCAACAGCAGCCACTTACGGGGAGCCAGAATCTGTCCCAATCACAGAAGAGATGCCAACCAATCCGACAAGTACTTATGGCGAAACAAAACTGACGATGGAAAAAATGATGAAATGGTGCGAACAAGCCTATGGCATTCGCTATGTTGCTTTACGCTACTTCAATGTGGCAGGTGCACGGGAATCTGGAGAAATCGGCGAGGATCATCATCCTGAAACACATCTCGTACCAATCATTCTCCAAGCAGCACTCGAACAACGTTCAAATATCACTATTTTCGGAGAAGATTATGATACACCCGATGGCACATGTATCCGTGATTATGTCCATGTAGAAGACCTTATTCAAGCGCATCTTCTAGCACTTAATTATTTAAAAAATGATGGAGAAAGCGATATTTTCAATCTTGGCAGTAATCAAGGATTTTCAGTCAAAGAAATGATTGATACAGCACGAGCAGTTACAGGTAAAGAAATCCCTGAGAATTCAGGTAAACGTCGTGCGGGTGATCCTAGTATCCTAATCGCAAGCTCTGATAAAGCTGCCACTCTTTTAGGTTGGCAGCCAACGCGAACTTCAATTGAAAAAATCATTCAAGATGCTTGGAACTGGCATGTCAACAACCCAAATGGTTACCAGAAGGACGTGACAGCTAAATGATTTACTCAGATATTAGAGGACTCCTTCAAAAAGGTATCGAAGTGGGACTAATCGATACCGCTGATCAGAATTATGTGACGAATCAAGTACTTGCACTGCTCCATCTCGAATCTATGCCTGCAACAACTGAAGGCACAACAGATGATTCAATTCCAAATCTACTCGACAAAATTATTGCCTATGCTACCGAAAATAATGTCATTGACAATGTTTTTGATGACAAAGAAATACTTTCAGCCACAATCATGAATTGCTTTGTGGAAAGGCCATCTGTTATCAATGCAATTTTCCAGAAAAAATATAGTAACTCCCCAAAAAACGCAACAGATTATTTTTATGAATTAAGTAAAAACAGCAATTATATTCAGATGAACCGCATCAAGAAAAACATCCATTTTAAAGCTACAACAATCTATGGTGAAATGGATATTACCATTAACATGTCAAAACCCGAGAAAGACCCTGAACAAATCAAGAGAGAAAGCGAATTGAAACATGATGTTGATTATCCAAAATGTCTATTATGTATCGAAAACGAAGGATACGCTGGCCGGACAGGTTATCCAGCTAGGGCAAATCATCGTATCATTCAAGTACCACTTGTAAATGAAAATTGGTATCTGCAATATTCACCCTATGTTTATTATAATGAACATAGTATTTTACTTGCTGAAGAACATCGTGATATGAAAATTGGTAAGGATACTTTTAAACGGTTACTTACTTTTATAGAGAAATTCCCACATTATTTTATTGGCTCAAATGCCGATTTACCTATTGTCGGTGGCTCTATTTTGAATCATGATCATTATCAAGCAGGAAGTTATAATTTTCCAATGACAACTGCAACAACTGCACTTTCGTTTACGTTAGAAAACTTTCCAAACATAACTGCATCTGTCCTGGAATGGCCGTTAACAACCATTCGCTTGCAGAGCGATGAGATTGAGCCATTGATTCAAGCAGCTGACCATGTCCTTACCACATGGAAAAGTTATAGTGATGAGGAAGCGGATATCAGAGCCTTTAGTAATGAAACTCCACATAATACAATTACACCGATTGCCCGAATGCGTGCTAACAAGTTTGAACTCGATCTCGTCTTACGCAACAATCGAACAACTGAAGAACATCCACTAGGGATTTTCCATCCCCATGCAGATGTCCATCATATAAAAAAAGAAAATATTGGGCTTATTGAAGTAATGGGTCTGGCAGTTTTACCGGCTCGTCTTAAAGATGAATTAGCTGAAATCAAGAAGTTTTTACTCGATCAAACAACTTCTGTAGCCCCCTATCATCAACAATGGGCAGAGCAAATGAAAGCTAACTATGGAGAATTATCAAACCTAGAGCAAATTGAGTCCATTTTAGAAAAAGAACTTGGGATTAAATTCGCCAAAGTGCTTGGAGATGCAGGCGTTTTTAAAGTACAAAGTGAGTGTGAACGATTCATCCAAACATTAAATAGGTAGGTGGCTAGCCAGATGAAAATAGAGACCCAAGATATACTGAATAAGTGGAAGTTGTATACATTAACAAATAATAACGGTATGACAGTAAGTTTTTTGAACTTCGGTGGTATCATCACTGACATAAGCGTTCCAAACAGGCATAATCAACTAGAAAATGTGGTCCTTGGCTATACAAATTATACCGATTATGAAGAAAACCCAAATTTTTTTGGTGCGATAATCGGCCGCGTTGCCGGAAGAATTCAAGATGCTTCATTTACTATCCAAGATCAACCATATTCATTGGCAGCAAATGAAGGTGGCCATCATTTACATGGAGCAGACGAAGGATTTCATCAAGTAATCTGGCAGTCTAGTCCCTTTCAGTCAGATGATACAGTTGGCGTGAAATTAAACCATAAAAGTTTAGATGGTGAAGGTGGATATCCTGGTACTATTGAAGTTGCTGTTACCTATACATTGACTAATAATAACGAGCTCATCCTTGATTATTCAGGAACATCCGATAAAACGACTGTGCTTACTATGACAAATCATTCCTATTTTAACTTAAGTGGAAATCTAGCCGCCACGATCCACAACCATCATGTTACAATGGAGAGTGATGACTTTGTTGAACTTGATACGGAACTAATTCCAACAGGTAAAAAAATCAATGTAGTGAATACGCCATTTGATTTCCGAACTGGAAGAAAACTTGTTGACGGCATTAACTCCATATCAACACAAAATAGGGTTGCTAATCATGGATATGATCATTACTTTATTCTCAATCAAACTCAACAACAAAACATCCGTGTAAAAGAAGAAACGAGTGGCCGCCTGATGACGATTAAGACCAACCAACCAGGCGTGGTTATGTACACATCGAATACTCTCGATGAAGGACTTAATCTAGCAGAAGGTAATTCAAAACCTTATTTAGGTGTCTGTTTTGAAACACAAGCCTCCCCTGCCTCATTGCATCACAAGGGCTTTCCTTCCGTTATCTTAGAGGCCCATGAATTATATGACAAACAAACAGTGTTTTCATTTGGCATTGAGGGCTAGATCCGCCTTATAGGGCAAGAACTACTTATTATCAACTATATATTGTACAAATGAACATCTATATAAACTGAGCGAAGCTGCTCGTCTTAGAGCGTGAGGCATCCCCGAGCGCAGTAGCGATTTTAATGAAATTCTTTACATCAACATATATAACTAAAAGGGGCTATTTCTATGAAGTTTGGAATTATCGGAACGAATTGGATTACAGATCGATTACTGGCAGCAGCTAAAGAACATCCCGAATTTAGTGTCGGTGCAGTCTATTCAAGGACTGAGGAGACAGGGAGAGCATTTGCAGAGAAACATAATATCGAACATGTGTATACAGATATGATAGAAATGTTTCAAAGCGGTGATATTGAAGCCGTTTATATTGCATCACCCAATGCGTTTCATGCAGAACAAAGTATTTTAGCTATGAATAATGGCATTCACGTTCTTTGCGAAAAACCCGCTGTCACTTCCTTAATTGAAATGGATCAAGTAATTAAAGCATCTAATGACCATCAAACAACCTATATGGAAGCAATGAAATCAACAGTTACACCTACATTTCTCAACTTAAAAGAGAACCTAGCTAAGATTGGTCCACTCCGACGATTCGTATTTCATTATAACCAGTATTCTTCGCGTTACGATAAATATAAGGATGGCATTATTGAAAATGCTTTTAAACCCGAACTGGGGAATGGCGCTAAAACAGACTTAGGGGTTTACTGTATCGCGCCTATTGTGCATCTAGTCGGCGAACCTAAATCTGTACTTAAAAATACTTATTTACTATCCACTGGTGCAGATGGTCAAGGAAGTATGATCTTAAATTACGATGAATTTGAAGCTGTTATTATGTACTCAAAAATTTCAGATTCCCATTCACCAAATGAAATACAGGGCGAGAATGGCGTCATCGAAATCGATAAAATCAGTGATCCGGAAAAAATTATTATTAAATACAAAGACGGTCAAACTGAGGATATTTCTATTAAACATGAATTTAATACTATGTACTATGAAGTTGAAGAGTTTATAAAATGCGTGAAAAATAATCAAATAGAATCTACAATTAATACGCATGAAATTTCTCGCAGTGTGACAAAAGTTCTTACTTTATAAAAAAAGGTTGTGCAGTATGAATTCAACATTCATACTGCACAACCTTTTTTATTACTTGTTACACTTATTCGATCTTTACTCAATCCTTACACTTTTCCCCGTTTCCGCGGCTTCGATAATACCCAATACTACTTTCAATGAGGCCAATGCATCTAACCCAGTAACAATCGGCTCTTGATCTAACCGGACACTATCAATAAATGCATCGATAACACCGCTATTTATTTGATTGTCATTCGTCTGGATTGATTCAAGCTGGTAGTTGATTCTTTCTCCTTCTTTCATAATCACTTCAATTGGGTAGTCAGGGTTATTATATATTTTTAATATGCCATTTGCACAGTAGATTGTCGTACTATTATCTTCTTCTCCATAATATGTCCATGAAAAGGTAGCCGTTCCAATTCGTCCTTGTTTCGTTTTTAACACACATACGATATTGTCGCATACTTCAATTGGATTTCCGTCTTTATCCACTTTATCAAGTGTTCCTTGCATAGCATTTACTTGATCAAACTCATCGTCTAATAAGTAGTGGAGTAAATCGATTTTGTGAATGCCTAAATCACCTGCTACACCAAAGCCAGATCGATCTTTTTTAAAGAACCAAGTTGAGTTTGTTTTATCCACTCCCCACTTTTCCGGTCCCGAGTGTCCAAACGTCGTCCTAAAAGTGAGCACATCACCCAATTGGTTTTTCTCTATTATTTCCTTCGCCCTTTGATGTGCCCGGGTTAATCGTTGATTATGATCAACCATCAGTTTTCTCCCCGATCTACTTTGGGCTTCAATTATTTTTTCTGCATGTTCGATTGTTAAAGCGATTGGTTTTTCACATAATACATGCTTTCCACTCAGTAATGCTTTTGTAGAAAAAATATGATGAAATTCATTCGATGAGCAGTCACTGATCACCAAAATAGAAGGGTCGGCTAGTAATTCTTCCGCAGTTTCCGCTACACCACCGCCGAATAAATCTGCTAACGCTTGTGCACGTTCTATATTTCTATCATAAAAAATAATCTCACTAACATATGGATTGGCTTTATATTCTGGTGCATGCCGTAGTTTAGCGATTGAACCGCATCCAATAATTCCAACTTTTATTTTCAATTATACTCCTCCCCTCTATATTCTTTTTTGGAATATCAAATCATTTCTAATCGTTTTATGGTATTTTATCAAGATTATATTCGAGGTCTGCAATCTGAACAATAGCCCCGCTGTTTAATACCTATCTCATCCATCTTCGCTACCTTTCAATCATCCCCAATTTATCCTTTTCCACTTCTTCTCGAATGGACCAAAATTGTAAATCTAGTGCACCCGTGCTTTTTCCTCATCTAAATACTTCAAAACACTATCGCTTTCCCAGTCTCCGCAGATTCATAAATCGCATTAACAATCTTTTGAATAATTAACCCTTGTTCTGGCGTACTTAATGGGGTCTTGCCTTCCAAACAGCACGCTACAAATTGATTGATTTCAAGTTGATGTCCATTTACTTCTGGTAGATAAGCAGGAGTACTATCGATTAATGTGTTGTATTTCTCTTGATAAATTTTCAAAGGGAAAATATCGGCTCCCCCTTTATTCCCCATCAAGGAAACCTGCATCGTCTCATCTTTTTCGACATTTGCAGCAAAAGCAGTTTCCAAAGTTAAGGTAGCTCCATTTTTAAATGTCACCATACCAACAGCCATATCTTCTACTGTATAGTTTTCAAAGTCCCACTCACCAAACAGCCCTACTCCTTTTTTATGGCCAATTTGTTGATGGATTTTCCCCAATACAACTTCAGGCTCTGGATAGCCCATGAGATAGAGCGCGGTATCTAGCATATGAACGCCAATATCGATTAGCGGACCACCGCCTTGTAATTCCTTATTCGTAAATACCCCCCAACCCGGAATACCTCTCCTACGGATAGCATGAATGCGTGCTGAGTAAATATCGCCCATTTCTCCAGCATCAATAAACGATTTTGCGATTTCTACTTCAGGTCGATAGCGATAATGGAAACCGTACGTTAAAATTTTCCCTGAATCGCTAGCCGCTTTTACCATCAATTGTGCTTCTTCCACAGTCATTGCCGGTGGTTTTTCACACAACACATGACAACCTGCCTCAAGCGCAGCAATCGTGGCTTCTGCATGAAATTTATTAGGCACGCAAACGCTTATCGCATCTAATTCTACGTTCTTAAGCATTTCTTTATAGGAAGTAAAGACATGAGGAATTGTAAATTGTTCTGCAACTTGTTGTGCACGTTCCTCTACAACATCAGCAATAGCGACTATTTCCACCTTATACCCGCTGTTCAAATAATTAGGGATGTGTACACCACTTGCAATTCCCCCAGCACCAATGATTCCAACTCTCAATACACTCATTCATAACACTCTTTTCGTTTTGGATTGTCTATAAGTTGTTGTTGATCATTCAATACAGGTCTACTATATGAATACATGCATTAATTTACTCGTCAAAAAAATTGCGCTGCATGAAAATCTACCTCATACAACGCAACTTTTTTCCGTTTGTTACACCCACCACATATCAGTAGGCTGATCTTTTATCATTACAGATTTCAAATTCGTCACTGCACGTGAAAGCCCTTCATCAACTGACATTAACGGATCCTCATGTTCAATACTCACAACATAATCATAGCCATATGTGCGTAATGCACTCATCATATCCGACCAATCTTGGATACTATGCCCACATCCGACAGATCTAAATGTCCACGCGCGAGATTGCACATCTCCGTAGGGTTGCATATCTGTTAAGCCATGCATGTTCACATTGTCCTGGTCAATAAAAGTATCTTTGGCATGGAAATGATGAATGGCATTTTCTTTCCCTAAAATTTTAATAGCCGCAACCGGATCGATCCCTTGCCACCAGAGATGGCTTGGATCCAAATTGGCTCCAATGGCCGGTGAAGTTGCTTCTCTTAATTTCAACAGGGTATAAGGTGTATGTACTGAAAACCCACCATGAAGCTCAATCCCTATTTTTACACCGTGATCTTCCGCGAATTTCCCTTGTTCTTTCCAGTAAGGAATGAGTTTTTGCTCCCATTGCCAGTTATAAATATCCGAGTACTCTGTTGGCCATGGAGATATCGGCCAGTTTGAATGTTTTGAGCCCTCATGTGATCCCGGCGTTCCTGAGAATGTATTGACAACGGGCACATTTAATAACTGTGCTAGTTTAACCGTTTTCACGAATGTGTCATGAGCGTTTTGTGCGACTTGTTTATTTGGAGAAACTGGATTGTCGTGACAGCTGAACGCACTAATCGTTAATCCGCGGGACTGAATTTTATCAAGATACGCCTTCCGTTTATCCTCACTTGCAAGTAGCTCATCTACATTACAATGGGCATCCCCTGGATTTCCACCCGTTCCAATTTCTATTGCTTGTAAACCTGCATCTTTTACATAGTCTAGCATCTCTTCAAATGGCATTTGTGAAAATAAAACTGCAAATACGCCTAGTTTCATGAATCGTACCTCCAATGATTAGTCAAATTTTGGTAAATCGTTTTGTTTCCATTGATTCCAAAGCCGCCAGAATTACCTCTAATGACTTCATACCTTCCTCGCCATTAATGAGTGGTTCAGTATCTTGCACAATCGAGTCCACAAAATGTTCGATGATGTGTGTTGTTGTTTGACCACCTTCGGCATTAGACTGAATTCCACCTAATTCATAGTTAACGACTTCACCATTTTTATACTGAACAATTAACGAATAGTTTGGATCATCTTCTAGACGTAATGTAGCATGTTCACCATAGATAATCGTGGAATTATCTTCTTTTGCCGTATAAGCCCAACTAGCTGCAAGTGTTCCAATCACACCGCTTTCAGATTTCAAAATACAAACGGCATTATCATCAACATCTGTATTTTCTTTCGCACTTGTTTCAATAAAACCAGCTACTTCGACAAATTCTTCACCAAGTAAGTAGCGAAGCAAATCAGCTTTATGTACGCCAAGATCCCCCATCGCACCAATAAAGGCTTGCTCTTTATTGAAGAACCAACTGTCTTTACCGTCAACACTCCATCCTTCTGGCCCGCCATGTCCAAATGCAGTTCTGAAGCTATAGATTTTACCTACCTCACCTTTTGCAATTAAATCTCGGGCCTTAGCATGCGATGCTACAAAGCGTTGATTATGCGCGATCATTAATTTTTTATTATTATTTTTTGCAGCTTCAATTATTTCCGTAGCTTCAACTCTCGATGTTGCCATCGGTTTTTCGCATAAGACATGACAGCCCGCTTGTAAAGCAGCAATGGAAACAGGAGCATGTAAATAGTTTGGTAAACAAACACTCACTGCATCCGGCTTTTCCACTTCAAATAACTTTTCATAGCTAGTATAAGCTTTTGCTCCATATTGTAGTGCAATCTCTTGTGCTCTTTCTTCGATAATGTCACAGACTGCGACAATTTCTACTCCGGAATGGCTATTAAATTCTCCTAAATGTCTATTTTTAGCAATACTTCCACATCCAATAACAGCAACTCGTAATTTCGACACTTTTTTCACTCCTCTTATTGTTTTCATTGAATATGAATATATATGTTGAAATTAAGAATCCCATTACATCCGCTACAGCGTGAGAGGCTGCTTCCTGCCTAAACCAAGGATTTTCCCCGCCAGCCTTAGGATTGCGGCTATCCCTTTAAGAGGGCTTCACTGAGTTATAAAAGTATTCATTTGTTCAACATATTAGTAATTTTCTCTAACGGTTTAGCATTGCCATAGATTGGCGTTGGTGTGTTCGAATTGGTAGCCCATTTTGCTGCATTACGAATCACCTGTTGCACATCTTTATTGTAGTATGTAGGATATGTTTCATGTCCTGGTCGGAAATAGAAGATCTTCCCTTTGCCACGCTTAAATGTTGCGCCACTTCTAAATATTTCCCCACCTTCAAACCAACTAACAAAGACTAGCTCATCAGGTGCTGGGATATCAAAATGCTCCCCATACATCTCTTCTTTTTCAAGTTCGATATACTCCCCGATGCCTTCTGTAATGGGATGGCTCGGATCAACAACCCATAATCGTTCTTTCTCATCTGCTTCGCGCCATTTAAGATCACAAGTCGTTCCCATCAACGTCTTGAATATCTTAGAAAAATGAGCCGAATGCAAAACAATTAAGCCCATACCTTCCAATACACGCTTCTTAACTCTTTCTACTACCTCATCTTGTACTTCATCATGCGCAAGATGACCCCACCAGACGAGTACATCTGTATCATTCAAAACCTCTTGCGTTAAACCATGCTCTGGTTCAT
Organism: Sporosarcina sp. resist; assembly: GCF_014302295.1. NCBI lineage: Bacteria > Bacillati > Bacillota > Bacilli > Caryophanales > Caryophanaceae > Sporosarcina > Sporosarcina sp. resist. Next base: position 2,275,391 of record NZ_CP060287.1, on the reverse strand, counting down.
CGAGTGTTGCTGTTTTTACATGTTGAGCGTCCTGTTGTAAGAAATCTGCAATTGCTCCGTGTATTCCTTTTGGATAAATACCCGAAACAACTGGATTTTTTTGTTCATGACGATTTTCATTCCATACGACGATATTCATAAATAGTTCCTCCTTCAAATAGTCTGTTGCACGAATTTAAGCAACCGGTTGCATTTATATATAAAATTACGTATTCTCCTTATTTACAAAGCTGAACACGAATTTCTTTCCACAATAACAGTTGGTATGATAACACTTTTTCTAAACATTTGCGGATCTTTCACCAGTTCGATTAAACAGTTTGCCGATTCATACCCTAATTGAAATATTTGTGTATCCACAGTTGTTAATGGTGGATTGGCTACTTTTGATATCACTGAATTATTAAAAACAATCATACTCATATCGTCTGGTACTTTAATGTTTTTCTCACTCAAAGCAGTCAACACAATTAACGCATTTAAGTCATCTGAGACAACTAATGCAGTAGGCGGTTCAGCTAAGCCCATTAATTCAGTGATAACTTGTTTCCCATGATGAGGATCGAATTGAATATTTTTGATATAGCCCTCTGATACAGCCAACCCCTGCGCTTTTACCGCTTGAATGAAGCCATTTAACCTGGCTTCACTTACTTCAAACTGATCATCTTCACCAATAAATGCGATCTTTTTATGTCCAAGGTTTAGTAAAAAATCAGTAGCTTCTTTCGCCGCTTGGACGTTGTCATTATCTACAAACATGATCTTACTGGATTGAATTAGAGGTTTGCCTATGACGACGAATGGAATACCAGATTCTATTAAATAAGGAACGACTTTATCATCTTTTTTTGAGTATAAAACGATCATGCCATCCACTCTTTTTCCGCGTACCATTTTTACAGTATCAGCAAAGATTTCTTCCTCAGATTCCCCTGTGGTTAAACTGATACTAAAGTCATACTTGCTGCACAAGGCGCTGATACCCCGAATAACTTCTGGAAAAAAGGAGCTATGCATAAACTCTGACGTAGAGTTTTTCATAATAATACCGATTGTCTTCGTTGATTGTGTAGCAAGCATTTGCGCATTATAGTTTAAATGGTAACCCATTTCATCCATAACTTTTTGGACTTTTCGTTTCGTTTTCTCACTAATGAGGGGGCTATCTGAAATTACACGTGAAACCGTAGATGGGGCTACATTTGCTTGAGCCGCAACATCTTTGATCGTTACTGACATAACCTTCATCCTTTATAGTTTTATTTAACGGCACCTTCTGATACCCCTTCGATAATTTGCTTTTGCGCAAAGAAATAACCGATAATAACTGGAATCACGGCGATTGTTAACCCTGCTAATGCTAAATGCCATTGTTTTGTGTATTGACCAAAGAATAGGAACATTTTTATAGGAATTGTCGCACTCGAGTCCGATAATATCAGAGATGGTAATAAGTAATCATTCCAAATCCAAATCACATTTAATATTCCTACTGTAACTGAAATAGGCTTAAGTAATGGGAATATGATCTTCCAAAACACTTGAAATCTATTCGCTCCATCGATAATGGCAGCCTCATCCATTGAACTTGATATTCCAGTCATTGCACCATGATATAAAAATATAGATAAACTAGAACCAAATCCTAAGTACATAAAGATAAGGCCTGGACGATTCAACATATCCGCTTGTCCAAATAATGAGACAAGTGGAATCATAACTGATTGAAATGGAATTAACATAGCAGCAACAAAAACTAAGAAAATAATGCCACTAAGCTTACTCTTATTCCGTGCCAATGCATATCCCGCCATAGATGAGAAAATAATGATAATTCCTACACCTGAAACAGTAATTAGTATAGAGTTCAAAAGGGCACTCATAAAATCTAAATCAATAAAAGCCTTCACAAAGTTATCCATCGTATATTCTTTAGGTAATCCGAGTACATCCGTGAAAATTTCCCGCTTTGTTTTAAATGCATTAACAATCATTAAGTAAAAAGGTGAGAGCCATAATAAAGCAAGCAATAGGCCAAAAAATTCTATAATATATAAATTACGTTTACTTTGCTTCATTACAAATCCACCTCTCTTTTTTTATTAAAGTAAACTTGCGTGACGGCAACAGCGGCTATAATCAGGAAGAAAATAACGGCTTGCGTCTGGGCATAGGCCATTTTATTTTCAGTAAAAGCTGCTTTAACAATACTCATCGCAACCATTTGCGTGGAGTTATAAGGTCCGCCATTAGTCAACGACAGGTTTTGGTCATAGATCTGAAATGAACTAGACAGTGTTAAAAACATACTAACCGTAAATGCAGGTGCTACTAGTGGAAAAGTGATTTTCCAAAAACGCTGATAGCTAGATGCTCCATCAATTTCTGCCGCTTCTATCAAATCTTTTGGTATGTTTTCCAAGTAAGCAATATAAATAATCATAATGTACCCAGCCATTTGCCAAGATGTTAAAATGACTAGTCCCCAAAAGCCAGTTGCGGTCGTAGACAACCAACCTGTTAAGGCCTCAATTCCCAGCAAATCTCCTAATCTCCCAAAAACACTTATGAAAACAAACTGCCAAATGAATCCTAAAATGAGCCCACCAATTAAGTTTGGCATAAAGAAAACAGTTCGCATAAAACTACTCGTTTTCATTTTCCGTGTCACTAGCAAAGCTAGACCTAGTCCTAAAAAGTTAAGGAGTATGACGGAAGTTACTGCAAATTTAGTAGTAAACCATATCGCTGCTCTGAATTCTGCATCTTTAAATAAAGTGATATAATTCTTAAAGCCGACAAAGTCAGTTACTACCATACCATTCCAATTTGTAAAGGAGTAAATAACACCATAAATAAATGGGATAATAATCACAATACCTAAACTCAAAATCACTGGCATTAGAAATAACCAAAATGATAAATCACGGTTACGCATTACTTGCACCCCCAATATGTAGTACAGCTAACAAAAATTTGCATGAATTTTTGTTAGCTGTATTTTTCTGTAGATCAAATCATTTTCGTTCTTCTTCCCATTTAACTTGTACTTCATTAATCATTTCATCCCAAGCGATACCACCACTTAAATACTTTTGCATGCTAGCTCCAAGTACATTTTCACTCCAGCCCGTTGGAGCCCCCTGGAACACCCATCCTTGTATAGTGTTCCCCTTGGAAGCATATTCATAAATTGTTTGAGATAGAGGATCTGCTATTTTAGATGAATCATAATCTTTATACGCAGGAATAAATTTAAAGTCTTCTAATACAGCATTTTTACCAGTCTCAGATGTATACATCCAATTCAAGAAATCTTTACTTGCTTGAACTACTTTTTCATCACTATTACTATTTACAGCCCAATACATCGGAACTCCGGCTGGAATATGACCTTCCAATCCTTCAACAGGAACTGGAATAATACCGATGTTATTTTCAGCTAATTCTGGATCCATATCATAAATCGAGTTATAAACCCAGTTACCTTGTTGAATGATAGCAACTTTTTCTAAAGAAAATAATTGTTCTACTTGTTGGGAGTAATCTAAGCTGAGAACAGGTTGAACAGAATATTTATTCTCCAGGTCAAGATGCCTTTTCAATTCATCACTTTTTTCAAATGCTATCGTCTTACCATTAAAAGCCTCTATAGCATCATTATTGAATTCTGGTGCAAAGAAGATGTTTGCTAAATGGTTTCCAATTACCCATTTTTCTTTAGCTGCAAGTGCAAATACAGCGTCGATGCCTAGTTTCTTCTTTTGGCTGTCCAATGACTCAACCGCATTCTCTAAATCGTCAAAAGTAATAATTTCATCTGGATTAATTCCAGCCTCTTTAAAAATTCTTTTATTATAAATTAAGCCATAGCCTTCTTGATTAAACGGCAATCCCAGAACTTCATCACCATTTCGAACAGTGTCTAGTGTACCTTCAAGGGCAATTTTTGCTGCATCTGTATCGGATACGTCTGCTAAATAGTCTTTATACTCTTCAACAGCAGATGGCCCACCTACATTAAAAATATCTGGTTCTTCACCTGAAGAAAATGCCGTTTTTAAAGATGCGCCATAATCATTTCCCCCACCGACAGTTTTAACATTAATCTTTACATCAGGATTTTCTTTTTCATATACTTCTACAAGATTTTCAAATTGATCTTTAATTTCTACTTTAAATTGAAAAATATCAACTGTTACCTGATCCCCAGATGCATTGTCTTTTCCTTCGCCTTCCGAACCTGAGCATCCGACTAATGCAAGACTAGAAATTAGAAATACGGAAACTAAACCCCAAAAACGCTTCTTTTTTCTCAATATAATCTCCCCTTTTTTGTTTTCCCCCAATGAAAGCGGTTGCACAATTTAATTCTAGTAGCCATTAATTATCGACTTATCCCCCTAGACCAATCATGAAACCGGTTGCATTGATTTACATCTTTAGACTAACATCCAATTTCTAATTGTGCAATACAAATAATTGATTTATTAGATTCCATTAAATTTTAGGTGATTTCAGTTTTTACTTTTATCAATTATTTTTAGGTAATTTCTATAAAAAGCGGAAAAGCATAAAAAGGCAATAAGCGAGCCTGTTAAAAAGGGAAGGAAGAATCTGAAAACGTTTAGGCTTATATATAGGACTACACCACTACTAATTGCCACAGCAATAAATAATACTGGACTTCCTATCGTTAGGAGAAATGTATTTTTTAATGCAGTAATCAACTTCATATGATAATGAACTGTAACCGAAAAAAGATTGATTGAAAAGACAAATAAGATAATACCCAAAATCATAAAAAGAAACATCAAAATACTACTTTTATCAACAAAATAATAGACATCTACCGCCCAAATCATCCAAGCTATTGTTAAAATAAGGCCACTTGAAGCACTTCTTTTATAATTTTCTTTATAGTACCGCCAATAAGTCTTGAAAAGATGACTACTATCTTCATCTTTAATAATCCACCCTCTTACCATCCCAAACATTGCGGTCGTTGCAGGGAAGAATAAAATTGGCATTAATAGTATTAAGGGAATCAATAAAAGGGGTAATTCTTCTATTTGTTCAATAAATAATAGATTTAAAAGCAAAAAAACAATTGGTATATTAAAGAGAATCCAAAATAGATTAATCAAAGAAAACTTCATAATCCATTCACTAATGGCATACAAGCCACCCATAAAACCCGTTTTGTTGTTCATACTTATATCACTCCCTATTTTCTAAATTGAATGGTGTCATCGTATACAAATACCAAAAAGAGAGTTAACCACTTAATGTGATCACTCTCAATCATAGAAGTAACAAAAGGAGCTATCTCTCAAAGTTTCGACCTTCACAAAGCTTTATAGTGTATACTTTCTCTAGTCCTTGCTAGGAAAATGCAATGATGCCGCACCTAATAATCCTGCTTTATTACCAAGCGAAGCTTTCAATATTTCCACATTAGAAAAACTTTTCAACATTAATTCTTTTGCTTTATTAGTCACCATTGCTACTAATCTTTCTTGCTCCATGACCCCACCACCTATAATAATCGCAGGAGGATTAAAGATATGTGTTAGTGAAACGAGGCCATATGCTACTTCAAGTACCCAGTCATTAAGAACCTCTTCTAATTTCACATCACCTTGTTCAAGGCCTTCAAAAATCTTTCGACCATTGATATACTTTTTATCAAGTTGCGATGCTTTTTTTACTAAAGCTGTGGTCGATCCATACATCTCGTAACATCCCACACAGCCACAATTACACTTCTCGCCTCCAGGATGCAAAATCATATGTCCAAATTCACCTGCACCTCCATTAAGCCCCTTATAAACAGTGGAATCAATTACTATTGCTCCGCCTATACCTGTTCCGTAAGTTAAGCATAAGAAATCGTTAAAGTTCTTACCAGCACCAAAATAGTTTTCCCCTAGTGCAGCCGCATTCACATCGTTCTCAACTTTCACAGGAACGCCGAACTTAGCTTCAAAAATCGCTTTTATTTTCATACCCGTATAATTCGGAAAATTTTCATTCGCATAAATGATAGAGCCCTCTTCACTATTTACTTGACTGGCTGTACTAATACCAATGGCATCAAATCCTGTATAAGCGTCTATGATTTTCGTGATTATATTATCAACTAAATGTGGTCCACCCTTCTCAGCTTCAGAATCGAATTCTTTAAAAGCAGAAGCATTCCCTTTCTCATCAGCTATACACATCTTAATAGATGTTCCCCCAATATCCACTGCTACTATTTTCATATATTCCATCCCTACATTTCTTATTTTTTATACACTAAACTAGTTGAACTTGTCTGCGAATTAACTGTAGCACAAGTTTTTGATTCTATCCACCCAAATAAGAGACCTTTTAATACTTCTATCTGACACTCTAACAATTATTTCATACGTACTACTAGGACAACTACAAGGCGAAGTTTATGCAATGAATAAACGGGAGATTCCCCAACTAAAGGATTCTCCCGTTTCACCTAGATATCTGTATCAAATTCATTATAAATATATCTCTCGCCACTTTTTCCGTTCTTTTTCATTCAATTGTGCTTCGAGCGTCTCATCCCAGTGTTCTGACAGCGTATTCCACACCCTTGCATAGAGTAAATCCTCTGCCTCGTTATACAGATGAAATTCAATGCATGGAACCAAATCGACTTGAATGTCAGAAGCAGATACAATTTCAGACACAACAATCTGAACGTTTCCTTCTCCTGATTCTACGCCCATCGCTTTAAGCGCATCTATGAGAACCGAATCCTCAAGCTTCGCTACAGACCAATCATCAATTTCGCTTTTAAAGCGATAAAGTTCCTTCTCTTCATACGCAATATTCTTTATTTCTCCATTCAGAAATGCTTGATGGCATGGACTGTAAAGCGCATGTGTAGAGCCACTTTCTGGTTCATGTACGAAAATACCCGTTTTAAACTGCCGGACCCCAACTTCTGTTAAAGAGTAAAAACCTTCTCTTTTTTCGATTACACCAGTTCTCGACATTTTATCAATCAAATCATTGATAAAAAGCTGTTCAACGAGTAGAATATCACTCAACTCTTCAGCAGTTGCAATATCGGCTTTTCCAAAAGCAATCAACATCATTTTCATCAGAATATCCACTTTCGTGCGCATAACGGTTTGGTAGACAATTTCGACTGAATTAACAGGTAAACTCCATGATAGAGAACCCTTTATTTTTACATTAAAGTCCTGTTGAAGTTCTTTTGTTAACCGTCCCTTTAAGTCATTCATACACAGGGATCCCCCTATAAATCATACTTTTGCAGTTCCTTCAAGATTCCTAAGCCCATTTTTCAATTTGATGCTTTCTAAAAGACGTCCATACATTTCCCTTGAACTTGGATGTTTTGTCCTCATCGTGAACATACCCGAACTCCCCACGATTATGAGCAACTCGCGTGCACGTGACAAAGCAACATTTAGACGCCTGTAGTCCCTCGCAAACCCGATGTCACCACCCTTATCCTGGTGATTCCGAACGAAACTTAAAATAATGACGTCCATTTCCATGCCTTGAAACTTGTCCACTGAACCTGTTCTGCAATGTAGATGCTGCGGGATTAATTCTTGCTGAATTAACCGGTCTACTCTTTTCACCTGTTCACCATAGAAGCTTATTACACCAACACTTTTTTTGTCTTCCTGCTTCATTCTTCCAGCATTTTTCGCATTTTCAGTTGCCTTATCTAAATCCATCAAGAGTTTTTTTATCATCGTCAATTCAGCCTGATTAAAGCGACTAGTACCCCCTTTAACCTTCTCCTCGAAATACTTCGGTTCATTTGGCATGTCAAACCAGAGAAGATGATCTTTCCTATGCACATAGCGGGATTCCATCAAGTGATCACGAACAGAATCTGAGTCCGTTAAACCACACTGAAGACCATAATTTCCTTCTTTGTAAAAAGGCGTAATTGTTTCCATTATACTTTCGTGCATACGATACTGGATGGCTAGCATCGTTTTGTTTTGCTTCGGTAATGTTCTAAAAAGACGTTCAAATAATGATTCTTTCAACAATTTTTCTAGTTCATTCTTTTCTTCAGTATTGTCGCTCTCCTCAAGTAATTCCTCCAGTGTATCTTGCCCCATAAGTGGTGGTAACTGATGATGATCCCCCACTAAAATAATCTTTTTCCCTTTTAACATTGGTAGCAATAATTCGGGAGGTGTTGCTTTAGAAACTTCATCTATAATGACCACATCGAATGTCGGATACTCCTCCATGAAATCACGTCTCGCAGACGCGACGCAAGTTGTCCCTATGACATTCGCATGCTGTACATATAGTTTTCGGATTTCGTCAAGATCATATTCATTCGCTTCCGTGAGCAGTGTCCTCCATTCATTTTGAAGTGAATGGTTGATAGGCAAACGTTCTTTATCGATTTTGAGTTTCTTCACTTTTTTCGATAAAGTCATGAGTGAAGTTTGCGCTTGTTGACGCTGTTCTTCGGGATTCTGGGCTAGCAATTCCACTAAAGGTGCTAGTTGACTTTCCTGCTCCAGGCGCTCTGCATTTATCGAATCAAGTTCTTCACTTATGACTTGAAGCCTAGCTCTATTGTTTTGTAATCTTTGATTATTAACGTCGACTTCACTGTTTTTAGCATCCAACTCATTGATATATCGTTTAAGTGTCGCCTTCTTATCCATATAGTCGGCATAGACTTGTTCTTTTTGCTTCAATTTTTCTTTCGCTGCTCTAAGTGATACCGTTTCATCGACAGTTCCAACTTCTTCTTGAATTTTTTCAGCAGTTCGCTGAAGGTCACTTAGCGTTATTTGGTGACTCTCCGCATTGCGCTGCATTGCGCTTCTTTCCTGTTCTATTTCTGATATAAATTGATTGGTATGATCAATTATTTCTGTCTTAATAACAGCAAACATTTTTTTGGCATCCAACCTAATTTGATTTTGTTTTTCCAAATTTCCGCCCTGTGTCTGCACATAATTCTTTCTTTCACGTAACATTTCTAAAGCAATCGCGATTTTATCAAGATTATCATATTTTTGAGCCGAATAATTCCTCGTTTCAAGACTACTTTTAGTCGCTGGATCGATTAGAAATTTCCCAACACGATCAATGAGCCCATGAATATCTGTTACTGAACTATACTTTTGGTTCACAGTTCTTTTAACTGCATTTGGCAAAAATCCATGCTCTTTCAACAAACGCTCTATCATCTCAATAGCCGCTAAAAGTCTTTTTTGTAATTCTTGCCATTCACTGTATTCGCCACTAGACGTGTCGGATTTAATTGAATCAATCAGCTTATTTAATTCGGTCATTTTCCAATTCGTATTGAATGACGGCACTATTCCGAAAAACTCTAGTCGATTTTTCAATAAGTCAATTTTGGTTATTGAATCTAGCTGTTTCACAAACACATGAATAGTATCAATTTTATTGCTTTTTAGTTCCAGTTCTTTACCTATACTTGCGATAGCATTTTCTGTCTCGTCAATCATGTGTATTGTTTGACGATAGCTTATGTAAAAACGCATTTGCTCTAATTGAGGTTCTAATTTCTCCATCTGTTCAATTGTCTCTGGACTCATGTTTTCAACTTGTATAACTTGTTCAAGTTGAGTGATTTCCTTGTTTAATGCGTCAGCTAATTTGTTGAAGTCAGCTTCATTTCCTACTAATTCTTCACATTCCTTTTTATAGATTACTGCTTTTTTACTGAGCTTCATGATTTCGCTAGAGAGGAGAAGATGTTGTGCTTCGGCCTCTTCTTTTTGCTTTATTATTTCATCTAGCAACAGCAGGTCCTGTTGAAGTTTTTTCAATCGCACTTCACAATTCACTAACTCATCTTGAAGTTGTGCTTCTTTTTCAGTATTTGACTGAAGTTGATTATTCACTGCATCTAACGTTACGTTTTTCCAGTTCAAAGCTACATTTTCTTCAATAAACTTTTTTCCTTCTTCTTCAATACTATCTGTCCGACCGTAACGTAAAATCCGAATATCTTGATGCGTTAATAATCTACCGAGTGCATTGTCCACCGCTAGATTTGCTTGTGAGGCGACGAGTGTACGCAACCCCGCCTTGACATTTTGATGACAAATTTCAGAGATAACTGTCGTCTTTCCGGTCCCCGGAGGCCCTTGAATCACGTACAAATCATTTGACGTCATGGCCCCAGTTACAGCTTCTTGTTGAAACTCATTTAATTCATTATGAAAAACAAGCTCTTGCTGTTTTTTTGAAATACGAACGACTGGCCGCTCCTCGAAAAGGACCTTTTCTAAATTTGCATTGGCAGCTAGACCATCTTGGAGATCTTTAAAACCTTTCCTTAATCTTTTTACTTGGCTAAGTTCAGCAAAGTTACTAAATACAACTTCCTTATACGATTTCGGATGCCATTCATTCCGTCTTGCCATCTCTTTATAATTCCGACTCAGTTCGATTTCAATAACTTTCTTAGACCTATCTGTATTTATGACGCTACCAATGTCATTTGATAGCCCTTTCATCTTGGCACCAAAACCTTTAATTGTATTCCATTCATTTCCTTTTAACCCACTGCAAACAATACTCAGTTTACTGAAATCTTCATTAAAACTGGCCATTGAAAAAGTTGCTGTCAAATCTGCAACATCCGCATTACTTTCTTGAATTCGTAAATAACCTTCCCAGCTGGCAATTCTTTTCTTCACGTACTCAGAACGTTCTTGTGCAATCGGTAATTCTCTAATGCTTGTGTACAAATCGATAGGCATCGCGACGCCGGCACTACGGCCAACAAGAAACTTCAATCGTACTGGAAGACGTCTGTTCGTCTGTACGGGTTCTCTACGGCCCCTAACGTGGAAACCAGTCGCTAAAAAACCATCATTTTGATAAACACATTCCATTACAGCTACTCTATCGTTTAAACGCTTCGATAAAGCTTCGTTTGAGCCATTGTCGAAGAACAACGAAAAGGACATATTGCCCTGTCTATTATTGGGACGCTTTTCAATATGTACATCGAAGGCAACCTGCATCGAAAAAAAGGCGTGCTCATCCGTTGACCATTTTATGAGTTCTTTGCGTGCGTTAGCCGTAATTTCAAGCCCACAGCGCATCGCCACATTTATGGTTGATTTATGTCCCATTAAGCATGCCTTCCTTTCGTAAATTGGGTCTATTCTTAAGTATGACACTGTATTCAGGATAAATGTATACAATCACTCAATTGGTTCAATTACTAATAGAGGTGACAGTTAATCTGATTTATAAAGGCCACATTTCCAGACCTATATTTGGACAACTAAAAACTGATTGCTCCATATTCGGAAACAATCAGTCACAGGTTTTTCAATCTTATAATGAAGACAAGGATATTGCACCTAAAAGCCCTCGAATGTCTTCAACTTATAATTAAATCGTGATACTTATATTTTCAGGAATCTTGTACTCGATCTTTAATTCCTTTGTTGAAATAGTTTCTTCGATTACTATATTTAATAAATCCCCTTTAGTTAATTCAGGGATATAGGCATCAATTAGTATATAATTTTTCTGCTTCGTAGGCTCTCCGTTAAACGAATTACTGTTCTGATCAATTATCGTTATACGTGCTAATTCAAATTCTTTAGTCGGTTTCTCGAATCCCAATGTTAATTTTCCATCATTCACATTATAGGATGATGAAGAAATTTCTATATTAGACTGATTCTCAAGTTGCTTAGCAGTCTCATTATTACCAAGGTTCAACATGGCGACAACAATTACAAACAATACGCCTGTGGCAATCAGAACATTTTTTTCTGATAATTTCATTGGACACTCCTAAATGAGTTTTTATTTACAAATTAACATTTTACACTTTTTTTTGTATAAGTAAAGCCCTTTTCGTGGTACTATACTTAAATAGTATTTAAAAGTTACTTTATATCACTATTTTTTGCGCTCATTGGACAACTAATTATGAACTCTTTAACGCAAATAATAAACAGGAGATGTCCAAATGCGGCAAATTAATTCAAATCCCACACTTCTTAATAAGTTTATAATTCTTATTTCAGCGTCATTAAAAGGCTTTTCGCAAGTTATTTTAGTTGATAATGCTTTTTCAGGGTTTTTAATACTAATGGGGATTACGCTTCATTCACCATTTCTTGGTCTAATGGCTTTTCTTTCTTCTATAATAGGAACCCTAACCGCGCAGTATTGCGGTGGAGATCATTCGCTGATTCGGGCTGGAATTTACAGTTTTAATTCCGTTCTAAGTGGAATGGCGGCAGTTCTTTTTTTAACTGGGGGAAATCGCTGGCTGATTGCACTGATTGCCGCTGCAATTGCTTCTTTATCAATGGCTATACTAACGAAATGGATTGCTAAATGGGGAATCCCTATACTAACAGTGCCGTTCGTTTTTATTACTTGGATTGGGCTACTTGTTACTTACAGGACCGACGTGCTTCACATGGATCCTGGTTTCGTCATCAGCTCCCCCGCGCGTTGGAATTTACAAACTGAGGGAACGCCAACTTTATTAGTTGGATTGATAAAAGGAATCGGTGAAGTTTTCATCATTGACTCTCTTTTGACAGGCTCCCTAATTCTTGTAGGGCTTTTCTTGGCAGGTTGGCGATTTGGAGTTTATGCAATTATCGGTACGTTTGTATCCTGGCTTGCTGCTTATTTTATGGGTGTAGATGCGCAATCATTGAATTTAGGTTTATATAATTACAACGCTGTTTTGACAATCATAGCCGTCAGTCTCGTATTTGATAATAAACCAGAAAAAACGCCGCTGACTGGAATAGTAGCTGCCACCTTGACAGTTCCAATTACTGCAGGATTGGAGTTCCTTCTCGATCCACTTGGTCTGCCTGCGCTAACGTTCCCTTTCATCTTATGTACTTGGTTATTTATAGCAGCAAGAAAGTTATTTCCGAAAATCTAAAAAGTGCGCGTGCAGATGAGCTAGTTCTGCAGTCGCACTTTTTTAATGAATGGAACTAGTTCTGTGTGCCAATTATTGCTGATGTTAAAAGTGTAAACCATGTTATACTATCATCCAATAGAAAATTTTAATTTGTAAAGGATGAAATTTTTATGATATATGATGTGTTTTTATTTGATTTAGACGATACATTGTTTGATTTTGGCGAAACAGAAAAACGTGCGTTCACTCACTCTTTCGAATCAAACGGCTTTCCGAATGGGTTGAAGGACTATAGGGATAGTTACAACGCAATCAGCAAGTTGCTATGGGATGATTTGGAACAAGCGCATATCACACTGATGGAGTTAAAAACAGAAAGGTTTAAGCGATTGTTCATGCAACACGGCCTCGATATGAATGCGGAAGTTTTTGGGCAAACTTATCTTGATAACTTGGGTAAAGAAGTTCATCTTATTGACGGTGTGACAGAAATGCTGAGTAGCCTTAAAGGTTCCAGATTGGCGATATTGACGAACGGATTTAAAGATGTTCAGTTAGCTCGAATCGGTGGATCAGTCTTAAAAAACTCTTTCGAAGCTATTATTACATCTGAAGAGGCAGGTTACCAAAAACCACAGTCAAAGATATTCGAGTATACATTCAATAAATTGCAACTAACAGACAAGTCCCGTGTCCTAATGATTGGGGATTCACTTTCATCTGATATTCAAGGCGGAAATAACTTTGGTATCGATACTTGTTGGTTCAATCCGCAACAAAAGAAAAACTCAACTACCGCTAAACCTACATATGAAATTCAGAACTGGAACGAATTCAATTTCGGTTTCCGGAACATTTATTGAAACAGAAAATCATGTCTTGTAAAAGCGTATTGGACAGCAAAAGTTGCTGAATCGGTACGCTTTTTTATACTTATGTCCTATTTTAGCCTAGTCCGGTGAATTTGGTTCTTTCAATTCACTATACCAACCTCTTCAGAATCAAGCGTAGTTTGAAGTTCAAAATAAAACAATAAAGAAGCATTACTGCAGAGACCTAGAATAGTTTTGGATAAAACTTTTTTATCGCAATATAATGACTATTAACCCCTCTATTGTTCGGTTAACTGAAAACGTGTTAAACTTTCATTAGGGTATTAATTTGCAATTGTAAGATATTTTAAACAAGACATATAACTAGTAGAGAGCGGGAAATTCGTATGCAGGAACAACAATTGGCAAGAGGCCTAAAAAACAGGCACGTACAACTAATTGCCATTGGGGGAGCAATCGGAACAGGATTATTCCTTGGTGCCGGAAAGTCGATTCATTTAGCAGGACCCTCCATTTTATTTGCTTATTTGATTACAGGCATAGTTTGCTTTTTAATCATGCGCGCACTTGGAGAACTGCTCTTAACCAATTTGGAATATAACTCTTTTGTTGACTTTGTACAAGACTATATGGGGAATATGGCTGCGTTCGTTACAGGCTGGACTTATTGGTTCTGCTGGATTTCAATCGCAATGGCTGACTTAACTGCCGTTGGTCTGTATACCCAGTTTTGGTTCCCTACAGTGCCACAGTGGATGCCAGGATTAATTGCACTTGTCATTTTGCTATTTATGAATCTTGCAACTGTTAAACTTTTTGGCGAAATGGAATTTTGGTTTGCATTAATTAAAATCATCGCGATTCTTGGACTCATTGTTATCGGAATCTTCATGATTATAAAAGGTTTTTCTACCGATTCAGGTCCATCCAGCTTCTCTAATCTATGGAGCCACGGTGGTATGTTCCCTAATGGCATTCATGGCTTTATCCTATCATTCCAGATGGTTGTATTTGCATTTGTAGGCATTGAACTTGTAGGACTGACAGCAGGGGAAACCGAAGACCCGGAAAAAGTTATCCCGAAAGCAATCAATAATATTCCTATTAGGATTTTAATATTCTATATCGGTGCTCTGATTGTTATTATGAGTATTTATCCGTGGAATGCTATCAATCCACTGGAAAGCCCGTTTGTCCAAGTCTTCGTTGCAGTCGGTATCGCTGCAGCTGCTGGTATCGTTAATTTCGTCGTCCTAACATCTGCAGCTTCGGCATGTAACAGCGCCGTCTTCAGCACAAGCCGTATGATATACTCGCTAGCTAAAGATAATAATGCACCTGTACCATTTACAAAACTGACTACCAACAAAGTCCCTTCCAATGCACTGTTCTTTTCAACCGTTATTATTCTGATCGCTGTTGTTTTGAACTATGTGATGCCGGAAGGCGTATTTACACTGATTACAAGTATTTCTACAGTGTGTTTCATCTTTATTTGGGGAATAACTGTCATCTGTCATTTGAAATACCGTAAAACTAGACCAGACCTTGCGAAAGTGAACAAGTTTAAAATGCCACTTCATCCATTTTCCAATTACTTAATCCTTATTTTCCTTGCATTCGTTCTTGTCGTACTAGCACTTGCAGAAGATACACGTGTTGCTTTGTTCATTACTCCTGTTTGGTTCATTTTGCTGATTGCTATTTATCAAATACGAAAAAATAAGAACCAACGGAACAAAATACAAGTCCTGTGATTCGTAAATAGTCTTTTATAGTAAAAATGAAAATGCCCTGTCTCTTGTTTCGAGACAGGGCATTTTCTATCTGGTCATACCAATGTGTTGAACACCTAAAGTCTATTTGGTATTTTTCTTTTTAGCTCTTTCTTCCAGTTTGCTTTTTGGCTCTTCAGCGAATTCAGTATCTCCATAACCTTGAGGCGTTACACTAGTGGCTTTCTTCCCTTTATCGTTATTGTGATCACTATTGCTATTTTTGTTTTTCGTCATTAGTTCTTTCACCTCCATTTAGACATACTACAATTTTTTAGTTCAAATTATAGTATGTCCAAATGTTGTATATACACTCCCGTGAATATGCATTTAATCATACAACCTTTCATTTTAACCCAGCTACTTCTTCTTTCGATAATTGACGCCATTCACCAAGAGCTAACGTACCAAGGGGGAGTTTTTTAATCCTCACACGTTGTAAACGAGTGACATTAATTTGAAACCGTCTACACATTCTTCTAATTTGTCGGTTCAATCCTTGTGACAAGGTGATTCTAAAGCAATTATCATCTATTTGAATGACTTTACACGACTTTGTTAGTACATTCCCCTTTTTTCTAGGATTATAAATTTCCACGCCTTTAGCCATTTCATCTATAAACGCCGCCGTTATTTTTTTATCAACTGTGACCATATAGTCTTTTTCATTATTATTTTCTTCCAGTAAAAGCTCGTTTACAATGCTGCCATCATTCGTCAGAAGAATTAACCCTTCAGACTGCTTATCTAGACGTCCAACAGGAAAAATCCTTTCCGGGTAATTGACGAAATCGATAATATTCCCTTCAATTCGGCTCGCCGAGGTGCACGTCACACCCGGTGGTTTATTGAGCATAAGATAAATATCATTTTCTTTCGCTTTGATAAGTTGCCCATCCACTTCTACCCGGTCCCCTTCACAAATCACATGTCCTAGTGAAATCTGATTCCCATTCACAGTCACTTTCCCCTCTTTTATCAACACATCGACCTTTCGCCTGGAACAAAGCCCCGATGAACTAATAAATTGATTCAGCCTCATATTGTTTCCTCCATTTACATCGTAAACAATCTGTTTGCTCTTGATTCCGTTCAACTCCACAGATCATTGCTTACCCTATTTTACCACACTAAATTTACCGTATTCGCCCACATATATAAGGACCGTCTCATGACAGTAAATGACTAACAATTTCATTTAAAAGAATAAAAACACAAAAATAAATCAGCCATTCACATAAATGGCTGATTTTAACTATATTTCCGGAACCTAATTCTGAATTATGTTAGAATCCGATTCCATTCTCTTTTGTATGATTTTAAATACCAAATACATACTATGTTATTAAATTTAGGTTCATAAACGATCATCGGAATCCTGCTTATAATCCTCTTCCCAAAAATCAGCATTTTTTATGCCCAGCTTCTTGGGATCAAAAACAGGATCAAGCCCTAATTTCTTCTGACTTTCATAATCTTTCAAGGCAAGTAGCGCTGGTTTGGTCAGTAGTAAAATCGCAATGACATTCAGCCATACCATAATACCTAAACCCGCATCTCCAAGTGCCCAGGCCAACTCTGCCGTTCTGATTGTTCCCCAAAAAGTCATGATTAGAATGACGATTTTCAATATGAGCATGGCCATTTTCGTGTTCTTTTTTCGTATTAAATAAGCTATGTTTGTTTCTGCAATATAATAATAGGCCATGATTGTTGTAAAAGCGAAGAAAAAGAGCGCAATGGCTACAAAGCCTGCTCCAAAACCAGGAAGAGCACTGTCAACTGCTGCCTGTGTATATCCTGGACCCTGTTCTACACCAGGGATATTATTGACGATATATGTTCCATCCTCTGCCTGTGTGTTATACATTCCCGTAAATAGAATCATAAATGCTGTCGCTGAACAGACGAACAATGTGTCAATGTAGACGGAAAAAGACTGAACCAAACCTTGTTTGACTGGATGGGATACTTCTGCCGCCGCGGCCGCATGAGCTCCAGTTCCCTGTCCTGCTTCGTTTGAAAATATTCCCCTCTTCACGCCCCACATAATCGCCATACCAATGATACCGCCAAAAGCGGAATCTATGGCAAAAGCACTTTTAAAAATCAATGCAAAGACTTCAGGTAATAGATTGATATTCATTACAATAATTACGAGTGCAACCAGCATATACCCCAATGCCATGAATGGAACGATAATCTGTGCAACGTTCGCAATTCGCTTGACTCCACCTAAAATGATGAAACCTAAGATAGCTACAATTACAAGCCCTGTTCCCCATTGGGGAATACTAAATGCATTATTCATCCCAACGGCAATTGAATTGGATTGGACACCTGGCATGAGGACTGCCATCGCAATTAGAGCAGCAATTGCAAATAGAGTTCCAAACCACTTCCATCCTATCCCTTTCTCAATAAAATAAGCTGGACCACCGCGATATTGTCCATCTTGTTTCACTTTGTATATTTGTGCTAGTGTGGATTCAACAAAGGCACTTGAGGCCCCAATGAAAGCGATTGCCCACATCCAAAAGACAGCTCCTGGTCCTCCGTAATAAATTGCCGTTGCCACACCCGCAATATTACCTGTCCCAACCCGCCCGGAAAGTGCAATCGATAACGCCTGGAAGGAGGAAATACCAGCATTTGAACTTTTCCCCTGAAACATCAATGTAACCATCTCTTTAATGTGCCTCACCTGCAAAAAACGCGTCAATACAGAAAATAATAAACCGACCCCAAGTAAAATATAAATGACTGGCGTACTCCATAAAATGTTATTCAGTCCATTTACAAAATCCTCCATTAAACACCCCTCCACCCTTTTTTAAATTTCCAGACAATACCTTCTGATTATATGATAGAATTTCAGTTTGTAGACGAGTTCTATTCGGTTTTTAGTAAGGCATTTTCTTTATGCGAAATTACTATCAACTCACATATCCATATAAACATACAAAAGATACCAGACATTCACTTACATACCTGATACTCTAATTATTAATATGCAACTGTAGTTTCTGCATAGCCTTTTAGTTATTTTGAAAATGAACGTAACTGTTCAGAGCGATAGATCATCATTCTTTGCTTGTTCAATTGGGCATTGTAATACATAGAAAGGGTGAAATTCTCGGCTGCAATTACTCTGTATTTTTTCAGAGGACCTCGAATAATAAATGGAATGGCATTATTCGAGGTCCGCTCTTCGCTCGCCAAATCTGAATTCAAACCGATTGCCAAGTAAAAGTAATGGACGTAAATTCGAGATTGTCTCATACATAATCATAGCCAGTATCTGTTTCAATTCGCCTTTCATTATTAAACAGAAAATGACGATTCAGGATTGGCATTCATCGCACTGATTATAAAAAATCACCTCGGCCGATTTGATTAAGCAAAATTTGAATTCGTCAATGCATCCTCAATATCGACTTTATATAGCGCTTCCTTTGACGTAGCTTTCTTAATCGTAAAATTGATGCAAACATATAAAGGTTTAAAAATTTCCCGATATCAATTACTTATCGGTATCCGGAATTTCTGGCTCCTAGTTCGGATGAAATACCAATTTGTATTTGTATCAGATACTTTTTCCCAAATAAATATCCCTGTCTATGTTCTGTTGACATAGACAGGGATATTTCCAATAATATCGCAACTTCACTCTGTTTCCATTATTTCTTCTTTTTTGAAGAACCTTTACTCTTACCCTTAATATTATTTTCAACAGATTTCTTTTCGACTGATACCTGTTCTTTTGAAAAGTCTGTCTCCTCCCCGAATTCTGTGTCGTAGTTGAGATTGTTAAAGTTGCGATGATTTGTATCCTCAACTACTTCTTCCATTGGTTTAAACAAAATCCCTAAGCAAACCAGTCCACTTAGACCAACAAGAACATAAATCACCCTTGACAAAAATGCCTCTTGCCCACCAAATATTGATGCTACTAAATCAAATTTAAAAATCCCAATTAAACCCCAGTTAATAGCACCAATAATTACTAATGCCAAAGCAATCCGTTGTATCGCTCTCATGAATTAACACCTCCTCCATATTACTATTCCGTTTTATAAACTAATCGCCGCCGCAATCACTAATGAAATGTTCTTTTTTCTCATCGTAAGATCTTTCCCGAGTGCTGTCTGGATGATACCTTCAGGAATGGTCACAATAAAAACAATTCATCCGTAAATCGCTAAGACTTGTTCTTATCTTCTGCCAATAGAGTGTTTTAATACATTAAATTATAATTCGTGAAAATCTAAAGACTAATCACGTTATTTTAATTTTCGATACCTATTAAGCAGGTCTAACGGGAGGATGTGAATGCTTAGCATTGACTGAATCCAATCATGCAATTATTGGTATGACAGGAAATATTACTTTTCAATAGTTCTTGTAAACTACGCCTTTGGGCCAAGTGCTTGTTCTTATGTCCATAGAACGATCTCCTATCGATTTACTAATTTGTGTGTGAATCAATACATTAGTGTTTGTCTAGGTTAAATTTCAACGCCGTGTGCCACGGAATAATGAAAAAAATAGCCACTTTAAGATTGGGAGTTCCATCTCTCAAAGCGGCTATTCGTATTGAATTAATAATCTACGCCTGATGCTTTTCCAAAAATGCCAGCATCAAACTATATACTTTAATTTCATTCTCTTTTTTCGAGAACCCATGTCCTTCATCTTCCAAAACGAGATACTCGACATCACGGCCCTTTTCTTTTAATTTTGCAACGATTTGGTCAGACTCTTCTTTGACGACTCGTGGATCTTTTGCTCCTTGAATGACAAGCATAGGCTTTACCATGCCGTCTAAGTAAGTAACAGGTGAGTCTTTGATGAAACGTTCTTTATCGCGCTCGGGATCCCCAAGCCATCGTTCCATTATCGGCTTCCAGTGTGGTGGAACAGAGTTGATGAAGGTAAATAAATCAGACGGCCCGAAAATATCAACAACTGCTCTGAAATAGTCTGAATGTCGCCCATGCAATAATAGTGCCATGTATCCGCCATAGCTACCGCCGACAAGGAACAGCTTATTTCGGTCTGTAAACCCACTTTCAAACAACCACTCGATTCCAGCGATACAGTCAAGTCTTGGTCCCTCGCCCCAATCCAGCTCAACTAGCTTTGTGAATGCCGATCCATATCCTGTACTTCCACGGAAGTTCGGCGCAAAAATTGTATAGCCTCTATTAATGAAGCATTGGAACATCGAACGGAACATTTTCCGCTCAGCTGATTGCGGTCCACCATGTGGCCAGAAAATCGTATAACCGTTATCATTTTCGGGCTTCGCTTTGAACAATAAAGCCTCGATTTCCATCCCATCAAAGCTTGTATAGGAAACAATGTCTGGCTCCACCATATCCTCTGGACTTAATCCCAAGACACGATTGTTCGTCAATTGCTTCCACTCTACACCGTTAGACGATTGATAGACATTATGTGGTACGGTTGCACTGCGTCCTAATATATAAAGATTTCCCGATTTCGCCACTTGTATTTGTTCTATGATATCAACAGGCAACGAGCATTCTTCAACTTTGTCGGTGGCAACGTCATACCGATATAAAATATCTGTAACACCTTTGACAGTGATAAGATAGAACGCTTTGTTGTCCTTATCCCATTTAACCGATTGAATACTTTCCCCATCAAAGGCTAGGACTTTGGAAAACTCTTTGGATGTCAAATCGAACTTAGCCAAATACATTTCGTCGCTGTCGTAATCCGTTGCAAAGTAAATTGTTTCATTATCTGTGAAAACTGGTTCCATGGCAACATGGACCTTCTCTGGGTCCGGTGTAATGTTGAAGGTCTCTTCCCCCATCTTTACAAAGCCAACGATATATGTATTGGCAAATGCTCGTAAATAAACAAATGATTCTTCATTCTCGGATACTGCAGCTAGTTCGGTAGTTGATACTTCTCCGACATTCAG
The DNA here is from genome assembly GCF_014302295.1 of Sporosarcina sp. resist. NCBI lineage: Bacteria > Bacillati > Bacillota > Bacilli > Caryophanales > Caryophanaceae > Sporosarcina > Sporosarcina sp. resist. The sequence continues at coordinate 2,253,893 of NZ_CP060287.1, read as the reverse complement.
CAGTCTATCCTCTCCTGTTTCCAAATTACGAATCCGCGTGTTCAAAAAAGATGGATTCTCTTTTGATGTCTCATAGTACACGCACTTTCCGTCTCCACTCAGATGGCTAAAATAATACTTTTCAGATGCATCTCCTGTAATAAGTGGATGCGGCAATCCACCTTCGTTCGGTATCGCATAAATTTGATAATTCTCATCTCCATCCTTATCAAATCCCGCTAACACATACCGGTTCTCTGGATCGAATTTTATAAAATTACATGATTCATCCCTATGAGCAAACAGATATGGATAAGTGTCCGGCAAATCCATCGCCCACAAATTCATTTTGCCATTTAAATTAGCGTTAAACACTAATCGCTTTTCATCGCTACTTACTGCAAAGTTTGTAATCGTATACGTACGGAAAAATTGCTCGACTGTTGGTTTCGGAAAATTAATCATTATGAACCCCCTAAATGGTAGTAAAGCAATTTCATTTCTTCCTATTAGTATACCATTTATCAGATAAAATAGAATACCACAAGGATTCCGCTTTTTGAGAGTGGTAATGACTTATTTTTTATTACACACATAAGCAAGCTGTGCCAAAAAAATTCAATAGAGAAAGGACATAAAAAGTAGAAATGATTATTATAGGTGCATTTTTTTGCAACTGTATATTCTAACGGAACTAATAGTCCACCATAGCCTACGGTGACAACTTTGACCTCTACCTCTTATAGGTGTCTCCTATACAATCGGGGGTACTATTTTAGTATTGCTTGGTGTACCAGCGTTCCCCCCCACCAACCAATGTCTAGATGGTTCTTCCATGAATGGTGCTAACACTATTTTCACCATTCATGGTACCGACCACTATCATCAGACGTATCAAGTTACTACAACCGTCTCACTACTTGCCGGCGCTAGACTGATGCTAAATGGTATTTCCTGATTCAATTGTTTCCCTCGCTTCGCTGTAGCTGCTGCATCAAGTTATATTTATAATTGATTTTCCCCTTGTCATACACACGTAAAAAAAGGTACTCATGTAATTCAATATACTTTAAATCATACTTAGTCCAGATACCCATAAGTTGAATTTCAAAATAAAAAAGCAGTGATTATCGCTTATTACCGACAATCACTGCTTTTTTAAGTAGCTCATTGTTGAATAGTGCTGTGTTCCCTATCGCTTGAAAAAAATTACCGAAAGCTTCAATTGTACTTCGTTTAGCAACTAACTCCTTGACTTTCATCTCCGGTCATTTTTTCTTTCGTTATTCCTATAGCGGTGACACCAGACTAACCGCTATAATCTAGGCTCTAGAATAAATAAGTTCCTCTCCATGATTCTTCAGCATATACAGACCTATATATGTTGCACTAATGATTCTATATAATGTCCAGCGAAGGCGCCTCATAGGGGTAGCCGAAGCAATAAGACTGACAGCGGTTTTCTGTCTGGCTTATTGCGAGAGGCATCCCCTAGCGCGGGCATTGTTGAGAGAATTCTTTATGTCAACATATATAGTCTAACTTCTGATTTCACCCATTCAAAAATCTTCCAAATCAGCAACAGAAATAGGAAATAACCTATGAACGAATAGATATGGTTCCATTGATTCTCATGATAAAAAAAACCTAATTGCATTGACTTTTTCTCAATGAATGGCACGAGTGCGCTAAGAAAAAAAGTAAAAATCAGCCTACTCCATTTTGACATTTTATCTACCAAATAAAGATATAGCCCTATTAACATAGGTAGTATGATTAATGTAAATACAATATTAATCGGAAATACATCTGGGAAAGGGCGAACCGGGAACTCATATAATTGTTTTCCAACAAAATACAAATCTAAATAGGTACCCAGTAAAGAAGCCACTAAAATAGATGGCAAATACAAGAATGCATTACGTGAAGATAGCCGTTTTCGCGATAGCGGCGAGTTCAAGCCTTTCAAGTGTTTCACAGTATTCACCCATCACCTTTCCATTAATTGGTTCTTTTACTTCTACTAAGTAATCAACAACACGCCAATGCTCGAACCAATCTCCAGTTTCCGCTTCGTGATGAGGGATGTTTTCCCACACATACTCAAGCCGCGGGCTATACAACCTAAGCGCTCCTTTTCTTAGCGCACAAGACTTTAACCTCCTCGTAATAGCCAATCCTGGCACCCCTTCGAACACATCATTAAAAACATCCGGCCAATAGTCCTTACGCGAACCTGTATGTGGGTGGGTAGTTGCCCAGCGATAAACTTTTTCTAATAGGTCTGCCTCATGAAATAGTAATCGATACAAATCCTTTCCGAGCATAATACGTTCATGTAGCGATCCAAATTGATGAAGCGTTAATCCCGTAAGAGGTGCCTTTTCAGTTGACTTTCCACTGTCAGTAAAGGGAAACAAAATTTGATTGAATGAAAGCAGATCCTGGAGTACGAATTCGAACGTCTGAAAAACCTTTCTTTGATAGAAGGAATTTCGCACGATTCTGTTCTCCAAATAATTTTGTTCATTAATTATGAGTGCAATCGCAAGCGTATAGGAATCACTTTCCTCCCAGAAACGATTCCAAATCACTTCCATAAAAGCAGAAACATTTAAGTAAGGCAACAAATAAAACAAATTTCGACTTTGAAATAGACTTTCTTCATATAATAAGAACTGCGGATATACATCTTGGAATATAAGCCAGTTCCCACGTTCCAAGAATGAATAGAAATCTTGTTTTGTTTTTTCATTCATAAGTCTAGAAAGGAACTCTCCTTTTAAATCCGTCATATTCCATCCGCCATTTCTCGAAACCATATGTCCTAGGAATGCCCAGTGAATTTCTGGCCGAAAAATATAGAAATCGAGGTAAGCTTTTGTTCTCGTCACATTATTCAGGTTCAACTGTTTCGTTTTTAAACGAATCAGTTGAAGAAGTTGCTGATCCCCCCAAGATAAGTGCTGTTCCTCCAGAATAGGAACAGAGTTATACTTCTTCAAATCAGCTTTAATTAATAGTAAACTTTCCGGAAGTTGTTGTTTTCCCCCTATTTTTCTTAATAAATTAAACACGGGCCGCCCCCCTACTAAAAATCATTCCTCCTTTAGGATTATGAATAGGGATATATAGATATGAATAACCTTTACTAAGGAGATGATGAGACGTTGACATATCGTACTGAACAGTTGATTAGCCAATTAGTCCAACAACTAAAAACTGACCAGACACCCGATGGTTCGTGGGATTACCCCTTTGAAACGGGTATTTCAACAGATGCCTATATGATTATTTTAGTAAGGACACTGGAAATAGATGATGAAAATTTAGTTCGCGAATTAACTGAAAGAATATTGAGTAAACAGGAGGCAAATGGCGCTTGGAAACTTTTCCATGATGAAGGTGATGGGAACATATCCGCTACGGTTGAAGCCTATTACTCACTTCTTTATTCAGGCTATGTCAGCAAGGAAGACTATAGATTGCTTGCGGCAAAAAAGTTTATTTTGGCAAACGGTGGTCTTGAAAAATCACATATGTTAACAAAAATCATGCTGGCGTTAACCGGTCAATATCCATGGCCCGCATATTTCCCAATACCGGTTGAAATTATCCTCTTGCCGCTCAATTTCCCCATCAATTTCTATGACCTTTCTGTGTATGGAAGAGCAAATCTTGCTCCAATTATGATTTTAGCAAATAAGAAATACGTAAAAACAACAAAAAGCAGCCCTAATCTATCTGAATTATTCCTTCCAGAGACAGCTGATGATTTTTTCAATATACAAGATATCCAAGAACTTTTTTCTATAATTGAACATGACCTTAATAGTTTTCTGGGTTTATCTCAAACTTTCAATTCTTTAGCCATCAATCAAACAAAACAGTATATGCTCAATCACATTGAGCCAGATGGAACCCTTTACAGTTATTTTAGTTCTACGTTTCTTATGATATTTTCCCTGCTCTCTCTTGGTCACTCCAACAGCGACCCGATAATTTTAAAGGCGGTCCAAGGACTAAAAGCGATGCAATGCACGATTCATGGTCAGCAGCATATACAATATACAACTGCAACGGTGTGGAATACGTCCTTAATTAGCTACGCTCTTCAAAAAGCAGGAGTTCCTTCGACTGATTCGGTAATCGAAAAGGCAAGCGAATACTTGTTAGAGCAGCAGCAAACTAAATATGGCGATTGGGCGATTCATAATCCTGGAGTTTTATCCGGGGGCTGGGGATTCTCAGCTGTAAATACGATGAATCCTGATATAGATGACTCAACGGCTTCACTAAGGGCTATTTCACAGCTAGTTCAGAAAGACACTCGCATTCATCAAGCTTGGGACAAAGGAATTCTTTGGGTAATGTCTATGCAAAATAGTGACGGTGGATGGCCTGCATTCGAAAAAAATGTTGATAATCAATTATTGAACTTGCTTCCAATTGAAGGCGGTAAATTTTTATTGACAGATCCAAGCAGTGCCGATTTAACCGGTAGAACACTTGAATTTCTAGGTGAATATACGAACTTACCGAAAAATCATGACCTTATGAAACGCGGGGTAGATTGGCTAATTCATAATCAAGAAGTGGATGGTTCATGATACGGGCGCTGGGGAATTTGTTTTATTTACGGAACATGGGCGGCAATTACTGGTCTTATCGCGGTAGGTGTAAGCCCAGGGAGTCCAACTATTCAAAAAGCTGTAAACTGGTTACTTTCGATACAAAATCATGACGGCGGTTGGGGAGAATCTTGCAAAAGCGACCTCGCATCTAAGTACATCCCTCTTGGTTCCAGCAACCTAACTCAAACAGCATGGGCACTGGATACACTCATTGCGGTTTCAGAAAAGGCAACACCCGTAATTGATGCAGGGATTTCCTATTTGCTAGAAACCTATAATAAAGTCGATTGGACGTTATTCTATCCGGTTGGACAAGGAATGGGTGGAGGTTTTTATATCCACTATCATAGCTATCAATATATCTTTCCTTTGCTTGCGCTTACCAATTACGAAAAAAAATTTCAAGGATAATTGTTTTTATTGTATATATAGGGCTTTTACGCCCAAAGTGATACGACCATCATTTTCTTTATAAAACCATGTATACGAATAATCGCGTCACCTGGGAGATCTTCAAAACTATATTGAATATCTATTTTTTCCACTGAATATGTTCCAGACCTCGTCAATAAACTTTAAATAATAACAATGAAGGGATGGAGAATTGAAACAAGTATTAATATTTGGTGCTACCATAATAATTGGAATCATTCTTGGGATAATCGCAACCTATATCATGAAATGAAAGAAAAATGACTGTTTGACTATCACAAACCATTTCTCAATCAAAGTATTCGTAATAGTCCAGTGAAAGGGAGCAATTATTCTTATTAGAAGGCCAGAAGTAACTTAGCACCCTTAATACTAAGTTATTTATGGTCCTTTTATTTTTCATCAAAATCAATATTATTAATAAAAGAGTTTTCTTTTGTAAACTGTTGGAATCTGCAGAAGGGATACTCTTTTTGAAAAGAAATTCAAAGAAGTTGACGGACTCTTTTATTAAGTCCATCAACTTCTTTGAATCATCTTTAAAACTATAATGCTACTTTTCCAGAATACTCATAACAATCTCCAAGCCATTCGGTAGATTTCATGAATAATTCATTTTCAAATGTGTAGCTTGAAAATGTATGATCTGCATCCTCAATATAATGCGTGTTTACTCGTTCAGGAACAAGTCTTTGTAGCAATGATGCAGAATAACGCGCAGCATGTTCTTTCGGTATATCCTTATCCTGTTGTGCATGAATGATCAACGCTGCCTCTTGGTACGAACGAATCGCTTCAAGAGGGTGATGGTTTTTCAAATCAGTTAAAAATGATTGACTCACATAAAACCCATGATAATCAACTACCCCATTTAGTGCCGCTGTTTTCATAGCGTTCTCGCCTAAAATTCCGGTAATATCTTTATAAGGTTTCCCAACTGGTGACCATAAAATAAGTTTACGAATTCGACAATCTACTGCAGCAGTTAATGAAGCTACAGCACCTCCAAGACTATGACCGATTAATATAATATTGTTTGCATCTATTTCAGGTAACATGGATACATAATTTAACACCGCCTGAACCTCACTTAATTGCTTCGTGACCGTAACATCCGCATAATCCCCGTCGCTTTCCCCACAACCACTAAAATCAAATCGAAAAACCGCATAACCCTTCTCTGTGAAATACCATGCTGCTTTCACAAATAACCGATGTTCTCCGACTTTGCTACCGACAAATCCATGTAATAATACAATAAGCGGAACCTTTCTATGATGCACTCTTTCTGGAAGATGAAGAACCCCCGAAAGATAAAGTTGATTAGCATAAATTGAAATCGCTTTACTTGTCATAGTAAACACCCTTTCAAGGATACTCTCCAAATAAACTATTCTTACCTGTTTACTCGGTATTATACGTATGTAATTTAGAGAAGTCAATGAGTTGGCGCGAGATAGTTAAGCTTTCAATGGTACATCTTGTATAGGTTCCTTAAAAAACTTTGATATAAAAATGCCACAGGAGTTTTTATGTCCCCTGCGGCATTTTACTTATCATTCAAAAAACTAACTACTATTCAATCCACTAATCATTAATGGACTTCTTCACCAGCGATATTGATTAATGTAACAGATTCTTTTCTCGATTTCGCTACGACTAGACCAATAACAAATCCAATGATCCCTGTTACAACCCATCCCGCACCATTTTCAAATAAAGGGATAAATCCAAACATCGTATTGATGGCTTCTGGAAAAATAGTCGCCTCCTTTAAAGCATCAAGAATTGCAACAAAACCGACACCAATCACAGTTCCTACATAAACCGATTGATGGCCATTAAACAAGTTGTTTGCAAATATTAGAACGATTAAAGCGATTGCTATTGGGTAGAGTAAAAGCAAAATTGGAGACGCCAACGTCAGAATAGTCGTAAGTCCAAAGTTTGTAATAACTAAACCTAAAGAAGCAAATACTATCAACCACTTTTTATATGAAACAGTAGGCACAATTCTTTCAAAATACTCCGCAACAGCTGCTAAACAAGCAACGTTTGTCGTGATTCCTGTTAACAAAATAACAGTTCCGATAATATAAATCCCGAACTGTCCAAATAAGACGATAGCACTTTGCGCTAATACTTCTCCACCATTAGCCATATAGCCAATTGGATTAACACTGGAAGCACCTATCCATGCCATTGAGATTTGTAAAGCCACCAAACCAATAATTGTAATTATTCCAGCTTTAATAAATAACTTGGATACTTCTTTTTCAGACTTTATGCCAAAGGCACTAATTGATTTGATGAATATTCCCCCGAATACAAAAGCCGCTAGAACATCCATTGTATAATAGCCTTGGGTGAATCCTTTTAAGAAGGCACCCTTTATATAATCGCCCTGAGGTTCCCCAAAACTCCCCATAGGTGTAATAATGGACTTGCCAACAAGTACAATTAAGAGCACTACAAAAATCGGCGTTATGATTTTACCTAAGCGATCCACAAACTTTGTAGTGTTCCATGATAGGTAAATCGTCAGGACAATAAATAACAGCGAGAAAATAAAAAGAAAGAGACTGGTATTTGATTTATCTAGCACTAACGGATTGATCGCAATTTCATAGACCACTGATGTTGTTCGTGGAACCACATAAATCGGCCCAAGCGTTAGGAATAGTAGTATCGAGAATACTGTTGCAAATAGGGGATGTACCCTTCCCGCTAGTTTTTCAACAGTTCCTCCCCCACGCGTTAATGCAATAATTGCAAGAAGAACCATTCCAACACCTGTTATTAAGAATCCCCCCATCGCAATCCATGTATTTGTTCCTGCCTCTTGACCTAACATTGGTGCAAAAATAACGTTTCCAGCACCTAAGAACATAGCAAAAAGCATAAAACCAATCGCTATTAATTGTGAAAACGGCATTTTTTTCTCCATGTAAATTCCCCCTAAATTTCGCATCTAAAAATGCATATTTTCATATAAGATCGTTTAGTACATCCCCAAAAATAGCTAGCTGATATGCTTAGATCCTTTTCTTTTTACTGACTCTACCTAATAAAAATGCGCTAGCCCCAATGCCGATCATTGTATTGGTCTTTTTATTGAACATCTGCTTCGCAACAAGATTAAGGTTTTGTGGCCGCTCCGCCAGTCGACGCATGAAATAGCCATACCAATCTACTCCAAATGGTACATATGTACAGAATTTATACCCCTCATTAGCAAGCTCCAGTTGTAATTCATTCCGAAAGCCATATAGCATTTGGAATTCAAACTTGTCCTTGGAGATATTATTATCTTTCGCAAACTTTTTAACATGATTGATAACATGATGGTCATGTGTTGCGATAGACGAAAATTTACCATTCAGCAAATGATATTCAATCAATCGAATATAATTCTGATCAATATCTTTTTTATCTTGATACGCTAAGTTTTCTGGCTCTTTGTAAGCACCTTTAACGATTCGCATGCGGTAGTCTTTGTATTTCTGAAGGTTTTCATCCGCCTCATAAAAATAGGCTTGGATAACTGTTCCGATATTCGTGTAGTCATTTGAAAGCTCATCAATGATGTCAAAGGATGGCTGTAAATGTCCATAATCCTCCATATCAAAATTGATGAATATGGCATAGTCGTTTGCTTTCGCAACAATTTCTTTTAGATTATCTAAGCAGAAATCATAGTCAATATCTAAGCCAAGCTGTGTAGGCTTCAAAGAAATATGCGCGTCCAATGCATGTTCATGAATCGCTTCGATGACTGCTAGGATTTGTGTTTTTGCCTCAATCGCCTCTTGCTTCTCGAAAACAAATTCCCCAAGGTTATCGATTGTTGCAGCAATACCTTTTGCATTTAATTGCTTTACGCTTTCTACCATTTGTTCAACGCTCGTTCCTGCAACAACTGACTGTGCCCCTAGTTTTAACCCCCATCGTTTTGCACCGCTATTCAAAACTTTGTTTTGTGACAGTAAAATAAAGAAATCTCTTGTTAATCCCATGATCAATACCTCCATTTTGTGTGATTACTATTAATTATTTTAATAAAAAACCTTCTACATATGGGTCTGTTGCATCTAATGAAAACTGATGAATCCCTGTCATCCAAGCAGATCCAGTAATCTTCGGTATAATTGCTTTAATATTTTGGACTTCCGTATAATCAACGACTGCCCCTTTAAATCGTGATCCAATGATACTTTCTTGGATGATTTCTTCACCTTTGTTAAGATCTAATGTTGCAAGTTTCGCGCATGTCCCTGTTCCACAAGGCGATCTGTCAATTTGTCCGTCTCCAAAAACAACTGTATTTTTATAGTGATTCTTTTCTACTTCTAAACTAAATTCCACAAGGTCAACTGTATTAATTTCTGGAATTTCAGGATGTACTATTGTTAGTTGCTCATTTACAGCTTTCCTAATCGCAATTCCAAGTGCCGCAATTTTATCTTGTTCTTCAATATTTAATTCCAAATTGAATTGCTTGGCATCCACAATCGCAAAGAAACTACCGCCGAATGATATATCCAAATTGACATGCCCTACGTCATCTACTAAAACGCTTACATTCTTTTTCAACAAAAATGCGGGTACGTTAATAAAAGACACTTCTTTAACTTTGTCATTGTCGTACACGATATAACATTCAACAACTCCAGAGGGTGTATCCAATAATACCTTGTCCCGTTTCTCAATCAGCCCTTGATCGATTGCTATTGTTACAGCCGCAATCGTTCCATGCCCACACATATTTAGATAGCCGCCGCTATCCATAAATAATACACCAAGATCACATTCCACATTGCAAGGTTCGGTTAAAATTGCACCAAACATATTCAAATGACCTCTTGGTTCATGCATCAGCAGCTTCCGTATATGATCCATTTCAGTTTGCATATAGTTTTTCTTTTGCATCATGCTATTCCCTTGGATTGATGGGATCCCATCAATCACTATTCTGGCTGCTTCACCCATAGTATGAGCATCAATCGTCCGTATACTTTTCCCTATCATCACCATAAAGCGTTTATACCTCCCAAGTACATAGTTATTTCTTGCTCACTACTATACTTGCAAGAAGCGTGCCAACTCAAAAAAGTATATCTAATCCCCATATTGCAATCGTTCGTAAAATTCATTACAATAGGAACTGTTCATTAAGTTTACAGTATTGTAAATACAAAATTAACACTAACAACTTTACTCAGGGAGGATGTTGTAAGCAATGAATACTATCCCCATTGAACATTCGCACTATTATTTGAATACATTAATCGAAACGAGTTCTGATGCAATTGCCATTATTAACGCCTTAGGAGAAGTAGAATATTGGAATTCTCAAGCTGAACAAATTTACGGAATACCGCTGGCAGCTATAAAAAACAACAAGATTAGTACCTTTTTTAAAAAGGAAGATTTAAAGTTATTAGAGATTCTTGAAACGAAAAAGCCCGTTTATAATGTCTATCATCAACCCCTCCCGGATAAGCATGTCCTCATAAGCTCATCCCCTATTCTAGATAGTGATGGGAACTTAATCGGAGCCATTTCAATCGATCAAGACATAACAAGCATTGTAAAATTAAATGAAAAGTTATCATTAACAACTACAGAATTACAAAAGGTCAAACAACAATATAATTTACAGGGACAAATAGGTCCTTTCTCTGAAATTAAAGGACATAGTAGTGCCATACAATCCACAAAGGAATTAGCGTTAAAAGTTGCGAAGACAGATGCGACGGTGTTAATTCAAGGGGAAAGTGGTGTAGGTAAAGAACTTTTTGCACAAGGCGTACACGAAGCAAGCTTACGTAAAGATCAACCTTTTATCCCCATAAATTGTGGTGCAATTCCCGAAGCTCTTTTTGAAAGCGAGTTCTTTGGGTATGAAAAAGGATCTTTTACAGGCGCTCACAAGGACGGAAAAGCTGGAAAAGTGGAGATGGCTGACGGCGGTACATTATTTCTAGACGAAATTGGGATGTTACCTCTTGATATGCAAGTAAAGTTACTTCGTGTCTTACAAGAAAGAGAAGTTTCTCGAATAGGTGGCAACGTATCAATAAAAGTAAATAGCCGAATCGTCGCTGCAACTAATAGTAATTTAGAAGACATGATTAAAAAAGGGCTATTCCGCGAAGATTTATATTACCGCTTAAATGTTGTTACTTTGAAAATCTCCCCACTCCGAGAGCGAATCGAGGATATCCCAATTTTAGTCACTAGTTTCGTTCAAGAGTATTGCGCAAAATATCAAAAAGAAATACCCACACTTCTGAACAGCGCCATGGAGATGTTCACAAACTACCAGTGGCCAGGTAATATTCGAGAACTACGAAATGTTGTTGAACGAATGATTATCATTATTGATAATTCAACGATTCATGCAGAAGACATTATGGCTATATTCCCCGTCACAACTGACAACCTTGTAAACAAAAAAGGATTAGCCCAAGAGAAAGCTCAATTGGAACATGAGCGTATCAAAGAAGTACTTATTGAAACATACGGAAACAAAAGTGCCGCAGCAAAAAAATTAGGTATTTCGAGAGTCAGTCTTTATAATAAAATTAAACAGTATAATATTGATGTTTAAATTAAGGCGAACAGTTTCTACCTATAGTTCTTCGCAAAAAACAGAGTGAACTACCAAAATTGGTAGCCCACTCTGTTTTTCATCTTAATTAACAATATCCCATAGCTTTGCTTGAGCAAGATATGACTTCCGTACCTGCAAAGTGACTGTAATCACACCCGGATGACGACCGATTTCTATGGAGCCTAGACCGTAACACCGAATAGTTTCACTGCACGCGCAAGGCCATTGTCGGTCGCCACGTTTAAAGTTGGACCTGTTCCGAAGATTCACTGAGCAAATGATTCCTTAAGCACTTTCATCCCCATATAGAATCGTCGAACTAATGATACAGCTTCATTTAATATTTCTTTTGTTTTAACCGGTTGGAACTTCACTAAATAATCGCTCCCTACACGCAATGACCGACTGATCATTGCGTTTTCACACTTTATTTAGGTTAGAATCCGCAAAAGGATACTCTTTTTGAAAAGAAATTGATTATATATGTTGATTTAAAGGATACCATTGAATTTACTGTGGCGCTCAATAAGGAGAGAGTTGTATTTCGGGGTGTGGATTGTAGAACACTTAGCGCTTTGGAGATGCCTTTTCCATACCTTCGATAGGGTGTTCATTATCGAGAGAAATGTGATTTTGAGATGAATATGCCGAGATTACAAGGCGATTACTACTTGATACTAATTGTATTCAAGAAAGACGCACTCTAGGTTGCAGATTCCATCACAGATAATGAAATGCGCTTTCTCAAATAGACCATCCAGCGCAGGCGCGTCTTCGTGCTAGCCGGAGCAATAAGACTGAAAGTGGTTTCCTTTCTGGCTTATCGCGAGAGGCATCCACAAAGCGTCGAAGCGGTATTAGGGGGAATCCTAATTCATTCCAATTACAAGGACTTTTTCCGAGATTCAAACTCCTATATACAGAAATGAAAATAACCCTAAGCACTCCATAAAAGGAGCCCTTAGGGTTATTAGTTGAATTAGTTGAAGAAATTGATTATATATCCTATTAGAATACCTATAACACCGAAATCAGAATCACCAAAAGTTGTACCTTCAAATCCAAGTGAACCTAGAACGGGCATCAACATTGCGGGAAGGAAACTGATTAACAATCCTTGTACAAAAGCACCAATTATAGCACCTCTACGCCCCCCCACTGCGTTGCCGAATACTCCGGAAGCAGCTCCACAGAAGAAGTGTGGAACGAGTCCGGGGACGATAACAGCTAACCCTGCAAGCGGTAGTAAAAACATACTTAACAGTCCTGCTGCAAAGCTTGATAAGAATCCAATGATAACTGCGTTTGGTGCAAATGGGAATACAATAGGAACGTCTAATGCAGGTTTCGCATTTGGAACAATTTTATCTGCGATTCCCTTAAATGCAGGAACGATTTCCGCTATTAACATACGAACACCCGCCAAGATAATGAATACACCCGCGGCGAACGTAATTGCCTGTAACAATGAGAACACTAAGAAGTTTGCACCATCGCTCAGGTTTTCTTCAATGTATGTAGGACCAACAACCAAAGCAACCACAAAGAACATAATTGCCATTGTTAATGCCAATGCTACAGAAGAATCACGTAAGAACCCAAGTGATTTTGGCACTTTTACATCTTCAGTCGATTTCGTTTTGTCTCCAGTCAATTTAGCAACTTTAGCTGCTACAAAATAACCGAATGAACCGAAGTGACCTACAGCAATATCATCCGAGCCCGTAATTTCTCTTACTGTAGGTTGTAGCATTGCAGGTAGTAGAACCATTAATGCACCTAAAATAAGTGAGCCTACGATTACTATCATTACACTACCCATGCCCGAAGTTGACAGAACAGCAGCAAGTAAACAGGCCATGAACATTGTGTGATGCCCAGTTAAGAAGATGTATTTAAATTTCGTGTATCTTGCTATGACTATGTTAACCAGCATACCAATTAACATAATCATAGCCGTTTCAGCACCGAAAGCAGTTTGTGCCATAGCTACAATTGCTTCATTGTTCGGGATAACACCTTGAATATTGAATGCTTTTTCAAACATATTTCCGAAGATGTCAAGTGAACCTACTAATACAGCCGCACCTGCTCCAAGAATAATGAAGCCCATTATGGTTTTTAATGTTCCAGAAACAACATCAGTAATTGCTTTCTTCTGCAATAGTAAACCAAATAAAGCGAACAAACCAACCAAAATGGCAGGTGTTCCTAAAATATCCTTCATTATCAGATCAAACATATTATTGCTCCCCTAAGATATGAGAAGTCAACGCTTTCTGGATTTCAACTGCACTGACCATATTAATGATACCAATTGTTTTTCTATTACCGTCTTGCAATTGTTCCATAATTTCAGGGGTACCAATGTAGTAATCAGCTGCCTCTGATTTTGCACTCGCTAAGTCCATATTTTTGCATTCGGCATCAATATTCAATTCTTTTAGTGCTTTATTTACGTTCATTGACAGAATAAAACTCGTTCCTAATCCGTTCCCACACACTGCTAAAATTTTCATCTTATATTCCTCCTATGATTGATTGTTTTAATCGTACTTTTCAACTTCTTATATAGAACGTTACAAACCTACTGAACTGAGAACTCTGAAACCAAGTCAAGAATATCCTGTTTTGTCTCCGCCTCCTTTAAATGTTGCAATTTAATAGGATCACTTAACAACTTTGTCAATTGAGCCAACGCCTTTAGGTGTGTTTGATTATCAATTGCAGCTAAACAAATAAATATTTCAACTTGATTGGCTTCACTGTTTAATAAGTGTGCAGATTTTTTTAGTTTCAACAAGCTCATTCCTAATTTTTTTACACCGAATTCTGGGCGTGCATGTGGGATTGCAATTTGCTCTCCAATGATAATGTACGGTCCCATTGTCTCAACGTTCTCAATCATTACGTCAATATATTGATTTGTAATTGAATCGTTTAACAGTAGCGGTTCTGCTGCTTTCTTGATTGCATCTTTCCAATTTTCGATTTCATCCATAAATTGAATATTTTCTTCGATTAATAAATCTTTTAGCACCGGTTGTTTCCTCCTCGTATTCAAGCTATCCTTTTGAAATAACGCGTGCTGCAATGCACTTTTTAACAACTCTGGCTGTTTGATGTCTGCATATTGGCGAACGATTTTCATTAATTCATCCGAAGTTGGATAATGGTAAGGCTGTTGAAGCGTCATCCCTTTTACCGTTTGGACGAGTTCATTCTTTTCCATTTCGCTCATGATCGGTCTAATCATATACAACGGTTTTTTTGTTTTAAGTAAAACAGTGGAAAATACTAAATCATACTTCGCTTCATCGAGATGCTGAAAGTCATAGGATGAAAGCGATGAATTCCAATGAAATTGCGGAAAAAGCGATTTTAATTGGTTTTCTAGCATTATGCTTGAACTAATCCCATTTGGACAAACAATTAGAGCCCTGAATACTTTGCTTTGACTCTCACTATCCAATTTAAGTAACCCACCAAAATGAAGGGTAAGGAAGCCAATCTCATCTTCAGGTATTTTAATATTCAGCATTTCTTCAATAGGTTTTAGTACTTCCTTTACAACTGTAAACAAATCATGATGCTCTTCCTTAATTTCAGCAAGCAACGCATTTGTAATTGGTATTTTAAAGAGCATTCGGTAATAAGCCGGTTTAAAATGCAAATATAACGTTTCAATTGCTTTGTTTCTATCTAGCAATTGGATACATGCATAACGTTCAAAACTAACAACAATTTGTTCCGTGATTTCAAGCAGAGTATCAGTCCTAGTAGGGCTAACTTCTCCTTGGCATATACCGAGCAGCTGGATTGTTAGAAAGGATACTTCTTCCGGGTGAGTCGTATATCCTAAACGTTGCTGAATCAATCCCGAAACTATGAAAGCTTTTTTCTTTTCTAGAAAACTCACCGTATCCGGATAAATCAACACCCTTTTTTGTTGCCGTTGGCGAATATGGAT
This sequence comes from Sporosarcina sp. resist, assembly GCF_014302295.1. Lineage (NCBI taxonomy): Bacteria > Bacillati > Bacillota > Bacilli > Caryophanales > Caryophanaceae > Sporosarcina > Sporosarcina sp. resist. Next base: position 2,238,262 of record NZ_CP060287.1, on the reverse strand, counting down.
CATTTGAAGTAAGTAAATAAATTCATCCAATCTTTCTTCAATGAATGTAAATGAATATTGCTGTTCAAAATCCTTCAAAATTTGCTGATAAAGATCATATTGATTCTCAAACTGTTGCTGCTGAAATATAAAAGTGAATTTCTCATGTGCATGTGGCTTAACTTTCAATATTGAAATCGCCTTGAGCATCAAATTCCGCTTATCTTCTTCTGATCCTTTTAAATGATATCCTTGCTCACGTGTATAGCGCATCTCAACTCGGAAATCGATACAAAACCGATTGACCCGTTTTACATCTGCACTGACAGTATTTTTACTAATTCCAAAAGTATTTTGAAAGTGAAAATTAGAAAGGGGTTCGCGCCTGATAAAGGTATATAACAAGATAATGATCACGCGTTCTTCCTGGTCAAAAGAAAATTGATTTGTTGTAAAATCTGTGTTGTTATCTTTCCAAAAATTAATAACCTCAGTTGGTATGAGAATTCGGTCATTTGAAATGCGAATCGGTGACATTCCCTCGCCAATTAAGTAGTTATTTATTTTTTCTACATCATATTGAAACTGACGTCCGGATAAGTTCAGCATGTCAATAAACCAGGATAGCTGTACTGGCTTCAATTTCATTAATTGGAAATATGTATTCAAGCTTCTGCTCTCCAACATAACTAGCTCCCCCTTACAAAAACTATACTCGAAAACGCTTTCACTTAATATTACATTTGGTCACAAAAGTTGTCTGAGTGTTCGTGTTCTATTGGTATTCACTTTTCTATCGTATTTAACTTTGGGCATTTCCACTTAATTTTAGGGTTCTATATATGTTGAACAAATGAATACGGCGTATGCGCTTTACAAGGGCTTTTGGGAGGCCGCTAAAAAAAGTCCCAATACTTAGAACTAATTAGAATTCCCGCCAATACCGCTTCGACGCTTTGTGGATGGTCTATGTGAAAAAGAGCATTTCATAATTTGTGATGAGATCTGCAACCTGGAGTGCATCTTTCTTGAATAGAATTAGTAGCAACTAGTAATCACATTATAGTCTCGGCATATACATCTCAAAATCACATTTCTCTCGATAATGAATACCCTAGCGCAGGCGCGGAAAAGGCATCTCCAAAGCGCCGAGTGTTCTACAATCCACACCCCGAAATACAACTCTCTCCTTATTGAGCGCCACAGTAAATTCAATGGGATTCTTTAATTCAACATATATAGTACTAATACGTTAGTCCCAGGCACCCTTCACAGCGAGCCATTTGATAACAATAATTTGTCCATATAAACTTTCAAGTACTCTTAAAATACTTCAGTCAAAACTCCTTTATTGTAAAACATAAATACATGAATTGAGACCAAAGTAAGTAGACTTTCGTCCTCCATCCCCAGAAAATAGTATGCCCTTTTCAATGTACGATACGAAATCCTCTGGTCAATCAGACAGCGTATTCCATGCTCGTCCTATAATTTCCAAATCCTCTCCAAGCATAAACAGGCTCTAGCTCTTCATCCACTAAAGAGACTGTAAATATCATGTATTCATCAATGTATTCGATCGATATACAGCGCTCTTGAAACTGATCGAAGTTTCCAGCTAGCTGCTTGTGGCATTTAGCATACACTTGCAATTCAACCTGACCCAATTTTCACCGCCAAAACACAGTACTGCTGCCCCAATTATACCTCGATTTCACTTTAATTCACCAAGGAAGCTTTAACTCCACTGACACATCAAACTTCATAAAAACATCGAAAAATATGGCTTTGTCGATTAATCCATGTGACACATCGTCATAATAATCGAATAGATTGAGCGGGGATCATTGGTTTAAAGAACTTGAAACTAACTTTCAAAGGAAGCAATTGAGAAATTCAGAAAGATGAATTGATTTTATTGCTTAATATAGAGTGCCACATGTGAAAGTGATTTTGTTTGGTATCCGTAGGTAGCATCCACTAACAAAAACGACCTCATCTATAAATAGATGAGGTCGTTTTTGTTAGTTAGATCAATTAATCTTCTTCTATTTCTTTACGGTTTTTCTTGAAAAGCTTGGATAATAGTTCGTAAGCGATCGGAACAACAATCAGTGTCAATAACGTTGAACTGATTAAACCACCGATTACTGTAATACCAAGACCTTTGGAGATCAAACCGCCACCGCCGCCTGATCCAATTGCTAATGGAATTAGTGCACCGATCGTAGCAATCGCAGTCATAAGAATTGGACGTAAACGCGTCACACCCGCTTCAAGAACTGCTTCACGCATTTTCAAACCGCTACGTTCCATACGGATAATACGGTCTACTAGTACAATCGCGTTCGTAACAACGATACCGATTAACATTAATAGCCCCATCATGACCGATACAGAGATTGTTTCACCCGCGATTAATAAACCAACAAATGAACCAATGACTGCAAATGGTAACGAGACGAGAATCGCGAATGGTGCGACGCCCTCACGGAATGTTACAACCAGGATGAAGAAGACAATTGCTACTGCCGCAAGCATTGCCACAATAAGTTGTGTAAATGTTTCCGTCATATCCGCTGCCACACCAGCAACACCGACCGTAACACCTTTAGGTAAATCAAGTTTATCAATTGCTTTATCTACTTCAGATGTCGCTTTTGAAATATCAGCATCAATGATTGTTCCTGAAACTGTTGCGTAATATTCACCTTGGCTTCGAGCAAGTGCATTTAACGTTGTCCCTTCCTCAACTGTTACCAGCTCAGAAAGTTTCATTGTCGTACCGAGTGCTGTCGGTATCTCTGTCGCCAAAAGATCATCGATTGATTTTGGTTGTACAGCTTCTTCTTGCTGCACGATTACTTCTAATGTATTTTTATCTTTTTCAACCGTTGTTAATACATCGTTTGTACGCATCGGGTTTAGCATCATGACGATTTGCCCCGTTGTTAAGCCATACTGCAGTAATTCATCTTGCTCTACTTTGAATTTGTATTCAACGTAAGCATCTTTTGCACTTGAAGAAACATCTTCTAAGCGATCGTTTTCATTTATAACACCTTCTACCATTTTTACAGCTTCATTTAGTTTATCTAAATTTTCACTGTAGAATGTGTAGCTAACCCCACCCGTAGGCATTGACATTGAAGTGAAGTCTTGGCTCTTCCATTCGCCTGATTGACCAATGTCGAACACATAGTCTTCAATTTCCGTACGAGCTTCCGCAAAGTTCTTCATATCCGGGTCGAAAATGAGGTACATTAAAGCGCCACCAGATCCTCCGCCCATCATCGCGGACATTGCATCACCGGAATCAGTAACAGATAGTTGAACAATGTCAATATCTTTATTTTTCAATAACTTTTGTTCTACAATTTCAATATTTGCTAACGTATCTTCCATTAGCTCGCCTGTTTCCGGCGTGTACGTTAAGTACATCACTTTTTCTTCTTCACTACCCATAAAGCTAAAACCAATTAATGGCGTTAATGCCACACTGCCTGCCAACATAACGACAGCAATTAGTGAAGTAATGACTTTATGGTTTAATGTCCAGCCCAGAACACCTTTGTACCATGTAGCTAATTTACCGACCTCTTTATGGCGGCTTTCTGTCTTCTCACTATATAACTTTTTCTTAAATAAGAAGTGAGATAATGCAGGTACAATTGTAATGGCAACAATTAACGAAGCAACAAGCGCAAACGTCATTGTTAATGCAAACGGTAAGAATAGCTCACCGACCATACCACCAACGAAAATAAGTGGCGCAAATACCGCAACTGTCACTAATGTTGAAGACATGATTGGTTTGAACATTTCAATCGTCGCTTCACGCACAAGTGCCCGGCCTGATAATTTTTCTGTTTTTAAATGCAAACGACGATAAATATTTTCAACGACGACAATCGAGTCATCGATTACACGTCCGATGGCAACCGTAATCGCACCAAGCGTCATAATATTTAACGTAATACCCAACCAGTTTAGTAACAGTAAAGCCATGAAAATCGAAACTGGAATGGATATGATCGAAATAATTGTTGATTTGAAATCACGAAGGAACAGAAGAATGATTAAAATGGCGATCAAACCACCAAATAACGCTTTTTCAATCATCGTTGATACTGAAGCTTCAATTGGCGCACCTTGGTCAAGTGATACATCGATGACAAGACCGTCTATTGTTTTCTGTTCTTCTTTAATTAAGTCCTTCACAGCGTTTACAACATCAACTGTGTTTGCTTGTTGCCCTTTAATAATTTGAATGGCAATGGCATTTTCACCGTTTGTACGTGAAACCGACTCTTCTCTACCTACGACATCAATTGTAGCAATATCGCTAAGCTTCACAAATGGTGCTGTGTTTGTTGCGGATGGTGTTACAGGAATAAGCATTTCCTTTAATTCATCAGCAGTCATGAACTTGCCGTCTACTGAAACAGCTTGCTCACCTTCTTCAAACTCGTAAAGACCCAGTGACACAGCTAAATCACTTGCTTCGATCATTTGCTTGACTGTATCTGGCGTTATGCCCAGTGCAGCCATCTTTTCATCTTTATACGTAAGTTGCACTTCTTCAATATGCTGACCTGCAATCGTTGCAGATGCAATTCCATCGATTTTCTCGATTTTCGGAAGTAGTATTTCCTCTACTGTTGACGTTAATTCAACAATATCTTCTGTTTGACTACTTACACTTAGTGCGACAACCGGCATCATATTCATGCTAATTGCTGTAATCGTTGGCGCTTGTGCTCCTTCTGGTAAAGACACTGCATCTAGTGCGGAAGTTAATGCACGTTTCGCCTCTTCCATATCTATGCCATATTCGTATTCCACTTGAATACTTGACATATTAGAATAAGAATTTGAAAAAACGGCTTTCACATGTTCAAGATTGTCTACCGCTTTCTCTAATGGAATGGAGACATCTTTCATCACTTGCTCTGGAGTAGCTCCAGGATAGACACCCATTACCATTAAGTAAGGAATTGATATATCTGGCAACGTCTCCGTTTTCATTTGTGTACTTGAATATATACCGGATACAACAATGATAATTGTAAGTAGCCATACTGCTAATTTATTCTTTAGGACAAAATTGACTAACCCTTTCATTCTTACACCTTCCCCAAATTGACTTTACGAACTCAAATATTTATACTAATGACTAACGAGTCAGTTGTCAATGATAAACCCTAGGAGCGATATAATCATAATGATAAAAAAACAACTAATTATGGATAAGGCTTTAGAACTTTTTGCAGAACAAGGTTTTGAAGCTACCTCTGTACAACAGATAACAGCACATTGCGGGATTTCTAAAGGCGCCTTCTACCTATCTTTCAAGTCAAAGGACGAATTGATTTTAGCATTGATTGATCATTTTATGATCCAATTTATAACCAGTATTGACTACGAAGTCAATACCACGAAAAATGATGAAGATTTGTTATTCAATTTTTATTACACGACTTTCGATTCTTTTCATAAGCACTCTGACTTTGGCAAAATTCTTATTAAAGAACAAATGCAATCATTTAACGAAGAGTTCATCTTAAAAATTCGTGCATACGATCAATTGATGGAGAAAGTAATTTTATCGATGGTTGAACGATTATACGGCGAAGAAATTGAACAGATAAAGCACGATTTAATTTACTGCATTAAAGGCTTTATGAAAAACTATTCAGAGTTATTTTTATTCTATAACTTGCCATTAGATTCGAAATTACTTGCTCAATCGCTGGTTGAGAAAACGAATATACTAGCCAAGCACATTACCCTTCCATTTATTTCAAACGAGCTAGTTCAACTGTTTAAACAACCAATGCAGGAAGAAACAACAAAGGAGCAAATCCTTGAAATCATTGAACAAAATATAAAAGAAATTGAGGATTCTATTGAAAAAGAATCGTTAATTCTGCTTAAGCAACAGCTACTTAAACCTACTTTAAGTCCTGCTCTTGTGAAAGGGTTACTCGAAAACATTCGAAATCATCCTCATTGTAAATGGGTGGCTTATTTACTTCGGAATTATTTTGGGTTTTAAATGACATAGGATTAGACTTTTGGGCAGGTCAATTGTACTCGCCATTAATTATGGAAATACGAAACAAATCCTTGAATCTGCTCGGAATTTTTACAAAGATAACACTGACTTTAATGATAAAATCACCACTATTGATAGGAACGATGAAATAATTGCCCCAAAATCAACAAGACATAGTTGAGGAAGCAACAAAAGCGTTAATGCAAGCAGATAAAAATTCGATAGTCTATCAGACAAATAATGAACGCATTGTTATCGAAGTCCAAAAATCTACTGAGCTAAGAGGATTGGTCAGTTGAAAATTTGTATGAAGGTGTGCTACTTCTCACTTCATTTGAAATCTCCTTTAAGGGAAAACAACAACACTAGTGAATATCCCATAACACAATACTACAAAGAGCCCTTGGAAACTCTTACTGGAGTTCCCAAGGGCTCAAAATCTATTAAACATACTATTCAAATATAGGGCATTGTTCTGCTAAGATCTACACTAAGAAAAGGACAACAGGATCGTGAAAAATCAGTTGCAAAATGGAATATCCAGCGCGATCTTTTGCTTTGACATCAAGGACACCCAATAAAGGTAACATAAAGAATGGATTTATCATGTTGGGAAGTGCTTCTGAAGCATTGTATACTTGCACAATCCAGGCCATGCTCATATTTAATCCTTTTGCGGCAGCGAGCAAGTACGGCGCTTCCACAATCCACTTTCCACCGTCTGAAGGGAGTAACAACCCTAGAATGGCTGAGTATATTCCGGCAATAAATGGAGATTAGGTATTAAAACGAAAAAAGATGCGTATAATTCTTTTACGCTAAGAAATTTTCTGCAACTATTTACAGAAGATAGCTCTTTCTCTAAGTGAAAGTATTTATATACTAAATTAGGCATATAATTACGACACAATTCAGTATTAAGTGAGTAGGATATAAAGAAATTCCGAAATCAACGCGAACCCAGCCTTCTTAACTAACGCAATGCTAATACGTACCTAATACATCTGTTACAACACCTAAAAAAACGCTTGGACATTTAATATCTAAGCGTTTTTGAATAGATTGGCTACAAAATCCTAAACTTAAAATCTTACTTGCTACTATGCCAAATACGCTTCGCGGACTTCTTCATTAGTAATCAAATCATAGCCGTTTCCTTGAAGTTTTATTTCTCCTGTTTGAATAACATAACCTCTATGCGCAATTTGCAGCGCTTGATAAGCATTTTGTTCCACAAGTAAAATGGTTATGCCTTCTCGATTTAATTCTTTTATGATTTCAAAAATTTGTTCCACAATTATTGGGGCAAGCCCCATTGAAGGTTCGTCTAGCATTAATAAATCCGGTTCCATCATGAGTGCTCTCCCAATGGCAAGCATTTGCTGTTCCCCTCCGCTCATCGTACCGCCCTTTTGCTCGATACGATCTTTTAATTTCGGGAAATAGTGAAATACTCTTTCCATTCTTTCATTAATCACATTTTTATTTTTCACAGAGAATGCTCCCATTAGCAAATTCTCCTTAACCGACAGTTTCGAAAAAATCCTTCTACCTTCGGGAACATGAGCAATTCCTAATAAAGTCGTTTCATGGGCAGGCTTGTTTGAGATTTCCTGTCCATTATATATAATGTTGCCAGTCTTTACTTTCACCAATCCGCTTATGGTTTTTAGTGTGGTTGATTTTCCAGCTCCATTACTACCTATAAGTGTTACAATTTCTCCCTTTTTCACTAACACGTCTATACCCTTTAAGGCATGTATACCACCATAATAGGATTCAACATTTACTAATTGAAGCATATAGTGTCCCCCTATCCCGTTTGAATAGCTCCCGATCCTAGGTATGCTTCTATAACCTTTGGATTATTTCTGATGTTCTCAGGCTTACCTTCCGCAATTTTTTCGCCATGATCCAATACAACAATATGTTCGGAGATTTCCATGACGAGCTTCATATCGTGCTCAATCAAGATAACGGTTAGATTGAATTCATGTTTCATGCTCTGTATAAGCTGAGTTAGATTTTTTGTTTCTTTTGGATTCATGCCTGCCGCAGGTTCATCTAATAATAAAACCTTTGGATTAGCAGCAAGGGCTCTTGCAATTTCCAGTCTTCTTTGTGCGCCATAGCTTAGATTACATGCTTTTTCATTTAAAAGATGAGCTAGTCCTACATATTCCAATAAGTTATATGCATTCATTTCTGAAGCCTTCTCTTCCTTCCGAATGGCAGGAAGATTTAATAAAATACCCATTAGACCTGCTTTTAAATGGGTATGCATACCAACGAGGACATTTTCAAGTACTGACATTTCATTAAACAAACGGATATTTTGAAATGTCCTCGAAATCCCTTTTTTTGAAACGTCATGCGGCTTTAATCCGTTTATTTTTTCATTTTCAAGGAGGATTATGCCCGACGTTGGCTGATAAATACCGGTTATCATATTAAAAAATGTTGTTTTTCCAGCACCATTCGGTCCAATAACTGCTGTAATTGAGTTTTTCTCTACTGTCATTGATACATCTTGATTTGCTGTTAGACCGCCAAATTTTTTTGTTATATTTCGAACTTCTAAAATAGACAATTACTGCACCCCCTTCTGCTACAGCTTCTCATTTTCCGATTGTTCCTGCGTTGTTACTAACTTAGCTTTCCTATTTACTCCTTGTAAATCCTTTTCGATAAATATACGGTTTTTTGCTGGCAAGAGTCCCTTTGGTCTATATAAAGCAAAGAGGATTAATAGAGCTCCAAATATGAAACGTTGCATTTTAGCTGGTGATAATGCATATGGAATCGAAATTATCCCCGACAAGCTTAGTTGATTTAACCAATTTGTCATTTCCGTCAATACTTGGAGATTCAGAATCGTCATAACGGCCGCCCCAAGAATAACGCCCGGGACACTTCCCATACCACCCAAAACCACCATTACTAATATCGTAATTGACTCAAGTAGTGTAAAGCTTGTAGGGTCTACAAATGCTTGTTTAGCAGCAAAGACGACACCCATCATCCCTGAGAAGGTAGCACCAATCGCAAACGCCATTAGTTTTGTCCGAACTAAAGGTACACCCATAGCTTGAGCAGCTATTTCATTTTCCCTAACAGCCTTCCACGAACGCCCTATTTTGGAGTGTTCAAAACGACGAACTGTAAAGATCGTGAAAAATAGGAGAACAAGTACAATGTAATAAAATTGGCTAGGATATAGGAAATCGATCCCAAATAATCTAGGTGGAGTTACGGAAGAAATTCCCATTGCACCGTTTGTTATATTAATGGGGCGATCTAGATTATTAAATATAATTCTAATGATCTCTCCAAAACCTAACGTAACAATAGCTAGATAATCTCCCTTAACCCGGAGAACTGGAATTCCAAGTAGAATTCCAAACAACGCAGCTACCAATCCACCTATGATAATAAATAGCCAAAAGCTTTCTCCCGATAAAGGGAAAGTTCCAAATGGCATAAAATTAGATGCTTGCGCTGTAGCAAAAATACCATATGTGTATGCCCCAACTGCGAAAAATGCTACAAAACCCAAATCAAGAAGCCCAGCCATACCAACTACAATATTTAATCCTAAAGCCATAGCAATATAGATACCAACAAGTGTCGAAACTTCCATGTAAGATTGATAAGCATCACCATTACTAGCTGTGAACGGCAGTAAAAACACTAGTACAAAACCCGCTATCAACCATTTTGTGAGATTAGTAAACTTTGTAAAATATAGTAGTAATAACGAAGTTAATAGAAGTAGAAAGGCGGCAACTGACTTCTGTGCCGTATATAAACTTAGTGATGTAACTCCGATGTAAATTAGAAGAAAGATTCCATGCGCAAGTTTGTTTTGTTCATATTTTTTCCATAGAGTTTTCAATCTTCTCACCTACACTTTCTCAGTGACCGGTTTGCCTAATAAGCCCTCCGGTTTAAAAAGTAACACGATGATCAATATCGCAAACGCAAACACATCTTTGTATTCGGCACCAAATACTCCACCAGTTAAAAGTGTTAAATTAGCAGATGCAAACATTTCTAATACCCCAAGTAGTAAACCGCCAATCATTGCGCCACGAATATTTCCTATGCCCCCTATTACTGCCGCGGTAAATGCCTTCAACCCAAGAATAAATCCAATATAAGGATCTATGGTTCCGTATTGTACAGCAAATAATACCCCCGTTGCGCCCCCAAGAGCAGATCCTACAAAAAAGGTTATTGAAATAACTTTATTCACATTTACTGTCATCAAGGAAGCTGTTTCTCGATCTTGTGCAACAGCCCGCATCGCCATTCCCCATCTTGTCCTATTCACAAATATATCTAGAGCAATCATCATAATTACCGCTGTAACTAACACAATAATAAATGATGTTTTTATAGATGCATCATTAAAAATGGAACTTATGGAAGAAGTTTTAATCAAAACTTGTTCTGTAAAAAGACTAGGTCCCGTTACAATGTAGTTTCCTTTTGTTAATTCTGCTATGAATCTTACAATATCTTGTAATAAAAATGAAATGCCAATCGCTGTAATAAGCGGGATTAATCTAGGTGCATTGCGTAATGGTCTATATGCCAATCTTTCAATACCCATCCCCAAAAAACCTGTAAGGAAAGCAGTTACAATGAGTACAATAATTAGCATAACAATGGCAGGTAGCGCCGCCCCCCATCCAGTGCCTGTCATAAAGATTAATAGGGCTGTCCCAATAAAAGCACCTGTCATAAAGATTTCCCCGTGTGCAAAGTTAATTAATTCTAATATCCCATAAACCATTGTGTACCCTAAAGCAATTACAGCATACACAGTTCCTAGGGCAAGGCCATCAATCAAGACTTGCGGGATCGTTTGTATTATTTCGTTCAGCATAAGCTACCTCCTTGTCCAAGGTGTATAAAAGAAAGCGCAAGGCGCCGCACAGCTCCGACAGACATAAGCCGGTCTGACTTATGACCGAGGAGCTGGCGCCTGGAGCTAGACAGTCAAAATGAATCGTACCCTTCCAAGCTACTTAATTTTCGACTTCACCTTCTAATTGCGGTGGATAACTAGCTTCTTTATAATTAAAAATAAATACTTTTGCATACTTATTGTCGCCAATGTCATCAAAGCTTACTGTTGTCAACACACCTTGATAATCTTTTATTCCACGAACAGCATCTCTTACTTGCTCGCGTGTCGGCAATTTATTATTATTTGCTGTAATTGCATTCTCGATACCTTTTAATACCACTCCCATAGTGTCATAGCCGTATACTGAGTATGCTTCTGCATCACGATTGTTAATTTCTTTGTACCTTTCCATAAACTCTTTTCCAGCTTCTGATTCAGCAGGATCTCCTGCTAGAGTAGTAATGTACGTATTTTTAATTGCATCTCCAGCAATTTCAACGAGTGTAGAAGAATCTAATCCGTCTCCACCCATAATCGGGATATCAATACCTTTTTCTCTCGCTTGTTTTATTAATAGCCCGCCTTCTGCGTAGATTCCCCCGAAGTATACTAGATCTGGTTTCTTAGAAAGGATTTGGTTTAGAACTCCATTAAAATCTTTCTCTCCAAGCGTAATCCCTTCAAACCCAAGAATTTCAGCTCCTGCATCTTCAGCACCTTTTTCGAAGGCTTTCGCAAGCCCCGTACCGTATGCTGTTTTATCTTGAACGATAAAGATTTTCTTTGCTTTTAAAGTGTTAACTGCATAATCAGCCCCTGCTGGACCTTGAGAATCATCTCGAGCAACAATACGATTCACTGTTTTTAATCCTCTATCTGTAACTTCAGTTGCTGAGTTGGCTGGTGAAACCATTGGAATACTGTATTTTTCATATACTTCTGAAGATGGGATAGCAACACCTGAGTTGAAGTGACCGACAACTGCGAATATAGATTTATCTGCACCTATTAATTGAGCATTGGCCACCCCTTTTTTGGGATCGGCTTGGTCATCGAAAGGGACGAGTTGCAACTCAAATCCTAATTCTTTAAACTTTTCCTTTTGGTCGTCTAATGCAAGCTGTGCACCTAGCTTAATTACTTCTCCAATTGCGGCACTACCTCCTGATAGTGGTGTCTGAGTAGCGATTTTAATAATCGGTAAATCTTTTCCCCCAGTCGTTTTGGGCTTTGAACCACAGCCCACTAACATACCTACCACCAAAACTCCCGCTAACAATAAAGCTAAAGATTTTTTGACCTTCATGTTGACCCCCCATTCTTCTTAATTGAAGTACAAGCCTTTGTATATGTATATTGATTAGAAACAAGAATTAGGACAGATTATTCATTTTTATTTTCAGGAATTTAGTTCCAGTTAAGCACAATAATGAGAAATCCACAAAAGAATGTTTGTTTTGTGCCATATTCAATAAAAAAACCTCTCCCCAGTTCAACCAGTGAACCGAGAGAAGTCTATGATTTAAGCTGCCTACGGCAAATGTTAACTAAAGTTGGATGCAAGTCCAAGATATCCCGTTATTTTTACGGACGCGTAATGAATCTGTAATCAAATTGCTGTTGTACTTGCATATTCAGTTCTCTACTATTAAACGTATAGGCATTGACCAGTCAATGATTAATAGAAAAGGTGGCTGAAATACATAATGAGAAAAATTGCATGTTCACTACTTTTAGCAGGCACTTTAGTATTCGGAATGGCAAATAGCGATGTAGAAGCGAGCACGCATACAGTTAAAAATGGGGAGTCACTATGGAACATTTCAAAATCAAGCAAGGTATCCATAACCAATCTAAAAAAATGGAATAACTTAACGTCAGATTCACTCTATCCAAATCAAATCTTACAAACATCAGCTAAGAAAACCAATTCAGCGTCTAACGGCATTTCAGCAAAAAAGGGAACCTTTAAGACAAAATCCAATGTCAATGTGCGTTCCGCTGCTGGTACAACAAATAAGGTTGTTGCTAAGGTAAAAAAAGGGACGACGTTAACTGTTTCACAGCAAAAAAAGTTGGGGAACGATGTTTGGTTTCACGTAAAAGTTAACAAAACATCCGGATGGATACTTAGTTCTCTTTTAACAAGTGCAAACAAATCAACTTCCAAATCATCCACTGCTTCTCAAAACGTTGTTGATCAGGCAATGAAGCTAAGGTTTATACCCTACCTATTTGGCGGGACGACAAAAAACGGCTTTGACTGTAGTGGTTTCGTACAATATGCTTTCAAACAATCAGGGAAAAAAATCTCACGCACCACGCTTAGTCAATTTGCGCAATCGAAGAAAGTAACCTCGCCCAAACCAGGTGATTTGGTCTTTTTCAAAAATACATATCGTAAAGGCATTTCACACGTCGGCATTTACATTGGCAATAATAAGTTCGTGCATGCTGGGGGCAAGCAGTCGCAAGTAACAAGCTTAAGTAACAGCTACTGGAAATCAAAATTTGATAGTTTTAAACGGCTGTAAAAAGAAACCCTGACTCGTAAAACCAATGGAATCCGTTATGAATGCGATTATTCTAACAGCCGTATTATCTGCAGGTAACTCTGGCATGTATACGTCCACTCGCGTTCTTTGGGACTTGGCGCACGAAATAAAAGAGCTTCCAAATCGTACAAAATGGTTCCTGCTTGGTCCATTATTGGTGCTATTTCTATGTATTTTCATTATTTTAGATCAAAACTTTCAAGCTTTCATGGGTAGCGGAATTGATTGGAATAGCGTAGTCATTCCCTACGTCGGTTTACTATTGTTCTTAATCGTTTGGCTAGTCTATAAAGTAGAACACAAATCAAAATTGATTCCATTGAAAGACTGTGATTTTGAAAACAAATACCCATAAGTAAAACAGCTGAAAGAAAAGGAAATCCTTTTCTTTCAGCTGTTTTTTCCTTTTTGTAAAGAACCCCAACTTTCAGCTTGCCATTGTCTCAATGTCTCCTGTTATTTTGCGTTTCATTTCTGGAATTTGAGATTGATTTCTACGATTTCAGCACGGCTACCGATTCTAAGAGGGGGGCCCCATGTACCAAAACCAGAAGTTACGATTGAGTGTAGCTGACCTTTCATTATGTGGCCATAATGATTTTCAAAAATCCATCGAGTAATTAGATTAGCTGGAAATAGTTGACCTCTATGCGTATGTCCCGATAACAGTAAATCGATGCCACTGTCACTTGCCTCGTCAAATTCAACGGGCTGGTGGTCCATCATAATCATTGGTTTGTTTTGGTCTAAGTCGGCAACTAATGCAGTTGTTGTAATCCTACTCTTTGCCGCCAGATCTTTTCGACCAATGATGTAAAAGTCATCGGAAACGAGTGCTGTTTCGTCTGCTAGTACATGGATGCCGATTTTATCCATTTCGATAACTAATTGATCAACATCATTGCCATAATAATCATGATTCCCAGGTACTGCGTAAACGCCAAGTGGTGCATGAAGTTTCCCTAATATTTTCCCCATCTCTTTATCCAGGTATGGAGCAATGTAGTCATCGATAATATCACCAGGAATTAAGATTAGATCGGGGCGTGATACCTCAATTTCGGCAACTAAACGTTCCAAATGCTTTTCACCGACAATGCTTCCGAGATGAAGATCGGATACAACGACAAGTTTTAACTCTTTTTCTGTAGCTGGTTTATCAATAGCTACCTCATACGTTGTGACAACGGGACTCCAAGCATTGTACGAACCGTAGATAAGCACAACAACAAAGAATAATATCGTCCCTAATCCGATTTGAAAAATCCATTTCTTTTTCAATAAGCAGATCGCGAGATTGATCAAAGGTAATAATAGTAAACTATAGCCAAAAATCACGAGCCAAAATCCGCCGATGAATTGGATAGGTACCCATGACCAAAACCGTCCGATGAAAAAGGACAAACTAAGTAAGATCATGAGCATTATATAGGTTTTCTTGAAGGCAGCAAATTGCGTTGTTTTCAGCCATACCCAGCCATTGTATCCGATATAAAAACATAACAGTAAATAGATCACTAAGACGAGCAAAATTAATAAAATAGTTGTAAATGACATCTGTTGTTTCCCTCACTTTATCACATCAATTACCGAACAAAGTTAGAGAGTAATGGTAACCGTAAAAATTGTTCCCTTCCCCTTCTCGCTTTGTATAGTTTTTTTAGCCATGAAGATCAATGATTATTTTTGCGATAGATAAACCTAGTCCGCCACGGTATTCACCTAAAAAAAGTACCTAAGTAACATCCAAAGATGCAACCAGGGTACTTTACTTTTAACTATTCTATCGTATTATTGTTCGCCGCTCAATTTAACAAGAATCTTCGCTTGCGTTTTGTCATTCGTTAACGCATCAAAACCTTTTTCAACAAGCTCTTCAAGCTCAATACGGCTCGTAATAATTTCTTTAGGGTTAATTTCGCCAGAATCCATCATATCAATTGTTTTCTGGAATACTGCAGGCTCATAAGCTAGTGTTGATGTAATTTTAATACCGGAAGCCGTTAAATCCATTGGTGAGAAGGAAACTGGTTTCGGGAATATAGATACAATAACAACCGTCCCCCTCGTTTTTGTGATTTTAATTGCCTGGTTCAACGTAATTTCTACGCCAGCTACCTCGAACGAGACATCAAAGCCTTCAGGTTCAATCTCTTTTCCAACTTCCAAAGGATTCACTTTACCTGAGTTGAACACATGTGTAGCTCCTACTGCCAACGCCTTTTCCAAGCGCTCTTCAGACAAGTCAAATACAACAATTTTGTTAGCACCCTGTGCTTTTGCAGCAATGATTGTCAATAATCCAATCGGGCCAGCACCAAATACAGCAACCGTTTGACCAGCTTGCAATCCGCCTTCTTTCACGGCCTGTACAGTAACTGCCATCGGTTCTACAAGTGCGCCTTCTTCAAGAGATAAACCTTTCGGAAGTGCATAAACGTTTTTCTCAGATACGACTGCAAAGTCTGCAAATCCACCGTCAGAACCTAGTCCAACAAACGTGAAGCCATCATATATATCATACTCAGACGATTTAGTGCCATATGTAATCAACGGATTGATAACGACACGATCCCCTGCTTTAAAGCGTGTCACATCAGAACCAACTTCCTCAACAATACCTGAAAACTCATGCCCTAACGTTAGTGGCGCTTCCTGGTTTGTCAATGGATCCGGACCATTTCCTGGAATTAATACTGGGCCTTCATGGTATTCATGCAAGTCACTGCCGCAAATACCAGTCCATGCCACTCGTATTTTTACATCATTTGCAAGAACTTCTTTCACTTCACGCTCTTCAACACGAATATCATTGGCTTTATACCATACTGCTGCTCTCATTGATAATTCATCTCCTTAAGTTGTTTGCATAGTTATCATACACCTAATTAAACAATTCATTAAACGATAGACTTATAATACGCGGATTGTATTATAAGAATTGTGTGCGCAACTGTTTCCAAACCCCTCTTCTAATCCCTTCCATCACCTATTTATGTTATCATTAACGTTGTTCAAAAAAAGAGGTTCGAAAACTCCCTCTCTAAAAAACTAAGGAGATGTTTTATAGTGAAAAATGAAAAAGCGGTTGTCGTCTTTAGCGGCGGCCAAGATAGTACGACATGCCTGTTTTGGGCATTGAAAAATTTCCGTGAAGTTGCTACGGTGACGTTTGACTATGGTCAGCGCCATTCGGAGGAAATCGAGTGTGCTAGAAAAATTGCAGATGAGCTTGGGGTATCGTTTAAAGTACTGGATATGAATTTGATCAACCAACTGTCAGCAAATGCCTTGACGCGAGATGATATTGAAGTGAATGAAGTAGAAGGTGAATTGCCGTCGACTTTCGTTCCAGGCAGGAATCATTTATTCCTGTCATTTGCCGCGGTCTATGCAGATGCGATTGGTGCTCGGCACTTAATTACGGGTGTCAGTGAAACGGATTTTAGCGGTTATCCTGATTGCCGTGACAATTTTATAAAATCGTTGAATGTGACACTGAATTTAGCTATGGACGGGCGGTTTGTCATCCATACGCCTTTGATGTGGCTCGATAAGTCCGAAGTTTGGGCTTTGTCTGACGAACTTGGTGCGTTCGACTTTGTGCAGAACAAGACACTTACTTGCTACAACGGAGTTCCGAGTACAGGCTGCGGGAAATGTCCTGCCTGTGTGTTACGGAATGACGGTCTCGCTACCTATTTATCTAAAAAGTCTGTAGGTGTCTCTGAATGATGCAGCAATTTTATCCGCAAGTTCAGCATTCATATCGTTTTGAATTAAACAAAGACATGCATTTTTCTGCGGCACATTTCATTCCAAGCGAAGATGCTGGAAAATGCCAAGTAATGCACGGTCATACGTATTACTTAAACATAACAATTGGAGGAAATGAACTGGATTCAATCGGTTTCCTGATTGATTTCAAGGAACTCAAAAACCTCATTCATGATAAATACGATCATTCTGTGTTGAATGATCATCCTGAATTTAAGAACAATTTCCCGACGACCGAGAAATTGGCAGAACAGGTTTGCAAATCAATCCAGGAAGTTCTTCTAACTAGAAACAACAAGCCTGTCTGCCTTCAAGTCATAGTCCGAGAAACGCCGACTAGCTATGTCATCTATCGTCCTGAACAGGAGGTAGTCCTATGAAGATTCCTGTTATGGAAGTATTCGGTCCGACTATTCAAGGCGAAGGAATGGTCATGGGGTTAAAGACGATGTTTGTTCGAACAGCTGGATGTGATTATTCTTGTTCTTGGTGCGATTCCAGTTTTACTTGGGACGGTTCGGGAAAAAGCACTTCGAAACAGCCGGCAGAAATCATAGATGAACTTAAAGCAATAGGCGGACAGTCATTTTCACATGTCACAATTTCAGGTGGGAACCCTGCCCTTCATAAAGGAATTGGGGAACTTGTCGATTTGTGCCACGAACAAGGTTGGAAGGTCGCAGTTGAAACGCAAGCTTCTTTTTGGCAGGATTGGTTATTGAAAATTGATGACATCACGCTTTCCCCAAAACCACCAAGTTCAGGGATGGTGACGGATTTCAGTAAACTGGATACGTTCATGGAGAAACTGATTGAAACGACTGCTACTTTGAAAGTCGTCATTTTCGATGAAAAGGATTTCAAGTTTTCGGAAGAGGTCCATCTGCGATATCCGGCGTTTCCTTTCTTTCTACAGACAGGAAATGACGATACGACGACAACTGACGATGCACTTCTCGTTTCGACATTGTTACAACGATATGAGTGGTTAATTGATTTAACAGTCCACTCCCCTATAATGAATGATGCCAAAGTGTTGCCACAATTGCATACTCTGCTATGGGGGAATAAACGCGGCGTCTGATAAGACTTATTCATTTCTCTGTGATCAGTATTGCATCTCTATTTTTGACATATAAAGATGATTTAATAAAGAACCAAGCGTCGGAATTGTTCTAATCCGACACTTGGTTCTTTTACTTGTGAAATTCACTATAAATCGATGAAGGCAGTTTTCTAAATTGATCGGTTTGTAAAGGCAATAAACCTAATAAAAGGTCCTCTTTTGTTCCCTTCCAATCTTCCATTCTCCCCATTGAAATCACTTCAACTATTACTTTTACAACAGATTGAGCCGACACGTTGTCATTTTCCACATCTAAATTTCCTCACTATTAGCCACAATATTAACGAAAAGATCCCAACATTAAAATGGTTACCAAATTTGCGATATGTTAAAATTCTATGATAAAATAAAATCATTCAAAGAAGAAACTATAAGAGCATGCTCTTATAATCAAATATTTGAAGTGAAAGTAGACCGTTAACACGTATAATCATTACCAATAAAGTTAATCTTCAATCAGAGGGGGGTTCTTCATCCCCCACTGATTGTTTAAAGAACTTAGGCTAAGTGCGCCACGTCCTGTGGCAAAGCCTAAGTAACCAACAGGGAGGAATGAACTGCAATTCCTCCTCGTTGGCCCTAACCATTCGGGCTTTTACGGGCATTTGATCCCCCACTTATTCTTCTTGTGTCCTTTAAGACTTGAAGTGGGGGTCTTACTGCCCGTTAATGCGGGATAAAACGTACTCGTTCTGAAAATTAGATAGTTTAAGGGGTCGTTTGAAGATGATAACGGAGAATAAAGAACAAACTATATTTGATCACGCTGGAAATAAAATAAAAACAGACAGAGAAATTGATATAATCACTAGATTCGAAGAGCCATTGATAGTAATTTTAGGTAATGTTTTAAGTAACGAAGAATGTGATGAACTAATCAAATTGTCAAAGGACAAAATGCAACGTTCAAAAATTGGGAAGACTCGTGAAATAGATGAACTGAGAACAAGTAGTAGTATGTTTTTTCAAGAAAGTGAAAGTGAAAACGAAACTGTTGCTAGAGTCGAAAAGAGAATTGCGACTATCATGAATATTCCTATTGAACACGGAGAGGGAATTCAAATCCTTAAGTATACTCCTGGTCAAGAGTATAAAGCTCATTATGATTTTTTTTCATCAACAAGTAAAGTAGCAAACAATAATAGAATTAGTACGCTCATTATGTACTTAAATGATGTAGAACAAGGCGGAGAAACTTTTTTCCCTAAACTGAATCTCTCAGTAACCCCACACAAGGGTATGGCAGTTTATTTCGAGTATTTCTATAGTGATGATGATTTAAACAAGTTAACTTTACATGGTGGAGCACCAGTTATAGCCGGAGAAAAGTGGGTCGCAACGCAATGGATGAGAAAACAAAAATTAAGATAAAAAGCGCTCAATATGAGTGCTTTTTATTTTGTTAAATTCCATCAAAATTGTAAAAAAAGCAGGAATGATAATAGAAAAAAGAAAGGAGTAGATAAGGGACATTGTACTTAATTTACGAAAAACGGAAACTGTTGCATCTCAATAATTGCGGGTATACTTAGCATAAGGGAGTCTAAAAGAAACGGAGGTCAATGAGATGAAGAGGAAAATTAGTAAATCAGAGTACCGTATCCTTGAGAAGGAATTCCTCTTTTTGGAACAAACAGGACAATTGGAAACAAATCAGGCACGCAAACTTCTAGCAGAATATTTGCCTACTGAGCGACTAAGTTTTGTACGGGTATTGCTAGTCATCGGAGCGATTTTAATCGGCGTTGGCATTCTTAGCTTCATCGCAGGTAATTGGCAAGAAATACCGAAACTTGCGAAGTTCTTACTATTATTCCTTGGGACAGCCGGCTTTTATGCAGGTGGTCATAAGATGGAAGATATTTACCCGAAAACTTCACGAAGTCTCTATTATATTGGTGTATTTGTGTTTGGCGCCGGGATTTTTCTAATTGGTCAAATGTTTAATCTGGGTGAAGGTGTTTATACAGATTTCTTCATGTGGGGCCTCGGTATTTTACCACTCGCCTATCACTTGAAAGACAAACTCATTTTTGCGTCTGCTAGCTTATTCTTCATCATTTACGGTTTCAAAGTGTTGAATGGAACGGTTGAATTACCTTATCTGCTTCTACTAATTATTCCGCTACTATTTTGGATGAATGAAAGACGGATGGGTCATTCCAAAGTTTTATTTATTTCCAATGTCATTTTGACTTTACTATTTTCATTCAATTTATTCATTTATTTTGATCTGCATGAAGTACTAATTTTATGTACATTCTTTGCACTTGGATTGTTTCTTGCCTTCTATCCATTTGGCCGATACCAGTTGCCATCCGAATGGCTTGGTTCAGTAGTCTATGGAATGGCGGGGCTGTTTCTGACTTTCCCAAGTACATGGGGGGATTTTATACCGGCAAACAATACAGGAATAGCAGCGATTATTTTCACAATCATTTTTTCAATAATACTGTTGTACTTCTTGAAGATTGGCAGTTTGCCAGCGGTTCTTATTGTGTGCACATTGATCTTCCGCTTCTACGCCGATTTGTCATATAATTTTATGCCAAAATCGTTATTCTTTATCGTTGGAGGCTTGATTTTAATCGGTTTTGGTTTTTGGTTCGAGAAAACTCGGAGAGGAACGGTGATTGCACATGAACATGATGAAAAATAAGGGTATTGGTTTCATTGTTGCACTAACTGTCCCCCTTCTCCTATTAATCGGCCTGACAGTCAAACCATTATGGACATTGACATACGGAGATGATATAGCATTGCTGACAGTGCCAGTAGATCCAAGAGATTTACTGTACGGTGATTATGTCACACTCCGTTATGAAATTGAGGAAGTTCCGAAAAATGAAATTTCGACTGTGATTTTGGACAAACTCAACAAGTCGGTGAATTCCAATGGGTTAACTGTTTACGGAAAACTTGTTAAGCAAGACGATATCTATGTGTTGGATAGTTTATCTGATAAAAAGCCTAGAGGTAGCGTCTATTTAACCGGGAAACTGAGCAGTTATGATTACCAGAATGTTGATGGTGTTAACGTCCATTCCATCGATTTTGGCTTGGAACGCTACTTCGTACCGGAAAACACCGGCAAAGAACTTGAAGATTTATCAGCGAAAGGCCGATTGATGGCGCACTTGAAAGTGAAAAATGGCTATGGGATTTTGCAGGAGATTTCTGCGGTTAAATAATGCATACACGCCTTCTATAAATTCACAATAACAGCACTAAGCACGGAATCAATTCAGATTCCGTACTTAGTGCTTTTTAGCTATTCATTCAAAACCATGTCCTCGTTACCCAATGCATCATTGTATCTACACCGCTTGTTCGGTTAGCCCACAACGTAAATCGGCATTCCACTATATGTTACAAGTACTAGTGTCTCCATTTTCATTGATAATAGCAAAATCATGTTTAAGATTTCTGTACAAAAGTTATTCAGTGAAAGGATGCTACTCATAAATGGAAAAGGATTCATCTGTTACCCAAGTTCGGATATTCCCCAAATTTAATACAGATCTACTTGGTAAATGCACAAGGTGAAAGTAGACGCAGAATGATCGTGTTACGAATGTACATACAGATTGAACCACATCTGTTGATTAACTACATTCTTACATAAAGCACTTGTAAGAAATGCATAAAAGTCTACATTTTCGCTTGAACATTTCTTGCTCGCTTTGGACGAAACGATCACAACACCTTTACCGCGTGTCTATATTGTTCAAGTAAAAAATGCAGCTATTTTTCAAGAAAGGTTGCAAGTGTAACTGCCTTACATTCGAAAAAGATATGCTATAAAGAAGGAGTAAGCAGTCATTTACTGATTAACTTTGGCCAATCAACACATGTAATATTGAACTGATGGATTGCAATATTTACTGAGTGATGACGCCGCAGAAGCTGATCTAATTAGGCATAATGCATCCCCTAGTGCCATATCAATCCAATGGATTTCTTTATTTCAACATTACTATTTAGAATTATTCGCGTTCAAATCTAACGAACAAAAAAAATTCACCTTATTGACACATAAGATAGTTTAATGTTAAATTAATATGGCTGTAAGTATTATCGTGGAAAAAGGTAATGAACATTTCGATATACGGAACGATCAAAGTACAAGAAAAAAGGATGGTTTAACTTAATGAATAACAAGAAAAAAATTCACTTTGGCTGGTGGTTACTCATCGGTGTGTCACTTATGGCGGCATTTACACGAGGTGGAATTAATAGCTCAGGTGCATTATTTTTAACACCCGTTTCTCAGGACTTAGGAATTGGTATGGGTAGTTTGACATTATACTTTAGTGTTTCTTCAATTGCTACAATGCTATTTTTACCGATTGCCGGTAAGATGATGGCGAAATATGACATCAGATTACTACTTATTGTCGGTGTAATTTTACAAGCTGGTTCTTTTGCTATGTTTGGCTTAATGGATTCAGTGTGGGGATGGTATTTATTCGCTATTCCAATGGCAATTGGTTCGGTTTTCGTTGCAACAATGGCTGGGCCAGTATTGATAAATAACTGGTTTAAAAAACATAATGGATTAGCAATGGGGGCCATGATGGCATTTGTTGGAATAGGTGGCGCTATCATCTCACCTATCGTTGGAAACCTTATTGCTAACAACGGTTGGAGATCCGCTTACATTACATTAGGACTTGTCGTAATGGCAATCGTTATTCCCATTATTATTTTAACAATCAGAATGGCACCTCAACAAAAAGGTCTGCTACCAATTGGCATGGACGAAGTTAAAAAAGGTGCAAGTGAAACTATAGTTGAGCCTAATAAAGGTGTAATTGCTGCTGTAGCAAGAAAATCTACTGCATTTTATGCATTAGTTATCTTTTTCTTCTTCATAACAGCAATTGCTAGCTTTGGTCAACATATTCCCACATTCGCAATGGGTCTTGGTTACTCCGTTCAATTCGCCGGTAATGCATTAGGTATTTGGATGATTGGTATGCTAGTTGGATCTATCGTTTTCGGTTTCTTAAGCGACAAGATTGGCGCACGAAATACAGCCATCTTCTCAATGATTACGGGATTGGTTTCAATCGGAATGTTACTTACGATTGCAGATAACTCAACAATTTTTATGATTGCAATCGGGATTTTCGGTGTTGTATCTGCATCGGTTGGAACACTCGGACCTATTCTTACAACTTCCCTTTTCGGCAATAAAGAATTCAGTCAAATTTATTCTACTGCTGCATTAGGACTAGCTGTTGCGGGTATCGTAGCTTTACCTGGATATGGGTTTGTATTTGAATTAACTGGTACTTACACATTAGTACTTTATACAATCGTTGCAATGCTTGTTTTCAATATAGTCTTTATCATCTTAGCGTTTAGAGGTAAAAAGAAACTTGAAAAAGCAGGGTTATGGAATTAATCTCATCTTACCTACTTGAATGAAAAATGCGTTAGAGCCTTCCGGGATACTTTCCAGAAGGCTCTTGTTTTTATTCAAAATTAAAAGTATTTACCGTCACCAAGGGCGATACTACAGCTCGGCTTAGTAACTATTTCTTCGGATTACAAGCGAATGCCACCTGTAACGTTTGATTATCATAGACTGCAAGCGACTCTTCATTATCCATTACTGTCCAATTACTTTCATGAGTCATCATATCTTTTGTTAGATCATCTGACCATCGACATATGTTTGTGTTTCCATCATTCCTTTTTTATACTTGAGAGACTATGTATCGGAGGTTGTTATATTGAAGACTAACAGTAAGTCCATATTAATCAAAAAAGATTTAGAAACAGTTTGGAATGCCATTGCCAATGATGAAGTTTTTTCAATTTGGTATGCTCCAGGTTCCAAGTGGAACATACCCATTTTTAAGGCTGGAGAGCAAGCCACTTTCACATTGATGCCAAGTTCATACAATGATCTTAAAAAAGAAGAGAGCATGACAATGAAATTTACGATTAAAGAAGTCGTGCAAAATCAAAAAATTTCGTATTACTGGGATTCAAATCAAATACTTTTTTCGATTGAATTAAGCTCTGAACCTGACGGAACAAGAGTAGAATTTAACCAAGAAGGATTCGCCTATTCATTGGCAAATCTAAACGCATATTTGGAAAATCAAGAACTTCCCTATTCTTAATTTAAATCACACCTGTTGATTAACCAAATGTAACCAGTTAATAACATGATTGGCAGCTTATTTAATTACGATGTGGGCGTAGACAGTTCCAAAGTTCCAAAACGTATATATGATTAAAAAGAATTCTTTATTTCAACTCTATAGACGATTTTTCATGCTTAATCGGAAATGTTTGTACTTCATTATCAGGCTTGATTACTATTTTATTATTATCCGTTAATGTTATCTCAAGAGGATAGATGGCAGCTTTTTTATCAGAAAATAACCACTTCCTTCCTGGTTGAGTTAATAAAATGAATACCCCATTCTTTCTTTCACCCATAAAATTAAGCATGTTTGTACTTATTGCATTATTGTCACGTTCAGTCACACCAATAACGGAAAGTTTTTCGCCCACACTTATAGCATCATCTACAGTCAAACTGATTTCACTAATATTTAAAATGCTTTTAATCGAAAATGCTTCCTTGCTATCTTTGGATTCTGACTGTCTCGAAATGAACTCTACTATATTACCGGCTGGGTCATAGAAGTACAACGCATGAGCTGGTAAATGAACAAATTCAACTTCATCTTCCCCCTCTTCAACTAGTAGACTTACTCTTTCTTTCGTCCATACTTTTGCTTCATTAAATTTGTTAGCTGGTATGTTAAATGCAAAGTGGTAATAGGGATTGCCTTCTACTACTTTTGAGGAAAACTCTAATTCGCTTGTACCAATAGTGATTCGGAAGCTATTCTTATCTTCATTCAGTAAAGAAAAACCTAGTATATTAATATAGAAATTTTTCATTTGCACTAAATCTTTTGTAAACAAAACAACCGTTTTGATTTCCATTGCTATACAATCCCTTTTTTAAGTTTTTTGTGTTCTCTATTCCGCAACCAACTTGTTGAATGAACTGCATAACCAGCATGGAATTGCGGATTACCTCAAATGGGTCTTGCATCCAACTGATACGCCCTCACTATTTTTGATAATCAAGCAAAATCCCTGCAAATGTCTTAGTAATCATTTCCAATGCCGGCTCATGAAAATCAAATTTTTCATGGTGATGTGGGAACACCTTTTTAGTATCCTCCATTTTTGCACCGACAAAAAAATAAGCACCTGGAACTTGTTGCAGGTAATAGGAAAAGTCCTCGACTGGCATAATCGGTTGTGTTTCAATTACAGCATCACTACCAAATGTATCCGAAGCTGCTTTTCGAACGATGTCCACCTGCTCGGCATGATTCCAAAGTGCATCGTACCCTCTTTCAATTTGCACATCCACCTCACAACCAAGTCCGCGACCCACAGAACGTGCAAGATCCGTCAGACGTTCGCCGGCCAACGTACGCAACTCTTCATCAAAAACACGAATCGTCCCTTCCATCACTGCTTTTTCTGGAATGACATTATCTGCATCCCCAGCATGAAACTTCCCAATTGAAATAACAAGCTCTTTCATTGGATCTGTATTCCGGCTCACAATGGATTGAAGTGCAACCATGATGTGACTGGCTGCTAAAATTGGATCTGCTCCTTTTTGTGGTTCTGCCCCATGTGCTCCAGAACCATTTACAATAATCTTGACGGTATCTTCACCAGCTTGTAAATAACCGTCACGTACATAAACATGACCTGAATCCATAGTAGACTGAAGATGGGCACCGTAAATCGCATCCACTCCATCTAAACAACCATCCGCAATCATGGCTCTCGCCCCACCTGGCGGCAATTCCTCCCCGAACTGGTGAATGAGGATAATGGTTCCTTGCAATTGATCTTTCACTGCATTTACCGCTTTTGCAAAGCCTAATAATGCTGCAGTATGACCATCGTGTCCACAGGCATGCATAACGCCCGGTACGGTTGACTGGTACGGGATATCCTTTGCATCCTGGATTGGCAATGCATCGAAATCAGCTCGGAAAGCAATCGTTTTCCCCGACTTTCCTCCGCGTATTATTCCTACCACACCTCTCCCCCCAACTCCCCGGCGCACTTCGATTCCTAAGTCATCCAAGTAGTTGGCGATGAAGGCTGGTGTTTCAATTTCCTGATGTGATAATTCTGGGTGCATATGTAAATGACGACGCACCTGAATCATTTCTTCAATAGATTCCTCTATACTATTGATTAGTATTTCTTTTAACATCATCTAATCCCCTTTCCTTCAATTCATTTCTGAATAATAAACGAGTCACTTGACCTGTATCTAATCATAGATAAGCGAAAAAAGGAACTTCTCAGTACTTATATCTCCTATTTGTATAATTATACTTGTAAATGCATTTGAATGCATGTTATAATTTTCGACATCGCCAATACAAGTATCTAGTACATTCACCAATGAGTTAAAATATATTGCTAATCTTCCAATAATAACGTATATTTTATTTACAAACAAATAATTATTCATTATTGAATACTGTTACCTCTAGGAAAGGTGGTCGTATGACAGGATTTTTCTTACATCCAAATTCAAAAGAAGAAATTATTGATTCGTATGATGAAGATATCATTGTTACTAATCACGCAGGTATTATCGTAAAAGCTTCACAAATTAGTGGACGCTACTACGGGATACGTGCTGAGGATCTCCTCGGAAAATCCGTATATGATTTAGAAAAAAGGGGTATTTTCTCTCCTGCTATTACTCCACTCGTCCTTCTACAAAAAAAGAAGGTAGTTGTCATACAAGCTACCCCTTCTGGACGAAAAGCACTTATTACAGGCGTGCCATTCTTTAATGAGTCAGGCGAAGTTGAATTTGTCCTTAGTTATTCCTATGAAGTAGCCGAACTTCTCGTCATTCAGGAATATATGAAAGAACTTGAAAATGAAATGTCCCTGGCAAAAGAGGAACTCTCGCTACTCCGAAAAGAGAATCTTACAATCGATGGATTGACGATGGAAAACAGGACGACACGAATTGCTTATGAAACCGCTAGGAATGCGGCCGCACTCGATGTTTCTGTCATCTTTTATGGAGAACAAGGAACTGGAAAAACAACAATGGCAAAGTTCATTCATAACGAAAGTAAGCGAAAAAATGGACCTTTCATTGAAATTGACTGCGAAACAATGCCGGAAGCGATGTTTGAACGTGAACTGTTCGGTGGAGAGTTCGAGCAAAGGGTAACGGGTCTGTTGACGTTAGCCCATGAAGGAACCCTCTATTTAAAGGGAATCGATAAACTTTCGGTTCATCTTCAAGGAAAAGTTGCCAATGTACTGAAAGAACGTAGATTTACCCCTATAAATGCAACTACATTTTCTCCACTTGATGTGAGGCTAATTAGCTCAGCTGAAAATGCATTGACAGAATCAATTGCTGTTAAAAAGTTCCATCAAGATTTGTATTACATGCTCCACATTGTTCCAATTCATTTAAAACCGCTTCGTGAACGTAAAGAAGATTTGAGTGCTTTGATTTCCATCTATTTAAGTCAGTTTTCAATTGCACACACTACTACAAAGAAGCTCTCAGATGATGTCTTTAACCAGTTACTACTTCTTGATTGGCATGGAAACCATGGCGAACTCAAAAATGTTATCGAACGGTTGGTTGTCCAAAGTACTTCCCCTATTATCACGGCAAAAGACTTGCCTCCAGAATACCGTAAAAAAACAGACGATGACTTGTCTATTATTCATCTTGAAGGACGAACACTACCAAGTATTTTAGATGATGTTGAAATGAAAGTGTTAAGGGATGCGCAGGAGCGCTATCGTACAACGACTGAAATCGCTAAGTTCCTTGGAATAAGCCAACCTTCTGTCGTTCGCAAACTGAAAAAATATACCGATATTTAGTAGGAGGATTTACTGTGCAGCAAAAATTAGGAGAACAACAAGACTGGCTTCATATGGTCGACAACATTGGAAACTTTCTCGCACCAAGTATGGCAAAAGATCACCCGAACTTACCTGTTGTAAAAGCAGAAGGATGTTATTATTACGGCGCTGATGGTAAGAGGTACCTAGATTTCACTTCTGGCATTGCTGTCGAGAACGTAGGACATCGGCACCCTAAAGTCGTACAGGCGATCAAAGATAGTGCAGATCACCTTATTCATGGTCCATCAGGTGTTATCATCTATGAATCCATCTTAAAACTTGCAGCCGAACTGCAAACGATTTTACCACCAAAACTCGATAACTTCTTTTTCGCGAACAGTGGCACTGAAGCAATTGAAGGTGCGTTAAAACTTGCAAAATATACGTCAAGAAGACCTTATATCGTTTCTTTCACTGGCTGTTTCCATGGACGTTCAATGGGCGCATTAAGTGTGACAACATCGAAAAGTAAATACCGGAAACATTTGCAGCCCACATGGCTTTCCTATCAGTTGCCATATGCACTGCCTGAATACCTTCCTGAAGGAGCAGATCCTGACGTCTTCTTCCCTGAAAAACTTGAGCAAGATGCGAAAAAACTATTCAACCACCAAGTAGATCCGGAAGAAGTCGCTTGTATGATTATCGAACCGATTCTCGGCGAAGGTGGATACATCATTCCACCAAAAGCTTGGCTGAAAAAAGTTCGGGAAATTTGTGACCGCCATGGCATTCTACTTATTTTCGATGAAGTTCAAACTGGATTCGGCCGCACAGGCAATTGGTTCGCTGCACAGACATTCGATGTCAAACCGGATATCATGGCGATCGCTAAAGGGATTGCAGCAGGGCTTCCGCTTAGCGCTACTGTTGCCTCGAAAGAACTAATGGACCAATGGCCGCTCGGCACACATGGAACGACCTTTGGCGGCAATCCTATCGCTTGTTCCGCTGCTCTCGCATCTCTTGAAGTGTTGAAAGAAGAAAAGCTATTGGAAAACGCAACAGCAATGGGCGCCTATGCAGTGGAACGCTTACTTGAAATGAAACTACAACATCCAACCATAAATGACGTTAGAGGTGTTGGTTTGATGATTGGTATCGAGCTTGGCAATCCAGAAACGGGTGAACCTGACGGCGAAGCAGTAATGGCTGTCCTGGATGGTTGTCTCCACAAAGGTGTACTGTTCTACTTGTGCGGCAACTCTGGTGAAGTTATTCGAATGATTCCCCCGCTTACAATAACAAAAGAGCAGATCGATGACGGATTGACTGTATTGGATGAAGCTTTAACGGAATTTGAAAATAAAACAAATTAGAAATGGAGTGATTTATTATGAAAAAGTGGTCAGGGATTGCACTTCTACTCGTTATAATGATGAGCGTACTTGTGGCATGTGGAACCAAAGATGAAGCAGGTGGTGAGAAAACAGGTGCATCAGATACGAAGATACTTAAAATGGGAACTTCAGCAGATTATCCCCCATTCGAATATGTCGACACAGCAGTAAGTGATGAAATCATCGGTTTTGATATTGATTTGGCAAAAATGGTTGCCAAAGAACTAGGTTATGAATTAGAAATTGAAGACATGGATTTCAATGGTTTAATTCCCGCGCTCCAAGCAAAAAGCATTGATATGGTCGTTGCAGGTATGGATGGCAACAATGAAGAACGTAAAAAAGTAATTGATTTCTCAACTGCTTATTTTACAGCTACAAATCTAGTTATTACGATGAAGGACAGCAACATCAATAGCGCGGAAGATCTAAAAGGCAAAAAAATTGGTGCTCAAACGGCATCTGTTCAAGAAAAAGGTGCGAAATCACTTGAAGAACAATATGGTTACTCTGTTGAAAGCCGTGACCGCGTACCGGATCTTTTCCAAGAAATCAAATCTGGTCATCTTGATGCAATCGTCATTGCAGATGTAGTGGCAAATGGCTATATCGAGTCAAATAAGGAACTGTCTAGCTTTGAACTTCCAGAGGAGCACAAATTAGGTTTATCAATGGCTTTCCAAAAAGACAGCGATTTAACTGCTGAATTTGACCGTGTCCTCAAGGAATTACAGGATAAAGGTGAAGTAGAGAAATTAGTTTTGAAATGGTTCAGTAACTAATTCATTCGGGAAAGAAAGGGATGTTAGCCCATGAATTTAGACTTTTCCCAAATTGCCCCCTCAATTCCTTATATTCTACAAGGAATTGGGGTCACTCTGAAAATTGTCGGCGTTGCAGCAATTATAGGTTTTGTAATCGGAATTCTTTTAGCGTTATGTAAAATTGGGAGATTTAAAGGACTAAAATGGTTTGCGGACATCTATACGTCCATTTTCCGTGGAACCCCATTGATTCTCCAACTTCTTTTAATCTATTATGGTACCCCACAGTTATTCGATATTAAAGTCACTGCATATACTGCAGCTGTCTTGGCATTCGGTTTTAATTCGGGCGCATACATTTCTGAAATTATTAGAGCCGGTATTTTAGCTGTAGATAAAGGGCAACTGGAAGCTTCAATGGCCCTCGGCATCCCTTATAAGAAAATGATGATGGATATTGTTTTACCGCAAGCTTTGAAAAACATCTTACCTGCTTTGATGAATGAATTTATTACCTTAACGAAGGAATCTGCGATTGTCACCGTCATTGGTGTAACAGATATTATGAGAAGATCGTATATCGTAGGCGGCAATACTTATCGTTATTTTGAATCGCTAATCTTCGCGGGTGTTATCTATTATCTGATGGTAATTGTTTTAACACTGATTGGTAAAGCGGTTGAAAGGAGGATGAGACGAAGTGATTAAAATTCAGGATCTTCGTAAAAACTTCGGAAAAGTTGAAGTGTTAAAAGGGATTTCAACCACCATTCAAAAAGGGGAAATCATTGCAATTATTGGTCCTTCAGGTTCTGGAAAATCGACATTTCTTCGTTGCATTAATTTACTTGAAACACCTACAAGCGGACATATATGGGTGAATGAAGCTGAAGTAACAAATCCCAAGGTCAATATTATGAAGGTGAGAGAGCAAGTTGGAATGGTATTTCAACAATTTAACCTCTTCCCCCATAAGACTGTTCTTGAAAACATTATCTATGCACCGATGATGGTCAAAGGAACTTCTAAGGATGTAGCAGAAGAACAGGGGCGAGAATTATTAAAAAAGGTAGGACTCGCTGAAAAAGAGAACGAACATCCAGTTCGATTATCGGGCGGACAAAAACAACGTGTAGCCATTGCAAGAGCTTTGGCAATGTCACCCGAAATGATGTTGTTCGATGAGCCAACTTCTGCCCTTGACCCTGAAATGGTGAAGGAAGTACTGGAAGTTATTAAATCGTTAGCACTTACCGGTATGACGATGGCGATTGTAACCCATGAAATGGGATTTGCGCGAGAAGTCGCAGATCGCGTGTTATTTTTGGACGATGGGCAATTAGTTGAAGACGCCCCCCCTGCCGCATTCTTTTCTGCACCAAAAAGTCAACGTGCACAAGACTTTTTAGAGAAGATATTATGATTGTATTAAACTAAAAAACCCAGTAACTCTGTCGATTAATTTCGCCTGAGTTGCTGGGGCTTTAGTTATTTACCTCGTTAAAATTGCATATCCACTTTACACCGAGTCAAATAAATGCCACTTAGATAGTAAAACTCTAAGTGACACGCTTTATATATTATTCAACTGTTCCAAGTTCTATGTTTGACTATCTGTATTCACTGACGACTCTTTTTCGGCGATACAAGAGCGTATCTTTCCCATTTCCTACTCTTCCATCGGTAATACATAATAATAGCACGCGTCCATTCATCTACAGTAATCGCTAGCCATACTCCAACGAGTCCAAGGTTTAATTCGAACACTAGAAAATAGCCTAATGGCAAACTCATCGCTACCATTGAAAAAGAACCAATGATAACCGGATATTTTGCATCTCCAGCTGCACGCAATGAGGAGATAATAACAATGTTCAACGTACGCCCGGTTTCTAGTAAAATACTAAGAAGTAAAACGGATGCCCCTATTTCAATGATTTCAGTGTTATCAGTAAACAACCTCATCAATGGATAGCGGAATATGATAACGAGTGTCACCATACATAACGTAAACAGAAATGCCCATTTGACACTTGTCCAAACACTCGTATATGCCTCGTCTTGCTCGTTTCCGCCAACAAACCTTCCAACAATAATCGCCGTTCCCATACCAATCGCAATCGCGAATAAATACGTAAACATTGATATGTTCACAGCATATTGTCTTGCTGCTAATGATTCCGCTCCTAAGTAAGTTACATAGTATAAGAAGACAATTTGACACCCTTGATACATCACCTGTTCGAATGCGGATGGAATGCCTATCTGTAATATTTTACGAATATATTCTTTTGACAATGTAATATAATAGCGGAACTCTACACGGTATTCCATTACTCGATAAAGTATCCAAAAGAAAACAATCAATGCAAGCAAGCGACTGACAACAGAAGAAATTGCTGCACCCTGTACCCCTAACTCTGGAAAACCAAAATTCCCGAAAATTAGTGCATAGTTGCCGACTACGTGAACAATGTTCATACCTAATGAAACAAACATCGTTTGTTTTGTAAAGCCATGTACACGAATAATCGCTGATAACGAATTAATAATAGCTTGTAAGAAAATCGCTCCGCCCACAATGATTAAATATTTTGAAGCATGCTCCAGTACATCGCCTTGTAAATTCATAGCAATCATCATGTTTTTTGAAAATATAACGAAAATAACACTCATAAGAAGACCGACAATTAAATTTAATGTAACCGCTAATGCTGAAATTTTGGATGCTTCAAGATACCTTTTCGAGCCGAGATATTGTGATACAACAATTGCCGCCCCGTTCCCAACAACTTCTAGGATGAGAATGGCAATATGAACATACTGATTTGCCGCCCCTACACCTGACACAGCATCATCTGACAATGCACTCAACATGAATGTATCCGCGATACCCATCAACATAAAAAGAAAGACTTCTAAAAAAATTGGCCATGTTAAATGAAATAAATTCAGTTTTTTGTCTGGTCTTTTTGCAGTTTCGGCTGATGCCATTACTACACTTCCCTTCTTTATCCAATTACATTCAAAGTATCTTACCATAAACCTTGAATGTAAACTATAAAGAATGTATGTTAATCGCTTTCATTTTTTCTGCAACAAAGCTATGTATAAACTGCGGAAATTTCACCGCAATTAAAAAAGTCTTCAATCAGTGGGGATTCTTCATCCTCCACTGATTGTTAGCATAACCATACGGGCTATTACGATTAGTTGACTCTCCACTTATTCTTCTCGTGTTTGAAGTGGGAATCTTACTGCCCGTTAATGCGGGATAAAACTTATTTAGGCCACCCCATCGATGTCTGGCCCTATTCAAGAAATGTTTCATAAGCCAATTGGATCACCTGTTCAAACAATTTGGTTCCGTGTTGGCGGACCCCCATTACTCACTACACCTTCTTTAAAATCTTCACTTCAAATCCTTTAAATAAACGCCATATATTTTCCATGGATTAAAGTCTAGTTTTTTATAAAAGTCCACTAAAATTGTCCAATCAATAATGATAGTTTCAGTGTTTCGTTCTTGTAAATAAGCTATTGCTGCTTGAACAATCGCTAATCCGTACCCTTGCTTTTGTTCATTCGCATCAATCCCTAATGGACCAATCCCACCGACCTCTTGTTCAAAAAGGGGACTCCAATAAATATTTTGTGCAATGAATGGCGAGTGGCTATCATTTATTCTACAAAAACCTATGATTTGACCTTTCTTTTTGACGACAACAAATTCTCGTCCATCCCCATTCATTTCAAAGTACTTCATCGTTTCATAGACCCATCTTCCGGGAAAACATCTTTCTAGAAATAAAATTAGATCAACTTCTTCCTCCTTTTTAAGGATTGTAAATACAACTGAATTATCAACAGGTAAGTCATATTTTTTATCCAGGTGATTAATCAAGTCATATGTGTCTACTCTTTTAGTGTAGCCATGTTTTTTCGCCAACTTTTGAGCATTCTTATATTGATCCGGTATACCCGAGAAATAGTGAAAGGGGTCACCACCCAATTGCATTTCCTCAACACCATTTCCTTTTAATTGTGCTTCTGCACGTTTAAGAAGCTTTGTTCCAAGCCCTTTCCCCCGGTGTGCACTGTCTATTAATAACACTTGGATCCACCCCCTTTTAGGATCCATTTTCACGTCTATTGTTTCTTGCCATCGTTTAGCAACTACAAATCCAATCACATGGTCTTGATCATCTACTGCGATATAAGAACCTTCATAGCTAACGTTCACGTCATTGAAACTATTCTGTATAAACAGCTCTTTACGCATCGGAAAATCTACGGCTAATTCTTTATTCCATAACTCTACTAGCTCTTCTAATCTATCGCGTTTCCAAGCAATGATTTTCATCTAGACCCCTCCACTACTGTAATGGTTATTCCTTTCCGAACGTTTCTTCCATTCGTTTAATCGGATCATCCATCATCTCCTCTCCCCATTCGACAACTTGATCCGCCTTTAGAAGTTCCTGTTTCAATTCTTCATAATCTACATTTTGGACAGCTATTTCATGTTTATAGGCAAGAGCTGCCGCCGTTCCTGCTGTCTGCCCAAGAATCATAAATATCGGCTCCATTCGAATCGAACCATAAGCAATATGTGAACTTGATAAGCAAACGGGAACAAGTAAATTCGTACATTCCTCAAACTTTGGACGAATGGAACGATACGAAATCGCATAAGGAGCAATTGGTACTTGAACATCTCCCTCATTCACACACCTGCCATCAATCACGACACGTCGGCAGTTATGAGAATCCATATGGAATGATGCCAAACCGATCGGATCATCAACAAATGTCTGCTTTAGACAATTATGATCTGTCATGACATAATCAGAAATCATTCTTCTTCCTTCACGGATATACAACTGATGTGGCCAGTTTCCCGTTTTTTCAAATTCATCTTTCGGTAATCCCCAGGCAGCTACTTCCTCACGGATTTCTACTGGTACACGTAAATCATTAGCTAAAAAGTACAACATCCCCAAATCATAATTCAAATGATCTTGAAAAATCTCCTCACGTCTATGATAACTACCTTCAGGCCAGTCATAATTCATCCCAAGATTGTCCGTCGAA
Source organism: Sporosarcina sp. resist (assembly GCF_014302295.1). NCBI lineage: Bacteria > Bacillati > Bacillota > Bacilli > Caryophanales > Caryophanaceae > Sporosarcina > Sporosarcina sp. resist. The sequence continues at coordinate 2,202,688 of NZ_CP060287.1, read as the reverse complement.
ATGGCGCCATAATTATTTAAATCGGATTTTCCGTTTGGCAACATCGTGTGAAGGTTCATCGCATCCCAAACACCCGCTTGAATATAACGAAGTAGAAGCTGATATCGATCTGATTCATAATGTGATGGCTTTGGAAATGGAATACGATTCTTTCGTTCCTTCGTCAAGCAAATCCGGAAATTATACGCTTGAATTCGATGATCTCCTTGCCCTTGATAACCTAACTGTTTGGGATCATCTTCTGTAATTCCCGGCAACAAACCACTCTCTGCCTCCCCCTCCACAACATAAGGATCAATCCACTTTTCAAATTTATGATGCGGTGCTCCAAATTGGACGCCATTATAAATCTCTTGATACGTTGCATTTGATTCTCGTCCAACAAAATAACTAACATCTGATTTAGCTAATAAATCACCTTCATAACTACAATCCATAAAGACTTTCCCTTTATAGCGAGACCCATTTTCCATTATAATTTCAATGATTGCCCCATTCTCTTTACTTACCTCTGCTAGATGTTGGTTTAAATAAACCGGGATATCATAATCTTTCATCCATTTATCAAATACATACTGAGCCGCCTTCGGTTCGAATTTCCATTGTTTCTCTTTTCGGTAGTACTTCGCTATTTCATTATAAAATTCTCTTGAAAGACCACCAACAGCATTTTCAGCGCCAAGATCTGTAGCTCCTAATCCGCTCGCAGTCATCCCACCAATATTTCTGCTAAACTCAATGATTGCTACAGTGAGACCCATTCTTGTCGCTTGAATAGCTGCCGTTATTCCCGCTGGTGTTCCTCCGTATATAATCAGGTTTTTTTCAATTAACGTTGGCTTGTTGACTTTTTTTGTTGGTACATAATAATGCAGATTACTAAAATCCATAAGTAAAACCTCCGTAGATTCTGTTAGGCTTTATTGTTCTTCTTTTAATGCCCATGCAGTTGAATAAATCTCGGTTCCTTTTTTTAAATAATAGAAGTAGATCGACATCATTTCTTTTGTTGTAAATGATTTAAAATTATCCTTTGTCTGAATGACAAGTAATGATTCAGTCTCCGTCATATCCAGCTTCGCCAAATGCTCATATACATCGCGTAAATAGGAAGGTATCTTTAATTGACTCATCGGCTCACGGACTTTTTCTGGATCCACTACTCGAGCAGGAAAAAGTGGTGCATTCCACTTCGTATGCTGTGATAAAAGTTTTTCTAATTCGAGCAGCATCTCATGAAATGCTGCTTTATCCTCATTAAAAACAGTGAAATATTCTTCTGCAATCACTTCATATTTTTCACCCCAGGCAATCCTTGTGTATACGTAATTATTAAAATGGTGAATCCATTTCCAGGGGTAGTTAACTTCTAGCTCTGGATAGTGTTGTTTTTGATGCGTTGGTACAATTAAATTTAATACACCGTTTATAGTCAATTGTTTATAATCATGTAAATCTTGCTGTATTCTCATAAGAAGTGGCGGGAATAGCTCCGTTAACATAAAATGATCACTATAGTACTCAAGAACTGTTAACGATTTCCCGCATTTTTTCGTTTGCTCATTCCAGTCTTGCAATGTTTGATAGGCTCTAACTTGCCTAGAATCACTTGAATTTATGGCTGATGAATAATCCCTTCCCCAATAGGCATATAACGCATCGACTTGATTAGATGCTTCTGTTTGTTTTTCCCTTTCCAGCATGTTCCAAGACAACCCAGCATTGTACACAATATATTCTACTTCTACGTGTAATCCTTCTTTATCAAGCGCTTCTTTCATTTTTTCAGTAAATCGAATATATGTCGGTAAAAATCCACTCGCGTTTTTCTCGTCAATTCCGATATCTTCAGGCCACAACGATATTCTAGTAATCACTTTGTTTTCCAAACAGATAGCGACTATTTTTTGAATGACTTTATCCTGAAGATATGTATTTTCAGCAAAGAACTTTAGTTTCTCTTCTTGCTTGAGCATATTCTCGTTCGTATCCTTTTGTATCTCTCTAAGCAAGTAACTTAAACTATGACCGCCTAACGTCACTTGAACATCTCTTTTACGTAACGCAGAAGTTACGTATGATTTAACCTCATTCCATAAGAAGAACGTGAAGAAATATTCATTTTGTCCGTTTTTAACTCCCCAATCTATGAGGGTATTGATATAGCCGGGATCATTAATGGTTTCAATAATATTTCCACGTCTAGCAAACATCGGTTCATGGATATATAGTTCTTCTTTCTTTGGTGAATGAGGGTTAACGATTGTTTCTTTGTCCAAATCAATCCACTGGTAACCAAACTGCTTTTTACAATACATATAAACACCATAGAGAATAGAACGGGGCTCATTCCCAATAATCCACATATCATGCTCTGATCTAATCAATGCAAAACCATCATCATTTAGTATGATTGTTTTTCTCATATCCTTCAAAGAATGATATTCGTTTGTTGTTAGCAGGATAACTCTATTCATGTTTTTATTAAGTGCAGTGAATTCCGCCTGGGCATCGATTGTACTTTCATGTCCTGCTTCTCTCATTAACCTTCTTAACTCTTCAACAGCGAACAAAACCGTTTCGTGATTATTCCAGTAAATAATTTTGTCTATGATTAACAACACCTTTCTTAAATATAGAAGTTGAAATAAAGATTCCCTTCAAATCCGCTACGGCGCTAGGGGATGTCTCCCGCACTCCCCCTTGTAAAGCGCCTTCACTCAGTTGATATAGTTATTCATTTGTTCAATATATAATGGAAGGTTTTACCCCTTTTCCATCAAACAACAAAAGGACACTACAGCTTCCTATCATAATTGACGAAAACTAGTGCCCTTATTAGTGTCTATAACCTAATCGCCTTTTTAAATTTACTTGATTCATAGGCCGCCAATGAAACCTCTAATGATTTCAGTCCGTCATAACCTGTGATAGAAGGTTCTCTTCCTTCTTTTACACAGTTGATAAAATCATTTATTAATCCAAAGTCCATATCGTTTCCATAAAAAACATGTTGCAATGATTTTTCTCCACTGCTGAACATCCTAATATGTTCTTTTAATGCATCTACTTTCACTGTTTGCTTTGTCCCAATCACTTCAATCGTTACATCCCCCCATGTTGGGTAATCTGTAAAACGGGACCAACTTGCATCATGAGAAGCAATCACGCCGTTTTCAAATTCTAGTGTGAGAAGACCAGCATCATCAATAGCAATATCATGAAAATAGGAATCAATAATTGCATTGACCTCCATTACTTCTACATTTAAATACCAGCGCATGATATCGACCATATGTACGGTATGATCTAATACAGCACCACCACCAGATTGTCCTTCATCAATAAACCAGTCACCAGGATTCTGCCCCCGATTGGTTGTCCGGAAAGCTATAATATCACCAAGTTCTCCGTTATCAATCATTTCTTTTACTTGTTGAATCGGTGAGCTAAAGCGTACAGGGTAAGCAATTTGCAAAATAACAGCATGATCTTTACATACCTGAATCATTTCCTTAGCATCTCTAAGATTCGTTGCAATTGGTTTTTCACAGAGGATATGTTTCTTTGCTTTCGCGGCATTTACAACCATTTCTTTGTGACGATTGTTTTCACTGCAAATAATGACTGCATCCATTTCCAATGCTAAAAATTCTGCTTGGTCACTGTAGTGGTCCGTATTATATGTTTTAGCGACTTCTTGGCCCCTTTCAATATCTTCATCAAAGATGCCCACTAACTCAACGTTCGGTAATCTCTTTACGCCATCCGCATAACTGTATGCATGCATATGTGCAAAACTCATCATGCCAACCTTCATGAATGAGCACCTCCATTGAATAGGTTACTAAAATAATTCAATCGATTAACGAGCACCTGATCTACTTTCTGAGCTGTTGCTAAAATGGCATCGACCGAATAGGCTAATGGTAGAGACGCCTTACTTCCTTGCTGAATCGGTCTCATCTGATCACTATCAAATTCTAAGATCGTTTTAATTCCGCTCCATTCAAGCTCTATTCGCTCCTGATTAGTCACTGTATATTCAATATGCGCCATTGTTCCTCCACCAAAATCCATCAAAATAATCGTATGTACTGGAATCACAGTTTGATCCGTTTGTTTTACTTGAATACGTTGAGGCTCCCCAAGTAATGACGATAATACATATAAATCGCCCGTGAGTAATGAATTGTTTTCATATTGCTTCACCATGCGTCTAAAACGAAAAACGCCTTTAGGTTTTTCTTCTTTATCGATCATCCCTTTTACTTTTTGATAAAATGGATAGTTTTCTAAATCAAAATACACATGCCATCCTAGACTTTGATGGTCAACTGTTAATTCAGTGAATGGAATATAAACTTCATTTCCGGCATCCGCTATAATTCCCATATACTCTTCAGAAACAGGTAACACATATGTAGTATCTTCATTATTAGTATTATTTAATTGTTCAACAGACTCTATTAGAATTACATTTTCAACTGTATTACGAAAGTCGAGTTTCTCTAAGCTAGCAAATACAATTTTCATGATTACTTTCAACTCCCTATCTCAATAGGTTTCTTAAACGATTAACCGCTTCTTCATTAGCCATTTTCGCGTCGTCATGTCCTTCATATTCAATAGATAACCAACCATCATAATTCGAATTTTTTAATCCATTTACAATATAAGCGAGATCCACTTTTCCATCACCTGGAATAACCCCAATTAGTTCCACCCCTTCTGTTGAACGAAAGCCACGGAGTGACTCATTTTCTACTTTTTCACGAAAATCTTTAAAATGAACATGAACAATTTCATCTTTCAACCGCTCAAATGCTTCTTTCGGCTTTTCATGGACAAGCAAAAAATTCCCGGTATCAAACGTCGATTTTACAAAAGGACTATTCACCGCTTTTATAATCTCGCTTACTTGCTTACTCTTACCGGCTAATAAGCCGTGATTTTCAATAGCTAAATAGATTCCCTCTTTTTCAGCTATTTCTGCACATTTCTTCAAACCTTCTATAATCCAGGCCGATCCATTTTCATATGTTAAGTCACCTTGGATATCGCCACAAAATACGCGAACAATTGTCGTTCCAAGTTTTTTCGCAACTTGAATACCGTGTAAAACCTTTGCCACTTCTTCAGCACGTTCTTCAACTGATTCTTTCACAAAATTATTCGTGATATCATATGCAGACACTTGTAAATTATAGCTTTTCAATGCGGTAAGTACTTCTCCGATTTCTTCGTCTTTTTCGTCCTTATTCGTCCAATAAATATCGAGCAATTCCACCCCTTCCGTTGAAATACTGCTGGCATAGTCAATGAAATCGACAATCGACCAGTTTTCCTTTCGGATAGTGGATGCCAAGCTATACATACTTACACTAATATTCATGCGATCCCTCCACGTCGATTGACTTTCACTAACGATAAAATTCTGCTGGCCACTCTAATTCAAATCCATCTGCTCTTAGCTGATCTTGAAACTCTGTTAACAACAGTTTATTTTCACGAACTGTTTTGGGATCTGTGTTGTTCTTCATACAAAATGCAACTAATGCACCGCATGCCTCCCCTATATTCCACTCTGTTGGATGAAGGCGATAGCAACCGTTTGTTATATGTGTTGTTCCAATATTTTTACTACCTGCTAACAGGTTATCTGTATCTTTCGGAATCAGCGCACCTAAAGGGATATGGAAGGGTAACGCTTTTATATCTAGATAGGTTCTCCCGGTCATACTTGGATGTAAATCGATGCTATATGAGCCAATCCCTATACGATCAACATATAACTTTCCTGTCTTCCCTTCATTAAAATCAGGTGAAACATCCTGCTCTACGATTGTGTATTCCGCTTTGATCCGTCTCGATTCCCTAATATAGGCTGCTTTTGCTAAGCCATCTTCAGTTGCGAATAGATCTTTACGAAGTTTCAACCCTGGATATCCTTTACTGCCATCAGGCCGCGGCGCTTCGGTTTGTAACCAATACAAAAGGGACAAGCTTAACTGTTTTGCTTGATAGATATGTTTCTCTTTTTCTACATCGGGCACATCGTAAATGTTACCTAAGAAATAATCACTTTGTGGCCAATTCATTAAGCTGACATCACCAGCATCGACTGGCGTATTAAACTGTTGCTTATCAAAGCTACGTCGGTATTCCCAAAGAGGGAAGCCTGTTTCTTCACGAAAAAGCGTATATTCTCTTTTCTCTTTCGTAATCGGATGTGGCGCAAAAAAGCTTAAATAGTTATCGGGCCATATAGCTGGATGGAATTCTTTCCAAAACTCGTACATCTCCGGCTTCGGTATCGTATGATTTTCTCCTAGCCGGTATTCCATACCAAGTACATATGTGAATGCTTGAATATCGTCAGAATCGGCTACTTTCATTGCATGCGGTTCATGTGTATCTGCTTTCGCTTCCGCACCTGTTACGTAATCGACAGCTGCTAACGGCAATAGATCCCCAGCTTCTGTAGCATCGATGAAATAGGGTGCAGTAACCACTTCTTCTTTTCCAGTTACAGTATTTTTATAGGTTACGCTAGTTAATGTTCTGCCATTTCTTTCAACCGAGGTAGCTACCGTGTTCAATACAATCGTAAGCTGGCTAGTTAAGACATATGGCAGGAGCATTTCATTCAATACATGTAGACTGACTCTCGGATCATGGCAAATGCTACTGACCAAACCATTCCCCGGATTAAATAGTGTTTTAGTAACTTTTACATCCATTGTTCGTAAATAAGTGTCTCGAACTTTTTTACGATAGTCTTGGTATCTCTTCGTTGAACCAAATTCTTCAATCCATTGATGCTCATCAGGTGGCACCCCTTGCGAAGTGACTTGACCACCGACCCATTCGGCTTCTTCAGTTAACAACACTTGTAAACCATTGGCGCATGCCGATAACGCCGCTGCACAACCACCTAGTCCACCACCTATGATGACAACATCTTTATCCACCGTTTTCATTTATAAGTAAACTTCTTTGCCCATTTTTGCTGACTCATAGACGGCATTCAACATTCTCATGATTTGCACACCATCAGCAACAGGTGCAATAGTTTCTTTTCCTTCTTTACAACAGTCAACGAAATGATTGATTTCGTTTTTAAAAGCTTTTTCAAAATCGAAGCTCAAATTATCAACTTGTGGTGTAACATTTAAAATCGTGTTGCTTTTCTCCGTTACCATCACTAATTTCGGTTCAATTTCTGCTCCACCTTTTTCACCAAACAATTTAACGTATAACTCATCCTCTTTGGCATGAAGTGTAAAGCTAACATCTACAAACAAAGAGGCTCCATTGTCAAACCGAATGAGTGCATTTGCTAAATCTTCCACATCATTTAATGCAGGGTCGTAATCAGCTGCTTGGTAGAACGATAGATTTTGTATATGGCTACGATTGCCTAACTTTGAATATGTATTACCACTAACTGAGACAGGTCGTGGTTTCCCCATCAGATACCAACAGATGTCAATCATATGGACACCTAAATCAATAAGCGGCCCACCACCAGATTTCGACTGATCGCTAAACCAGCCACCAGGATTACCCAGCCTTCTTAAACAGGAAGACTTGGCGTAATAAATTTCACCAAGTTCATCTTGGTCGATAAATTGCTTGAGTAGCTTTGTATTGTCTCCATGACGTCTGACAAACCCAACTTGTAGTACTTTACCGGACTTCTTAACCGCCGCTTCGACAGCTAATGCTTGTGCAACAGTCATAGATAATGGCTTCTCAACCAAAACATGCTTACCTGCTTCCAATGCCGCAATTGCAATCACTGCATGTGTGTTATTCCACGTACAAATACTAACCGCATCAATTTCCGGATTTTGCAATAACTCTTCATAGTTACTATATAGTTCAGTGACACTATAGCGCTCACCAACTTTGGCTAGACGCTGTTCATTGCTATCACATAACGCCACTAACTCTACTCCATCGTTTTTCATATATGGAATAATATGAAACTCGGAAATAGAACCTCCTCCAATTACACCAACTTTCAACATAGACATAACTCCCTTCTATATAATAGGAATAGTACGCGATGAAATAGTAAAATTATTCAAAATACTAATTATATAAACTGAATAAAGGCGCCTTACAAGGGATAGCCGAAGCGGATTTGATGGGAATCTTTACTTCGACTTATTAATAGTTAATAATCTTCGTCAATGTCGTTGACTTTTTATTGAACAACTCATCATAAGCAGCTGGTGCATCCTGAAAATCAACTTCATCCGTTAAAAATGATTGGACATTAATCCGCTTGTCATTTACTAAACGTAAGTACTCTGCCACATTTCTTCCCTCTGTCCAGCGAACGTAACCGTATGGATAATCGATTGCCTGTTTCTCATAAACTTGGTCATATCGTCCTGGCCCACCAGCGCGTGAAATAAGTATTTGCGCTTCCTTCGCAAACAGTAAATTTCTAGGAAAGTCCGGTTCAATGTCACCGACAATTACGACTTTTCCTTGATGTCGAATCCACTCTAAACTTTGATTTGTCAGCGATGAACCTTTACCACCTGCACATAATAGAACCGCATCTGCCCCATATTTTTTCGTACATTTCTCGATTTCGCTTTCCATCTCTGGGATAGTAGAAAAAGAACGAATACTCGTTTCTTCATGAAGCATTGCGGCTCTTTCTGCTTGAATATCGAAAGCAATCACATTATATGCAGCAGCATTGGCTATTTTAGCGATCATTTGACCAAGCAGTCCTAGGCCAATAATAACAATTGTTTCCCCGAATTCTAGTTTTGCAATCCTTAGTGCATGTATTGCAATCGCACCAATTCCTGCTAAAGCTGCTTCCTTTGCCTCCACGCCAGACGGAACCTTTGCACATAATGTCGTTGGAACTAATAGACAGTCAGAATGCCCTACATATGGAGCACCATAACAGGCAACAATATCCCCTTTTTGATAATCTTCCACACCTTCACCACACTCCATAACAACACCAACCGCACTATAGCCTAATGTGATATCTCTATCCTCACTAATTCCAATCAAGCTTAGTTCAGTCCCAGGTGAAATGACCGAGTGCAGTGTTTTAATTAATAGATAGGAAGGTTTAATCGCCGGTTTCATACACTTAACAATATGAACATTTTGATTTCTTGTGACAATTGATTTCATTTCATCCGCTCCTTACTCTTTAAACCATTTGTCTAAGTTTTCTTTCACAAAAGCATCATCATGTAAATGCGGATAATCGACATACACACGATCTATTTCCTCCGATTGATTTGGGCTTAATTTTTCTTTATCAAGTAAGCACCAACGACCTTTCAACAGCCCTTGTCTTGCCAACACTTCATTAATACCTGCAATGCTCCCTTTAAATTGATTATTCGGGTCAAAAAAAGCAGCGTTTGCATCGGTTATTTCTTGCCCTAAGGTTAATAATTCGCTTGGAATGTCCTCTTTAGATCGAATGTTTTTTATCTTATTAAACATATCTACTGTTGTTTTCGTCCAGACTGACCAATGCCCAAGTAGCCCCCCGACAATCTGTTTCTCTATCTTTTTACCGTCTACATCAATACGGTAGGTCGTTAACAAGTCATTAACGATATTGTCATCATTTCCAGTGTAAATAGCTATTTCTTCATTTCTTTTGGAATGGCAAACCGCTCGAATCACATCGTGAGATTGATATCGATTAAAAGGTGCGATCTTTATGCCATGAACATTCGGTATATCAGCAAGCTTCCTCCAAAAATCATAGGAAAGAATCCGGCCCCCTACCGCCGGCTGCAAGTAAAATCCAATAACCGGGATAATCCCAGCAATTTTTTCAGTCCGATCAAGTAGCTCTTCCTCAGAAGCGTTGTGTAAACCTCCCATACTTAGCAATCCAAGGTCATAGCCAATCGCTTTTATAAATTCCGCCTCATTAATCGCCTGTTCTATGGGACCACTAATTCCGCCAATTTTTATGAATGAATCGGGAACTAGTGCCTTCCTCATCTCTTCAATCGCAAGGGTTAATACTTTTTCAAATAAACTAAACTGCGGATCACGAATTTCAAACTGAGTTGTATGGACACCAACTGCTACCCCACCCACACCTGCATCAATATAATAGCGAGTAAGTGCGCGCTGACCGGCTTCATCTAGTTGCCGTTCTTCTGTTAGGGCTAATGGATGCGCCGGAATAACAGTTCCCTCAAGTAATTGTTTTTTCACAGCAGGATTCAACATTTAAAATGCTCCTTTTCGTTCTTGAAAATGGGTTGGTTTATTATATGTTTCTCCATTATTCACTAACCACTCTGCCGTCATATCAATCATTTGTTGAAGTGTTACTTTTGGATAGCCAAATAACCGATGCGCTTTGGAAGCATTATTTAACAATGCTGTCGGCTGTTCTTCATTGTCATATATAGGTTTCTTATCAAATCGCGTTCCAAATTCTTCAGCCAACCAACGGACTGAAATGGTCTCCGGTCCAGTCACATTCACTATTTTCGGTGGAGTATCACAATGTAGCAAGGACCGTACTGCGTATTCGTTTGCATCTCCTTGCCAAATTACGTTTACACTCCCCATTGTTAAATCAATAGTTTTACCTTCTAAAACTTGTTGAGCGATTTCTACTAACACTCCATACCTCATATCAATTGCATAATTTAGTCGAAATAGAAGCAGTGGCGTTTCATTTTTACGAGAAAAGTTTGTTAGGATACGCTCTCTCCCTAAACAAGATTGTGCATACTCACCAATCGGACTAACAGCTGTCTCTTCAGAACAATTACCACTCACCACACTCGTCAGTGGATAAATATTACCAGATGAAAATGCAACGATACGGGAATTTTTAAACTTATTTGCAATCCTACCCGGTAAATAAGCATTCATTGCCCATGTGAAATGTTCATTGCCAGCAGTTCCAAATTTATTCCCTGCCATTAAAATAATATTTTTTACATCCGGGAGTGATTGTAGTTGCTCATCATTTAGTAAATCAACAGCGATTGTTTCAATTCCAAAGTCCTCTAACTCTTCTTTTAAACTGCCATTTGAAAACCGAGAAACGCCAATCACCTTCTTATCCAAACCCGCTTCATCAATCGCCCGTTTCGTCATCTTCGCTAATGTTGGTCCCATTTTTCCACCAATACCTAAAATTAAGATATCACCATCTACTAATCTAAGATCATTGATTAGTTCTGTTGATGGTTTCGTCATAAGATCTTCAAGCTCTGCAATTGTCTTCATTTCAACACTCCCTATTTTCATTTAATAAAAACTAGTTATCTGATACCTCTAAATTGCTATTCAATAGTATTGTATGTAGACTTTCATTAAAAGACAAGTCTTATTTGAGTCCTTTTATGTCGAATTTCTTTTATCATGCATTAGCGCTGTTATTTCTCATTTTTGACAGAATTACTAGAAGAAAGTATTATAAACAAAACATTAGGTTAAGAGACACTATCCCGTTATTTCACTTTTCTACAACGATAAGGAGGGAACTATTTATGCATAGAAAGAATAATGTACAAGATAATTCAGATATTAATATCGGTATCATCGGGCCAAAAGCACTTGTCGATCAAACACGGGAAACACTGAAAACGTTTCCAAACTTTAAACCTGTTTTTCGAATCATCGAACCTACTAGTCTTATCACAGAAATAACTAGGGAATTAATGAACGATGTCGAAGTATTAATGTTTACTGAATATCACTCATATAACATCGTCAAACAAGTTGTCGATTTTATAATCCCTGTGCATCATATGCCCTTAATGGGCACTGGACTTTACAGGTCATTATTTATCATTAAAAGTAGGTACAGTTTAAAATGCCTGTCCATTGATACAGTTGAAGAAAAGTATGTTGAACAAATTTTATCAGAACTTGAAGAAGTTAATTATGAACTTCTTATCTATAAAAACCCTTTACAAAGTACAATCATTGAGGAAATAGTACAATTCCATATTGGCAATTATCAGGACTATAATGCAATTGCACTTACAGGGATTCAGGACGTAGCGATTCAATTATCTGCTCGCCATATTCCCCATGAATGGGTAACACCTACTCAACAGGACATGATCGTTTCTTTGGAACGAGCCCTCTTAGCAACGAATACACGCAGAAATAAAGAATCGCAAATTGTTTTCGGTTTAATTAATATAGACAATTTCAAAGGCGTAACGGAAAAGTATTCTTCTGAGCATGATGTTCAATTATTAAAATTAACTATCCAACAAATGCTACTTGATTATATTAAACTGCTTGATGGGCATCTAATCAATTTAGGTGGAGAAGAATATTCATTCATTACCACCCGCGGTATTTTCGAACGTGAAACAAGGGGCTATAAATTCATTCCCTTACTCCAAGATATTAAAAATGAACTTGGCATTACGATAAGTCTTGGTGTCGGCTTTGGCCGTACCGCTGCCGAAGCAGGCAATCACGCACGATTAGCGCTCCGTCAATCAAAAGATTTAGGTGGAAACGTTTGCTATATTGTTCGTGAAGATCGCAGTGTCTTGGGGCCTGTCGATATAACAAGCCATAAACAATATGAAAGATATAATTTAGCCATTACAGACCCACATTTGTTAGATAAAGCTGAAAAGGCCGGGATGTCAGCTTCCTATATGACAAAATTAATGGCACGCGTTTCTAGGCATAAAAAAATTGATTATACTGCCCAAGAATTAGCTTCGACATTAAATGTAACCATTAGGAGCGCCAACCGAATTCTATTAAAATGGATGGATGCTGAACTGGTTGATATTGTTGGCGAAGAAAAATTATCGCACAAAGGAAGGCCCCGTCGTATTTATCGACTAAGCTTTATTGAGGAAGAGCAAAGATAACAAACAACTTTATAAGTCGATGGGAAAATCACTGTATTTTTCATCGGCTTTCATTTGACTACTAAAACCTCAGCTCTGAAAGATATAGTATTTTCACTGTTTGTTAAATAATTATTGTTTTTCTATAATGACTACTTTCGTTAGCCGCCTCAACGAAACGGATAACCTCTTTTGTTTCACTTAAAGGAACCCTCGAAATTCCATCGTGAAAAAAATCCATAATTTGCTCCAATAAACTAGCGTAATAAGGTTTTTGGTATAAATTAATATCGACATATTCAGTACCATTCCCAAAGTGAATCAATGCGCCAAACTGAGCGTTTCCTTTTCGATTACCTCTAACCGTTCCTATACGCCCATCCTTCCAAACACCTGTAATAACGTCATGTTCTTTGTCTGTTATGGTCGTTACCGACTTTGCGCCTTGACCTAGAATAGTAAACAGCATCTCTATCATATGAATCCCATACCAAAAAAAGCCTTGTTGTTTATCCAGTAGTTCCATGGGTCCAAAACAATCAGCACCTATAACTCTTCCTCTATCCGAAATTCTAAGAACGTTTGTTAAATTTTCTGCATAACGTAGCGCAGATGTACTCATAATGGGTGTCTGATTGCCCTCAGCTAATTGAATCATTGCGATAGCAACTTTTGAACTTAGACTAAAAGGTTTATCGATAAAAACAGGTTTTTTAAACGCAACAAGCTTTTGTAATTGCTCATGATGCACTGTCCCATCGACTGATTCCAACAAAATCGCATCACTTTCATGCGCAACTTCCTCAATAGAATCCACGATTTCAACATCAAAGCTATCCCTGAGTTCTCTAGTAAAGCCGTCAATCCGGGACATGCTAAGCTCGAAATTAGGTGATCCTCCTGGAAAAGCAATCACTACTTTTCCACCTTGCACATGGTATCTTTCACTCGGATCATTTAATAACTTGGTAAATGCCAACACATGCGATGTATCTAGCCCAATAATGCCGATTTTCAAAGTACAAACGGTATCCTCCACTCCTTTCTAATCATTTTCACCTATATAAGTTGAACAAATGAATACCTTATATACACTGAGCGAAGACGCTTTACAAGAGGCAGCTAAATCTCTAAGACTAGCGGCGAAACTGCTTGGCTTATGACAGAAGGCATCCTCTAGAGCCGAAGCTTATTCAGTGGGACAGTTTATTTCAATCCTGACATTTGAATTCCTTCCGTAAAGTAACGCTGGAAGAATAGGAATATGAGGAAAGTCGGTATAAAAGAAACTGTCGAACCAGCCATTTCAATACCAAAGTTCCCTTCTTTCCCAAGCATTGAAGCTAAACCAAGCGTCACTGGGAACATTTTCTCTTGTGTTAAGTAAATCAGTGGTTGGAATAAATCATTCCAGTTTGAAATAAATGAAAATGTTCCCACTGTAGCTACAACAGGTATCGAAAGTGGCAAAATGACTTTGAAAAATATTTGTATATCATTCGCCCCGTCAATATATGCAGCTTCTTCCAAATCATTCGGTATATTTTGTAGAAATTGTCTAACTAAAAATACACCCATAATTCCCCATAACTCTGGAACAATCAATGCCCAATAAGTATTTATCCAACCGAAATCAGAGAACATAATGAATTTAGGTATAATTAATAGTTGCTGCGGAATCATGATAACTGCCATGAAAACCCAAAATACGATTTCTCGTCCTGGGAATTTCTTCTTCGCAAAAATATAGCCTAAAACCGCACAAAATATCATTTGACTCGCTACTGGAATGACGGTAATAATAACAGAGTTGAAAATCCATCTGATAAATATTCCGTCTCTCATTATATATAAATAGTTTTTCATTGTAGGATGGTCCGGTATCCAGAATAATGGATCTAATTGTGCATATTGAACATCCTTAAAAGATCCTAAAATCATAATAAGAAACGGCAATAGAAAACAAAATCCCAAAACAATTAACGCTATATACGAGATCATTTTTTTAAGCATTTTTTCAATCTCCTTTCTGCGGTCATCTACACATTAGTAATTATTCGATTCTTGTCCTAGATATTTTCTCTGTATAAGCGAGATAACTAGGATAATAAAAAATAATACATAAGAAAGTACAGCTGCATAACTTAAGTTAAGACTTGTAAATCCTTGTTCATACAAATAATATACAATGGTTGTCGTAGCATAATTCGGACCTCCACCTGTTAATAAATAAGCTGAATCGAAAATTTGGAACGAACCGATTGTTGTTGTTATTGCGACAAAAAAGTGAATGGGCTTTAATAATGGAAATGTTATCGTCCAAAATATTTTAAATGATGATGCCCCATCAATTCGTGCCGCCTCATACAATTGTCGATCAATCGACTGAAGTCCAGCAAAGTAATAAATCATCGTACTTCCGGCAACTTTAAATATACTCAATCCCGCTAAAACAGCTAGGGCTTGGCTAGAATTAGATAAAAACAATTGTGGTTCGATACCAATAAAACTAAGCAAGTAGTTGATCATTCCCGCCTCTGTACCTCTAAATAACCAACCCCAGATCCCGGCAATAATTACGAATGAAGTGACCACTGGCAAGAAAAAGATTCCTTTAAAAAATCCTGCTGATTTAACACCCGAATTGATAATTAACGCTAAAATTAACCCTAAGCCCATCGTTGGCACAATATAATATGCTGAAAATTTCACTGTATTCCAAATAGCTTTCCACGCCAATGAATCGGTCAAGAAGTACTTCCAATGTTTAAGTCCTACAAATTCCGGGTCACCAATTACTTTCCAATCCATAAATGTTAAATAAAAGCTCAATGCAAAAGGATATATCTGAAAGATTATGAAATGGATTAAAACAGGGATGAGAAAGATATATACGATAGCATTACGGTTCCACTCACGCTTCACTCTTTCTCCCAGTGGCAATTTACTCTTTTTAGAAGCTACTGCATTACTCAGTGTAATCACCCTTTCATATGTAAGTTAGTAACAGAGAGCTTGATCGTTTATTGATCAAACTCTCTGCTTTACTAACATTTTATTTTCCGATCTTACCTTCAATCGCTTTTGCGGCGGCATCTGCTGCTTCTTTTGGTGTTTTCTTCCCTTCCATCATTGTTTGAAGTTCAGCTTGTATTAACGGCATGATTGTACGTCCTTCTGGATGGATAACTCCCGGTAATGCAAATTGTGTATAATCCGCTAGCTGTGCAAGATATTTTTGCTCTCCAAAGATATCTTTAGCTGATTCTCTAGTAGGGATATACTGTGTGACTGTGTTAAATTTCTTCTGATTATCCGAATCCGTCACGACTTTGATAAATTCTGCTGCAGCTGCTGGATTATCCGTATTAATTGGCGCTACAAACATCCCTGTTGTTCCATATGTTAATTGTTCCTTATTTTTCATTGGTGGAGCAATAACGAATTCAAAAAGGTTTTGACTTAACATACGACTTACTGAAATACCTGAACCTTGAACTGCTAACATTTTTCCGCCTTCCCATAGTGCATCATGTTCTAATGCAGTAATTGAATCTTTCGGAATCCAGCCCTCGTTATACATTTT
This sequence comes from Sporosarcina sp. resist, assembly GCF_014302295.1. Classification (NCBI taxonomy): domain Bacteria; kingdom Bacillati; phylum Bacillota; class Bacilli; order Caryophanales; family Caryophanaceae; genus Sporosarcina; species Sporosarcina sp. resist. The sequence continues at coordinate 2,186,242 of NZ_CP060287.1, read as the reverse complement.
ATTGATGAACTCAAATGCTTCCACTCCTGCTTCATTGTTAATTAATACTTCATTATCTGCCGTAATAACATCTCCGCCAGCTTGCCATAGGAATGGATATAACGTTCCATTCATTGATCCTCCACCTTGAAAACTTGTTGCATAAAAGCCCTTGTCTTTTGCTTTTTCAGCCCACTTTTCAAAATCTTCCCAAGTTGCAGGTAAATTTGCAGGATCTTCACCAATCGCTTTGATTACATCGACATTATATAAATATGTGTAGGCTTCTTGTAAGATTGGCAGTCCATATAACTCATCTTTCCAAGTTGTAGAAACTAACGCTGTATCTACAAAATCATCAATATCAAAGCCTTCTAAATAGGGATCTAACGCTAGTAACATACCCGCATCAGCGTACTGTGGCATCTGATCAGGTATTACGTAAAACACATCAGGACCATTGTTTGCTGCTAAAGCTGTAAGTACTTTTTGATCACGATTGGCCCATGGTATCTGTTCAAAATTTACTTTCACACCTGTTTGCTCTTCATAAGAAGCGATGACTTCATCCCACATCGCGCCCTCAGTTTCTTGATCGCCGGTAAATGGATGTGCCCAAACTGTTATTTCACCAGAGAGCCCCGTTTCCTTTTCTGTTTCTTCTCCCACCACTTCTGGTTTTTCTTCACCAGTTTCTTCTTTTTCAGCGCCAGTGTCAGTATCAGTAGAACTACATCCTACAATTAAAGCTCCAAGTAATAGTAATAATAGAAAAAATCCAATTCTTCTCATCTAAATAACCCCTCTCAAATTATATTGATTTGATTTAGTTATAATTGGTCTATTAAACTACAATATGAATTACCCCCCCTTTGCAATTCGGTAGCGACTCTCACTGCACAATATACTTTTCTCGGCTCTAAACCGATTGGGTAAGAATCTTTTGAGTACTCCTTCAAACTTTCTCTACTACAGTTAACAAAAATACTTGTGATTACCTTTTCAAAACAATTAAATAGACTGAAGTAATTGAATTGCGCGTCCATTTTTATCAGATTACATTATTTCTCATCAAGAGACAAGTCTCTAAAGCGTCTTTAATTGGGGACATGCGATTATTAATTTTTTAAAATCCTTCCATATTTGTGCATATTAATGGTTGCTAATTTCAATGTTTTTAATATATAGTTAACTATTGAGAGGTGATAGACATGGTTGGTTGGGAAAAATTTAATAGAATTTCTTATAGAATGATCGAGTTAGCTTATATTAATTTGCTTTGGATCTTTTTTACATTAGTTGGCTTAATCGCTTTCGGTATCTTTCCAGCTACAGCTGCCATGTTTGCAGTTGTCCGTAAATTAATTCGAGGTGAAGAGAAATTCAAAATACTTCCTATGTTTTTGACTTTATTTCGGACTGACTTTTTAAAGACAAATGGTTTTGGACTTATTTTTCTAGTCATTAGCTACTGCTTTTATATCAATTTTTATTTCTTACAGTTAAATAGTGGTGAATTACAGTTTTTATTCCCCGTACTAATTTTCATACTTATTTCAAGCATCATCACATTACTATTTTTCTTCCCAGTCTATGTACATTTCAACTTAAAGTTCTTTCAATACATCAAACAGTCTTTCTTAATCGCAATTACATCTCCGATTGAAGTCATCACTATTGGCGCTTTAGCTGGTGGTATCTACTTTGTCTCTACACTTTTCCCTGGGATTATCCCACTATTTACTGGTAGCGTATTTGCATATATAGCTACACTAATAAGTTTCAAATCATTTGCTCGAATAGAGAAGAAGATAGGAGCACTAACTTAACGCTTTTTCCCCATATTTTTACATTGGCCCCATAAATGGTGCTCCTCTTCCCAAAAAGTAAACGCAGATGGGACTTTTCAGTAGTACTTTGTGAACGAATTAATTATAAACAAGCCAGCGGTTCAGTCGGATTAATCGACTGAATCGCTGGCTTATTAATTACTATTTGTGTGAATTACTATCAAGAAAAAGTACCAGATATAGAAACAAATAAGATTTATTTCCTTACCCATAGTTGTGCTTCTCACCTACTAATTATTCACCCTTACTGCAATTCGGCATGCCAGGAACTTTCCCACTCGCTGGCGTCAGTCTTTTTTTTCTGCACTGCTCTTCAAGCACCTTTGTTAACACGCGTTGAATAATAGCCGATTCGATTGTTGCAAATGCTGGATCGGCAAGGTTTGTTTTTTCTAGTGGATCCTTAGTAAGATTGTAGAGCTCATATTGCTCCGGAACTGGTTCTGTTTTTGTTATCGGCTCATAACAACCATTTTGTTCAGTTATGACTGTATCACTAGATCCTGGATTCGTCCAAAATTTTGGGTTGTCAAAATATCGGGCGAATTTCCATATCTCATCGCTCTTATCTATTCCAGTTTCTAGCTTAGTAATCACCGCCTCGATGTCATTCGGTTCAACAACCGATTTATAGGGTTTGCCCGTGATTGCATTTGTTTGATGTAAACCTTTGAATACATCATCATCTGTCATGAAATAGAGTGGTTCATTTGCACCAAAAAACCTTTCATGCCCATAAAATAATGGAGTCAAATTTCTACCAACTAACGGAAGTGCTTCGGTGTGATCTTTTGAAAGATTTTCACGGATTAAGTCTACGTTTATTCCCGTTAGTCCCAGCAATGTTGGAAGTATGTCGACATGGCTTGTTAGCATATTTGTATATTTAGCTCCTCTGAATAGGGTTGGATTATGAATGATTAATGGGACATGAATCGATTCTTCATACATATTATACCACTTTTGATAGAGTCCGCCATGCGCTCCCAGTTGTTCTCCATGATCAGACGTGAATACAATAATTGTGTTGTCATAGAAACTTGAGTTTTGAAGTGCGGTTAGGACCTTAAGCATTTCATTGTCGGCCTTTTTTTGTAAGCTGTAATACAATTGACGATAAAAATTATTGTCGATTATCGGTTGCAATGCTTTTGGATACGTAACACGATAGCTTTCCTGAGCAGATGGTTTAGTAAACAATGATTCCCCTACTGTTGGTGCCGGTGGGATGTATGGGAGAGTTGGGTCGACTTCAAAATTGAAATTCGGGGAAACTGCGGATAGCACTCCATATAACGCAATATCATGAGGGTTTATGAAGGAGCACTTTATAAACCAAGGTGTCATGTTATTCGTACACTTTGAAATTTCATGTAGGGATTCGATAAGCTTTACTGTTTCAGCAGCGTACACTTCATCCCGCCCACTTGTGCCTATTCCCGCAGACGAACCGGAATTTCGAGGATCCGCGCCATGGGGTTCCGGTCCAATCCAATCGGAGTATCCAAAGTTTTCGAGTCGGTTCGCTTTTTCATATATTTTTTCTTGCTCTTTATTTGGAACGCCAGTTGCTGGATTATAGCTAGGTAATGCATTATGCGTGCCCGGGATTAAGATATCCTCGTCTGAAGCATGCCATTTCCCTTTCCAAAATGTATCATATCCTGCAGATCGAAAGTAATCCCCCATCGTTGGAACAGTGTTTGGATCAAGCCAAAATACATCTGGGTCAAATGATCCCTTAGCAGCACCTGGCGTTTGAGTAACGCCGTGAAGCGAAGGATATTGTCCAGTATATAATGTTGCCCGGCTTGGTGAGCAGGCTGTACTCCCAGCATAATGATTATAAAACTCCATACCATTCTTCCGTAGTAATTCTTGCGCAACTAAATTTTCTTTTCGCCATTCCTTCAATTCCTTTGTTTCATAAACCGATGGAAAGCGTTCCTGATCAACCATTAAGAACAGAATGTTGGGTTGTTTCTTCTTGTAGGGATATTTTCTTTTGTAGGAATCCATTGTTATTATCACCCTTTCTAAAATCATAAGTACTTATATACCATATGTAGAAAGGCGTCGTATTGTATCAGTGATTTGCATAAGTCTTCTTAAATCAAAAAACTGACGTACCCATTTATAGGTCGTCAGTTTTCACTTCCAAGACATTCTCCATATAATCTTTACCCCATTCATACATTGTTTCTAGAATTGGCATAAGACTTCTACCATGTTCAGTAAGTGAATACTCAACTTTTGGAGGAACAACAGCATATACTTCGCGATGGACAATCAAATGGTCTTCAAGTTCACGCAATTGATTTACAAGCATCCGTTGGGTGATACCAGGTATGAGGGTCTTTAATTCACCGAAGCGTTTAGTTCCTTCCTTGCCAAGATGCCATAACACAAGCATTTTCCACTTGCCGCCAATGATAGCAAGCGTCAATTCTTTTTCACAATTAAACGCTTTCTCCCCTAAGTTCGGCATTTACTCCACCTCCATTCTCTATCATAGTATACTTTTCACCACTATGTATGAAAAAAGTACGTACTTTGAATTCAATCATATACAGACTTTATTAAAAACTAAATCATTAACTATTTCCTATTCGATAATCAGCGCTCTCTTTTAATTCCTTTCCTGCTTTGCACATTGCAATACCTAACTATCCTCGCATGTTATTCAGTTAGCTGTCTAGTAAAGCAACTTTGGTTACAGGATAGATATACTAAAAAAGTACACCGATAGTATGAATGAACAAAAGAACTGATTTCCTTTTCGAAAAAGCGAAATCAGTTCTTTTGTTTATTCTTTTAACCATCGCAGATTTGGTTGTACGATTAGCTCACATAAAGTTTGCACACTTTGGACTAGAAACAAATAAGTACCTTTATAGTCCGAAAATATCCTCATACAGGCTCGGTACATAGGTAAGAGATATCATTCCAAATTAGCATGTCGTCCATACATCACTTCAGAATTCAATTCTTTTTTCTCCATAAATCTCAAAATAACTGCATCATAAAATAAGAGAAGCGATTGCTCGAACAGTGATCCCATCGGTTGGATTGACTTCCCACTATTGCCTTCCCCTTTTGCTTGGGCGGGTATTTCAATTTTAATATCTGCCAACTTCCCAATTGTAGAATCAGGATTAATGGTAACAGCTACCACTGTTGCACCAATGCTCTTCGCTTTTTTAGTCATTGCAGCCAAACTTTGGGTCTCACCGGATCCAGAACCGACAATGAAAATATCATCTGGTTCTAGATTCGGAGTTACCGTTTCGCCTACAATATACGAATCAAGACCTACGTGCATCATTCGCATTACGAATGCCTTAGCCATGAATCCAGATCGTCCCCCACCTGCAACAAATACCTTTTTCGCACATAAAATTCCTTCTACTAATTTTTCGGCTTCTTCACTATTAATTAGATTAATGGTTCGCTTTAGCTCAGCCAAAATTTCATCTGCGTAACTTGTGGTGTTCATGTTACACCATCACGCCTTCTTTAATTAGCTTTTGAATTTGTGCAGCTTCTGCTTTTTTGTCGTCTTTACTTGTGATTCCACCACCAACAATGATTAGATCTGGTTGTGCTTTAATCACTTCTGGTAATGTCTCAAGCTTAATACCACCAGCAATAGCAGTTTTAGCATTTTTTACAATGCTTTTAATTGTGCGTAGGTCTGCGAATGAATCTTTACCTTCTGCTTGCAAATCATAGCCTGTGTGTACACAGATATAATCTACGCCCATCAAATCAAGCTCTGCAGCACGTGTTTTAATGTCTTTTACTGCAATCATATCGACCAATATTTTTTTACCAAGTTTTTTTGCTGCTTCAACAGCACCTTTAATAGATGAATCTTCTGCTTGCGCAAGAATAGTAATAATGTCAGCGCCTGCATCAGAAGCATTACCTACTTCATAACCTGCAGCATCCATGATTTTAAGGTCTGCAAGAACTTCTAAGTTAGGATATGCAGCTTTTACTTCTGCAACTGCTTTTAGTCCTTCTTTGTTTATAACTGGCGTACCGATTTCAACGATATCGATATATTCCTCTACTTCTTTAATAAGTTCGATGGCCTCTGGAATGTTAACAAGATCTAATGCTAATTGTAATTTCATTTTTTCATTCTCCTTTTAGTCGTTTTTTGATGCAAACTTAGTGTATATCCTAAAGTCAAAATTGTGAAGTACGCACTTTTAAATCACATACAGACAAATAGTATACTGTGAAAATCCTTTTAAGTAATGGAGTTACAAGATAACAAATTGATTTCATCATTTCATTACTGCCTCTAAGTCAATATATTGATTATAAAAAAGTTAAGTTTTCTTGAAAAAATTGAGTTCAGAGTCTGTTGACATTACTATCCTCTATATATGTTGAACAAATGAATACGGCGTATGTGCTTTACAAGGACTTTTGGGAAGCAACTGAAAAAATCCCGATACTTAGCACTAATTATAATTCCTTCCAATACCGCTTCGACGCTTTGTGGATGCCTCCCGCGATAAGCCAGAAAGAAGATCACTTTCGGTCTTCTCGCTCCGGCTACCACGAAGTCGCGCCTTCGCTATTTAGTCTCTATATAGGGAAGCTCATTTCATTATCGGAGATTAGTGCAGCATGTAGTGCGTCTTTCTTCAATGAAGTTAGTATCAAATAGTAATCACATTATATCTCAATCCATACATCTCTAAATCACAACTCCGTTAATAATGAATTCCCAAGCGCAGGCGCGGCAGAGGCAACCCCAAAGCGCCAAGCGTTCTACAATCCACACCCCGAATTACAACTCTCTCCTTATTGAGCGCCACAGTAAATTCAGTGGGATTCTTTAATTCAACATATATGTATAAGCCAACTGTTTCATTTTCACACTCCTTATCATTTCTTTTTATAATTACAAGCAACAGTATACTTTTAGTCACTATATGATGATAAAGTGCGTACTTACATTAATTGACCACAGTTAGTATAGTGAGAACTGTTGCGATTATCATTCAAAGCTTAAACGGAATATTAATTGTAAAAGTAGGGGGAATCGAATATGGATACCGAAAATCCCTCGGAAGGATTTGATGTTAAACATTGTTTAACGGAATCCCAAGAGGAATGGATCATGCAAGACATGACTTTTATTTTATTTGGAGCAACGGGAGATTTAGCTCAACGAAAGTTATTTCCTGCTTTATATAATTTATTTCTCGATGGAAAAATGCCGGATTCTATCTCAATAGTCGGTTTAGGTAGATACTATTGTTCTAACGAATTTTTTCAATCTAAAGTGGAAAAAGCACTCCGGTTATATTCCAGAAGAGCTGTTCAAACTTTTGGTTTGCAAGATTTCCTAACTAAGTTTCGCTACTTTGCATTTGATGTAACAGACCATGAATCCTATCTGAATTTGTTCGAACTCATCGAAAACAGAGAAAATGAGTTAGATATACCAGAAAACCGACTTTTCTATTTGTCTGTCGCACCGAAGTTGGTTGATGTTATTACGTCAAATCTTTACGCAAATGGTATAAGTCAAACTTTAGGCTGGAAGCGAATCATTGTTGAAAAACCGTTTGGAAGTGACCTGAAATCGGCACAGCAATTGAATGATACTTTGAGCAAAGCCTTCAACGAAAAAGAAATCTATAGAATCGACCACTATCTTGGAAAACCAATGGTCCAAAGTTTTGAAACCTTAGTACTAGCCAACCCAGCATTAGCAGCTTTATTAGATCATAAACAAATTTCCAATGTTCAAATCACAGCAAGTGAAACGGTTGGGGTAGAAACACGAGCTGATTATTATGATCAGGCTGGAGCCTTACGTGATATGGTTCAGAACCACCTTTTTCAGTTAGTGATGATGACAGCACTGCACCTCCCCGGGGAAGTAACGACCAAAGAAAACGAAATCAAGAAAATGGAAATCATAGAATCTCTTCGACCAATTCTTAAAGATAAAGTTTACCTGGATGTTGTTCGTGGACAGTACGAATCTGGAGCGATTCTTGATACACCAGTTGCTGGCTATAAAGAGGAGCCCGGGGTGAATGACTCTTCAATGAATGATACTTATTTCGCAGCGCGTTTATATATTGATAATCCGTCTTGGAATGGAATCCCAATTTATATACGCACGGGGAAGCGGATGGATAAGAAGTCTACACGAATTGTCTTTGAGTTAAAGAATAAGGTAGAAGAATCAAATGTACTTCAAACTGAAGAGATAACTCCTAATTTATTAACATTCGAGATTAGTCCAAACGAAAGTATATCTTTAAGGGTGAATATGAAAAATCCTTCTAGTAACCGTTTTTATCCTGTTTATATGAACCACTCGACCAATTCTAAAGACCAACCAGAAGCATATGAACTACTTCTATTTGATGCAATGCACGGTAATAAATCATTCTTTGCCCATTGGAAAGAAGTCGAATTATCATGGAAATGGATCCAACCGATTTTGGAGGCATTTCAGGAGGATATGTTGCCTTTATATCCTTACCCTGCTGGCTCTACAGGTCCAGAAGCAGCCAATCAACTATTGCAATCCAATCAATTTAATTGGTGGTAAATAAAAGATAAAGTCCAAAGGAGATAAAAAAATGACAGTTTCATTTGATTACACCAATGTTTTATCGTTCATGAAAAATAGTGAACTTGAAAATCTAAGCGGATTTGTAAAACAAGCTCATAACCAAATCCATCAACAAACAGGACCAGGTTCTGATTTCTTAGGATGGGTTGACTGGCCAGTTACCTATGATACAGAGGAGTTTACCAGGGTGAAAATAGCTGCTAAACGAATTCAACAACAGTCAGACGTGCTAGTTGTTATTGGTATTGGAGGTTCCTATCTGGGGTCTAAAGCAGCAATTGAAGCATTATCACATACGTTTCATAACCAAATCAAAGGTAATACGGAAGTATACTTTGCTGGACAAAATATCAGTTCTACCTACATCGAACATTTACTACATGTGTTAGAAGGGAAAGACGTTTCTATAAATGTTATTTCCAAATCAGGTACAACAACAGAACCCGCTTTAGCATTCCGTATTCTCCGTGAATATATGGAACAAAAGTATGGAAAAGAAGAGGCAAGAAGTAGAATTTATATAACTACTGATCAAAATGAAGGTGCACTTCGAAACCTTGCTTACGAAGAAGGTTATGAATCATTTGTTATTCCGGATAACATAGGTGGGCGGTACTCAGTTCTGACGCCTGTTGGCTTACTTCCAATCGCAGTAGCCGGTCTCGATATTGACAAAATGATGGCAGGAGCAAAAGCCGCCTATTTCAAATACGATGATCCCGTTCTCGCAACGAATGAAAGTTACCAGTATGCAGCGGTAAGAAATATTTTCTATAATAAAGGGAAATCAATTGAATTACTTGTGAATTATGAACCTGGTCTACATTATGTAGCTGAATGGTGGAAGCAGCTCTTTGGAGAAAGTGAAAGTAAAGATGAAAAAGGACTCTTCCCTGCATCGGTTAATTTTACAACGGATTTACATTCGATGGGTCAGTATATACAAGAAGGGCGTCGTCTTTTCATTGAAACAGTCCTACAGATAAAAAAGCCCCAAATTGAACGAACGATTCAAGATGATATAGACAATATTGACGGTTTGAATTTCCTATCAGGAAAAACATTGGATGAGGTAAATAAGAAAGCTGCACTGGGTACTGCCCTCGCTCACATTGATGGAGGTGTTCCAAACTTGCTTATTGAGTTGGATGAACTCAATGAATTTACCTTTGGGGAAATGATATATTTCTTCGAAAAGGCTTGTGCAATAAGTGGAACATTGCTCGGGGTAAATCCATTTGACCAACCAGGGGTAGAAGCTTATAAACAGAATATGTTTGCGCTACTTGGCAAGTCTGGTTTTGAAGTAGAAAAACAAAGTTTAGAAAGTCGCTTAGATAAAATCAAATAACGTATACAAAGGAATGAGAGTAAAATATGATCAAACAACAAATGGGCGTTATTGGTTTGGGCGTAATGGGGATGAACCTTGCGCTAAACATCGAAAGTAAAGGCTATTCGGTAGCTGTCTATGATTATTGGACAGATCGAACAGATGAATTTTCCAACAAAGAAGCGAAAGATAAAGCTATTCATGGTAGCTACAGCATTGAAGATCTAGTCGCTTCGCTAGAAGTCCCACGTAAGATCTTATTAATGGTTAAAGCCGGGGAAACAACAGATACAGTGATCCAGTCCCTTGTCCCTCATCTTCAACAAGGGGATATTCTTATCGATGGAGGAAATACATTCTTTAAAGATACGAATAGACGTACAGCAACCTTAAAAGAATCAGGCATACATTTCATTGGTGCAGGTGTTTCTGGTGGAGAAGAAGGAGCTCGTAACGGCCCATCGATTATGCCTGGAGGCTCAAAAGAAGCTTACGAACAAGTGAAGCCCACTCTTGATGCTATTTCGGCAAAAGTTGACGGCATTCCCTGCAGTGCATATATGGGTCTTGATGGAGCAGGACATTATGTGAAAATGGTTCATAATGGCATTGAATATGGCGATATGCAACTGATTTCCGAAGCCTATTTCATCATGAAACATGCACTTGGTCTTGAAGCGCAGGAGTTGCATGAAATATTTTCAGAATGGAACAAAGGAGAACTCGACAGCTATCTCATTGAAATCACAGCAGATATTTTCACAAAGATGGATGAAGAAACTGGGAAACCGCTCATTGATCAAATTCTAGATGTAGCCGGACAAAAAGGCACAGGAAAATGGACTAGCCAAAATGCGTTAGACTTAGGCGTGTCCCTTCCAATCGTCACAGAGTCCGTATTTGCACGATTTATTTCTTCTATTAAGGGAGAGCGCGTTGCAGCAAGTAAACTACTAAAAGGTCCTGAACTGAAAAAGTATGTAGGTGATCCAAAAGAGTTGATTGAAGCGATTCGTAAAGCTTTATATATGAGTAAAATTTGTTCATATGCCCAAGGTTTTGCGCAAATGCGTGCAGCATCTGAGGAGTATGATTGGAAAATCCCTTACGGAGAAGTAGCCATGATTTTCCGTGGAGGATGTATCATTCGTGCCCAGTTCTTACAGAATATCAAAGAGGCATTTGATACTAACAGTGACTTGCCAAACCTTTTAGTTGATCCCTATTTCCAAGAAATAGTAGGAGACTATCAGAATTCGCTTCGCGAAGTAGTAGCCATAGCCATTCAACATGGGATTCCAATTCCTGCTCTCTCAAGTGCATTGGCTTACTATGATAGTTACCGTACGGAGACATTACCGGCCAATCTTATCCAAGCTCAACGCGATTATTTTGGCGCCCATACCTATGAACGCCTGGATAAAGAAGGCCATTTCCATACTGAATGGGCAAAAAACTAATTTTAAAGTAAACAAAAGTGCAAGCCTCTAGGCGCTGCAGTCTAGACGTGAAATAGCCTATTTCGCAGGTTATCCATAGTACGAGATTTTATAGTTCCCTAAGCTCTAAAAAAGTACCGGGTACCGAAACGACTCATAATCGTTTTGGTGCCCGGTATTTTTCACCATGTTTTCAAAAATTGAATCGTGCTGTTGCGTCCCGCATCCATAAGTCCCTCTTTTGTTTCTTGATCCATATCAAATTGGGTTGCACTATAATCATCAACTGGGATGAAAATGATATTTCTTTCATGCTTTCTCGAAATATACCTTTCATCATGCGAATTTTTCATCGTCGAAAAAAGGGCTTCAAATAAATCTAAGGCATTGTCAATTTTATGTCCCGGCATTTCTTCTTGGCTACGACTTAACTTCAAACCAAGGACTGGACGTTCTGTATTTCCACCTTCGTCGTTAAATATCCACATAGGGAAGTTGCTCAACACCCCCCCATCCACAACAATCGTCTCTCCTTTCCCTACTTTTAATCGTACCGGTTCGAAGAAAAATGGAATTCCGCAACTCATGCGTAATGCACGAGCAATTGGAAAAGTTTCTGCTGATATTCCATAGCCCTCCAAATCGTCGGGAAGCACAATCATTTTTCCATTCGTTAAATCCGAAGCAACAAGCTTTAGTTTTCCCGGCGGTAAATCTGAAAATGTATAGACATCTTTTGCTGCTAATTTTTCTAAAAACCAATTCTCCAAAGCATTACCTTGGTATAAACCAAGTCGCCAATACAGTTGAAACCATTTCATTAACGGTAAAGGAATTATTGTCTTCCGTGGATCAAGAAGCACCTGAAAATCTTGTTCATCCAGCATCTTTTCAATTTCCTTAGCCGAATAACCAGCCGCAATGAAACTGGCAAGAATTGCGCCCGCACTCGTTCCAGCTACACGATGAAATCGATACCCCTTTTCTTCGAGGACTTGATAAGCCCCAACTAACGCGAATCCTTTTAATCCTCCTCCTGAAAAAACTCCATCTATTAACATAGATAATCTCCCCCATTTCTATGCCTTGTTACACTGTAGGAGGAACGGGAGGAAATTAGAACGAACTTGTGGATTCAAACGCTAGGGAATGGGATGATTTTTATAGATATGCTTGGTTGAGTCTGACTTATGATTGGTTAAGTAGCATATAGGATTGGTCGGGGCTAATTTATGATTGGTTGAGTAGCATATATGATCGGTCAGGGCTGACTTATGATTGGTTGAGTAGCATATATGATCGTTCGCCTTACAGATATAGTCGGTTTAACCAATTGTGATGATGAAAGCTCAACCAAACGGCTTTCTATCGTTTTCTACTGCATAAAAAAAGAAGAGGCAAATGCCTCTCCCGTTGATTACTTTTTTTAACACATTTATATTTCGACTACGTGCCTGCTAACAATCTGTTGTATTTCTGAGCCGTCCAGTGTTTCCTTTTGCATTAATAGATCCACCAACTGTTTGAATTCTGACGCGTGTTCTTGAATGAGGTTTTCTGTTTTGCGAAGTGCTTCATCAAAAAGAATTTGCATCTTCGCTTCTTTCTCGCTTTTATTGAAAGTTAACGTGAAGCCGTTTTGTAATAAACCTGTATCAACCATGCGCTCGATGATTTCTTTCGCTTGTTGAACATCGCCGCTTACGCCAATACTGTGTTCGCCAAGATATATTCGTTCGGCAACGCCACCAGCAAGGATCATACTGACTTGGTCTAATAATTCACTATACGTAGACAAGTGAAGCTCTTTCTGAATCGGTGCTACATATCCAAGTGCTTGGCCGCGTGGAATAATTGTTGCTTTCCTTACTGAACCAGGCTTTGTTACTGCAGCTACTAGCGCGTGACCGGATTCATGAATGGCTACTCTTCTCTTCGTCTCCGGGTCATTCATCGAACGGGAGGCGCTTCCAAGAATGGTGCGGTCAATTGCAAAGTCAAGATCACTCTTAGCAATTTGTTCACGTCCATCTCGAATTGCTCTTCTGCTCGCTGTTTTAAAGAGAGAACTCAGTTCAGCTCCTGAAAATCCTGATGTACTTTCGGCAAGAGTATCTAATGCAGCAAAGACTTCATCAGCCAACAGCTTACCTCTCGTGTGAATATCAATAATTTCTCTTCTTCCAGTCGTATCAGGTAAGGGTACTTGGAATGAATAATCGATTCGACCTGGACGAAGAAAAGCTTCATCTAACATATCTTTTCGGTTCGTTGCTGCAATGAATAGCACACCGTCGTTATTATTGCCACCATCTAGCTGAACAAGAAGTTCCGTTAATGTTTTTTCCGCTTCTTCCCCACCATGTGTTTTCCGTTTACCTGCAAGTGCATCGACTTCATCAATAAATATGACTGCCGGTCGTTGCTTTCTTGCATTTTCAAACAGAGATCGTACACGGGAAGCACCTACACCAACAAATAATTCTGTGAACGCTGACCCGCTGGATGAAAAAAAGGTCGCACCTATTTCGCGCGCAATTGCTTGTGCAAGTAAAGTCTTCCCAGTACCCGGTGGACCATATAAAAGAATTCCGTTGGGTGGCTGAATACCTACTTGGGCCGACCGTTTCGGATCTTTCACAATAGATAACGTCTGTAAAATCTCTTCCTTCATTTCTTCAGGAAGCCCACCAATATCTTGTAATGTTATATCGGGTAGAGGCGTCGATTTAGATGCACTATTTTTCATAGAAGAGGCACCTACGCCAATCTTTCCTTTTTTATGAAGCACTATTAATGTAATGAGCAGCGTAATGAACACTCCTCCGAACAATAAACTACTAAATTTGCTTTGATCGGAATAGTTATATGATATATTATATTTTTCGACTAATTGTTCGACTAACTGGCTTTCAGGACGAACTTGAGTTACGTATTTCTCATCTTTCGTCTGTAAGTATAATGTTCCGTTCGACGTTTCTTTAAGCGATACAACTTGATTGTTTTGAGCTTGAATTGTCTTTTCCAATTCGGAAAACGATACTGCGATTCCTTTATTTGCATCAAAGAAGTACCACCCCACACTTGCTACTGTTCCAGTGACTAAGAGGACGAGAACCATAATCTTTGTTGCAAACTTCGAAACATGCTTCAAGCCTACGACAACTCCTTTTAGAATATACTTCTATTATAAGGGCTGATGAGCTATTATAACAGGTGGAATTATTGGATATGCTTGTACAAAGTATGAACGCTTGGTCGTTGGTATTAAATCCCATTAATTTATCACATAATAACAATGTTATCCTCAGCACCTATGTCTGCTACACTATACTAGTAAGAAAATACCCGAATGATAGAGGAGAAAAAATGATTAAGAATATATTTACCAGTCTTTATTTAATCGCGGGTTTACTTGTTTTTGCAGGTTGCGGTCAAAGTACAACACAGTCACCTATACCTGATAATGTAAATGGGGATCCCGAATTAGTAGAAGAACAAGCAAACGAAGAACAGAACAAAGTTGTTGAAGTGGAAGATGCAGATTCCATTGAACAGCAAAATCTACCGCTCTCGAAGATGAAAGTTCATTACATAGATGTCGGACAGGCAGACGCCACATTGATTGAATACAACCAGGGTGATGAAGCATTTGCAGTACTCATCGATACCGGAGATTGGAGCTCCACAGAAGTTGTGTCCTATCTTCAAGCCCACAACATAACAGACATCGATATTGTCGCGATTACGCATCCCCATGCAGATCACATTGGGCAACTGGATAAAATCATCCGTACATTTGATGTATCAGAAGTATGGATGAATGGTGAAACTACGAATTCGCAAGTTTTCACGAGTGCACTTGCTGCAATTGAAGACAATAACGTAGATTACTATGAGCCGGAGGTTGGCGATGTATTCGACATTGGGCCGCTAGAGGTTGCAGTACTTCATCCGAAATCGCTGTCAGGCGATACAAATAACAATTCGATTGCGATTCGTTTACAATACGGAGAGATTTCCTTCCTCTTTACTGGTGACAGTGAAGAGGAAGCAGAAAGTGAAATGCTTAGTAGTGGTGCAAACCTAAAGGCAGATATTTTACAAGTTGGTCACCATGGCTCGAAAACATCAACAACCGATAGTTTTCTAAAGGCCGTTCAACCTGATATAGCGATTTATTCGGCAAGTGTTGACAATCAATACGGACATCCGCATATCGAAACGATTAATCGGCTTGAAAAAAGCGGTGTTCTTGTTTATGGAACGGATATTCATGGAACAGTTATTGTCGAAACAGATGGCAAGACTTTTAGCGTCCATACAAATAACCAAGGGACTATAAAGCACACACCACCTGAAGTAGAAACTGAAGTTGTACCTACACCTGAACCAAAAAATGAGACACAGCCAGTTTCAAGTGCCTCATGTGTTAATATCAACTCAGCAAGTGAAGTGGAGGTACAGCGCATTATCCACATCGGTCCCGCCCGTTCACAAGATTTAATCCAACTCCGCCCTTACCAATCAGTTGACGATCTTAGTAAAATAAAAGGCATCGGACCTGCCCGGATTACCGACATTCTCACGCAAGGCATTGCGTGCATAGGAGGATAATTATGTATTTAGCATATCTCGATCGGTTCACAGACGACGATAAAGCACTTCTTTTAGTTGAAAAATTGCAGAAAGAATTCCATGTCGACATAAACACGCTCCCAATTGACAGCAAGGCTGGCACATGGTTTTCAGTTGAAATCCAAGGTGATGAAATCATTTCATTCCAAGTAGATGAAGGTAAAACAGCTGAAATGGAACAAGAAGTAGACGACAGAATACAACGGTTAAAATCCAAGAAAACCAGTCGCTTCAAACGAAACTAGTTGTAGTAGCAACTGTCATAAATCAAAGAAAAGCTGTCGCGCCCATTGTAAAAAATGGATGTGACAGCTTTACTGTTTTACTGTTTTTTAGTTACATCTAGTCTTTCATTACCCATATAGAAAACGGCAATAACTGCAATTCCAACTGGTATAAGTGACCAGAGATATGTGGCTGAAATTGATGTAGACATTGCATTTACAATCACATCCAATATATCTGGCGGGATGTTGGCGCGAGCTTCTGGCTGAAATACCGTTTGGATATTTCCAAGTGATTCCGGTCCGCCCTGCCCGCTTCCACCAAGTTTCGCAAAACCAGTGCTCATTTCACTTGTTAGCAATTTTGTTTGAATCGCACCGAAGATGGTAATCCCGAGGGCAAGGCCTAACGAACGGAAAAACGAGTTCGTTGAGTTAGCCGATCCCCTATAGCGGTAGTCCATTTCATGCATCGATGCAGAGGGCAGTAATGAAAATGAAAACCCTACGCCAAATCCAACAAGTACCATAAATAGGGATAATGCGATTCGTGATGTATCAGGTGTTATCGTACTCATTAATACCATACCGATTGAATAAGCGATAACCGAGATCACCATGATGTTGCGATACGATGTTTTCGTCTGCAATATTCCTCCAAGTGCACTTCCAGCGACCGAACCAAGAAGCATCGGCATAAGAATAATTCCCGCATTTGTGGCAGATCCACCGTATACAGCCTGCACAAAAAGAGGGATGAAAATTGTCAGGCCAATAAATGTAGCACCATATAAGAATGCCAGGGCCTGGGATGAAGCAAAAAGTCTGTTCTTGAACATCCAAAATGAAATAATCGGTTCTTTTGCTCTCGTTTCAGCCCATATGAAGACAATAAAAAAGACAATAAATATACTAAAGAGGGTAATACTTTGCCATGATAACCACTCAAACTTTTTCCCGCCCAATTCAAGCCCAAACATCAGGCTGACGACAGCTGTAACAAGTGTAATTGCTCCTAGCCAGTCGATTGTCTGCTTGATCGGTTGTGCAGCTTCTTTATAATAGCGAATGATCAAGAATAAAGAAATCGCGCCGATTGGAATATTGACGTAAAATACCCAGTGCCAGCTTATTGATTCCGTAATCCATGCGCCTAGCAAAGGACCTAGAACACTTGAAGCGCCAAATACAGCACCAAGAAGGCCTGTCATTTTACCACGCTGTTCAGGAGGAAATACATCAAAGACAATAGTGAATGCAATTGGTAATAATGCCCCTCCCCCAATTCCTTGGATCGCCCGGAATACCGCAAGCTGCGGAACCGTTTGTGCAAGCCCACAAAGAGCAGACCCAACTAAGAAAACAATGATACCAAATAAAAAGAACCTTTTTCGTCCATACATATCGGATAACTTTCCGAAAATCGGCATACCCGCAAGTACAGCTACTGCATAAGCAGACGTAATCCAAATGTAGCTGTCCACACCGCCCAAATCTCCCAATATTGAACCGAGCGCTGTCGCTACAATTGTATTATCCATTGCAGCCATTAATATTCCCAATAAAATCCCCGTCAAAACGAGGCGTAATCGTGTCTTATCTTCCAATGCAGTCTCTCCTTCATTAAACACCGTTGTGAATTTTATAATGCTTTGCTTGTAAAAATAACCAAACATTTCATAACTAAGTATACGAATTATAGCAGCAGAGTTTCTACATTACAATGCTGTTTCAACACTTATTTAAGTACTGATGCGAATTGTATTCGATTAAATTCCAGGCTCTAAACTGTAAAAAACTAGAAGCCTTAATAATCTAGCTGGATCTTTCTTAATCTAATTGAAACTTAGACGTAAGGTTGAGCGTCTATATCCTGGTACACTTTTTCGAATGACACCTACTGGAGGAACTATAATGAATCGAGCAGATATGAAGAAAATTAAGAAACGTAGAAAATGGCCATGGGTCATTGCAGTAATCAGCCTAATAATCGGCGGTTTTGCATTGAATGTCTATTTTGACTTGACGTCAACGTTGAAAGCTATGTATAAACCGATTGACCGCGAATTATCTGAGAAGCGAGCAGAAGGAATTACTTTGGGTAACCAAGATCCGTTTTCAGTGCTTGTCTTGGGTGTTGATGAACGCGAAGGTGATAAAGGCCGCTCGGATACGATGATTGTAATGGCCGTTAATCCTAAGTTAAAAACGACGAAAATGGTTAGTATTCCAAGGGATACGTACACAGAGATCATTGGCCACGGGACCACAGATAAATTAAACCATGCGTATGCATTCGGTGGCATTCAGATGTCACTGGATTCGGTCGAGAATCTACTGGATATTCCCATTGATTATGTTATGGAAGTTAATATGGAAGGTTTCCAGACAATTGTAGATACCGTCGGCGGTATCAGTGTTAACAATCCTTTTGAATTTACACAGGATTCGATTCATTACGCTACTGGTGACATCACCTTGGACGGCAAAGAAGCACTATCCTATGTGCGGATGCGGAAAGGCGATCCTAACGGCGACTTCGGGCGTCAAGATCGACAGAAACAGGTAATTGAAGGAGTACTGCATGAAGGAACCTCCATAAAAAGTCTGTTAAAATACCGCAGTGTCTTCAATGCCCTGGGTGACAATGTAAAAACAAATATGACGTTCGATGAAATGGTAGACGTCCAAAAGAATTACCGTGACGCGGCTGGTAAAGTGGAGCAACTTCATTTTGAAAAAGGTGAAGGCAAGCGAATGAACGGCGGTATATGGTATTACATTATGGATGAAACAGAATTACAGGAAGTTACAGGTACCATGAAGCAACATTTGGAATTGAATTAAAGTAATCCGCGGAATGTTAAACTCCGCGGATTTTTTGATGTTGTTTGCTATGGGTTTCCACTTGCTGCTTTCGGGTGTACCCACTGTTTCACGGATTTACCCGCGATTTTCGAACATACCCTCGGATTCCCCAATACTCCTCTCTATACCCGCACTTGCCCATTCCCACGGATGACATACTTGGTCGTAGTCAATGCCTTTAATCCCATTGGACCCCGTGCATGCAATTTCTGTGTGCTAATTCCAATCTCCGCGCCATAACCAAATTCAAAACCATCCGTAAATCGCGTCGAAGCATTATGATAAACAGCGGCGGCATCGACATAATTCAAGAAAATCGTAGCATGCTTTTCATCATTGGTGATAATCGCTTCGGAATGCTTTGTCCCGTATTTGGTAATATGAGTAATTGCTTCCTCCATACTCGTTACAATTTTGACACTAACTGTTAACCCGAGATATTCCGTTGACCAATCTGATTCGGATGCAGCTCGCACCTTTTCACATTCTCGAACAACAGTTTCATCTCCGTATATCTCCACATCGTTCTCCTGCAATTTTTCGATAAGTCCTTTTCCATAAAATGCAAACCACTTGTCATGGATTAAGATTGTCTCAATGGCATTGCAAACGGATGGACGCTGAATCTTTGCATTCAATGCAATATTAGTAGCCATTTCTAGCTCTGCTGATTCGTCAATATAGATGTGGCAATTACCCGCCCCAGTTTGAATGACCGGAACTGTTGCTTCACGAATTACTGTTTCAATAAGTGTTTTGCCACCCCTTGGAATTAGAACGTCCAAGTATTCATTAAGCCGGAACAGTTCTTTTGCCGTCTCCCTGCTCGTATCTTCAATTAATTGGATAGATATTTTGGGAACATCACTTTTATCAAGAGCAGCATGAATTGACTTTATAAGAGCCAAGTTCGAATATTTCGCAGAAGAACTTCCGCGTAAAATGACGGCGTTCCCCGTTTTAAGGGCAAGCGTCGCCGCGTCAACAGTGACATTCGGTCTCGCTTCATAAATCATACCGATAACGCCAATTGGTACCCGCTTCACTTCAATAAGCAATGCATTGTCTTTTTCAATGGTCTCCACTGTCTCTCCAATCGGATCCTGTAATTCGATTAACAGATGGATGGCATTCGCCATGTCTTCTATTCGTTTTCCAGTGAGTAGGATGCGGTCAAGAATTGCGTCTGTAAAACCTTTCGCTTTTCCATCGTCCAAGTCTTTCTGATTTTCAGCAAGTATGGACGTTTGATCGACCACTAATTGTTCGGCAATTAATGCCAGTGCTTTGTTCTTTTGGTCGGTTGTGATGTTCACCAACGAATAACTTACTTCTTTTGCAGCTTTCCCTTTTAAGTGTACTTCGCTCATGCTAAATCCCCTCATTTCATATTTGTGCCCAGCGGTCCCGGTGAATGACTTCAACAGCCGATGAAACTAGTTCACCTTCTTTTTCCTTGTTTCTGTCTTCAATCGCGTTTCTTAATTCACCAGAAGAATAACTTACTTCTCCTTTACCTAAAATCCCATTCACGCCAAATACTTCAACAACGTCACCTTTTTGAAAATCCCCGTTTACTTTAACAACACCTGCAGGTAATAAGCTTTTTCCGTTATATAAAATAGCCACTTCCGCCCCTTGATCAACGTGAAGTTCACCTGTCGATTCGGAATGCAACACGATCCATTGTCTGCTCGTATTAATCTTAGCGATAGCTGGATTGGAAATATAGGTGCCGTCGCCTCCCCCCTGTAAAATCGTTAGTAGTTTATTCGAACCTTCTCCCCTTCCGATGAAAACGGAAACACCTAGTGATGTTGCTGTTTTTGCAGCTAGTAGTTTTGATTTCATGCCACCTGTTCCCACTTTTGATCCCGTATCGGCAGCTCCTTTTAGTAAGTCATCTGTAATCTGTTCAAGATAATCAAGTCGTTTCGCTAATGGATATTTGCGTGGATTTGATTCATAAAGTCCATTAATATCCGTTAAAATAATAAGCTGGTCCGCATGGAGCAAGCCACTGACAAGTGCTGACAGCATATCATTGTCACCGAAAGTCAGTTCTTCAACAGAGACTGTGTCGTTTTCATTAATAATGGGCACGATTCCGCGTTCCAACAGTTCCGTCATAGTCGCAAATGCATTTCTATAGCGCTCACGATTCGAAAAATCGATTCGTGTCAATAAAATCTGAGCTGGCACGATTCCATGAACACTAAACTTTTCAATATAAGATTGCATTAACAAACCCTGGCCCACCGCCGAAGCCGCCTGTTTCCCTTTGATTGTTATTGGCCGCGATGAATAGCCTAACTTTGCAAACCCAGCCGCGACTGCACCAGAAGAAACAAGGATCACTTCATGCCCTGCTTTACGTAGTACGGCAAGCGCATCGATATGATCGTTGAATTTCGTTTGATCGATTTCACCTTTAACATTTGTTAAAGAACTGCTTCCTATTTTCACGACAATCCGTTGTTTTTTCATTCCAATACCCCATTCCTTCTTGTGGTGGAAAACAAAAAAAGCCCACTCGTCCTGATATTAAGGACGAAAGGGCTTAGCTTCCGCGGTACCACCATAATTGGATGCATGCGAACACATCCCACTTATCCCCATAACGCCGAGGGGGGCGCCTATGTTTTACATAAGACTACGAAGGTAGGTTCTGCGATTGTCGTGACGGAATCTTCCAGCTGATAAATTCCGCTCTCTTTCACAACATGGATTCGCATAGTAATCCTTCATCACCGTTCAAGTTTTAGAAGATTTTAAACAATCATACAACACTTAACTGAATTGTCAAGCGTGTATGAGTGAACTACTTTTACTTCAGATATTATGAACGGACAATGAATATCGTCACTGCCCCTCTAAAGTAATGACAAATAGTAATACTCCCATATGTCGGTGCCTTTTCAGGTATTGAAGTTCATTTTATTATGAGCAAGATGGTGACGAGAACAACAGGTAGAATTGCGAATAGAACGAATTTCTTATACATTTTTTCGTTAGTTCAAGCTTAGAACGTTTTTCAACTATTTAGAGCACCCTATAGATTATCCATAACATTTAATCTTTTAAACCATTCAGCATAGTTTCTTAAAATTAAACCGGCTTGCGCTGCGCTAACCAATTCAAAAGTTCTGTCGAAGTCATTGGCTTAGCAAAATAATAGCCTTGGAAGATTAACGACTCCGACTCTTGGCTTAGAAATTGTACTTGCTCTTCAGTTTCTACACCTTCTAGTACAATATCTAAATTTAACGTCCGACCGATTGCGAGAATTGCCTTGAGAATAGATGAATCTTTCTCAGATTGTGGTACATCGTCAATAAATGACTTATCTATTTTCAAAGTCGAAATCGGCAATCTTTTCAAGTAAGACAAAGATGAAACTCCTGTTCCGAAATCATCCAATGCTACAGAAAAACCTTTTTCCCGAAACGTATTGAGGGCTTTCACCGCATCTTCAATCGAATTCACTACACTCGTTTCCGTAATTTCTAATTCTAAATTATACGGTTCCAACTTATACTTTTTCACCATTTCCGTTAATACATTAAGTAGGATTGGTGATGTAACATAATCCCCAGGAATATTAATTGAAACGGGGTGTACTTGGAAAGTCGTTTTTCCCCACTCTGCAATCTGTTTGCAAACTTGCTCGATTATCCAGTTCGTGACGTCTCCTATTCGTGTGCTTTGTTCAAGTATTGGTATGAAAGTTACTGGAGATAGCATACCGTATTTCGGATGCTTCCAGCGAATCAAAGCTTCAAACCCCGACAATTCATTAGTACTAGCCCTTACTTTCGGCTGATAAACCATGAATAATTGTCCTTCGTGCATCGCACCTTCTATACTCTCTAGGATTTCTTCTTCGAATGAATGAGAATGGATTGCATTATCAAAACGAATCACCTGGTAATCATAGCGTGTCGATGGATGCTCTAACACAGTAAGCGCTTCTGTATACAAACGCTTCGGATCCCGATGTTCTTCCGTAGTTGACATCGCGCAGACCGCTTCAATCTTAATTAATTTGCCATCGATTTCAGTCAGTGCTTTAAGTTGCTCTGCAACCTTATTCATGGTGCGTTCAAACTCAACGATTCCGTCCACCCCCTGAAGAAGAAAGACAAAACGCTTGCCCTGAAGCTGGTAAAGTTTCATAGAGGATGATGACCACTGCGAGAAAAAACGACCCAAATACTGAATAACTTTGTCTCCGAAAATATACCCTTGTTCAACATTGATTTTTTCAATGTCGGGGATATACCACATTGCAAGACTTCCATCATAAGAGGGACTGTTCAACATTTTCTCAAAGCTCCGCCTGTTTGGAATTCTCGTTAAGGACTCGAAATAGTTTACGCGGTAATCAATATACCGATCAATAAAACTCGATAATAGTAATAATAGCAGCAATAGACCCAAACCAATTGAAACTGTAATGTTAAGATAGTTCATATCCATTTGATGAATCTCATGCAGACTATCAATCTTGTCACGATGAATATAGTAAGTAGTCCCCATGAGTCCGGTATAATGCATGCTAGAAATTGCTAACCCCATAACGAGCGAAGTAACTGTTTTCAGGAGTTTATTTTTCAAAAGATGCTGAAGAGAAGAAAAAATGTAGATTGCGATAAAAGAAATACTAATTGCAATCGCCACAGATGCAGTAAAAATTGTGCGATCATATGTATAGATAGCATCTGATTCCATAGACGCCATCCCAATATAATGCATGGCAGAGATACCAATTCCCATTGCGACACCCGAAATCAAACTTAATCCAATCGTTTTTCGCGTGCGGTTGACTAAAGTAAACACTAAAAATGAACTTGCAATTGCTGGAATAATCGACAAAAATGTGAGCTCAGGTTTGTAAGTCATCGAAATGGGTAATAAATAGGCACCCATTCCAATAAAATGCATGGACCATATCCCGAACCCCAAAGCAACCGATGCTAATATGAGCCACAAATTTCGATGAAAAAAGCTATTCTCTTGCATTCGCTCATTCATTGATATCGCGGTATAGGAAGCAAAGCTCGCAATGATAACGGACAAAAGAATGATTGAAAAAGAGTATTCACCAACAACTACACTATATGATTCCATGGAAGGATGAGTAAACAAAATCGGTTCTCCTTTACAACTATTATAAGATAATTCTCTACTAATTATAGTTCTATATAATCATGTGTCAACCTGTTCCATTCTACCTTCAAGATTATTTCACAGCATTTCGAAAAAAGTTCCTATCTTCAGGTTAACTTTGGTTAATCAACACATGTTCAATCCGTAACAATAACATTCTGCAATCTAAGATATTACTATTTTGTTATTGTTGTAAAAAGTAGCAAACCCACCTTCTCTTCTTCCTATACCCAGTAAAAGCCCAATCGTCCTGGTATTAAGGACGAAAGGGCTTAACTTTCGCGGCGATAATTCCCTCTATGTTTTTGCATAAGATTACGAAGGCTAATGCAGGAGTTTGTGATGTTGGGATTCGCTAGCTGATAAATCCCATTCTCTTTCACACCTTATTGCCACATATTACTCCTTCTTCACCACTCAATTACCGATAGTTTCAAATAACCAAACAATACTGAATTTGATTTGTGAAGCATTGATTAATTCGAAGAATCTATTTTACCAACTGTTCCTTTTTTCCTTGCCCATGTGAAGATAATTGCAGCAATTAATGTGAAACCTAGGTAGCCCATCACTGGATAGACAGTACCAACAAGTGTGATGAATCCAATAAAACTCGCGCCGAACGCAGCTACACCAAAAATTGTAACGGCACCTTTAAAACGCACTGTTTCAGTTTTAACGATACGAGCTGAAAATGCGTATAACATTCCAACCGCTGTATTGTAAATCATCCCCAATAAGATAATGGACATAATTGCCCCCATTATAGGGCTAATATTATTTGCCAAAAACAGCATTGGCATCGGTACACTTGCAATCGCTTTTAACTGAGTCAGCATTGAGACATTGATAAGCAGGATGAGTAGTCCCAATCCAAGACCACCGATGATTCCACCCCATGCCGCAACCTTCTCATCCTTTACAGTGCCACCCATAACCGTGAGCATCGCGGCTCCAGCTGCCAAATTATAAGAGACATATAAAATTGCGCCCAGTAGCCAATGGGATGCACCTCTATTTTGAGTGACAACAGCGGCTGACAGATCAGCAGTTGCAAAGTCAAAATTTATTAATGAGTAAACTGTAATTACGATCACTATTAATAGTAAAAACGGAGTAAATGCTCCGATGAGTGTAATCACTTTTTGAACACTCAACGTTACCGTCAATATGGTTACAATCGCCATCAAAATACTTCCAATGAAACTAGGAATGCCAAATTGCTGTTCAAAAATTGCTCCAGCCCCTGAGAACATGACTACAGTTACCCCGAAAAGGAAAAATGTAATAATAACATCAACAAGTACCCCTAAATAACGACCACATATATGATAGATTACACGTTGATGAGACTTAGTTTGCAAACGACTTCCCAATTGTGTCAAGTTCATCCCTAAAAATGCAAATAAGACAGTTGCTACAAGTGTTCCAACGATACTAATTGGTCCAAAACTAGTGAAAAACTGTAAAATTTCCTGACCTGATGCAAATCCTGCTCCAACAATCACTCCGATAAAAGCTCCAGCGATTTGAAAACTTTTTCTCATAACTCATCCCCCGTTTTAGCCGCAGTGTCTCTTTATAGTCAAACTACTACAATAGATTTTATTTTCTGATTTCTCCAGTCAGAAAGGACGATTTAAGTCATCCTTCCCTACACCTATTCAGCCTTTCTCATCACACCTCATTCAGCTTTGAAGTGTAACTCGTCTACCGTGAATTTATTCATAGCTTTCAAGTTTGGTTCGTAACCTATTCCATATGCGGTTGGAACAGTAATATAGCCGTCCTCCACTACAACTTCTGGAGTAATAACGTCTTCCTCCCAGTAACGTGAGGATCCAGCAGTGTCCCCTGGTAATATGAAGTTTGGAAGTGTTGTGAGCGCTACATTATGCGCACGGCCGATTCCTGATTCCAGCATTCCGCCGCACCAAACAGGTATTTGACGTTCCATGCAATAATCATGAATTTTCTTCGCTTCAGTAAGACCTCCAACACGACCGATTTTAATGTTAATGATTTGCGTACTACCAAGCTCAATCGCTTTTCGTGTATCTTCAAGGGAGTGAATGCTTTCATCCAAACAGATTGGTGTTTTCAATTGTTTTTGTAATTTCGCATGGTCGATAATATCGTCTGAAGCAAGCGGCTGTTCAATCATCGTCAAGTTAAATTCATCCAGCTGTTTGAGAAGTTCAATGTCGTCCAATGTATAAGCCGAGTTGGCATCTGCCATAAGTGGCACATCCGGGAAATTCTTGCGCAACTCGCGGATTACATCAACGTCATAGCCCGGTTTGATTTTCACTTTAATACGCTTGTATCCCTCTTCCACAAAACCACGTACCGTTTCGACTAGATTAGCAATATTTTCATGGATCCCGATACTGATACCCACTTCAATTTTATCGCGTTCGCCACCAAGAGCCTTCGCCAATGTCAATTTGTTACGCTTAGCATAAAGATCCCAAATTGCGCCTTCCAAAGTGGATTTCGCCATATTATTTTTACGGATGGCAGCGAACAATTCACTTACTTCGTCGGGATGTCCGATTTCCCTTCCTAATACGATAGGTATCAGAAAATCACGGATCATATGTAAATTCGTTTCAAGTGTTTCTTCGCTGTACCAAGGCGAGTGAAATGCCACTGACTCCCCCCATCCCGTATTACCCAGCTCATCTTTCACTTCAAGTAACAGAAAATCTTTATCTTGGAACGTACCAAAACTAGTTGTGAACGGGTGCTTCATTCTCATTTTCATTTTTCGGATGTTGATTTCTTTTATAATCATTCGGATTCTCCTCTATTTTTTATTGTCAGTGGAATTGTGTTTCTTTTTACAAATTGATAATAATGAACGCCTTCTTCAGACCTATTCACTCCTACTAGCGCATAGCCAGAACCAAATAACGATTGAAAAACGGTCCTAATTTTCAATCGCCAGTCGAGCGCTAGTTCAGGTTCATTCTTTTTGATCGACTGAAATTGTTCTGGTACCGGAACTTCAACACCAACACTGTTTAACAGGACATTTTCCGAATCCACAACTAGTGTTGGATTTCCTTTATGGGATTTCTCAACTATAAATGGTCGATCATAGTCGGAAACTTGCGGTGTCCACTTGTCCTCGACCCTTTCGCTCGAAACCCACCATTCGACTTGAAGACGGTCTGATGGTAATCCTTTGTTCAAACCATCTTCCATTTCACCGTAACAATTCACTAAATAAGTATCGCAAATTGCGTACAGTTTCGACACATTTAAATAAGCATTGCGACTTTCCAATGGATCGAATGTCCAAGTAATCAAATTGTATCCCATTTCCTTGGCAATTTTACGCTGTTCATCCTTTAGCAACTTTCCGATTCCCATCAGTTGATAGTTCGGAAGAATGCCAAGCATATGTGAACATAAATACGGCTTACCATTGGTGAAACCCGGAAAACCATATGAAAAGCCAACGATTTCATCACCTAAGAAAGCGCCTAACAATAACCCGCCATTTTTCGCTGCCGTATAGGTTTGATGAGTCGGTATCGGTTCAAGGCCCCAGATTGCTCGTTCAAGCGATTGGACCAGGCGCATGTCTTCATTGGTTTCTAGTTTGCGAATGGATAGGTTGACGTCCATTTGGTTCACTTCCTTCTCTCTAACTGCCCGAATGAATGGATGACCGTTCGAACGAGTATTTCAATTCCGGTCAGTATACTATCATGATTGAATGTCATGTTGGGATGATGAAGGCCTGGCGATAAGTCGCAGCCAAGACCGAGCATTGTCGCTTTAACAGAAGGTCTTTTTAATGTGTAGTAATGGAAGTCTTCTCCGCCTGGTGTGACAATAGGCGGCACCAAAAATTGTTCCCCAACTGTTTCCCTTATCGCTTGTGCCATCATTTCGACAGCAGTGTCATCGACTTGGGCAGCTGCAATTTCCGCGATTATTTCATAATTAATGATAACATCAGACAGTTCTGCAACCGAACTAATCGCTTTATCAACTAAATTCATCAGTTTGTCCATAACCACGTTTGTTTGGGCGCGTAAATCCAGACTAAATACTGCACTTCCGGGAATGATGTTGGCTGACTCTCCACCCGCTTGGAACATCGTCATTTTTGCAGAATGCGGGACCATTGGGTCAACGTGGATGGAGTGGATTGCCTGTACGAGAAGTGCCATCACTTCTATGGCGTTTTGTCCAAGATGCGGTCTTGCTCCATGCGCATCTGTCCCCACGATTGTTCCTTTAATCATTTTTGCAGCACCATGCATAATGGCTGGGGATGCATAGCCATGACCGATTTCTTGAATCGGACGGAGATGGACACCATACAAATAGTCGATATCGTCAACGATCCCTTTTTCCACAAATGATAATGCGCCCGTCCCCTTTTCCTCAGCTGGTTGAAAAATCACTTTTAGTCGCCCGTTTTTCGGATACCTAAGCTTTTTCAAAACGAGTAAAGCGCCAATTGCAATCGTCATATGCGCATCATGTCCGCATGAATGGTTCGCTTGAAAGACCCCATCCACTTCCTGCCAGAGTGCATCGATATCTGTTCGAAGTCCAATACAAGGATCACCAGACCCCAGTGTTACTACAAGTCCCGTTGAATCGTCGAATGTCGTAACTTGAAATCCTTCATTCTCTAACAATTGTTGCAAATAATTTGTCGTCTCAAATTCCTGCCAACTAATTTCAGGATGTGAGTGTAAATGGTTAAAAACCTTTTCAACAATCGGCTTCATTTCTTGTAACACTGCTTTCATTTTCAATCAACTCCTTCAACAAATAAGAAATCGCTTGGTATCGATTGATACGTTTCACGTCTTTTTTCGAAACTGTCCTTCTCCTTCACGGACAATCCTGCAATAATCGCATTCATGAATGAAAATAGAGAAGCCGTTGCATCGAGCGTCGACTTGTTAGGCGAATAAATTGGAAATAACAAATCACTGAATGTATGAATCGGGGCTAACATTGAATCAGTAATTCCGATAATGAAAGCTTGTTGTCTATGTGCCAATTCCGCAATTTGAATTGTTTCTTTCAAGTACCGATGAAACGAAATGGCGATGACAACGGACTTATCGTTCATTTGACTGAGCGTTTGGATTACATCCTCCGTTTCTGGTCGTAACAGTCTGACATTTCCTTTCACTAAACCAAGCGTGTATGAGAGCCAAATA
This sequence comes from Sporosarcina sp. resist, assembly GCF_014302295.1. Taxonomy (NCBI): domain Bacteria; kingdom Bacillati; phylum Bacillota; class Bacilli; order Caryophanales; family Caryophanaceae; genus Sporosarcina; species Sporosarcina sp. resist. The sequence goes on along the minus strand of NZ_CP060287.1, from coordinate 2,156,928 downwards.
GCTGCAGTATACGAAGAGCGTAGACCAAGAATATAAATGGTTTCTGCTTGAGAGAGCTGCTCGATTGCCTTTTCGTAGTCTTCTTCTTTAATTTGTTTCATCGTCTCTCCAATCGCTATTCGATCCCGCTCCATCACTTTTGTGAAAAAATGCGGTGCCTGTTCAAGTTCCAGTTTAGATTTCTGATATGTTGTGAAGCTACTCTCTTGAAATAGCAATTGTTCACGGATGACCTTTTGTAGTTCGCCATAACCAGAGAGATGCAGGCTATAGCAAAAGCGAATGACTGTCGTTTCGCTGACACCGATTGTCTTCCCAATTTCTTGTGCCGTAGACATCGCAATATTTCTTGGGTTATCGATTATATAAGTCGCGACTTTTTTCTGGCTTTTTGACAGTTGGTCGTAATACTCGTTAATCAGGTCCTTTAATATCATCTTCACTCTTCCTTTTTGAAGTTCTTCCGTCATTATCTTTCCAAATGAAGTTTTGACTTCATATTAATTATTTTATTACCTTAACATACTTGTTCGCGGAATACAATGTATTTTCTGATATTTATACTTTCCTGCGAACCTTTAGCCTCTTCTTCAATTACTACTCGAAAATTACTTGCTATATATGTTGAATTAAAGAATCCCGTTGAACCTGCTGTGACGCTCAATAAGGGGAGAGTTGTAATTCCGGATGTTAGGTTGTAGAACGCTTGGCGCTCAGCGAAGGCGCGACTTCGTGGTAGCCGGAGCGATAAGACTAAGGAGGGATGCAGTTCAATCCCTCCCAAGCGGTCTTCTTTCTGGCTTATCGCGGGAGGCATGCACAAAGCGTCGAGCAATATTGGCGAGAATTCTAATTAGTTCTAAGTATTGGGACTTTTCCAGTGGCCTCCCAAAAGCCTTTGTAATGCGCATACGCCGTATTCATTAGGTCAACATATATAGGGCTATCATTTAGGGTTATACATACGTTAAATATGGTAAAATAGCTATGCGAGGTGGTTATATAATGAATGAAAACGAAAAAATTCTTGGGGATGAACGTCGCCAATTAATCGTCGATACGTTACAGACGTCCGATAAACCTATTACAGGAAGAATACTCGGAGAAATGACAAATGTCAGCCGTCAGGTGATTGTTGGAGATATTACATTGCTGAAAGCAAAAAACGAACCTATTGTCGCAACAAGTCAGGGCTATATTTATATGCATGTGCAAGCGGCACCCAGGAGAATCGAAAAGACGATTGTTTGCAAACATACTCCGGACCAAACGATGGAGGAGTTGAACATTTTTGTCGATAACGGCGTTACAGTAAAGGACGTCAAAATTGAACATCCTGTCTATGGAGATCTTAGTGCGTCAATAATGGTTTCCAATCGGAATGAAGTAAAAGAATTCATCAAGCGAATCAAAGAGGCAGATGCTATTTATTTATCAAAGCTAACAGAAGGTGGTATTCATCTTCATACGGTATTGGCGGACGACGAAGAAAATATCAGAAAAGCGGAAGAAGCACTTAGAAAAGCTGATATTCTCGTCGAATGAAAAAATAAATCGGGAGTTTTATTTACAATCGGAGCAATTAGCATACAAACTTGAAAAGGTCGATTTCCCATACGAGAAATCGACCTTTTCAAGTTTACCAAAAAGTAATTGCCATCCATCTTCTCAAAATTGAATAGGGTATTCTTTTGATTCATTATCATCAACAAATTCTAAGTCCCTATATGACTTCATTCCATAATAATTTTAATGAAAAATTCATGTTCTTCATCTATACCTACGCAATATTGTTTATCAAGTGTTATTTTCATTGGAAAAATTTCAGATTTCTTTTCCGAGAACAGCCATCTTCTACCTATGCTAGCTAAAATAATAAAAACACCATTTTTATTTTCTTGCATAAAGTTTAAAGAAGAAGTAGTAATTGGATCATTATCACTATCAAAAATATTTATTTCTTTGAATTGCTCGCCAACCCTTGGTGAATCTTTTACAATTAAACCAATTTCACTGATATTCAAAATGTTATTTACTTCAAATGTCGATTCACTATTTGGATTTACATAGTATCGAGCTATGAGTTCTACTATATTTCCTGCTGGATCTTCAAAATAGCAAGCATGTGCAGGCCAAAATGCAAAATCAGCCTCGTCTTCTCCGTCTTCTAATAAAAGCGTTGTTTTTCCTTTTAACCATTCCTTCGCTTCTTGAAATTGATTGGGTGGAATATTAAATGCAAAATGATAATATGGCTCCCCTACTACATTTTCATTCGTAAATTCTAAAATGCTAGTTCCTACTTGAATTTGAAAACTTTTTGGACTTTCACCACAAAGAGAAAAACCTAAATATTGCGTATAAAATTCTTTCATTATTTCTAATTTACCTGTTTGTAATGTCAGTATTTTTATTTCCATAAACAATATTCTCCTCATCAAGAAAATTTAATAGTTCATTTTTAAAATTCTATGTCACTTTTCCACTTATAATGCGTGTAAAATAATTGAATAGGCAAAGTAACTATTAATGCCAAAGTTAATACTATTTTTAGTGAATAAGAGATCTCGGAAATAAGTAGCATTATAATCAGAATAATACTAGGTGGAATCATCCATAAAGTCCTAATAAACTTTTTTCTATAATTCAATCTCCAGTAAATTAAACCGCTATTACGACCATTTTTCAATGTAAATACCTCCGCATTATAAAACCACTAAGTAACATTAAGTAATAAAAGATTCTTTCTTCTGTTTTCGTCATAAAGTTAGTGCCATACATAAAAAGTTATCCCAGCTATTAAAGGTAATGAACCTGTATTAGCATCGATAAAGCATTCTCATAAATTCAAATCTACTTCCATTTGTCTCCTGCATAAATGTATCAACTTCATCAAACCCGATTTCCCTATATATTTTTATAGCTCTTTGATTGAAAGTTGCTACTGATAATGTTATTTTTTCTGGTCTGTATTTTGATTTAGCAAAATCCAAACCTGCTTGGACAAATCCCAAACCGTTGCCATTACCAGTTAAATCTGGTCTCATGCCTAACCCTATATCAATGGTGTTGTTAGCTACTTCATTAAAAGTATAGAAGCCTATAGCATCATTGTCTTTAGTAACAAAGAAGTTTGAGTCACCCCGTTTTTGAGCTTCTAAGAACTCAACTAAATCTTCTTTATCTGCTACCATATCGTAAAAAGAATATTCCGCATTATAGTGCCAATTATATGCAATCTCTTCCGCTTGTTCTTGTGTCATAATTTCAAACTTATATCCCACAATTATCCCCCTCTCATTATTTCCAGACATTTCCAATTACAACTAACTGTCCGCAATAGATAAGTATTTATTGTTATCCCTGCCTTTTTCCTGTTCCACACGAAACGTGCTAGTTTTCTAGCAATCTGTGTTCCATCCCTTCAATCACTTTCTGTTGGTCAAGAATAATTTATAAGAGTCATAAACCTTTTTTATAATAAATAAGTGTCGTGCTGTCATTTATTTTCTTGGTTTCTCCTGTTTTTATAAAGCCCATCTTTTCATATAAATAACAATTACGTTTTTCTTCCGCTATAGTAGCCAACTCCCAACTAACCGCTTGAGGAAAAAGTCCCTCTATTTGTGATATTGCTTTCTGGGCAATTCCTTGCCCCTGGTATTTCGGTTGTATAAACATTGGGCTGATCCAAAATTCAGTTTCCTCTTTCCACCAGATACTAATAGCGCCAACAAGAATAGTATCCGATTTTATTTTATAAACTCCTCCTGACGTGTTGTTTATCCTTATTATCATTCGCTGAATCGTTTCATTCGCTGGATTAGTATTGTAATCCTCATAAACTTCAAGTAATGGTAAAAATGCATTTACTTGTATATCAAAAAGAGATTGCGCATCAAATTCGTTTGCTTTTTCTAACGTAACTTCCATAACTGGTACCCCATTTCTACTAATAAAATCATTGTTATAGTGAATCAAAAGACAATATAGTCCTTCCAGTTCACAGTGAAATCTCCTACTACTAAAATCAATATTATCAATAGAAATAATCCAATTGGAATCATTAAGCTTATATAAGTTTCGCTCCATTTATACAGAGTTTTTCGCTTGCTTAAATACCTATCTATCATAAAGTAAATTAGAGCCGCGGGCAGACTAATCCAAAGTAATAATAATCCGAAAATCATATGAAAAAGTAACGATAGAAAACACTCTAACTTTACTGACTCATTTTTCGTGAATTTGGATGAAAGTAAGTCGCTTACTAGAAGAAGTAAACACCCCATATAGAAGAATGGCCGGAAAACTGTATAGAATATACCCTTGCGTTGTAACTAAAATCTTTCCCAAATATCGCCATAGTGAGTACACGTTACTTTCGTAGAAGTATGGTGTCACTAACGCTAATAATATTGCATAAATAGGAACTGTAATCGCCGCAGTTATTATTTTCCTCGGCAACGCTCTGCTAATAACTTCTTTAACGCTCAATCTTCCCACCCTAACTGATAAGCAATTCGATCAGGCATTTCGTTTAATCATTTCTTCTGTATAATCTACCAAAGTGCGATAAGATGAAGTTCCGTTTAGAAAGTGAGATGCCTCAATCACAGCCCCTAGCGAATTTAATTGAATTCTTTGTTTCGACATATTTAGTTCTTAATTTACTAATTTTCTAAAAAGATTTTTTCGGTAATCCCGTTCCATACTACCTTCAAAACCAGCTTCTCTTCTTGTTTCGTTGAAGGGCTATTAGAACTTAAACTTTTGTGTTGAAACTTACCTTTTTCGTTCAATGAAACATTGTTTGTACCAAAATTCAGCACTCCATTGGTGCTTGTTTCAACGAAATAATCAAAGGTTTTAACACTGTCTAACTCATTACCTTTATAAATAATCTGAATTTCATATTGTTCATCTCCGTCAGTTTGGGTCACGGTCACTTCTGCCCACCAATTTTCGCCTTCACCAACGAATGTCAATTCTTTTGTTTGCCATGCACTAAAAAATACACTCATTGAAACTATGAGAATGAATAAAACTTTTTTCAACGCCTCCCCTTCCTTGCGAAACGATATAGTAAAATAAGAACTGCGATTGCAAACAAAGCAATTACGCAGATATATAATGGATTAAATATATCTGAGTTCTCCTTGTCAATAAGCGCTACATTGTTTCCACTGCTAGGATTCTTGTGACTCGTTTTTAGAAAATCAGCATAATAAGTTGCGATTTCTTCATTTTCATTATTTATTATGCCGTTAAGGACTTGAACCATACCATTTGGCCCTCCTACAGGTGTAAGAAATGTCGCAGAATCACTCTTTTCTAAAAACAGAAGAAACTCACCGCCTTCGTTCTGAAATCCCTCAGCCCAACCGACATCATACATGTCAATTCCAGCGATTATTTGTTTAGTAGCCTCTCCTTTATAAACATTTTCAACGGCAAACGTATATCCTTGAAAAATAAATTCACTGTCTATCGGCTTACTTGAAAAGTCGTAAGTTCCACTTATAACTACTTCAGCTTCGTCGCTAACTTCTTGCGGGTCCATCTCGATCCAACTTGTAGCAGAGAAACACTTACGCTTACTATCATCATTGATAAAAAGACAGTCATTACGAAAAGTCGATACACTAATCTTTTCATAAAGGCGCCTTCCTTTTATTTATTTGACGCCTCTTGAGCAAGAAGGTTCATTATTAAGAATAATTTAATAACAATACAATGGAAATAAAAAAGCAATTCAAATTAAAGCAGTATAGCTTTAATATTTTTTTACAGGCTAATTAACCCCTAATAATTCCATGACTCATTCCAATCAGAACTTCTTTTCCGCTTTGATTATGATAAAAGGTAATCATGGCTATTGTCTTAAATTCAACTTCTGTTATCGTGAATTCACAAGTAATCGTGTCCCCTGACAGGGCGAAGGTAACCACTTAACATCTCTTCTTGCAATATTAACTAAATCCCCGATACTCGCAGTAAAAGACCTTGTACATAAAGCTCTTTTTCATCTCATTCCATATGATATTTTCCCTTATCACCTATTACCTCTGAAAACTGTTGTGTTTCTTCCACATTAAACGTTTTTAATCACGTGAAAATAGCCCCAACTTTAAGCTTCATTATTCAATCGCTCCCACAATTAATCTGACTTCATTGAATAAAGAGTATCACTTTCAAACTTGAATGAATAGTCACTCATTAACAATTACCTGTTAAACATTACTTACTTTTATCGAAAAAGTTATTCCATTTTAAAATTTCCTCAACTTTGGAAAAGGTGTTTAATCTTTAATATATAAAATAACCTTGTCTATGTAACTATCTATTTGTTTTCCGTAATTTACTTCTAAACATTCAAGGGTTAAAGGATTCTTACTAGCCTCTACCTGTTCCCTAAATGCAAATTCGGAGTCAACTTGACTTATTTGGCTAATTATCCGTATACGTTCCTTTAGCCTTATTTGAATCACCTTAAAACCATTCAGATAGTATTCCACATATTTATACCTAAAATAATGTTTCTTAAACAACCCTACTTTTTTAGTGATAAATAGCGTCCTCAAATAATTGGTACGATGAACTTTGTAATATCTAACTTCCCTTTCCGCTTTTACGATCAAAAATTATTTCCCTTTTTATTCCTACTGTCTAATTGTTTTAAGGACAAGGGGAAGACAATAACCCTTACACGAGGAATTTAGTTTCATACTGTAATTAAGAATAGGAGGTGAAAAAAATGGGATATCATGAAAATAATCATTATGAGAAGAACTATTGTGAGAAGAAAAAGGATTCAAAAAGCATGGAAGCAAAATTAGAAGATATTTTGATACAACTTCAACAACAAAAGCAATGGCAATTCCAGTATCAAAATCAAAATCAATACCAAAATCAATTACAGTATCAAGATCAAGACCAGAAGCAAGCTCAAGTCGATACTGATACAAGTACCTTCGAAAATATCGGAAGTCCAACAATCACTATTACTAATAACGTAGATGTTGTTGCAGTCGCTGTTGCCGTCGCAGCATTATTACAAGGTCCATTAGGAGCAGGTCTTTCTTTTGATACAGTAAAAGAATTGAAGAATATGCTTCAAGCATAATAGTATTTGTTTCACCTATATATATTGAATAATTGAATAGCTATATAAGCTGAGGGAAGGCGTCTTACACGGGTAGCCTCCTAGCGAATTTAATAGAATTCTTTATTTCAACATATATGATTAAAATTTTCTGCCACAAATTACTGAACTAACGTCCGTGAATACGAATAGCTTTGTAAGGTCTGACTTCTCTTTCCGCTTCTAGCTATTAAAACCCAAGTTTCCTTTTAATTTTTAATTATTAGTTTTTCAGGGTCAAAGAAGAACAAAAAACTTACATGATGGATTTGATTTCATATTGTAATTAAGAATAGGAGGAGAAAAAATGGGAAATCATTCAAAAAAGTGTGATTGTTATCATTGTAATGAAAAGAATCATTATGATAAGTACGATTGTTGTGAGAAGAAAAAGGATTTAAGAAACATGGAAGCAAAATTAGATGATATTTTGATACAACTTCAACAACAAAATCAATGGCAATTCCAATATCAAAATCAATACCAGAAACAATTCCAGTATCAAGATCAAGATCAAAACCAGAAGCAAACTCAAGCTGATACTGATACAAGTACCTTCGAAAATATAGGAAGTCCAACAATCACTGTTACAAATAACGTTGATGTTGTTGCGGTCGCTGTTGCCGTCGCAGCATTATTACAGGGACCATTAGGTACAGGCATTTCTCTTGATGCCGTCAAAGAATTGAAGAATATACTTCAAGCATAATAGTAATCGATTCCTCTAATTTGAATTTTCTCAGTAGCGGAGAATGCATAGTTATATTCTCTGCTACTGATTACATAACTAATGTGTACTTAACATACACAATTCCTCTTTGTCTTTTTGTTGTAATAACTCGATTTCTATTTGTTCATCCACTTAATTTTTTTTGCCATTCAATAAAACAACCAAGCTATCAGCGGACCAACGATAGACCCAATAATAGCGGAGAGCGTCATTGCAATGGAACTATAGGATGCTTCCTGCTCCCCGATTTCAATTGCTTTCGATGTCCCAAGAGCATGAGCTGCTGCTCCCAGTCCGATGCCACGACCGATTGCAGTATCGATACGATACCATTTCAAAAATGTTGGTCCTAGAATGATACCGGTAAATCCTGCAATCATGACAAAAGCGATTGTTAGCGAAGTTGCTCCACCCAATTCCGAAGCAATCTGTATAGCTATAGGTGTTGTAATCGATTTAGGTAATAATGACACAACGATTTCTTTTGAGAATCCTGCCATTTTTGCAAAAAGTACACCGCTTACCATACCAAAAAGAACGCCCGTCATTACACCGCCAAGTATGGGAAGCATATTCTGTTTGATTAACTCCCTTTGTTTATATAAAGGGATTGCCAATGATACAATCGCGGGTCCCAGCAACAGGTCAACCCACTTTCCACCGAGCATATAAGTTTCATATGGGACTTTGAAAAGAATGAGGATCAAAATAATGCCAACTGTTGTTGTTAGTATTGGTATGAAAAATGCTTTACGATACTTAAAGTATAACAAGTTCATAACAAGATAAACTGCAATCGTTACAATAACAAAGAGGATTGAATACATCATTACTTGCATGAAATTCCCTCCTTGTTAGCAGATTTCTTGGCAAGAAATTGACTTATATAACTAGAAATCCACATCGTCAAAAACGTGCTAATCATCGTGATTGGTATTAACAGAAATCCTTTTCCTGCAAAAACATGTCCGTAATTCATCACACCGACAGTCGCTGGGATAAAATATAATGGTAAATAAGATAAAAGGAAGAAAGAACCTGATTCAATCCATTCAAGCTGAAATACTTTCAATGAAAGGGCCGCCAACAATACTAAAAGTCCTATTATGCTTCCCGGAAGCGGCAAATGTAGAAAAACTTGAAGCCAGTTCCCCATCAAGACAAAACTGTACAAGACTATTATTTGAAGAACTATTTTTATGTATTTCATAGATAAATCCCGTCTCCTTTCGTATCAGTATAAAGATATATAAGTAAAATATCAAAGACGTAATGAAACTATTTCAAAAATAGAACGTATATTATCTATAACTATCACTCAAAAAACATAAGGAGGTTTTGTACATGTTTTCACCTTTTGGAGAAGCTATGTTTACGTTTGTTCCCATCTTTATCGGCGGAGTTGCAATTATCATTTTTGGTGGAATTATTTTCATTGCTGTGAAATCTATCGGTACGTGGAATTCAAATAATAACTCCCCTATACTGACAGTGCCAGCGGAAGTTGTTACAAAAAGAACCAAGACTTCCGGCGGATCAGGCGATTCATCGGCAAGTACTTGGTATTATGCTACATTTCAAGTCGACAGCGGAGATCGTATGGAATTAGCTGTAAACGGTTCCCAATATGGTATGTTGGCTGATGGCGATGTGGGAATGCTCACTTTCCAGGGGACTCGTTTTAGTGGATTTGAACGGGTAAACAGTGTGTAATATTTTTTACATAAGTTCAAGTATTGAATACGATGGATAAACCGGGCGATGGCGCCTTATAAGTGGTAGAAGAAGCTATGAGACTAGTCTGGCCAAGGGCAGAAGGCTTCCCCTAGTGCCCAAGCATATTTGAATGTAATCTTTACTTCAATTTATTTCTATATAAAAACCCCGAATCTAGACCCTTTTTCATAGGATCCAAGGTTCGGAGTTTATTGTAAAGAGGACTATTCGCCACTCTCTTTTGGTTTCTCTTTTCTAGGTAGCAGTTCGGGTGTCGAGTCGAGCTGATCAAGGAATGATCTCGATTTTAATCGAATCCCCACTTGCTCATCGTAAATTGTTCGGACGAGTTTTTTCATGAAGATTTTTGTCGTCTTCTTTAACGTCAAATTACCGACCCGATTAATTGGAACTGTATAAAAGGTTCGGATCAATTTCAATTGACTGGGTGAAATTCGAATCGCATGCTTATCTACATGGAAGCATCGATGACAAATGAAGCCGATTTGCATAAATGAAAAAGCAAATTCACCTTCTGTCGCTCCACAATTTGCACACTGATGAAGTATTGGATGGATACCAGCGATCGGCAACATTTTCCATTCAACAAATAATGCAATTGCTTCTGGATCATATTGTTCATTGATAGCGTGAAGCGCTTCATACAACAAGCTGTATATACCAGAAATTCGCTCATTATCCTCCGTTAACTTATCAATCAATTCAACAACATAACTTGCATAAGCTGTTGCTTCCAAGTCTTCACGAATATGCCGCATCGAATCAATGGGTTCGCCTTGTTCAAGCGTCCCCATTCCTCTACCCGTACGGATCAAGAATGAACCATGTGTGAAAGGCTGCGTCACAGCAGCTAGCCTGCTCGCTGGTTTCTTCGCTCCACGGGCCATTGCTGTCATCTTACCGCCTTCACGAGTAAACAGTGTCACAATTTTATTGGACTCACCGTACGGGATACCTCTTAGAATGATTCCTTCCCATTTGTTCAGCGAAGCAATCACCTCTTTGTCTAGCTTCAGGTGCCAGCTCCTCGGGTCACAAGTCATTTTGCTGCGGAGGCTAAAAGACGCCTCCTCACACACTACTTTGTGCCTGTCGGAGCTATGCGGCACCTTACGCTTTTCTTTGTCTAGCTTCAGGTGCCAGCTCCTCGGGGTCACAAGTCATTTTGCTGCGGAGGCTAAAAGACGCCTCCTCACAAACTACCTTGTGCCTGTCGGAGCTATGCGGCACCTTATGCTTTTCTTTGTCTAGCTTCAGCGACCCAGATGCTCGGGTCATAAGTCATTCCAGCTATGCGGCAAAGTACGCCGCTCCGCCAGACTGCCTTATGCCTGTCGCATCTTGGCGGGCCGCTTACGCTTTTCTTTGTCTAGCTTCAGCGACCCAGACGCTCGGGTCATAAGTCATTCCAGCTATGCGGCAAAGTACGCCGCTCCGCCAGACTGTCTTATGCCTGTCGCGTCTTGGCGGGCCGCTTACGCTTTGGGCTCACACGAAGTGGGGCATGCATCCGTTGCCGCAGGACGCGGCGAACTTAGGATGCGTTCAATTCATTAATACTCGTCTTCCCTAAATCCGAATTCCTTCAGATGGCCGGGTTTATTACGCCAGTCTTTCTGCACTTTTACCCACAACTCAAGAAATACTTTCGAACCAAGTAGCATTTCGATGTCATGTCTAGCATTTGTTCCAATTTCTTTTAGCAATGCACCTCTTTTACCGATGACAATACCTTTTTGGGAATCACGGTCGACAACAATTGTCGCCATAACATTTACCATTTCCCGTCCTTCTTCGCGTTCAATCTTCTCAATTACAACCGCTATGGAGTGTGGAATCTCTTCTCTCGTTAAATGCAATACCTTTTCACGAACTAATTCAGAAATGATGAATCGTTCCGGGTGATCCGTTACTTGATCATCTGGATAGTATTTTGGTCCCTCTGGTAAATATTTTATCATCGTCTCGAGAAGGCGTTCAACATTATTTCCGTTGATCGCGGAAATTGGCACGATTTCAGCAAAGTCATATTCTGCTGTATACGAAGTAATGATTTTGAATAATTCATCCGGATGAACAAGATCAATTTTATTAATTATAAGGAATACCGGTGTCTTTGAATTCTCAAGAAGTTCCATGATGAAGCGGTCACCACGGCCAATCGGCTCATCTGCATTGACCATGAACATGACCACATCTACTTCTTTCAATGTGTTACGGGCCGTTTTCACCATGAAATCACCAAGTTTATGTTTTGGCTTATGAATCCCCGGTGTATCGATGAATATGATTTGAGATTTTTCTGTCGTGACAACACCTTGCACTTTATTGCGAGTTGTCTGTGGTTTGTCACTCATAATCGCAATCTTTTGTCCGACTACATGGTTAAGAAATGTCGATTTACCTACGTTTGGACGTCCAATAATCGAGATGAATCCCGATTTGAACCCCTTTTTATTGTTCTGCTGCATATGAAAGATCCTCCTTTGAAAATGCGCCTGGTAATAATTTTGCTACAGTTGTTTCTTCAATGTCCCCTTTTAGGTTCGTGAGGTAGACAGGCATCGAGCCATTACAAAACTCCGCAATTACTTGTCTGCATGCTCCACACGGGGAAACAGGTCCTTCTGTATCTGCAACTACTGCAAGCGCTTTGAAGCTACGTACGCCGTCGGAAACAGCTTTAAAAAATGCTGTTCGTTCTGCACAATTGGTCATGCTATAAGCGGAGTTTTCAATATTACAGCCGTGATAGATAGTCCCATCTTCGTCTAACAACGCCGCTCCAACTGGGAATTTTGAATACGGGACATACGCTTGCTCCCGTGCTTTTTTCGATTCAGCAATTAATTTTTCTACATCCATAAAGACACCTCTTTAATTTAGTTAAACCATTTCGGAATAAATAACATTAAACCGATTATTGCACTTCCAATCGCATACACTAAGACCGCGCCTGCTGCGAGGTCTTTCGCTTGTTTCGCGAGTATATGACGCTCAGTTGTTAGTAGATCGACGACACGTTCGACTGCAGAATTCATCAGCTCAAGCGCCAGCATTCCGCAAATCAGAATAATGACGATGAACCACTCTGTCCGCGAAAGACCCGTCATAAAACCCGCTACAATGACGAGGATTGCGGCCATCACATGCACTTTCGTATTCCGTTCCGCTCCTATGCCATAACAAATCCCATTCCATGCGTAGACAAAAGATTGAAGGAACTTCCGCATTGATCAATCACCTCTCGAGTCCGAATGATGCGAGGATCTCCTTTTGCCTGCCGAACATCTCAGCTTCCTCTTCTTCAGTTAAATGATCATAGCCGAGAAGGTGAAGGAAGCCGTGAAGCGCAAGAAATCCAATTTCACGATTAAAATCATGTCCGTATTCCCCTGCTTGCCGCTCAGCTGTTTCTACTGAAATAAGTATATCACCTAAAGCGGTTGGCATGCCTTCTTCAGGAATAATAGCTACTTCACCTTCCGTTAATTCTTCGAGCGCAAATGAAATGACATCCGTCGGTACATTTTTACCGCGATAAGTTGCATTCACTTCCTGAATATCTGCATCTGTCATGAATGTTACCGAAACCTCTAATTCGCCTGCTAGTTCCTCTTCTTTAGCGGTATGGTTTAACAGCTTTCGGATTAAATCCTCGATTTTGTCATCGACTCTAGCTGTTTCATCCTCAAAATGTATTTCCAACATCTACTACTAGCTCCCTTCGTACTCACTTCGGATATTCAATCCGGTTATGGAAAATTCCATTTAACGTTTCACACATAACTCTTTCCGCTTTCTTCAATTCTTTCATAGAAAGATCGCATTCATCGAATTGTCCATCGTTCATTTTATCATTAATGATAGATCGTACGAGAGCTGCAATTTTTTCTGAAGTCGGTTCTTTCATTGATCGTACAGCGGCCTCAACACTATCTGCTATTGAGATAATTGCAATTTCTTTTGTTTGAGGTTTGGGTCCCGCATAACGGAAATCCTCTTCTTTTACATCTTCCCCAGATTCCTTAGCTTTAAAGTAAAAATACTTCAATGTACTTGTTCCGTGATGCTGACGAGCGATATCAATGATTTCTACTGGCATTTTATGCTTTTCCAGAAGTCTCGCACCGTCTTCTCCGTGGGCAATAATGATGTCCCTACTTTTTTCTGGTGGCAATGAATCATGTGGATTTTGACCAGCATGCTGATTCTCGATGAAGTAACCCGGTCTCAGCGTCTTTCCAATATCATGATAATAACTTCCCACTCTGGCAAGAAGTCCATTCGCACCAATCGATTCACATGCTGCGTCGGCTAAATTTGCGACCATAACGCTATGATGATAAGTGCCTGGCGTTTCGGTTAGTACTTTTTTCAGTAGCGGGTGATTCGGGTTCGATAGTTCGATAAGTCGCATATCCGATAATAGTCGAAAGGCAGATTCAAAAAATGGCATAAGCCCAATTGTAAGAGCTCCTGACAATATACCCGAAACAATTGCCGCTATCATATAATACACTAATTCCGTCAAATCGTAAGATGACTGTGTCATTAAGAGGTAAAATCCAATGAACATCATATTTGAAACAGAAACCCCTAAGCTTGTTCGTAAAATATTCGAACGTCTGCCGTTGTCACCGAGTAAATACAAACTGACAATACCTCCGAAAAGTATGTACAATGCGACTTCCATCTGAATGATTGCCGCGTAACCTTCTTGAAGAAGAATTCCTGCTGTTGCTGCTGTGATAATTGTCGTCATTAGTGCAAGTCGCTCGTTCGTCAGAAGCTTAATAAGCATTGGAGCGAGTGCTGTCGGAAACAAGAATGCTAATAGGACATCAAAGTCTTTTTCAATAAGGGAAATGAGTTTCATTATGATGACGAGCAGGAAAAAAACAACTAATACAATGAGCAATGCCTTTTTCTTTACAACCCTATTTTCACTCCAGGATAGGAAATGCATATAAATAATCGCACCGACAAACAGGACAAATAAAATGAGACCTGCCAGCGGTTTCATGGACGACTGATTTGACAATACGCCCGCAAGCTCTAATTGCCTGTATATTTCTTTGTCAATGACCTGCCCTTCACGGACAATCACTTGTCCTTGCAAGATACGGGTAGGTTCAACGCTTTCCCGCGCCTGCTCAACCCTAGCCTTTGTCATTTCCTCATGAATCGATTCCGTCTCTACTACCAGAGAGCGGCTAAGCGTTATTAGAGTCTGTAAGATTGAAGATGAAACTGAATCTGTGAGCCTAATTTTCCGATCTACCTCATAGCGGACTGTCGACAGATCCGCAGTTCGTACCGGCTTCGATAATTCCTCACCTAGTACACCTACTAATACGCTTTGCGCGTTCAGTAAAGCATCTGTACTCTGGGATAAAAGATTAACTATGGCGTCATCACTAAGTCGCAGACTAGGTTCTTCCTTTTCCAAACTGGAAAGTTTAGTGCGCATTTCTGCTACTAATTCTTTAGAGGGCTTAGTAGCTATCTCCGATGTAGTTTGATCAGGCTCATCTTGGTTTTTTACTTCGATTAGAAAATCGAATAAAGACGTAGCGATTGCTTGTCTATTTTTTACAACATCTTCTGAAAATACATAGGAAGGTCCTACTTCATTAGCGGCACGTTCTCTGTCCTGTTCGGTTTTTACTGCGTCCTCAACCGTTTTTAAGGAACGGATAGTATCTGGTGCAATTTGAAAAGCTTTCAATTCATACGTTTCTTTTTTCACACTGCCATACATGAATGAAAAAAGGAGTACAGTGGATAGGCCGATTAAAAATAAGGATAAATAATTGAATTTAAGTGATTTAAATAACTTTCTAATTGGTTGGAACATTGGAATCTCTCCCCCTGCTTCTCTATAGATATAATCAGAGTAGCGATGATTCTAAAGAAAAAGCAGTCACTTTCTATGACTGCTCCTGTTCGTATGCTTCAATTATTTTCGCAACAAGTGGGTGACGAACAACATCACCTTGCTCTAAGTACTGAAAGTGAATATCTCCAACTTTTTTAAGGATTGATTCTGCAACGATTAAACCGGATTCAGTGTTTCTTGGTAAATCAATTTGTGTTTTGTCGCCGTTGATAACCATTTTCGACCCAAAACCGAGACGTGTTAAAAACATTTTCATTTGTGCTTTTGTCGTATTCTGTGCTTCGTCCAGAATAATGAATGCATCATCGAGTGTCCGTCCCCTCATATAAGCGAGCGGCGCAATTTCGATTACCCCTCGTTCCATAAGTCGATCCGTTTGTTCCGCTCCCAGAACATCGTGTAGCGCGTCGTACAGCGGACGAAGGTATGGGTCAACTTTCTCTTTTAAGTCACCTGGAAGGAAGCCTAGACTCTCTCCTGCTTCAACAGCGGGACGGGTTAAGACAATTCGCTTCGCAGAGCCCGTTTTCATAGCTAAAACAGCTAGTACGACCGCTAAGTACGTTTTCCCCGTCCCAGCCGGCCCGATACAGAATACAAGATCTCTCGATCGAATTGCGCTGACATATTCACGCTGACCGATTGTCTTCGCACGAATCGCTTTACCTTTCATATTCCTTGAAATTTCTTCATCGTACAACTCTGCAAAGTATTCAATTGTGCCACTTTTCACCATCTCGAGCGCAGTCGAGACATCTCGTTGATTGATATTAATGCCTTTACGTATTACTTTCAACAACTGTTCCAAAAGCTCTTTAGCCGAATTCCTACTATCTTCAGCACCACTGATTGATATCGTGTCGCCTCTAGTTAATACTGAAACATTTAACTGCTCTTCAATCAGTTTCATATTCTGATCAGAAATTCCGAGAAGCATTACTGTTTCATTCGGGTCTTCAACATGTAGTTGAATCATTTGCTCATCCAATAGGCTCAGTCTCCTTGGGAATCAGTCTTTTTTCAGCAATATTGTCATTGATAAGAAACAATATAGTCCCTCTAACTTTATCATTATCGAATGTCACGTGTAAAACTTTTTCATCTTTAATAATTGCTTTCGAAAAAGATTCCGACATTAATTTGTTTTTTAATAAGGGAATTATAACTGTTTCTTCCATTCCCTCAATCAATTCAAAGTGCCCTGCGGTTTCCTCCATATATCTTTCTGTTTCGATGAAAGACCCTAGAGACCATCCTTCTTTACCTTGCTGCTTCCATGGGAGGTTAAAAGAATAGTTCACAATTTCCTCACCCTGTAACTGGAATTTAATTTTTTTCGGAAGAGTAAAGGTGTATTCAACCCAATAATCCGCATACACGGCACCATCCGCTCCAACAACTGTCGTTTTATCACCTTGTTCCAATATACCTGTGGCTAGCACGTCCCCTTTCTTTACAGTCTGATGAACATGGCCGACCCTTTCCCCTTTTTCTAACGCAAAACGCGTTATAACGCCTCCTGTACGCGCTACAAGGTGTGACGGTGATTCGTTCTCTTCAATAATGTTAGTTGTGGGTGGTGATAACATCGGAATAATTGTCAGAGACGTTCCAACTCGTCTAAATCTAACCCACGATAAAGCAGGATCATCGAGCATGAGCTCTCGTCGAATTTCACCTTCATCAGGAATTAAAGCTAAGGGTCTTAACAAAACGATAGAGCTTTTTTCAAGTTTCTGCTCAATTCTGTCCACTACTTCCGGCATATCCGATTCAACATCTACTGTCCAAAGGAAAAATGAGGCAACGAAAGGAATGAGACATGCGATTAGGAAACGGCTAGATGTGAAAAGTCCAATTGAGCCTGATTCAAGATTCGCAATTGAAATGGCTACTTTTAATCGATAATGCCTTCTGTTACGCCGGATAGCACGAAGTCCGCTACGATCTGTTTGAAAATATGCCACCCCATCGACAACTGATAGCGATGTAATTTTTGTTCCAATTGTGACAAGTTTAGTGAGGAATCCGGAAAGGTTGCCGTCGCCTGATATTTTGATAGCATACCTTTTACGCATTGCGCTCCGCTTCCTTGTCTGCACCTGTAGTCACATTCATTGTGGTAATTGAAGTGAATGTGAAAACAGCAACTTCTTCTGATAAAGTTTCAACTGTTAAATCAGTGCCTATCGCCTCAATCCTGTATTCACCACTGCTAATGATCGCGAAATCGGGGCCAAGTTTCAACAAAGAATAAGGGCCATTAATTCGTAATGAAGCGAAATCTTCAATTGTAACTGATGAACCGGTCTGAAATAGTCTTTTCAAAATATAAAACCCCCTATCCACATCGTATGATTCGGATAGAGGGTCAATGCTTATCTTTTTGATTTCGGTGGGCCATAAATTTCAGAGAACACAATGCCTTTCAGCAAGTCCCCTTGACTTTTCGGCATTAAATCGTGCGATTGTATAGCAGACACAGTTGGACGTTGACCACCATGTGCAGACAATCTTCCACTATGTCGATTCACGGATGAATCTGGGCGTTCGATGTGACGATTCGCTGATGAATTAGTACGTTCTTTTCTGTCAGCAGTTGGTCTTGCAGGTGGTACTACTACAGGAGCTGAAGGAACCGTTACTGTTGCCTGTTGCTGCTGTTTTGGCAGCTGGCGGATAGGTGGTTCCGCATCTGCTCCTGCCATTTCTCTCTGCAATTCACGGTACATCTCTTTTAATTTAGTTGTAGGACCCTCTGGAGCGTTCCCCGTTGCCGTGGACGGCTTAGGCTTTGGCCCCTCAGCTGGATCTTTTTTCTTGCCCCTAAAAAAAGATCCGACAATTGCCAAAATGATAAAAATGATTATCTGTTCCATTCGTGCATCCCCTTTCCAGGAAATGGCTCCTCAAGTATTAGTTCTTCTTAATTTCTGTAGATTCCTTATCTCCGCCAAAGTTACTGATGGAGTCACGCATTCCTGTATCTGCCTGGATATTTTTATAATTCACATAATCCATGACACCAATATTGCCCTTACGTAGCGCTTCTGCCATAGCAAGCGGAACTTCCGCTTCAGCACTGACAACTTTCGCACGCATTTCTTCAACTTTCGCTTTCATTTCCTGTTCGTTTGCAACTGCCATTGCACGGCGTTCTTCTGCTTTTGCCTGTGCAATGTTTTTATCAGCCATTGCTTGTTCAGTTTGAAGTTCTGCACCGATGTTTTTACCAATATCAACGTCTGCGATATCAATTGATAGAATTTCGAATGCAGTACCTGAGTCAAGACCTTTTGCTAGAACAGTTTGAGAAATCATATCAGGATTTTCCAATACTTTTGCATGGTCGATAGATGAACCGATTGTCGAGATAATACCCTCACCAACACGGGCAACGATTGTTTCTTCACCTGCACCACCGACAAGACGGTCGATGTTTGCACGTACTGTAATACGCGCTTTTGCTTTTACTTCAATCCCGTTCATTGCCACACCGGCGATGAATGGTGTTTCAATAACTTTCGGGTTAACGGACATTTGAACCGCTTCTAGAACGTCACGTCCTGCAAGATCGATTGCAGCAGCACGTTCAAATGTAAGTTCGATGTTCGCACGGTGTGCAGCGATCAGAGCATTGACAACACGGTCAACGTTCCCTCCCGCAAGATAATGACTTTCAAGCTGATTAATTGAAACATCGAGTCCAGCTTTATGTGCTTTAATAAGCGGATTAACAATTCGACTCGGAATAACCCGGCGAAGACGCATACCGATCAATGTGAATATACTTACTCTAACGCCTGCTGCCATTGCTGAAATCCACAGCGCCACAGGAACGAGTGTGAAAAATGCTGACAATACGATGATTGCTACAACTGCTATTACAACGACCATTACTAAACTTCCTGAACCTAAGAGTCCTGCCATTATTTAATTTCCCCCTTTTCTACTGATTCCCTGACTACAATCCGGGAACCTTCAACCTTTACAATGATAACATGTATTCCTTTAGCGATGTAGCTTCCTTCAGAAACAACATCGATTCGTTCTCCATCTAACTCAATTGCACCAGATGGTCTAAGTGCAGTCGATGTTTTTGCAATGCGTCCAAGCAATTCAACCCTGTTCACATTCGAAACATAACCACTTTCCGTATCAGTTGTATCCATTAGCACAACCTTGTTGAGCAAGTGCAGTTTTTTACCGAAAAATTTCATAATAATCACCATCCCTATAACAGCGATAGCAACCGCGATAAGGACAGAAATCGCCATATACATCGGATTGCCGCCCGCCATAATGATACTACCTATAATTGCGAGCGTTCCAATGACACCTGCTATACCATGGGGCAAGAAGAATTCCGCTACGATGAGAACGACCCCTATTAGAAACAGGATAATCGTTTCATAACCCGCAAGCCCGGCAACAAGATGTCCGTAAAAGAATAGAGCTAATGAACTAGCAGCCATCGTTCCGGCTACACCAAATCCTGGCGAGTACATTTCCAACACAAATCCAAGTCCCGCAATTGATAAAAGAATCGGTACAACGACCGGATGGGTGATGAAACGAGCAATACTTTCCGTAAATGTTTCATTTGTTGAAATGATTTCTGCATTTTCAAGGCCTGTTACTTTTAATAGTTCTTTGAATGATGCTACGGTTCCTTCACTGTATTCCACTTCTTTTGCTTCATCCGCTTTCAAAGTCAGCAAATCGCCCACACCAGCACGGTATTTAGGAAGGTCAACTTTAGGGTCCGCCATAGCCTGTGCGTAAATCGGTTTTCGCCCGTTTAACTCAGCGGCAGTTATCATATCTGCAACCCACGCACTCTGAGCTTTGACAGTAGCCGCGTTTCCTTCCGAGTCGATTACTTGAGCCGCTCCTATCGTGGCTGTTGAGGACATATAAATTTCATCAGCATGAAGAGCTATGAAAGCGCCAGCAGACATCGCTTTATTATTAACGTAAGCGATTATTTTCAAGTCACTGTCATCCATTAGCCTGGCAATTTGGTCGGCCGCATCAGTAAATCCACCCGGTGTATTAATCTCCAAGATTATTGCCTCTGCTCCCGCCGCATCCGCTTCCGCAAATGACCGCTGTAAAAATGCGTACAATCCTTTCTCAACTACGTTCTCAACTGGCACTTTATAGACTTTCGAAGCTGCAGCTCCCGTTTCTAAGAGTGGGAATGCTAACACAGATACGAATAAAATGAACAGGAGAACCCTTCCTATCATTTTATGCATAGTATTTTTCACCTCTCTCTATAGATTCTATTATATCTCTATATACGTTCCAAATGCTCAGAAGTTTCACTTTCCCTTAATTTTTTCGTTTTATCTCATATACAAATAAACCGGAAAACCCATAAAGGATTTTCCGGTTTACCAAATTTTAATTTCAAAACAAGGTCGAACTCATCACCACAGGAAATCAGAATTTACGTTTCCTTGCAGCTTCAGATTTCTTTTTACGTTTTTCACTCGGCTTATCATAAAACTCACGCTTTCTTACCTCTTGTATTGTTCCACTTTTGGATACAGTACGTTTGAAGCGGCGAAGAGCATCTTCAAGCGATTCGTTTTTACGAACAACAGTTTTCGACATATCTCTTGTCCCTCCCTCCAAACACACTTCTAGAACATGACCAAGTGCCATGTACTCATAAATTATACCGCGGATTTAACTATAGGTCAATATAAAACTTTTAAATTAATAATCAGATTGTGATTCAAGACCCTGCATAATCTGAACGCCTGAACTGGCACCAATTCTTGTAGCTCCTGCGTCAATCATTTTCTTCATATCCTCTAAATTCCGGACACCACCTGAAGCTTTAACACCCATTTCAGGTCCAACAACAGCTCTCATTAACTTCACATCATCTTCAGTCGCACCGCCTGTTGAAAAGCCTGTCGATGTTTTCACGAAATCAGCACCCGCAAGGACAGAAAGTTCACATGCTTTCCTTTTTTCCTTATCCGTTAAAAGGGACGTTTCAATGATGACTTTAACAATTGCTTTTCCTTTTGCAGCAGTAACTACCGCTTCGATTTCTTTTTTCACAGTTTCATCATCACCGCCACGAAGTGCGCCAATATTGATAACCATATCAATTTCATTAGCACCGTTTGTAATTGCGTCCCTAGTTTCAAACGCTTTTACTTCGGAAGTTGAAGCTCCTAGAGGGAAACCAATAACTGTACACACTTTAACAGGTGATCCTTCTAGCGCAGCAGCTGCTGTTTTCACCCATGTAGGGTTTACACAAACTGATGCAAACGTGTATTTTCGAGCTTCTTCACATAATGTTACGATTTCATTGTTCTTTGCGTCAGCTTTCAATAATGTATGATCAATGTAAGTTGCAAAATTTGTATTCAAATGAATACCTCCTCGAGTTGTCCGTACTTCTCACATCATATCAAGAACAATTCATTTCTGCACGAAAAAAGCTGTTTCTACTCAAAATAAAGTAGGAACAGCTTTTATGGAAACCTTAAACAAGTTGTATTTCTTCCTCTATAATGCGGACAAACTGCCCTTCGTTATATGGATAACCTGCTTGTGCAATTTTCACACGAACAATTTTCCCTACCATTGATTCATCGGCAGCGAAAACAACTTTCAAATAGTTATCTGAATAGCCTTCATACAGACCACTTTCCGGTTCAAGTTTATACTTCTCTTCTGGGATGACTTCAAGTACTTCATCTTCAAAAGTAGATGCATATTGTTTCGCTAGCTGATCATTCAATTCAATTAAACGGTGAACACGCTCGTTTTTCACTTCTTCCGGAACCTGATCTTCCATTCTAGCGGCAGGAGTACCAGTTCGTTTTGAATAAGGAAAAACGTGAAGTTCGGAAAATCTGTGATCACGAATAAAA
Source organism: Sporosarcina sp. resist (assembly GCF_014302295.1). Taxonomy (NCBI): domain Bacteria; kingdom Bacillati; phylum Bacillota; class Bacilli; order Caryophanales; family Caryophanaceae; genus Sporosarcina; species Sporosarcina sp. resist. The sequence goes on along the minus strand of NZ_CP060287.1, from coordinate 2,134,513 downwards.
TTGTACGTTTCCATGAACTCTTCTTCTGTCTCACCTGGGAAACCGACGATGACGTCCGAAGTGATTGCTAGGTGCGGCAACGCTTCACGAAGTCTGTCTAGACGTTCTGCGAAAAACGCCATTGTATATTTCCGGCGCATACGCTTAAGCACCGTGTCTGAACCGGACTGAATCGGAATGTGCAGGTGGCGGACGATAGTTGTTGAATCTCGAAGAACATCAATTACTTCATCCGTCAGCTGACTCGCTTCAATCGAACTAATGCGAAGGCGTTTCAGTCCTTTGACTTGTGTTTCAAGGTCCCGAAGAAGACGAGCAAGATTGTAATCTTTCAAATCTTCACCGTAACCGCCCGTATGTATACCGGTTAATACAATTTCAAGGTAACCCGCATCAACAAGCTGTTGCGCTTGTCGAATGACTTCTTGTGGATCACGTGAACGCATTAGTCCACGCGCCCAAGGAATGATACAGAACGTACAGAAGTTATTGCACCCTTCTTGGATTTTGAGCGATGCACGTGTACGATCCGAAAATGTAGGTACGTCGAGTTCTTCATAAATCCTGTTTTTCATGATGTTGCGGACTGCATTGATTGGCTGACGCTCCGTACGGAATTCATCAATGAGTCCGAGGAGCTTTGTCCGATCTTGTGTTCCAACAACGATATCTACTCCCGGAATCGCCATAATTTCCGCAGGAGACGTTTGTGCATAACAACCTGTTACGCAAATTACAGCGTCCGGATTTTTCCGAACAGCACGACGGATGACTTGCCGGCTTTTTTTATCACCGGTATTCGTCACTGTACATGTATTAATGACATAAACATCAGAATTTTTTTCGAAATCCCCGCGGACATAACCGGCTTCTTTAAAAAGTTGCCAGATTGCCTCGGTTTCGTAATGATTCACTTTGCAGCCCAACGTATGGAATGCGACCGAAGACACAACTGCTCACCACTTTCATTCAAATTCGTATGACATTGCGGACAATAAATACAATGGAGCCGTTTCCGTCCGCAGTATTCGCGGACCTAACGCTATCGGTAAAAAACCTGCCGAACGTAGTGTTTCGGCTTCTGTCCTAGACAATCCGCCTTCAGGACCAAATACAGCAAGTACTGTTTGACCAGGTAATACACTTTTTAAACGGTCCGAAATTTTATGTGGATCCCCACTTTTCGCGTCTTCTTCATCAGCAACTAGAAGGACATCAAAGTTCTCTGATTCAGCGATTAACTGCTTAACAGAAAATGGATTTCGCACTTCCGGGATAACTGTGCGATGACATTGCTCAGCAGCTTCTTTGGCAATTTTGCGAAGCCGTTCAACTTTTTTGTCACCTTTTTTGTCATCCCATTTTACAATAGATCTCTCGGCTTGAAACGGAAAAATCCCTGCCATGCCGAGTTCCGTTCCTTTTTGAACGATTAAATCGAGTTTGTCACCTTTCGGGAGACCACAAGCTACCGTTACTTTAACAGGCATTTCGTTTGACTGAAGAGGTTCTCCTTTGCGACGGATTACGATGCCATCAGGTAAAAGCTCTGTAATTTGGGAGACGAAGGCTTCGCCATTAGTAACAGCGATGACGTCATCATCAACGGTCATTCGCATAACACGCGCGATATGTTTAGCGTCATCACCAGTAATTATTGCATTTCCATCTTCATCAAAAGGAGATTGCAGAAAATAGCGTTGCAAATCGTTACACGCTCCTTTTTTGAGCGATGATAGCAACCCAGTCTTCCATAAGTACAGATTCGACAATCTCAAATCCTTTGCTGATTAGGTCGTCTTTTACTAGATCACGTTTTTGTCCAATGATTCCCGAAACAATAAACAAGCCATTTTCCGGTAAAATTGAATACGCATCTTGCGAAAAGGAAATGATAACTTCTGCAAGGATATTCGCGATGATGATTTCAGCCGGCTCTTTTACAGAATCCAGAAGATTGCCGTGCTTCACTTCCACTGTTTCTTCAACATGATTCAGCTCAATGTTTTCTTTTGCAGCTACAACTGCAACCTGGTCCAAATCAAGTGCATGGACACGTGAAGCACCTAGAAGTGCTGCCCCGATAGATAACACGCCTGAACCTGTTCCCACGTCAACAACTGTGTCTCCCGGCTTGACGTATTTCTCAAGCGCTTGTAAACACATTACCGTTGTAGGATGTGTGCCCGTTCCAAACGCCATGCCAGGATCAAGTTCAATAATCAATTCATCTGATTCAACAGGTTCATATTCTTCCCATGTCGGTACAATTGTAAAGCGTCCAGAAATTTTGACAGGATGATAGTATTTTTTCCAGGCAGTTGCCCAATCTTCTTCATCGACTTCATTTGTCTGAATGGCATTTTCCCCTGCGTCTATTCCGAATTCCGATAAACCTTTGATAGATTGGTCGATATCTTTCACCGTTTCAATAAGAAAAGTAGTGACTGGTAAATAGGCTTTTAAGATAACGCCATCTACTGGGAAATCGTTCTTGTCGAGTGCCCATATTTCACCGAACCGGTCTTCGTGGATTCGACTTGGATCTGCTGAATCTTCGATAACGACTCCACTTGCACCTGCTTCGTGTAAAATATTCGCTACTGCTTCAGTTGCTTCATGCGTCGTATGAATAGAAATTTCCGACCACTTCAAATGAATTCATCCCTTTCAATCGCCTTTAATTGAACGTTTGATTTTATCGAACAGTGAACTTGAATACTCGTCAAGCGAATCGCCGCTAATTGCCGCAAATTCACGCATCAGTTCTTTCTGTTTTTCTGTCATCTTTTTAGGCGTCAACACTTTCACAACAACATGCTGATCTCCAATACCACGGCCATGAACGTTTTTAACACCTTTACCTTTTAGGCGGAATCGTGTTCCTGTTTGCGTGCCTGCTGGGATTTTCAAATTCACATTGCCTTGTACAGTTGGCACTTCAATCTCATCACCGAGTGAAGCTTGCGGGAAGGAAAGGTTGAGTTCCAAATAGATGTCGTCGTCTTCACGGATAAATTTCTCATGAGCCCTGACGCGGAATACGATATATAAGTCGCCCGCAGGTCCACCTTTATGACCAGGTTCTCCCTGTCCAGATACCCGAAGCTGTTGTCCATCATCGACCCCCTCAGGAATCGTTACTTTAATTTTCTTCCTTTTCGTCACTTTACCTGCTCCGTGACAAGTCGAACATTTCTCAGGAATTATTTTCCCAGTTCCTTGACAATGCTGACACGCTCGACGATTAACCATTTGGCCAAGTGGCGTGTTTTGCGTAACGCTGATTTGACCCGAACCGCCACAATGTGTACACGTCTTAGGTTTAGTCCCTTTTTTAGCGCCTGACCCATCACAAGTATCACAGTCTTCTTCTTTCGGTATTTCAACTTCCGTTTCCTTACCGAAAACAGCTTCCATGAAATCAATGTTCATCGAATACTGTAGATCGTCGCCTTTTCTAGGTGCATTTGGATCACGTCGTCGTGTATTTCCACCGAAAAACGAACTGAATATATCATCGAAGCCGAATCCATCAGCTCCGCCGCCTCCGCCACCAAAACCACCAAATCCTTGATTCGGATCCGTATGTCCGAATTGGTCGTAATTCGCTTTTTTCGAATCGTCGCTCAGCACTTCATATGCTTCGGTCACTTCTTTAAACTTATCAACTGCATCATCTGCTTTGTTCAAGTCGGGATGATATTTTTTCGAAAGCGAACGATACGCTTTCCTAATCTCATCTTTTGATGCCGATTTTGTTATACCAAGCACGTCATAATAATCTCTTTTACTCATTACTTCACTCTCCCGAAATACTTTGAATATCATCTATTGTATCATTAAAAACTGAAAAGCGTAAGCGCCTGTTCAGCCTAAAAAAGCGCTAGAAGGCTTGAATTTAAAGGCATTCTTTGCCATTAAAGACTAGACTGAAGCTAGGTACTGAAGTATAGAACGCACAATAAAAATCGGAAAAGCCAAAGCCGGAATATCGGACTTTGACTTTTCCGTCAACGATCATTCTTATTTACTTTTTCTCGTCGATTACATCTTCAAAATCTGCGTCGACTATATCGTCGTCTTTAGGTTCGCCTGCGTTTTCAGCGCCTTCAGCAGATTCAGCTGCAGCTTGTTCATACAACTTCATAGTCATCTGTTGGACAATTTCATCCAATTTTTCTTTTTTAGTACGAATTTCGTCAAAGTCAGCAGCTTCGAGCGCAGTTTTCAACTCTTCTTTTGCTTCTTCGACACTTTTCACTTCTTCTTCTGAAACTTTTCCTTCAAGATCTTTCAATGTCTTTTCAGCCATGAATACAAGTTGGTCCGCTTCATTTTTCAAGTCCGCTTCTTCTTTACGCTTTTGGTCCGCTTCAGCATTTGCTTCAGCATCTTTCACCATACGTTCGATTTCTTCGTCAGTTAGACCTGAGCTTGCTTGAATTGTAATATTATGTTCTTTTTGTGTTCCAAGATCTTTCGCTTTAACAGTAACAATACCGTTTTTATCAATATCGAATGTTACTTCGATTTGTGGAACGCCACGTGGTGCTGGCGGAATGTCCGTCAATTGGAAACGACCAAGCGTTTTGTTGTCCGCGGACATTGGACGCTCCCCTTGCAATACGTGAATATCAACCGCTGGCTGGCTATCAGCCGCTGTTGAGAATACTTGTGATTTGCTAGTCGGGATTGTCGTATTACGTTCGATTAGTTTAGTGAACACGTTACCCATTGTTTCAATACCAAGTGATAGAGGTGTTACGTCTAGAAGTACAACGTCTGTAACGTCTCCGCTTAAGATTGATCCTTGAACAGCTGCACCAAGTGCAACTACTTCATCCGGGTTAACACCTTTATATGGCTCTTTACCCGTTTCTTTCTTGATTGCTTCTTGAACTGAAGGAATACGAGTCGATCCACCAACAAGAATTACTTTGTCAATCTCAGATGCAGTAAGACCAGCATCTTTCATGGCCTGACGAGTTGGTACCATTGAACGTTCAACAAGGTGAGCAGTCAATTCATCGAATTTCGCACGTGAAAGTGAAACTTCAAGGTGAAGTGGACCTGCATCTCCTGCTGTAATGAAAGGCAATGAGATTTGTGAAGTTGTTACGCCTGAAAGGTCTTTTTTCGCTTTTTCAGCAGCATCTTTCAAACGTTGCATCGCCATTTTATCTTTCGATAAGTCAACGCCATTGTCTTTTTTGAATTCTTGAACAAGGAAGTCGATGATAACATCGTCAAAATCGTCTCCGCCAAGCTTGTTATCGCCCGCCGTCGATTTAACTTGGAATACACCGTCGCCAAGTTCTAGGATTGATACGTCGAACGTACCGCCACCAAGGTCATAAACAAGAATAGTTTCGTCTTCGTCCGTTTTATCAAGGCCGTATGCCAGTGCAGCTGCTGTTGGCTCGTTGATGATACGTTCTACTTCAAGGCCTGCAATTCTACCAGCATCTTGTGTTGCTTGGCGCTGTGCATCGCTGAAGTAAGCAGGGACTGTAATAACTGCTTTCGTTACTTTTTCTCCGAGATACTCTTCTGCATAGCCCTTCAAATACTGAAGAATCATTGCTGAAACTTCTTGAGGTGTATATTCAGTGTCTTCTGCTTTCACTTTGAAATCTGTTCCCATATGTCGTTTTACAGACATGATTGTGTTTGGGTTTGTGATTGATTGTCGTTTTGCTACTTCTCCGACTTGACGTTCGCCGTTTTTGAAAGCAACGACTGATGGAGTTGTACGGTTACCTTCCGGATTTGGAATAACTTTAGGCTCTCCGCCTTCATAAATTGCTACTACTGAGTTTGTTGTCCCTAAGTCAATACCGATAATTTTGCTCATAATCAAATTCCTCCTATATATATGCTACATTTTTTATTCGTTTACTTTAACCATTGCTGGTCTTAATACACGATCTTTCAACATATAACCAGCTTGCATTTGTTCAAGTACGATGCCTGCTGGTTTGTCTTCATCTGAACCCGTCATAATTGCTTGATGGAAATTCGGATCGAACTCCTGATCCAGCGCTTGGATTTCAACAAGACCTTCATCTTCAAGGGCTTGAAGGAATGTACGATAAATCATATCTAATCCCGTCATCATCGTTTGAGCCTCTTCAGTTGTCGCTTCCACAGTAAGTGCCCGTGCAAAGTTATCAAGAACTGGTATTAAATTCGTCACGACGTTCTGTGCACGATACTTCTGTAGCGCTTCTTTATCAAGCGTAGCCCGTCTCTTGAAGTTTTCATAATCTGCTAGAAGTCGAAGTCGTTTATTCTCTTCTTCTTGTAGCTTTTCAGTAAGTTCTTGCACAATTGTCTCTTCCCCGTTTTCAACGATTTCAATCTCCTCAGTATCTTCACCTGATTCGATGATGTCGTCTGTATTATCGGGCGTTTCCATTACTACTTCTTCGTTCTCTTTAAATTCGTCGTTTACATTTGTCATTAGTCGTTCCTCCCTGCTGTTCCGCCGATTGTCAGTCTCGCCAATTCTCTGGACAAATCACTGCTCATTAAATCAAGCATGGTGATAACTCTTGCATAATCCATCCGTTTAGGTCCGATGATAGCGATGGAACCCGTCATATTGTCGCCGGCCGAATATGTCGCTGTAATCACACTACAATCTTCCATCGCATTGTGATTATTTTCAGAACCGATGCGGACATGAATTCCTGTCATACCTTCCTGAAAAAACGTCATTGCTGGTGCGCCCTTGTCCATTAATTCAAAAAATGTTTTCATCTTGTGAATATCATTGAATTCGGGTTGCTTCATCATATTCATTTTGCCGCCAAAAAACAGCCGTTCTTCCGGTTCGATTGAAATCGCCCGTTGGAATGAAGCGAACAAGTCGCCTGCATGGTGGATATGACGTTCCAGCACCATTTGCGTCTCCTGAGCAAGTATCTTCTGAATATGGACAAGCGGAGTACCAATGAGCCGCTCGTTCAGAATGTTTACCATTTTCTCAATATCTGACGCGGTGAAGCCTTCCGGTACATTGAAGAGTCTATTCTCAACACGTCCATTGTCCGTGACAATAATAGCGACAGCTGTCTTCTCATCTAGTGGAACGATTGAAAAACGCTTCACTGCATGTAGCGATGTATCGGGGCCGAGGAGAATCGACGTGTAATTCGTCAAATCAGACAAAATTGTCGCTGACTTTCGTATTAACTCTTCAGTCTCCACAATTTTTTCCCGAAAAACCGAACGCAGGTGAATACTGTCTTCCGTGTTCAACTTTTCTTTTGTTAATAGATTATCTACATAAAACCTGTACCCTTTTTCAGATGGTATTCTGCCGGATGAAGTGTGGGTCTTTTCAAGATAACCCATTTCTTCTAGGTCAGCCATTTCGTTCCGTATTGTCGCAGGACTAAATGGTGCTTCCGGCTTTTTGGATAGCTGCCTCGATCCGACAGGTTGTGCGGATTCGATGAAATCGTCAACCGTCAGTTGCAATATAAGCAATTGTCTGTTCGTCAACATAGTCATCACTCCTGTTAGCACTCTATAACTGCGAGTGCTAATACTACTGATAATTTAACAAATGCAGATCGAAGTGTCAACGAATTGACTCTGGATTATTTAAGAAATTGCTGAAATACATCGTTTCCTCTATAAACACCACGGTGCGTTAACTTAACCGCATCATCCAATCGCTCGACAAGTCCATCTTTAATAAGCGAGTGTAACGTTTCCCCGTAAACCTCTTCAAGTGACCGTCCGAACTTCTCTTGGAATAAAGAGATGGATACACCATTTGATTTGCGTAGGCCAAGAAACATTTCCTCCTCCATTGCTTCGATTGCAGTAACTACATGTGTCTGTTGGACGGGTCGTTCGCCCAATGCTGTTTTCTCCATATATTTCGCAATTGGTCCGATATTGGAATATCGGGTGCCATCTACATAACCATGTGCGCCTGCACCAACACCAGCGTACGTAGCATTTTCCCAATAGATGAGATTATGGATTGATTCGTGACCTGGAATTGCAAAATTACTAATTTCGTAACGTTTGCGTCCTTTACGCTCCATCTGTTCGATTAACATCGTGAACATTTCCGTTTCCATGTCTTCGCCTGGGAGTGGCAATTTGCCTTTATTCATCAAATTATAAAAGACTGTTTTTGGCTCGACAATCAACGAGTACCCTGAATAATGGGGTAGATCAAGGGCAAGTGCTTTATCAAGAGTATCCTGCCATTGCGCGATTGTTTGCCCCGGCAACCCGTAAATTAGGTCGATACTTATATTATCAAATCCGGCTTTTCTCGCTTCTCCTACAACACGTGCAGCGTCGTCTGGACCGTGCGTCCTACCGATTTTTGTCAATAAGTCTGCGTCGAATGACTGAACACCGATGCTCAATCGATCCACGCCGCCATTTTTCAGGACAATCAATTTGCCGAATGTTAGCTCGTCCGGATTTGCTTCCGTCGAAAACTCTTTCAATGAACTGACATCTACATATTCATGGATTATTTCAAGCAACCGTTCAAGCTGTTTTTCAGACAGCGAAGTTGGTGTGCCGCCTCCTAAGAATACCGTTTCCACTTCTTTGAATGAAATACCTTCCTGCCGCATGATCGCCAGTTCCTGACCCATTGATTCGATATATTCATCGACAGGCTGATTTTTGAAAAACACTTTATTAAAATCACAGTAATGACAAATTTGGTGGCAAAACGGAATGTGGATATACATACCCCTCATACCGTCACTTCCTTCCTTTAGTTAACGCCTTGATCAGGGCTTATGACCCCGAATTCCTACGCCTTAGAGTCTATACATGGAAAAGAAGAGGGCTCGTCGCCCCCTTCTTCATTTATTAATCCTCGTCCATCTCCAAGATAGCAATAAATACTTCTTGCTAATTGGATGTACTAACTTGTATCATACAGCATTATGATGTGTCACACAAAGCTTAAATCCCGTACACGACTACCCATCACTTCAACATATATAGATACCAATTGTAATCGTTATAAAATCAATCGAAAGAAGTGGTTTATAGCAACTTAAATGTAGAGGAGTTTTGTTTATGAAAAATCAAAAAGTCACATTAGCTATCTTATTACTGAATTTATTTATTGCCTTTCTTGGTATCGGGCTCGTTATTCCCGTTCTTCCTACGATCATGAATGAGTTAAACATTAACGGGACGGTCGTTGGCTACATGATGGCGGCATTTGCGATTACACAACTTATCGTCTCACCGTTTGCCGGGCGATGGGCTGACAAATACGGTCGCAAAATTATGATCGTGCTTGGCCTGTTTGTATTTGGTTTCTCGGAGTTTTTATTCGGGTTTGGTAAATCCGTTGAGGTACTATTTATCTCGCGCATGCTCGGCGGGGTCAGTGCGGCATTCATTATGCCTGCTGTAACAGCCTTTATCGCAGATATTACAACGAACGCCACAAGACCAAAGGCAATTGGCTATATGTCCGCCGCTATTAGCACTGGCTTTATTATCGGACCCGGGATTGGTGGTTTTTTAGCTGAAATTGGTACACGTGTACCATTCTATTCAGCCGGTGTACTCGGAGCGGTTGCTGCGATTCTTTCACTTATTCTATTAACAGAACCAGAACGCGTGACTGAAGATGCGCCTATCCCAGGACAAAAAACAGGATTTCGTCGGCTCTTCATCCCAATGTACGCTATTGCTTTCATTTTAATTTTCGTTTTGTCGTTTGGCCTTGCAGCGTTTGAATCATTTTTCAGCTTATTCGTCGACCATAAATTCGGCTTCACGCCAAAAGATATCGCCATCGTCATCACGGGTAGCGGAATTGTCGGTGCTCTTGCGCAACTATTGCTTTTCGATCGTTTATCAAAAAGCATTGGCGAAATTAATCTTATTCGCTACAGCTTAGCTGTATCAGCGATTCTTGTCCTATTGATGACCTTCGTAAGCTCGTACTTCACAATATTACTGACAACATTCTTCCTGTTTGTTGGTTTCGATTTAATACGCCCAGCCATTACATCCTATTTATCTAAAATTGCGGGCAATGAACAAGGCTTTATTGGCGGTATGAACTCAACCTTCACCAGTATTGGCAATATTTTTGGCCCGATCATCGGTGGTGTGTTATTTGACATCGACTTAAACTACCCATACTATTTTGCCGCAATCGTATTAGCAATCGGTACGATTATTGCACTGTTTTGGAAGAAGCCGAAGCATATAACGTTATAAATTGCATGAAGTGTATTTCTTTAGTAAAAAACAAACGCAAAAGGTGACCGTTCCGTATGGAATGGTCACCTTTTGCTTGGAAATTCTTGTTCGCATCAGGATTTTCTTTATTTCATTTTTTAATCTCTACTACGTTTACCAGCCAAAGTTACAACGTTTGCGACGAGATTCTTTACAGTGACATTTCAACCTATCGTCGCGGTCACGATTACGGTCACAATGATGTTTATTATCACGATCAGACCTTACTTCACGACATTCACAAATCAACTCTACCCGCCGATTTCGATTTCGATTTTGATTTTCAAAACACATTTTCTATCCCCCCTTTGTTATTCTTTAAAGCTGGCCAGCCTTCTACGTATTATATGGACGAGTACGCGTAATGATTGGACGAACCATCCGGTGCAAACGAATTTTTTTATTTCCAACTCTTGTTTATTTCGTTAGAGAAAAGTGAACTATGTGAATACCACTAAGAAGGTGACTGTGTCTTGACTCATAAAAAAGAGACCCATCCACTATTGAATCTGTGGATGGATCTCTTTTTCTTTGAATGACTATGGAGGTCACTTTATACGCTATATAACAACTTTAAATTAACTTTTCCATCGTTATATTTGTAATTTCGTAGCCCAACTTTTCGTATAATCCTCGCGCAGTTTTGTTATGACCAAAAACATGAAGTCCAATCTTTTTCATTCCTAAATCCTTTGCAATACATTCAAGTTCTCGCATTGCTTCCTTACCGTATCCCAATCCTTGATATTGCTCAAAAATATTGAAATCATAAATAAAACCTTCATCCTTATTTGTAGGTGATTTTTGTGCGATCCATATCATTCCAACAATCTGTTCGGCGTTAAAGATAGAGAATAAGTAATTAAATTCGGATTCCTCATCTTTTGGCAATAGATCATCAAATGACTGCTTAGATAAATCAATCGCCTCATCTTCCTTCCAATTTCCAGAAGCGACCTTGTCTTTTGCATAGTCATCAATTGCACTACTAATATACTGCTGAAATTCCTGTTGATTCATTGATTTTAAAATAACCACTTGTTTTCCTCCCACTCCGGCGACCTATAGTTAAATATAATGATTATGGGGTACACATATCGCCATCTTTACTTTCATTATACAATTTTTATTAGTACAGATACATCGCAACATTCTTTAAAAATGAGCAAATTAACATCTACTTAATTAAGTTGATGGCTTTCGCATCATATATAGTTAATTAACAGACTTTATCGTACTATGAAACTACTATCAAATAGGAGGAGTAGTCTATTTGGATAGTATACTTTCACTCATCACTTTATTATCGGTGTTTGCATTTTTTTACTTTTTCATACAAACTATTATTGCCATAGTAAAAAAGGACAAGGTGCTGCGCAAAAAGCAGTTGAATTTTTTAGGTATCGCATTTGTAGTAATGTTCGTAGTAGTCAACCTATCCGATACTCCGACTAAGCCCGCAGATATAAAAGAGAGAGAAAAAACTACTGTAGTATATTAATAGCGGCGGAATCAGCTAAATGGGATGTATGGAACTACAACTGCTCAATCTGCTTTTCAGTCATAAATCCTCCCCTAATTATCGTCTACGAATTACCAAGCTTGTACGTCTGTTGATTAGTCCCTATCAATTCAGCCCCTTCCTTACCAACCAGCTGTTCTTTTGACTTACCTCTTGCCCTGGTACTCTTCTTGACTAACTAGCATGCATAAGCATCAGGAAGACCTTTTCAATCATCTCTTTTGATTAATTTCTACAGTCTTTTCCTCCTCAGTTGCAAGAATCTGTACTAAATTGCAGATTAGTATACATCATCTTTCAAAATCCCCCCTCATCCCAATTAACACGGAGTCACCTTTCTCTTTATGCGTCTTATTAGCATGTGGAGGATTCTCTGCACCTGGGCCTTACCGCCACTGATTACAATTCCGATAGTTCCGTTGTATCAATATTCAGTACCCCTTGGGAATTAATCTGCAATTCTTTCATTTTCTTAAAGAGGCTCCATTTATTAATCAATATCAAACCAGCTAGGTTTTGTATCTTTCAAGGATTTCCCTACCTCATTAATATCACTCAGCTTAGCGGACCACCTTTCCATTCAATAGCCTGTGTCAAATAAGGTATCCGCAATAAACACTCTTAGCAATTTGATGTGAGTCCTCTTTCTAGTAATCCAGCTAAACCATGAATACCTCGATGAGAAGTTTTAGGAGAAATCCGGATATAACCTCGAACTGCAGAAATATTAGCAGGTGTGTTATGTAAGTTGTTGAATTCACCAGTTGCAATTACACGATCATTGATTTCTTTGAATAAATCAGCATCACCATTAGATGCAAATGAGTATAAGAAACCAGTTGGCTCTGGATTATCTAAATTAACTCTATCGACAAAATCAACGAATGTTGGATAAAGTCCATTAGTTTCTGTTGCACTTGCATTCTTAATGTAGTTTTGGAACTGACCAAGATAAGCTGTTAATGCTAAACCATCATCAGACTTAGATGCATGATGCATTGCGATAGGATTGTTAAGTGTTGTGTTACTTAGCTTTCGACGGTACTCATGACCAAGCTGTTTGGCAACTGTGAAAGCAGTCCCACTTAATTGAGGTGCAGTAGCATATCGATCAGTTACAGTTTCGGTTCCAGATGCATGTGACAGCCATACTAATGCCATAGACACGTATGAATCGTAACCATTTGAGCCTAAGTAGCCTCTCATATGATCTTGAGAGTAATAAGTATTCCCATCGGTAGTACTTGAAGCGTTCAACTGAGAAACAGAAGATACACCAAGTTCAGTAAGACGAGCCTCAGATATTTGAGAAGAAATAAGAGCGAACGTTTGACTTACACCACCAACCCCAAGAGCAAGACCGATGATCGAGCTGAAAGTTGTTGGATTTCCGATTTTGTTAAGGTAGTCAGGGAATTGTTCGAAGTATTGATTTAATTGACCAGTACGTAATGGTGAGTTTGTAGAAATTCCACTTAACAGTTCAGATGTTTCAATAGTCCTGAGTTGTGACTTTGATTTTCCTAGTCCAACTACTAGATAATAAGCCAATGAAGCAATGTGCGTGTAGATCGTGTTTAGTACACCAGTTGCTGCTTTGAAACCATCAGTTGTAGAAAGATCTGTAGCAATACCAATATCGAAGATTTGTAAGTCAGAAGAACCGTAGTTCTCTGCTAAACGAGCAATAGTAGTATGTGTAAAATCAAAGTCAGAAGTAGCTTGATTTTTCTCGGTAAATTTAGGGTTTTGAGCATAATAAATTGCGAGCTTTTGGAACATAATTTTTGCCCCTTCTTCTACATGAGTTCGGACTGTAGGGTCTAGGGATGATAGTAAAGTTAAATTAGCTAAGATGTTCGTATATCCCACTAAAATAAGACCAAATCCCGGATCTGTTTCAAATCCACCATCAATATAGCCAAGATCTTTTGAGTAGTTATCTAACGTCGGTTCAATAATACCATCTGAAACCGTCGGAGTTGAAAAGTACTTATTGCTTGTAGATACTCCATTGACTATTTCTTTCGAACCCGTAACACCGCTTGTGTTTTTAGTATAGCCAGTGATAGTAGGCGCTAGAGTAATGAAAGTATAAGACTTAGTCCCAACATGTGATCCTACACCAGAGACAGTTTCACCATTAATAATGGCTTCAATCTCTTGAAGGACCCCGGATTTTGTTCCCTTATCAGTAGTTTTTTCGTATAAAGCTGTTAGGAAAATTAATTGATGACCGATACGTTGTAGGGTCAAAGCAAAAAATCCAGTTTCGTTTAAACGTGATTTAAAAATACCAGCTTGTTCATGACGAGCCTGCAACGGTGAAAAGCCTTTTTCAAATTGTTCATCGAATACTTTACGTGACTCTGCAGCTGTTTCAAAATATGTCAAAATAAAATCTCTCCAATTCTATATATATTTTCAGAAGATAAAGTCCATTGCTTGTTTGTATTGAACTTAATTACTTTCAACGATGGCTCGTAGAACCAAAATCGCTTTCCTTTTGACGTTGTAGAAATTTCATGCGTGGATCGTGTAGAAATTCTTCTTCTAGGAATGTTCTGCCCATACACAACCATTTTGACATTTCATTGATATCCCAAAACCTCGCGATTAGCCTCGTCCATTTTTCCATTCAAGTACTCTCTAATCAGATCCTAGTCAACTTCTACTCTGTCCTTCGCAATCGGCATGCAACCTTCATCTCCTTTTTACCCACGATACAGAATATACGTTCGTATTGCAAGTAAATAAAAAACACCTCGTGAGAGCTGCTTTTTTAGATAAATTTATTTAAACGATTCTAAAATTATTAACTTCATCTTTAGTGATTCCGTTTTCAGAGCACAGCTCATTTATTGCTCCTAATGCCCTAGACTTACTTGACTCGGCCTGATGTTGCGTAATCCAATTATCACTATCCAAGTTAAAAGCTGATTTCAACGATGGCGGTATAATCCTATAAAGCATTAAAATCCCAAATCCTAATTATGTGTCAAATGGAACAACTTCACCTAAAACTAGTGCTATAGTGATATTTTTTCATTAATTTCAATTTTATTACATTATTCCGAATACCATCTTTTATCAAATTCCAGGTTTAACGCTTTCCCTAAATATTCTCCAAATCTAACAAATCCTCTTCCTCTAGCTGTAATTATGTTACCATCCTGTACTACAATCTGTTCTGAATAATTCTCCAGGTTAAAGACACCGGATTTTTCCATGTTTTCTTTTATAATCCCTACAGTATATTTTTTATCTCTTAAAACACCCGCTTTTGCTAATAAGAATGGAGAGCTAGATATACTTGCAATCACCGTTTCTTTAGTAACTACTTGTTTAATGAAATCAACTATTCTTTCTTCTTCATATAGCGACATAATATCCATACAACCTGGTAATAAGAGGCTATCTATTTCTTCGAAATTAATTTCATCAACAGTAGCGGCAGCTACACAAGATAACCCTGACTCACCTTTTATCGGTTGTTTGTTTAATCCAACCGTAATAACTTGTTTTTTCCCTTGCATTAATATAGATAAGGCTACAGTTAGTTCATACTCACTGAACTGTGGATACAATAAAACAGCTGTTTTTTTCACTAAGATTCCTCCTACTTAATATCTCTACTTAACCATACAAAGTATTGTACTTTTATATAAAAGTACACTTTCCTCCTTCAACCAACGGGCAAGTTTGGTGAAGGAGGAGAAGGTTTGGCTACATGAGATCAAACCCTAAAACCATCTATTTGATCGTTGAACGAGTTTGTATACGCAATACACAACAGGTTTATACAACTCCGGTTCACGAAAGTCGTCATCCCCTAATTCTCCCTTTAATTAAATAAGAAAAAGAAGTTTGTTTTAAAAAAACATTAAATATTTCGGCAATATCTCAATGAAGTATATCTTTCTCCATCAACAATTCCATGTCCATCAAATTCATGATTAAAAATAAATCCTTTTGCCTCATAGAAAGGAATTCCTTTTTGATTTTCCTTCGCAACGGAAACCCATTGTTCCGTTGCATTAAGCTCTTCTTTTTGTTGTTTGGTAATAGCATCTAATATCATTGTGCCAATACCTTCGTTACGTCTAGCAGGATTTAGATACAATACAAAAACTTCTCCAGAGGTATCCTCAATCATACCCCCTCCACCAGCCCCAATCACTTCACTCCCTTCTATTGCAACAAAATATCCTCCCCATTCCTTACTGGTTTCTAAAACCTCTTTTAGTATTCTTTCATGATTATAAAACTCTTTAATTATTCCTTTGATGTACATTTCAGAATGTGTTTCGCTGTATGTCGCCCAATAACCATCACTACAAACTTTTGATATTCCCTCAACATGATTAGGTTTGGCTTTTATAATATGTATCATAATTAATTCTCCTTTCGAATAATTAACCATCACTATTAAATATAACATTTATTGAATTAACTGCCCCGTCAATTAAAGAAGAACTGAGCTTTGTTCCCTATTCAATCTTATAAATATGAATACCTCTCTATTTCGACATACAAAAAAGCGACCTATCCATAATCAAATCTCCGGGCAGTTCTTATTTAACTCTTCCACAGACAACTGGACAAATAAAAAGACCGTCAATGGACGATCTTTTTATTTGTCCGACTAAATCACCCTTTGGTGCAACAAGGTTTAGATTAGGAAACAGTCTAATTATTTAATTTTTCATTTATTTGTTGTACGTGGTGAATATCATGTTTTAAAAAAATTTTTATAAAACATTCTACTGTGAACTGTCGTTTGCCTTTGCCAATTGTAAATCTAACATTACCCTCTTCTTTTGAGATACTTTCGATAAGTTCTTTTCGTGTTACAACGAAAGCACTTATAATAGATTTTACTGATTGGCCACTTAGAAATGATATTGCTTCCGCATTGTGTTGGTCATGGTTTGGATATTCCGGCAAGGTTGCTCCATTTTTCATTTTCGGAACCATTATTTCCAAATTATACTTATCCCAATAATATAAATGCCCTACAATTTCTCTAATCGACCATTTTTTCTTACTAATAGGTTCAAGTAGCTGGGATTCTTGTATATCTTTTAATTTCGAAATGTCATCAATGGTTTTTTCGAATTGGATTAGTGTTTTATTCATTTTTCCTCCTAAGTAAATATTATTTACCTCCCAGAATCCAATTGTACTTGTTGAACAAGAACAGAACAACGTTACTATATTCGTCCTTATCCATACGAATACCTCTTTAATTCGACAAACAAAAAAGCCCCTCGCGAGAGATGCTTTTTTCTGGGTAAAAGATATCAACTTATTTTTTGTCGAATGTTCTTCTTCCAAATAATTATTAATTATTTTCCTATGTTCATCGGAAGTTGATCCGAATTTATTATTAGGAATATTTATAGAAGTTAATATCCCTCTATTTCTACTACTTCAGACTTTTCGTTGCTATTTTTCAATAAATTCGGCGGTTTCGGGTTATTAAGTTCGGTCAACAACTTAGCAATACGGCTTCAACAGTCTGAGTACCTTACTCGCCGTTGATCCTATGTAGGTATTTCTTACCATTCCAATCACAATGCCATTTCACACGATCAATTCCCCATCCGTATAGCTTCAAGACTTGAGCGACGTATTCAACAGTATTTTCTTCTGCAGCTAAATACTTCTGTTCACCACTTTCGCTGTAATATATTTCAATTCTGATGGATGCTCGATTGCCTTTGCCCTTACCATCCCTTGCATGATAAATACTACGTGTAAAAGGAATGGCTTGTACAGCTTGCTTGTCATCAATGGATACGTGAAAAGCCTACAATTGTGTCATTGCGAGTCATAGATGGCGCTACGTCGTATACATGATCTTTTAAAGCACCTTCTCTAGCTATTTTACCTGACATTCCTTTTTCGTAATTTGTGGAGATTGCTAAACCACAAATGGGATACAAGACCGGATAAAAACGAGATTTTGGAATGATGATTCCACTCCTGGTGTTGCTCCCTTACTTTTGCAAATCCCAGTTTTGACGACAATTAGTGAGTAGCTGCAAAATCACACCTATCTCCTTCGCAATCGCTGCATACTTCATACCGCTTCCCTCATTTCGTTTACCGCTTCTTCAGTAATTTCAGCAGGTTCTTTCCTCGCCACCTTTTTCACTTTTTCCACTTCTGCTTCAGAACATTCAATTATTGAATTCAATAACTCCTGACCGATTTCACACGTGTAATCAACCGCCCCGCAGCCGCATATATAGAGCGTGCTTTTATTATTACTTCCGACACCCTTACACTTTTCACATAACTCTTTTTTCAATGACTCAAGTTCAGCTAGTGAGTTCAGAAGAGCTTGCCGCAATGAAGCTGATTATTGTCTGCGCTGTTTTCTTTTTGGAATGGATGGCATATGGATTCACTCTTCCGTTGGTACATGAATCTCGTTATCCTGCAGTGAGTGGCACTTATTTTGGTCCTACTATTTTTATTTCTTTCTGAGTTGAATCCCAAGCATTCTTAATATATTTGAATATACTATTTAAGAGCTGTAGGTACACATGCGCGCTCTCTCTCACACTCGCTCATCGTGCCTACAGCGAATAAAGAATATTTTTTTACTAAACAAATGAACCAGACAATCGATAATTACCGGCATAGAATGAATTAATTCGTTTTAGGAGGTGTACTTTATGGGTTATGCAGGTTACGGATACGGTTGCGGACCTGAAAATCGTTCAGGGTTCGGTTCAGGATTTGCCTTACTAATTGTTCTGTTTATTCTTTTGATTATTGTTGGCGCATGTTTCTTAAACAACGGAGGAGACGACTGTTGAGTTTTGAGCTGATTACCAAATTTCGTTTCCCTTCCCTGTAAGGAATTAGCAGTACCTTCCCTTTATAAGTCAACAGTCCAGGAGTTAATACCATTTGGTACGGGGTACTACTTTTCTATGGAAACAGCACCCACTACTAAAATCCAGTCATTTAGGATATAGTGGTGACATATAGTTTTGGGTTACCCCCACTTTTTGCTCACTTTCTAAGTTACAGCTTAGAAAGTGAGTTTTTTATTTCACGACTTTTAAGTATTTCGGCCGTGGTTTTCTTGCTTTTTGTATTTCATCAGTATCATTGTTCACGAGGATCTACTTACCATTGTCGTCCTCAGTCATCGTTTAAGTAGTGATGTCTTTCTCTTCAAGGAACTTCCTTCCATGATTCCTTTGCCGCCTTCTAAATAGCGTATATCACTCATGATGTCCATATTTTCAATCGCGAAGAAACTAATTTTCCAGTTGTGAAATCCCCAAAAAAATTCTGATAGAGGTACGCTAAGGATTGAACAGGCAATGATTAACAAAGAAAGTGTTTGGGTTCTAGATTCAACAAAGACCGCTTCCTCAGAAAGAGACATTCATATTGGTCAAACCTTAGTGAATATATTAAAAAACACCGCATTTGGCTTGTAAAGAATAAGCTGAAATACGGTGCTCACTATACTGAATCAAATCATGTATGCGTGAAAGAATGTGGGAGCATCGTCACGCCGTCTGTTATTAAATATAATACACAAAAAATGCAAGAAAAACTTGGAATTGAATTCAACTTCCATTCGCTACCCCACATTCATGCCACGATGCTCATGGAGAACGGCGCAAAGGTGAAGGACATCCAAGCGCGCCTTGGTCACAGTAGATCTGCCATTACGATTGATACCTACTCACATTTAACGCAGAAGATGCAAAATGAGTCAGTAGATATTTTCGAACAAGCCATGCGAGATTTAAAATAATCTTGCCCCCAGACTTTTTCTTATGGGTGCAACACGGGGGCAAAACACAATATTATCAAGTTTACCGAAACCTTAAACGTGATACCTACAATCCTTAATCCTCGTCCATCTTCAAGACAGCCATAAATGCTTCTTGAGGCACTTCAACCGATCCTACTTGTTTCATACGTTTTTTACCTTCTTTTTGTTTATCAAGAAGTTTACGTTTACGGGAGATATCTCCGCCGTAACATTTAGCAAGAACGTTTTTACCCATTGACTTGATTGTTGAACGTGCGACAATCTTTTGTCCGATAGCTGCCTGTACAGGCACTTCAAACTGTTGTCTTGGGATTAGTTTACGTAACTTTTCAACAATCGCTTTTCCGCGATCATATGAGAAGTCTTTGTGGACGATAAAACTGAATGCATCGACGTGCTCGCCGTTTAGGAGAATGTCCATTTTGACGAGTTTCGATTGTTTGTAGCCAATCAGTTCATAGTCAAGTGATGCATACCCTTTCGTACCAGATTTCAATTGGTCAAAGAAGTCATAGACGATTTCTGCAAGTGGCAGTTCATAAATGATATTGACACGTGTTGAATCCAGGTAGTCCATTGTCATGAAGTTCCCCCGTTTATGCTGGCACAGTTCCATAACAGAACCGACATATTCGTTAGGCACCATAATAGATGCTTTTACATATGGTTCTTCAACATAATCGACTTTTTGTGCATCCGGCATCATTGCAGGGTTGTCCACTTTCATTTCAGAACCATCTGTAAGTACGACATTATAAATAACACTCGGTGCTGTTGTGATCAAGTCTACATTGAATTCTCGTTCAATCCGTTCCTGAATAATCTCCATATGCAAGAGACCAAGGAATCCACAACGGTAACCGAAACCAAGTGCTTGTGATGTTTCTGCTTCGAATTCAAGTGCTGAGTCATTCAATTCTAATTTCTCAAGTGCATCACGCAGTTCATTATATTTTGATGTATCAATTGGATATAGTCCACAGAACACCATCGGATTCATCCGGCGATAACCAGCTAGCGGTTCGCTTGCAGGGTTTTTCACGCTTGTAATCGTGTCCCCAACTCGTGTATCTCCAACATTCTTAATCGAAGCGGATAAATAGCCAACGTCTCCGACAGTCAATTCATCTCGGGGTGATATTTTTGGTGTGAAGACACCTGTTTCAAGTACCTCGAAATCTTTACCAGTCGCCATCATGTGAATCTTATCGCCTGGCTTAACCGTACCTTGCATAATTCGAATATTAACAATAACCCCTTTGTATGGGTCATAATGCGAGTCAAAAATAAGCGCTTGGAGCGGAGCATCCGGATCCCCCAGTGGAGCTGGAACCTTTTCTACAATCTGTTCCAAAATATCTACGATTCCGATACCTGCTTTTGCCGATGCAAGGACTGCTTCTGAAGCGTCCAGCCCAATAACATCTTCAATTTCTTTTCTCACACGTTCCGGATCTGCTGCGGGTAAATCAATTTTATTGATAACCGGTAAAATTTCAAGCTCATTATCAATTGCCAAGTAAACGTTTGCCAGTGTTTGTGCTTCAATTCCTTGCGCCGCATCGACAACAAGGATTGCACCTTCACAAGCTGCAAGGCTTCGAGACACTTCGTATGTAAAGTCGACGTGTCCTGGCGTATCGATCAGGTGGAATGTGTATTCCTGCCCGTCTTTAGCTGCATACGTCAACTGCACCGCATTCAATTTGATTGTGATTCCGCGTTCTCTTTCAAGATCCATCGAATCCAACGTTTGTGTCTTCATTTCTCTTGCTGTTAACGTTTGGGTTTGTTCTAGAATACGATCCGCCAATGTTGATTTCCCGTGATCGATATGAGCGATGATGGAAAAGTTCCGGATATTCTTTTGACGTGCTGCTCTCTGTTCATGATTCATAGTCAGTTCACTCCTATTTTAGCTATATGAATTATAGCAGTGAACCGCGCATACTTCAATATTCGGCACGATTAGAATTTTCAATGACAGTTGTAGCCGCCTTCGCTAAGACAGCAATTGTTCGATTTAGTTGATCTTCAGTGTTGCCGATTCCTCCTAGTTCCACGACAAGAAGAGACGGATCAAGGTCCTGATTATACTTTCC
Organism: Sporosarcina sp. resist; assembly: GCF_014302295.1. Lineage (NCBI taxonomy): Bacteria > Bacillati > Bacillota > Bacilli > Caryophanales > Caryophanaceae > Sporosarcina > Sporosarcina sp. resist. The sequence continues at coordinate 2,112,822 of NZ_CP060287.1, read as the reverse complement.
ATCAACACCTGGCCCGTGCTTCATGACTAGGTTTCGTGTTATCCCCGGTACAAGCAGTTCCATTTCATTCTTCAGTAGCACAGCATTTGCTCGATTACGCTCAAAGTTCGAATGTTCCATGCCTATAACAAATGCCACTTTCGCATATTGTTCATCATTGAACGCAATTGTTGTTATATCCGGACCAGCCGAATCCCTGTGAAGATCGATTATCAAATCATACTTTTTTTCCTGTATTTTCTTCTTGACATGTGGTCGGATTGCATTATAGGCACCGGTATGGGGCACCTCTACAGCTATCATATCCGTTTCAATTCCGTTGAATTGTAGTTGCGTTTTTAATTTCTCACCAAATTTTGTAATGTTTTCAGTTTGGTGGGATACAGTGATTTTTCCTTCTTTCGCCTGTGTCACAGGTTTAAAGGCTTCGTGGTAATGGGTGAAATAGAGTAACGCTTTCCCTTCTGCCTCTGATGCTTGTATTGGCATTAGCTCCGACTCTGGTTCTGGTTCTGGCTCTTTTTCTGTTTCTGTTTCCTCTTCCAAAATATTTGCGGCGTATACCATGTAAGTAGACTCTTTCACGAGATTAGAAGATTTCGCCGACTGTCCCTTCGGAAATGTTGTGATAATCATTGGAAACAGGAAGAGAAATAAGATAAGTGTGCCCCATATTTGCAGTGTTTTTTTCAAATGGCATCCCTCCGTGTTCCAACTATATGCGTTGGAACACGAGTTAATGACTGTTTTTTATAGTCGAAATCCAGTTCGTCAATGAATCGGCAAGTGATTCCGCATAAAGTGAAACCCATGAATCAATCTCTTTCGGAGAGACAAATGTCCGTAATTCATGGTTCGTCAACACTTCTTCAAACAACTGGATACGGTCTTCGTGCGGCCACGTCGCCCAATCACCAAAGATTGGTAGCAGATTAGCTCGGTCAGCATCCTTATTTTCAGTGTGCAGCCACGGCGTAACGGAAAGTCTTGATGAAGGACTGTCCTTCTCCTCTATTTTTGAAGCAATATAACCAAACATGGAATTGATGGCATCCGCTATTAGAACAGGACCGTCAACGACAGTCGGAATTCCGATTGCGATTACAGGTATTCCAAGTACTTCTTTTGAAATCTCTTTACGGCTATTGCCAACACCAGATCCTGGATGGATACCCGTATCCGTCAATTGAATCGTTCGGCAAAGCCTTGAACTATCTCTTGCCGCAAGTGCGTCGATGACGATAAGTAAGTCGGGTTTTATTTCAGTAACAAGAGCTTTTACAAAGTCCGATGTTTCCAAACCCGTTTGAATCGTCACACCAGGCGCATAGACGAATACTTCGCTGCCCTCTTCGGAATAATAGCCAGGCACAATATCTCGCAACCTGTCCATCGTCAGTGGGCCCACAGCATCGGGCGTGATGTCACGATTGCCAAGACCTATTAAAAGAATCTTTCCCGTTTTGAGCGTGGTAATATCCACAAGGATTTCATCCAGTTTTTCGATTAACACACGCGACATATCAGCAAGCCCTTCTCGATCATCCGCTGTAAGTGCCGGAACTGTCAGCGTAATATAAGTTCCCTGCTTCTTCCCGATCTTTTCCTCACCTTGCGCATCGACTTTTACAGAAGTCACAATGACCCGACCTAATCTTTTTTCGCCAAACAAAACCCCATCTGATTCTTTCAACTTATTTTTGTCATCCGCCGTCCGGTGACGGACTACTTCTTCACTCTCATCTAGAAGATCCGTTCGATAAAAATCATACTTCTCCATACAATCACCTCACCTTTAAGTTTGTGCGATGTGACTCAGAAATATTCTTTGTTCTTTGATTAATTATCCTGTGTCCAGCAGCTCTATGCTCAGGGCCGACAGAACGCTACGAACTACGCCACCACTTCTTTAAATTTCTAGTTGCTGGGGAATTAATAAAAATCTCGACTTGTAGATATTTTCTAACATAAGGATTTCACGTCCAGTACTTGATGGGGCTGAACAGATGCTTGCGCATTTGTTCTTGCAATCTGGCGCTTGATTTGATAAAATAATGCTTGTTGTGAAAGAGATATCCGAAACTTCGTGGAAACACTCTTGCTTTACCTGAAACTGGAGGTGAATGAAATGCCAAACATTAAATCTGCAATCAAACGCGTAAAACAAAGCAATGCTGCGAACGAGCAAAACTCGAATACAAAGCATGCGATGCGTACTGCTGTACGTAAAGCTGAAACTGCTCTTGACGCTAAAGACGAGAACGCTACTGGCCTACTAAGAGATGCGATCAAAAAAATGGATACTGCTGCACGTAAAGGCCTTATCCATAAAAATACTGCATCACGTCAAAAAGCACGTCTTACTAAAAAAGCACTTTAATTTTCAACCTAAGAAAGGCCGCCCGATTATCGGACGACCTTTCTTTTTTTATTGTCATTTTTTATTTTCTCAACGGCTCCATAAAGAACAACTCCAGAATTCGTTCTCTTTTCCCACTAGATGATTTCAATTTATAGTCAATGGCCGCAAGCTTACTTAAGATCAATAGCAAACGTTCAGAACTTGGCAGACTTCTATTCTCCATCATTAATTTCACACGGTACGGATGAACACTTAACGTTTTTGCAATTTGATGTTGCTGGTATCCTTTTTTCTGAAGTAAACCCACATGGACCATGAGCCTAACTTGACTTGCAATAAGTGAAGTCAACATGATTGGCTCTTCACCGTTACGTAATAAGTCATGGTAGATGGCCACGGTATTCGACACTTTTCCAGAAACGTAGGCATCTGTTAATCGGAAGACATCCATTTCTGGAGTCCGTGGTACGAGCGACTCAATTACATCTGCCGTAATATCCCCATTACCATTCAAATAGGTAGCCATTTTACCAATTTCAGATGACAAAGCAAGCAGGTCATCCCCCGCCATTTTCACGAGAAATTCTGCTTCAGTTGGTCCAATTCGTGATCCATTTGCCCCCGCTTCCTGCTGTATCCACGTGAACAGATCCTTCCCTTGCAGTCGTTTTGATTCTATGACAGTCGCATGTTCTTTTATTATTTTGGTAATCCGTTTTCGTGCATCCAGTTTTTCATATGGTGCTATAAATACAACCGTTGCCGTTGGTGAAGGATTTGCCAGCCAAGCTTCCAACAGCTCCAAATTATGTGTCACTTTCTCTCTGGTTTTATCTGATGCTTTTAAAAATGATGCGTTTCCAGCTATAATTAATTTTCGATCTTCAAGGAATGGTAGTGTATCCGCCTCTTCAATGACTGCTTCTACAGGTGTCTCATCCAAATCAAACCGAATGACTGATGCAGCATCAATGTCAGGTAATGCTTTTTTCAGCCGTGTAATTGTGGAGTCGAATAGATGTTGTTCGAGACCAGTCAATAAGTAGACCGGATCGATTTCCCCAGCAGCTATTTTTTTCCATATTGCATTTGCCACATTATTCACCTCTTCCAAATCGATTACGCCTCAGCGCAATTTCGTCCAAATTTTTAATTGCACTTGTGCCCGCAGGACCCGGCGAATTTAGTCTGGGTTCCCCTAATCAGTAAGAAACTTGCCCACCATCGATGTATAAGCGTTTTACCATTCATCCCACTGCTTATAATAGGGGGAACTTCTATATCTGACGCTTCGCTTTCAGTACAAAAAAATTGCTGAATCAAATTAAATACATTCCAATTATACAGTATAGCAAAACGACTGTATGGACAAATTGTGTCAGTTCCAGCCGGACATGTTTAAAAAGTTGATTGCTATGGATTTTTACCATGGAATCATCTATACTATAATGGAATCAGGAGGTGTAGCAATGAATGAGTTTGAACATGATGTACAGTCCAAACGTAATGATTTAATCGATTCAGGAATCGGCTTTGTAGTCGCTTTCGTAGCATTCTCAGCTATTTTTGTTATTGCTACTATAATCGACGTAGTCGCTGGCTAATATGTTTGAAAAAAACGGACAACACATCCTATCCAGGGTGTTGTGTTCGTTTTTTTATTTTTTCATACTCGAAACTTCGAAATGATCTTTTTTAACAGTTACAGTAACCGACCCAAATTCAGCGGTTGACATTGTCGGTAACCCCTTCTTTTCAAACGTTGCGACGACCTCAGGATGAGGATGTCCGTATCTGCTGTTTCGACCTGCCGAAAAGATGGTTAGTTCTGGACGAAGCACGTCGACAAATGGCTCCGTACTCGATGTCCTGCTGCCATGATGCCCTGCTTTCAAAATGACGGGACCGAAATCAGAATGCCCGTAGTCGCGAAGAAATTGAGCTTCTCCCTCTTTTTCCATATCTCCTGTCAATAAAAACGAAGGTCCCGATGTTTTCATGAAAAGGACAAGTGAACTTGCATTCCCATCATATTTCCCTTCTTTAGGTGCCACATAATGAAAATTCGAGCTCCCTTTTGTCCAAGAGACTCCTTCTTTCATCGACAACATCGGAATGCGTTTGTCCCCTACAATCTGTATGATTTCTTTCATCGCTACTTCAAATTCACTTCCTGGTGCAATATGAATTTCACCAACTGTCAGCTCTTCTAAAACTTCATCTGCCCCTTCCATATGATCCGCATCGGCGTGAGAAATAATTAGTTTATCAATTTTTGCAATACCTCGGCCTTTCAAATAAGGAACTACGATTTTTCGACCTACTTCAAACTGCTTTGTAGGCGTTTTCCAATTCGGGTCGCCAAATGTAATGGTTCCGCCCGCGTCAATCACATATACCGCTTGCCGATAAGGCAATTCGATAACGATACTGTCCCCTTGTCCGACATCTAAAAATGTTACCTTTAACGAGCTGTCCATGTACGGTATGAAATGAATGACGAGTGCAGGCACGAGCACAATTGGCAACGACTTAAAAACATTGGCCCCTTCTTCACTGCGCATAAAGAACAGCAAGACTCCTGCTACAGCTATAGATGTCCAAAGCGCATCCGGTTTTCCTGGAGTCCATAGTTGATAGGGTAAAGAAGATATCCAACTTGTTACTCCTCCTACGATTTCCCTGAAAGGCTCATATACCATGAATAATAGACCAGCAACCTTCGGCAATATCGATGTCATGATTAGTAAAACAATGTTTGCTGGCAAAATAATGAGTGAATATAGAGGTACATAAGCAAGATTAACAACAAATGATGAAATCGACAGCTCATGAAAATGAAATAGTAATACTGGATACAAAGAAAGTTGGCTGATTGACGTGACGAGAAACGATACACCAAAAGCAGTCTTTGCCTTGGCTAAAATACCGGAAGAATAGACGAGTGAACAAGCTGCCAAGTAAGACAACTGAAAACCTGGCTGAAATAGAACAAATGGTTGATAAAGGATAAAACAAGTTGCACTTATCGCCAGTGCATCATCCAGTCTCACCTTCACCCTCCCTGACGACGCGAGAAGGACGAGTATAGTCACCGATACCGCACGCCAGACAGAAGGTGCCCCTCCAGCCATAACGGCATACAGAGGCAACAGTGCCATAACAAGTGTATCAATTGTTTCTTTCCTTATAGTTGCTCTTAGTAGCAATTCCCGCAACATGAATGTCAGCAGTCCGACGTGCAACCCTGAAATCGCAAAAAGATGTGTAATGCCAAGCGTCCGATAATTTGATGCCAGTTCTTCATCCATCCCGCTTCGATCACCAATAAGCAAAGCTTCAGCTTCCACTTTCAGCGTCTCTGGGAATGTAGCCCCGATATGATTTTTCACTTTCCGCCTCTGTCCAGATAATCGTGTCCTGATACCAGAATTTTTTTCTACCTGAATAATCGTCTCCGATTCAAATATCCCTGATGCTCCATACATTCTCATATACTTCGTCATATCGAAAGAATAATCATGTGAAGGAATATCCGGTTTGCGAAATGAACCTGACATCGTGAATGTCACGGACGGTATATTCATCTCAAGAAAACGAGTTTTTTGTTGTTCACTGCTAATTGTATAGATGGCGTAAACTGTTTCACCAGTAGAGGTTTTAGCAAATCCCTTCATCTTGCCACCATCAATTTTCACATTATCGGTCCAAGTGATGCTAAGGGTTGCATCGCCGGATTCTTTGATTATAGGAATCGTCGCTGAAATATAGAAAAAAGAGAAGGTAGCGGTCGCAACCGCGAGGATAGGTGTGAGGAAATCTTCTTTTCTACTCAAGAAGATGGGAAGAAGAAATAAATTACTGAGTAATAGATAAACCGGACCGTATACAGCAAATGCTGATACGGCGACCGGGATTGCTAAATACATGAAACGTACACGTGAAATCATTTGTCGAATAAGCTATCCACCCTTTTTTTATAGGGGGCAAGTTCTTCATTCCCAGCGCCTAGTGCCTGCATTTTTAGAAGCATTTCATTGATAAGTTCTAACTTACTTTCGCTGGAAAAGTCGACTTTCTTTTCATCGAACGGAATATGCTGAACGGAAACATCCGACTGTGTAAATAACTTTAATGCGTATTCGTCGTTTTTATAATCTGTTGCATAGATGACATGCTTAATGCCTGCTTGAATAATTGCTTTCGAACATTGTAGGCATGGGAAGTGCGTCACATACAGCGTTGATCCTGCAACAGGTATGCCATACTTCGAACATTGCAGCAATGCATTCATCTCTGCATGGATTGTCCTCACACAGTGGCTCTCAATGACATAGCAACCATGGTCAATACAGTGGTCTCCCCCTGATATGGAACCGTTGTAGCCGCCTGCAATGATCCGGTTATCTCTGACAATTGATGCTCCGACAGAAAGTCTTGTACATGTACTTCTTACTGCTAATAGATGGCACTGGGCCATAAAAAACTGGTCCCACGTTATTCGCTCCATTGTGAATGCCTCCAATATTTATTTCGTTTAGTATGTTTCCCTACTATATAGGCTATATGAAAGATTCCACTCCATACCGCTTCGGCTACCCCTGGAAGGCGCCTACGCTAAGCTCTTATATGAAATTCAATAGTTCAATTAATATAGAATGTACTCCATTTAATTCACAGTAATCTGAGATTCTAGTTTTTCAAATGTTTTCTGACCGATTCCAGACACTTCCATCAATGATTCCGGTGATTTAAAATCGCCATGATCCGTTCGGTATTGAACAATTGCTGCCGCTTTTGAGGGTCCCACACCTGGGATCGTCATCAATTCTTTTTCATCCGCGGTATTAATATTGACTTTTCCGTCATCTTGGGGCGCACTTGCACCGCTTAATGGAGTGAAAGAAATATCTAGTACTTCTTCTCCAATGATCGGTACATAGACGACGAATTCATCCGCCAGTTTCATAGCATGGTTCAACATTCTAGAGTCAGCGTTTGGTAAATAGCCGCCTGCTGCGTTTATAGCATCTATCAGGCGGTCTCCATCTTGCATCGAATAGACACTGGGGTGCCTAACAGCGCCTTTCACATCGACAACGATGGGAGCTGGAGCAATTTGAATACTACTTACAATTTCTTCTTCAATCTTTTCTTCAATCAATTCAGGGAATGGGTTTTGTTCGCTCATGACAAACGTATTATCGTCAGCCTGTCCTTTGGGGAAGAACAGAAAAGCGGATATGACAGCGATTGCTGCAATTGGGGTTATAATCTTACGCCATTTACCGGATACAAACGAAAGAAACAGTACAGTCACCCTTTCTTCGGCGGCATCCATATGGAGTACATTCAACTATAAATGAATGCCGACCAAAAATCAAATCTGCCTTGGCGTATTTGCGTCCAGATCAAGTAAAGAAGTTAGCCAAAGAACGTCGCATCCTTGCGACAATGGCTAACTGACCTGCATCACGCAGGCCTGACCTTGCTCGATAATTCATCTGAAAATCTGTGACATCCGTCGGAGGCTTAATTTTATTCAGTGAGGGCTAACCCCTCACCGAATAAAATGAAAAGGTTTATTTTCTGACTTGGAAAAATATTCGTTCGCTTTCTTCGTGTGGCGCTTCATCTTCCCAATCTGCAAAAATCCGTTCAATCGAAAAACCTGTGTCCATAAGCATATCTGCATAGTCACTTACTGGAAACGTTCGTTGCGTGTGAACCTCATCAAAACGCCTATACAACCCACTTTCGCTCTTAACGAAAAAAGCCAGTTCAGAATAAACGGAGTGAAGTTCTTCGCCTTCTTCCGTTATCCATATGTATGTTATTCGACCATTATCAAACGTAAAAGGACCTTCCATGAAGATGACATCCGTTTTAAAAGTTGAATGGACATCAAAGATCAATTTTCCACCAACCGCAAGGGCCGAATGGATTTGCCGAAATGTCGACAGCACATCTTCACGATTCGATAAATAGTTTAACGAATCAATGGCGATAACCGCGATATCATAGTCCGCAAACCCCTCTAGCTGTTGCATAGGTTGTTCGATAAATTGCACAGGCAAAGAAAGCGACTGTGCACGCTCTTCTGCCATCACTAACATGTCGGCAGAAAGATCGATCCCAGTCACTTGTGCTCCTTGCTTAGCAAGTTTCATGGATAAAAGGCCTGTTCCACATCCGATATCTAGCACACGTTTACCATCAATCCCCCCTGCCGCTACATCAATAATATCAATGTAGGCGTCATAGGGAATATCGGTCATTAGTTCATCGTAGACAGAAGCGAATTCGGAATAAGCCTGATTCATCTTTCTTCAGCCATGTCCAACATTGGTGCGTCTCCCCAAAGCTTTTCAAGGTTGTAGTAACCGCGTTCATCTTTATGGAATACGTGAACGACAACATCGCCTAAATCAACGAGTACCCATCTTGCCATATCCATTCCTTCGATTCTTTTTGTAATAAATCCAGCTTCAGAAGCTTTGTCAGCTACTTCTTTTGCAATTGCTTGGACTTGGCGTCCTGAATTTGCATGACAGATAATAAATTGGTCCGCGATAAGTGATACCCCTTCCATATTCAGTACAACAATGTCCTCGCCTTTTTTATCGTCGATTGCTTTATAAGCTGTTTCTAGTAATGTAGTAGTCATAATTTCACTGTTCCCTTCTTATTAACTGATTGTAACAGTCTATTGAGTCCGGAAAAACCGGTACTCTTTTATTCACAAGAAACTGCACTGACTGATAAATGCAAGCTTCCATTGCTGTATCAAGGTTTTCTTCAGCTTTTACTCTTAACTCATCCACTCCTGGAAAGCTGCGTCCAGGTTCAATCATATCAGAAACATAGATCAACTTTTCGAGCGGGGACATAGTCGCCCGACCGGTTGTATGATAGCGGATTGCGTTTAGGATATCCGCGTCACTAATCCCAAATTCATCTCGTGCGATAATCGCCCCAACTGGAGCATGCCACAACTCATGATGAAATGACAAGAGCCGTGAATCTTCGTTTGCTGTGTTTAAAACATGATGCAGGTCAGCCTTGTCCATGAATTTTGCAATATCATGAAATAGCGCCGCTTGCTCAGCTTTAATCACTGGAAGTCGATACTTCTCAGCTAATCTTTTTGCCGTTTCCGTTACCCGTAAAACGTGTTCATAACGTTGTTTCGGCATACGTTTAGCGATTTCTATTTTCAACTGTGCAACTTCCATACAAACCCTCCTCGCGAATAAAAGCTTCCACTGCAGGCGGGATAAGCAATTGGACGGCACCATTCTCAGAAAAGCGTTGTCGAATCAATGTTGAAGACAACTCAATTTGTGGGATATCCACCATAATGATTGGATAATACGTTGTTCCGTTAGTCCCTGGACGTCCAACACCTACGAAATTGACAAGCGTGACAAGTTCTTCAATCCGGTGCCATTTAGGCAACAAATCAATCATATCACCCCCGATTATAAAGTAAAATTCAATCTCCGGTTCAATTTGTGTCAATTGTCTCATTGTATCAAACGTATAAGAAACACCGCCACGTCCTACTTCAAAAGCAGACACAGTCAAGCCATCAATAGCCATCACAGCAAGTTCCACCATCTGCAAACGCTGTTCAGCAGTCGCATCACCAGGTGCAGTTTTATGCGGTGGAACCGCCGTCGGCATTAATCGAACTTCATCAAGACCGAGAGATTGCTTTACTTCATTCGCAACAATCAGATGACCGATATGAGGCGGGTTAAATGTACCGCCAAGAATGCCAATCTTTTTCATATGGGCTTACCTCACTTATGGAAGTTCGATCCGTTTTTTCTCAACTGATTCTTTATATAAAACAATGATCTTACCGATAACTTGAACGACTTCAATGCCTACTTGTTCTTCAAGTTTCGCTGCAATTTCATTTTTATCTTGGTCACAGTTTTGTAGAATTGTTACTTTGATTAATTCTTTTGCTTCAAGCGCTTCTTCAATCTGCGTGATGACCGATTCTGTTAAACCACTTTTACCAATATGGACAAGTGGTTGTAGACGATTCGATTCGCCGCGAAGAAAGCTTTTTTGTTTATTAGTTAACATAGTTATTTATCCTCCAAGAGTTGTCGTTATTTTGTCAATCATAAATCCTGTTTCAGGGCGGACTTCTGTCCATGTCTCGAACGCAAGCGCTCCTTGATGGACGAACATGCCGACCCCATTCATTGTGCTTGCTCCCCTTTTACGGGCTTCTGCAAGGAATGCCGTTTCAAGTGGGTTATAGATAATATCAGCAACAACAGTTCCTTCAGACATATTTTCCGGGTTTAAAGGCATTCCTTGTTGTGAAAAGTTCATGCCAACGGATGTCGTCTGGACGATTAAACCAAATTCGGCTAAAGATAATTCTGCCTCTGCTACCGATAGAACCGCCGAATCGGTTAGTTCAGTTGCTAATTGTACGGCTTTTTCCAGAGTACGGTTCGTGAAAAAGATAGGGCCGTATCCCGCGGAATGAAGTGCAAAAGCGATACCGCGTGCAGCACCGCCTGCTCCGATAACGAGAACTTTTTTATCCTTACACTGATCAGCACAGGCTTCTTCCAAAGACTGGACAAATCCCTTACCGTCCGTATTGTAGCCCACAAGTGTGCCATCCTCGAGTACGTGGACAGTATTTACAGCGTTCATTTGTCGCGCGGAAGAATCCAACTGATTAAGAAACGGGATAATAGCACTTTTATGCGGAACAGTGACGTTAAATCCTGAACAGCCTAAGTTCTTTAAGCCCTCTACTGCTTCCCGGAGTCTGTCTTCAGTTACATGTATTGGGATATAGGCTGCGTCTATACTTTCTTCATCAAACCAAGCTTCGTGCATGCTCGGAGACATTGACTGTTTGATTGGATCTCCGATAACCGCATACCACTTTTTCATAATGAGTCCCTCCTTAGATTAATGAAGGACGTAGTACAACGTCTACCCCACGAGGTGCATGAATTGCGACTACTACATTAGGATGCTGAATCGTGATCCAACCTAGCCCTGAAATTACAATGTCTGTTTTCGCTTTTTTAATCGAAAATTCATGACGGACAAATGGTGGTAACGTTTCAAGTGATTCACCAGACGGCGGCGCTAGCATCCCACCAAGGTGTTCTTTGTACAAATGATCCGCATTGGAAAGCTTTGTCCGGTGAATTGATAATTCATTCGAAACATGAATTGTAAACGACGAACGGTCACCAGAAATAAAGTCAAAACGTGCAAGACCAGCGATATATAGTGTCTGTTCAGCGTTCAGCTGGAATACTGACGGTTTCAATTCTTTTTTAGGTGTGATTGCCTTCAAATCATTTGCATCCAAATGATGTGCAATCTGATGATGATTAATAATACCAGGTGTATCATAAATTGCTTTGCCATCTTCAAATGGAATTTCAACAAGATCTAAAGTTGTTCCTGGGAAATGAGAAGTCGTAATTACTTCTCCAATACCAGTCGCCCCTTTAATGATGCGATTGATGAACGTTGATTTCCCGACGTTCGTGCAGCCGACTACATAGACGTCTTTCCCACGGCGATGTTTATCAATCGCTGTGAGTGCTTCTTCCATTCCTTTGCCTTTATGAGCAGAAACAAGTAAAACATCAACAGGTTTTAAGCCAAGTTTAGCCGCTTCAGCTTTCATCCAGTTGATAAGACGGTTCGGGTTAATTGATTTCGGTAAAATATCTGCCTTATTACCGATTAATAAAATATCTTTATTGCCAACAAAGCGGTGCAGACCGTTTATCCAGCTACCATTGAAGTCGAAAATATCGACGATTTTAACGACCAAACCGTCTTTTTGACCAATACCATTTAAAATAGCGAGGAAATCATCGCCCGATAATGATACGGGTTGTAATTCATTATAATTGCGCAGTCGGAAACAACGCTTGCAAATAACGTCTTCTTTTTCTAAAGAAGCTGGTGGCGTATAGCCTTCCAATTTCGGGTCTTCAGTCTGGATTGTTATTCCACAACCGATACATTTAATTTCTTCCAAGCTTATTCCTCCCACTTAATCAAGCCACGGCGTTTCAATCCCGCCATGATCCTTCTTTCAATCTTCCTGTTGAAATTCGTAATAGCGGCGTCTGACGTCGCGACAGGCACTACGAGTATCGTATGTAGCCCTTTTCTGTTACCGCCGAGTATATCGGTTAGCAACTGGTCACCGATGACGACGACTTCCTCTTTTTTGACGTTCATAGAAATGAGTGCCTTTTGGAATGATTTCCGCATTGGCTTACGTGCATCATTTATGAATGGAATGCCAAGAGGTTCGCAAAAGGCTTTAACACGCATTTCATTGTTATTTGAAACAATGGTAACCTGTATGCCCGCATCTTGCATTGATGTTATCCATTCGATGATTTCAGGTGTTGCATCCGGCCTGTCCCACGCGACAAGCGTATTGTCCAGGTCCGTGATTACCCCTTTGATTCCTTTATCTTTTAATAATTCAGGTTGAATATGAAAAATGTCTTTTACATACTCATCTGGTAAAAAATACTTATACACGATATCCACTCCGATATAGTACTTAATCTGAAACGATTATAACATAACAATGCAACTTACACGCATTGATAAGAAAAGCGCAAGGCGCCGTTTAGCCCGGAAAAGCGCTGGAAGGCTTGACGATAAAGGCGCTCTTTGCCTTTTCGGCAAGACCGAAGCGACTCGAGGGGCTGGCGCCTGGAGTCTAGACACTAAGAAAAGCGCAAGGCGCCGTTTAGCCCCGAAAAGCGCTGGAAGGCTTGACGATAAAGGCGCTCTTTGCCTTTTCGGCAAGACCGAAGCGACTCGAGGGGCTGGCGCCTGGAGCCTAGACACTAAGAAAAGCGCAAGGCGCCGTTTAGCCCCGAAAAGCGCTGGAAGGCTTGACGATAAAGGCGCTCTTTGCCTTTTCGGCAAGACCGAAGCGACTCGAGGGGCTGGCGCCCGGAGTCTAGACACTAAGAAAAGCGCAAGGCGCCGACTCGATTAGAGAAACGCAAGTTACGTTCATCTCACATCAAGCTGGCTTAAATTAGGACATCCTTTATCGCCTGTCCGACTAAAAAAACGGTGATACGGCAAGAGCCGACCGCATATGCTGTCATACAACGACACAGGAGGTGGCCCGATGAGCGGGTTTGTCATGGCGATTGTCCAGCTATGGCTCGAAATTCCTGCAGTGATTGGCTATATTAGAGGGCAGGCTTTCCAGCGCCCTCTATCCAAAGAGGAAGAAGCAGCTTGCCTGCAACGTCTTGCAGAAGGCGACGAAGATGCTCGAGATGAATTGATTGAACGTAATATGCGGCTCGTCGCCCACATCGTAAAAAAATTCCACCCAAAACACGAACTACTTGATGATTATATCTCAATTGGAACAATTGGACTCATGAAGGCGGTAAACAGTTTCACTCCGGATCGCAAAACGAAACTGGCCACATACGCCGCCCGCTGTATTGAAAATGAAATACTCATGTATTTACGAACACAGAAAAAGGTACAAAAAGACGTCTCCCTCTTTGATCCGATCGGTATGGATAAAGATGGCCAATCCTTGCAAATTGCTGATTTGCTTCAAACAGATGATGAATCGCCGGTCGATGCAGTCGAACAAAAAGAAAGAAAAGAAAGGTTGTACAGACATCTTGGAAAACTTGACGGCCGGGAACTTGAAATCATTCAAAGACGATATGGTCTGTTAGATGACCTGCCTATGACGCAAAAAGAAATTGCCGAGCAGCTCGACATTTCGAGAAGCTATGTCTCTCGTATCGAAAAACGCGCAATCGTTAAACTGTACCAGCTATTCAAACATGAATACAATGATTCAAATTAAGGACCAAAAGCGCAAGCACCTGTTCAGTGGCACTAGAGTCTTGACGTGAATTACCTTCATTTGTAGGTTATCCACAGTGCAAGATTTTATAATTCCATAAGTAATAAAGAAAAGGCGTTTCCACGCGGGAGTGATCCCAGCATAGGAAACGCCTCTTCTTTTACAGCTCAGTCCGCGCTAACCTCACGGGAGATGACAACTGCAATAATTGTTGTTGCGATAAACACGCCTGCCATTAAAAATAACATAGTTAAATCCCTCCTCGAAAAAGAATATCTGCAAGATCTATTCATATACCTATCTTACCATGAAATGCTTAAAGTTTCGAGATGACTTTTAAAACAATATCTGTGGAATGACGTGCCGCAACCGGAAGGAACTCATCAAAACTAATTGGTGACTCTTTTCCTGCAATATCTGATAATGCCCGAATGACAACAAACGGCGTACCAAACTGATGGCATACTTGAGCGACGGCCGATGCTTCCATATCCGCAGCGATCATCAGAGGGAATGTCTCTTTCACTTTTTTAACATGTTCAGTATTGCTCATAAACGTGTCACCCGAAGCGATAAGTCCTGTAGCATGTGCATGTGCTCCTACTTCATCGACAGCAGCACGAGCTGCATCCACAAGCCCTAAATCTGCTGGATACGCTGCTGGTTGTCCTGGAACTTGACCATGCTCGTAGCCAAAAGCAGTTACATCGACATCATGATGACGCACTTCATTGGAAATAACGACCGTGCCGACTTCAAGTGAATCATGGAATCCCCCTGCTGAACCTGTATTAAGAACAACATCCGGCTTATAATTGCTTAGTAATAACGTCGTTGCAATCGCGGCGTTTACTTTACCAATCCCACTTTTTACAAGTACAACATCATGCTCACCGATTTTCCCTTCGATGAATTCACACCCTGCAATTGTTGTCGCAAGACCTGAATCTATTTGTTCACGTAAGAGTATTACTTCTTCTTCCATTGCGCCAATTACTGCTATCTTCATAGTATTCCCTCCACTAAACTGCATTTAATAATCAAAGTCCAATGTTGTTAATTTATCCATTTTTACAGGTTTCCAGCCTTCGCCATCCACCCATTCGAGATAGACACGGTATTTCTGTGTACTATCTCTTGACGAAACGATTCCAATAGACTTCTGTGGTCCACCGCCGTTTTTAATCTTCAAAAAGATCATTGAATCTTGTGGTAGACCAGTTGCATAGGCAAGTGCTTGCTTTTTCTCATTCCAATCCACTGAAGTGCCATCATACTGGGATACGTGCTCGCCTGTTTGTGTCGTACCTACAGGCTTCCATGCATTATTGACAATCGTCTCGGCAATGATTGCGTCGTCTGAAGGAACGGATGTAACCGAGCCAGATTCCTCACTACCGTCTTCATTAGTTGTTTCTTCGACTTGTTCGGTTTCTGTAGTGTTTTCTGGTGCAGATCTCTCTTCGTCCTTTGTTGGATTACTATCTTCTGTCGCATTATCCTTATCGTCATCTTCAACGTCTTCTGCCTTATCATCATTGACAGTGGTATCATTTGCAGTTTCTTCAATATCGTTCGGTTCATTATCACTCTTGTTGCCAGAGAAAATGGCCACTGTAGCGATAACAATAAGAACTACAACAACTGCAATCATACTGTTCAAAATTTTATTTCGGTTACGACCTTTTTTTCGTTCAACTCTCGAAAGATCAGGTTCTCGTTCTGTCATTCACATATCAACTCCTGTTAAGATTTTGACGATTGCCAGTATGTAATAGACGAGTAGCAACGTAATTTGTTTCATAAAGTTCTAAAAAGGTATTTCATTGAATTCGCTGCACTGCTCGGGGATGGCATCAGCCTAAGGGCCTCGGTTACTCCTGTTAAGGTGCATTCTCTCAGTTTATTTATAGGCATTCATTTATTCAACTTTTATCGTAAATCATAAAGTACGAAAACCGCCCTCACAATAGAGGGCGGCTATCAGTAAATCATTTTATATCAAGAATTGTAACTGACATTTCTCCACCCGGTGTAATAATTTTTACTTGATCACCTTTAGAACGACCGATAAGTCCTTTTGCAATCGGTGAATCATTTGAAATAAGACCTTCGATTGGATTCGCCTCTGCAGAACCAACAATCGTATACGTCTCTTCATCTCCGTCTGGCAGTTCTTTAAATGTGACGGTTTTCCCAAGGCGTACTTCGTCAGTATTTAGTTCGTCTGCTGTGATGATTACCGCATTGCGGATCATCGACTCAATAGAAGCAATTTTACCTTCAAGGAAACCTTGATCTTCTTTCGCGGAATCGTATTCCGAGTTTTCCGAAAGATCCCCGTGACTACGCGCGATTTTTATGCGCTCGACAACTTCTTTTCGTTTAACTGATTTTAGAAAGTCTAGCTCTTCTTCAAGCTTTTGTTTACCTGATGCAGTCATTGGAAATTTCTTTTCTGTAATCATTACACACACCACTCCCTAATATTCCTGTTCATAAAAATACTATGCCGCTCCTACGACAGGTATGCGACATAGTGCTAAATCTGTATAGAATTCTGTCATTATCATATTACAATTCTGTTCCAGATTCAAGAATTGTTTTTATTTTCGTAACCATTAGGTCGATTGCGACTTCATTATGACCGCCTTCTGGAATAATAATATCGGCATACCTTTTCGTTGGTTCGATGAATTGATTGTGCATTGGGCGTACAACAGACAAATATTGCTCGATGACCGAATCAATTGTTCTACCCCGCTCATTAATGTCACGCATAATACGACGAATGATACGCAAATCCCCGTCTGTATCGACAAATAATTTGATATCCATTAGATCACGTAACCTCGCGTCCTCAAGAACCAAAATCCCTTCCAGGATAATGACATCTTTCGGTTCGATAATAATCGTCTCTTCAGACCGCGTGTGTAATGTATAATTATACACGGGTTTTTCTACGAGCTTTCGGTCAATAAGGGTTTCAACATGATGAATTAGTAGATCTGTATCGAACGCCAGCGGATGGTCATAATTCGTTTTCAACCGTTCCTCAAATTCCAAGTGAGACTGGTCTTTATAATAATAATCCTGTTCGATAACAACCACAGAATGCTCTTTAAACACATCGTAGATTGAATTGGTAACACTTGTTTTACCCGATCCTGAGCCACCTGCAATACCGATGACGAGAGGTTTTCTAGATTTCATTTCAAACTCCCTTTACGCATCAGAATATCCCGTTATTCTAGGATATCCACATTAATGTCTTTTTATTTTTTTACCGCAATTAAAAGCCCGTCTCCAACCGGAAGCAAAGACGTTTCGTACTCAGGATTATTCATAACCCATTCAGTGAACTCTTTCAAGTTGCGTATCATTGTGCGATTTCGCCTCGGGATATCCTTATCTTCGAGCAGCACTATACCATGCATGAACATATTATCGCAATAAATAACGCCCCCGGCTTTGAGGCTAGACGCATATTTTTCAAAGAATCGTTTATATTGCCCTTTAGCAGCATCAATGAAAAGCGCATCGTAAGTCTTATCGAAAATTTCAGCACTGTCAGTTAACAGCGCGTCCGCTTCAATAATAGCAATCCTTTGTTCAAAACCACTCCGCGTGATGTAGTCAACCGCTTTCAAATACCGATCAGTATCTCTTTCAATAGTCACAATAGAAGCCTTAGGTAGTGCCCCAGCAATTCGTATCGCCGAATAGCCGATTGCACTACCAATTTCAAGGATACGTTCCGGATTTTGAATTCTTAATAGGCTAATAAATAAGTCGATACCCTCATTATCCATGATTGGAACATGATGTTCTTTCGCATATTGTTCTATCTCAACAATGAGTGTATCTCTTTCTTTCACAAAACTTGCAAGATATGTCTTATAGTTATCCATTGCGTTCATCTCCAGTTCAAGACCGTCAATCCCCTGATAAATAAAGTGTCCGGTTTTTCAAATGCTGATCATAAGAATCCGTAAAATGATTGACACCTTTCTTATCAGCTAAGAAAAATAGATAGTTCGTTTTAGAAGGGTCTATAACTGCTTCGATTGAAGACCTTCCTGCTCCCGCAATCGGTCCAGGCGGCAATCCTTTGACGACATACGTATTATAGGGATCTTCTATTTCAAGATCTGAATAAAGTACTCTATCTTTGTGCTCACCTAGTGCGTAAAGGACTGTTGGATCCGTTTGAAGCGGCATATCTATCTCCAAGCGATTGTAAAATACACTGGCAATCGTTTCTCTATCTGATTGGGCCGTCGCCTCTTCTTCAAGCAGCGATGCGAATGTCAACAACCAATGAACTGATTTATCATTGCTTTGCAGATAATCGAGATAAGGCGTTACATTTAGCGCAGTCCCCTGAATCATCGAATTGACTATTGTTTCAAGAGATGGTTTTTCTTCAAAAAACGGATAAGTTGCTGGGAATAAATAACCTTCCAACGGATATTTAACGTTTTCTGCTTTAATATCTTCTGTCAAGATTTTCGAATATTTCCCCATCAACATATTGACGGTTGCTTCGTCATTTACATAAGCAAGGAATTCTTTCTCTGAAATCCCTGTACTTTTTTCGACAATTTTAGCAATTTGTTTCAATGTCAGTCCTTCTGGAACAGTCATTGTAAAGACTGGTTCTCTATAAACTTTTCCTGTTTTTAAACTTTCGATGATTTCGTCAAGCGTCATCGATTTCGTTAAGCCATACGTCCCTGCTTGAAACTGAGAATTGTTATTGAACTTCACGTAATATTTGAACAGACGAGCATCTTTAACAATCCCATTTTCTTCAAGTTTCGTTGCAATAGTGTCTACACCAGACCCGATAGGAATTTCTACTTCAATGACTTTTTCGGAATCCGGGTCCATGGGTTGAAGGGCCCCTGTTATGTATTTATAGACGTAACGGCCACCAATTAAGCCAATAAGCACTAGAACAAGTACGATTACTAGCACAATCCTTCTAACGATTTTCACTTCTTTCTTCTTTTCACGCATTCGCTCGAACATGATATCTTTTTTCGAACCATCATCCATGCGTAATCCACCTCTTTCGTTCGAAGCATAATAAGAAAAGCGCAAGGCGCCTACCTATAGGGAACGCAGCTTAAATGCGCCACTTCCTATGGCAACAGCTGCATGACCTACATCCTGTAGGCCCGCGACGGGCATAAGTCGATCCAGCGACGTGGCGCTCTTTGCCACATAACTGGATTGCTTATGACCCGAGCGGCTGGCGCCTGAAGCCTAGACACTAAGAAAAAGCGCAGACCGACTAAATTCGCGATGTTCTGTGGCAACGTCGACACTAGTACGTCCTGTATGTCGGAGGGCCTTAAGGACTGAAGCGACTCGAGGGGCTAGGCGCTCGAGTCAAGACATTGCTCAAGGTTCTGACCTACTCTTTCTCATCTCTCAATGAAAAAACGGAACGGCCTGTACCGCACCGTCCCGTCCGTGCACATATAGTTTACTCTTCGTCTTCTTCGTCCTCTTCTGCAAGGAACGTGTTCAACATTTCTTCAATCATTTCCCACTCTGCGTCGTCTTCGATAGGCATCAATTCGCCATCTTCATTGTCTTCAGAAGGTACAAATGCAGATGCATGGATTTCGACTTCTTCGTCGTCATCCGTATCTTCTTCACCAAGTACATGATAAAGAACGTATGATTTACCGAATTCCTCTGAATCAAATGTAAAGATTACTTCACATACGTGTTCCTCGCCGTTTTCATCTACAATCGTCATTGTTTCTTGTCCGTGTTCCATTACGATCACCTCATCTATTTTTTGAATCAAGATACCCTTGGAGTATCATGATTGCTGCCATCTTATCGATAACAGTCTTTCTTTTCTTACGACTAACATCTGCATCGATTAGCACGCGTTCCGCTGCCATCGTCGTCAATCGCTCGTCCCATAATGCAACAGGAAAGCCGAATGTTTGTTTCAAAAGCTCAGCATAATCTTGAGATGCTACCGCTCTTGGTCCGACTGTATTATTCATGTTCTTAGGGAATCCTACCACAAATCCGCTCACTTCGTATTCTTTCACGAGTTCCTGGATTCTTTCCATGCCAAACTGGCCAGCACCTTCATCGACCTTTACTGTTTCAATGCCTTGGGCAGTCCACCCAAGCGCATCACTGATCGCGATGCCAACCGTTTTGGATCCAACATCCAACCCCATTGTCCTCACTCTGTTTTCCCTCCGTTTTCACGAACGTAAAACTTCACAAGTTCTTCTAGGATCTCATCCCGTTCCAACTTTCGGATTAAGTTACGTGCATCGTCATGACGTGGTATATAAGCTGGATCGCCCGAAAGAAGATAACCTACAATCTGATTAATTGGACTGTAGCCCTTTTCGTCAAGTGCCTTGTGCACATGAAGCATAACCTGCTTCACTTCTTGCTCCATTGACTCTTCAGGAAAGTTAAATTTCATCGTCTTATCGTATGACTCCATAATCGACACCCCGCTTTCAGATCATCCGTTTTATGAATCGGATATAATTACATTTCTAATTATACCCGATTTGATTCACCAGTTAAACAGATTTGACATAATCATACACGGATTGAAGGGCATCATCAAGTTTAGACACATCTTTCGCACCTGCCATTGCCATATCCGGGCGACCGCCGCCTTTTCCATCGCACTGTGTAGCTACATGATTGACGATTTTCCCAGCATGATAGTTCCCTGATTTCAAATCTTCTGTCACGCCTGAAACCAGCATCACTTTACCGTCTGCCGCTGCACCTAGGACAATGACTCCTTTTGATAACTTCTGTTTCATTTCGTCCATCATCTGACGAAGTCCATTATTATCTTTCACATCAACACGTGCAGAGATCACTGTCACGTCATTGATTTGCTGAGCAGATGCCATAATGTCCGCCAATTGACTGTTTCCGAGTTTAGCAGATAGTGATTCATTTTCACGTTGAAGTTCTTTCATTTCAGCTAACACTGATGCGATCTTCGTCACAACGTCTTTTGGATTCGATTTTAAAAGGCTTGCAGCGTTAACGAGCACTTCCTCTTCATCTTTGAATGAACGGTAGGCTTGCTGCCCCGTAAGTGCTTCAATGCGTCGTGTGCCTGCACCGATTCCACTTTCAGATACAAGTTTGAACAAACCGATGACAGACGTTGAAGCGACGTGACATCCACCGCAAAGTTCCAATGAGTAATTCCCAACTGAAACAACGCGAACCACTTTGCCATACTTTTCACCGAAGAGTGCCATTGCACCAAGTTTTTTGGCTTCGTCAATCGGTCTTTCTGCAATATCTACAGCGATGTCTTCCCAGATTTTTTGATTGACAATCTGCTCAATTTTCTCAAGTTCTTCTTTCGTCACTTGACCAAAATGCGAGAAGTCAAAACGCAAACGGTCAGGACCGACGTAGGAACCTGCCTGGTTAACGTGTTCTCCAAGTACTTCTTTCAATGCTTTGTGAAGAAGATGCGTTGCCGTGTGATTTCGAACCGTTAGTTTTCTAGCTGCTTGATTTACTTCTGCTTGAACGGCTGCACCTTTATGCATTTCACCCGAACGAATGATTGCCGTATGCAAGTTTTGACCGTTTGGAGCTTTTTGTACATCTTTAATATCCGCAACAAATGTTGCGCTGCTAATTGTTCCTTTGTCCGCTACTTGTCCGCCACTATCCGCGTAGAACGGAGTACGATCCAAGATGAATTGAATTTCATCACCTTCTGATGCAGTGTCAACTAATGTTCCTTCGAGTAAGAGCGCGACAACTGTTGCATCACATTGCAGTTGATTGTACCCAATGAATTCGCTTGAATCATGAATTTCACCAAGTACACCCGACTGAACATGCATTGAATCGACGTCTTGACGAGCTGCACGCGCACGCTTACGTTGGCTGTCCATTTCCGAATCGAACCCAGCCCGGTCAACCGTAACCCCTGCTTCTTCAGCAAATTCTTCTGTCAACTCGAATGGGAAGCCATATGTGTCATAGAGACGGAATGCGATAGCTCCTGGAACGATAGAAGTTCCCGATGATTTTGCAGTTTCGATCACGCCAGAAAGGATTGTCATTCCATCCGTTAATGTTTCATGGAAGCGTTCCTCTTCATTTTTAATAACTTTCATGATGAACTCTTTCTTGTCAGTCACTTCAGGATAGAAGTCTTGCATGATTTCTCCTACAACTGGTACAAGTTCAAACATAAACGGCTTGTTGATGCCCAGCTGTTTCGCAAAACGAACAGCTCTGCGTAGCAATCTTCTAAGCACATAACCGCGACCTTCATTGGACGGAAGTGCTCCATCACCGATTGCAAAAGCCACTGTACGGATATGGTCTGCAATCACTTTAAATGCAGTATCTTTTTGTTCATCTGTACCGTATCTCTCTTCGGTAAAGTTTTCAATAGCATTCATGATAGGCATGAATAGATCTGTATCAAAGTTTGTCGGAACGTTTTGGATAACTGATGCCATCCGTTCGAGTCCCATTCCTGTATCAATGTTCTTTTTCGGAAGTGGGGTGTATGTATTATCCGGATTATGGTTAAATTCCGAGAATACAAGGTTCCAAATTTCTAGATAACGTTCATTTTCTCCGCCTGGATATAATTCAGGATCAGAGAAATCGTCGCCGTATGCCGGTCCGCGATCGTAGAAGATTTCTGAGTTCGGACCACTCGGTCCTTCCCCGATGTCCCAGAAGTTTCCTTCAAGACGGATGATACGATCTTCTGCAATCCCTACTTTGTCACGCCAGATTCCATATGCCTCTTCGTCTTCAGGATGGATTGTGATGGATAGCAGCTCAGGGTCAAAACCGATCCATTTTTCATCCGTTAAAAATTCCCATGCCTGAACAATTGCTCCTTCCTTGAAATAATCACCTATTGAGAAGTTCCCAAGCATTTCAAAAAATGTATGATGGCGAGCTGTTTTCCCGACATTTTCAATATCGTTTGTACGGATTGACTTTTGTGCATTGACGATACGCGGATTAGTTGGAACAACACGACCATCGAAATACTTTTTCATTGTTGCAACGCCGCTGTTAATCCAAAGAAGTGATGCATCATCGATTGGTACAAGCGGTGCAGATGGTTCAACACTATGCCCCTGTTCCTTGAAGTAGTCCAAAAACATGTTACGTATTTGTGACGTTGTTAGTTTTTTCATGAATGAATCCTCCTTTTAAATTGAAAACATGTGGATATCGGGTGTGGGCCTCTTATTGCAACTTTCGAATCGTAATGTCAACTTGGAGGCTCTAATGGCAACTTTCGAAACGTAACGGCAACTCCTGATTTCCAAGCGCGACGTCGGGATATAATTGCAAACCGCTGAAGGAATGCAGCCTAAGTGCGCGACGTCCTGTCGCAAAGGCTGCATACCCGCGTCCTGTGAGCACAAAAAAATCCCCGCCCCTAATGCAAGGGACGAAGATGTTAGTCTCGCGGTACCACCCTAATTACCGGACGAATTGAATCCGGCATCTCTGGTTGCCTTAACGCGGCGGACGGCAGTGATGAGCTGCACTCGGGAGTAGCTTTTCAACATTTTCGCTCGAGAGCCCTTTCAGCCAAGGGGCTCCTTTCTGGACGAGTAAACTTGTCTACTTTCTCCGTCAACGTATTACATATGAATAACATTTGTAATTGGATTATAGAAAAGTTCCGCCTTGTTGTCAATCTGAAACTTCAAGAAATTCATAAGGCGTTACCCCTTTCATGCCAATCAGCGGATCGATTGATAGGAAAGTTTCCATCGTAAGTGAGAAAATGACAGGTTGGGAATCCTCTGAACTCACATGCGCCTCATTAGAAACCTTTGCACGCTCAGGATCAGGAGACTCCATAGCTACCAGTTCAACGACATCGCCGTTTAACCGTTCTTTTAATGTCGTCTGCCTCTCCAATTCGTCAGTTCGTGCTATACCTGCCCTGAACTCTTCAGGCTCACCACAGAGGATAAGGAAGTTTTTTGCACGAGTGATGCCGGTATACAGTAAATTACGACGCAACATTTTACGATGACCGCGGACGATTGGCATAATGACGATTGGGAATTCGCTGCCCTGGGATTTATGGATTGAACAGCAATAAGCAAGTGTCAGCTGGTTAAGATCATTGCGTTCATAGGTAACTTCAATTCCATCGTACGAAACAACTAGTAGTTCTTTTTTATCAATTGTTTCTTTCGCTTTGATAATCGCAATGACTTCACCCATATCTCCGTTAAAAACATTACTCTCGGGTTGGTTGACAAGCTGAAGCACTTTATCACCAATTCGGTAAATCGCTTCGCCAAAAACCACTTCTTTGCGTTTTGGTCCTGGTGGATTGACCATTTCCTGAATCATTTTGTTTAAACCATCAATACCCGCCGGTCCTCTATACATCGGCGCAAGAACTTGGATGTCTTTAATGCGGTGACCTTTGGTAATGGCATTTTTCACGACTTGTTCGACGACTTCGAGAATTCGATCGCTACCCGCTTTGATAAATGAACGATCCGATGTTTTCTTCGTTATGTCATCTGTCCATTCTGACCGTTTAATCATATGAGCCATTTCAATAATCGACGAACCTTCACTTTGCCGAAATACTTCAGTCAACTCAATGATAGGAACTTTCCCAGAGTCTAGCATATCCCGAAGTACTTGACCGGGTCCTACAGGCGGCAGCTGGTCTTGGTCACCAACGAATAACAGTTGTACATCATTGGCAAGTGCCTTTAGTAACTGATGGGCAAGCCATGTATCGACCATCGACATTTCATCAATGATAATGAGACGCCCTTCAACTTCCCGCTCAGTCTCTTCATCCTTTTCCTGCCCGTTGAATCCAAGCAAACGGTGAATTGTCATCGCAGGTAATCCAGTCGATTCCGACATACGCTTAGCTGCACGCCCAGTAGGCGCCGCTAATACAATCGGAAATGGTTCTTTCTTTTTGGCATACTCTTTCGGGTCGAGCGACAATCCATGAAGTTCTGCATACACTTCGACAAAACCACGAATAACAGTCGTTTTCCCGGTTCCAGGACCGCCCGTTAATATCATTAATGGCGAATGAAGGGCTGTTTCAATCGCTGCAACTTGTGTTTCTGCATAATTAACACCTAGCCGCTCTTCAACTTCCCCGACCGCTTTTCTTATTTCAGACACAGGAAATTGATCCGCTGTGTCATTTTCCATAATGCGCTCAAGCTTCGCAGCGATACCGATTTCTGAAAAGTAGAGGGACGGTATGTATAATCTACGTTCTTCAGCAGATAGCTTGCCTTCCTCAACAAGCACAATAATTGCCTGGGAAATATCTGAAAATGGAATATCAATGCGCTGACTCATTTCAAGCAGGCGTTTGACGTCTGGCAAAATGGCTTCCGCTTCAACGTATACATGCCCCGCTGATTGCACTGCTTGGTTCATCGAATGAAGGATGGCTGCCTTGATTCTTGAAGGGTGGTTTCCTGTAATGCCTAGGTTTTTGCCGAGTTCGTCCGCACGCTGAAAACCTACCCCTTCAATTTCTTCAATAAGTCGATATGGATTTTCAGACAGCAATGAAACCGATTCTTCACGATACTTCTGATAAATGCGCATAGCGATTTGCGGTCCGAATCCCCATTCATTCAATTGGATAATTGTCCGCTCAAGTCCCATATTCTGCTCCAAAACGGAAATCAATGTCTCTTTTTTATCATCCGCTAGTTTCGGAATAGTACCAAGAACAGACGGATCGTCAAGTATCTTTTTAATAGCATCCTTGCCTAACTTTTTAACAATTGTTTGTGCTGTCTTCATCCCGATGCCCGGAAACAAATCACCTGACAGATAATGGACCAGTCCCGTTTCTGTTGCCGGCATCTCTTTCGCAAAGGTATGCACATCAAACTGCGCACCGTATGTCGGATGATTAACAAGCTTACCTGTAAATTTATAGTCATCTTCAGGATTCAGTTGTGGAAAACTGCCTTTAACGATGATTTCTTTATCTTCATTCCCACTATTCGTTTCACGAACTTTTAATTTCGCGATCGTAAAAAGGCTGTCGGGGTTATGGAAGATTGTCACGACTGGTCGTCCAATCAAAAAAACTTCATCCGTATTTCCCGCCATGTTGTTCCCTTCCATCACCGCCACCCCTTCTTATTTTCCTTCTTCACCCAACTTGATCATGTCATATATATAGCGTGCTTGAACATGTTCTGGATCGATTGTGAATGCTTTTTCAAGATGATTAAGCGCATCTTGTTTCTCTTCTGTTGACACTGCATATAAGAAACCGAGGTTATAATGAGCATCGGCACTTGCTTCGTCCTGTTCGATGATAAAACGGAATTCATTCCCGGCTTCTTTAAATAGCTCCAAATTGGCAAGAACAATCCCATAAGATAACCGAATTTCAAGATCCTCAGGTGCCAGTTCTGTCGCTCGCTGTAAATAAGGCAACGCTAATTTCTCATTACTCGAACGTTCGAGACTTTTCCCGAGCATGAAATAAGCGTCCGCCTCTTCGACACCTTTGCGGACTGCCTTTTCATATAATTTTGCTGCTTCTTCAAAACGATCTTTATTGTAATAAAGATTGGCAAGACCATAAAACGCTGTGCCTGCTTCAGCATCAAGTGTAATCGCTTTTTGGAAAAATGGTTCTGCTCTTTCAGCATCTCCAAGTGAAGCGAAAACATTCCCTAAATTGATATAACCGACTGCATTTTCCGGGTCCTTTTCGACCCCTTGCATAAATGATTCGACTGCTTTTTCATATTCGCCATTTTGTAGTGCGGCGATTCCAATTTCATTGTATTCCATAGTTAACTTCCCCTTATCCAACATAATCAAGTTGTTTACCGTTTTTGATAACTGTATCGATTGTTCCCCCGCCGAGACATTCGTCTCCATCATAGAAAACGACGGCCTGTCCAGGTGTGATTGCACGCACTGGTTGTGCAAAGTGGACGATTGCACTTCCGTCTTCAGTTAGTTCAACTGTGACGTTGGTATCCGGTTGACGGTAGCGGAATTTCGCTGTACAACTGAATTTTTTCGGAAGTTCACGTACAGTCGAAAAACTGACGTCAATTGCTGTCAAACTATCGGAATAAAGTGCATCGTTATCAAAGTTTTGACCAACGAGAAGGATATTTTTCTTCAAGTCTTTGCCAATAACGAACCATGGTTCTCCAGCTCCGCCAATACCAAGACCGTGACGTTGACCAATCGTATAGTACATAAGCCCATCATGACGGCCTACAGTTTCGCCTTCCATCGTCGTCATATCTCCTGGTTGAGCAGGAAGATATTGACCAAGGAATTCCTTGAAATTCCGCTCTCCGATGAAACAAATGCCCGTGGAATCCTTTTTCGCCGCTGTCGAAAGCCCAGCTTCAACCGCTTTTTCACGCACAGCGCTTTTTTCCATATTGCCAATTGGGAACATCACTTTTTGTAGTTGATCTTGTGTCAATTGATTCAAGAAATACGTTTGATCTTTATTTGCATCTTTCCCGCGCAACATTGATACGCCGCCTTCTACTTCTACGACTTGTGCATAATGACCCGTTGCTAAATAGTCTGCACCTAGACTCATTGCATGCTCAAGAAACGCTTTGAACTTGATTTCTTTATTACACATGACATCGGGGTTCGGTGTACGACCCGCTTTATATTCTTCAAGGAAATACGTAAATACTTTATCCCAATATTGTTTTTCGAAATTGACCGCGTAATAGGGTATTCCGATATCATTACAAACACTGATAACATCTTCATAGTCTTCCGTTGCAGTACAGACACCGAATTCGTCTGTGTCGTCCCAGTTTTTCATGAAAATACCGATAACTTCATAGCCTTGCTCTTTCAGCAATAGTGCTGCAACAGACGAATCTACGCCGCCCGACATACCGACAACAACGCGTGTTTCTGCTGGTGATTTAGTTGTTTTCATTCTATTTTTCATCCTTTATATTTTCATTTCACAGACCGTTTGACGATTTCAGCCGTTAGTTGCGCTGCTTCCTTAATCGTTTCCTCAGTAAGACCGAGACCAAAACTAAATCGGACCGAATTTCGTAATTTGGAAGACCCTTTACCAAACATAGCAGTCAAGACATGCGACGGATCAAGTGAACCCGCAGTGCATGCAGATCCGCTAGACACGGCAATCCCCGCCATATCGAGATTCACTAGGAGCGATTCAATATCTGTCCCAGGGAAGCTGACATTCATTATATGCGGCAGTTTTTCCGCACTTTTTACATTCATTTCGTAAGTGACATCTTGTTGGTTAAATACGTCAGTCATAATGGTTGCGTAGTTAGAATAATTCACAGTATTTTGTTCCATCGCCTGTTGTGCAATTAATACTGCTTCAGAAAAAGCAACAATCGCTGGAATATTTTCGGTTCCTGCGCGTCGTTTGCGTTCCTGTTCGCCCCCGAAAAGAACTGGTGTTGTATCAAGTCCTTTACGCTGATAAAGGAAACCGATTCCTTTTGGACCATTCAATTTATGAGCTGAAACTGAAAACAAATCAACGCCGAGTTCATCCACATGAAGTGGAACGATTCCATAAGCTTGAACAGCGTCCGTATGGAAAACGGCTTGGTGTTCCTTCAGCAATGCCCCAATTTCACGAATCGGCTGAATGGTACCCACTTCATTATTGCCATACATAATCGAGATAAGAACCGTTTTGTCTGTCAGTGCTTTTTGCACTTGTTCCACAGTTATTTGTCCATTGTCATCGACTTCTAAGTAAGTTACTTCGAAACCTAGCAGTTCTAGTTGTTTACATGGATTTAATACAGCGTGATGCTCAATATTCGTCGTGATAATATGGTTCCCTTTGACCTTCATCGCCATAACAGTCCCAAAAACCGCGGTGTTGTCCGCTTCCGTACCGCCCGAAGTGAAAATGATTTCCGACGGTTCTGCGTGGATTGACTGCGCTAGCGTTTTCCGTGCGTCATCTAGCCATTTCCGTGCTTCTCTTCCAAAACTATGGATACTGGAAGGGTTACCGAAAACAGATTCAAGTGTTTCTATATAAGTAGCGCTTACTGCCGGATGAACCGGTGTCGTCGCCGCATGGTCAAGATAAATTTTAGTCATAATAAGACTCCTTTAAATGTAAAACATATAACTATCGCGCTCATCTTTTTCACCCGACTTCATCAAGTCTTCAATCGTAGTTGTATCGAGGACACTGCGTACCGCCTCGCCAATCCGTTTCCAAAGTTCTTGTTGCGGAATATCAGATCCCTCTAGTCCCTCTACAACTTGGATGGGTCCTTCAAGAATTCGGATAACATCTCCCGCAGTAATTTCCGTCGGTGGCTTAGCCAGCATATATCCGCCATAAGCGCCGCGAACACTTTTCACAATTCCACTGTTACGAAGCGGGGGAATAAGTTGCTCCAGATATGCTTCAGACAACTTCTGTTCTTCCGCAATTTTCCGTAGCGGTACTGGACCTTCCCCGAATTTAGAGCCAAGTTCAACAACTATTGTTAATCCATATCTACCTTTTGTAGAAATCTTCATATCTATCCCGTCCTTTTACGATTGCTTCAAAATATTATAGCATAACTGACCCTCAAGCTTCCTTAAAATGATTTACGGTTGTCTAACGTGTATAATAGAGGAACGGATGTACTAGGTAAGGAGTGAATAAGTTGCAAAATGAGCCATTGGCGTTTCGCATGCGCCCAAGAACTATAGATGAAATTGCTGGACAAAAGGATATTATTGGTGAAAAGACGGCACTTTACCGGATGATAAAAAACGGTCATGTTCCATCTATGTTGTTGTACGGGGAACCCGGAATCGGTAAAACGTCACTCGCCCATGCAATTGCAGGTACTAGCAATCTGCCTTTCATCGCCATGAATGCAACAGTTTCAGGGAAGAAAGATGTCGAAGACGTTGTAGCAGAATCACGCATTACAGGGAAAGTTCTACTATTCTTAGATGAAATTCATCGTTTCAATAAATTACAGCAAGATACATTACTGCCACACGTCGAAAGTGGAGCAATCGTCTTAATAGGAGCAACAACTGAAAATCCATACCACGACGTCAATCCCGCCATACGTTCCAGATGTGGTGAAATCCGACAATTATCCAGATTAGAGCCAATAGACCTAATGGAAGTGCTTCAAAAGGCGATGGCAGATGAAGAACGCGGGCTTGGAAAAATGCCGATTACCATAACTGATGAGCAGCTTACATTGATTGCGGAAGGTGTTAACGGTGATGCACGAAAAGCGTTAACTGTTCTTGAGTCTGCCGTTTCCGCAAGCGATGAAGTCGATGAAAAAATAATCATCGAAGACTGGCTACTTGAAAATCTGCTTGGACGTATCGGGTTATTTGGGGATAAAAAAGGTTCACACTTTTATAATTTATTGTCAGCACTTCAAAAATCAGTCCGTGGTAGTGACGTTAATGCCGCTATTTATTATCTTGCAAATCTTCTCGAGACTGGCGATTTAGTAGCCGTCAATAGACGCTTGCTTGTGATGGCCTACGAAGATGTCGGATTAGCTTCACCAGAGGTTGGACCACACGTATTAGCGGCGACAGACGCAGCGGTGAAGCTCGGCATGCCGGAAGCGCGTATCCCACTCGCAAACGCTGTTATCGAAATGTGCCTGGCCTCTAAGTCGAATTCAGCTTATAAAGCATTCGATGCGGCTGTAAAAGCGATTAACGAGGGCAAAACCGGAGATATTCCATTGCATTTACGGGACGCACATTATGCCGGTGCGGCGAAGCTCGGTCACGTCGGCTACAAATACCCGCATGACACACCACTCGGTTCCTTCGGAGGCTGGACTAACCAGCAGTATTTACCCGATAAATTAAAAAACTCGGAGTTTTACAAGCCGGTTATAGCAGGAGAAGAAAAAAAGATGGCTGCAATTTATGATAGGTTGAAAGAATTTCGGAAAAAGAAGTGACTGGAATATCTAAAACCCCACCCTAAATGAATTTCCCAAGCGATATAAGACCCATATAAACCCCCAAATAGGCAGTCTATTCTCTACAATCTAATAGAGAACAGACTGCCTATTTTTCTTGAATATGATTTCCATAATACAGTCTTCTTGCTCATTTCTGTATTCTTCTTACACAGAAGGGAAACAGTCAAAAGTGTAATTTTTCACTTATTCCCATCTAAATTGCCAGTTACAAAAAATGCGCCTCTACTTTTTTGTAGAAACGCACCCAGTTATATAATCTGTACTTAACGAATGGGTTTTTTTCCAACTATGCTTCTTCTTTTGGTGACGGCCTCACGCTTGTCGCTCCTTCGCTAGATTTGTTCGTTATCTGGGAGAGGTATACCACCTAGTTTACCCAAAATGAGTAGTGCCGCATTTTTAGTTGAGGAATTGTTATTTTTTTAAGCTGTCTAACAAAACATAACCAAATACAATCCCAGCTGTTGACGTGAATGTAGTATCTCCTAATAGCAGAAACTCTTTTGCGAATAACAAATTCAACCCGAAATAAATAGACAGAATAGGTATCATTGCTATATAAAGAGACGGAATTCCAATTGCAACAACCTTAATCCAATCAAACGACCATTGCTTTTTTTCTTTTATCTCTATAATTAATTTAGGGAATCGTAAAAAAAATCCAATAAAAACAGGAAAAATAGTTATAAAAATTAAATAAGGCATTATATTAAATGTTGTTGCCGACTCTTCTCTTAATCGCACTTTATAATCCATTCCTAGATAAAAAATAAATCCCATAACTACTACGGAAACGAAATAAAATAAAAATCTTTTAATTTAAGACTCCCCCCTTCAACTTTCCTCTTATTAAAACGGTCCATTTTGCTGGTCATGCCGCCCCACTTCTCGTAGAGAACCGGCTACCGCTGAGTTCTGATTCACTGACTTTTCCTGTTCTTTAAAATCATATTTTCGCCCAGTCAAAAAATCCACAAGATAGACACCTACAAGCAAAGTTACAATGGAACCCCAGAAAACCCACATCACCCAATGCATTACATTCCCTCCCCTTTTCACAATCCCAAATACCTAATAAGAGAAGTGTGAATTAATTATTTCAACCTTATAAACTGGAATTTGACATCCTACTTCGCTGCTCGGTCACGATATACAATCAGCGTAATTACATTTAATAGAATGGTAACGATGAGAAGAACTGCCGCAACGAACGCCACAGCACCCGTTGTGTCCATAAGAGCAGACCAATCCTCAATCTTTACCAAGTGATAGTTATAGAAAATCTGGAAACATAGCGAAATAGCACAAGCACTGATGCTCATAATAGTAAGAGGGACCCAATTCTTTTGGTTCTGCTTTTCATATCGCATCAGATTAACAACAGGGAGTATCCAAGCAATTAGCCCAAGCACTAAGCTGCCAAGATTAAGCAAAACAATCATATCTAATCCCCCCTTTATATTTTTCGTTTCTTCATTCTTGTTCAACAGTCCTGCCCCTACACGAAACAAGAGTCGTTAGTTTTGATAGCAAGTCTCATACTGATCTTTCATTAATCAGCTTTGACATACTAACCCACTTTCGTGATAAATTTCTTTGCCGATTTCCAACTCAATACTTCTATTTGAATTTGGATACTTAATTTCTTCATTTATAATATATAAAGTGTTTTCATCCTTCCACTCCATAGAAAAATAACTTTTTGCATCACTATAATAAACTGTCTCAATTTTATCATCCACATCATTATAAGTGATTTCTATCCATAGATTGACACCTCCAGCGGCACCACCATATGTCATGTAGTAAGCATTAGCTGTATTTTTTTCTGTCGGAGAATTGACAGGTCCCTTGTACAATCGATCTACACATTACTTAAATTAGAAATCTCTCTACTACTAGTACGTTCATTGTGACTGAATAGTTTCAATAAATAAAAATCATCTTTCATTTAACGTTACAAAAATTTGATATTAATTACTCTAAGACCGATAATTAAGTCCATTTACTCTATACTGTTAGTACCAAAAGATTAATCGCTATCTAACTCTAGCTATAAATTTTAAGCGAAAAATTACGAAAAAAGAGAGATAACAGTATGTTTAAAAACAAAAACACTGAAATCTTATATGACCGTTTTTGATTCTTGGAATAGCTTAATTAACTATCTACAAAAAAGTATTCACCTTATTACTTTTTCTGGTTAAAAGCTACATTTTGGATAATATACAATTAATTGAAAGAGTAATAACAATCTTCAACTACAATATCTTTACAGTGGAGGGTTAACATGATTCCAGAAGTGATGATCGTCGGGGTGTATCATTTAGGAGACACATCGGATTTAATCAATGTTGAACGCAAAAACGATATTGATTTAGAGCTAGAAGCAAAGGAAGTTGTTGACGCACTAAGTCGGTTTAATCCGACAAAGTTAGCTGTCGAAGCTGATCGGGAAGTACAATCGAAGTTAAATGAAAGTTATCGAAAGTATCTATTGAATGATCCGACCCCAATGAAAAATGAAATAGAAACGATTGGTTTCCCTTTAGCGAAGGAATCGGGCATAAGCGAAGTTTCTTGTATCGATTGGAGGGGGGACGATAATGAAATAGCAACAATAGGCGATATTTTTCAGTATGCAAAAGAGTATGAACCCGAACGCTATAAGAAAATAATGACAACGTACATGGAACCCATGCAACGTGAGGCAGAAGAATGGTCCAAACTCCCGATTTTAGAAGGCTATAAACGTGTGAATGAAGCAGAAACTGTTAAAAAGATGCACCAATTTTACATGGAATTTGCGATGATTGGAAAAGAGAAAGATTATTACGCAATGGATTGGTTAACTTGGTGGTACAAACGAAATTTAATACTCTATACAAATGTGAGAAGGTTGATATCAACTCCACAGGATCGAGTTTTGCTATTAATCGGCGGCGGCCACGTTCATCTTATTAAACAGTTTTTGGAGGAATCCGGAGTATGTACGGTGGTTGATGCGAATAAATACTTAAATTAAATAGGTGGAGTGTTCTTTCAGTGGGTAACATTAAATTAGATTATGAGTAAGAATATAATAAGTACCCCTTTTTCTGGGGCGCTTATTATATGCTTTACTTGGTTTTATTTAGGATTTGATAATCAAATGAAATACGTTTTTCCACAGAACCTACCCCAATCTGTACTTATCTTCATGTTCCTAAAATCCAGGAAATATTAATTACATTCGAACATATTTTATCAACAAAGAAATTAGGAATAAACTTAGTAAAGAAGAGTCTATAATTCTAACGACCAATATCCCATAACTGGTTATCGAAACAGGGTCAATAAGACACCACAACGATACAAATAATACTGTTAAAATGAATAAAGAAAACCAAAAAATAATTTTTTTCTTAGGATAAACAGTAATATGCTTATGTTTTCTCTGGGTCAATGCTCTATAATACATGTAAACTAAAATCATTGTTATTCCAAATAATGTACTCCCATGTTGTAAAAATTTATACAAAGGTATAGCAAAACCATAGATGTGATAGCTGTGAGTGAATAAAGCCGGAAATTTTAACACCATATATCCGTTTATATGAGTGAAAGAATCCCATACAACGTGAGTTAACATACCGAACAGTGCAGAATAACAAAATACAACTACCTTTAATATAATAGTCGGATCTACTCTTTTCACATAAGTATCTTGTAGAATAGTTGGTAAATGATTGAATAGAATTTGGTGTACAAATATATGGTAAATTACATAAACGATTGTCACCAAGGGTAAATTAAACAAAACGAGCCCAGTAAAAGTATGTCCAATGTCCCCCATTGGTTGGCCTCTCAAAAAGTATTCAAAATCAGGAGCCATACTACCGAATACCATTGCAGAAAAGTTAATATATTTACTTTTTCTTGAGAACGGAAGTATGGCTGCTGGGTGAGCAAAAGTTAGTGGCATGCTATTACACTCCTAGTTGTTTTGTTAAATTTTATTCCAGTTAAATATTGATAGTCTTAATCTATCATAAGAAACTTCGAAATAAACAGTGGAGTAATCCCTCATGATTGAAATCCCAGTTATCAACCATATTAATATGTAATTAAATGAAAGTTCTTTCATAGTAATGTGGATGGTTATTCAGCCCAATTAGCATAAAGCTTGTTATGCCCGCCACACTTTCAATATAAGCTCCTGCGAGACAATTACTCGATATTCAAAATAGCATATGCAAAACCCTCCTAAAAGTTAAACTTTCAGGAGGGTTTTTACTGAGTATTTTTTAGTTAGCTGCAGCTTCTAATAGTTCTGCCGGAACCTTTACATCATCCACGTTGTCGTAGTGACTATAAACTGCATTGATCGTTTGTTTAACTCGATGGGAATTACCATCAACTTGTACCATTGAGTACGTTGTTGTATCAAGTGTCATTTTGAAATCAGTTACATAGAATGATTTGCTATCAATTCCAATCACAATGTCGAATTTATTAATAAGGGGAAACTCACTGTCCACTACATCTACATCCGTATCGCTACCGTTGTTCGACAGGTACAGTGTTTTTTTAAATTCTTTATATTGTTCTCTCGATAATGACAGCCTTAAGTTATAACCATAGTCAATCGGTTCTAACACAAAATCGTTTTCAAAGTCGTTAAAAAACGCGAGGTCCAGTGTTGGCTGAACATTTTCAATCATCGAACCGAATAATTCAGCAATCGAACCGGACTGCAACTCTTCCCATTCCTTTACTTTCGTATCCTTAATGAAAACACGGTCATTTACTTTATATACTTCCGCATCCCATGGATCCCCATTTATCGGTTGCGGTCGCACTTTTACGTCCTGTTTAACTATTTCTGGTTGTAGCGCAGCATCTGAAGTCATTTCATATTTCACGCTATATCTTTCATCAGGTGCTGTTGTTTTCCAAAAATCATCATAAGAGATATGTGTACGCACATTTTTCAATTTAGCAGAGGCATCTTTCGCTTTTTCGAAAACGTCTTGTGCAGTCATCCCCTGTTTCGCTTCCACATTGCCACATGCTGTTAATAAAAGGGCAACTAACCCAAAAACAAATACCTTAAACACTTTATTCACACATAAACACCCTTTCTAGCAATCCAAGTTCATTTTCATAAGCAATCACTCTATTATACCTCTACCCATATTTTGGTGACAACCAAAAAGGTACCGCATGAAAAAGCTTATCCACACGGTACTATCCATTATACTTTATCTTTCACTCGCCGGATAGGAATATCGGCAACGATATCATTCATTACCCAGCTGGCGCAAACAAGACCGGCAACTGATGGGACGAATGCGTTCGATGCAGGCGGCATTTTCGCTTTTCGAATGAAGGCATCAGGTTTACCAACTGTGTCAACAACTTCCGGTCTCACGACAATGGGGCTTTCATCAGAAAAGACCACTGACACTCCTTGATAAATACCTTCTTTTTTAAGTTTGCGACGAATTACTTTCGCTACCGGATCTGTATGCGTCTTTGAAATATCCGCAATTTGAAAACGGGTCGGATCCATCTTATTAGCAGCACCCATACTCGATATAATTTTTACGTTACGTGCGACACATTCTTTAATCAAATGAATTTTAAAGATGATTGTATCAGATGCATCGATGACATAATCAGGTTTGTAACTGAAAAACTCTTCAGCTGTCTCTTCCGTATAAAACATATGGAGCGAAATCACTTCACACTCTTTATTAATATCAGCAATGCGCTCTTTCATCACTTCTGCTTTAGAACGGCCGACTGTCGACAAATTAGCGATTAGCTGTCTATTAATATTCGTTATGTCAATATCGTCCTTATCGACAAGGATAATCCGTCCAATTCCGCTCCGCGCACATGCTTCTGCCGCAAATGAACCGACTCCTCCAACACCAAGTATCGCGACAGTCATGTCCCGCATACGATTTACACCTTCTGTACCTATGGCTAATTCATTTCTTGAAAATTGATGTAACAATTGAAATTCCGCCTTTCCATCCATTATAAATTTAAATTTTCCCCAATAAAAAACCCCTCCGCACGTAAGTCAGAGGGGTGTATGATCATGTAAGTAACGAATCCCAAATGTGCCGTCTTTGTAGTATCGCTTTGAACCCGCTCTCAGCAGGTGGGTGTCCTATCCGATTCTTTTGAGGTCCCGACTAAAGGCATGTCATCCGACTCGAAATGCGGACTCCCGACGAAAAAATGTTCGGTCAAAACTGATTGGCAAATAACGAACACTTCAGGATTCGTATTACTTGTATAATAACATACATCTTTAGTCAGTTCAACGATTTCACGGAAATAGTTTTTACATTTTTCTAACTTAACTGATTACCGTTTACTCTTTGCCATCACTCGAATTCCAAGTTCAGCTAGTTGAGTATCGTCAACGTGATCAGGCGCTGACGTTAACAGGCAGCTTGCACTCGCTGTTTTCGGAAATGCAATAGTGTCGCGCAAGTTCGTCGAACCAGATAACAACATTACAATACGGTCGAGACCGAATGCAATTCCGCCATGCGGAGGTGTTCCATAGTCAAATGCTTCAAGAAGGAATCCGAATTGTTCGTTCGCCTGTTCCTTACTGAATCCAAGTGCTTCGAACATTTTTTCCTGAACATCACGTTTGTAAATCCGTAGTGACCCACCACCAAGTTCATACCCATTTAAAACAAGGTCATAGGCTTGTGCTTTAACTGTCTCAGGGCTTGCTACTAGTTCTTCCACATCTGCTGGCATTGTAAATGGATGATGTGCTGCCTGGTAGCGACGGGCTTCTTCGTTATATTCGAACAGTGGCCATTCAGTTACCCAAAGGAAGTTGAACTTCGATTCGTCAATTAAGTCATGATCTTTGGCAAGCTTAGTACGTAGTGCTCCTAATGTATCTGCGACAACTTTCTTTTTGTCTGCTACAAATAACAATAGATCTCCTACTTCAGCATTCGCTGCAGCTTTTAGTCCTTCGCCCTCTTCTCCTTCGAAGAACTTCGCGATAGGTCCTTTCAGACCTTCGGCATCGACTTTCAACCATGCAAGGCCTTTTGCGCCGTAGACTGCTGCAAACTGGCCAAGTGCGTCGATGTCCTTACGAGAATAGCTATCCGCTACTCCTTTTACATTGATGAGTTTAACTTGCCCACCTGACTCGATTGCTGCCGTAAATACTTTGAATGAAGAATCTTTAACGACGTCAGAGACATCTGTCAGTTCCAATGCAAATCGCGTATCCGGTTTATCTGAACCGAAACGCGCCATTGCTTCGTCATAAGGAAGACGTTTAAATGGAATTTGAACATCGATTCCTTTTACATCTTTCATTACCTTTTGCATCATTCGTTCATTCAATTCAATAATATCTTCAATTGACATGAAACTCATTTCCATATCGATCTGAGTGAACTCCGGCTGGCGATCAGCGCGAAGGTCTTCATCGCGGAAACAACGTGCAATTTGATAATAACGGTCGAATCCGGCTACCATCAGCATTTGTTTGAATAGTTGTGGTGACTGTGGCAGCGCGTAAAATTCGCCTTCGTGAACTCGGCTAGGTACTAGATAGTCGCGTGCGCCTTCAGGTGTAGATTTCGTTAGAATCGGCGTTTCTACTTCGAAAAATCCTTCATCGTCAAGGAAGTTACGGACTGTTTTAGTGATGTCTGAACGCATTTTGAACGTATTCGCAAGTTTTGGACGGCGTAAATCAAGGTATCTATATTTCAGTCTAATTTCTTCATTCACGTCTGTTTCATCTTCAATCATGAACGGCGGGTTTTTCGCCTCATTCACGATGTTCAATTCAGTAACTTGAATTTCAATCGAACCGGTTTTCAATAGCGGATTTTTCTGGCCTTCTGCGCGCTCAACAACTAAACCTGTTAGCTCGATTACGAACTCATTGCGCAGTTTGTCTGCCGTCACGATTGCTTCGCTTGAAAAACTCGGGTTAAATACTGCCTGAACGATTCCTGAACGGTCCCGTACGTCGACGAAAATTAGTCCCCCAAGATCCCTTCTTTTTTGAACCCATCCTTGTAATGTAACCGGTTGTCCGATTACCTCTTCTGTCAATTCACCACTATAATGTGTACGTTTCATTGCCTTCATCCGCCTCTCTTTAGCCAATCAATGTTTCTTTAAGTTTTTGAACCAGTTCAGCAACAGGAACTTTTACTTGCGCCCCGTCAGCCATATTTTTCAATAAAGCAACGCCTTCCGCTACTTCATCTTCACCGATTAGTACGACTGTCCGTGCATTCAATCTATCTGCCGATTTCATTTGCGCTTTCATTTTCCGGTCCATATAATCCATATCCGACCGAATACCAGCTTCTCGAAGTGCACCAAGCAATTTAAAGCCTGGACGACGTGCTGTTTCCCCAAGAGTAACGATATAAACGTCAAGTACTGGCTCAGCTTCAAACGATTTCCCTTCAGCAGCCATCGCAAGAAGTAAACGCTCAATACTCATCGCAAAACCGATACCTGGTGCAGAAGGTCCACCGATTTCCTCAGCGAGACCATTGTATCTACCACCGCCGCACAAAGTCGTAATCGCTCCGAATCCTTCCGAAGTGCTCATAATTTCAAATGCCGTGTGATTATA
The DNA here is from genome assembly GCF_014302295.1 of Sporosarcina sp. resist. Lineage (NCBI taxonomy): Bacteria > Bacillati > Bacillota > Bacilli > Caryophanales > Caryophanaceae > Sporosarcina > Sporosarcina sp. resist. The sequence goes on along the minus strand of NZ_CP060287.1, from coordinate 2,072,917 downwards.
ATAATCAAGGCCACGCACAAGATTTGCATCGACCTCATAAGAAATCCCTGCATCGTCGAGATAACCTTTTACATCTGCAAAGTATTGAGCAGACGTTTCATTCAAATAGTCAGCTAAGGATGGTGCTGAAGCAATGAGCGGATTGCCGTTATCGACTTTACAATCTAATATGCGTAGTGGATTTTTTTCCAATCTAGATTGACAATCAGAACAGAATTCCCCTATATGCGGATTGAAGTGCGCAATAAGCGCTTCGCGGTGCGCTATTCTGCACTCTGTATCCCCTAGCGAGTTAATAACAAGTTTCAACTTTGTCAACCCCACACGCTTATAAACATCCAGTGCCAACGCAATCACTTCTGCGTCAATCGCAGGATCTGCGCTGCCGATTGCTTCTGCTCCAAATTGAACGAATTGACGGTAACGTCCTGCTTGCTGACGCTCATAACGGAACATTGGACCTGTGTAAAAAAGCTTTACAGGCTGATCCGGGTAACCAAACATTTTATTCTCCACGAAAGAGCGTACGACAGCTGCAGTTCCTTCAGGTCGTAGCGTCATTGAACGATCGCCTTTATCAGTAAAGGTATACATCTCTTTTTGAACGACATCAGTTGTCTCACCTACGAGACGTTGAAATAATTCCGTTTGTTCAAAAATCGGTGTACGGATTTCTTTATAACGGTAGATATCGCATACTTCGTTAATGATTTTTTCTGCTTCCTGCCATTTCCATGTTTCAGATGGCAAAATATCCTGAGTTCCTCTTGGCACTTTGAAAATCATATAAATTCCCCTTCCTAAATAAGAATTGCAGTCTAAGTACACCACGACCTGTAGCAACTAAGAGGGATGAAGTTCAATCCCTCTCCACTGCATAACCTACTTCCTGTAGGCCTGCCGAAGCCTAGACACGCTTAGTCGGTACACAAAAAAAGACCCCCATCCCTTGCCTATGCAAGGGACGAGAGCCTTTATAGCTTCCGCGGTTCCACCCAAATTGACGCAAAAGTTTGCGCCCACTCTAAAACCGGATAACGGCCGGTTCCGTCTGTACTTACTGAATTAGAAATCGTTCAGCACAGAGCCTCGATGGTGTTATTCATTGTAAATCGCTGTAGGATGGATTTCAGCCACGTCCGTCCCTCTCTTGTCAGTCAATTATACAATTACTTTCCATGTCGTTGGCATAAATATAACACGTACTATCCGTGTGAGTTAAATTGTTAATTAATCATCATCTTAATGATTCTGCGTCATAGTGTCAACCTTTTTCGATTAATTGTAGTTTTTTGTAGTGAAAACTTCTACAATGGACTGTAGGGGGTATGATATTTTGTCAAAAATGAGCAAATGGATGATCGCATTCATACTTTTATTCAGCGTATTCCACGACATTCCAACGACTTACGCTAATACGGAATCAGTCGTCGTTGATGCAAAATCCGTACACATCCGGTCCGGTGCCGGGCTTACTTCTGCTGTAATCGGCTCGCTAAAACAGGGTGATCGGGTAGACGTTATTGCTGTTTCTGGAGACTGGTACCAAATCCAGCATGGCAACAGTTCTGGATGGATTGCATCTTGGCTAACTGCTTCCGCAGATCAAGCTACTGGGACAAGTACCGCAGTCGTTTCACGCGTCAGTCAGTTAAATGTGAGATCCAGTCCTTCCACCAATTCAGCAGTACTTGGTCGGATGGCCGCTGGGGACGAAGCAATTGCCACTGGAAATGATGGTGAATGGACTTCCATTACATTTAACGGCACAAGCGGTTGGGTACATACAGATTATATTACACCGGTGGCAGATCAAACTGAACCACTGACAACCAATCAAGCCGCAACACCCGAGTCATTTACCGTTTCAGTTGAAGCACTCAACGTCAGAAAAAATGCAGACCTTACCTCCAAACGAGTAGGACTCATCCGTCAAGGTGAATCGTATGACGTTAAGGTAGTCAATGGCAATTGGGTACAAATTTCATTAGATGATAACGAATTGGGTTGGGTCTACTCATTCCACGGCACGCTCACATCGAATGGCAACCAGACTTCCGAAAGCTCAAATTTAGGAACGGTTACCATCCTGTCAAATGGGACGAATATCCGTGAAGCCGCTACGACTTCTTCACAGATTGCCGCTCGAGCAGATGCAGGAGAAAAGTTTCCAATTGTTAAACAAGATGGCGACTGGTATGAAATTTCTTTACCGACAGGGGCTTCTGCATTTATTGCTACATGGGTAGTCTCTACGGGCGACGAGGTACTATTGACAGAACCCGTTATGAAAGAATCAATCCCACGTGTTGCCGGCACTTTAAAGGGGCTTACTATCGTGATTGATCCTGGACACGGCGGTAATGACCGCGGCACAACAGGAGCCCGTGGAACAGACGAAAAGGACATTACAATTCTTACTTCTGAATTATTAGCAGCTAAATTAAAAGCTGCAGGCGCGAATGTGATCACAACTCGTGAAACAGACACTTATGTATCGTTGAGAAAACGAGTCGCTATCAGTAATCAGCATGCTGCGGATGCATTCATCAGTCTCCATTATGATGCCAATCCCGATTCTAGCGTAGCGGGCTTTACGACGTATTACTCACACGCACATCAACAAGCGCTTGCTTCTTCGGTTAATGACGGGCTTGCCTCATCAGTGAATTTGCGTAACCGAGGATCACAGCCTGGCGATTTCCTAGTTCTTCGTGAGAATAGGCAAAATGCTATTCTGATTGAACTAGGCTTCCTATCGAATTCTGCTGAGGAACGAACGGTCACAAGCGACATGTTCCGTGAACGTGCGACGCATGGTATATATCAAGGGCTTCTCGACTATTTCAATGCTAATTAACTAGAAATGTTGAGATAAAGAATCCCATTGAATTCGTTACGGCGCTCGGGGATGCCTTCGCTTAGTTTGTATAGAATACAATCACTAGTAGTATGAAGAATAATGCAATGTGCCAGTTACTGACACCACGCACTGATTAGAAAAAGACATACCAAACACTATCCAAAAACATAAAGGACCTTCCCAGGTATTGAGGAAGGTCCTTTTTCTTATTATTTCGAGTCTAGAATAATCGTTACCGGCCCATCGTTAATGAGCTGGACATCCATCATTGCGCCAAAAACACCGGTTTGAACTTTCAAGCCTTCTTCTTCTAATTTTTGGTTGAAGAATTCCCAAAGCGGTTTTGCCTGTTCTGGCCTTGCCGCTTCGATGAAACTTGGGCGACGTCCTTTTTTCACGTCTCCGAACAAAGTAAACTGGGATACTGAAAGAATATCCCCACCTACCTCAAGGATTGAATGGTTCATCTTCCCCTCCGTATCTTCCCATAAACGAAGGCCTGCAATTTTCTTCGCAAGATAAGCAGCGTCTTCTTCGCTATCCGAGTGAGTTACACCAACAAGGAGCACGTAGCCCTTATCAATTGACCCCGTTGTCTCCCCATCAACGCGGACAGTAGCTGGACCCGATCGTTGCAACACAACTTTCATCTGTTACACCTTCCAATCAATTAATGACACGTTCTACAGAATAGATATCGCGGATTTGTTTAATCCGATCAACAATTCTTTGCAAATGTGCAATATCCATAATTTTAATCGTCATATGAATGCGGGCGATTTTGTCTCGGTCCGCTTTGCCACTGACCGCAACCATCGGCGTTTTCGTATCGGCGACAACCATCATCACTTCATTCAACAACCCTTGTCGATCAAAAGCTGACACTTCTATATCAACCAGGAACTCTTTCCTTGAACTAGAAGGCCCTATCGCCCATTCGACGTCGATAATTCGATCATGCTCATCATCTTCGACCACAATATTAGGGCAGTCGGTACGATGGACGGAAACACCGCGACCTTTTGTGATGAATCCTATAATCTCATCACCTGGGACTGGATTACAACACTTCGATAACCTAATTAGCAAATTGTCGATCCCTTTAACAATAACACCTGATTCAGTCATTTTTTCCGGTTGAGGGGATTTCATGTCTGAAACGATTTTGTCAATTGTATCTTGTTGTTCACGTACTTTCCGTAACTTTTCAGCAAGACGATTAACTACCTGCTGAGCGGTTATACCATTGAACCCAACAGCTCCATACATATCATCTTCGGAAGTGAAGCTGAATTTTTCGATTGTGCGTTTAATATTTTCCTGTGTTAGTACTTCTTTCACATCAAACTCTTGTGATTTTATTTCTTTTTCAATCATTTCTCGGCCTTTTAGGATGTTTTCTTCCCGGAGTTGTTTCTTGAAAAACTGCCGGATTTTATTTTTCGCCTGCGATGTATTGGCAAGTTTTAACCAATCACGGCTTGGTCCAAGCGATTGCTTCGATGTCAAAATTTCAATAATATCTCCCGTAAACAATTCTGTATCAAGCGGGACCATTTTCCCATTCACTTTTGCACCTATTGTCCGATTCCCAATTTCTGAGTGGACACGGTAGGCAAAATCGATGGGGACTGAACTTGCCGGCAGTTCAATAACGTCTCCGTCCGGCGTAAAGACATAGACCATATCCGAGAATAAATCAAATTTAAGTGATTCCATAAATTCTTCAGCGTTAGATGATTCGTTTTGAAATTCGAGTATCTCTCTGAACCAAGTCAATTTCGAATCAATATTACTTGGGGTTTCGGCTACCGTTTTTCCTTCTTTATAGGCCCAGTGTGCTGCAACTCCGAATTCAGCAATTTTGTGCATCTCTTCGGTCCGAATTTGTACCTCAAGCGGATCGCCAGCCGGCCCTACTACGGTCGTATGCAACGACTGATACAGATTCTGTTTTGGCATCGCAATATAATCTTTGAATCTGCCAGGCATCGGCTTCCATAATGTGTGAATGATACCAAGAACCGCATAGCAATCTTTAATACTTGAAACGAGAATTCTGACAGCCAGAAGGTCATAAATCTCATTGAATTCTTTCTTTTGGATAACCATCTTACGGTAAATTGAATACAGATGTTTTGGACGTCCTGAAAGATCAGCGTCAATTTCCATCTCTCCAATTTCCGTCTTGATTTGCTCCATAACGTTTACTAAATAGTTTTCTCGTTCGACGCGTTTGCGCTTCATCATATTGACAATTCGATAATATTGCTGTGGGTTCAAATAGCGTAATGCTGTATCTTCCAATTCCCATTTAATAGCCGATATACCTAAACGATGGGCAAGTGGTGCGAAGATTTCCAGCGTTTCAGCCGCAACCCGGCGCTGTTTTTCTTCCGGGACATGTTTTAACGTTCGCATATTATGGAGCCGGTCCGCTAATTTAATAAGTATGACACGGATATCCTGAGCCATTGCTACGAACATTTTACGATGATTTTCTGCCTGTTTCTCTTCTTTGGATTTATATTGTAATTTTTCGAGTTTCGTCACACCATCGACAAGCATTGCCACTTCTTCTCCAAAATCTCGGATGATGTCGTCCCTGCTGATGTCTGTATCTTCCACAACGTCGTGTAGAAACCCAGCTGCAACTGTCGAAGGGTCCATTTCCAATTCGGCAAGAATACCCGCTACTTGGACAGGGTGAATAATATATACCTCACCTGAACTTCTATGCTGTCCTTCGTGTGCAGTTTTCGCTGCCTCATATGCTTTTTTGACGAACTCAACATGTTCTTCATTCATATAAGAGGCAACAAGTGTGAATATTTCTTCCGCCGTCATGTCACGATTTTTCGCCATACGATTACCCCTTCCGACTTTATCCGCAAAAATGATTGTATTACCTATTGTATGTATAAATACATGCTCGTGTAAAGGGTTAGTATATGGAAAAGTGGTTCGCACCTTCATTCTGAACATATGAAAAGATCCCCCGCTTATTATCGCGGAGGACCTTTTTCAATATGTGATCAGTGAACGCATGTCATAATCTTGCAATTTTTCACGACCGCTTAAATACGATAACTCTATGATAAACGCACAGCCCGCAACAACTCCGCCTAGTTTTTCAACTAGCTCGACTGTCGCTCCCACCGTACCGCCTGTCGCAAGAAGATCATCGACAATCAATACACGTTGACCAGGCTTTATGGCATCTTTGTGAATTGTTAATGTATCTTTTCCATATTCAAGATCATATTCGACTTCAATTGTTTCTCTTGGCAACTTTCCGGGTTTACGGACAGGAGCAAATCCTACTTCCAGTGCATAGGCAACTGGGCAACCAATGATAAATCCACGCGCTTCAGGGCCAACAATTATATCAGTATTAACCTCTTTCGCAAACTTAACAATTTCATCTGTTGCAAATTTATAAGCTTGACCATTATCCATGATTGTTGAAATATCCTTAAAGCTGATTCCCTTTTTCGGATAATCCGGTACAATCGTCACATATTCTTTCAAATCCATTAGTGTTCCTCCCTGTCGACAATTCCATTTCGCACAGTATCGAACCATTGTTTCAATTCCATATAAGGCGCATATAGCAGTCTTTTCTCAAGCTCAATTTGACGTTCGCGCTCTTTATAAGCTGGTGCTTCCGTCAAATCGCGTTTACCGGCTGTTTCCTGAACGGAAACAAAACCATCTTCAATCTTAACAAATCCAAGCTCAGAAAACACCTTTGACATGAAATAAACCGTATCTTTTTTCCATGCTTTATGTTTTGTGAGCTGAGCACCGTTCGTAACGAAGTCAAATTTCTCACGTTTTTTCAAGAAACTGTAATACCAGCCAAACTGCTCACGATCAGGAATCCCATCAAAATACCTTGATTCGGAAGCATGGAAATGTGCATAGACGCGGTCAGGATGGACAGAACCTACAAGTTCTTCAAGTTGGATAACATCATCCGGTATATCTAGAAGGACGAGATTTTCAGCCTTCGCTATTGCTTCTTGTCCAAATAGAGTAATATCAATCCCCTTCATGGATGATTGAAAATGTGTCACCGTTTGTTCATGGAAAGCAACAAACACTGTATCGTCTAACGGAATGGTTGGTAGCCATCTTGTTGCTTCGCGTACGCCGCGCAAATCGAACAGTTGCCAATCATCAGAACGGATATCGCTGATTAATAACTGCGGCTTCTTATTACCGTTCCATTCATTCACCTGCAAATCGCCCGTAACCGACAACTTTACACCCGGTGTCAGTTGGTCCGCAATAGGACCCAGTCCGAATCCAATGGCATCAAGTGAAACACCCTCATCCGCTAATTCCAGCTTCATATGATTCTTTGCCGCACCAATTTTCCGCACAGTCGTGGCTGTAATATCTTCGATCATATAAACAGGCTTTTCAAAAGCCATTCCAAATGGACGCAGCAGTTCCAGTGATTCCAAAACGCTAACATCAATTTCACTAATTGACAACGGAACATCGATACGAACTTCAGGCGTCAACATTTCTTCAGTCAACACCTCAACTGCCTGTTTATTCAGGTTTTCACGTAGCGTAACAACGTCTGTCACTGCAAGAGACATTCCCGCCGCCATCTGATGACCTCCAAAGTGAGGTAGAAGCTGTGCATTTTTGGTTAGTTCGGCAAACATATCAAAACCAGCAATACTTCTTGCAGACCCTTTCGCAATTCCTGTTTCCCTGTCAATCGACAAGACAATTGACGGACGGTAATATTTCTCAGTTAATCTTGATGCTACAATTCCCACCACACCTGAATTCCAACCTTCTCCTCCGATAACGAAGACGAGCGGAACTGTATCACCATACATTTTCAATATCATGTCTTCCGCTTCTTTAGCTATTTCAGCTACAATCGCTTGTCGTTCTTTATTCAGCGTATCAAGTTCTTTTGCCAATGTTGTCGCAAGCGTTGCGTCTTCTGTCTTCAATAGTTGAACTGCCGGGGTAGCATCGCCTAGACGCCCAGCTGCGTTCAGACGAGGCCCAATCATAAATCCGATTGACTCCTCTGAGAGTGTTGCTTGTTCAGTGCTAGCGATGCGTGCGAGCACCTGGATTGCAGGACGTTTTGAAACACGCATCTGCCTGATGCCCTCTTTGACGAAATATCTGTTTTCATCGCGAAGCGGAACTAGATCTGCAACTGTCCCGATAGCAACAAGTTCAAATAAGTCTTCCGGAACATCTTCAAGTAATGCGCACGCAAGTTTGAATGCTACACCAACCCCAGCAAGCTCTCCGAACGGATACTCCCCTTCTGGATGTCGAGGATGGATGATGGCATCTGCTGCTGGTAACACTTCACCTATTTCATGGTGGTCTGTAATGATGATGTCCATTCCGAGTGATTTCGCATATGCAATTTCATCAACACCCGAAATGCCATTGTCGACAGTAATAATAAGCGAGGCCCCTTTTTCGTATAGCTCCAAGAAAAGGTCTTTATTCGGTCCATAGCCGTGCTGGAACCGATTGGGTATCGCATAGAACACATCTGCACCCATTCGCTCCAAAGCCGTTGTAAGGACCGTCACACTCGTCACACCATCACCGTCATAATCGCCATAAACAGCAATTTTTTTATCTGAAGCGATTGCTGTTGTTATGAGCGACACCGCTTTGTCCATATCATATAGTAAAAAAGGGTCATGCATGCTAGATGCATCCATATGTAAAAAATCTTTTGCCACTCCGGAATCTATTATTCCCCTTGAAGTAAGTATTTTTGCCTGGACAGATGAAATACCGAGATCCTTTGTCAACATTGCTACAATTTCTTCATCCGGCCGTTCCACTTTCCATCTTTTCATTGATTCGATCAAATTCCTTCACATCCTTACATTCATTATAACGGATGGGCTCCGACTCTAAAAGAAAAGACTGCTAAAATTCCCTGAAGTAGAAGTCTGCACTAAATTCGTTAACAAAAAAGAGCATCTTCCCTGTATTAGTAGCTGGAAGACGCTCTTTGCTTATACATTTTTATTTTCGATAATTACTTCATCATTGGATGGTAAGGCTGTGTACTTTTGCAGTTCCGCAATTTCATTCTGTTGTGCTGCAATTGTAAGCTCTTTGGTGGTCATTTCTTTCATAAGTTCTTTTATGCGGCGGCTTGATTGAAATGACAGGAACATCGCGACAAACCCGCTGACTACAGCACCAAGAAGAGCTGCACCTAAAATAACAAGAACGAGTGGCCACTGTGCTTTGCCAAACACATAATTGACTTGTACCGCGTCAACATTAAAGACAGCAAAGATGGCGATAATAATGGCGAATAATAGACCTAGCAACAAATTCCATTGAAACTTCATATAGTTTTCCCCTTTCATTAAGAAAAAAATAGAACAGAGTATACATAAAGTATACCCTGTTCCATGAATAACCGAAACTTATCATAATAGGTGTTAAACGATAGGTTCGTCTGAACCCCATTGTTTCTTCTTGTCTTCGACTTTAATGGCACCTTTTTCATTGATTTCACGTTTCTTCAGATCAAACCAGATTTGAGCTGAGATGAAAATCGATGAATAAGTTCCCGCAAACAATCCAATTAGAAGTGCGATTGAGAATGTCCGGATTGATTCTGCACCGAATAGCATAAGCGCTACTACGACAATGATAACAGTGAGTACCGTATTTACAGAACGTCCAAGTGTCTGACGCAATGATTTGTTAACGATATCCGCCAGTTCTGCTACATCATCGATACGACCTCGATGGTTGATATTTTCCCGTATCCGGTCAAATGTCACAATCGTGTCATTGATGGAATAACCAACAATCGTCAACACGGCGGCGATGAAGGTGATGTCGACTTCTAGACGCAAAAGACTAATTGCTGCTACCATAAAGAACACATCGTGGAGAAGTCCGACGATGGTCGCGACCCCCATACGCCATTCGAAACGAAGTGCAACGTAAATAACGATACCAAGCATGGCAATAAGCAATGCTTTAATGGCGTTTTTCGCAAGTTCCTTACCAACTGTTGGTGAAACAGTTGATATATTTGGATCTTCGCCATACTCTTTTGCAAGATCAGCTTTAAATTTGTTGACTTCTTCTTGTTTAAACTCATCTACGTAACGCATGACAGCCATATTCCCCGTATCGCCAGAAATAACGATATCAGTTGAAGGGTGCCCGATTTCATCTAGATAAGTAGATATTTCATCTTTCGTCACTGGATGGTCTGCAAGCACTTCAACACGTGTACCACTCGAGAAATCAATACCGAGGTTCAGCTTGAAGATTCCAAGCGCAATGACACCACTAATTAGCAATACTGCTGAAATGGCATAGAATTTTTTGCGCGAAGCTACGAAATCGAAACGATCAAATTTCGTTGTCAGTTCCAATGTTTCAATATTTTCTTCGGGTGCATGAACCCTACTTTTCGGAATGCCGAACCATGCTGTTTTCCCATCAAACACACCACTTTCGACGAGAAGACCCAAGAGTATACGAGAGCCCCATACAGCCGTCAAGAAGCTGGCTAGAATACTGATGATAAGGATTGTTGCGAAGCCTTTCACTGAGCTTGTCCCGAATATAAACAGGACAACTGCTGCAAGAAGCGTCGTGATATTAGCATCTAGAATGGCGGTGAAAGAATTTTTCGCTCCAGCCATAAACGATGTCTTGATAGATTTACCAACACGTAATTCTTCTCGTATCCGTTCATACATCAAGATATTCGCATCGACTGCCATTCCAACCCCGAGCATGAGTGCCGCAATACCAGGCAGCGTAAGCACACCATTAATCAGCGTGAAGACGAGCAAAATGATGAAAATATAAACCGACAATGTAATAACTGCCACAAAACCTGGCAGGCGGTAATACACAAGCATGAATAGGAAGATAAGCGAGATACCGATTACTCCCGCAAAAATTGTCTTGTTAAGCGCTTGTTCACCGAACTGCGCGCCGACTGATGTCGAGTAGACTTCCTTAAGATTAACAGGTAATGCACCTGCGTTTAATATTCCAGCAAGATTTTTCGTCTCTTCTAAAGAGAATGATCCCGATATTTCAACGTCTGATGAGTTAATCGGGTTTGCCACATAGGGTGCGGAAACGAATTTAGGTTTTTCTTTCGTTACTTCCGCTCTAAATGAATCTTCACCTTCTATGAAGTCTAACCAGATGACCATTACGTTCTCTGGTTTTTTTTGTGAGATTGATGTTGTCACTTCACCGAATTTAGTCGGTGATTTCATTTCAAGCGTAACAACCGGGTTACCATTTTCGCCAAAGTTAGCCTTGGCCTTCCCCTCTTTCAAGTCGTTTCCGTCTAGAAGGAGATTGTCATCGGCATCCCTGAACGTCAAATTTGCCTGAGTCGAAAGTAGCTCCCTAGCTGATTCTTGGTCCTCGACTCCCGCAAGTTGCACGCGAATCCGGTTACCCGACTCGATTTGGATACTTGGTTCACTTACCCCAAGTACGTCAACCCGATTTCTTAGTGCATTCGCTGTATCTTTAACCATTTCTTCTGTTATATCTGGGGCGCCGTCTTTCAAAGGTTCAACTTGATAAAGGACTTCAAAGCCGCCCTGTAAATCTAGACCCAGTTTTACATCGTTCACTACCGGTTTCGCAGTCGTTCCAATCGTCAAGCCAAACACGACGATTAATAATAGAAACGCTACGATCCGTCCTCTTCTTTTCATAATCCAATTTCCCCCTCTAAATATGGAGTGCAACTGTACGACATTTATCTATGTACATACTCCGAGAATAGCGACAGCGCCCCGCAACAACTAGGCGCTGAATACTACACAATTATAAAAACACAATATGTCTATTATGAAACACAGTCATTCATGTGTCAAATTGTCACGTTTGACTCTATCATAACTCACTTTTCGATTTATGTGGTGTCAGTAAGATTTGAAGTTCTTCACTGTTCAAGTCGGTAAACCAGTTTGCACCACGTTGTTCTTCAATCTGTGTAAACGTCATATATTCTGCTGGTGAGATTTTGAGGATTCCATTTGCAATTTCATGCATCCCCATGTCCTCGATATTTTTTTTACGCCATTTCTTCTGGACGCAAAATGTCCAAATGTCCTCTTCGGTTACTGTTGTATAGCCGTACAGATGAAATTCAGTCTTTTTGCTTTCAATTGCAGGCAGCATATGTGTGAACAGTTGTCCGAATCGTCTTGGCATCTTTTCCATCCCTTTCCTGGACAGTCGTAAGTATGGATATTTCTGCATAGGTTTAGTGTATACGAAATGACCGGAATTGAGAAGGAGTTGTTTAAATTGTCTTCATTCATCCGCGGAACTGTCGTACTGATGGTTGCCGTCTTCCTAACCAAGCTTTTAGGATTCGTCTTCCGGATTCAATTCATGCGGATTGCAGGCGAAGAGGCGGTCGGCATCTACATGACCGCTTATCCCGCTTTTATCTTTTTCCTGTCACTTGTTCAGCTTGGTGTACCGATTGCCATAGCCAAAGTGATTGCCGAACTCGAAGCGAAAGGGCAATCCGTAAAAATCCCTTCTCTTATGAAGACAGCTTCCTTCATCACTATCTTGACGGCAGTAGTATTCATTCCAGCTTCTATTTTGTTCGTTCCCTACTTAGCTGAAACACTTCTCGGTAATTCTGCTTCATCCACCACACTGTATGTCGGAATCGCAATCGTACCTATCGCTGCTATAGGGGGATTGATCCGCGGATATTTCCAAGGTATCGCACGAATCGAAGAAACCGCATGGTCACAAATCATAGAACAAATATGCCGTATCACGCTAATCACATGGCTATTACCACATCTCCTCGTAGCTGATAATACAGCACTGAGTGCCGCTTATGCGATGGGCGTTACGCTTCTTGCGGAAATGCTATCCGTCCTTTATTTATTGTTCAAATATAGGCAACAAAAGAAGCGAATACCAAAACAGCAGGAGAAACTCAAGCGCTATCCAATGGAACCTTTGCTAGCCATCGCTTTGCCATCGTCTGGTAGCCGCCTATTCGGTACGTTCACTTGGTTCCTTGAGCCGATTATCTTCCTCCGTGCACTCGCGTTTTCAGGTGTTTCAGCTGTAGCTGCCACAACGTTGTACGGCATTGTATCCGGTGTCCTTGTCCCGTTGCTCCTATTTCCGGCGTTCATCCCATATGCCTTGTCTGTTGTCCTAGTGCCCGCCGTAAGCGGAGCAGTCGCATCAAATAATACGAGAAAACTGAAAGAACGAATTCATCTTTCGCTCCGCCTGTCCGCATTAACAGGTACGTTTGCAGCAACTGTGTTTTTCATTCACGGTGAGGATTTGGCAGTAAAGTTATTCCATGTCACCCAGGGTGCTTCCTATATGGCGTTACTTGCTCCAGTTTTTTTCTTTTATTATATCCAAGGCCCACTCTATTCAATTTTACAAGCAACGGGCGATGCCAAGGCAGGGATGATGAACTCCGTATATGGTGGTATTGCTAAACTGGCGGTCATGTTCATCCTCGCTTCCCAGCCTGGTTTACAGGTGACAGGGGCAGTCCTTGCGATCGGCTTTGGCGTGCTTATTACATCATTCCTTCATATAGCAACACTTCGGAAAAACAAATCGACCGCTTCCGGCTTCACCATATTTGCTCTGCCTTATGCTTCCTTTATCATGACCTGTATTATGCGACCAATTTTCATCCCAATTGGAGATTTTGGTTTATTCACAGAATGTGCAATCACAAGTGTTTTCCTTCTTGTGATACTTATTTTGACGGGTCAAGTTAAAAAAAGTGATCTGTTTCTGTTCAGGAGACTACTGAAAAGTCATTGATAACTCTCTTTCAACTGAAACTTCAGTCCATCATTTTCAAATGAACAATAGAAAATCTGTTCTACATCATTTATTCCGAGGTTCAGTAGTTCTTCTAAAAGCCACTCTTCGGTTTTATCGATAAGTTCAAGATGTTTACCTTGGATAACACCATCGGAAATAAGCGAAAGTACTGGTTGGATACTGTCGTGTTTAAAGACGGACAAATTTCCTGATGGTTCCAAATAAGCGAATGAGACTTCATGAACAGAGCCAATCTGTTGTTCACGAAGTTGCTGAAATAAATCGTCAAGATTATAACGTTGTTTCCGCATTTCATGCTCAATTATTTTACCGTGCCTAATAATAAGTGTTGGTTCACCATCGACAATATCTCTAAACCTCTTACTTCTCATTGAAAAATAAGAAGAAACGACTTGAATGACGAGTAAAATAAGCATCGGTATGACGGATTGAATCAGATCTTTGTCGGGGGAATCGAGTGCAAATGCAGCAACCTCTGCCATAAAGACGAAGACCACAACATCGATAACACCCAGCTCGCCGACTTCTCGTTTCCCCATAATCCGTAAGATGATCAAGATGAGCACATAAAGAAATACCGTCCTAAAACTGATAATTAATAAATCGTTCATAAAGATCTACCCCTTTTACGAAAGGATGCCCTTTACACTTCTGCTTATATACACGTTCAGTACGGAAAAAGAGGCGATTGCCTGAATGGGAAATTTCCCACTCAGCCAATCGCCCCTTCAAATTCTTACAATACTTAAATTGATTCTGTTACACGTCCAACAGCTTGTCTATCGAACTGAAGTGTCGTGCCTTCAGAAACTTTAAGAAAAACCGATGAATCATCTACAGCGTCAATCGTGCCGTGAATGCCACCAATTGTGATGACCTTATCTCCACGTTTCAAATCTCCTTGCATCTGCTTCGTCGCTTTCTGTTTCTTTTGCGCCGGTCTGATTAGCAAGAACCACATCACTGCGAACATCGCAACGAATGGCAATAGTTGTGTTAATGAACCCATATATATATCCCCCCTTCAATCAAGATTCATTATACTAGATTTAAAAGTTTTTTGCATTCGGTTTATTAAATCCGTAGCTCTCAAAAAATTCTTCACGGAAATCTCCCAGTCGATCATGGCGAATTGCATCCCTTACCTGCTCCATTAAATTAAGTAGGAAGTGGAGATTATGATAAGAAGTCAGCCTGATTCCGAAAGTTTCATCCGCTCTGATAAGATGGCGAATATAAGCCCTGCTGTACGTTTTACAGACATGGCAGCTACATTTTTCATCAAGAGGACGGAAATCACGCTCGAATTTCGCATTGCGGATATTCAAACGTCCTTCACTCGTCATAAGCGTACCGTTTCGAGCAATACGAGTCGGTAGGACACAGTCAAACATGTCTATACCGCGGATAGCACCGTCAATAAGTGAGTCTGGCGAACCGACACCCATCAAGTAACGCGGCTTGTCCTGCGGTAGAAGCGGTGTTGTGTGTTCAAGGATACGGTTCATAATATCTTTCGGCTCGCCAACAGACAAGCCGCCGATTGCATAACCTGGGAAATCAAGTGACACAAGATCTTTTGCACTTTGAGCACGTAAATCCTCAAACTCGCCACCTTGTATAATGCCGAATAGTGCTTGATCTGCCGGACGTGCATGTGCTCCTAGGCATCTTTCAGCCCATCTAGATGTCCGTTCAACGCTAGCTTTCATATATTCACGCGTTGCAGGGAACGGCGGACATTCATCGAAAGCCATCATAATATCTGCGCCTAGTGAATTCTGAATTTCCATCGCTTTCTCGGGGCTAAGGAACAATTTACTACCGTTCAAATGATGTCTGAAATGGACACCTTCCTCTTCGATTTTACGGAATTCGCTTAGTGAAAACACTTGAAAACCGCCTGAATCGGTCAGAATCGGTCTATCCCAGTTCATGAACTTATGTAGTCCGCCTGCCTCTTCGATGATATCCTGACCCGGACGAAGCCACAGATGATAGGTATTACTTAAAATAATGCCTGCTCCGACTTCTTTCAGCTCTTCAGGTGATAATGTTTTGACAGTTGCCTGTGTACCAACCGGCATAAATGCTGGTGTTTCAAATGAACCGTGTGGTGTATGGACGATTCCAAGACGTGCTCCGGTTTGTTTACAAGTTTTGATGTGTTCGTATGTAACTGCTGTCATTTTATGATTCCTTCCTTTGTGACGGTTTTATGAACATTGCATCTCCAAAGCTGAAGAAGCGATATTTTTCCTCAACCGCCCTGTTATATGCTGCTAAAATATGTTCTCGAGTTGTTAGCGCTGAAATCAGCATGATCAACGTCGATTTAGGTAAATGAAAATTGGTTAATAGTCCATCCAAAATACTGAATGTATAACCTGGATAGATGAAAATCGACGTCCAGCCGCTTGAAGCCACAATTTTACCTGCATTTTCCGAAGCGATTGTCTCTAGTGTTCTCGCAGACGTCGTACCGACCCCTATGACGCGTCCACCTTGTGCTTTGGCTTCATTTATTGCATCCGCTGTTTGTTCAGTGACATGATAATATTCGGAATGCATCGTGTGATCCTCAATTGTATCTGCACTGACTGGACGGAATGTGCCAAGACCGACATGCAGTGTAATGAATGCGATATTGACGCCTTTATTCTGGATACTTTTTAGGATTTCATCGGTGAAATGAAGTCCTGCAGTCGGTGCTGCTGCCGAACCTCGTTCTTTGGCGAACACAGTCTGATAGCGTGCTTGATCATCCAGCGTTTCAGTAATATATGGTGGTAGTGGCATCTGCCCAAGTTCATCTAGGATTTCATAAAAAATACCGTCATAGATAAATTTGAATGTACGTCCACCTTGTTTCAAAATCCCCGTGCACTCTGCTTTCAGACGTCCGTCACCAAAAGTGACAATCGTACCAAGTTTCACACGTTTCGCAGGTTTTGCTAGCGTCTCCCACTCGTCATCTGCCGTTTGCTTCAATAGTAACACTTCAATCATGGCTCCAGTATCTTCTTTCACACCCATTAATCGAGCAGGCAGCACCCGCGTATCATTGAGTACGAGCATATCTCCCGACTCTAGCTCTTCGAGAAGATCACGAAAATGACGGTGCTCTACTTCCCCTGTTTTTGGGTCAAGCACCATAAGACGGCTTGCTGTGCGATCTAGTAACGGTGTTTGTGCTATTAGATTATCTGGTAAATCGAAATCAAAATCATTTACATCCATCGTCTATAAATTCTCCCTTTATAATTGAATTAGAAATCGTTGTGCTCGGGAATTGGATAGCCAAAATGTTCATATGCAAGACGAGTCGCAATCCGCCCACGCGGTGTCCGTTGGATAAAACCGATTTGAAGGAGATACGGTTCGTAGACATCTTCAATCGTTACCGATTCCTCGCCAATACTTGCAGATATCGTATCAATTCCAACAGGCCCGCCACGAAAGCGCTCAATCATTCCCGTAATCAACTTATGGTCAATATGATCAAGACCACGTGAATCGACTTGCAGCATTTCTAGTGCTTCATTTGCCATTTCCATTGTAATGCTCCCGTTGCCTCTTACTTGTGCATAGTCACGCACACGGCGCAACAGTCGGTTTGCAATACGCGGGGTGCCGCGAGAACGGCGTGCTATTTCTACTGCAGCCTGTTCATCAATTGCTACTTCAAAAAGGCCTGAGCTACGAATGACAATTTCCTTGAGCGGCGCAACTTCGTAATACTCGAGGCGCAGTGGAACACCGAAACGATCACGTAGCGGCGCCGATAATGCTCCTGCACGGGTTGTCGCACCAATCAGTGTGAATGGCGGCAAATCGAGTCGGATAGAACGCGCAGAGGGCCCTTTTCCGACAACGATATCCAAACAGAAATCTTCCATGGCAGGATACAGCACTTCTTCGATTGTACGGTTCAGCCTATGGATTTCATCGATGAATAATACATCCCCTGGTTCGAGAGAGGAAACGACCGCTGCGAGATCGCCAGGGCGTTCAATTGCCGGGCCACTGGTCATGCGGATATTGACGTCCATCTCATTGGCAATGACCGTTGCAAGCGTCGTCTTACCGAGACCTGGTGGTCCATACAATAGGACATGATCCAAACTTTCGCTACGGCCTTTTGCTGCTTCGATGAAAATACCGAGGTTTTCCTTCACTTTTTCCTGTCCTATATACTGACTAAGAAATTGCGGTCTAAGCGATTGTTCAAAACGTTCATCGAAATCCGATGCTTCTCCGGAAATAACACGTTCCTCCATTGTCCGCCCCCCTTTCTGCCGTTGCTATATATGTTGAGACAAAGAATTCCATTGAATTCGCTACGGCTACCACTTGTAAGGCGCCTTCGCTTAGTTTAAACACGGGATTCATTACTTCAATTTATCCATACAATTAGTTCTGTTTTAATAATAACCGAAGTGCCATTTTCATGTAGCCTTCTGTATCAAGTTCTTCTTTTTCTAATTTAGGTTTCACTTTTGTCAGCTCGCGCTGTGAGTAACCGAGTGCTTCTAGTGCAAGTATTGCTTCATCAAGTGCACCATTTTCCGCCATTGTCAGAAGTGTGATATCCTCATCTGGCATGTCCATCGCATTAAATAGATCATACAACTTCCCTTTCAAATCGAGGATCATCTGTCGTGCCGTTTTTTTCCCAACTCCCGGAAATTGAACAAGGAACGTTTCATCCTCCCGTTCGATTGCACCAATTACTTGTGAAGGGACGCCGCTAGCAAGTATTGCCAAGGCACCTTTTGGACCAATACCGGATACCGTGATCAATTTTTTGAACAACTCCCGCTGTTCCAAGGATTTGAATCCAAGAAGCAACTGGATATCTTCACGAACATGCAGATAAGTAAATACTTGTTGGATTTCTTCTGTTTTATGAAAAGCATATGGATTGGGCGTCATGATGAGCCAGCCAATCCCACCCTGTTCGAGTGTTATATGTTCAGGCGTCACACGTGTGACCTGCCCTTTTATGTAGTCGTACACGCTACTCTCCCCCTATATATAGAACCGATTATACCATACGAACGCACTTTCTACCTTTAACTTGAATCTTCAGAAGTTCCTGCTGATTAGTGGAACTCAGACTGAAAACACCGTATCCAGTGGCTAGCCCAATTCAAAAAGTGATCATAATTATGACCAGGCGTAGTTAATTGGTTGTTGGTATGCAAAAGAAAAGATGACCGCTTTATCGGCGGTCATCGGTCATTCACTCACATTAATCTAGATTACACTTATCATAGCAATTACCACACTATTTATCAATACAGTTATACAGGTATGTATAACAGAAAAGTTGTTCCCTTCCCTACCGTACTTTTCACTTTAATTTCCCCTTTAACATTCCTGATTGTGCTATAAACCATGAACATTCCAAGGCCTGTTCCTTCTGTTTTTGTAGAATAATAAGGTTTTCCCATTTGTGAAATCCCTTCTCTTGTCATGCCGCTCCCACTGTCTTGAATCTTTATCAAGATTTTTTTCTTGTGTTCCGACACATCGACATAAAGCACACCACCGTGATCCTGCATTGATTCGATACCATTTTTAACTAGATTAATGAGACATTGCTGCATCTGATTTTCATCATATGTTGCTTTCAGCGTATTTGTTGAACGAACAAGGATTTCAACTCTATTCCTCTTCGCATACGGTTGCATAATATTCTCAACATACTTTATATCTTTTGCAAAATCAGAGAAAACCATATTTTCACATTGTGGTTTCGAAAACGTTAAAAAGTCACTGACAATAGTTTCTGCTCGTCCTAATTCTTTCAACGAAAATTCAATATATATTTTTTCATCGGCATTAATCGTTTTGGACTCATTTAACAGTTGGAGAAACCCGCGTGTTACAGTAAGTGGATTTCTGATTTCATGAGCAATACTTGCCGAAAAATGACTAACGTCTCTCATTCTTTCTGCTTGCACATATATTTCGCGCCTTTTGATGTTAGAAATAATTTTTTCAATTAAAGCCATTAGTATAAAGGTCGCCATTAGATAAGTGCTAAGCGTATAAAATACCAAGTACCAAAATTCGCTTGTCAGTTTCGGAAATTTAAAGCTCAATGTGAAAAAGTAATACGTCATAGTAAGAAAAGTGACGCAGATCGCAATAAAAATTCGCCATCGCGAGTTTTGTTGCTTAAATTTCGCACTTAATATCGGTACCAAAATAAGGACCGCCGTCGAGAGAGCAAGCGACTGAAAAATCCCATCTCCACCGATAAAGAACCGATACGCATTTAGAATTATATAAAGTGGAAAGGCCATTTTGTATCCGCCAAAAAGGGCGACAATAATAAACGGAACATATCTTAAATCAACGATATATCCTAACTCCAATTTAATTGGGAATGCCATACAAAAAACGAGCGTCACAGAGGACAGTAACATAAGCAAATATTTATTAAAATTAGTCAACCCATTTTCAATGAAAATTACAGCAATCAGAATCGGAAAGAGTAAAAACAAAAAGTTCAATAATAATGTTTCAATCAAAAGAAATCACCTTCCCACGACTCCTATTACGTAATTACTGTTTTTCTAGATGCACAGACACAATTAGATTGTACACTAGTTTACTGATTGATATGTATATTATTTTCACTGTTCATCTATCACAATAAATATCCATCCACCATTCTTAAACGGTGGATGGATATTAGAATGAATCCTATTTAAAGGGTTTAATCTTGGTCTTCCGCATTATGGTAGATATCCTGAACGTCCTCATCATTTTCGAGTACTTCGAGCATCTTTTCAAATTGCTCTTCAGCATCTTCGCTAAGGACCGTGTACATAGAAGGAATCATCTCGATGTCCGCCGAAATGAATTCGATTCCTTCCGCTTCAAGGGTCTCTTTCACTGTTAAAAAGTCCGTTGGTTGCGTAATAATTTCAAAGCCATCTGCTGTCGACTCAATATCATCTGCACCTGCTTCAAGCGCCGCCATCATAACTGCATCTTCATCAGTACTGTCCGTCCGTTCGATGAAAAGACGTCCCTTTCGGTCAAACATATAGCCTACCGAACCACTTTCACCGAGACTACCGCCGTTTTTGCTGAAGGCGACACGCATATTCGGCGCAGTTCGATTACGGTTTTCTGTTAAGCAGTAAACAAGTACTGCCACTCCTCCAGGACCATATCCTTCATAGATTACTTCCTCATAGTTTTCATCCGCGCCAGCACCCGTCGCTTTATCGACTGCACGTTTAATCACGTCGTTTGGAACATTAACGCCTTTTGCTTTTTCAATAGCCAAACGAAGAGATGCGTTCGATTCTGCATCAGGTCCGCCTGCTTTTGCGGCTACAAAAATTTCTTTCGACATCTTTTGGAAAACCTTACCGCGTTTTGCATCTTGTGCGCCTTTACGGTTTTGGATATTTTTCCATTTAGAATGCCCTGCCATAACCTTACCCCCTATGTGTTAATCCGTTCTACATCATACCATAATTTTGGCCAATGTGAGAGTGCGGACTCAGTAAAGGGGACCAGTTGCTTCGCCTGTCTTTCTCTTCCAGACGGTGACAATGTGAAGAAATGAAGCCATTCTCGAAGTATTTCATTTGGAAATAGAAGCAGTGTCTTGGAAGCATAATTCAGTCTTCGAAGCGACGGCTGTTCATCAAACAGAAAATCAATGTCATATCCTATTTGTGGCAGCACTCGATGAATCCAGAGCGCAATTTCAGTACCGGCTGGCCCCGTACTCGCTAGATCGAAATCGATGAAACGGATGACGCCATCTCTATCACGCAATATATTATGATGGACGACATCTCCGTGAAGCAATGTACCATTCAGATTGTCTTTATAAGTTTTCTTCACTGCGCTAATCGCGTTCAATGCATAAAATAAGATTTCATCGACAAGGCCTTTTCCAATATACGCCTCACACTCTCCACCAATTTCGCGGAAACGGCTGATCCGGTCTTCCCACTTCGCGATAAGGGGGTACGGATGCAGATAGGGTGAGGCGTGCCAGTCGAGTTGTGCTTTTGTTTCATGAAGTGCATGAAGAGCAGCAAGCGAATCCGTCCGATCTGCCCTTTTCTTGAAGTTGACCGCCTTCGCACCATCCAACCATGGCTGAACAAACGTCAGTTGATTCTCTTGGGACACTACATCTACAATATGCGGGAAAGAAACAGAATGAAGAGCTTCATGTACACGTTGTACTTTCATCGCGGTGGAGTTGGACTGATATCGCTTCACCGAAAAGCGCTTGCCATCACTCTCTAACTTCCACACATTATCTTTTATTTTTTCTAATTTCCCATCCAGCGCCATATGCCGGTCAATACGCTCCGAACCAGTTGGAACCTTGATTAGGAGGCATTCCAGAATAAGGAGTTGCCTGTTGCATGCATGAAGGGCAATTGCATGGATGACCATAAAAGATCGGGACCATCATTTGCTGACGATGGTGTTGGTGCTGACCCTCGCAGCCACACCCTTGATGATAACCTGGTTGCGGCATTGCAGGATAACCGAATTGTCCGGGATTCCATTGACCTTGTACAGCTGGTGATATAGCCTGCGGTACGTAGCCCGGCCCAGGTGGACACGGAGCAGATGGTTGCAGGTCAATTTCAGGTGATTCTTCATACATATACTCTGGTGAATACTCAGCGGCTGGTTGCATAACCATTTCAGCCGTCTCTTCAAACATAAAATCAGGCGATTCGAGCAACTGCCACCCTTCTACCATAGGTATTTCTAAAGGAGATGTTGCAGGGCCTTGGCCAGAGAAAATCGGTGATTCTTGTTCATACATCGGAAATTGAGTCGATGGTAAAGGAGCGTGGTGCATCGGTTGTTCTTGCCTTGGCATCGCCTGGATTTGCCCCGAATGCATGAACGGGAAACAATCTGCGTCAAAAATCGGCATCCACCCACACGGAATACCTATCATCGGATGAGCAAATGTTTGTGGCGGATGCATTGGCATTGGTGTTGGTGTTGGCGTTGGTAACGGTATGGGAGCTGGCACTGTTGGTTGTACTGCTGGTGGTGGTGTTGGTTTGGATGGTGGTACTGGTGTTGGCGGTCTTGGCGTTGGTGCTGGTGGTCTCGGTGTTGGCGGTTTCGGTGTCGGTGGTTTTGATGTTGGTGGTTTTGGCACCGGTATTGGCGGCGACGGTTTTGTACCCTTTGGAGGATGCGGCGTCACCGGCCCTTTCCCTTTTTCAGGATGTTCAGCATTATGCTGTCTTTTTGGCAAGAAAATTTTCATTCCAGGAACAATATAATCTGGATTAGCAAGATGCGCATTCACCCGCTTCAAATCTTCAAACGGGATACCGTATTGGCGCGCAATCTTCCATAGCGTATCCCCTTTTACAACAATATGGACTTCCACTTAAAAATTTCCCCCTTCCGTCAATCCATCGTATGAACGGACGCCCGTCTGTGTGACGCTCATCTTTAACGAGATATCCTCTCTTGCCATGTATATGCGGATGTGGGTTATTTATTCTAAAGAAAAGCCGGGGTTGGACACTGTATATGTTGAAATAAAGAATCCCATTGAATCCGCTTCGGCGCTTGGGGATGCCTCCCACCCTAAGCCAAGCGGCTGCGCCGCCAGTCTTAGGGCTTCGGCTACCCCTGTAAGGCGCCTTCGCTCTGTTTATATAAGTAGTGATTTATTTCCCAATAAAAAAACCACCACGGTCATATTGAATGACGTGACGGTAGTTGGTCGTATATGAAATATGAACCGAATGAACGAGCAGTACAATTCAGTGCGCTGAGTTCTTCCATCGCACCTTTCATCATCGGGTGGTCTTCGGATTCCATTACATCGATAATGAAGAAGTAATTGCCAAGTCCTGTTTTTAATGGCCTTGATTCAATTTTACTTAAATTGAGTCTGCGCCATGCAAAAACGGATAAAACCTGGTGCAGCACACCTGAACGGTCATCTTCTGGTAATTTTACCATTAATGTCGTTTTTAGATTTGCAGAATGGCCATTTGTTTCCAAACTTTCTTTTCGCAGGGATAATACGACGAATCGCGTATGGTTAAAATGAAAATCGTGAATATTCTCCTCTGCGATATGTAGACCATATTTTTCAGCCGCCAACTTATTTCCGATTGCCGCAACCTTCACTTCCGGGTTTTCGGAAATATATTTGGCAGCTGCCGCCGTGGAGGTCGTCTGGATAAGCGGGACACGACGGTAATGGTATTGCAAATATTTATGGCATTGCGCAAGGGCATGGGGATGGGAATTGATGGATTCGATTTCAGTGATAAAAGGAACTTGCTTTTTATTGACCATAAGATGCTGTTCGATTGGTATCGATATTTCAGCATTGATGAACAAATCTGCTCCATGGAACAAGTAATCGATGGTCATCGGAACGGATCCTTCCAACGCATTTTCAAGCGGGACAATCGCATAGGCGACACGCCCTTCCGCCACAGCCTCTATACAATCCGGTATCGTAGGTTGAGGTATCAATCCCGAATTTCCAAAAAGAGTGCTTGCCGCAACGTGCGTGAATGATGCTTCCGGCCCTAAATAAGCGACAGTCGGCGTATATCTTTCATTTCCCATACTAGTATCCTCCCATCAGAGTGCACCTGAACTGATTAAGACAACTGAATCGACAAAGTCAGGTGCTTTCAACCGTTGCAGGAACTCTTCCATTTTTATGATCATTTCTGTTACATCGAGTGACAAAGTAATATTAGCCCGTGCTTGAACAGGAATGGTCTGATGAATTGTCAAGACATTACATTTTGACTCAGAGACAATCTGCAACAATGTCGCAAGCGATCCTTTCCGGTCTTCCAGCTGAATGAAAATCGTTAGGATACGCTCACGTGCAATTGATTCGAACGGATAAACAGTGTCACGGTATTTATAAAATGCACTACGGGATAATCCTACCCTCTTCGTGGCATCTTGTATCGTCGATTCCTCTCCGCTTGCCAAAAGCCTTTTCGCTTCTAACATTTTCAGCATCGATTCTGTCAGTACGTCTTCCCTTACAAGATAAAACTGACCTTCCCCCAACTGCTTCATAGGATATCCCCCTTCGTGCGTAGCTTTTGTCATTTTTTAGTCATTCATTCCACCTGATTAATCTACGAAGTCAAATTCGAAGTCAAGAAGTCGCACAGTATCTCCATCTTTCGCGCCACGTTTACGGAGTTCATCATCTACACCCATAGCACGCAATTGTCTCGCGAATTTACGTACGGATTGGTCAAAGTTGAAGTCGGTCATTTTGAACAGACGCTCAATTGTATAGCCCGACAATACGAATGCGCCATCATCATCACGCGCCACTTTAAACAACTCTGCTTCTCCATCATATTTGTACAGAACTGAGTTCTCTTTGTCTTCGTCCTCAATTTCATGCATCGGGAATTCCGGTGTCGTTTCAAGGAGATTTGCAACCGCATGTAGCAATCCGTCAAGTCCAGTTCTTGTGAGTGCTGAAATTGGGAAGATGAGTGCATTGCTGTCATTCAGTTTTTCCTTGAAGACTTTTAGATTCTCTTCCGCTTCAGGCATGTCCATTTTATTTGCAACAATGATTTGCGGACGTTCTGTTAAACGTAAGTTGTATTGTTCTAACTCCTCATTAATTGTCAAGAAGTCCTCGAATGGTTCACGTCCTTCAAGGCCGGACATATCAACAACATGGATGATGACGCGTGTCCGTTCGATATGGCGTAAGAACTGATGACCGAGACCAATACCTTGGTGCGCTCCTTCAATCAATCCCGGAAGGTCAGCTAGCACGAAGCCGCGGTGATCATCCGTTTCAACCATGCCCAAATTCGGAACAAGTGTCGTAAAATGATAATCTGCAATTTTCGGTTTTGCAGCGGAAACAACAGATAATAACGTCGATTTCCCTACACTTGGGAAGCCAACTAGTCCTGCATCCGCTAGCACTTTCAATTCCAGGTTAATTTCTTTATTAGCGCCCGGCTCACCTTTTTCAGATAGTTCAGGTGCAGGGTTTGACGGAGTTGCGAACCGGCTATTCCCACGTCCTCCACGACCGCCCTTAGCAATGATTGCTGTCTGACCGTGCTCAACGAGGTCAGCGATGATTGAACCGTCCTCTGCGTCTGTCACAATCGTACCAGGTGGGACTTTGACAACTACATCAGTTGCGTTTTTCCCATGCATATTTTTACTGCCACCGTGCTCACCGCGTGGCGCCTTGAAATGACGTTGGTAACGGAAATCCATAAGTGTCCGCAATCCTTCATCCACGATGAAAACAACGTTAGCACCTTGTCCTCCATCACCACCGGCTGGACCGCCATATGCGATATATTTTTCTCGACGGAAAGCAACCATTCCATCACCACCGTCGCCGCCTTTTACATAAATCTTTACGTGATCGACAAACATTTATTTTCCTCCTATTGTCCACTAATTGTGAACGTCCATTGATTTTGCGAAAGTGTCTCTTCAACTGTAATGTTTCCGAGTGCCACCGGTTCTAACAGATTTTTTTTCATGTGGGCATGCACAGTAATCGTAATTGACCAACTTTCGGCTGTTGCCTGCACATCGATCTGCGTTTCGTACTCAGAAGTCGGGTCCAATGTTTTTTCAGCTTCACTAAACATTCGTTCTAAATAAGTTACAACTGCCGCATCATCAGCTTCCCGGATTCCGGATGCTATTGTACACGTCATCGTTTTTGTAAAAGCACCATATAGCCAGTCGAACGTAGTGAGCCATATCTCAACGGCTGGAAGTCCGAGCCTTTCTAATAATGCCACTTCACGCATACGATTGGTTGCTTCCAAGATCTTTTGTTTTGCTTCCGGTAGTTTATCAAGATCGATATAGAGCAAGACTAATTGAAGTTCATTTAAAAAATCATGTCTTGCAAATTTCAGCGCTTCCGCCGTGGTAAGTTTACTGTTCCCCATTCCCATTCACCGCCAACAATTTTCATGTATATAGTATAGCATCTGTTGCCTAGAAATGCGCAAGACGCTAAAAGCGCTGGAAGGCTTGAACATAAAGGCACTCTTTGCTTTTTCATCAAGTAAGAGGGATGCAGTTCTAATCCCTTTCCACTGAAGCGATGCGAGCAGCTGGCGCCCAGACAACAATCTAAGTAGAAAAAACACATTTTCTTCTCTCGGAAAAAAAGAAAAAGGACTGCATATTCGTATGCAGTCCTTTCTGTCGTACGTATATTAAGCTTCCTGAACTTCAGGGTATACGCTAACTTTCTTTTTGTCACGACCAAAACGTTCGAAACGAACGACGCCGTCAACTTTTGCGAAAAGAGTATCGTCACCACCGAGACCGACGTTTTCACCTGGATGAATTTTCGTTCCGCGCTGACGATAAAGGATTGAGCCGCCAGTAACAAACTGTCCGTCCGCGCGTTTTGCGCCAAGACGTTTCGAGTGAGAGTCACGACCGTTCCGAGTAGAACCTACCCCTTTTTTCGATGCGAAAAACTGGAGATCTAAACGTAGCATGTATGCCACCTCCTACTATTTAAGAATAATTTTTATATGTTGCCCATAGTCATTTTCAATCGTCTGCAATGAAACAATCATCGCCTTTACAATCAACTGTGTATCGTGATCGTTTTCTTCAGTTTCAGGAAAACTGACTTTCAAATAGCCACCGTCAGATCCTTGTTGAATCTCAGGGGTTTTGCCTGTAAGTGCAATAATTGCATTGACAGCACCAAATGATACTGCAGATGCAGCTGCACAGACAAGGTCTTTTCCGTATTCTGCAAAATTAGCGTGGCCTGTCATCTCAAAAGAGTTGATACGACCGGATGATTGTTTCTTGATGATGATCTTGATCATGCCGGCTTACAGGTTAATACCGTCAATGACGATTTTAGTGTATGGCTGACGATGACCTTGTTTTTTGTGATAGTTCTTTTTCGGCTTGTATTTGAAAACAGTGATTTTTTTAGCACGGCCCTGTTTAACAACAGTTCCTGTAACTGTAGCGCCTTCCACGAATGGAACGCCTACTTTCACGTCTTCTCCACCTACGAATAGAACTCTGTTGAAAGTGACAACTTCGTCAGCTTCACCAGCTACTTTTTCAATGTAGATTTCCTGGCCTTTTTCAACTTTGATCTGTTTTCCACCAGTTTCAATAATTGCGTACATACTTGCACCTCCTCTATAATTACAGACTCGCCTTCCAAGGTGATCCATACGGATACTTGTACCTTATCAGCGCGGTTGTAGCACGGGTGCTACAAACAATAACATTTGAATATTACCACGTATATTTAATTACGTCAACCTATTTAATTTTATTTCTGCAAATGCTTTTTCATATTTTCGGAAACGAAAAGCGGAAATGTTTTGAAGCAAGAGGAACGTTGCCAGGAGAATGTAGGGCAATGTCTTAGGTATATCAATTGATAATAGGATAATACTAGCGCAAAGAAGTAGAATTGAATGCAACAAAACGAGCGAGCGTGTGCGATAAACGGAACCTTCTGTTTCGAGCAGCGCACATATTGCCTGTCCACCATCAAGCGGTAGAATGGGAAGTAAGTTAAGCACTAGCAATGCAACTTGAATCCGGATAACTTGGTCGTCACCCGGAAATGGAATCCAAATCGCCATTAATAATAGGAGCAACGTTGCTAAAGGTCCGCTGAGCGCGACGAGGAGACGATCTCTTCTTGGTGCCATATGTTTATTCCAAATAACGATTTCGCCACCGTAAGGCATGATTGTACAAGATCGTATGCGCATTCCAGTAAGATAGGCAGCAAGGAGGTGCCCAGCTTCATGAATCAGAAGCGAAATAAAGATAATGGCATAGATCGAAATGCTGCCGGTCATGATTAAAAATAGAAAAAAAGGCAAAAGAACAGGATGAAGCTTAAATTTCATTGTTCCCCGCCCGAAAGATATGTCGGCAAAAGCGACGCATCCATTTTCACACCATCACGCTTTACCTTCAGATAAATCGCCCCCTCATCCATTAGCGCCAGCGTGTCCCCTTTTTTCACAGCTGTATACGGCAGTTTGACAACTTTTCCAACGTAACCATACGTCACTTCATCCCCACTATCATATAACACCGTAACGGTTTTCCCCGATTCGCGGGTGAAACCTGTAAAAATGACAAGCCCGTTCTCTTGCGCATCAATCGTTAACGGTTGTGTATAGGATACAATCACACCCTCTTTATATGGCTGCATTGATTCATACGCGGAAAAAGGGTCTTCCTGATGGGGATCTGCCATGACCGCGATTTGGTCAGCAGCCGGATCTTTAATTATTGTTGCCACCCATTTTTTCATCGCTATAAAGTCCTTGCCAGACGTGACATACTGCGTAACAGGTTCCCGTATAACACCCGCATCCTCCAACTTCGCCACACCAATCACCCCGAGCGTCAACACAATTGCCATCATCCACTTCGTTCTCCATTTCAACCGGTCACACCACCCGTTTTTTTTAGTATATGACGTAGGTGGGGGGAATATTATGGGCGGTTGAACGGAATTTATCGAAAGTGGAGTTCGTAT
Source organism: Sporosarcina sp. resist (assembly GCF_014302295.1). NCBI lineage: Bacteria > Bacillati > Bacillota > Bacilli > Caryophanales > Caryophanaceae > Sporosarcina > Sporosarcina sp. resist. The sequence continues at coordinate 2,043,608 of NZ_CP060287.1, read as the reverse complement.
AGTTCTATTTCTGCGAGAAAAGTTGGGCAGCAAATACCCGTTATCTCTCTTTGGTTGCAACTTTTTGGTTCTAATTGCAACTAGCGAGTTTTAACTGCAACTTCGGGATTTCAATTGCAACTTTCGAATTCTAATTACAACTAGTCAAACCTAATTGCAAACCTCCTATTTCAACAACTATTTTTTCAACTCTTCCCGAATAAATTCCGATAATAGATGTTTTTCATCTCTAATTTGAAATAATCTATACCTTGTCTTCGCTTTTTTTATTTCAGCATTATTATTAAGAACACGTATCGCAAAGTAAATGGAGTCATGCTGCATGAATTCAATCGCACTTCTACTCGTAATTTCCGGTCCAAATAATAAACGATATTCCTGTAGGGTATTGAGATGAGCATCACGTGATTCCTTTCCGCATTTCCCACAACACCATCGCGAATGCTTTCTTAGCATTGGAATGTAATCACACTTTGGACATCTGACCCCTTTCTTCACTTTATCAACCGAAATATTATAATAGTCAACGATACTAAATGGTTTTTCTAGTCTATCTTCGGTCAAAAGCTCAAATGCCAAACGCTTGCATATTTCATTCGCGATCACACGTTTAGTACGACTCTCTAAAAATTCGATATATTCCACCAGTGAATCAATCGGAATCGTTTTCCAGTTTTCCGATGCTTGCATAACGATCCCCGCACGGCTAACGAATACGATAAGTCCATTGGCGGACATCTCGACCCCTATATTACGAAGAAATGAATTGATAATAGTTGTCGACCGACTTAGCTGCGCTTCCGGGTTCCTCATTCCTTCCTTTTTCCCTTCGTCGTTCAGCCTATAAAAATGTTTATTAACGGGATCAAAATAAAATTCCCCCCGCATATTTTTTATTTCTATTACCAAAATGAAATTAGGATGTATAAGTAATGTATCAATTTGAACTTCCTTTTTTCCAACCTTGATATTCAGATTCTGCAAAACGTAATAGGGCATCTTTAGTTCAAGCTCTTTCAAATAATTATCAACTTTCAATTCACCCGCAAATCCCGCTCGACTATTTTTATAATCAGACTTAATTCTTTTATACATTTCATCGGATTCCGATATACGTGAAACAAGCTATGCTAGCCCTGCAAAAGCCCCTGGAATACCTCGTTTTTTAATTATCAATCAAAATCTCCTCCTATTTTGAATTTCTCATTGAAAAAGTATCGATTTCTAACTTCAATCGCGGAACCCAATTCATTTACTATCGCTAATTGCAACTCTCAATGCTTAACTTCAACTCTTGAAACCTAATTGCTACAATCCACGTTTAATTGGAACTTTCGAATTGTAATTTCAACTCTTCCATTTTCACCACCTAAAATTCACAAAAAACCCCCAACACAAAAAATATGTGCAAGGGGTTTTAGGGTTATTTCACAAATATCGATTTAAGTTTACCGAAGAATCCAGGTTTTCCCGTGGTAAGAGACATAAGCGGAACTGATTCGCCGAGGATACGGCGCGCAATGTTACGATAGCCAATTGCTGCAGGATTCGCTGGATCCATGACGACGGGCTCCCCTTTGTTTGAGGAGGTGATGACGTTCTCATCGTCTAGGATGATGCCAAGCAAGTCGATAGACAAGTGTGTCGTAATATCGTTGACATCAAGTGCATCTCCGCTATTCATGAGATGCCGTCTGATGCGGTTGATGATCAGTTTCGGGGGTTCTATGTCTTCCTGTTCAAGCAAACCAATGATTCGATCGGCGTCACGAACGGCCGAAATTTCAGGAGTCGTAACGACAATGGCACGGTCAGCACCGGCAATGGCATTTTTGAAACCTTGTTCGATTCCAGCCGGACAGTCAATCAATATATAATCATAATCCCGTTTCAGTTCAGTAACCAAGTTTTTCATCTGTTCAGGATTGATTGCGTTTTTATCAGTAGTCTGAGCAGCCGGTAATAAAAAGAGACCGTCCTCGAAACGTTTATCCTTCACGAGTGCCTGTTGAACTTTGCAGCGTCCTTCAATAACATCCACTAAATCATAGATGATACGGTTTTCAAGGCCGAGAATGACGTCAAGATTGCGGAGGCCGATATCAGTGTCAATCAGACACACTTTTTTACCTTGGAGAGCCAGTGCAGTTCCAAGATTTGCGGATGTCGTCGTCTTGCCGACACCACCTTTACCAGATGTTATTACGATTGCTTCTCCCAAACTAGCTTCCTCCTTTGAATGATGACAGACCAGGCCGAAGAATCCGGAGTTCCTGCAGACGGTCGATGGCAATGAAGCCGTTCGGATGCAAATAAGCACATTCCATTTCCGGTTGTTCCGACAAAATCGTTAACTCATCCGTCATCGTTTCCATTTTGTCCGCGATTATAAGATGTGTTGCTTCAAGCCAAGAAGCCGCGATCACAGCCTTCGTATTGCCGCTCGATCCTGCATGAGCGATCCCCTTCAGTCTACCAAGTACATAAATGCTGCCCGCAGCGACGACGCGGCCATTGGGATTCACGTCACCAATGACAACGAGATCCCCTTCTGCCTGCACAACTTGACCCGATCGCACGATGCCGATGTAGGTTTCAGATTGATTTTCAAGTACTTTTCTATTGCATTCTTCCATCGTGATAACATCACTTTGGATTTTTGATACACGTAAATTTGGAGAATCATGAATCGCGTTCATTATCTCTCGCAATTCTTCTTCATTGCAGTAGCGACTACCCGTATGAACCTGCACTTCCGCAAGTCCTTCCAAGCCGTCTTCCTCCACTTTTCTGCGGAGCTCGGCAATCATGTCCGAATAAGCGCATTTGTCGTCAAGCCGAAGAACAAGACCGTCTTTTGTCCCTTTTATTGTTACATATTGCTGTTTCGTCATTTGCGTCACCCCGCATTTTCTTTTACAAAGTTTCGCCCTGTCGCTCTACTACTCTTTTATAAATAAGTGTTTTGAAAAACCAACCGAACATACCAACGAATATTGAGTTGGCAATTATCGTTGGAATAAGTCTCCCTGTAATGAATTCATCCAATCCAATAGATGTCAATGAAACGAGACTAGCAAAAAAGTATGATAGTACTTCGAGCACGATAATCAGAAGTAAGGCCAAGAACATCACCGTAACAATATGGCGGTGGATTTGGCGAATAATAAGTGTTGCAATAAAGCAGATCAAAGGATAGAGAAATGCATATAATCCAATAATATCAATATGGTACATATCATACAAGAGTCCAAGCACAATTCCGTAAATGATTGCATGTTTTCTACTGTAATAGACAGCTATAAAAATAAGGTACACGATAACAAACCGCGGAACAAGCGTATAGCTATCACTACCAATGTTCACCGGTGAAAACAGACTGAATACAGGCTCTAGGAAAAACAACAATACGGCAATAAGAGGGATGACGGATCGGATCATGATCCATCCTCCCCCTCAGTATCCGCAGAGCTGTCCCCGTCTGTCCCCTGAACAATGGATGAGCGCTTAGCAATGATAACATGGTCCAACAACGAAAAGTCCGCTGCCGGCCGGATATATGCCAACTTCGTCAGTCCATAATCATCTGTCGATACTTCTGTTACTTCTCCAATTAAAAGCCCTTTCGGAAAAATACCACCAAGACCGGATGTTATGACTTTCTGACCGACTTTGACTTCGAAACTAGAGTCAATACGTTTCATAATAAGCTCACTGCGTTTAATGTCGTACCCCTCGATAAGTCCGTAAGTCTTTTCACCTGCAACAACTGCAGCAACACGGAAATTACGATTCTCCGTCGACAATAGCTCAACTGTGGATGTAAACTTTGTAACAAGTACAACTTTTCCAACTAGGCCATCCGCTGTAATGACCGCCATATTCTTTTCAATACCTTGATTTTCGCCCTTGTCTATGATGATTTTCTCTTCCCACTGGTCAGGGTTCCGCGAAATGACCGTCGCCTGGACCGGATCATAAACACGCAATTCATCTTTTTTGCCGACAATTTCGAGCAGGCGTTCATTTTCTGCCTTCACATCCGCCAGCTCGGCTTGTCCAGAGGCGTATTCGCTTAATCTTACTTTTAAATGTTTGTTTTCTTCATATGTATTCAAAATCCCATCAATATTCCCAATAACGTTTGTTATGTAAAGCGCCGGCTTCGAGAATAGTGACTGCCCGAAGCCGACGACATCTTTCACAACTTGTTCTGGAAGGGAGGCATTCTGCCGGTCTTTGAGGGAGAATGAAATTAATGCCACAAGGATAATGACGCCCACGAGCAGTAATATCAAACGTTTATTTGAAAAAAATCGCGGCATTGCCCATGTCCTCCCTTACTTATCTACCTTGCATTTTTTTGATCAATTCAAAATTATCAAGTGCTTTACCTGTACCGATTGCAACACAATCAAGTGGATCTTCAGCTATGAAAACAGGCATTTGTGTTTCATCAGAAATGACTTTATCAAGATTCTGGAGCAATGCACCACCACCTGTTAGTACAATTCCGCGTTCCATAACATCCGAAGATAATTCCGGAGGTGTTGTTTCAAGCGTCTTCTTCACACCATCAATGATTTGTGCAATTGACTCACGCAATGCTTCTGCGATTTCATCAGAAGAAATTTCGATTGTTTTCGGCAGACCAGTCAAAAGATCACGTCCACGAATTTCCATCTTCTGTGTATCGCCGATAACTTTTGCAGAACCAATTTCAATTTTAATAGCTTCTGCAGTCCTTTCACCGATAGTCAAATTATACATTTTGCGGATATAGCTAATAATCGCGCCATCCATTGTGTCGCCACCGACACGGATTGACTCGCTTGTTACGATGCCGCCAAGTGAAATGACCGCAACTTCTGTTGTACCGCCACCTATATCGACGACCATACTACCAGTAGGTTCCCAAACAGGTAGATTTGCGCCGATTGCAGCCGCAAACGGTTCTTCAATTGTGAACGCTTCTTTTGCACCGGCTTGACGTGAAGCATCGATAACCGCACGCTGTTCAACGGAAGTAATTCCGTAAGGCACACAAATTAGGACGTTTGGCTTTTTCCATGCTCCGCCCGACGTTTTCGTTGCCTCTTTCATGTAATGCTCAATCATTGCTGTCGTAATTTCAAAATCAGCAATAACGCCGTCTTTCATCGGGCGTGTTGCCACGATAGATCCAGGTGTACGACCAATCATATTTCTCGCAGCGCTACCGACTGCTACAATTTCACCAGTATGTGTATTTTTCGCTACTACTGAAGGCTCTCTGAGGACAATGCCTTTTCCTTTAATGAAAACTAATGTATTTGCTGTGCCGAGGTCAATCCCGACATCTCTAGATCCAAATCCAAACAATTGTGTTCTTCCTTTCTGCTAAACCGTTAATTACGGCATTCATGAAATCATACACCATAGTATAACGGATAGAAGAGCAAATTCACAGCGTCACATGTACCCTTATTCATTTTTCGTGCCATTCGAAGCATTATTTCAGAATAAATTTACATATATCCCTTCTCTTTCAGGCTTAAAAACTGGTGATCTCCAATGATAACGTGGTCGAGAACTTCGATGCCCATAATCGAACCCGCTTCAATTAATCTTTTCGTTACTTCGATATCTTCTGGAGATGGTGAGGGGTTTCCACTCGGATGATTATGCGCAACTACAATTGACGCGGCAGACCGCTTTACTGCTTCGCGAAAAATTTCACGCGGATGAACTATGCTGGAGTTGAGGCTACCGATAAAAATAGTCTGTTTATGAAGGACCTCATTTTTAACATTCAAAAAGAGCACTACGAAATGCTCTTGATTGAGTGAGGCCATATCCGTCATTAAATAGGCAGCTGCATCTTCCGGGGATCTTATCGTGTATCGTCCCTCTGAATGCTTACGATACATCCGCTTGCCAATCTCTGCGGCAGCAAGAATTTGGACCGCCTTCGCCTTACCGACTCCTTTTACCAGCATCAGTTCTTCAATCGTAGCGTCTTTCAAGTCTTGGATTTTATCGAATGAGGATAAGATTCGGTTAGCAAGAACAAGAACAGATTCCTGTTTTGTACCTGTGCGTAACAATATCGCAATCAGCTCTTGATTGGACAAACTTTCCGCACCTTGTCTGATGAGTCGTTCACGTGGCCTGTCCGCAATATGTACATCGCGAATCATCATTTTGGGCTGAAGATCAATTGTCAATGAATGATACACCACCATTCAATTCCATACAGCCCAGCTTCCGTATATACTCAGTTAACTTCGCAATTGGCAATCCCATAACATTGTAGTAATCACCATCAATTTTATCGACCAATAATGCGCCAGCCGTCTGAATACCGTATCCGCCAGCCTTGTCCATTGGATCTCCGGATTCCACATATGCGTTAATCAACATATCATCAAGTTCACGAAAAGTAACTTTTGTCTGGACGGAAAATGTACATATCTTATCATCCATAAATACTCCAACGCCTGTTATAACTGAATGCGTTTTCCCTGAAAGCTCTTTTAAAAATACTTGCGCTTGTTCATTACTTTCAGGTTTCGAATATAATTTGCCTTCATGCACAACAATCGTATCCGCTCCGATTACAATACAATTGGGCTTATCATTCGCTACTGCCTGCGTTTTCATCGCGGCAAGTTGCCGTGCATAGCCTTCAAAATCGTCATTTTCTACAGCTAAATCCTCAGCCACATTGCTTGGCACGACTGTAAACGGGAAGCCAAGCAAACTTAGAATTTCTTTCCTGCGCGGAGATGCTGAAGCTAGAATAACTGGTTTAACAACTGTAAATTTCATTAGTAATTCCCCCTTTAGCCAATCATACTGGATAAAAGGATTTGTGAAAATTGTCTCAAAATCCTCACAACTCAAATCCGACCCTTTTTCAAGCCTCAAAAAGTGATTTTAACGCAGTTTTCTGTATGTGAATACTGGGAAAGAAGAAGCAATCTAACGACACGTAAATCCTTCGTAAATGTTGTAATGGTGGTAATATTCTTGTAAAAACCTTTTGTCTTATCATCATCTTTCCCCTCCTTTGTAGTTTCGTCCAAATTATTAATTTTGGCTATTTCTGTTTGCATGAGGACCTCACGCAATTTCCCTGCACCGATTGCCCCGCAGGATGAGGTATCTGCCCTGAATGTTTTCCGATAAGTACCTTCAGACTCACTAGAATCAATCTCATTTTCCGTCAATCCAACAGCGGTCCAAACTAAGTATTTATCGGCCGCCTTTATAACGGCCGCTTTCGATAGAGTTGGATCTTCTGCAATAAATAGAGTTGCAGATTCCGAGGACGAGAATGCCCCATGCTGTTTTGCAAATAATTGTAACGGCTCTTCATCAGGCTTTGCTGAATTTTCAACAGGTGCTGGACCCGATGCGGCTAATTCTTTGCCGCTGGTCTTTACATCGTCTTTCCCTTTGGTCCCAGCAAGTAGTAGACCAATCACTGCAACAGCTGCGACACCTATGAGGACACCGTGAAGCATCGCCATGAAAACTGTCCCTTTCGAGTAACGTTTTCCGAATTTCATTGCTGACCACCCCGTTTTAAGTTTATCTAGCGCCTAGTTGCTTGAGGCATAAGTCTGCCCTAACCAAGGTACTTTTATAGTTAACCGTATCAGAGTGGACATGAAAAAGAACAAGACGTATGTCGCCTTGTTCCAATAAATTTATCGACTTAATAGAATAGATTGCCATACCAAGCGACAAAATCAGCTCCCCAGAAATAAGAGATGACAGCAGCCACTGCAATCGAGGGACCGAATGGGATTGGTGTTTTTCGTCCTTGCCCTGTCCGTTTTAACACGATAAGCCCAACAATAGACCCGATGAACGCCGCTAAAAACAGTGTCACAAGTGTATTCGTCGTACCCAGCACAAGACCGATAACGAAAAACAACTTGATGTCCCCGCCACCCATGCCACCTTTCGACACAACCGCTATAAGAAAAAGGACCCCGAAGCCCACTAGAGCCCCTAACAGGCTATCCCACCACGGCTCTAGGGGAATGAACAGTCGGACCCCAAACAACACAACAGCGAACGGTAACAACACCTTATCGGGGATAAGCATATATGCTATGTCCGATACCGTTATGATGACAAGAAGTGACATAAACAAAATTGCAACGATAAGTTCTGCGCTAAAACCGAGCATATAAAATGCCAGCGCAAACGCAACACCCGTCACAAACTCCATAAACGGATAAATGGCACTGATTTTTGACCTGCACCCCCGACATTTCCCCTTCAAGAAGATGTAAGAAAAGACCGGCATCAGGTCAAGAACCCCCAGTTTCCGGTCACAAGTTGTGCAATGGGAAGGCGGTGACACGATGGACTCTTTTTTCGGAATACGTAAGCCAACAACGTTGAAGAACGAGCCGAATACGATTCCGTAGATGAAGAATAAAGTTGTGTATACACAAATCAATAGGCACACGCTCCAAGTAATGTGTTCTTACGGTTATTTCAGATAAAAAGTTGTCAGTTGAATAGTTGATGACATTGTTTCCAAGTTATCAGATCCCGTTTCCTCGCCAGGCAGACTGAACTTTACAGAATCGATTTTTATAATTCGATCATTCTTTTCAATTTCATCTATAAAATGAAGGAATTGTTCATAATCTTTATGGACTACTATTGTTTCAAGTGTTAACAACATCAGATTTTCAGGTAAAGAAACCTGTGCAATTTCTGAAACTGGTGTCTGATCAGTAGCTACGTCGCCCTCGGCTGCATCAACCGATGCGTCCACTGGATTTTCATCCGTCTCACCCGCTGTTTCGGATTCAGGTTCAGGCACGGTTAAATTAGAGTCCTGTATATTCCCGTCATAATCATTAAATACAATCGACTGGATTTTAGATTCGCTAATGAATTCCGCTTCCTGTAACAGTTGAATGACATCCGGCAGTTCACGGTTCTTCGGCAGTCTTTTCATGAGTTCCATTTCACCTGCATCATCATCTTCCCACTCAATCGCTTCTGAACGAGCTTGTAACGTTTTCACTTCCTGTTTTGCAGTAGTAAGCGACACTTCTGCGGATTTCGTTTCCTCTTTAACAGGTTTAATGAAATAGAAATAAAATGCAAACAACAAGGCAATTAAAAGTATCGTCAATAAGGCAAAGGGTAAATTGCGATTCGATGTCATCGTGTTTCCCCCTTGTCTTGTAAATTGGAACTGTCAATATCGAGCGTGAAGTACGTTGAGTAGCGCGGCATTTCATCAAAATCATCAGAAATGCCTTCAGTTGATTCATTTCCCGGACTGAACGAAGTGATTTCATCTACTTTAACATCGGTGAATAGTGGACTCGTCAAAAGATTCGAAACAAATAGTGCGATCATCGTCTTGTCTTCAAAATCGACTTGAAACGAAACCGACTGTTCCTCAAACTCATAATCTCGTAAATACGTATGTAACGACAAAAATGAATCGACTTCAAGAATAATTGGCGAGACTGGATACGAGACACTTTCCGTGAAATGCACAGCTAATTGCCTGGAATTTGATTCGCTAGTTGACGTACTATCAACTTCACTTTGCAAGGTTACAATGTCTGCCTGTATTTGATTGAGTTCTGCATTCACCAGCGTCCGTTCTGCTTTACTAGCGAAAAATAGATAGAAAAAAAACAGTGCAATAACTATAAAAATACCAGTTAAAACAATTATGTACATTTTTCCACTAAGTTCTTTTTTCTCTTTTTTAGGTAGTAAGTTAATTTCAGCGACCACTTATACGCCTCCTCTTAATGCAAGACCGACAAGCGACGCGTGTCTTCCATTCAAATTCGGATACAATCCTTGAATAAACGTATCATCGATAACGATGATTTCCTGCTCTTGGACTTCTTCGATTTGTTCTTTGATGAAATCCAGTTTAGGATTGTCCCCCATGAGAATAATCTTCTCAATATTGCGCTCACCTTTATGGAGTGAGAAGCGGTAAAAGTTAATAATCCGACCAACTTCCATTACTTGGTCAATCAACTGATTACGATAATCGATTGGGTCACCTGAGAACGTAAATAGGAATCGGTCCTCTTCAATTTCACTCGTCTTCCACTGTGAAGAAACACTTTCAATTTCTTGGAAACGTAAAAATTCTAATTCATTATTGGTGAATATCCCTATCGAAAGACCATTAATCGTCCAATCTGCAACTACATACGATTGATTGGATGAGAAAAGATCTACCTTATTCAGAAATCGTCCATTTGCAAGCATCCGGATATCAGCAATTTCTGGCACAAGAGATAAGTCATCATATAAATCAGAGAGCCTCCTTACATCTTCGTCAGGTGCAGCAAAAAGAATCGCTTTACCATCAGCTGGATCTAGGTCGTGCACATCAAAGAGCGGATTTTCAAACGGCAGATGAATCGAGTTACCAATTTCCATCTCAACAAACCCTTTGAGATTAGTATTCAACAACTCCTCAGGCAAATCGATAGGCCGCATAAGAACAGATTGATCAGGTACGAAAAATCGAACAGCTTTTTTACGCATATTCCATCCACTTAATTTCTCTTTTAGTAATTCAAATAACTCCATTTCATTAGCAAGTTGACCATGTGAAACGAGTCCACCATCCAATGCTACTTCATGAACGTAATAACTATTTTCTTCAGTAGACTCTCTATATAGAAGTCTGAACACATAGTCGTTCAATTCGACACAAACAAATTGTTTTTTCCCTAGTTTCTTGAACATGTGGATCCTCCTTGAACTTCAGTATACCTATCCAGCGAACGATAGAATCGATTGCTCGAGAAGAAAACTGAAAGACTGCAGCAGTTTGGGCTGCTGCAGAGATCGTATTAGTTCGTTGATTAACCTCCAGTTACAGGAGTAGAATTACCTTCCATAGCTGCATTTAGTTTCGCCTCTGTTATATCACCAGTTACTTTATATTTATCATTTTTAATACCACTAATTAAAGGATAAACAACAGTCCATATTTTTCCAGCAGCATCATAACTCGCGCTGTATACTCCGGCAGTCGCTTTAACATTTTCAACGTGTCCTTTTAATTGTTCTTGAGAACACTTCACATTCCCTGTAGCTTCCACTGTACAAGCACCATCAACGTTCGCAATCTTAGCCCCTGCTAAAATATTACTCGCATCCGCCAACACTGCTTTATCACGTGAATTATTAATAATTCCGCCAATAGCCGGCACAGCAATCGCCGCGATGATTGCAATAATTACAATAACTGCTAATAGCTCAATCAATGTCATCCCTTTTTCATTCTTCATATGCTTCGTGTATTTCTTCATTTTATTTCCCCCTGTAGTTTCATTGGTATAAACTTCTTCCATCTTTCTTTCTCACCTCCTTTCAGATGGTTAATCTAGCTATCTATATTTATATCTGTTCAAACAAACTGAACATCGGAACCATAATAGCTAGGACGATTGTACCGATAACAACCGCTAGTACGACAATCATCAACGGTTCGATGAGCGCCTTCAGCGTATCGACTGTCCGATCGACATCGTCTTCGTAGAAATCCGCAATTTTTTCAAGCATATAGTCAAGCGATCCGGTCTGTTCCCCAATTGCAGTCATTTGTGTGACTAGCGGAGGGAAAATCCAACTTTTTTTCAAAGGGGCAGTCAATGTCCCTCCCTGCTCTAAACTTGCACGTGCCTCTAACACCACTTGTCCGATAACAGGGTTACCTACCACTTTTTCAACAATCGTTAACGCGTTTAAAATGGGTACTGAACTACTGAATAATGATGACAAAGTTCTCGTCATCCGTGCAATGGCCGCCTTTTGAAGCATCTTACCGAAAACCGGCATTTTCAGCGACAATAAGCTAACGTTGTATCGAAATACCTCACTATTCTTCTGCAAATAAATCAAAACAATCGCAACCACCACAACAAGTAATAAGCCGCCCCACCAATAATTTTGTATCAGTTCACTCATGCCAAGAACAAACAACGTAATCCAAGGAAGTTCTGCTCCAAAATCTGCAAACATAGATGTGAACCGAGGCACAATAAAAATCATCATGAAAATGACAACGACGACTGTCATAAGTAGAAGAGCCACAGGATACATTAGTGTCGATTGAATCTTCTTTTTTAATGTGTACTGTTTCTCGTAATAGATTGCTAACCTGTCCAATGTATCTTCTAAACTACCTGTTGCCTCACCCGCGCTTATCATATTAATGAATAACGGCGGAAATATTTTGCTATGCTTTCTTGCAGCATCCGAGAACGGAGTTCCGCTTCGGATATCGACTTCTACTTCATGCAATGCATGTTTCAAAGGTTTGCTGGCTGTCTGATCACCTAAGATTCCGGTCGCTTCAACGATGGAAATGCCTGCACGTATCAAAGTAGCGAACTGACGACAATAAATGACGAAATCTTGGTTTTTTACAGTCGCACCCATTCCAATATCTTTATGTAGAATACTTTTTGATGGTTGAATCTCTCTTGGATTAATACCTTTTGCACGCAAAACTTCTATTGCTTTACCCTCATTTGGCGCATCGATAATACCCTTTTTATGTGATCCATCCTTCGCTCGACCACTGTATTTAAAAACTGTCATCTGTATTCACCTGCTGTGAAAAAAGGTTTTGCTAGATCATGGTCGATTATCCCCGCAGTCAGCAACCGTTGCACATCCATTTCAATTGTGTGCATGCCTTGTGCCTTACTGGTTTGGAGGACATTCGGAATCTGGTGAATCTTTTCACTGCGAATCAAGTTCGAAATAGACGGCGTTTGGATCATAATTTCAGTCGCCGCAACGCGCCCGTTTCCTCTGGATTTCGCAATCAGCCGTTGTGAAACAACTCCCCGTATAACACTAGACAGTTGTTGCCGAACTTGGTTTTGTTGCGTTGGTGGGAAGACATCGATAATTCGATCGATTGTGGAAGCCGCAGTACTCGTATGTAATGTGGCTAACACCAAGTGACCCGTTTCTGCAGCGGTAATCGCAGTTGAAATTGTTTCCAAATCTCGCATCTCACCAACAAGTATGACATCGGGATCTTGCCGTAAGGATGCCCGTAATCCACTTGCAAAGCTTGCGGTATCTAAGCCGATTTCTCTCTGATTAATGACCGAATTCTGATGGGTATGTAAATATTCAATCGGATCTTCAAGTGTAATGATATGCTTTGAGAAGTTTTTATTGAGATGATCGATCATTGCTGCTAATGTCGTCGATTTACCTGATCCAGTTGGTCCCGTTACTAAAATAAGCCCTTGCCTTTGTTCCACTAGCTCTTTAAAAACAGATCCCATACCAAGCTCATCCAACGAAGGTATTTTTGTCGATATAAGCCTTAACGCTAATGCATAAGATTGTTTTTGCTTAAAGGCGTTGACACGGAATCGACAAGTATCTTCTAAAGCAAAGTTGAAATCTGCTTCGCCAACCTCCTCTAGTTCCTTACGTTTCCGTTCTGGTGTAATTTCTTCGACCATGGACCGTAAGTTATCTGTCGCCAGAGGTTCTATCCCTTTTTGAATCAACGTCCCATCGACACGGAATACCGGGGGGAGATTAGCAGTCAAATGGATATCGGATGCACCTTCGTTGAACGCCTGTTTCATCAATTCTTTTACTGTATAATCCATTTTCTCACAACCTATTCGACCGTAGTAACTCGCAAAATTTCTTCAAGTGTCGTGATTCCTTTTTCAACTTTCAAAAGGCCATCTTCCATCATCGTCTGAATGCCATCTGTTTTCATCTGTTGTTTGATATCATTCGAATTCATGGATGTCATCATGATGTTTTTGATTTCCCGATTAATGGGCAGAACTTCGTGGATGGCAATTCTTCCTTTAAAGCCAGTGCCATTACATGAAGGACAACCCACGCCTTTTCTAAGCTGAGTTACCTCAATGCCGTACTGGCGGAATATAGTGAGCGTTGCATCATCCGGCGTGTAGGTATGACCGCAGTCCCTGCATATTTTACGGACGAGACGTTGGGCAACAATTCCAACCAACGAAGACGAAAGTAAGAATGGTTCAACTCCCATATCATTCAGTCGTGCAATGGATTCAACCGCACTGTTGGTGTGCAATGTACTCAGAACCAGGTGGCCTGTCAATGAAGCCCTAACCGCAATTTGCGCCGTTTCTAAATCCCGGATTTCCCCAATCATGACGATGTCAGGATCCTGACGCAAGATTGAGCGTAATCCAGAAGCGAATGTCAAACCAACTTCGTCACGCACTTGAATTTGGTTAACCCCTTCCATTTGGTACTCGACAGGATCTTCAACGGTGATAATATTTACACCTTCCGTATTCAACGTACTTAGTGCAGCATAGAGAGTTGATGATTTACCTGATCCAGTAGGTCCTGTAACAAGAACCATTCCATTTGGCGTAGTAATCATTTTTTGGAACAACGCTAGGTTAGGTTCTGAAAAGTTCAATTTGTCAATCGAATTCAATGCATTTCCCATGTCTAGAATCCGCATAACAAGTTTTTCGCCATAAACGGTCGGAAGTGATGAAAGACGAATGTCGATTGCGCGGAAGTTGATGATGGTTTTAATTCGCCCGTCTTGTGGAACTCTGTTTTCAGTAATATTCAAGTTCCCTAAAATTTTAACCCGAGCAATAATAACATTTTGCATATGTTTTGGAATGGCTCTTTCCGTACGTAGGACACCGTCGACCCTGTAACGAATCCGCAACTCATTTTCTTGGGGGTCAAAGTGGATGTCACTCGCATTTTGAGCAACCCCATTGGCAATAATCTGGTTAACTAGTCGCACAATCGGTGATTCTTCGTCGTTCAATTCCGCATCGTTTGCCACTTCCTGAAGAGTAAGGTCACTCATTGCATCTTCCATGGATTGTTGCAAGTCGTAATATTTAGTTATCGTTCGATAAATGTCGGTTTTAGATGAGATACGAGGTTCGACATGATAACCCGTTGTGAGGCGTATTTCCTCGATGGCAAAGTAATCCATAGGATCAGCCATTGCGACATATAGTTTATTGCGTTCCCGGCTTATTGGCATTACATGAGCCCTTTTTGCAAGCTCTTCCGGAATCAGTTTTAGCACTTCCGGCTCAATAGGAATCTGACTCAAGTGAACATGTGGAATGCCTAACTGAAATTCCAATACTTCTATCATCTGTTGTTCCGTAAGAAGATTTTCGCGTATCAAGTAATCTCCTATTTTTTCTTCAGCTCTCTTGTCAGCAAGCGACTTTAATAATTGCACTTCTGTAATGATTCCAGCATCGACAAGCAGGTCACCTATTCGTTTTCGTTTGATCATAGGAGCATCGCCTCTTACTTCCCAGACGGCTTGATAATATTGCCACCTTTATCGTATTCTACTTCTTCATTATTCCCTTCAACCTTTTCACCTGATGATGAATCTATACCCCCACCCGAACTCGAGTCAGTACCTGCTTCATCGGTAACATGTATTTCACTTGGTTGTTTTGAATTACCTGTTCCCAAGTTCGCCCCATCTTCTCCGGCTGGTAGTTCTTCACTTTCAGTTTCAAGTTGCTTAGAGGATTTTACGACGACTCGATGGGTCGGTGGATAAAAGTCTGTACTAATTAGTTCTTCTGTTTCAAATGAGCCATGTTTTTCAGAAGTCATTCGGAATGTAGACACTTTGACTCCCGATTCACCCACTTCTATAACCTCTTCAACGTATAAAGGTAATTTATCCGAATACCGATAGATTGTCCTCGGTTTAACTTCCTGTTCTTCAACTTGATAGGACTCTATTCTCACATCGAGCGGAATAGATAGCAATTCAGCTGTTAACTGATTGTCTACAATCGTAAACTTAAAAGTTCCCGAAACTATATTTGGATTCTTGAAAATCAAATCTTTGCTCATCAATTGATTGACGTTTGCCTCTGTTCCAGGTAAAAAGGTTTGTAATTTGACAGGGCTTGCATGTCTCTCCAACACAATGTAATTGGATTGTAAAATAAGCGAATACATAATAGATGCCATGTAATCAAGTGTATCTTGATCCCCTAGTTCACTTATATCCGTCACTGACTCTAGATAGGAAGTCTTTTCCTCCGGGTTTATCTTAAGCCCGTCCAACTCTTGCAGAATAAGGTCAAGTGAATTTCTATTCACCGCAACTTCCTTAACAACTAACGCGATGCGTTCTTCTACAGCACTATTTTCCGATTGAACGGCTTGTATAACACTAGTCAACTGGTAACCTATCTCCTCATTCAATTGATCCATCGTTTCATCGACTGAAATAGCTGAATCCTTTTTCAATAGCTCGATTATTTCTTCGTCTATAGAAAACTGAATCGGTAGATCGATGTGGACTTTCTTTTTCCAAAATTGATACCATGATTTTTTTGTCTGAACTTCAAACTCGTTTATTGTTTCCTTCATATGAAAATGAAATAAAGACGTGTCAAGCTCCATATCCCCATTGGTCGTTTTTAGCAATAAGGAAGACTCTTTCCACTCAAGAACTTTTTGTAACAACATCTGCTCAATTTCCTTCTTGTCTTTCGAATCGATTTTATTCCCTGCGATAGTCGATAATTCTCCTCCAGATGAAGCGAAAACAGTCGAAAGAGATAGTATCACCGATAATAATAAAATAAAACTAGCTGAAAGTACACGCACTATAAATCTAGTATTCATTGAACGTTTATACATAAAGACCCTCCTACACACGGAAATAGTTCATTCTTAAATAAAACAGTACTAAAGACCCGAATGCGAATGATTATTTTAAATTTACCTTACAAAATTATATCTTTTGTTCTAGATTATATCCTAATAATAAGTTAAAAGATAGAGATTTACAATAACTATTATGTTATCATATTGGTAATTATAGTAATAGTCCTAAAGGGAGGGTAGATATGCACTCAGAAAAAGGTTTTTCACTATTAGAAGTCGTCGTTTCCCTCGTCCTTATTTCAATCGTTCTATTAAGTTTCTACCCCTTTCTAATCAACTCTAAGAAGATGTCCGATTCAAACATGGAAAGACTGGTCGTCATAAATCTTGCGGATGCGACATTAGAAAGATTAAAAGTAGATCCTTATAGTTACATAGAGAAGCCTAGTGACAAACCAGAACCACTGTACCTCGTAAGCAAGTCTAAAGAAAAATCTTACACATGGTCAAATTGTAGTTCGGAAGAATGTAAGGCTCTCTACTCCATCTTATTGAATGAAAAAAAATATAGTATCGATGTAAAAGCCTCACAAAACTCTGAAGAAGGTACATCTCAATTGATTAGAATTATTGTCACAGTCAAAAACATAAACAAGAAAATCAGTTATTCGGTGGAGGGATACGTGACTTATGGACAAACGGGTACAAACTGAAGCGGGCTTGACACTCATTGAACTGCTTGGCGCCATAGTTATTTTAGTCATTATTACAGGACTAACCTTCCCAATTCTTATTAATGGTTTAAAAACTGCGACCACCATTCAGCAAGAAGTAAAGCTACGGGATGAAGCAGATTATTTGATGGCCGCTATGCTAAAAGAAATGTATGTCATGAAAGAATCGGAAATAAATAAAGACAATTTACCAGCAAATGGTACAGCTAATTATTTCTTAATAAAAAAGGTCCCTACTAAACCCAATGGAATAAAAACCGGTTTTATCAACGGTGAGCTAATCCTGTCAGACACAGTTATCCATGCGAAAGATAGCTCCATCAAATTATCTCCAAACCCAACCATCACATTTGTTGAACCTAATCAATATGAAATAAGTTTCGAGCTAAAGCTAACAGGCGATAAACCAAAGAAAATGAAGTTCGAAAATGTTATCAGAACGATTAATGATATTGATATAAAGGAGCAAAGTTTATGAGGCTACTAAAAAGTGACAAGGGATATGCATTATTTATCACTCTTGTGATTATCATACTATTTACCGTGCTCGGGATGACAATGTTGGCACTCACATCTGATGGGATGAAGAAGAATAATGTCCGAAAGGAAACAGTACAAGCTAAGGCATTGGCAGAAACGGGGATTGATGGCCTTGTAGCGAAAATAAACTCGGAATTGACCCTTTTTTTAGGTGAAGATGGTAAACCCAGAGATGATTTTAGTAAGGAACTTCTGAAAACATTAAATAAATATGTTTGCTCATCTCAAACTAAAATATTAGAAAAAAGAAGTACGGGCGAATTTGGATCCTGCATTAAAAAACCGGATGGTGATGTGAAAGATAAAAATGACGTTGTCAGTGACCTCCGTAAACTTGTGACTTTTGAAAGTATCGGGAAATCTGGTTCTGCTAAACGAATACTAACGAGTACTATTGAAATAGGTGCAGAAGCATTTCCCGAGACAATGAAATATGCGATTGGGACAAATATTATGTCGAAAACCCCAAAAGAGGGAGAAGGTAACTTATTATTGCATGGGAGCTCTGATATTCATGGAGATATTAAGGTAGATGGCAATTTAATTTCTTATGATCACGGAACTGCTGCATATAAATGGGAACCAAGCCTACTTCCTAGAGCATACCCTTCTGAACATTCGACTTCTTCGAAACTTGTTTTAGGTAAAAGTATGTATAAGGTCGTCTCAAAACCTAGCAGTAATGGAAGTCAAAGTGGCTACGATAATTATATTAAAAAAGATAATTTTAATACTAGCGGTTTTTCTCTACGGACAGAACCAAAAGACTTGTTTGACGAGAAATTAGCGCCAAGAATTGTCAAACGCGATCCGACTATAAGCCCTATTGGTATTACAGATAAAAAAGACTTATATTATTTTGATAATAAGCATGGTGGGCAATACTTGGATATTACGAACTCGACAGTTATATCAGGTATTGATAAGCCGTTCTCGAATTTGCTACCACGGAGAAAAGGTGAATCTAGTGGAAAGCAAACGTCATTAGACGATAATCTTGATTTTTCAATGACTAATACTAACAACTTCAATAAAATGGCAGTAAAACAAAGCTTAACTATAGTAAAAGGGGACCATACTTTTAAAGACGGATTATTTGTTGGATCTGCTCCCCCCCAAAAGAATAGTCAGCATAACTTGACTATAGGAAATAAAGTCCAAACAGACAATCCTAATTCTCGCGATAATATAAAGCTAGATGGATCTATTTATGTAAACGGAGATGTAACGATTCAAGGTGCCAACCTAGAAAGTAACGCTCTCATGTACGTTGATGGGGATGTAAACATACGATTTTCTTCTATAAACGGAAAAAAACTAAATGATGGAAGTACTGGTACTCTCATAATTTTTGCGACGGGTGATATTTATATAGCAAATAACTCCGTGGATCGGGATGAACCAAGTACGATTAAAGGGTTCTTTTACAGTCAGAAAAACTTCGAAATGTACGGCGTTGGTTCAAACATTAGGATTGAGGGTGGAATTTCAGCAAGTAGGATTGTTTTAAATGCTATTAGAGGTAAATCTTCAAATAGCACATATCAAAGTGTCGCTATACAAAAAAATAGCCCATCCCGTCTCCAAGTCATTTATGACGCTAATCTAATTGAAAACTTTTTAAAACTAAACAAGCCTGAACCGATTATCCGAAAAATTGATCCACCGCTTGAAAAGGACCGAAAGTAATTAAATCAGAAAGAGCCAAAGAAAATTCATCTTTTCGTTGGCTCTTTCATTAAGTTTAGATTTTAGTATCTTCAATTCGTCTCACTGTGTCAAATACTCACAATCTCCTTTTCCCCATAAACCCCAACCTTGTTTCTACCCGCCTGCTTTCCACCGATATAAAGGGCTCGATCCGCATTACGCAACAACTCTTTCGCATCTCCCGCATCCTCAGGGACACAAGCAACACCAATGCTGACGGTCATATGAACATCAACGGGTTCTCGTTTTTTAGATAAATCTGGAATGATGCGGAATATAGATGATTCCACTTCTCTACGAATTTCTTCAGCGAGTTGTATCGTTTCACTTTTCCCATAACTCGGTAAGACGATAACGAATTCTTCTCCTCCGTATCGTGAAAGTGTTGCGTCCATCGGAACAAATGGTTCAAGCAGTCTAGCAAGTGCCTTAAGAAGGTCATTTCCACTCTGATGTCCATGTGTATCATTAATTAATTTGAAATGATCGATATCTAGAATTAAAACCGCAAGTGAATTGATATCTCCAGTATGGAATCGGATGATTTCTTCGTCCAACTTTGCATCTAGGTAACGGAAGTTATGCAATTTGGTTAAACCACATCGTTCACTTTGCTCGACAGTCTTTTCATAATAACGCGCTTTTACTAATGAAATTGCAAAGTATCCAGTCAAAACGTCAACAATTTTCATTTCCATTGCTTGAAATACATTTTTCCGCTTGGAAGTTAGTATCAGAAATCCTTCCGTTTTCTGATTCCGCTTGATTGGAGCAGTCATGACACTTTCCACCGACTGTAGGAATTTGAAGTTATTTAGTGTTTTTGCTTCCTTTTTAGTCGAAAATATTTTCGGATTGTCGGTATCCAATCCATCGTCCACAGTTTTTTCTAAATTGAATGAAAGTCCATTCATATTTTTGGTAATAACCCCGTTTTCAGAAGCCATCAACGTGATCAAATGTTCGCCGTTTCGAAGATCTAAAACATAAGCATTATCATAAGGGACCACATCTTCTAGTTTCTGGATAAATGTCCGGATAACATCTTCAAAGCCCAATCGCTCAGCAAGTTCACGCCCGATTATACCCGCGGAAGACAGTTTGTCATTCAAATTATCGGACCGATTATACATCCTTGCGATTAATAATACGAGAAGAAACGGGATGCCTATCAAAAATATCGCATGATTACCAAATTGCAAATTTAAAAAATAAAGGGATATGCTAAACGGAAGTAACAACATTGTAGAAGCAAAATCCCATCCAACAAACTTTTCTCTAAATGAATAGATGCCAATTTCAAAATATAAATAGAGTTGCATCAAAACACTATTTATAACCGAATAACTAATCGCGTAAACAAGCCCGAATAGACAGATGTCCAAAAAATCTGTCGACCCTATTACTCCACCTGCATAATGAAATAGAGTTCCACTTGCTAATGAGACAAGTGTAAAAATAAGCGAATTCACAAAAAAACGATGCAAAAGCGGCAAATCTGATTTCGTGCTAAATACTAGGATAAGCAGTGCAATCTGCATAAAAGCCATTTCCGCGAATACACCGTATTGAAAAAAAATGGTGAAGGTAATCCAGCGTTCAAATGAAACTGTGATCTTTTTCAATTGCAAAGGCATTATCATCGTCACGAATAGCAGCGCAAACAAAATGCTCAAATTCAGCCATTCTATTTCTATTGAAGGAAATAACCTGAATGCAAGAAAGATGCCAGGAGGAACGATAACAATCCACGCTATTAAAGTGCTAATCTGAAACCTTTTAGATATCTCCATTTCCCCTGGCACTACCTTTCATTAATTCATTTCACATATTCAGCAACTCTATTTCGCCCTGCCTGTTTGGCTCCTAAATAAAGTGCACGATCCGCATTGCGCAAAAGCGTCAGCACTTCATCCGTATCAATTGGAGCCGATGAAACACCGATACTCGATGTAATACGGACGACTAGCGGATGCTTATCCTCAACTAGATCTGGAACGATCGTAAAATCATGTTCACCAATTTCAGCGCGTAGACTTTCAGCGAATTCCACAGCTTCCTTTTTTGCAATACCAGGCAAAATGTAAACGAATTCCTCTCCTCCATAGCGGCCAACTGTCCCACCAATAGGGAGTTCAGCTTCAAGTCTCTTTGCAAGCATACCTAAAATATCGTTCCCACTTTGATGCCCATACGTATCATTCACTTGTTTAAAATGATCAATATCAAGCATAACGACTGAAAGATTTTTTATTGCGTTGTTTTTAAGCCTGTCCATCTCATACGTTAACCGTTCCTCCAGATACCTATAGTTATAAAGTCCAGTTAACGCACAACGCTCATTTTTTGTAACTGCTTCTTGCATATAGCGTGCTTTTTCCACCGAAACAGTGAAATAGGAACATAGTAAGTCTAAGATTTTCAATTGATAGCCATCAAAGAATGCCTTCTTTTCTGAGGCCAAAAACAAAACTGCCTCGATTTTCTGGTTCCGTGAAATTGGGACACAAAGTATACTTTGCATTCCATTAGGCGAATAATCTTTTGAAATCGATTCCCACTCTTTCCTTTCCGAATAGATGATTGGCTTGTTTTGTTCAAGAACTGATCCCGCAATTCCTTGTCCCGCAGATAAAAGGGCAAAATCGATATCAATGAATTTATCATGTTCATAGGAACGGAGGAGCTCTAGCCAACCATCCTGATGGTCAAAAAGATACGTATACTCTGCATCAAACATGTCCGACACTTCCATGACGAATTGGTCAATTACAGCCTTTTCCGTTAATAATTCCGAAAGGCCGTTACCAATATCCCCTGCTTGCTGCAAGTCAGTATTAATTTTTTCCGAATTATTATAAAGGCGGACAATTAATGAAATAAAGAAAAAAGGAATTCCTATTAAGAAAAAGGAACCTGTCCCGACAAGTTGCAATAAATAATAGAACGTAAGTGATAAGGGAAGAACAGCAATGATCATCGCATAGTCGGACAATAGGTCTTTTGAAAAGAAAGGGGACTCAACCTTTTGGTAAACCGCATATAACTTCAGCACCACGTCGTTGAATGCTGTATGAATGAATTGATAGCAGAATACCGCAATAATAACTGGCCAAAATTCAATTGAGCCGATTTCCCCACCCACCATCTCAAAAATGATTGCAGCAATAATCGATAAAAAAATAAAAAGCGTCGAGTTAATGAAAAAACGTTGTAACAATGGTAACTTACTCGGTAATGCTAATAGGATTGCAAGGATTGAAATTTGCATGACGATTATTTCGATAAAGAGTCCGTACATTAAAAAAGCGGGCACAGTCACCCAGAGTACTAGGAATATCGGTATATCATTCCTTAATATCGGAAAATAGGTTGTAAGGAATCCGAATA
Source organism: Sporosarcina sp. resist (assembly GCF_014302295.1). Lineage (NCBI taxonomy): Bacteria > Bacillati > Bacillota > Bacilli > Caryophanales > Caryophanaceae > Sporosarcina > Sporosarcina sp. resist. Next base: position 2,020,569 of record NZ_CP060287.1, on the reverse strand, counting down.
CCATAAAAACCGCCACGTACATCCAGTTTACTTGCACTGGAGGATAATTTAAAAAAACATAAATCAATCCAGTTGGAACGGTCAATAACCACAAAATAAAATAACGAATAGTGGACCTATTTGCAACCTTCATTACATTATCCACTCCCAATTAAATAAGTCAGAAAAGGTAGAAGTCTTCAAAAGTTTATCAGACCAAAATACATTTGTCACTATTACCCAAAAAAAGTTTTTGAGCAATTAATTTGTGTCATAGTCCATTAGACTGTTCAGTAGGTATAGTGAACCTGTTACTATTTTCTTTTTATTTCTATCTGTAGATAGTATTATAGTATTACTTTCAGCCATTGTCACCTTTTTTTCTTCATGGTGGCAATATTCCATTAACTCCCCACCAGTTGCCGCTTGAGGATGCGAAAACGTCAGGAAGGTAAATGATGCCGCCACCGGGATGAGCTCATTCAGCATTTTCTCGATGTCTTTCCCTTTTAGCATCCCAATAACGAAGTCCACTTTCTCCCCCGGGAATTCCGAGCGAATTGTCGCCACTAACACTTTTGCAGCTGCTGGATTATGTGCCCCGTCAACGAAGACACCTGGTGATATTTCTTGGAAGCGATGTGCGAGTTGCGTGATAGCAACTGCCCTAGAGACCGCCTCTTCAGCAAGCTGAATGCCCGCCACAAGAAGTGATTGAATCGCAACCGCGGCATTTACACCTTGGTGTAGCCCTTTCATCTTTCGTTCAGCCAACTGGAACGTTTCGGTTCCGTTAAACACATCATCCAACATCCAAAACTGCTTACCGTACGTGAAAAGCGGACTCCCTTGTCGATTTGAACTAGCTTGGACGACCTCAACTGCTTCTTTAGGCAATGGACCTATTACGACAGGTATTCCATTTTTTATAATACCTGCTTTCTGCTCCGTCACGGCCGCGACTGTTCCTCCGAGAAATGCGGTATGTTCGAGCGCAATCGAAGTAATCACAGCAACGAGCGGCACCACCACATTCGTACTGTCCAGCAAGCCACCCATACCCGTTTCTAGTAATACATAATCCGGTCCAATCCTTCCAAATGTTAGGAATGCTGCAACAGTTAGTAATTCAAAATCTGTCAGTAGCCCACTTACCCCAGCCTCTTTAATCGCCCGAAATGATTTATCTAGTTCCTCTCCTGTTATCGCATCGCCATTAATACGTATCTGATCATGTATATCGATAATTGCAGGCGATGAAAAGACCCCCGAAGAAAACCCATGCTCTTTTAAAATCGCCTCCATAAATGCTATTGTCGAACCCTTTCCATTTGTCCCCGCAACGTGGATGACTTGTAATTTCCTTTCCGGATTCCCCACCTTAGACAACGCTTCTTGCACCGCATCTAGGCCAGGTTTTATTGAATTGTCACTATCAATTCCCCATCGCTCTGTATAGACATTCATATTTGGAATCAAAACTATCCCTCCGTATGTTAGAATCTAGTTATCAAAAGTATATCATTTCCGGAGGGTTCCACATGCAAAGTTGTTGGATTATTTATAATGGAAGTTTAACGAGCGACAAATTCAAAGATCAAGCCGAGTTAATGAGGGAAGCGGCAGAACGCGCGGGTGTACGCGCTGAGCTTAAGAAAAATTATGAAGTAATGATGAATTTGAAAACGAATATAGAGATTCGTCCTGATTTCGTTGTTTTTCTAGATAAAGATATTCTTCTTGCGAATTTCCTGAAAAATGCGGGAATCCCTGTTTTCAATGATCCCGATGTCATTGAAACATGCGATAATAAAGCCATACAATATCTCGTGCTTTCGAAACAAGGCATTCCAATGCCTGAAACAATTATTGCACCGAAAGTGTATCCGAATTTCACAATTAAAGATTCAGGTTACTATGAACAAGTACTCAACCGTCTTGGATTACCGATGGTTATTAAAGAAGGTCATGGTTCATTCGGTATGAAAGTGTATTTGATTGAAACGGAAGAGCAGTTCTATGATAAAACGGATGAATTGCGCGGTATCGACTATGTATTTCAGGAGTTCATCGCAACGAGCAGAGGGCGTGATATCCGCGTAAACATTGTTGGAGGGGAGATTGTAGCGGCAATGTACCGTCACTCCGAAACTGATTTCCGTGCAAATATTACAAACGGCGGCGTTGCGACAGTAATCGAACTAACAGACGAACAGAAAGCGTTAGCGATACAAGCTGCGCACGCAGTCAGAGCGGAGTTTGCCGGTGTTGACTTATTGTTCGGTGACAACGAAGAACCGCTCGTTTGTGAGGTCAATGCGGCCGCCCACATCCGTAATATTTATAATGTGACTGGCATTAATGTTGCGGATGCGATGATCGCCTATATTTTGAGGAAGCTAGGTTGAAGGGCTACGTTTATTATTCAAAGGCAGAATCAGTTAGAAATCATGCGTTTATTGATGATTTGATAATCGAATCCGAGAAAATTGGTATTGAACTGCAATTATTGGTTGAAGATGAAAAACCAAAATCAGATGCAGATTTCATTCTTTTTAGAGATCGTAACTCAGAACGTGCTGCAACCTTTGAATTGGATGGTTTCCAGGTATTCAACCGAGCAGAAGTGAACCGAATTGCAAACGATAAATTGCGGACATTTGAACTTGCTACCCTGCTCGGCGTTCCAGCTGTGCCTACGCGAAGAATTCGTTCTATCGAAGAAATTAATTCGTATCCTTGCGTGTTGAAAACGGTTGATGGTCATGGCGGAAATGAAGTTTTTCTTTGTACTTCGGCTGCGGACGCGAAGTTGTTTTTCACCAAATTCCACGATCGAAAACTAATTGCCCAACCCTTCATCGAATCCGGTGCCCGAGATATACGTGTATTTATGATTGGCAATGAAGTTGTCGGAGCCGTAAAACGCACTGGCCATGGGACATTCAAATCAAACTACACACTTGGTGGCTCCGTCGAAAAATACATACTTTCCAGCTGGCAGGAAAAAGATGCGAAAACTATTTCCCGAGCAATAAAAAGCGATTATGTTGGAATTGACTTCTTGTTGTTGCCGGATGGCAGGTGGATGTTGAATGAGATTGAGGATCCTGTTGGTGCACGTTCGCTGTATATAACGCATGATTTTTCGGTGGCGATGAAATTAATGTTTTACATTAAGAATAAGCTTTCTTAAAATTGATTGATAAATCTTCAAGACGAAAAGCCCTAATCGCATAATTGCAATCAGGGCTTTTCGTTTTAAAATCAGATTTCCTTCAATTCCTGCATACGCCGCTCTACTGCCGCGTATTTTTCTAGATAGTCACTTTCTTTAGCTCGCTCTTCTGCAACCACTGCTTCAGGCGCTTTTGACATGAAACGTTCATTGGAAAGTTTGCCTTGAACGCGTTTTACTTCGCCTTGCCATTTCGCAAGTTCTTTTGTCAGACGTGCGAGCTCTTCGTCAATGTTCAAAAGACCTTCAAGTGGTAAGAACAGTTCTGCTCCTGTAACGACAGCTGACATCGATTTGCCTGGTGCTGTGATGTTGTTGCCTAGCGTTAATGTCTCAGGGTTACAGAATCGTTCGATATAGCTGCGATTTGCTTCCAACACGGCTACAGTTGCATCGTCTTTAGCTGAAATATAGAGTGGTACTTTTTTGCTTAATGGTGTATTTACTTCTGCACGGATATTACGTACTGCGCGGATGATATCCATCAGCAGTTTCATATCTGTTGCACGCGTTTTATCAGTAAGATCAGGATCTGCAACCGGCCATGCAGCGATTGTGATTGACTCGCCTTCATGCGGTAGGTTCTGCCAGATTTCTTCTGTAATAAACGGCATGAATGGGTGTAATAGACGCATTGTATTATCGAGTACGTATGCCAGTACTGAGCGTGTCATTTTCTTCGCTGTTTCATCTTCACCGTATAATGGCAGTTTCGCCATTTCGATGTACCAGTCACAGAAATCATCCCAGATGAAGTTATAAAGTGCACGGCCGACTTCACCGAACTCATAACGATCTGCAAGTTTCGTCACTTGGTCGATTGTTTCATTCAACCTTGTCAGAATCCATGCATCTGCAACGGATTTTTCACCAGTCAAATCTATTTCTTCGTAAGTCATGCCATCCATGTTCATAAGTGCGAAACGGGATGCATTCCAGATTTTATTGGCAAAGTTCCAGATGGCTTCAACTTTTTCAGTTGAGTAGCGAAGGTCCTGCCCTGGCGATGAACCGGTTGACAAGAAGTAGCGCAGTGCATCCGCTCCGTATTTTTCAATAACATCCATTGGGTCGACGCCGTTACCAAGTGATTTAGACATTTTACGACCATCTTCTGCACGTACGAGTCCGTGAATTAAGACGTCTTTAAATGGACGCTGTTCTGTAAATTCGATGCCTTGGAAGATCATCCGTGATACCCAGAAGAAAATGATGTCATAGCCCGTTACGAGTGCATCTGTTGGGTAATAACGTTTAAATTCTTCATTGTCGAGATCCGGCCAGCCCATTGTTGAGAACGGCCAAAGCGCAGATGAGAACCATGTATCAAGAACGTCATTGTCCTGGCTCCAGTTTTCACTGTCAGCAGGCGCTTCATGACCTACATGTATTTCGCCCGTTTCGTTGTGGTACCAAGCTGGGATGCGGTGGCCCCACCAAAGTTGACGCGAGATACACCAGTCATGGACATTTTCCATCCATGTTAAATACGTTTTTTCGAAACGGTCCGGGACAAAGTTTACTTTGTCTTCTGCTTCTTGTAATTTAATCGCTTCATTAGCAAGTGGCTGCATTTTAACGAACCATTGTGTTGATAAATACGGTTCAACGACAGCACCACTGCGTTCAGAGTGACCGACAGAATGATTATGTTCTTCAATGTTGAATAGAACAGCCATCTCCTGCAAGTCTTTAACGATTTCTTTACGGCATTCGAAGCGATCCATTCCTTCGTATTTACCAGCAAGCTTATTCATTGAACCGTCTTCATTCATCACAAGAACACGTGGAAGATTGTGACGGTTACCGATTTCAAAGTCATTCGGGTCATGTGCAGGTGTAATTTTCACGGCACCACTTCCAAATTCCATGTCGACATAATCGTCTGCAATAATCGGGATTTCACGGCCGACAATCGGTAATTTAACCGTTTTGCCGATTAAATGCTTGTAGCGCTCATCTTCAGGATGGACTGCAACCGCAGTGTCCCCAAGCATTGTTTCAGGTCGAGTTGTCGCAATTTCGATACTGCCCGTTCCGTCTGCTAGTGGGTAACGCATATGATAGAAAGCACCCTGTATGTCTTTATGGATAACTTCGATATCGGATATAGCTGTTTTCGTTGCCGGATCCCAGTTGATAATATATTCGCCACGGTAGATAAGCCCTTTGTTGTAGAGTTTAACGAAAACTTCCTGTACTGCTTTCGAAAGTCCTTCATCCAGGGTAAATCGTTCACGTGTATAATCAAGACCCAATCCAAGTTTCGCCCATTGCGCACGGATATGACCTGCGTATTCGTCTTTCCATTTCCATGTTTCTTCAACGAATTTTTCGCGGCCCAAATCATAACGTGTCGTTCCTTCTTCACGAAGTTTTGCTTCAACACGAGCCTGTGTCGCGATTCCCGCGTGGTCCATTCCTGGAAGCCATAGTGCATCATAGCCTTGCATACGTTTCATACGCGTCATGATGTCTTGTAGCGTTGTATCCCATGCGTGGCCTAGGTGAAGTTTACCTGTGACGTTCGGCGGTGGAATAACAATTGTATAAGGTGTTTTATCGCTTTTAGGTTGTGCTTCAAAGTACTTCCCTTTCAGCCACCATTCGTAACGACCTGCTTCAATTGTCTGTGGATCATATTTCGTCGGCATCGACGTGTTGTTTTCAGTTGACATGTTATTTCCTCCTTTATTTTTGGGTACAAAAAAACTCCTATCGCCTTAAAGGACGAAGGAGCTGTTCGCGGTACCACCTTTATTCGTGCACACAAAAGAGCTGTGCACCTCAAACTTCGATAACGGCTTCAAACCGGCTTCTGCTACTACGCTCAAAAATGTTTTTCTTTTTGAACACACTTTCACGGAAACTGCTCATGGGTTACATTCGGTAAATAATCGACAGGTCCTTTCAGCACTCGAACCCTCTCTTTAGTCTAATCCATTCACGTACTATCCCAATCATCGCATCCATATGCAATTGCAGTAATTGTAACGGAATAATCGGTTGCTCGTCAAGTATATAACGAAAGGATTGTGTTATGCGTAGAGGATATAACCCTTATTTACTTCCTCCCTGGCTTCGAAAATGTCGATTTTACGCTAAAGGAATCATTATCCCTATTTGCCTTTTTCAGTTGATACGATTATTGATCATACCGACGACAGGCGACTTTCTATTGTTCTGTTTCCTGTGTGGTTTAGCTTTCGTTCTTTACAAAAACATCATTTGAACGGTAGGCTGTCGTCGATATGCCATCCGTAAGCTCCGCAATGAACGACAGCACTTCGTCCATCTCGTCTAACGGAGTGCTGTCAATTGCTGCTACAATGGGCGCTGCAACCGCAACCGCTACTTGTACTTGCACTTCCTCAGCCTCTTCCACTATTGCAACCGCTTCTGTGTACGTACATTCTACATTCCAGACAACCCCATAAGTACCTTGTCCGTCTGATTTACCTGTTGCTTGCGTTGTTACAATCTCCAATGGGCTCTCTGCTACTGAAGGTAAGTCAATATTAAGCGGTACCGCGTATTCAAAATAACCATCCTTGCCATCCACTTCGACATCGTCAATGAGGATAAATGAATCGTCCCATTCCCCTGCCCTTAGCCCTTCACCGAATTCGACATTCGCCGCAATATGATAAATGCCTGTCAACCGGACTGAGTCTTCTGTACGCTCTTCAGTATACCTTGGCGTCACTGTGACTGACTGTACACCCGTCGGTACGCCAGCATGTTCTGGGAAATAGAAACTTTCCTCCATTGACCACTGTTTTTTCTCCATACCTGTTCCCTCCTTCTATTCCTTCACAAACAATTGTATGCGCGGCATGGTTACAATAGAAGATTAAATAGATTGAACGTAAATATCCTCCGACCAGTAAACTAGTCGGAGGATATTGTCTTTATTATTAAAACAAACATTACTATCGAATTCATATTTGAATTGACTAAGCTATTTTACGCGCGAAGTTTAGCAAATACCGTATGGAACGCTTCAATTGTCTTCTCAATATGCGCTTCTGTATGCGCAGTCGATAGGAACATACCTTCAAACTGAGATGGCGGAAGGAAAATACCCTCTTCAGCCATTAAGCGATAGTAATCAGCAAATAATTCAAGGTCAGCCGTTTTCGCTTTGTCGTAATTCGACACTTTTTCGTTGGTGAAGAAAAAGCCGATCATCGAGCCCGCGCGGTTTACTGTGTGCGGGATATCAAACTTTTCAGCCGCCGAACGGAAACCGGCTTCTAGCTGATCACCAAGTTTAATGAAGTGTTCATAAGATGCAGGCGTTAGTTTTTTCAACGTTTCAATACCTGCAGTCATCGCCAGTGGATTACCTGATAAAGTTCCTGCCTGATAAATCGTTCCTGCAGGAGCCATATTTTCCATAATTTCACGTTTCCCTCCATATGCACCAACTGGAAGGCCGCCGCCAATTACTTTTCCGAGACATGTAATATCCGGCGTCACACCGTAATAACCTTGTGCGCAATTATAGCCAACACGGAAGCCCGTCATTACTTCATCAAAAATAAGAAGCGTGCCGTTTTTCTCTGTCAACTCACGCAATCCTTCAAGGAAACCTGGTTCAGGTGGGACAACACCCATATTACCCGCGACAGGCTCAACAATAATTGCCGCTAAGTCGTCACCAAATTCTTGAATTGCGACTTTAATGCTTTCTAAATCGTTATAAGGAACAGTGATTGTGTTTTTCGCAACCGATTCAGGCACACCTGGGCTATCTGGTAGGCCAAGTGTCGCAACGCCAGAACCCGCTTTAATGAGCAGTGAGTCAGCGTGACCGTGGTAACAGCCTTCAAATTTCAAAATCTTATTGCGACCAGTATAACCGCGCGCCAAACGTAGTGCGCTCATCGTTGCTTCCGTACCGGATGACACCATACGAATCATTTCAATTGAAGGAACGCGTTCAATAACAAGTTTCGCAAGTTCATTTTCCGCTAACGTTGGTGCACCAAAGCTTGCTCCAGTTTCTGCAACGCGCTTAATGCCTTCAACTACGTCTTGATCAGAATGACCGAGAATAAGCGGACCCCAAGATAGTACATAATCGATATATTCATTGCCATCGATGTCTGTAAGAATAGCGCCTTTTCCGCTCTTCATGAAAATCGGGTCCATATTGACAGATTTGAATGCACGAACAGGAGAGTTAACTCCTCCTGGCATAAGATTTACCGCTTCAGCAAATGCTTGTTTCGACTTTTCATAATTTCTACCCAATTATTTCTCCTCCAGCCAGCGTGCCGCATCTTTCGCATGGTACGTCATAACGAGATCCGCACCCGCACGCTTCATACTTGTCAACGTTTCAAGAACGATTGCTTTTTCATCAATCCAACCATTTTGCGCTGCTGCTTTAACCATTGCATACTCGCCGCTCACATTGTATGCAACTACTGGCAATGTAAAATTGTCTTTGACATCACGCATAATATCGAGATACGAAAGCGCCGGTTTAACGATTAGGAAGTCAGCACCTTCTGCAACATCTGATTCCGCTTCACGCATTGCTTCTATGCGGTTTGCTGGATCCATTTGATACGTTTTGCGATCGCCTGATTGAGGAGTGGATTCCGCAGCGTCACGGAATGGTCCGTAATAGGCGGATGCATATTTCACTGCATATGACATAATCGGGATATGCTCAAAACCAGTTGCGTCTAACCCTTGGCGAATAGCTGCTACAAAACCGTCCATCATATTCGACGGTGCAATGATGTCGGCTCCCGCCTTCGCCTGGCTTACTGCAGTACGCGTCAACAGTTCCAATGATGGGTCGTTTAATACGTTACCGTCTTCTAGAACACCGCAATGTCCGTGATCTGTATATTGGCACAGGCAAGTATCCGCAATGACGACAAGTTCAGGATAACGTTCTTTCGCTAAACGAGTGGCTTTTTGGACAATCCCTTGATCAGAATAAGCTTCCGACCCCAATTCGTCCTTAGTTGCCGGAAGACCAAATAAAATAATTGATGGAATTCCAAGTGACACAACTTCATCGAGTTCAATTGTAAAATGGTCGAGTGATTTCTGGAACACACCCGGCATAGAAGCGATTGGATTATTGATGTCTTCCCCATCTATAACAAAAATCGGATAGATGAAGTCCTCTTTCCTCAGAACAGTTTCTCTCACCATAGAACGCAATGTAGTTGATGTGCGCAAACGTCTGTTGCGTCTGAATTGTAAAGTATCCAAAATTACCCTTCCTTTCGCCCCGCCAATTTCTCGACGAGATCCATAAGTGTGTATGTATCGGGTCTAACATGAACGACCGCACCAACTTCTAGCAATGCTTTTTCCGTCACATGTCCGATAGCCCCGATTGTAAAGCCGTTCCAACCTGTCCGCGGAGCCACTTCTTCAGCAAAAACTTCAACCGCCGAAGGACTTGCGAATAAAACGCTCAAATGCTGTTGTTGTTGCAATAAATCTACTAGTGAATCGATGGAATCATTTGCACGCTCTGTCGCATAAACTGTCCATTCATCCACTTCAAAAGGAATTTCCTCTTTGATGGTGACGCCTGCAATTGATCCGCGTAGAAAAAGAATACGTCGAATATCTGTTTCAGCAGGATTAAATTCCTTTACGAATGTATCTGCACTGAACACGGTTGGGATGAAATCGACTGTAAAACCAATTTTTTCAAGCGCTTCTGCAGTTCGAGTGCCTACGGCTGCTATTTTCGCTGGAATTGATTCCGAAGAAACACCATGACGATTGAGTTTTGCACCAAACGCCGCAACCGCACTTTGACTTGTGAATATTAACCAATCATACATCGGACAAGCGGTCAAACGAAGTTCATCTGTCTGTTCCACTAACTCCGCCACTTGGATAAGCGGCAATGAAACAGGCGTCCCTCCGTAGCGCTTTACCAATTCAAAGACATCTTTAGACTTCGGAGTCCCTGTAAAGATGACCGTTTCAGCTAACAGCGGTTGACGATCACGCATCCATATCCGCCTTCACTTTCTCAATCACTTCTGAAGCCCCTTCGGCACGCAATATTTTTGCAACTTCCATACCCGCTTCAACGGGATCCGTGCTTGAGAAAGTCTTTTTAAACACTTGTGTTGCGTCTGGAGAAGCAATATAGCCCGTCAATTCGACTTCGCTACCGTTATATTGCGCAAATCCGGCAATCGGAACTTGGCACGAACCATCCATTTCAGTTAGGAAAGTACGCTCTGCTTCAACTTCTTTCCATGTTTTTTCATCCGTTAATTTCGCAAGTTCTGCAAGTAACTCTTTATCATCAAAACGGCATTCAATTGCTAGTGCCCCTTGTCCTACTGCTGGAATACAATCTTCAACGGACATATATTCCGTAGTCACATCCGCGCTCCAGCCCATTCGCTTCATGCCGGCAGCCGCAAGAAGAATCGCATCGTATTCACCGTCAACCATTTTTTTCAGACGTGTATCGATATTGCCACGAATCCATTGGATGTCAAGATCGGGACGCAGAAGCAGTAATTGTGAACTACGACGTAAACTAGACGTTCCAACTTTAGCACCTACTGGTAAGTCCATGAATTTCACATGACCATTCGAAATGAATGCATCGCGCGCATCTTCACGCGGAGGAATACAACCGATAACAAGTCCTTCTGGAAGAACAGCTGGCATGTCTTTCATGCTATGTACTGCGAAATCGATTTCTTTATCAAATAATGCCTGCTCAATCTCTTTCACGAAAAGCCCTTTACCGCCAACTTTCGATAGCATTACATCTAGGATTTGATCTCCTTTTGTAACGATTTCTTTCACTTCGAATTCAAATGGAGCACCGGCAGCTTTCATCTGGTCTATAAACCAGTTTGTTTGTGTCAATGCAAGTTTACTTCTTCTTGAACCTACGATTATTTTTCTCATATTAATTAATCCAACCTTTCTTAATCGAATACACCTTGGCGTATTTGTGTTCAGATTTTTTCGAGTTTGCTTGATAATAAATCCCCAAAAAATCTGTAGCATCCGCCAGAGGCTTTAACTTAATACAGCCAGGGTTTGAAACCAAGCTGTATTAAGTTATAACCAAAAATGGAACCCGGATAACTTACTTCCAAGAAAAAAATTGATGATAACAAAAAGGAATGCAAATACGTTCGCCCATGCAAAGTCGTTTCCTGTTAGCTTGCCACTTCGCTTCAAGAATAATACAGAACCGTAAATGGCAAGAAGGATAAATGAACCAATAATCTTCATATCAAAAAAGGACCATACATCGAGTGCAACTATCGCCCACTGCATGCCGAGAATTAAACTGACGAGCAGAAACGGAATACCTGTATAAAGAGACGCCTTCATGCCTATCTCTGTTTGATGAAGAGAAGGAAGCCTATTAAATTGTTTTGACCATTTCTTCTTCTTTAAAACTTTATAAACAAGAAGATAGAGTATCGAAAAAACGAATGACATCGCAAACGCTGCATAAGACAAAATCGCGAATGTAATATGGATGAATAGCAGCTCTGAAATAAGCGCTTCCCCTATCGGCGACTGTTCAATTTGTTCAGGTCCAAATGTATGAATTGTCATAAATATGAATCCAATCACATTTAAGAAAAAGACGGCGTGACCAACTTTGTAAAACAGATGCATGACAATTGATAAAGTAATCAACAACCAAGCGTAAAAGTAAATCCCCTCAAAAAGAGTGAGTACAGGGAACCTTTGCCATTCGATTATATACATCACAAGAAAGAATGTTTGTAGAAAGTAGACGACGGTTAAAATCCAAAAAGCGCTTCGGTGTGCAAACGTATCCTTATTCAAGTAATCTATAAAATAAAAAACAAGGCTTACTGCATAGAGTACGACCATTACTTCATGCAGTCTCGCCATCATCATTTCAGCCATGATAACCTCTCTGCCTTTCCGAACTAATAGGGGCGTTTCTGCATCTATAGTGTATCACACTGATGCGGAAACGCCCCTTTGACAAACGTTCAAAATGTCAAATCCGGTTGTGCCGTCGCATGTCTTTCAGCTCTGACTTTTAACCGTTGTTTCGCCTGTTTTGCAAGCGTTTCTTTCTCATTTACTACATCTTCATCAATACCGAATATTTGCTGGAACAATTCCAGCTTTTCGGATGCTTTCGGATCCATTGACAGCTCTTTCGCCTGTAGAATAGGATCTTTCAATAATTGATTAACGATAGATTTCGTATGCTTGCTTAATACTTTCTTTTCACGTTCAGTTAAATTTGGCATTTTGTTTTCAATACTCGCCATTGTCTCCGATTGGATGCGATTCGCTTTTTGACGAAGTGCCGATATAATCGGAACCACTCCAAGTGTAGCAACCCATTCTTTAAATACGACAAGTTCCTGCTCAATCATAAGGCCAATTTCTTCGGCTGCTCGCTTTCTTTCCGCGAGATTCGCTTCCACAATTCCTTGTAAATCATCGATATCGTAAAGGAAAACATTTGGAAGATCGCCGATACGTGGATCCAGATCCCGCGGTACTGCGATATCTACCATAAATATTGGTCTTCCTTTACGCAACCGACCTACTAACTGCATAAGTTCAAAATCGATAACGAAGTCGTTTGCACCTGTTGAACTAATCAGTACATCTGCTTCAAGAAGTGTACATTGCAGTTCTTGCATCGACTTCGCAACACCTCCGAATTTATCGGCAAGGACTTCCGCTTTCGACAGTGTCCTGTTAACAACAGTCACTTTGCTTGCACCGCTTCCGTGCAAGTTCTTAACGGCAAGTTCACCCATTTCGCCTGCTCCAAGAATGGCCACATGCTTTTGGTCCAATGTACCGAAGATCTTTTTACCGAGTTCTACAGCAGCATAGGAAACTGAGACAGCGTTATCGCCAATTGCAGTTTCAGTGTGGGCTTTTTTCGCAAGCGTTACGGCTTGTTTAAATAGCTCATTGAAAACAGTACCTGTTGTACCAATTGTTTGGCCTTCAAGGAAACTGTCCCTCACTTGACCTAAAATCTGTGTCTCACCAAGTACCATAGAATCGATGCCTGCCGATACGCGCATCAGATGCTCAATCGCACCATCATTTTCCATGATAATTAAATGAGAAGAGAAAGACTCAAGTGGCAAATCGAACCACTCAGCCAAGAAATTCTTCACGTAATAACGACCCGTATGCAACTGATCAACTACTGCATAAATTTCAGTTCGATTACAAGTTGATATAATAATATTTTCTAATATACTTTTTTGCTGTTGCAATGTTTGCATCGCCTGCGGCAGTTCTGTTTCAATAAAAGATAATTTCTCTCTTATTTCAACAGGTGCTGTCCGGTGATTGACACCGATTACGATTGTATGCATCAGGTGTTCACACCTCTCACGTTCTATTTCACGCTTCCCATTATACCATATAGTTATCACTTTTCTTGTTGGAAATTGTGAACAACCTATGACTACGAACGGTTAAACGTAACTATTTATAATGATTATAATCTAATCCTAACAGCCTTCGATTTCACATGCAATTAATGTGCAATCCTAAATCAAATTTATTGGAACTGCATTACCGATTACTAATACTATACGACAGATTGACTAAACCATACGACTGGATAAGAAAACTGAAGAACAAATTATTTTAGTATACGACTGAATTACTAAACTGTGCGCCAGCACACTATAAAAAAAACGGAAAACGATGTATATCTCGTCTTCCGGATTTCCCAATTCTACAATTACATTCTGCTTTCAATCTCTTTCCATGCTTCGTCCATTCCGATTCCCTTTTCAGATGAAAAGACAATTAATGCATCGTATGGTCGCATTGCAAGCGTTTCACGAACGACTTTTTTATGCTTTTCCCATTTCCCTTTTGGAATCTTGTCCGCTTTCGTCGCAATGATGATTGCAGGCATATTATTCTCTACAAGGAAATCGTACATTGCACAATCATCAGCACTTGGAGCGTGGCGTAAATCTACAATTTGAATGACAGCTCGAAGTGGCTCCCGTTCAGTCATATATTGTTGAATGAATTTCCCCCATGTTTCACGAGAAGACTTGGATACTTTTGCATACCCGTATCCCGGTACATCGACGAAAAATAATTGCTCTTCAATTTTATAAAAGTTTAACGTTTGTGTCTTACCTGGCTTCGAAGAAGTTCGAGCAAGGCTTTTTCTACCAATCATCTTGTTTATGAAAGATGATTTACCGACGTTCGACCGGCCTGCTAACGCAAATTCCGGATACCCTTCCGCCGGATATTGTTCGGGGCGTACAGCACTCATTATCATTTCTACGTTATGGACTTTCATTTGGAAGTCTCCTCCAATGCAATTTCGAGGACCTCTTCTGCGTCAGAAACGAGTTTAAATGTCAGTTCCTCTCGGACGCTTTCTGGAATATCTTCGATGTCGCGCTCATTTTCTTTTGGCAAGATAATCGTCGTCAAGCCAGCTCGATGGGCACTTAATGTTTTTTCTTTCACGCCACCAATCGGTAAAACTCTACCGCGCAGTGTAATTTCACCAGTCATCCCGACCTCACGGCGTACTGGCCGTGAAGTCAATGCAGAGACCAGTGATGTAGCAATCGTCACACCGGCTGAAGGTCCATCTTTAGGGATCGCACCTTCAGGTACATGGATATGAATATCACACTTTTCATGGAAATCTGGATCAATACCGAATTCCACCGTTTTCGAACGCACGTAGGACAATGCAGTCTGTGCAGACTCTTTCATAACATCTCCAAGTTTACCCGTCAGTATAAGTTTACCTTTTCCTGGCGATAAAGAAACCTCAATCTGCAATGTATCTCCACCAACTTGCGTATAAGCAAGTCCTGTCGCGACGCCTATTTGATTCACTGTCTCCGCCTGTCCATACCTGTATTTCTTTTTACCAATAAGAGATTCAAGTGTTTTAGAACTAACCGTTATACTTTTCTTCTCTCCCGTGACAATCAGTTTCGCAGCTTTACGGCAAATACCAGCAATTTGTCGTTCTAGGCCACGTACACCTGCCTCGCGTGTATAATACCTTACAATGTCCTGAATCGCAGGATCATTGATACGAACCTGCGATTTTGTCAGTCCGTGCTCTTTCAACTGTTTCGGGATCAAGTGATTTTTCGCAATAGCGTGCTTCTCAATTTCTGTGTAACCAGCAATTGAAATGATTTCCATCCGGTCACGAAGTGGTCCCGGAATTGCACTTAAATCATTGGCAGTCGCAATGAACAAAACATTCGATAAGTTATAAGGCTCTTCGATGTAATGATCACTAAATTTATTGTTTTGTTCTGGGTCAAGTACCTCAAGCATCGCGGACGATGGATCCCCACGGAAGTCATTCGACATCTTATCGATTTCATCCAGTAAGAACACCGGGTTAATCTTGCCAGCTTTTTTCATACCTTGAATAATTCGCCCAGGCATTGCGCCCACATATGTCCGTCTATGACCACGAATTTCCGACTCGTCACGCACTCCGCCAAGTGAGATTCGAACAAACTTCCTACCTAGAGATTCTGCAATAGACCTAGCTAAAGACGTTTTTCCGACACCTGGTGGACCCGCAAGACAAAGGATTGGTCCCCGTAATGAATTCGTTAATTGACGAACTGCCAAATATTCAAGTATACGTTCTTTAACAGCTTCTAGTCCATCGTGGTCGCGATTTAAGATTTCTTCCGAGCGATTAATGTCAAGCTGATCTGTTGATGCATCGGACCATGGCAACGTAACGAGCCACTCGATATAATTACGGATGATTCCGCTTTCAGCTGCAGCAGATGGTAGTTTTTCATATCTGTCGAGTTCACGCAACGCGGCTTCTCTAACACCTGCCGGCATACCGGAACTCTCAATTTTTTCAGTCAAGTCTATTACTTCTAGACCTTTACCGTCTTTATCACCGAGTTCAGTCTGAATCGCCTTCATCTGCTCACGCAAATAAAACTCTTTTTGCGTTCGCTCCATGGCTTCCCTGACACGTTCATTAATTTTCTTTTCAAGGTTCAGCACTTCTTGCTCATTATAAAGTCTACTCATAAGCCATTCAAGGCGTTCATTGACATTTTTTATTTCAAGTACTTCTTGCTTTGCAACCAATTTCAGCGGTAAATGAGAAGCGACCGTATCTGCCAGTCTTCCCGGTTCTATAATTGAAGCGACAGAATCATATGTTTCTTCTGTCACTTTTTTCGAGATTTTTGAGTACTTTTTGAAATATGTAAGTAGCGTTCTCATTAGCGCTTCTGATTCAGCATCAATTTCCTCATCATCTGGATAACCAATTACTTTAACCACGGGATAAAGATCCGCTTCCTCATAATCCGACCATTCTGCACGTTCAATTCCTTCAATAAGTATACGATACGTCCCGTTTGGTAGTTGTGTCATCGATTTAACAAACGCCAATGTCCCTACTTTATACAGATCCTCCGGTTCCGGATTTTCTATACTTATATCTTTCTGCGTAGCAAGAAAAATAAGGTTATCCTGTGCGATTGCGTGTTCAATGGCAAATACGGAGCGCTCTCTTCCAACATCAATATGTAAAATCATCGTAGGGTATACGAGCAGCCCACGCAGCGGCAACAATGGTATATTGTTCAATTCATTAGTTAACATGCGGAAGTCACCTCCATTAATTATGTATATCCAACTTTTAGTTCAATCAAATATTTAAAAAAAGCTGACATCCGAAGAGCGCATTTTCACGCGCGTCATCGGAGTCAGCTTCATCCTTCAGGCGTTACGCCGAGTCTTTCTCATTATCCAGATGAACTCGGGTACCGTCCGCTGTTAAAAGAATTGGATTTGATTGCCCCAAGACGGAGTCTTTAGTAATGACACACTCCGTCACTTCTTCAAGTGAAGGCAGTTCATACATTACGTCGAGCATGATATTCTCAATGATTGAACGCAGACCACGAGCACCTGTTTTTCGTGTGATTGCCTCTTTTGCAATTTCAAGCAAGGCATCATCTTCGAATCGCAGTTCAACATTGTCCAGCCCAAACATTTTTTGGTATTGTTTTACAATCGCATTTTTCGGAAGCGTCAAAATCTGATACAGCGTATCTTCGCTCAACTGCTCCAAACTTGCAAGAACAGGTAAACGACCTACGAACTCTGGTATCAGACCAAAACGTTGAAGATCTTCCGGAATCAGTTTAGCAAGGTAAGACTCCTCTTCAATAACCAAGTTCGGCTCAGCACCGAAACCAATTACTTTTTGTCCGATGCGGCGTTTAATGATTTCTTCAATTCCGTCGAATGCTCCCCCAACAATAAAGAGAATATTCGTCGTGTCGATTTGGATAAATTCTTGATGTGGATGTTTACGTCCGCCTTGTGGTGGCACGCTCGCAACTGTCCCTTCAAGAATTTTAAGAAGTGCCTGTTGGACACCTTCCCCTGACACGTCACGTGTAATGGACGCATTTTCGGATTTACGCGCGACTTTATCGATTTCATCAATATAGATGATCCCTTTTTCCGCACGATCTACATCATAATCTGCAGCCTGAATCAGTTTCAATAGAATATTTTCTACGTCTTCACCAACATATCCCGCTTCCGTCAAAGATGTAGCATCTGCAATCGCGAAAGGTACATCGAGGATTCTAGCAAGCGTTTGAGCAAGTAATGTTTTACCGCTCCCTGTTGGTCCGATTAAGACGATATTGGATTTCGATAGCTCGACATCATCAATCTTACTGTTCGAATTAACACGTTTATAGTGATTATAGACAGCAACTGAAAGTGATTTCTTTGCACGGTCCTGTCCAATAAGGTATTCATCGAGTATACTTTGTATTTCTTTCGGCTTCGGAACGTCTTTAAGCTCGAAACCTTCTTCAAGTCCGACTTCCTCTTCAACGATTTCAGCACAAAGTTCAACACATTCATCACAAATATAGACGCCTTGACCAGCGACTAACTTACGAACCTGTTCCTGGGATTTCCCGCAAAAAGAACAGTTCAAGTTATCTTTTTCATCGTTAAATTTGAACATTATGCTCACCCCTATTCAAGTGACAATCTTACAAGATTCCCCCGTTTTTATCAACTAATTAGAATTCTTCCCTATTCAAGAAGGTAATTCTATGTCTTTCTATGAAAAACAAGGTACGGTCTTCCGTACCTTGTCCTTATTTCACTTTATTATTCAGTAATCTTTGCATTTTCAACAAGGAATTCAACTGTTTTATTGAAACGAAGGTCATTTTCAAGAACAGAAGTTCCACCAAGTGTTGTTTTGATTTGCTCAACATCCATACCGAATTGCGCGGACATTTTTTCAAGTTCTGCGTTAATATCAGCTTCTTCAACTACGATGTTTTCAGCTTTACCAATCGCTTCAAGTACAAGTGAAACGCGAACACGGTTTTGTGCATCGTCTTTCATTTGTGAACGAAGTGCTTCTTCATCTTGTCCAGAGAACTGGAAGTAAAGCTCAAGGTTCATACCTTGTGATTGAAGACGTTGTCCGAACTCTTCCATCATACGTTCAATTTCAGAATTGATCATTACTTCAGGAATTTCGACTTCCATATTTCTCGCAGCTGCTTCGACAAGATCATCGCGAAGTGCTACTTCAGATGCCGATTTCTTCTCTTCCAAAGTAGTTTCTTTCAGCTTCGTACGCAATGCTTCAAGACTTTCTACTTCTTCATCAATTTCTTTTGCAAGTTCGTCATCAAGTGCTGGAACTTCTTTTGACTTGATTTCATGAATTTTCACTTTGAAAATCGCTGGTTTACCAGCAAGTTCTGCTGCATGGTATTCTTCAGGGAAATTCACTTCGACGTCTTTTTCTTCGTCTTGTTTCATGCCAACCAATTGTTCTTCGAATCCAGGGATAAATGAACCTGAACCGATTTCAAGGTCGTACCCTTCAGATTTTCCGCCGTCGAAAACTTCTCCATCAACAGAACCTTCGAAATCGATTTTCACTGTGTCGCCATTTTCAACTGCGCCATCTTCTTTAATAGCTAATTCAGCGAATTTTTGTTGACGATCTTTCAGTTGCTCTTCGATTTCTTCGTCAGTAACTGTTGTTTCCTGACGTGTTACTTCAAGGCCTTTATAATCGCCAAGTTTCACTTCTGGTTTCAATGTAACAACCGCTTTGAAAATAAGGTCTTTTCCTTTTTCCATTTGCTCGATGTCAATTTCAGGACGATCGATTGGTTCAACGCCTGCTTCGTCAAGAGCATTTGAATATGCTTCTGGAAGGATGAAATCAAGTGCTTCATTGTAAAGTGATTCTACGCCATACATTTTTTCAAACATTTGACGTGGCATTTTCCCTTTACGGAATCCTGGTGCTTGTATTGTTTTCACAACTTTCTTGAATGCTTTATCAAGACCTACCGTTACTGCTTCTGCAGGTACTTCTACTGTTAGAATCCCTGTGTTTCCTTCTTGCTTTTCCCATTTAACTGACATAATTAAATACCTCCGAATCGTTTTGGCCAATATCTTTTGTTCCGTATATACTCCATTGACAACCATTTCAGTATATCATAGTCTCTTCATCTTTCAACAGATTTCACACTTTGTTAAAGGTCCGAATCGTTGTCAATCTGTTGAATAAGTAAGTTCAGTGCTGTCTCGGGTAACTGCTCACCTGAAAACAGACTTTCTATGTAGTTTACATAGGCTGTTGCGACTTCTTCTGCTTGATGAGTCCCCCAGCCGAAAGGGAAAGCAGTAATTGCAAATTTCTCAATGAGACCTTGAGCCATTTCTAATCTAGATGGATCCTGCAGTAACCGACGATCCACTTCTTCAAGAACTTGTTTCGTTAAATCATCTTGCCCAGGTAATGTCATAGCTGCTGGAACAATACGCTTCTCCCAGCCGAATTTCCGCACTGTAAGTTCATCAGAGTGCCCTGTCTGATGCAGTAGCGTTAATGCGAACGTAATTGCTAATGGTGCCACATCGTCCCGCGCTACAATTATCGCAAGTAAAGGGACTAAATCAGTTAAATCACTACCTTCAAGTGAAGCCAGTGCATACTGTTGTGCCAATGCATCCATCTTCATGAATTCGTCTAGTGTGAATAATTCCATTCGATAGCTGGGCTCGTCCTGTGCATAGCGGTCAGACAAACGACCATTCAATTCCCGCAGATAATTGAATTTGTTCAGCATATCAGGCGGAACGATTCCTTCATCAATTAGCGCATCAATTGTCATTTCAACTTCATCGTACTCCTGCAGTTGAATGCTAATTGTCAAATACAGCTCCATTGCATCGACGTAATCGGCGGTTCCGCTATGAAGGAGCCTTGCTGCAATTTCTTTTGCACGTTGAAAGTCTTTTGTTTCATAAAGGGCAACCGCGTATGGTCCCAGAAATTCCGGATTGTCAGGTTCATATACAATAGCTTGGTCAAATGCTTCCACCGCTAACTCATAGTTCTCCTGTTCGACGGCTACATGGCCATTTTCAACAAGCTTTTCAAATGTTCCTGGAAAGACGATAACATTTTCTTTTTTCCTGAGTCTTCCGTATTTCTTTCTCAATACGCACACCTTCTTTCATCATTTCCCACTATATCACAGCGATTTCTGTTTTAACATTGATAATTGGTCAATTAGGTAAAAAAAGTCGATGAGCTATCCCGTAAAACAGTAAAGCGTCACCCGACTAGAGCTCGGTGACGCTTTCACAAGGACTTGAAACATCTTTGTTTTATATTTGATGAAATAAATAATCCCATTGACTTTGCTTCGGCGCTTGGGATGCCTCCCGCCCTAAGCCAGACAGCTTCGCCATCAGTCTTAGGGCTTCGGCTACCCCTTGTCAGGCGCCTTCGCTTAGTTTATATAGTTTTTAGTAGTTCAATATATAGATGCATTCAAAACGCTAAAAGCATGCAAAAGTGGAATGCCTTAAATCGTTGAAATCACTCACCGATTCCTTCTGATTTTATTACTTCATCCACTTTAGCCATTAATGCTTCTTCATCCTCACCATCAGCGATGATTTTAATGTCTGCCCCAGCTGAAATTCCCAGTGACATAACACCCATAATCGATTTCAAGTTCACTGTCTTTTCCATGTATGCAAGTTTCACATCTGACGTAAATGGTGTCACCGCTGAAACTAATACGGATGATGGACGGGCGTGAAGTCCCTCGTTGCTAGTAACTTTGTAATTTTTCTCAATCATTTTAAACTCTCCCTTTTAATAGATTAGTCGAATCAAGTTAAAACTTAATTCGCTTGCTATAAGTAGCAATCATTTGCTCATTATGTGCTGAGCTTCCATCCAAATTTGCGCTTTTAAATATTGGAGGTTCTATACCACTTTCAATCATCATACCAATCACACGACTGAATGTCGCATGAAGAAGCATATTCCCAATGACGCCAGAAGCCGGTGCATAAGGTGTTCCCTCCGATAGCAGAAGCCCATCCCCAACCGTTACATGCGTATTCAAAACAGCTTCAGTAACATCTTCAAGTCTATTTCCTGAATGGTGTTTAGATGGCTGTTCAGACGCGTTGTAGTAAAGAGACTGGAGAGAAACAACATAAGCCCCGGACTCTTTTGCAATATACGCCACATCTATTGGTACCACATTTCGTCCAGAAGTTGAAATAATAATGACTACATCTTCAGAACGAATGTCTAGCTGACCCGCAAATGTTTGGGTAAATTCAGGGTCTTTTTCATTCGTAGATGCCTGTGAAGCCCCATTATGAAGCATCAAAGTCTCGACAATAATTGGTCGTACTGGTACTAAACCGCCCGCACGGAAAAACGGCTCCTCCGCTATTAAGTGAGAATGACCTGAGCCGAATAACTGAACAATACCACCACGCGAAAGGCGTTTCATTATCTCTGCTGCAATCTTTTCAACAGATTGCTGTTCTTCTTGAATAACTTTTTTCATCAATGATTCGATTTCCTTGAAATACGCATTCATTCAATCATCTCCGAATCTCGCTGATAAATTTATAACGATCTGCCCGATATGTACTTCGAACAATTTCAATCGGAACATCGTTCGTTAAATAACTGATTCGTTCTATCAACAAAACTGCTGAAGGCATAAAAATTTGAAGGAACTCTGCATCTTCCTTTTTCACTAACACAGCTTCCATGCGTTGCGAGGCATGGCTAATTATTAGCCGTTTATCCTTCTCTATAAACGAATACAGTGATCCTTCTATGTCATTCAATTCAAGATTTGGGACGAGCTTAACAGGAAGATATGACCTTTCGATCGCCATCGGTTTGTCGTCCGCATACCGAATTCGCTTAACGACGAATACTTCTTCATCTTTAGCCAACTGTAACTCATGCATAATATCTATTTCAGGTATCATTTTCTCAAAACTAATAAGTTTGTTACTAGGTTTCATCCCACGTGACAGCATATCTTCCGTAAAGCTTGTAAGACCACTAAGAGGCTGTTCAATCTTGGGTGTCGCCACATATGTTCCGCGCCCCTTTTCACGATAAAGGAGCCCCTCATTTACTAGATTCGTTATGGATTGGCGGACAGTCATGCGACTTACGTCAAACGTATCCGTCAGTTCACGTTCGGAAGGGATTGCCTCTCCAATTACAAAATCCCCTTGCAGAATTTGATTTTTCAAATAGTCCTCGATTTGGACGTACATGGGTATCGGTGACTGTTTATCTAGCATAATACTCACTTCCCTTATGATTTAACCAGTTCATATGCATCCCTATCAACAATAAGTGTAACATTATCGTGATTCCATAAAATTGATGCTGGAAAACTTTCAGTCACATCTTTATTTAATAATGTTCTCACAGCTTCTGCTTTATCTTTTCCGGATGCCAGTAAAATAATTTCCTTACTTTTTAATATCGATTTGATGCCCGTTGTAATCGCATGTGTTGGAACTTCATCAATGGAAGTAAAGAAACGTGCGTTACTTTCTCGGGTAGATGCAACAAGTTCAACGACATGTGTCAGACTGTTTGAATCCGTTCCCGGTTCGTTAAAGCCGATATGCCCATTTCTTCCTATCCCCAATACCTGCAGATCAATCGGCCCTACGCTATCAATTACTTGTTCATAACGCAGACATTCTTCTGCTGAATCAGATGTCCCATCCGGAATATACGTATTTCCAATTACAATGTCAATCTTATCAAATAAGTTTTCAGTCATAAATGTGCGGTAACTTTCCGGATGCCCTTTATCTAGACCTAGGTATTCATCTAGATTAATCGTGCACACATTTTTATACGATATCCCACGTAATTTAACACCTTCAACTAATCGTTCATAAAGCCCTAGTGGCGTTGATCCTGTTGCAAGTCCAAGCACCGAGTGATCATTTCCAAGAATTTGTGCTTCTACCAATTGTGCGGCCTTTACGCTTACTTCATCATAATTAGCACATATGACTACCTTCATCCCATTACCTCCTTAGTATAAGCAATTTCCCCCCTACAAATAGTCATCTGGACATTCCACTCCCCATCGATGATGGTAAGATCCGCATCTTTTCCAGGCTCAATCCTGCCTTTATTGGATAGGCCAAGTTGTTCGGCAGCATTTGTTGAGGTCATTGCAACTAATTCAGCTAATGAACAATTTGTAATAGCCTTCATATTCTGTGCCGCTTGTTCCATCGTTAATATGCTTCCTGCAAGCGTTCCATCGCGAAGCCGCGCAGCTTTGTGTGATACTTCTACATCTTGGCCTCCTAAATCATAAATGCCAGGTGGAAGCCCTTTCGCACGCATTGCATCCGTAATAAGAATAATTCGATTGGAAGTCTTTTGACGATAAGCGAGTTCAACCGATTTCGGATGACTATGAATGCAATCGACGATAATTTCAACGAGAAGTGAATCCTCTAAAAAAGCAGCTCCAACAACCCCTGGTTCTCTATGACGAAACGGACTCATTTGGTTGTATAAATGAGTCACATGAGTAGCACCCTCCTCAACCGCATTACGAACGATATCCGATGTTGCATCCGTATGTCCAATAGATGCAATCACACCACTCGTCGTTACCTTTTCAATGAAAGCAAGACCGTTTTCCACCTCAGGAGCAACAGTTACAATTTTAATGCGGTTACCACTCAGCTCTTGCCATTGTTCAAAAAGGGCAAAAGACGGTGTTGTAATATGCTCAACCGGTTGTGCACCCGCTCGTATAGCTGAAATAAAAGGCCCTTCCAAATGAACCCCCAACATTTCAGCTTGCCTTTCATCCGCATTGAATAAACCCGCATTGCGTAACGCCCCTGCTATCGCTTCATCCGACTGCGTCATTGTTGTTGCTAAAAAACTCGTCGTCCCTTCACGGGGAAGCGCGCTCGCCAAACCATTTAATGCTTCCGGCGTCGCATCCATTACATCAAAGCCTGAAGAACCGTGAATGTGAATGTCAATAAAACCAGGCACAACAATCCAATCCTTACCCGCCGCATCGATTCGTATATCTGCAACTTTATTTATAGAAGTAGCGATTTCTATAATTTCGCTATTTTCTATATAAATGTCTCCAGATATACCATCCTTTGTTGAATTGGCAATTGTAATATTTGAAATCAACAATGTCTTCATCAAATTCCTCATCCCTTTTGAATATCCTGTATAAATAGAAATAAATTCCATTCAAATCCGCCGCTTACAGCGCCTTCGCTAGTTTATATAGGTATTATTTGTTCAACATGTCTAGTATTCTTAATTTTCACTATACACTCAATCGGTATAGTTGTCTATACCAGTTTATAATCTAATAAAATAAATTATATGTACTCACTAGAAAAAATAACCCTAAAGAAATTGTTCTTCTTACAACAAAAAAGTAGTACAGACCAATCACTTAGTCTGCACTACTTTTTGCATATTTATCCCCCAATACCTTCTAGATATGTTAAACAAATGAATACGGCGTATGCGCTTTACAAGGGATTTTAGGAGGCCACTGAAAAATCCCTAGTAATTGGAATGAATTAGTATTCCCACT
The DNA here is from genome assembly GCF_014302295.1 of Sporosarcina sp. resist. NCBI lineage: Bacteria > Bacillati > Bacillota > Bacilli > Caryophanales > Caryophanaceae > Sporosarcina > Sporosarcina sp. resist. Next base: position 1,995,351 of record NZ_CP060287.1, on the reverse strand, counting down.
AATACCGCTTCGACGCTTTGTGGATGCCTCCCGCGATAAGCCAGAAAGGAAACCACTTGGGAGGGATTGAACTGCATCCCTCCTTAGTCTTATCGCTTCGACTACCACGAAGACGCGCCTGCGCTGGATGGTCTATGCGAGAAAGAGCATTTCATTAGCTGTGATGAAAACTGCAATCTGGAATGTGTCTTTCTTGAATAGAATTAGTAGCAAAAAATAAACACATTATAATCTTGGCATATACATCTCAAAATCACATTTCTCTCGATAATGAATATCCTAGCGCAGGCGCGGCAAAGGGGTCGCCGAAGCGCTAAGCGTTCTACAATCCACACCCCGAATTACACCTCTCTTATTATTGAGCGCCACGGCAGATTCAATAGGATTCTTTAATTCAACATATATAGGTTATTTCTCTTACAACATTCCTTATAAAGTCACATCTCAATTGTTCCATTTTTTGTGGTAATAATAAATTGTCATCAGAACAATGAATTCCGATATTGGTATAGCGAGCCAGACACCTGTTAATCCAAATAGTCGTGGCATGATGGCGAGCAAGATTAGCAAAACAACAATTTCCCTTGCTGCAGTAATCCACGTTGCCATTCGGATCTGTCCGATGGATTGATAATACGTCATCATGACAAAGTTTGTGCCCATAAAAAGATAGGCGATAAAGAACAGTTTAATACCCGGAACCGCAATTTTCATTACTTCTTCTGGAAAATCGCCGAACAAACTTGCAATTGGAGCGGCTGCAAATTGGCCGACAAGCAGAAAGAAGATGCCGGCCCCGAGTGCTGTCCCAATAGCCATACGAACAGTCTTTTTCATCTTGATTTCGCTACCTGCCCCACGGTAATAGCTAATCAGCGGTTGAATCGCCGCACCCATACCTAAAAATAACAGCAACATAACACTGTGAACATAATTCAATATCGTAAATGCAGACACGCCTGCGGTTCCAGCGAGGTATTCAAACGTAATATTATGCGAGATTGTAAAGACCGAAAATCCAACTTCCGCAAGAAAACTCGGAAATCCAATCACTAATATTAATAGAAAAAGCTTTCGATTGAACTTAAAGCGAACAAAACGCAAATTACTTTTCTTTCTAAAAAAATGCGTGCTCAATATGACAAGCCCCACAAATGCACCAATGACCGTTGCCGCTGCAGCACCCTCTACACCATAATCAAGTATGAATAAAAACACATAATTCAATCCGATATTGACGACTGCCGTAGCAACAAGTGCAATCATTGATAAGTTCGGTCCACCGTCATTTCGCACCAAAATACTGAATGCATTTTCAACAGTGAAGATGAATCCAAATAGCAACATGACCTTCATATAACCTGCAGTGTACTGAAATGTGTCGGCATTCGCGCCCAATAAATACGCAAGTTCCGTCCTAAAAACAAAGGCAGTAAGCCCGACAATCAGCGTTAAAATAAATATAGAGACAATGGCATGTGAAAAAATAACACGCGCCTTATCAGGTCGTTTAGCTCCCATCATTGCGGAATAACGGGTCGCTGCACCAATTCCAATCCACAGTGACATCGCGACAAAAACCGTATAAACTGGCGCTGCAATCCCTACCCCGGCAAGAGCGACTGGGCCTAAGCGATTGCCTACCATAATTCCGTCGATCACAATATTGACAGCCATCAGTAGCATCCCAACCATCGACGGGATTAAATACCTCAAAAAAGATTTCCCAACAGATTCCGTATCTAAGCGATTTACTACTTGTTCCTTTTTCATTACCAATTCAATTCCTTATCTTTTGTCGTTCCATAAAACACGGAAACGATTTTAGTTTTTATAGTTTCGTCAGTCAAAAAAATAGACTGGCAGTTAAAATGCCAGTAAGCTGACCTTATTTTTCCTTCACCATACCTGTCAATAACACATCCACAATCGCCCCGTACGCTTCCGTAACAGAAATACTATGTTCTAAAAAAAATTGTCGGTCGAGCGTTGCATTCGAAGCTTCAATAATCAATTTCATAAGCAGATCGATATTTCGATCCACAATAATACCTGTTCGGATCCCTTCTTCAAGAAGACCCTTTAAATCATCCCACTGATGCAACTCACGGTTCACCCGTTCCCACTGTACAGGGTAAGTCCGTTTTAATTGGTTCAGAATCCGGAGATCGTAAAACTCATTGTATTTTGGCATGACGACAATCGCCTTACGGATTTTTTCTAACAGCGTAAGTTCTGGATTGTCAATTATACGCCGTGTTTGTTCATCGAACTCAACGAGCGTCATATCTATAATTGATTCAAGGATATCTACCTTAGATGAAAAATTTTCATATAACGTCCGCTTGCTAATTCCAAGACGCTTTGCCAAATCATCCATCGTGAACTTAATGCCATTATTTCGCGTTTCTTCAATAAATGCATTTCTGATTCTTGTTTTCAATTTTCGACCTCCCCAGAAACTAATAATCCGTTTGTAGTTTTACCAGTTTCATTATACAACCTCTGTGAGATGAATGTCTACAGAGTTAAGTAGGTCAAGTTCTAAACGATAAACCAAAAAACATTATAAACTTTTCACCATTAGCTTTTCATTATTACTATCCACTTCACCATTGAACTTAAAGCCAAATTTCTGATACAAGTGAAGTGCTCCTTGATTATCGGCAATGATGCTTAAATAGATTTCATTGCAACTATATTCTTGTTCTAACCGTTGAATTAATGCGCTTAACATAATGCTTCCTAATCCAAGACCTTGATATTTAGAATCGATTAAAAACCGATCCAGCCACACTCGTCCATTTATTCCTTCATCAGGAAAAAATCCATACATAGCAAAACCAACTAAATTCTTTTCCCAATAAAGCCCTACTGGTTGAAAGTTGCTGCATACCTTTGCCTCATCTAAACATTGTTGCGGCGTTTCAATAAAAGACTGTTGTTCTTCATTAATACGCAGTTTTAGAATATCGTTTATATTGTCTTTTGTAACTTCATTTATAATTACTGTCATCATTTTTCCTTTCATATTTAAAGACTAGATTTATATAAGAATATACAACTAATAATGGCCGTCTAACACTTTAACATCTATATATGTTGAACAAATGAATACGGCGTATACGCTTTACATGGGCATTTGGAAGGCCACTGAAAAAGTCCCAATACTTAGAACTAATTAGAATTCCCCCAATACCGCTTGGACGCTTTGTGGATGCCTCCCGCGATAAGCCAGAAAGAAGACCGCTTTCAGTCTTATCGCTCCGGCTACCACGAAGTCGCGCCTTCGCTGGATGGTCTATGTGAGAAAGAGCATTTCATTATCTGCGATGAAATCTGCAACCTGAAGTGTGTCTTTCTTGAATAGAATTAGTAGCAAAAATAATCACCTTACAATCTCGGCATATACATCTCAAAATCACATTTCTCTCGATAATGAACAACCTAGCGCAGGCGTGGCAAAGGCATCCCCAAAGCACCAAGCGTTCTACTATCCACACCCCGAATTAAGAGGAAACTGAAAAAGTTCTTTTATATAGTAAGAACTAGTTGATTGTAGTGAAGAGCGGCGACTCCAGCGGGAACAGCGCGAGCTGAAGACCCCGCAGGAAGAGCCGTTACGAAGAACGGCTTTTGCGAGCAAAAGCGCTAGCGTTGGGAGCACGGGGCAAGAATGCCTTAATTTCTGCAAAGAACACAGAAATACGGCAAATCGAACCCTTCGTAGTTCGATTGGCTGAAGCCGTGCCCGCGGAAAGCGTCCGCTCGGAACGGAAATCAACGGGATTGAAGGATATCGTACTTTTTCAGTGCCCCCCGAATTACAACTCTCTCCTTATTGAGCGCCATAGTAGATTCAATGGGATTCTTTAATTCAACGTATATAGTATTCTGTATTGCCTGTCACAGCATTATTAACGATTCGATCTCTTCTAATGCTCACATTCATTATCTTAGCAATATAGCTTTCGTCGAAATAAAAATTCCATTGAACTCGAGGTGGCGCCTTCATTCAGTTTATTTAGGTATTCATGTGTTCAACATATATACCAACCTTTTTCACACTCTAAATTCATAACTGATGCAAATGTAGGAGATAAATCTTCTTCCCTAATTTTTAATATGCTCGATTCCTTCTTTAAATGCATTTAAATTTCTTGTTTTCAACTTCAACTATTCAAAAACTAAAAAACCCATTTTAGTTTTCTTGGTTTTATTGTACACCATCTGTGTGATGAATGTCTATCGAGTTAGATTGAAATGATAAAATGACAATAATAGTAGAAATAAAATAAACGTCACACCTGAGGAAAAACCCCATGCGTGACGTTATTTATTTCATAATAGTGTCAGTAATGAACCACCAATAGCTCCTGTAACTACAATAATCCAAGGTGGAAGCTTCCAAAAGGCAAGCATACTAAACAATAGGGCAGCTAAAGCAAAATCAATAGGCGCTAAAATGGAACTCGTCCAAATAGGGAAATAAAAAGCGGCTATTAATATCCCTATAACTGCTGCATTTACGCCCATGATGGCTCCTTTAATTTTAGGATTGCTTCGTAAACTATCCCAAAAAGGGAGTGCACCGAGAATAAGCAGGAATGCAGGTAGGAATACTGCAAACGTAGCTATTAAACCACCTTGCCAGCCCTTCATTACCGTTCCTAAGTAAGCTGCAAATGTAAATAAAGGGCCTGGTACTGCTTGTGTAGCACCATAACCAGCTAAGAATGATTCTTCGCTTATCCATCCAGTTGGTACAAATTCCTGTTCTAGTAAAGGTAAGACGACATGACCGCCACCAAAAACTAAAGCACCTGACCGATAAAAACTATCGAACATAGCTACCCAGTAGGATCCAGTTACTTCCCTGATTACGGGTAACAAAAAGAGTAACCCGAAAAATAGCAGTAAACAGATCACTGAAACACTCTTAGCGATTGGAAATTGCGAACTCACTTCATCATTTTCTTTGTGTTGCTTGAACAGAATGAACCCCAAAAATGCAGCGATTACAATGACGCCTACTTGAGCAAAAGCTGTTTGCAAAAAAAGAGTACCTATTAGTGCGAATAGAGCAATGGATTTCCTTGTTAAATCCGGTGTCAAATTTTTAGCCATTCCGATAATAGCATGCGCAACTACCGCCACTGCTACAATTTTCAAGCCATGTATCCATCCAGCATTTCCGACGTCACCCCCTGTGAGCAACAAGGCAAATAAAATAAGTGCAATAACTGAAGGCATTGTGAACCCGATGAAGGATATAATTCCACCCAAAACGCCCGCCCGCATAACACCTATACCAATACCTACTTGACTACTAGCTGGGCCAGGTAAGAACTGAGCTAAAGCAACTAAATCTGCATAGCTTTTTTCATCCATCCATTTTCTTCTTCGTACATATTCTTCATGAAAATACCCCAAATGAGCTGTTGGCCCACCAAAGGAGGTCAATCCAAGTCGTGTTGAAACTAAAAATAGTTCCAAAAGTGATTTTAATCCCCTATTTGATTTAGCTTTTTTCATATTGACTCCTCTTAATACTTTATCTTCTATGCCACTATTCCCTTAATATCGATATTGTTTTGCAACAAGACAAATATACCATTTCAAATAATACATTCAAGATGTAATCAAGAAGCTTTACATACTCTTAACATGTTTTCACGATTAATGTCCGCTATTTTCTTTTCCTGCGATTAACACCATCCAGATACGACACGATACCGACCACTGAAAAGGACGGACTTTCTTGTTTGAATTAGTCCGGAATGCCTCTTACTGTTTATTGGTCGATAAAGTTAACCATTTCAACTCTCAAAAAACCATTATACCCCATTAATTAACCTCCAAAATAAATAGTATCCCTTAACATAGGGATACTATTATCAGTTTTAAATTGGCGTTATTGTCTCTCTACTCCATGCTTTGCACATTTGTAATAGCAGCTACCCGTATTATTTCTGTACCGAGCGGATTCTTTAATTCAATGCACAGCTCCCTCAAATCGATGTCTTCAACTATCCCGTGATGTTGAATAATTCGTCCACTATCCCAGGTTTTAATTAGCGTTTCACATTGCCTCTTATACGCTAATTCAAGCTCTTCTTGAATCGATTGAAGATCCCACTCGTTTAGTTCCGGTCTTTCAGTGTAATTATCCTGATCCATCCATTTTCGTAACTCCCTTACATGCTCCGACAGCATCATCGCTGTCCATTTAATATTTCCTCGGTCCCTAATCATAGTACAACTCCTATCCCTGATGACCGCCAACTAATGTAGATCTCTTAATAGATGTCCCTGCATTTGTGAGTGATACCGCCCTTAATATAGCGTTATCCCCATAACGAGTACGAATAGTATCCATTGTTGTACCTAGCTTCCGTACTTGCCATTTTTTCGTATCAAATAAACTTAATTGCATTGAACGCTCATCTTCTAACTTCGTAATCGAAACGGTGACTTGCCGCACGGCTTGATTGCCATGATTTTCATTCAACAATTCTTTGCAAACGTTATAAATTTTCATTGTGTCGTTTGTGGCTTCCACAATAGTACGAGAACGACGAAATCCACCTCCAAAAGCATTTTTACTATATCCGATACCGAGCGATATAGTGCGTCCGGCCTTGTATTCTTCCCTTACTCTTCTGGCGATATCCTCGCACATCTCTAACAAGACCACGTTTACTTCTTCCCGCAAATTATAATCTCGCATAAGTATTTGACTCTTCCCATAGCTAACCTGGCCTTCAAGAATTGGTGCACCCATCTTGGAGAGGTCTATTCCCCACGCATGATGGAATAACTGATTGCCCATTACTCCAAACTTTTTTTCAAGCCTTTGTAAATCGGCATTGGCCAAATCACCAACTGAAAATATCCCCATATTGTTTAAATTTTTTTCCGTTTGACGACCAATCCCCCACATTTCACTTAATGGAGAAATTGGCCATAATTTCCCCGCTACATCCTCAAAGGTCCATTTCGCAAAGCCTGTATCCTTTGCCTCTAGATCTAGTGCAAGCTTTGCCATTAACATATTCGGTCCCATGCCGACAGTTGAAGGTAAGCCTAGCGTCGCAACTATTTCCTGTTGAATAACTTTAACAGTTTGCACTGGGTCGCCCCACAACTTTTCGGTTCCAGTTAGATCAATAAAGCTTTCATCTACACTGTAGACATGAATCGCTTCAGCCGGAACGTATTTATGAAGTAGGCATGTAATAGCCATCGACATTTCTAGAAAATAACTCATTTTTGGATTGAATAGCCTAATGTCAGGATGTTGTGGAATTTCGTACAAACGAGAACCTGTTTTAACGCGAAATCTTTTTTTCATTGGAGGCGATGCCGCGAGCACAACAGACCCTTTTCTTTCAAGATTCCCAACGACCGCAATCGGCACCTTTTGTACATCTAAGCTATACAACGAAGCCATACAACTAGCATAAAAACTCACCATATCAATACAGGCGATGTGCCGATTTGGAAACTTACCGTAGTCAATCATACAACAATCCGCTCTCTTGGAGTAACGGGAACGAGTGCAAGGATAGTGTCGATTTTAAATATACGATCGGATTTTCGTGAATAGTAATTGGCCCTAAATGAGACATCACCTACTTGTAGTATTTTAATGCTTCGCTTGCCTATCGCATCGTCTTTCGCCGCGGATATCATATCTGAGACGTGATTCCATTCCATTGATTTAATCAACTCAACACGCACACTCGTTCCCTCCTCTTTTAGTCATCATATAGAATGCACGTTCGTATTGCAATGAAAAATAAACACTTAGCAAGAGTTACCAAAAATGGTCTCTCGCTAAGTGTTGGACACCCGATTTACTTCGATGTTACTTGATACACATCTTTAAATGAATGAAATCCATCGAAAATCACCGTACTATCTAGGTTGTGTTCATTTACAGCGATTGGTGTTAGTAGCACGGAAGGAACTTCGATCTTCCCATTATTAACTTTCTGTTCAGCAGATACTTTCTCACCTTTTGCCATCGCAACCGCTAATTTCGCCATTTCCTGTGTAAGCATCTTGATTGGCTTATAGACTGTCATCGTTTGTGTTCCAGTAACAATTCGCTGCACTCCTGCCAAATCCGCATCCTGTCCGGCAACTGGTACTTGACCTGCTAGTCCAACAGCCGCGAGTGCTTGAATAACACCACCTGCCGTGGCATCATTCGCAGCAATTACCGCATCAATCTGCTTGTTCGTTGTCCGAAGAGCTTCTTCCATATTGGCTTGTGCATTCACTGGAGTCCAATCCTTCGTCCACTGATCATAGACAATCTTAATATCACCTCGTTCAATATAGGGACGCAGCACATTGAACACACCTTTTTTCAATAAATGTGCATTGTTATCGGTAATCGCACCACCAATAAAGACGTAATTCCCCTTCGGTACGAGAGCAGTGATGGCTTTCGCCTGCATTTCGCCCACTTGTTCATTATCAAAAGAAACATATAGATCGAGATCCGCATTTTTGACGAGTCTATCATAGGCAATTACTTGGATATCTGCAAGATGCGCCTTGTGAACAATCGCGGCTGTTGCCTCAGCATTATGTGGGACAATTACCAAAAGGTCGATTCCGCTTTGAATGAGCGCCTCTGCCTGTGAAATCTGAAGCGCATCATCTCCATTCGCAGCGACAATCTCGATTTCTGCTCCTAGTGCTTCAACGGCTTCTTTAAACAAATCACGGTCTCTCAGCCATCGTTCTTCAAGTAGTGTGTCCATCGAAAATCCAATACGGATTGGACTGTCGATTGCACTAAAAGGTATCGTTTCTTCTAACTCAACGGTCTCCAATGTCTGCTTTGGTATAGCTATACAAGTAACTAGTATCAAAATCATTCCCAATAGCCATACGATTATAGCCTTTCGTTTCATCTACTTGCCCCCTATCAGACTTCGACTTTTTTACTCATTAACGTTTTTCGGTACTCCTTCGGGGACACTCCACACATTTTCTTGAACACCTTACTGAAATAATTCGGCTCATGATAACCGACCTCAAACGTAATTTCTTTTAGGCTTCGCTCTGGATCATTCAATAGCTTCTTTGCTTTTTCAATTCGGCACTCCGTCAGAAAATCGATGTAGTTAATGCCCAACTTCTCTTTGAACATTTTACTAATATAAATCGGGCTTAAATCGACTTTTTGCGCGAGAATGTTCAGTGAAATATCTTTATGTGAATGCTCACTGATAAATTGTTTAATTTGATGTATCTTATCAGCCTCCACTCGTTCGTAATGTGCCTCATAGGCAGCATTCATCCGTTCGAGTAGCAGTAGCGTCTCCGTACGCAATTGTCGATAGTCCTGTGCTTGAAACGAAAAAAATGGGGCATTCGCTTCCATTCCCATTTCATCCATCACTCTGTTCGCAATCCAAAGCAACTCAAGCATTCGTTGTTGCGTGTAAATTAGTGAATTCCCCTCATTCTCATGCTGTTGTATCAAATCCAATATCCCAGAGCGAATGGATACCCAGTCCCCTAAACGAATTTGGTCAAAAAAGTCTTTCTGCTGCTGCTTGATAACCTGATTATCTGTCTCTAAACTGAGCACTGGAGCGTCAGCATAAAACCGACTCTTGACCGCTAGCGTTGTATCCATAGTCGCAATAAGCGCTTCTTGGTACGACTGACGAATCTCGTCTAATGGTTCGCAAACCTGACCAATCCCAATAAACCAGTCTAAGCTCATTTGTTCCTTAGCCAACGATAAAATCGCTTTGGCTAATGTCATTGCTTGCGAACGAAAGGATTTCTCTGGATCACGAAACACAATGATGGGTAGCTGCCGTCCATATAACGCACCTACCCAAGCATTTCCCGCTTCACGCACCTTTTCCTTAATCCTCACATAATAGTGTTCTGCTCCCTCTGGCAACAACACTACTACTACAAACTTTTCATGAGTAGAGCGAATATCTAGCATCTCGACAAGCATATCAATATGAACTTCATGAACATGATCAAATAATAGCTGTGTCACGATATCTGTTTCCACTAATGTCAACGCCTTTTGCCACTTTTCATGCTGCATTTGGCTCGTAGCCTCTGCAATGCGTTCTAGCCTGCATTCCTCTAATACTCTCCCTACCGTTGCAACAATCTCACTTGCTCTACTGGGTTTCAGTAAGTAATCCTTCACACCGAGCTTGAGCGCTTGTCTCGCATAATCGAACATATCAAAGGCCGTCACCATAACAAATTTGATAGTAGAATGCTTATCTTGAATCTTTTCTAAGGCTTCAAGTCCTGTCATACCAGGCATCTTAATATCCATTAAGACCAAATCTGGTTGAATTGTATCTGCTAATTCTATTGCTACTTCCCCATTTCTTGCTTGGTAAATGGAAAGTTCAGGGAACGCTTTTTGTAAGATTGCCTGCATCCCTTCTCGCTCAATCGGTTCATCATCAACGATTAGAAGCTTCATCATCATTTCCCTCTTCCCTGGCCCTTGGAATTTGTATGACCACCTTTGTCCCCCGACCTTCTCTACTTTCAATCGTGACCAAATCCTCTATTCCATAGAATAAATGCAATCTTTTCACCACATTTTGAAAGCCTATTCCTGTAGAATGTCCTTCGATTGGTATAATGTGCCCCTTCAGCAACTGTTCCACTTTCTTTGGGGACATCCCTTGTCCACTGTCCTCGATTTCAATGATGACCCATGGACCGTCATTCTTAATCCTAAACCAAATGATGCCTCCATCCTGCTCCGGCTCAATAGCATGAATTACCGCATTTTCAATGATGGGTTGAAGGGTTAGTCCCGGAATTTTTACATCTAAGCAAGATTCGTCGATGTCAGATTTAAATTGTAAGCGATCCGTAAAACGTGCCTTTTGGATTTCCATATACTGATTCAAAACGACTACTTCTTCAAACACCGTCACAGAGCGGTCAATCCGCTTCAAATTATAACGTAGCAAGCCGGCTACACTGACTATAAGATCGCTCGTCTCCTCCGCACCATCTAAATACGCCTTTTTCGACAATGTGTTCAATGTGTTGAATAAAAAATGTGGATTTATCTGGTTCTGCAAGCTTCTAAATTGACTCTCCTTCAATAACAACTTACTTTGCTGAAGCTCATGCTCAAGCTGTGCCTTTTGTTGAATTTCTACTATTAAATCATTAATGTTTACACGCATCTCATCAAAGGTCTTTGCTAAAAAGGCTATCTCATCATTAGACTTCACTTCAATCTGTTGATTAAAACTACCTTGAGACAATGCGTTAGCGGCCTTCGTGAGCTGATGAATCGGCCGCGTAATACTAAGTGAAAACCAGTAGATAGCCAAAAGTAACACAGCAGTAATCAATAGCAACAGCCAGATTCCTAGCTTTTTCAACTCCTCCGATTGCTTGATAATACCTCGATAAAACCGGTTAGAGGTCTTCAGCTCTCGGTCTAAAATCGTTAAGGTCATTTCAGATATGTACATAGAAATACGGTTTGCTTCATTAAATTCGTTCGTCGACCCTTCCATTTCTTGCTCCTCTGAAAACATAATGGAGCGATTCGTCGTCTCAATAAGACTATCGATTAAATGAATATAATTGGTTATTGAAAATGCATTTTCCACATTCCGCAGCTCCGCTACATCCTGTTGTACCTCCTCAATAACGGCTACGCTTTTCTCTATCTGTTGCTTATGATTAGCTGTTGGGTCAAGTAAATAGTTATTTAAGTTGGTAATTATTTGCTGACTTGCTGTTGTTACTTCATTCATCCGCAAATAGCGTTGTAAAATATCATTGGATTTTTCCTGAGTTTTCTGATTATAAGATGTAAGCGTCAACCAAATAATTCCCATTATCAGCAACACAACGGAAACGAGTATCCAGATCTTTTTTTGAATCGTCATCATAGTTCTTCACCTTCCGCGTCAACCATGCGCGTTTCAGTGAGGTAACCATTTGAATCGAGCGGGACGGTCTCGCCAGAAATCCACTCCATCAACCGCTCAACACTCTCGCTGCCCATCGCTTCTGGCTTTTGCTCCAAAATTCCATCGATCTTGCCTTGCTCTAAGAGGGCAGTTAATCCAACGCCGTCATCGAAGGTATAAATATAATACGGCTCTACTTGAGTACGTCTTCCGATCTCTTGAATCATTGGACCTGTATAATTTGCATTGATGGCTATAAATGCAGTGACTCGCGGTACTTCATTCATCAGCTGTTGCGTCGTTGTCATTACTTGTTCCTTTGCATCTGCCGTTCCTTTAACAATCATTTCGATGTCTGGATAGCCACCCAATACATTCTGGATACCAGCTAAACGTTCTTTTTGATAATATGCTTGCTCTTGATCACCAAGTATAATCACTTCTCCTGTGGTGCCCATTTCTTTTATCAATTGACGAGCAACCATTTGTCCTGCCCCAAATTGATCTGAACCAACATATGTTTTTCGCAAGCTCTCTTCCACTGGTACATCATTAGCGATGGTAATGATAGGAATCCCATAAAAAGCCGCCTTAACCTTTGTCAGTTCTTTAAATTCTTCATTATCTAGCCCCTGAACGATAATACCATTCACCTTAGAATGAATCGCAATCTCCATTGTCTTCAAAAAATCATCTTGGTTATTTCCATAGCTTCCCCACACTTCAAGCTGAACATTTTCTTCTTGTGCCTGCTTCAATGCCCCTTGGCCAACCTTATTCCAAAATGGAGTATCAAGCTCTTGGGTAATGAGCACGAGACGAATAGATTCCGGGGAAATGGGGAGGTTAGCTGGCCTATCACTAGTTAAACGATACGCTTTAGTTGCGGATACAATAGTCAAATAGCTAAAAATCATAATGAGTGCGACAAGTATTAAAACAACTTTTTTCCGCATATCCCTTCCCCTTTCCTAAAGCTTGTTTCTTTCATCTTATCAACCTGTCTAGGAATTAACAATGCCTTACAAAACGACATCAGGCACCCTACAAATAGGGTGCCCAGTTATTCTACTATTCTCTTTTAACCCCGTTGCTTCCGTGTCATGACGTCAAAGATTACCGCTCCAGCTAAAACACCACCGCGAATCATATATTGATAGGAAATTCCTACACCTAGTAAGTTCATCCCACTCGATAACGAGGCCATCACGATGGCTCCGATAATGGCACCTGTTACTTTACCGACACCACCTGCAGAAGATACTCCACCAACATATGCCGCTGCAATCGCGTCAAGCTCAAAGAGAGTTCCAGCTGTGGTCGTTGCCGATTGAAGCCGAGATGTAAATAGAATTCCTGATAACGCCGCGAGCATCCCCATGGAACCGAAGACGATATATGTAATCTTTTGTACATTGATCCCACTCAAATGCGCGGCCTCAGGATTACTACCGACTGCATAAATGTGACGACCGAGTACTGTTTTAGTCGTTAAGAAGTGATAAACTATGACAACGATTATTATAATGACAACCGTCCAAGAAAATCCGTTATAGCCAGCTAAAATCCAAGTAATGTAAGCAATAATCGCTGATATCAAAACAAGCTTTACACTAAATATCCCCTTAGACATTACATCAAAGCCATACGTCAATTTGTTACGACGATTGGCGATTTCATTGTATATATATAAAAGTACTCCGACAAATCCTACTAATAACGTCAGTAGATGCAAGCCATTAATTTGCATAATCGATGGAATAAATCCATTCCCAATCGCATTGAATTGTTCATCCCTAACAATAATCGTTCCCGTTTTTTCTGTAACCTGAAGGAGTGCACCACGGAAAATCAACATCCCCGCCAGCGTAGCAACGAATGATGGAATTCCAATTTTAGCAACTAATACCCCGTTAAATAATCCAATGATAGCACCTAAAATTAAAATCAGCGGAATAGTAATCCATACTGACAAGCCCATTTGCGTCAAGAAAATGGCTGTAATCGCACCTAGAAATCCTGCTAAAAAGCCCACCGATAAATCAATATGACGAATGACGATAACAAGGGTCATCCCAACCGCCAAAACCGCAATATAACCAGCGGAATCCAGTAAGTTACTTATGTTTCGAGAAGACATAAACAAGCCGTTCGTCATAATCGTAAATGTTAACAAAATAACGATTAACGCAATATACATCCCGTAATCTCGAATATTGGCTTTGACGAGCGCTTTAGTTTCTTTATAAAATCCCATCGTTATCCCTCCTATTGCGTCGCAAGTTCCATAATCGCTTCTTGTGTCGCTTCCTTCATGGCCAGTTCTCCTTTGATCGAGCCATTTGCCATAACATAGATACGATCACTCATCCCTAGCACCTCACCAAGTTCAGAGGAGATCATAATAATACTCATACCTTCGTCAATCAACTGATTCATAATCGTATAAATTTCGAATTTCGCCCCAACATCGATTCCCCTTGTCGGTTCATCTAAGATCAAGATCTTAGGTCCAGTAAACAACCATTTCCCAAGCGATACTTTTTGTTGGTTTCCACCACTCAATTTGCCAACTATTTGCTCTAGTGAACTCGCTTTAATATACAACGAGTCTTTGTACTCTTTACCAACCTTCACTTCTTCATTTAAGTTGAGAATCCCCTTCGTCGAAATACCTTTCAGATGTGCCGCCGAGACATTACTCTTAATATCCTGTAATAAAAACAGTCCGTCTCCTTTTCGATCCTCCGTCACATACGCAATACCAGCCTTAATCGCATCACTTGTATGCTTCAGTACTTTTGGCGCCCCTTGAATTTCCAAATCCCCTTGTAACTTATAGTTTTTCGGATTCCCAAAAATGCTAAGAGCAAGTTCTGTACGACCGGACCCCATCAGACCAGCGATCCCAATAATCTCGCCTTTTTTTACGTGAAGATTGATGTTTTTCACAACATTTCTTCCTAGTTGCGTGTCATACGCTGACCAGTTATCCAATTTGAGGACAGTATCCCCGATTTTCTTATCAGGATGTTTCGGGTAAATGTCTTCGATTTCACGTCCTACCATATTTTTGATAATGACATTTTCCGCTACTTCCCCTTTACTTGCATCTAGCGTACAAATCGTCTTGCCGTCCCGCAAAATCGTTACTTTATCCGCTATCTCGATAACTTCCTTCAGCTTATGAGAAATCATAATGCAGCTAATTCCTTGGCTTTTTAATTCCTTTAGGAGTTTTAACAGATTTTCACTGTCATCTTCATTCAGTGCTGCCGTCGGCTCATCTAAAATCAGCAGATTTACATCTTTACTTAATGCTTTGGCAATTTCTACGAGCTGTTGTTTTCCTACACTTAATTCCCTAATCAGTGTTTCCGGCGTCACCTTCAGCTTTACTTTTTTCAGTATCTGCGTAGCTTGAACGATTGTTTGATTCCAATCAACGAACGGACCCTTTTTCACTTCATTGCCAGCAAATATATTTTCATAGACGGACAAATCCGGAAAAAGTGCCAACTCTTGATAAATGATGCCAATACCAGCCTTCACACTATCGCTAATCTCATTGAACTGTTGAACTTGATCTTCAAATACGATATCTCCGTCGTATGTGCCATATGGATAAACTCCACTCAACACCTTCATCAACGTCGATTTTCCCGCACCATTCTCGCCAACCAAACAATGAATTTCTCCTTTTCTCACTTTGAAATTCACGTTCGATAGGGCCTTGACTCCCGGGAACTCTTTAGATATGTCATTCATCTCTAAAATATATTCGCTCATTCTATCGCCTCCCTAACCCAAACAAAATAGAAATGGAGAAATAGTGATAGATTACACTATCACTATTTTCCATTTTCCAATGTGATACTTTTACTCTAAACCTGTGAATTCGCTTGCCTCGTAGTATTCAGAATCGATTAGCTCAGATTTCACGTTATCTTCATTCACCACGATTACGTCCGTTTGTTTCGCTTTAACTTCAACTGAACCATTATCATAAGAACCTGTTGTTTCTGGTGTATTGCCATCTAAGATTTCAACTGCCATACCCATCGCATCTTTCACCAGTGCACGAACGTCTTTGAATACCGTCATCGACTGTTTTCCGTCGATTATATATTGGATAGATGCTTTCTCTGCATCTTGGCCAGTCACAAAGTAACTTGAAATTACACTATCAGAAGCAAATACGTCTGCGATTGACCGAGCTGTTCCATCATTCGGAGCTAGAACTGCAACATCACCTTTTAAGTCGTCACCCGCAGCTGTTAAGTGTGTTTGCGCTTTGTTTTTCGCATCATTTGCATCCCAGTTCGTTGTAACTTGACCAATAATTTTTCCCAGTTGGTCGCGCGAAAGTTCGGCTGAATCTTTTAACCCCTCTGCTTCACTTGAGTTAGCAATTTTAAAGGTACCATCTGCAATTTTCGGTTGAAGCACTTTCCAGGCCCCTTCGAAGAATAAAAATGCGTTGTTATCTGAAGCCGCACCTGCATAAAGGTAAAGAGGAACGTCAGACCCCTGTGCATTGTCCACTAAATACTGTGCTTGTGCAGCACCTACTGCTAAACTATCGAATGTTACATAATAATCCACTGCATCCGTATCTGTAATTAAACGGTCATACGCAATAACAGTTACACCCTCTTTTTTCGCTGCTTCTACTGCAGATGCAGCTGCCGCACCATCATGAGGAGTGATAATTAATACCTTGATGCCTTTATTTAATAATGCCTCTACATTTTCTTTCTCTTTCGCTGAAGATCCTTGACTAAATAGAATTTCCGTTGAATAATCTGAATCTGCTAATGCATCCTTGAAACGTTGCTCATCCTGTACCCATCGAGGTTCATCCTTCGTCGGTAATACGATACCTACGTCAACCGAACTACCTCCATCATTGTTACATCCAGCTGCGACGAGTGTGAACACCATCAAGATTGCCAAAAATGTTAACCCCTTAAATTTCTTAATCATTTTTTTACCCCTCTCTTTTCGAATAAAAAGTACTTACTACTTAATCATAAACTCTGAAAATTCAATATGAAAGCGCTATCAATAGCATTTTTTCAACATTTACTATACTTTTTTAGCTTTTCGATGAAAGAGGAGTTTTTCAGCTAGTAAAAGGGGCGGAATAAAATCGTTTATGCAAAATGAGATTAGCATTCGACCAGTACTATTTTATATGTGCAAATGGAGGGCTATCAAAAATAACCAAACAAAAATCTCCCACCAATTCGCAAATTGTGAGAGACTTTTGTTTGGTTCATTATTCTATTCGAATTAATTTCAACTACCTAAGTTCAAGCCACTCAAAACATCTTGGTCGTCCAATTTTCGCCGTTCCAAACATCAGTTACAAGGCCTTCATAAAAATCAGGTTCATGAGAAATAAGTAGCACGCTGCCTTTGTATTCCTTTAAGGCACGTTTCAATTCCTCTTTCGCGTCTCTATCAAGGTGATTTGTCGGTTCGTCAAGGACGAGCAAATTTGTTTCGCGGTTAAGCAGTTTACAAAGACGCACTTTCGCCTTTTCTCCACCGCTTAGCACCTTCACCTTGCTCTCAATATGTTTGGTCGTTAACCCGCATCGCGCAAGGGCAGCACGCACTTCGTATTGCGTAAAATGCGGAAAATCCTCCCATACTTCTTCAAGGCAAGTATTGTTGTTTTCCGATTTGGCTTCCTGTTCGAAGTACCCGATTTCCAGATGGTCACCACGAGTAACAGAACCGGCAAGTGCAGGGATTTCTCCTAGAATGCTCTTTAAGAGAGTTGTTTTCCCAATACCATTCGCACCAGACAAAGCGATTTTCTGCCCACGTTCCATCGTAAGATCCAAGGCATTTGACAACGGTTCATCATAGCCAATCACGAGTTCCTTTGTTTCGAACAGATATTTCCCCGGGGTCCTTGCCTGTTTAAAGGAGAATTGTGGCTTCGGCTTTTCGGCATCTAATTCGATGACATCCATCTTATCTAGCTTCTTCTGCCTGGACATAGCCATTTTACTCGTCGCTGCATTCGCTTTGTTACGTGCCACGAAGTCTTTAAGGTTTGAAATTTCCTTCTGTTGCTTTTTATAGGCGGCTTCCACCTGTTGCTTCTTCATTTCATGCACGCGCAAAAATTCATCGTAATCCCCAGAATATCGAGTGATCTGCTGATTTTCCATGTGGTAGATAAGCTGAATAACGCTATTCAAGAATGGTATATCATGGGAAATCAATATGAAAGCATTCGCATAGTTCTGCAAATAATTGCGTAGCCAATCAATATGCTCAACATCCAAATAGTTCGTCGGCTCATCAAGAAGAAGAATGTCCGGTTTTTCCAATAATAACTTACCAAGCAACACTTTTGTCCGCTGCCCCCCACTCAAATCATGAACGTCCCGATCTAGACCAAATTCATTTAATCCTAGTCCGTTCGCTACTTCATCGACTTTGGAATCGACGATATAAAAATCATTGTTCGTCAATTCTTCCTGCATCTGACCCGTCTCCTCAAGAAGGACTTCCAGTTCATCTGCATCTACCTCAGCCATCTTGGCAAAGAGCGCATTCATTTCTGTCTCCTGGTCATAAAGATATTGAAAAGCGGTCCGCAGCACATCGCGAATGCTCATCCCTTGTTTCAATGCAACGTGTTGATCCAAATACCCGACCCGCACCCGCTTCGCCCAACTTACCGTTCCCGCGTCAGGTTCTAACTTGCGCGTAATAATGTTCATGAACGTCGACTTACCTTCGCCATTGGCGCCGATTAAGCCGATGTGCTCTCCTTGCAATAACCGAAAAGAGACGTCTTCGAAAATCGCACGATCACCGAAGCCGTGACTTAAATTTGCTACAGTCAATAAACTCATATGTTTTACACCTGTTCCTTCACTAAGAATAATTCTTCAAAATTTAAAACTGTCCACAACCGGGACCCATATTCCGTTTCTACTATATTATATAGGGATTTTATTGATGAGGAAAGCTATGATTTCACACTCACCTTACCCTGAATTTTTAATGCGGATAGGAATTCGTCTATTTTAAAGTCTGATATAACAAAAAAAAGGTTAAACTAATTTTATGTGCTATTATTAAGTTAACTTTGATTGCCTTTTTCCACTTTAAAAATGATGATTCAATTACGTAAATAGTACAATTTCACTGGAGGTTTATACATGAATAATAATGATATATTAATTAGATTACGATATGCTCTAGATATAAAAGACTCGGTTATGGTAGAGATATTTAAACTTGGCGGCGTTGAAGTAACACAAGAAGAAGTGTCCATGTTGCTCATAAAATCAGATGACAATTACCATGATGCAGCTGAAAATGAAGGGACTTTAAAGTGTAGTAATAGTATGTTAGATTCATTTTTAAATGGCTTTATTATTTTCAAAAGAGGGCAACAAGATCCAAAACCAGGACAAGCTGAAAAACCGGCACTGGCTATAAAAAATTATGAAAGCGTTAATAATATCCTTCTAAAAAAAGTGAAAATAGCACTATCATTAACAAGCGATGATATGCTTGAAATATTAGAAGAAGCAGGAGTCGTTATAACAAAAGGTGAATTAGGTGCTGTATTAAGAAAAGAAGGACACAAGAATTATAAAGAGTGCCTTGACAGATACGCAAGGAATTTCTTAAAAGGATTAGCTATAAGATATAGAGAATAAGGAACCGTCCGCATTAATAACTGCAGCTTCAATTATTCAGCAGGGGTGCAGTTCATAAATAGGATTTTGTTTAAAATGGACCGCAATTCAACTGGCCCACGGATTAAAGTACTTACAAGCCCTTTTCTAGCGGCATCGGCCACACTGTTGCTTGATGTTTCATTACAAGTGAATTGAAAATAGAAAAAACACCACTCAGATTTGAATGGTGTTTTTTTATATTCGGATACCAGAGAGTCATCCTAATATCCATTATCCTTTCCCGTGAATAACATAATCACCTACTGGGCGCTACTTGTATAGTTGCATTTTCCGATTGCGTTGGTTGAATGGCTTCTAAACAATTACCGGGATGTCTGTCTGTGTAGAGATGCGACTTTGTCGCATCTCTACACAGTTTTTTCGGTAATCGTCTGGTGGCCCTTCATCCGCCCTGCTCCAAATGCATAAGTATTCGTGGTGCAGAAAATTTTTTTGACTAAAGAATAGCTGACATTTAAGCTAGAGAAAAGCCGCCGAAGATGCAATTTTGGCGGCTGATGCTTTCTATAAGGTTTTTTCCTTTTTTAGTAAAGAAGTGCCACTTTCTATAAGGTATCACATGATTAGGAGCATACTTTTTGCTAAACAGTATTACCTCTCGCCACACTCGGACCCCACAGTAAATCTATCCTGAATAGTTAGTCGAAAGCGGGCCGAAAATAGTGCTGTGAAAATGAAATTCATCAAGCCCGACTCACCAGTATTTTTGCAAATAAATGGTTCATCAACAGACGTATTATGATTTATTTTTAACTTGCGCGTATGCTTCTAACGCACGAATTCTGGCAAGTGAATGATCAACGATAGGGAGCGGATACGTTTTGCCAAGTACGATGCCGGATTCATGTAGTAAATTTGCGGGTGTTTTCCATGGTTCATGGATAAACTTCGAAGAAATTCCAGCAAGTTCGGGAACCCATTTCCGAATATATATTCCTTCCGGATCAAACTTTTGACTTTGAAGAATCGGATTGAATATCCGGAAATACGGCGCCGCATCGATCCCTGACCCAGCGACCCACTGCCAACCCATTGCATTGTTAGCCGCATCAAAATCAATTAGCGTGTCCTTGAACCAGCTAGATCCTTCTACCCAGGATATGAGTAAATGTTTAACTAAAAATGAGGCGACAACCATTCGAACCCGATTATGGATTACACCCGTCTGCCATAATTCTCGCATTCCCGCATCGACTAGAGGATAACCCGTCAAACCTTTTTGCCATTTAGCAAATTCTTCATTAGAACCCTGCCAAGGAAATGCTGTGAATTTTTCACGTAAAGGGACTTGTAGCACTTCCGGAAAATGAATGAGCTGGTGATATGCGAACTCACGCCATACTAACTGCCTCAAAAAGGCATCGATGGATGATTGCATGTACTCTCCTGTTTCCGTTTCGTTCAGCCGCTTAGCTGAATACCAAATTGCTCTAACACTTATTTCTCCCCAGGCTAAATGGGGCGACAATAATGAAACCGAATCTGAAGAGGGGATATCACGCCCCTCAACGTATCGGCTGAGGCCATCATCGGTAAATTTTTCCCATCTCGTAATAGCGCCCTTTTCACCTGGCTCCCAGTGCGGATGGAACTTTTCATTCCAGCGATTCACTGGTAACAAATCAAGTTCTTCCACTTGTAGAGACGGAAGAACTTGATTGAATGGATTAATGTCAACTGGAATAGGAAGCGGACGATTAACAGACTCCCCCATCGTCCTTTTCCAAAAAGCTGTAAACACTTTATAAGGTTCATTCTTTTGATTCAGTAAATCACCAGGTACGAAGAGTAGATTTGAAGGAAATGAACGAACTTCCATCCCATTAGAAAACAGGTTTTGAGTAATCGCGTTATCTCTTCTAATAATAGATGGCTCATATCTTTCACCAAAAAAAACAGCATCTGCTT
Organism: Sporosarcina sp. resist; assembly: GCF_014302295.1. Lineage (NCBI taxonomy): Bacteria > Bacillati > Bacillota > Bacilli > Caryophanales > Caryophanaceae > Sporosarcina > Sporosarcina sp. resist. Next base: position 1,973,750 of record NZ_CP060287.1, on the reverse strand, counting down.
TTGTTTGTTTACAAAGTAAAGAAAGCTCTTTTAAACTGCTACCTCGTCTAAAAATGAGGGATAAACCAATTGATTCTAGCTTTTTTTTCAACGCTATCAATGAATGATGAAGCCACCATTGCCCTACTAAGTTTGAGGTGTTTTCATGCTCTTCTTCTTCCGACCAGATAAAAACAGGAATAATCATTCCTTGCTGGGCTGCTTCCCACAAAGCGGGGTTGTCATGTACTCGTAAATCTTTTCTAAACCAGACAATTATTTTTTTCAACTACATCTCATCCTTCAAATCAGTTATCCGTAGTATGTCCAATTTGCTTACTATTTTTTTGGAGGCATTGGTACAAATTTACTCGTTCGCATTGCATAGTCAGCGAATTCAGGATGATTCTTATATTTCTTTTCGAGCAAAGGTACTCCTGATACAAATAATAGAAGCAAAGTAATGATGATTGGACTAATTATTCCTATCCATCCATTAGGTGAAGAGAAGGCGATTAGAAAAATTCCCCACCACATGGTTGCCTCTCCAAAATAATTAGGATGACGCGTATACTTCCATAAACCATACTTCATCAACTTCCCTTTATTCTCAGGTTTTTTAATGAAAGATTTCAACTGATTATCTCCTACGACTTCAAAGAAAAATCCGATTATCCAAACTATCAATCCAATATAATCCAGCGTTCCAAGACCTTTTGTAGAAGATACATTTGTCAGTAAAATAGGTTGCGCAATGATAAATAGCAATACTAACTGGAGTACATATACATTTAGAAATATTTTTAAATAGACAAAATTAGTTCCCCATCTTTTCCTCATATTAACATAGCGGTAATCCTCAGGCTTATTCCAATTTCTTTTGAATAAGTAATACGCTAACCGTACTCCCCAAATAATAGTTAAAATTGTTATGAGAGTTGCGCGATCAGTTTGGAACCCTCCAGCAAAGTAACTAAAAATTGCCGCTATGACAAATCCAAGTCCCCATGCAATATCGACTAGACCGTTGTTTTTCTTTTTCTGAGCAACCAGAAAAAAAATGAAGAAAAATAGTAACAAGGTAATGAACGTACCCAAATAAACAGCTGACATCATAAAACCTCCTTTATTCTGTTGTCAATGCAATTGCAACACATCCCACACCCGCATTCATAGCTACAATTGAAGATATTTCAGTGATGTATTCAGGTGTTCTTCCTATAAGAGGCGAGAAAATTTGTTCATATTCATTCGCCCGATCAATCGCATTTGCATGAACGATTGAATAACTGACAATCTTTTTCGTACGAGTAATTTCCCTTACCAAAGCTTGCATTTTTTTAGTATTAGCTTTCACACTAAGTGCTTTACCAATAACTATGCCATCTCCAGTGTTATTAATGGATACAAGAGGTTTTAAATTCAGCATTTTAGCAGCAAGACCTGTATATTTTTTAATGCGTCCTGAACGAACCATGTACTTCAACGTATCAACGCTCACAAAGATTTTTGTTTTCTTGATTGTATCGTTAATTATTTCAATTACATTCGTAAATTCTACGTCTTTCTCAATCGCTTCAGCAGCCTTTAAAACAACTAGACCTTGTCCGCCTGAGTTTAACATCGAATCTATTACCGCAATTTTTGCACCGGTGCTTTTAATTTTCTTCGCTGCATTGACAATCGTATCGTATGTTCCGCTCATTTTATTAGAGACGGTAATCACAATGATTGATTCATAGTAAGGCACTATAGAATTCAAATAACTTTCTACTGCTTTTACAGTAGGTTGTGAAGATGTCGGATATTTTTTGGCATCATCCATTGATTCATACAAATAAGAAGGACTAATTGTCAATTTGTCTAAATAACTATTATCACCTATAAGTAGATTCAAAGGAATCATATGGATTTGGTGCTTGTCCATTAAATCTTTTGGTAAGTCAGCAATTGAATCTGTAACTAGCGCAATTTTATGTTTCCTACTATGAACAGTTTCAAATTGTCTAAGCATATCATCTGCTTTTTGCTGAATAATCATTCCAAATTCTCTTAGTCTATCAAACAGTATCTCAGGATGGTTTGTATGGATATGAATCTTGACCTTCTCCGGACTTCCTGCGACAATCAGCGACTCTCCTAGATCTAATAGATTATTTCTCAACATTTCCAAATCTATCTGCTCGCCTTTTATAAGCGCCTCCGTACAATATCTGTGACTTGGTTTTGTATTCTCATTCGAATGAAATAGCAATAGGTAAGACTTCGATATTATCTCCATCTTTTCCCCTGCTCCACACCGTACGTGACAGTTTCCCATCATACGGCGCTCCATCTACTTTAAATTTCAGTCAATAAGTTCTAAGTTACAGAACTTTCGATATTGGTTTGTTTTCTTTATTTGTTCGTCTGTTAGTTTTAGGAATTTAATTAACCTATTTATTGTTTCATCTTTTGTTGCATGTATTAACCTGTGAACATCTTTATGAAGAATTCGCAGATTTTTAAATTCATCTGTTCCTTCAAGACTAATTGGTTTGTAGTGATGGCAATGAACATCTTCTGCAAAGAGAAAAAGTTCAGTGATTTCACATTTACCATTTTTCATGCTGTATCTGCTGATACGATTATCCATATATTCAGTAGTTCTATTTGGAATATAGGAGTTCATGAGTTTGTTAATCTCTGTAAAGATGTCAGGCTTTAACTTTTGATGAATTTTATCTCTTCCACCTACCGTAAATGGTGTTAAGTCTTGTGAGAAATTCATATTATTAGAAGTTTTTATATCCGCTAAGGGAAAAAGGTAAACTTCTGCAACTTTATGGGTTCTAAAGTTGTTTCTATAGAATTTCTTATAAACTTTGGTAGGATTTTTAGGTTTTTCATATTTTCCTACACTTTTAAGACGATTAATCGTGAAATTTGAAAGGTCAAAGGCCATTCGTGAGAATTCTATATTAACCATTGTCGCTTTTATGAAATAGTTGTGTAGTCCGAGTATGAAGCTATTAAACTTCCTAGCATTTTGTGCTGTTGGGGAGTTTCTTAATGTTTTGATTCTTGCCCTATACTCTTTCTTAATATCCTGTTTTTTCTTATCCATTACCCCAGTTTGAGCTACGAATATATTTCTTTTCATTTCTGCCCTTATTGTGAATCCTAGAAATTCGGATTTGCTTTTTCTTAGATTCACAATTTGTGATTTTTCTGGTGATATATCGAGTTTAAGACGGTCTTTTAGGTAAAGCCTAACTGCATGAAACCACTTTTCAGCTGTCTTCCAGTCTTTACACATGATTTTAAAGTCATCTGCATAACGGACAATGAAACCCTCTTTTAGTTTGGTGTTCTTTAGTGCTGTGTATTTATTCCACTGTGTATATTTGTGTTGCGTTTCAAAGAGTTCCCATTGTCCAGCTACCCATTGGTCTAAATCGTTTAGAACGATATTAGATAATAAGGGGGATAAGATTCCGCCTTGTGGTGTTCCTTTAGTTGGTATGCCTTCTCCATCAATCTCTGCTTTGAGCATTTTACTGATGATTTTCAGGACTTGTCTATCTTGTATTCCTATATTCCACAATTGTTTTATTAGCAGCGTGTGATTGATATTGTCGAAAAATCCTTTAATATCAATGTCTACTACAAAGTGCAATTTATTTCGATTGATAAGAAATTGGGTTCTAGCCATAGCATGATGTGTTGACCGTAAAGGTCTAAACCCATAACTATGATTGTAAAACTTAGCTTCTGCAATCGGTTCTAATACTTGTTTAAAACATTGTTGGATAAGTCTATCCATAATGCATGGAATACCTAATGGTCTTTCATCTCCATTAGGTTTAGGAATAAATACTCGTCTCACTTTTTTAGGTTGATAATTTAACAGGATACGTTGTACTTCCGCAACTATTTCTTCATCTTTCATGGTTTTTATATTATTTATCGTTCTACCATCTGTACCTTGTGTTTTTGACCCTTTATTTGATTTAATAGCACGAAAAGCTAAGAGAATGTTTTCTCTTGAGATGATTAATTCGTAAAGTCTAGTGAATTTTTCATCTTGTTTTGACCTTTCATATAAATCAGTAAAGGTATCAGTCATATTGTAGTATTCCCAATATCTTAGGTTAGTTTGCATTGTGGCATCACGCCTTTCTTGTGTGATATTCCCACATTCTTACCAGACCTTTGCAATTCACTTTTGAGAAAATCGACTATTATATTTAAAGTAGACTTGGGGCTATTCCTCCATTACCATTACAGTAACTTCAAAGGTTCATGCCCCTACTTTCACAAGAATAAATGCATTTCGACATTATCTGTCTTATAGCAACCGTTAGGGTGCTAGCCCTTAACAACGTTCTTTGCTTCCCTTGTTCCTTGTTTTCTAGCTGTACATATATCGTTAGATGTTCCCTTTGAGCCTGTAAGTCTGTTAGCAACTTAGTCTGCTACACGGTTTTCATAGTGAACACTCTTACTCATCGTGAACTTACCATGCGTTGTGCATGACCATACCTTTCGTATATGGCGAATGTTTAGACCCGTACATTCGGAAATTCGTCAGTTCCTAATAGAACATTCTCATCATAGATATTTTATAGCCACCCGAACTATCAGATACCATATTCACTGTATTAGCTGAACTTAGTGTATCCTTCGCCCGACTTCACCTAGCTTCATACCTTCAATCCCTAACAGGATAGAACGCATGTAGGAGTATCAGTGTGGATGTTTCTAGGGGACATGTCCCTATCATTCCATCTATCGAAAACAAAGTTAGATTACGAAAATGTAATCCTCACATTTCACGGTTTTATCCGTTTATAGCGAAACAAGTCGCACGTCCACTATCCTTAAATTCCACGTCAGCAGATACGTAGTCTGTTTCTTCAACCTCTACTTTCAAAAAGTAATTAGTTATACCTTCAAGAAAACAAACAAATCCTTTTCCACCGGCGTCTACCACTGAAGCATCTCTTAATACTTTAAGCTGCTTACGCGTGGATTGTAGTGATTGGGTGGCGGCTTCCAGCGAGATGGTAAATAGTTGAGAAAAGTCGGTTACACGATCTTTTAGTAAACGAAGAGAGTTACTCCAATCTTTCATAACCGAAATAATTGTTCCTTCTACTGGATTGGAGATTGATTTGTATGCATAGAGTACCGCACTTTCTACTGCTTCAGAAAAACCAGATAACGTTATCTCCTTTTCATCGTCCAATCCTAGATGAAGTCCATTCAGAAACTGCGCAAAAATAATACCAGAATTCCCTCTCGCACCTGTTAATGCCGCATCTGCAATCGATCCTATTGTTTCTTTTGCAGAGCCTTTCATTTGTGTTTCTTCAATAATATTTTGCATCGTAAATGTTAAGTTTGTTCCGGTATCACCGTCAGCTACTGGAAACACATTTATTCTATTAAGTTCATTCTTATGTTTAATAACCCTATTTGCGCCTGAGACAAAAGCATAATATAGCTTCTCACTGTCCAAGTGTTTACTGTTCATTTGATTTCACCACCTTTTCAAGATTCTTTCTACATAATTCATTTTCTATGTATGGAGAAAGGTGCCTTAACCATTAGTAAGGCACCAGACTTCTTTATTTTTCTTGCACAAGTACACCGTCTGTCATTTTGAATACCTTGTCGCAATAGTCTACGAGACGTATATCATGTGTGACGACAATGGTCGTTGTGTTTTTGTTCTTTGTTTCGTTTTTCAGTAGTTCCATAACTTCATAGGCACGATCTGAGTCAAGAGATGCTGTTGGTTCATCAGCTAAAATAATGGAAGGGTTACTGTATAACGCTTTGGCAATTGCCACACGCTGACGTTCTCCGCCAGACAAGTCTGCAGGGTATTTAGTTCGTAAATCCCCAATACCCAAGTCATCATATAACTCTTCTAATTTTTTTTTCGTCATATTTTCTTTCTTAACTTGGTCCAATAGTTTTAACTGATTGGCGACTGTTAAAAATGGAACTAGATTCGATGCTTGTAGAATGAACCCAATTTCCTTCAACCGAATCTTTGAACGCTCTTTCTCATTTAAATCCGCTAGATTCTTATCATTTATGACCACAGACCCTGAAGTGGGTGTAAGAAGCCCGCCGACAATTGTTAGAAATGTGCTTTTACCGGAACCAGACGGACCGATAATAGCTATCAGCTCACCCCTGTCTGCAGTAAAATTTGTTTCCTTCATTGCTTCTATTTCTTTATGGCCACTGCCGAATGTCTTTTTCACTTGTTTTAATTCTAAAACTACCATCATTTACCCTCCTATTGCTTTCAATGGATCGATTCGAACAATTGTAAGAACTGAGAACACCGCACCCAATATCGCAACTCCTATTAGTACGAGTCCGTAGATGACCATTGTTACAACATCGAATGCTACTGGTACCGCACTTGGTAGAAATGAACCGGTGATTAACGTCAATCCGAAACCTACTGCCACACCAATCGCAGCTAATATAAATGTTTGTGCAATGACTGAACGTGACAGATAGTTATTAGAAATACCTTGAGCTTTCATGACGCCAAACATACTGATTTTTTGGACGGTCAATACGTAAAGGAAAATTGCAACAATGACCGCTGAAATACCAAACAAGAAATAAATCATGAAGTTTAATGTTAAACTCTGTTCCGTGTACCCTGGTAAACTCCGTATAAATGTTTCAATTTCAATGGATTCCAATGAATCATTTTTCATGTCAGCAATTGGTTCATCCCCGCGAACAACAATTCCACTTATACTTTCCTTATTTGCTTCGGCTGCTTCACCGAATTTCACTGATTGGAAAGTAGACAAATCTCCATATAGCACTGGAGCCGCATTAAATCTTGCATTGTCTGTGAAACCTACAATAGTTAATATTTCGTCAGATGATGATAATTGCAGTTCATCGTCTACTTTAAATCCATCTTCTTTTAATGCATCACTGGCGATAACTTCATTGCCTTCTGCAAATTCTTTGCCTTCCGTCACATTCGGCATAATGAATTCATCTTTGTTTATCCCAAAAATAGATACGTTCGTCTTATTATCACCATTGCCGGCAACTGCATTTATTTGACCGATTACGGCAATTTCTTCAGCATCGATTTCATTTGCATCTTGAATTGTTAATGAAGATTGGTACATGCTCTTATCCGATTCCTCTGTCAAAATGATTTCTGTTGCTTTCCATTTATCAACTGATTCACGATTCAGATTTTCTAAGCCTGTAGCAAGTCCCGATAGAAAGAACACTAAGTATGATACGAGCATTAGAACACCAATGATCAACGTAAAGCGTAATTTGTTTTTCTTAATTTCATTTAAAGCTAAAAACATTTCTTCACATCCTTATGTAATTTTGGTTTAAGTAGTTTACATTTTCGAGATTATTTAGCAGCTATCTATCCATTAATTTAATCGATTCAAAACTGTTACCCCTTTCCTAACTTCTCAATTCTTTTCTATTTCTGAACTCAATTAAAACAGAGTAATAAAAGTTTGTCAAACCTTTGTACACTCTAAACAATAAAACGTTATACAAATGATAAGGGTTGTTATATACTAGATGGAGAGGATTCTAGCCAAAGATTAGGAGGAGACTATATGCACATTTGTACTTCATGCAATCCAACGGAGCTGTTTTACAAAATCCGTATTTCTGGAGAAAGTAATTTAACTCACCTTCCCCAACTTATGTCTTACCTTAAAAGTAACGACTTATTGGTCAACTCCCGTGATAATATCATTGTTGTAAGAGAGGCTGCGGTTGCGGGGCTATACGATTATTTCAGTGATGTAATGGAAGTAAAGTCAATTTATTTTAAAGTGGACGACAGTGACTGGAAACCGATTAATGAAATAATTGAATTGCTAGAATTTAAATGGATTGACCAGGTCATACTTAAAAACAACGTCACATTTCACATACAGCCAATCGTTACGAAAAGCCAAGAAGTCTTTGCTTATGAAATGCTGGCCCGTTTCCAAGATGATAACGGAAATTCTGTGGCTCCAAGTAAAGTATTTACAGCAGCAAAAAAAAGAAACCGTACTTATGCGCTAGATCGCGTTTGCAGAATTGCTGCCGTTAGGAACGCCGCCGCTATTCATAAGAAAGTGTTCATTAACTTTATCCCGACTTCAATCTACTCTCCCGAACATTGTCTCAGAACTACCGTTCAACTTGCAATTCAGTTGGGGATCCCTTTTTCTCAATTAGTCTTTGAAGTAGTTGAGACAGAAAGTGTGGATGATATTGAGCATTTGAAAAAAATATTAACTTTTTACAGAGAAAGGGGTTTACACTACGCGCTGGATGATGTGGGTGTAGGCTTTAGCACAATTGAAGTCCTTGAACAATTAATGCCCAATTATATGAAGTTAGACATGAAATTTGTACAGGGGGTATCTGGTGATTTAACAAAACAGGCAGCTGCTAAAAAGTTTTTATCGAGTGCCTTACAAGTTGGTGCAATTCCGCTTGCTGAAGGGATTGAAGAGCGAGAAGACTTTGAATGGTTGAAAGAGGTCGGATACGAATTATTCCAAGGCTATTTGTTTGGAAAGCCAACACCTATCCCAACAGACCTAGCCAAATGATAGGCTGTGTTGGGATCGAATTTCCCCATTGTATAACGTTAAAACTACAACATTGTACAAAACATCCAAATTCCCTATACTTACACTAAGACTTCTAGTTTGTCGAAAGGATGTAATGAACATAATCACTCCAGCAGATTCTAATGGTTTATATTTTATACAACAAGTTTCAGACATGACAGGATTATCGAAACAAGTAATCCGCAAGTGGGAAGAACGTTATAATCTTGTACAACCCAATCGATTAGAAAATGGCTATCGTATATATAGTGAGGCAGATATCAACTCCCTATTAAATGTGAAGACTCTTTCTGGGCAAGGACATTCCATTAAGCGTGCTGTCGAACTTACAAAGGATAGACGTAAGTTGTTAGATACTGTTCCAGATCCAATCCATGCGATTCAACATCAAAAATTGCTAAATGATTATGTCTTTCAACTTCTAGAAAAAGGATCCTATTGTGATGAATTGGAATTATATCTAGTGTTGCAGCAGGCTTATCATTCTTTCGGATTAAACGATTTTTTAACATCTGTGATTGTTCCATTTTTAAATGAGGTCGGTAATAAATGGCACATGAAGGAATGGAGCGAGTATCAGGAATCTGTCTCAAGCTTGGTCGTACGAGACTTCCTAGTGCAAATTCGTCGTAACTATCAAAGCAGTGACGATGCACCTTTAGTCTTAGGAGCATGCCTGCCTTATGAACGTCATGAAATCCCTTTGCACATACTATTATTGCAATTTATGATGAAAGGCTGGAAAACAGTATTGGTTGGTACTTCTCCTGCTCCTGGCGCCATAGAGTCTCTGGTAGAAAAATTGAAGCCTGCAAAAGTACTGCTATCAGCAACAACAACAGCCCCTTTTATAAATGATCCGGATTTACTGGAGAGTTTAGATCAGTTTGCAGCTAATAATAAACATATTGATTTTTACCTAGGTGGCATGGGTGCACTCGACTACGCAACAAACAAAACACTTCAGGCAATCCACGTCACCAGTTCACTTGAAGAAGCCTTACGCCAATAAACCAAAAAAAGGTACCAGCTCCTAATGCTGGTACCTCTTTGTTCATAGTGTAATCTCTTTTGGTTCGTCACCTTTTTTATTCATCAGCCGAATTGAATCTGGTGAAATTTTCAAGATAACAAGATCGGAATCCTCAGGACCACTGAACCATGGTTTCAGATGCTCATTCCATACTTTTTCTTTTACACTTTCATCGTCGGAAATACTGACAGTTCCTTCTATTTCAAGATATTCGTCACCCACACCTTCTCCTTCATAACCAATTAAGATATGGGTATGTGGATTCACTTCAAGTTCATCCACTTTCTGCGTTTGTTTTGATGTTGCGGTGTAAAGCGTAAATTCATCACTGAAAAAAGTCATATAACGAGTGTGTGGCTTGTTTTGTTGAACTGTAGCCATCGTACCCACGAAGCTTTCTTTCAATATTTTCAGTGCTTGTTTTTTTTCATCCATCATTATCTACTCCCTTTTTTAGCCCTATTGGAGTTTACCTCGCTAAGAAGTGAACTAAACATCATTTACTGAAATGGAAATAAATAAGTGCAAGGAGTGAAAATATGCTTTTAACAAGACGGGGCCTGCAAAGAGCTTTTTTATATGGACTGATTTCAGGTTTATTCTTAGCTGCATTATTAAAAATTATTGAGCACATTACTCGTTTTAAAGTTTACACGCTATTATTAAACGTCGATTATATTCCTTACATCAAAACGTTTGTCTTTCCAGAACTTGTTGAAGTAGGTTTTCATCTAATTGTCTCGATAGCTTTATCGATTTGTTTGTATTTGATGATTATTAATGGAAAGATTTCATCTAGTAGGAAAATCATTGTTTTATGTACCTTCGTCTCTTTCATCATTGGTGTAGCAATATTCCCTACGACCACATTTTCCGACAGAACGCCTGCATTTACTAGTATTCCCTCATTTTCATACTGGATTGTAGGGCACATTATGTATGGCTGTATAATGGGTATATTGTTTGCTCGTTATTTAACAAAAGAAAAAGGATTTTAAGCCGTCAGAAGTCAAGGTGCAGAAACAGTATTCCTCCGCCAATCGTTGTAAAACGGCATGCGTAGCCAATATTGAAATATCCGTGAATAATTCAATATACAATGTACAGGCTTTCCCTTTTGATGGTCCCAAATTCATATAATAATTTAGGTGTTTATAATTGATAATTTGTTCTAACAAGAGTTAAACAGTAATTTTTTTCTACTACAAATCGCCTTTTCATTCGAAAGCTATTGTCCTGTCATTATTCATCATAATGAGTCACCTATTTCCAATCAAAAAGAAGAGAGGTAAGTATGACTACTCCCTCCCTTCCTCTCGAATATAATGATTAGGTTATAATGTTGCTTGCCAACCTCCGGTACCCGAAGTCCGGTAAGTGTATCAAGTTTTCACGGTGCCTAATCATCACCAGATTTTTAACCTCAGGATTCCACAAAAGACACCCCGATGCCCATTAACCTTTCCTTTGAATAAATCTTAGTCATGGCCAATGGTCAACTTTATTATATGCATCGTCACATGAAATATGCACGATAGCCTGATCTAAGTAATTATATCTAAATACATAGCTTCCAAGTCTTACTTATACATCAATGTTTGGAGTGTTTAATCCAAATTAGTTCTATCAACTTATACTGATTTTTAAACATTTCTGCATTAATCAAGGCATCAGAAACAGATAGGTGAATGTTTTTAGTTTCCGCCGTCTGTTTTCTTGATTCCAAATAGCGCAAAGAACTCCAGGTTCATCCTTTTTTTAAAAAAATTCTGAGTTTTTTGTTATGCATTATTATCACTGAGAGTTTTTTGATTTTGTAAGAGTAAAGTGACGAAAATTCATTTCCCAATTCCAGAAGGGATATTAAAGCGGCTAGATTACACTATTGAGTACCAATGAATCGTGGAAATCAAAGAAGATTTGGATACCTATTCCCTCCCAACCGTACATCGCAAGTAGCTCTAATAAATTTTCATTGACAACCTATCAAAGTAAATATACATTAATAGAGAATGATTATCATTATCAATTATAAAAAGGAGACAATTAAAGAAAAATTTTATCCCCTTACTGATTCTTTGATCATCTTCGGAAGGTAAAGTTAAAACATCTTTCAAAAAACTTTACAAAATAAATAATGTGAGTTTATTCCGTAAAGTTAGTCACCAATCACTAAAAATACATTTTACGATAAGGAAGGTTATGAAAATGAATACGAAACTAAAAATCTCATTAAAAGCATTACTAATTTCGGCAATGGCTATGATACTACTAGTTGGTTGTTCAGGTGAGAAATCAAGTTCAACACCTGATTCATCATCGGAAAGTACCGAAACATCTAAAACAGAAAAACCTGCTTCTCAAGATAAAAATACTGAATTTCCGATCGTAATAAAGCATGCATTTGGCGAAACTGAAATTGCTAGCAAGCCTGAACGAGTTGTTACAGTTCAATGGGCTAATCATGATGTTGTTCTCGCTCTTGGAGTTATACCTGTAGGCTTCTCAGCCGCTAATTACGGGGTTCAGGATGACAGCGGACTTTTGCCTTGGACAGCTAAAAAACTCGAGGAACTCGGCGCAGATGAACCTAATATCTTCCAGGATACCGATGGTCTTGATTTTGAGGCTATTTCAGATGCAAATCCTGATGTAATTCTTGCAGCTTACTCGGGTATAACACAGGAAGACTATGATGTTCTTAGTAAAATCGCTCCAGTCGTAGCCTATCAGGACGCTCCTTGGGCAACCGAATGGCGTGACCAAGTTATATTAAATTCAACAGGTATGGGAATGAAAGCAGAAGGCGAACAACTTATTAAGGACACTGAGAAACTAATTGAGGAGGAATCAAGTAAATATCCTGAGATGGAAGGCAAAAAAGTTGCCTGGGTCAACTTCTCGGCTAAAGATATGTCTAAACTCCATCTTTATACACCTAAAGATCCTCGAGGTGCTTTTCTAATTGAGCTAGGTATGGAATATCCTGAAAGTATCACGAATCAGATTACTGATCCTACTAGCTACTCATTGTCATTAAGCGCTGAGAATGCTGACATTCTTAACGACGTTGATATCATAATTGGATATGGTGATGAAAGCCTTTATGAAGCAGTTAAAGCTGATCCCCTGTTAGGCAAAATTCCAGCGATTCAAAGAGGTTCTGTTGTGTTCATTGGTAACGATACTCCTATGGCCGCTTCTGGAAATCCAAATCCACTTGCGATATCTTATACGATTGATGAATACCTTGAATTAATAGGAGGAGCCATTAAGAAATTAAATGAATAGTATATCGGTTTCCAAAATAAAAAAGTCAAGCTTACATATTCCGAAGAATTTTATAACAGTTCTGGTGATCTGTTTTGTCCTGCTCGGCTTGTGCATGTTTGCATCCCTGGCTTTAGGTTCTCGTATGGTGGGATTAAATGAAGTGATGGACGGTTTATTTCACCCTGACGTAAACTCCTACGAAGCAAATGTGGTTCGCAAAAGGATTTCACGAACAGTTTTCAGTTTACTTTGCGGTGCAGCACTCGGAGTTTCAGGAGCGCTTATGCAAGCGGTCACTCGCAACCCGATTGCAGACCCGAGTATACTGGGAGTTAATACAGGTGCATCATTGTTTGTCGTTTGCGGAATTGCATTCTTTAACATAAGCAGCGCCAATCAATATATATGGCTAGCTTTAGCTGGTGCTGCGCTTACTGCGATTTTCGTATTTGGTATTGGCTCTATGGGGCGTAGTGGAGCTACGCCCATTAAGCTTGTTTTGGCGGGAGCCGCTACAAGTGCCGCCCTTTCTTCCCTAGTCATCGCAATAATGATCCCACGTTCTCATGTCATGGATCAATTCAGGTTTTGGCAGGTAGGAAGTGTTGGCTCAGCAAACTGGAGCGCTATTACGACTTTTATCCCTTTTTTGATAATTGGAATACTGATAGCTATTATTTCTGCACCAGCACTAAATGCACTTGCCCTGGGAGACGATGTTGCAACCGGACTCGGCGTTAAAACAGGAATACTGAGGCTTGTTGCAGCTCTTGGGGCCGTTCTTTTGTGCGGCTCAGCTACTGCCCTGGCAGGTCCAATTGGCTTTGTTGGGCTTTTATCAACCCACGTCATGCGCCTTATTCTTGGCCCTGACCTGCGTTTTGTTATACCGATGTCTGCTATTTCAGGAGCCATCATTTTGACTGTATCAGATGTAAGCGGCAGGCTCATCGGTAGCCCTGGAGAGCTTGAAGTCGGTGTAGTTACAGCATTTATAGGAGCACCGATACTAATACTATTAGCTATGAAATCGAAAGTGCGGTCATTATGAAAAATGAATCTGTTAAGTTTATTATGGCGGGCAGACGTCAAAGACACCGTCGATGGATACTTGTTACCGGCTCCCTGGCAGCACTTGCATTCATTCTTTGCTGTGCGATGCTTTTACTGGGGAACACCATCTATCCCGTAATAGATGTAATCCGAGTACTTTCTGGAGAAGAACTCCAAGGTGCTTCTTTTGCCATTAATACCATACGTCTACCAAGAATGCTGGCAGGTCTTTTCGCTGGATTCGCTTTCGGCATTGCCGGAAACACCTTTCAGACTATGTTGCGCAATCCCCTAGCTAACCCGAATGTAATCGGTATTACTAGCGGCTCGAGCGCAGCGGCTGTTTTTTGTATAGTCATACTTCATACTAGCGGAGCTGTTGTTTCCATTGCTTCCGTGATTGCTGGCCTTGCTACTGTAATACTAATTTACATATTATCTAGGGGAAAGTCATTTTCAATCGGGAGATTAATTCTTATCGGTATAGGCATACAAGCCATGCTTGGCGCTTTAATATCCTATCTTCTACTGATCGGTGCAGAACAAGATCTCCCCGCAGCGTTCAGATGGCTCAGCGGTAGCCTCAATGGCTCACAAATGCACGAACTTCCGCCTTTGATACTATCAGTTTTCATCTTTACACCTATTATTATAGTGCTAGGAAAACACCTAAGTATATTGGAACTTGGAGAACAGTCAGCCACTTCTCTCGGAGTGAACACGGACAAGACAAGAATTGTGCTTATTTTTAGTTCCGTCTGCATGATTTCTCTTGCTACTGCTACCACGGGTCCAATAGCATTTGTCTCCTTCCTCTCCGGACCAATTGCAAAAAGACTAGTCGGAGTTGGCTTCTCAAGCGCAATTCCCGCAGGTCTTGTTGGCGTTAATTTAGTTTTGGCGGCAGATCTAATCGGACAATTTGCTTTTGTGGCCAGATACCCCGTGGGCGTCATTACTGGAATACTCGGAGCGCCGTATCTGATCTTCCTGCTAATCCGAATGAATCGAAGGGGAGAATTATAATGAAACCGACACATGTTTTTCAAGCCGAAGAGATAGTAGCGGGCTATGATAATAAAACGATCATCCATGGAGTCAGCCTTATTATCCCAAGTAATAAAATAAGCGTTATTATTGGAGCAAATGCCTGCGGAAAGTCTACGCTTCTTAAAACACTATCAAGGCTTATAAAGCCTACGTCTGGAAAAATCACTCTTGACGGAAGACCCATCAGCAAAATCCCATCAAAACAATTAGCTCGTGTTTTAGGACTGCTACCGCAATCCCCCATTGTTCCAGAAGGAATTTCTGTCGCTGATTTGGTTGGACGCGGAAGATTTCCGCACCAATCATTGCTCAGCGGTTGGACAAAAAAGGATTATGATGCAGTCGCCGAAGCTATGAGTATTATGGATATAACTGAGCTTGCAAATAATGATATTGACGAGCTTTCTGGCGGTCAAAGACAGCGCGTCTGGATCGCAATGGCTCTGGCTCAACAAACAGATATTTTATTTCTTGATGAACCGACAACCTTTTTAGATATCACATATCAAGTCGAAATTCTTGACCTACTCACAGACCTTAACCGAAAGCACGGAACTACGATTGTAATGGTTCTTCATGATATAAACTTGTCCGCGCGCTATGCAGACTATATTTTTGCACTTCGTAAAGGAAAGCTTATAGTTGAGGGTGAGCCATCAAAGGTTATTACAAGCACATTAGTTAAAGACATATTCGGCCTCGATTGTATGGTGATAAAAGACCCTGTTTCAGGCTCTCCTTATGCAATACCAAAAGGACGTTATCATGTTAATAATGAATGTACTCCTTAAATGACCCCAACAGTGAATCAAACTACACGATTTTATTTAAGCATTCATCATTACCCTTATGCTTATGTGCACATTCACTTCAGGCTTTGCCAGCATTCCTATCGACCTCCACTGCTTTGATTCGACACCAATACAGTAGAGGATTTTGAAAGGCTGGCAAGCTTTTTTGTTCTTTAAGTTGCATAACACTATAAGTAAATATAAAAAAGTCCAATTTCTCAATATTAAAATTGAGAAATTGGACTTTTTTCGTTACTCCGGAAAAGTGCCCTTTGATGGAATAAACTGAGTGCTGAAGCAATGCTGATTAACCGCTCAGTGAATCACTAGCTAGTTTAAATAAAAACTCCCTACATACGCAGATACTCAGTTCATTCCTATACCAAACGCTTTGGTGCCACGCGTTAATAGGTTGCTAAGCTTAACTCTACTCTGTTATCCGCATAAAGTTACTGCTGGATTATCTGAATATGGTTTCCACATGTATCATCGAAGACAGCTATTGTAACTTCGCCCATTTCTGTCGGCTCTATAGAAAAGTTCACGCCGTGTTTCAATAACCTATCGTACTCTTTGCGAACATCTTCAACACCAAACATTGTTACAGGTATGCCTTCTTCAAATAGTTTCTTTTGATACTCCTTGGCTGCTGGATGATTATTTGGTTCGAGCAAAATCTCAGTACCTTCTTGCTCCTCGGGAGAAACAAGTGCAATCCATCTAAATTCTCCGGTAGGAACGTCATGCTTTTTTACAAAGCCCAACGTTTCTGAATAAAACTCTAGTGCCTTGTCTTGATCTTCTACGAATATACTAGTAACAATAATTTTCATACTGTTTTTTGCCTCCTTTGATATTTGCGATGTATAGTGCTGTGCTAACAATCTGGTTGCAAGTGAAAAACACAAGTTCGTTCGAAACCCTATTTCTATAATATCCTTTTTTAATAAACCATTCAAAATACACTCAGTGACTTCATCCGCTTTTTATCCCCTTACTTACGTCTGCGGAATATTTTTTCTTGTTTTTCCACAAAATCACTTTATCCATCCATTCAGCAAGTTTTTAAGTGGTTCGGTGTTGAACATAAGTACTCGATATTTTCCCTTTCGTTTTGATTTTACAAGCCCTGCATCTTCCAATACAGAAAGATGTTTAGCTATCCCTTGTCGCGAAATGGTAAGGTTGTGCTTCGTAATGAGACGTACCGTAAGTTCATACAACGTTAGCTCGTTGCGTTCGGATAGTTCGTCTAATATCAGCCGCCGAGTCGAGTCGCCAAGTGCTTTGAATATAGCGTCTTTGTCCTTCATACATTAAGTATAAGCAACCGTGTAGTTGCTTGTCAATCGAACCGGATGCATACAATCCTTTTTCCAACTACCAAAGTTCACTTCATTCACTCAAGAAGTAACCTTAGCCCGAACCATCATGATTTTCACTTTCCCCAATAATTTGCGCTTATTTAAATTGTTATTTTGCACATCCAACTTTAAAAACCCAGCTACCTTCAAATGAGAAGATTGCTGGGTTTCATAATTTTTTTTAAAAAAATTCGGATTTCCCTAATTAGAAAATGACTGCTCATATGTCCTAGTCACAGGGTTCTAAACATAGACCCCAAAGCACCATGATGTCAATGATTCTTCTAATTCGTATGCTCTTCTTTTAAGATTTAAATGTATTGAATTATAGTATTTCTATATACCCTTCTGTTCCATTTACTCGAATACGTTGTCCATCTTTTATCAGCTTGGTAGCATTCTCCACTCCGACAACTGCTGGTAAGCCGTATTCACGTGCGATAACTGCTCCATGGGTCATCAGTCCACCAACTTCGGTAACAAGACCTTTTATGGAGACAAATAATGGTGTCCAGCCGGGATCAGTAAAGGAGGTGACTAATATATCTCCTTCTTTTAAAACAGTTTCTTCCATGTTTAAGATGACACGTGCTCGTCCCTCAATAACTCCAGAAGAAACAGGTAGTCCTACAATCGCTTCGGCTGGGAGATTTTCTCGTTTGTACTTACCTGCAATGATTTCACCATCAGACGTGAGTACACGCGGGGGCGTTAGTTTTCCATAAAATTTGTAGTCGTTCTTACGTTTGCTGATAATCTCGAAATCCAGTTTTTTTGTTCGTACGACTTCACGAAGTTCTTCAAATGTGAGATAGTATATATCTTCTTTTTTATGAATAACGTTGGCTTGTACGAGTTGTTCGGCTTCTTTCAGTAACGCCTGCTTATAAACGAAGTAGCGACTAATCATGCCGTATTTGGGATATTCACGATAACCGATGAAATTCCGGATTAGGCTAATCACTCGTTTTGTCTCTTCGGCTTTTCGTTTACCATCCGGTAATTGCATCAATCGATCTACTAACTCTTGTTCTTTTTTCAAAGCTGCCTGCCGCCCTTGCTCAAATTTCCGTTTGCCCGAATTAGGCTCAAGTTCTTTGATGTTACTGAGAATCATAGGGACAAGTGTAGTTGGTTTTTCACTCCAACGAGTTTTAGTCATATCGATTTCTCCAGCACATCGCATTCCGTATTTGTTGAGATAAGCTATTATTGCATCTTGGCTTTCCTGTCCTCCTTCAAACGTAACGATTCCCTCCAAAAAGTTATCATCTTTTACATGCTGTAAATAATGAATTACTTCTGGAAATGGACGAATCACATCTGCGACATCCAATAGCGCCAGACCCATTTCCGAAGTAATATTGTTTGGTACAGATTGGGAAAGCGTGTCTGCTACGTTTTTTTCACCCAACCACATATTCATTTTTTCATTGATCCATGATGAAGCATCCATAGCAGTCATAATCACACCCAAACTTTGTGGGTCAAATAGAATCTTCTTTAATTGCTGCAGATCTTCTAGTATAAAATCAAATAAATCTGATCCTGATTTCGTTTGGATGGTTTGTTTTAACTCGTTTATCGATGTTTCACTACTATTTATCAATTCAGAAACGATTGTAGGATCGTTTTTGAATTGTGTTTGAAAACCCGCAGAAGACATACTTTTATTACTACTTGGACTCAGCTCTTTGTCATCAGTTGGTAACAATTTAATGAAATCCCGCTCGATTATGGTCATTAGTGCGTCTTTTATGAGCGGATCAGATTGTCCCAGCGTATCTACTAAAATTTCTCTGCTAACAGGTGAAGCCAGACTATGTGTGATATCAACAAACAGCCTTCCACCAGCTTTACGCATGGGTGCAGGGGTCGTTAACAGGTAAAAAGCCAATCCTAATGGTTTCATGGGGTCGGTCATCATTTGTTGATGACCGACAGAAACGTAAACGTGATTTTCTTGATCATTCGCTTCAGGGACAGGGAATAAAGTAGTGATTGGGCGACTCTGGACAATATAAAATGTATCTTCAACCAAACACCATTCGATATCTTGTGGGCAACCAAAATAAGCTTCAATCTGTCTTCCTTTGCGTGCTAGTTGTAAAATTTGTTGGTCAGTAAGTGTTTGAGACTTTTGCAGATCAGGATTGATCTGCTGCGTCTCTGTTCCGCCTTCTTTTAGCCCATAGGTAGCCAGTTTTTTGGTTGCTATCATCTTATCGACGATTTCATCTTTTTGCACCTTATAGCAATCCGCCGATACCAAGCCGGAAACAAGGGCCTCCCCTAGTCCAAAGCTAGCATCGATCGATAGTAGCTTTCGATTAGAAGTAAGCGGATCAGCAGTAAATAAAATTCCTGAAGCCTGTGGAAAAATCATGCGTTGAATGATAACGGATAGGAAAACTTGGCTGTGATCAAATCCATTTTGGATTCGGTAAATTACTGCGCGATCAGTAAATAGGGAAGCCCAACATTTACTGATGTGGCGCAATACTTTATCTCTTCCGATGATATTTAAATAAGTGTCATGTTGACCAGCAAAGGAGGCAAATGGAAGATCCTCGGCTGTTGCACTTGAACGAACAGCATATGCATGCTCTAGGCCAAATGTTAAGAGACATCGATCGATATCTTGTTCGATCCCCTTCTCGATTTCAATCCCCTCAATCAGCTCACGAATCTTCCTGCTAATTTCACTAATTCTTTTTCGTTCGTCCACTTTTTGAACTGCTAGTTGCTCTAGTAATTGTTGAAGCTCCTCATTTTCCCCAATGACTCTTTTATATGCCTCAGTGGTAACACAAAAACCTTCTGGTACAAGTGTTCCTTCGATCCTCGAACACTCACCCAAATTCATCCCTTTGCCACCAACCACCATTTGACTCATTTTATCGATTTCCCGTAACTCTAGTACATATGGTTTCATTTCTTTCCCTCCCATTTATCGCTCAATACCAAGACGAATCATATGACAAAAGTTGTTCATCTGATCAACCAATTACGCTGTCCACTCGTTCTTGCTCCTGGCGAAGTTCCATATTCATATCAAACACTTCTTTTCTCAAAAAAATATTGACTAAAAAGGGCTTTATGATGTATAATTAAAATAGGGTAATCTATATACTAATTCCTTAATGATGTGTAACTATATAAATTTACCACAGTTTCTCATTTTTTTCAATGAATTTATGCGATCATAATTGTTGCGAATTCGAAGATGAAATATGATATCCAATTATTTAGTGTAGCATCAGGAAAATACGGATTTAAAACATTAAGAAATTCCAATATTAAAAAGTCCAATTCCTTAGTATTAATATTAAGATATTGGGCTTTTTTCGTTCCCCCTTATTAAAGAGCCTGATCACTGAGCACACTGCTGTTCAATTTGAAAGAGACGTTTTTTTCACTTTTTATAAACAATCAATTCCAACCAAATTCTTACCATAAAAAAACACCTAAAACATTAAAATCAACAATGTTTTAGGTGTTTTTTATTGAATCAATTTTCGTTACATAATGTCCCACGAGGACGTTTTTAGAGCGTTTAATTCCTGATATACCTAGGTTTCTTCTATTCAATCTCTATAATATGTGTAAGGCTTTTCATGACGTTATTTGTTATAAAGACTTACTTTTCCGAGTTAACGCTACCCAATATTCTCTTTAACTATATACACTGACCACTTATGTATTTTGCAACTTCAAATACTCTTTTTCGAATTCATTCGTCTGGCATAAAATAGCATTACTAATTGAATGGGAATATACAAAATACAGCTTGGGGTATTCGAGAATACGATTCGTTATAAATAAAGCGCGAAACGAACATTTTTTTATTTAGAAACTTTAAATCTTAGCACAGTCTTTAATTTTTCTGGAGCTGTTCTTCTTGCATCTGTAATATAGATTTCTCTATGGCTTTTTTCAATTCGTATCAAACCTTGTTCCTCACAATACTTTTCCATCTTAGAAAACGTTTCTGGTTCTTTATCGTAGCTACCATGGTGCATCATCTGAACACATAATCCATCAGAAAAAGATTCGAGTGTTGCTGTATCAACTGGTAAATGTTTCTTTTTTGCTCGTACACTTTCAACAGCCCTTTGAAAAAGTTCCCTCGTCACAAAGTCAGGCTGTCTGATCATTAATTGATAGACAAAATGATTTTTATCCAGGTAATCCAATTTTCTTCCCTCTTCATCTAAATCCCAAATTCCTTCAAGCGGAAATACTGTATATTCATAGTAGTCTTTTGGTGTGTAGCCACCCTTTCGCATCATTCGAATACTATAAGACAATGCATATAAAATTTCCACATTTACCCGGAATGAATCGCTATCTGGATGTCCTGCACCTTGCAATTTGATATACGACTTTTCGGTATCATTGTAAATAGTAGGTATCTGTTTTGGTAAATAGATTTTTTTATCCTTTTTTCGCCACTCATACTTTATCAATAAATTGCCCCCCTCATACTTCGTTTCTCTATCTACTACATTGTGCCAATTTGCTTCTTCCCATCCCAAGCAGTCTTCCACACGTGCATACTTTAACCGCCTTTTCTATTTATAATTGCTGCCTAGTTCTGTATGGTATTATCTTCGTCAAAATCGCCACCACTTCAGACTAGACTTGTTCCTTCTATAATAGGGGATTCAAGTGAAAGTATCAAAAAAACTCAAACTATTCTAGCCTGTACAATCTAGATAGCATATCTTATCTTCATTTCTCATATTTCTATTCCCTCTTTCAGTAACGTACTCGTTAGTTGAATAAGTGTTACCCAAAAGAGTGAAATACCATATTTTTTTACAATGCCATTGTATGTTTGCAACCTTTTAGATAATAATATATTTGTGAGTAGTAACTTAAAAAGACTCAGAATAACTTCTGAGTCTAAACTTCTTATCATTTTCTCCCCAGTAGCGCCATTAAACCTTTATACATTAGGACAAGGGAGAAAATCACAATTGCCAAAATACCTATTAAGTTAGTTATCGGCTCTAAACCCGCTAAAAAAGTATCTGATAAGGGAACCTTTAATAATGCAAATCCAGCTAAAATACTAGCCAACATCAAAAGAATAAATCGATCCATTTAGTTTAACCTCCTCTCAATACATTATATGAACAAGTAAAAGGAAGGTTGAACCAATTGTCTCTCATGGACCGTTAGCTTATATAAAGCATACTCAATTAACGAAGCGGGTTAACCATTCTCATTTTGTGTATACATAAATGGATTTATGCAGATAATATTTATGTATAAATTTCCCCTCACTGTTTAAAATGCTCTTAGAAATTATGTGTCAGATTAGATTTCAACCTCAAAGTATTGAATAAAGGGGAAAAGTAGATGAAAATCCGGTTCGGATATGTAGGTAATGCACTAGGCTTATGGGATGCGAGTCCATCAAAAACTCTAACTTTTACACGGTATTCAACGCTCCCTATAAACGAGAGAATGGAAAAATTGAAATCGATAACAGCACAAAATTTACAGCACACAAAAAGAATTTTGTATTATAATATCGCGCATGAAATAGAATTATACCGGTTTTCAAGCTCACTTGTCCCTTTAGCAACCCATCCGGAAGTGATGTGGGATTTCTTAACTCCATTCAAAAACGAATGGGAAGAAATCGGGAATTTAGTCCGAAATTTCAAGCTTAGAGTAAGCTTTCACCCAAATCAATTTACACTTTTCACAAGCCAAAGAGAAGAAGTCACAACGAATGCAGTAAGAAGTATGGAATATCATTTTAGGATGCTCAAAGCTATGAACATTCTTGATACGGGATTAATTAATATTCATATTGGCGGAGCCTATGGGGATAAAACTGCGTCATTAAACCGTTTCCATCAAAATCTCAAAAAATTGCCAAAGGAAATTAAGAAGCAGATGACGCTAGAAAATGATGATAAAACGTATGATGTTCGGGAAACACTCATTACTTGTGAAAAGGAAAACATTCCAATGGTACTCGATTATCATCACTATATGGCGAATAACGTGGAGAGTGACCTCCCTCTTTACTTAGACCGCATATTTAAGACTTGGAATACCTTTAATATTGTCCCAAAAGTTCACATTTCTTCACCGAAATCAGATCAAGCCTATCGTTCTCATGCCGACTTTGTTTCTTTAGACTTTGTCCTCCCCTTCTTAAAGATGGCAAAGGAGCTTAATAAGGACTTTGACATAATGATAGAAGCAAAACAAAAAAACCTTGCCATGCTGAAACTTGTAGATGAAATAGCTGCAATTCGAGGAGTCAAACGTATTTCAGGGTCATCTGTGGAATGGTAACCGCGAAGAATAGAGTTATTCAATTATTGAGTCCAGATTTTGAATCGAGCTTGAGGCCAACAGGATGTAGGTCATGCAACCGTTGCCGCAGGACGCGGCGAACTTAGATTGCCATTCTTTCTTTGGTCAGCGGACATTTGGACACCCGCTTAACAGGTAAAAAAACGCATTCATCTCCCACCTATGGAGGTGAGAGTCTTCTGTAGCTGACGCTTCGCTTTCAGTACATAAACATTTGCTGAATAATGATAATACAGATGAGGTGGAATAAATGACGATTGTACGTCTTGGTTATGTCGCAATGAGTATGGAACTTGATAATGCATCCCCTTCGCAAACAATGACTTTTACCCAATTCAAAAAAATTGATGATCGGGAAGCTGCCATCCGTAAATTAGAATGTATTGCACTTTCGAATTTACATAATACACTAAGACTGTTAAAACATAATGTAGCGTCTGATATTCATTTTTATCGGCTAACCTCTCGCCTTATTCCTTTAGCAAACCACGAGGAGCTTCTTAAATGGAATTATATAAAGCCATTAATAGAACCGCTTCGTGAGATTGGAGATTTCGCAAAAAAACATAAGATTAGAGTTGATTTTCATCCAGATCACTTTGTTCTGATTAATTCTAAAGAGAAGCATATCTTAAAAAATTCAATTAGTACCTTAAAGCTACATTACTTATTACTAAAGGCGATGGGGATTGACCCGACTCATCGCTGTGTCATGCATGTTGGTGGTAATTATAAAGAAACCGAACTCTCACTTGAACGTTTTGTTGATAATTGGATGGACGTCCCGAAAAGGATTCAAAATATGATTATGCTTGAAAATGATGATACTTCTTTTACGTTAGAAGATACACTTTACTTATGTGAAAAACTAGATATACCTCTAGTTTTCGATTATCATCATCATCTGGCCCATCACCTAGGTACAAATTGGGAAACCAACTGGAATAGAGTTATTCAGACATGGAGACATTCTCCGCTCTCAATAAAAATGCATATATCAAGTCCAAAGAGTGATAAAGCTTTTCGCCATCATTCAGATTATGTAGACATCGATATGTTTTTTAGATTCCTTCATGAAATAAAGGGCAGTATTCCACTAATTGACTGCATGATTGAGGCTAAGAAAAAAGATGAGGCGCTTTTCAAATTAATGGATGAAGTAAAAGCAAGGAAAGACGTTGAAATTATTGATGGCTCTTCATTCTCTTTAAAGTAAATGAAAAAGAGGTTACTTCCACAATTAGTTGAATTGTTTGTACATCGTTTTATAATGAAGTGGAAAAGAGCACAATCTGTAATTTTCAAAAAAGCATATTGGTAATAAATAAAGAGGACATTGAAGCCATTTGTATCGCTGATTTCGCAATGAAAAAGAGAAAGAGTTACGCTACCATCATGGTGAACCTAGCCGATGGTCGGGTCATTAACCCCGTAGAATCAAGAGAGATAGAAGATGCAGTTATCTAGCTTTCTTTTTTTGCTAATATAAATTATGTCTCAAGAGATGGCTCTCTTACCACTGAGATTTGGATAGCCCCTCCTGAAGCCCACCATATCAGTGATCGATTTCAACTAGTGATAAATTTGACGGACGCAAACACTCATTTGAATAAAATGTATCTCTATTCTACAGGACAGACAAACAATTACTTGAATGAAAATAAAAATGAACCGTTATTTCCTTATGCAAGGACGTAACGATTCATTTAATAAAGTAATTTTCTTTACCCAAAAGACTTCTTTAGTTTGATAAAAACCATACAGTAAGCAATAATCATAAAAGCTGATACCAACATAACTCATATAGAATAAACCCTTTAATTACACGGAAGTACAAGCTTCCAATAGCGTTAGATTCATTCATCCAATTATATTTTTCTTTGTTTTATAAGGTCTATCAACACTTCAAGCCAGCTCGCTGTATGCTCGGCCTTGCTGGGGAAATAATCGCCCATAAATTCCATGAGCTTTTCTTTTTCTTTTCCAACATCTACGTGCTCATTTAAACTTTTCAAATACTCCCAGCGGTCTTTATGATCGGCTAACTTCCTTTCAAGAATGGCAATCACTTTGTCGCGATCAACGTACTCGATACTGGCTAAGCCCACAAGCATTTCACTGATTTTGTCGGCTTTTTCAAATAACTTGTATATTTTTTTCGGCAGTTCTTCACGGCCTTTTGCAGTAATGGAAAATACTTGCTTGTCAGGCCGATGATCTTCTTTGATGATTTCCACTGCCTCGATAAGTCTTTGTTTTGCTAAAGTATTAAAATTATAATACAACTTACTTTCTGTCAATCCGGCAAGTTTATCAAATGGAATCGGATCCGACAGCTGTCTTTTTAATTTATATGGATAATTATTGCCTTCGATTAATTTACTCAAAATGTATATTTGGATTGTCATGATCAATCTCCTTCGGCAAGTGACTCCCTCATTGTAACAAAATCATGCAGTGATTTCAGCCGTCTCAATACTTACAGACTCTGTTTCAGGTTCCGATACAGGCTGCGGCTTGTGAAGGAAAGCCACAATTAATATATTAATTAACATAGCCCCGGCTCCCACAGCCACCATCATCCACTGATTAGGCGCTGCACTGACGCTGCCATATAATGTCGCGAAGTACGCTTGGACAGAATAGTACATCGGCGAAATATAGCTCATCCATTCATATGGCAAGTACATCATTTCCCGAGGGATTGTCGCACCGTTGGCAAGTGTTTGGACCAATAGTATTGGCAAGTTGAGAACCATTCCGCCTTCACCCATCAAGAAAATTAAAATCGCCGTGAAATTGAAGCATACCATATAGTTCAAAATTTGCTGTGCAGTCAGGCTCACAAATATGTCAGCTCCATGGCTGCTGACTAAATATGCTATACCCAAAGCTACAAGGGATGATACAACCGCGATTAACAATGCTGTTAATTGAACATATAAGAATAGCCGCGTTTTGCTTGCTTTTCCGCGACTGGCTCTAAATGCTCCGACTAATTGCATAGCGCCAATCATTGCACCCGTGTATCCGGCCATTGTTAAGAACATTGGTAGCATAGTATTATTCATGCCCGCTGGAATCTCATTGATCGTGACCAAATTTCCAGCATATGCAGTTTCGATCATTTCCGCCATTTCAGTTGCTTGCTCTTCGGGTATATTCAAATTCATCAATACACCTTGTGCTGTTTGTGTGGAAAACTGTGCGCTTAATTGATTATTGATTTCGTTAACGATGGAAGTCATTGTCGAAGAAACAACTGTCGCACTTGCTCCATTGGTTGTAAAGTCAATGCTTGATGCTGTTTCCCCATTTTGCATGTCTTCAGAAAACGTTACAGGAATATGGATGATTAACGCCAATTCATTTTTTTCTAATTGTGCTAACGCTTGCTTGTTTGTCAAATCCGTTTCAATTTCTTCAAATGGTAGTTTCTCTGCAAGTTGTTCTGCAATCATTATCCCATATTCGCCTGCATCGTCATTCACCATAGCGATCGGCATTTGATCAATATTATTCGGAATGGCTGAATACCCGGGGATAAATATTCCGAGCATGGCGATTGCGTAAAAAATCCCCATAAAAATAGCGGCAATAGCCCCTTTTGTTTTTAAGAAATGTATAAATTTCATGTATTTCTTCCTTCTTTCTAATAAAATATGTTTTTCGGTTTCAACAAAGTACTCTAATTAGAGTACTTCCGTATCTTACTCTTCCCTTTTTTAAAAGTCAATTGAATCGATTTCATATTACGTACTCTTAAAAAATCATAAAGAAACAGAGTCCAAATGATTTCTTTAAAAAACGAATGAAAATTCCGATTACGCTGTTGTGAATAGTTGAAGCTGGATGAGTTGATTAACTGCAAGTTACTAGTATTGCACTCAATATGAACTCCGACGAAATGAACTTTGGCTTTCTCTCCTGTATAATGTTAGATCTGATTTAGTAGAAAATAACCTTTGAGATTGGTGTTTACACGTTCACTGGAATTTCGTTCCTTATAAGAATTCATTCCATCTCATCAATCCTCTTACAGGCGCTGTATATCGTCTGAGTTCATAATCTGTCTACTTTCTAAATCGACTTGGAAAAAGGATGGACACCAATATTTACAATTTTTTAGTAATCCTCTAGAGCTACATCCATTGAAGATAATCATGTTAATTGCTCTTTACGCTACAATCAATTTTATTAATTGATAAACAGAAATAGCTTTTTACTCCGTCCCTCTTCAGCCGTTTGCAGTAAGTGATCAGTATAGTCAACCCATTTCATCTTTCCACACCTTGTTTCGATTTTTCCAGTTAATTCTACTTCAATAGCAGTCATCAGATGGACCACTTTTGTTATGGGCAATTTAAAATGACGGCCCGCGAGTTCGTACGGAGAATTTTCCACTAGAAGACTAAGAAAATGATCAGCCGTTTCAGCACTTTCAGCCAAAGAATCCTCTAACTCAATGACAAACTGATACAGGCTCCTTTTTTCTTCCGTAAGCTTTTTAACCTCGCTTCTTAGTAAAAACTCCATTAATCGATCATGCATTTTCCTCACCTCACGTATTTACAACTTAAAAACCCAACCATTCTTTAATTAAAGAATGGTTGGATAGACTTTACTAACTTGCTTTTTAAACGTCCGTTAGGTGACATTTTACACAGAATCAGTGGAATGGAAGAATAAATGATTTATTCGACTGTGCATCTTCTATTAAGCTGACTTTCACATTGTAAACATCTTTAATCGTTTCAGCGTTCAATACCTTTTTCGGTTTTCCATCAATATATAGCGAGCCGTTTTTCATCAATAAAATTTCGTCCGCATATTGAAGTGCTTGGTTTAAGTCATGTAATACCAATAAAATTGTTTTTTGTTCTTTTTGATTAATCTCTTTTATCAATTCAAGCATTGCTAATTGGTGTTGGATATCTAAAAACGTTGTCGGCTCATCCAACAATATAATCGGTGTATCCTGAGCAAGCGCTAAAGCAAGCCATGCCCGCTGTCTTTCTCCACCAGACAAGTTGTCCAATAATTTATTCTTCAAATGATTAACTGAAGTCATCTCCATAGCTTTTCCGATGGCAATATGATCTTGTTTTCTGAGCATGCCAATTGCACCCATATGGGGATATCTACCCTGCTCGACCAGTTCTTCCACCGTTATCCGAATCGATGCATCGTAAACTTGCGGGAGCAACGCCATTTTTTTTGCCAGGTTTTTAGCAGAAAGGCTTGAAATTAGTGTATCTCCAAGCAAAACTTTACCTGTTTGAGGCGTTACAATATTTGAAATAGCTTTTAATAGCGTTGATTTCCCACAGCCATTCGGGCCTAAAAGAACTGTGATTTTCCCTTCTTTAATTGTTGCAGTAAATGCTGTCACTACGTCCTTTGAGCCAAAAGAAATCCCGATATCCTGCAATTGTATATCTTGTTGACTCAACTGACTTTACCACCTTTCATGTTTTTAGTAATTAAGTACATAAAGAAGGGTCCGCCAATTAGAGCTGTTACAGCACCCGTCGGCAATTGGATAGTAAACGGTACCCAAGCATCCGGCAGTAATGGAACTGCAACCTGAGCAATTATATCTGCAGCCAATAAAAGTAAAGAGGAAGTCAAGAAACTTATAGGCAGGAATAGTCGGGCATCTTCTTCAGCTAGGTGTCTGGCAATGTGCGGTCCAATGAGTCCTACAAACGCAATTGCTCCAACTGTTGAAACGGCACCTGCAGTTAGTAATCCCGCAACAAGCAGTATGTATTTTTTTGATGATTGTAAATTGATGCCCAATGTTTGAGCTTTCTCGTCACCTAGACGCAAGCCGTTCACTATACCTGCAAAAGAAAGTGCTATCGGTATCAAAATCAGTGCAAAAGGTACCACCATATAAAATTGCGACCATGTACGTCCGTTTAGCGATCCAATCATCCATAGTAAAATGCTCCCCATAGCTTGTTGTTGCTGCAATAGAATGAGAGAAATAAAAGCTTGTATAATAACTGAAAAAAGTACACCAATCAAAGCCAATTTCTGCATCCCGATATGAGGAAACTTCGAGATTCGATAAAGCAACGCAACAGAAAGCGTTGCTCCGATAGCTGCCACTACAGGAAGGCTATAACTCATAAGAATGGAAAATGGCGAGTAGGTAATCCAAAGAACAGCAAACAGCGTACTCAAAGCTGTCACACCAATAACACCGGGTTCAGCTAATGGATTTGAAATGACACTTTGCAATAAAGCACCTGCTAACCCAAGCATCCCCCCACAAAGAACAGCAATAATCGCTCTTGGTAAACGCAGGTTTAGAAGAATATTCCGGACTGTAGAATCATGATTAGGATTCATGAGCTCTTTAACAACTGTTTGAATTTCCACACTCAAACCACCTAAAATCAAATGAAGAGAAAAGAACAGCAAAAGTAAGATACATAGAATAGACCATAATCTTTTAAAAGTATATATATTCATAAGCCGGTTCTCCTTTTTATAAACATAAACAAGAGCCAGCTCCCACCAATTATGGAAGTGAGCAATCCTACAGGAATTTCAACCGGATAAAAATAAATTCGTGTAATTAAATCCATTCCTGTCAAAAATGTTCCGCCCGCAAGAATACTTAATGGCATAACAACATAGCTGTTTGTACTTTGAACACCCCGACGTATTAGATGAGGGATAATAAGCGAAACAAAACCAATTGGACCACAATAAGCGACAACAGCAGCAGTTAAGGTAGCGCTTATTCCAAATACCAAAAGTCTGATGCGATCTACGGAAACTCCCCGCGCCTTTGCCGCTTCATCTCCCAAACGGAAAACATTTAAAGCTTTTCCGGCAAGTAATGCCAAAGGAACGCCGATGATAAACCAAGGTAAAAGGGCCAAAACATGCTCTTGCGTTCGGTTCGCTAAACTGCCGGTGAGATAGAAAAACAACAATCCGATGTCATTTGGACTTCCAATGCTTATCACCACAATCACCAGTGCATTTATTGTTGCGGTCATAGCAGCGCCGACCAGTAAGATAGAAGATCGTCGCAATTTACTGGAGGCTACTGTGACCACAATAAGTCCGCTAAACATAGCGCCAGTCAGTGCTGCTAACGGATAAAGTGAAAAAGATAATGGCAGGCTAAATATAGTAACACATGCCATTACCATCGCAGCACCCGCTGACACTCCTGTCAATTCCGGTCCTGCTAAGTCATTTTGAAGGACGTCTTGAAGCATTGTACCAGCAAGTGCTAAAACAGCCCCTGCAATCCATCCCACAACCCATCTTGGTAATCGTATCTCAAAAACAACAATTTCCTCTAACTTCGTGGCCTGCCCATCCAACACTTGTAACAAGGAAGCAAAAGAGAGTCTAGGCTCGCCCAACATTAAACTTAAAATGAGTAGAACAAACGATAGAACCAAACATAAAAGTGCGAGGGATAAACTAATGGATAGTATTTTTTGCCCACTTCTCGGCTTATTTACCGTTTTCAATAATCCCAGTCACTTCATCTAAAACAATTGATAATGAACCTATCCCTCTACCATTTGCCCAGATATTGGTCCTAACTTCATAGACCTCATCATTTCGAACAGCTTTTAATTCTTTCCAAATTGGACTTTCAGAGAGTTGATCGGACAATGTCGGTCCTTTCTTATCAAAGGAAAATGTTTCGACAAAGATGATATCTGGATTTTGCTTAAGGACTTCCTCTAAGGAAAATTGAGCTCCCCCACTAGTATGACTTTCAGCATCTCCACCAGTAGACCATGGATAGCTGACACCTTCGGCTAATAAAGAGCCGACAACGCTTTCTTTTGTATCAATCCCAAAATTCACATCAGATCCGTACATCACTAATGTGGTAATATCCATAGATGCTTGTTCTTTAAATAATTCAATTTTTTCCTCAAAGTTCTTAATTGCAGCCTCGGCCAAGTCCTGCCTTCCTGTTATGCTTCCCATTACACGTACGAATTCAATAGAATCTTTGTATGACAATGGACTAACTATATAAAGCGGTATATCTCCTAAACTTTCACGCAAGCTATCATGAACGCCACCTAAACCAATAACCAGTTGCGGATTCGTTTGATAAATATCTTCAATGTTTGGCTCAAAAAAAGTTCCGCCTATCAATGGGATAGCGACACCCGCTTCTCCAAAAAATTCTGATTCCTGCGTGATTCCAGCAGCTGATACAGCACTGGGCTCGATTTTTAAAAGATGCAGGGTATCCACACAGATTTCTGTTAAACAAATAATTTCAGAGGGTATCTTGTCTAATACAATTTCTGTACCCGTGCTATCTAGTAGCTTCTTCTCTTCCTTTGACTCAGCAGACGATTCCTCCGTTTTATTACTACAAGCTCCTACAACAAGTAACATGAGTAACAAACTGCTAAGCAGTTGATGTTTTATTGGCAAGACACTTAAATCTCCCTTCCGTTTCCTGAGTTAAACTGATACAGGCTCATTTATCCCACGCACCTCACATTGGAATAATTCAACCATTCTATAGTAACCGAATGGTTGAATATCTTTTACCAACTGGCTTTTTTAACACCTGGTAGTTGCCCTTTATGCGCAAGTTCCCGAAAAGCAATCCGTGACATGTTAAATTTCCGCATATATCCTCTTGGTCTCCCCGTCAGTTCGCATCGATTTTTCAATCGTGTTGGGGAAGAATCCTTAAGTAGCTTATTTAACGATTCATAGTCACCTTTCTCTTTCAATTCTTTACGAAGTACCGCATAGTGAGCAACCAACTTCCGTT
Source organism: Sporosarcina sp. resist (assembly GCF_014302295.1). NCBI lineage: Bacteria > Bacillati > Bacillota > Bacilli > Caryophanales > Caryophanaceae > Sporosarcina > Sporosarcina sp. resist. Next base: position 1,941,438 of record NZ_CP060287.1, on the reverse strand, counting down.
GCCTCTTGTCTTTCGCTACCTTAGATTTCTTCGCCATTCTATTTCCACTCCATAATTAGTAATCATTACGATTTAAAACTTTGCAAATTTTTTTACTTTGTTTCTCTATGAATCGTGACTTTTCTTAAGCGCGGGCTGTATTTCTTTAATTCAATCCGTTCGGGATTAGTGCGTTTGTTTTTTGTAGTTGTGTAATTGCGGTCTCCTGATTCTGTACAAGCTAATGTGATATTTACCCTCATACTAGTTCCTCCTATAGGTCAAATTTCGATTTGAAAATTAGGCAATGGATCCACAAAAATTGTCCAATCTTGCACTAATTCTTCTTCCGTAAGCAAGCATTTATCTAAGCCTTCCGTAATTTCCTGTTGATTCATCCGAATACCAATCATTAACGATGACGGCGACTTTCAGCCCGTGTCGATTGTGTAAAATATGATTCAATAAGGTCGTCTTCCCCGAACCTAAGTAGCCTCTTAACAACGTTACGGGTATCCTTTTTTTCATTCTCCCACTCCTTACGCTTTACTTATTACCCAATGCTTCCGCAAGTGTTGCAATGTTGTATTCCATCAAAGATAAATAGTCTGCTTTGTTTTCCACATCCTCACTTGTTAGAACACCAAGATTATGCAACATCAGTGAATTCGCTCCAATTTCCTTTCGAATGACATCAGTTAGTTTAGAGGAGACGTTTTGTTCGAATAAAACATATTTCACTTCATGTGCTTTCGCGTATTTAACAAGAGCAGCCAATTCCTTTTGTGAAGGTTCACTTTGCGAATTTAATCCGGCAACTGCTACTTGTTCAAGTCCATACGAATCAGCGATATAACCAAAAGCTGCGTGTGAAACGAAAAATGTTTTTGTAGTAGCATTGGAAGCCATGTCTTTAAATTTCAGATCGAGGGCGAGTAAATCCTCTTTTAACACTTCAAAATTTTCTTTAAACATATCCTTTTTTTCAGGAGATGCTTCGATGAGTGAGTCTTTAATTACCCTTGCGAGTTCTATACTTAATAAAGGAGAAATCCAAACATGAGGGTCGAATTCGCTGTGCTCATGGTCGTCATGATCATGTGAATCGTTTTCTTCATGGTCCTGTTCGTGTGACTCATGCTCTTCTTCATCGTGCCCATCAGACTCATGCCCCTCCTCTCCGTGATCATGATCATGTCCTTCACCTAGCGACTCTTCTGGAATATTGTCAGCGACCGCTATCATTTTGACATGCTCGCCTTTCATTGTCTTTTCGGCATTCTCCACAAATCCTTCAAGACCAAGTCCGATATAAAAGAATAAATCTGAATCAGCGAGTGCCATCATATCCTTTTGTGTTGGGTCAAACGTATGCTCATCTGCCCCCGGCGGATAAATAGATTGCACATCGACCGCGTCGCCGCCAATCCGTTCTGTGAAATATTGAAGCGGATAGACAGTAGTATAAACGGATATGAGGTCTTCGTTACCTTCCGCTTCTACCTTCTCATTCGTTTGCTCTTTGTTGCCGCATGTTGCGAGCAATAGTAGAGTAATAATTGAAAAAATAGATAAAAACTTTTTATTCACCACAAAAAACTCCTCCTTCATCCCCCTAAATCGTAATCATTACGTTTTAAGTATTTATTTATCATACAAGAGCATTTTTGAATTAGCAACTGTTTTTATTTCATATTGTGAAAAGTAATTCCTTTAAACTAAGCACACCTGTACTTTCAGGTCATGAATGATCTCTTTTTACTTTGCGAGTGATAAGGTAACCTTAATTATGATTAATGAATTCTTTAAATACTGTTTCACAAGATTATTGGAGTTAGTATAGAAGTTTGAACACACGTTGGTTAAGTCTACAACCTAAAAAGTAGAGATGACCGTTACCACATTAGTTCAGGCAATGGCGGTGGCATTTATTGAGTATTATTCCTTTCGTTGTATCAGGTCCATTTATTTCACGATAGCTATAAACAGGTTTCCGCACATTATCACACCTAAAAAACATAGCCCCTGTCCGGTTGACAAGGGCTATGTTTAATTTATATATGGATTTTCGGGCTCTTCTACCTTCTCTATGTCAGTTATCTGCAGGTAAGGATAATCCCAATCTTCTAGGGTTATTTTCGATAAATAGCCCGTTGCCCTAACCCATTCATCTTCCTCTACTTCAAACATTTCACCAGAAGTCGACAAAATGCCAAAGACAGAAGCATCTGCAACACAACAAGTAATTCCGAATCGTGCAACTACAAACTGATCTTCTTCCAAGTCAGGTTGCTTGTATACAAACCCAACATTTTCTATTTCCTTACCAAGAAACCAATCGAGATAAGCATAAATATTATCGGTAATATCCAGATATCTTGCTTCACTTACAATGATTTTATCGTCTTCTAATAGTTCATCTCTCAGACTTTCCATACGAGTAGGGTATTCATCATTTTCATAGTTCATGTCTTCAACAATCTTCGTTCCATCAATGGATTCTTCTACAATGTCAGGATCTGTTCCTGGCAAGTCATAGGAGGTATCAGTTTCATCATCTCTAACGGCTGGCAGTGTGGTATTCAAACCTGTTCCATATATAACCCCTCTTTTGGCGACAATTGAACTATCTAAAACGGTCATTGGAAACCACAATCCAGTCAGAACAGGTAAGACAAACAAAGTGTATATAAAAAATGTTTGTAAGGGTGTTCCAGTTTGAGTATGGCTAAAGCCACAATTACAGTATAATTCCTCCAGATTCTTCGATCCACTTCTCCATAGTTGCATAAGCCCCAATACCAATAAAATCACAAGTGCAAAATAAGAAAAGGGAATCATTTTAGGAGCAATATAATAAGTAATATCCCCTGATACTAGCAATCTAAATAAGAGTAGAAAAAAACCTAGTAATATAATTCCTCTAAACAAAGCATGAGAACTGTAATCCCGTTCTTCCTGCATAACGCACCTCACATAAATAAGTATTGGTATATCAAAATCATCACATATACAGACACAGTAATAATAGCCATTAAGCCTATAACGAATTTAGCACGGAAATAAGCAAATAGCATAATCGTACCTTTCAAATCTAGCATCGGCCCATAGACTAAAAAAGCAAGGAGTGATCCTGCGGAGAATGTGTGTGCAAACGAGGATGCTACAAATGCATCCGCTTCGGAGCAAAGTGATAAGATGAACGCAAATCCCATCATAACAAGAGGTGAAGTCATGTCATTGGCAGCAATACTTACCAATAGCCCCCTATCAAAGAACGTCTGAAATAAGCTGGCAATCATTGCGCCCATGATCAAAAATTTCCCCATATCGAAAAACTCATCACTTGCATGATAAAATACAGCTTTTATTTTAGGGACTTCCCTGCCACCCGACTGTATAGGTCTATCCAACAGTTCCTCTGTTGTCCACTTTAATTGATTACGATTCCGATAGAAAGCATATATGAGACTACCAATTACAATGGCCAATACGAACGCCAATCCCATCCGGGCATACGCAATTGCTGGGGTAGATTGGAAGGCATAATAGGTAGATGCAAAGACGATGGGATTTAATACAGGTGCCCCAACAATAAAAATAATACCTATATGCAACGGCATTCCCTTTTTCATCAATCTTCGCACCACTGGAATAATTGCACATTCACAAACGGGAAAAATTGCACTTACTAGTACAGCTGGCACGATTGCTATAATAGGATTTTTAGGAATAAACCGTTGTACAGCCTCTTCAGACACAAACGTTTGGATTAGAGCTGATGTAAACACCCCAAGAAACACAAAGGGTAATGCTTCTAATACGATGCTCAGAAAAATGGTATTTACATGCAATATGCTTTTTGGAATTGCCGCTTGTATTTCTGTGAATCCTATTGATAAAAAGAAATAGAGGAGCACTCCTATGAAAAGTAAGCTCACCCCTAAACTTCGTTTGCTTGTCATGAATCGTACTCCTATCTCTCTAATATCCTTAATTTCTGTAAAGTGCTACGCAAAAAAATACGATTTTCATTGCTTTACGAGTTGCTTCCAATGATCGTTTATCTGCTCTGTGTCAAGCCCCAAGCCAATTAGAATAATAACTGGTTTTCTATTTAAAGCGGCGGGGACTGGAGTAAATGCTACCTTCCTTGAAGCATATTGGAAACTGTAAAGTTGGTGTGAGCTTTCGATTTCAACGAACCCCTTTCCTCGTAGTACATTGGCTGGAAGGTGTTTGAGCCATTTTCCGAATTCTTTCTTTCGAACTACAGGGCAATCCTCCAACTTAAGCGCTTGCAATGTCGAGTGATGATGATGATGATGATGTTCAACATCCAAAGGCGATTTTCCAATCGTAACAGAGTGGATACGCTTTTCAAAAAGCAATTCAGCATCAATTTTACCGTAGACACTTTCCATAATAGTTTTTTCTTGTTTCGATTTCTTTGTGATTTTTTGTTTAATACTTTCAAGTTGATTTAAAGGAACTAAATCCGTCTTATTTAACACCAGTAGACTTCCACAAATCATTTGTTCATGTATTAAATTCCGGACTTCTGTTGAGCTTGAAAATATGCTTTGATACTCCAAATAATTACTAGCATCCAAAACTGTAATAATAGACATTAAGTCAAATTGATCAGTATATGGATGACTCAGAAGAACTTCTTGTATTTCCATCGGATTGGCTACTCCGGTTCCTTCTATAAATAAAACATCGAGTGGACTGTGTTCCATTTCCGTTATCAACTCGTTCATTGTTTCTTTTAAATCTTCTTGGATCGTACAACAAATACAACCGTCTAACAGTTCAAATACCTTTTGATTTTCAAATAAATGACCTTCTACGTTTGTTTGGCCTATTTCATTTAAAATAATTCCCGGCTGTAGCCCCTTTTTCTTACAATGTTCTAGCATATTTAATAACACGGTGGTTTTACCACTTCCAAGAAAACCGCTTAGTACATATACTGGAATCTTCTTACTTGAGTTAATAAAAATCTCTCCTCTCAAATTAGGTTTATATCTATCATTCTCTCATCAACGACCAAGACAGTTAAAATTATTATGCTCTGTAACAACTTTAGCCGGCACTATTTCTACTTCACTAATCCCAAACAGTAATGTTTACGATTTACTTGTTTATTTATCATACAAGAGAGTTTTTAAATTAGCAACTGATTTTTTCGTAATGCGTATTTCTAAAAAAAACCCCTAAAAAAGGTATATCTGACGATCCAATTGCATAGTTTCAAAATACAATCCAAGTCAACAAATCACTAAAATCACGCGCTTTCTTGGTTTATCTAGAAACTTATCGTTAAGAAATTGACCTACTTTAGTTGCATATTTATTGAACATTAAAAGGAATTGATGAACCTTGCCGCATCTTCGCATTGTGTAGAGACTTAATCTTGAAAAGGAAAAGATCATAGTGAATTCTCCTTACTATTTGTGATATCAAAAAAGCCGACTACCCCGTTTTGGGTAATTCGACTTTTAAAAGAAACGTCCCCTATTTTACTTTGACTAACCTAACTTTCTTTTGGCACTCATTTTCTGTTTTAAGTAGTCTTTACCAGCATCAGTAAGTGTCGCATTCTGATGATGACTGTTCTTTTACTCTACTTACTAAAAAAACTAGTTTGATATCATTCATATATTTTTTGTCCAAGGAGGGATTCGAGCCCCCGACCGACGGCTTAGCTAGACGCCAGGAACCTCACGATAATCTTTTGCAAATTTTACGTTGTGTAACTGATTATTCTTCGGTGCATCTACTCTCAAGCTAAATGACTTATCAAATCGTTTAGGCTCAAAGTAATAGCATTTCATCGGTTTGTGGACAATAAACGCAGTACACATCAATTTCGTTTTTGTCGACAACTGATGTAACTATTCCTTTTGTGTTGCAATAAGATGAACGAAATCTCACTTCTAGAATCCCTCTTGAAGTTAACTCCCTATAGGAACACTTTGATATCCAGCTTCTCGAAAAGCGATCTAGCCGGTTCCAGAGTGATGCCTGCATACATCTGTTCAGCTTCCTCCAACGCTGCCGTATTAGCAAATGACTGACTGCTTACTTACATACTCATTGACTTTTTTCGCTACATCTTGCCCTTCTTTAATGGCCCAAACGATAAGACTTTGACCTTTTCTCGCATCTCCTGCAGTAAATACGCCATCTACATTTGTTGCATAATCTTTTGTTGTTGCGGCAATTTTTTTGTTTACAATGTTCACGCCCAATTGATTTGGTAATGAAAGCTCTGCTCCTTCAAATCCAATTGCAACAAACACAAATTGTACAGGCCAAATTTTTTCTGTACCAGGTATTGCTTTAAAGAAATGAACCCCATCTTCCCCTAGTATTTTTTCCATATGAATTGTATGGAGCTCTTTTAAATTCCCTTTCTCATCTGCGACCATTCTCGTTGTTTGGATTAAGTATTCACGAGGATCTTTGCCATATTTAGCTTCCGCTTCCTCATAAGCATATTCCAATTTGTAAATATTCGAATCGGTTGGCCACAAATTGTCTTCCGCTCTTGTATTTGGTAGCTGTGGATGTTTTCCGAACTGGACAACTGATTTACAGTTTTGACGAATTGCAGTTGCCACACAGTCTGCCCCCGTATCTCCTCCACCAATTATGATGACATCTTTCCCTTTTGTATTGATAAATTGCCCGTCAGCAAAATTAGAATCCAGCAAACTTTTGGTAGTAAAAGTTAAGTAATCCATTGCAAGATGAACCCCATTTGAATCGCTACCTTCCATGCGAAGTTCACGTTGTTTCTGTGCGCCGATACATAAAATAATCGCATCGAATTCATCTTTTAATTGATCTGCTGAAATATCTTTACCAATTTCCGTATTTAACACAAAATCGATTCCTTCTTGCTGGAGTAACTGAATTCGACGTTCAACTACATCTTTTTCTAGTTTCATATTTGGAATGCCATACATGAGTAGTCCACCAACACGGTCCGCACGTTCAAATACAGTTACAGAATGACCCGCTTGATTTAACTCATCTGCGCTTGCAAGTCCAGCAGGTCCAGAGCCGACTATAGCAATTTTTTTCCCTGTGCGCTCTACTGGAATTCTAGGTACTATCCAGCCATTTTCAAATCCTTTATCGATAATAGTACGCTCAATATTTTTAATCGATACTGCTGGATCTGAAATGGCAAGTGTACAAGATCCTTCGCAAGGAGCTGGACAAACACGACCAGTAAATTCTGGAAAATTATTTGTCATCGATAATCTTTCTAGTGCTTCCTGCCACTTTCCTTTATACACTAAATCATTCCACTCAGGGATTAAGTTATTAATAGGACAACCGGCAGTCGCACCTTGTATTTCAATCCCCATATGGCAAAAAGGAGTCCCACAATCCATACATCTTGCACCTTGTGTTTTAAGTGCTTCATCTGTTAACTTCGAGGCATACTCTCCCCAGTTTTTAATACGTCTGAGAGGGGCTTCTTCCTTTCCTTTTTCTCGTTTATAATCCATAAATCCAGTAGGTTTACCCATTTACTATTCCCCCTCCCTTATTTTTTCACAAGCGCGAGTGGCTTTATTTCTGGGTTCACGGAAGTTGCTAAAAATGCTTGCATTGCAGCTGCATCATCCGTTAAACCATCCCTTTTAAAGTCAGCGATTTTTTCGAGCATTTTCTTATAATCATTTGGCACGACCTTTACAAATCTTTGAACATTTTCCTCCCATTTATCTAGTATGTTCATAGCTTTCGTGCTTTTCGTGTAATAATAATGATTCATAATTAATTGGCGAATCGCATGTTTTTCTTCTGATAATTCAATTCGTTCAAATCCAATCATTTCTGTGTTACATTTTTGTTTTAATCCATCCAAGTCATCAACAAGTACATACGCAATGCCGCCAGACATTCCTGCGCCGAAATTTTTCCCAACATCCCCTAATATGACAGCACGACCACCTGTCATATATTCACAGCCATGATCCCCAATGCCTTCTACGACAACATCTACTCCACTATTTCGAACTGCAAAGCGCTCTCCAGCACGTCCATTTATAAATGCAGTTCCACTTGTTGCACCGTATAGCGCAACATTTCCAGCAATAACATTTTCTTCAGCAACACCTTGAATAGGTGCAGTGACAATCAGTTTTCCACCAGATAATCCTTTGCCAAAATAATCATTTACATCCCCTGTTACATACATAGACATCCCTTTTGGTATAAACGCACCAAAACTTTGCCCGGCTGCTCCGGTAAATCGAAGTGTGATCGAATCGTGGGCTAATCCTCTAGCACCATATAGTTTGGATATTTCGCTTCCAATAATCGTGCCTACTACACGGTCCGTGTTTGCAATTGGATAATTCAATTCCACTTTGGATTCACTTAGAATAGCATGTTCTACTTTTGGTAATAATTCACGTAAGTCAAATGATTGTTCTATTTTATGATTTTGTGGAATTTTAAACGTACGTGCTCCCTCTGGCTGATAAAGCAATGCCGTTAAATCCAATTGTTTTGCTTTCCAATGTTCTTTTGCACGATCACTAACTTCTAGCACATCCGCACGTCCTACCATTTCTTCTACTGTTCTGAATCCAAGTAACGCCATATACTCACGAACTTCTTCCGCTACGAATTTCATAAAATTCACAACATAATCAGCACTTCCTGTGAATTTATTGCGAAGTTCCGGATTTTGAGTCGCAATTCCGACTGGACAAGTGTCTAGATGACACGCACGCATCATAATACAGCCTAAAACGATTAATGGAGCTGTTGCAAATCCATACTCCTCAGCTCCAAGTAAGGCAGCCATTACAACGTCTTTACCAGTCATCAATTTCCCATCTGTTTCCAGTCTCACTCTATCACGTAAACCGTTTAATATTAATGTTTGATGCGCTTCTGCGAGTCCTAGCTCCCAAGGTAGTCCCGTATGTTTAATGCTCGTTTTAGGAGATGCACCTGTTCCACCGTCATATCCACTAATGACAATCACATCTGCTGCACCTTTTGCCACCCCAGCAGCAATCGTTCCAACACCCGATTTCGCCACTAGTTTCACACTAATACGAGCAGTTCTATTCGCATTTTTTAAGTCATGAATTAATTGCGCCATATCTTCAATCGAATAAATATCATGATGTGGAGGTGGAGATATTAATCCAACTCCAGTTGTCGATCCACGAACATCGGCTACCCACGGGTATACTTTATTACCTGGTAACTGACCACCTTCGCCCGGTTTCGCACCTTGCGCCATTTTAATTTGCAGTTCATCTGCTTGCACTAAATAATGACTTTTCACTCCAAATCGACCAGACGCTATTTGTTTAATGGCACTTCTTCGGTTATCTCCATTGGCATCTAGTTCATAACGGCTAGGATGTTCTCCACCTTCCCCACTATTACTTTTACCACCTAGGCGATTCATCGCAATAGCAAGTGTTTCATGGGCTTCTTTGCTTAATGAACCAAACGACATCGCTCCCGTTTTAAATCGTTTGACAATGGAATCTACAGACTCGACTTCTTCCAGTGGAATACATTTAACATCTTTTTTAAATGTCAATAAATTACGCAAAAATCCAATACGCTCTTCATTTGCCATTTCTGCATATTGTCTATATAAACCGTAATCCGCTTTTCGAGTAGCCCACTGAAGTGTGTGGATTGTTTTCGGATTAAATGCATGATGTTCACCAGTACTTCTCCACTGGAAATCGCTACCTGAATCTAAAGAAGCCCCAGTGGAATCTATAGCTGCTTGATGTCTTTTATGCGCTTCTTCCACGATTGTTTCTAGATTAATACCTCCTAATTGAGAAACAGTTCCTGAAAAATAACGTTCAATCACTTTTTTACTAATCCCTACTGCTTCAAAAATTTGAGCTCCGCGATAACTTTGAACAGTTGAAATACCCATTTTCGACATTACTTTCACTACACCATCTGTAATACCTTGACTATATTTCGCAACCGCTACTGCATAACTACTATCAATATGCCCTTCTTCTATTGCTTCTGCAATCGTTGCATAAGCAAGATATGGATTAATCGCATCTACCCCAAATCCAATCAGAGCAGCAAATTGATGCACTTCTCTTGTTTCACCAGATTCCACAATAATACTTACCTTCGTTCGATTTCCTGTGCGAAGTAAATGTTGATGGAGGCTACTTGCAGCTAGTAGGACTGGAATTGTAGATTGCTTTACATCCAACAGTCGGTCGGAAAGTATGAGCAAGGCTATTCCTTGTGCTATATATTCATCCGCTTGTTTAGAAACATGACATAAATCGATTTCTAAATTTGCAGACATAGTTAAATCTATAGTTGCACTTCGGAATTTGTTTGATTTCATATCGTTTAATTGGCCAAACTGGCTATTTGTTAAAATAGGTGTGTCTAAAAAGATTCGTTCGCTATTAGATCGATTTGGATGCAGTAAATCTCCTTCTGCTCCAAGTAGCGTCATTGTAGATGTCACAATATGCTCACGAATTGAATCTATTGGTGGATTTGTTACTTGTGCAAAGAGCTGTTTAAAATAATTAAATAACGATTGTGGTCGATCTGATAAAACGGCTAGTGGTGTATCATTCCCCATTGATCCAATTGGGTCTTTGCCATCTAACGCAATCGGAATCATGTATTTTTGAATATCTTCATATGTGTAGCCAAATGCTTTTTGTTTGAACAACAAATCATCTATTTGCTCTGGTTCTTCCATTTCAGATGTAATAGTTACTAAATTTTCGTCTAACCATTGTTGGTAAGGTAATGCATTTGCCATATCTGATTTAATTTCTTCGTCTGAAATAATACGACCTTGTTCTAAATCAACAAGTAGCATTCTTCCAGGGGTTAAACGTTCTTTGTATAAAATATTTTCTTCTTCTACATCTACTACCCCTACTTCAGAAGAGAAAATAATATAATCATCTTTTGTCACATAGTACCGAGCTGGTCGTAAACCATTGCGATCTAAAATTGCCCCAATTTGTTTCCCATCTGTAAATGAAATAGCTGTTGGTCCATCCCATGGCTCCATTAAACTGCTGTGATAAGAATAGAAAGCCTTTTTCTCCTCAGTTATATGAGGGTTTTCTGTCCAAGGTTCTGGTATTAACATCATGGCAGTGTGAGCTGGTTTTCTACCAGCAAGTACAAAAAATTCAAATGCATTATCTAACATGGAAGAGTCGCTCCCATTTGTATCAATGATTGGCAAAAGCTTTGGAAGATCCTCCCCAAATGCTTCTGATACAAATTGTTGTTCCCGTGCTTTCATCCAGTTAATATTTCCACGTAATGTATTTATTTCACCGTTATGAACAATATATCTGTTTGGATGTGCTCTTTCCCAACTTGGAAATGTATTGGTACTATAGCGAGAATGTACTAATGAAAAGGCAGATGTAAATAGCTCATCTTGAAGATCCACGTAAAAAAGATTCACCTCTTTGGGAGTAAGTAATCCTTTATAGACGATTGTCTGACTTGATAGACTTGCACAATAGAATTTTTTATCCTGTTGTACTGCCCAGTGCTCCACTTGTTTTCGAATGATATATAATTTACGTTCAAATGCAAGTGAATCAGTTGTGTTTATTGCTCTGATGAATACTTGACGAACGACTGGTACTGTTTCTTTTGCTTTTTCACTTAGAACACTAGCGTTAATTGGAACTGTTCTCCACCCGATGAGTTCTTGCCCTTGCGCAATAATCATGTCGTTAATTTTTTGTTCAATGCCCGCACGTTCTTCATTATTGTCTGTAAAAAATAGCATTCCTACGCCATAAGCTCCTTTTTCCGGCAAATCCCATTCATTACACACAACACGAAAATAAACATCTGGTATCTTCACCATCAGTCCTGCACCATCACCCGTTTGACCATCGCTTCCACGTCCCGCACGGTGATCAAGTCGACATAACATTTCTAATCCTTTTTCTACGATATCATGTGTTGCATTTCCTTTTATATGTGCATATAAACCTATCCCGCATGCGTCATGTTCAAACGTTGGATCATACATGCCCTGTGCTTTCGGTAATTGATGAAATGTCATTTGAACCCCTCCATTTTCCATAAAAAGTAACTTACTAATATTATATGTTTTCAAACTAATACAAACAATATATAATTTGGATATAAATGATCTGTTTTTGAGATAGATTAGGAGGGAAGTATGGAAATACGCCAGTTGAGGTACTTTATCGAAGTAGCAGAACGTGAACATATTTCAGAAGCAGCTATTCATTTGCATGTAGCCCAATCAGCTGTAAGTAGACAAATTGCAAATTTAGAAGATGAACTTGGAGTAGAATTATTTGAACGTGTTGGTAGAAATGTGAAGTTAACACAAATTGGCAAGATTTTTTCAGAACATAGCATTTCTGCTTTGCAAGCGATTGATTATGCGAAAAAACAAATAGACGAATATTTAGATCCAGATAAAGGGACTATCAAAATTGGATTTCCTACTAGTTTAGCTGGTCACCTATTACCTACTGTCATTTCAGCGTTTAAAAAAGAATATCCCAATGTAGCGTTTCATTTACGTCAAGGATCATATAATTATTTGATCGATGCTGTGAATAAAAGGGAACTAAATCTTGCCTTTTTAGGACCGCTTCCTCCAAAAGATGACTCGATCAACACATCTATTTTATTTACTGAAAATTTCTCTGTACTTTTACCTTCGAATCACCCCTTTGCAAAACGTGAGAAGCTACAACTTATTGATTTAAGAAACGATGATTTCATATTATTTCCAGAAGGATATGTACTAAAAAAAATCGCAGTAGAAGCATGTAATAGTGTTGGCTTCACACCGAAAACTTCATCAGAAGGAGAAGATATGGATGCCATCAAAGGGTTAGTAGCAGCAGGTATCGGTGTAACTATTTTACCCGAAAGCTCTTTTTACGATTCTACACCACGATTTACAGTTAAGATACCAATAGAAACACCAATCATTCGAAGAACCGTTGGAATCATTAGCCCCGCAACTCGAGAGCTTTCGCCATCTGAAAAGGTATTCCATCAATTCGTCACCCGCTTCTTCTCTATACTTGGTCAGTACCAGTAAAACCCCTGTAATATTGGCTAAAAAATTATTAATAATAGGAGACAAAATTGTGAGTTTCATGTTTTACATGTTTTTCATTACTCATAAATATTCTGGGTGGTTTTTACCCCATCCAGAATTTACAGTAAATAAAAAACTTTAATCGGACTGTATTTATTGTTCTCGACAGCGGAGAATTTCTTGCGCACCCTTCAGGTCAACCCGCATGCGAATTAGTTTAAGGTCCCATTTTTTTCAAAATCTCCCGAATTCTTTTACCAGAATTCGACATCTGTTCCCTTAAGAAATACAGCCGTCTTCATTTTCACACAATACATTTCGTTCTTTGCCTAAAATCTTGTATTTGAAACAGCGTTTATCCTGACAAAAAAACGTCAAAACCTTATCAAAAGGGTTTGACGACTTTACGTGAATACTTTCGGAATTAGCACAGTGCCTCGGCAATCTACAGTTAAGATTGCAAAGGGTCAAATCTCTCCACCTTACTTAATAAGAAAGTCACTTCTGTTGATTAACCATTTTCTTGCATAAACAACAGATATGCATAAGCTTGAAAACCCCTTTTCACTGGATCATTTCCGGTTCGCTTTCGGCACACTATTCAAGTGAAAAATGCTGTTGCTTTAGAAGTAAAGAAGAGCAAGCTTTTTCACAAGGTATCGGTGCCCGAAGATGCAATTTCGGGCACTCTGGTACATTGCACAATGTGTTCTTTAATAAGGCTTAAACTCCACATCAGGTAAGCTCCTATAGAAAGTGACACTTCCTAAAATAAGAAAAGACCATAGAGAAAGCTTCAGCCGCCAAAATTGCATCTTTGGCGGCTTTTACCCAGTTAGGAACCCTCCATTCCCTCGTTCCCAAAAGCATTAGCACTTCGTGTACCTTTGCCTTTGGGGCGCGACGGATGAACGACCACCAGACGATTACTGAAGAAGATGTATAGTAATGCGGCGAAGTCGCATTCCTATACATCAAAATAGCTCAGTTATATAAAGAAGTTGTTCAATGCAATGCGAGCCAGAAGCAACTGTACACCGAGCGTCTAGTAGTCAATTAAGTTATTTATTGGTTATTTTTAGTTAATGAACACATGTGTAAGAAAGTTTTCTATTCTATAATTTATAAGGTTAATAGATATTGTTGATTAGCAAGCTCTATTTTTTACGCCCGAATCCATTTCCAAATTTCGCCCGGTGTAGCGTTCTTGCCATACATCAGGATGCCAATCTTGAAGACTTTGCCCGCAAGTTTCATGAAGACCCAGACGCTGACGACAAGAATTCCGATGGCGATAATGATTTGCACCCACGGCCATTCTTCAAGAAGTGACAGGCGCATAATGAGAACGCCAGGTGATGTAAACGGGATATAGCTTCCAAGCTGCGCCCAGAATCCGCTTGGATCGCTGAAGACTGGTCCAATGAAAAGGAATGGGCTGAATGGTAACATCATGACCATGCCCTGGAAATTCCCCGCTGTCGAGATATCAGCCATTGTGGCACCGATTCCGACGAATAGCGCCGCATAGAGCAGGTATCCGAGGATAGAAATGAATATTAGCACTAGAAGTTCGGGCACTAACAGATACTCAATAATCGGAAAATCGATTTTCCAGATGAGCACCGGCAGCGCGATGACAATATAGACAACGACCTGGATGATACCGAGGACAAAATAGCCGATGATCTTGCCTTGCATCAGTTCTGCAGGCGTTAAAGACGACAGAATAATCTCAGCAATTTTGTCTTTCTTCTCCTGGGACGCGCTTTGGAAGATTGCCATTCCGGTGAAGACAATTGACAGCATGACGACAGCGGCAAATGCTCCTGGAATCACACGTTCCAGCATGTTTTCACTGAACAGGCCGCCTTCTTCCGGTTTTTCTGAAGCATCTTCAAAGACGACTCCCTGCGCGACAACTGCCGCTTCTTCCTGTGTCAGGCCGAGCTGTTCGATCTGCAGCATCTGTAGCGGACCACCGAGGATCTGGACTTCATCCATGAAGGCTGAACTCGTATCTTCATGCGTGTAAACTGCAACTTTTCCGGTTTCAATTGCCTGTTCGTCGATGAAGATATACGCAGCGTCTTCTTTGCCTTCAAGCGCTGAGGTGGCTTCCTGTTCTGTGGTGTCTGTCTGTTCCATCTGCCATTCGGTATTTGCTACCGCTGCTTCCAATTGTCCGTAGACCCCGAGCTGGTCATTGACGTAGACTGTCGTTGTCGCTGCTTCATCATCCGAACTGAACAGGTCCGGCAGCAGGAAAAATGCTAGGAAGATGATTGGTGTCAGGAATAGGCCGATGATGAACGACTTGCTTTTCATATTGCGTTTGATTTCCCATTTGGCGACTTTCATCGTGTTACGCATGCAACTCCCCCACTTCCTTCAAAAGATTCTTGTCCGTGGCGATATCTATGAAGATTTCATGGAGCGAAATCCGGTCGATCGATAGTTCCTGAATGTCGAGTTCATCTGGAAGATTTTTCAGCCAGACAGCGGGTTGCACATGTTTTGTGAGATAAAGCACAGCCGTTGCCCCGTTCTGTTCGACCCGCTCGACTTCTGGCAGGTTTTCAAGCAGGCTGCGGCTGTTGCTGCCGTTGATCGTGCATTTGAAATTAGCATATTCCTTTTTGACATCACTCAGGGTCCCGTAGATCACTTTCGTGCCGCGGTGAATCAAGAACAGCCGGTCCGCCATCTCTTCGACAAGGTTCATCTGATGCGAAGACAATAGAATCGCCGTGCCTTTTTTGGCCAGTGAACGGATTTCTTCTTTGAACAGCTCCTGGCTGACCGGATCAAGACCTGAGAACGGCTCATCCAGAATCAGCAGTTCCGGTTCATGAAGAATGGAGGCGATAAACTGGACTTTCTGACCCATCCCTTTCGACAACTCCTCGACCGATACTTTATCCTTGCCCTCTAGGCCGAACTTTTTCAAGTACTCGAGCGCGCGTTCTTTAGCTAGGTCCAGCGGATAATCCTTCAGGTCCGCAAGATACAGCAGAATGTCCATGACCTTGACGTTTTTGTAGAGCCCCCGCTCTTCCGGCAGATAGCCAATTTTATCACGCGGGATATCTTTCGTAGAGCGGTTCCGGAAAGCGATCGTACCTTCATCGGGATACAAGATGCCCATGATGTTGCGGATTGTCGTCGATTTCCCCGCCCCGTTCGGTCCGAGCAACGCCATAATCTCTCCCTTTTTCACTTCGAAGGAAATATTTGAGACAATCTTCTTATCCTTGAAGGATTTTCCTAAACCTTCTACAGTAAGCATTGTTTCCATTTCTCTCATCCTCTCTTAGTTCTCTACTTCAGCAGAAGGCTGATGATTTCTTCCAGTTCCAAGGCTTTGACGTCAATGACACTGTGTTCGTGTTGCGTGAAATACTGTTCCGTTGTGTCAGGATTATCTGATATCAGCTCGTTTCCGGAACGGGAAACCTCACCCGGTACTCGCACCGCTGGCATTTCTTTGAGCCAATAGCGGCGGAATCCGGCAGCGAGCATGTCTTTCTCATACCGGCCGACCGCCTGCCCGTCCTTCATCAGAAACAAGTAATCCGCCAGTTTCTGAAGATCCTCCGGCTGATGAGTTGTCAGGATGACAGCACGGTCCTCCTTTTCCATCCACTCGACAAGCAAATCCATGAATTGTTTTTTTGATGGGATGTCGAGTGACACGGTAGGTTCATCGAGAATCAGGATATCAGTATTCCGCGGCAATGCGAGCGACAGGCTCAGCTTCTGCTGGAGACCTGGCGATAATTTGCCGAAACGCTTATCGAGTGGGATGTTGAGTAGCTGGATCATGCGTTCAAAAAGCTTCTCATCCCATTTCGTATATAAAGGGGCAATCAGCCTTTTCAGGTCCTCTCCTGTATAGGCGTTCCAGCCAACAGCGTTTTGCGGTTGGTACGTGACATGCCTTTTCCAGCTTTCGTCTTTCCCGTCGACCGATTTACCAAAGACCCTGATCCCTCCTCCGTCCAGATTCGCCAGATTCATGATCAGCTTCAGCAAGGTGCTTTTGCCAGAGCCGTTATTGCCGACCAGCGCCGTGATGGTCCCCGGCTCAATCGCTAGACTGACAGGCCCGAGCTGAAAATCATCAATCTTTTTATTCGCGTCTTTTATTTCAATCCATGGCTGCATTGTCATTCCCCTTTCGCGAGTTTTTCTAAAGTCTCTTCAAAAACCGTTTTGATTTCATCGACAGTATAGTCGTAATCCATCGCGTTGCGGATGGCCCGTTCGAATTCCGTTTGGACGGAAGCCGTCATCGTTTCCTGTTTCATGGAGTTCTGTATTTCCGCGACAAAAGTCCCTTTGCCATGGACTGTTTCGATGAAGCCCTGTGACTCCAGGTCCTGATAGGCGCGACGTATCGTGATGACGCTAATCTCCAGGTCTTTCGACAGCACCCTGATTGATGGAAGCGGCGTTCCTGCAGGTAAATGGCCTCCTGCAATCAGTGCTTTCAGCTGCTTTTCAATCTGGTGATAAATCGGTTCACGAGAATCTTTGGATAAGCGTATCGGCAGCAAAGTCCAGCCCCCCTCTCACAGATATTCCGTTTTCTTAATGGTTTTTCTCATATCCGCTTGCCAGTATTTACAGCCCGCAATGCTCAAGACAATAGCCACGATGACTGACAGCAGTGTCCATTCAGTTGCAAGCGACATCGTCCAGTGGATAAAGCCGTTCTCTGATAAAAGCGGGAACATGAAATAAAGTGCAACGGCGCCAATCACCAAGTAAATAAACGATTTTACGATGGTACTCGTATTGAAATTTCCTCCCGCTTCGCTCGCCGCCATGATAAAGCCGACGGAAATCGATAAACCCAGCCAAATCAGCAGGAATGCGATGTAAGCGATAGGCGTCATCATGTCCCGGAAATTCTCCGACATCAGCGGCATCGCGATGAACAGAACCAACTGGAACGGAAATGAACAGAATGCATGAATGATGAAGCGGCTTTTGACGATGATGTTTTTGGAGATCGGTAGCTGCTGCAGCATGATAATTGAGGGCGCTGTCCATAAATCCCCATCCATCTTCTGCATCTGGAATTCCTTACCTTTCATCCAGGCCGGAAACATGAAGAAAATCAGCATGAACATAAAATCAAAGAATTTGAATTCGCCTTCCAGGTAAACATCGAACGACAGCATGAAAATCAGGCTCATCACAATATAGAAAATCAAGATCAGTAGAAAGCTTTTTATTGAAGCCTTTATTTCAAAAGCTGCGAGCCTGTATGCTTCTTTCCATTCATTCATATATAAACACCCTTTCTTAACTGTTATACTGTTTATACTCATATACACAGTAACACATTCTTTTTAGAGTGGTCAATTCATTTTAAAAAAGAATAAACAGTAGTTAAGGAGCGTGGCATAATTTTCTTGAAGAGAAATATAGTGAAAACAGTTGAAATAGATGGAAATATCTATATTACAACTGGTGATGTTTTATTGCTTATTAAATAGCAGTGGACGCTAGTTATAAAAAACTTGCGTCCACTTTTTATTTATGATCAGATTTTATTCTCTATCTACAAGTTCTAAGAATTTATCTCTCCAAGCTACAGCAACTGCACGACCCTCTTCCGGCAAATCTTTTGCAATTGGAGATAAATACAGTACAGTTGGTATCCTGTTCTTTTACCCTACTTACTAAAAAGACTGATTTGATGTCATTCATACATCTTTTTTTAATGCCCAAGGAGGGATTCGTCACCCGACCGACGGCTTAGCTAAACACTAGGAACCTCATGATAATCATTTGCAAACTTTACGTTGTGGGCCTGATTATTCTTCGGTGCCTCTACTCACAAGCTTATGACTAATCAAATCGTTTAGGGTCAAACTAATAATATTCAACGGTTTGTGGACAATAAACACAGTACACATCAATTTCGTTTTTGTCGGCAACTGATGTCACTATTCCTTTTGTGTAAAAAAAGATGAACGAAATCTGACTTCTAAATTCCAACTTTATAAACAACATATCAATCGATATTTCTTTCAAAAGCATAGTGTCGAAACGCGCTAATCAATTGTCGTGTGAGAAATCCGCGTAGTTACTGTTCAAAACAATCAAATTCAACCAGGCTCTCAGCAAATAAAAAACACCTGAAACATTGAATTAACAATGTTTCAGGTGTTTTTTATTCAAATTAATTTTATTACATTATGTCCCAGGAGGACATTTTCAAGAGCACTTTACGCCTTATGTAGCAAGGTTCTCACTATTTAATGCGTATAATATGAGTACAAGCGCAATATCCAATTATATGTAAAAATGATAATAACACTGTTCCTGTTAACTATCTTTTTTTATCCACTCTTTCAACCACTCGATCTCCTCTAGAGATAAGCTCTGCTCTTCTTCGATTTCCTTTTCAATTACATGGTACCAATTCGCTTCTTCCCATTCCAAGTGAGCTTCCCACTCATGTACAACTTTCGTTGCCTTTTCTGTTTCCAACTGCTGTCTTGTTTTGAAAGTTATGATCTTTGCCATAGCTATCACCCCGTTGCTTAGTATATTCTATTTTAGAGGTTCCAGATAGAATAATCAAAAAACACAAATCGGTCGATAACCCTTTTCAACTTTTTTATTTTGCTTCAGTATATCGTAGTCACCTTATTCTATCAAAACATCAACGCTACTCGTAATCAATACTTTAAAGGCAGCATTAGCTGTCCGAAACATCCCATGGCAATCATCGTACGTTCGGATATGGATAACCCGGTAACCGAATCCAGTGAAACCTGAAGTCCAAATCACTAAAATTAATTATTCAATAGTTCGACATTGATAAACATATATAACCTCTTTAAATTATTAGGGGCATATTCAAGCAATATTAAGCTACCTAACACCAATAAGATAGGATGTAAAGGTAGCTCTATTGTTCTTATCGCTATGTCAGTCTAACCAACGTTTGTGTAGTATTGTGATGATTTTCACTCATTCTAAAGAATAAAGCCACTATTACTTTTCAATAAGTTGTTTTTTAATAGTAGTTATTGCCAATGCTTTTTGATTCAGTGATAAGATTTCAACAACTTTTTGCCTATCCCTGTAATTTACAGGAAACATATACAAATGGTTTACTACTATTCTACGCAATATATATTTAACCATAGGGTTATCGCCTATCTCATCAAGTAAATCTTCAATTTCCTTAAAGGGAATAACATATGCATGATCAAGTTTTATTGAAATATCTATAAGTTTAACTGGTGTAGTAGGAATTATTTTTTGTATTTCATCAAAAATAGGTTGTAAGTCTGTTGTTCCAACTGAATTGGACACCTTTTTAATAAAAAACCCTGAAATAGTAGATGTCAATCCAAATATAAAATTGCGGGCCAAATCTTTAATTTTCGCTTTATCGCTAACCTCATTCTTGTTAATAATTCTTTCTAAATCCAATAGAATAGCATCCTGATTTTCTACAAACGTAGTTAGGAAAGCACTTAGAGATCTTAGACTCAGGTTATAAAGCTCTTCACCCATTTGAATCTTTTGATCCTTTTTAGTGGAGCCATAATAATTCTTCAAAATTTGCCCCATAATATCTATGGTTTTCATCGACCAATTTAAATTAGCTACTATATCAAATTCAGTTTCATCATCAAATTCAAATATATCATCCTGAACTTCAATATTTTGAATAACTTGAGATCGTTGTCTCTCAATCTCATCTTCCCGAATATGTCTCTTTCTTCTCTCCTCCAAAACATTCCTATTTTCAATTACTAGTTCGGGAATATTAACGGCTAATTTATTCAATGATTGTACATCCTCATCTAGCTTAGAAGGAATATATTTTTTGAATATATTTTTTGCACTTGCTAAAACGTTAGTTAAAATAACAGGGTTTTTTGAGAGATGTGACAAGAACATGATTATATTTGAATATTCTTCATTGTATAGTTTACCGCACATTTCTGATACGCGATTCACAATCTCAGGCTCAGTTAAGTTATCAGAAAGATACTTTGCGGCAAAGTAATAATATATATATTTATATTTGAAGCTAAATGTAGATCCGAACTCTGTAATAATTGAGGTGTCTAATAACATCTTTAAAAAAATATTAAATTCAGCAGTAACAGCATACTCTACTTTATACTGCTCATGAAAATTTTTAAGTTCTGTTCTACTCATATACGATGTTTTCTCAGTAAAAAAAGTAAAAGCAAGATGTGCTATATAATTATTAAAAGTATTCATGTCTTCATTAGTCAGTCGAATATTTAATAGCTGATTCCTAATTAAATATTCATAGTAATATCCGTATGCACTGTCCTTTAAATTTGAATCTCCACTTTCAACTGTTTGTAGAATAGTCAAAACAAAAAAAGGTAAGGATGGAACATAATTGTTACCAATCATTGTTCTTAGAATAGTTTCACAGCGGTTTATTCTTTTAATCTTCTCATCTTCATCCGATGTACCTGTATCACCAATCTCATTCCATGTTTTTATTAGTTCACCACGTAATTCATTTCCTAAAGGGAGCATTTCCATGAAAGTAAAATCATCTTTATAAATAGCTTTCTCTGTTTCCACCAATAACTCCTCATATTTGATAAATTCGCTAGAAGTAATAATTACATTTAAATAATGTTCATTTATTTCATTTAATAATTTTATTCGATGCTTAGCATTTAGTGGAGATTTATTGACATCATCTATTATCAATATAATTCGCTCTTTTTCTAACTGAGAAAACTCTTCTTTTTTCTGTTCGCCATATTGTTTGGTAAATTCTACTAATATACTCCTCTTTATTTCTCCAATGGATGTTTTATTTAATCTATCTCCATTAATTAATACCGGAACATATCCTTGTTGAAACGCCTCTAATATATATCTTTTACAAAAAGCGGTTTTACCATAATTCTCTGGACCTATAATCATGACTTTATTATCATTAAATTTCAAAAGGGTGCTCAAATTAATTATTTTTGAAGAAGGGTCTTTATCTTCAATATCGAGTATTTCAGCATCCTGAAATACATAGATATCCCCCAGTAAAATTTCATCTGCAATTCTTGGGTGTTTTATCATTATTCCAGGTTCATGAAGCCAGGTTTCGAATTCAGATTTGAAATAAAAGCCATTCTTTTTTAGTGTTTTAGCTATATTAATCTCTTCATTTATTATAATGTCATTTTTGAAGTAAATCTCATTTTCAGGACACCAAATAAAGTCATTTTTTGAAAGATGATTTTTAGTTAAATCTAAATGTAATATTGTAAAGCTGCTTTCATCTGGGAAATTGGTTTGCAGTGCAGCTGCTTCAAAATAAAGTGTTTCATCACCTTGTAAATTACTCCCTTTGGTATGTGTGCTTTCATGCTCATGGCCAGTTAAAATAATGTCACTATTTTCTCTCAGTACAGCATCGACTTCTCTTTTATTGACAGGGTTTAACCAATGAGTAGGATGGTGTAAAAGAGTAATGGAAAGATTAGCAATATCTTGCATATTTCTTTTATACTTATTAATAGGATAGAGCATAGATCCTGGTATTTCATTTCTCACAGAGAACCATGCCGTATTCAGGCAGTTGATTTGAATCACAAAACCTTCGTATTCAAACTTGTATTGATTGAACAATGGGTCGGAATAGGCGAGCTTATCATGGTTTTTAAAAAGATCGTCGAATTCATAGAAATTTTTTAATGGAGTCGAGATCTCATTCACCATATCATCGTCATAAGCATCCTCGATGGTAGTACGTTCCATTAGTTTTTCCCGTAGCTTAGAGTTAATGGAAAAATCGCAATCATGATTTCCTGGAATTAAAACTATATTTTTGGTCACATTTTCAATTTCGTTTATTATTTCGGTATATAAATCTATTCCTTTTTCAAACTCCTTATTTTTCCCTGAAAAAGCAGTGTCTCCTGTTATCAAAATAAATACCTTTTCTGTATGTAAGATATCAGAATTAATCGCTTTTATAATCGATTTTATTTTTTTATTAATAAAGTTATTTTCGTCGTTCTCTCTTAAATGTATATCACTTAAATGTACTAAAGCTATTTTCAAAAGAACTGTCCTCCAATCTATGCGTCTTCTAATTAAATGGTTATTTAATAGGTTCATTATACCCCACATTTCCAATAGGTCCATTCTTCTGAAACTTTTTATCGCATTTAACAACAAGAATATTTAAGTTATGACACTATTATGGTGCAAAAATCCAATGAAAAGTCGACTTTTGCTCTACTATCGGCGCTAATAGCTAAAGAAATTTTCTTTGCAGCTCGGGACTTGCCTCTATAGACTGCGCCCATACCGGGCGCACAAAAACTGCCCCGAAAGTCGAAAATGACTTCTGAAGCAGCGCAGGTTAATTCCCTTTAATGATTTGCCCTCTCACATTAATCAAATCACTCCGGCTTACTCATAAATACCAAGCTGAATCATAGCTTCTACAAACATCCCTCATGCTAAGATTTAGTTCACGAAAGATATTTTTGCATATTTCTGTTGATAAATTATCGGAAACGCCGTTTCAATTTAATAAGTCTTCTAACAATTAATATCATAAGCGACTCCGCCGTCCCCCACTCAGATTTCAAATGCGGTAAAACTTCCTTTATCATCAAAGTCTTTAACTTGGACAACTTTATCGGAAAACAGTTTCACCGTATCCGTTCTACTTCCTATCACAAGGGAGAGCACATTAAACGCTTTCTCTTTTTTCTTCTGATTAAAAGCTTCTAAAATAGAATCCTTTAATCTGTCTTCACCGTCTGTAACAAACACGACATCAGCTTGTTTAAAACGGCTTTCGTTTATGACGCTCATTGCCTTATCTAAGGGAAGTGCAAAGTTCGTGCCGCCACCTAAGAATGTTTGTGCAAAACTAACCATATCGGACCCTTTAATTTTTCCTTTTTCATATTGAAAGATCTGTGTACGTGTAGAAAACAAGATCAAACAAAAATCCCTTCTCTGTCTTCTCGCAATCGACATAAGGGCTAATGTAAACCCTTTTGATTGTGTATCCAGTTTGCTCATGCTGCCTGACTGGTCCAGACAAAGTACGATTGGACCTTTCCCTAATACTTCATGCCCTTTTTGCTCATATTGCATCGTTTGTCCTTCAACATACCGACGTAAGAAGTCGTTCTTTGTTGTTGTATGCGTGTATAATCCTAGTTCCATCGGCAATAACCGTTCAATTTCATTACCTATGGTGACTCCGCTTCTTTCCATAGCCTCATTATGTTTGGACTTCTGCTTTTTACGGGCAATCTGTTTGAACCTGCCTGCCCACTCAGCAATTTCTTTCATCTTCTTGTCAGACGCAATTTTCTCGGCCAATGCAATCTGGTCTCGAAGGGGAACCTTTTTTAGTTCCGCATCCCCATTACCAGTACCGGTACCACCAAGCAATGATTTTAGACCATCTTTCACCTGTTTCGTTTCCTGCATAGCTTGAGCCATCGCCTCTGAAAAGCTATGACTATTGTTTTGGAGTGTTTGTTGCAGCTGGCTGTCTAAGTCGGCCATCGCTTTTGAAAGGTCAGCTTGAAGCTGCTCCATACCATTTTGAGCCCCTTCTTGTCGTTCCTGTTTTCCAAGTTGCCTTTGCATCGCCTGGATTTCTTGCATCTGTTTTTGCAGGTCTTCATCTTGCTTTTTTTGGTCTGCCAACCATTCGTTCGTCTTCTCTCCGAATTTCATTGTGCCAATAGCTGAAGACAAATCATCCAACCGTGTGAAGCTTCGATAGTTTTCGAAAGATTCATCCGTCATGATTTTTTCCATCAGTGATTTATTAACCTGAAGATCGCCAGTATCGTCACCTTTCGTGATTTCTGGTTTCATCTTATATAAGGAGGCCCAGATGTCAGCCAATAATGGCTCGTACGTTGGCAACTCTCCATCAGCACTTATCTTTTGCAATCCTTGCGACATCTCATAGATTTCTTTAAATCGTCTTTTATCAAATGTATCGGTATTTAGTACAGAGCGATTTTCATTCTTTATCACGCAGAACACTTCCTTTCATAGTTTGAAAAAGATGTCGAAGGAACCTCCCCCCGACACCTCATATTTTCACTCGACATTTTAGAATGGCATCTCGACTGCTTTCTTCTCATTTTGAGCATCAAAATCCATGGGTTCTAAAATACTATCGAGGATTTCTTGTTGCATCGATTTCACTTTATCGAGTATTGGATTAATGTCCATATCCCGACTTTGATTATGCTTTTTCAACTTATTTAAATTAGCGACTAATGCTTTCAATTTCTGGGTCGCCTCCATTCCGGCATCTGTCGAGTTATCCTTCAGCATAGAGTTAAAAACTTCATTCGCTTCATTCTGTACGGCATCAATGGCCCGAGTCACTACATCCTGTGCGTGACTCCGAACAATGAGCGATACCGTATCCTTTTGATCAACGGTTTCCCAAAGTGCATTTTCTAAGATTACAATATCATCCACTTGTACTACTTGTCGCTGGCTAATGAGTGCCTTCGCTTGTAAAACACTCAAAGACTGCTTGAAACGCCGATCTGATGGGCGAATTCCTTCATCTCTCAATGCCATGCGGATTTTCGAAAGGATCTCGAAAACTTCATCAGGAATAGCTACCATGTCAGTAAAGAACTGAAGTTGAACCAACTCGTCCATCGTCATAGTAGGCATTTCCTGATTTTGACCAGCACCTTTCATCATAGAAACAAAATTCGTTTCATCGGCAATGTAATCTAGTTCAAACCGAAGTAAGAACCTATCAAAAAGCGCTTCAAGTCCCTCGCCTTCTTCGGGATACTCATTTGAGGCTCCGATAACTGACATCAAAGGAACTTTTACTGGCGTCCCGTTATTATAGAAAAGCCTTTCGTTTATTAACGTTAGCAAGCTGTTCAAAATAGCTGAATTCGCCTTGAAGATTTCATCCAGGAAAACAAGGTTAGCTTCCGGCATTTTAGTTGCCGTGTTCCGCTTATACACGCCTTGTTCAAGATCTTTTAACGACAGTGGGCCAAATACCTCCTCTGGTGTACTGAACCGTGTTAGCAACCACTGGAAATACGCTGTCCCCTGTACAATTTTGGCTATTTCAACCGACAATGCGGATTTTGCAGTTCCTGCAGGACCAATCATTAGCATGTGCTGCCTAGAAAGTAGAGCGACAAGAATTCCCTCAATCTCTTCCTCACGCTCAAAAAACTTTGCATTAAGCGCATTTTTAATTTCCTCTAACTTTGCAAAATTAGTGTTTGTCATTTTGGATAACCCCTTCATTTTAAATTTACATAGGAAAAGGAAGTCGGACTCTGTCGCTACCGTACTTCCCTTCACTAGAATCCATTCAATTTTTCGCCGAAAGAATAAACAATTCCTGTTCTTTTATTGATATTTCTCGCATTTTAATTTGCAATTCCTTTTCTTTTAATTCATTTGAGCGTTCAAGCTCTTGGGCAATCTTTTTAACATGCTGCACATATTCGACTACATCCATTTGATAAAATTCTGCCATTTTCTTCTCTCCATTCCAATAAATTTAAAGGTCCGCTACTAACTGTGAAACCGCTGCACGAATCGTCATGATTTTATTTTCTAGCGCATCTGTTTCATTGGCGACAATGCCTTTGTAATTACGATAATTCGCAATTACGGACTGCGCATTTTCAATAATCTCCTTCACTTGCCCTTTTTTCAGCCCAGCACTCGATTTGCAATCACGTAAAATGGATTCTAAATGATCATTTAGCTTCGTATTCACCATTTGTCGGTTATCGAATGTATTAACGACAGGTATCTTGAACCCTTCACTATTCTCAAGAGAAGACGTGAAGTTCACGAGTTGTTTCAACCCTTCCGTATGTGAATCTGGGACAAAGTATATCCCTCCATTCGGGCGCACAGGTGTAGGCGCTAAAGACTGTAGGATTTTATTGACCATTACCCTTACTTGTTGGGCTGAATAATGGGATTTATAAATATTGAAATTACGCTCTGCCTCAAAGCACAACTCTTTTGCAATTTCGTTCTCCGTAATAAACGTCAGAGAACTTTTCTGTTTATCTAGCGTGATCACTCCGGCTTTACTGTTATAATCAAGACGTTTGCCTGCCTGATCCACTTTTTCCACTACAATATTTCTTTGCACGTGGCTTTTGTCCGAGAACACTTCACGTATAAGAAAATTCTCGAATACCCCAGCATAACCAGTAGATTTTCTAGTCTCAATCTCTTTTGTACTTCTTCGGAAAGCATCGGCTGGACGAATCGCATTCGGCATCCATTCAACTGGCAAACCCGATTGAACAAGTGCTCGTTCTAAATCATCCTTTTTGACTAACTGCTTGCCAACCGAAAACCACATGAGATGGCCGAGAATACCCTCTTGTTGCTCGTTTTGAACTGCCGTCATATCATCAAGATTAATCGACATACTTATCAACCCTTTCTATTTTTGTATTTTAATAAATAAAAAAACGCATTTATACCTAGCGATTGCCAAGTAGATGCGTTTTAAAATTACTCAATTTTTTCTTTATAGTAAATCCATTTCCAACTCCCTTCCCTGTTGTCTTTTTGAATGCAAAAAACCGATCTCTCCTGATTAGGAAAAACCGATTTTAATAGTTCACGCAAAATGCGTAAGTATCTCTTCTGATATCCAAAAGCAATTTATTGACGTCGAATACGTCTACCTAACTTCTCCTTTAAACAAGGAATACAAAGGCTGAAAATTTGTGCCGGATCTCTTTCTGCGTACGCAAAAAGTGTAACGACTTTCACCAGTGGTTAAGGTGACTGTGAAATAATTGGATATGTGTTTATTCTAACAAAATCAGAATAACATCGCAAAAATACCGGAATACTATTATGAGCACCTGTATTCATGAGAAGCTCGATAGCTAAATTGCGAAGCTCGGAACTTAAAACCGCTGTTTAACTAAACCTTTATTGGTTTTCCCTACAAGGCTCGGCACTTAAACAGGTGTTATATCGACACTAATTCTAAAATAGCCTTTTGCCATTCGTCTATTTTTGATAATTCCGAAGATACATCCTTTTATTTATCTGTTTGTTTTTGCTTCTTTTCCAAATACTCCGCACGTATTTTTTCAAGTTGCTGCTTTTTATCAAATTTGGCAGGCTTGTTTTTTTCATGATAATTTGTCACAGCTGCCTTACCTTTGTTATCCAATTGATATTTCCCCACTTTGTTCACCTACTTTTCTTGTCTTTAAAGAGAATCTATTCAACAATTATAATATACCTTATTTTACTGAAGTAATCCTTATTAGTGTACTACAGTTTCGGATGCCTATGTAGCAAACTACTCTGAATTCACACCATTTCCAACTCCCTTCCCTGTCTTTTTGAATGCAAAAAGTATAGCGACTTTCACCAGTAATTAAGATGAATGAAAAATAATTGGATATGCATTTATTCTAACAAAATCAGAATAATATCGGATAAATATTATGAGTACCAGTATTTGTGAGAAGCTCAATGGTCAAATTGCGAAGCCTGGAACTTAAAACGACTGTTTAACTAAACCATTTTTTGATTTTTCGTACGAGGCCCAACTTGCTTCGTACGAGGTTCGATAGCTGAAATACGAGGCTCGGGACTTAAAACAGCTGTTTGACTAGATTTTTATTGGTTTTCCGTGCGAAGCTCGATAACCAAATTGCGAAGCTCAACCTGCTTCGTAGGAGGTTCGGTAGCTCAAAAACGAGGATCGGGACTTAAAACAGCTGTTTGACTAGATTTTTATTGGTTTTCCGTGCGAAGCTCGATAACCAAATTGCGAAGCTCAACCTGCTTCGTAGGAGGTTCGGTAGCTCAAAAACGAGGATCGGGACTTAAAATAGCTGTTTGACTAGGTTTATATTGTTTTCCGTGCGAAGCTCGGTAGCCAAATTGCGAAGCTCAACCTGCTTAGTAGGAGGTCCGGTAGCTGAAAAACGAGGATCGGGACTTAAAACAGCTGTTTGACTAGGTTTTAATTGGTTTTCCGTGCGAAGCTCGATAGCCAAATTGCGAAGCTCAACCTGCTTCGTAGGAGGCTCGGTAGCTGAAAAACGAGGATCGGGACTTAAAACAGCTGTTTGACTAGATTTTTATTGGTTTTCCGTGAGAAGCTTGATAGTCAAAATGCAAAGCTTGGTGATTGCAGCCACAAGAATGTACCTCTACTACCATAGTTGTAACGACGATTGCCACAGACTTTACCACTAAAACGAAAAGGCCCCTACAGATTAATTTCACTTAACCGTAGGGGTTCATTCAATTCAATTAGCACTGCGAACAGAATAAGGCAGCTGTGAGGAGTTTTTAGCCACTGTTTGCGGACGTTGTTAGAAGCCACTGACTAGATAAAGCGCACAATATTAAACAGTGCGGTAACAATGTACAATGGCTGCTTATGATTTTGTACTTTACCACATATGGTTTTGATAATCTTTTATCGCCCTACATTATAGGCTTGTTTCTGATGCCTCGCTGCACCTTTGTACTGTTTCATGTTTATTTGATGCATTTTAGGTAGTAGTGCTAAGGATGGCTGTTTATTGTGGTATAATATAGATATTTACCTGTTCAGGAATCACTATACAGTATCATCAAGTAACAGATGGAGGGAAATTATGGTCTTTTCCAAACATGATTCTAAATTATCGTTAGATGCTTTATTAGAAATGAATGAAAGCCAGTATTTTGACCGTAAATCGGCGAGTATTAAAGTACAAAAGTTAGCAGAGGCCATTGTCGGTTTTGCAAATGCCGATGGCGGGCTACTTGCTATAGGTATTGAAAATGGGAAAGCCCTTGGTATTCTTTCTCAAGGTAATATAAAAGTAAATGATTTTATCCAATGCGGTTTTGAAAAATGCTTTCCTTCAGTCAACTATAAATTTGAACGAATTAATATTATTAAAGAGAACGGAAAAGAAGATGAAATTCTTTTGCTACACATTGAACCAAGCGTGGATAAAGTGCATAAAACAGAGGCTGATGATGTTTTTTTACGCGTTGGAGATGAAACAAAAAAACTTAGCTTTGAGCAACGAATAGATATCGAATATGATAAGGGAAATCGACTTTATGAAGAGTTGATTGCTGAATCCTGCACGATGGAAAATTTGGATGTGAATGTTTTCCATAAGTACAAAGAAAAACTGAAGTTTAAAGGAGATTTTGAAGAACTCCTTCTGGCAAGAGGATTTTTAAAGCTTATAGACGGTGAATTAAAAGTCACGATTGCCGGAGCCCTCATGTTCGCAAAGTATCCAACAATGTTTGTTCCAAGCGCGAAATTAAGATTTTACAAATACGACGGAATAAAGGCAGAGGTCGGTACTAATATTAATATTTCTAAGCAAAAAGTATTCGAGGCACCTATACCTACACTCATTGAAGAGGCAAAAGAGTTTATTGACACACAACTTCGAGAGTTTATGACCCTTGATAAAGATACAGGTAAATTCACCACTATTCCTGAATATCCCCCATTCGCATGGCAAGAGGGGTTGATTAATGCCATTACCCATCGTGCCTACAACGTCCATGGTGATGATATTAAAGTTTTTATGTTTGATGATCGCTTAGAAATCCATAGTCCAGGAAAACTACCAAATCTAGTGAGCGTAGAAAATATTAAATTTACACGTTATTCAAGAAACCCTAAAATCGCTCGCGCATTGACCGATTTTGAATGGGTTCGTGAACTCAATGAAGGTGTGAAGCGGATATTTCAGGATATGGAACAATTTTTCTTAAATCCACCTGTTTATGAAGAAACACCAACATCAGTAGTTCTAACATTAAAAAACAACATTGTTATGCGTCGTCGACGTAGAGAAGAAAGGATTTCTTCTTTAATAAACAGAAGCTGGAAGTATCTTACTGAGGACGAAAAGACAGCACTAGAAATCGCTTATGAAAAAGATAAATTGAAGACAAAACAGTTAGCCCAAGCATTAGAAAAAAGTCCAAGCTATGCACTAAAAGTATTAAAATCACTTGAAGATAAAGGTTTAATTAGACATGTAGCTTCTTCTAATTTTGATCCAAATCAACATTATGTTTTAAATAGCGATGAAGAATCTAGAAATGAGGACTGACGTATTATAATCAGTCCTCATTTCTTTTTTTTTGCAAGCCGGATGTGAAATATGATATCAACTTTTCCCGAGATATACGCTACAACAGTGCTGGTTACGCCTTGTGATTTTACCACTTGTGACATCTTTTTCACCATTGAATGCAATAGATTTACCACGCAAGGATCAATTAATTAAAGAGGGTCCATGGTAAACTACCTGTCATTCATTAGTACATTTGTTGTCCTTCGGTGGAAAAAAACATACGTTCATATTGGATTAGTTGCTACTATGCCTTTCGCCTTAAACACTTTCTATTTCTGTTGCGTAACTGCTATCAACAAATTTCACATGCTTTTGTAAGTGTAAATAGTTTTCTTCTTTAATAGAGGGAGCCCATACACATAGTAGCTTTCGAGCTCTTGAAAACGCAACATAGCCAACACGTGCTTCTTCGGACTCCTCATTTTTCCCAAGCCATTCCGTAAGCTGCGATTCTGATTCAGCCATCACTAGTACGCATTCAGCTTCCTGCCCCTTTGCACCATGAATGCTAAACAGATGACCTCCACTTTCAGATAAATTACTTTGCAGTTCAACCTGCTCTAGCAAATGAGATACCATAGTGTTTTTAGCCGCCCTAGATTGGTTTTTCCATTTATAGTTAAGCATAAGTATCTTCCTTCCAATAGATATATCATATAGTTTCTTAGATTGTACTGATAAAAATTCTTTCACCTGCAAAAATAGACTTGCTACTGAAATTTCAGTTAAGTCAATATTGTCTAAAAAAAATAACGTGAAAATCTGAAGCTTTTTCCACATAAACTTATCAAATCCAATTTCAGATAAGGCTACAAAATTCGGATGCTCATTAAAAAATAAATAACTAAAGGCCTCAGACATTCTCTCAACAGCTTGGTCAAATTCATTTCTGCGTTTATAAGAAATAGCGAGTAAGAGGTTTTCTAAAATTCGAAAACGACGATAATGTTCCTTTTTCAACTTTCGAAGAAATGGATTTGACTCCATATCTTGATTTTTTAGTAAGTACCCCATTTTTTTAACATAATCATTTTCTCTTGCCAAAATCATATAAGGATTATATGGGTTTTCACATTCTACCTCTCCACGTATACGGTTAAATATTTGAAGAACTTCAAAATCCTCATTAACATCTTTAATAAATATCACCATTTGCTCACTAGATGCATTTAGACCAGCTTCTAATTGAATAATTCCCGTTTTATGATTTGCAAACTTGACAATATGTTCTGTGCTACGTAAATTATTACTTAAAGTATAACTCGCATAGCATTCATGTGCCCACTTTGATTGAAAAATCTCTGGCTTTGCACCAGTGAAGCTATAAATGGATTGATTTCGGTCGCCTACACAAAAAAATGAGGTTCTTTCCATTAGCTTAAAAACTTTCTCTTGATAAAAAGTAACATCTTGATACTCATCCACAAGGACATATGGAAAATGAGAACTAAATGCATTTCTAATATGCTCGTATCCATTTAATATAAGATATGAGAGGTAAATAACATCTTGTTGGTCAATATACCCCTCTTCTTTTGTGATATCCTTCCATATTCTAGCTACTTCAGGGGTTATTCTGTTTTGAAAGCAAAATGGTTCACCTTCTTCATCACGCCCCAAGCTTTCAAATGCCCTGTAGATGCTCTCGCTAATAAAGTGAGTGGGACGATTTAACATCTCCCCAATTTCTTGTTTATACTTTCTTGCAAAACCGTACGAAGCCAGCTTGTATGGCTCTTTCTTTTTATTAGCAAAATGTGAATAAGGTTTAATTATATGATCCAACAAAAAGGAATGAATTGTTCCTATAAATAAATCCTTAGGTAACTGAAATCCATCATTCTGTAATCGCGTTATAATTTCATCTTTTGCCGCATTAGTATAGGTAATACACGCAATACCAGAATAGGATTGGGGTCGATTTTCGATTATGTACTTTAATCGTTCAATTAATATTTTTGTTTTCCCGCTCCCTGGACCAGCCTGTACGACAATTGAGTCCGTCACAGGAGCATAAGCTATACTTTTACGAAAATCGTCATTATCAATCATCTCCGTCTCCCTCCTTTTCTTTCATGAGAAACTTAAATGCCTCTTTGATATATGTTGGTATGTGAAGCTGCTTACCATTATTCAATTCTTCTAATATGAATTGGGAGAATTCCCCCTTTTCCTTTGAAATCAACTTATATGCCTCTTTTACGAATTCTTGTCCATTTAATGAGACTATACGTTCCCTGTTATCTTTCGTACCAATACTATACTTTTTAATCAAGTCTGAAAAGAAAGGAATATTGTCCTCAAGCATCAAGTCATATTCAAATGTTTTTATATTACTAGAAACAAAGATATTTGGAGAAGGACTAAAATCCCTCATTAAACCAGCGGTTCGTGCACAATTCTCATACTCACCAATTTTAGTAGGATACACCTCTTCTCTAACAACTTTACTATCCGTTCCAATTACTTCATCACCATCTTTATCCTTAAGAGGAACCGATTCTGGATCACTGTCGGTCAAAACCGCGCATTTTATGTTCAAACCAGTTGGTCCAAATAACTGTAAAAATGGTCGAAACGCTACACCATCTACGGAAATCACGGAAATCCCTTCGCCTTCTAATGTTTTATCTATCACTTCTACTTTCTTACCTTCTGTTATTTTTTCTTTATATAACATCGAGAAAAATTTGGGTATCAATAAGCGTTCTGCAATTCCTTCTACCAACAGAACTTTTCGCCCAAAGAAAATATCAGATTTAGTAGCATCTAACCATCTTTCCAAGTACCTCTTATATTGCTTTTGATCTTCCTTTTTCGAATCAAAAATTGTTCCAATACGTTTGGATAAGTTCTGATCTAAGTTTTTATAAAACATAACTAAGCTATCCAAATTGGAATGTGAACTAACGTGAGATGAGTGAGATGTCATGATGACTTGCCCCGCAACATCTTCATTAAAGAAGTAATTGGCTAGAAATTTTTGCAGATGACTATGTAGATGAGCTTCTGGTTCTTCTACAATCAAAATTGGAAATAAATAATCATGTTCTTGGAGTCGCTTAGCCTTTAAAGCAGTATGCTGTGTAAGCAAGAGGCTGATATACAATAAATTATTATAACCAAGACCATTCATCTCAACAGAATGCACACTGTCTTCCTTGACACCGATTACGACCTTTAAATCTTTTAATAGGGAATCATAATCACTTTCTCCCATTTGTATTTTTACTTGTTGTCTTGTAGCACCCGTTATTTTTCTTAGGTATTGATTGATGTCACTTTGTACACTTTTGATTTCTCTCCCCTGCATAATTTGCTTGTTAAGCTCATCAATTTTATCTGCAATTTTTCGGAGTTCATCTTCATCTAAATCAAAGTTTCTAAGAATACGCTGCAATTGACCAGAAGACTTTTTTAATTCTGCAGTTGCATCCCTAAGAGCCCCCACATACTCCACACCAAATTTTGAAAGCATATTGAAATCAAACGTATCCAATGTTTCACGTTCTCCTCCATAAATTACCCACTCGTATTCGTTTAGTGGAAGACGAACCTTATTGATAAGCGTATTTTCGGTAGGTGGTTTGATAGATATATTAGCTTTTGGTCTATACTTATAGGTAAGTCTCGCCTCTCCAGGCTTTCTTGTTAGCCATCTACTTGTAATAGCAAGTTCATCTTCTGTCTTAATCCCTTTTAAGGTAGCTTCAATTACAATTTCTGGCCAAGCATTATGGATACTCAGACCGTTCCAAAAGTCCTCTTGTTGTAATATTCGTTTTCGTGCGGAGTAATCACTATTAAAAATAAGACTTAGAGCTTCTAAAAAATTTGATTTCCCTACGTTATTCTCGCCAATAATTATCGACAAGCCTTTATTCAACTCCCCTTTAAATTGATTAAAGTTCCTATAATTCAAAATATTCAAATCGGAAATATACATAAAAAGCCCCCCTATACTTTTCGAAAAACTCTACTAAATTTAGTATACCATGATTCGATGTAATGAAAGGATGCCTGGCGTGCCAATAAAAATTCCATACACCGTTCGATATACTTCCCCTTTCTTTAAAACCACATTGAAATGCTGATACAATTTGTAGTTTTGAGGGTATAAATAAAGGATTTGCGCCTTTATTGGCGAATGTTGTCAGTAGGAGGTGAGAATATAGTAATGAAAATTACGCCTGAAATTAGGACATACGCTATGAATATAGCAGCGGTAGGAAACCGAATGCAACAAACAGGAAACCGGTTCGGAGAAATATCCGATGACATTACTCGCGATACCATCGGAATTAGAGAAGCGAAAGGCGAATATCTTATTTTGTTACAGGAGTTTAAGCAACAAGAGAAAACTTTGTTAAAACAAAATGTCCCATCCGCTTTGAAGACTGAACACGATCGTTTAGTTAATAGTTTCGGGAAATATGTTGAGGCTACTAACTTAATGATCAGTTCACTCAATGTTGAAATTGTTACGGTGAATGAATCGCTTTATGAAGAAGCAAAGAGTTTACAAGGAACGGCAGCTAAAGAAATTGTTCAGACAACTCAACAAATGGCGATAAAATTAGGGATATAAGCACACATCCTTGCATCCCATCCGAGGTGTTTTAAAGTATATTCAAATTACCAAACGAAAGCGAAGTGAGTTAATTTGCCAATCGAACAATATCTGGATCAATTAGAAGGTCAAAATAAAAGGCATGTCTTGCTTATTATAACGCCCAAGGGTGAGTATCCTACCCAGTTCTCAAGAAAAAAGTATCATAACTTGGAAGATTCAATTCTAGAAAATCCGAAATCATATATAGGATTTTACGAGGAAGATGTACCAGAAATTATGCAGTTTACTGCATTCAGATTGTTTTTAAAGCCTCTAATCTGTGATAATGAACGAATATATGATAGGTCCATATCAAAGGTTAGACGTCTGAAGAAGGATGGGATAGTTAGTTTTGTTGTGGCGAAACATTTTTACAACACTGTTCCGTACGGAGAAAAAACTGAGGAAAATGCAATAAACGAAGGATTGTCACGAGCCGAAGATTTTTTGAGGAAATACCCTATTGAAGAATTTGAATTCGCATCTGTGGAGTTAGGTAAAGATAGCGATGAAGCAAACATATTTATCAAATTAGACTTGAAACATGATAACGATGATTATTATTTTGACTTTGTATATGTCCATTAATAGCAATTCATCTAGCATCTTTCGGGATGCTTTTTCTATACCTGAAAATAAACTAAGCAACCAGCATTTTCCGATTACTATATCGAGCTAGGAAACGACAGCAAGTACAAACTGGCAAAAGATAAACGGATTGCTTTTTAATAGCTGATTACAGCCAATGAAATGTACCACCCCTGCCATGTTTTGTACAAGTGAATGACAAGTAGTTTACCACTGCCACATTTTAACTATTTGCTCCTTGTGTAGCAGACGTGATACAGGCTACACAAAGGCTGGGGGAAGCAACCGATTCTTAGTCTCACAACTTTACACCGGGTTACGGGCATGATAGCCTTATTCGAACAAGCCAGCATGTGTTGCTGGTTTCATGGCTTGGAATTCATGCCCGTGGAGGCTCGGAGTCAAGTTGTTAACCAGCGCATATCACTTTGTAATCATACAAACGTTATCTCCCCAGTTAGTATGCAGCTCAGTGTTCTGGTACACGAGGTGACATTGCGTGGTAATAAAGATGTCACAAGTGATACATTCTCGTGGCTATAATCAATGGCCTATAGTAAATGGAAAGTTGAAGAAATCACAGTAGTAAAGCTATGGAAGAAACCCGTATGAATGAAAATAACATCATTTTTTGTCCTTACAATGAATGATTCAGATAAAGCCTTGCAATATGTATTTGCCGATAAAATAACGGTTTATTTCATAAAGGTTTCCAACAAATCGCGATAAGTAAAGACAAGAGTTTTTTATTTCTGAATCTCAAAATGAACTAATTCATGCAGGTACAGTCTTCATAGCGTGCGCATACCTTACAAGTGCTACTCCTCTTTCCACTAGATCAAGCCCTGTTAAAGTCTTATTATGTTTTCCTAACGCATCACAAATCGATGATTCTCCTTCATAAGTCCAATATCCTTCTGTAATTCTAAACACAAATCCATATTCAGTCACAAGACAACTAGGATCACTTAGTCGAATCGTTGATTGCGAATATTTACAAATGTCGTTATCATTGATTTCCTGAATAACTGCATCATAAAAGGGATTAATATGCTCTGCTTGCAGATTAACACCCGTTAAACGCTCAATCGCATACTTCTCTTCATCTGCAAATACATAAAGCAACTTATTTCCGCGTAACATTGTCGGATATTTAACAAAATAATATACCCACGAATCTTTACCCCACTCATTATTATTCGAAATGATGTACGCAATTTTATCGGCTACTTTTTCTTGCGGCGCCGCAATGAGTAATTCAATCAGTTGTGAAAAGGTTTCTGTCAAATCTTCATTATTATTCGTCCAAATAAAGTCGCGGTAAAAGCTACCTCCAAATACATAACGTGGTCCCAAATTACTCCAACCCACTTGGGGCGCAAAATCATCGATTGTTAACATTGCCCGCGCAACTAAGGCATCTGGAAGTTGTAATAACTCCTTCACATAGGTCAGTGTTTCATTTGGATAGCGCTTGAATATCGGTAGCAATCGGTGGACTGATCCCTTTAAAGTCAGTTCATCTTCCAATGCATGTAAGGCTTCTTTTAAATCCGGTCTTTCTTTCAATAAACGAGCCTTTTCTTGTTCTTGTTTCCAGCTCGTAAGCGCAAACCCTTCTACCGAAGCAATGCGTAAAATCGCGTCATAAATCGGTTCATTTGTTTCAATTAATTGATCTATGGTTCTAAAAATCGCACCAATCATGTCAAAACGTAAATTACTATTAAATTGACCATTGTTCGCTTGGCGTATGCGTTGCACTAGATTACGAATCACTCGAAGGGTGTCCACCATATCATCATCTTGTTTGTGAAGTTTCTTCATTACAATCGTATATAATAAAATCCTCTCATATAAACTAAAGCTACTATCCTTTTGTACACACATGTCAAAGAGCTGCGTATGTTGTGTGTACAACGGTAATGCCCGTGTTAGTTGATTAAATTCCGCGCGAATGTCGTCGCTATTTCCCCACAAAGAAAGTGTTTCAAATAAAAAACTTACATGCTCTTTCCTATCATAGACAGCCTTCAACTCCGACCGCTTTACGAAGGGCTCTGAAAATATACGTGGGTTACGAACCCCCTTTTTCTTAGCCACCAATGCGGTTGTAATAAAACTAAACACTTCAATAAATGATTCATCAATTGTAAAATCATTACTTTTATATGACCATAGTAAATCTGTCCATTCACGCTCAAGCATTTTCGAAAAGTTCTTGCTCTCTTGCAAGAAATCCCCCTCTTCTAAAACTTGTTCAAATTGAGCTTTAAAGTTCTCAAAAGTCGAAAGCGGTTTCCCTCGCGCGTTCATTTTTATATAGAGTTCATCACCTAGACCAAATTCCTTCAGCTCCAAAAAGCTGAACGTAATTGGACATACGTCTTCCGTTAAGAGTAACATCACCTCAATTTCAAGAGATTCGTATTGAGTGTGTATATCATCTAGCATGACAAGCATTGCATGTACAGTTGGATCTTGTAACCACTGGTGTTGGAACCACTTTTTCTCTTGTAATACATCTGAAATTTTATGACTTTTCACCTGGCTAAATGAAGGTGAATTCAATACAAGCGCACGGCAAAAGTCACGTGCACTAATGCGAGTTTCATAAGAAAAACGGCTTAATACATCCTTTATATCTATATTTTCTTTCACACTAAAATACCAGTGTAAGAGAAAAAGAGTAGTAAGACGTTGCTGCCCATCAAGTGGTGTCAATGTTTGATTTTCTACTGAACCATAGACAAAGTCAAAATCAACATGCCGTTCTCCTTCCAGCGCCTCTTGTAAATGCTCAAGCAAGACCGTTCGAATATCTTTCGTACGGTCATCCATGCGACCTTGTGCATAATCACGCTGAATGATTGGTATGGTAATATAAAAGTGGTTTAATAGTTGCCAAAACGTTGTAGGTGCCTCCATCTTCATTCTCCTTTACTGAAATATCTCTAGTGATTGATGAATCGCTTTTATATAATCATGACGATCTTGTTCTGTCCAAAGTTGGAAATTGTCTACTTCACTACTGTAATACTTCATGAAAGCATTTCGTGTGCAAATCGGAATGAAACTCCCCTCTTTATCATGCTTTTTCATTCTGCTATATTTCACAGGATAAAAGTGATTACTCAGCGCACTATTCGTTGTTTGATCCAATAACACTAGATTTTCAATCCCATGAATGTTTGAGCCAAATTGCTTTTCTGTTTCGGCAAGCACTTGGTCAAACAACTGCTCAAAAATAGCATGTGTAATATCCTTGTCATTTTTATATTCTCCAAGTTTTTGAATTAAAAATTGATACTGCCCCTGTTCACTTAGCTGCTCCAATTGTTCAAGCATATAAATCGTATCACTAATCCAAGCAAGCCACTGGTCCTTCCTATTCAATCCTTCTGTATTTTGCGCATGAATATGCTCAATGCTCCAGCGTTCTTTTATAAAACGATCGAAAGGAAAACGTGCTTCGTCATTTTTTTGATTTAATGTTGTGGATATGTTAAATAAGAGCAATACTTTTTTAATCTGTGGATTATCGCGTCCACCATATGTTAGTTCGTCAAGCTCCATTCCTTCTATATCATTTTTTATTTCATTTTTCAATTCATTACGAAACTCGCGTTTATCTTTAATACGGTCGCTATCATATAAGCTCATATAGCGTGTAATAGATTTTTGCTGTGTTAAATAGCCGACATAATGATAAAGT
Source organism: Sporosarcina sp. resist (assembly GCF_014302295.1). Classification (NCBI taxonomy): domain Bacteria; kingdom Bacillati; phylum Bacillota; class Bacilli; order Caryophanales; family Caryophanaceae; genus Sporosarcina; species Sporosarcina sp. resist. The sequence goes on along the minus strand of NZ_CP060287.1, from coordinate 1,901,248 downwards.
TCACGATCATTGAACCATTCATCAAAACGCGCTAGATAGGATTTGATTTGTAGCCATACTTGCTCGAAAGATGTTTCTTCTTGAATCTTATAAAACGTAAAGAAAGGATCATGATGCTTCTGTGAGATATTGCTTGTGTATATATCAAATAGAAACTCAATTCGGTTCGTATAAGCATCTTTCGGTTGGATAAAGTACCAAAGACGATCATTCTGGAGATGACGCTCGATTTGATCCCATTCATTTGCTAACTCAAATTGCTGAAGTCGTGGGGTTTTCGATAAAATCAGCGCTTTGATTAGCTCGGAATTAGTTAACGGTATCTTCCCTATATTCAAACGACTGAAAACCTCACGCACTTCAATCCCAGACGCCACTTCATACCAAATCACTTTGACACTTTCACCAAGCGCGATGAGAAACTTCTGTCGTAAAGTACGACGGTTATCTCGAGGCTGCTCAAACCAGTCCTTAATTGTTACAAATGCATTGTTAAAGAAATGAAAATCAATATTTTTCGCGCCCGTTTCCAATTCAATTTCTTCCCTCATTCGCTTTAAATACAGGAAACTGTCAGGACGTGTCTCGTATGTAAGTGAATACGGTTCTTCATTTAAATATGTTAGAATCAGCGCAATCGTAGTAAGCCGCTGTTGTCCATCAATCACTTCATATATAGGCAACCCTGCTTCATACTCATCTTTTTTCCGTACAACAACAGGTTGTAAACAATAAAACGCCGATGTTCCTTCATTCATAAATTGTAGAATATCGTCTAATAGATTCTGTACTTGTTGTTTGTCCCAGCGATATCCGCGCTGATAGGATGGAATAAAAAAAGCGGTAGTTTCCAACAGCTCGTTGATTGTCTTCATCGTAATCGTATTTGTCAATGCACTAGCTCCTCTCATACCCGCTAATAGTTTAATATCAGTTCATAACACTTACTTCATTATAAGATAGAAACGAATAAGAGTCAGAAGATTTTATTAACCTTCAAGTAATCCCTCCAACTTTCTTTTTCATCATAATAAAACACTAATTAAATTTGAATTCCCTCTATATAATGAGGTTTCACATTCCTTCTAGGTAAAAATCATTTTCAAAGCCGGTTCATCTTCTCCAACATTTCTTTTTTAGTAGGATTCGTATATAACATCGTCGTATGAATATTTGAATGCCCGGCTTGATTGGCCACTTCATGAATACTCATGCCCTTCTCAATCGCATTTGAACAGAAAAAATGTCGAAGATCATGTGGAGTAATATCCTTTCCAATCTTAGCTGAATAAGTATTAAACAACCTATTGACAACAGTACGATCCAGCCTTTTGTTTCGATTGCTCGGAAAAAGAAATTCGCAATCTATTTCTTTCTCCTTCCTTTCCCGCAGCCAAGACTGCAAGGCAATCTTCACCTTCTCCCCCATAAAAACGGTTCTAGATTTATCGCCCTTCCCGTCCACAACAAGTATTTCACGGGACACCAAGTTAATGTCGTTTATTTTTAAATTGAGTGTTTCTGAAATGCGTAATCCCCCATAGGCTAGAACAGTTACGATTGCATAATTTCTTGCCTTTCCACTATCCAGTACTAATTGACGAAACATTTCTGCATCCTGAAATTCAACTTTTGCAAGGGACGCATACTGCTGCTGAACTTTAACGAAATCACTTTTTTCAATAACCAGATCTGATTGTTTTTTAGCCTGAATTAAAAACTCGTTGAATTTGACTAAACCGCTTAATTTCGTATTAATCGTTTTAGGTCCTACCGCTTCAATTGTTTTAAGAAAGGATAGATATTCGCGAATATTTTCTCGGTGCAACTTCGTGAATGAAACACCTTTTGAATCATCAAACCATTTTAGATATCCATTGACAGATTGAGTGTACCCTTTGATGGTATTTTCACTTAGGTCGCTTGAATTTAAATATTCCTGGAAAGCTTCCATCATACTATCATCTCCTGTAAATTATGTTGCATTTATTTTTCATTAGAATTAATAAACTATGTTGTATTATGGCCTTAATTATATCCAAGTAAACAGAAAAATACAACATAATTTACATTATGTTGTAAAAAGAAAACGCTCACTGTTTTGCTATGAGCGTTTCGATATATCAAAGCAGCATCTAGGTGAAATGTTGAATTCAATTAGATGTTACTTGATGAATTAAGGCAAAAGTAAAACCTCTCGATTACCAAGGGGTTTTATACTGTTTGAAATCATATGATTTCTAGGTATGGAGACGGTGAGAGTCGAACCCTCTTCTCGAAGAAATGCTATCAGGTCACGGTTTTAAAGCGTTTTTCTTGTTCTAAAAAAATCTCTGGCCACGGTTTTGACTATGCTTTTTAAAATTTATTACGGAGACAAGATTTATTCAAGGAGATTAGATTTATAAAAAGAACAGGCGTTAATATTATACCCCAATAATATAGTTGAACAGATTGAGCAATACGCCTTTAACCCCGCTAGCATTAAAGACCGCAAATCAACCGCAATTAAGGTCATAATCAAAAAGCTGTAACCATCAACTTCCAAACGGCTCTTACGCTCTTTTGGGGAGAATGAGGTTAGAAGGTGGGGTGTATTGGAGCTTACGCAGAAGCGATGTTCAAGGTGTTCAAGACGGAGTTTGCGAATGGTGCACATTTTGAGAATCTTGAGCAGCTTGTCGTAGAACTTGATGATTATGTCCACTGGTTTAATAAAATTAGAATACATGGAACACTTGGGTATAAAAGTCCATTGGAATATAGATTACAGACCTTATAAGTTTTGTGCGACTTACAGTTGACAATCCAGCAGTTATCTTTTCAATACAACAAAAACCCCCACTGCAAAGTATATGCAAGGTGGGGGGATGTTCATCAGATTCTTTAAAAAGTTTTCAACATTTTTTAACCATAATATTGGACGCTTGTGATGGTACCAGTACCAGATGTAGGATAACTATCCCTTTCACGTGCCAAGCGTAGAGAGTAATAGTCCGGCGGAAGTGAAAAATCACCTGTTGTTATTGTTTTGCCGGGCGCAACACTCCATTCCTTCACAATTGCTACACCTGTTCCTCTAATGACCCGAACAACTAGAGTGTTGCTACCTGTGTTTTTTGCGACAACTCTAAGAATTCCGTCCGGCGCATCAATTCTTGAGGAAGTTGCATAACCCACTAAACCTACTTTGTAGGACACACTAGCAGACACCGTTGTTTCTTTTGCTGCAATTGATACCTCTTCATTTGCTTGTACCTCGTCATTTTTTAAATACTGTTCTTTGTTCATCTTGTTTCCTCCTAATTATTTTAATTTGTATTACACTATATAAAGAAGGACAGGCGGTAAAAATAACAACTTTATATAAAGTATTAATTACTACTCTTTAATGAAGTTTATACTGAAATATACATTTTAAATACTTTATACCCAATAACACCGAAGAATACATTCAAAACTGAAAGGCTTATTATGCTATTAAATGTGAATACTCCATCTAAATTTAAATACATTATATGATACAAATATTCACTTGTTCCGAAAGTTGCTAATTCTGTTGATATATATAAAAAAAACAATGAAATAGAAATGCTAATATCTTTAAACAAAGAGTAAATGACCAAAGCGGTAATTCCGGTTAAAAATAGTTGTGAAACCAATAGTATTAGAGTGGGTAACAGATTAAATTCAGCGTAAATAGAATCTATTGTAAAAAGTAAAATGAATAGTGGAACTAATAACATCCCGAAAAATGCTATAAGAATCTTACCTATCTGACCCTTATAAAAACTTAACATGAAAGCAAAGTTCTTCTCGTTAAATAGATCGTAAAATAAGTATAGTACCCCTGCAAATGCTAGAGGAATAAAGAATAATTGTAGAAATATGATTAAAATGTTCACATTGTCAAAACCAATTCCAATTAAACCCATGTTAATTAAGAAAATCACCAGTGGAAGGTACAACAATAAACCTATTGATTTACTCTTTAATCGGATTAATGGAATCATATTGCTAAATCGCTATCTAGGAGCGAGACGTAACTTCCTGAAAATAAAGGTGCGATGTTTTTAAACATGAGATCGTTTGATAAAGGCTTTGTTGTAACAAAAACTACTTTAGCTAATGAATTTGATACTTTATCGATCTTTACTAACTTTCCTATTTCTTTCAAAGTTCCAATATTATTTATCTCTATAATTGTTTCATATGTCAGATTTTTAGTAAGCTCTATCATTTTAGATAACTGGCCTTCAAATCTCTTTTTTCCACAATCCATTACTACTATATGATTACAGATATACTCAATGTCTTCAGGAATATGAGAAGAAATTACTATATCTACTTCTTCACCAATATTCAGAAGAATATTTCTTAAATTAATGCATTCAATCATATCTAAGCCAGCAGTAGGTTCGTCGATGATTAGATAGTTAGGTTTATCCAAGAGTGCTTGAGCAATACCCACACGCCTTTTCAAGCCACCGGATAGATGTTTCATTTTCATTTCTTTATAATCTGTTAAATTCAAAATTTCTAGCAAGTGCTCAATATGATGATTATCAAAGTTGTTTTTCAAAGTAGCTAGTAATTTCAGGACCTCCAGTACAGTTAAGTTAGGATAGATAGAAAATTCTTGCGGTAAATAGCCTAATTTCAATTTCTCCTTGTTTATCTGTTCAATTTTAAAACCACTTCCTTTATCTGCACTCTCTACAGAAGCAATAATCTTCATCAATGTGGACTTACCAGCGCCATTCGGTCCTATTATGCCTGTTATACCATTAAGGTTGATGGTTAGATTGTCTAAAATTTTTTTCCCTTTAATAGTTTTTGATAAGTTATTTATCTGGATCATTACATATCCCCCATATCGTTTGATTTTATTAATTCTTCTAGTTGATTCCAGTCATCTTCAATATCGTCACTTAAAAGCTGTTTCCATTTTAATAAAAAATCCTCAGACAATCGATTGTTATTATATTGCGATATAGTATTAAATGTTTCTTTATATTTTGAACTCACATAGGGAGAGGCCAAAGTTTGTTGGAACTTTTTAAAAACAATTGATGAAGAATGATCATCAAGCTGCCCACTCAAATTACTTCCTAATAAACTATTAAATAATATCCATTGTGCGAATTTTTCAGGTTTATCGTAGAACGTATTATTCCCAAAGGCGGCGTCAATTTGATAGGGAATATTTGTATTCAAAGGTCTGCTTTGAGTCAATTGGTTAGGGTCTATTTGGACTATTAGATGTTCTTTATCACTATTAGTTTTTGTAAACATAAACGTGTCATTCAAGGCTAAACTAGGTAAAAGTATTATTGTCTCTGGCATCGTATAACTTGTATTTAAAATTCGATTGTAAGCGCTAAGCGTTTTTTCAAATTCATTTAGATAATTATCAATTTCTCTTTCGTAATTGAACCAAGAAATCGGGAAATAGACATCATATTTTCCGTTGGAAATACGATGATCAATTTCCCCTGAAATAAGTGTTACCCCTGATGTTACCCCTTCATAATAGGAATCTCGTATTGAATCCAAATTTATGAAATCTGGTTTATTTACCCCTTCATATGTCAGTCGAAACGGAGTCTTATGTTTTAAGTGAAACGAATTATTTAAATATAAATTACTAAAAACAAAATGAGTATTATCACTTCTATTAGAGGGGATCCATGCAAAATCCGATGGTAGATATACATGCTTATTAGATAAAGGATTTGAAAATGTACTACTTCCTATATATTTCACGTTTAGAGTAATAGATTTTCCCATTAACTTTTGCGGAATAATCACTAAAGTATGGTCGCCATCTTGAGTAAAAGTTGCTTTTTTCACAGTAGACCCTTTTAAAATGTTGATTTCTGATATTTTAAATCCTCTGTATAGTGTAAAAGCAACTTGGTTCTGTTTAACATCACTGATATCCATATTCAAATCGACAACAAAATCTTCATAATTTTTGATAGTAATATCATAATTATCTATTTTATAGTCGAACAACGATTTATCCGACGATACACGTTCTTGTGAGTAATATTGAATATCACTTTTGAAATCTTCTATTAGCAATTCTGAATTTAAGCTAGTGGTCGAAGTTACAGGAATTAAAGAATATACCACTAGACTCATTATAAAAAACGATAAATTTAATTTCCTAAGACCTTGACGTGCACAAGTAAGAATTGACAGGAAGTTAAGTCCTAATAAGAAGAATAAAAACAGCCCTTTTTTTGTCCAATATAATTCTGTTCCTAAAAAGGGGTGGTATAGTTTGCTAGGTTCACTTATTCCTATATTTAAGTTTCTTAATAAAGAATTTCCTTCAAGTAATTTAGTGTTAGCAAGTAAGTGAAAGATGAAGTCTTGATTTGTGGGAGACATCAAGGTCCAAATAAGTATTAATACAGCATATGCAAATTTACTATTTGAATTTAATCCTACTAGATATCCAATTAAACCCATTATTAAGAATGGGAGAAGCCATTGATTTATTAAAAATAATGCACTTTCTGAATAAAAGTGATTAGTAGAGTAAATTTTGTAATAATAGACACTTGTAAAACCTATAACAGAAAACACGAAAAACACACCAATAGATAGAAATAAAAGTATACTTGATAGGTGCAGTTTAAATAGACTTTTCTTCTCTGTATTCAATAAAAATGCAACTTTTGTATTTTTATTGGCAAAACGGTAACCAAGTAACATAAAAAAAAGCATCCCAGACTGTATAACAAAACTAGATAACTGTATTGCATTTCCCATGTCATTTAATTCAAACATGAGTTTGTAGAGGACATAGGCAACATAAGTAAATAAACCCATCAACCCAACAGACAAAAGATATTTATGCAATTTAATGTTCATGATTGATATAAAGTTCAATATATTTTATCTCCTTTCGTTATATAAAAAACGGTAATGAACCATATAAATTATGGTTCATTACCTATTTTTTATTCCGTGCCTGTTACTTTCACATAACCATAAATGGGTTTTGACCCAAATGCGTGAGCATAGTATGTGGAAGGGCTAAGTGACACTGATTTCCCGATACCAGAACCCGGTTGATCAATGTTCACGAACCTTTCTGGATCAGGCAAAATTAAAATGGATTGTTTAATGCTTCCATGTAGCCACTCCTGAGAACGACTTTCATTGAATGAAGAAAAGTATGCACTTCCACCATGAATATTTATTGTTGGACCCGATTTAATACCTTGATTATTCAAAACGGCATCGGAACGTGTAGTACCAGCTTGTACAGATGTTGCGAAAAAAACAACAAATAGAAGAGTGGAGATAAGCAAAATATTTTTGAAATTCGATTTAGGTAATGTGATATTCATTTAATTTCCTCCTAATAGTTTTTATATGATTTGATATTATTGAGTAATGAACCCATTAAAGGTTCATTACTCAACTCTTGTGTTATTAACAACTGAAGCACATGGCTGCTTGAACTAGCGGAGTGTTAAAATACCATTTTGCCGCGTTAGCGCATTTACACAACTGTTCATCACAGTAGCAATTCGGATGTTTTACCCCTCTCGTGGTATAGCAACAGTCATGAGACTTACAACAGTTATCCAATTGATTTACACCGGCTAATTGAGAACTACATGCTATTGAACCTCCGCAACCTTCACCGCACCAGTGATAACCTCCAGCCATACAACCAGAATACCAAGCTTGTGAATCAACTTGTTCCAATAGTTGTCCCGGATAATAATTCTCGTCAAACGGAAATTCTTCTTTCGATTTTTTGTCGAGATTCGCTGCTTCTACGAGCTGTTCTTCATTAAATTGTTTTTCAAAGATAGAAACAGATACTTCATTTCTAGCTGTAAATTTAGTCTCCTTTACTCCGCCGTGCTCATCCTTTTCTTCAATAGCACCTACAAAGAAATCATTTGTAGTTTCTTTGTCACCATTTAGGTGTCTTACGATATACATGATTGATACATCGTTTGGAAGCTGAAGGGTTAGGGATTTAGCGGAAATAACATCCTCGTTCTGGATCAAATCAAATTTTAATCCTTGCGAGACGTCAAAGGTACGATCATCGACAATACCGTATGAACCCATTTCCTGAATAAGATTTTTGTACTTTTGACTTTCTTTAAAACTAGATGTAAGTTCTTCAATTTCTGAAGAAGTTAGATAATTACCTACTACTACTACCATTTGTTTTCCTCCTTTTTTTATCAATGTCAGCTGACATTATATAAAGCAAAAAAAGTAGGTCAAGTAACAACCTTTGCACAAAAACAATTTTTATTAAAAGAAATTACTTCGTACGAGATTTCAATTGCAAAATCTATTGAGATTTTTGTAGCACAAGGGAGTGGAAAGAACTTAGACAAGCTGCAGAACACTATTCAACTTGATATCGGGAGACCACATGGAGAAGGATGAAATCAGATTTCTCCTGTGGCTGTGTTTAAGGTAGTTTCTGCCGCATGGACTTGTCGCATGTGTGTTCCTGGTGCGACAAAACAAAAAAAGGCAGACGAAATATGAAGTTAAAAAGAACGCAACGATATTAGTTGCGTTCTTTTTAACTTCTCTTATTAACTTATGAACTGATGCTTACTATAGGTTTTTTCAAAAGAAACCACACATCACTTCTTTGTTTATATATGGTAAGAGGTTCTTTAAATTCACTTGCCATCCGGAATCTGTTTTACTATGATGTATTCAAGTTAATAGATTCGAATGGGAATACCCCTCTGAAAACATGAAAGCTTTAAAACGCCTCTAGCTGTTGCAGCTGTATTTATGGTGGTTTGATTACTTATGGATTCAAATGCAGCATTAGTAGCGGATGTTTCAGACGCTATGAAACAGTCCGGGATTACTAAAACCGGTGATATGACTGGAATTCACAAAGATTTGACGGGTGTAGTTTATTTCATTATGGTACTTGGAGGATTCTGGATTGTAGGAATGCTCGAGTGGGGTGGCATGACGCTAGCTGGTAGTGGTGGCAATCCACAGAAACGGACAGAGGGATTTATTAAATTATCCTTGGTTCTAGTAGGCGCATTTATAATTTTCAAAGTTTACGACATTGCAGGTTGGGCGACTGGACTTGGTGGTAGTTAACTAGATGTCTTTCTTATTAAATTAACCACTCATTTACCGAATCGGTATAGGTATCGAAGGTCAAGCCATTAATTATTGAAAAGCACCTTCTTTGTTTATAGAAAAAAGGTGCTTTTCAATAGCGGCCATTGAAAGGAGCAACATTATGCGAAATGAAAAAGTGCCCATAGATATGTCGTCAGAACAAAAAGAAATATTGGGATCTCTTTCAAAACGGCAACTCATGTACATAGCGGGGGGAGGATTGATTTTATATGCCTATATTCCAATTGTTTTTAAAATGCTGTCTGGAGCAGGATGGATTATAGCTTCAATCGCCGCTTTATGTTCAGCAGCACCAACACTAACAATAATATTTTTTCTCGGTTTCATTAAAGTCGAAAAATTCAACATTAATCGTGACTATTATTATGTAAGCGTCAAATAGGTTCTTTCCACAGTTAGTTGAATTTACGGGATTTAAGCAATAATAGTTTATTCCGTAGAAGTTCAAAACTGTTTCTGCCATACATGATACGTTTGATGGTTTTCAACTTATTTATGCTACCTTCAGCTAATCCATTGTTATAGGGAAGCGTACATGCATTTTCAACCGCATCTATATCCTTTTTAATACCATTGAGAAAACTAGTCAATTCATTTATTTCGAGGGCTACGGCCTCTGAAATCCATGTATGTAACAACTCTTTATCTCCCGAATGAAGAATCTCCTTGAAGCGCCTGACCAAGCGAAGTAATGTACCGACTAATGGATACTTCTGAACAACGTTTTTTACTTGTTCGGGGGAAATTGCTTTCACTTTATTTAGTGGCTTGTAGAGTAACTTTACAAGCCATTTTCTTTCCACAATCTCTGTGGAACCAGCGGTGACGTCGTCTTCCAGATCACCTTGTAACCTTTTTTCTTTCGCTATGAATTGTCTAATCGCGGCTTCTGACCCTGTATATCCTTTTTTACAAATGGAAGTATAGATCTCTTTATAAGTTGTTCCTTTCGAGCGCAAGGCAATTACTTCATTTCAAAAAGCGGACAATTTTCCGGGGCGCTGTACACCATATTGACCATGGATAGGATTGAAATTGTGCGATAAATAATTTTTTATTGTGCGTTTTGTATAGCCTGTCTCATCAGATATTTTTCTACTACTATATCCTTTTTCTTGTAAAGCTTTCACTTCTTTGACTTTATCCATAATCCTCTGGATTGCTTCATTATGTTCACGACCACGTTGATCCTCTGAATCTTTAGGGATTTCTTCTTCTCGCATTCTACTGTATTTTTGAATAGTTTGAAGGCTGCATTTCGTTTGCGTTCGGATATCTTGCTTAGTGAGACCTTGAGACGCTAAGGACTTGACCCAAAGGACTTTAGTACGTCGTGAAAGTTTACTCGTTAACAGTTCGTTCATCGCGTTCTTTTCCTTGGTTAATGGAATGACAATTCGCCCAGCTAAAATTCTATACATACAGAGCGTGCTTGCGTCCGTCAAATTTTTCACTAAGTGAAATCGATCACTAATATGGTGGGCATCAGGATGGGCTTCCCTAATCGCAGAGGCATAGGTAAGAGAGCCATCTCTTGAGAAATATTTTATATTGGGAAAAAGAAAAAGCCAGATAACTACGTCATCTTTCTCTCTTGATTCTATGAGATCAATGACCCTACCATCGGTTAGGTTCACCATGATTGTACCGTAACTCTTTCTCTTTTTCATTGCGAAATCATCAATACAAATAGCTTCAATATCCTCTTTATTTATTACCAGTATGCTTTTTTTTTGATAATTACAGATTGTGCTCTTTTTAACGTCGACTACGTGTTTCGATAGATAAACTGCGGCAGAGACAGAACTTTGTGTCAGTGAAACCTCCAGAATGGTTTCTTTCAATCGTTTGGTTTTCTTCGCTTTATTGTCTATAAAAGAAAAAGTTTCGGCAAATGTCGTCCGATGACACGATGGATTATCACAAAACATTTTTCGATTAGATAGCGTAATAACTACCTTTTTATCTTGAATCGGCAAATCTTGAAAGCTTCGGTTATAGTGAGAGTGGACTCGAGAAGATACACTTTGACAGAAAGGGCACGCACATTCTTTTCGAGTAGATGTCACAAAGAAATAAATGAAATCTTAAGATATGCCCGTACCTGTAAAAATCAAATTTCCGTCAAGTAATGTGATGAGTTCATCCATAAAGCAATCCCTCCTACATTCTTTTTCCCTACATTATAACAGAGTATATAGTCAATTCAACCAACGGTGGAAAGAACCTATTTGACGCTTACGCTTCTGCCACAGCGTTGTTATAGGGGCATCTTTTCATACTTAGAGATCTCTTGATTTCAAATGTACTTAAGGCTTCATCAATTATTTTATTTTTAAATTCAGTACCTCAATCTGTGTGGAAAATTTGTATGAGATCAAGTCGTCTATTGACGCTAGATAGTGCTTTTACGGTTTTGTTCGGGCCTGCACTATGCCCAATAATTTCCCGGTTAAAAAGTGCGACAAATAAGCATACGTAATACCATTTTCCATCCACTCGTACATAAGTTTTACCCGCGTTTTTTGTCGCTGACATTGGAACTAATATGGCAAAGTACTGTTGTCGATTTTCTATGTCGTTTGAGGGAATACAGTGAAAGAGGTTTACCTATATTTTGTTAATCAATAGACGTGATAACAGATATAATTAACTGCGTTTTGGTGTTCCTTCTTACCTTTTTCGCTTTTCCGATTAAGAGTTTTATGATATACTAGATAAAATGTTATTATTTAATGAAAATTCAGCATTCAGGATGAAGGGAGGGGGGAATGATTTTGAAGGGGAAATATGGTTTAACTTCAAGTGTTTTAAGCATTGTAGGATTGTTGTTATTTTATGCCAGCTCATTTGGTGAAAACGGCGCACTCAATATTTATTTTTTCTTAGGGGTCGTCGCTTGGATAACAAGTGTTACTATAGGTATTGTCGCAGTTAAATCAAAAGAAAACGGTTTTTTGAAATTTTTCGGATTGTCTATCATATCGATTGTTATCTTAGGATACGGCGGAATAATTGTCCTAATGGGTATGCGAGGTTTTGGTGCATAATGCCCTACTCGAAATTGATATCTTTTTCTTAACATAAAGAAAAACACTCACTCTGCAGTGAACTGTACCCTATAATACGAACACTTATTAAAAAGACCCTATAGCTTAACTTGCAATGAGATGATTCCGGGGTCATCTTCTTTAAATCCCACTGATAACGATGTGAATTATATTCGAAAATATAAGCGTCAATCAACTGTTTTAATTCTTCGAAGTTCTGACAGCTCGCGAAATCAACTTCATCTATTAGATGGCCGAAAAAGGACTCCATCGATGCGTTATCCCAACAGTTTCCTTTGCGGGACATAGATTGTGTAAGTCCCATCTCCTTAACCAGTAGCTGGTATTCAGGATGTGTGTAATGGAATCCTTGATTTGAATGAAGTATTCCTTCGGGATGCATGCGACCTTCGGGAGAATCTTCAAGTTTTTTTAGTGTGTTGAATGTAAAATCCATCTTCAAGCTTTGAGATAATTCATAGGCGATAATTTCACGAGTCGCTCCATCCCTTACAGCGGACAGATAAGCTGGTTTCCCATTGCCATGATACAAATAAGTGATATCCGTAAGAAGTACTTTCCCCGGCTCTTGTTGGTCATACTCACGATTCAAAATGTTAGGAAGTGTCTTGTGCTCCTGGTTAGCCGTAGCTATTTTTTCATATGGATTTGGACGTCATACTTTAGCGACCGACTCATACTTGTTCATCAATCTGTGGATTTTCTTGAGATTCATCACTGCTGAGTAATCGTTTTCCATATCCATCCTCAATGTCTTGGCACCGGCTTTTCTCTTTTTAGCTTCAAAGATTTTCAGGGTAAGCTCATAGTCCATATAATCACTTTCTTCAAGTAGTATCCTTTTATCTGCAGCCTTCAACCAGTCGTAATAGCCAGCCCGACTAACTTCAGCAATCCTGCAAAACTCGCTTATCATGCGCCCAAGACCGTGTCTCCTAATTGTCAATTCAATGAGCATGAATTTCTGTTGTGCTGGAATATTTACTTCTTCACTTCCTTTCTAGTTCCTCTAGCTTTTTTAGAAAATCATTTTCAGCCTGTAGATACTTGATACGCGCTTCCGCTTTCTTTAGAATAGTCTAAGCTGTTTCGTCTTTTGCGCTCGGTCTGCCAGTGCTGTCTTTGCCACGTCTCTCCACACTGAAAGCTTCTTCTCCATGAGTCTCATAGGCCTTTCTTCAACGCTTCAGACATTCTTTAGGTTTATCTGAGCCTATTCTATTATCTCCAGGTTAAATCCATTTTCAACAAAGATTTGTTGAGGACCTTTGCTAAGCTTGTTTTCTTTTACAGCTTTTAATTTGAAATCAGGTGCATAGGAGATAGATTTATCAGATGCATGTTTTATATTTTTTTAGCTTCTAGTAAGCGTATTTGTGTCTCAGTAAATTTTTTCTTGTTCATATCGAATCCTCCACTCAGTACATTGGTATGTCAACACTAAATCAAACGATATTATTAAGGGCTATTTTTTATAAGCAACCGGACTTAGGTAGCCTAATGTACTGTGCGAACGGATATTATTATACCAATTGACATAATCGAAAAGCTCAAGAGACAGCTGGTTAAGGGTTTGATAATGTGCTCCGTTGATCAATTCTGTTTTTAAAATCTTAAATGTTGCCTCTGCCACTGCATTATCATAAGGATTCCCTTTATGGCTGAGTGATCTTTTAATGTTGTATCCACTTAATAATTCATCGATACCAACGTTTTTAAATTCAGAACCGCGATCTGTATGAAATAAGTTCACGTTTCCCAATGGGTATTTAACAGAATCGAAGGCACGCTGAACTAAAGCAGCGTCTTTTTGTGCTCCGACGCTCCACCCGACAATTTCACGATTGTATAGATCGATTAAGAAACAAACGTAACTCCAACGGTATCCTACTTTTACGTATGTTAAGTCGCTTACTAACACGGACATCTCTTTGTCCACTTCAAATTCTCGATTTAATACATTTCGAACGGATTCTTCATTTGGTCTTGTTGCCATTGGTTTATAGGAAGGTTTGGCGTATTTTGATTGAAGTCCAAGTTCGCGCATCAATCTTCCAATTCGGCGTCTCGAGATTGTAAGGCCCTCTGTCTCTTTATCTAGTTCTATTTTTAGTTTCCGAGTTCCATAAACGTGTCGGTTTTCATTGAAAACCTTAGCGATCTTTTCTTTTAATACGCGTTCTTCTGCCTGTTTTACTTGTTCTTTTTGAGCGGATACTTCAGTGTCATAATAGAAGGTGCTACGCGCAATTTTTAGGACTTTACACATTGCTGATACCGAATAGGTGTGACGGTTTTGTTGAATCACATCTATTTTCGTCCCATGATCAGTGCTGCTTGCTTTAAAATATCTACTTCCATTTCCAGTTGCTTATTTCTCTTCCGTAAGGCAATCAATTCCTGTTCCTCTGGAGAGTGATTATCTTTCTCTAAGAAAGAACCTGACTGCCTGAATTGTGTAATCCACCTATCAAGAGCAGATGCGGTTAATTCATATTCTTTGACAATATCTTGTCGGCTTTTCCCGTTTTCATATAGGGCTACCACTTGTTTTTTGAAATCTGTAGAAAACGTTCTTCTTTTTACGGACATAGTAGATCTCCTCACTTCTTGTGTATTATTCTACTAGCCCTTAATTTAATTGTCCAACTAAGTGTAACCTATCCACATTGTCTTGATTATATACGGGATTTCGATAATTATATACAAAAACCCCGAATCTCGGGTCTTTTTTCAAAGTGTCCGAGATTCGGGGTATAGTTCACAGCGTTAAGGATGAGTGCTTTTCTTATTATTTATATTTCTTCTCTCTCTTGAGTAATTACTTTAGATAACTCGTTTTTCTTGGTCGTCTCCTACAATTCATTTGCCATTCGGAAAAGTTCTACGAAGAAGGGAATGATTCTTTTCTTCCATCTTTCTTGTTTACAACCCTACTTGCTCGGTTGTGTATCCGAATGTCTCATCAAAAAACTGAGTTGCTACTTTGACATCATAGAATTTCAATAGGTCATTGATGTTTGCTAAGATTCTTTCTGCAATGATTGCCCGCTAAATAACCTTCTACTTTATCTCCCTTTTTCACTTAAAGGTAGGGGCATCTTTTTTTGATATAAATATTTCCCTTAGGAGAAAGCGTAATTATTGTTAATTTAGATTTTAGAAAGTTTTACCTCATCAAATCCGCTAAGGTTGAAATAATTTCACCTGCTTCTTTAACAATGGTAAATGGTATACCTGACGCTCCTAAATCTTTAAGTTCTTGAAAATATTGAACGTCGTTATCAATATCTCTTTCCTCAAAAACAATTCCTTTATATGTTAAGAATTCCTTTTGATTAGTGCAAAATCCACAATTGCTGCTAGAGTATACTATGATTTCCATGAAATATTCCCTCCTAATTTGTGTTATATGTATTAAAGAATATCGACAATACGAAATAACAACCCTTTTATAAAATTAAATTCGATATAAAATCCTATATTTAATAATATGGCTTTCTGGAATCCCCCTCTACTTAGAAGGATAATAAGATGACACTCGGATTCGAACCGAGGATAGAGGTTTTGCAGACCTCTGCCTTACCACTTGGCTATGCCACCACAATGATTATATAAATTAAAGAAGTAAAAGTATTAAAATAACAAACTTTTAAAACTAAAACGATCAAAATTTTGACCGTTTTAGCATTAATTGAATTTTTTTTAACTTTGTTGGTCACTATAAATCTTTTTCAAATCCCAGAACCCCGGAACAGAATTTACATCATATTTTTTTATAGTATTAATGAGTTTAATAAGCAAATCTTGACGTAAATCTTCTCTATAATGCGGTTGTGTTTGATAGAGGCAATGTTTCAGTTTAGGTTCAAAAAAATTTAATACAGTTAATAATGCATTATCATCATATTTTGATTTTTCTACAAGGGCAATCAACTCTTTTGGCATTAATTTTCAATCCTTTCTTAAATCTTTTATAACTCCTGATAAGAGATTTATACTTTTTTCAAGATTTTCTATTTTCTTTTCGAATCTAATAAATAGATATACTGTTATTGCAATCGGAAATCCGAAATTCCCGATTATCATAATCCATTCCGATGGTTCTGTTAACATAATTAATCCACCCCCTTCTTATTATCCTTAACCCCCTTTATTCTTATAGTTTTCAATGTAAGTTAGCATATTTCCCAATGCTTTCTTATGAGTTTTAGAAATCGCTTGCTGCGTTTTATTTAATCTCAGTCCAATTTCTGTATCGCTTAATCTATTTACATAAGCTAAATTAATAATTTCTATTTGCTTTTTGGTCAGTGTATTTAAAGCATCATACAATATAGGACAGGTTACATGTTCAACTAGTTCATCATTTATAACAATCTCACCGAAAAAGTTATATGCTTGTTCGTCCGCTAATAAATCGAGGAATGTTTCTTCGCCTTCACTAGAATTAATTGTCGCATCTAAAGTGGAAGAAACTCTTGATTGTATAAGTCTCAATCGTTTGTCGTAATTAATAGAATTAAATTTAAGTGTTGTAGAAATATGAGAAATAAAACGAATTCTAAAATAGAATTTTTTGAATAATACATCTAATTTTTTCATATTCTTTGGAGTAGGGTTTGAGATCGTATCCATATAAATGTTTTTGTTAGTTGGTATTTTTAGAAAGGAAATCACTAAATTATTACCTAATAATTCCGGGTTTTCCTTTTCGAATTTTCTAACTTTTCCATCATCCCATTCTTTTTTCAACATCCAAAGCAACCCCTTAAAACATATATTATAACACATAACGGGATCATATGTTCTTATTTAATGATAAAAAAGATCATATGTTCTTAATAATATTAAAAAAAGAAAGTACACAAACTAACCCTTATATGATTTATTTAAATGGTTTACATAAATTTTTAATATGCTCTGCAGTAGATGCTGATTCTTGAATCAATGATATTAGAAATTCACTTTCATTTTCTGTAGAATTTTCGTTCAAGCATTGCGTAAAGAAAGCTTGCGATTTTCGGACTTCACAAAAACATTTAATGAGTAATGACTTATCTAGTATATCTTCGAATTGTTCACTAAAATCTTCTTTTATAATAACGTCTTTTGATAGATTTAGGATAGAGAACGCTTCTCCTGAATGCGCAATTTGTACTTTAGTTGTATGTAACATTAAATATTCAAATAATTTCGATTCCTTAGGCCTTGTTTTTGTCAAATTTTCATATTTATTAATTAATAATGCTAATGCCCCCGTTACATGTGGAGCGGCCATAGAAGTCCCAGATAAATCGGCAAAATCTATATTTAGATATGTTGATTTAATATCAACTCCGGGGGCATAAATATCTACTTCTTTATTAGTATTAGTAAAATTGGCAACTTCATTATTATTATCTAATGCACCAACTGCAATTACTTCCTCATACCCAGCAGGATAAGAGTATTCATCAGTTGATAAATCGCCATCACCTTCGTTCCCAGAAGCTACAACAACTGCAATATCTTTAGAAACGGCATGTTTAATGGCATTATGAAGATTTTCTTTAGAAGAGGATAATCCTAATGATAAAGATAGAATATTTACTCTTTTATTATTTGGACCTGTCCAATTCATAGCATAATCAATAGCTTTCACCAATGAATCAACAGTTCCGCTTCCTCTATAATCTAAAACTTTTAAAATAAGTAAACTCACATCAGGTGCTACCCCGACTATCCCATAACCATTTAATGAAGCTGCTATTGTTCCAGCTACATGTGTACCATGTCCATTTAAATCTTCAAATCTATTTATATCTCCGTCAAAATCTTTAGTAAAATTATACCCACCAATAATGCGATCCTTTAAGTCTAAATTGTGATAGTTGCAACCAGTATCTAATATAGCAACAACTACACCTTTACCTGTATATCCCTGATTCCAAAAGTGTCTAGCACCAATGCTAGAGATATTATTAGTTACTTCATCTTTTATTTTTTCTTCATCAAAAGAATGTGGCGCTATTATTAATTTAACTTGAGTTTCATTCATTCTCCAACCCCCCATTTATATACACATTATATTAAGAAACGTCATTCGCAATTATCACAACCTTTTATTAAAAAAATAAAAAAACCCTAGAAGATTTTGCTCTCTGTTCTGCCCCGTAAATCTTAGACACCAACTAACATTTACGGGGTGCTTTTATGTCTAAATATACAGTGGAAGTTAAATTACAAGCGGTGGCACGCTATTTAACTGGAAACGAAAGCTATAAAACTCTTGCAGAAAGCATTGGCGCGGATAAATCTCTAGTCATTAATTGGGTGAAATTATTTGAAGCACAAGGCGAAAGAGGTTTTAAGAAAGACTATGCAAGCTACTCATGATTATTGCATACGAATTGAGCCACTAGTGCGGAGTTTTGAGCCACCCAGTGCGACTGATAGAGCCGGTGAATGCGGGCATGAGAGCCACCCTACTAATTAAATTACCTTCTGTATAATGAAAATTGCATGCGTACAGGCATGACAATTTTATTATACAGGAGGTTTTTTTATGGTTAATTGTCGCAAAATCCTCGAACTGTATTTTGACGGGATCAGTCAGCGCACCATTAGTTCCAGCACTGGTCATTCCCGGAATACAGTTTCCGAGGTCGTTCAACGTGCCAAGAAACACGGCTTGGAAAGTTTGAATGACACCACGACCAACCGGTGGTTGGAGGAGCTTCTCTTTCCCGAGAAGCAGCCAAGTGAAAAGGGGTACTTCCCTGTCAAGTGGGAGAAGGTGCATAAAGAGTTGCAAAAAAAGAATGTCACGTTGGCCTTATTGCATCATGAGTATGCGGTAGAGGCTCGCGAAGGCGGAAAAATCCCTTATGCTTACCGAACGTTCTGCGAACAGTATGGGAAATACGCAAGGAAGTATAAATTGACCATGCCTATTCGCAGAAAGCCAGGCGAAATTATGGAAGTGGATTGGGCAGGTTCCACTTTGCATGTAACCGACCGCTTTACCGGGGAACAAATTCCAGCCTATGTCTTTATTGCGACCTTACCCTACAGCCAATTCAGCTACGTAGAGGCGTTTCTGGATATGAAATCACCCAATTGGTTGTCCGCTCATATTCAAGCGTATGAATATTTTGGTGGAGTGCCTGAAACTCTTGTACCTGACAATCTTAAAACAGGTGTGATTAAAGCTCATCGAGTAGAGCCCCTTCTCAATGAATCCTATCGCGAACTGGCAGATTATTATCGGACAATCATTGTGCCCAGTCGCGTTCGAAAACCAAAAGACAAGGCCAGTGTGGAAGGAACAGTTGGTCACATCTCACGCCAAATTATCGCGTCTTTACGGAACTATCAATGTTTTCACTTGGAAGATCTTAATCAACGAATTCATGAAAAACTAGAAGAAATCAACGAAATCGATTTTCAAAAACGTCCTGGGTCACGGAAAAAGGTATTCGAGGAAGAGGAGAAATCTCACCTTCAGCCACTTCCTCCAAACCGTTACAAACTTGCGGAATGGAAAACAGCGAAAGTTCAACTGAACTACCACATCCAAGTTGAGCGCATGTATTATTCCGTTCCATATGAGTATGTCCGTGAACAGGTCGATGTTCGATTATCCGCGGATCTACTTGAAGTGTACTTTAAGGAAGTGCGCATTGCATCTCACAAACGGTTGCGTGAGGAAGTAGGGCAAATTTTCTACGAACCCTGATCATATGCCGGATAATCATCGGTCATATCTGGAACATACTCCGGAGAATAATCAGATATGGGCAGAGTCCGTCGGACCTTCTGTGGATCGATTGGTCGCCTACATTTTAAAACATAATCCGGAAAAGAAAGCACTCATGATTCTAAGCTCGTTACGAAATGTATCCACCAAGCATACAAAGGATGAGTTGGAGACTGCAACTCAAACATTACTGGAAATCTCCACTAATCCGACCATACCTGTGTTAAAAGGGATTTTAGACAGGCGAAATAAGCGCAAGTCAAAAGACAATGAGCAAATTATTCACCATGAAAACCACGGCTTTACCCGTGGCGCTAAATACTTGGGGGGGAAAAGCAAATGATGAACCAAGAAACGTTACGTAAATTAACTGAAATGAATATGGGAGCCATGGCAGAGCTGTATCAACAACAGAGTCAGAACAAAGACTATAAAACAATGGATTTTGATGATCGCTTCAACCTCCTGGTTGACTACGAATACGATCGTCGAAAATCCAACCGATTAGAACGATTGATTAAACAGGCAACTTTTGAAAATCCAACGGCAGCCATTGAAGACATTGAATATCATCCAGATCGCAGGCTAGACAAAAACCTCATCTTAGAGCTGGCAACAGGGAATTATCTACAGAATCACCATAACATTATTTTAATGGGTGCATCGGGGAACGGAAAAACATGGATAGCGAACGCGTTTGGCATCCATGCCTGTCGTCAATTTTACAAAGTAAAGTATATTCGGTTGCCAGAATTACTGGATGAATTAGCTGTAGCGAAATATGAAGCCGATGGTAGCTTCCGTAAAATCATTCAAAAATATAAGAAAATTGATCTCTTGATTCTGGATGAATGGTTACTGACAGAGCTATCAGAAGAGCATGCCCTTCATGTCTTAGAAATTATCGAATCGAGACTAAAGCGGACATCCACGATATTCTGTTCTCAATTCTCACCCGAAGGGTGGCACTCGAAGTTAGGACAGGCACAGATAGCAGATGCGATTCTGGACCGGATTGTGCATGATTCCTATAAAATCCTAGTTGATGGAGAAATTTCGATGAGAGAACGTCATGGCTTGGGGGTTAAGGTATGATTCCATCCGAAGTGGAAAATCGTATCGCTACTTATTATTTTCACAGGTACTTGCCTGATGGGATAATGGAGATAGTAGTAAATGGCTTACTAACTCGTTGTTTTGAGTCTGAGGATGAGGAAATAGATATGGATGAAATGGTTTTATGGGCTATTCACATCATAGATAAAGGATTAGATCGTTAATCATTTCGATAAAGAACGCAAACAGCCATTGCGAGCCCGGTTTCAATGGCTGTTTCTATATCTTCATCTGACCTGTGGCTCATTCTGTCCGCAATACTCACTCATCAGGGTTTAAACTAGACGTACTCAATTTTATGAACAAAACAGGTGCGTCTTTTAGAGAAACGGCAAGCACTTTTAATATCTCTTCCCCTAGTAGCGTTTATAGGTGGGAGCAGTTGCTTAAGTCAAAAGGATTCGACGCGCTAGAACCAAAGAAGAAGTGGCGTCCATCCATGAAAAAAGAAACGAAGAAAATCGACTCACAAAAATCAATCTCAGCTGAAGATTCAGTAGAAGCCTTACAAGCGAAAATCGTGCGTCTAGAAATGGAGAACGCTTAACTAAAAAAGTTGAACGCTTTAGTTCAGATGCAGAAAAAATTACAAACAAAATCAAAGCGCAATTAATTTTTGAACTAAAGGAACAATATGAGGTCGTGGATTTAGTTGAAGTCGCTGACATTCCATGCAGCACTTATTACTACTGGGAAAAACGATTAAATCAAATTGATAAATATGAGATCGTTAAAGAAGCAATCAACGTCATTTATCACGAACATAAGGGGCGTTATGGTTACCGCCGTATCACGAAAGAACTGAAGAAATACGGGTTTACGCATGACCCGAAGACCATCAACCGCTTGATGAATGAAATCGGCTTAAAATGTAGGGTCCGTATGAAGAAGTATCGCTCTTATAAAGGAAACGTCGGAAAAATCGCTCCTAACGTATTACAACGTGATTTTAAGGCAGACAAAATGAATCAAAAATGGGTAACAGACGTGACCGAATTCCATCTCTTTGGAGAAAAACGTTATCTGTCACCTGTTCTTGATTTGTGTAATGGCGAAATTATCGCATATAAAGTCATGAATCGACCGGTCTATCAACTTGTAGGAGATATATTAGACGAAGCTGTTCAGCGTCTTCAACCAGGCGATGAAGTCATTCTTCATTCCGATCAAGGCTGGCATTACCAGATGAGGAAATATCAAAAAAAATTACAAAAGCATCAGATAACGCAAAGTATGTCCCGCAAAGGAAACTGCATAGATAATTCACCAATGGAGAACTTCTTCGGGCTTCTAAAGCAAGAGATGTATTATGGCGAAACACTTCGCACATATGAGGAATTAAAAAGAGATATCGAATCTTACATCAATTACTATAATAACAAACGGATCAAACAGAAATTGACTGGCATGAGTCCGGTTCAATACCGTCTTCAAACCAGCCAATTAGCTGCTTAATAATAACCTCTAACTTTTAGGGGTCACCTCAAAGTCAAAGGGGCTATATCTCTTATTATTTTGGATTACAAAAAGCAGCAATAGTTTTAATTAAGCCTACATCTGGTCTACCTTGTTCAATATCCCAATCTGCTTCTATGATCGCTTCAAAATGGCACCAATATTGGTCTTTAAAACTACTTGTATTAATGTTTGCATAACTATTTTTCAGGTCATTCCACCCAGCAATAGCCAAAGGCCTCAATATTCTAGTAGATGCTTTAGGTGTCATGCTATAAGTCCAATAACCATTTCTAATTGGAAATTATGGTCATGGAAATGCGCAGAAACAGCAGACATTGTACCAAATTGATTCTCTACATCAAGTAATTTTAGCAATTCAGCTTCTTTTTCACCTTCAGGAACATCAGCAATGTACTCATCAAGTCTATTGTTTACATCAGCAATCCACTCTTTGTTTTCTTTCTGAAAATCTTCTAATTCCTCAGAACTTACATTATCAATTTTCGAAATATCCTTTTTTAGTTGATCAACTTCCAGATTCCTTTTATTAAATTCTATTTCATTGATTGTTGTTATTATCATTCAATTTGTTTCGACATTTCCTGGTTTTGTTGATTTGAATGAGCCAATTGCTTTTCTAGTACCCGAATTAATTTCTCTGTTTGTTTTTCATTCGTAGAAGAAACATCTGGCATACCATTCACCACTTTCCGTTCGGTTTTGTTTCTATTAGTATAACGAGTTCGAATAGCGAAATAAAGATAAAAATCAAAATATTCCTTCAGATGAAGATTGAATGGCTTTTGGTTGCTGAATAGATAATCCTTCTAAAAGCCATCTGAGTTCCTGTTGCGACAAATTGCGAACTTCTCGTTCATTTCTAGGCCATTGTAGTTTACCGTTATCTAACCGCTTATAAAGCATAGCGAAGCCATTACCGTCAAAATACAAACATTTATAACGATCTTTACTCCCTCCAGCAAATAAAAAAATGGAATCACTGTAGGGATCGAGCTCGAAAGAGTCTTGAATCAGTGTAGCTAGGCCGTCAATACCTTTTCTCATATCGGTTTTCCCACAGATGATATAGATATTTTTCACACTGGTGTAATCCTGTTTCATAAATGCTTCAACTCCCTCATTACTGTTTGGATAATGCGCTCTTCTAGTCCGTTATAAAAGGAGATTTCAGCAGTAACGGTTTTGATTATGCAAATACCGGAGGTATTCGAAGTAGCGAGGGGAAATACATCTTTACCATCAGGGTGGAGTGTAACGGGGACTATTGTTAATTTTTCTTGCGACATTAAAAGCACCTCCTAAAACTGATACGTTAATCGTACCAAGGAGGTGCTAAGTTTGGATATGCCTTGTTTGATTGGGGGCTTACGACATTTCGTTCGATTTTGAACGAAATGTCGCTTTTTTTTGTGAAACTTTTTTATAAAATTAAAAAACGTAAGTTTTTCAGTGCCCTCGGATTTTACCGGGGCTTTTTCAGTTCGTCCAGGTCGCTTTGCAGCTGCTGGACCATGGCCTAAAGTTGTTCTTCTCGTTCCTGGCTCTTATTCATTTCTTTGATTCAACTTCCTTGTCTTCTGGTTTTTCAAATTTGATGATAGCTAGCCCCAGTCTCATTATTAGCATAAGCATGACCCCTATCCCGACCACTAGATAAACCATAGTAAACCATTTACTGATAGTCGCTTCTGGCATTAACCCAGTATTGACGCCTGTCGGAATTAAACTGACAAATGCAAAGTAAAACGAGTTAAGCAGTGACCATCCTTCTATCCCATAATAAAACATAGTGCCAGATAACAAAATAATGGCTAATGTTAAAAGTAATGTTTTAAATAGCGGTTCCTTTCCTATTCGAATTACAGCTGATAATAAACGTTTCAACGTTAGTATGAATGAAATCATTTGTTCCCTCTTTCCAGTTGTTTACATATTAAAGCTATCTGTTTCGGTGCTGCTGAGTCTTTTTATTAAACCTTATTTTAAACAATTCGTCCATTAATATCATAGAACAGCCAGAAGTTCTTGTGGTAATCAATTGCCTCTTCATTAAACCTTTTTATTTTCTTTATGTAAAAGTAACTTCATTGCGATAAGTATACATTCAAATTCAAGTAAAAAAACTCTTTTTTGAACTATCACGTTTGGTTAGTGAGCGAAGAATGTCTATTCACCTTGTGCAGTGTATTATTAACTAACTTGGTTTGTCAAATTAAGCGAGACATAATCTGTCCATTATGACGCATGCAGGAATCTTAATGGGATAGTTTCAAAATACATGGTTTTGTCATTCCTATCCTCGGTTATAAAGTTAGGATTTCCGAAGAAATCCCTTGTTTTTTCACACATTAGTGTTTATAACAAAACTTGTCGCGCTGCCCCGTTAGTTTAAGTACATTATTTCACAATCTTTAGTATATTTTAGCATAGATTTCTCGTCTTCCTTCAACATTTTTCATTTCAACATCTAATTAGCAAGTGTTTTAACAATGGAATTAACAAAGGCAAATAAATTTATGTGCTGCTGCTAATTCCGGTGCCAATTGTGGTACTAATTCATCAATATAAAGCATCTAAATGTTGATGCAACAACAAAAACGGGGACACTAATTCCTATGCGAATTGTGTCCCCAAACACTGTATTTTTTATTGTTTTCTCCCCATCAACCGAACCCGTTAGGGGATCCCTGTCTTCTTTTTTGTTAAACTATTATAAATGCAAGTTAGAAAATTAATTAATGAAGGTGGATGGAAATTCTGTAGGTCTTGGATTTTCATCATCGTTTTCAGATGTAGACTGAGTGTAAATCGTCGCTAAAAACAGTAGAGCTAAAAAGTATGGTATTACTATTTTTCTCATTATAATTCCTCCCATGATTTAATCGATTTTTTTTCGAGTTTCGCCTGGACAAACTTACTGTAATTTAATGCTGATTTCTTATACTGACCAATACTATTGTAATGCTCAGCTAAGGCTAGTGTGTATTTAGTCGTATTCCAATTATCATTAACTTGTCTAAAATAGTCAATAGCAGAAATTAAAGTCTTTTCAATATCTTCATTCTTATCAATATAATTCCTATAAATTTCAAAATGAAAAGTATACTCCCTGTATAATTCATTGTTTTCCCACTCATTGATTAGAAGGGATCCCTGTCTACAAAATCCTCTTGCTTCCTCATAATCACTGTGTCTATAAAGTTCCTTCATCAGAGCGTAAAGAGTTAGAAGATAACTTTTATGCCCTTCATCTCTTTTATACTCTAAACTTTTTTTAAATTTTTCAATTGCGATTTGTGAAAACCCCATACGTGAATGTAGTAGCGCCAAATTATGATAAATCATACCGAGGTAGTCAAACTTGTTTAATTGGTTAGTTATTTCTAATGCAAACATCAAATGCTTCTCCGAACTATTGTAATCCAACAAATTCTTATATGAATTCCCTAGTACTATATGACAATCCAGGGCTTTTTCCAAATAAATATTGTCTGTAAAGTATTTCAATGATTGTCCAGCTAAATCTATGGCTTGGTTAAAGAGTGCTCTTTTTCCATAACATAGACTTGCAATATAACTAAAATCCGCTTTTTCCCATGGTTCCAGTATTAACTCGTTCAATATCTCTTCAATTTTCAATATATAATCGTAAGCACTTTGGTAATCACTTTCAAAGTATCTATATAAACATCCATTTATATAATAGAGGTACTTTTCTTTATTACTATACTCACTTAGTAGCAGCTCGGAAAAAGCTATTTCCTTTCTTATTGTAATTCTATCTTCGTTATTGATTAATAAAAAGCGGATTAACAATAGGTTATAGGTATTGTGATTTCTTTTACAATTAAATACATATTTTTTTTCCCTGGTATTCACAAATCGTTGAATTCCATCATTATTTTTCTTTGTAAGGTATTCTTTGTAGCTATTCGACATTGATTTTATGAAAGTATCTTCAGTATGTGTGTCGAAGCTATCCGTTACGATCTCTAATCTTTCTGCTAGAAGACTTAGAATTTCTTGGCTAGCAACTGTTTGTCCATTCTCAATCTTGCTTAGGTAAGATACTGAACAGATACCTTTGGCCAGCCAAATTTGCTTCATATTTTTGTTTATTCGTTCTTTTTTAATTAAGTAACCGGTTAGAATCATTTATTTCACATCACTTTCTTAGTTCTAGGAAACTTACTGTCGAAAGGGTTAGATTATTGGGCTCTTAAGATACTATTTTCCCAACCTCATTATAGTGATTTAAATATACAGAATTATTATAATTATATTGTACCAAAAAAAAACAATAGGGGGTATCTTGTATGAAAAAACTACTAATACTGTTAACCGGTGTGTTTTGCAAGATAAAAGTGCAGAAGATTGCAAAGGAAAATACACAAGCCTGCCAGCCTTCAAATCAGTATTTATTTCTGACGTGATAAAGCGTTTGTTACTCTAAAACTATCTCCTGTAAAATTCAAAATATGAGCATGATGTATCACTCGATCTACCAATGCAGCAGTCAATCTAGAATCGCTAAAAACACGATTCCATTGGCTAAATTCTAAATTTGAAGTGATAATTAAACTTTTCTGTTCGTACCAATCCGAGATGAGCTGAAAGAGGAGCTCTGCTCCCTCTTTATTGAATGGAACGTAACCCATTTCATCCAATATAATTAAATCCACATTTTTAAAGCGGCATCTAAACTGAGATAGCTTGCCATCTCGCCATGCTCTTTCGAGCGCTTCTCCCAAGTCCGAAACTCTATAAAAGCGAACCTCTAAACCTTGCTTACAGGCCTCATATCCAATACCGGTCGCTAAATGAGACTTTCCAGTTCCAGGAGCACCGGTTAAAATTAAATTTTCATTACGGCCTATAAAATTTAGTGTACATAGCTCATGCGAGTCAATGTGAGCGGGGAAATGAATCTGTTCTTTCCATTGAAATGATGAAAGTGACTTCTTTTGATGAAATTTCGCCTGCTTTATTAATCGTTCGACTTTCGTTTCTTCTCGCAGCTGAAGCTCTTTTTGAAATAAATCTTCTAGAAATTGAGCTGGATTTTCATATGATATACCAGAATAAATATCGTTGACATGAGCTAAACGTAAAGTTTTACACATAGTATCTAAATTTGTAGTCAACGAACCTCACCTTCAATCTCTGGTGCTTTCTGAAGCTGATCATACTTGTTCCAATCAACGTCATAAGGGTGTGCTTCCGGGTCTTTTAAAGCGTCTGTTTGTCCATTCAATAGCTCATAAAACTCATTATTGATTTCATTCATATCATGAGTGGCTAGTAGTGCTAGTACCCAATTTATGCGTTCCTTACGAATCGAAAGATTCGAGATATTAAAGTATTCATATACTCGACCTGGAAGATAAGTTGAAAAACGAGAATAGGGTACTGAACGCGGCTTACTTAACCACGCTTTTAAGATGGATTTCCACGGAATCTCACGATTCTTGTGCATATACGGACGATTATCTTCATACAAGACTTCTCCATGGGGAGATAGTACCTTGAATCGATTCCAATATTTTACGACAGATAAACCTGTATAATTGTAAGCTTTCGGAACATAGACTTTTACTTTGTCTAAAGTGATTTCTCCATATTTATTTGCTTTCACTTTTTCTTCTTTGAAAACAGGATACTCTTCTTCAGGTAACTCCAAAAGATATTGATGCTCTTCCTCCAATAGCTCTTGTAACGGTACTTGTTTTTTATAGTGTATGCGTTGACGATCCGTTGTAAGCTGTTGTTCAAGTAGCCGGGTTAGATATTCCAAATCCTCTATGACGGGTGCTGGAGTTATGAAATTATATCGAACGTAGCCGACTTTATTTTCTACACTTCCTTTTTCGTTGCCGGAATAAGGATTACAGGCTTGGGGTTCAAATCCATAATGATTCGAAAAGTGAAGAAATTCATCTGTGAATACAGCCTCCTCATTTCTGTTCCTTGGTTTAATGACGGCTGTTTTCATGTTATCAATACGGATTTTCTTAGGAATCCCTGCTAGTTGTTTGAATATCATTTTCATGCCATGTAAAAGACACTCTTGATTTTCCGCCGGTAATGGAATTACATAAGCAGCGTTGCTAAAGGGAAGTGACATGACTAGGCAATGGATGTCTTTATATTTTCCATCTTGAACAGCTTGCATCAATCCAAAATCTAATTGTGCCTCAGCGGGAGGGTGGATTAAGCGCTCGTAGTTTTTATCTTTAGTCTCATCTTCAACATCTTCTCTTCCTTCGCGCCATTCTTTAATAAAATATGAGACAGTCCGGTAGGACCCCCTAAACCCCATTTCTTGTAAGGCAGAAAAGATTCCTTTGTTATTCCTTCTTTCTTTTCTTTTGAGCTTTTGATCTTCCCAAAGCCAATCTCCAACAATTTCTCCCCATTTTTGTTCATACATCATTCCTGACTTTTTTCTTTCTATTTCTACAGGCAAATCATCTTCATCTGCATACTTTTTAGCAGTTCTCCAATTGATTCCAAGAGTTTTTGATATGTGATTAATAGATAATGATTTCTGATTCCTCATTAATTTGATACAATTAATTTCAGGCATTGCCAGCATTCCTTTCAACCTCCACTGATTTGATTCGACACCAATACAGTAGAGAAATTTTGGAAGGCTGGCAAGCCTTTTTTTGTTGAAACTTGTGTTGCAACGTTATGTACTTTTCCTTTGCAATTCTATGTACTTCTATTTTGCACTACACAAACCGGAACATTGATGTTATTATCAATATTCATTGGGTCTAACAAAACAGCAATGGCTTCTTCTTTAGATGAAGCTAAAATTCAAGTCGACGCTGCAAGTGACGAAATATCTATTCAAAATTTATGGAAAACTTATTTGGGGGCCGTTTATTCAATCAGTGGACATCTATCTAATAAACTTTACAATGTACCCGCAAAATCTGCCTCAGTAACTGGTGCTGTGGGGACGACTACTGGATCGAAAACTTATACCAAGGATGAAGCATGGGCAGAGACAACAGTGAAATTTCAAAATTACTATGATTCTATATATGCATTTGGTAGAACAAGCCCTGTAAATTCTTGGACGAAAAAAATTGGTATTGCTATATATAGAAACAGCACCTGGACAAGAGTAGCAAGTGGAAACGTCGGACATGATCAAGGAATTACAGCTAGTAGAATGTCATCCGGTGATTACACAGTTATGTATAATATCCATGATCCAATTCAGTGGAACCTGGGAGTATTCTACTTTTTTAATAGTCCTCCATGTACTCAATGTCTCCCAGCTGAAGGACCGCAGCCTTTAGCACTAGAAGAAAAACAAAGTAAGTACCACTTTGAAAATAATTCACTTTTTATCATTCCGCAACAGAAAGCTTTTAAAGAGAACAATACAAATTCAAAATTAAAGACAAAAAAATCCGTTTTGTCGATTAATGATTTGAAAAATGACCATTTTGATGAAGAACTGCAGGAATATGTTAACAGTTTGAAAAGCTTCAATATAGGGGATTCTATTATTGTAAGCGATACTATTACAGATATTTACTATGATACTGACAAACAAGCTACAAGCTTAGGGTTTGACTACTCAGATAAAACTAACTTAAATGAAGTTTCAAAGATTTATTGGGAGTTTGCTGGAGACCTTATGAGTCAATTTTCAATTGGAGATAGTGTTTCATTTAAAACAGACGTAATTTCTATCAACAGCGATTTGAACCTTGAAACTCTTGATATCTTAGGCTATCAAGCAGAAGTTGCTCCAAATATCGATTCTTACCTGTTAAGTCATCTTCAAAAAAATTGAAGTGCATGGAATGAATGGATAAACCACTAGAAGGATTCTATTAATTTAAGTTTATACAATACGGAAAATCTCACTATGATTTTCCGTATTGTTTTTAATATTCTTTAAAATAGTTTACAATTTATACAAAGGTTTTTTCACTTGTATAACATCGGGTTCTTTATTTAAGGATCTGAGCAGCTAAAACGGCTCTTTTTCTTCTTTGAATAAAGAGGCAGATAGTTAGTGCAAGAAGAATCAAATGGAAAAGGGGTAGATTCGTTATGGAGGAAAATTGGAAAGGCGAGGAAAAGGTTAATGAAAATAAATTAATGTTGAGAGAAGCAGGCTTTGTAGCATTAGTGATAATACTTTTTATTCCATATTTTAAACTAGCTGCTTACTTGTCGGATCAATACTTTTTTGATAGTTATTTTATGAGCTACCTTATTTTATTTTTAGGTATTCCTTTATCATACTTTGCTGCGAAGTTTTTAGTTCGGATAATAAAACGCATACAGTAAGAATGTTTAGTTTCGCTATTCATTTAGTTTTGTACCACAACGAGAAGGGGAGTGACATTCTCTTCTCACTTGTCTTATAATAAACTTTAAGCTAAATTCAAATTTAGTCATGAGTTTAATAAAAAAATAGAAAAGAGGAATTAAAAATGACACAAACGAAAAATGTACAAGGACACCAAAGTCTAGACTATTTGGACATCAAAGTCCGGACCATTATTATCTCTTTATTTTCAAAATATAAATACTTCCATTAAAAATCCCAATTTTTTTTGCTTTTATGCAGGTTTTTATACATTTTGCTTCACTTGAATATTTATCATGTCTTAGATCAATTTGCAGCTCTATTTTATATACTTTTCCAGCTTTCACCCTAATCTCTAGACTTGCAAGACTTTTTCAATTAGTTAATTTTACGACTCCTCGGCAAAGTTTAACTATATTTATTTGCTTAATTCATGTAAATATTGCATCTTCCTCACTTCAGTTCTTCATAAGATAAAGTAGGGAAACCATTCTCATGGCTTCCCCCTTATCAAACCGCACGTGCCCTATTTAGGCATACGGCTTACCAATATGTTATCGCTAGATTCTAGTGTGATGCATTCCAGGCGTTTTGCATCTTTTGAAGGCGAAGGGATGAAAAATACTCTTCGCCTTTCATTTGGAAACGAAGTTTAGCCAACTCATACTTTCGTTTGGATTTTGTTTTCTTATCCATTGCGAAATCTTCGAGTGTTTGTCCGTATGCTTTATTCAGATAGAGCCATAAGCTAGGGATAAGTTTAATCGCGATGAAAAATTCATTATTCCACTTATATCGCATCTTATATTCCTTGATTTGACTTGGGTGCTTATGTATAAAAGCCACTCGTAATCTTCTGCGGATATATCCATCTAGACTATCTAACATCCTTCGGATTTTCCTTGTTACACAATGACTTTTCTGACCCAATTCGGTGTTTTCTTTTATCGCGTCTATCACAAGCACATAATAATTTACTTTCCCTCTAATAATCGGATTGACCCGGTTTACCCATTCGACTTTATCGAGCGTCAGTTTCTTAGGTGTTTTCCTCTTGATTTTCAGACGGAAGTCTTTAATGGACTCCTCTTTCGGTACGACGAAAAAGACCGGTTTCCCCTTCTTATTCATTGTCCAATGTTGAAATGTGAAGCCAAGGAAATCAAAGTCATCTTTCTTAAAATTGACTACTTTTGTTTTGCCTTCCGCAATTTCCAAGCCCAACTCTTTTAATTTGGCTTTTGTGATGCCTATTGCCTTTTGAATTTCTTCTTTACTTTTGGCGAAGATTAGAAAGTCATCTGCGTATCGGACAAAACGTAGTCCATTCAAATCAAGCTCCCAATCCAATTCATTGAGGTAGGTATTCGCTAGTAAAGGAGAGATAACCCCACCTTATGCAAAGAAAGTAATTATGCAAAAGAAAACATTGGAAGATCTAATTCACGATCTCGGGCAAGAAATGCTACGCCTCGGTTACACTGAAGGAACTATGAAATTCTACCGTAGAAGATGGCGAATGTTGATTCAATTCGCTCGGGAAAAAGGTGAAACCTACTATTCCGAAAGCCTGGGAATAGACTTTGTTGAAGAATACTTTCGCATCCTTGAAAAAGATTTTGATCGAGCTCTATCGCAATCTGAGACACAAGAGCTACGCATCATCAGAATGATAGGAGACTTTCAGTTGCACAATACCGTTTTACGTCGGTATTACAAGCACAAGGAAATCCTTACGGATCCTTATTTCATTGATATCAGTAGCCATTTTAAACAATATTGTACAGAAAAGGATTACTCCAATGTGACAATAGACCATTATGTTAAACAGTCGGAACGATTCATGGATTATCTTGTTTCCCAATCCATATCGTATTGTAGGGCAATCAACCTTACATTGATTAATGACTATATTAAAACATTGGCAGGCTATACGTACAAAACAGTGGAGCAAAATATATGCTCTATACGTGCCTTTTGCCGTTTTCTTCAGGAAACTGGACGAGTACAGACTGATTTTGCTTCAAAAATGCCAATGGTGCAAGCAAGGAAACAAACCCATATTCCATCCGTATGGACACCCGATGAGTTGAAAAAACTAGTCAATGCCATCGATAAAGGAAGTCCGAAAGGAAAACGGGATTATGCCATTATCCTACTGGCGTGCTGTCTTGGTTTGCGCTGTACAGATATTAAAAACCTTAAAATGGAGAACTTTCATTGGGAAGAGAAGCAGCTTGTCTTTATTCAATCAAAGACAAGAAGTGCCTTATCTCTTCCATTGACACCGGAGGTTGGCTGGGCAGTGATTGATTATCTCAAATACGGTCGACCTAAAATAGACAGTCCCTACGTTTTCGTCAAACATATGGCACCTTTTGGTCCGTTTTCAGAAGGTGACCATTTAAACCAGCTCATAAAAAGATACATGGAACTAGCACATCTTCCCACATTGAAAAAGAAAAGAGGTATGCATTCCCTTAGGCACACACTGGCTAGCATGCTTCTTGAAAATGACACACCGCTCTCCGCCATTTCAGATATACTCGGCCATGTAGATACTGATTCAACAGCCGTTTATCTGAAGGTTGATATTAAGAAGTTGAAGGAATGTGCCCTTGACTTTGAGGAGGTATCAAGTCATGAGTGACATCATTTATGAAGGACCTTTTAAAGAACATATTCAAAACCACGTGGATCTGAAGCGGGCTGTCGGATACAAGTACGATACAGAAGAAGGTCAATTGAAACGTTTTGCCAGATTTACGTTGGAAAAATATCCAAATGCTACAAATCTTACAAGGGGCATCGTATTGGATTGGTGTAGCAAAAAAAGCTTATGAAGCGCAGGCAAACCAATGCGCACGTACATCAATCATTCGCCAATTTGGAAAGTATATGGATTCCATCGGAATCCAAGCATATATCATTCCGAAAGGGTACTATCCAACTGAAGAACAATATATGCCATATATTTATACTGCTGATGAATTGAAAAGAATTTTTGTTGAAACCGACAAATGCCGATACAGTTGTGAATGTCCTTATAGACACTTAATTATGCCTGTTTTCTTTCGTTTGATTTATATGTGTGGACTAAGAGCATCTGAAGCCAGACTTCTCAAAGTGGGTGATATTGATTTAGTAAATGGTATTCTCACCATCCATCATTCTAAAAATGATAACAGTAGACTAGTACCCATGTCACCTTCACTTATAGAACGATTTAAGCATTACTTTAATAAGGTCCATCCTTATCCTGTGGCAGAAGATTATTTTTTCCCGGCACTTGGTGGCAAACCGATGACGATTGGGAATGTATATAAAAACTTCCGTAGGTTTCTATGGCGTGCCGGAATTTCTCACGGCGGGAGAGGACATGCACTATCGAAGAATTTAACGAACCAATGAAGACCGTCTTTTTATGAAGTACTTCATTCTTTACATTTAGGTACAAGACCACGAAATGTTCTTGCGTTAGTGACGTCATTTCAGCCATCAAATAAGCTGCTGTATCTTCTAGAGATCTGATTGTATATCGTTCCTCAACCTTTCCAGCAGAACGCATCTTTCTAGCAATCAACATACCAGAATGGACTTTTAGAGCCTCACTATGCGTCATTCCTTCCTCTTCCAACTCAGAAACAGTCATATCGACTAGGGCTCTGATTCCACGAGCTGCTAAACGACCCGTAAATTCCGGTTCTGCAGATGGTCCAATTAATACAGCCAGAATATCCTGCAATTCGATCATACTTTCAGAACCGACTGCATTGTAAGTGGAAACTGCTTCACGAGCAGCTATAATATATTTTTTAGTTGTCATTTTGTAATCCTCTCTCACACAAAGCAAGTGCCAAGTGGCACAAGCGTTCATGTGCCACTCTTTCATTGCCCGGTGGAAGGCTTTTATGATATAATCAATCTACAAGGTTTAAAAGAATCACTTTTTACGAGATGCGAATCGACGCGTCTCCTTTTTTTCGCCCATTTTTGTAATTACTGCATCATCCCAGCCTATCTTTTTCAGATTTGAAGCTGTGATGTTCAGCATTTTCCATGGATTCACACCTTCAAGCACCATGTTTTGAGCTACTTCCTTTATTCCTTTTTCATCAAATTGCCACGATGCAGATACAGTGTAATCCCAAATAACATCACCTGTATCAACTGGACCATTGTTGTCGACGAAAGCCTTTAGTTCAGCCTTCATTGCTTTCAACGCTGATTCAACACGTTCAATTTCTTTTCCTAATTTAATTGCATGATCCATACTTTCAATAATCTCTGTTTTTGCCAGAACCATTATGAAACTCCCCCTTTAGATTCCAATATCTCCGCTACCAATTATCTTCACATCACCGTTTTCAATAGACATGAAAATATCTTGAATATCGGTAAGAGAATCCATCTTTTTAACTTCTCCATTGCCATCCAGTTGGTAGATACCGCCAAACTTAAAGACAAGGAATTTCCGTTCTCTCTTATCATCCATAAAGCAGATGAATGACTTGTTCGCGCTTCCCTTTTTGTTGTTAGAAACTAGACGTTCTAATTGTTTACCAACCATTTGCATCGCTCCATTCCCTTTTTATTTTTGAAATCAAAAAAGCCGACTGTATCCCTAAGGATTCAATCGACTTTTAATATATATCACGCAAAAATGCGTAAATATCCAATATGATTTTGCCCGAAAGCAATTTTGTGACGTACAATTACATCTACCTAGCTTTTCCCTAAATGAGAATTCAAAGGCTGCGACATTTGTGTCGAATCTCCTTTTATAAAATGAAAAGGTATAACGACTTTCATCAAAATACGATGACTTGAAAACTAACAGACATAGATTAAGTTTATCAAATCAAAGTAGCAGTCGCAACACTTCGGAATACGTGTATCAGAGATGTAGTCGAATTACTCACTTTAATATATCTTCTATTGAGTAATTTAATGCTTCCTCACAAAACCACTCACTATTATATAATGCTGAATACATAGCTGTTTGCCAAGAATTTACTTGGGCATATTGAAAACTTTCCACTGTTCTGAATAACTCATTTTTTAAAGCGGATGCTCCACCCTCATCATATATCTTTTTTAAATTATATATGTTTCCTGAAATATCAGAACTGGCATAACTACTATATAATTGTCCAATCTGAAATATATTAAAATGTTTACGTACTCTTTCCTTAGTAATATCATCCCAAGATTCATGTGGATTCACATTAAAAAATATGGTCAAAGGAATTTTCTCTTCGAACGCTGAGTACAACCACAAGTCATCTTCGATATTATCGAAATAAGGATGAAGAAATTCTTCTTCCGCCTTATTGGCTTTTTTTTCCTTTTTACGCTTATTACAACCAAAACAAGCTGGAATCAAATTTAAAGGACTAATAGAAAACACAGGGAATTTTCCTTTTGGCAAGTAATGGTCTATACTATCGACGGGTCTATATCCACACAAAGGACATAGAAGATGTTTAGGTAATTCCATTATAGTGTTATAGTAATCTCTACCGGGCTGCCCCTGCTTAGAAAATTTGTCATTATAAAGTTTAATCATTTCTGCTTTATCTATTATTCTGGGAATACAACTATCTTCTTCAATTGTATGGACTGTATTAGTTTCAATTTTTTCTTTAAGCACACTACCCCATTCAACTATTTCTTCTATACTATCCTTAAAGCGTGAAACTAATTCTTCATCTTCGTAATTGCTAATGCATTTTAATATAACTTCATCTGTAGAAAAATTGGGTCTGGGAACTGTTCGCATTTTTTCACTCCTTATACAGCAATAGTGACCTTAGAATAGTACGAGCTTCTATCCCTAGTTCACCATTAAACTTGCCAAGTATTTCTTCATAATTATTTCCTTCTTCCACCAACTTCTCCAACAGTCCATGGAATCCAGAATATGTAACTTCTAAACCGAATACTTCTCTAGTTAGGGTCCCTACATTTTCACCGAAGGTTTCGATTTCAGGTCTGTAAAAAGAACAATTTTTGCCGGCTCTCTTAATAATAGAAATACAGCTACGCGGTAGTTCTTGAAGAATTACAGGCGAATGAGTAGCTATGATTGCAACTCCATTTTGAGATATTAAAATATTAGACAACGCTCTAATAAATGCTGATAGTAGTGGAGGGTGTAAATGAGATTCCGGTTCATCTAAAATTACTAATGACTTCTCATCAACTTTTTCAATTAATCTTGTGATAGTTAAAAGGATAATTTTATGACCTGAACTTAGCTCATTAAATATCTGCTTTAATTCATCAATCTCCTTTAAATCTATTTCCTTAAGACCAAAACTCTTAAAAATGGCGTCACTCTCTAGCATTTCAATTGCTTTCCTCCACTCATGAATCTTTCGTAAATCACTTGTTTCTTCAATAATTTTAATGCTGTGTAAAAATTCATTAATCAATGTTTCCGGTGTCTTAGAAATATACTTTTCACTTGAACCATCTTTATTGGTAGCTTCATTCTGTTCAGTTATTTCACTATCCTTTATCCCAATATAAGAATAGAGTATTCCTTTCTCTTCATCTATTCTGTCTCGAAAATGAGCTGTGTTATCAAATGCACTAAAAGAAATAAAAAGCATATTAGCGAATAAATCTGTTGAGTCCAAAGTAAGTGAATCGTAAAAAAGGTTATTTTTGTCTTCATCTTCTATGATTGAACCATCCTCATCGTATGTTCCCGAACCATTTAACAGAGAGTCAATCATTCCATTAAGTATTGTCGTTTTACCAACACCATTGCTACCAATTAAAGCATGTATGTTTGTCGGTGGCATTGAGTCCGGTTCTACCTGAAATTCGAAAACAACTGAATCTTCATTGTCGTTGTAGGAGTAATGATAACTAAATTGATAAGGCGTAAGCGGTACCCCACCTTTAGCTATTCTGTGAAATTGATTTTTTACGGTGAATACTTTTATATCACGTAACAAGGATGATTTTGTTACCTCATATTGAATTACCTGATCAAAAATATTCAAATCGTTAGCAATATCATTCATTCCCACCAATATACTACTTCGTATATCTGGGCCTAATCTATTTAAATTCTCATAATAATCCTTACCCTGCCCTAAACTGAAATGCGTTTCGTTTAACTTTGCGATTCCAGTCGAAATGTTGGTGGAAAATTCTTCTGTGGACGTACCAATTTTAACATGACCTATTTCGGATTGCTTTTTTGATTCATCAACAAAATACATCTTAAAAAGAGTGCGATATCCAAAATCATTCCAATTATCCCTGATCAGATGCACTCCAGGACGAGACATTACTTGTCCGAATCCAGTGTTATAAAAATACATTCTACCATCTCCGTTCACAATTTTTTTATAATCTATATTAAGGTTAGACCACAAAAAGTCCTTTTTTGAAAAACTGCTTCCTCTGAACCACAATATATAGTCCATATAATCGAGTACTTCAAACTATATTTCGTGGATTGAAAGTAGCAATAACTTTTCTGGGGGCTAAGCATAATAATAATTAACTAAAAATTTATTTATCTGACAATTCAAACCTGTATAAATAAACGTATCCTAAATTCACAAAACCATTCAGATTAAACCTCAAGAATTAATCAACGAAATTGAGTGCCTATTTATTATCAAGTATATTTTCCCAGGCGCCTCATATTAATATCCTATTGACAATAGTAAGCGTGAAGTTAAGATAAAACAATTAAATCAACCATTACTTTTTCCTCCACATACATTTCGTCTAATTTAAACCCCGTCAGATATGATAGCAATTCTTCCGCTAACGCTCATAGTTCATACCGCTTACACTATACTGTAGTCATCGTCATGTAAATACCTCCCCCCATTAATTATTGGACATAAAAAAACCGAAGGGGATAATCCACATCGGCGCTAACTCTGCTATATTTCTATCTTTTAGTAACTACTAAAATTTCGATAACACTCAATAGCAAACGGACAATGCCTACAATGACTAGAAGGCGTTGAAAGGAATAAACTCTCCGCTTCTTCCGGTAGCATATCCAAAATCTCACGTTTGAAATTAATTTCATTTGCTACACCCAAAGCCCACTGTCTAGATCTGTCCATATCAGCCTGATTAAAAACGTGTTTGCTCGCTCTTCTGAATCGAAGAAAGTACAAACTACCTTCAACGACAGATTGATTCTTTAATTGACCAACTGCCCACGCATACAACCCTACCTGATGATTATCTCGAACATCGTAGCTAACCCGATTCGTTTTCCAATCGACTATTGTACTTCCGTCTGGTGAAACAAGATCAATATACCCTTGTAACATCGGGGCTGAATCTTCATCAGAAAGTGGAAGTTGAAAGTGAATCTCCGTTTCCCCCATGTTCTCTGTAAGCGGTGCATAACTAACCAACTCTGACATTTCATCCATCGTCACTTTTGGATGAAACTCGGCTTCAATCATCCCATTTAAAATGGCTTCTGAATGAGACACCCCATTAATTTTATCTTCGACCGCTTTATGAACCCCTTTCCCCAAAGCTAAAGGGTAGGTTGCTGGT
Source organism: Sporosarcina sp. resist (assembly GCF_014302295.1). Taxonomy (NCBI): domain Bacteria; kingdom Bacillati; phylum Bacillota; class Bacilli; order Caryophanales; family Caryophanaceae; genus Sporosarcina; species Sporosarcina sp. resist. The sequence goes on along the minus strand of NZ_CP060287.1, from coordinate 1,861,776 downwards.
TCTTCGTATCCTTCGATGTGTTTCTTGAAGAAGCGATAAGGACAGGTTGTGTAGAGACTTAATCTTGAAAAGGAAAAGATCATAGTGAATTCTCCTTTCTATTTGAGTTATCAAAAAAAGCCGACTACCCCGTAATGGGTAAATCGACTTTTAAAAGATACTTCGCCTATTTTACTTTGACTAACCTAATTTTCTTTTGGCTACTCATTTTCTGTTTTACGTGCTCTTTAACATCATCAGAAAGTGTCGCGTTCAGATGAAGACGATTAACAACTACTCGTAGCATTTTTGCTACATCTTCTCTTCGATGAAGATTGAGTTCAGGAAATAATTGAGTAACTAGTTCCCTGGCATCATCATTGTCATAAAACGAATTAACATTACCAGCTTTACGAGCAACTTCTAGTGCCAATTCCGCTGTCCGTTGACGGTAACTAGTTCCACCTTCTAACAGATAATCATTCTGTTGCTGCAGTTTTTCAACAAAGGCTGAAAAAGGAACAGCGTATTTCTTATCAGTCATCGAATTCATCCTGAACGACTCCCTTCTTTCATTATATTGTGCACTCTTTCCTACATTATATGCCTTTTTCTTCAAATATGCGAGTTAACGAATACAGATTCAAATTAGGATTATCGGTGTTTAATAAGTACATTTTGTACTCCTCCACCATATCTAACAACTTTTCTTTGTTACAACTCTCAAGTATTATCGTCTTTTCCAAATCTACTAGATCCTTTTCACGGGCCGAAAATATTTTGCTGCAGGCCAGCAGTTCAATATCAGGAACATATACTTCAATTGATGTAAAATCTACATCTAACTTGAACATAGAACTCTTTTTAAAATCTTCCAATGGTGGTAATTCCATTACCCCACCTACTATATCTATATCCAAGTCTTCCAGTAACGACCTCAATTTTTGAACGTCATTTGTACTAAGAAGATTTATGTCCACATCCATCGTAGGCCGAAATGTCTTATCATGTAACTCCATGAAAAGTAATATCCCTGAACCGCCCAAAATGACTAATTCAGCCCCTATTTTTTGTTTATTACATTTGAAATCAAGCACATGCAATAACTCAATAATTTCGTACATACTATTATATTTCCATTTCATTTTATTTTTCCTCCCTTTCATTTTTGACAAACAAAAAGAGACTGGTTTCCCAATCCCTCTTTTCATCTAAATTCTCCTATTAGAATGGCAGGTCATCATCGCTTACCACAACAGGACCTCCACTCGTTTCGAATTGATTACCATTTTGATTTTGAGTGTTACTGTTACTAGCGTAAGGATTAGGCTGTTTCTGGGAGCTCTCCTGTCCTTGCCGTTGTTGGTTGCCTTGACCTTGAGGTTTCGGGTCGAGAAATTGTACAAAGTCAGCGACAACCTCTGTGACGTATATACGGTCACCCTTGTCGTTTTCATAATGCCGTGTGCTAATACGACCATTCACCGCAGCTTGACTGCCTTTTTTAAGGAAGTTAGCCGCATTTTCGGCAGGTTTCCTCCAAACTTGAACCATGATGAAGTCAGCTTCATTTTCACCATTAGCATTTTTAAATGGACGCTTCACTGCAAGCATAAAGTTGCAAACAGCAACACCGTTTTGTGTGTATTTTAGTTCTGGCTTTTTCGTCAGACGACCTACCAAACTAACGTTATTCATAATTCACTCCTTTTCTCGCAACTAATTTTCAGCTACGTCCCTATTTCTCCTCCGTGAAGGGTAACGGTTATTTTAATTAGCGAAAGACATTTTGTCATTAACGATTGCTTCCTTTTTACGAGTCCCTTTTAAAGACTTTTGCATTTCATCCGTTTTTAGCATGTGATAAAGGAAAATGACGTTGTACACGACTTTATCCATTTCAAAGTCATAGGTGGACAACGATACTTTCCATGCAGCCCTTCCTATTTCAGCACCTTGAATAGCCCAACCAGCACGATCCGCTTCATCTTTCACATATTCAGCCAATACTCGATTGAACATCAATTGAATTTGTGTATCGTGACAGGACTGCATAACGTAATGAAGAAGGTTATTTTGACGCTCCTCTTGATTTTCGATATGAGCTACCACTATGAACATAGCAAAGTGCTTTGCAAGCTCTTCGTATTCATAGTTCTGCCAGTCACTAAAGACCATTTCTCTATTCTCTTTGAATGCGGCTCGGTTCTCCCGTTTGTATTCAGCCCAACCAATGGACCGAAGTTGATGTGCATTCAAGCTTTCAGCCGGATGTATGGGTTTCTTTCTTATCCCGAAATACTTTTTGCGTATTTCAGAATAAGGTAGTCCCGATATCTTGGCTTCAAAGTCCAATACGCCACCTGAAACACCACAAAACCAACATTTAAAAAGTTGATCATGTGTGTTTAGCGACAAATAAAATTTATGTCCTTTACCCGCCTTGGAGTCCTCAGCACAAAAACAGCATTTGCAAAGTGTCTCTTTTTTTCCGTGAGAGCGAGGATTGAACGAGAGCCCATATTCCTCTGCAACTTTTAATATTTCAGGAAGCATAATTAAGCTGCCCCCTTATCCGCATCTCCCAATTTCTCGAAAAACGTAAATCCATTTTCTGTACGGGTCTGCATCGTAAACTGATCTCCTTCAATAAGGTGTTGTGTTTTTTGAACCGCTATTTCCCCTTGCGCAAACACCATTGTTTTAGTATTACTAGCCACACTTTTCACATACATTTTTGCGAAGGATACGCCACCCGGAGTTGTACCCTGTTCATACTTTTCCATGATGAACGCATCAAGTGGTTCAGAAGACGTTTGATTATCCTGTTGAACCGGCTCTTGAACGGATTCCTTTTGAACCGACTCTGATTGAGTTTCAGATTGAACATTCGCTTGAACAGTAGAGAATTCTTCAAGAAAATTAAAGCCACTTTCTTTTTTAATGACCATAGTCAACTCTTGGTCCGTTTTTATTTGGCTTAGGGAATCAATTAGTTCTTGTTTCTCCTTCACCAGAACAAGACTTACTTCATTGCTCTCTTTGTTCATAACATTCAATTTTGCGAATGGCACTTTTTGTGGGCTTACCCCTTTTTCAAAACTTTGTAGGATGAATACCCCTTCAATAATGTTGTTGCTTGATTGCTGAACAGGTGTCTCGGCAGCTTGTTGATTTCCTGTAATCTCGTATTGTTTTTTGGGGGCTGGATTAGACTGCTTCGGTGCATCCACATTGCCACTGTTGCTATTAAAGTCTTCTTCAATCGACATTTCTTCACGAGTGTATAAGCCACCTAGAGGGAACTGACGACGAAGTACGAAGACTTCTGCTATTCTTTGAATCATGGCAGAGGGCATTTTATCCCAAGTATTTTTATTGCCATACTTCGAGTTAAGTTCACCTGAATTTGCTTGAAAGTATTCTTGAAAATCCACGAAGACGGCAACCGGTCTAAAATGTTTATGATGCATGACTGCATAAGCACCTAGTATTGGACCACGCTTCTGACCGAACTCATGCCGAACACTTCCCTCTGATGGGATGAACTCGAATGTGTCTCCTTCTCTGACCACGTTAGCGTTAGGAGGTCCTACATAGCCTTCTTGCCTAGTAGCTACACGAAGCAACCCATCGCGAGTAGTAATGAAAGATGTGTTCGGACCGTTCTTCGTTTCATAACGTTGAAAAACGATATCACCAAGCAATGGATTCAAGCCGAATGTCTCACAGACTTCAATAAAATGGTCCGCCTCTTCTTGAGTCCCATTTGCTGGCTGAACAAACCGATTCCAAATCAACGACTTCTGTTCGTTTGTAAACGTAAGTACTTTTTCCACTTAAACCATCTCCTTTTGTATTTTTTATAAATAAAAAAGCCGACTTCACCCATAAGGGATCAATCGACTTTTATGTAACCCACTGAAACAGAAAACGAAAGTTGTTTTGTTTTCGTGTCATTTCAATGCAGCACTCCTTTCAGATTTTTAAAGCAAAAAAGCCAATTTCACCCATAGTGGGATCAATCGGCTTTTAAAATATATATCACGCAAATAATGCGTAAGTATCTAGTGTGCATACAGCAATTTTATGACGGAAGACGTCTGCCTAACTTTTCTCAAAAGAGAATGAAAATACAAAGGCTAACATTTGTGTCGAATCTCCTTTAGTGAAGAATAAAAGGTATTACGACTTTCACCTGTGAAAAATGGTGACGTGAAAACTAATGAAATATGTATATATTATATCCAATTTGAAAGTGGTTCGCAATTGTAGGGAAATAATTTCTGTACAAATATTATTGAGGAACCAGGAAATTGAATTGATCATAAAAAAGTTGGCGTCAAATAGGTTACTTCATATCAAGTTGTTATCCGGCATATTTCGCATGACTATTCTTAGTTTTTTGAAACAATACCAAAATATATTTTCCAAGTTATTTTGCTCTATAGCTTTTTACCAATACTATTTTGTGCAACCTCACTTTTAGAACGATTTGAAACACTCAACGAGTTATTTTCAAAATATTCTTCCGACAAGCTATATATAATGCTCCCAACAATATCAAACATATTGGTAATCAAAGACCTCATCTCCTCAGAACTTCTATTAAAGTCGAGGGATAATTTCTTATGAGCAATATTCTGCCTAATCCTACTCATCTCAATATACTCCGTACTTCCCCTTAAATCACTTAAGTCTTTTATTAATAATGAAGAGTTATTATTATTTTTCTTATCAATCGAATCTATAACAGCTTTAAAGTATGATTTTTTGATTCGTAAATCCATTTTTTTATAAAGATAGAGACCTAACTTGTCAAAAATTCTATAGATTATTGATATAGACATACGTACAAAATATTGGTAATGTTCTCGTTTTAGACCTGAGTAACTCTGATTTACATATTCCGATTCCTCATCTTTATAGACTATTAATAACGATTTATTAAGTTCTAAATACTTAAATCCTAGATCAATAATATTTTTCCCTTCATCGTCCAATTTATTATTCTCCATAACTCGATGACTTATCTCACATAACATCTCATTTATTCCAATTTGCAATTTATTGGCTCTGGACATGGTTTGGATTCTTTCGCTGAGTGGAACTATTTTATAAGTTACTTTTATATTTTCTACTTTTCCCTTCAAATAATTTGCATCGATTAATTTCATCGATAGATCAAATATTCCTCCAATATATAACACCATCTTTTCAACATTTACTTCATTTATTATTTCAAAATAATCTCCATCGTAAAACGGATCAATATTATGTTCTATTTGATTTCTCCAATTTTTCTCTTTTAATATAAGTTCACTTATATTGCAAAACTCTTTAAACAACTCACTATCTTTCAATTTTCTTTCATTGAAAATATCATAAATTTTACCATCAACCACTTTTAATGTCGTGACATACTCACGAAAAAATGCTGTATGCGGAAGAAACTTTACATTTGAACCTTCTATACTACTACAAGAATCAAATAAATAATCCAATGTTTGTAATAGATGCATTATATCTTCCAATAAATACTTTATTGATTCATTTTCCATATCGATAATAGCGTTATTCAATGATGTTCCAATAATTTTAACTGTTTCACTATTGTCTCGTAATGAGTTAAGAATCCTTCGATAATCATATTCGGTCTGTTTATCATATAATCGCTGTTTATCCAATGAACTCAATTTATCTGGATATTTCATAGGATTGCACCTCGCTTCGTATATTATTCACACGTTTTTTCGTGACGGACAAAACACCATCGTTCAGGATCATATGCCAACTCAACACCAGCAATATCTGAACTTTTGATTACAGCCAATGAAATGTACCACCCCTAACATGTTTTTACCACCGAAGAACAACAAATGTACCAGTGAATGACAAGTAGTTTACCATAGCTACCCCTTTACATGAGAGACGTGGATATAGGATACACAACGACTGGGGAGGGTTGCTGATTCTTAAACTCACAACTTTACACCGAGTGACGGGCATGATAGCCTTGGCGGGGCAAGCCAGCACGTGTTGCTGATTTCCTGGCTTGAGTGTCATGCCCGTGAAGGCTCGGTGTCAAGTTGTTAACCAGCTCATGCCGCTTTGAGGTCATGCTGTCAAAAAAGCTATCTCTCCAGTTGGGATTCAATGGTAAGAAAGATGTCACAAGTGGTAAAATCGCATGGCTCTAATCAACTTTACTTCTGCACACTTTTTAAAATGGGCAGAAGGTGTTGGTCCAAATACATTTACAACCATTAAAGCTATATTATCGGCCAATAAAAATAAAAAACAAGCATTAAAGTCATGTCTAGCACTTCCCAAACTTTCGGAACGGTATTCTTTTACACGTATCGAAGCTACCTGTAAAAAGCGTTAGAATACTCTCCTAGAGCAAACCTGAGCAGCATTAAGACGATATTAAAGACCGATCAAGACCAATCTGAGCGCTATACTTGCCAAATACAATCCATCTTTGCTAACAGGTTGGAGTGTGATGTGGACAATCGTTAATCTTTCTTGAGACGTGAGAACAGCACTACCTAAAATTCATACATTGATTGTACCAAGGAGATGCCGTGTTTGGATGTGCGTTATTTGAGTGGGGGCATAAATTAAATTAATCAATTTTAAAACTCTTTTCCCCTTCTAATATTACCAATAACTCAAGGGATTCTTTAGGCATTTTGGAAAAGAAATCAAAACCTTGCGATTCTAGCTTTCTATTATTTCTATCAATCCATGAAAAGTCATCTTTTGAAGAACAAATCTGTTCTATACTCTGATGATATTGTAAATTATTAAACATTTTGACTTTCTCCGGCCCAGCATCTACTATTCCATTGTTATACCCTAATGATATAGAGTCAAAAGCAATTAAGTAATTTTGGCTAAGAGGAACAGAAATTGTGTTTATATTTTTATTATTTACAGCAACGACTGGATTATCACCTATTACAAAAGGATGATCATCAGATGTTCGGTAGATAATAAAGTCCCTTTTCATTACCATTTCTATAAACGAAGAATTCAATCCATCATCATCCATTAATAAGAAATGAAGGCGTTCTATTTCTTTATCAAATTCGAATGAATATTCATTATTTTTCTTAATGAGAACCAAGCGGAGCAAAAGATTTGGCAAGACTTCGCACATGGATTGGCTTACATCTTAAGGCAAAGAGAATTCCAGTCCTCTATTCACAACCCTTTTCCTAGGTATCAAAAGTGGCAAGCAGAAGAATTTGCTTACCATCTCTGCATTCCAACTTTCATGTTAAACCTTTTGGTATTACCAAAACTTAGATGTGAAGCAATCCGTCTTATCGCAACGCTATTCAATGTTGAACATTCCTTTGCAAACAACAGATTAGAAATATGGTTACAGTATCGAGAAGCCTGTTACTTGGCTGGTTTAAACAAATGATTGATAGAAAGGTTGAAGTAGAATGGCGTCATTTCAAAAGAGAGGTAAGACATGGGAATATCGAGTTAGTCGCATGATAAACGGGACACAAAAACCTATTAGGAAAGGAGGATTCAGAACTAAGAAAGAAGCCGAAGTAGCAGCTACGGAGTTAGAGGCCAATTTAAGAAAAGGGGTTATTCCACATTTGAAACCTGAGCCCTTTGATGAATACTTTCGGGGATGGGTTGCAGACTACAAAGTCGACATAAGCACCATTACTCTTAAACGATACCAGGCCACCCTAGAAACGATAATATTCCACTTCGGGAATTCTCCCATACAAAACATCACTAAACGTCAATATCAGCAATTTCTGAACGTATATGGGCTGACTCATGCTAAAGAAACGACACGAAAGTTAAATACACATATTCGAGCTTGTATTAGAACGGCTATAGAGGAAAATATTATCTATAAGGATTTTACAAAAGATGTCGTTTTGACTGGGACTGCCAAGAAAAGGAATGAAGACAAGCACCTTAATTACGTGGAAAGCACACTATTTCTAAATAAATTATTTCAAATCACTAAGGATAGAAATCTAAGAACAATAACACATTACATATTGTTACTTGGCTTAACTTCAGGAATGAGGTTTGGAGAAATGATGGGTTTGACTCGAGAAGACTTTGATTTCACGAAAAATGAAATTGATGTTTATGAAACTTGGGATTATAAAGGAGGTAACGGTTTTATACCTACAAAAAATGAGCAATCTATCCGTATAATAAAAATGGATAATAAGACCATGTCGGCATTTCAAGTTTTGTTTAATGAAACACCGAACAATGAAATTGGACTTATTTTTTATAGTGAGATATCAAAATATAAATGTATCACTAATGAATACGTTAATAAGTTGTTACGTGGGATGCTTAAAAGTCTCGACATCGAATTGATTTCGGTTCATGGATTACGCCATACACACGCAAGTATCTTGCTGTACAGAAAGGTGTCCATATATTATGTTTCTGAAAGGTTAGGCCACAAAGATATTGATACCACATTGAAATATTATGCACACATCATAAAGAATTACGTGTACGTGATGAAAAGAGTACAATCGCTACCTTCGAGGAAATGATCGTGTGAAATGTGTATAATTTGAGTATAATGGTTTCACTTTCTATCGTTTTCTAACGAATTCTCCAAAAACAAAAAACCGCTACAAACGCTGTTAGTACAACGTTTGTAGCGGTTTTTTAATTTCTTAACTTCTTCTAACTTATCTTGATTATGTCCCAGGAGGGATTCGAACCCCCGACCGACGCCTTAGAAGGGCGTTGCTCTATCCAGCTGAGCTACTGAGACGTGCGTTTCAAACTTTCATTCATTCCCTAAGGACAATACTTAGTATATATTGCATTAGGAATAAAGTCAACGCTTTTTTAAATCTTTTTTATTTCTATAAAATCTACTATTTCCGATGCCATATTCTTGAATGTAACGCGCACTGTTTCATCCCATTCTACAACAGCATAAGTCGCATCTTTCCCGCCCCGCGGCTGCATTGTGCTGCCTGGATTCAAGAACAGTATTCCGTCTTTCATCTCAGCACCATACAAATGCGAATGGCCAAATAGAACGATATCTGCTCCAGATTCTTTTGCATAATAATAAAGCCCCATCAACGATTGTTTCACATCATGCTCATGACCATGTACAGCTAAAACTGTCTTCCCCTCTACCTTGACCGCAACAGATGCGGGAAACCTAGCATCCCTGTCACAGTTTCCACGGACTCTATGCATTGTCTGTAAAACTGAATCATCGAATGACAGCTCACTATCACCGCAATGGAAAGTCGCGTCCGCAGAAAGTGCAGAAACGGCTTTCACCGTTTCCTTATCTCCATGCGAATCACTCATAACAACAATCTTCATTCTGAATCACCTGCCACCGTCATATATTGAGGTAATTTGAATTTCAACTGAGCTAAAGCTGCTCCCCTGTGTGAAATCTCATTTTTCTCTTCAGGTGACAATTCCGCCATCATTCGATTCTTTTCAGGCACGAAGAAGACTGGATCATAGCCGAAGCCGTTCTTTCCTTGACGTTCATGGTGAATCAGACCTTCACAGCTACCCGAAAACGTTTCTGTAACCAAACCAGGACCAGCCACTGCTAGCACGCAGCGGAATCGAGCGGTACGACCATCCACAGGCGTCGTTTCTAGCTCCTGTAGTACTTTGTCGATATTTGCATCATCATTCTTCTCGAGACCCGCATAACGCGCGGAGTAGACGCCTGGCGCGCCGCCAAGCGCATCGATTTCAAGTCCACTATCATCTGCAATAACGATTTTGCCAAGCAAGCGTGCGACCGTCTCTGCTTTCAGAATCGCATTCGCCTCAAATGTGTCGCCCGTTTCTTCTACATCGATATCTCCTTCGATATCATTTAACGTAAGAACTTTTACTCCCAGTGGCTTAAACAACGCTTCAAAGTCTTTTGCCTTGCCCACATTATTCGTGGCTATCAATACTTCCTTCATGATTCACCTTGTTCTTTCGGTTTGATCAACTGCGCAACAAGTCCAAGTGCTTCTTTTTGCACTTCAACTAGTTGGTTAATTCCTACTTCTGCAAGCTCCACAAGACCGTTCATCTCAACGCGCGTAAATGTCGATTCTTCGCCTGTCCCCTGAAGTTCGACGAAAGCGCCGGCACCAGTCATAACAACATTCATATCGACAGCAGCCGACGAATCCTCGATGTAGTCCAGATCCAGAATGAGTTCACCCTCAACCGTCTTCCCTACACTCGTTGCAGCAAGGAAATCAGTTATCGGGAATTTAGCTAATCCTTTTTCGATGTGTAGTTTCGAGATTGCCATTGCTGTTGCGACGAACGCACCCGTAATCGACGCTGTACGCGTACCACCATCTGCCTGGATAACGTCACAGTCCACCCAGATAGTTCGTTCACCAAGCGTCTCCAAATCGATGACAGCGCGCAGTGCACGGCCTATCAAGCGCTGTATTTCCATCGTACGTCCGCTAACCTTACCTTTTGAAGCTTCACGTTGCGTTCTTTGTCCAGTAGCGCGTGGCAACATAGAATATTCCGCTGTTATCCAGCCTTTTCCGCTATTACGTAAAAAATGTGGAACCCGTTCTTCTATAGAAGCTGTACAAATCACCTTCGTATTTCCGACCGTAATAAGAACTGAGCCTTCGGGGTGAATTAAATAATCTGTTTCAATTGTTACCGGCCTAATCATGTCGGCCATTCTTCCATCATGTCTCATATCGTGTACCCTCCATCATTCAGATTGCGCATTCATCTTATCATAACTCATTTCATATACGCAAAAACCCGGATGTCCAAATCTGGACATTCCGGGTTTCTTACAATTCAATATAGCTTACATTAGGCTTTTCAATCGACAACCAGTCTTCAACAATGCCTTGAAAAGTTTCTGACTCCCCTGTTGTATAAAAAACAGGTGCCACTACGCTGTCAGCAATGCGCTCAATGCCTTTAGAAAGTAGAATACGTTCAACATCACACACTGTTTCTACCGCGGATGAAATAATTTTTACATTATTCGGAAGGGAGGTTGTAATATGTTGCTGCAATAATGGATAATGTGTACACCCCAATATCGCCGCATCAAAATCTTTCCCCTCAAGTTCACGGAGTGTACGGTCAACAATGATACCTGCATTATCTGACTTATACTGACCACTTTCGACAATTGGAACAAATTCAGGACACGCAAGTGAGTAAACCATCGCATTCGGTGAAAGAACATGGATTGCATCATTATAAGCGCCACTTTTAATCGTTCCAGCAGTCCCAAGCACAGCAATTTTTCCCGCCACGGACGCATTAACTGCAGCCCGTGCACCTGGCACGATAACGCCGATGACAGGAAATGAAAATCGTGCTCGGATATCATCGAGTGCAACAGCCGTAGCCGTATTGCAAGCAATGACAAGCATTTTTATACCCATTTCGGAAAGTGCTGATGCCATCTCCATTGTAAACTCCCGGACTTCGTCAATCGGCCGGGGCCCATATGGACAACGAGCATCATCCCCTATATAGACAATGGGTTCATGTGGTAGTCGATTGAGCATCTCTTTAACCACGGTTAGCCCGCCGACGCCCGAATCAATTACTCCAATTGGTGCTTCCACTAAAATCCCTCAATCCTTTTTCATCTCTTGATGTAGTTTACTCAGCAAATCTGAGAAGTCCTTCACTTGTTGTTCATCGAAGTCTACTAACACCGAATTCAAATAATGACGGCGTTTATCAATTACTTCTTCGATTACCCGTTCACCTTCGCTAAGAAGATGAATTCGGACAACACGGCGATCTTGATCATTGCGGACACGCTTCACAAGCGAGTTCTTTTCCATCCGATCGACCAAATCAGTCGTAGTACTGAATGCAAGGAACATCTTGTTCGACAAATCCCCAATCGTCATATCTCCATGTTCAAATAGCCACTGTAAAGCAACGAATTGAGGTGGAGTGATTGTATAATTACTAAGAATTCTACGGCCTTGTTGTTTGATGATTGCTGCAACATACCGTAATTCTTTCTCCATATGTGCAACTTCATCTGTATATTGAATTTTTGGTGGGTTATTTTCCATCAACTGAACCAGCTCCCTGAAAACAAATACTGTCTACCTATTGTCCCCCTTTTTTGCGCTTATGGCAATACCTAATAAATTGATGGTAAAAAACGTTAAAAAAAAGCTGTTTGAGAGCTGCATAATGCAGATCAAACAGCTACTGTTACAAGGCATCAATCACCTACACTCGGCTATGATCACCCTTCATCATTAACACCTGCTTCAACGCAATTGTAACTCTCCCAACCGTAACAATTCGATTACCGCTTGTGCTCTGCCGGAAACACCTAGCTTTTGAATTGTGTTCGAAATATGGTTGCGAACAGTCTTTTCGCTGATTCCGAGCCGCCCCGCAATATCTTTTGTCGTTTGATCTTCAACGAGCAGATTAAAAATTTCTCGCTCTCTTGCCGTAAGCAAAGAACGGTTTTTAGAGTCCTCTATCAAGACGCGCCCTCCTATCCACTTTCACTTTAAAATATGTGAAGAGGCGGCGAGCTGTGCCGGCTACATGGTGATTTAGTTAACAAAAAGTATTTTCTCCTCTTCAGACCACGCAACACCTTTGCCCGTCTGTCTGCCAATCTGAACCATCGTACCTCGTCCTGTGAAGACGATATCATCTTTACTGTTCTTCGCCATATAGTGAATATCAACAGAACTGTTACTAACTGCGGCAGCTTTAACGAATATTTCCAACTTTTCATCAAAAAAGACTTGCTTCAAAAAATCACATTGCAAATCAGCAACGACCGGAAAATTTTCACCCTTTGGATCAAGCCAATTATTCATAAGCCTAATCTCTTTTAAGAACTCAATCCTCGCATGCTCAAAATAAATAAATGGGACCGTGTTGTTCAAATGACCATACATGTCCGTCTCAGAAAAACGAACGGATATAGGTACAGAAAACTTGAATTCCGATTCCCATGTCGACAACTCTTTTATGTACACTGCTTTCACTCACCAAACATCTCCTCTTCTAAAATGAATACCCATTCATCTATTCTATCAAATACTCCCTAATAAATGAAGGTGCTAAACAAAAATAGAAAAAAGCCCCGCCAAGGCATAATGCCGTAGCGAGGCTAGGGACTGAAATCAGTCCACCATATGGTCACTTCCGAAGAAGTTTTTGAACATTTGTACGTTCGTTGCACGGTTCATTGCTGCAATCGAAGTAGTCAAAGGAATTCCTTTTGGACATGCAACTACACAGTTTTGTGAGTTACCACATTCACCAATTCCACCGTCTGTCATAATCGTAGCCAGACGTTCGTCTTTGTTCATTGCACCAGTTGGATGCGAGTTGAACAGCCGTACTTGTGATAGCAATGCAGGTCCCATGAAGTTCGTATTGTCGTTAACGTTCGGGCATGCCTCAAGACATACACCACACGTCATACATTTTGAAAGTTCATATGCCCATTGGCGTTTACGCTCAGGCATACGAGGTCCTTCACCAAGGTCATATGTGCCGTCAATCGGAACCCATGCCTTAATTTTTTTCAACGAATCAAACATGAATTCTCTGTCAACAATCAAGTCGCGAACGACTGGGAATGTCTTCATTGGTTCAAGTTTAATCGGTTGTGTAAACTGATCTACAAGTGCCGTACAAGATTGGCGTGGACGTCCATTGATAACCATTGAACATGCCCCACAAACCTCTTCCAAACAGCTCATTTCCCAGTTAACTGGTGTCGTTTGCTTACCTTCTGCGTTGACCGGGTTACGACGAATTTCCATTAAAGCAGAAATGACGTTCATATTCGGTCTATATTCTAATTCAAAACTTTCCCAATAAGGTTGTGATTCAGCAGTATCCTGACGTCGAATTTCAAAAAGAACCGTTTTCTGTGACGTCTGCTGTTCACGTTCTTGTACTGCCGTATTGTTCTCGCTCATTTAGGTCAATCTCCTTTCTTCGCGGAGTAATCGCGTGTACGTGGTGGAATCAAGGAAACATCTACTTCTTCATAATGGAAGATTGGTGCAGAATGTCCATCGAATTTCGCCATTGTCGTTTTCAAGAAGTTCTCATCATCACGATTCGGGAAGTCCGGTTTGTAATGGGCTCCACGGCTTTCATTACGGTTAAGTGCACCAAGAGTAATAACACGAGCCAAGTATAGCATGTTTTTCAGTTGACGCGTAAATGTTGCACCTTGGTTAGACCATAGTTGTGTATCCGTAATGTTGATGTTTTCATAACGCTCAAGAAGCTCAACGATTTTATCGTCTGTCGCTTGTAGTCTGTCATTGTAACGAACTACTGTTACGTTATCAGTCATCCATTCGCCAAGTTCTTTATGAAGAACATAAGCGTTTTCAGTACCGTTCATTTTAAGCGTATCATCCCACTTCTGCTGCTCTTCTTTCACTGCTGCGTCGAAGATTGTAGAAGGAAGGTCCACTACAGAACGTTTCAAACCTTTCATGTAATGAATAGCGTTCGGTCCTGCGACCATACCGCCGTAAATTGCTGAAAGGAGTGAGTTTGCGCCAAGACGGTTTGCACCGTGCTGTGAATAATCACATTCACCCGCCGCGAATAGACCTGGAATACTTGTTTGCTGATTATAGTCAACCCATAGTCCGCCCATTGAATAGTGGACAGCCGGGAAGATTTTCATCGGTAATTTACGTGGATCGTCGCCTGTGAATTTCTCATAGATTTCGATGATTCCACCAAGCTTAATATCAAGCTCTTTTGGATCCTTATGGGAAAGGTCCAGATACACCATGTTTTCACCGTTGATACCAAGTTTTTGGTTAACACAAACGTCAAATATTTCACGTGTTGCGATATCACGCGGTACTAGGTTACCGTAATCCGGATACTTTTCTTCAAGGAAGTACCAAGGCTTGCCGTCTTTATAAGTCCAGACACGTCCACCTTCACCACGTGCCGATTCACTCATAAGACGCAGTTTATCGTCTCCTGGAATTGCTGTTGGGTGAATTTGGATAAATTCACCATTCGCGTAGTGTGCACCTTGCTGATAAACGATAGAAGCTGCAGAACCTGTATTGATGACAGAGTTTGTCGTTTTCCCGAAAATGATTCCAGGTCCACCTGTTGCCATAATGACTGCATCACCTTTAAAGGCTTGAATCTCCATCGTTTTCATGTTTTGCGCTTTAATACCGCGACAAACGCCTTCTTCATCAAGAATAACACCAAGGAATTCCCAGTGTTCGTATTTCGTCACAAGTCCAGCAACTTCATGACTTCGAACTTGCTCGTCTAATGCGTAAAGGAGCTGCTGTCCTGTCGTCGCACCAGCGAAAGCCGTACGGTGATGCATTGTACCTCCGAAACGTCGGAAATCCAACAATCCTTCTGGCGTACGGTTGAACATAACGCCCATCCGGTCCAATAGACTGATGATTCCTGGTGCTGCATCCGTCATTGCCTTAACTGGTGGTTGATTCGCAAGGAAGTCTCCGCCGTATACAGAGTCATCGAAATGAATGTCAGGTGAGTCGCCTTCCCCTTTTGTATTTACTGCACCATTAATGCCGCCTTGTGCACATACAGAGTGGGAACGTTTAACCGGAACAATGGAGAACAAGTCAACCGGCGTACCTTCTTCAGCGGCTTTGATAGTTGCCATCAGGCCGGCTAGTCCACCGCCGACGACAATCAATCTGCTTTTTGCCATTATTGTTTCACTCCTCAAATTATAGGTGATCTCGTAGTCATTTAGTTAAGTTGTTATTCAATTACGCCTCGGCGTAATTGCGTCCAAATTTGAATCAGCAGGGATTTCTGCTGATTCAAATTAAACAAATGCAAGTAGTGCTTGTATACCGATTACAGAAAGCACTAGGAATATTGCCATTGAGATATACGTAACGATGGTTTGTGAACGTGGAGATTGTGTAATTCCCCAGCTTACTAGGAATGACCAAACGCCGTTCGCCAAGTGGAATGTAGCTGCAAGGACACCTGCAATGTAGAACGCAAGCATGAATGGACTCGATAAGATGTCAGCCATCATATCGTAGTCCACATCAGCTCCCAATGCTTTTTGAACTCTTGTTTGGAAGATGTGCCATGCGATGAACACGACTAGGAATACTCCCGTAATTCGTTGTAGCATAAACATCCAGTTTCGGAAAGTCCCGTAACGCTTTACGTTATTTTTCGCTGTGAAAGCTATGTACACACCATAGAACGCATGGAACATAAGTGGGATGTAGATGATGAACCATTCAAGAAACAATACGAACGGTAAGTTACCCATGAAATTGGATGCAGTGTTGAATGCCTCTGGGCCGCGTGTGGCAAAATGGTTAATCACTAAGTGTTGGGCAACAAAAAGCCCCACTGGAATGATTCCGAGCAGTGAATGAAGACGACGCAAATAAAAATCTGATTCTCTCGACAAGTCTTTTACCCTCCTTTATTAACTGAGTCCTTCAGTGCGCCTCTGTCATCATTTCGACATGAAGCGACCGTTGACGACGTACCTCTTCGTGGTACAATATTATGACATAACCATTGTACTCCTCAGTTTTGAAGAGGTCAAGACGATGTGGGCTTTTCGACACGCCCGAATTTAATATATTATTATTCTCTTGGATTCACTAACGCTATCATTTAACTGAAAGGGTTGCATATTCGATTGGAAAATACTACATATGATTCACCAACCCGTTTTGGCTATGAAATTTTACGAGATCACGTGTTGCCAAGTATCCTCGGGAAACATGAAGATGAAATCCTCTATTGGGCCGGAAAAGAAGTAGCTCGAAAATTCCCGATTTTTGGTGTTGATGAACTTCCTGAATTCTTTCAAGAAGCCGGATGGGGGCCACTTCATCTTGAAAAGACGTTGAAAGACGAGGCTTTTTATTCTTTAAAAAATGATTTCGCTACAAATGCCCAAAACAGATCTTGCCAACTTGAAGCCGGTTTCATTGCACAACAGTACCAGAAATTTAGTGGATTGCTCACTGAGTGCTACGGAGAATTTAACGCAAAGGATGGTCTCATCCATTTCCAAGTCAAATGGGACTTAAAAACGAAAGTTGAGGCATGAAAAAGAAGATGCATCCTTTAAATCGGGCGCATCTTCTTTTTCATACAACTAATCTATATATGTTGAACTATTGATTCTATATGATCTCCAGCGAAGGCATCTCTATGCGCCGTGCGTTGTACAGGGGTTTCTTTATGTCAACATATATAACTAAAAATAACCAGTAAATTACTGCTTATTTTCATGATGAAACACTCTATGTACAGTTTCCGTTGGGTTGCACCTCTCGCAGTTTTCTCGTTAATCGCATGAGGGGTTTTTGGGAACGAATGAATAAGCACTTTCCAATCCATAATAGAGCAGCCAAAGATGGAATTTTGGCTGCTGAATCCATCTATATAGCATTTCCTTTTTAATTTTAAGGAAGTGTCACTTTCTATATGGAATTGCACTGTAACTTGTATAGTCTTAACTAAAATTTACAAGGAAGGCTTTATTAAAAGTGATAGAGCGCCCTTTGTCTTCAGGCACTTGCAATAAAATGGTTAACAATAGACATAACAAATTATTTCAGTCGTTGTCTAACCCGAATTGTTTATGAAGCGCCGCTACCGCTATTTCCATATCCGATTCTGGAATAACTACGGATACCTTAATTTCAGACGTACTAACCATTTTCACAGGAACTGATGCACTACGGAGTATCTCAAACATTTGTGCAGCGACTCCTGGGTTGGATACCATTCCACTTCCAACGATTGAAACTTTCGCAAGACCCACTTCAAAGTCGGCTCTGTTGTAACCAAGGGCTTCTTTTTCTGTCTCCAAAACATTAATAGCTTCTGCAAAATCCTCTTTCTTAATGGAAAATGACACAGACGGCTGTACGCCTTCCATAATTGTCTGGACGATAATATCGACGTTAACATGGTGATCCGCAAGTGCAGTGAATATATTCGCAAGCGAGCCATTGTATGGAACGTCATACATAACTGTAATCCGAATAATATCTCTTTCAAAGGCGATGCCCCGAACAATTAAATTGTTTTCCAAATCAATTTCCTCCTTGATAATCGTTCCTTCACCTTCCATATGTGCAGGTCTGACCCGAAGCGGCATTTGATGGTTCTTGGCAAACTCCACCGCTCTTGGGTGAAGTACTCCTGCGCCTAAATTCGCGATTTCAAGCATTTCATCATATGATATTTCCTCAAGTTTCTTCGCTTGTCCAATTAATCTTGGATCTGTCGTAAATACCCCTTCAACGTCTGTGTAAATATCACAGATAGCTGCATCAATTGCAATCGCAATCGCCACAGCACTTGTATCAGATCCCCCGCGACCAAGTGTTGTCAACTCACCCGAGCTGTCAGCACCTTGAAAGCCGGTTATCACTGCAACAGCACCCGATTCAAGCGTCGATACAACCTTATCTGCATGGACTTGCTCGATTCGCGCATTGCCGTGAACTGACTCTGTCGTTACACCCGCTTGCCACCCTGTATATGAGCGAGCCTCCAAACCTTGTGCCGCAATTGCCATCGCTAAAAGGGATGCTGTTACTTGCTCACCTGTCGCAAGTAGCATATCAAGTTCGCGGCGGCCCGCTTTCGGATTAACTTCCACGGCGAGCTTTAGAAGATCATCCGTTGTTTTTCCCATTGCAGAGACGATAACCGCAACTTGATTCCCCCGACTTACTTCACCTTGTACAAGCTTTGCAGCGCGTGCAATCCTCTCGGGGTTCGCAACTGATGTGCCACCAAATTTCATTACAATTCGTTCCATAATTATTCCCTCCAATTTCCCCCTGAACGCAAAAACGGCCCTCATAAGTATGAGAGCCGGTCCGATTGGAGCGCTCGCCGAAGAGCCGCCCCGTTCAGATAGCTCTCCAGGTATTTTTATACCTGACAGACTTCCATTTATTCAATGGAAATCCAGCAGGACAATCGTGACAGCCGATTGGTCCGCTTCGGCGAATACTCCTTTCAATCCCGTTCATCAGGCTGCCGCCTTCCGGAGATTTACTATTGGTATCCGCACCTCTATCTTCACTACATATGCAATTTTTTAGTGAAAAAACTCAGTGCTTTCACTCTATCACATTACTTCTCTTCTCGCAATGCCTCTTCACGGAAATACGTTTCCACTGATTCCGCAACCACCTTCGGCAAGCCCGCTTGTTGCAGCTCTTCAACGGATGCTTCACGAATCTTTTTCATAGATTCAAAGTGTTTAAGTAATAATGTTTTCCGTTTCGGTCCGACGCCTGGTAATCCATCGAGCGCTGATGTCAATGAATTAGTTTCGCGCCGTTGCCTGTGGAAAGTAATTGCAAACCTGTGCACCTCGTCTTGAATTCGCTGTAACAAGTAAAACGCTTCACTCGTTCTCTTTAGCGGGATCATTTCAATCGGATTGCCATAGAGAAGTTGCGCCGTCTGGTGTTTATCGTCCTTCGCAAGTCCAGCAATTGGAATCGACAAGTTCAACTCATCTTCAATGATTTCCCTGGCCGCTTCCATATGACCTTTACCACCATCTATAACGATTAGGTCAGGTAATGGCAAATCATCCTTTAGCACACGGATATAACGCCGCCTTACAACCTCACGCATCGCCGCATAGTCATCGTGTGCTGCCGCAGTTTTCGTCTTATACTTTCGGTAGTCTTTACGGTTCGGTTTCCCATCAAGGAATGACACCATCGCAGAGACGGCATCTGAACCGTACATATGTGAATTATCAAATGCTTCAATACGGTACGGTATGGTGATATTCATCGCCTTGCCAAGTTCTTCACATGCGCCAATTGTACGAAGTTCTTGTCGTTCAATAAGTTGGAACTTTTCTTTCAATGATATCTCAGCATTCTTGATGGCTAGATGGACGAGATCTTTCTTTTTACCGCGCTGCGGAATGAAGACGTTGACATCTAGAAGTTGACGGACGATTTCACTATCCATTCCCTGAGGCAACAGGATTTCTTTCGGGATTAAATGTTGGGACTTACCGTAAAACTGCCCGATGAACGTTAGCAGTTCTTCTTCCGGTTCTTGATAAACCGGGAATAGCGATACATCCCGTTCAATTAGCTTTCCCTGACGGACGAAAAAGACTTGAACACACATCCATCCATTGTCCACAGCAAATCCGAAGACATCACGATCAGTGAAATCACTCATCGTCATCGCCTGTTTTTCCATAATCGCTTCAATATTAACAATCTGATCGCGGTATTCTTTCGCGCGCTCAAACTCCAAATTCTCCGCAGCTGCAGCCATTTTTTCCGTCAATTCTTTTTTCACACTTTTATAGCCGCCATTCAAAAAGCGGGTAATATCATCAACCATTTCCTTGTACGTTTCCAATTCCACTTCATTGACACAAGGGGCGAGGCACTGGCCAAGATGGTAATACAAACAGACCCGATCAGGCATCGTATGACATTTTCGATAAGGATAGAGCCGGTCAAGCAACTTTTTCGTTTCACCGGCGGCAAAAGCATGAGGATACGGACCGAAGTATTTCCCTTTGTCTTTTTTCACTTGTCTCGTAATGATTAGTTTCGGATGACGCTCTGCCGTTAATTTTAAGTATGGATAGGTCTTATCATCTTTTAACATGATATTATATTTCGGATCATACTGTTTGATAAGGTTCAACTCGAGGACAAGCGCTTCCAGATTGGTTGAAGTGACAATATATTCAAAGTCTATGATTTCTCCAACAAGTCGCTGTGTTTTAGCATCATGGCTACCCGTAAAATAACTACGAACCCGATTTTTCAACACTTTCGCTTTTCCCACATAAATGATTGTCCCTTGCCTATCTTTCATCAAATAACAGCCTGGCAACTCCGGTAATATGGCCAACTTTTCTGCGATTAACTCATTCATCTAATTCACCTACCAAAAAACCGGGTGCCAATGAAGGACCCGGTTATTCTATCAAATACATCTCGGCTATTTGCGACTGCCGCTTCGCTTTCATCGCAAAAAATATTTCGCCCAGATTTTGAACTTCTGCTAAATCAAGTTACTAATTAAGCGTGTTTTGCAATCAATTCAGCAAGTGCTTCTTTTGGTTTAAAGCCGACAACTTTGTCAACAATTTCTCCATCTTTGAAAAGAACCAAAGTAGGGATTGACATGATACCATATTTACCAGCTGTTTCTTGGTTGTCATCAACGTCAACTTTAACAATGTTCGCTTTACCTTCGATTTCGCCGTTTAGTTCTTCAAGAACTGGAGCGATCATTTTACAAGGTCCACACCAAGGTGCCCAAAAGTCAACAAGGACAAGTCCTTCTTTAATATTTTCGTCAAAATTCTGATCAGTCGCGTGAATAATAGCCATAATAAATTTTCCTCCTCTTAATAGATAACCTATGTCTGTATTATAGCATGCAGCTATATGACGGGCTAAATATATGCTTAGTTATTGAAAGAAGCTCCCCACTATTGAGGGAGCTTCACTTTAAATTAGTTTGTCTTAATTTTTTTAATTTCTTCAATCATCATCGGAATAACCTCGAAAAGGTCACCAACAATTCCATAGTCTGCTACTTTGAAAATATTCGCTTCTGAATCTTTATTGATTGCCACGATTACTTTCGAGTTAGACATTCCTGCCATATGTTGGATTGCCCCCGAAATACCTGCAGCAATGTACAAGTCCGGTGTAACAACTTTACCAGTTTGCCCGATTTGTAGAGAATAGTCACAGTAATCCGCGTCACACGCTCCACGAGATGCACCGATTGCTCCACCTAAAAGTGTCGCAAGTTCTTGCAATGGTTCGAAGCCTTCCGCACTTTTCACGCCACGGCCCCCTGCAACAACAACTTTCGCTTCTGAAAGATCGACACCCTCTGTCGATTTACGAATAACTTCTGAAATGATTGTACGAAGATTGGTAACATCAACAGATAGTGCAGCTACGTCGCCTGTTCTGCCTGCGTCGTGCTCTAAAGGCGCAATGTTATTCGGACGTACTGTGATGAATAGAAGTCCGTCTTTGTTCTTCACTTTTTCAAATGCTTTACCAGAGAAGATTGGACGGATGAATACCGCAGCATCGCCCTCGCCTTCAATAGTAGTTACATCAGAGATTAAACCTGATGCTAGTTTACTAGCAATCTTAGGTGACAAATCTTTCCCTAAAGCTGTGTGACCGAACACAATAGCTTCCGGTTTCTCTTGTTCGTAAACCGCCATAAACGCTTGGCTGAATGCGTCAGAAGTATATAGTTTCAAATGTGGATGTTCCACAGTAACGACACGGTCTGCTCCGTAATGAATCATTTCTTCTGCAAGTGACTGAACAGCATCGCCGAGCAATACCCCGACAACCTCTCCGCCTCCCGAAATCTTTTTAGCAGCTGCAATCGCTTCGAATGAAACGTTACGCAAAGCTCCTTCTCGTGCTTCCCCAAGTACTACTACTTTTTTAGACATTTATAGTCCCTCCATTACAATTAAAAGTCTGATTAGATTACTTTAGCTTCATTTTTAAGCAGATTTACAAGTTCATTCACTTGATCAGAAATTTCGCCTTCAAGAATACGTCCAGCAGCTTTTTGCGGCGGAAGGTAAATTTCGATTGTTTGTGTTTTCGCTTCTACGTCATCTTCTTCTAGGTCAAGATCATCTAGTTCAAGCTTTTCAAGCGGCTTTTTCTTCGCTTTCATAATACCTGGAAGTGACGGGTAGCGTGGTTCGTTAAGACCTTGCTGAGCAGTCACTAGTAATGGCAGTGACGTTTCAATTGTTTCAGAATCCCCTTCAACATCACGAATGATTTTGACGGATGTACCGTTGATTTCAAGGTTCGTAATTGTCGTTACGTAGTTAATGCCTAGAAGTTCAGCCACACGTGGACCAACTTGTCCAGAACCGCCATCAATTGCAACGTTTCCTGCAAGAATCAAATCTACTTCTTTATCTTTCAAATACTCAGCAATAATTTTAGCAGATGTGAATTCATCCATTTCATCAAGGTCATCTTCAGTATCGATTAGAACCGCTTTGTCTGCACCCATTGCAAGCGCTGTTCGAAGTTGTTTTTCCGCGTCTTCTCCACCGATTGTAATGACAGTTACTTCGCCGTCATTTGCGTCGCGTACCTGGATAGCTTCTTCAATTGCATATTCATCATAAGGATTGATGATGAACTCCGCACCATCCTCAGAAATTTTACCGTTAGAAACCGTGATCTTTTCCTCTGTATCAAATGTCCGTTTTACTAGTACATAAATATTCATATTGCAGGCCTCCCTAACTTTTTAATTATTTCCCTTTAAATACAGGTACACGTTTTTCAAGGAATGCTTGGATTCCTTCTTTTGCATCCTCAGAGACGAAAACTTCACCGAATGAATCAGCTTCTGCCTTCACACCTTCATAATAAGAAGGATGCTTCGTAAATTGCAGCATCTCTAGTGCAGCTTTCACTGCGACAGGACCCTTCTTAGCAATCTTCTTAGCAAGCTCCATTGTTTTAGGCAGGAGTTCTTCATCTGTATAAGCATGATTGGCAAGTCCTAGACGGGCTGCTTCTATCCCACTGATTGGATCACTCGTTAATAACATCTCCGCTGCTTTCGGCATGCCGACGTAACGCGGAAGCCGCTGTGACCCAGCAAAACCGGGGATTAGACCCAATTGCAATTCCGGCAAGCCCAGTTTCGCATTTTCAGTTACAATCCGCATGTGACAGGCCATCGCTAGTTCAAGCCCACCACCCAGTGCCGCGCCATGAATAGCGGCAATAACCGGTTTAGAGAAACGTTCAAGCCGTTCAAAAACTTCTTGTCCGCTTGCGGAAAGTTTTGAAAATTCTTCGCCTGAAGTGACAGATGTAAATTCTTTAATATCTGCTCCAGCCGAGAAAAACTTGCCTTCTCCGTGAAAGACAATGACTCGTACAGAATCGTCGTTCTCCACTTGATCAAGTAATGCATTCACTTCCAGTATGAGTGCGCGTGAAAGCGCATTCGCGGGTGGCCTGTTAATTGTCGCAACAGCTACCCCATCATCAATTGCTACTGTTAGAAACTCCATTTCATCCCCACTTTCCATCAATAACACCTCGGCGTAATTGCGTCCAAATTTTGAATTGTGCCTGCTGGATGCAGGTATGCAACCTTTGCCGCAGGACTCGGCGAACTTTGGTTGCCTTCCCGAACCCACTTCAAAATTTGCGACATCCGCCAGAGGCTACTTAACTTGATTCAAGTTACGCTTTCATTCCATTCATAATCAGCCTATGTACTTCGGGTGATAGTTTCATTAAATCATATTTTTGATCATTCATCACCCATGAAGTGATTGTTTCGTCAATTGTACCAAATACCATTTGTCTAGCAAGTCGGATATCAAGGCCTTCGTCTAGCGCCCCATTCACGATTCCCTCTTTCAAAATTGCATCTAGGAGCGTTAAATATTCTTTTAGGACTTCGTTAATACGAAGACGTAATTCTTTATTCGATTGACGAAGTTCTAGTTGCGTAACAATTGCCAAGTGACGGTCTTCATGCAGAATGCGAAAATGACTGTCAATCAGTCTGAATAGCTTTTCAGATGTATCAATATCCTGTTTCAATATAACTTCGACGTTATTTACGAAAATTGCCATTTTTTCTCTAAAAACAGATATCAGGATATCTTCTTTATTTTTGAAGTAAAGATAGATTGTCCCGTCAGCAACCCCCGCTTCTTTTGCTATCTTCGAAACTTGGGCTTGGTGGTATCCATTCTCAGCAATGACAATGACTGCCGCAT
This sequence comes from Sporosarcina sp. resist, assembly GCF_014302295.1. NCBI lineage: Bacteria > Bacillati > Bacillota > Bacilli > Caryophanales > Caryophanaceae > Sporosarcina > Sporosarcina sp. resist. The sequence goes on along the minus strand of NZ_CP060287.1, from coordinate 1,836,950 downwards.
CTACTATTTGCTTATATTTTGGTCTATCTCGTTTCATATCTATATATCACCACCAAAAAGAAAATATGAATGATGATTCATTCATATTTTCATATTAGTTGTTAACGGCTACTATGTCAAGCATTACATCACAGTGGAAGTAATTCCTTTTCAGCTTTCTCTTTTTCTTCATCAATCAAAGCACGGCGTAAAATTTTCCCGACAGCTGTTTTCGGCAATTCTGTACGGAATTCATAAAGTCGCGGCACTTTAAACGATGCTAAATTCTCTCGGCAATACTTATCAAGCTCTTCCTCCGTTACAGTAGCTCCTTGTTTCAAGACAATATAGGCTTTGACAGTTTCGCCCCTGTACGGATCTGGGATACCCGCGATAACACATTCCTGTATCGCTTCATGTTCATAAAGAACCTCTTCAATCTCCCGTGGATAAATATTGAAACCGCTTGCAATGATTATATCTTTTTTACGATCAACAACATAGAAATAACCCTCGTCATCCATATATCCAAGATCCCCAGTTAAAAACCAGCCATCGCGGAAAGTTTGTTCCGTATCTTCCGGTCTATTCCAATAGCCTTTCATCACTTGAGGGCCTTTTACCGCAATTTCACCAATTTCTCCATTCGCCAGCGGTTCTGATGACTCAGGACCAAGTATGCAAGAATCTGTATCTGGCCAAGGGACACCAATTGATCCTTTAGCTCGTTTGTCTGCCCAAACGAAATTTGAATGGGTAACGGGAGACGTTTCCGTAAGACCGTATCCTTCGACGAGTTTCCCACCAGTGACTTTCTCGAATTTCTCCTGCACTTCGACTGGTAATGCGGCAGAACCACTAATACACGCTTTAATTGAAGATAGATCATATTTTTTAAGATTAGGATGGTTTAAAAGTCCAATATAGATCGTAGGTGCGCCAGGAAATAAGGTTGGCTTCTGTTTATCGATTGCTTTCAAAGCCGTTTCAAAATCAAATTTAGGGATAAGTACCATTCTATTCCCTTGCATGACAGAAAGAATTAATACGGTTGTCATTCCATATACGTGGAAGAATGGCAAAATACCCATGACCGTTTCTTCGCCTTCTTTACACTTATACAACCATTCGCCACACATTTTAACGTTAGAAATAAGATTAGCGTGTGTCAACATGACTCCTTTTGGAGGACCCGTTGTGCCACCCGTATATTGCAGCAACGCAATATCTTCATCGTAATCAAAGTCATAACTAACCGGATCTGATTTTGCGACTTTCATAATTTCCGTGAATAGATGGTTCATTCCACGGTGCTCAACTTTCACTGTAATCCCGTGTTCTTTTTTCTGAATGAATGGATAGATGAGATTCTTAGGAAACGGTAGGTAGTCTTTTATTCCCGTTATTATTACATGCTCAAGTTTTGTGTCTTTAACGATTTTCGAAATTCGCGGAAATAGAATGTCGAGTGAAATGATTGCTTTCGCTCCAGAATCAACCATTTGATAAGCCACTTCACGCTCCGTATAAAGAGGATTCGTCTGAACGACGATTGCACCCACATACAATATCCCATAGTAGGCAATTGCCCCTTGTGGACAGTTTGGAAGCATGATTGCAACCCGGTCCCCTTTGACAATTCCGATAGTTGTCAAATAGTTCGCGAACTTCAAAGCTGATTCATGAAACTCTTTAAATGAGATGTCTTTACCAAGGAAATGCATAGCCATCTTGTTAGGATATTTCTCGCTGGATCTTGTCAAGAATTCCTGAATAGGAATATGTTCATAGTCAAGCGTCTTTGAGATTTCAGCGGGATATAAGTCCAGCCAAGGTTTCATTGTCAAATAAAAGCCTCCTTTTTCCTCTTCTTCAATTCTTTGAATATTCCTAATCTAATTATAGTAGTAATTGAGTCAGGTTTCAAATAGAATATTTTATGTCAATAAAAAAAGCCTTGACCAGAATAAACTGGTCAAGGTGTATTTGCCGTCATCCAATAAATACCTACTGCGATAAATAATACGCAGACAACGAGTAATATTTTAGCTAATTTTTCCACAACTTCACAACCCTTATGAAATACTTGCTCCTATAACGAATGAAAGTCCCACTGATATCGTCAAGGATATGAAACCGACCGCACGATTATCTGCTTCGATTTCCTTATCAATATTGAATTTAGGTGTCAGGAATTCAAACAACAAATAGGCGAAAATAAGCAGGGTAAATCCAAACAAGCCCCAGCCAATCATTTGAGGTAATGAATTATGCTGTTCGATTGAGTATCGAAAAATGTTTGCTACCCCAAATATTTTACCACCTGTCGCAAGTGCCACTGCAACGTTTCCTTTTCTAATTTCTTCCCAATTCTTATATTTCGTGACGAGCTCAAAAAGCACCATTGAAACGATAAGACATAGGACTACTACACTGAAATAGCCTGCTGATTCTACTAATGGATGATTCCAAAATTCGGTTTTATTCATAGTTTTAGACTCCTTTTACGTTCGGTCATTCCTTCCTATACGGATAAGCACGTAAAAGGTTTCAAAAACGGGAATATACTTTTTCATTAGCGCATGAAACTTTGAGAGAATCTTATCCACTGAGTAGGTGGATATAGAGATTCCTTTCAAGTCGCTGCGGCGCTCGGGGATGCCTTCCGCCCTTAGCGAGAGCACTGAAAAAGTACGATTTCCTTCAATCCCGTTGATTTCCGTTCCGAGCGGACGCTTTCCGCGGGCACGGCTTCAGTCAATCGAACTACGAAGGGTTCGATTTGCCGTATTTCTGTGTTCTTTGCAGAAATTAAGGCATTCTTGCCCCGTGCTCCCAACGCTAGCAAAAGCCGCTCTTCACTACTATCAACTAGTTCTTACTATAAAAAAGAACTTTTTCAGTGACTCCTCCTTGTAAGGCGCCTTTGCTTGGTTTATACAGGTATACATTGGTTAACTTAAACAGTGGAATTATTTCAATTCAACAACAGTAACGCCGTGTCCGCCTTCACTGGCTTCGCCAAATCGGTACGTTTTCACGCGGCTGTGATTTTTCAAGAATTGCTGGATACCTTGCCTTAACGCCCCTGTCCCTTTGCCATGAATAATCGACACTTGGTGATAATTTGATAGGAGCGCATCGTCCAAATACTTCTCTGTGCGGAAAATTGCATCTTCATAGCGTTCTCCCCGCAGGTCGAGTTCCATTTTAACATGTGTATCTCGTCCCGCTACTGAAGTTGATACATACTGTTTTTTCTCTTTTTCAGGTTTAACAAATTCCAGTCCTGATTGATCAAGCTTCATCTTCAAAATACCAATTTGGACAATCCATTCATGATCTGAAACTTTATCAATGAGCGTCCCTTTTTGACCATAACTGAGCACTTTCACTTCGTCACCTGTTTGAAGGGCCCTTGGCGCTGCCTTCGCTTTCACTGCCTTCTTCTTCGCTTCAGCAGGAGCAGCGCCTTCAAGACGTTTTCGAGCTTCAATCAATTCGTGTTCTTTTACGTTTGCCCCCACATTCAGGCGCATTGCACGTAAATCTGAAATGATTGCTTCCGATTCACGCTTCGCATCTTCGATGATTTTTTTGGCTTTCTCTTTTGCTTTTTCTTCCATTCGTTCTTTCTTGTTATCGAACTCCGCTAGTTTTTCTTCCAATTCACGTTTCAAACGATCCGTTTCTAGTAAGATGTCATGCGTCTCTTCTGCATCTTTTTCTGATTGCACACGGCTTGTCTCAAGCGAAAGGATCATTGAATCGACTTCACCGCGATCTGTACCCGTGAATTTTTTCGCCCGATCAATAACCCTGTCCTGCAATCCTAGTCGCTTTGAAATTTCAAACGCATTACTGCGTCCTGGAACGCCTATTAACAAACGGTACGTAGGACTAAGCGTGTCAACATCAAATTCAACACTTGCATTGGCAACGCCTGGACGGTTATAGCCATATGCTTTCAACTCTGGATAATGAGTTGTTGCCATTACTCTTGCACCACGTCCATGCACTTCATCCAGAATCGAGATGGCAAGTGCCGCCCCTTCCTGCGGATCCGTACCCGAACCGAGCTCATCGAATATAATAAGGGAACGGTCATCGTATTTCTCTAAAATATCGACGATGTTCACCATATGTGAGGAGAATGTACTAAGGCTTTGCTCAATCGATTGCTCGTCTCCAATATCAGCATAGATCGAATCGAACACTGCAACTTCAGAGCCGTCGAGTGCCGGTATAGGAAGTCCTGCCTGTGCCATTAGCGTACATAATCCTACCGTTTTTAATGTGACCGTTTTCCCGCCCGTATTAGGTCCGGTAATAACGATGGTTGTGATATCTTTACCGAATTCAATTGTATTCGCAACTGCTTCTTCCATCGACAACAAGGGATGTCGCGCTTTCGTTAGACGAATATAGCCTTTATTGTTCACTTCGGGCTTCGTGCATTTATGCGCTTTGCCAAATTTTGCTTTCGCAAGGATAACGTCGATTTCAGACAGTATCGCAACAAGGGTGAATAAATCATGTGCGACTTCCTGCACTTTCGCGGACAGATCGATAAGGATTTTCTCGATTTCTTCCTGTTCCTGCAGTTTTAATCTTCTAATTTCATTATTTGCCTGTACGACTGCATCAGGCTCGATGAAAAGCGTTTGACCAGACGACGACATATCGTGAATAACACCACGGTAATGCGAACGATACTCCGACTTTACTGGAATCACATAACGGTCATTCCGGATAGTGACAATGGCGTCGGATAACATCGTTGCAGCATTTTTCCCACGTGTATAACTTTCCAGCTTTTCACGTACGCGGCCTTCCTGCATTCGCAAACCTTGCCGAATTGTACGTAGCGATCCTGAAGCGCTGTCGACAACATGCGCATTGTCATCAATGCATGCATTGATTTCGTGTTCCAAGCCTGTCAAAATCGGAATGGCATCTTTTTTCGCAATGAAATGCGGAATTTCAATATCTTCATCTGCCACTATCGCTTCAATGAATTGACGCAGGTTCCGGCTTGCACGGATTGTGTTGGCTGTTTCCATCAATTCATAAGCACTCAGCATGCCGCCCATTTGTGCACGTTTGGCATGGGGTCTAATATCGCTAATTCCGCCCATTGGCACATTGCCACGAACGCGAAGTATCGATAACCCTTCGTCTGTTTCCTCTAGCAGTTTTACAACTTCATCAAAATCACTAACGGGTACTAATTTCTCCATATAAGATCGACCGGCGAATGATGTGCAATGAGTTGCTGCCATATCCCGGATTTTATCGAACTCAAGTGTTTTTAAGACACGGTTTTCCAATGTCTTACACTTCCTCTCACTTCCGCACAATTTCGCGGATAAATTTATCGAGCGGCCACGTATTAACGACCGTCTCTTTTTTCAACCATGCTTTTTTACCGTAGTTTACGCCAGTAGTCATATAATTTAGTTGTTCAATTGCATGTGCATCTGTATTAATGGCAATAGTAACTCCAGCTTCCTGCGCCATAATCAGATGATCAGTCGCAAGGTCGAGCCGATATGGGTTCGCATTCAACTCAAGTATTTTACCATACTCCTTCGCCCACTGAATAAGTTGGGGTACATCAGGATTATAACCTTCCCGTTGACCAACGATTCGACCGGTCGGGTGTGCAATCATATCGACGTGCGGATTTTTCATAGCCGTATGGAGCCGTTCCATAATCAATTCCTGTGATTGACTGAAATTAGAGTGAATAGAAGCAATGACAAAATCTAACTCACTTAGCAGTTCATCATCAAAATCCAGTGTAGCGTCAGGAAGGATGTCCATTTCCGTTCCGCAAAAAATTTCGATATCATCATATTCTTTATTCAACGAACGGATCTCCACGATTTGTTCACGTATTCGTTCAGGTGTTAGTCCGTTCGCAACTTTGAGATACTGCGTATGGTCTGTGATAACCATATAAGAATAGCCCTTAGCACGGCAGGCCTCAACCATTTCACGGATTGAGTACGCTCCGTCCGACCATGTTGTATGCATATGAAGGTCCGAACGGATGTCCTCGATCGCTACCAAGCCGGCTAGTTCATCGACACGATCGATTTCACTGCCATTTCTGCGCACTGCAGGCGGGATGAACGGCAAACCGAAGTGAGCGAAAAATTGTTCTTCTGAATCGAATGTCTCGATGGAACCATCTTCATTCTCCACTCCGTATTCACTTATTTTCATTCCTCTAGATTTCGCAAGTTGGCGCATTTTGACGTTATGGTCTTTCGAGCCAGTGAAATGATGAATAGCACTTGCGAATTGTTCTGCTTTCACGAAGCGGAAATCGGCGTCAATCGCCTCTTCCAAGTCGAGTGTTACAGACAGTTTCGCATCCCCTGCCGCAATCGTCGCAACCAGAGGTAATGTGGCAAGTAGCTTTTCCCGTACAGTTGCGGGCTCGTCCGTCACAATGATGAAATCGACGTCACTACTTTCCTCTTCCGTTCGACGGTAACTTCCAGCGACAGAAAAATGTTTAATCTCTGGTATCAAACGAAGTTCCTGCTCAACAAATGTAACAACCTTCTCCATTTGCCAATGCGGAAATTTCCCTTGACGAGTTCCTAAGATTTCAATTTCGCTCAACATATTCTCTTCTGTCTTCTTGCCGAAACCAGCTACTTTACTTACTTCCCCTGCCATGCATGCCGCATGGAGCGATTCAACCGAATCGATGCCAATCGCTTCCCGTAGTTTGGCGATTTTCTTGCCACCTAGGCCTGGTATTTTCAACAATGGAATAAGCCCTTTTGGCACAGCTTCTTCCAGTTCTTTCAGCAGATCAGACTCTTCTTTTTCTAGCAAATCGGTAATGACAGCACCCGTGCCTTTGCCAATCCCTTTCAACTTTAAAATATCATCCATTTCGGATAAACTGCGTGGATCTAGTTCAAGCACGTTGGCCGCTTTTCTAAATGCTGCTACTTTGAAATGGTTTTCCCCAAGCAACTCCATATATAAAGCGATTTTTTCAAACGTGCGAATGATTGTTTTTTTATTCACTATAAGCCCTCCTGTTCTGATATACGGAAGCGTCCTTTTGCATTCGGCCGCTGCGGATAGACAATTCTAGAAAAAAGCTTCCCTCCAAAAAGGGGGAAGCCGTCAGTTTGTATAAATGTACCACCATTTTTTCACAGTTTCAGATAGCACCGGCGTATGTTCAAACATCGACTTAGCAAGCAATGAATTGCTTATCCTTTCTTGGATAAACTCTATCGGTAGCATAGCCAGCAGATAGAGAACAAGGAACATAAGTATATAGAATTCGATAAATCCGAACAAAGCTCCCGCAATACGTGCAACGAAACCGAGGACGGGCAAATACTTCAGGAAATCAAACATAGATGCAATGAGCTGCAATCCAAATTTGACAACAAGAAATATCAAAACAAATGCCAGTAATTGATAGAACGTCCCATCTAGATCAAGTTGTTCAACTGTCATGGATAATTTTGAACCGGCAGTCACACCTGGATAAGGAACCCAAAGAACAAATGCTTCCGCAAGTTGTTTATAGTACGTATAAGCGACGACAAGTGCGATGATGAAACCTGTCATATGTATAATTTGGACAATGAGTCCCCGTCTGAATCCAGTTACGAGTCCCCCAAATAGGAGGATAATAATTAATAAATCAAGCATGTAATACCGTCAACCCTTCAGCTTATTCAATTCTACTTCTAATTGTTCAATTTGCATTTTTAATTTAAGATTATCATGTACACTATTAACGGCGGTTAGCACAGCGATTTTTGTACTGTCGAGATAAGGGTTATGGGCACTGATTTCCCTCATCCTTTCATCGACCATCGAGGCGACCAGCCGCATATGAGTGCTTGTTTCGGTACCGACCATTTTATAGGTCTGTCCGTATATGTCAACTGCTATGCGTGTCTTCTGTTCGTCTGCCAATGATACGACCTCCCACATAAAAAACTCTGTTATTAATCATACCACGAAATGGTTTTAGTTGTGAATTAAGTCGACGAGAGGAAGTTATAAATTGAGTAATCAAGTTATTATTGTAAACAGTCAAGATATGAAAAAAGTGATAAATCATTACACGTCTTCAAAAGTCTTACGCAACGCTCCTGGCGTCGTCTTTGCAGCGAAACTACCTGATACCTCAATCACAGCCTACAAGTCCGGAAAAGTACTATTCCAGGGCGCAGGATCTGAACGAGAAGCCGCGCGTTGGGGTACTGCAGAAGTTAAAGCTGGGTCGGCCGCATTGAAAACAAAAGGTGATGTGCTGCCAGACCGCTTAGCACAGTTATCCGTTCTCGGGTCAGATGAAACAGGAACGGGTGATTTCTTCGGGCCTGTTACTGTTGCAGCTTGTTTCGTCCGTGCCGATCAAATAGAGCTTGTTCGCGAACTTGGTGTAAAAGATTCAAAAATGCTAACAGATGACCTCATGCGAAAAATCGCACCTGATTTACAGGAGGCGCTCATTTATAGTGTGCTGACGCTTGAAAACGAGAAATACAATGATGTACAAGCGAGCGGCTGGTCTCAGGGAAAGATTAAAGCCCTCCTTCATAATCAGGCACTTAAGCATGTACTCCGGAAAATGGACGGAGAGAAACCCGATTATATTTTGATTGACCAATTTGCGGAGCGCGGAATTTATTATAATCACATCAAAGCGGAGGCTGAAATTGTGCGAGAGAATGTGCTGTTTTCGACAAAAGCGGAAGGTCTTCATATGTCGGTTGCAGCTGCGTCAATTATTGCACGTGTTGCGTTTTTAGAAGAGATGGAACGGTTGAGTGGTATTGCAGGAATGACACTGCCAAAAGGCGCAGGACCGCGAGTGGATGAGGTGGCCGCCAAGATTTTATTGAAAAGCGGTGAAGATACTTTGAAATCACTGACGAAGTGGCATTTTGCGAATGCAGGGAAAGCTAAGAATCTCGCGGTTAGGAAAAGACGGTGAGTTTTTGACGTGTAATCACAACTTTTCGTTTTCGCGAAAATCTAAGCAACAAATGCCAAGGTAATTACTGTAATTGCAACTTTACGTTTTTAATGGCAACTCTAAGATTCTAATTTCAATTTTTCAAACGTAGTTGCAACTTTTCTTTTCTAATTGCATTTCCCCAAAAAGAGGCACACAGAATAGAATTCTGTGTGCCTCTTGATTTTAGTTATCCGCGAAGCAAAGCTCCTGCTTCTGTTGTTAATGCGTTCAATACTTTGTCATGCGCTTTGACAACTTCTTCGTCTGTCAATGTGCGCTCAGCATCTGAATATGTCAGTGAGAACGCAAGTGATTTCTTGCCATCTTCAACATTGTCCCCTTCGTACAGGTCAAACAATCTAACGTATTTCAACAATTTACCACCAGCGCTGCGAATAACGTTTTCAAGCATACCTGCTGATGTATCGCTCGAAACGACAAGCGCGATGTCCCTTGAACTCGATGGGAAACGTGGAACCTGGGTATATAAAAGTTCTTCCGTTTCAACTGCCAAAATTTTAGCAAGGTTCATTTCCATTACATATGTGTTTTTCAAATCACGTTTTTTCTGTTCTGTCGGGTGAATTTGTCCAATCAAACCAATCCGTTCGGCATTATAGAAAATGTTTGCTGTCCGTCCAGGATGCATCCCGTCAAGAACAGTTTGTTCGAATGACAGACCTTCAGAAAGACCGAGACTATCCATCATGCCTTCGACAATTCCTTTTAGAACGAAGAAGTCGACCGATTTCGTTTCAGCTTGCCATGCATGGTCAACCCATTTCCCAGTAATAACAGCTGCAACATGTTCAACTTCTTGTGGCAGTCCATCTTCCTCTTCACCAAGGAATACCGATCCAGTTTCATAAAGTGCTACCGAATCCATACGGCGTGCAACGTTGTATGTTGCAGCCTCAAGGAGATGCGGGATAAGACTTTGCCGAAGGATACTGCGGTCTTCACTCATCGGCATCAGAAGTTCTGTAACAGGTGCTGTTTCAAGCGCGTAGCTTTGTGCCTGTTCCTTAGATGTTAATGAATACGTCAGTGCCTGGAAGAGTCCTGCGCCTTCAAGGAACGCTCTAACTGTACGACGTTTCGCTTGATACGGCGACAACCCACCCGGCGTCGATTCCGTTATTGGAAGTGTCATTGGAATCAAGTCATAGCCGTACATCCGTGCAATCTCTTCGATAATATCTTCTTGGATTCGAAGATCCTGCCTGCGTGTCGGTGCGTCAATGATCAATTTTCCGTTCACCGCTTCTGTAGGGATTTGTAATCCGTCTAAAATAGCTAGCATTTCTTCTAGAGGGATCTTCATACCAAGGCGATTGTTAATATAATCCGGTGAAACAGTAATGCGTACAGGCGTTTTATCGAGTTCATCAACAATGACAGATCCAGCAAGCACTTCGCCCCCCGCAATTTCAGCCATAAGCTGTGCGGCACGTTCTGCTGCTGCTTCGACTCGATTAGGATCGACTCCTTTTTCAAAACGTGTACTCGCATCACTACGAAGTCCAAGCTCTCTCGATGTACGGCGGACAGATCCTGATGAGAAGTAAGCAGATTCGATGACAACCGTCGTCGTTCCATCATGTACTTCCGTATTTAATCCGCCCATTACGCCAGCAATCGCTACAGGTTCTTTACCATTCGTAATAACAAGTTGATGCGCTTCCAGTGTCCGTTCAGTATCATCCAATGTCGTGATTTTTTCACCTTGTTCCGCAAGACGGACAGCGATTTCACCTGTTCCAAGACGGTCATAGTCAAATGCATGAAGCGGCTGACCGTATTCCATCAACACAAAGTTTGTAATATCGACAACGTTATTATGTGGACGTACTCCAGCAGCCATTAAACGGTTTTGAAGCCATAACGGCGATGCTTCTACTTTAACGTTTTTAACGACTTTCGCTACGTACATCCGATTTTCTTCTTTTGCATCGATACGCAGTTTCAGCATATCTTCGGCTTTTTCATTTGAAGCCGTGTAGTTAATTTCAGGGAGTTGTATACCTTGTGATAAAATCGCTCCAACTTCATACGCAACGCCTATCATGCTGAGTGCGTCTGAACGGTTTGGCGTTAAATCGAATTCAAGCACTTGATCATCAAGACCAAGCAGCGGGAGTGCGGATTCACCTGGTACAGCTGATTCAGGAAGCACATAGATTCCTTCTGCATATGCTTTTGGTACAAGCTTGCCTTCAATTGCAAGCTCTTGAAGTGAACAGATCATTCCGTTCGATTCCTCACCACGCAGTTTTGCTTTTTTAATCTTCATGCCGCCTGGTAGTACTGCACCTGGACGTGCAACAATGACTTTTTGCCCTTCTGCAACGTTGGGAGCACCACAAATAATTTGTGTAGTTTCTTCCCCAACATCCACTTGACAAATATTCAACTTATCCGCTTCAGGATGTTTCACACATTCCAACACATAACCCACAACTATGTTCGTCATACCATGCGAACGGTCGATGATGGAATCAACTTCAATGCCCGAACGTGTAATTTTCTCCGCAAGGTCTGCCGTAGAAATTCCCTCTATATTTACATATTCACTTAACCATTTTGTAGATACTAACATATTCGTCTCCTCCTCAAGCTTCCGTCCGGTGGAATTGCGATACAAACCGCACGTCATTTGTATAGAAATGACGGATATCTTCCACACCATATTTCAACATTGCAATACGTTCAGGGCCCATACCGAAAGCGAAACCTGATACAACAGCGGGGTCATAACCAGCCATTTCCAGTACATTCGGGTGTACCATACCGGCACCTAAAATTTCGATCCAGCCTGTTTTCTTACAAACGTTACAGCCGTCTCCGCCACATTTGAAACATGAAATGTCCATTTCAACAGACGGTTCCGTGAATGGGAAGAAACTCGGACGCAGACGGATTTCACGCTCATCGCCAAACATTTTTTTAGCGAATAAAGAAAGTGTCCCTTTCAAGTCGCTCATGCGGATATCTTCACCAATAACAAGCCCTTCAATTTGCGTGAATTGATGAGAATGCGTCGCATCGTCACTATCACGACGGTACACTTTACCTGGGCATATAATCTTAATCGGCGCGCCGCCTTTCGCTTCCATCGTCCGTGCTTGAACTGGTGACGTATGTGTACGAAGAAGAATATCTTCGGATATGTAGAACGAATCTTGCATATCACGTGCTGGATGGCCTTTTGGCAAGTTCAGCGCTTCAAAGTTGTAATAATCTTTCTCAACTTCAGGACCCTCAGCAATTTCATAGCCCATGCTAATGAAGAAGTCTTCGATTTCCTCAACAACACGTGTTAACGGATGGTGATTTCCAGTACGTGCAGGACGTCCAGGCAATGTTACATCAATCGATTCTTTTTCAAGCTGTTCGTTGATGGCTAATTCTTCAAGTTTCGCCATACGGTCTTCGAGCACTTCTGTCACTGCCTCACGAATAACATTGACAAGCGCCCCCATTTTCGGACGTTCTTCAGCAGGAAGTTTTCCCATGCCTTTCAACAAATCAGTAATTGGCCCTTTTTTCCCTAAGTAGGCTACACGAACTTCATTCAATGATTTTACATCTGAAGCTGCTTCAATTTTTGCAAGCGCCTCTACTTTCAACAGTTCTAATTGTGCTTCCATGTCAATTCTCCTTTCAAAATAAAAAAAGTGTAGGGCGTCTGGCGCCCGAAACTAGACGAAATAAAAACCCCGCCCCTTAAAAAAGGGACGAGGACGATTTCGCGGTACCACCCTGATTATCATACCCGAAGATATGATCACTCAAATCGGAATAACGGTCCGGCACCGGCACACCTTTACAGCTTACGCTGGTCCTGGCGGCAGCTCACGGGGTGAACTTCGACAATCATTTACCCATCTGCGCTTTCAGTCAAGGCGCGGACTCCCTTTCGGCTCATGTATTGTTTACTTTTCCCGATCATTGCTTTTCATTTCTATTCATAACCAATAGTATACCCGATTATGATTTGATCATCAACAACATGCTAATTTTCACACTTTAGAATACGTATATAGCAGGATACCCGTTGCCACTGCGACGTTTAACGATTCTGCTTTGCCGTACATTGGAATCTTGACCGTATTATCCGCCATCTCAAGCAAATCCGGATTGACGCCACTGCCTTCATTTCCAACAATCAATGCAAATTCGTCTTGTGGCCAAATATCGGAATGATTCACAGCATTTTTCAATCCTGTCCCCAAAACTTGGATGCCCGCTTCTTTCGCCTTAGCCGTCCATTCAATAAGATCACCCTTGACGATTGGAATATTGAAATGTGAGCCTTGCGCAGAACGTACTGTTTTCGGGTTATACGAATCAGCGGTCCCCATTCCAAGAATAACTGCATCCATTCCAGCAGCATCTGCCGTCCGAATCATCGTTCCGACATTACCAGGATCCTGGACTGCGTCAATTAACAAAAGTTTTTTCCATGCTGAATAATCCTCTTCGGCATGCTCCGGCTGACGGCAATGTGCATAAATACCCTGCGACTGCTCCGTTTCCGAAATTTCTTTCGCAATTGCCTCTGTTATCTCAACAAGCTTTACACCTTCGATAGACCATCCTTGAGGTATTTCAACTCCGTCACGGGTGATCAACGCGAGAATTGTCCCGTTACTTTTTAATGCCTCTTCGACGAGATGAAAACCTTCGACAAGGAATTCTTTCGACAGATCGCGTTCTTTTCGTGTTGTGACAAGCTTTTTCCAATGTTTCACGAGTGCGTTTTGTGATGATTCAATTCGTTTCATATGTACGTTACCGCCTTTTTCTTTTCAGTGTATCAAATGACGGTATAGTTGGCGATATTTGTGTCCAAAATGAAAGTGGGAGGTTGATAAAATGGATTTTCAAATAAGAGATGCCATTTCAGCAAACATGACGAATAATACAGCGGATGATATCCGTAACGTTGTGGAAGATGCTATTAAACGAGGTGAAGAGCACCTGTTACCTGGACTAGGGGTGTTTTTCGAAAAGCTATGGAATCATGCAGGAGAACAAGAAAAAACAAAGATGGCCGGAGAGCTAGCACAAGTATTTGCGGCAAGTTGAATTATGCAAAGATTTCACGGAGCACTATCACCGGCGCAATCTTCTATCACGGCGTTTGGATAAACGTAAAGCCGCTCATTAATTGAGCGGCTTTTGTATTTTAAGAACTAGCTATTTTCCAAAAAGAAATTAAAGCCCTTCGGCGTTGCAAAGCCAAATACAAGTATCCATAATGCAATACTGATGGTCATCCATATGGTTGTGTTCACTTTGCTTGCTCCATACAATAACCCGATGAGTGCGGCGGTATGCGTGCCAATCCAGGCATGCCGTATTTACTTCAAATTCATTTTCCCCATTCGTTCCGACTCGAATTCCTTTTTCCACGACCCCATCTATCCACTTTTTAAAGCAGTGAAAATAGAAAGAAAAACTCGAAGAAAAGTATATTGGATAATCCGAAAAATTTTATAGTCGTTTTAGTATTTGCAGTGATTAATGTTATATTGTATTTGTTCATGAAAAAATCGAAAAATGTGAATTCAAAATAACTACAACTGATTTATTACATAATTTTAAAAGGAGTTTATGACTAATGGCAACTGATTATAAAAGTATTGTAGTAGCTGTAGACGGTTCAAAAGAGGCCGATTTTGCATTTCGTAAATCACTTGAGATTGCATATCGAAATCAAGGATCACAATTAAACCTCGTTAACATTATTGATACGCGCTACTTGGGACCTCTTGATAAAGAAGTTGCTGGGCAAGTCAAAGAACAATCTCAACAAATTTTAGAACGCTATAAAGCACGCGCAGCAGCTGCTCGCGTTGAAAATGTAACTATCATTATTGAATATGGTTCACCTAAAACGGTGATTACAAAAGAGATTGCTAAATTGGTGAAGGCAGACTTAATTATTTGCGGCGCTACGGGGCATACGCCAGTAGAGCGCTACTTAATTGGTTCTGTATCTGAAGCAATCGTACGTTCAGCTAAATGCGATGTTTTAGTCATCCGTACGCCTGCTGAATGAATAATAAAAAAATCGCTCAGACTTTTGAAAAGTCTGAGCGATTTTTTAGATATTTTGTGTATTCGTTTGAACTGCGGCTTTTCTATCTTGCGCTGCGTGCATTTTAACTATTACTAAACGTGCAAATGGTTGGATCACTACGCTCTCTAAAAATAGGGCGAGTAAGAAGTTACGGGGCCAGATTTGGATAAAGTGTGCAAAGATATCAGTTGTAAAACCATCCCCAATGATAACCCCAACAAATGTCATTGTAAATGACATGCCTAATACTGTGAAAATTGTACGGAACATAATACGAGCAGCAAAACCATCTGTTGGCGAAATGAATTTAGATGATAAAAATTCTGCAAAACGACCGATTGCTACCGGTTCAATTATCATGACGAAAACCCAAATAATAGGTAACACGATTAGCATGTTCATTGCAACATCTTTGTTGAAGCCTCCAGCAGCAAGGATCATATTGATTGGTCCCATTGTTAATACTGATAATGTTACGATAATTGCGCCAAATAACGCGCCCTCTTTACCGTTTTTCGGTAGTCTGTTTTCTTGATGCATAGTTTGTTTTTCTTCCTTTCAAAATTCATATTTGAGACCTACGTTAAATACATCGATGAATATGCCAATAACAAATCACGCTATGGAGTGAATAATCGTAAGATATATCAATAAAACCGCAGTAAATGCAATTTACACTAAAGATGCACTCAGTTTAACAAACACAATATTAACGGGTTCTGTCGAATTTACTTGTTCACTTTTAATATACCCGGCAATAATGTGGCAATTGTTTTCAAAGGTGTTGCGGATTTTTGCGTCAAACATAGCATCATTGCCCCCTCAATCGAAGCTGTCATCAACAATGCAATAGCGGAAGCTGATTCACTCGAATAGCCTTCCGTTATAAGTTTCTCATAGTAAAGGTGTTGAATGTTTTCATATAGAGCACTACAAGCAGTACGGACTGGTTCACTCATCGTTGCCATTTCACTGACAATGCTACTAAATGTATAGCCGATAATGGTGCCACTTTTTTCAAAATCCTGAATTAACTTATCAATCATTGAGAGTATGGCGTCCTTAGCTGATAGATGCCTGCCGAAAATAACTTTGATATCTGTGGTAATGGCCTCATTTAAACCTTGTAAACAAATAATCAATAATTCTTCTTTTCCGTTTGGAAAATGATGATAGAGCGCTCCTTTTGTAACATTACAAGCTTTTAAAATCTCGTTAAGTCCGACATTTTTATATCCTTTTTGTTGAAAAAGGGTCGTAGCAGTATCAATTAATTGCGATTTTATATCCATATTTGATGTATCTCCTTCCACATACCAACTGGTCTGTTTGTAAGTATAACAAAATTTTACCCAGAATTACAGTTTTCAGTTTTTTCGAATTTCAGATGACAAAGAACACGCCTTATTTGAAGGGGTTATTTTAGAATTCTAGGAGTTTTTTCTTAGCGATAGGCGGAGGAATATCCATGAATATTCTTTTAAAATTAATTGACAAGAAGACTGTATGTATTTTATAGGAGCGGATTCTCTTTTCGAAGAGCTTAATTTCATTTTCATCATAGATAGCGGCTTAGGCTTTTATCTATTGAAAAAGTAGGGAAACCATTCTTCTGGTTTCCCTACTTTTATTTTTCAGATTCTTTTTTAGGTGCCTGTATAATTGGTTGCTCGGCTGCTGTAGAAATTTCTTCTTTAGCTCTTTTTACTTTTAGTTTAAAATATTCGTCTACTGCTTGTTGGATAATCTTATTTTGAGCACCAGCCGTTTGATCTCCTGGCTTTGTAGTAATGTTTGGGATAAGAACCGCATAAGCAATTTCCGGATTTTCGTAAGGTGCAAACCCCACATGGGATAGATTGATTGTCGATTTCCCTGAACTGAATGCTTGTGCGGTTCCCGTCTTCCCTGCTCCATCATAGTCTTTTCCAGCAAAATGATTCGAGGCCGTTCCTTTAGGTGCATAATACACGTAATGCATACCACGCTTCACTTGATCAATTTCCGCATCAGTACTATGAATCCTATTTAAAATATTGACCTCTGTTTCTTGAATGAGAGAACCAAGAATTTCACCATCCTCAGATGGTTCGCGTATTTCTTTTAATACTTTTGGAGCTATCCGATAACCACCATTTGCAATTGTTGAGACGTATTGAGCCAATTGAAGTGTTGTATAGGTATCGAACTGCCCGATGGATAAATCCATTAAAATACCGATTGAATTACTTTCGCCAATCAGACCGCGTGACTCCCCCGGTAAGTCAATGCCAGTTTTTGTTCCAAGTCCAAAAGACGCGAAAGAATGTCGGAACGTATCAAATGCATTTTCCCTAATGCGTTTCGCTCCTTCAGTGCTGTTGTTAGAATCCGCCATAGCCATTGCGATACGGAACATATAAACGTTCGAAGACTTGCCGATTGCTTCAATATCAGTTACAGCAACCCTAGAGTCTTGATTAAACAGCGATCTTTTTGTAATTCCACCGATTCTAATCGGTTCATCTATCTTCGTTTCGCCGATACGTACCACATTTTCCTGATACCCCGTAAGAAGCGTCGCCATCTTCACTGTTGATCCCGCTTCATGGAGCGCAGTAAATGTACCATATGCATAGTCCCATATTTCAAGTTTTCCTGTTTCTGGATTCGTAACAACTTGCTTACCTACAAGCGAAAGAACTTCACCGTTATTTGGATTCATCATAACTACAAAAGCCCTGTCCAATTCTCCGGTATTTGGCCCTCTTTTCAATTCCAACAGTTTATCCGATACAATACTTTCAATTGTCTGATTCAGTTCACTATCAATCGTCAGAATAAGATCCTTACCAGGTTCGCCTTGTCGGATTGTTTTCGTTTCGACGACACGCCCGCTACGATCTTTAATATTCTTCACAATTGTTTTTTGCCCTTTTAACAAATCCTCATAATATTGCTCAATATAACTTTTTCCAACACGGTCATTTCCTGAATAATCCCGTGCCAAGAAATAATTCTCACGGGATTTAGGAATACCTTCAATGGGGCTCGTGGTTGTCCCTAGAATCGTATTGTCTGATCTTCTCACACGTTCCCAATCTGTCGTTGTATCCACGCCCGGTAACTCTCCTAGACGTTCAGATACAGTTGCGAATTCCTCGTCCGTCACATTTCCACTTTTCACTATTTGCGGTGAGTATGCATAGCCCGACATCATTTCTCTGTAAATCGCAAGTACTTCTAGCTCCTCTTCCGTAAAAGAATCAATTTCTTCGTCCGTAATTCGTTTTCGTGTAAGCCTATTAATCTTCTTCTGCAATTCCGTCCGTGAAAGCTTACTATCCTTTTCAAGTCTCTCTTGTTCCTTTATAGAAACTTTTTCCGTTGCTGCTTTTGAATTCTTTAAAATCCAAAAGTCTCTCTTATCTCCAGGGGTAATCCTTTTCGTCTCTTGTTCAATCAAGACCGCAAGTTGCTCAGCAACTTTAAGCATCTCGGCTGAAGTCGTCGACGTCATTTTCGTATATGTAATGGCGTTCTTCGGATCATTATCAACTAGAACAAGCCCCATACGGTCAAATATTCTTCCCCTTGGCACACTTGTGTTGACAGGTATTTCTTCCTTTTTTTCCAACTCACGGGAATACTCTTCACCTTTAACGATTTGTAAATAGCCAAGGCGAAAAATGAGCAATGAAAATAGGACAAAGATTGAAAAGAATAGGAAGTTCATTCGCAATACGATCTGTTTTCGTTGGCGTATTTTAGCCTGATCCGCCTTGCGTATCTGTTTTTTCATTACGCCCCTCCCTCCGTTACTTATTTTGAATTATATCATTCATAATTGAAAATTCACATATTTTTACGTTCACGGAAGTATTTACCTCTCACTCAATAAGAAAAAGCTCCCCCGTAAGGAAGCCGATTCTTCAACTAAAGCATTCGGTAGTGAAATAAATTAGATGCAAAAATAATCCAGTAACAAAAAAGTGAAAAAACAATAAAGACAATAGTATACAATTAACGTTTAAAAGAGAATTACACAATCATAATTGAAATTATAAAAAGGAGCTGCTTAAGCTCCATTACTTATGCTAATGCGCTCGTTCGCTGAAAAAGAGATATAAAAACAGACCATTTAACTGGTCTGCCTATTCAAAGGTTAATTATGTCTTACATTCCCAATCTTTTCTAAGTAAACCCATAATATAAATATCATGATACTTACCAAATCTAAAGAGTTCTTCTTTTAGAGTACCTTCCAAAAGAAAACCACATTTTTCATAAGAACAAATCGCCCTTTTGTTATAGCCAAATACTTGAAGTTTCACTTTATTTAAATTCATATAATTAAAAATAAAATCTACCAATACTTTCATTGAATCGGTTCCATAGCCTTTTCCTTGGTTTTCAGGTCCTATTGAAACACCAACGTGACAAGTACTACTTTTCCAGTTCACTAAGTAAACAGCGATAGTTCCAATGAATAGTTTTTCGTCTTTAAGTTCGATGGCAAACATGTAGTCATCTTTCTCAGAACTAATCTCACTAAGAAATTTCTCGTGGTCCGCCTCAGTAGGTGGAAATGGAATACCATCATTCATTAATAAACGACTTTCCATTATATCTTCAATTGCAAAGAAATTCGCATAATCCTCTTTTGTAATTTTACGTAAAGCAATTTTATTTCCTGATAAAAAACTCTCACTATAATGCTTAATCAATTTAATGTCCCCCAATTAAATTGCAGGGGTCAGCAGTAAGGGTTTGCGATATTCTACTGTGCCCTTGCGAAGTTTTTTTGTTCACTTAATTCTTTTAAAACTTCTACTGCAATGCTCGATAACATAGGCTAATCTCCCTTTTTTTTGATACTCAAAGTATACATTGAATTCGCAGAAATTTCCAACCAATTATAGTTTTTTAATTTTCAAGGGAGTTCGATAAGATAAAACATGCCCAAGAAACCTAAGTAGCTCCGGTAATGTGGATATAAGGTTGGAAGACAACAAATTACATATTGTTCAACAAGTTAAATAACATTAAACTTAGCACAAAAAATCGCTTGGATATCAATGCGGCCACTGAAAAAGTTCTTTTTCATAGTAAGAACTAGTTGATTGTAGTGAAAAGCGGCTTTTGCGAGCAAGGGTCAAGAATGACTTAATTTCTGCAAAGAACACAGAAATACGGCAAATCGAACCCTTTGCTTTCGATTGGCTAAAGCCGTGCCTGCGGAAAGCATCCGCTCGGAACGAAAATCAACGGGATTGAAGGAAATATGACTTTTTCAGTGGCTTCATATCAATCCGAGCGATTTTCATTTTAGCGTACTTATCTTTTTCAATTAAAGCCATCTTTGCTTAAACAAGGGATTTATTCACCTGGCATATAGCCAATTACTTCATTGAGATTGGGGTCAATAAGTATTAAAGGGGTACCAACCACAACATTCTCTTTGTCTTCAAAAGAAACGATTAATATCTCTTTTCCTTCATAAGTTTTATCCAACAATTCATAGCTATTATTCGCAATCATTTTCTTCACTTTCGCACTTTTCCAGTCTTTTTTAGCATTGTCATTCCAACCTTTTTCTTCGATAAACGCCCAAGCAACTTCTCTGACATTTTCATAACTATCTGTATCAGTGATATTCCCTACTTCTTGGTTATTTGAACAACCAACAATCAAAAATGCTGTTATTGCTAAATATAAAAATTTCAACTTCATATACTTTTCACCCACTTTTCTTATTACTCGCCAGGTTTACCAGTATAAATCACTACACCTTCACTATTGTAAGCAATATATTCAGCTTCATAGACATCATTACTATCAATTCTAATCATTCAAACCTTTCAGCAGAACCTTTGGGTAGAAGTTCAAAGTCATAGAAAATGTCCGTCAGTCATTGATGATTGGAACCGAAGTGTGTTGTGCTAGTTTCTTCACCATTTAATTGCTGAAGTGGCCGTGGTCGATCCAACAATTAAAAAACAAACTAAACAAACACGAAAGTTTAAACTTTCGTGTTTGTTTCTGCATTATTAGATTCAAAGGTTTTCCACGAAGAAATCGAAGCCCATCGCT
This sequence comes from Sporosarcina sp. resist, assembly GCF_014302295.1. NCBI lineage: Bacteria > Bacillati > Bacillota > Bacilli > Caryophanales > Caryophanaceae > Sporosarcina > Sporosarcina sp. resist. The sequence goes on along the minus strand of NZ_CP060287.1, from coordinate 1,815,795 downwards.
GTCGCAATGCCGAATACAAGCGTCCATAACGCAATGCTAATCGTCATCCAAATTGTCGTGTTCACTTTACTTGCCCCAAATAACAATCCGATAAACGCCGCAATATGTGTTCCGATTAAAACCGGACCGAGCAACGCGAGTCCAGGCATACCATATTTATTCCAGATTCGTTTCCCCCGCTCAGTCCGCTTCGATTCTTCTTTTCCATCCTTCTTTTTCCTTGACTCCATCCATTCCTTCACTTTTTGGAATGCAATAATGAGAATCAGCACCGTCAGCATATTACCAACGAATGCAAGGATCATAACCCAAAACGGGGACAACCCTCTAATGATGCCTAGCGGGATGACAAGTGCGATTTCTAACCACGGAATGGCAGCACCTAGAAACACTAAAAAATATTCAAACATCATTCATCTACCCCCGTATATTTCCTGACTTCTGTGTAATAAATTAAATATTGCCCCATTGAAAGAAGTAAAAGAACCATTACCACACCAATCGTTCCAACTTGGAGTCCTAAAGACAAACCAGCAAAAAGGGGGATGGACCAAACAAAATAAGTATAGACTTTCTTTGTCGCCCGTTTCGTAACCTCTTGAAATAGTTCGTCATCCTCCATATATTCTTGCGGCTTCCATGAGAAAACATTTATTTTATGATTCGGCATCCGTTTATTGTGCTTGACAACGTTCCAAGTAAATAACGCTAAATAGAAAACGAAAACAAGCAGCGCAACTCCCCAAATCACTCCCCATTCCTCTTGAACATTAACCTCAAAGGTCCTATCTCCCACTGTGAAAACAGAAGATAAACCAACCAGCCAAGTGAGGAGCATTGCTATAACGATGACACCCATTTGCCATAGTGGATACGTAATTCTCATATCATTCTTCATTGTCATTCCTCCCCTTCTAACCAAAATAATTCGTTAATATCACATTCCAATGCACGTGCCAATCTCAATGAAAGTGTCACGGACGGTGAAAATTCCCCTTTTTCGATGAAGCCAATTGTTTGTCGTGTCACGCCAACACGTTTTGCCAGTTCAATTTGTGTGAAATCATGTCGTGCTCGCAATTCTTTCAGCCGATTCTTTAACATCGTGACACCTCCTATTCATAATGTATACTAAACTTAACATTGTGTACAGTATTATTAACATTAAGTTAGGTTTAATATACAAAAAAAGCCCAGGCATTAAAACCTGGACTTGTTAATCTATAGAAGTTGGATGTGAGTACTTGCCAATTAGTTACAAGTCATTTTTTGATGTAGTCAGGACTGTCGATTACGTTATGACCGGCATGGGGCTAGTTATGCTCACCACGGGTGTACTTATGACCGCCACGTAGCTCCTCCTTATGCTCGCCATGGAGGCACTTATGACCGCCACGTGCTACTCACATCAAAACCTGGACTTGTTAATTTATTTTATTACAACAATGAAGCAAGAACCGCTTTTTGCGCATGCAGTCGATTGCCCGCTTGCTGAAATACATAAGAATTCGGTCCATCAATAACAGACGTCGCAACTTCTTCTTCACGGTGTGCAGGTAAGCAATGCAAGAACATATAATCTTTTTTCGCATGTGCGACCAATCCGTCATTAATTTGAAACTCTTTGAATGCTTCTAGGCGTGCAGCCGCTTCCTCTTCTTGGCCCATACTCGTCCAGACATCTGTATAAACGACGTCAGCTCCAGCGACAGCCTCTATTGGATTCGTTGTTTCAAAGACACTTCCGCCATTTTTAACAGCAATGGCTTTCACTTTCACTAAGAGGTTCGGATTGTATTCGAACCCTTTTGGCGTCGCGACAGCTACGTGCATACCCATATGTGCCGCAGCAATTACAAGTGAATGCGCTACATTATTACCGTCTCCTACATATGCTAACTTCAGCCCCGCTAATGAACCTTTCACTTCCAAAACTGTCAGCAAGTCTGCTAGCGCCTGACACGGATGGAAAATATCCGTCAAACCATTGATGATTGGAACCGAAGTGTGTTGTGCTAGTTCCTTCACCATTTCATGTGAATTCGCACGGATCATGACGCCGTCCAAGTACTCAGACAATACATGACCTGTGTCATAAACGGACTCCCCACGGCCGATTTGCAAGTCACGTGCATTCATGAACATTGCATGCCCCCCAAGTTGGATCATACCCACTTCGAATGAAATACGTGTACGCGTTGAATGCTTTTCAAAAATCATCCCCAGTGTTTTTCCGGCCAATAAATTCGGCATCTTGCCAGCCGCCATATCTTTTTTCATGGCATCTGCTTTATGCAATAAATACGATACCTCTTCATGTGTATAATCAAGCAGGGTAAGTAAATCTCTCCCTTTCAATCCTTCTACTATTTTCGCATTATCCATTTCAATCTTCACCATTCCCTCATCCCCTATCGTTTATTTCAATTGGTATCTCTGATTATATGTATGCATAATTATAAAGTCAAGTGTATTTTTATAGATTTATTCAAATAAAAAAACTGCCCAGACCATTTAATTGGCCTGAGCAGAATAATCGTTCAATTATTCAAATGTAATCTTATTCACCGTGTCACGGTCTAATTTCTTAATGACTGCGACAATCAGTTTCACTGTATTTTCATAATCGTCGCGGTGCAGGATACCTGCATGCGAGTGAATATAACGTGTTGGAATACAGATTGCAAGTGATGGTACGCCATTGCCTGACAGATGAATTGAACCTGCATCTGTTCCTCCGCCTGGAATCGTTTCAAACTGATAAGGAATGCTATTCTCTTCAGCTGTGTCAACAACAAGTTCACGCAACCCTTTATGCGATACCATTGAAGCATCGAATAATAGAATTTGTGGACCATCGCCCATTTTACCAGTAGCTTCTTTGGACGTAACACCTGGCGTGTCGCCAGCGATTCCTACATCAACTGCAAATCCGATGTCCGGCTGAATTTTCGTTGCCGCTGTGCGCGCACCACGAAGACCTATTTCTTCTTGTGCAGCCCCCACTCCGAAAACGATATTTGGATGTTTTTCATCTTTAAGCGCTTTCATTACGTCAATCGCAATTGCACAGCCGATACGGTTGTCCCACGCTTTTGCAAGAAGGTATTTTTCATTATTCATCACTGTGAATTCGAAATACGGTACAACCATATCTCCAGGTAGAATGCCCCACTTCATTGCTTCTTCTTTCGAAGTTGCACCAACGTCAATGAACATATCTTTAATATCGACCGGTTTTTTACGCGCTTCAGGCGATAAGATATGCGGTGGTTTCGATCCAATAACACCTGTAACTGTGTCCCCTTTGCGTGTAACGATTGTCACGCGCTGTGCAAGCATTACTTGTGACCACCAGCCGCCTACTGTTTGAAATGATAGGAAACCTTTATCGTCAATTTTAGAAATCATGAATCCAACTTCATCAAGATGTCCCGCTAGCATGATTTTGGGTCCATTCTCATCGCCAGTTTTCTTCGCGATTAATGAACCAAGACCATCCTGTTCAATATCATCTGCAAATGGCTCTATGTACTTTCTCATAACTTCACGGGGTTCACGTTCGTTACCAGGAATCCCTTTTGCGTCTGTAAGTTCTTTCAGCATCACTAACGTTTCATCTAATTTCGTCAATTCCTTCGACCTCCTAAATAAATCGTACATGAGTAGTATATGCGAAAAGTGCACTATTATCAAAACATTTAGGATTGAGAATCAAATAAAGTAGAGAGTTGATCGAAATCACTATATAGTCGGCACTCAACAAGTGGAATGTTCTTCCAAAACAACTTAGTCGCTAGATTTGTTCGTTATACCCTGCAAGATATACCACCTTGTTAACTCCAAATAAGTAGTGCCGAATATATAGTAATAAACAAAACATCTCCATAAAAACAGCGTTACCTCAACTATAGAGGTAACGCTGCCGTTGTTTATTCAAAAAGCAATATGCAATTCTATTTCCAACTACAATTACAGCAATTCTTTCCGTAAATCTGCAGCACTTTTTGGAGAAAGCAATCCAGGCGCAATGTCGAAGACTGTTTTCGCACCCGTCTCACCGTTCTGATGCAACCTATAAGCTGCGCGTGCGTACGCAACAAGCACGCTTGATGTGAATTCAGGGTTGCTGTCGAGTTTCAAGGAATACTCCATCACTTGTGCGCTGTCTTCCCCTGTCTTACCGCTGCGAATCACGAAACCGCCGTGTGGCATCGCAGAGTGATCCTGTTTCAATTCTTCTTCAGTAATAAAAGTCACTGTCGTATCGTAATCTGTAAAGTAGTCAGGCATCGTGACAATCGTTTCTTTCACTTTGTTGCCGTCAACGCCATCTGCTAAGACTACATAACATTCGCGGGTATGCTTCTCACGCGTAGTCAATTCTGGTAATGAACCGCTACGCACTTTGTCAACAGCGTCCGGAACAGGAATTGTATATTGGACAGCACCTTTTACGCCTTCAATTCTTCTAAGCGCATCGGAATGTCCCTGACTCAATCCTTTGCCCCAGAACGTGTAAGTCGCACCTTCTGATAAGACCGCTTCGCCATAAAGACGATTAATGGAGAACAAACCTGGATCCCAGCCGACTGAAATGATGGCAATCTTACCGTTAGGTTTAGCCGATGCATCTACCGCTTCAAAGTAACCTGGAATTTTCGCATGTGTATCAAAGCTATCCACCGTGTTGAATAAAGCTGATAGGGCCGGGCCTTGCTCTGGTAAATCATTTTTCGATCCGCCGCAAAGGATGAGTACATCGATTGCATCAGTAAATTTATGAATGTCATCCATCATATGTACGGATACATTGCCATTCAGTAATTTCACATCTTCTGGATTTCTCCTTGTAAACACACCAACCAGTTCCATATCTTTATTCTGATTGATTGCAGACTCAACACCGCGTCCCAAATTTCCGTAACCTGCAATTCCGACTCTAATTGTCATCGTCGTATTTCCCCTTTCAATCTGTTGCATTCAATTTCAGCAATTTATAGTATAAGTTTATCTCTTTATTGGTCATTTTTCTATATAACTCGTCCGCTTTCGTAAAAAAAACTTCATCAATGGCAACAAACCCATAGCCACCGCCATTTTGTCTTAGCACAGGAAGGCCCTCGTATTTTAAGGGATAGCCGCCTTCCTCGCGAATAAACCCTTTTAACGACTTCATATATTTCATAATTTCACTATGCAATTTTTCATTACCATGCATCGGTTCCGATGATGTAAAGATAAGCGTCGTCGTCTCACCGTATGAACCCGTTCCGATTGAATCTGCCACATTTTCTGCAATCCATCCTGTAAACCGACCTTTGACACCTAGACGACTAATTTTATCAAAAGCTGAGCTTAGAATTTTAATTTTCATCAAAGACAAGTCTGATTCCTCTTCCTTCAGCTTCTCATTATTAAAATGCATGACCCATCCTCCAGTCGTCATTTCTCGATTTGATACGCTTTCTAGGCCGACAAAAGGTCCGAATTTCCTGGGTTCATCACTATACAGCTCTGCGAAAGTGTTTTGCATATCTTCTTGGACCACTTCGGGCATGTTCACAAGCAGTTGCTTTTCTATTGTGAACACTTCATTCACAATCTGCCCAAAATAGAATGGTATCTCTTTTTGAACACTGATTAATGCTGCAGCCAATCGGGAGCTCTCGTCTTCAAGACGGAGATTCAGCAAAAATGGAATTGTTTCCACCTGACCGTTACGCTTCCAAATAATTGCTTCCATCATTATCCTATCAACAGAAGATTGCACATGTTTCACAGCAATACCCGCTTTGATGATTTCCTCCACATCGAAATAATCCGTTAGAATGAACAATTCGATAGAAGTATCTGCTTTAAGATGCGGGATTAATGACAACCCTGCAGCAAATGATTTGTGAACGCCCCTATATTCAGGTTGTTTCAAATCGGGAGAGGGCATGTTTACTAAATCCCTCGCAAAAAACGGTTCGGAATAATGTTCCAAGTCTAGTTGAACGAAAATATATCGCTTTTCAATTTCATTTACAATTTCGCTATCATCTTGTTTTTTAAATAAGTTTGTAAAAAAGCCCACTCACCGTTTCCCCCTTTACCCATTCATATATTTCATTAATCTTATCGTTATCTTTCATTAATTGCTAAAGAATATGTTTTGTTCACAATCTCTCCTTTTCCCCTTAGGTCCAAATAATGCTAAAGTATAGGGTAGGATGTTATCTATTAATTGAAAAGAGGCTTCATTATGCGTGGTTTTGTTTACCTCATCGTTTTCTTCTCGTTTTTTGATTTATTTTCGCAACTGCCTGTCATGAGCCCATTTGCATTATCTCTTGGTGCTACACCATTTTTAGTTGGACTTGCAGTTGGTATGTATTCATTTTCAAATACTATCGGGAATGTCATTTCCGGTTTCATGACTGACAAAAGAGGACCTTTTTTCATACTCGTACTTGGACTATTTGCTTCGGCACTCTCTCTCTTCCTCTACGCGTTTGTTGATGGACCAATGTCATTGCTCGGTGTCCGCTTTGTCCATGGTTTTATGGAAGGGCTAATTGTACCAGCTGCGTTCACTTTCCTGGCAAATCGTGCAGAAGAATCTAAACGAGGTAAAAGTGTTGCAATTTCAGGTGCATTCGTTGGATTGGCAGCGATTATCGGTCCAGCTTATGGTGGTATTGTGGCAGCTAAAACAAGTACACCTTTCATTATGGCGGTCAACGGCAGCATCATGATGCTACTGGCAATACTTGCATTCTTTGTTCTCCGATCGTTTACATATGTACGAAAACAGCCTTCAAAAGGAGCTGACAGTTTCCGTGTCAGATATCTTTTCCAACATCCGGGGATGGTCAGAGCATTCGCGGGAGCATTCTTCTTAATGTTCTCACAAGGTGTACTTGCCCTTGTGTTGCCGCTAAAAGTTGAATCACTTGGATTTGATACCAAAACAACGGGGTTGTTACTAAGCACATTTGGCGTCGTCGCTATTCTCATCTTCTTATTGCCCATCAATCGAGTTTTTGACCGTGTACGGCCAGTTGTGACACTTGCATTCGGAATAACACTTATGGGATTAAGTATGCTGTTCCTGAGTCAAGTTGAGGAATTGAATTACTTATATATTGCAATGTGTATTTATGGGGCTGGATTCGCTTTCCTCTTCCCATCCATCAACTCGCTGCTAATCGATTCTTCATCTCCTGAATTTCGCGGGAAAGCATATGGTTACTTTTACGCGTTCTTCTCGATTGGTGTCGTTGCAGGTTCAAGCTTGATTGGATTCTTGGACTTGGAGTACCGAGGCGCTTTCATGCTGACAGGATTCATCCTCCTCGCTGTCGCTTTATATGCCTTGATTGGCTTGAAGAAAAAAGGATCTATTGACAAATCATCGCACGTCCTATAATGTCAGATACGAAATGAATACCCTGTTCGGGAGAGGTTCATAGCGACCCTCTATAAAAAACTATGGATGACGGAATTTACGCCATGTGCATTCGATATGGCCGTTTTCCCGGCGCCTATGGACCTCCCTGACAAAATATACGGGAGGTTTTTTTAATTGGCTGGAAGAGATGAAGCAACATTGACCGACTTAACTTTGCTCGGCAATCAAAACACGAAATACGTGTACGAGTACAACCCCGATGTTTTAGAGGCTGTCGACAATATGCATGTGGATCGCGATTACTTTGTTAAATTCAACTGTCCGGAGTTTACATCACTTTGTCCGATGACAGGGCAACCCGATTTCGCGACGATGTATATCAGTTTTGTGCCGGATAAAAAACTTGTGGAGAGTAAAGCACTCAAATTATATCTATTCAGTTTCCGAAATCATGGCGACTTTCATGAAGACTGCGTCAATATTATTATGAATGACATAATCAAACTAATTGAACCGCGTTATATCGAAGTATGGGGGAAATTTACGCCGCGTGGCGGCTTGTCAATCGATCCTTATTGCAACTATGGCAAACCCGAAACAAAATATGTACAAATGGCGGAACACCGGATGATGAATCACGATATGTATCCGGAAAAAGTTGATAATAGATAATTTGATAACAAAAAACCATCCGGACTGTTCATTGTCCGGATGGTTTTTATGCGTTTTGCATTTGAAAAGTCTTGATTTCTTCCATGAATGCTTCCCCGTATCTTTCCAATTTCGCAAGACCAACACCATTTACTTCGAGGAAATCATCATTTGTAACAGGCATTCTTGCCGCCATATCACGCAACGTTTTATCTGAAAAGACGACGAACGGCGGTACACCCGCTTCTTGAGCCAGTTTCATACGTAGTGCACGAAGCTGGTCGAATAGTGGATCATCATTCGCAACTTGCATTGTAATAACAGTCACTTTTCGATTGACTGTCACTTTACCTGTCAGCACATCTTTCCCTTGTTCACTGACGTAAATGGTTGGAAACTGCCCATTCTCCACGCCAAGATAACTTTCTGAAATGATGAACTCGATGAAATCAGATATATCTTTTGCGCTACGCCCTTTCATTAAACCGTATGTCGTTAATTTATCGAAACCGAATTCAATCACCTTCTTGTTCCGAGATCCTGTTAATACTTGTGCAATCATCGCCTTGCCAAACCGTTGTCCCATTCGAATGACACATGACAATACTTTTTGAACGTCTTCAGTCACATCCGTACTTTCACGTGTGTCGGTACAATTTGCACAGCGACCGCAGTCCTTCACATCTGTCTCTCCGAAATACAAAATAATGAATTTCTGAAGGCATGTTTCTGTATGGCAATAGTCAATCATTGACTGCAATTTTTCAAGCTCTGCCGGAATTCTGCTTGGGTCTTGTGATTGATCAATCAAGAAACGCTGGGTTTGTACATCCTGTGATGAAAATAGCACAGTACAAGCACTGTCAAGCCCATCACGTCCTGCACGCCCTGCCTCCTGATAATAGCTCTCCATATTTTTCGGCATCTGGTAATGAATAACATAGCGGATATTGGATTTATCAATTCCCATGCCGAATGCATTTGTCGCAACCATGACTGACGCCTCATCATTCAAAAAACGGTCTTGTCCAGACTGACGTTCAATATCTCCAAGTCCAGCATGATATTTCGCAACAGACACTCCACTTTTTTGAAGAATGTCGTGCACATGATCAACCGCTTTTCGTGTAGCAGCGTAAATAATGCCCGCTTCTCCTTCATTTTTACGGACGTATTCTTTTACAAATTTTTCACGGTCTTGCCCTTTGACGACCGAAAAAGTGAGGTTTGCCCGCTCAAATCCTGTCATAACCGTATTATTTTCACTAATTCCAAGCTGACGGCAAATATCTTCCCGGACAGCTGGTGTGGCAGTAGCTGTTAGTGCAAGGAGAACCGGCTTTTTATCAAATAGAGAAACAATACTGCTTATATTGCGGTAACTTGGACGGAAATCGTGACCCCATTGCGAAATACAATGTGCTTCGTCAATAGCGACCATCGGAATTGTCATCCGCCGCAACTGATTTTTGAAAGACGGTGAGTCAAGACGTTCAGGGGCGACGTAAAGAAGCTGATACTCGCCCAACACGGCTCTCTCCATTGTTTCAAAGTATTCCTCTGATGAAAGTGAACTATTGATGTACGCTGCGGGAATCCCTACTTGGTGGAGTGCATCGACTTGGTCTTTCATCAGTGAAATAAGTGGTGAAATAACAAGAACGGTGCCATCCATCACGAGTGCGGGCACTTGGTAACAGACAGACTTCCCGCCCCCCGTTGGCATAACGCAAAGTGTATCCTGATAGCTCATAACGCCCCGGATAACTTGCTCCTGACCTGTCCTAAAAGAAGGATACCCAAAATATGTTGTCAATATTGATAAAGCTTTTTCGATTTGGACCATCTCCTAACTATATATCAAAGAAAAAAGCACCGGTTAATGGCGCTTAAAGTAGTATTAGTTTTCAAAAAGCATGCGTTCTTCATCGCGGCTATGTATTTCATTGACGACGATTAATGCATGAAACCTATGAAGTACAGCAGGACTCAGATTTTCGTCCTCACGCAGTTGTTCAATATCCTTCACGATAATCCGTAGCAAATCATGGTCTCGTGTCAATTGAACAACAGTGTCCTTCAGATCAGGATTCCGTTCGGCAACTTCTCCGTAAAACCCTTGTTCTTCGGCATCCGCGTGACTGATAACACGTGTCTTCCAGTATTCAATTAAATCATCAGCCGCCTGGTTCGCCAACGCAAGATCACCCTGTTGAAGAAATTCCATCATGCCCTCTGTCTTACTAACTGCCCCTGAAAGTCCGCCTTCATGAATTGCGCGGTGGGAGTGTAGTTTCTTAAGTGCTGGTCCAGCCATTTCATTCACTCTCCCGTCTTAAGCTTTACTTTAAGAATAACAGATTATGCGGCGTATTGAAATGAAAGTCCGTTCGCCATTATATGAATTTCGTTTTCATTGATGTTTTACCTTTTGCCACTTCAATTTCCACATAAGCACCATTAACGAATGTATCTCCCAGTCCATGAACCTTTACCCCATCGGAATCTGGACGAGAAAAAAACCCACAACCGAAAATCCGATCGCGGGATAGTACTACTTCTAACTATTGGTTATCACTTAAACATACCGTCGATATACCTTGTTCCGATCATATGAATAGACGACTTGCAAATTCTCTACATACGTTTCTAGATGTACAATCCGTCCCCATAATTGATAAATATAAGGAAGCACACTTTCTAAATACTTAAGATCCAGCTCGGTCCCCTCGTATTTATGCACCAAATACAGTTCTCCGTTGCGCAAGTAATCTCCATTTTCAACTACGATATATGGAAAACCACCGTTTACACGCATGGATACTAGTTGATTTCTTACATTTTCATAATCTTTAGTAGTAATTTGATAGTTGCCGCCCTTTTTTTCAAAGAGATATAAATCTTCCTGTTGAACTAACTCTTTGGTGACATAGTTGCGGATAAAGGATATATCCGATTCAATTTCTCTCACTTCAAAGATTTTTTCTATACCCGTGTTAGGCTGGACCCCTAACCTTCTCAATTTCTCCGTCGGATTATTGTATCTCTTTTCAATATCCTCGTAAATTTTCAATCCTAGATAATAGGGATTAATCGAGGTTTTCGAAGGCTGGATAACATTCGCATTCAATGTAGCAAATTCGATTGTTTCATCTGAGGTTAAATCCATTTCCCTCAAAATACGTTGATGCCAAAAAGATGCCCAGCCCTCATTCATAATTTTCGTTTCAAGCTGTGGCCAAAAGTAGAGCATTTCCTCTCGCATCATCGTTAATATATCACGTTGCCATTCTTCCAGTTCACGACTATACTCCAAAATAAATAGCAAAAGATCTTTTTCCTGATTTTGAGGTACTTTCTTTCCCTTTGGTGTTGTTACTTTCTTCTCTGCCGCTTTTCTATCCAAATTCCATAAATCATCATAAGGCGTTTTCCGTATAATTTCTTCTTCAACACTTTCCTCATCCAAATCATCAGCTGGCCGTTGAGGCCTTAGTATAGAAGGATCAATATGTTCCTGAATGGCTAATACAGCATCTAAAAAACGTTCTACCTCATCTTTACCATGGATCATTTCATAATTCGCAATGCGCTCAGCCGTTGCAGTCATACTCTCTACCATGTCTTTTCTTGTGTTAGAGAATCGAACATTATTTTTGAAAAAATCACAATGGGCAAGAACATGGGCAACAATAAGTTTGTTTTGAATAAGGCTGTTCGTATCCAGCAAAAACGCATAACAAGGATTTGAATTAATGACTAACTCATAGATTTGACTCAAACCAAGATCATATTGCAACTTCATTTTATGAAATTGCTTTCCAAAACTCCAATGAGTAAAACGGGTTGGCATCCCATACGCTCCAAATGTGTAAATTATATCGGCAGGGCAAATTTCATACCGCATGGGATAATAGTCGAGACCAAATCCAGTTGCGATCTCTGTGATTTCATCAATCGCACGGTGAAGCGCTTTTATTTCCGTCAATCGAATCCCTCCAAGTTTTTATGGAAGAAGCTTTTAAGCGCAAAGTAAACATCTCGTTTTTCTTTCAATATATAATGACGGAATTTCGGGTCATCGATTTTTTTAAATGAGGACATCATTGTTGAAAAACGATTATAGGCATTTACCTCACCGTAACCAAACATATTGGAAACAGCCATAAGTTCTTGAACAAGTTTTATACATTTTTCATTATCAGATGACATATTTTCTCCGTCAGAAAAGTGAAACGGATAGATATTATAGCGTACAGGATTGTATTTATTTTCAATCAATTCAAGTGCTTTTATATACGCGGATGAACAAATAGTACCCCCACTTTCCCCTTTCGAGAAAAAGTCCTCTTCAGTCACCACTTTTGCTTCTGTATGATGCGCAATAAATTCAAATTCAACTGTTTCATATTTCGTGCGCAAAAAATTAGCCATCCAAAAGAAAAAACTTCTCGCCATCATTTTTTCGAAATTACCCATTGATGCACTCGTATCCATCATGGCAAGAACTACTGCTTTAGATTCAGGTTTTTTCACATCGTCCCATGTTTTAAAACGTAAATCATCATTGTGAAAGGGTGCAATTTCAGCTTTCCCTTTGATGGCATTCCTTTTAATAGCAGTTAAAATCGTTCGTTTTTTATCAATATTTCCGATAAGTCCTTTTTTTCGGATATCATTAAACTCAATTTTTTCAGCCGTGTTTTCGGCCTGCTCTTTTTGTTCCAAATCCGGTAATTCCATTTCTTTAAACAAGGCATCCTCTAATTCAGCAATCGAGACTTCTGCTTCATAATAGTCTTCCCCCGCTTGATCCCCGGCTTGTTTCCCTGTCCCTGGCCCACTTTTCCCCTGCGATCCATCTTTCGCAACCACATCACCTACTTGGCTATCTCCATTTCCTTGCCCTACATGCTTTGATTTGTCATGATTGTATCGAATTTTATATTCATCTAGCGAACGTATGGGGATTTTAATAACGTCCTTACCTTTTGACAAAATAATACTTTCCTCACTGATTAAATCAGGCAAGTTATTTTGAATAGCTTCTTTCACTTTATCTAAGTGACGTTGCTGATCTTGATGGCCCTTTCGGTGAAGAGACCAGTTTTCTTGTGAGATAGCAAAATGTTCATTGTCTTTTTCACTCATCTTCATCCACACCCATCTTTTAGCCAATGTATGCTTGTGATTTTTAGAAAAAAACAAGACCAATGCTTCATCAGTCTTGCTCATTTATCTTCCAGCATTTATCGATTTAGTAGACTTCCAACATAGCGCAACAATTCATTTGCCGAAATTGAATTATAACCATACTCATCGATAAGTCGTGCGATGACTTCATTCACCTTTTTAAGATGCGATTCGTCTGGAGTTTTGGATGAAGTCGTAATTTTGACAACATCTTTTAAATCTGAAAACAGTTTCTTTTGAATGGCTTCTCGCAAACGCTCATGGGAATTATAGTCAAAACGCTTTCCTTTCCTTGCATAAGCGGAAAGTCGAATGAGAATTTCCTCTCGAAAAGCTTTTTTAGCATTTTCCGAAATACCAATTTGTTCTTCAATGGAACGCATCAATTTTTCGTCCGGATTCATTTCTTCTCCTGTTAAAAAATCTCGCAATTTGTTTTTATTGCAATAGGCTTCAACATTATCGAGGTAGTTATCCATCATCGATACCGCGGACTCTTCATATGAATAAACGAATGCTTTTTGGACTTCTTTCTTTGCAATTTCATCAAATTCTTTTCTTGCGATTGCAATATAGTTCATATACTTTTCACGGTCTGCTTGTGAAATGGAAGCATGCTGGTCTAGCCCATCTTTCAAAGAACGTAAGACATCTAGTGCATTAATTGAAGAAACTTCTTTTCGAATGATAGCCGATGAAATTCGGTTGATGACATAACGTGGATCAATGCCGTTCATTCCTTCATTCGGAAACTCCTTCTTCAATTCCTCTACATCCATTTGATTAAATCCTTCAACACTTTCCCCGTCGTAAAGACGCATTTTCTTTACAACATCGATTCCTTGTTTCTTAGAATCTTCCAGACGTGTCAACACTGAAAATATCGCAGCTACCTTAAATGCATGTGGAGCAATATGAACATGCGTCATATCACTTTCTTTAATCATTTTTTCGTAAATACACTCTTCTTGGCTAACTTTTAGATTATAAGGAATCGGCATTACAATAATTCTTGAGTGAAGAGCCTCATTTTTTTTATTGGCAATAAAAGATCGGTACTCTGTTTCATTGGTATGCGCAACAATTAGTTCATCTGCGCTAATCAACGCGAACCTGCCCGCCTTAAAGTTACCTTCCTGGGTCAGCGATAATAAATGCCATAGAAACTTCTCATCCAGCTTCAGCATTTCCTGAAATTCCATCATGCCTCTGTTTGCTTTATTCAATTCACCGTCAAAGCGATAAGCACGCGGATCCGATTCGGAACCAAATTCGGCAATTGTAGAAAAGTCGATACTTCCCGTTAAATCCGCAATATCCTGTGATTTTGGATCGGAAGGTGTAAATGTTCCAATACCGACACGTTTGTCTTCCGAGAAAAAGATTCGTTCTACCAGTACATTTTCAATTTCACCATCGTATTCTTGTTCAAGTCGCATAGAATTTAGCGGCGACAGGCTTCCTTCAATACGAATACCATACCCCTCTAAAAAATCTTTGCGTAAATGCTGCGGGATTAAATGTAGCGGATCTTCATGCATTGGACAGCCTTTGATGGCGTAAACCGCACCCTCGTCTGTTTTGGAATAGTTCTCAAGTCCGCGTTTCAATAAAGTCACGATTGTAGATTTACCACCACTCACTGGTCCCATCAACAACAAAATCCGTTTACGAACTTCTAGTCTTTTAGCTGCGGGATGAAAGTATTCTTCCACAAGCCTTTCGATTGACTCTTCAAGTCCAAAAATCTCTTCTCCAAAAAATTGATAGAGCCTGTTACCATCTTTCTCCACTAATCCAGAGCTTTTAATCATATTATAAACACGTGAATGTGCTGTTTGTGCGACTTCTTTTCTGTCCTTCACTATGGCTAGGTACTCAGCAAACGTGCCTTCCCACTTAAGTCTGTTTTCTTCTTCTCGGAAATTTCTTACTTTGTTTAATATATCCATCAATTTCCCTCCAGTCAGGGCATGTTTTATCCATAGTATGCGAGGAGGGAAGTTATAATGACGGTCAATATGAAAAGTGCCACATCCAGAAACGGTTCAATCCGTTTCAGATGTGGCACTTTTCACTACTTATTGACGATTGATGTTTTGCTCTGTGAATTGAACATATTCGCGACGACGAGACCTGTAAAGAACGCAATGACACTCATGACAAACGGTGTTCCACTTTCAGGAATCCCGGGATAGATGACGAATAACGAACCTACAATAAGTCCGATAATCACAGCAAACATGATGTACTTAAAATGCTTCAGCAAATAACTGATTGCTTTGTTGCTGACGATGAACCCCACAATGATTCCTGCACCGATAACAGCGATAATTGATAAATTAAAGTTCGATAATGCACCAATTGCCGTCGAGTAAACGCCCAAAACCAGCAAAATGAATGAACCGCTAATACCCGGCAATAACATGGCGATACTTCCCGCCCATCCAGCGAAAAAGAGTCCAATCGCATTGGAGGCAGTCAGGGATGTAATGACTGCTGTATCTTGTGGTTTAATGAATGCCAGTGAAGCGAGTGCTCCTCCAACTAATAGAATGACTATGAAATGTTGCCATGTAAAATTTCTTTTCACACCCGCTTGCTTTGTAATGAAAGGTAGTACGCCGACGACAAGACCCATAAAGAAATACTGAGTAGGCGCAGGCTGATTTTTAAGTAAGTATTCGATTACCTTACTGAACAATAGAAGTGTGATTCCGATTCCAATACCTAACGGCAATAAAAATCCGATGTGTTTTTTCCAATTACGGCTGAAAAACCCGCTAATCGATGCTAGTAATTCATCATAAATACCCAAAATGAACGCAATTCTTCCTCCGCTCACACCAGGAATAAGATCGCTAATCCCCATAAAGAATCCACGATATAAATTTCTCCACTGCATAACTATAGTTCCTCCAATATCAATTGACTGTTCTTAGTATAACACTTTGACGTGCCTATAAGTAAGAGGGTAAGTGACAATTTAAGCCTACTACATGTAAAGCAAAGCATCCTTTTTGTATAGTTAACTTTACAAAAGGAATATCATACTATACAATCAACTTAACATTCAGCAAGGAGGAATCCATTTGCTTACAAACCGCGTGAAGGAATTAAGAGCGCGTTTCAATTTGACACAAGGTGATCTCGCCGACAAGGTTGGGGTAACAAGACAGACAATCGTCTCGCTCGAAAAGGGTAGCTACACCCCTTCCCTACTACTAGCTATGAATATCGCAGAAGTGTTTGAAATGCCGATTGAGAGAATTTTTTCGAAAGAGGAGAAAAATAAATGAGTATGTACATTACAGTGTTTTTAAGGATTATGCTACTGCTATCTCTAGCGGTAATGGTTTTTGATTATTTAAGGGTGGAGCAGCTATATATTCAAATGGACCGAGGCTTTATTGATGGGTTTGAAGTCTTTATCACTCGATGGCCAGGGTTTATTTTTATAATTATTGTCATTTTATTTGTCATCATAAATACCATACAATTTATTCTCGTCCGTAAAAACAAACACTCTATTTTGAATGCATTCTTAGCCGTAGAATACGATGTTTCAGACGAACGAGCTGTTCAAATTACACTTAAAGCAGTCAGTAATGCATTCATCTTTATTTTAGTTTACTCATTTTTTATTGTTGGATCTTATATGTTCATTCCAAATTATTTTGTTGATTATATTTGGTATCCACTCTTTACAACAGTCTCCATTCCTATAGTTGGATTGCTGACGTATTTAATTTCATTTAAAGTACTGCAACATAAGTAATGAATATGTGCGGATTTCAGATGAGAAGCTTAACCTAACCTTATCTCTTAGAATTTGACAATTATTACATTTAGTCTTCATGTATCGGGCACCTTTTATTATGATTCAACTATATATGTTGAATAAATGAATACGGCGTATGCGCTTCACAAGGGATTATGGTAGGCCACTGAAAAAGCCCTTGTAATTGGAATGAATTAGGATTCCCACTAATACCGCTTCGACGCTTTGTGGATGCCTCCCGCGATAAGCCAGAAAGAAGACCCCTTTCAGTCTTATCGCTCCGGCTACCACGAAGTCGCGCCTTCGCTAGAAGGTCTATGTGAGAAATCGCATTTCGCTATCTGCGATGAAATCTGCAACCTGTAGTGTGTCTTTCTTGAATAGAATTAGTAGCAAAAAGTAATCACATTATAGTCTCAGTATATATATCAAAATCACATTTCTCTCGATAATGAACACCCTAGCGCAGGCGCGGCAATGGGGTCGCCGAAGCCGTAAGCTCCTATCGCCCTAGTGGCAATGGCTTTAGCCCTGATCTTCGAGGGGAAATTCCGGCTTATGTTATCTTTATTGATTGCTTCTTCCACCCCGATTGCCGGTATGATCGCTTATTACTTTTCTTATCGCCACCATTATTTACGATAAAAATCTGACGAATTATTTTCTATACTTCCAACAAAAAACGCCTAAACAGATAAATCTGTTTAGGCGTTTTTCATTTAAATAGCTTGCATTTCATTTTTACGACGTTCAATTGCTTCGAGACGCTCGTCATATTGTTCTACTGTCAAGTTATGCTCAACGAAGTAACGGTTCCGCGGATGTGTACGACATTCGTCCGTACAACTGCGCATATACAAGTGCTCATTTTCTTCAGAACAAATAATTTTTGCGTTACATATCGGATTTGCACAGTTCACGTAGCGTTCACACGGCGTATCATCAAAATGATCACGGCCGACGATTACATGCTCCACTTGATTGATTGGAACCGCAATTCGCTCGTCAAATACGTAACATTGTCCGTCCCAAAGCTGACCTTTGGCAACAGGATCTTTTCCGTACGTGACGATTCCTCCGTGCAATTGACCAACATCTTCAAAACCTTCACGTACAAGCCAACCGGAGAATTTTTCACAACGTATTCCACCAGTGCAATACGTTAGGATTTTCTTCCCTTCGAACTGTTCTTTGTTGTCGCGAATCCACTCAGGCAGGTCGCGGAAGTTTTCAATTTCTGGACGAACTGCTCCACGGAAATGTCCAAGATCAAACTCGTAATCATTACGTGCATCAATGACAACTGTATCTTCATCTTGCATCTGCTTGAAGAACTCTTCAGGACTTAAGTAATTACCCGTTAATTCATTTGGGTTAATATCATCAGGTAAGCTCAAGTTAACGATTTCTTCACGAGCGCGCACATGCATTTTTTTGAATGTATGTCCATCTGCTTCGTCGATTTTGTAAACGATATCTTTGAAACGATCATCGCTTTTCATCATGTTCATGTACGCTTCCGTCTGTTCAACGGTTCCCGAACATGTACCGTTAATTCCTTCAGTACCTAAAATAATACGACCTTTTAAACCAATTTCATTACATGCCGCCAAATGTTCAACAGCTAACGTTTCAGGATCTTCAATCGTTACATATTTGTAATAGAGAAGAACCTGGTATGCGTTTTTTTCCATTTTTTCCAACCACCTTGTTTTTATAATTGCATGTTATAGCAACAACCGGCTCGGATTATTCACAAATAATTGTAAATATACAAAAGCAAACCCGTATTTGCAAGATCCGGGACGCTGATATTATATCACAAATAGACAAAAGCGCAAGCGCCTGTTCAGAGGCGACAGGCATAAGACGAGCTGGCCAAGCCGATTTTTTACCGCACAGCAGGACCGACTTATGACCCGAGCCTCTAGGCGCTGAAGTCTGGACGTAACAAGCTTCTTTAGCTACGTTGGTCAAGAATTATTCCGAGTCAATATATACCCAAATTACCCTTCTATTAACTAAGGTTAATTAGTTTTCCCGAATTTTATGTCAATACTTGGTACATTTCTTTTTTTCATGTATACTATAAAAGTATGTTTAATGATAGATTTCGACATATATATAACTTTTTGAAACTATTAACGAGACTCATCCGTCTAACTTTTTATAAACAGTAAAGGAGCCTACAACATGAAAAATATGCACCGAAAACGTCGTTCATCCTGGATTGACATTACATTTTCAATAGCTATCATCGCATTAACCGTATCGGCTATCTATTTAATTTCACAAACTACTAAGAACGAGGCTTCTTCGCTTCCTGAAAAGAACAAGGCTTCAACTTCGGTCGTAATCGATACGATTGACTCCCATTATCCAGGTATTAAAATTATTACGGAAACTTCTAATGATACATATATTCCATTTGCCATTCAATATCCGCAAAGTTTACATAGTCCATTCAATGAAGCTATTTCCAAATACATAACAACAGCTAAACAAAACTATTTAACTACAATGGCAGAAAACAAAAAAAACGGTAGTAAATTCACAGGTGAACTCAACATTTCTTTTGAAACCCTTTCCCATTATTCAGGAAACTATTCGTTTGTTCTTGTTAACAGTAGTTCAACCGGCGGGGCAAACGGTACAACCGATATTCGATCATTCCATTTGAATCCTGAAACAGGAGAAACGTTTACAATTGCGGACCTCTTTGGACGTGATCCAAAAAATCTCGAACAACTTTCTACTTTAGCACGCGAAGCAATTTACAACGATCCTTTACTTGCAGATCACGTTTTCCCGGAAGAAGTGCATCTCCAGACTGAACCAATCTGGGCAAACTTCGATAATTTCGCAATCACGGATGAATCTCTTATTCTTTATTTCGATGAATACGAACTAGCAGCGGGAGCAGCCGGTCCACCGATTATCGTAATTCCAGTGAGTGATATAAACAGCTTACTTTCCGAAAAGTTCCAATTGGTAGTTGAAGATACTGATGAGAATACGATTACCAAAGATCCGGTGAAGGAGGAAAATCCAGCTACCCCTCCTAAGGATACAGAATCCTCTACAAATCAAGTCAACAACGATAGTGATACTACTGAAGATGAAACGGAAGGATCCACAGAAGAAGTCGATGATGGCATTAAACAAATTGCCCTTACATTCGATGATGGGCCCGATCCTAAAGTGACCATTCAAATTCTTGAGACGTTAAATAAATACGATGCAAAAGCAACATTTTTCATGCTTGGTAGTCGGGTTGAATACTATCCGGAGATCGCAAAAAAAGTACAAGAAGCAGGGCACGAACTTGGGAATCATACCTGGAACCACCCCGATTTAACAAAGGCAAACGTCGAAAAGGTTCGCAGTGAAATCAACGAGACGTCTTCCATTATTGAAAATGTCACCGGTCAGAAAGTAACTGCATTCAGGCCCCCTTATGGTGCAGTTAACAAAACTGTTCGTAGCCAAACAAACTTACCTGTTGTTCTATGGGATGTAGATACGCTTGACTGGAAACACCGTGATCCAGACAAACTTCTTGCACATGTAAAAGGTGCGACAAAAGATGGCAGCATTATTCTTATGCACGATATTCACCAATCGACAGCGGATGGTCTCGATGCAGTTTTAGCTTACTTGCAAAGTGAAGGCTATACATTCGTCAAAGTTTCAGAGTTACAATAAGTAGTCACTTTACTCCCCCTGGACTGGATGTTCAGGGGTTTTTAGTTTAACTTGAGTCAGTAGAAGACTCTGCTTATTCAAGTTAAGCCTCCAACGGATGTCACAAATTTTGAAAGGTGTTAATTGCGCAAGCGCAACTACCCCAAGGCGTAATTGATTAATGTAAACCAACACTTGCTCTATACATAATAGAACACATTTGTTATAATAGAATTAGAACAGTTAGGAGGTAATCAAATGTTCATCCAAATCGAACCGGAATCGGATATACCAATTTACGCACAATTAGCCTCCCAACTAATCGAAGCGATTGCTCGTGGAAAACTGGTAGGCGGGGATGCGCTACCATCCGTTCGATCATTAGCAGCAGACCTTGGCATGAATATGCATACCGTCAATAAGGCTTACCATGAACTTGAAAGAAAAGAAATCATTCGGATTGTTCCAAAGTCAGGAGCTATCGTCAATCCTCTTTCACAAGATGACATTCGTGGGGATCATCTTGAAAGAATTTCCACAGAAATAAAACCAATCATCGCAGAAGCAATCGTGCTCGGGATGAAACCTGAAGCTATTAATAAATTAATTTCATCTATCATTTTATCTATTAAGGAGGAGTAAAGGAATGGAACTTACACTATTTTTAGTCATAATCGGTTTTCTCTTTGTACTGCTATCCGCCACCCCATTTTTATTGAGACGGACAATTGCGTTCGGCGTAACGATTCCAGAAGGACATACAGACGACCCTACAATTGCTTCTTTCAAGAAAATATATGCCGCAACTATTTTCATTACCGGTCTCATTTCACTGATTGCTTATTTTACCTTGGCCAACACTAGTAGCCTAACGGAAGACAAAATTATCTTAACCGGATTAGCGATTCAGTTCGGTATCATCTTTTTGAGTATGGGGCTCTATTTTTACTTTCATGCAAAAACAACACGTCTTAAACAACTCAATGAATGGGGCTTACATTTGAAACAGGTCCGAATCGCTGATTTAGCTATCCGAACAAAAGACGAAATGCTTCCTTCATTTCTTTATGCTTTACCAATGATTATAACTATTGGCCTAATTGCCTATACTGCAACCCAATACAGTAGTATGCCTAGTATGATTCCAACACATTGGGGACCAAGTGGCCAAGCAGATGCCTTTAGCCCGAAAACACCTTTCTCCGTAATTGCCCTTCTACTCATTCTGTTGGTTATGCAAGGGATGATGCTTGGGATCAATGCATTCACAAAAAATTCCGGCATTAAATTGAATGCCGCAAAACGAAAAACATCTCAAATTCAACAATTATCGTTCCGTAAATACACGAGTTGGTTATTATTTATGATAAGCGTACTCATGACTGTTCTTTTGGGATTCCTACAGCTTACGACAATCCATGAAGGACTTGGTAGTGCAGTACTTATGCTTGCATTACCGTTGGGTTTCTCACTAATCGTCCTTATAACGACAGCTATCTATGCTTTCAAAGTCGGTCAGAGTGGCTCACGGATCAATGTTGACATTGAAGATGATTCTATTGCCGGTATTACTGACGTCGATGACGATAAGTATTGGAAAGCTGGGATCTTTTATGTGAATAAAGACGATTCCTCCATTTTTGTTGAGAAAAGATTCGGTGTCGGTTGGACCATCAACTTCGCCAACCCGATTGGATACATCATCCTATTTGGTCCATTGCTACTCATCCTGGCTATCACTTTCTTTTTATAGTTTTAAAAGCAGTATGTTTCAGAGATTAACGTATACACTACAGCTGTATATAAGCTGAACTAAAACCCATTATGAGCTACAAACCATGCATAGTATTATTTTAGAGCAACAGAAAACCCACCTTGGCCAAGGTGGGTTTTCTGTTGCTCATTCTACTAAAGCCCTCATTAGTGAAAAACCACTTAACAGCTAGCCCATCCGCTTGAAATGATTGACCAAAATGGCGCACCACTAAATTATTTTTACTGTTGATATTCATTTTTTCATTTTAAATAAGTGTAAAGTATTTGAACAGGTAAAGTAATTAATAACGCCATAATCCAATTTTTTCTCTAGTTCAGGTATTGCTGAAATTAGCAGTACTATGATTACGATAATACAAATCGGAATATGCCATAAAGTTCTATATATGTTGAACAAATGAATACGGCGTATGCGCTTTACAAGGATTTTTGGGAGGCCACTGAAAAGATCTAGTACTTTGAATGAAATAGAAATCCTACGAATACCGCTTCGACACTTTGTGGTTGCCTCCCGCGCTGGATGGTCTATTTGAGAAAGCGCATTTCATTATCTGGGATGAAATCTACAACCTGGATTGCGACTTTCTTGAATATAATTATATATGTTGAATCTGGTATATATACTGAGCGAAGGCGCCTTAACGGGGTAGCCAACCGAACAATGAAGAGTTCAGTTTGTATAATTTCTGCGTTCTTTGCAGAAATTATACAGTTAATGCCAAGATATTATTCCAGATAGGTTAAAGAATACCTCATCTGGCTTATTGCGGGAGGCATCCCCTAGCGCCGTAGCGGTTCAATGGAATTCTTTATTTCAATTTTTATAGTATCAAATAGTAATCACCTTACAATCTCGCCATATACATCTCAAAATCACATTTCTCTCGATAACGAACATCCTAGCGCAGGCGCGGCAAAGGGGTCGCCGAAGCAGTAAGACTGGATGCGAAGCGCTAATCCAAGCTTACTGCGTAAGGCATCCCCAAAGCGCTAAGCGTTCTACAATCCGCACCCCGAATTAATACTCTCTCCTTATTGATCGCCATAGTAAATTTAGTGGGATTCTTTAATTCAACATATATGATAAACTTTTTTCTATAATTCAACTTCCAGTAAATAAAACCACTATCACGACCATTTTTCACTGTTAGCATCCCCTCTTCATGTACTACTACTATTACGTTCTATATCGCAAGGTAGTTTCAAGCAAATCACTACTGATAAATATTTTCCCGAATTCCACGCAAAAAAAAACCGCGCAAGGCGGTTTTTCAATTTACCATAAAATATATTTAACTAAAGATACTTGTACTATGAAGTGGTTGCAATCTTGCTTTTGGATCGACATAAGCTTTCGCATGATTCACCGCAATCGGCGCTTCGCCAAGTCCGACAGCAATTAGCTTCACCTTGCCTTCATAATTTGTAACATCTCCAGCTGCATAGATACCTTCGATGTTTGTCTCCATACGCGTGTTAACCATAATCGAGTTACGATCCATTTCTAGACCCCAATCTTTCAAGGGCCCAAGAGAAGATATATTACCGTAGTTAACAATTAAATGATCGACGTCAAGACGTTCCTCAGTTCCGTCTTTTTCTGCTAAGACGATGCCACTAACCTTGCCATCTTCCCCTTCAATCACTTTCACAGCACGGGAAGTTTTCACATCAACTTTCGATTCCATCAGTTGATTAACGCTCGTCTCATGTGCTGTAAAGCGTTCACGACGGTGAACCAGTGTCACAGTTGAAGCGATATCCTCCAACATAAGTGACCAGTCAACCGCGGAGTCCCCACCGCCACAAACGAGTACATTTTTATCTTTAAAAATCGTCAGATCCTTAATGCTGTAATGAAGTGTATTTCCTTCAAAAAGGACTTCTTCAGGAAGACCAATCTTACGTGGTTGGAATGCACCGATTCCAGCAGTCAAAAGAATGGTACGTGTCAAATGAACGCCTTTATCTGTTTTAAGAATGAAATGATCTCCATCACGCGTTGCTGACATAGCCGTTTCACCGAGAAGGATTTCTGGTTTCGAATAATGAGCTTGCGTTACTAGATTCGCTACGAAATCTTTCGCAAGAATTTTAGGGAATCCGCCCACATCATATATATCTTTATCAGGATACAGTTCGATCAGCTGACCGCCAAGTTGTGGCAAGCTATCGATGATTTTTACCGACATTTCACGCATTCCAGCATAGAAAGAAGCGAAGAGTCCTGTCGGTCCTCCCCCGATAATTGTAATATCAACGATTTCGTTATTCATAGTTAAACACTCCAATTAGATTAGTCTCGGATAAAAGTTTTCTTCTTCTCTATCCACTCTACACATTATCTAACAAAATACAATAAAATACACATAATCTGATTTTCGAATTAAAGGTACGCAATAAAAGGCCTGTACACATCAAATGTGTACAGGCCTTTTATTTCTTCCTATTCGCGATGCGCTCTGCAATATGCAAGAACAGTTTCTTTCTCGTCATCTTCCAATTCGAAATCAAGAACTTTCTCACTTGAACGCTCAAAGAAGTGATATGAAGCAATTCGACCTTCATCCTCGTCAATTGCAAAGATTACTCGAAGGCCCGTTCCACCTTCAGAATAAAGCTCGTCTTCTTCATCAAGATTAATGTACAATCGGTATTCATAACGCTCTCCAGCAATGATCCCAGTAGGATCGTTAATTTTTTTGATGATATACTCAGTAATTTCCATAGTAGTACCAACCTCTCACTTACAATTTTAGATTCCCCGGCTACAAAGCCACTACACTCCATAATACATCATTCAACACCAAAAGGGTTAACTTTGGCACATACCTTATTTTTTAATGAATTTAATCATTTCGTTTATCAAGAGAGGCAGCAGACTTAAAGCGGCAATAACTAGCCATTCCATAGGCCCTAGTGAATGCACACTAAAGACTTTTGCGATTGGACCAACTGACACGATAACCACTTGCAAAATGATTCCAAGCAAAATTGAGTAAATCAAGAATTTGTTTTTGAAAATCCCTGCTGTAAATACAGACTTATCCATCGACCTGAAGTTAAGGGAGTGAACAAGTTGGGAAAAACTTAGTGCGATGAAAGCCATTGTCTGTCCGTGAACTAGTGCGCTTTCTGGAATTCCCGATGAAAACAGGGCTAGGAAACTACCTTCATGCTCACCTGACATGTATACTCCAACCATGAAAGCGACGAGCGTAATCGCCCCAATCAAAATTCCGTTTAAAATCAAAAATGGAATAGATCCTCTGAATATACTCTCATGCCGGTGTCGTGGTTTTTCTTTCATTACTCCAGGCTCTTCAGGATCCACACCGAGTGATAGTGCTGGAAATGTATCTGTCACAAGATTTATCCACAGTATATGAATCGGACGCAATAGTAGCGGCCATCCTAGTAAAATCGCGGCAAAAAGCGCGATGATTTCACCTAGATTACATGACAATAGAAATATGACGGACTTCTTAATATTGCGGTAAATCACACGTCCCTCTTCGACAGCTTTCACGATTGACGAAAAATTATCATCTGTCAAAATCATGTCTGCTGCACCTTTTGCAACATCAGTTCCCGTAATCCCCATTGCCACGCCAATATCTGCCGCTTTTAATGATGGTGCATCGTTGACGCCATCCCCTGTCATCGACACTGTATGACCTTTCACTTTAAGTGCTTGTACAATCTTCACTTTATGTTCTGGCGAAACACGTGCATAGACATTAATCTCTCCGGTTTTTTCTACCAATTGATCCCCCGTTATCGAATCAATTGTTTTCCCTTCAATTACTTCTGATTTCCGAGTCGCAATTCCTAGTTCTTTCGCTATTGCAAATGCCGTGTCCTGATGATCACCAGTAATCATCACTGTTCGAATCCCAGCTTCTTTCGTCACTTTAATTGCGTCTTTCACTTCTTCACGCGGCGGGTCAATCATTCCGATAAGGCCAAGGAATGTCAATCCTTCTTCAGCTTGGTCTAGTTCCATGGCTTTGGCTTCTTCTACAATCTTATAAGCGGAGCCTAATACACGTAACGCTTTAGAAGACATCGTCATGGCCGCTTCCAGAATTGATTGCCGGTCTGCTTCATCAAGTATCCTTGACCCATCAGCTACTTCAATATGTGTACACTTCTGTAGGATGCCGTCAATAGCACCTTTTGTATGTGAATACATTGCATCTGCAGATCGATGTACCGTAGTCATTCGTTTCCGATTTGAATCGAATGGTAACTCCGTGATTCTAGGATAGTTATTATCCAACAGTTCTTTTTCCAGTCCGGATTCTGTCGCCGCTACGACAAGCGCAATCTCTGTTGGATCTCCTGTTTCTCCTGTTTTAGAATACGTCGCATCATTACACAATGCGATATTCTCAAACAACAATTTTTGTACCGGGTTTTTCAGATTAGCTTTACTTAACTCATTTAAAGTCCCATCTGCAAAAAACGTTGTAACCGTCATCCTATTTTGAGTCAACGTCCCGGTTTTATCAGAGCAGATAACATCCACAGAGCCTAGCGCTTCCACAGCAGGGAGTTTTCGGATGATAACGTTTTGCTTAATCATCCTTTGAACGCCGATTGCAAGGACGATTGAAACGATCGCAGGCATCCCCTCAGGTATTGCTGCAACTGCAAGACTGACCGCTAACATAAACATTTCCAAATAGCCACGCCCTTGAAGTATGCCAATCGTAAATATGATGACACAGATGGCAACAGCAGCAATGCCAAGATATTTACCTAATTGGGCAAGGCTTTTCTGAAGAGGCGTCTCGTCGTCCACTTCCTGGTCAAGCATGGTAGCCACTTTCCCTATTTCAGTCTTCATGCCTGTTGCAATAGCAATTCCAGTTGCACGCCCATATGTAGTCAATGTCGACATAAAGGCCATGTCTTTTCGATCTCCGATTGGCATTGAGGGATCTCCACTAAAATGTGCATCCTTTTCAACAGGCACAGATTCACCTGTCAGTGCCGCCTCTTCAATTTTCAAATTTACTGATTCAATTAGTCTGATATCACACGGAACATACCTGCCTGCATCAAGGAGAATGATATCACCTGGAACGACTTCTTCCGACGGTATCTCTTGCTTGACACCATCCCTCCTTACAAGTGCTTTAGGTACTGCCATATTTTTCAACGCTTGAAGCGCTTCCTCCGCTTTCGATTCCTGAACGACCCCCACAACTGCATTGATGATAACGACCAATCCAATAATAACTGAGTCTGCCACTTCCCCAAGTATTCCGGAAATAACAGCAGCAACGATTAATACATAAATTAACACATTATTGATTTGTGCAAAAATCCGTTGTATCAGCGTACGGCTTTTACTACCCGTAAGTTTATTCGCCCCGTATTCATCCAGCCTTTTATTCACTTCCTCTTCACTTAATCCAAATTCCACATCCGTATCCATCAATTGTTCAGTTCCATTTTGCATTTTATTGTTCCCTCCATATACCTCTTAAATATCCAATCTATCACATGTGTTGATTTACCAAAAGCAACCAGTAAATGACTGAATCCAACACTAGGCACTTCTTGTACAATTACTTTTGGATTGCTTGGATTGAACGACCTCTATACGATTAACGAGGTGTCTTGATGTGAAGAAATCGCATGGTGCTTATTCATCCGTCGCTATCCAAATACATTCGTACACAAAGTACTAAAGATTTTCGGGACGAAAGAATAGCGGGCTTCTTATCTGGATAATAGTCGCCAAAGATACAATTTTCGCGACTGAAGCCTTCTCCATAGTCTTGTCTTTTTTAGTTAAGAAAGAGTCACTTTCTTATAGTCCATTTCATGATAAGATGCATACTCTTTACTAAAAGTAAGCAAGGAACACATTGTAGAAAGTACTAGAGTGCCCGAAATTGTATCTTCGGGCACTTACAACCTTTATAAAGAGTCATCTATTCTTTTTTTCTAAAGTAGCTGTATTTTTCACTTGAACGTTGTAGGAACGCGACAGGCAACTATTCGTAACAGGATTACTTAGGAGGAATGAACTGCAATTCCTCCCCAAAGGGTGTGGCTAGGAATGACGAAGTCATTTCTAGCCACACTTGTCCCTCAGTAAAGTTGTCATGAATAGCTCGCCGAAAGCGGACCGGAAATGATCCAGTGAAAATAGAGTTTTTCAAGCCTTTCTTACCTGCTCTTTATGAAAGAAAACGGTTAATAAACAGACGTGCCAATGTAGACGACTATTTTCATACTTCTTCTATTACTATGCTTTAGTCATGATACTTCTTTAACAAGCTAATTTGACAAAATACATGAAAATCGTAAATTTCTTTTGCAA
Organism: Sporosarcina sp. resist; assembly: GCF_014302295.1. Classification (NCBI taxonomy): domain Bacteria; kingdom Bacillati; phylum Bacillota; class Bacilli; order Caryophanales; family Caryophanaceae; genus Sporosarcina; species Sporosarcina sp. resist. The sequence continues at coordinate 1,786,974 of NZ_CP060287.1, read as the reverse complement.
TATTCCGGAACTTCGTGAACAATATAAAGAGTGAAGTAATTCACTAGTAAACTAGCAGGGGGAATCATTTTGATTAAATTTGAAGACTATCAATACTCAAAGCTCAATATGGCAGAAGTAAAACAAGACTTTGACGAGTTGCTACAGGAATTCCGTACCGCAAGTTCTTATGACCAGCAAAATGAAGTCATTGAGAAGATCAACACGATTGGTAAAGACTACTCAACAATGGCCAACCTTGTCTATATCCGTGCATCCATCGATACAAACGATGAGTTCTATCAGAAAGAACGCGATTATTTCGACGAAATCGGACCAGAGTACCAAGAACTTGAAACCGCTTACTACAAAGAACTGGTTTCCACTCCTTTCAGAGCACAACTCGAAGAAAAATGGGGCACTCAACTATTCGCTTTAGCTGATAATGCCATAAAATCGTTTTCTCCAGAAATTGTTGGCTTGTTACAAAAAGAAAACAAACTAACTTCCGATTACTCGAAACTGGTCGCATCTTCACAAATCGAATTCGATGGTAAAACACTTACACTTGCTCAAATGGGACCCTATGCAGAATCTACGGACCGCTCCGTTCGTAAATCAGCTATGGAAGCTTCCTACAAATTCTATGCTGACAATGGTGAAAAGTTCGATGAAATTTATGATCAACTTGTTAAACTCCGTCATGAAATCGCGACGACACTTGGTTACAAAAACTTTGTGGAGCTTGGTTACCTAAGAATGGAACGTATCGACTATGATGCAAATATGGTGAAGAAATTCCGTGATCAAGTACGCGACCATATCGTTCCGCTCGCAAGCCGCCTTTATGCGCGCCAAGCTGAACGTATAGGCGTAGACGAATTGAAGTTTTACGATCAGTCCTTAGACTTCCTTACAGGCAATGCAACACCCCAGGGATCTCCTGACTGGATCATTGAAAACGGTAAAAAGATGTATGCTGAACTTTCACCTGAAACTGATGCATTTTTCAAATTCATGACGGACAAGAACTTACTAGACGTCGAAGCGAAGACAGGGAAAGAAGCGGGCGGCTATTGTACATTCATCGATAATTACGATTCGCCTTTCATCTTCTCTAATTTCAATGGAACTTCTGGAGATATCGATGTGTTAACGCATGAAGCCGGGCACGCATTCCAAGTGTTCTCTAGCCAGAATATTGGTATATCAGAATATATGTGGCCTACATCTGAAGGTGCAGAAATTCACTCAATGAGTATGGAGTTCTTCACATGGCCTTGGATGGAACTCTTCTTCAAAGAACAAACGGATAAATATAAATTCGCACACCTTAGCAGTGCATTGCTCTTTTTACCATATGGCGTCGCAGTCGATGAATTCCAGCATGTCATCTATGAAAACCCTGAAATGACAGCTGCAGAACGAAAAGCAGCTTGGAAAAAGATCGAGAATATCTACCTACCTATGCGGGATTACGATGGCATTGAATACTTGGAATCGGGTGCTGTTTGGCAGCGTCAGGGTCACATTTATGAAAGCCCATTCTATTATATCGATTACACCCTTGCACAAATATGTGCGTTCCAATTTTGGAAACGCTCATTTGAAGACCGTGATGCGGCATGGAAAGATTATTTACATCTTTGCACACTCGGTGGTTCAAAATCATTTACAAAACTAGTCGCCGAAGCCAATTTAATATCACCTTTCGAAGACGGCTGTGTTGAGTCTGTTATCGGAACAATCGAATCATGGCTCGATTCGATTGACGATAAAGCACTTTAAAATAAAGTAAGTAGAAGCAGAAATGCTTCACGGTTTCTCTTCGGAGGTGCAAACAAGCAAATAACATTAAATTTCGTAGCCAAAACCACATTGTATTAGAGCATAAATTAGCACTGCAATTCGCAGTGCTTTTTTGATTTATATAGAACAACGAAAGTTCGCTTTTGGGCGTAATAATAAAAATCCTCCCAATTTATAAACGGACGGGATACTCTAAAGTGATGGAAAATTTTAATTTCTAAGTATTGTTGGTATAATAGAATATTGGAATTATTTATTATTGAACTAACGACAGTTTTTCTCAATGAAAATATTGACTTAGATCCAACATTTCAGGAGGTAGATATAATGACCAATATACTAATTGTAAAAGATGAAGTTCATATAGAGGCTACTCCTTCAAAAGTATGGGAGGTACTCATTAACCCAAAATATATTGCACAGTGGGATGAACTTCCAGAAAATTATCCTAGTGAAAATATGAGTAAGGGAAGTAAAGTGGTTTGGGAGCATCCTAACGGTGACCAGACTGTTACAACAATTATAAAAGCAGAAGAATTGAAGGAATTAAAACTTGCCTTATACTCATCAAATTGGGAAGTAAAACCGAATGAAGGTGATGTGGCATATCTGTTTAAGTTAGAAGACCTAAACGGTAGTACTTTACTAAAAATTGAAATTGGTGATTTTTCACTCCTAAAAGATGGGCAAGACTATTATGATGCCTCGGTAGAATTTGCATCTGAAGCAAAAAAAGTAATTAAAGAATTAGCTGGAAGTCTATAGGTATATTCTAATAATAGCTACACCTCTTATTATGCTAATCAGTGCTTTAGTTCAAAAGGGAGGAAATTATTTCGTTGTTTTAAATGCAAACACTGAATTACTGTTCAGTGTTTTTTATCGTTTATAGTTAATTATCATACCACGTATACACTCGCTTACTAAATTGCCACCTAAATAAACTGATTTAAATATGTGTGCTTCTAAGCGAAACATGATTCGAGACTTACTTAATTAACAATGAGGTTGTCCCCAATTATTTGGACAACCTCATTAAATTTATTACCTATCCACAATTTCAAAAATCACATTAAACCTACTGCATTGCCTTGTAAATCGATATCCATCTGAAGTGCTGCAGGCGTTTTCGGCAATCCTGGCATCGTCATAATATCCCCCGTCAGACAGACAAGAAATCCTGCTCCAAGTTTCGGAATGATTTTTCTAACAGTAATAGTAAACCCTTCAGGGCGCCCAAGTATTTTCGGATCATCTGAAAATGAATATTGGGTTTTGGCCATACAAATCGGCAAAATTCCCCAGCCATTGTTCTCGATATTTTTGAGATCTTTTAACGCTTGTTCTGTAAATACAACACCCAATCCACCATATACTTTTTGAACAATAGCTGTAATTTTATCACTTACGGGCTGTTCTACATCATAGAGTGGAGCGAAATTATTTGGTTCATCCAGAAGCTTTAAAACTTCCTGCGCCAAAGCAATGCCGCCATCTCCACCGCGTTCCCAGACATCAGTGAGTGCTACCCTTATTTCGTTTTCCTCACACCACTCAAAAATGACTTCCAGTTCTGCACCAGTATCCGTGATGAACTTGTTCAACGCAACGACCGGTTGGACACCGAATGCACGAATGGTATCAATATGCTTAGCTAAGTTGACTAATCCATCCGTGACAGCCTGTACATTCTCCTCTGCAAGCTGGTTTTTCGGAACTCCGCCATGCATTTTAAGTGCACGTACTGTTGCCACAATAACAACTGCATCAGGTGAGAATCCACCTTGACGTGCTTTTATATTCATGAATTTCTCAGCACCTAAATCGGCACCGAATCCAGCTTCCGTAACGACGATATCAGCAAGTTTACGTGCCGTATTTGTTGCAATTAACGAGTTACAGCCGTGCGCAATGTTCGCAAAGGGTCCACCATGTATAAGTGCCGGAGTCCCTTCAATTGTCTGCACAAGGTTTGGTTTGAATGCCTCTTTCAGTAGAAGTACCAATGCCCCCTGGACACCAAGGTCTCGTACCGTTACCGCCTCTTTATCATACGTATAACCGATAACGATACGTGCAAGTCTTTCTTTCAAGTCTTGCAGGCTTGTCGCTAAACAAAAAATCGCCATAACTTCAGATGCGACTGTAATATCGAAACCATCTTCTCTTGGAACTCCTTGTGTAGGGCCGCCGAGTCCAATTGTTATGTTGCGTAATGCGCGATCATTCATATCCAAGACGCGTTTCCAAGTAATTCTCCGCGGGTCAATCCGAAGCACATTTCCGTGGTGAAGATGATTATCTATAAGTGCACTAAGCGCATTATTCGCAGTCGTAATTGCATGAATATCACCATTAAAATGTAGATTAATTTCTTCCATTGGCAACACTTGAGCATAACCACCGCCTGTAGCCCCACCCTTCATCCCCATAACAGGTCCAAGGGATGGTTCGCGTAAAGCAATCATTGTCTTTTCTCCGAGCTTTGAAAGGGCATCAGCAAGCCCTACAGTGACAGTCGACTTCCCTTCCCCCGCCGGCGTTGGGCTAATGGCTGTGACAAGAACCACTTTTCCATCCTTGCTACTCTCGGCTAACTTAGTTACATCAATTTTCGCTTTGAATCTGCCGTATGGTTCGACCGCTTCTTCGGGTATACCTGCCTCTTTGGCTATAGTCCAAATCGATTTCATCGTGGCCTGTGATGCTATTTGTAAATCAGTTAATGGCGATACTTTTTTTGTCATGTCTGTCCCACCTTTTTTATTTTAAGTATACCCCAGCTATATCCAAATAGCGGGATATCTCAGTGAATTTTATACGACATTATAATTAACTGAAGTACTACATCATTTCGTTACTTGCAGTACCACTTTTCCAAATTGCTTACTCTCTTCAATATAATCGAATGCCTCTGCCGCTTCATCCAAATTGAAGACTTTATCGACAATTGGACGTGTTCCATATTTTTCGACATGCGCAATCATGTCACGTAACTCTTCTCGACTACCTAACGTAGAACCGAAAAGTTGGTACTGTCCATAGAAAAACGCGCGCAAATCCAAGTCGACTGTATCATCAGTCGTTGCTCCAAAAATGACGATACGCCCGCCTTTTTTCAATAAACTAAGCGAACGATTAAACGTCGCCCGGCCAACACTTTCGATAACGAGGTCGATTGTCTCTCCTTCTAACTCCTTGTTCCAATCCCCATTCGTATCAAGAGCGATGTCCGCGCCAAGTTCAAGTGCCTGTTTTCGCTTAGCTTCACTGCGGGAAGTAACAATCACACGTGCTCCAACGTTTTTAGCGAATGAAATAAGATACGTGGCTACTCCACTGCCGGCACCTGGGATGAAAACTGTATCCCCCGCTTTCAATCCCCCTTTAGTAAATAGTGCACGATAACCTGTTAAACCCGCTAACGAAAGTACCGCTGCCTCTTCCCAGGACAAGTGAGTGGGTTTCCTTTCAATCTGTTCAGCCGAAATAGCAATTTTCTCAGCAAATGTCCCATTATCTGGCATTCCTAAAATATCAAATTCTGCCGGTGGGGCATCGCTGTTTTCAAACCAACGTAGCGAAGGATTAATCATTACTTCATCCCCGACTGCAAACGCCGTTACTCCTGCACCTACTGACTCAATAATTCCTGCACCGTCAGATCCTAGCGTCAATGCTTGTGCCTCATTCCCCCTACGTCCAGGTATATATAAGTCTCGACGGTTCAAACCTGCCGTCTGAATCGCAACGACGACTTCACCACTTGCTGCAACTGGTTCTTTCATGTCACCTATTTTCAACTGCCCTAATTCATGGATAAATGCTTTCATCTTAATCATCCTTTCTTAAGTGCATACTATCTCTATCATACCTTAATAGTTACCTTTTTTCACACTCTTCTAAATAGTAAACGAAATGAAAGAAGGCAAGAAACCAATTATAGTTCAAATAGGTTTCTTGCCTTCTTAACAATTGAAGTAATCTTTTATTTGCCGTCGCTTATCTTTTCATCTTCCCAACATTCTGCACCTTTTAGCCCGGGAATCGTACTAGACTTGAATATAGGATTGAGTCCTCTTTTTCGTTGTTCTGTATAATCATCTAGTGTTTTGAATGCCACTTTTCCTAGAAGGAAGATAACTATTAGATTAATGACTGCCATCATCCCCATGAAGAGGTCCGCCATGTTCCAAACAAGATCCACTTTTGCAAGCGTTCCAAACATGACCATCGCGAGTACACCAAAACGGTAAAGAGTTAACCATATTTTATTCGCGTTGATAAATTCAATATTCGTCTCGCCATAATAATAGTTTCCAATAATTGAACTGAAAGCAAAAAACAAAATGGCAATTGCCAAGAAATAAGGTGCCCACTCTCCTACATGGACACCAAGGGATGTCTGCGTCAAGAGAATTCCATCCACTTCACCTGTATTATAAAGATCGGCAAGAATAATAATGAACGCCGTTGCAGAACAGATGATGATTGTATCAAAAAACACACCTAGACTTTGAACAAGACCCTGTTTTGCCGGATGCGATGTACTTGCAACCGCAGCAGCGTTCGGTACACTCCCCATACCTGCCTCATTGGAGAATAGTCCACGTCGCACTCCTTGCATAATCGCTGCCCCGACTGCCCCACCGACCGCTTCGTTCATTCCAAATGCGCTCGTGAAGATTAGTTTAAATACTGCGGGAACCTCATTTATATTCATAATAACGACATATAAAGCAACAATAATATAGAGAATAGCCATAATCGGAACGATAACTTGTGTGACATTGGCAATCCGTTTAACGCCTCCGAAAATAACAAGAGCCGTTATAAAAATAAGAACTAATCCAATAACCCATTTTTCAATATGAAACACACTATTGAATGATAAACTTATTGTATTTGACTGTACAGCATTAAAAATAAAACCGAAGCAAAGTGTCAGCAAAATAGCGAATATGATACCCAGCTTCCGATTCCCCAAAGCCTTTTGCATATAATAAGCAGGCCCTCCCCTGAATGTATCGCCGTCCTTCACTTTATACACTTGCGCGAGCGTACTTTCGATAAACGCAGTCGCCATTCCGATTATCGCAATGACCCACATCCAGAAAACTGCGCCTGGCCCTCCAATGCCAATTGCAAGGGCAACCCCAGTGATATTCCCTGTTCCAACCCGTGATGCAGCACTAATTGTAAACGCTTGAAAGGAAGATATCCCGCCCTTCACTTCCGGTTTTTCCACTATAAGTTTAAACATTTCACCAAACAGGCGAAACTGTACAAATTTCGTTCGAATCGTAAAATAAATACCTAAACCAATTAACAAACCGATTAGGATATACGACCATAAAAGGTTATTCCCTGTCGTTACAATCCACTCTAAAGCACTTTGAATCATTTCTAGTTCCTCCCTATTCCATTTTTAACATTCGCAGTGTAATTTTTATACACATGTCAAAAATGCCTTTACCTTAACTACGGATACTTTCACGTTAAGTACATATCATATCCTATTTCGACAAATGAGAATAGCAGTTATTTAATGGGATTTTACGGTAGATTCTATTATTATTTTCAACAAAAAAACCTCCTTCAATAATCGAAAGGAGGCTAGGACTATTCTATTGTGCGTAATGTGACAACTACTATTTCCGGTTGATTGAACAGCCTCACTGGAATGATGCTATTGCCCAGGCCGCGACTGACTACCAAGTCGCTGCCATTCTTCTCATGGACGCCTGATGAATATTTGGGAAACCAACCTTGTCCGGGTGAAACGAGGCCACCGATCCCTGGTATACGAAACTGTCCGCCATGAGCATGACCACTGAACGTCACATCTATCCCGGCTTCAGCGTATACATCAAATTGCTCAGGTCTATGTGACAATAGCACTTTAAACATCTCATCAGGTATATTTTCAAATGCTTGTTCTATCGATATTTTAACGTCTTCATCATCTTCAAGCTCACTTGCCAGCGGATCTTCAATTCCTCCTATTGCTATTGAACTATCGGGAAACAATGTAATTACATCCGCTTCGTTCGATAAGACACGAACCCCCAAGTCTTCGAGAGCCCCCTTAATACGGTCCATATCCTGCGTAGCGATTTCATGGTTTCCTGTCACGTAATAGATTGGAGCGACAAATTGAAGCTCTTCAATAAGAATCAGACTTTTTTCAAGATCGTAGCGGTTACTGTCGATAAAATCACCCGTAATGAATATCGCTTGAGGCGTGATCATTTTCACCCTATCAACAACATGTGAATGGTTTTCACCCAATTCGGCATCATGTAAATCAGAAATCTGGACGATAGTGTATTTGTCGTAATTAGCAGGGATCTTGTCCGACGCAATTTCATAATGCGTTACCCCGACTGTTGTATTTCCTTTATATACGACAAAGCAAAGAAGGACAAGTATGAATAAGATGAAAAACCATTTACGCCGTAAGGGCATCTTTTTTTTCGTTGTATTCGTAGTCGTTTTCATTACAACCAGCGTTTTTTCAACCTTGCAAGTTCTAAAAGTTCTAGGACCTCTTTTTTCGGCAGTTCTGTCAGTATCGCAAGCATTTCGATTTCTGCACGTTTTCTGCCCTTTCCGCTTCTATACGTTTCTTTGTGTATAGCATCAAGTTCTGCATACAGTTCGTCTGTATGACTCGTTTGTTCTTGTTCTTGCGTTTCTATATCGCTAATAACATTTTCTCTCAATTTGTCGTAAAGCATATCTACATTTGCAGATCCCGTGCTTTTAAACGGTTTTGACGTCTTCGAATTCCCTAGAATCAGCTCATCAGTTGTAACATTAAAGCGTTCAGATATTTTTGCCACCCAAGCCGCCGATGGAGCATTCTTCCCTTTTTCCCAATCTTTAATACGACTTGCTGACGTTCCTATAGCTGCTCCGAATGCCATCATTGATAATCCGCGTTCTTCACGCAATTTCTTTAACCTTATACCAAAATCCTCTTTGTTCCAATCGTTCACATTTACGCCCCCTAAAAAGTTTATATACAACTCTATTATTTTTTATCTGGAGGCTTCTGTCAATCTATTTTTTGATTTTTCTATAAAACAATTAATAACCTGTTTTTTGACGGTTATAATTTTCTTCATTCTTCGCTAAGTACGCACCAATAATATCTTCATTTGTGAAACCAAGTTTTTTAGCAATGGCCCCATAATGAATCCAGACTTTCTCATAAGCCGTCATGCTAAGTTCATTCAGGAAACAGTGAATAGCAGCCGTAGTTTCTAGGAATAATTGTGTCAATTCTCCTTCAACTTCACCTTCCGGCCAATTTGTTAGCGTATGTAAGTCCTTTTCTATACCCAAGGAAAGTAGAAAATGAATCGAATCTACATATTCTTCAAGAATCACAGCATCATCTGAAGGACCTTTTGTGCTCCAAAATTTGAAACAACGCGTTTCATTCGCAAGTTCCGCGAGTTCAATTAAGAGTGCAAGTCCTTTTTCTAGAAAAACATCTGTTTTTTCCTCTCTGTTATTTTGGATAAATAAATCGAGTTCACGTTGCATGGTAAATAGTTTTGACAGTTGCATAAAAAAACCTCCATTTTTTTAACTATATTGAAACTTTTCAGATTGTCATCCGTATAAGATAGTATCTATAAATTCATAAGGGGGATCCGTTATGGGATTACTGATCCGCTTGATCATTATTGCTTTTATCATTTATTTAGTCTACCGCGGGATTCGTTATTTGACGGACCCCAAAAGAAAGCTTGATGATGCATACGCGGAGGAAAAGTATTATTTCTATGATGAAGTAAATAATGTGCGAAAAAATTTCTTCCTATCGTATAAAGGCGCTATGTTTGAGGGTGAAAAATACTTAGATACAACAGATGATTCCATTGACGTCATCTCCATTTTCGTTTGGGTAAAAGATGAAACAAAACTTCAAGATTTCACAAAAGCGGATTTTGATTTTCTTTCATCCACAATCTTATCCAACTACCCCAAAGCCGCTATTAGTTGGAAAAATCCAATCGAACGACTAATGGAACAATAGAACAAGCCCGTTGAAAAGCGGGCTATTTTACACTTCCATCATTCCTGGTAGGGTAACACCTAGAAGATAGAGTATGCCAATACCATAGGCAATTGCTAAAATAAGAAAGCCGATCCGGAAAGATGTACGTCTTGTCTTATGACGGAATGTTTGCATCCCAAGATATGCACCAATGCCTCCACCAAGCAGTGCAAGCGTCCATAAATTCTTTTCAGGTATTCGTTGTCCTTTTCTCTTTGCCTGACGCTTATCATACCCCATCGTAATAAATGCCCAAACGGACATAATTGCAATCCATCCTAATAGTGTCGTTTGCAAGTATGATTCCCCTCTTTTCTTTCTCTACTTACATTTTACACTGTTTAGCAGTCAGAGAGTAATAATATAATTCTTTAAACTGTACGACAGATTCACGGATCTATAAGATCCTCTTCCTAAACTCCTCAATACGAAAACTTTACCGTCGCCGTAAAAAAAACAAATAAAAAAGTCGCCTCGCACCCAGATTAACTCTGGACCGTTTGGCGACTTTTATTGACGTTCTTATTTTGCGATTGATTTTTTCGCTGCATCTGCAAGTTGTGTGAACGCTTGCGCGTCAGTCACTGCAAGATCAGCAAGCATTTTACGGTTAACATCAATGCCAGCTACTTTCAAGCCGTGCATAAGAGTACTGTAAGAAAGACCGTTGATACGTGCAGCCGCATTGATACGTGTAATCCAAAGTTTACGGAATTCACGTTTCTTCTGACGACGGTCACGGTATGCATAGTTGAATGATTTCATTACCTGTTGGTTTGCTACCTTGTAAAGTCTATGTTTTGAACCAAAGTAACCTTTTGCTAATTTCAATACTCGATTACGACGCTTGCGCGTCACTGTTCCACCTTTTACGCGTGGCATAGTTCATTACCTCCTGCTTTTCTGTCCGATTGTGTTTTAAATTATTTCATGTAAGTGATCATTTGACGAATGCGTTTGAAATCGCCTGAAGAAACTAGTGAAGCTTTACGCAGGTGACGTTTCGCTTTTGTCGGTTTGTTTGCAAACAAGTGACTTGTGTAAGCACGGCCGCGTTTCAATTTACCAGAACCGGTTTTTTTGAAACGTTTCGCTGAGCCGCGGTGAGTTTTCATTTTTGGCATGTTCTGTTCCTCCTAAATCATTCATTGTTACTCTTTTTCAGCAGTTGGTGCAAGCACTAGGAACATGCTGCGGCCTTCCATCTTCGGTCGTTGTTCAACCGTAGATACATCTTTGCACGCTTCTGCGAAACGGTCAAGGACACGCTGTCCGATTTCCTTGTGCGTAATCGCACGTCCACGGAAACGGATTGAAGCTTTAACTTTATCGCCTTTTTCAAGGAACTTGACAGCGTTCCGTAGTTTTGTCTGGAAATCATGCTCATCGATTGTCGGGCTTAACCGAACTTCTTTAAGCAAAATGATTTTCTGATTTTTACGGACTTCGCGATCCTTTTTCTGCTGTTCAAATTTGAACTTTCCGTGGTCCATGATACGAGCCACTGGGGGTTTCGCTGTTGGTGCTACAAGGACAAGATCCAAATTCGCAAGAGCGGCAATTTCAAGTGCCTCAGTGCGTGTTTTGATTCCGAGCTGATCGCCGTTGTGATCAATAATGCGTAGCTCGCGGGCACGGATGCCCTCATTTACGTACATGTCTTTGCTAATAGTAATCCACCTCCGGATATTTCTCGAATACATGGTTTGGGTATACCGTCCGGTTCGGGTCGGCCCCACAGGTCCATCCAATTAAAAAAGGTAGACAAATTGGATTTGTCTACCCGCGTATGTGTACGTGCAAATGCACGGCACTTCACTCATGTTTTAACCCGTCAACAACGTCTAGGCGTCGAACAGGTGAGAAGCGGGTAGCCTCTTCTTATACCACAAACTGTATTCAGTCATTACTAACCTTAATTACTTTACCATGTGATAGTAAACTTGTCAACATGTTTTAATCTGCGGCTTGGCTAATTCACGGTTGCCGCATTGCTTTCATCGCTGAAAACATGCGTTACAATTTATATAGTTAGTGTTTGACCACTGCTGTATAAATTTAAATACTTGTAACTTCTTCTTTTAGTCTAGCAAGGAATTCGTCGAATGGCAAGCTTTCAGATTGCTGTTCGCCGTATTTACGAACGTTCACTTCGCCTGATTCGACTTCTTTGTCTCCAAGAACGAGCATATAAGGTACTTTTTGCATCTGTGCTTCTCGTATCTTGTAACCAATTTTTTCATCACGGCTATCAATATTAACGCGGAATCCAGCAGCAACCAATTTTTCACGAACGCCATCTGCATAATCAAAATGTGCATCTGGTGAAACTGGAATTACTTCAACTTGGACAGGTGCCAACCAAGTTGGGAATGCACCTTTGTATTCTTCAATTAGGAATGCAACAAAACGTTCCATAGTTGAAACAACGCCGCGGTGAATGACGACTGGACGATGTTGTTTTCCATCTTCGCCAACGTATGTTAGATCGAAACGTTCAGGAAGCAAGAAGTCGAGTTGCACTGTTGACAATGTTTCTTCCATACCAATTGCTGTTTTCACTTGAACGTCAAGTTTAGGTCCGTAGAATGCAGCTTCCCCTTCTGCTTCAACATAGTCAAGACCAAGTTCATCCATCGCTTCTTTCAGCATTGTTTGTGCACGATTCCACATTGCATCGTCATCAAAATATTTCTCTTTATCCGCTGGATCGCGGTAAGAAACACGGAATGAATAATCCTCGATATTGAAATCTTTATAAACGTCAATAACAAGTTGGACAACGCGTTTGAACTCATCTTTAATCTGATCCGGACGAACAAAGATATGCGCATCATTCAACGTCATTCCACGAACGCGCTGCAAGCCTGATAGTGCTCCGGACATTTCATAACGGTGCATTGTACCAAGTTCCGCAATACGTAACGGCAGGTTTCTGTATGAATGAATTCCATTTTTATAAATCATCATATGATGAGGGCAGTTCATTGGACGCAAAACAAGGTCTTCGTTGTCCATACTCATTACAGGGAACATGCCGTCCTGATAATGATCCCAGTGGCCTGAAGTTTTATATAATTCGACGCTACCGAGAACTGGTGTATAGACATGATCATAGCCAAGCCTCTGTTCCTTATCAACGATGTATCTCTCGATGATTCGGCGAATCGTTGCTCCCTTAGGCAACCACATCGGCAAGCCCTGACCCACTTTTTGAGAGTTCATGAAAAGATTAAGTTCTTTCCCTATTTTACGGTGATCTCGCTCTTTAGCTTCTTCCAAAAGACGAAGATGTTCTTTTAGTTCATCTTTTTTAAAGAACGCTGTACCGTAAATTCGTTGTAGCATTTTGTTATTCGAATCGCCGCGCCAGTAAGCGCCTGCGATGCTAAGGAGTTTGAATTCCTTTAACTTCCCTGTAGATGGAACGTGAACACCACGGCACAAGTCGATGAAGTCGCCTTGTTCATAAATAGACACTTGCTCGCCCTCAGGAATCGCTTCTAGAAGTTCTAGTTTGTATTCGTCATCGATTTCTTCAAAACGCTTTTTCGCCTCTTCACGAGATACATCATGACGAATTACTTCCACGTTTTCAGCAATAATTCTTCTCATCTCTTTTTCAAGTTCTGGTAAGTCTTCTGCTGTAATCGGTTCAGGCGAATCAATATCATAATAAAATCCGCTTTGGATAACTGGCCCAATACCTAGTTTTGCATTAGGAAACTTACGTTTTACAGCTTGTGCAAGAAGATGTGCTGTACTGTGGCGTAATATTTCAAGCGCTTCCGGTGATTGAGGTGTGATAATCGCGATATCACCGTCCTCATTAATTGCTGATTTCAAGTCTACTAACTTGTCTCCAACTTTACCTGCCAGCGCACTTTTTCGCAGTCCCGGGCTAATTGATCCTGCTACGTCTTCTGTAGTTGTGCCTTGTGGAAATTCTTTCACGGCACCATCTGGAAATTTCAAATTAATCATATTTGTCATTGTTAAGCACTCCTCATTTATTATTATTGGAAAACAAAAAAAGCCCCATCCCTGGAAAGGGACGAAGCTTTAGCTCGCGGTTCCACCCTTCTTCCTTCAATCCGGAACACTTGAAAAGCGTAAGTGGCCTGTTTAGACCGCTGAAGCTAGACAAACGTACCGAAAAGATGAAGCTTGACGTCGGGTAACGGACCGGATTCCGTCATCGGTTACTGCACTGTTCACCGATGCTGCTCCAAGGTGGTAAATCATCCTTCTATCCTTCAGGGCTTCCAGCCAATGGCCCCGTTCTCTTTAGGTAGACGAAAAGATTGTTGTCCTCTTCCAAGCATTTCAGATTATTAATTAAAACTGAGTATACGTCGATTACGTAATAAATGCAAGTTCGTTCTACATGTATCTCCATAATTCATTGCATTAATAATTATAAAACAACCTAATCCTCTAGGTTCCTCCAGCTGTTTTTCTATTTATTTAGATTGCAGTGTTGCCAGATAATCAAAAGTATAGTCCTTAGATGAACGGGAAGCCTACTAGTATCAAGATATTGAATGGAGGATTTACCATGGAACAAAGTGATAAAGCTGCCGTAGATTGGCCTGAACATCTTCAATTAGTTAAATGTATTGCATATGAGGAAAAAGAATGAAAAAGATCATTTACATGATTATGATTTTTATTGTGCTAGTCTCAGTGCCGAGCATTCTCATTAAGACATTTACAGCTATTTCTTCAAAGCCTGACGCCGAAAGCTCCATCACTACTTTCTCAGAAGCTGATAATGATGAACTTATTAAAATGATTTCAGCTTATAATGACCAACATAAAATTGAACCTATTAACGCTAAAATCGACAGAGTCTGGAAAGCAATACCCGGATATAATGGCTTAGAAGTAGATATTGAAGCCAGCTATAAGAACATGAAACCCAGCACAGATATTGATACAAATAAAATCATTTTCAAGGAAACTTCTCCGGAAATCCATTTGAGCGATTTAGAACCCTCACCGATTTATCGTGGGAATCCTGAAAAACCAATGGTAGCCCTACTCATAAATGTCGCTTGGGGCAATGAGTACATTCCGGGTATCCTGAAAACATTATCAGACAACCAGGTAAAGGCAACATTCTTTTTTGATGGTAGTTGGGTTAAAAATAATCCCGATCTGGCTACAATGATTAACCTTGAAGGTCACGAAATCGGCAACCATGCTTATAGTCACCCCGACCTTAAACAGCGTTCTCGAAATGAAACAGTGAATGAATTAAAAAAAACCAATGATGTAATTGAGGAAACTCTTGGTATAAAACCGATATGGTTTGCACCGCCAAGTGGAAGTTTTAATCAGGAAACCATTTTGGTCGCCAATGAGCTTGGCATGAAAACCATTCTATGGACGGTCGATACAGTTGACTGGAGAAAGCCAGCAACCTCCGAAATGGTTGTGCGTGTTGTCTCTGGGGTAAGTAGCGGTGCGATGGTTCTAATGCACCCCACAAAAGCCGTTTTTGAAGGGCTGGAAACTATGATAATTGAAATTAAAGGGAAAGGGCTTCGACTAGGTACCGTAAGTGATTTAATGAGCGAAAAGCGGATTGACGACTAAAACCAGCACTAGTAGCAATGGTATTTAATAGTGAGGTATAAGGGAGATAAAGTGAATAACGAGGACATTCACCCGCCCGATATTGATATGGTAAATTTATAATCATTCAGGCCACTTTTCCGAAGAATTTGAGCCGGAAAGAACAAAATATAAAATTCTGTACAGGAGTGAATAGGGAGTTTGTAGCATTATTGTTATCAATTACGAAACGCGAAGGCTTGTCAAAATATGAAGTTAAAAATCAGAAATCGCACTTGCTATATATGTCGAACTAATGATTCTATATAATCTCCATCGAAGGCACCCCCAAGTGCCGAGCGTTGTTGAGAGCATTCTTTATGTCAACATATATAGGTAGAATTAATTACCATGGAATGAAAAGCTGCATTAAACACATGATACGTTTATGGAGGTGATTAATCTTGCCAAATAACAAAGACAGAAATCCAAACCGTGACCAAAAACAAAATCAAGACCGTAACAAAAACCAAAAACCAAATGATATGCGTGAAGAATTCGGCTCTACATTCGATATCGATAAGTTGAATACTCAAGAAAATGAGAATCAAAAGCAAAGAGAACAACGCACAAACCGTTTTGAAAATAGATAATAAATAAACTATTAAAATGACAGAAGCTCAATGCTTCTGTCATTTTTAGGTTTCCCTTTTATTTATCGCGTCTATTTTCACCATCGAGTCGTATTGGAATGCTAATCATTTGCACCCTCTCCATGATTCTTGCCGCTTTTACAGCTTCTTTTTCACCACGCTGTGTGTATGTCAAATGATCTTCAAGTTCAGCGTAACTAAGGTTAGATGTGAAAAAAGTCGGCAATTTTTCTGCCATCCTGTATTGTAAAATAGTGCCGAGCACTTCATCACGCGTCCAAGCAGACATTGTTTCTGCACCAATATCATCAAGCATAAGTACTTGTGCGTTTTTCACAAAATCAATTTTCTCATTTAAGGTCTGATCTTGAATAGATTGTTTCATTTCCCTTAGGAATTCCGGGACATATACAGCAACTGTACGTATCCGACGATTGGCTAATTCGTTCGCCAATGCTCCAAGCACGAATGATTTACCGATTCCAAACGGGCCATAAATGTACATACCTCGCTCTGGAAGTTTTCCGGTTTCATCGAAAGCGTTCAAGAAATCTTTTGCAGCTCGAACCGCCGGCACCCTACTATCATCAAAAAACATATCAATGCTTTGCAATTTCGCTTCCATGACATCTTTGGGCATATACATACTGTCTATCATCTTCTTAATATTACGTTGATCATCATCAACTAATCTGTTGGGACACTTTGTATATTCCACATCTATAAGCCCACGGGATAATACCAATTTCGGTTCGAAGCCGTTCATGATATTCACACATCCTGCGAGGTCGGGACATTTTCCACAACTATGGGAAGCGGTGGCGTATTCGTATAGTTTCCCAAGACTCCGCTCGACCACTTCGCCATCAACTTCAGTGGAATGATCCTTCAAAAATTGTTGTACCCCTGGACTCTCCATCACTTCTCTGCGCAATTCATCATATCTTGCGGCAAATGCCGGTGATTTCACGACCCGTTTCAACGTATCGCCAATATGTTCCATTTCACTTCACCGTCCCGTCCCCCGTTACGCCTAATTCCTCAAGTAATTTACGGCGTTCTTCATCAATCTCTGAAGAAGACTTAACAGGTTTATCTGATTTTGTTTTCTTTTCTTCTTTTTTATAAAACCATTCCGGTACTTTCTCTTCCCGCGCGGATTTTCGTCTAGGCGTCGATTTCGATCCTGTGCTCTGACCTTCATTTTTCCATTTAACATACTGGTCATGCTCATTCCTCGACATTTCAAGTGCAGTTTTCACTGTATCAACCTTTTTGTTCATCCAATGGGAAGCAATCCTCTCGACATAACTATTCGTTATTTTCCCGTCATTGCGCAAATGAACGTATTGCAGCAGAACATTGACGACACCGACGGACAACCCATGTGTATTGACCAACTTTTCAGCAAGCTTCACGTCTACAGAAAGTGGCTCTTTCCCGTTAATCTCACGCAACATTTCAAGGGGTGCCGTATTTTCAAGGTAATGCACCAATTCTTCATCTCGCGTTAATAGTCCTGTTTCAGGCTTAGGTAATTCTTTCGCATACACTTTATGCAAGACTGGCGCCTCTTTTGAAACATTCATTTTATAAAACTCCGCTGCTGACTTTCGCAATCTGTCTTCCGGCAACTTGAGATCTTCATCGAGAGCCATCATGATGACTTTTTGCATATCTAGCGGCGTGAGCGAATAAAGGAATGCGATTTTCGCAATTAATTCCTTAGAAACAGAAGATAATGAAGCTTTGGGAACCATTTGTTCAGATAACCCCGAACTTAGCAGATTGAAATCAAAGTCTGAATGCAAAAACGGAACACCTTCCGGTTCATTCCGTCCGATAAACTGCTGGCCCTCGCCCATATCCATGCTATAGCCCTGCTGAACGGGCGTATACACATCTAAAAATGTACGAGAAACATCTTCAAATCCAACTTCATTAACACTGTCTAGCGCAAAGCGGCTACGTAGATTTCGGTATGCCTGTTCTCCGATTTTACTAAACAAGAATGTCGACAACAGTGGATCTAGGAAAAAAGCTTTGGCATCAAGTGGAGGAAGCAGATCGTAAACAAATAATCTCGCATCTCCATCTTTTTTCTTGTACGTTCGTAATAAGCCGATTGCTTCAAGAGATATACGGGCTTCGAAGACAGGTCCCAGTGGCATCGTCAAAATGTTCATAAGGTGGTAATGGTTGTATTCACGGTCATCTTCACGCTCTGCGTCCGCCCATAATGTCATAAACAAACTCATCGCACCTGGGCCAATCAGCGGTTGGTAAAATAAAGTGAGGAGTTGACGGTCATAATCTGAAAAGGGCTGCGATAACCGTATTTTGTATGCGTCAACTGGCTGTAGTTCTTTATAAAGGGGTGCCATCAAACTCTACTTCCTATCTGAATGGGATACGTTACTTTTTCGTTCGTTTTTGTAGGTCTTGCAATTCTTTTATGAAAACTGTGATGTCTTTATATTGGCGATAGACTGAAGCAAATCTGACATAAGCGACTTCATCAACTTCCGATAGCTGTTCCATAACCATTTCCCCAACATCATCAGAATTAATCTCCACAACACCTGCGCTTCTCAATTCTTTTTCAATAGAATAGACGATCTTTTTTAGGTCCTCAAGGGAAACAGCGCGTTTTTCACATGCTCGAATAAGACCTCTGAGCACTTTTTCTCCACTAAATTCTTCACGCGAATCGTCTTTCTTCACGACAATCAAAGGCATTTCCTCAACTTTTTCAAATGTCGTAAAACGGAATGCGCATTGTTCGCATTCTCTGCGACGCCGGATGGATCTATTCTCCTCGGCCGGTCTAGAATCAACTACCCGGGTGCCATTGAACTGGCAAGCTGGACATTTCATAATGTGTATCCTCCGCTTTTTCTTAGATAATAACTTAATTATAACAGAAAACGACAAAAAAAATCGAAATAGAGTGGAAAGAAGCATTGTACAATGAGAAAAGCGCAAGACGCCATCCACCCCGACAGGCATAAGTGATAAAAGAAGGCAGTTGAAGTTCGCGACGTCCTGTCGCTATGACTGCTTACAAGTACGAGGAGGCGTACTTCAACCCCCACACAGGAGAGATGTAGTTCAATCCCTTCCCAAACAACTTATGACCCAAGGGTTGGCGCCTGGAGCCTGGGCACCGTTCCACGTCGAAAACATATACTTGTCTTCCAAGAAAAAACGTCCCTAAAGTCATCGTTCACTGACTTTAGGGACGCTCTCTATTCACAATTAAGCAAGTTCTTTTGTTTTCAAAGCTACTGCAACTTTCTTTGTCAAATCGACGACTCGTGCAGAATAACCCCACTCATTATCGTACCAGGCAAGTACTTTCACTTTGCGATCTGCCATAACAATTGTTGAAAGACCGTCAATGATTGCTGAGTCAGTTGTTGTATTGTAATCAATAGATACAAGCGGCTCTGTTGAGAAACGGAGAATACCTGCCATCGCTCCTTCAGAAGCCTGCTTAAATGCATTGTTTACCATCTCTACTGTCACGTCTTGCTTCAAATCTACAACTAGGTCGACAAGTGAAACATTCGGGGTAGGTATACGAAGTGACATTCCGTGAATCTTCCCTTCCAATTCTGGAAGCACAAGTGCCAACGCTTTCGCAGCCCCAGTAGATGTTGGAATGATAGATTGTCCGCATGCACGTGCACGTCGAAGGTCCTTATGAGGATTATCCAAGTTCTTTTGGTCGTTTGTATACGCATGAACCGTTGTCATTAAACCGTTGTCAATCCCAAATGTATCATTTAATACCTTAGCTACAGGAGCAAGACAGTTCGTTGTACAACTTGCATTCGAAATGATGTCATGCTTTTCGATATCTAATTTATCATCGTTTACACCTAAAACAATTGTGATATCTTCATTTTTACCAGGTGCCGATATAATGACTTTTTTTGCCCCCGCTTCAAGGTGAAGAGCCGCTTTGTCACGCGAATTGAACTTACCAGTCGCTTCAATGACAATATCGACACCAAGCTTTTTCCAAGGAAGGTTAAGCGGGTCACGGTCAGAGACGATTTGCACTCGTTTCCCATTGACGACAATCGCATTTTCTTCTGCAATGACTTCGCCATCAAATGTACCGTGATTCGTATCGTACTTTATAAGATGAGCGAGTGTTTCTGATGAATACATTGCGTTAATCGCAACGATTGTTACATCTTCTTCTGTAATCATTTGACGGAATACCATTCGTCCAATTCGTCCAAACCCGTTTATCGCAATAGAAGTAGTCATATAAAGATCCTCCTGTATGTATGTTATACTTTTTATCTAATACTCGTCATTAGTATAACACATATTATGCTAAAACCAAGATTTACTATGGACAATTGAAATGTTTCATTTTTCAGAATCACTTCAGGGCTCTGCATTCCATTTAGAAAGTACCTCAGTCAACTGGCTTTCTGTCTCTTCCACTGGACCGTTATTGAATAAAACCGCGTCTGCACTCAGTTCCTTCTCTTCGATTGATAGTTGTGAACGGATTCGTGCATCCGCTTCTTCTTCCGATAACACATTCCTCGCAATGAGACGTTCCTTTTGTATTTCTGCTGTGACAGACACGACAATAATTTTATCCACGAACGATTGCAACTTGCTTTCAAACAACAAAGGGATGTCCATGATAACTGTATTCGATCCTGTTGAAATCAATTGCTCTTTTTGCCTTAACATCTCTTGTCGTATTGCAGGATGGATGATACCATTCAACTTTTGGCGCTCTTCTACATTGCCGAATATTTGCTCCCCTAGCTTTTCACGATTAAGCGATCCGTCCGAACGTAAAATCCCCTGACCAAATACGCGACTGATCTCTTGTAAAACTGGACTTCCGGGTTCGACAACAAGACGTGCAATTTCATCCGCATCTACAATTGGAAAGCCCTTTTTCTTCAACATCTTGGATACGGTGCTTTTCCCACTTGCAATACTGCCCGTTAAACCGATAATCATAGCTCACACAGCCCTTCAACAATCATTTCTGGCATGTCGGACAATAAACGGATGTCCTACCTGCGATTTTCATACTCTCCGTGGCAGAGCCGCAAGCAGGGCAAAATTTCCTGCCATACATTTTAAGACGATCCTGCATTGTGCCCGCTTCCCCATTAATATTCCGGTAATCAGAAATGGAGCTACCTCCCGCATCAATACTTTCCTGTAAAATAGCCACAATCACATCAAATAATTCATTTTTTCTTTTTAGACTAATCCGCTCCGTAGTCCTTTCGGGATGAATCTTCATCTTATAGATTGCTTCCGTCGCATAAATATTCCCACATCCAGATAGTACATGCCCGTCCATAATGACTTCTTTGATTGGTTTTCGGGCATATTTCGGCATAGCTGCAAACTCAAGGAAATGCTTGCGCGCTCCAGTAGCGAACGGTTCAGGAGCCATTTTCAATAGTGGCGGATGATCTGCTTCACAGCCAAGAAGCCGTAGTTCTCCAAAACGACGAATATCCGAATACACCAGTAGTCCCCCGCCTTCCAGCGTAAAAACAACATGAACATGGTTACGGAACTTCATTTCCGTAATGTCATCAACGCTGTCAACGGTGAACCAAGCCCCTGTCATACCAAGATGACTGACAAGAAGACAGGTGTTACCATCTTTCATTAAATGAAAGTAAATGTATTTACTGCGCCGTGTGACATTTCCAATCGTCATACCAGCCATATCTACTATAAAATCTTCGGTTGTAATTCCTTTTATCACAGCTTCTTTACCTAGTTGTTTTGATTTGATAACCGTATCTGAAACGGTTACGTTCTGGATTGTCCTTCCAATCGCAATTGGTGCGAGTGCACGGACAACCCCTTCTACTTCCGGTAATTCAGGCACTTTATCCCCTCACTTCGTCTCATACCAAGATAATCCGAATGCCCAATCTACTTTCAATGGCACGTCAAGCGCTAGAGCAGATTCCATCACTTCAGGTACGATTTCTTTTAGTTTCTCAATTTCTTCTTGTGGTGCTTCAAAGATCAATTCATCATGTACTTGCAGGAGCATACGTGTCTGCATGCCTTCAACTTCAAGCCTGTTAGCCATTTCAATCATTGCTTTTTTAATAATATCGGCTGCACTTCCTTGAATCGGTGTATTCATAGCAGTCCGTTCCGCAAAACTTCTTAAGTTGAAATTCGAACTTGTGATTTCTGGTAAATAGCGTCTCCGGTTCATAAGCGTCGTCACATAGCCTTTCCTTTTCGCCTCTGCAACAATGTCGCTCATATACTGTTTGACTCCCGGGAAACTGCTGAGATAAGTATCGATGAATTGTGCTGCGTCTTTGCGCGTAATATCCAAGTTTTGCGAAAGTCCGTAATCACTTATACCGTAGACAATTCCAAAGTTGACTGCTTTTGCTGCTCGTCGCATGTCTGACGTCACTGAATCTTCATCAACACCGAAAACATCCATTGCTGTCTTCGTGTGAATATCTGCACCTGCACGGAAAGCCTCAATCAGTTTTTCATCTTGCGACATATGTGCGAGTACCCGCAGTTCGATTTGTGAATAATCCGCGGCAAATAGATACCAGCCCGGTTCAGATGGAACGAACGCTGCACGAATTTTCCTTCCCTCTTCAAGCCGTACAGGAATGTTCTGTAAATTGGGATTGATGGAACTAAGTCGACCTGTTGTCGTGAGTGCTTGCTGGAAACGGGTATGAATCTTGCCATCCTCGTGAATTTCTTTCAATAGTCCTTCGATATATGTCGAATTCAATTTACCGAGTTGGCGATAGTTCAATATATGGCTGATAATTTCATGTTCGCTTTCAAGCTTCTCAAGCACATCCGCCGCAGTTGAATAACCAGTTTTCGTCTTTTTAATCGGAGTAAGTCCGATTTTCTCAAAAAGGATGACGCCAAGCTGTTTAGGTGAATTAATGTTGAATTTTTCTCCTGCAATTTCATAAATAGTTGTCTCAAGTGTGGCCAGTTTAGCAGACAGTTCAGTTCCGATTGTCAGAAGCGTCTCTCGGTCCGTCTTAACACCAGTCGTTTCCATTTTCGCAAGAATCGCCGCAAGCGGTAACTCAAGTTCATGGTATAAATCATATTGATCATTATCTTGTAATTTCTCTTCAATCTCTGCGTGCAATTTCCAAATCGCCAGCGCTTTTCGACCGGCGTGGTCTGCAATTATTTCTTCGGTCGGTATCGCTTTCTTAGCACCTTTTCCATAAATCACTTCATCCTGCTCGACTTCTGTGTAACCAAACTCTCCTGTAATGGAAGCTACATCGGTATAGGTCGTCGATGGGTTGACGATGTAGGTCGCCAGCAATAGGTCAAACTGGAAGCCTTCTGCATCTAGACCTTGACGCGCTAGTGATGCACTAGCTGCTTTTGAATCAGACGAGTATTTCAGCTTGTCCGTATTTTGCAACCAGTTTTTGAATGGTGTCGATTTTTTTGCAACTTCAAGCGGTATAAATAGAATGTTTTTTTCATCCGCTAAACTAATGCCTAAAATCTCTGCAGTCAAATAGTTTTCATCCATCATTTCAACATGAATCGCCATCTCATCTGATAAATCCTTGTCCAAGAGTTCGGCAACAATCGTGACTTCAATTGCTTCTTTTGGTTCTTCAGCTGCTTGAGGAGTAATTTTTTCGAGGAGCGTTTTGAATTTCAACTCCCGGTAAATAGTCGTCACTTGATCCATATCGGGGCCGTCATACGCTAAATCATTAATGTTAACCGTGATCGGTGCATTCACTTCAATTGTCGCAAGATCTTTGCTCATAAACGCTTGCGCTTCATTTTCCGTTAGGTTCTGATTCAGCTTTTTAGCAGTAATTTTAGCAAGTGATTTATAGACATTTTCAATCGAACCGTATTCGATTAACAATTTGAGCGCAGTTTTCTCCCCGACTCCAGGAACGCCGGGAATATTATCGGATGCATCGCCCATTAGTCCTTTCATATCAATGATTTGATGGGGCTCAATGCCGTATTTCTCCATGACGTGTTCAGGCGTGTATTTCTCAATATCCGTCATCCCTTTTCGAGTGATGAACACCGTTGTATGGCTACTGGCAAGTTGCGTTAAATCCTTATCCCCTGAAATGACGACGATTTCGGAACCGTCCGCATCTCCCGCTTTGCTAAGCGTGCCGATGATATCATCCGCTTCATACTGATCCAGTTCGTACTGGGGGATATTGTATGCTTCAAGCAACTTTCGCAGATAAGGGAATTGCTCGGATAATTCAGGTGGCGTTTTCTGACGCCCACCTTTATATTCTCCGTATGTTTTATGCCTGAATGTTGTTTTTCCAGCATCCCATGCCACGAGAATATGCGTCGGTTTTTCATCCTCAAGGATGTTTTGTAGCATCATCGTGAAGCCATATACCGCATTGGTATGGATACCGTTATCATTTGTTAATAAAGGTAATGCAAAAAATGCCCGGTACGCAAGACTGTTTCCGTCAAGTAACACAATTTTCTTTGTCGTCATGTACATTCCACTCCATTCAAAAAAACGTCATCTTCATTCATCTTACCACGGGGGTGGATAGAATTGAAAATGACGCGTTGTTTAGTCTGCTTCTGTAATTCTTTACTTATGAACATGTCTGTTGATTAACCATTTATTCGTATAAAATACTGGTGAGAAGGGCTTCATGACCTTCATTTTCACTGGATCATTTCCGTTACGCTTTCGGCGAACTAATCACGACACATTTAACGAGAGATATGTGTGGGTAGAAGTGACTCCGTCACTTCTACCCACACTTTTTCGGTAATCCTGTTGAGAATAGTTGCCTGTCGCGTACCTACAATGTTCAAGTGAAAAATGCGGTTAAGTTTGAAAGAAATGAATAGATGACTTTCTATAGAGATTGTAGTGCCCGAAGATGCAATTTCGGGCACCCTTTCACGATGTACGATGTGTTCCTTGCTTACTTTTAGTAAAGTTTATGCATCTAATTATGTGATGTCTACTAGAAAGTGACACTTCTTTTAAATAAAGAAAGGCAAAACCATAGAGTAAGCATCAGCCGCCAAAATTGCATCTTTGGCGGCTTTTATCTAGGTAGATGCCCCTCTATTCTTTCGTCCCAATAAGCTTGAGCACTTCGTGGACTTATCCATTTGGAGCAGGGCGGATGAAGGACCACCATACGATTACCGAAAAAATGTGTAGGGATGCGACAAATTCGCATCCCTACACATCCAGATATCTCGGTAAAAGTATAGAAATCATTCAATCCAAGCAAACCAAAAGCAATTATACACGTAGCGCCCAGTGTGTGATCCTGGTTACTTTGGTTAATCAACAGACGTGGGATTGCTTAATTACCTTGTCGTAAAGGTAGACAGATACGAATCAATGTACCAACACCGATTGTGCTCTCCACTTCGACTGTACCACTATGGGCTTCCACGAGATGTTTGACAATGGCTAGTCCTAACCCTGTGCCACCCGAGTCACGGCTCCTTGCACGGTCAACACGGTAGAAGCGTTCAAACAGCCGTGCCAGTTCAACTTGTTCGATACCGATTCCTTCATCTTGTACTTCAATAATTACATTTTGCGCTATTCTTTTTACTGAAACAGTGATTTTTGTCTGTTCTTTTGAATAGTTAATCGCATTTGATAAGAGATTTACCATTACTTGAATTAATCGACTTGCATCGCCTTCGATAGCAATTTCATCTGCAATATCCAAGTTGATAGCCATCTTCTTACGCTCCAAACTACCGGAAACGATTTTCAATGCATCATTCATCAGTTCTAACAGCTCAACATGTCCAAACTGAAGTGAAAAGTTTTCTCTTTCCATTGCTGATAATTCGAGCAAGTCATCAATTAATAGATGTAGGCGGTTACTTTCTTTCTGAATGATTTCAAGAAATTCTTTCATTATGACAGGTTCATTCATCGCACCATCTAATAATGTTTCAGTGAACCCTTTAATTGAAGTAATAGGAGTACGAAGTTCGTGGGATACATTTGCAACGAAATCTTTTCTTACTTCTTCTAGCCGGACAAGCTTTGTAATATCATGCATGACAACAACAATTCCGAGCCAATTCCCATGATGGCCGATAACAGGCGCACCATAAACGCCCATGTAGGAATAAAAACCTCCAGAATCAATCCTAACCTGTTTTTCACGTACTTGTTCTGTCATAAAAACATCTTCAATCAAATCTTCAATTTCAATAGGCAAACCGATTGTTTTGAACGTTTTACCAATTGGCTCCTCTTTTGAAAATCCAAATGTCTTTTCGAATACCCCATTTACAAGATTGACTGATCCTTCACGACCAAACATCAGAAGACCGCTTCCCATACTTTCTATAAGTGTTTTCAAGCGTTCTTTTTCCATCATTCGAAGTGTCGACATTTCTTGCAGATTACTCGCTATTTTGTTAATAGAAATCGCAAGTTCATTATCATATTCTGGTTCATCCGTTTTAGTCCTTGCATGGTAATCGCCCTGTGCAATTTGAACGGCCACTTTTGTCACTTCATCGACCGGACGAGCGTATTGCATCATCATCCGCATCGCTATAAAGAGAGAGAGAATAAATGCAATTATCAGCGTGACGATTAAATAGACCCAGTATTGTCGTTGCAGATCAAGTGTGATATCACGCGCGAATAAAGGGAAAAACTGACCCAGGACAATACCGAGGCCAGTTAAAAGAACCGAAAGAAGAATTGCACACGCAATAGTTAATCGGGAATATAAATCTTTCATCAAATTTTCGGCTCCTCAAATTTATAGCCAATTCCCCTTACCGTCTTGATGAAAACAGGTTTCTTCGTGTTTTCTTCAATTTTCTCCCGTAGATGACTGACGTGAACATCGACGATGCGTGTATCGCCAGCAAAGTCATAATTCCAGACTGCACTTAAAAGTTGGTCCCGTGATAGAACACGATTCTTGTTCTGCATGAAATAAACAAGAAGTTCAAATTCCTTTGGTGTGAACTCAAGTTCTACTTTGTCAAGATAAGCTTCATATTGTTCAGCGTGCACAGTTAAAGATCCAGTGGTCAAAATCCCTGTTTCTTCGACACGGCCTGTCCATTCCCCACTACGTCTCAATACAGCCTTAACGCGTGCAACAACCTCTCTAGGACTAAACGGTTTCGTCATATAATCATCCGCGCCAATTTCAAGACCTAGCACCTTGTCGAGCTCGTCCCCTTTTGCCGTCAGCATGATAATCGGAATATCGAGTCCCCGCTGTCTTAACGTTTTGCAGACATCAATCCCATCCATTTTCGGAAGCATTAAGTCAAGTAAAATTAAATCAGGTTTTTCCATTTCTGTTTTCAATACAGCTTCTTCTCCGTCAGCAGCGGTGATTGTTTCGTATTGCGCCTGCTTTAAGTTGTATTCTAATAGTGTTCGAATCGGCTGTTCGTCATCGACAATCAATATTTTCTTTATACTTGAACTCAACTTGCATCAATCCCCCGTCAAAAGTTATCCATTGCTTGTGATGTAAGACGCTCTTCCACTTTTGGCGGAGTGACTGTCACTATTCCAGAAATAACGATATCTTCCTTTTCGTCACACGCTTCTATTGAAATGTCTATTGAGTTTTTTTCTTTATCAACATGAATTACTTCGAGCAAAAAATTGATAGTTGTATAGTGATACACAGCTTTCGGGAATGACAATTGCTGTTTCACGATATGTGAACCAGGTCCAGGTAAATACTTTGAAACGGCGGATGTCACAATCCCTGTCAGCATAATAGTTGGTACGATAGGCAATCCATAAGCCGTCTGTGAAGCGTAATCATGCTGTATATAGAGCGGGTTACTATCATTTGTTAGACCAAGATAGAGTAGGAGATCTTTATCTTCAATTTTCTCTGTCAATTTCAACTTTTCTCCAACAGTGATTTCCTCTATCTTTCTACCTAGACGTCTTTTCTTCCCTAGTATCAACTTATTTCCCCCTTTTAGTGTGATAATACAAGTTTATCAATAATCAGAATAAAAATCGAGTAGCATATGCTACTCGATTTTTATTAAAGATATTAGACGAGAACTTTCATAACAGCTTTAACTGATTCAGCAGAATTAGCCAATGCCGCCTTTTCATCTTCAGTCAATTCAAGTTCGATGATTTTTTCGATACCGCCTGCGCCAAGCACAGTTGGAACACCGATGTAAATACCGTCAAGACCGTACTCACCCTCAAGATATGCTATCGAAGGAAGTACACGTTTCTGATCTTTTAGAATCGCTTCAGCCATTTCAACAAGTGATGCTGCTGGTGCATAGTAAGCAGAACCATTACCAAGAAGGTTTACGATTTCTGCTCCACCTTTGCGTGTGCGATCTACGATTTCTTCAAGACGCTCAGGAGAGATCAACGTTTCAAGTGGAATACCACCCGCATATGAGTAGCGTACAAGTGGAACCATATCATCGCCATGACCGCCAAGAACGAAACCAGTGACGTCTTTAACAGACAAGTTCAATTCTTGCGCTACAAACGTACGGAAACGTGCAGTGTCAAGTACACCAGATTGTCCGATTACGCGTTCTTTCGGCAATCCTGATTCTTTGTATACTGTGTACGTCATAGCATCGACAGGGTTTGTCAATACAATGATGGTTGTATTCGGAGAATGTTTTACGATTTCACCTGTTACGATTTTCATGACTTTTTGGTTCGTCTGAACAAGGTCATCACGGCTCATACCTGGTTTGCGTGCAATACCAGCTGTGATAATGACGATATCAGAGTCTTTTGTATCCGCGTAATCTGAAGTTCCAATAATACTCGCGTCAAAACCTTGAATAGGTCCAGCTTCCATCATATCAAGAGCTTTCCCTTTTGTCGGATTTTCCATTTG
This sequence comes from Sporosarcina sp. resist, assembly GCF_014302295.1. Lineage (NCBI taxonomy): Bacteria > Bacillati > Bacillota > Bacilli > Caryophanales > Caryophanaceae > Sporosarcina > Sporosarcina sp. resist. The sequence goes on along the minus strand of NZ_CP060287.1, from coordinate 1,757,998 downwards.
TGGAATATCAACGATCACTACATCACAAAGCTCTTTTTGAGCTAAAAGAAATGCTGTAGTCGCACCCGTGAAACCAGAACCGATAACTGAGACTTTTTTACGTTGCATTGTCATGAGTTGTCTCTCCTTTTATTCATATGTATGAGGGGTTGAGCCCTCATTTAATCTACTATAAACCTTCAGCGGTGAAGAAAACCGAAGTCTTCTCCACCGCTAAAGTAGTAATAATTAAAGGTTTTTGATCAATTCATTTGCGAATTCAGATGCTTTCACTTCAGTTGCACCGTCCATAAGACGAGCAAAGTCGTATGTTACAACTTTAGAAACAATTGTTTTTTCGATTGAAGCAGTGATCATAGCTGCCGCTTCGTTCCATCCAAGGTGCTCAAGCATCAAGACGCCTGAAAGAAGGAGTGAAGAAGGGTTAACTTTGTCAAGTCCTGCATATTTCGGTGCAGTACCGTGAGTTGCTTCAAAGATTGCATGCCCAGTAATGTAGTTGATATTTGCTCCAGGAGCAATACCAATTCCACCAACTTGTGCAGCAAGTGCATCAGAAATATAGTCGCCGTTCAAGTTCATTGTTGCAACAACATCGAACTCTTTTGGACGTGTCAAGATTTGTTGTAAGAAGATATCAGCAATTGCATCTTTAACGATGATTTTGCCTGCTGCTTCAGCTTCAGCTTGTGCTTTGTTTGCAGCATCAGTTCCATCAGCATCTTTGATTTGATCATACTGGTTCCATGTGAAGACTTTATCGCCGAATTCTTGTTCAGCAACTTCATAGCCCCAGTTTTTGAATGCGCCTTCTGTAAACTTCATGATATTTCCTTTATGGACAAGCGTCAGTGACTTGCGGCCTTCTTTAATGATATAAGCAAGAGCAGCACGTACAAGACGTTTTGTACCTTCTTCAGAAATAGGTTTGATACCGATACCAGAAGTTTCTGGGAAGCGAATATTTTTAACACCCATTTCGTTTTGTAGGAATTCGATTACTTTTTTCGCTTCAGGTGTACCTTCTTTATATTCAATACCTGCATAGATATCTTCCGTATTTTCGCGGAAAATAACCATATCGCAATCTTCAGGACGTTTAACTGGTGAAGGAACACCTTCAAAGTAACGTACTGGACGTAGGCAAGTGTAAAGATCCAATTCTTGGCGAAGCGCAACGTTCAATGAACGGAAACCGCCACCAATTGGCGTAGTAAGTGGTCCTTTAATAGCGATCAAATACTCATCGATTGTGTCTAGTGTTGCTTGTGGAAGCCATTCGCCAGTTTCGTTGAATGCTTTTTCCCCTGCAAGAACTTCTTTCCACACAAGCTTTTTCTTGCCGTCGTAAGCTTTATCAACAGCTGCTTCAAGTACGCGTGATGCCGAATGCCAAATATCCGGACCAGTACCGTCACCGATAATAAAAGGAATTGTTGCGTGATCAGGAACGTTTAAAACACCATTAGTTACTGTAATTTTTCCACCGTTAGTCATGAATAATTTCCTCCCAAATTCAAAATCAGAGGGCCGGCATATATCTATGCTGCCCCATGTATTTTCGTTCTTATCGTTCTTTAATTGGAACGTATTTTTGCATGCCCGGTCCCGTATAATCTGCACGAGGACGGATCAATCTATTGTTCGCGTATTGCTCACGGATATGTGCAATCCATCCCGAAATACGAGATACTGCGAAAATTGGCGTGAATAAATCATGATCGATGTCGAGTGAATGATAGACAGAAGCCGAATAGAAATCGACGTTCGGCGGCAAATTCTTTTCGCCGGTAACAATTTCTTCGATTTTATTGGACATATTGTACCATTTCTCTTCGCCGCGAAGTTCAGTCAAACGCTTAGACATCTCACGCAGATGTTTCGCACGTGGATCACCTTTACGGTAGACACGGTGGCCGAAGCCCATGATTTTTTCTTTGTTATCCAATTTTGCACGGATATATGCTTCTACTTTGTCTTCTGAACCGATTTCCATCAGCATTTTCATTACTTGTTCGTTTGCGCCACCGTGAAGTGGTCCTTTAAGTGCACCAATCGCTGCTGTCACACCTGAATACATATCAGAAAGCGTAGCTACACAAACACGTGCTGTGAATGTAGATGCATTTAGCTCATGGTCTGCATGTAGGACAAGTGCTTTGTCGAATGCTTCAATTGCAATTGCTTCAGGCTGTTTTCCTGAAAGCATGTATAGGAAGTTTTCAGCATAGCCAAGTTCAGCTTTTGGAGCAACCGGCTCAAGGCCTTTACGGATACGCGAGAATGAAGTAACGAGTGTAGCGATTTTCGCTTGAAGCTTAATCGCTTTTTCGTAATTTGCTTCATCAGACATATCTTCTGCTTTTTCATCGTATAGTCCAAGTAGAGATACTGCAGTACGCAGTGCAGCCATTGGGTGTACTTCCCCAATAGGATACGTTTTGAAATGATTAAGTACTTCTTGAGGAACAGACATGTTCTCTGCAAGCTGTTTTTTCAGCTCTGCAAGCTCGTCCTCTTTTGGCAGACGTTGGTGCCAAAGAAGATAAATAACTTCTTCAAAGCTGGCGTTATCTGCAAGATCATCAATATCATAGCCGACATATGTAAGTGTGTCATCAATAATAGAACTGATTGCTGACTGTGTCGCTACGACTCCTTCCAACCCTTTGGTTGACGTCATATAAATCGCTCCCTCTTTCAGTACAGCTGTCCAATCTACAAAAAGGAGACAGAAGAACAGCTAGTCTGCTAATACTAATTCGCTACTTAAAAACGCTTACAACGACCATTATAATCAATATTGTCATCTTTGTGAATGGATACGCTTGTTTTTGTTTTTAGATTTATAAAAAGGGGGACGGAAAATGCCGGAAAATCGGAACAAGCAACAAGCATTTCAATCAATTTTCATGAAATGGTTGCCTGCTTTTTTGGCGGGTATTATCCTGTTCACTGTTCCCCCGGCGGCAATCGCTATCATTATCGCCTACTTCACTGCCCCTATCTTATCATCCGTCCGCTCAATGACCAAGCTTCCGCTTACAATTGCAACATTATTCGTTATGACACTTATGCTTTTTTTAATTAGCGCGTTCACTTTCATCGCAATCCATGGGCTTATTGACACCGTTCCAACTGTCGAACGCCATATAGCTCCATTCACACAAAATACCGACATCCCTAGCAAGCTATTCACTTTCCTCGAGGATAAAGTTGTAGAATATGGCCATGCGCTTTTAGAATACACCCTAACAATCATCAGTACCGTTTTTCAACAGTTATTCAGTTTGTTCATTTTCCTCGTTGCTTATTTTTTTGCCTTACGGGAATCCGGAAAAAACCGCTACTGGTTTCTAGTCTATTTCCCTAGCACCATACGCCTGCCAGCAAAAGGTATGTTTACGAAATCCGGTAAACTTATCGGCACTTTCGTATCAGTAGAAGCCCGCTTATTCTTCCTGACATTCTGTATTATCTCAATAGGGTTCTTGCTTCTACGGTTCGAGTCACCCATTGGTAACGCTTTTCTTATCTCGCTGGCAGATAGTCTGCCATTCCTCGGTATCGGCCTGTTCCTATTGCCCATGGCCGCTTTCTTCCTATACACAAACAATTTATATATAGGTATCTCACTTATTTTACTCTATCTATTCACCATGATAACTAGGCAAATGGCCGAATCATACATGTGGGCATCCACTTTCCACCTAAAGCCCATTCATGCTTTTTTCATAACGGCTTCTTCCTTCTATTTATTCGGATTACCCGGTATTCTACTGACACCATTCTTACTTTTTACCGCACTGAAAGTCAGACAGCATCCTTTATTTACCGGATAACAATTTGTCCTTTTTTCATTTTATTATAAATCCAATTCTGAATAAATGGTCTGATACTATTTCTTGGTCCTTTGAAAAGGAGTAATAAGCCGACTAAGTCGGTAATGAATCCAGGCATGATTAGCAGAAGCCCCCCAAATAGGATACAAACACTATCAATAAGTGCATCTCCAGGTGTCTCCATAGCTGTCATACGCATTTCCAATTCAGTCCAAGCCTTCATACCTTGGCGTTTGGCGAGATATGCCCCTCCTATCCCCGTGATAAAGATAATAGCTATCGTGGGCAATAGACCTAGCGTCTTCCCTGAATAAATTAGTAAAGCAAGCTCAGCTGCCGGAACAGCAATAAATGTGAGTACTATCCATTTCATGCAAAATTCATCTCCTAAAAAAGGCTGCTTACCGAGCATTTCGGAAGCAGCCTTATCTTATTTATCCCGAATGGGTAGGGCCAATGAGGAAGAATTGCAGTTCATTCCTCCCTGTTGGTTACTTAGGTTTTGCCACAGGACGTGGCGCACTTAGCCTAAGTTCTTTAAACAATCAGTGGGGGATGAAGAACCCCCACTCTGATTGAAGATTAACTTTATAGAACGCTCGCGTGTCCATTATAGATAACGCCAGATTCAGCATCCATCGTAATTTCCTTGCCATGTTGGATAAGCTGGGTAGCATTTTCAACTCCGACAATTATCGGTATACCTAAACTGAGTCCGACAATTGCACCATGACTCGTCAATCCGCCTTCTTCCGTAATGAGTCCTGCGCATTTCTCGATGGCAGGCATCATATCACGATCAGATGCGTTCGTTACAAGAATAACTCCTTCTGTATCATACGCCAATGCTTCAGCTGCATTTTTGGCTACAACAGTTCGACCATAAGCTACATCTTTGCCAATTCCTTGTCCTCGTGCAAGCAAATCACCTATGACATGTATTTTCATCAAGTTCGTCGTTCCCGCTTCACCAACTGGAACACCTGCTGTAATGATAACCACATCACCATGTCCGACATATTGATGTTTAACACTCTCTTCTACAGACTCTTGCAAGATTTCATCAATCGAAGAAGCTTTTTTTCCAACTATCGGGTAGACGCCCCAGATAAGTGATAGTTTTCTTGAACACATTTCAGATGACGTTACCGCAATAACTGGGCAACCTGGACGATATTTGGCAATCATTTTAGCTGTGTGACCACTTTCTGTTGGGGCAAGGACAGCCTTCACTTTCAAGTTGATAGCCGTGTATGCTGCAGCTTGTCCAATCGCTTCAGTCATATTACCATGTTTTTCTCGTCGACGTGTCGACACTACAGAGCGATAATCGATGGCAGCTTCCGTAGTAAGCGCAATTCGATCCATCGTTTGGACTGATTCGACTGGATAAATTCCTGCTGCCGTCTCTCCTGACAGCATAATTGCATCGGTACCGTCAAAAATCGCATTCGCTACATCGCTCGCTTCTGCACGTGTAGGACGCGGGTTACGCTGCATCGAATCAAGCATTTGTGTTGCCGTGATAACCGGTTTACCCGCCTGGTTACACTTCTCAATCAAATTTTTCTGGACAAGTGGTACTTCTTCTGGTGGTATTTCTACACCCAGATCACCACGTGCTACCATAAGACCATCTGAAACATTCAAAATTTCATCGATATTGTCGACGCCTTCTTGGTTTTCTATCTTCGGAATAATTTGCAGGTTCGAGCCGTTGTTGTTCTCAAGAAGGGCACGGATTTCCATAACATCGGAAGCCCGTCTTACGAATGAGGCAGCTATGAAGTCGACACCTTCCCTAATACCAAACAGGATATCTTCTGCATCTTTTTCCGTCATTCCAGGAAGTTGTACTGAAACACCCGGTATGTTAACGCCCTTATTATTGCTTAATGACCCCGAATTAATAATTAGTGTATGAATTAACCCTCGTGCTACGTCTTTACCAGTAACTTCTAATTGGATTAGACCATCGTCTAAAAGAATAACAGAACCCTCGTTTACATCTTCAATAAGTTTATCGTAACTTACTGAAAATACATCATTGTTTCCTTCGACTTGCGTCATGGAAATATCAATTTTTTGTCCTGTTACAAGTTCCAACTTTCCATTCATCATAGAATGCGTCCGAATTTCTGGTCCTTTCGTATCTAATAGAATCCCAACAACTTTGCCTTTTTCACGTGCGACTTTTCTAATGGAATCGATACGGGCTTTATGTTCCGCATGATTACCATGGGAAAAATTCAGCCTCGCTACATTCATACCAGCCTCAATAAGTTGTTCCAATAATTCCGGTGATTCACTTGCAGGGCCAATCGTACATACTATTTTCGTTTTTCTCATCAAATATCGCCTCTTTTAGTTTTTTTAACAACCCAATTAATTGCACCCAGATTTTAAATAGTGCTCGCTCGATTCAGCCGACATTTTGATGCCCTCTGAATTACTGACTTCGTTCGCGTTTGTCTTCCCACGTATAAAGGCAGGGAATTTTTGATACACAAAGTTAAATAGACAATTCGTTGGACAGCTTGTACATTTCCATATCCAAACCATTTGATTGTTCGAAAACATCTGTCAACTCATAGTCTACCACCACATGATTTCGCATGCCAATCGCAATGCCACCGCGTCCTTCTTTCAATACTTCTACAGCTTTTGCTCCGTACTGACTTGCAATGACACGATCACGTGCAGAAGGTGAACCTCCTCGCTGAATATGTCCAAGCACTGATATACGTGTTTCGATATCTGCTTCGCGCTTCAATATTTCAGCAAGCTCTGCGGCCGACATAACCCCTTCAGCTACAATAATGATACTATGCTTTTTACCTCGTCCCTTACCGCTTTTCAGCCGTTCGATGATCGTAGGCAATTCATACTTCTCTTCCGGTACAAGAATCGTTTCAGCACCGCCAGCCAGTCCCGCCCATAAGGCAAGGTCTCCAGCATCGCGTCCCATAACTTCAATAATGAATGTACGTTCATGAGATGTAGCAGTATCGCGAATCTTATCGATGGCATCTATGACTGTATTCAATGCCGTATCAAAACCGATTGTGAGTTCAGTGCCATTGATATCATTATCTATTGTTGCTGGAACACAGACACATGGTAGACCAAGAGCCGTTAATTCAAGTGCACCTCTGAACGAACCATCACCGCCAATGACGACTAAAGCCTCAATCCCGTTCAACTTCAATTGTTTCAGTGCTTTTTGACGGCCTTCGAGCGTCCGGAATTCAGCGCTGCGGGCTGACCGTAATATGGTCCCGCCCCGTTGAATTATATCACCCACGGAACCCAGTTGTAGAAGTTCGATTTTTCCTTCGATTAATCCTTGATAACCATTGAAAACGCCTGCAACTTCAAGTCCTTCATAAATTGCTTTCCGAACAACTGCACGAACTGCAGCATTCATCCCAGGCGCGTCTCCCCCACTTGTCAACACAGCAATCTTCTTCATTGAAATCACTCCTATGTAGATTTTTATGAACACGAAAAAATGCGGTCACCCGCATCTTTCTTTTATTCAGAAAAAACGCCTATACAGCGAAATTTATCATAACGATGGTCAACTAAGCCTTTACCATCTAGCGTTCCTAATTCATCCATCGAAGTTCGAATTGCATTCCCGATACTAATAGCTTGCGCTTTCGAGTCACGATGCGCACCACCTCGAACTTCTGGAATAATATCATCGATAATACCCATTTCTTTCAAGTGTGGAGCTGTAATCTTCATAGCTTCGGCAGCTTGTTTGGCAAGACTTGAATCTTTCCAAAGAATGGTAGCGGCTCCTTCAGGTGAAATAACAGAGTAAGTTGAGTGCTCAAGCATATGAATATGATTTGCCACCCCAAGTGCCAGCGCTCCGCCACTCCCGCCTTCTCCGATGACGATAGAGATAACTGGAACAGTCAAGCCAGCCATTTCAACAAGATTACGTGCAATCGCTTCGCTTTGTCCCCGCTCTTCAGCCGCCTTGCCAGGAAAAGCACCTTTCGTATCGATGAAGCAAATGATTGGTCTGCCGAATTTCTCAGCCTGTTTCATAAGGCGCAATGCTTTCCTATACCCCTCAGGATGCGGCATTCCGAAATTCCGTTTGACGTTTTCTTTTGTGTCTTTCCCACGCTGATGGCCGATAACTGTTATTGGAACCGATTCAAATGAAGCGATCCCCCCCACAATTGCTGCATCATCACCATAAGCCCGATCCCCGTGCAGTTGCATAAAATCTTCAAACAACATATTGATATAGTCAATTGTAGTTGGACGTTCCGGATGCCTTGCCACTTGAACACGGTCCCACGGTTCCATATTCTCATATATTTCTTCTTCCAAGTTCTTCAAACGAACCTTTAACGTTCCGATTTCATCTGAAAGGTCAACCGAATTGTTCGCTGTGAACTCTTCAAGTTCTACGATTTTCTCGCGCAGCTTGACGATTGGTTCCTCGAATTTCAACGTTTTCCCCATTTCAGTTAGCCCCTTTCACGTGAAGTCGAACAATCTTAGATATAGTTTCTTTCATATCCGTACGATGAACGACTGCATCCAGTTGGCCGTGGTCCAGGAGAAATTCTGCTGTTTGGAAGTCGTCTGGCAATTTTTCTCTAACAGTTTGTTCGATAACGCGTCTACCTGCAAAACCTATGAGAGCTTTTGGCTCCGCGATATTAATATCACCAACCGATGCGAAACTTGCTGACACGCCGCCTGTCGTTGGGTATGTCATGACTGATATATATAACAAACCTTCACTGGCATGACGTGTAAGTGCGACACTTGTTTTCGCCATTTGCATGAGTGATAACACGCCTTCCTGCATACGTGCCCCACCGCTCGCAGAAAAGATAATCATTGGAATGCCAAGTTCAGTCGCTTTTTCGATTGCGCGGGTAATCTTTTCACCAACAACCGACCCCATCGAGCCCATACGGAAATGTGAATCCATAATAGCTACAGCAATTTCCAGTCCATCGATTTTACCTGTTCCAGTAAGAACTGCCTCATTCAAACCCGTTTTTCTCGAATCTGACTCAACTTTTTCAGTGTAAGCAGGAAAATTAAGTGGATTTTCCGTCTTCAAATGATCGTCAATTGATTTGAATGTCTCTTCATCGAATAGACAAGCTACACGTTCTGCTGCTGTCATCTTCAAATGATGATCACATTTCGGGCAGACTTTCATTAGTTTGATTAGATCTTTTGTTAAAATAATATTTTTACATTCTGGACACTTTGTCATAATTCCTTCTGGTACATCATTTTTAGCGTCAACGGAAGGAATTGTCGTCGTATGCTTTTTTCTATTTTTCATAAATAGATCGCGAATCATTTATTATTGTCCCCTCTTTCACTTTCAACTAGTTCAATCCATTCAGAATAGGCTTCCAACGTGGCAATCACGTTGCCATCACCCAAGTTTAGAAGCAACATTTTCACACTATCGTTTTCATCAACTTTTGTCATTTCACTGAATGGTACTTTACTATATTGTTTTAATAAAAACCAAATTTTAAGCGATAATCGATTTCCCGCTGCAACAATCATCTCACGGACAAGGTCCTCTCGTAAAATTTCCCCATCCTGATCAATTTTTTTCAGCAAGCTCTCCCATACTGGTAATGCCCGTAATGCACTGTCCTTACATATAGCGAGGATTGCCGCCGTTTCGTGAATTCTCCGTGTTTCCTGAACATCGATGACGGAATCGGGCTGTTGCATGATGAAAGCTGCAAGGACTTCAACAAGTTGATGCTTCCTGAAATCGACAAGGAACGTACCTTCACCACGCCGAGTTTCGATAAGCCCGAGCAGTTCCAAACTTCGTAACGCTTCACGAACCGTGGATCTTCCTGCCTGCAGACGTTCTGCCAGTTCACGTTCGGAAGGTAGCTTTCCACCGGTTTCAATGCCCTCTTCTTTAATTATCGATTTAAGTTCACCGACAATATCTAGAAACATTTTCGACGATGGTTTTGGATTTTGCATGCGTGGACCCCTTTGGAAATAGACATGATGATAAGTGGTCTGACCACTCCTGCCTTTAGCATACAGAAAACGATGCTGAACGTAAAGTGAAAGATGGAAATCGAATCAAACCGTAATACACAACACATACTTTTATGCAACGATTAAGAGACATGCCTGTTATATCAGCATGCCTCTTAACTGCCTTTCGTTTGTTGAACAAGTATTTGTGGCTTCCCTCTACGACGTTCGACAGTTCCTTCTACATGAATTATCGCCATTTCAGTAAGCTGACTTTCTGAAATCATATACTGTTTCGGGAATAATGTACAAGAAATTTGTCCCGTCTCATCTTGAATCGTAACAAATGCCATAGATTCCCCTTTTTTTGTTCTTATTCGTTTTATCTCAGTAATCAGACCCACCATTTTCACATATGCGCGGTCTGGAATTCCATCAATTGAAGTAATGGTATGGAATCCACCACCTGCCGCTTTTTTCACTTCTGCTGCAGGGTGTTCTGAAAGATAGAAGCCAAGTACTTCTCTTTCATATTCGAGTAGCGTCATGCGGGGCAGTGTGCCACCCGGAGAATATTTTGGGCTCGCCACCGAACGAAGCACTTCACTTAATAAATCATCGCCATCATCAGGGCGGATGAACAATGCATGAGATATCGCCGCGTCAATTGAAGCGATCAAAATAGCCCGTGATTCTCCAAACTCATCGAGTGCCCCTGCTTTTACAAGTGGCCTAATCGCCTTCTCAGTAAATACATCCCCACCGACTGATGCTGCCATATCAAATAATGTCTTCCAATTACCACCAGACTTCCTTGCACGCTTTATAGCATCGTAAAATGTAGGCGTCACACCTTTGATAGCGCCAAGTCCAATCCGAATTGAGCCTTTTTCAACTGTATACATATATTTACTATACTTAATAGATGGCGGTAAAATCTTAACGCCCGCCGCCTCAGATTCACGCATTAACTCCATTGCCTTGTCATTATTTCCAGTCATCGATGAAAGGAGTGCAGCATAAAAATAAGCGGGTTCATTCGCTTTTAAATAAGCAAGCCGGTACGAGATAAGGGAATAGGCAACAGCATGACTTTTCGGAAATCCGTAGTCCGCAAACTTTACAATAAGATCGTAAATTGCAACAGCGGAATTTTCCGGAAAACCATTTTCAAGAGCTTTTTGCGTGAAATGAGTTCGTTCCTTTTCTAGATTCTCCCGATTTTTCTTACTTACAGCACGCCTTAACAAATCCGCTTCACCCATCGTAAATCCTGCCACGCGGACTGCGATTTCCATGATTTGTTCTTGATAGACGATAACCCCATAGGTTTCTTTCAAAACAGATTCAAGTTGCGGATGAATATACATTATTTTTTCATTATCATTTTTACGCCTGCTATACAATGGAATATTGTCCATCGGTCCTGGTCTATAAAGTGCATTAATTGCAAAGATATCTTCAAATTTATTCGGTCGAATCAAACGAAGGGCATCTCTCATTCCATCCGATTCAAACTGAAAGATCCCTGTCATATCTCCCGCCCTAAAAAGCTCAAAGGTTTTTTCATCGTTTAGGGGAATCTTTTCAAAATCCAAGCGAATTCCTCTGTCATAAGTAATCATAGATCTGATACGGTCTAATAAAGTTAAATTACGCAGACCTAAGAAGTCCATTTTCAATAAACCTTGTTCTTCAACATCTCCCATCGGCCATTGGGTAAGGTAAATTCCATCCGCACCACTTTGAAGCGGTACCACCTCAACAAGCGGGACAGGCGATAAAATCACACCAGCAGCATGTGTAGATGCGTTACGAGGTAATCCTTCAAGTCGAATTGCTGCTTTCAACCAATCATTTCGTAGCGGGTCAATTGCAATCCAATCTTGCAGTGCCTTCGATTCTGCAACTGCCGCTTCAAGCGTAATTCCATGTCTATTAGGAATTTCCTTCGATAAATAAGCCATTTCTTCATTTGAAAAGTCAAACACACGTGCCACATTTCGAGCAACCGATCTGGCAGAAAGCGTGCCAAACGTAATGATTTGCGCAACATTTGTCTTCCCGTATTTCTGTGCAACATAGTCAATTACTTCCGCACGTCGATTATCCGCAAAGTCAATATCAATGTCCGGCATTGTTACCCGGCCCGGATTTAGAAATCGTTCAAAAATGAGCCTATATTTAATCGGATCAACATCTGTGATGCCAAGCGCATAAGCAACGAGCGATCCGGCCGAAGACCCCCGCCCTGGACCCGTCAAGATAGCATTTTCTTTAGCGTAACGCATAAAATCTTCGACAATCAGGAAGTAATCGGCAAAGCCCATTTCTCTAATTACACTAATTTCATAACGGAGTCGTTTTTCATATGCCTCATCCACTTTGCCTAGTCGTTTTTGCAAACCCGTCATTCCATTTTGCTCCAACAAACTTGTCGCCGTTTCTCCCGCTGGAACTGGAAACACAGGCATAAGCGATTGACTCGGAGGCAATTCTGCATCACACGCCAAGAGGATACTTGACGTATTTGTAAGCCACTCTGGTCTGTCTGAGAACCATTCAGCAAGCTCAGCTTCTTCTGGTAGATATGCCGCCTTGTGACGGTTTTCAGGCCTAGCAGGGTCATTCAGCTTGAATCCTGTCCGAATTGCTTCCGCAACTTCATAAGCGAATGCATCCTCCTTGTCGGTGTACCGACTTTCATAAACCGCAACGATAGGCGTATTGGTTACATCTGCAATTTTCTCAATTAATTCTTCATCAGGATGTCTGACGCCTTCTGTCCTAGCAACACCAATGAATATCGATGACTTGTCGCAATCCTTTATGACGCGCTGGAACACTTCTTCGTTATGTGATAGTGAAGGCCCCCAGGATATATCCGTCAACGGACAAACGATGATACAGCCTTTGCTGTATGCTTTCAACCATTGTAGCGGCAGCGTTTCAGACTCTCTTACGGAAACGGCACTGCTCATCTTCAACAAATTTCGATAACCTTCATCATCTTTTGCGTAAACGTAAAGAAGAGCAACTACCCCTTCTTCAATTTCTAAAAAGATAGATAATCCTATAACCGGACGAATTCCGTATTTTTTCATTACCTTATAAAATGACCGAATACCGTACAACTTCGAGTTAACGATCGCGACGGCTTTAGCCCCTCTCCTTTTCAGAAGCGGGGCTAAATAATCTAGTTTATTAATTCCACGCAGAAGATCGGCGCCAGTTACTACTTGCGGATAGACAAGTGTCAATGCAATCCCTCCGCCTGTTTTTTATACACATAATTGTTTTAACTTCGCGATGACTTCGTCTACTTCTTCCCATGAATGAACAGAAGCACCCGAGGCAAGAGGATGTCCACCGCCACCGTATTGGGCAGCTAAAGTATTGATGACAGGACCTTTTGAGCGTAGTCGAACGCGAATTTGATCCTCTTCTTCTATGAATATGATCCATGCACAAATCCCTTGCACGTCACCTAACGCCCCAACGAGTTGAGATGTATCAGATGCAGTTACGCCAAATTGTTTAAGTGTCGCTTTATCTATTTTAACAAATGCGGCTCCATTTTCATCCATGGTAAAGTTTTGGTACATATATCCTTTTAAATGTAGCAATTCCCGCTTAACTTCGTACATTCCCGCAAATAATTCCGGACGATCAAAATCAAATTTGATAAGCTCGCTAACTGCTTCAAAAGTTGTTGTTGTTGTACTTGGAAACAGAAAACGTCCTGTATCCCCGACAATTCCCGCGAATAGCAACCTAGCCACATCAGTGGTCATTTTCCACCCATAAAACTGTTTGCCTTCTTCATACAACGAGTAGATCATTTCAGATGTCGAGCTTGCAGAGGTGTTAACCCATTTGATGTCGCCGTATGGGTCTGCATCAGGATGATGATCAATTTTCATAAGTACAGCACCTTCTGTATAAAACTCGCTGTCAATTCGACCCGTGTTTCCTGTATCAGTGACAATCACAAGAGCTCCTTCATAAAACGACCGCTCGACGTGATCTTGTTGCGCGAGATAGGTAAGTGATTCTTCGTGTTGGCCAACTGCAAACACTTGCTTATTAGGATAGTTTGCTTTTATCAATTCCTTCAGTCCTGATTGTGATCCGTATGCATCAGGATCTGGTCTCACATGACGATGAATAATGATTTTATCGTACTTTTCAATTGTGTCGATGATTTGTCTTTTCATATCCGATTCCCCCAAGCTTCGATATATTCAGTTCGCATTCTGCTCCAAAATCCGCTACAATGTAAGAAGTTTGTATGTAATGGAGGGCTTTCATGTTAACGATAAATTTCATTTTCGTATTTTTCATCATCGCTTCTGCGGTCTTCTACTTTTACTTTAAGACTCGGCAGTTCCGCACAAGATCACTATTTCCAATTCGCAAGAAAATGTATGCTAGTATGTCTGGCGCCTCGCTCGGCGGTTTGCTGTTGTTTTTCGGATTCAATCAGCTGATGCTTTTTGACGGTATCACAACATATGTTATCGCAGCCTTATTTATCCTATTCGGAGCTTACGTAGGTATTTTTAATTTCAAGGCCTATAAACATTACAGAAGCTTTGTAGATGAAGAAACAAAGTTGAACGACAACTGATGCGCAAATGTGCATCAGTTTTTTTGTCTTTTTACGTTAAAATAGAGAATTCCATTGAATCCGCTGCGGCTACCCCTTGAAAGGCGCCTACGCTCAGTTATCAATACTTCAACTTATATGACCAATTTACGACAGGATGCTGCGTCCTTGGACCGCGTTCTTTAATTATCGTTCAAACAATTGATACATAATCATGGCCTTTGCAACTAGGTCCCCTTCGGTTAGTATGTCGAAATCGACTTTTACAAACCTTCTGCTCATATGTAATATCTTTGGAATAACGACAACTATACTTCCAAGTTCAACATTCTTAATGAAGTACAGTGACATATTTTCCGGGACACTTTCCCCGCGTTTCCGCATTTTGATAGCTCTGTTGCCTGCCTCAGTTAAAAGGGTGGTCAAAGCTCCGTATGACAAAGAACCAAACTGATTCGTCATCTGCGGGATAACTGTAAATTCGACAGTATGCGGTTGTTCAGGAATGGATTTCATCTGATTTTTAACAATATCATCAATTGTTTCACCCTGCTGAGGTTGACGCTGAGTCATTTGAAGCGCCTTCAAGACATCTTGACGACTAATAATTCCAGCAAGCAATCCCGCATCCGAAACAACTGGTAACAAATCAATACCTTCCCAAATCATACTATGCCCAGCCGAAGCAACAGATGTTTTTCCCGTAACTGTTATCGGATGACGTGTCATTACTTTTTCAATCAATTCATCATCCATTTTACCAATCGCGTCACGTGAAGTAATTACACCCACAAGTTTCCCCTTTTTCTCTACAACTGGATAACCAGTATGAGATGTCCTATCGTTCACTTCATGAAAATGAGTGACCTGATCTTTTGCTGAAAGTGTAATTGTGTCAGCGAGCGGGGTCAAAATATCTTCCACCAGCAAAATTTCTTTTTCAATTAACTGATCATAGATTGCCCTATTCAACATCGTTGCTACGGTAAATGTGTCGTAACTCGTCGAAATAACCGGTAGTTCCAATTCATCCGCTAACTTCTTCACTTCATCGGATGCGTCAAATCCACCAGTGACTAGCACTGCAGCCCCTGCAAGAAGCGCAGTTTCATGCGCTTTCAATCTATTTCCGACAATCAAAAGACTTCCCGCATCGATGTAGCGCATCATGTCGTCTAATTGCATTGCACCTATAACGAATTTCGTCAACGTCTTATGTAATCCCCCACGGCCACCGATTACTAGCCCGTCGACAATGTTAAGTACTTCTGCAAATGTGAGTCGTTCAATATTCTCTTTCTTTTTCTTTTCAATCCGGATTGTTCCTACACGTTCAATCGTATTGACGAGCTTCTGATTTTCCGCCTCTTTGATGGCCCGGTAGGCAGTCCCTTCGCTGACAGACAGCGCCTTCGCTACTTGGCGGACCGAAATTTTCTCACCGACGGCTAACCCCTCGATATAGCGGAGTATCAATTCATGTTTTGTCGCCATGTCTTCACCTTTTCTCTATCATGACCTTAAGGACATTCTACCACAAAAGGCTTAAAAAAAGCGCTAACCGGGCGCCTGGACGCAATAGATAAGCTATTTCAAAAAACTTTCGCATAGCTCTTTTATAATTCAAAAACTTCTCCCGCTATCATTATTTTCACTTCATGTCCTTCCACTAGCGCTTTGAATGTTTCGGGGTCCTGCTCAATCGGCGGAAATGTATTGAAATGGATTGGTACAGCTAGTTGCGGATTGAGCAACTTGACTGCGCATGCAGCATCTTCAGGGCCCATTGTAAAATTATCACCTATTGGAACAAATGCGATATCGATTGGATGACGCTTACCAATCATCTCCATATCGCTAAAAATTGCCGTATCCCCAGCATGATAAATTGTTTTCTCTTCCACCATTACTAAAATACCTGCTGGCATACCTGTATAAATGATGTCATTGGTCTCTGTTGTGTAAGAAGAACTATGAAATGCTTGCGTATATTTTACTGTACCGAATTCAAATTTACAGGAACCTCCAATATTCATGCCATGTGTTCTTATTCCCTGCCAACTCAAGTAAACGGCAAGTTCATTTGGTGCTATAACTAGTGCATCGCTCGCCTTTGCAATTGCCACCGTATCTCCAACATGATCATTATGTCCATGCGTCAGTAAAATAATATCCGGTTTTTCGTTTCCAACTTCAAGATCCGTAAGCTTATTTCCTGTAATGAACGGGTCAATGAGAATTGTGCAGTTGCCTGTTTTTATTTTCACAATTGAATGACCGTGGTATGAAATTTGCATTGAATAATCTCCTCCATTTTCTTATCTTATTAAACAATTTTCGTTATACAACCTGAAAACCCTCTTTTTTGTTATGATAGAAGTATATTAGAGGAGGTCATTGAATTGAGTAAAGTTAAAGAAATACAACAGTTTTTACAGAAAGAAAACTTGGACGCGGCATTTATCACTACACCAGATAACGTATTTTACGTATCTGGATTCCAGAGTGACCCGCATGAACGTCTTCTTGGCGTAATGGTATTTAAAGATGCAGAACCATTTGTAATTTGTCCCTTGATGGAAGTAACTGACGTAAAAACAGCGGGCTGGTCCTATGACGCTGTTGGTCACGAAGATACAGATGATGCTTGGGATATCGTAATGGAGGCTGTCCGTAAACGTGGAGAACTCCCTGCTTCAATCGCCATTGAGAAATCTCATTTGACAGTGGAGCGTCTTGAGCGGATGAATGAACTGTTTACTGGCGCTAAATTTGTTCGCCTTGACGAACAGCTAAACGGCATGCGTAACATCAAAAGCGAAGATGAACTAAATAATTTACGTAAAGCTGCTGAACTGGCTGATTACGCTATTGAAGTTGGTTGCAGAGAAATCGCTGAAGGAAAAACTGAACTTGAGATTCTTATGGCAATTGAGTTTGAAATGAAGAAAAAAGGAGTTCAGAAAATGTCGTTCGATACGATGGTTCTTTCTGGCCCGAAAACAGCATCTCCACACGGTACACCTGGAGATCGTAAAATCCAAAAAGGCGACTTCATCCTCTTTGACCTAGGCGTCGTTTATAACGGCTACTGTTCAGATATTACACGCACAGTTGCGTTCGGTGAACCAACGGATGCAATGCGTGAAATTTATGAAACGGTAAGAAAAGCGGAGCAGGCTGCTGTTGATTTGGTTCGTCCCGGCGTCAAGGCTATGGAAATTGATAAAGCTGCGCGTGATGTGATTGACCAAGCGGGTTACGGTGAATACTTCACACACCGTATCGGTCACGGACTTGGAATTTCAGTTCACGAGTTCCCATCCATGACTGGTACAAACGAATTTGCCCTTGTGGAAGGTATGGTCTTCACAATTGAGCCAGGTATTTATAATCCAGCAGTTACAGGTGTACGGATTGAAGATGATGTTGTCGTTACAGCTGATGGCGTCGAAGTATTAACCAAGTTCCCTAAAGAATTACAGATTATTCAACCATAATTAGAAAAGGCTGTCCACACTCTAACAAGTGTGGACAGCCTTTTTATATCAGCAGGGACTTCTGCTGAATCAAGTTAAACATTATTGATTCAAAAGTGTTTCAGCGGATACATACTCAACACCTTGAGCATCTGCTACAGCTCTATACGTAACATGCCCTTCCATTGTGTTGATGCCTTTTTGAAGAGGAACGTTGTCTAAACAAGCTTGTTTGTAGCCTTTATTCGCAATTTGAAGTGCATAAGGAACTGTAACGTTCGTTAATGCAGTTGTTGAAGTTTGTGGAACTGCACCTGGCATATTCGCTACCGCGTAGTGAACAACACCATGTTTCACATAGGTTGGCTCATCATGAGTCGTTACACGATCCGATGTCGCAAAAATACCACCTTGGTCAATTGCAATGTCTACAAGAACAGATCCAGGTTTCATTGATTTAACCATTTCCTCTGAAACAAGTTTCGGCGCTCTCGCTCCTGGGATTAAGACCGCCCCGATAACAAGGTCTGCATTTTTTACTGATTCAGCAATGTTGAATGGATTTGAAACAAGTGTCTGAATATCATTGCCGAAGATTTCGTCTAATTGACGCAGACGATCGACTGACAAGTCAAGAACAGTTACTTTCGCACCCATACCAACCGCAATACGAGCAGCATTTGTTCCAGCTTGCCCACCACCAATAACAGTTACGTGGCCACGTGAAACGCCCGGTACGCCACTCAATAGAATACCTTTACCACCATTTGTTTGTTGTAAGTATTGTGCACCAATTTGTGTAGCCATGCGGCCTGCAACTTCACTCATAGGAGCTAGAAGAGGCAACGAGTTATTTGGAAGCTGCACTGTTTCGTAAGCGATTCCTACAACTTTATTGTCAAGAAGTGCTTTTGTTAATTCTACTTCAGGGGCAAGGTGCAAGTAAGTGAACAAGATAAGCCCTTCACTGAAATAACCATACTCAGCGGCAACCGGTTCTTTTACTTTCATAACCATATTTACATTCCATGCTTCTTCTGCAGTTGCAACGATTTTAGCTCCTGCTGCAGTATAATCCTCGTCCGTAAAACTTGAACCTAGACCTGCACCTTTTTCAATGATAACTTCATGACCTGCCGACTTTAAGTTAAAAACCCCTGCAGGTGTCATAGCGACACGGTTTTCGTTGTTTTTCACTTCTTTTGGGACACCAATAATCATTGCGATTCCTCCTAAAGATAACATTTAGTTAGTTGACCATTCGAAAATCTTTCATCCAGGCCAATCTATTTTTAATATTATCAGATAGTAAGGATTTATGCTGTATTTTATCAATTCGCAGAATACTCTATTACTCAAAAGTCTTATTATTCGAGAAATTTTTTAACCTTAATTCGAAAATGTGACATTTTTGTCGAAACTAAAACTATTCGTCACTTTATTCTTTATTATTAAAAGGTTTTTCATCCTTTTTATCGAAGTAAGGTAAGTATACCTATTTAAAGAATGGAGTGAAATTAAATGACATTAGTATACAAACAAATTCTTGTTGCTGTCGACGGATCAAAGGAATCAGAGTGGGCTTTCAAAAAAGCGGTGGCAATTGCCGATAGAAACGAGGCTACATTAAACTTGATTAACATCATCGACACACGTTCATATGCTGCGGTCGAAGCTTATGATCGGTCGATTGCCGAAAGAGCACAAAAGTTCGCAGAAGAATTGTTAAACGACTATAAATTGGAAGCCGAGAAAGCTGGCTTGCAACGCGTTAATGTCATAGTAGAATATGGGTCACCAAAAACAATGATTTCGAAAGATATTTCTAAAAAACTAAATGCAGACCTTATCATTTGTGGTGCAACTGGCTTGAATGCGGTCGAACGTTTCCTAATCGGTAGTGTATCCGAAAACATCGTCCGTTCTGCAAAATGTGACGTCCTCGTCATTCGTACACCTGAAGCATTATAATACGAAAAGCGCAAGGCGCCTTCTAGACAAAGTGCTAAGTCAAAACTTATATCTTCTTATCTTTTCAAAAAAGAGTTGCCCATTATTTCCCTGGGCAACTCTTTTATTATCTAACACTCAATTGGATGTTTTATAACTTCGCAACACGCATCGTATCACGTGCAATCATTACTTCTTCATTCGTCGGGATTACTAACACCTTAACGGGAGAGTACGGAAAGCTGATATGCACTTCCTTACCCCTGATAGTATTCAAATCCGGATCAACATAGACCCCCATAAATTCAAGACCTTCTAACACTTTCTTACGAATGACATCACTATTTTCACCGATTCCGGCTGTAAAGATAATCGCATCCACTCCGCCCATCCTTGCCGCATACGAACCAATGTATTTATGAATTCGATCTGCGAAGACATCTAGAGCCAGCTGTGCACGCGCATTCCCTTTTGAAGCCTCGATTTCAATGTCACGTAAATCGCTTGAAAACCCCGAAATAGCAAGCATTCCCGATTGTTTATTCAAAACGTCTAGGACTTCTTCGACCGTCTTTCCCGTCTGCTCCATAATATATGGGATGAGTGCCGGATCGATATTTCCTGAACGCGTCCCCATTGTCACCCCCGCAAGAGGGGTAAAACCCATCGACGTATCGAGTGATTTCCCACCTTCAACAGCAGCTATACTTGCACCATTTCCCAAATGGCAGGAAATAAGACGTGTATCTTCAAGTGGACGATTTAATAATTCCGCAGCACGTTCCGTTACATACTTATGGCTTGTACCGTGGAAACCGTATTTTCGGATGCCATATTTTTCATAATACTCGTAGGGTAACGGATAAAGAAAAGAACTTTCCGGCATCGTCTGATGAAACGCCGTATCAAAAACCGCAACAGCAGGCACATTAGGCAATGCTTTACTAAACTCCTTAATGCCAACAATGTTTGCGGGATTATGGAGTGGCGCAAGGTTTGATAGTCCCTCAAGCGTTGCAAGTATCTCATCATTGATGAGTACGGAACCGCTGAAAACTTCGCCACCGTGTACAACACGGTGACCGATCCCATCAATTTCATCGAATGATCGAACGACTCCTTCACTAATCAGCATCTTAAGAAGCATGGCTACAGCTTCGGTATGATTCTGGATATCTTGACCCTTTTCTACCCTGCGTTGTTCGAACTTCATGTTGAAAATCGATTCTGAATGACCTATTCTGTCAATTTGTCCCTTTGCTATTACGTGCTCTTCTGGCATCTGGAGAAGTTGAAACTTCAAGGACGAACTTCCAGCGTTTATCGCTAAAATGTTCCGCATATAAAGCGCTCCTTTTACACATATTTCTTTACCAAGCAATTCTAAACACACAGCTACCGAGTAAGTCTAGATTCCAGCTTTATTCAGTAGCCCAAATATCGATTTTCTGAAGAAACAGGGCCATGGCATGCTTATCAGTCATATTAGGAACCTTCGCAAGAAGGACATCATGTGTCACTTTTGCTTCTGGTAAAGGTTTTTGTAAAATTAATATACTTTTTGCATGCGCTACATTTTTAAATAACGAATCAGGTAACTGAATAATTGCCCGGATATTCGTTTGTTTTTTCAAATAGGGATGCAATGTAGGCGATTGATCGGACTCAAACAAATTTGCAGGTATGATGAATACACCGTGCCCACCTGGTTTCGTATGCTTCATTGATTGTTCAATGAACAGATGATGTGCATAAGCATGCCCCTCTGCAGGCATCAATTCATAATTGAGTGCATTTTCATCATCAGGATAAAATCCGACAGGTAAATCGCTTATGGTGATGTCGACTGGATCGACAAATAACGGTCGCAATGCATCCTGCACATAGAATGTGACAGGGTGCTCAAGTAATTCCGCAGTAACAGCGGACAATCTCACTAACAAATCATCAATTTCTATTGCTGTCGCAGTGACATCGTTCTCAATTGTGTTCATGACCGTATAGAGAAGATTTCCTGTACCAGCTGCAGGGTCAAGAAGTGTAATACCTTGTTCACCTATCGCCAATTTTCCAGCAATATGTCCAATGAGCATTCCGATTGAATCAGGAGTCATCTGGTGGTTAGGCTGTACATTTTGCTTCATCCCCTTCAGGACTGCAAGCTGGATACCTCTACGGATATCCTCTTTAGTTACTGTTTCTGATACCGCAGGTTGCGATTCTCCTGAAAGCCATTTTTGACAAATATCAATGGTTGCTTCCAGGTAAAGTACTTCTGTAGATTCTGCATATGCATCAATGAATGAAAATATTTTTTCTGTATTAGTTGTCATTTAGTTATCCCTCAACTCACAAAACCCACCCGTTTCCGAGTGGGTTTTCATTAGTATTTTTTAGTTACTTCGTTAATTCTTTTACCGCTAAAATTGCTTGTTCATAGTTAGGATGGTCTGTACCTTCGCCGACATACTCAACATACGTCACTTTATCATCTTTATCGATAACGAAGACAGAACGTGCAAGCAAGCGAAGTTCTTTCATTACGACGCCGTACGCTTCTCCAAATGATAAATCGCGATGATCGGATAATGTCTGTAGATTTGCAATACCTTCAGCAGCACACCATCTCGCTTGTGCAAAAGGAAGATCGGCAGAAATCGTCAACACTTGAACGTCATCCCCAAGAGAAGCAGCCTCTTCGTTAAATTTACGCGTCTGTGTTGAACAGACACCCGTATCAATTGAAGGAATCACACTGATTAACCTGATTTTCCCTTTTGAATCGGCAAGTGTCACCGGACTCAAATCGTTCGCAAGTGCTGTAAAATCTTGCGCAGTATCACCTACTGCAACTTCTTTTCCAAGCAATGTAACAGGGTTGTTCTTGAATGTAACGTTAGCCATTAAGACGCCTCCTCTTCTAAGTCTATCTTACTAAATGATAGTACCGTCTTGCAACTGTTGTCCCTCAATCCGTTTACGGTAATCTACAACCATCTCTTTTTCATAAGAATGCTCATGTTCAACAACAGTATCGGCGAATAAGTCATGCAATGCTTCTTTTCTAGGCATAAATAGGACCAGCAGATAAGGGATGACCAACATTTTGGATATGAATCTTCCGATGACTTCGCGGAATATGACAGACCCCCACGTAAGCTTACCCTCGTCTTTAGCCACTACTCTTATGCCCATGATCATCTTCCCTACTGTTTGCTGTAAATACTTCGTCATAAGCGCAAAGTAAAGCAACATCAAAATAAGGATAGTAACTTTATAGGTGCTGAAGAAGAAGAATGAGGGATTTGTAATCTCCCAACCTGCAACTCGAAAAATCGGTTTAATGATAATCCCGCTTATTGCTGATAAAACAAGAAGATCGATTGTATATGCCCATAGTCGCGTCCAGAAACCCGCATACTTCGCCCGATAATGTTCAGTTTGAATAGTCTCGTAATCTGGAATAGGCGTCGCAGCAGTGGAATTCCCCGTCAGATCCGGTTGTTGTTCGATGTGTTCCGACATTCGCTAGCCCTCCTTATTTTTCACCATACAAATACATCATCCGTGGTGCATTATAATCGTTTAATAACTTACCGATTAGTTCAGACTCAATATTACCGCCAAACATATTTCCTGCTTTCACGCCGAGTATTGAAGTCCAGCTATCAAGGGACGTATACTCAAAGACTGTGGCATCTTGAAGATTATAATCTTCTTTCATGGCAGCAATAACATCACCCGCCTTGCCGAATTCATCTGCAAGCCCAGCTTCGATTGCCTGACGCCCATTCATGATACGGCCATCAGCTACTTTTTTCACTTCAGCCTCTGTCATGCCGCGACCTTCTTCGATAATATCAACAAAGCGTTCGTAGGAATCATTTATCATTTCTTGAAGCATTACGCGTTCTTCATCTTTCATCTCACGAGATCCACTCATAATATCTTTATATGGACCTGTTTTAATCGTGTTAAAATCAATGCCGTATTTCTCAGCAAGTTTCGCATAGTTAACACTTTCCATAATGACACCGATTGAACCTGTAATCGTTTCACGATTAACAAATATCTTATCAGCTGGAGCTGATACATAATAACCGCCTGAAGCAGCCATTCCGCCCATCGAAACATACAGCGGAATCTCTCTTTCTACTTGAATCATACGGAGAGCATCATAAATGTCCGCTGATTCAACGACTCCGCCACCTGGTGAATTCACTTCAAGCACAACGCCTTTTACATTAGTATCTTCAAGAATTTCAGACAACTGATTCATGAAATACTGATGATTATAACCTGCAGATTGGAAAAGGGATGACGTATCCCCTAAGTCCTGAATAACCCCATCAAGAGAAAGAACAGCGATTTTATCCTTACCCGTTCCTTCCTCAATAATCGCTTCCTCATACCCCGAAGATGAAGTTGCCATCATGTCTTCAAAGAATCCGTTGAAATCTCTCGTAAATATGTACGATAGTGAATTTATGCCTATTGACACAAAAACAAGTGCTGCAGCTACGATGATTGCAATCCATCGTTTAATTGTCATTTCAAATTCCTCCTTTTTCATTCCATTAACTTATACGTTCGGACACACCAAAATGTTTCACCACGTGGTAAAATCAGTATAACTTATTCAGAGGGGGCTTTGTGTAATGACAGATCGAATGAATATTTTTATTTACAGTAAACATGATGAAGATTCACTTGATAAAAAATCCAAAGTGGCAGATGCGTTGATTCATGAGGGTTTTACAATGACCGACAACGATAAAGATGCAAATATTATCATCAGCATCGGTAGCGATGGTTCTTTTTTACAAGCGGTTCGAAAAACCGGTTTCCGACAGGATTGTTTATATGCAGGTATTTCTTTAACAGGTAAACCCGGACTTTATTGTGATTTTCATTATAACAATCTTTACGAAATGACGCAGACCATTCGTAAAGAAGGTCTTGAAGTGAGAAAGTATCCACTTATCGAAGTAAAGATTGATGATCACCAACCATTCTATTGCCTAAATGAATTCAGTATTCGCTCGAATATCATTCGGACATTCGTCCTGGATGTCATTATAGATGATAAATTATTCGAAACATTCCTCGGTGATGGTCTAATAATTTCCACACCGACTGGCAGTACTGCTTACAATAAGTCTGTCAATGGAGCGGTCGTTGATCCACTACTTCGGTGTTTCCAAGTGACTGAGCTTGCTTCCGTAAACAATAATAAATACAGAACACTTGGCTCGTCCTTCATAATGAGTGGCGAACGTAAATTCCAACTAAAAGTTCATCAGGATGGCAACGTTTTCCCTTTAGTTGCTGCTGACAATGAAGCGCTGGGGATTCGCCAAGTTGAAAGTGTGGAAATTAGATTAAGCGATAAAACTGTGAAAACTGTGAAACTGAAAAATAACTCCTTCTGGGAGAAAGTGCAGCGAATTTATTTATAAAAGAAAAGCAACACCGCCTGTCGATTACCGTTTTATAGCAATACATATGATTTCAACATTGAAAAGCTCAACTACTTTAGTAAGAACCTTTCAATCTACAATTACGTCTGTTGATTAACCATTTATTTGCATAAAACACTGGTATTAAGGCTTGGAAAAACCCATTTTCACTGGACCATTTCCGGTTCGCTTTCGGCGAACTAATCACGACATATTTACCGTGAGGCATGTGTGGCTAGAAGTGACTCCGTCGCTTCTAGCCACACTTTTTTTGGGTCATCCTGTTGTGAATAGTTGCCTGTCGCGTACCTACAATGTTCAAGTGAAAAATACAGTTGTTTTGAAAGAAAAGAATAGATGACTTTCTATAGGGATTGTAAGTGCCCGAAGATGCAATTTCGGGCACTCTTGCACGTTATATTGCTTACTATTAGCAAAAGAGTATGCATGTAATCATGTGATACCATATAGAAATTGACACTTCTTTACTAGTAAAAAAGAGATAACCCTAAAGAAAGTTTCAGCCGCCAAAATAACATCTTTGGCGGCTATTATCCAGGTCTATGCCCCTCTATTCTTTCGTCCCAAAAAGCTTTAGCACTTCGTGTACTTATGAAATTGGAACGCGATGGAACAATCATGATTTATCTTCGTCCTAAGTATGTACTTACTCCTAATTCTTTCATTTTATGGCATTACCCTATCTCCATAACCTGATTTCTCCATAAAAATTTAAAAAATATGTTTTAAAGTATTTCGGCATTATTAACTCACTTATCCCTAGCTCTATATATGTTGAACAAATGAATACAACGTATGCGCTTTACAAGGGCTTTTGAAAGGCTACTGAAAAAAACAATAATTGGAATGAAATAAAAATCCTACGAATACCGCTTCGACGCTTTGTGGATGCCTCCCGCGATAAGCCAGGAAGAAGACCACTTTCAGTCTTATCGCGCCTGCGCTGGATGGTCTATGTGAGAAAGAGCTTTTCATTATCTACGATGAAATCTGCAAGCCGGGGCACGTCTTTCTTGAATATAAATAGTAGCAAAAAGTAATCACATTATAATCTCAGCATATACATCTCAAAATCATATTTCTCTCTATAATGAACACCCTAGCGCAGGCGCGGCAAAGGGGTCGCCGAAGTCGTAAGACTGGATGCGTAGCGCTAATCCAGGCTTACGGCGAGAGGCATCCCCAAAGCGCCAAGCGTTCTACAATCCACACACCGAATTACAACTCTCTCATTATTGAGCACCATAGCAGATTCAATGAGATTCTTTAATTCAACATATATACTATATTTTTTAATCCTGTTTTATCATATAGATGAGCTCTAAGTTCTAAAAAAGTAAAGGATATGTACGTGAAGATTTATTAAAATTGAATAGTATTTTTAGAAGGGAGTGGAATGGAATGGAAATAACTATTAATTCATTGTCCTTTATACTTTCTTTACTTTGTATTCCTCTGTTTTTAATCGCAATATCGTCTGCAGATTTTTTTAGTTTTACCACAAAAATCATAGGGCTTCATTCATTAGATATTGTCTTAGGCATAACAGTGATAACATTTTTTCTTGGAGTCATCGGGTTAAAGGATGTAAGGGAATGGAAGGCAATGGCAAGAGGTATATTTACTATAATTTTCATGTCAGTTTTTTCAATCGTATTAACTTTCATTATATTCATCGGCAGAATGCTTGGTTAACCTTCTTCAACTAACTGCTTCGTTCGTTGAAGAAGGTTTAATCTCTATTAACAAACCCATTAACCTCTTGAACTGAGCTAGTTGAAAGTCTGTAAATAGTATGAGTGTCTTTTGTATTCATTATTGTTCCATTGTCTTCTGAAATCCAAAGGGAATATGATTCTTCACCAAGGTCGAATCTATACGACGGATTTACCATATTAACAATTCCTAGTTCGCTGGTCGAATCACTCACCGCTTTACTGAATATAGCTATTCCACTTTTTTCTTTTAAATCTAAATACCCCGTTTTTGTTTCTATTTGTTCCTTTTGAAAACTCCCTACTAGTAAAGTTCCTAGTATAATAAATAGCATTGATAACTCTTTCATATTATCCCCCCTTTCTACTAATAGACGTATACTTATCAGATGGGTTTCACAATATGGCTCTACTAGGAAAGAAGGCTGTTAGCGATATCGAGTTATTTTCTTTTCAAATGAAGTTATTGATAAACCTTCCATTACTTTTGTTTCTCCAGTTATTATGAATCCATTTTTTTCATAGAAGGAGATTGCTGGTGCATTTTTAGAACCCGTTGATACGATCAGTTTTTCATTCCCTTCTCCGACGCTTTCAATGAAATCTAATAATCTCTTGGCAATTCCTTTTCTAAAATGTTTTGGGTGCACCATCAACCTATGAATATCTATTAGATTCTCTTCTGCCTTTATAGAAATGACTCCGCTTAACTCTCCATCTAAATAGCATCCATAGAAATTTTCGCCACATTGTTGCAATGTGCTAACCGAATCCCTTAATGGCGGAATGTCATAGAAATCAATCAACTCCGCCTCTACCTTATACGAAGCAATTTGAACGCTCAATACCTCCTTAGCAAGTTTCGGATTTATAATATCTATTTTATTAATCAATATTATCCTCCTTTTTTTTCAGTTAATGTATGAACAGATGAATATATTTAGCCTAGACATCCCCAAAATACCAGAACGGGTTTGATGTAATTCTTTACTTCAACATATAAAGATAGCCTTTTTCAGTAGCCTCCTAATTTAAAGGAGGCTCTTCTTCATTTTCATCACTTCAATTAGTTTAGATACCGTAAAGAGTAACAATGCTGCCCAAATGAAAGCGAATGACAATACCTCAATTTTCCCGAACGTTTCTTTGTACACAACAACTCCGAGAAACAGCATCATCGTTGGGGCTATGTATTGAAGAAATCCAGCCATATATAGCGGAATTCTTTGTACGCCTTTTGCATACATAATAAGTGGTAAAGCCGTTGCTATACCTGTTAGGATAAGTAAAATGTCCGTCTTGATGTCAGAATGTAAGAACACTGCATTGCCTTCCATGAATAGCCACACATAATAGATGACAGCGAACGGAACAATGAAGAACGTTTCAATTGTCAACCCACGAAGTGCATCTAGCTTAATTTGTTTCTTGATAAGACCGTAAACTGCAAACGTTATTGCCAGTGTAAATGCCAACCATGGAAACTTACCGTACGAAATCGTCAAAATTGTGACTCCTGTTGCCGCCAGTAAAAAAGCAACTTGCTGTGCTCTTGACAACTTTTCTTTCAAGAAAAAGATTCCAAGTAGTACCGATATAAGCGGGTTAATATAGTAACCAAGACTTGTTTGGACAATATAGTTATGATTCACTGCCCATATGTAGATAAACCAGTTCGTTGAAACAAGTGCTGAAGCAGCGAACAAAGCCCAAAAGTCTCTTTGCGAGATCCACAAGGTTTTTATATCCGCCTTAAGATGACGTCCATTTTTCAGAAGAAGAACTACTACTAACGTTAGAACAAATGCCCACACGATGCGACTCACTAATATTTCAGCACTTGCGACATGCTCAAGGCTTTTCCAATAAATCGGCATAATCCCCCAAATAAGATACGAACCGATTGCCCAAAGGACACCGCTTTTTTCTGTTTGCATCACGACGCCCCCATATATTTTGATTATCGAAATAATAAACTAAGTATAGCCCCATTAATTCACTACGTAAAGATGAGATTATTTAGAATACTGACAACCTACTCGTAAACACCAAAAACCGCTTAAAAAGTACGGAATAACCCGTGCTTTTTAAGCGGTTTGTTTTCTGGAATGATTTACAGTTGTTCTTTTTTCCTTAATTCAATTCGCATGATTTTTCCTGAAGCAGTTTTCGGCAAAGTATCCAGGAACTCAATTTTACGTGGATATTTATAAGGCGCTGTCAAACTTTTCACGTGATCCTGTAAGTCTTTAATAAGACCCTCTTCATTTTTCCTTTCAGGGTCACGTAGCACCACGAATGCTTTGACGATATTCCCCCTGACTTCGTCCGGACTCGCAACGACTGCGCATTCACGGACTGCGGGATGCTTCGTCAATGCATCCTCTACTTCAAATGGTCCGATTGTGTAGCCGGAACTGATAATAATGTCATCCCCGCGACCTTCAAACCAGAAATAACCATCCTCATCCATTTTTGCACGATCACCAGTTACGTAATAATCACCTCGGAACTGCATTGTTGTCCGTTCCGGATCTTTTAAATACTCTTTGAATAACGCAGGTGTCGATACATGTACCGCAATATCCCCAACTTCCCCAACAACCGCTGGATTTCCTTCGTCATTGATAATGTCGACCTTATTGCCAGGCGTCGGTTTTCCCATAGAACCCTTCCGCGCCTCCATACCTAGCATCGTCCCGACGAGTAATGTGTTTTCCGTCTGCCCATAGCCATCTCTTACTGAAAGCGAAAAAGTCTTATCAAATATATCAATTACTTCACGGTTAAGCGGTTCTCCAGCCGAAACCGCACTACGAATAGAAGAAAGATCAAAATCCCCAAGGTTTTCGGCCTTCGCCATAAACCTGTATTCCGTTGGCGTACAACATAATACATTCACTTGATATTTACCAATCAACTCTAAATAAGTCGTCACATCAAACTTCCCGTCATATACAAGTCCCGTTGCGCCGCTACCAATTACGGATAAGAAAGGTGTCCAAATCCACTTTTGCCATCCTGGTGCAGCCGTAGCCCAGACTACGTCACCTTCATTGATACCCAACCAGCTTGCTCCTGTTGTCCGTAAGTGCGCATACCCCCAAGCGTGTGTATGTACGACACCTTTTGGTTTCCCCGTCGTGCCTGATGTGTAAGATAGAAATGCCATGTCCGAACTTTTCGTTTGTGGTGCTGTAAACGCCGTTGATGCAGTTTCCATTAGATCGGTTAATGAAAGTTGATCTTTCTTAGCCTGTCCAACAACGAATACCTTGACATCCCCTATGTTTTTTACTTCGCTAAATTGATCAGTAAACGCATCGAACGCAACGATTGCTTTAGCATCACTATGTGCCAATCGATATTCAATATCGGAAGACCGTAACATTTCTGAACTCGGGATTACGACAAGTCCCGCTTTAAGGGCGCCGATATACGTCACATATGCTTCGATTAGCCTTGGAACCATGACAAGAACGACATCACCCTTTTCAAGTCCGTTCGATTTGAAGACATTGGCTGCCTTATTCGCTAAAGTGATTAATTCATCATATGTAATTTCCTTCTTGTTTCCTTCTGCATTAACATAAATTAGCGCTTTTTTTCCTGTACCTGTTGCATACTTTTCAAATTCACTGACAAGGTTATATTGTTCTGGCGCAATCAGTTGTTCACGATTCATGCAAATTCCCCCTTAGATGTATCATCTAAGTATACAAATAAAGTACCGATAATTCAAAACTAATTTACTTTTCTAAATAAACCTAAGAGTAATTCATTCTTTACTAGCTAATACTTGTAAAAATTATGAAAAGCTGTTCCGGAATAATTCCGGAACAGCTTTTCATTAAACAATTATTCTTAGTGACCCTTCATCTGTTCTTGAGCCTGTCGCACTAAGCGCTTTGTAATTTCTCCGCCGACGGATCCGTTGGCACGCGCTGATGCATCTGGTCCCATTTGTACGCCAAATTCTGTTGCGATCTCATTTTTCATTTGATCCAATGCTTGTCGTACGCCTGGAACTAATAGCTGATTCGAGTTGTTGCTGCTGTTGTTGTTCGCCATGATTGCCACCTCCTTGTATAATTAGAATGTGCTAGATGCAGAAATTCATGCAAAATTATAGGTGGTAAAGTTTGTAAATCACTTTGAATTGATTAAGCAACTGTACTTTTGATAACACTGTATAAGCGAAAGCTGTTTTAGATAATACCTAAACCAGCCTCACAGTTAAAGAGTTATTTTTGGTACCCGCTCATTTGTTGTTGCGCTTGACGCACTAGTCGTTTTGTAATTTCTCCACCGACCGAACCATTAGCACGTGATGATGCATCTGGTCCCATTTGTACACCAAATTCTGCTGCAATTTCATTTTTCATTTGATCCAGTGCTTGTCTTACGCCTGGAACTACTAACTGATTTGAATTACCACTGTTGTTGTTTGGCATGTTTGTCACCTCCTGTGCACATAG
Source organism: Sporosarcina sp. resist (assembly GCF_014302295.1). Taxonomy (NCBI): domain Bacteria; kingdom Bacillati; phylum Bacillota; class Bacilli; order Caryophanales; family Caryophanaceae; genus Sporosarcina; species Sporosarcina sp. resist. Next base: position 1,726,439 of record NZ_CP060287.1, on the reverse strand, counting down.
AATGTGCCGTTTATAAAACTTTATGCATTTATTTGTTATGGTAATGTCCACCAATTACATAAAATAGTTTAAACATCTGCATTTTTGCTTACACTATATTAGCGAAAAGTTGTTCCGAAACATCTTTTCATTGAATAAATCTTTATTTATTGCCATTCATTTGTTGTTGCGCCTGACGCACTAATCGCTTAGTAATTTCTCCGCCGACGGATCCGTTGGCACGCGATGATGCGTCTGGCCCCATTTGTACGCCAAATTCTGCTGCAATTTCATTTTTCATTTGATCAAGTGCTTGTCTTACGCCTGGAACTACTAGCTGATTCGAGTTGCCGCTGTTGTTGTTCGCCATGTTTATCACCTCCTTGTGCAGTTAGAATGCACAAGTTAATAAAATTCATGCGCGAATAATAAGTGGTAAATAACGCCAAATAATTAAGATTAGTTTAAGCAACCATTCTTTTGCTTACACTATATAAGCCAAAAAGCTGCATCAGACAATGTCCGATGCAGCTTTTATATTGGTTGAAATAAAGAATTTCATTGAATTCGCTCAGGCGCTAGACGATGCCTTCCACAGTTTATACAGATACTTATTTGTTCGATATATAGTACTTCAATTTGATTGAGTTCCCATTATCCCTAATCCACTTAAATTGATGCCTTTAACTTTGGTACTAACTTCTATGTGCGTATAGAATGCATCGCAAACGGAATTTCATACAGTGGATGTAAACAGTAATTTATTCTAACATTAAAGAAGGTCTTCGAAGTCGTCCTTTTGTTGAAGTGGTAGTTCAACGATTAGTCGTTTTTCAATCGCTTCTTCAATCATTGGCTCGAAATCAGTAAAGCTTTCATAATAAGCTACTTTTTCAAGCTTTGGTTTTGTTTTCGGGTTTGAAGGCGAGAAGATTGTGCAGCAATCTTCATAGGGTCTAATTGAAATGTCGTATGTGCCAATCTTTTGGGCAATATCTATAATATCCAGTTTGTCCGTTGCAATGAGCGGGCGCAAAATAGGGGAAGAGGTCACAGCGTTAATAGCCGTTAAGCTTTCGAGCGTTTGACTAGCAACTTGTCCAAGGCTTTCCCCTGTTACAATTGCGAGCGCACCTTCTTCTTCACGCACTTTATCAGCAATTTGAAGCATTAATCTCCGCGTTGTCGTCATTGAAACATTATCAGGTACTTGACTGACAATCGCTTGTTGGATTTCAGTGAATGGTATTATATGAAGCCTAACTGCTGCTCCGAATGAACTTAACTTCTCTGCAAGGTCCATCACTTTCTTTTTAGCCAAATCACTTGTGAATGGCGGACTGGCAAAGTGAATTGCATCAATCGACACACCGCGCTTCATCATAAGATAGCCTGCAACTGGGCTATCGATACCACCTGAAAGCATTAGAATTGAATGTCCATTTGAACCTACCGGCATACCGCCTGCACCTTCATATACTTTAGCTGTTAAGAAAGCTCCTTCTATTCTAATATCAATGAGTAGCACGATATCAGGTTTTTTCATTTGCACAATGAGGTCTGGGAAGCTACGTAACACATGTGACCCAATTTCTAGCTGCAACTCGTTTGTCACAAGCGGAAACCTTTTGTCTGTACGTCTCACTTCAACTTTAAACGTTTTTCCAGCTGTTTCGTTTGCCCCAATGATTTCTAAGGCTTTTTCTTTAATCGCTTCAAGCGTCGCTTCACATTTTGCAACTGGACTGAAAGATTGAATGCCGAAAATATGTGGCAAACGAGCTATCGCTTCTTCCATATCGCTTTTGTCTTCCGCAAAAAGAAACATGCGATCACGTTCAGGTTTAATGATTACCGTTTTCAAATCACTCAAAGCATCTTTAATATTGTTTCTTAATTTCTTGACGAATACATTCCTGTTTCGTCCCTTTAATGATATCTCTCCATAGCGTATCAATAGTTCGTTCCATTCCATTACTTATTTCCCCTTCCAAGCAGTTCCATGAACCGTGCAAATACTTGCTCGAATTCCACTACATGCTGTTCTATATTATTTTTTCCAAAGCTGATACGGATTACTCCGTTTTTAAATTTCCCATTAACACCTATAGCTTCTATTACATGCCCCGCAGTGCCACTTTTCGATGAACAAGCGCTAGATGTAGAAATTGTAATACCGTTTTCTTGAAAGAAATTAACTGCAACTTCCCCTTTTACTTTATAAAAAGCGACAGCTAAAATATGCGGTGCTGCCTTATCAGGGGCAAGTACACGAACGTTCTCAAATTGCCCGATAAAGCCTATAAGCCGATTTCTCCATTGACTGAAATCCTTCTGCTCGATGTCTATCGCACTCATCCGTATCGCCCTTGCCATCGTCACTGCATTCGCTACGGATACGGTACCGTTGCGAATACCACTTTCCTGGCCGCCGCCATAACTAATTGCTTCTGGTGCCATTCCTTTTCTTAATGCTAGTATGCCCGAACCTTTCAAGCCATTAATTTTATGGGCTGAAATCGTTATTGCGTCCGGACCATCTCCAGTTAACGAAACGGGTAGTTTTCCGAAACTTTGAACAGCATCCGAATGAAATAGTGCTCTTGTATTTTCTTTAATGAGGCGTGCACATTCAGCAATTGGCTGTATTGTACCGATTTCATTATTGACATGCATAATACTGACAAGTATTGTATCTTTCCGAAGTTTACTTTTCAACTCTTCAACAGAGATCATTCCTTGCTCATCAACTGACAAATAATCCACTTCAAACCCTTGCGTCTCTAAATATTCCATTGAACGAAGAACAGATGGATGTTCAATTTTTGTTGTGATGAGATGGTTGCCTCTAGCACGCAAAGCACGTGCAAAACCGATTACCGCTAAATTATTGGCTTCCGTACCACCCGATGTGAATAAAAGCTCTCCATCATGTGCACCAAGAATCGATAGGATCTGTTCTCTCGATCGTTCAAGAAGCGCCTCGGCTTCCTTTCCAGCAAGATGTATTGAAGCGGGATTCGCAAAAAAGCGCTTGTTCACTTCTATGAAAGATGTAAGCACACCCTCATCAGGAGCTGTTGTAGCGCTATTATCAAAATAAATCATGTGAATCTTCCTTTCATTTTACATTAAATACGCATTTCAGCATTGATCCCACCACTTATAGAAGTGGGTACTACTTTAGCTAACGCTTCGCTTTCAGTACAAAAAAATTACTGAATCAAGTTCAATGCGTGACAAAGCCACCTGCATTATATGCCGGTGGCTATTTGTAGTCTACTTTTTAACTCAGACATGTTCTTTCACAAGTTCTTCAATTCGTTTCATAGCACCCGGTTCCATTTCTTCAACCGCTGTCGCTGCTTCTTCCAATGCTTTTGCATAACGGAATTGTCTGAATGACTCTTCAGCATCTAACAAGCGGGCGTGAACTTCCGGATTGGATGCACGGTATCTGTTTCCATATTGGATGATCCACTCAATCAGTAATACATTCTCAAGCATCTCTTCAACTTTTATAGATACATCATTTATAGCTTTCCCTGCGTTCTCCAAATAAGAATCGACAAGACTCATATTAAGCGGTACTTCCTGTAAACTTTGTGTCACAATATAAATTTGTTCATCTGCTTCTTCAAGACGTGCTTCCATATCATCTGGTATACCTGGGATATTCCCCTTATGTAGCATACGTTCTGAATTTTGTAATTTACGCGACAGTTCATCCAGTTTAGTTCGAACATTATTTTCATCAATCCGCAAGTTTTTCATACGATTTGTGAAACTTTCCTGTTCAACAGCAATTTGCTCTAGTTCTTCAAAAATGGATTGCAACTCTTCCTGTAATCCCGAATAAGCAGATAATTGTTCCTCAAGCCTATAAATAAGCACACCAAATCGTTTGTCGAGAGAACCTAACTTTTTGAGAGCCAGCTGTGGAATTTGTGCTTCTTTTTCATCCATTCGATAACTTTGCTGAACAAAAGCCGCCTCGTCTGAAGTTTCTCTTGTCAATATCGTTATTGCGTGAAGCCTCTCAGCAATTTGATTGTAGTACTCATCTACATAATGCTTTGCATTCACTTCATTTTCAAGCGCATCGTAAAATGAATCAATGCGATCATTTATTTCACTTGTACACTGTTGAACAGATTCAATTTGAAGATCAGCCATTTTTAACAATAGTTCTTCAAGTTCAATCTCAATTGTTCTAAGTTGTTTTGTCAGTTCTAGGTGTTGCAAATAATAGGACTGTTCTTCCATCTCTCTCGTTCCATTTCGCAGTTCACGAATCGATGCTGGAATTTTGCTTTGTATTTCAGAAAGCAACGATGGGATCTCGTGGATTAACGTAAAAACATGATCTCCCTTTGCTGATAATGCCATGACAATTTCCCGTGCCAACAAATAATTGCCATTCGCTGTCAACTCGTCATATTCTGCGAATTTCGGGTTAAATGATTCCAGTTCCTTTTCAAGTGGATTCGCTGTCATCCCAAACGAATGTTGATGAGCGAGTACCGCTTTGCGAGCGGCACGATGCTGCTCTTTTAATTTTTCCATCTCAATGCGATTTTTTTCTTCACTGCCAACGAGTTCGTTTAGCTCTTGCAAAATATTATTCATTTTTTTATCGCAAAATCGAACTTTCTCTTGAATTTCTTTCTCTAATCCTGTTGCTTTTCTAAAACGGAAACGATCTACTACATCCTCTACATCAAATAATAATGTATCGATTTTTGGCATATGTACGTCCATCAATTCTGTCCATTCGCTACGCCACCGTTCGAATTTCTCTTCGGTTTCGCCTGTCATGTTCAGTTGTTTCACTTTTGTCATCTCTTCTAAGATAGGTTTGTGTTGAATTTGTAGTTTCTCCTGCTCCAACCGACCAATTTCCTGGATATGTTTACGCCTGAATAAGAAGGCGATTGTCGTTAATATAATAACTACTAGTATGGCAATGATGATGATTTTCATCGTGGTCCCCCTGTCCAAGTCACTGTACCATGATATTATCCTATATAGTACCACGTTTAAACCCTTTTGGTTGCGAATATGAATGATTTATAGGGAAAAACCTGTTTTCCACCCTAATAATCGACAAAATTTGTTTATAAACGTCTTAATATGTATACTTATTTAAACAAAATATACTTAACAAGGGGTGTTCTATTTGTTTCAAGAAATTGACTATGCCACTGATTTAAAAGTGAAATATGAACAACTTTCAAGTCAATTGGACGCATTGTTGACGGGTGAGAGAAATATGTACGCAAACTTGAGCAACGCTTCTGCTTTACTCAATCAATTTTTCGACCGCATCAATTGGGTCGGTTTTTACTTAATGGATGACGGAGAACTGGTGCTTGGTCCTTTCCAAGGTCTTCCAGCGTGCATTCGTATTCCCCTTGGAAGAGGCGTCTGCGGAACAGCTGCTGAAACAAAAAAATCCATTATCGTATCGGACGTCAATGCTTTCCCAGGACATATTGCATGCGATGCAGCTTCCCAGTCTGAAGTTGTCATTCCTATTTTAAAAGATGGTGTCTTACTAGGTGTCCTTGACATCGACAGCCCCGAGCTGAATCGCTTCACAAAAGAAGATCAGGCTGGACTGGAACATCTTGTCGAGGTACTAGTCAAACATCTTTGAACAACAAGCTGCCCTGGCCACCAGACAATCGGTGCCAAGGCAGTTTTTTCATTGCTCAACAATCATGAAATCCTGCTCTGTTGTTAATTATAGCAGAGAGGTTCCTGTCCTATTTGGTCATAGATAAAAAAGTATAAGTTTTTTCGCTTAAAATAGTATCTAGTTTCCCGGCGCCTTGCGATTTTCTTATTGTCTAGACTCCAGCCGCCAGCCGCTCAGGTCATAAGCAATCCAGCTATGTGGCAAAGAGCGCCACGTCGTGCCTGCTGGAAGCAGGTATGCAGTCGTTGCGACAGGACGTCGCGATCTTAGACTGCCTTCCCTGAATCGACTTATGCCTGTCGCGGGCCTACAGGATGTAGGTCATGCAGCTGTTGCCACAGGAAGTGGCGCAATTAAACTGCAATCCTTTAGGCGCCTTGCGCTTTTCTTAGTTTAAGCCCGCTCAGTAATCGCTGTCTCCATGATTGCGAATGCCGCCTTGAAGTCAGCTATGAGATCCTCGGCATGTTCAAGACCGACTGAAAGCCTTAGTAAAGAATCAGTGATACCCATCTGTAGTCGCTCCGCCTCAGGAATAACAGAATGTGTCATCGTCGCAGGATGCTGGATAAGCGTTTCTGCGTCTCCTAGGCTGACTGCAATCTTAATGAGAGAAAGGCTATCCATGAATAGCTGAGCACCTTCTTTACCACCTTTAACTGTAAATGAAATCAGGCCGCCTCCTGCTCTCATTTGACGTTTCGCTATTTCATATTGTGGATTGTCTTTATCGAACGGATAATAGATTTCTTCAACAAGCTTCTGACCTTTTAAATAAGCTATCACTTTTTCCGCATTCGAAGTATGGCGCTCCATGCGAACCGATAGCGTTTTCAATCCGCGGATTAAAAGCCAAGCATCGAATGGCGATATGATGCCTCCGAAATCTTTCTGCACAGACATACGAATTGACTCCATCTCTTCTTTGTCAGCTCCGACAAGAAGCCCAGCTATGACATCTCCGTGACCGTTAATATACTTTGTTGCGCTATGCAAAACGAAGTCCGCACCGATATCGAGCGGATTCTGCAAATAGGGCGACGAAAAAGTATTGTCAACTACAACTCGAAGTCCATGACGTTTAGCTACATTCACGACCGCGTGAATATCGACAAGTTCCATTGTTGGATTGATAGGCGTTTCAATATATATACAGACCGTTTCCGGTTTAATAGCCCGTTCAATCTCCTCTTCTGTCTTCATCTGAATAAGGTCATGCGTGATATTGTATTTCTCATTCAGCATACCAAGAAGTCCAAATGTGCAGCCATAAATTCCACGTGAACACAGAATATGATCACCCGATTTCGTCAAGTGGACGAGAATCGTACTGACTGCTGCCATCCCCGAACCAAACGCAAGTGCACCTTTTCCGTTCTCAAGAGCTGTCATACGCTCTTCTAACACGCGGACAGTCGGATTACCAAGCCTGGAGTAAATGTTCCCTCCCTCTACACCTGAAAAGCGATTCTCCCCTTGCAATGCTGTTTCAAACGAGAAGGTCGATGTTTGGTAAAGTGGTACCGCTAAACTCCCCTGATGTTCCCTATCATCATATCCCTCATGAATGACAATCGTATCTTTGTGAAGGTTTTTTTTGTCCATTTCCATTGCCCTCCTTATGTTTAAAGAATATTCTAACTCTACATCTATTAGTTTACTCTTTAATCACAGTTAGGAAAAGGTATAACTGGTTTCTTCATGGATTACCACTTGGTTTTTACCGTTATTTTTCGCTATATACAGTGCTTTGTCAGTATGCTGAAACAGTTCTTTATAAGTCGACTGTCGTTTAGTCGTCCAGTTATGCATCCCTATCGATACCGTAATTGAGGGTTCAGTGGCAGCAGGAATAAGTTTAACTAGTCGTTCCGCAAATAATGCCCCTTCTTGAAATTCTGTCAACGGCAAAAAGATAGCGATTTCCTCTCCACCCCATCTTCCCGCAACCCCTCTACCGGATACCTCTGCAAGTATGATGGTAGCGATCTGCTTCAGCACATCATCACCAGTAACATGACCATATGTGTCGTTTATCTTCTTGAAGTCATCGACATCTACGAGAACAAACACACCCATTTCATCATCAACAATCGACTTTTCAATAATCTTATCTACGTAACTCCTTGTATAAAGTTTGGTTAAGTGATCTTTATCAACAAGTTCCTGTAACTGGTCGCGTAATACCGAGTTCGCAAGCGCAAGCGAAGAGTGGCCAATAAGTGATTGCATGAGTTTGAAGCTGTCGAATGAAAAGAAGTATTGATCCATATGCAGTAGTACAACGAAACCCGTAAGTACCTCTTGATTCACAATCGGAATCGCTATGATTGACTCGTAACCAATAGATTCGTTCATGGTGCCGCTAAAATTCGCATCAAATAAAGCTTCTTTGCCACTCCTCAAGTATTTCGATGAGAATTCAATATAATTCTTGCCTGATTCCGTACGAAAAAAATCTGAACTTAATTGAGAGAGGTCATAACCATCTTGTTCATTGTTAAAAACAAATGCAATTTCTGCTGGCCGAAACGCTTTCAGCAATTGCTGTTTCAAAAATGCTGTCATTTCTCCAAAATGCATATTGCTATTCAATTTTTTCGACGTTTCATTGACAAGTTGTAAATCTTCGATAACACGGTGGGATTGATCATGTAGAATCGCTTTTTCCAGTGCACTTCCTGCTGTGTTTACTACCATACTGATAAACTTTTTCTGTGTCGATGAAAAAACGAGGTCAATTGGTGCTTTAATTTGCAACACACCATAGATACCTTGTCTTCCTCTAATTGGTGCATTAATCAGCCTGCATGACAATTCAGGCATTACTTCCTTTGTCGTTTCACCCGATACAAACGCATTCATCGCAGACGGTCTTTCGTTCATGTAATCAATTAACTTATAGTTATGCGTCACCCCTTTTTGATCATGTGATAAAAGAAGTCCCACTTCAGATGACGGGAAATTTTTAGATATCGCAGAGACTACGCCATCTAAAATCACATTACTTTGCATTGTTGAATTGAATAATTCGGTGACTCCGAACAAACGCTTGGAGCTTTTTTCCTCTTTTATAAGAAAAACCATTTTCTTTACTATCTCAATGAGGTCGCTTACCGCCTTTTCAAGTTCATGTAAAAATGGCGATGTAGCAAATGCGTTCCATTTATTAGTAGATTTCAGAACCAGCAATCCGAGTGGTTCAGATTTCAAATTCCGGAACAGAAGAAAGTCATCGGCATAGCTAAAACCTGTCTCTCTAACTCGCGAGATTAAAGAATCATGGCTAAACGCTTTTCCGGTTTTAAGTGCATCAAATACCAAGGCTTGTTCTCTCTTAGAAACGGACTTATGACCTTTAAGTGCCACAAAACTATTATTCGCATATATGAAAAAATCCGCTTGTGCAATATTAAAATGGTGATTTAGTTTTGGTTTCAACGCCTTAAACCATTGTTCATACGATTGCAAAGCAGTATCTTTGGTCCATAAATCCATCAAATCGCTTTTAATTTTCAACATCGTCAATTGATGATCCGTCACATAATCACCCCAATCCTAATCTGTATATAGAATTCAAATAAGTCTTACTATCATTGTAATACATTGGTACTATAGTTACCATTACTTTACATAGACCATTTGACTTATTTTAGTTTACAAGTATGACGCTTGACTCTTACTTCTATAGTTGTTATGATGGAACTTGTGTAAAATAGTTGCAGCAGTTGTGTGTTTCAGATTGTCCAGTCTATTCCTTTTACAAGGTGCATCGAGTAACTTCCTGGCTGCGGAGGCGAGGGTGCAAGATGATAGAATGGCATTTGGATTGAACACATCTGGTTCTTATTTTACAACAAAATAAAACCAACAATAGAGGAGGAGTCTTTCATGGCTCGTTATACAGGTCCATCATGGAAACTTTCCCGTCGTCTTGGGATTTCACTTACAGGCACAGGAAAAGAAATCGAAAAACGCCCTTACGGTCCAGGACAACACGGTCCTAACCAACGCATAAAACTTTCTGAGTACGGAAAGCAATTACAAGAAAAACAAAAACTTCGTTTTATGTTTGGCGTAAACGAACGTCAATTCAAAACGATGTTCATCAAAGCAGGTAAAATGCCTGGTAAACACGGTGTTAACTTCATGATTCTTCTTGAGACTCGTCTTGATAACATTGTATACCGCATGGGTCTTGCACGCACACGTCGTGCATCACGCCAACTTGTAAACCACGGCCATATCATGGTTGATGGTAAACGCGTTGATATCCCTTCTTTCAGCGTTAAACCTGGTCAAGAAATTTCTTTCCGTGAGAAATCTCAAAACCTTGATACTGTAAATGAATCGCTTGAAGTGAACAGCTATGTTCCTGAATACGTAACATTCAACAAAGACACTAAAGTCGGTCAATTCGTCCGCATGCCTGAGCGCAGCGAACTTGCAGCAGAAATTAACGAATCACTTATCGTTGAATTCTACTCTCGTTAATAGCATCTTTGGAAAAGAGCCCTTCACAGGGCTCTTTTTTTTCGTGATATACTGTACATACTACGACTTATGAGGTGATTATATGAAACTTGTATCGATTTGCCCGAGTAATACGGAACTACTTGCCTACCTTGGCCTCATTGATCAACTCGTTGCAGTTGATGATTTTTCTGATTGGCCTAGCGGAATCAATTCTTTACCCAAATTAGGGCCTGACTTGTCGATTGATATGGACAAATTGGAATTGTATGAACCTGACTTAGTGCTTGCATCGCTCAGTGTTCCCGGAATGGAAAAAAACATCGCAGAACTCGAGAAGCGAATGATTCCACACTTAGTATTAGATCCACAAAGCCTGGATGATATCGCAGAAGATCTGTTAACTGTCGGAAAAGCATGTGGAATTGAAGAACACGCACTTCAAATTAAAGAAGAGTATTTATTATTTATTCAAGACATGAAAAAACGTGCCGAAACTGTCGAAGTTACCCCTTCTTTATACTGGGAGTGGTGGCCAAAGCCTGTATTTACACCTGGAAAAATTAATTGGCTGACTGAAATAAGCACTATTTCCGGAGCTTTGAATGAATTTCGCGACGTTGAATTTGCCAGTGTTCAGACTGACTGGGAGGATGTACTAAATAGAGCACCTGATTACATCCTTCTAGCTTGGGTCGGAGTACGAATCAATAAAGTGAAAAAAGAAGTTGTTCTGAAACGGCCCGGTTGGAAAGAGTTGGACGCCGTGAAAAGTGACCGCCTTTCAGTAATGGAAGAAGAACTGTATTGTCGCCCTTCCCCGCGGCTCCTTGAAGGCGCTTTGAAATTAGCCAAAATGATTCACCCGGAAATTTATGCGGATTTACAACTACCGCAGTGGGTTAGAAACGCGTAAAATAAAAAGGCTGTTTTCCCCTTCCTAATAGGGAAAACAGCCTTTCGCATTATAAGCAATGTTATTTCTAGACACTTTCAGTTGTTGCCGCGACAGTTGCATGACTTGCCATGACAGTTCTCGTCGTTGTCCTCACAGTTTCACGAATTGCCATGACAGTACCTGCCATTGTCCTCACAGTTTCATAACTCCCCATGACAGTTCCGGCCGTTGCCATCACAGTTCGAAAATTCAGCTCTAAATTCTCTTCTTCAGTCAATTTCATAAGGAATCATTTCTGATTTTTCGTGCAGACTCGGAAATAGATTTGTGAAGTCAAATGCCCTCCGCGAACTGGCAAACTCATAAAACCATTCTGCAATGAGTCGTTTTAACTTCAGTTATGGAGTTTCTAACATAGCCCTCGAACATCTCTTTTTTCCTGCCGAATGAAAAGTTTGCGGGTTTCGCTTTCATGAATCTCCACAGTTAAACGAATTTCACCATTTTGTAATTTTTCTTACCGCGACGGACAATCGTAAACGCATCATCCAAACGATCTGCTGCGCTCACCTCGTATGCCGTATCCGTCACTCGTTCGCCGTTCAATGATATCGCACCATTTGTCACATCTTCACGAGCTTGTCGTCTTGATGGCGACACGCCAGAATCGACGATAAAGTCAACGATGTTTTTATCCTCTTTCGCCATTTCAAACGAAGGGACATCTTTGAATGCGTCTTTCATTTCATTCGCAGTTAGTGTTTTCAAATCACCACTGAATAATGCTTTGGAAATACGGATTGCCTGGTCAAGTGCTTCCTGACCGTGAATCAGACGCGTCATTTCTTCTGCCAATCTAAGTTGCGCTTTCCGTAAATGTGGTTCCTCTTGAACTGTAATTTCAAACGCTTCGATTTCTTCGCGCTCAATGAATGTGAATATTTTCATATATTTAACAGCATCCGCATCAGCTGTATTTATCCAGAACTGATAGAATTCATAAGGTGATGTTTTTTCTGCATCAAGCCATACTGCGCCGCCCGCACTTTTACCAAATTTCGTACCATCTTCTTTCGTAACCAGTGGAATTGTGATACCGAATGCTTTCACTTCTTCTTCGTGCGTTTTACGAATAACTTCAAGCCCTGTCGTAATATTGCCCCACTGATCCGATCCACCGATTTGAACTCTGCAGCCATAATTATTGAATAGATGGTTGAAGTCAATTCCTTGAATAAGCATATATGAAAACTCAGTGAAAGAAATTCCACTATCGAGACGTGATGCAACATTGTCTTTCGCAAGCATATAGTTAACGCCTAACAACTTACCGAAATCGCGTAAAAATTCGATGACGCTCATCGAACCTACCCAGTCATTGTTGTTCACCATTTGAGCGCCGTTTTCAGAATCGAAATCGAAAATTTGTTCCATCTGCTTCTTAATCCCGGCAACGTTTCTATCGATTTGTTCAGTTGTTTGGAGCTGTCTTTCTTCCGAGCGGCCTGATGGATCCCCAATCATACCCGTAGCTCCTCCAACAAGTAGAATCGGACGATGTCCATGCATTTGGAAACGGCGTAGCGTAAGTAATGGCACGATATGTCCGATGTGCATGCTATCCGCAGTCGGATCAACGCCGCAATACAGTGAGATTTTCTCCTTATTCAGCAAATCCTCAAGACCCGCCTCATCCGTCTGTTGGTAGAGTAACCCTCTCCACTTTAAGTCTTCCATCAATTTCTCTTTCATCCTAACCCCTCCTGTGATTTAAGTAATAACGCATCGCGTCGAATGAGTTTCAAAGCGCTTAGCACCTGGAAGTAGACAACAAAAAAGCCCTTACACGATTTAAAAAAATCATGCAAGGACGCTAATTATTGTATTAACGCGGTACCACCCGGCTTGAGAAAAAATTCTCCACTCAAAACGCAATAACACTGCGCACGCGTCACACTCCAGAGCTGTAATTCATGATTGGTTTACCGGACAGCTTTCACCAGCCGCTGCCTCTCTAAACGGTTCCCCAACCACTACTTCGACTCATTCAACATGTGAAAGTATATGTATCAGTAATTCTAACCGATATTCAAAAGTTGTCAAATATTATCGATTGGCATTTATGGAAATGTGCTATAATAGGTAAGATTTCAGGAGGTTGATTTAAGTGAGTAAACATCAAAAGAATCGTATTGATCTAATAGAAGAGAAACTTGAAACAATGACTAAAACTAAATGGGCTAAAGGGATGCGCATCACCTCAGGCGTCACCTGGAACCTTTTTCTTCTATTCATTGTAGTAGGTTTGACACTGGTAGTGTTTGCCGGTTCAGTCGGAGCAGGCTATTTTGCTTCATTGGTAGCCAAAGAACCGCTTCGTTCAAAGCAAGAAATGCGGGATGCAATCTTCACCTACGAAGAAACGTCCGAACTTTATCTTGCCGGCAATATCTATATCGGTAAAGTTAACTCTGATATAGAACGGAAAGAGACGAAACTCGAAAGTGTATCCCCATTCGTTATTGATGCAGTATTCGCCACAGAGGATGAGTATTTCGCACAGCATGAGGGCATTGTCCCAAAAGCGATTTTCCGCGGACTATTACAGGATGTAACGAACTCCGATAACCAAACTGGCGGTTCGACTTTGACACAACAACTTATTAAGAACCAAATTTTAACCAACGAAGTGTCATACGAACGAAAAGCGAAAGAAATGCTACTGGCAATGAGAATTGAGCATTTCATGACAAAAGATGAAATTCTCGAAGCTTACTTGAACATTATTCCATACGGCCGTAATTCAAATGGGCAAAACATTGCAGGTATTGAAACTGCAGCTGGTGGTATTTTCGCTTTAAAAGCAGCGAAATTGAATTTACCACAAGCCGCCTTCATAGCTGGACTTCCTCAGGCCCCTTTCGCTTATACCCCTTTTAAAAGTGGTGGCGGATTGAAAGAACAAGAATTCTTACAGCCGGGAATCAATCGGATGAAGACAGTTCTTTTCAGGATGAAGGAAACTGGTTACATAACTGAACAGCAGTACAATGAAGCAATCGTCTATGATATTACAAAGGATTTCCGTGAACCCGTCATGCGCGCGAATGAAAGATATCCTTATTTGACGCAAGAAATTCAGAATCGCACGGTCGATATCCTCGCGGAAATTATTGCGGAAAAAGACGGAGTCGATGCCGAACGTCTTGAACAAGAAGATAAATTACGAGAAAAATATTCAATACTTGCGACGCGTTCAATGAAAAATGATGGCTATAGAATTTACTCTACCGTTAATAAAGATCTATATGACAAGATGAATGAAGTCGGTAATGATTTCGAAAGTTACGGATTTACCTATACACGCGAAGTAAAAGATTCTCATTCCGGCGAGGTCGAATTCGCGGAGGATCCAGTCCAAGTCGGGGCTATTATGATCGAAAATAGCACTGGTAAAATCTTATCCTTCATCGGCGGCCGTGGACATGAACACCAAGCGCTTAATCATGCTACACAAGCATTCAGACAGAATGGATCTGCCATGAAGCCACTTCTCGTTTATGCACCTGCTATTGAATATGGCGTAATCGGGGCTGGAAGTCCCGTCGTCGATGTTAAATTCAGTGTCAAACAAGCGAATGGCTCTATGTGGACACCTAGCAACTATACAAAATCGATGGAATATGGAATCATCCCTGCAAGGGAAGCACTCTCCAAGTCATTGAACTTGGCAACAGCAAGATTATATCGCGACATCCTTGATCGACGGCCTGCCGAATTCCTCGACAAGATGGGTATTTCAAAACTTCTCCCAGGAGACTATGTCAATCCCTCTACTTCATACGGGGGCATGACGGTCGGAATGAGTGTTGAGGAAAACACGAATGCATTTGCAACATTTGCGAATGGTGGGCAGTTCATAGACGCATACATCGTCGAAAAAATCGAAGATATGGATGGCAATATCGTCTATCAACATGAAATTGAACCTGTCGATGTTTTCAGCCCTGAAACGAGTTATATTGTTACTGATATGTTACGTGATGTTGTAAAAACGGGCGGCACTGGCTCGCAAGTAACGCAAAACATGAAATTCACTACAGATCTTGCTGCCAAAACGGGAACAACACAAGGTTACGGTGACGCTTGGCTTGTTGGATACAACCCAAATGTGTCTCTTGGTGTTTGGCTCGGATACAAAGACCGAACTCGAAGTCTTTATTATGGACTCGAAAAACAAACATTGCATCCTACCACAAGGACAAGTATGCTTTTCGCCCGAATTATGAATGCTGCGAACGAAGTAACACCAGAAATAGTCGGGGCCTCTGCAAAATTCAGTCGTCCTAACGGTGTCGTTGAAAAATCGTTCTGCGGTATTTCTGGGCTTGCTCCCTCTGCTGCATGTTCGTCTGCAGGGCTCGTTAAAACGGATTTATTCAACGCAAAAGTGATGTTACCAACAAAACCGGATGATAGCATTACCTCTTCTTCTTATGTATCTGTTAAAGGGACGAGGTACCTTGCACTTCCATCAACACCAAGCGAATTCGTGTCATCAGGTGGCACAGGCGTTAACCAAGTGTTCATCGACCGAATGCTCGGACCGTGGGGAGGAGATGCTTCAAAATTGTTCCCAGCGAACTCCGCTTTCGCATCTCATGTCGTGTCGGGAGCTATATTTAATGCAGATGATGTCGCTCCTGCACCAGTAAATGTTAGTTTAAATGGAACGACAATAACATGGGGCAATTCACCTTCCAACGATGTTATTGGGTACTATGTTTATGATAATAATGTTAAAATCGGAACAATAAGAGACGGTTCTTCGAATATATTTACAGTCGGTTCTGGCTCATACTCAGTCAAGGCTGTCGACATTACCGGAAGACTTTCAAATGGCTCCAATGCAGTCACCATTGCGGAGCCTGAGCCTGAAGAGGAAGTTATCGAAACACCTCCAACGGAAAACGTACCACCTGTTACACCACCTCCTGTAACTGAGGATGGGAACGACGGTGGTACCCCGCCTCCTACAAGTGGAGACGATGAAACTGGGGAATGAAATAGGAAAAAGAGCCTGTCCGCTATCAATAGCGGACAGGCTCTTTTTTGAATGCTAAGAAAGTATAAGTTTTTTCGACTTAGAATAGTGTCTATCTCCAGGCGCCTTGTGTCCTTGTGTTTTTATTAGTTACTCAATGTTAGTCTTCCATTGTCGACAAATCACCTGTCGGCAAATTCAGTTCCCAAGCTTTTAACACACGACGCATAATTTTTCCACTTCGTGTTTTCGGTAATTTATCTTTGAATTCAATTTCACGTGGAGCAGCATGTGCGGCCAGCCCTTTTTTAACAAATTGTCGAATTTCTTCTTTTAATTCATCTGTCGGCTCAATTCCTTCATGAAGCGATACAAATGCTTTTATAATTTCGCCACGAACTGGGTCAGGTTTACCTATAACCCCAGCTTCAACAATCGCGGGATGCTCAAGCAGTTTACTTTCCACTTCGAATGGTCCTACGCGCTCTCCACTCGTCATAATCACATCATCGACTCGGCCCTGGAAAAAGAAATATCCGTCCTCGTCGATGTATGCTGAATCACCCGAAACATACCACTCATCATTGATAAAGGTAGATGCATATTTTTCAGGATTATTCCAAACTTGCCGCATCATTGCAGGCCATCCTTTTTTAATAGCTAAGTTACCCATATGATTTGGAGGTAATACGTTTCCTTGATCATCAACGATGGCTGCTTCAATACCGGGAACCGGCTTGCCCATTGATCCAGGTTTAATTGGCAGACATCCGAAATTACAGATTGTTTGTGCACCTGTTTCTGTCATCCACCATGTGTCATGAATTCGCAATTTAAACGCTTCAGATCCCCAACGGATTACTTCGGGATTAAGTGGTTCACCCACGGAAAGAATATGGCGCAGTGAAGAAAGATCAAACTTGCTTAGTGGCCCTTCCCCAACTCCCATAAGCATCCGGAATGCGGTTGGCGCACTATACCAAACCGTGACACCATATTCCTCTATCGCTCCATACCAAGCATCTGCCGAAAATCTGCCGCCAAGAATCAAGCTAGTTGCCCCGGCAAGCATTGGTCCGAAAATACCATAAGCTGTGCCTGTCACCCAACCTGGATCCGCTGTACACCAGAAGATGTCCTCATCTTTTAGATCCAGTACCCAACGTGTTGTCTGCAGTTGCTGTACCATCGCTTCCTGTACATGTACGATGCCTTTCGGCTTTCCTGTTGAACCTGAAGTGTAATGTAGAAGTGTTGGGTCTTCTTTATCCATCCATTCAACTTGGAAGTACTGGGAAGCATCTGCCATATGCTTGTTAAAGTCGACGATAAGGCCTTCTTCCACCACATTTTCTCCTACAATAAAGATTGTCTTCAGGTGTGGTAATTTGTCAACAGGCACTCGTTCAAGAAGTTCAGGTGTCGTGATGATTGCAGTTGCTTCACTATCAGACAATCTGTCATAGACAGCACCTTCCATGAATGCTTCGAAAAGCGGTCCAACAATAGCACCCAGCTTCAACGCGCCCAAAAATGAGAAATACAATTCCGGTGAGCGAGGCATAAAGATGAAAATCCGGTCCCCTTTTTCGAGCGGCGACTGATTGCGCAATACGTTTGCAGCTTTATTTGACATCTTTTTCATTTCATTATACGTATAGCTTTCTTTTCGATTAGCGTCCTTATAATAAAGTGCAACCTTGTTTTTTCGATAAGAATCCGCATGGCGATCTACCGCTTCATGGGCAATATTCATGAGTCCGCTTTCAAACCAGCTGAAGTCTTTTTCTACATCCGTCCATTTAAATTCTGCGGCTGTACGATCATAATCTGCTAACTGATAATCCCCATGAACTGCGGGCAATGTTTTCATTACCATTCATTTCACCCTTTCAAGAATACAATATAACTATCATTCTACCTCAATCCAAACCTAGTTGTCTAATTAATTATATTTTTCCAACAGTTTTAAATTTGTAGTAATCAACAGGCTTTTATTTATCCATATTGTTGTATACTAGGTAGTAGGTTTATATCAAATACGGAGGTGATCATATTGGAACATATAAAAACATATAACGCAATGGAGATAAAACATAAGAATGGAGACATCGTTATCGAGGGGCCCATTACTGCCGATTACCTTGCTAGCCTTGATTTTCACGAGGATCTTGTTGCATTCAGACCTCCCGCACAACAACACAAGGCACTCATTGAAATTGCAGGACTCCCAGAAGGTCGTATTTTAATCGTTCGCGATTCAAATGAAATTGTGGGCTACGTAACTTATTTGTATCCCGACCCTCTGGAGCGATGGTCGCAAGGAAGTATAGAAAATTTAATCGAACTTGGAGCAATTGAAGTTATTCCAAAGTTCAGGGCCGGCGGGGTTGGCAAGTCACTTTTACGCGTTTCCATGATGGACGATGCAATGGAAGATTATATTATCCTAACGACTGAATATTACTGGCACTGGGACTTGAAGGGTACGAAACTCAACGTTTGGGAGTATAGAAAAGTAATGGAGAAGATGATGAATGCCGGAGGTCTGGAATATTACGCAACCGATGATCCTGAAATAAGTTCTCACCCAGCCAATTGCCTAATGGCACGAATCGGCAAAAGAATTAATCAAGATACCGTCCAGCAATTTGACAGTCTCCGGTTCATGAACCGGTTCATGTATTGAAGGGAGGATAAATCAGATGCTAATTGAAGAAATAATGATAAAAGATGTTCTAACCCTATCACCAGAAAATACGGTAAAAGATGCACTTGACGCCATGCGGGATAGAAAAATTCGCCACTTGCCAATCCTATCTATGGATGGCATAGTAGTCGGCATCGTGACAGACCGAGACTTGAAAGAAGTTGTTCCCTCGTCCATTTCCGAAATAAAAGACAGTAGCCCATATGATACTTTACTTTCTGAAGTGATGACGAAAAATCCGATTACCGGACATCCAATGGACTTTGTTGAAGAAGCAGCGGTACTATTTTATGATAATAAAATCGGTTCACTGCCAATAGTGTCCAATAAAAAATTAGTTGGAATCATCACTGAAACGGATTTACTTTACAAATATATTGAATTAACGGGCGCACATCAACCTGGCTCACAAATAGAAGTACGGGTTCCTAATACACCTGGAATCCTTTTCGAAGTATCCAAAGTTTTCCACGAGCAGAAATTAAACGTTTTGAGTGTGCTCGTCTATCCCGATAAAGAGAACGAAGCAAATAAAATTCTTGTCATCCGGATTAACTCAATGAATCCTCTCAAAATTATTGAGGGATTAAAGGTAAGCGGATTTGAGGTCCTTTGGCCAAATGTCCCGGGCATTGACGTATGAAAAAAGATGCCGTTTTCATCTTTTCAGAAGAACAACTTGGATACTCTTTTTCAGATTCACATCCATTTAACCAAAAAAGAATTCTCTTGACTCTCGACCTTTTAAAGAAATCTGGGGCCATTCAAGATAGCGATATCATCGCCCCTCGCATGGCCACAGACGAAGAATTACTTCTCGCTCATGATAAAAAATTTATTGAAATAGTAAAAAAGGCTGGTAAAGGTGAACTAACTGAGGATGTTGGTAGCATTTACGGTATCGGTACAGAGGATACGCCAATTTTCCCGAATATGCATGAAGCCAGTGCTATGCTGGTCGGCGGTACATTGACTGCGGTAGATGAAGTGATGCAAGGACGCTCTAAGTATGCATTGAACCTAGGCGGAGGTCTGCATCATGGATTTCATGGACGTGCTTCCGGCTTTTGTGTATATAATGACAGTTCAGTTGCCATAAAGTACTTACAAAAAAAGTACGGGGCACGCGTTCTTTATATCGATACAGACGCTCATCATGGAGATGGCGTTCAATGGAGCTTCTACGATGACCCTACAGTCTGTACACTGTCCATCCATGAAACTGGGCGTTATCTGTTCCCTGGAACCGGAAGTATAACCGAACGCGGCAATGGTTCTGGCTATGGGACTTCCTTTAATTTCCCGATTGACGCTTTTACAGAGGATGAGTCATTCCTTTCTGTTTATAAAACAGCCATAAAAGAAGTGACTGAATTTTTCAAACCCGATGTCATCTTGACACAAAATGGTGCAGATGCGCATTATTTCGATCCCTTAACCCACCTTTATGGAACAATGGATATTTATAAAGAAATCCCTCGGGTTGCACGCGAAATTGCAGAACAATATTGCGAAGGCCGCTGGATAGCCGTCGGTGGTGGCGGATATGATATCTGGCGCGTTGTCCCAAGGGCTTGGGCTCATATTTGGCTGGCGATGAAAAATATCCCTACACCTACTGGTCCACTGCCAGAGGACTGGTTATCAACGTGGCAGGAGCAGTCTCCCGTTACACTTATTCCGACTTGGGAGGATCCTGTACCACTATACGAACCTATTCCACGAAAAGATGAAATCAACGAGAAAAATGCACAGATGCTTAGCCGAGCCTTACATATGATCCGCAACGAAAAAATTGACAAATAACCACGTCTGGTGAGACTGGCTTGATATCCCCCATTTTCACTGGACCATTTCCGGCTCGCTTTCGGCGAAATATTCGTGACATTTTTACCGAGAGGCATGTATGGCTAGAAGTGACACTTCTTTAATAAAAAAGAGAAAACCCTATAGAAAGTTTCGGCCACCAAAATTGCATCTTTGGCGGCTTTTCTCTAGTTAAGAAGCCAGCTATTCTTTCGTCCTAAAAAGCTCTAAATGCACTTCGTGTACTTATGTAGTTGAAGAACGACGGATGAAGGACTACCCTACGCATCCAGACATCCGGTAATCGTAATAGAAGTCAATTCCAATCCAAAGCAATCCAAATGCAACTATACACGTCGCAGCCAGTGTGTGATCAAGTTACTTGCTGGTTACTTTGGTTATTCAACAGACGTGACAAATAGCAGTATTATTCCTCAAAAAGAGCAATCCCCTTCAGCCGGATATATCCGATTGATAAGATTGCTCTTTTTTCATTTCATAGATTTACGTTCTTCAAGCCGGAAAGGTAAAATGACCTGTTGCTCTTCAACCTCTTCCCCATTCATCAATTTCGTCAACAGACGCATTGACACTGCACCCAAATCATAGAGCGGAACGACAATAGAAGTGAGTTGCGGTCTTACTACCCTTGCCAAAATTGAATGTTCAAAACAGATGAGTTCGTAATCTTCAGGTACAGATAGTCCTCCATCCCTAATTCCATTCAACAAACCGACAGCAATCGCATCACTTCCTGCAATGATGGCAGTTGGTTGACCCTGCAATTCACGGATTTGTTTCCAGCCCTCATATGCACCATCGTACGTATCTTCCATTTCAATGACAAACTGCTCATCGACTGGAATATCCGCATCTTGGAGGGCTCTCATGTATCCCACTTTTTTACTGATACGGTTGATATCTCTTGTAAATGGCCCCGAAACAAACACGATTTTCGTATGACCATTTCGAATTAATTTATTGACCGCCACATAAGCAGCTTCTTCATAATCAATATTCACCGTTGCTAATTGTTTTTCCACGTCCAACGTTCCAGCCAAAACGATCGGAACATTCGCTGTGGACATTCCGGCACGAACTTCATCAGAAATCGAATCACTCATAAAGATGAGCCCGTCCACCTGTTTACCGAGATGGTCTTCTATTAATTCTACTTCTCGGTCTGTGCTCTCATCGGAGTTCGACAGGATCATATTATATTCGTACATCGTCGCAACGTCCGCTATTCCACGGGAAAGCTCCGAGTAGAAACTTTTCGAGATATCAGGAACGATGACTCCGATTGTTGTCGTCTTCTTACTAGCCAGACCTCTCGCAACTGCGTTCGGTCGATAGCCAAGCCGTTCAATGCAGTCGAGAACTTTCTTTCTCGTTGCAGGTTTTACATTTTGATTGCCGTTAACGACACGGGAGACCGTTGCCATTGAAACATTAGCCTCCCTGGCTACGTCGTAAATCGTTATAGCCATTAAAATTCCTCCTTCTATATACATTCATTATACCTTATGTCACATGTGTTGATTAACCAAATTTAACGAGTAAATAACTCAATCAAATACTAGGCGCTCGTGTACAGTTACGTTTGGATTTCTTTGGTTTAATGACTCTTATATGATTACCGGGATATCTTGATGTATATGGAAGCCATAAAGTCGCATTCATATACATTTTTCCGGTAATCGTATGGTTATCGTTCACCCGTCGCTCCCCAAAGGCATATGTACACAAAGCACTAAAGCTTTTCAGGACGAAAGAAAAAGTCGCTTCTTATCTAGAGAAAAGCCTCCAAAGATACAATTTTGGCGGCTGAGGCCTTCCCCATTGTTTTGTCTTTTTTCAGCAAAGGAAATATTCGTGACAAGATGACCATGGAGGAATGAATTGCAATTCCTTCCCAAAGGGAGTGGCTAAGAATGACGAAGTCATTTCTAGCCACTCCTGTCCTCGGTAAAGGTATCATGATTATTTCGCCGCAAGCGAGCCGGAAATGGTCCAGTGAAAATGATGATTTTCAAGCCTTTCTTACCAGTGTATTATGCAAGTAGATGTTTAATCAACAGATGTGACCTATGTAATCAAAACGCCGGAACCATTATAGGCCCGGCGTCTACTCATGAGATTGTTGTGTGCGTGTTCATGAATTGGTTAATTGCGTCATAAAATTCATCAAATTGTTGCAGATCCATCTGTTGTGCAGAATCGGATAATGCAACAGCTGGATCTGGGTGCACTTCAGCCATTACGCCATCCGCCCCAACTGCTATCGCAGCTTTCGCTGTAGGTAGTAACAAATCTTTTCTACCTGTTGAGTGTGTTACGTCAACGAAGACCGGAAGATGCGTCTCCTGCTTCAAGATTGGAACGGCAGAGATATCTAATGTGTTGCGAGTTGCCCGTTCATATGTACGGATACCACGTTCACAAAGGATGATCTGGCTATTACCTTTAGAGAGTATATATTCAGCTGCATGAATGAATTCATCGATTGTCGCTGCAAGTCCACGTTTTAGAAGAACTGGTTTATTAATCATTCCAGCTTCTTTCAACAATTCGAAGTTTTGCATGTTACGTGCGCCAATCTGAACTACATCGATATATTCAAGCGCTTCTTCGAGATGTGACGGCGTAATAATTTCCGTAACAACTGAAAGACCTGTTTCATCAGCAACTCGTTTAAGTATTTTCAAACCTTCAAGGCCGAGACCTTGGAAATCATATGGCGATGTACGAGGTTTGTAAGCTCCTCCTCTTATCATCGTTAACCCTTTTGCTTTGATGGACAATGCAACAGCTAAAACCTGCTCATATGATTCGACTGCACATGGACCGTAAATGAATGACGGTGTTCCGTCCCCAATTTTATGGCCATTAATGTCGACAATCGTATCTTCGGCTTTTCTCTTACGGGAAACAAGCAAAGCATTGCGTTGGTCGTCTTCTTGTATCTCAAGTGCAGACATGAATATTCCTTTAAAAATCTGTTCAAGTACTCCATTAGGTAACGGACCGTTGTTAGATTCTTTTAAGAAGTTAAGCATTTCACGTTCGCGAATCGGATCATACCGATTAACACCCTGCTTTTCTTTTACTTTACCAATTTCTTGGACCACAGTTGTTCTTTCGTTAATAAGATCCAAAACTTTACCATTCAGCTCGTTTACACGGCCGCGCAATTCATCTAAATCATTTTGTCTCATCTGTCCGTCTCCTCCCCGTATATATAATTCTCTTTCAGTAGAGAAGAATATATGTTACATTTTTGATAATAGACCTAAGTATAAAGAAGACTATTTGAAAAGTCACGTTATTTCTACTTATTCTTTTAAATACGGGACATTTATCGACAGAAAGGATGAATAATTCTGGCTACTACACTATTTGCACTCGACATCGGGACGCGTTCTGTCGTTGGAATCATCCTGATTGAAGACAATGGTATTTTTCATGTTGCTGATCTTGTTTCGATTGAACATAAGGAACGTTCAATGATTGACGGACAAATACATAACATTTTAAGTGTTGCAAACGTCATTTTAGAAATCAAAGAAATTCTTGAGGAAAAGCACGGTCCTTTGAAACGGGTCAGTGTTGCTGCCGCAGGTCGTGCATTGAAAACATCGGAAGGTTCAATGGCTATCGATATTTCAGAAAGGTCTCTCATTGCTGGCGAAGACGTCAATCGTTTAGAACTTGCAGCAGTCCAACAAGCCCAGCAAAAACTGCTGTCCTCCGATACAGTGACAAAAGACGACTATTATTATTGTGTCGGTTATTCCGTTCTTTACTATAAACTTGAAGGTGATGAAATAGGTAGCCTGATTGATCAGGCTGGACGGTCTGCTTCTGTTGACGTCATCGCGACATTCCTTCCTCGAGTCGTCGTCGAATCACTTCTTTCTGCGCTCAAACGTGCAGGACTCGAAATGGAAGCCCTGACACTGGAACCGATTGCAGCTATCAACGTCCTAATCCCACCATCCATGAGACGCCTAAACGTCGCGCTTGTCGATATAGGTGCAGGGACATCAGATATAGCTATTACCGATAACAACACCGTTGTGGCTTACGGAATGGTGCCACTTGCAGGTGATGAAATTACAGAAGCACTCAGCAACCATTATCTCCTTGACTTCCAACTTGCTGAGACTGCAAAAAGAAGTATTACAACAGAAGATACAATTGTCATGACAGACATTCTCGGCTTTGAAGATAATGTTGCTTCAAGTGATGTAACCGCTATTATTAAACCTGCTGTAGATCGGCTTGCCAAATCCATTTCGGATGAAATCAAGCGCCTGAACAATGGAGTTTCCCCTAAAGCAGTTATGGTTGTTGGCGGCGGTAGTTTAACGCCGGGGCTGACAAAAGAAATTAGTATATGCCTAGGACTACCCGAAAATAGGGTAGGTATTCGTGGGTTGGATGCTCTCTCGGGAATTACATTGGAACCCGGTATAGCTTCATCGCCAGAACTCGTCACACCAATCGGTATCGCTATCGCTGCAAGAAGAGCGCCGATTCATTATATGTCCGTGTCCGTAAATGACAAGGTGCTACGACTCTTCGAATTAAAAGAAATGACCGTCAGTGATGCACTCCTTGCCGCAAACATTAAAGCCCGTCAACTATACGGTATGCCCGGACTTGGAATGACGATAACAGTAAATGACAATGATATAATAATACCTGGAGAACATGGTACACCCTCAACAATCCTATTAAATGGGGTAAAAGCAAGTACAAAAGACTGCATTAAAAATGGAGATACAATCGACTTACTTCCCGGCAGTGATGGTACTAACGCAATAGCGACTGTGCGTGACCTTGTTGAGGATATGAGAGCCATCAGTGCAATGTTGGACGGAGTTGCCGTGCAATTGGAGCCCCTTATTCATATTAATGGAATTCTAAAAAGCATCGATACATCGATACAAGACCGTGATAAAATCACAGTTTCACACACCAAGACAGTCGCGGCAGTATTTGAAAAAGCACATCGAAATGACCTTTTAAAGGACAATCTTTTCACAGTATCCGTCAATAAAAGAACGGTCACCTTGAAAAAAAAGAACAACGAGTTCTTCATCATGGGGACTTCGGTGCAGCCATCGCACGTACTGAAAGATGGAGACCGAATTACAACCCAAAAACCGCCATTCCCTACCATAGATGAAGTTGTAGCTGAGATAGGTAAAAAGGCGTTCGATAAACTAACAGTACTATTCAACAATGAACCCGTCACAATTCAAAAACCACGTCTTACCTTTACTTTAAACGGGCATAGTGCTGAAGTATCTGCCATTGTAAAACCTGGGGATCATCTTGATTTTGTATCACTAAGTGAAAGTCCTATTACTTTTGGCGACATCTTTGCGTTTACAGATTATAGTTTACCCGAAAACCCATCAAGTAATTATAAACTGCTTCGAAACGACACACCAATCGGATTCAACGATGCTATTTTCGGCGGCGACAGACTTGAAATTAGTTTTACTTAAGAAAAGCGGAAGACGCCGGTTAGCCCCGACAAGCGCTGGAGGTCTTGAAGATAAAGGCGCTCTTTGCCTTTTCTGCAAGACTGAAGCGACTCGAGGGGCTGGCGTCTGAAGTCTAGACAATAAGAAAAGCGGAAGCGCCTTGGGAGACCCGACAAGCGCTGAAGGACCTTAAGATAAAGGCGCTCTTTGCCTTTAACTTGAGGTCCTAAGCGACTCGAGGGGCTAGGCGCTGAAGTCTAGACAATAAGAAAAGCGGAAGATGCCGGTTAGCCCCGACAAGCGCTGGAGGTCTTGTAGATAAAGGCGTACTTTGCCTTTTTTGCAAGACCGAAGCGACTCGAGGGGCTGGCATCTGGAGTCTAGACAACAAGAAAAGCGGAAGACGCCGGTTAGATCCGACAAGCTCTGGAGGTCTTGTAGATAAAGGCGTACTTTGCCTTTTCTGCAAGACCGAAGCGACTCGAGGGGCTGGCATCTGGAGTCTAGACAACAAGTAAAGCGGAAACGCCTTGGTAGGAACATTTATACTTGCTTACCTTTAAAAAAAGTCCATCTACTCATATTTGAGTAGACGGACTTTTTTCTATTACTTTTTATTTTTCAAGAATGTCTGACACATAGTTCTGGTTAGTTATTTTATCTTTACCAAGGTTCTCGCTATTACCATAAGAGACATCACTATTGCCAGTTGTAGCTTTCTCAGCATTATTAGCTTTTCCCACGACTGCTTTTTTTACAGCTTCTGCAGTAGCTGTAATACTTTCTTCTCCAGCCTCAATAGTATTTTCAACTTTGGATTTAGCTGTATCAACGAAATCAATAGACTCTTCGCCTTCAGAAGATGCTGTTCCATCATCCATCGGCATAGATGTTTTCGATTTCATCGATTTCACTTTATCGACAAGTTGTCCAGACTGTTCTTGGATTGTTTTCGATAATTCACCAGTCTTCTCTTTTGCGACCGAAGTTAGCTCTGTAGCTTTTTCCTTCGCAACAGAACTGATTTCAATACTCTTATCTTTCAGTTGAGTTGCTTGAGTTGTAAGGTTTCCTCGCATTTCACTACCCGTTTTTGGTGCCAAGAATAGTGCCGCAGCTGCTCCGATAACTCCTCCCACAAGTGCACCCATTAAGAAGCTTCCCGCTCCTGAACTTTCATTTTCATCATAGAAAGAATCTGTATAGTCCTTGTTATAATCATAATTTGTCGGTAGGTATGATGGTTGGCCATACGCATTTTCATAACCTTGACCACCCTGGTTGTATTGTGGGTCATTATTATTTGATTTCACTTTGTTTTCTTCACTCATATCCAATTCCTCCTGTTTTTTAAGTCTATATATATATGTTGAAATAATGAATCCTATTGTATCCGCTACGACGCTAGAAGATGCCTCTCGCCCTAAGCCAGGCAGCTTTCACCACAGTCTTAGGGCTTTCGGTTACCCCAATTATGGCGCCTTCACGTAATTTAAACACGCATTTATATATTCAACTTAAATACTTCATATTTAAGTTCTATTTATCTGCCTTTATTCGGGCTAGGCAATCTCTTTTGGCCTGGTACTGGCTTGTAAACAGTCCACCCTTTCGCGCTTGCCTTACCTGTCTTCCGTTCCTTTACTTTACCCATTATATCGATAACCACATTGCTCCATTGAACGATTTGTGCAATCTTGTCACTGTTCCGTTCTGCCTCTGTAGCGATATTGCTGGAAACCCTTCTAACGGAGGAATTGAGTACTGTGACAGACTCGCCTACGCCTTTCACAGCTTCGACAACAGTGTTCAGTTTTTCGGCTTTCTGCTGAATGTCTTCTGCAAGTTGATTTGTTTTATGAAGAAGTTCTGTTGTTTCCGTTGTTACCCCTTCAAGTTGAGTTGTCAACCCTTCCATTGTTCCAGAAACACTGTGTAATGTGTTCTTCAATGAGGATAGGGTCCTCGCTAAACTAATGCATAAAATCAAAAATGCGATTGCAGCGACAATTGCCGCTATGTACAGTAAATTCTCCACGGTACTGCCTCCTTCAAATACTCATATAACATTGTCTACCCTTGTCGAAGGTAAAATAAACGTTATACACATTATTACTTCTTCGACATTAGTCTTCATTTTCCTTCATCAAACTAGAATTCATTTTATTTTTTGTGACAACTTATTCATTCCCAAAACGAAAAAACAGCTAGCCCTGGATCAAGTTAAATCTTTCCCGTCCAGGGTCAAGCTGTTTATATAACTATGCTATACATTCAACTTATATAGTGTCCTGTTAAACCGTTTCTTCTTTATCAAGGTAAGACTTGAATGCGCTCATGTATTTCTGAACATCGCCTGCCCCCATAAAGAGGTATACTGCGTTTCCATGAGATTCAAGTGATTTATTATCATCAAGATCAAGATGCTTTGCACCCGGAATTATATTAATCAAGTCATTAATGGTTAAAATACCTGCCTTTTCACGTGCGGACCCGAATATATCGCATAAATAGACGTGGTCAGCAGTTGAAAGACTTTCCGCAAATTCATTCAAAAGGGCAGCGGTCCGCGTAAATGTATGCGGTTGGAATATCGCAACAATTTCACGGTCAGGATATTTCTGTTGCGCAGTTTGCAATGTCGCCTGGATTTCAGTAGGGTGATGAGCGTAGTCATCCACAATAATTCGATCTGCTATTTCCATTACCGTAAAGCGCCTTTTAACACCATGAAAAGTAGACAGTTTTTCTTGAATAGTGTACGCTTTTACTCCTTCATAATGACAGAGCGCAATTACGCCTAGCGAATTCAAGATTGCATGATCCCCAGCCAGCGGTATTGTAAACGTATGATAAAACTCATTCCTTACAAAAACATCAAAGGATGAACCTTCCACAGTTTTGATGATATTTTTCGCAGCAAAATCATTCGACTCTTCAAATCCGTAATAGAGCACTGGAACATTGGCCTGAATTTTTTGCAAGTGTCTATCATCACCGCAGGCAATTAGGGCTTTCTTCACCCGGAGTGCCATTTCACCAAATGCGTCCATCACATCCGCTAGATCCTTAAAATAATCTGGATGATCAAAATCGATATTTGTCATAATCGCATAGTCAGGTTCGTATGCCAGGAAATGTCTTTTATATTCGCAAGCTTCGAATACAAAGTACTCGCTGTCTGCTGGGCCACTTCCCGTACCATCTCCAATTAAATAGGAAGTAGGTGAATGTCCAGATAACACATGAGCAAGCAAACCCGTAGTCGATGTTTTACCATGTGAGCCTGTAACTCCGATCGATATGAATTTCTCCATATACTTTCCTAAAAAGTCATGGTATCGAATAATTTCGAGGCCAAGTTCCTTAGCCCTTATAAGTTCTGGATGGCTATCAGGAAATGCATTTCCTGCGATAACTGTCATTCCTGATTTAATATTGTTTTCATCAAATTTCAACACAGTTATTTTTCTTTCATGGAGCGGATCTTCTGTGAAGAACCATTTCTCCACGTCTGAACCTTGTACTTCATTCTCAGAATCGTGAAGTATTTGGGCGAGCGAACTCATTCCAGCGCCCTTAATGCCAGTAAAATGGAACAACGTCATAATGCAACCTCCCGGGATCATTTCTGTTCCCCTTAATTAAATATCATTAGTTTATTCCCTCTACAATTATCAGTTAAGTATTTTGATTTACAGCCCGCATTGCAAGGCTCCTTACTATTCTATACGATCTGTAAGTCGATCGAGATCACTTTCTGTCAAAAAGACATCGCGTGCCTTACTTCCCCGCGGCCCTGAGATGAATCCACTTTTCTCCATTCGATCCATTAGTTTGGCGGCTCGATTGTATCCGATACTAAAATTACGTTGTAACAGAGACGTTGATGCACTGCCTGTTTCATGGATAAAGAGACAAGCCTCTTCAAAAAGTGGATCGGCTCCTTCTTCTTCAATACTACTTGCAAGAAGGTCTTCTTGGCCAAATAAATAATCTGGTGTTGCCTCATTCCGAACGTGTTCTATTATACGCTCTATTTCCTCATCCGTGACAAATGTACCTTGTAGTCGAACGCCAGAAGATTGTCCATTTCCAATGTATAGCATGTCACCTTTCCCAAGAAGCCTTTCTGCTCCAGGGGAATCAATTATTGTCCTAGAATCGATTTGTGATGAAACTGAAAATGCGATTCGTGTTGGGATATTCGCTTTGATTGTACCTGTAATAACATCGACAGAAGGACGCTGTGTCGCGATGATCAAGTGGATACCGCATGCACGTGCTTTTTGTGCAATTCGACTAATTGATACTTCGACATCTGCCGGCGCCATCATCATTAAATCTGCAAGTTCATCAATGACAATTAAAAGATAAGGCATCTTCAAAGAGAACCTACGACTTTCTACAACTGCTTTATTGTAACGCTCGATATCCCTCACACCTGCATGAGCAAGCAGCTCGTAACGTCTTTCCATTTCCGCCACTGCCCATTTTAGTGCAGCAGTTGCAGCTTTGACGTCCGTAATCACAGGACTAATTAGATGTGGTATGCCGTTGAATGGTGCAAGTTCTACCATTTTAGGGTCAATCAGCATCATTTTCAAGTCTGTTGGTGTAGCTTTGTAAAGCAAACTGACCAAAATCGAGTTAATGCAGACGGATTTACCTGAACCTGTAGCCCCAGCAATCATACCATGTGGCATCTTGCGGAGATCTAAGGTTACTGGTGTTCCAGTTAGGCTTAATCCAAGCACAGCCTCAAGGGGAGACGTGGAAGCTCTGAACTGTTCCGTCGCAATAACTTCGGATATCCGAACAGGTCTTGTCTTCCGATTTGGAATTTCAATTCCTATGGAACTTCTTCCGGGAATCGGTGCTTGGATACGAATATCTTCGGCTGCTAGCGCCAATTTTAGGTCATCTGTTAAATTACGTACTTTACTCACTTTAGTCCCCACTCCGACAGTCAGTTCAAAACGAGTGACTGTCGGACCTTGCATCGCTTCGATAACGGTCGCTTTAACCGCAAAGTGCGACAACGCTTCCTCAAGCTTTTCAGATTGCGATTCCAGCCACTCTGTATCTTCGATTTGTGATTCAGGGGGGATCAGATAATCCAGTGACGGGAATGCGTAATAGGGTTCCTCTTCTTCTAAGGTTTCGCCAGCTATTTCTTTCGTCTCTACCAAAACCTCTTCTCGAATGTCGACCAAAGGTTTCGTACTTATCGGCTCAGAGATAGTTACTTTTTTGCTTTCATTTGGAACTTTCACACTTAAAGGTTCTACTACTTTTAGCTTCTCTTTATCGGACTTCAACATCAATACATTGAATGGAACAGTCCGTTCTTTTTTTGTTACTTGACTTTGTTGTTCTACCAATTCTGGAATGCCTGGAGAGGGCTCTACTTTTACTTCAGCCTCTACATCAGGTAACGCATCCTTAGTATAGTCCACTTCATCCGAAATAATTCCCTTAAAGTCCTCTTCAATCACTAGTGATTCGATTGTAGCAAATTCATCCTTAGAAAGCTCTATGGCATCTGGCAATACTACGGTCTCTTCGTCCTCAGTTACTGTCGTTTCAGTTTCGTAGACTTCAACTTTTAGCGGCTCTATCTCACTAGATGTGAGTTCTCTGCTGTCATTTCCAATCACAAAGTCCTCGTTCAAAATTGGTATACTACTCGTTTTTTCATTTTCATAATAAAATTCATCCGTCTTTGTCAACTGTGATTCTGTAACAACTACCTCTTCTTCCGGTGGCTGCAACTTCACTTCTTCCGTTTTTAAAGGTGTCGTTACTTCTCTCCTTGGATTAATAAATCCATGAACGGGCGAAGGTACTGCGGTCGGTGTAAATGGCTTACTGGAACGTTTTTGTACCGTCACATTCACTTTCGGTGGAAGTTCCTCCTGAAGGGCCTTTTTTGTGGAGGAGAAAGAACTTCTTTTTTCTTTCTCTTTTACGCCATATTTTTGTAATGAA
Organism: Sporosarcina sp. resist; assembly: GCF_014302295.1. Classification (NCBI taxonomy): domain Bacteria; kingdom Bacillati; phylum Bacillota; class Bacilli; order Caryophanales; family Caryophanaceae; genus Sporosarcina; species Sporosarcina sp. resist. The sequence continues at coordinate 1,694,339 of NZ_CP060287.1, read as the reverse complement.
TCAGCCCTAAAGATATTGACTGTTCTGTTATCACTTGGCCATTTAGCATTTTCGGAAAGTGGTTTCGTTTCATAATTATCGTCCGCATCTTTATTTTTAGTTGTGTATTTCGGATAATCTACTTCAGTAACAGATTCATCGTCCCAACCATATATTTCTGCATCTGAGATAATCGGAAAGCGAAATGATGTGTTGTTACTAGTTTCATTTTTATTTAATGATTCGTCAATTTCATTTTCAGTTTTTTCATATTCTGTTTCCACTTTATTATTGTCTTCATCCGGTCCAAATAACCGGTCTACTATTGTTTTAAACCAACTCAAGACTATCACTCTTTTCATGTCAATCACTCTATTTTAACAGTACTGACACGACAAAATCAAATCAATTTATGAAAACAAAAAAACGTACCAAACCGGTACGTTTTTCGTGCTCTTATTTTGTGAAGATTTCACCAGTAACAGCATTGTTATCTAGTACTAAAATCCCTTTTTCTTCAGGCGCGTCAGGCAAACCTAGTTCTTTTGCTGAGCAAATCATTCCAGCCGATGGAACCCCACGCAATTCTGCATCACGAATGACCATTCCAGATGGCATAACAGCTCCAACTTTCGCGACAACAACCTTCTGGCCCGCACCCACATTCGGTGCTCCACAGACAATTTGAACTGTTTCACTGCCAACATCGACCGTGCAAACACTTAACTTATCGGCGTTCGGATGCTTTTCTTTTGTCAAAATATGTCCTACAACAAACTTTGGTGTAAAGTCTATGTCAAGTTTAATCTCTACGCCATTCTTTAGAAGTGCGTCTTGCAATTGCCCTGCCACCTCTTCAGTCAGCTCAACTTCCCCGACTGCTTCATTTTTCACGTAAGATGATGCATTGAATAGGTTAAATGCAGTTAATTCTCCAGTAACCTCGTCATGGATTAACGTAACATCCCCTTGTGAATTAGTTACAATAGATTCTGGACGTGTAAGTGCAAGCTGCACAAGCAACACATCTCCAACACCATTTATGTTATAAAAAATATTCACTTTTTCTTTCCTTCCCTTCTTGCTAAACGATTTTTAGCCATAATGAAAATTGGTTCAAGTTTTCCATCTTCATAGATAAATGATAAAGATGTAACTGGTACAGTGCCAGTGGTAAAGAAATGCATAGCCATTTGAGCAAGTACATCATACCCCGTATCGTTCCGGATATCACCAATAATTAGTACATCTTGGTGTGGGACAGAAACAGTCATATGACCCTCGATTTTCGCTTCCATCTCTTTCAGGAATGTGCTGTTCAATATTCTACTAGCATCATAACCATCGTTATTATTGACAAAGTAATAGATGTTACCCGAGACTTCATCCTTCTTCATCGCGGTCGGTAATGCTCTTACACGGAATAATGCAGACTCTGTTATCTCCGTTTCAGACATACCAAGAGACTCCAACATACTTTCATCAATTAACCGGTAGGTAGTTCCAAGGTCAAGTGCATAATAGATACACGTTTCAGCCGTATGGTCCTTCATAAGAAAACGATGTCCTACAGCAGATTCTTTCGGAAACGATGAAGACCTGATCACAGGATAAATAATCGTACTATCAGAGAATCCTATTGATTGTTCTTTTTCCATCGCTTTAAACGTCTCACCAATTGTATAAACTATTTCTTTTATTGCCGCCTCTTTTTTCTGTTCATATTTCACAAGAATTTCCGGGAGTGAAATATCCATCCCTTTTTTTAGAACCGAATGCTCTAGACGAACCTTATCCGTTTTTCGGTCAAATCGCCACTTGAAATGTTCAGATGGAAGATGCTCTTTTAAAATTTCAACAAGCTGCGCAGAATTCATCTATTTTTTCCTCCATTCATTATGAAAAGCGTAAGACGCCTTAAAGGAACGCAGCTTAAGTACGCGACGTCCTGTCGCAACGACTGCATGCCTGCATCCTTGTAGGCACGACGTGGCGCACTTTGCCACATAGCTGGATTGCTTTCAAGGAACCTAGCCTAAGTACGCAGCGTCCTGCGGCAATGGCTACGTGACCCCACATCCTGTGGGCCTCCAAGCGGCTGGCGCCTGAAGCCTAGACACTTAGAAAAGCGCAAGGCGCCGTTTAGACGCGACGGGCATAAGTCAATCCAGCGACGTGGCGCACTTTGCCACATAGCTGGATTGCTTATGACCCGAGCGGCTGGCGCCTAGAGCCTAGACACTGTTCCGTGTCGAAAAACTTATACCTTCTTACTTTTCTCGGAAAATTGCATCTATTCTTGATTAATAGAACGCACGATTTCCATCATTCTTGCTAGGTTTTCTTCGATGTTTCCTTTTTTCGTCATTGTCGTCATTTTTGATCCGCCCACGCTCGTCATAAGCTCAACATCGTCATTGCCGCTTTTGATTACCGCCGCAAAACCAAAAATGCCTTCATCCGTAAACGTTGCCTGCTCGACAATTTCTTTACTTTTATCAGCAAGAAGCAAATCATAAAACAGTTTACTGTCATTTTTTTCATTTGGATTGACAAAAAGGATAAATGTTTCTTCTTTTTTCGTAAAGACGATATTTTGTGCATCTGACTTATCATTCTTCTTAAATCCGGCAGGTAGATATAGTTTAATGCCGTCAATCTCTTCAGTACGTTTTTTATCATTCGAGTGAAATGCTTCTCTCGCCGCTTCGACTCCTGAAGTTGCACTTTCGTCAAGCGTTTTTCCACATGCTACAAGCGTTAATACAGATATCGTCAACAGGAATATGAATTTCCATTTTCGGAACATTCGATTTCCCCCAATCATTAATTTAAACACTATTTATCATTTTAATGTTGTTACGGATTACTTGCAACCAAAACACGTTGCAATCAAGCACTTCGATATTTACTGGGATTGCAGATGGTATTTATATTGTCCCACCAAAAGCTGTAAAATATGTACGAATAGTTCATCGCGTTTTACCGCGTTCGCAGTCAGCATTCCGATAGCTCCTTCCTTCATCCGAATTCCGCTCGACTTGAAATAAGTATCGACAACCGGACCCAGTTCTTTCCCAGCCATCAACTCATCCGCAATTTCTTTCGGTAATGGAATCTGTGCACCTCCCGCTGTAAACCTCGTCCCATCAGGAAGTGTCAACGCACCCCAGTTACAGAGGTACATCTGTCCCTCAAGAATCCGTACACCACCTTCCAGCCCGATTCCAATTGCACTTGCTCCCTTCCCCGCTGCGCGTAGTGCACGATTAATTGCACCAAGCCTAGTTTCATCATCACTAAAAGGTTGGTCTGAAACACCTGACCCTACCTCAGTCTCAGCAATAAGTGCCTGCGGAAAATGAATTGCCAAAACTTCCTTAACTGCTTTTACTTTTGCAGGGTTCGTAGATCCTATCATAAATTCCATTCATATCCTCCTCCATTCATCCAAGTAAAAAAACGTCCTCTACGCCATTTAATAGCGCAAGGACGGATTTCAGTTTATACGTTACTTTTGATCGTTTCTACCGTTGTCTTATCACACGCCTTAACAAGTTTCACAAGAAGCTCTTTCGCTGCTGCGTAGTCGTCGGTGTGAATGATAGATCCCGATGTATGGATGTAGCGTGAACAAATACCAATGACAGCACTTGGAACACCTTCATTCGACGTATGGACCCGTCCTGCATCCGTCCCCCCCTGTGAGAGGAAGTACTGATAAGGAATATTATGTGTCTCTGCCATATCAAGGATGAATTCGCGCATACCGCGGTGAGTTATCATAGAACGGTCAAAAATCCGAAGTAATGTCCCTTTTCCAAGTTGACCGAATTCATTTTTGTCACCCGTGGCATCATTTGCTGGACTTGCATCTAGCGCAAAGAATAAATCCGGATTGATCATCGTTGCGGCTGCCGCAGCACCACGAAGTCCAACTTCTTCGAGAACATTTGCCCCGGAGTACAAATTATTCGGCAATTTTTCACCGTGCACTTCTTTTAACAATTCGATTGCGAGTCCGCAACCATAGCGATTATCCCAAGCTTTAGCAAGTATTTTCTTGTCATTCGCCATCGGAGTGAACGGGCTAACTGGAACAATTTGCTGACCTGGACGAATGCCGATTTTCTTCGCATCTTCTTTATCGTCTGCACCAATATCGATAAGCATATTTTTTATATCCATTGGTCTATTTCGTACTTCATCACTTAACAAATGCGGCGGAATCGAACCAATGACACCAATAACTGGACCGCTATCCGTAATAATTTCAACGCGTTGCGCTAGTAGTACTTGGTTCCACCATCCGCCAAGCGGTTGGAAACGAATCATTCCGTTATCCGTGATCTGACTAACCATAAATCCAACTTCATCCATATGACCCGCAACCATTATACGCGGGCCGTCTTCAGGCCCTTTTCTAACGCCAAAAATACCCCCCAAGTTATCTTGGATCAATTCATCAGAATACTTCCCAAGTTCTCCACGCATATAACCACGAACTGCATGTTCATTCCCAGGGGCACCCGGAAGTTCGGTCAAAGTCCTAAACATTTCAAGTGTATCTTTTTGCATTAAATAGTTCCTCCCACTTTTCATATATGTACCTACTGTATATAGTGTAGTCGATTATTCAGAAACTTTCCATCGTTTAATTCGGAAATCGAATTACTATTTCAATAGACTGGCTTGGCAAAGATAAGTAAAATTGTGGTACACTGTTTGAAATACCGACTATAGGGGGTAAAAAGAATGAAAGTATCAGATTTCCTAGCAGGAGTATTAACGGGTGTTGCAGCTGGTATTGTTGTCAGCGAAACAATCGATCGAGTTAACCAAAATGTTTCAGCAGACTCTGTTCTAAACACAATTAAAGATGCTTTTAAAAATGAAGGTCCGATAGATGGTTCATGGATCGTCATGAAAACTGAGCCTTTCACAAACAAAGTCATTACAATGGACGTTTACCGCGGCGGCATATCACGCATTAAAGAAGGCGAACTGGAACAATTCGAATTTGCAGCAGATGCAAAAACGGGTACAGTCGTTGAACTCATAAAAGCTTAAAACAATGCGCCGAAGTCTATATATATCAATAAAAACCGTCACATTCCCAGACTCCTCTGGTAGTGTGACGGTTTTTTAATTAACCAATGGCTATATATGTTGAGCTTATAAAGACGTGCAGCGATCAGGCTTAAGGCGGGAAGCATCCCCGAGCGCAGGAGCGAAATTAATGGAATTCTTTAACTGAACCTAACTAGAAACTGTAACGGATTCGATGATTTCTTTTCCGCTAGCATCCCATTTTACAAGTCTATAATAGGCATCATGATAAAACGTAAACTTATAGCCCCCAGCAAGCGCCTCTTTCATCAATTTCTCTTTAGCAAAGATTGACGTCATTGGGTAATCATCAAAAGCCAGAACCCACAACGGATTACTATGTGCTTGTGTAGGCATAATATCAGCCATATGAAGAATCGTCTCACCATGCTGTGTCAATTTAATAATACTATGACCATCGCTATGACCGCCTGTATGGATCATTTCGATTCCTGGAATGATTGTAATGCTTCCTTTGAATGTCTTCACCTGCTGCTCAACAGGCTCCCAGTTCTCTTTTAAATATGTATTTCTGGAACGAATATTCGGATTACGTACTTCATCCCATTCGATTTGTGAAACGTAAATTTCAGCATTCGGAAATACAGAAACAAAATCCCCTTCGCGTAATTCCGTCAAACCTGCTGCATGATCATTATGCAAGTGCGTCATGAGAATAATATCGATGTCTTCTGGCGACAAACTGAGCTCAGCAAGATTCCCCTCAACCCTTGCCTCTTCAACTATGCCTAGATTCTTCATCATTTTCTCACTGAGTTTCCCTTTTCCATGCCCTGTGTCAATCAATATATTTTTTCCTTTATACTGAATGAGAATCGGATCGTTTCTCATTTTAATACGGTTTTGTTCATCCGCTTCATAACGTCTTGACCACAGTGCTTTTGGAACAACCCCAAACATAGTTCCGCCGTCTAAAAAATTGCCACTACCATCCAGCCATGTCAACGTCATATCATGAAATGTATAAGTATCCACAGAAACATTCCCCCATTCCCTTACTTGTTTCTATCAAGAATTAGTAAAATGTGATTCAAGTCTGTATATCGGGTGTCCTTTTGCTGAAAACTTCTCTTCATATTCCGTCATAATATTATCTTCCGGCATCTCTGCATGCAAATCAAGTGATACAAAACCTAACTTCATACCGTACTGAGACATTGAGACGAGTGAGTACTCGAACAACAGACGGTTATCTGTTTTAAAGTGAATTTCTCCACCTTCTGCTAGTACCTCTTCATAAAGTTTTAAAAATGTTTCATGCGTCAATCTTCTTTTCGCATTTCTCGTTTTCGGCCACGGATCAGAAAAATTTAAATACACCCTATCTATCTCCCCTTTGTGGAAGATCTTTGCAAGGTCCATTCCATTTGCACGGAATAGTCGTAAATTTGATGGCTTTTCTGCTTCAACAGCCTTTTCAAGCGCAGATACGATAACGTTGTCAAAATGCTCAATGCCAATATAATTCACATCTGGATTGGCAACAGCCATACCAATTATAAATTGGCCCATACCTGATCCAACTTCAATGTGTATTGGATTGCCATTACCAAACAGGGTATGCCATCCATTCATCATTTTTTCTGGTTCAGCTAATAGGATATCTGGGTGTTCTGCCATGTAGTCTCTTGCCCATGGTTTATTACGAAGCCTCATTATATACACTCTTTTCTATTTATAGGTTATTGCCATCTTCTGGTTGTTCTTCATCGCCAAATAATCTGCTTATTGAAGTAGTTTGCCCCACGTCAAGTATTGCCTGGCCCGCTTTGAATTGCGTAGATTTCATCGGAACCGGCAATTTCTGAAGTGCAGAAAACCAGTCCTCATATGACCGTCTATCGATAATATCAACATCGAATGCCGAACCTGGGTGATCGATATACCCGTTACGTGAAATCAAATATTTACGTACAGGAAAATCGATACCTTGTGCTTTCAATATACTCGAAACAATCTTTTCAGTTCTGTTCAATGCTATAAGCGGGCTTAGAAATTTCGTTTCTTTTTCCCCAAGCTTCTTTAACCAGAATCTGTCCCCGCTCCCACTAAACGCTGCAACGTCTTCTTTCTCAAGCACCGTAATACACATGCATTCAACAGGTGTCACAATGATAATGTCTAGTTCAACAGGTGCTTTCTTCAGTAGTAAGATTGGATAATAGAACAACAAATAATTATCCGGAAGATTCTGAGCGAAACTTCGTAAAAGTGGATCTCGGAAAAAGCGAGATTCAACCCTTGACTTGTCCATTAACGTCGAACTTGCCCACTTGATTTGAAAATGAAATAGTTGATCCAAATAAAGTCTTCTTAAGTGCTCAAGACTTGAGGGGTTATGAATCAGATTTGGACTAAATCCAAAATTCTCTTCCTTATCGCCTTTTTCATCTTCGCTATTGTCGTGATATTGCTCTGCCTCAACATCTTTACGTTGGCCGAAGACCCGAAGTAGAGGAGAAAACCATTTGTTCTCTTCCGGTTCTACTACCTCTTTAATATCCTGTTGCCATTCTGATAAATCAGCTCCACTTTCCCACTGGGTCTTCATACGTTCCCATTGATACCTTTTCAAACGGATATACTGCGAAGGATAACGCGTAAGATCTTGCTCGTAACGGGAGACATAGTCAAGCAGTTTAACAAGTTGCGCCATGTCCATTCACTCCAATCACATACTATACATTATTATTCATCCGCTATAAAAGATGAGATTTGCGAGCTGAATGCTTTTTGTAACTTCATTGTCAATGGTCCCAATATTCCCGAGCCTACAGGACGTCCGTCGATTGAAATGACTGGCGTTACTTCAGATGTCGTTGACGTTAAGAAAAATTCATCCATTCCAAAAGCTTCATCTATTGTAAAGGATTTCTCGACGACAGGAATTCCTTGCTCTTCACACAGTCCCAGTACAACTTGACGCGTAATTCCATTCAAAATAAGATTTGTCACAGGATGAGTATAGACTGTTCCATCCTTTACCCCAAACATATTCGACGAAGAACCTTCCGTAACAACACCGTCACGGTGAAGCAATGCCTCTATACAGCCTGCTTCAAGCGCCTCTTGCTTAGCGAGAACATTGCCGAGCAAGTTAAGACTTTTAATATCGCAACGCAACCAACGGACATCCGCTACTGATTTAACCCCAACTCCGTTTTCTATACCTGTCATAGGTCTTGGGTTGTTAATTGCATATCCAGTCACGACTGGCGGTACTGCCGGATCAGGGAATTGGTGCATCCTTGTTGCAGATCCACGTGTCACTTGGATATAAACATGCCCAACCAAAATGTTATTTTTTGCCACTAATTCACGGGCAATTTCCATCAATTGCACTTCAGCATAAGGGATTGTCATCTTTATCTTCGTAGCACTTTGAAATAAACGATCAATATGTTCTTCCGCAGTATATAATTCTCCACCATATACTTTAATTACCTCATACACGCCATCACCAAAATAATAACCGCGATCATCAATCGAAATAGCCAATCCATCACGTTCTGTAAACTGTCCATCAATAAAGTATACTGTCATCCTTATTCCCCTTCCGTTTTTTCAGATACGAGTCGGCTGATTGCATCTGCATAGATCCCAGTTGCTTTCACTAAATCATCTATATAAACATATTCATCTGCCTGATGAGCTACGTCTTCCCTGCCAGGAAATAGCATACCAAAAGCAACCCCTTTTTCAAGGACACGTGCGTACGTTCCTCCCCCGATTGCCAATAGTTCTGCATGTTCTCCAGTATGATCAGTATACACTTCTTGCAACGTCCGAATAAGGGGGTCGTTTGCGTCCACATGATGCGGTGCAGAGTTCGATCCAATATCGACCGAAAAAGGTGTTTCCGTTAACCGTTTCATACATGTCGTCATTTTCTCTTCAAATAGATAGCTGACTGAATAACGCATACTAACATTAATTTCCCCACCACTTGTGGGATTGTATGTCACGATACCCGCATTCAGCGTTGTATCGCCTGACATTTCATCATTGAACGCCAAACCTAAGAACAGTCCTCGAGATTCATTAGCAAATGCATCAAACATGAATTGTGTAAAGTCTTTTGATTGACCTTCTTTCAATATGCGATTCAGGAAAGAAGCAAGTAGGACGGCGGCATTGACGCCATTATCTGGCTCCATTGCATGTGCTGATTTTCCATTCAAACTGATGATGGTCTTACCACTATCAGTGGAAACTCCCCCTGTTACGTCATGAATATTCAAAAATGTAACAAACTGTTCATTGTCAAATACAACTTCCTCTGCCAGGTGTGCCTCTGCATAATCTGGCACCATATTTGTCCTATTTCCTGACTTGAATAGCAATAGTTGTCCATCTGAAGTTACTACCTTTTGTTTAAATAGGATAGAAGCAATTCCTTTTTCGGCGTTAATGATGGGAAAATCAGCATCTGGCGCAAATCCAATAGTTGGCATTTCTTCTTTTTCAAAATAGCGCTTCACACATCGAAAACCACTTTCTTCATCTGTTCCGATAATGAGCCGCACTCGTTTGTTCATCGTGATACCTGAATCCCGGACTATTTTCATCGCATGCCAAGCGGCTATAGTCGGTCCTTTATCGTCAATGGCACCACGACCAAACAGCTTTCCGTCCTCGATAGTACCGCCAAACGGCTCATGTATCCAATTACTTCCTGCTGGCACGACATCGACATGGCAAAGGATCCCGATGAGTTCGTCCCCTTCCCCCATCTCAATATGCCCCGCCATATTATCTACATTTTTCACAAGCATTCCCGCTTTTCGACCTTCTTCTAACAGCCAGTCGAGTGCACGTTTTGGTTCCGGTCCGAATGGTAAATCTTTAGTTGCCGCACTTTCATCAAGTACAGAAGGGATAGCGATTAAACTTTGTAAATCAGCTAGCAGAGATTCTTGTCTTTTTAAAGCTTCATTTTCCCAATTAGACATTCAAGGCACCTTCTTTCACAATAAGTCTATTTTCACACGTTAGCCCAAGAAAATAAAGAGGAATCATCTTTTACAGACTCTTTACAATAAAATTCATGCAAACTTCACGAGAATACGTTATACTAGTATTGTCAGAAGATTTAATCTGACTTTTCAACTTTTTCGAAAGGATGTGCGTCGTCAGGGATAATTTCAACGTGCTTTAGGCAACATTCATAAGTCTCATGACCAAACCTTTTTGGAAAATGAAGATGAAGGGGTGATTCCACACTTGAAACCTGCAACTGATCGTATGCTTACACGCATAAAGGATATCTATTTTTATATCCTTGATAATGGCACTGTAACTACCGAAAACCTGGTCGAAGAATTTGGCATCACTCACCGTACGGTCCAAAGGGATTTAAATGTCCTTGAATACAACGAGCTCATTATGAGCCCGGTACGCGGTAAATGGACGACGACAGCAAAAAAAGTGAAGTTATCTTCGTGACCCGCACATGACCTAGAAAAGCAAAAAGCGCCAGCTCTCATACCTGCTTCACGTAGGTATAAGGGAGCTGGCGCTTGGAGCCTGTATATAACAAAAGCGGAAACGCCTGTTTAGCCCCAAAAAGTAGGAGGGATGCAAGTTCAATCCCTCCCGGTAGCCTTGCTGATAAAAGCACTCTTTGCCTTTAATCAGCAAGACAGAAACTGCATGACCCGCGTCGTGTGGGGCTAGGCGCTGGAGTCTAGACGTGAAATTTTCAAATGGTAACTTATCCACAGTACGAGATTTCATTATTTTCTAGACAAACAATAAAGAGCTGAACCGTATTCTTAAACGGCTCAGCCCTTTTTATTTTCCAGAAATCTGCATGAGTTGCTGTAATTCCTCTTCCGTCAATTCTCGGTATGATCCAAGCGCTAAAGTTTCATCCAAAGATAAAGGCCCCATCGATAAGCGTTTTAAGTAAACAACTTGCTTACCAACCGCTTCAAACATTCGCTTGACTTGATGGTATTTCCCTTCCGTAATCGTCAACTCGATTTCGGAAATATCCGCTGATTTCAATATGCGCAGCTGACCAGGCTTCGTCTCATAGCCATCATCCAGAGTAACACCCTCTGAAAACTGCTTGGTATCTTCTTCTGTAACAATTCCTTCGATATGAGCATAATACGTTTTCGGCACCCCTTTTTTAGGTGACAATAAGTTGTGCGCAAGTTTTCCGTCATTCGTCAGTAACAAAAAACCTTCTGTGTCTTTATCTAACCTTCCAACAGGAAACATTTCAAAAATGTTATATTCTTCATCTAATAAATCAATAACTGTCTGGTCCCTTTTATCTTCAGTAGCAGACAAGACTCCTTGTGGCTTATTCATCATTAGGTACATAAATTCTTTATAGACGACTTTTTGACCCAGTACCGTTACTTCATCCTTCACTGTATCTACATGCAGTGCGGCATCTTTCACTGCCACTTCATTAACCCGTACGGAACCTTTTTTCATCAAAATCTTTACTTCTTTTCGCGTACCAAATCCCATGTTCGACAATAATTTATCCAAACGCATTTTATTCCTCCTAAAAGCCTAATTTCTTGGTGAATCTAGTCAATCGCTCTCCGAACAATTTCTGTGCAAGCCCCGTTTTAAGCGATAGATAACCGTAAATTGCAGCACCAACTGTAGCGCATATCAAAATATACAAGATAGACTGCATTTTTCCGTCAGCAGGACTGATTGCTGTCAGTCCTTTCAATGTAAATGTGACAGCTATTAACATAATGACATTTAATATAGCGATAAGGATAAGTCTTCTAAACACCATCTTCGACCTGTAATTAAGGGTCTTAGTAATGATGACGATATTAATGCCTACCGCGACTGTATAACCAATTGAAGTCGCCATAATGGCACCATTCGTTTCAAATATTTTGATGAGCGGTATATTCAGTACCAGTTTGAAAAACAGTCCGAGTAATGAAGTGAAAACTATCCACTTATGTCGATCGATGCCTTGCAAAATGGCTGCTGTCACTGTATATAAGCCAAATAAAATCGCGACAGGGGCATAATTCGCTAGTATCTCTGCACCCATTGCATCTTTTTCATATAGAAATTGGTAGAACTCATTTGACAAAACGATTAATCCGATAACGATTGGTACCGTCAAGAACAGCATAATCTGATAGGTCTGATCAAGTGAATTTGTAATCCCTTTTTGATCATTTTTCGCATAATAACTTGTAATGACCGGAATAAGAGCCATTGAAAATCCTGTCGCAATCATGACAGGTATCATGACGACTTTATGCGTTAAAAAGTTCAGCATCGTTAAATAGATGTCAGTTACCTTTGCAAAGCCGATTGAAGACATCGCTTCGTTAAAAGTAATCATATCAACGAATTGATAAAGGGGATTAATAACCCCTACCAGGACGAAGGGCAAGATATAAGCAAATACTTCTTTGTACATGTCTTTGAATGAAACGTCACTTGATGAAGTACTATTCGCAAGAAGATGGTCGAATTCTGGTTTATAACTTTTCCAATACTTGAACAAGACAGCGAGACCCGCAAGCGCCCCGATAAACGCCGCAAATACCGCGAAGTTCACTGCAGTTTTCGGAGATCCATGCATGAAGTTCACGACAATAAACGCTCCTGCCAGAACGACAATAATTCGCACAACCTGTTCTACTAACTGAGAAACCGAAGTCGGCATCATTTTTTGATTGCCCTGTAGGAAGCCTCGCACGATACTCATAAGTGGAACGGCAAGCAGTGCATAACTGACCCAGCGAATCACATTTGCAATCTCTTCAATTGTGAAGATTTGTTCATCATCTTTACGAACAAGTTTCGCAATCGGTTCAGCTAAAAAGTACAGCGTTAAAAAGGAAAGTATTCCTGTGACTGCCATCACAAGCATCCCTGACTTTAACAATTTCCGTCCAGTTGCATAATCGCCACGAGCATTATATTTTGCTACGAATTTTGAAATCGCAAGTGGTGCTCCTGATATCGCGATAGCTAACGCGATATTGTATGGGATGTATGCATATTGATAGAGACCGATACTTTCTTTCCCAACGATTGCGTAAAATGGAATAACGTATAATAGTCCAAGCGCTTTCGATAAAAATAGACCTATTGTCAGTATAAAGGTCCCTTTTACAAGATTTGATGACATGTTTGATCCTTCCATTCTCCCTAAATCTACTTAACAGTTTACCCCCAGACGACGCTTTTCACAATGTATATCCGTCATTAGTGTGGAATAGAGAAAAACTGAAAGTGTGGTTTCCATTATATATGACGTCATCATATGATAATTAGTTAGTCAAACGTACAGACCAGTAAAAAAAGCGGGCAGTCGCCAAAGAAAAATCAGGCTACCCATCTCCACTGGATTCTGGAGAAAAGGCAGCCTAATTTTGTTCTGTATGTGTCTCTAATTACTAGGTAAACTCAGTATGATTCATCTCGTTTTATTTTAATGTTTTCGTTAGCAATCAGTACACCTTGCTTAAATTCTTCATAGTCAGGCTCTGTTGAGTTTAGGAAGCATGTGGTAGCAATTTTTTTCGCAATCAATCTCCTACCTTTTCTGACTACATCCATTCCCCCTGCATGGCTAATCAATTTATGATAGATGCGCTGACACTCTTTGTGTTGAAAAGCATCGTGTCTTATTTTCTCGTTCTCCGCGCTCGTTGGATACGACTGCTCTTGATATCCCTCTGGCTGACTTATATGCTGTTCAACTTCGCTATTTACTTCTCTAGTCATTCCGTACCCTCTTCCTATTCTTCGTCAAAGTAACTCTACTCTGCTTCCTCATCATTCCAATTTATCACAGGCACTATCCCAGTCTTGGGAAAGAAGTTTGCAAACACTTCTACTCGCACTATTCTTGAAAGTTTTATTGTTAAACCATTTTTAATTGTACCACATGCCGTCGTTATATTTTCTTCCATTTTGACCGCCCCTACTATTTTTCAATGATGCTGTGTTAAACTGTTATTTAATAATCCATTACCGAAAGGCTTGATAACACAATGACTACTAACCATGTTGATGTAGACGTCATCATCATTGGCGGGGGACCATCAGGATTGATGGCCTCCATTGCCGCTGCTGAAAACGGAAGGAAAGTTCTCCTTCTAGAAAAAGGAAAAAAACTTGGTACTAAATTGGCCATTTCAGGGGGCGGGCGCTGTAACGTTACGAATCGCCTGTCACAAGAAGAAATCGTTAAAAACATTCCAGGGAACGGGCGATTTTTATATGGTCCTTTCTCCGTTTTCAATAATGAAGACATCATTCGTTTTTTCGAAGGTCTTGGCGTTCCGTTGAAAGAAGAAGATCATGGCAGAATGTTTCCAGTGTCGAACAAAGCAAAAGATGTAGTCAATGCATTGCTGACAGAAATGGATCGCTTACATGTTGAAGTGAGATTAGAAACGCGCGTTAAAAAACTTTTGATGGATGAAGAGCAAATTCTAGGTGTCAGACTCGATTCTGGCAAAGAGATCCGTTCACACGCTGTTGTTGTAGCGGTCGGGGGAAAAGCAGTTCCTCAAACCGGTTCAACAGGAGACGGTTATCCATGGGCAGAAAAAGCCGGACATACCGTGACGGAACTTTATCCAACAGAAGTACCTTTATTATCAAATGAACCTTTCATTGTTTCAAAGGATCTACAAGGTCTTGCGCTTCGTGACGTGGCAGTATCCGTCCTTAACGCCAAAGGTAAGAATCTTATCACACATCAGATGGACATGTTGTTCACCCATTTCGGCTTAAGCGGGCCTGCCATTTTAAGATGCAGTCAATTTGTTGTGAAAGAACGTATGAAAAACGGCAACAAGCCCGTTGAGATGAGAATTGACTCAATGCCCGAGCTCAATGAAGAAAAAGTATTCCAACTGCTCAATACCACACTAAAAGAAGATTCAACAAAAGCAGTGAAGAATGTATTAAAAGGGATTGTGCCTGAACGTTGGATGCTATTTTTATTCGACCGGGCAGGAATTGATCCGGCTGAAACTGGAGCTCAGATGCTAGTAGAAAAGATTAGGGCATTAGCTAAATTATTGAAAGCATTCCCAATGAACGTCAATGGTACGCAGCCACTTGAAAA
Organism: Sporosarcina sp. resist; assembly: GCF_014302295.1. Classification (NCBI taxonomy): domain Bacteria; kingdom Bacillati; phylum Bacillota; class Bacilli; order Caryophanales; family Caryophanaceae; genus Sporosarcina; species Sporosarcina sp. resist. The sequence continues at coordinate 1,679,143 of NZ_CP060287.1, read as the reverse complement.
AGCATTCGTCACAGGCGGCGGAGTATCCGTAAAAGAAATCGTTCCGAAGACATTAGGTTCCCGCAAGAAGGAAGGTCTTTACTTCTGCGGTGAAATTTTGGATATTCACGGCTATACAGGCGGTTATAATATCACTTCCGCACTTGTTACCGGCAGGATTGCTGGGATGAATGCAGGAGAACATGCGACTGATCTATAAACGTTGATTATGGAAAAACTTTATTATAGATTGTACGAACTAAACTACAGCTATCCGATACTGGACAACAAAAAATCCGCGTAAGAGGGCCAACCCTCTTACGCGGATTTTCTTTTTTAACCTACTGCAACAATATTAATCAGTCTTCCTGGAATCGCGATGACTTTTTTCACTTCTTTGCCTTCAAGAAGTACTTTCACATTTTCATCTTCTAGTGCAAGCTTCTCTAGATCATCCTTCGTAACGTCTTTCGATACGACGATTTTCGCACGTACTTTGCCGTTGATTTGAACAGCCATTTCAACTGTATCATCGACCAGTTTTGATGCGTCAAATGTCGGCCATTGTTCATACGTAATTGTATCACTATGACCCAACTTCTCCCATAACTCTTCTGCAAGATGCGGAATAACTGGCGCTACCATTTTAACAAAGCCTTCAACATATTCTTTTGGAATCGAATCCACTTTATAGCCTTCGTTAATGAAGACCATCATCTGAGAAATTGCTGTATTATTACGCATTCCTTCAAAGTCTTCCGTCACTTTTTTCACAGTTTGATGGTAAACTTTCTCAAGCGATCCGCCCGTTTTTCCACCGATTTTCGTGCTAAGTGATCCATCCTCATTGACGAACAGGCGCCAGATACGATCTAGGAAACGACGAGCTCCGTCAAGACCATTCGTCGTCCATGCTTTTGAACCTTCCAAAGGCCCCATGAACATTTCATAAAGGCGAAGTGAATCAGCTCCGTGTGAATGAACGATATCATCTGGATTAACTACATTGCCTTTTGATTTCGACATCTTCTCATTACCTTCACCAAGTATCATCCCTTGGTTGAACAGCTTTTGGAATGGCTCTTTCGTATGAACTACTCCGATATCGTAAAGCACTTTATGCCAGAATCGTGCGTAAAGCAGATGTAGAACTGCGTGTTCTGCTCCACCTACGTAGATATCTACAGGCAACCAGCGTTTCGCAAGTTCAGGATCGATAATCATTTCATCGTTATCCGGATCAATGTAACGCAAGTAATACCAGCAGCTACCCGCCCATTGTGGCATCGTGTTCGTTTCGCGACGACCTTTCATCCCTGTTTCTGGATGAGTCACATTTATCCATTCATCGATGTTTGCAAGTGGTGACTCGCCCGTTCCGCTTGGTTTAATATTATCCGTTACTGGTAATACGAGCGGTAAATCTGCTTCTTCAACAGGTGTCATTGTGCCATCTTCCCAATGGATAATTGGAATCGGCTCGCCCCAGTAACGTTGCCTTGAGAACAACCAGTCACGAAGACGGAATGTAACTTTTTTATCGCCTTTGCCTTTTTCAACAAACCATGCGATTGCTTTTTCGATTGCTTCATCTTTGAGTAATCCATCAAGGAAACCTGAATTGACGTGTTTTCCATCTCCAACATATACTTCTGCAGAAACGTCGCCGCCTGCTACAACTTCAATAATTGGCAGATCAAATTCTTTTGCAAACTCATAGTCACGCTCATCATGTGCTGGAACCGCCATAATCGCGCCTGTTCCATATGTTGCAAGAACATAGTCTGCAATCCAAATTGGCATCTTCTCGCCGCTTGCAGGGTTAATTGCGTAAGCTCCCGTAAAGACACCCGTCTTCTCTTTTGCAAGATCTGTACGTTCAAGATCACTCTTCATCTTCACTTCGTTTAGGTATTTTTCAACTGCATCCTTTTGTTCTGCAGTCGTCACTTTTTCAACAAGTTTTAATTCTGGTGCAAGCACTGCATACGTCGCTCCGAAAATTGTATCCGGACGTGTTGTAAATGCTTCAAATGACAAATCAGTTCCTTCAATTTCGAAAGTCAGCTGTGCCCCTTCTGAACGACCAATCCAGTTACGTTGCATGTCTTTCAAGCTTTCCGGCCAATCAAGTTCATCAAGATCCTCAAGAAGACGGTCTGCATAATTTGTAATTCGCAATACCCATTGGCGCATTGGACGACGCTCAACCGGGTGGCCGCCACGTTCTGACTTGCCATCGATTACTTCTTCATTCGCAAGAACTGTACCTAGTGCTGGACACCAGTTAACAGCTACTTCATCGACGTAAGCTAAGCCTTTATTGTAAAGTTGGATGAAAATCCATTGCGTCCACTTGTAATAAGATGGATCTGTCGTATTAATTTCACGGTCCCAGTCATAAGAAAAACCAAGATCATTCATTTGACGCTTGAACGTTGCGATATTTTTCGCGGTGAATTCGGCAGGATCATTACCTGTATCAAGCGCGTATTGCTCTGCCGGAAGGCCAAATGCATCCCAGCCCATCGGATGCAGGACATTAAAGCCTTGCTTCCGTTTGAATGAGCTCAAAATATCTGTCGCGATATAGCCAAGCGGATGCCCGACGTGTAGTCCAGCACCTGATGGATATGGAAACATATCAAGCGCAAAAAATTTCGGTTTAGACGGATCATCCATCATTTTGAATGTTTTATTGTCTTTCCAGTACTGTTGCCACTTCTTCTCAATTTGTCCGTGATTATAACTCATTTAAAATTCCTCCTTGATAAGTAGAAAAGCACTAAAAACAAAAAACTCCCGTCCCTTAAAAAGATAAGGGACGAGAGTAGTATAATTCCCGCGGTGCCACCCAAATTGACGACAAAGCCGCCCAACTTGACTCCTTAACGCGGAAAACGGCACGGGTTAGTAAATCAAATAATTCACCAATGCAGGCTCCAAGGCGAGTTCATCTCTATCGTACAGGCTTCCACCAACCGCCTGCTCTCTAATAAACGACAGTAAAGATTACTACTCCTCTTCAACACCAAAGCTATTGCTATTAGTTTACCCGAATCATGCCACTTTAACAACAATCATTTTACGCCTTCAATAACATCCTTCACAATTAACACCGCTTCTGTCGAATCAATGACTTCTTGAATAGTGAATCCTTCGAACACTTCTTTCAATTCCAGTCCATCGGCTGTCACGTCAATCAATGCGCGTTCTGTAATGATTTTATGGACGACCGCTTTTCCTGTTAACGGAAGTGTACATTCTTTCTTAATCTTCGCAGAGCCGTCTTTCGCAACGTGATCCATAATAACGATAATTTTTCGCGCGCCATGAACAAGATCCATCGCACCGCCCATTCCTTTGATCATCTTGCCAGGAATCATCCAGTTAGCCAAGTCCCCTTTTTCAGACACTTCCATCGCGCCAAGTATGGCAACATCGACATGTCCTCCGCGAATCATCGCGAATGATTCAGCACTGTTAAAGTATGCTGAACCTGGAATAGATGTAACAGTTTCTTTTCCCGCGTTAATGAGATCCGGATCAACTTCATCAGCTGCCGGATAAGGTCCAATACCTAACAATCCATTTTCTGATTGAAGTACGACTGTTTTTTCAGGTGATATATAATTAGCAACGAGCGTTGGCATACCAATTCCAAGATTGACGTAGTTCCCGTCCTCGATTTCCTTTTCAGCCCGTCTTGCGATTCGTTCCCTTACATTCACTTCTCCCATATCACAATTCCCCTTTCCTTAGCGAGTCGTCAGACGCTCAATTCGTTTTTCTTGTTGCGCCTGTAGAAGTCCTTGGACATAAATGCTAGGTGTATGAATCGTCATTGGATCAAGATCGCCCGTTTCCACGATTTCCTCCACCTCTGCAATTGTGAATTTCCCTGCAGCCGCCATCATTGGATTGAAGTTTTGTGCGGTCTTGTTGTAAATCAAATTGCCGAACTTGTCGGCTTTTGCTGCACGAATAAGTGAGAAGTCCGCACGAAGCGCCTCTTCAAGAACATACTCTTTACCATCATAGACACGGATCTCTTTCCCTTCCGCAACGAGCGTTCCAACACCAGCCGGCGTGAAGAATGCCGGTATACCAGCGCCACCAGCACGAATCTTTTCTGCAAGTGTTCCCTGCGGCGTCAACTCAACTTCAATTTCACCTGATAGTACCTGACGTTCGAATTCTTTATTCTCACCAACATATGAGCCTATCATTTTCTTAATCTGTTTATTTTTCAATAGTAGTCCAAGTCCCCACTCGTCGACTCCGCAGTTATTTGAAATAACCGTTAAGTCTTTCACACCTTTTTCAACAAGTGCTAGAATGAGTTGTTCCGGAATTCCTACTAGTCCAAATCCCCCAACCATTAATGTTGCACCATCTTCAATCTGTGCAACCGCCTCTTTCGCTGATGAATAAATCGGCTTCATTTTACATCCCCCTTTGAATCTTTTAAAACTTACGTAATAATCCTTCTTCTCAATTAAATCAAACTCTACCGAATGTTGCAATGATAGTAGCGTACAGAAAAAAACGGAAAGCCTATAAGCGGCTTTCCGGTTGATAGCCGGCTTTTTTAATGGGCCGGTCGTATAGCAAGCTAGTGATGATTGGAATGATCATAAATGCTGTCAATATGAATAGCATCACTTGCATACCATATTGGTCTGCAAGAATTCCTCCAATAAATGGCCCAAACATCCGCCCCATTGTCGCAAAGGAATTGACAATTCCTTGATAAAAGCCTTCCCTTCCTTTAGGAGAAAGTTGGCTCGCAATGGTCGGCACAGCCGGCCAGACAAACATTTCCCCAAACGTCACAATCACCATTGCAACAATGAACATTGTAAATGAAGCTGCAAAACTGACTACAATATAAGAAATACTAAAAATAACAATCCCGATAATTATTTGCGTTTTTATTTTATTTTCCAACCTAGAGATGACTGGCTTAATGATTGGTTGTCCAATCACAATCAGCAATCCATTTATCGTCCATAACAAACTATATTGTTTCAATGAAATACCAAGTGATAATGAGTGGGTAGAAATTGTCGTCATCCACTGGGAATAGACAAGCCACATAATCAGATAACCGCCTGAAATGATAAGTAGCGCATAAAAAGGTGCTTTTTGACGAATTTTCTTATTCTCCTTAATGACACTTGTGTGACGATCAGGTGCAATTTCAAGTTTGCGGTAACCGAAGAAAGCGATAAAGAAAAAGACCACATAAAATACCAAATTCGCAGGGAAAATATAGTCAATACTGACCGAAGCGACAAGTCCTGCTAAGGCTGGCCCAATCGCCACACCGACGTTTTGGGCCAGGTAAATCGAGTTAAAAGCTTTCCTGCCGCCCTCCGGCCAAAGCGTCGCCATCATCGCATACATACTTGGAAAAATAAGACCCCCACTGAAACCTAGAAGCGTCAAAAACCAGATGTATGGTTGCCAGTCATGCCAAAATACAAGGCCAACAAGGCCGATGATTGAAATGATGATTCCAGCCATGATAGACTTAAATCCACCTATCCGGTCAAATAAATAACCGCCAAGCAAGTTGCCCACGACACCAGCTCCTGCATTAGCCATCAAGACAAGTCCAGCGACAGAAAGCGATTTCCCTAAATAATCGTGCATATAAATCGTATTTAGCGGCCATAGAAACGAGTTTCCCATGACATTAATGAACATTCCAATCACGAGAAGCCATACTTTTTTAGGCATACCCTACGCCTCCGTCCATATATAAAGTCAGTAAAAGTGTATGACTTTTTCTACATTCAGACAAGACCCATAAAATAAGTTCCATAATTCAGATGATGCCAGTACGGAAAAACATGATACAATTAGCTGTTAGAGGAGTGAATAAAGTGGATAAATTAAACTTACCTTTCCCTACTGAAGGGAAACGCTATCATACATGGTCACGTCACTTAAAAGATGAATTCGGATTCAAAGTAATGAAAGTTGCGCTTGACGCTGGATTTGATTGCCCGAACCGGGACGGCACTGTTGCTTTCGGTGGCTGTACATTTTGCAGCGTTGCAGGATCTGGAGATTTCGCCGGGGACCGCGTCGATCCAATCGACGTCCAATTTGCAGAAATCAGCGAAAGAATGCACAAGAAATGGAAAGATGGCAAATACATGGCCTATTTCCAGGCATACACAAATACGCATGCCCCGCTTCCAAAGTTAAAAGAAAAATTCGAAGCGGCATTAGCGCAAGAAGGCGTCGTTGCATTATCAATCGCAACTCGTCCAGACTGCTTACCTGACGATGTTGTCGAGTATTTAGCTGAGCTGAATGAACGAACTTATTTATGGGTTGAACTTGGCCTACAAACTGTCCACGAAAAAACGGCAAACCTTGTCAATAGAGCACATGATTTCAAATCCTACGTTGAAGGTGTCGAGAAATTGCGCAAACACGGTATTCGTGTCTGCACACATATCATCAACGGCTTACCGCTTGAGGATTATGACATGATGATGGAAACGGCACGTGAAGTTGCAAAACTCGATGTTCAAGGCATCAAAATCCATCTTCTTCATCTACTTAAAGGAACGCCAATGGTGAAACAATACGAAAAAGGCCAACTTGAATTCTTGGAGAAACAAGAATACATTGACCTAGTTGCTGACCAACTTGAAATTCTTCCACCAGAAATGATTGTCCACCGCATTACAGGTGATGGTCCAATTGAATTAATGATTGGCCCAATGTGGAGCGTCACGAAATGGGAAGTGTTGAATGGCATAGACAAAGAACTCGAACGTCGTGACAGCTGGCAAGGGAAACATTATGCAGGGGCGGTAGAATTGATTTGAAGCTACATCGCATTCTTCCCTTCGCAAGACAATTATTTAGTGAAACAGTCAATGCTGGTGAAACCGTTGTTGATGCAACTACCGGCAACGGCAACGACACACTCTTTTTAGCTGATCTCGTCGGTGAAAATGGACATGTTTTAGCATTCGATATTCAACAGGCAGCACTCGACTCAACAGCCGAACGACTCGGTAATTTAAGTGAACGCGTGTCACTAATATTGGATAGTCATGCAAACGTCGAAAAATATGTTAGCGGACAAATTGGCTGCGCCGTGTTCAACCTTGGTTACTTGCCGCATAGTGAAGATTTGTCAATTGTTACAAAAGCCGACTCTACAATCAAAGCAATCCATACAATGCTTGGGTTGCTGAAAAAAGGCGGTATCATAGCGGTTGCTGTCTATGATGGACATGAAGGTGGCGGAGAAGAGCGGGATGCACTTCTGGCTTATGTAAAAAACTTACACCAGGCTGATGTCCATGTCATTCGATATGAAATGATCAATCAGCGAAATAATCCCCCGTTTTTGATAGCGATGGAAAAGATGAAGGATTTTATAACAGTAAAACTAGTTGAATGACAAAAAAAGGTTGCTCGATTGAAATAAAATCAGGGGCAACCTTTTTTCTGTTGTTTTTTAGTTTCTGATTGATTGAACAGCTTATATGCTTGGGACACATGCTATATGATCGGTCAGACCAGTTATATGATTGGTTCGCAACGCTATATGCTCGGCAATCCAGTTATATGATTGGTTCGCAACGCTGTTTGATCGGCAATCCAGTTATATGATTGGTTCGCAACACTATATGATCGGCAAACCAGTTATATGATCGGGACGCAACGCTATTTGATCGGCAATCCAGTTATACGATCGGGACGCAACGTTATTTGATCGGCAATCCAGTTATATGATCGGGACGCAATGCTTTATGATCGGCAAACCTGTTATATGATCGGGACGCAATGCTATTTGATCGGCAAACCAGTTATATGATCGAGACGCAACGCTATTTGATCGGCAATCCAGTTATATGATCGAGACGCAATGCTATTTGATCGGCAATCCAGTTATATGATCGGGACGCAACGCTATTTGATCGGCAATCCAGTTATATGATCGGGACGCGACGTTATTTGATCGGCAATCCAGTTATATGATCGGGACGCAACGTTATTTGATCGGCAATCCAGTTATATGATCGGGACGCAATGCTATTTGATCGGCAAACTTGTTATATGATCGACACGCGACGTTATTTGATCGGCAATCCAGTTATATGATCGACACGCAATGTTATTTGATCGGCAATCCAGTTATATGATCGGGACGCAACGCTATTTGCTCGCTTCTAACTTCAGTGTCAAAAATCCCGTAAATCAGCAATCGCACCTACTGTTTTGAAGTCTTCATTCACCATAAATGCAATTAATTGGCCAGCAGTTTGTTCAGCACTGCTTAACAACCCTTTTTCCTTATAGTCTATAAAACGATCAAGGAGAGGGAATGCCTCTTCCTTACTTCCCCGAATGGTTTCCTGCATTCCAGTATCTATAATCCCCGGCGCGATAGAAACGATGTCTACTGGGTGTTCCGCGCTCCCCTGCTCAAGTGCGACAACACGCGAGAAATGATCAAGTCCCGCTTTCGTTGTGCAATATGCTCCCCATCCTTCATACGCATTGCGGCCTGCTCCAGATGAGATGTTGACGATTCGCTTCACTCCTTTGAAGTTTTTCAAAGCCCCAATAAATGTATTGGATAAAATCATTGGTGCCGTCAAATTTAATGCTACTGCTTTTGTTATATCTTCCGCATTTATAGCACCCATTATTCCAATAGGATCAACCATGCCAGCGTTATTAATAAGTGTGAATGACACCGCTTCTCGTGGGGAAACAGTGATTAACTCATCCATTAGCGCTTCCAGTTTCTCCGTTTCAGAAAGATCTGCTCTAATGAATTTTACACCGTCTAGTTTACTTATAGTGCGTGCAATCCCGATAACGAAATGCCCCTCACTACCTAGCTGCTTTGCAAGTTCAAATCCAATCCCTTTTGACACACCTGTAATAATATAGACGTTCATTTATTCCACCCCTCCTGCATGTATTTCAACCATTCTTTGAAATCGTTCTTTTTTAACGGCTCCTGTACTTACTCTATGAATTGGATAGCATCCCTTAATTCTGAGAGATTGGTCCCGAATCAATTCCCCTCATTGTTACAGTCGACGATTAATGACTCGTTCAGAAAGCACAGCTCGATTTTCTCCAAATTTTTTATGAGCACAAATATATCGAAATCTATTTCCGAGACTACTACTCCCACTCATCTTTTTCTTTATTGTATCATCCGAATTGACTGAATCACAGTCACCCAGTCAGTTTCGAAAACTATTCAAACAACAAAAAAACAACTTCCCCGAAGGAAAATTATTTTTCAATTTTAAACTTAGATTTTAATAACACCGATCACAATAGCGATTGCCAATAGAACAACACTGAAACCCCACATCATCATAAATGAATAACGGATATGACGGCCCATTTCAAGCCCTGCCAATCCTAGTGCAAGCCATAGAGCCGGAGATAAAGGACTGACAAACGTTCCAATGATATTTCCGATAATCATAGCATAAGCGACAGAGAGTGAAGATACTCCAAAACCAGTTACAACCTGATCGACAATCGGAAGCAATGCGAAATAATAGGCATCCGTACTTAGCAGTAAATCGAATGGAACACCGAGCACTCCTATGATGATGTGCAAATATGGAATGATGAATGCGGGCAAAACAGTCACAAGATCTTTTGCAATCGAATTCAACATATCCGTCCCATTTAGAATACCTAAAAACGAACCTGCGGCCAAAATGATCGTTGCCATAAGAATCGCACCTGGTGCATGATCTTTTATGCGCGACATCTGGTCCTGTATATTAGGATAGTTAATAGGTAAAGCAATACTGACCCCAATCATAAATGCGAATCCAGCTGGAATTACGCCCCAGACCAAAACACCGATTACACTGATTGCTAATATGACGTTTATCCAATAAAACCTTGGTCGGCTCAATAACTTTTCCGCGACCGTATCTTGACCCTGATTAACATTTACCGGCAATTCAAGTGAGTCATCTACGGACATGGATTTTTCATCCGCTAATATGTTTTTCGCGATGCGACGTTTTTCACGAAGTCCAAGTAAAACTGCCAAAACAACTAATAATACTAGGCCGATTATTTGAATCTTAATGAGTGGTCTCCACAGTTCAGTGACATCCATATCAAGCACTGCCGCGGTTCTTCCTAACGGGCCAGCCCAAGGAACCATATTCATTACACTTGCACTTGTTCCGACCAACATGAGCAACAAATAGGGACTCATCTTTAACTTTTTATATAACGGGAGCAAAGCGGGGATTGTAATTAGGAACGTCGAGGCTCCTGAACCGTCCAAATGAGCGATTGCAGCAATGATGACAGTACCAACAGCCACTGCAATAACATTTCCACGAGTAAGTGATATCATCTTATCAATGAGAGGGTCGAATACCCCTACATCCTGCATGATTCCGAAAAACAGTATCGCAAAAATGAACATGACAGCAACACTGAAGACAGATTGCGTTCCACTTGTGAAAAACTCACCAATTTGTTCGAAGTTGAATCCTGCACTGAACGCCCCCACTATCGGAACAAGTACTAGCCCTACAATTGGAGAGACTTTGCCACTTATAAGTAGCACAACAACAATGAGTATTGTAAATAAACCAATAATACTAAGCATAATTTCCTCCTTCTAGTAAACGGCTGTTTACTAATGAAAAGGAAGTTCACATAGTGTAAGCGGATACATCAATTTTCACAACGATTGAAAATTTGTTTCGACAGACAAAATGATCCCTCTCTTTTCCAAAGTTTTCTATACTCAGAAACTTATCATAAAGAGGTTAGAAAAATAAGTTTAATTAAGTAAAAACATTATTGATCTTTCTGTGTGTTTTGTTCATTTTGTCCACGGTATGTATTTTCGTTCAGGCCGCCCGATGTCTCCATATTTTAATTGTGCTTCTGCTTCCTTAACCGACACTAAATACTCTAAATAACGTCTTGCGGTTGATCGACTTACCCCCACTCTTTTGCCAGCGTCCATTGCCGTAACGCCAGAATTATCGGTTGCCTGTATAACATCTTTTATTTTATCTAATGTAATTTGGTCAATTCCTTTCGGTAACTTTCCTATCGCAACAGTTTCAATCTTTTGGGATGTTTGCAAACCTGTCAACCAATCGATTTCATCTTGTTCAAGCTCTTCCCTTGAAGTCAAAAGGACGTGCTGATTACTGAAACGTTTCAACGTCTGTTCAAAACGGATGAAATCTGCAGGTTTCACAATATAATCAAAAATTCCGCCACGTAACGTTTCAGCAATGGTCGTTACCTCCTTAGCTGCAGTCACCATAATGACGTCAATTTCAGTGAACTCTTTTCGTAATTGCCAAAACAGACTCAATCCTTCGGTATCAGGTATATAGACGTCTAATAAAATTAGATGTGGCAACTTCGCTTTGTTCCGCAATAAAATCAATGCTTCTTCCGCAGTTTTAACAACTTCCATGACAGTAAACCCATCTACCCGATTGACGGATTGACGATTTATTTCAGCAATTCTAAAGTCGTCTTCCACTATTAATACTTGAATTGTTTCACGCATTTTTTTCTGTCCCTTCACGTGGATTTTTCGGTATGGAGACAACAAAACAAGCTCCTCCCAGCTCTCCTTCTTCTAAATAGAGTGCTCCATTCACTTCGGCTATTAGCTGTTTCGTCAAAGCAAGCCCGAAACCACGATTCGTGCCTTCTTTCGAAGTAAATCCTTGTTCAAATATCTTTTGAGCTAGCTTCTCAGTAATTCCTTCTCCTGAATCCTCTATTTCAAAAATGATATCATCACCTATATCAGTGAAAAAAATCGATATCTTTCGGTTTGAGGAAGGATTCTTTTTCACTGCGTCCATTGCGTTATCAATTAGGTTCCCTATTGTTGTCAATAACACCTCACTTTTCTTCTCAGATAATTGATTTTCCAATATACTATCCTGGTGAATTACCAAATCTATACCTGATTCATTCGCCTGATTTAATTTCCCTAATAAAATTCCACTTATTAGCGGATCTGCTACTTTCCTTATCAATATACGAATCCAGTTTTTTTGCAAGTTACTTTCTTTTTGAATATAATCAATAACTTCCTTTTTCTTTCCCAGTTGTAGTAAGCCGAGTATCATATGTAGCTTGTTTGAGAATTCATGGGTTTGGGCCCTTAATGCATTTGCGTATTGTTTAACCCGAGTCAGCTCCTTCGTTAACGACTCAATTTCAGTCTTGTTCCTAAAAGTGGATACCGTCCCGATGAACAGCTGTTCAAAGTAGATTGGAACAGTGTTTATGAAAACACTATTATTACCTATCACTATTTCCTTATCAGATAGCCCGTTTACGTCATTCAACAACACGGATAAATGTTCAATTGGAGATACTTCTTGTATTTTTTTACCAACGTAATAATCTGATGCAATCTGTTTATCGAATAATAAAAGTTGTGCAGCAGAATTTATCATCGTGATCATTCCATTTTGATTTAATGCAATAATCCCTTCATGCGTCGACTGAAGAATCGTTTCTTTTTGGATCAGCAAATGGGTTATTTCCTCTGGTTCTAATCCATATAATACTTTTTTAATATACGATGCAATGATGATTGCACCGATAACTGCAACTCCTGCAATGAGCAACAAGACAATCCATAACTGACTATTATAGTTATGGATTATAGTTTGCATATCATTAGCTAAAAAACCGACAGATACGACACCGACAATGTTCCCGTCAAGGTAAATGGGTACTTTCGCCCTTAATGAGCTGCCTAATGAGCCGATCGCTTTTGAGAGGTACGATTCACCACGCACTAATGCCCTCTCATTGTCTTCCCCCATCATTTTCCCTCCGACTTTAGCGGCTATAGGGTGAGCATACCTTATTTCTTCCGCATTTCCGATGACGATGAATTCAGCGCCAGTCACCTCTTGAATTGGTGCAATAATCGGACCGATAATTGACGCAGGATTGTCATCCTTAAATGCATTAACCAGTTCGGGGATATGTGCAACGCTTTCAGCAACGCCGAGCGCCCGATCTCCCATCTGCGTTTCTAACATATCAGATATAAAATAATTCATAAAGACCCCGATGACCAAGACGATTGCGATGATTAATATACCAATGAGAAGAATCATTTTCAATTTCAAATTAACTGTTACATTTGGTTTGATATGGGGATTTTTTATGTCACTTTTTTGGAAATAGATCATTGCTTGAAACTCCTTAAAGTTCGATTAATAGGTGAATACGAAATATAGCAGACAGGGCTATGAATAGCAATGTACCGATATGTATTATACATTTTATGTTTCATACTCCTTTACTTCAATAAGAAAAGCGAAAGGTTCCCTTTAAGACGCGACAGGTATAAGTCGGACAAAAGGGAAGGCAGTCTAAGTTCGCGACATCATGTCGCAACGACTGCATACCTGTATCCTTGCAAGCACAACGTGGCGTTCTTTGACACATAGCTAGATTACTTATGACTAGAGCGGTTAACGCCTGAAGTCTAGACACTGTTCCAAATCTAAAAACTTATCCTTTCAAGAACAAAAGCGTAAGCGCCTGTTCAGCCCCGACAAGCGCTCTTTGCCTTTACCTACAGGCCAGAAGTGACTCGAGGGGCTAGGCGCTGGAGTCTAGACGTAAAATCTCTACGTTACAACTTATCCACAGTACGAGATTTCATGATTTCCTAGACAATAAAAAAAACTTGCCTAATCGATCAGGCAAGCTTTGATAGTGATTATTCGACTATTGTTATTTTGACATTTTTTCGCCCCCACTTATAGGCCTCGCTTTTCGTAGGTATAAAAACATCAATTTTATTTCCTTTAATCGCTCCTCCAGTATCACCAGCAATCGCGTATCCGTACCCTTCTACGTGTACTTTCGTTCCAAGTTTAATAACATTCGGATCGACGGCGATCACTTTTAGATCTGAGTTTTTTCTTAAATTTATGCCCGTTTTTGTGATACCGGAACAACCATTACAATAAGCTGTATATGCAGTTGCCGAGACGGTAAATTCTTTGACGGCATTCGTAGACGTTGACCGTGATACAGCTTTTGATGCGGGCTTATCAGCTGCTTCCTTAGATTTCTTAGCGTTTGAACCGATACTAAGTTTTTGATTCGGGAAAATGAGATCCGATTTCAAATTATTCCACGACTTCAATTTCGCTACTGTTGTATTATGCATTTGAGAGATTTTGTATAATGTATCGCCTTTTTTGACTTTATACGTTGCTGATGAAGCGAAACCCTCATTTGCTCCGCTAATTAATAAGACAATCGTCAGGATTAATGTCAAAAGTATGTTTTTCATTTACTCGTCTCCTTGTATTTTATTCTCAGGAGACAGCTTGCCCAAGTTGTATGACAATAACATTACAACGAGTTGTCTTTTTCATTACAAAGAGCAAGCAAGATTAAGTGCACACTTTGACTGTAAATCGACGCATAAAAAGCGCCAACCCTCCAATCGGAAAGTTGGCGCTTTATCATTTAATTCAGTATTTTTATCATCACGTTTTTACGACCCCATTTATACGCTGCCTCTTTTGTCGGGAAAAATACATCAATCTTGTTTCCTTTGATTGCGCTTCCCGTATCACCGGCGATTGCATATCCGTAGCCTTCCACATATACCTTAGTTCCGAGTTTAATGACACTTGGGTCAACAGCAATGACTTTGACATCCGGGTTACTTTTCAGATTAATACCTGTTTTTGTTACTCCTGAACATCCATTGCAATTGGCCGTAAATGCACTGGCCGAAACAGTGAATTCTTTGACAACATTATCAGAATCGGATCGAGATGGTGTTTTCGCAACTGATTTAACCACTTTTTTCGGTGCTGCTGCTTTTTTAACTACTTTTGCCCCAGAAGCGACTTTCAGCTTCATGTTCGGCTGAATTATATTTGACTTCAAGTTGTTCCATGATTTTAATTTGGAAATGGATACGTTATGCATCTTAGATATCGTGAATAACGAATCACCTTTTTTAACTGTGTAATTTGGCGATGCTGCCCAGCTTACATCTGCTCCGCTGACCAATAATGCAATCGTAAGAATGAGGGTCATTAATAATTTTCTCAATTACTCTACTCCCTGCTATTTAGTCTATACTTATAATAGCAATCGACTATTACAGGAACATTACAGAAAGCTGTCTTTACCATTACAATCAGTATGTGTATTATTACATGCAAAGAGGTGTCTGCAATGAATACGATTACTATTCGTAGAGCGGCAAGGAACGATGCCGCGGCCATAACTGACATACTTATAACGAGTCAATGGTTTACATACGACAAGCTTTATTCCAAGGATTATATTACTAAACTAATTGACCAATATTACAGCGTGCAACGTATTGAGCAAGAAATCGTCTCTATTAATGAACAATGGCACGGTTATTTCATTGCTGAGTCAAATGGAAAAATCGTCGGTGCTATTGGCGGCGGAATGACTAGTAAAACTGCGGGAGAAGTATATGTCTTTTATTTAGACCCTTTAATGCGAGGAATGGGTATTGGCACACGACTTCTCGACTTCTTTACTAAAATACAGAAATATACGTATGGCGCAAATGAACAATGGGTTTCCGTCGCCAAAGGAAACCATTATGGCATTCCCTTCTATGAGGCTCGCGGATTCATCTTCCAGCATGAAGAACTTGCATATGGAACTTCTAAAGAGGATCAAGATATCTCTCTGAAATATAAGCGCGACATTACATAAAATAAGGTGGATTTAATGACTACAATCTTAGGGTATATCGCAGAAATGATTCCTTATCTATTCATCGCTTTGCCAATCATCCTCATCACCCGCATCATTTACAATAAAATACGCGGATACGTGAAACTTCATGTCTACCATGAAATTGGTGTTGTCATCTTTTTATTATTCATGACGGCGTTATTTTCACAAACAATCCTGACGTTTCTTTATACAGGACCGGTCGTTACACGCTCATTTTCGAATGTAAATCTTATTCCTTTCAGGGTTTTTCAAGATAATTATTATGCCATTACGGAATTGAATTTCTGGCAGCCATTTATTATAAATTTTTTAGGTAATATATGCATTTTCATGCCCATTGGTTTTATGATTCCTTTATTATGGAGCAAATTCAATCGATTTTGGAAAGTTTGTTTGATTGGGTTAAGCATATCTCTTTTTATCGAAATAACGCAGTTGTCCCAAGCCAGAAGTAGCGATATTGATGATTTATGGTTAAACACACTAGGTAGTATGATTGGTTACTACGTGTACATTGTTATGAAAAAACGCTTTCCGAAGACAAACCATCTTTTTAAAAACAGAAAAATTCACTCGTAATATATTGCATATCTTCCAACTGACCTTACTTTATTGTATACTAGAGCAATAATGACAAATACAGGATGGTGATTCAAAATGCCGGTACCGACAGATCATACGAAGCCACTTCGAATTTCCGCAAAGGAAAATGCATTTAACCAACTCCAGCAATGGATTATAGATGGCACATTACATCCAGGTGAAAAGTTAAACGATACAGAACTTGCCGGGGCGCTCGGGGTTAGCAGGACACCTATTCGTGAATCGTTGCAATTACTTGAAGTGCAAGGGTTTGTGAGAATGTATCCTGGGAAGGCAACGCAAGTAACGGAAGTCGATAAAGAATCTATCACAGACCTCCTTCCCCCCCTCGCAGCATTGCAAGCCTTATCCGCTGAACTTGCAATCCCGCAGCTGACAGAAGAGACGATCGCCTTACTTGAAAGTACGAATAGAATATTTGCCCATGCAGTCTATACTGAAGATTACTTTTCTGCTTTAAAAATCGACGAAGAGTTTCATCAGATTATCGTTGACGCAGCGGACAATCCATACATCATAACTATGGTCGCTTCACTTCAAGCACATGTCAGAAGATTATTCTTCCATAACTCTATTATCTTAACTGAAAAATCGATTGATGAGCATGATAAAATTATCAATTCAATGAAAGAACGGGATCCTATAGCTGTTTCCTCAATTATGAGTGGAAACTGGCTACGTGCGATTGAAGAATTTCATTCTCTCAAATCAAATTAACACATGTATTGATTAACCCAAAAAACAGTAAATAACTTGATCAAACACTAGACGCTTTGTGTACAGTTATGTTTGAATTGCTTTGGATCGGAGAACCTCTATAAGATTACCGAGATGTCTTGATGTGTAGGGCACTTATTCATCCTTCGCAATCCAAATGGATAAGTACACTAAGCGCTAAAGCTTTTCGGGACGAAAGAATAGCGGGACTGCTTATCTGGATAAAAGCCGCCAAAGATGCAATTTTGGCGGCTGAAGCCTTCTCCATAGTCGAGTCTTCTTTAGTTAAGGAAGGGTCACTTTCTTATAGTCCATCGCATGATAAAATGCATATTCTTTACTAAAAGTAAGCAAGGAACGCATTGTACTAAGTACTAGAGTGACTGAAATTGTATCTTTGGTCACTTACAACATTTATAAAAGTCCTCTTTTTTCTAAAGTAGCTTTATACTTCACTTGAATGTTGTAGGAACGCGACAGGCAACTATTCGTAACAGGATTACCTAGGCGGAATGAACTGCAATTTCTAGCCACACTTGCCCCTCGGTAAATATGTCATGAATAATTCGCCGAAAGCGAACCGGAAATGATCCGGTGAAAATGGATTTTTCCAAGCCCTACTCACCAGTATTTTATGACAATAAATAGTTAATCAACAGACGCGTCAAAGTATAATAAAAAGCCGGTTCCTCAGTGAGGAACCGGCTTTTTATTATAATTCTACTGTAGGTTTTTTCCGAATGCGTGCGGCTATTCCGGTTATTAGTATGACAACGAGTACCGGTAAAAGCCAACCAAGCCCTTCCTCATAGAAAGGAAGTACACGATCATAAAAGGATATAATTGGGGCTAACCAATCAAAATACGCTATCTCAAGTGATTTACAAAGTGTTTTAAATCCATCAATAATACTAATCATAAATGCAACGACTGTTGCTGATACATACACTACACGGGCATGGTTGAATAGCGGTGACAGGAATGTCAGAATCATTAAAACGACTGACAACGGATACAAGAACATCAATACCGGAATCGAATACGTAATGATATTCGCCAATCCAAAATTCGCGATAACGAAACAGAATGTTGAGAAGAAAATAACGAAAACTTTGTAGCTAATTTTCGGCATAATTGTATTGAAATATTCACCACATGCAGTAATCAGTCCGATACTCGTAGTCAAACATGCGAGTAGGATTACTACAGCGAGCATAACCAATCCAAATGTCCCCAAATAATGAGATGATGCACCGCTTAATACAGGTCCGCCCGTATCAAAGAGTCCAAATAACTCTGTGCTCGTCGCCCCTAAGTAAGCAATTCCTACATAGATAATCGCAAGGAATGTAGTCGCAATCGCACCTGCTTTTGCTGTCGCCATTAGAATTTCACGTTTATTCGTCACACCCATCGAGCGGATTGCGTTAATGACGATAATCCCGAAGACCAATGAAGCGAGTGCGTCCATTGTGTTATAACCTTCCATAACACCTTTTATTAACGCTCCGCTTGTATAATCGCCTTGCGGTGATTGAATTACACCCATTGGTTTTACAATAACCATAACCAACAAAGCGAACAAAAGTACGATGAGTGCTGGTGAAAGGATTTTACCTACACGGTCAACGATTTTCGCGGGATTTAATGATAACCACAATGTAAGACCAAAGAACAATAAAGTAAAGATAATTGTAGCAATCTGCATATATTCCGCGCTAATAAACGGAGAGATTCCAATATCAAATGCGACTGCACCTGTACGTGGTGCGGCGAAGAATGGACCAATTGTTAAGTATAAAAGTGATGTGAAAACAACTGCATAAACTGGATGTATCCGGCTTGCAAGTTGCTGTAAATTTTGACTCCCCGAGAAGCCCATCGCTAAGATGCCGAGAAATGGAAGCCCTACTCCAGTAATTAAAAACCCAAGAACAGCTAGCCACATGTTCGTTCCAGCATATTGCCCAAGCTGTGCTGGAAAAATAAGATTTCCTGCTCCAAAAAATAGTGCGAATAGCATCAAGCCAATGGCAAGATACGATGAAAATGATAACTTCTTTTGCATAACTTCAGTTCCCCCTTGATGTAAATAACATTACACGTATGCAATATATCGCTGAATTAATAATACTCTTTTCCTTTACAAAATGCAATATAATAATGGCAATTTATTATGTTAAAAAGAATAATAAAACATTGATTTTTCTGATATATTAACAATAAACAAATCATAATACTATTTTCGATATAATAATTGTCCGTTTGCATGATCGAACATGCAAACGGACATAAGATTAACTCATTTAATAGTAAACTTCGTGTGACTATGGCCTTCTTTTGCTTTTTTCACTTCGAGAATCGCAGGGAATGCAGCTTTCAGTTCTTCAACGTGAGAAATGACGCCAATCATACGACCTGATTTCTGCAGATCAATTAATGTGTCAATTGCTTTGTTCAACGACTCTTCATCAAGTGACCCGAATCCTTCGTCAATAAACATCGTATCAATTGACACCGAACCTTGGAAACTTTGAATGACATCTGCCATACCAAGTGCTAGACAGAGAGAGGCATTGAACTTTTCGCCACCTGACAATGTCTTCACGTCACGTGTTTGCCCTGTATAAGCATCATATACATCGAGACCCAGTCCACTTTGTCTCCCTCGTACTTCCTGACGGTCACTGCGGATTAAGACAAACTGCCCATTCGACATTTCTTTCAAACGTTCATTCGCCGATTGGATAATACGTTCCAAGTATTCGATTTGAATATAGCGTTCGAATGACAACTTCAAACCGTTCTGTCCTCTTACGATATCGTAAAGGTCTGTGATTTTCCCATATATTCGTTCAAGTTCAATCACTGTTACGGATGACTGTACAAGTTTCTCCTTCAAACTGAATGCGTTTTTTTCATATTCTGAAGAAGCATTATAGTCAGTAAGAGCGGCTTCATAATCAGTTTTCAATTTGGCCACTTTCGTTGCCAAATCGCTCAAATCCACCACTTCTTTTCCTTCAAGCAGTACCCGTAACTCCCCTACTGCATCGCGTAAACTATAAAGTTGTTGTTTGAATACCGCCACTTTTTCTTTCAACAAAATGCGGTCAACTTCTTGCATTTTCGCCTCACGATAAGCCTGTTCTGTTGGGAATGCCAATTCTTCTAATGCTTTTTTGAATCTACTTTCCGCCTGCCCCCTCTTCCCTACAACTTCTTCCAAGGTTTCCCCAGCATGAATTTCTGCTACTTTCGCCGCCCCCAGCTTCTCGCTCGTTTCCTCACGCACTTTCTGGACTACTTCCCAAGCGTAATCTAATTCTTCTTTTTTCTTTTCAGTTTCAGCAATCCGCTCCTGAAGCGTGGCTAGTACCCGTACATCTTCGGGTATCGTTTGTAATGTCATGTTAAACAGGGCTAGTTGTGTATCATAGGACGATTTTTGTTGAAACAATGCACGTTCCATTTCAGTTTTCTGCGCCACGATTTGCGCTGTAATTACTTCTTTCTTTTTCAATTCCACTTTCAGATTAACAAGCAATTTTCGATCTGCGCGAAGCTTAGCCACTTCCGCTTCTAGCTTCTGTTTTACCTCATGTAAATTATTATTATCCTTTTCTATAGCTAACCGCTTCATTTCATTTTCTTTATCAGTTAACTGCTCGATTGTATTTTGGTAGGTAATAGCCGCGGTTCGGAATTGCCCCTCGACTTCTTTCAGCCGTTCTTTCTCCACTTCCAGCTTTTCCCTTGAAATGGTTACTTCAATTGTTTTATGCGATTTAGCGGGATGATGTTCACTCCCACATACCGGGCAGGATTCCCCGTCTTTTAAAGACTCAGCCAACATAGCTGCTTGGTTATTTAGCCAAAGTTGTTCTACTGCATCGTATTCCGATTTACTTTTCTCATAACGCGCCTCGTGATCATTCTTTCCTTGTTCCAATACGTGTATCCGATTTCGAATCGCAATGAATTCATCCAGTAGTTTGCACTTTTCAATCGTTTCATTTAGTTGATCGATACGTTCATCGTACTGAACTTGTCCCACTTCAAACATCTCGATTTCTACTTTCACTTTTTCCAAGTTCTTCGTTTCTTCATCTGTCATTCTAACGGTTTTCTCAAGTTCTTTTTCCAAATGATTGTTTTCCTTTTTCATCACATCAAGAGCAGTTTCCTTCGATGCCAAACTTGAAACCGCCGGAAGGAAATCTTTTAGTCGAATCAAACTTTCCGTCAGCTTTTCACGGTCAGTTTTTCTTGCTTCTTCCACTCGAAAATGCTCTCCAGCAAGTTCCATTTTTTCTGCTGCTATCTGGACTGCTTCCTTCGCATTCTTAAGATTATCGGCTTTTGCGGCAGTTTCTTCTTTCAAATTGAGTAATTGCATCTCAAGTTCACCGATTGAAACAGCTCGCTCTGCGTCGGCTATTTGTTGCTCTTTTTGTACCACAATTGGCAACTGTTCCGTTAACTTATTTAACGATAATTCTTTTTGACGTAGTTCAATAAAACGTTCATTCATACTTTTCGCAGCCTGGTACATTTCTTGCATTTTTGTATGTTTTGCATAAACTTCGTCATAACTCTTTTTAACAACAACCGTCTTGTCTTGATAAAACGCAAATTCTTCTTCTAATCCT
Organism: Sporosarcina sp. resist; assembly: GCF_014302295.1. NCBI lineage: Bacteria > Bacillati > Bacillota > Bacilli > Caryophanales > Caryophanaceae > Sporosarcina > Sporosarcina sp. resist. The sequence goes on along the minus strand of NZ_CP060287.1, from coordinate 1,657,397 downwards.
TGAACGACTTGATTCACATTGTAATGTTCATTCGCCAGAACAGTAAAGACCGATGACTCACGCTCGGGCAGTAAGGTCGCTATTTGTCCAATATGTCCTTCGCTCTGTTGCATCTCTTTCGTCAGAGTCGCTTGTGCGCTGTCTTTCTTCCCTTTTAGCTGCTCCACTATTTCACGGTACTTATCTGTTTTAAATATTTTCCGCATGATTGTTTCTTTATTTTCTGTATCAGACGTTAGAAACTTTCGGAACTCTCCTTGCGGCAGCATAACAATCTGACTGAATTGTGCTTGTGTAAAGCCGATTAGTTCTTCTACCTTCTTGTTAATTTCAGATACAATCTGCCTGTCGACAAGTGGTACCTCCCCGTCTTCCGTCAGTTCATAGAACTCGCAGCGCGCAGACGTTTCGGACTTGTTCCCCTGTTTGACATACGGTATTTGCCGCATGATGCGGTACGTTCGATTATGAATGTCAAACGTCAATTCAACGGTCGTTTGAACTGCGTCGTCTGCGAAGTCGCTTCGCATCGCACGATTATCCGTTCGATCTTCTCCGCTCGCCTGACCATATAGCGCAAAACAAATCCCATCAAATATCGTGGTTTTCCCCGCACCAGTAGCTCCTGAAATAACGAAGAGTCGATTGTCTTTCAATTCCCTGAAATCGACCGTTTCCGTCCCTTTATATGGTCCAAATGCCGTCATCATTAATTGAATTGGCCTCACAGCTGTGTCCCCTCCTTGTGCATAACTTCATGGAGCACTTCTGAAAAGAGGGTCTCCGTTTCTACGTCTGCCGCTTCTCCTTTCATCTCTTCGTAAAATGCTTTAAAGAGTGCTAAATCATCATGCTTCCCATGTTCCATACGTTGTTCATCAACCGCATTTGCGGTCAGCATGAGCACTTTACGCTCAACATGCATCGCGTTCGGATAGACTGACCGTACTTTTTCCATCGGGAATAAAACCGGTGTCTCATCTAGCAATTTAACAAAAACATAATCCTCACTTACTGGGTGCAACAAAATATCTTCCATCGTCCCTACAACCGTCCGCATATCATGCTTTGGCTTCAACTCCCGTTTCTCAACAGATACCTGCCCTGCAGCATCAAGTTCGATAATTAGAAACCCTTTATTATGATGTTCTTCTGAAATCGAATATTTCATTGGCGAACCCGCAAATCGCACTGTTTCATTTAACACATAATGTGCCTGATGTAGGTGGCCAAGTGCAGTATAATTAAATCCTTCGAAAAGATGCGCCGACACATATTCTGCCCCACCAATTGCCAACGGTCGTTCGGAGTCACTCGTGTTATTTTCACTTTCTCCGTGAGGTGTCACAAAAGCATGTCCAACAAATACATGTCGGACCCCCTCTGCCATTTGTTCACGGATAGTTGCCGTCACTTTCTTCATCGCATCGTTATGGTTCACAATCGTTTCATCTTCGTGCAAATGTTTTACAACAGAAGGATCCGCAAATGGTACGAGATGGAAATGAACCTCACCGTAATCATCTGACAAAACGACCGGTTCGATTACTTTCGTCATCTGACCTGCAATATGGTAGCCATTTACTCGCATCAATCCGCTTCCAAAATGGAGGCGTCCCGGGCTATCATGGTTTCCTCCAATCGCTAGGACAGGTATTCCAAGTTCCATAGTAATTTTTCCAAGCACTTCGTCAAGTAGTGCAATCGCTTCTGTAGGTGGCACCGCACGGTCATACAAATCGCCTGCGATAACGACCGCATCTGGCTTCTCTTCTTCGACTGCCTCTACAAATTGATCAAGCACATAACGCTGTCCTTCTGTCATATATATACCTTGAACGAGCTTGCCTAAATGCCAGTCCGCTGTATGGAAAAATTTCAAATTCATTTCCCCCTTCAACACTTTTTCTTTCTACTTTACAGGATAATTCTCGTAAAAGGAAACATACATTCCTTTCTAACTTTTCGCAAAGTTAAGGTTGACCTTCTATTTTTAATATGCTTATAATGGGGATGAGTCCAATTTCATATGATCCACCGCTAGGGGTGCTCTAACAGAGCTGAGAGAGGCATGTGCCTTGACCCTTATAACTTGAACTGGTTAATACCAGCGTAAGGAAGAGGTGCTGACACAATAATTCTGCCGGTCTATTTTCCGGGATACTTTTGATTGTCTACAACCCACTTCTTCTTCAAGGAGTGGGTTTTTTGGTTTTCAAGAATACAAAGGGAGTGTTGGAATCATGAAGTTCACTGACCGTTTGTTAGAAAAGACGTTACCAATCTGGAGACAGAATCATAGCCATCCGTTCGTACAAGGAATTGGCGATGGGACGCTTGATCCGGATAAATTCAGGTTTTATATGGTACAGGATTACTTGTATTTGATTGATTATGCAAAACTGTTTGCGATCGGGGCTGTAAAAGCCGACGACTTGGAAACGATGGGCAAATTCGCGACACTACTCGATGGGACGCTGAACAAGGAAATGGCCCTGCATCGAAGCTACGCACTGCGGTTCGGCATTTCTGAACAGGAACTTGAAAACGCTAAGCCGTCACCAATTGTACTTGCGTATACGCACTACATGTTACACGTCTGTCAAAATGGAACGGTTGCGGAAGTGATGGCTGCTCTGCTTCCTTGCGCATGGAGTTACTGGGAAATCGGTAAGGAGCTAAATGCTATTCCAGGTGCTGCCGATCACTCGTTATATGGCGATTGGATTCAGATGTATTCTTCGGATGAATTCAAGGAACTTGCGGGCTGGTGTATTGATTTAATGAACAAATCAGCAGAAGGAAAACCGGAGCATGAACTGTTAAAGCTCGAGGAGATTTTCCTCAATACAACTCGTTATGAATATATGTTTTGGGATATGGCAAATACAAAACAAATGTGGCCTGGAGTTGAAATGATAAATGCTATCGTTTGACGGTGTTTCATTCACGTACCAATCAGGCAACAGCATACTCGATAATCTGTCATTCAACATTCTTCCCGGTGAGTTTATTTCGATAATTGGTGTTAGCGGTTCCGGTAAAAGTACGATTTTTCGTCTTGTAACCGGATTAGATGAACCCTCAGGGGGTACCATTTCTCTTGAAGGGAATCCAAATACTCAGCGCCTTGGAAAGGTCGGCTATATGCCACAACAAGATTTGTTACTGCCTTGGCGAACCATTTTAGAAAATGCATGTCTTCCGCTTGAAGTAGCCGGATTAGATAAGAAGGCCGCCAAGGAACAAGTACAACCATTATTACAAGAGTTCGGTCTTGGTGGAACAGAGGATAACTATCCAGGAGAACTTTCGGGTGGAATGAAGCAGCGCGTCGCTTTCTTACGCGCTGTTCTTTCTGGCAATTCCCTACTATTGTTGGATGAACCGTTTTCAGCACTCGACGCCATCACCCGACTGGCTATGCAAGAGTGGCTAATCAATCTGTGGGAAAAGCGCAAATCAACTGTCCTTTTCATCACACATGACGTAGAGGAAGCACTGTTTCTGTCAGACCGTATTTTTCTGTTGCAAAACAAACCTGTCACTTCATTCGTGGAAATCGAAGTGCCTCTTGAAAGACCTCGAATAAGAAACGATTTACATCGCGCTGAAATGCTCGAGCTAAAAGAACTGCTTATCGGCAAGCTCAGAAGTGAGGTTTCGCTGTGAAAAATACGGCTTCCTTAGTAATCATTGCAGGATTTCTAAGTATCTGGGAGTTGGGTGCACGCCTTTACGGTAAAGCGTTCATTCTCCCTTCCCCTATACAAATTTTTATACGTTTTTGGGAACTGAGGGAAGTATTATTGTTGAAACATCTACCGGTTACTTTGATGACGATTATTATCGGCCTAGCCATTTCGATTATTTCAGGAACAGCAATTGCAGTGCTAATGTCTTCCCGTCCAGGCATACGAAAAGCGCTCTATCCAATTCTCATTGCATCTCAAATGGTTCCTATTATTGCGCTTGCACCTATTTTTGTACTGTGGTTTGGTTACACAATTTGGAGCAAAGTTGCTGTTACTGTGCTCATCACATTTTTTCCGATAACAGTGAATACATTCGATGGTTTATCGTCAGGAAAAAAAGATATACAAGAACTTTTTTTGACGATGGGTGCTTCAAAAAAGGATATTTTCTATAAATATTCCGTACCAACTGCCCTCCCTCATTTCTTTTCTGGAATGAAAGTCGCTGTGACACTAAGTGTAATTGGCGCTGCAATCGGAGAATGGTTAGGCGCGCAGGCAGGCCTTGGTTACTTCAGTAGGCGTATGATGACGCAGTTCGATGGTGCAGCTGTTTTCGCACCCATCTTTGTACTGAGTGCCGTCGGAATCGGTCTATTCATCTGCGTGACCATTATTGAAAATCGAACGTTAAAATGGAGGATTAAAAATTGAAGAAAATCACATTATCACTTACAAGTATTGCGCTAATTCTATTGCTCAGCGCGTGCAATACTAATGAAAAAACAGAAAAGGTAAGTATCATGCTTGATTGGTATCCTAATGCTGTACATAGCTTCCTTTATGTTGCGGAGGAAAAAGGTTATTTCAAAGATGAAGGCATTGAACTGGATATCAAGTTCCCCGCAAGTCCGACTGATCCTATTAACCTTGCAGCAGCAGGAAAAGTGACTATGGGCATCACCTATCAGCCTGACGTTATAATTGCAAAGTCTGAACAGAATATCGGCATTAAATCCGTCGGCGTTCTCGTTCGTTCGCCATTGAATCACGTAGCATTTTTAAAAGAAAGTGGTATCGAGTCACCAAAAGATCTAGAAGGAAAAACTGTAGGCTATTCAGGAATCCCTTTGAACGAAGCAATACTAGAAACAATGATGAAAGCAGATGGTGCAGACTACGGTAAAGTAAACATGGTCGATGTGGGGTTTGAATTAAATTCTGCATTGATTTCAAAAAAAGCAGACGCTGTTATCGGGGCATATATTAATCATGAAGTACCGCTACTTGAATATGAAGGATTTCCAACAGGCTATATTGACCCGACAGACTTCGAAATACCTTCGTTTTATGAACTTATTGTTGTGACAAGTGACGATACCTGGAAGAAAGACCAAAAGAACATCGAAGCATTTTGGCGCGCTGCCGGAAGAGCCTTTGATGATATGGAGAAAGATCCTGAAGAAGCGCTGTCTATCTTGCTAAAATACCAGGATGAAGCGAATTTCCCACTCGTCGAGGTTGTTGAAAGAGAGTCACTTTCGATTCTTCTTCCGAAAATGACAGCACCTGGTACGTTTGGTGAGCAGGATGAACAGGCATGGCAAGCAACTGCCGATTGGATGACAGAAACCGGTTTATTGAAAAACGAAGCAAATCTTGATGGGATTTTCATTAATATGGACTAACAAAAAACAAGCTTATACTGAGTTTATCACCGTTATGGATTGTATTATCACCGACTCAAACGAGGTTATCACCGCCATGGATTGCGTTATCACCGACACAACCATTTCCTCCAAAAAGCAGCCAGGACTTTTGAAGTAAAAAGTCCTGGCTGCTTCATCATTTTGTTATTGATTCAAACCACTATAAATCATGTCTGCGTTCCATCTTAGCATTTTCACATACGTATCGCCATCATCACCAGGTTTCCCTAGAGAGTCCGTAAAGATTTTCCCTTTAATCGGCACATTCGTTTCCCTTGATACCATCTCCATGCTACGTGGATCGATACTTGTTTCTAAAAATAATGCTTGAACCTTTTCCTCGTTGATAGTTGCAATGATAGTTGTCAGCTGTTCAGGTGTTCCTTCATGGTGTGAATTGATTTCCCAAATGTAGGCTGCATTAAAATCATACGCTTTGGAGAAGTATTTGAACGCACCTTCACTCGTCACGAGTATCCGTCGTTCTTCTGGGATCTTGTTCATTTTCTCCACGATTTCTTCATGAAGGGCTTTGAGTTCAGTGATATATGCATCCGCGTTTTCATCATAGATGTCTGCATTTTCTGGATCAATTTTCTTCAGGGATTTACGCACGTTTTCTACATACTTGATGCCATTGCGCACGTCAAGCCAAGCATGGGGATCTTCTTCCCCTAAATGGTCCTTCGAACTGAGGAGCATCGGTTCAACCCCTTCACTTACACGAAATACCGGCGCATCCTCCCCCGCTTTTCCAGCGGTTTCCATCAATTTAGTAAACCATGCATTTCCTTCTTCTAAATTTAGCCCGTTATAAAAAACAACATCTGCATCTGTCGTCAAAGCGACATCTGCCGGAAGTGGATCATATTGGTGAGGATCTGATCCAATCGGTGCAAGGCTGTGAACATCGACCAAATCTCCCCCGACATTTTTCACAATATCGTAGACAATCGAATACGTCGCAACGACTTGCAGTTTTTCACCCTTCTCTTTTGGAGCAGTCGCCCCTTGGTTACATGCCGACAACAAGACTCCAACAACAATCAGTGCAAACAATAGCATACTTTTTTTCATTCACAATCTTCCCCTTCTATTTTGAATTGCCATTCACGAAACGGCTGATTTTTGTTTATTTGTTCGAATAGCTCTCCACAATAAACCTTGTTTCGGTGAGAATATAAATGCTAAGAAAAATAAAGCGGTTGCGACGAGTACGATTGTTGCGCCAGATGCAAGATTGTACGTGAAGCTCAAATACAAACCAATTATCGCCGAAATCGTTCCACATGCAGCTGAAATGACTATCATGACAGACAGCCGATCAGTTAATAAATAAGCTGTCGAAGCGGGTGTAATAAGCATCGCAACTACTAATATGATGCCCACTGTCTGTAACGATGCGACCGTAACAAGTGTTAATAGAACCATTAAAAAGTAATGGATCATCTTAGTCGGAAGCCCATATGCTTGAGCCATAATCGGGTCAAACGAACTGACAAGCAACTCTTTATAAAATATAAACACACTTAACAACACGAAAATACCAACTATTAGTGTCATCCACATATCAGAAGGTCTGACCGCCAACACATTCCCAAACAGGATGTGATACAAATCTGTACTACTCTTCATAAATGTGATAAGGATAATCCCAGCGGCAAATGCAGCAGTAAACATGATGCCAATCGCAGAATCATTTTTCACACGACTGTTCTGGTTGATGAATCCTATACCGATAGCTGTTAAAATACCCGTTATCACCGCTCCGATAAAGAAATTGATACCTAGCATGAAAGAAATTGCGACACCTGGTAATACGGCATGAGATATCGCATCCCCCATCAGGGCCATTCCTCTTAAAATAATAAAACAGCCAATGACGCCACTAATGATACCAACCATCACCGATGTAATAAGCGCTTTTTGCAGAAAACCATATTGCATAACTGCCTCGATGAAATGCATCATTTCGCCATCACCCCATCTAAAAACGATAATTGTCCGCCGTATGCTTTTGAAATCATTTGAGGCGTAAACACTTCTTTCACACTGCCCTTCGCAATTAACTCCTTGTTTAACAACAACAGTTCATCAAAATATTTTTCCGCCTTGTTCAAATCATGATGGACGACGATGATTGTTTTTCCTTCATCGCGCAACTCTTTTAAAATCTTCACAATCATCTCTTCACTCGTTGCGTCAATTCCAACAAATGGTTCATCGAGTAAAAACAAATCTGCCTGCTGAGCAAGTGCTCTAGCCAGGAAAACACGCTGCTGCTGACCGCCAGATAACTCTCCAATTTGCCGATCCTGAAACTCGATCATATCAACCTTTTCAAGGCACTTCAGAGCCAATGCCCTTTCCTTTCGCCCTGGCCTTTTTAATAATCCAACTGTCGGATACGTACCTATAAGAACTGTATCTTTGACTGTAATCGGGAAATCCCAATCGATTGTACTACGCTGCGGAACGTAAGCAATTCGTTTACGGACTTCTTTCAGCGTGGAACCAAGGATTGTAATATCCCCTTTATCTTTTGAAATCAAATTTAGTAACACTTTAAGCAAAGTGGACTTCCCTGCTCCATTCGGTCCAATGATTCCAACTGATTTCCCACTTGATATCGTGAACTCTATATCATGTAGCACTTCTTTTCCGAAATACGACACATGCAAATTCGAAACTACAATTGCATCTTTCATATTTACACACCTCCATATATCTATTTATATGCCGGAGTTTCCCAAGGGAAACTTTAAATCCAAATTTTTTTTGCCCTAGGGAAACTTTATAGGCAAAAAAATGAATTACATTATTGTTTCCCTCAGGAAACTTTACTAACTTCATAGTAGAACATCTAAAACCAAAAGTAAAGAAAAAAATATTTTTTTGAAAAATAACCCCTAGAAAGCCATACCAACAGCATCCGTAGATTCCCTGATTAGATTTCAGTTCACAGACTTCAACCGATGAAAATCTCCCGACTACGAAAACTTTCATCTGACGAAGAACTGTAAAACTGTCTAGACAGTTTTACAGTTCCATATTAATTAAACATTCCTACTACACACTCTTTAGACTGGCATGATAATTGCATAACTAATATATATATTGAACTAATGATTCTATATAATCACCAGCGAAGGCGCCTCATAGGGGTGCCAAGCGTTGTTGAGTGGATTCTTTATGTCAACATATATAGTTAATAAAGGAGTGGAAAAATCATGTCGAGAAATTTCACGAATCTACTGATTGAAGATGACATTGCAATCGTGGAAATAGACCATGCACCAGCCAATACATTGTCAACAGCATGCATTGCCGAACTAAGAGAGGTTTTTAAATGTCTTGCCAATGATGATAAGTTGAAAGCGATTATTTTAACTGGTGCAGGTCGCTTCTTTGTTGCCGGTGCTGATATTAAAGAATTCATTGACGCACTAGGTGACGACCAGAAAGGATTGGCAATGGCCACAGCGGGACAAGCAATTTGCAACGAAATAGAATCGATGAAAAAACCCGTTATCGCAGCCATTAATGGTGCTTGTCTTGGTGGAGGATTGGAATTGGCTATGAGCTGCCATTACCGGATTGCCGTTTCTGCAGCCAAACTGGGATTACCCGAGCTTCAACTTGGGCTTATCCCTACGTTCGGCGGAACGCAAAGATTGAGCAGGATAACCAGTACAGCCACTGCATTGGAACTAATTTTAACAAGCAAACAACTTAACGGCGACGAGGCAAAGGAAGCTGGACTTATCCAATTAGTCGTTTCCCCAGAAGATCTTTTGCCAACTGCTAAAACGATTGCCAAAGCATTTGTAGACGGTAAGAGTATGACCAGCATCACGCGAGCTGTAGAATGTATCATACATGGAGCAAATGAATCCTTAGTAAATGGGCTAGAACGGGAACGTAACAATTTTGCTGAACTGTTTTTAACAGACGATGCCAAGGAAGGTGTACACGCATTTATTGAAAAAAGAAAACCGCTATTTAAACATACGTAAAAGGGGTTGTGAACAATGACAGAAGAAGTCCTTTTTTCAATAAGCGACAATGGAGTTGCTACAATTTTACTCAATCGGCCGAAAGCTTTAAACTCACTGTCCTTCGCGATGGTTCAAGCAATCAGGGAAAAATTAACAGATTGGAAGACAAACGAACGTGTCAAAGCTGTCATAATCAAAGGTGCAGGAACAAAAGGTTTATGTGCCGGCGGAGATATTAAAACATTATATGAAGCGAAAAATAGTGAAAATGGTCTCCAAAAAGCAAACGACTTTTTCACAGAAGAATATCAAACAGATTTATCCATTGCCCAATTCCCTAAACCAATCATTGCTTGTTTAGATGGTATTGTCATGGGAGGCGGCGTAGGTTTAACTTATGGTGCTTCTATTAAAATCGTTACCGAGCGTACCGTTTGGGCAATGCCAGAAATGACAATTGGTTTTTTCCCAGATGTAGGTGCCGCCTATTTTTTAAATAAGGCTCCGGGATTCATCGGAAGATATTTAGCATTGACGGCTACACAATTAAAAGCTGCAGATGTACTGTATATAAATGGAGCAGATCATTTTATGTCTCATGAAAAACTCCTGCTTTTCATCGATGAATTGGAGGGAAGGAAATGGGAGCAAACAACCATTGACACATTGCTCGCAAAATACACATCAACCGCACCGGATGAAGGCAAACTAGTATCTTTGCAAAAAGACATAGACGACCATTTCTCTCAGACGACGATAGAATCCCTCTTCGATGCCTTAGGGGAAAATGATACTTCATTCGCGAAAGAAGCCATAGAAACAATGCGTACGAAATCACCTGTATCATTAAAAGTGACACTAAAACAGTTAATTGACGGCGAACAAAAAACATTGGAAGAATGCCTTGCCACAGACCTTATTCTTGCAATGAACTTCATGAAACACGAAGACTTTTTCGAAGGAGTTCGCTCTGTCTTGATTGATAAAGATTTAGCACCCTGCTATAAGTACCCACACATTTCATCTGTTTCGAATGAAATGGTCAATGGCTTTTTCATAGCCGACTAATTAGAGAAAGTCGAATCCCCCCAAAAAGGAATTCGGCTTTTTTCAATTCTTTTCTTAGAACCAACGCTCCGTTACAACTTTTTTACGCGTATAAAACTGTACCCCGTCTTTCCCATTTGTGCCGAGATCTCCATAGAACGAAGATTTGTTACCAGCAAAAGAGAAAAATGCCATTGGTGCAGGTACATTCACATTTACTCCAATCATACCCGCATCAATTTTTTCACGAAACGTTTGAGCGCTTTTACCACTTCCCGTATAAATGACCGCTCCATTGGCAAACTTCGATTGATTTGTCAGCGCAATTCCCTCTTCTAAATCCTTCACACGCACAATGCTTAACACTGGAGCAAAGAGTTCTTCCTGCCAAATTTTCATTTCGTTGTTCACGTTATCAAAAATAGTCGCTCCGAGATAATTTCCTTCTGCCAGTTGACTATCTATTTCTCGGCCATCGACAATCAGCGAAGCCCCTTCAGCTATACCACTCTCTATATAACTAAGCACACGTTCTTTATGCGATTTGCGAATAAGGGGGCCAACAAAGTTCTCTTTATAACGTCCATCTCCTACTGATAATTCACGCGTTTTTGCAACAAGTAGCTCCATAAAATCATCTGCAACTTCATCAACAACTGCAACGACCGAACAAGCCATACAACGCTCACCGCTACTGCCAAACGCTGCACCAATAACTCCTTGAACTGTTTTTTCGAGATGACAGTCCGCCATGACGACCGCATGATTCTTTGCACCAGCAAGCGCCTGAACACGTTTACCGTATTTCGTACCCGTTTCATACACATGTTTTGCAACCGGTTCTGATCCAACGAAAGAAATTGCTTTGACATCTGGGTGCTCCAGTAAACCGTTCACCACTTCTTTTCCCCCATGCACCAAACTTAAGACACCTTTCGGGAAACCGGATTCGTGAAATAATTCAACAAGATGTCCCGCTAAAACGGGCGTTCTTTCAGATGCTTTAAGGACAAATGTATTCCCGCAAGCAATTGCGAGTGGAAACATCCAGAGGGGCACCATCATCGGGAAATTAAATGGAGTGATCCCTGCGACAACTCCAATCGGGTAGCGCCAGACAGATCCGTCAATACCGGTAGCCATATTTGGTAGAGCTTCTCCCATCATCATGCTAGGCGCTGACGTAGCAAGTTCCACTACCTCAATCCCTCTTTGCACTTCCCCTCTTGCATCTCTCAATGTTTTTCCGCTTTCCATCGTAATAATCTGTGCTAACTCCTCTTTATGTTCCTCCAACTTTTGCAAGTAAGTAAACAGAAGACGCGTACGGTTCGGAACTGGTATATCGGCCCACGATAGAAAAGCTTGTTTTGCCACTTCCACTGCAGCATCGACGTCTTTCTTTGTAGATAGTGGTACATAAGCAATTGTTTCACCTGTTGCTGGATTAGAAACTGTTTCCGTTTCAGTACCAGATGAGTCCACCCATTCACCGTTAATCCAATTTTTCATTTGCTTTATAGTTGTTGTAGTCATTTATTTCAATCCCCCTATTGTAAATGCTATTTTTTGATGTCCAATTCTTTTATACAAAGCTGACATATCCTCTTCCGCTAATCCCGCATGTTCCGCTTCTTCATAAACTGCAAAAAGGGCTTGGCTGATTGGGAGATGCAACTGATTACTCTCTGCCAATTGCAATGCGAATCCCATATCTTTTCGTAATAACTTCAGCGCAAATCCCGGTTCATACTCCTCATTTTCGATAAATGATTTGAAGTTCCGTTCATATATTCGACTCTGTCCATAGCTAACATTTAACATATCAAAAAGCTTGTTCATGTCCATGTTATTTTCATTTGCTAATGCCAACGCTTCACTCACCCCTGCGGTATAGAAACCGATGAGCAGATTATTTATCAATTTTGCAATTGTACCACTGTCAATTCGCTCATTCACATGAAACAAATTTTCGCCTAGTACTGAAATAATTGGTAATGAACGCTCATAGTCCACCGCTCGGCCACCAACCATAAATGTCAATGTCCGATTTTCCGCACCTATCACACCCCCACTGACTGGTGCGGCTAAATAAGCAACTCCTTTCGCTTGTGCTTCCTCGCTTATGCGGCGATTCACTTCCGGCGAAACAGTGCTCGTATCAATCAAAAGAATATTTTCATCGCTTTGGTGAATCAACCCTGCTTCTCCTAAATAAACTGATTCCACCGCGGCTGTTGATGGTAAACTCGTCAAAATAATAGCGCAACGTCCTGCCATTTGTATTGCAGAAAGACCAATTATTCCGCCCGCTTGCTGAAATACAGTTTCAGCTAATTCACTTCGGTCATTTCCATAAACAGTGAATCCAGATTCCAGTAAGTTTTTCGCCATGGGCATTCCCATATTCCCTAAGCCGATCATGCCAATTTTCATCATCGAGTCCCCCCATATTTTAGACGTTATATCGAGCGCTTTCTATTATTCCTTGAACAATTTCTCTCTTCTTGATAAACATATTACTGTAAAGCGGAGCTGAGATTGCTTGAATTTCCATCAGCATAAGCCCACGACTTTCCTCATCGGGTAGAGCACTTGATACAAACGAAATAGCTGCTGTTTGAATACTTCGATACCCCTCTTCACAAATGACATCGGACATTAGCATCTTCCTTTTTTCCTCGGATTCCCCATTTTTAATTAGTGCCTTCTCAGTCCTTAGCAAAGCAGATTCCATGATGAATAGCCTTTCATTCATACTGGCTAGTAATCCTAAATACTCTTGTTCCTCTTCAATTGATTTCCCTAAAGGTCCAGCAAGCGCTTTCACGACAATTCCGATAAGTTGTTTTGCCTTTACTAAGTAGCCGTAATGCCGCGTCAAAGCATGCGTCCGATTGTCCACTTCGTTTTTTGCAGACCATAGTTGCCCCTTTTCGATTTTTTTCAGTACACCTTTAGCAATTGCAAGACGATTAATTTCATTCGTCCCTTCGAAAATCCGATTGATTCGTGCATCGCGATATAAATTTTCTACTTCATATTCCTGCATATAACCATATCCCCCGTGGATTTGCACTGCCTCGTCAACAATATAATCAAGGGCTTCTGAACTATTCACTTTATTTATTGCACAATCAATCATGAAGTCAGCGACAATTCTTACTAACTCCTCTTCCGAATCAACAGATTGAAGCGCTTCATCCATTTCCCCCGCTGTTCGGTATGCCGCACTTTCTGCACCGAAGATTCGTACTGCCATATTGGCTACCTTTTCTTGGATCATCGTGAAGCCAATCAATGCTTTGCTGAATTGCTTTCGCTCTTTCGCATAAGCTACTGATAGATGTAATGCATGCTTTGCCGTTCCGATATTGGCAAATGCAAGTTTCAAACGAGCCATATTTAAAATATTCAAAGCAATATGATGCCCTTTCCCAATTTCCCCCAGGACGTTTCCAACAGGTATTTTGACGTCTTCCAAAATAAGAGTAGCAGTAGAAGAACCGTTAATCCCCATCTTTTTTTCCTCAGGTCCAACTGACACTCCTTCAAATGTTCGCTCTACGATAAATGCAGTCATACCTTCGGCTATTTTTCCAAACACTACGTAACAATCAGCGAGATGGGCATTCGTTATCCATTGCTTTTCACCATTCAATATCCAATCCGTCCCTTCTTTGTTCAAGACGGCAGTTGTTTTCGAATTCAAAGCATCCGACCCTGCATTCGACTCTGTCAAGGCGTAAGCACCAATCCATTCCCCACTTGTCAATTTCGGTAAGTACTTTTCCTTTTGGGCTGCTGTACCAAAATAGACATATGGCAATGTACCAACACCAACATGAATATTAAACGAAACGCTAAATGAGCCGGCCGCACCCATTATCTCTGCAACGAGACCTGCAACCATTTTCCCTAACTCAAAACCACCATAGGCTTCCGGGACTTCAATACCAAGAAGACCAATATCCCCAGCTTTTTCAAAAAGTACACGAACATCTTGATTTTCTATCGACAAACCTTTTTCAAGTTGAGGCTTCACGTCCAGTTTCAGAAATTGTTTGGTTGTTTTAGCAATCATTTCATAGTCGTCTGTAAAATCTTCGGGTGTAAAATAGGAATAAGTCATACTACTATTTGTTAAATTAGTATCTGAGATTAAGTGTTGTATCTGCTCCATTTCTCATTCCCTCCATTCAATGTTATATATTGCAAGTTGCATGCCAATAAAATCTCGGACGGAACACAGATGTTTCTAAGCTATGGAAAGCGCCAACTGTCTAAGTGACTAGACAAATTGACGCTTCTATTTAGCAGTATGCATTTATAACTGATAACGAGATAGTTTATTATAAAGAGTTGCTCTTGTAATGCCGAGACGTTTAGCCGCTTCCGACTTGTTCCCGCTTACTTCTCTTAATACTTTTTCAATGATATTCTTCTCTTCTTCCTCATGCACAAGTTGTCTTACTTCATTTCTTTCGCTTAACGACGAGGAAATAGTCATATATTCTTGTTTCTTTTCTATTCGAAAAAATTCGTTTGGCAAATCACTCCTTTTAATATGGGATTCGCTTGTCAATGCAAATAATCTTTCCAATACATTAATTAACTCGCGTACATTCCCTGGCCAATGATATCGAAAGAATAGTTGCATGACTTCCTTATCAATCGTTTTCCCCTCACTATCGTACATTTGACAAAGAGTGGGTAGCTGTGCGGAAATAATCAGTGGGATATCGCTTTTCCGCTCCCTAAGTGGAGGAATATTCAAGGGGATCACGTGAAGCCGATAATATAAATCTTCTCTAAACTCGCCTTCCCTCACCATTTTTTCAAGATTTTTATTTGTAGCTGTAATAATCCGGAACTGGACCTGAATCGGTTCAGTTCCACCAATCCGTTCCACCTCTTTTTCCTGAATCACCCTAAGAATTTTCACCTGTGTCGCAAGGGGCATGTCACCAATTTCATCCAAGAAAATTGTTCCCATGTGAGCAAGCTCAAATTTTCCGGGTTTCCCTCCTTTTTTCGCACCTGTAAACGCACCTTCCATATAGCCAAATAACTCTGATTCGATTAAGTTCTCGGGAATTGCTGCACAATTAACACTGATAAAACGTCCACTGCTCATCTTACCCGTATCATGTATCGCCCTTGCAAATTGCTCTTTTCCAACACCACTTTCCCCAGTGATCAAAACGGGAGCCTTAGACTGTGCTGCCTTTCTTGCAAGCTTCTTTGTATTAGATATGGCGGGACTCTCTCCGAGAATATCTTCAAAAGTGAACCGTTTCTGTGCAGCAACTTTGCTCACCTCAATCGACGTTTCACTCCCTTTTCGTTGCTCTAACAAATCTATTTGAGTGATAATTTGCTGGACTTCAGAAACGCCTTCATAAATAAGCATACCGACGGCCCCAATAATACGACCATTTTTCCAAATCGGCATTCGGTGAACAACCATTTTTTGCCCCTGCAGCCAATGGATTTGATTACGCTCAGGGATACCCGTTCTAAGGACAATTGGTATCCTTGTATTCTCAATAACATTTTCTACTGGAAGGCCAATAGCCTCCTCCTTAGTCACGCCAACATAGCGGCTATAGTTTTCATTAAACAATTGAATCACACCAGCTTCATCTACAATCGTCAATCCTTCATAAGCCGTATCAAAACATAGTGTATACCACTCGATTGTCTCCTTTGATTTTTCAAGTCGTTGAAAAAGGGCTTGATTAATCTTCAGCAGTTCTATTTGTGTGATTACTCCTTGGAGCATGCCTGTCTTCTCACATACGACATAGGTTGGACATCCATCCAATTGCTTCACGGAGAAATCTTCATTCACCGATTGGAAGACTGCACTAATAATAGAGTTAATCGGTTCATTCCAACCTATTCCACTCTTAATAGTAGCAAGGCAATCCCCTATTGTGACGACTCCGATTAGTCGTTCATGATCCACAACTGGCAGTTCCGAACAATGTCCTTCGGAGAGCAAACGTAATGTTTCTCCGATTTCAAGGTCCTTTGTCAACACTTGCGGATATTCGCTCATCCATTCTTTAACCCTATAATAATCTTCTTTTACCATTTCTCATCATCCACCTTTTGATAATGTGAAAAGGCGATGATCCATTCTCCAGCAGGCCTTACCTCCATGCCTTAAAGAACGAATCATCGCCGCTATTCAGTATTACTGCTCTTTTGTTAATACGGTCTTCGCTATTGACTCGTCCAATGCTTCAAATTCATCATAAGAAATAGTAACGTATAATTCACTTCTCGTTTGCATATCAGAAAGTGCTTGTTCTTGTGAGCCCTCATTGATGATTTTCTCAAAAACACGTTCATAGGCTTTGGCAGCAACTCTTAATGATGTGACTGGGTAAATTACCATTTGGAAACCCATTTCAGCAAATTCATCGGCGCTATAATAGGGTGTTTTTCCAAACTCAGTCATGTTTGCAAGCAAAGGAACCGAAATCTCTTTGGCAAACCGTCTGAATTCCTCTTCTGATTGAAGAGCTTCCGGGAAAATAGCATCCGCACCCGCTTCCATATATGCCTTCGCTCT
The DNA here is from genome assembly GCF_014302295.1 of Sporosarcina sp. resist. Taxonomy (NCBI): domain Bacteria; kingdom Bacillati; phylum Bacillota; class Bacilli; order Caryophanales; family Caryophanaceae; genus Sporosarcina; species Sporosarcina sp. resist. The sequence goes on along the minus strand of NZ_CP060287.1, from coordinate 1,640,365 downwards.
ATCAATCGCTTGCTCTAAACCTTCCACTGCGCGCGCATCTGTTCTCGCAACAATAAGAAGTGTCGGTGCAACCTGTTTCAACACTACTATTTTCTGCACCATTTCTTCAGTAGAAACCAAGTTCTTTCCATTCAAATGGCCACATTTCTTAGGTAACTGTTGGTCCTCTAATTGTACTGCTGCGACATTCGCTTCTACCATTTCACGGGCTGTCCTTGCTACATTCAATACACCACCAAAACCTGTATCTATATCAACAAGCAGCGGTAAATCGGTAGCACGCACTATATCCCTTGCTCGCTCCGCAACTTCAGTTGACGTCACAATCCCTAAGTCTGGTAAACCACGACTAGCCGTATAGGCGGCCCCCGATAAATAGAGTGCAGAAAATCCGGCATCTCGTGCAATAAGCCCTGCCATCGCATCATGCGCACCAGGGATTTGAACGATTCCTGATGCATGCATGATTGAATGGAATTTCTTAGCTAATGTCTCTTGTGATGATTGTTGATCAACAATCCACGCCATTGTCATTTCCCTCCTCTCTTAAAGCAAAAATAAGTCGACAAATTCTTTGACGTTCATCTGTTCTAACTTACTTTGGCTTTCGCACGCCACTTCTATTTCTGTTCGCTTCTTTTCAGGGTAATGAGTCATCAATGTAGCCGAAAATTTCTCGCGTATTTGAGGAATAGCTTCCTCTCTTCTAAAGCGATGACCAAGCGGATACTCACTTACAACTTTCTCTGTTGTGGAACCGTCTTTAAATGTAACTTGAACAGCATTGGCGATCGAGCGCTTGCTCGGATCGAGATAATCTTTACTATACTGCTCGTCCTCTACGACAATCATTTTATTTCTTAATTGATCGATTCGTGAGTCATTTGCCACGTCATCTTCATAATGATCTGCAACAACATCGCCATATAGTAAACCAAGTGCCGTAATGTATTGGATGCAATGGTCACGGTCAGCGGGATTGTTAAGCGGACCTACTTTATCGATAATCCGAATAGCAGATTCATGTGTCGTGATTGTAATTTTTTCAATATCATCAAGTCGCTCCTTTATCTCCTGATGCAGGATAATGGCACATTCCGCCGCTGTTTGCGCATGGAACTCGGCTGGATACGATACTTTAAACAGTATATTCTCCATCACATAAGAGTCTAAAGGACGTGCCAGTGTTAATTCCTTTTGATTGTATAAAACATCTTGGAATCCCCACTCCGGAGCGGATAGCGCTGTCGGGTAACCCATTTCGCCTGTCATTGCCATCATCGCCAGTCGTACACCCCTACTCGTTGCATCTCCTGCTGCCCACGATTTTCGTGAACCGGTATTAGGTGCATGACGATACGTTCTAAGGCTTGCGCCATCAATCCAGGCATTTGTCAACGCATTATTTATTTCTGTACGTCCCCCGCCAAGCATTTTGGTGACGACCGCAGTTGTAGCAATTTTGACGAAATGAACATGGTCAAGTCCAACACGGTTCAAACTATTATCTAATGCCAGTACGCCTTGGATTTCATGTGCTTTAATCATCATTTCCAATACATCACGTACAACAAGTGGTTTTTTTCCTTCCGAGAGACGTAAACGGCTTAGATAATCCGCTGTAGCTAAAATGCCACCTAAATTATCGGACGGATGACCCCACTCAGCAGCTAACCATGTGTCATTATAATCGAGCCATCGTATCATGCAACCAATATTAAATGCGCCTTGGACCGGGTCCAGTACATACGATGTACCAGGTACACGACTGCCATTTGGAACAATAGTACCCGGTACTACAGGTCCTAGTAATTTCGTACACTCCGGATAGCTTAATGCCAATATTCCACACCCGATTGTATCTATTAACACATTATGTGCTGTCTTATATGCTTCCTCGCTTGTAATTTCTTTATTTAAAACATAGTCCGTAATTTCCTCTATCAGTGTATCCATTGTCATTTGTTCTTTCAATTTCAACATCTAACTCTTCCTTTCCGCTTTCAATTTGTTTAGAATAGTACTAAGTGATGCCTAGTGTATCGCTGTTGTGGTGAACGGCCAGTTACAACTCCCCAGTTGAATGATTGCTGTGTCGTTCGCCTATATAATGAACCCTTGGACGGTATAAACGATTATTTTCATGTTGTTCAATAACATGCGCACACAATCCTACTGTTCTCGAACCAAAAAAGATTGGTGTGTATAATGGGATTGGAATGCCCAGCATCCAATATACCGGTGCCGCGTAATAATCTAGATTTGGATAAAGTCCTTTCTCTCTCTCCATTATGGTTTCTCCCGCCTCACACATCCGGTAAAGGAGATCGTCACCCTTTAGCGCACATAACTCCTTTAACGCATCCTTCATTACCAAGGCCCTTGGATCCATCTTTTTCATATAGACTCGATGACCAAACCCCATAATTTTCTCTTTATCACGTAAACGCTTTTCTAATAACAATTCAAATGCGTCAACAGAACTAGCCTCTAAAAGCATATTCATGACTGCTTCATTCGCTCCTCCATGTAAATAGCCCTTTAAAGAAGCAACCGCTCCAGTCAATGCACCATATAAATCCGAAAACGTCGAGGCAATTACCCTTGCGGTGAAGGTGGAATTTGGCATTTCGTGCTCGCTATAAAGTAGTAGCGACTGGTCAAAAATAGATTCTTCCAACTCTGTCGGTTTCCTCCCCGTAATCATATAAAGGAAATTAGCACTGTATGACAATTCTTTCAACGGAAGGATTTGTTCCTCTTCCTGTAAAATGTGAAAGCTGTTCGCAATTATTTCCGGAATTTTGCCAAGTAACTCGTAAGCTCTTTTTTTATTGATAGCTAGAGTGTGCTGATCAATTTCCTTATCATAGCCCGCTAAAGCAGATATCCCAGTTCGCAATGCGTCCATTGGATGTGTCTCTTTAGGCAATGCTTGCAAAATCTTTGTGACACCTTCTGGCACACCATGCTCTTTTTTCAATTTATCTGCCACACCTGCTTTTTCAGTATCAGACGGCAAGGTATTTTCCATTAGCAAGTGGACAATATCAAGATACCCTTTTGTTTTTGAAAGCTCGATTAAATCGTATCCTTTGATAATAATCTGACCCAATTCCGTATCGAGCAGCGAAATGGATGTTTCAGTGGCAATCACGCCTTCAAGTCCTGGTAAAAATGTAAGTGTATTCGTCATACTATTTTCCCCCAATCTGAATGGTTATGACTCTGAGATTTGTAAACGCTTTCACTTCACCAAAAATTATCCTATTGTATCTGTTCGCAGCGCTTCCCCTTATTTCTGACCATAAAAAAAACAACTTCATAAGAGAAGTTGTTAAAGAGCGCCAGAATCCCAACTAAAAGAAAGCTGCCTGCTAAAAATAGGCATAGCTCATCCGCGCGTCCTTAACACCCCCTATCCTCGTAGGTCAACATGTGTTATAAAAAGAGGCAGGTCTCCTGGCTAATGATCATTGCTATTCGTACCTTCCCACTTTTTTATAAAAAGCAGTGGTTTAAACGAAATCGCTCCCATTTACAGTTGCGGGACAGCGTCGGATTCTCACCGAACTTCCCTTTTAAGCAGACCAATACATCAGTATTAATCCGCACCTATTTTTACACATATTCAATTATCGAAATATCCCCTTGACTATAACACAAACTTTTAAATATTCCAATTCTTTATTCATATCTAATTTCTATTGTTTCAGAGAGGCATTAAGTATACCGACTTCAAGAATGCGTAAACAATAATTGGATACTCTTTTCATTTTTCATCACTTATCATTACTATTACATAAATGGGAAACGTGTATTCAATCCCCATTTACATACTATATATGTTGAATTAAAGAATCCCATTGAATCTTCCGTGGCGCTCAATAAGGAGAGCGTTTTAATTCGGAGGCCACTGAAAAAGTACGATTTCCTTCAATCCCGTTGATTTCCGTTCCGAGCGGACGCTTTCCGCGGGCACGGCTTCAGCCAATCGAACAGCAAAGGGTTCGATTGGCCGTATTTCTGCGTTCTTGGCAGAAATTAAGGCATTCTTGCCCCGTGCTCCCAACGCTAACGCTTTTGCTCGCAAAAGCCGTTCTGCGTAACGGCTCTTCCTGCGGGGTCTTCAGCTCGCGCTGTTCCCGCTGGAGTCGCCGCTCTTCACTACAATCAACTAGTTCTTACTATAAAAAAGAACTTTTTCAGTTTCCTCTTAATTCGGGGTGTGGATTGTAGAGCGCTTGGCGCTTTGGCGACCCCTTTGCCGCGCGTGCACTAGGGTGTTCATTATCGAGAGAAATGTAATTTCGAGATGTATATGCTGAGATTATAAGGTGATTACTAGTTGATACTACTTATATTCAAGAAAGACGTGCTCCAACTTGCAAATTGCATCACAGATAATGAAAAGCTCTTTCTCACATAGACCTTCTAGCGAAGGCGCGTCTTCGTGGTAGCCGGAGCGATAAGACTAAGGAGGGATGCAGTTCAATCCCTCCCATGTGGTCTTCTTTCTGGCTTATCGCGGGAGGCATCCACAAAGCGTCGAAGCGGTATTAGTGAGAATCCTAATTCATTCCAAGTACTAAGGCTTTTTCAGTGGCTTCCCAAAAGCCCTTGTAAAGCGCATACGCCGTATTCATTTGTTCAACATTTATAATTAATTAACTGAACCTATATATCTCCTAAATCGACAATTTCCCCTGTCACCGCATCAACACATTCCGCTGCATCCAACAATCCGCAAAGAATATACTTACCTACGAACTCATCATATACATAAGTCGGATCAAGCGTAATATAGGGTATCATTTTCTCAAATGCTTCTTCATGTGTTACGACCGCGTTTGCGGCAGGGAGAAAGGCATCAAAAATCTCAAACATCGAGCCGTTATCAAGATAATTCAGCACCTTCATCGTTTCCGGATTCATGAAAACAACTACTTTTCTATTAAAAATCATTGGGTTTTCTTCATTTATTTCACAATGCGCTTCGATAAAGTTCTCTTGACAACGAAGTTGGGACAGCTTCCACTTTCCTGATTCATCAGGATATTCAGCCCGTAGGACATCCCGAACAACTTTTTTACTACGTTCAATTTGATCAGCCGACAACGTCAGTTTTTTACCTGCGTCGACGTTACCTAATGCTTCTTCTACGTTTGCTTCGGAAACAATTGTGATTTCTTCACGATCAATATTTTGTTCTAACGGTTTATTCCATTCGATTACTTCATCAATTTTAACTTCTGAACGCTCATGTTCCATAAATGGGATGATTCGGGCCCCGTCAACCGTTACGTACACTTCTTCCATTGCATAGACGGGAACAAAACGTTTTTCAGTTTCAGATGGAAACTTTATAAGTTGAAGCTGTTTTTTGACGATTGGTTCAATTTCTTCAAGTGTTAACGTGAATTTTGACTGCTCAACGAGATTTTGCGAAGGCATCGTTCCGTACGAATGATAAGAAGTCAGCTTGCCAACATCATCAAATTCAACTTCAAGTATACAGCTCGGAGAAAAATAGATACCATCGATGTCTGATGTAAATTGAAACCCATTTGCATTCGCTTGCGTTAGTTTGAAATCCTGTTCGTACACCAATCCAGTTTCCTTTTCAAGCCATGCAGCGACTTCATCAGCGGCTTTATCCGGAAAGTGCGTTTTTGTAGAAAATGATTCGCCTTGTACGAATGACACATTACTAAAGCGTTGCTTTTGAATTGCATATTCAACAATCGCTGTTCCCTCGGGATTATAACCTTCTTCGATTGGCTCGTTTAACTCTTTAGGAAACCACTCCATAGTAAACGTATAGTAAGCATCCCCCATAGTATCTCGTTCTTTATAAATCGAATGTCTTTCCATTCGGTAAGCATCCAAACCAAACTTTTCTTGCGCTTCATCGACAATCTTTTGTAGTCTCTTGTCCATGTTCCCACCCTTTTCCTATGTATTATTGAAATAAAGAACTTCATTCGTGTTGTTCAACATAAATGGTCAAAAATAAAAGCTGATTGCACATGGCAGTCAGCTCTGTTGTTCACTCAAAAAATACTTTATCAAGATTATATTTCGCACGTTGTGTATTAATGATATACGTTTCATAAATTTCGCGTTCCATCGGGTCTTCGACAACGATAATCGCAATTTCATGCACTTCGTTACGATGATTTTTGATTGGAGAGACCGTGTCTTCAAAATGCTTTTTAACACGTTGGCGCAGTTTACGTGCTTTCCCAGCAAACAGCAATTCATCTTTGTTATTATAAAACAAAATGATGCCGCCTTTATCACGTGGAATTTCATGTAAATCAATAAATCCATAAATTGGTTTTATCGGCGCAACATCGGCACCCATTTCTTGTTTACGTTGTACAATTGTTACATCCGGATTTGGTATAGTAATTGTGATCAATTAAACGTCACGTCCTCTTCTGTTATGAACTTAAATTCTAACATAAAACAGCCCAAAAAGCGAAGAATGGTGTCATTCAAATCAATTCAAAACAACTATATTTCCCTTACTAATTGCTCTGATTGTTCATTTTCTTTAAAATCGGACAACATTTCGGAAATAACAGGAAGATACTAGTCACACTACACTATTGATTCGTAGTAGTGACAGGCATTTTTATAGAACCTTATCATGCAGCATTGTTGACTTTTGATTCATAATCGTGTAAATTATTCAATAATACATACGAGCATTGAAGAGAAAAGTAAAGTGATGAATTCCGTCCTTTTCAATCGGTTAACGATTGATTTGAGCGGGATTTTTTTGTTTCTCACTTTCATAAACTATAGGAATGAGGAGTGGATTTGTAATGACAACAGGTTTATTAGTTTTTCAATCCGATTTCGGCAAAAGTGATGGTGCAGTGAGTGCGATGCATGGCGTAGCAAACTCCGTTCAACGCGGAATCCCAATTTTTGAAATCACACATCAAATTCCTCAATACAATATTTGGGAAGCTTCCTATCGGTTATTACAGTCGATTGGTTATTGGCCAAGTGAAACGGTCTTCGTATCAATTGTCGATCCAGGAGTTGGATCGAACCGTCGTGCGATTGTTGCGAAGACTGCGGATAATCACTATATTATTACGCCGGATAACGGGACATTAACGCATGTGTTGCAATTCATCAAAATAACGGAGATCCGGGAAATCGATGAATCAAAAAACCGGCTTCCAAATTCAGGTGAATCGCATACCTTCCACGGACGCGATATATTTGCTTACACGGGTGCGCGGCTTGCTGCTGGAATTATACAATTTGAAGAAATTGGTGCATCAGTTAATCCATCAACTATTATTGCACTACCATTGAAATTGTCCACCATTGTAGATGAAACAATTACAGGAATAGTAGATATTATCGACCGTCCCTTCGGCAATCTCTGGACCAATATAAGCCGAGAACAATTCAAGGAAATCGTAGAACAGTATGGCGATTCAATAGAAGTTTCTATAACGACAGATGGCCGTACAATCTACAACAACATCATGACGTTCGGCCGATCGTTTGCAGACTTGCATATTGGTGAGCCACTCGTTTATGTGAACTCCCTCGACAATATCGGCATTGCTATCAATCAAGGATCTTTTGCAGATGCCTATCGTATTGGTACCGGAACAAACTGGGAAATTATTATTCGTAAGGCCCCAAGAATTGTGTATGAATAACAGCAGAAATTCAAACAAAAAGAGCTAACTCGGAATTTTTCATTTCCTTGTTAGCTCTTTCCATTATAATAATCGTTTGTCTATTTCTTCATCATTGAATTTAAAACCAAGTAGTGTATTCATTTTCACTTTTGCTTTATTTTTTATATCTTCATCAATATAAGAAATCACTTTAAATACGGCTGCGGCTATGACCCCGGCATCATCCACCAGTCCGACTACTGGTATGAAATCTGGAATGAGATCGATCGGGAAAATCAGATAGCTGAGTGCACCGACAATAATCATCTTTGTCGATTTGGGAACCTCAGGACTTTTTGCAACGTAGAAAAGAAGCAAGCTATAATAGACTGTTGTCTTCCCCGCCAGTTTCCCGTATTTCATCATTTTTCCCCAAAACTTTTCGTCTGAATAATGGTTTTCTGTTTCCGGCATACTGGACTCCGGATCAAAGTTCTTCAATTTATTTTCGTACTCTTTTTGTTTTTTCATCATATTGAAACCTCCTCAATCGCTGCTCATTACATTAATTCTACACGGAACGACGCTATGTGTCATTCTATAGCTCCAGGATCCCACCCGTAGTTTCTATATAAGTTGGATATATGAATAAACAGCGAAGGCGACTTTCAAGGGACCTTCTATCGCCACAGCGGATTCAATAAACTTCATTATTTCAATATATGTATGGAACAACTTCCGAATTAAAAAAGGCTTTGTTTTATTCTTACAAGCCATTATTTCGACTTTCCTAACTCAATTGAACATATGATGTACTACTCTATTGAGAAGGGAAGGACGTATCCAGTGGATTTACCAGTATCAATTGCAACAAAAAGACTGCCCCACGCCTCAAAGGATGTTAAAGTATATTACCCTGTTGTTACCCAATTACCAAATCCCAATGCGCAAAGTACTATTAACCATGCCATCATAACCACTCTGAACAAAATACTAGTCGAACAAAGTTTTTACGAGAAAGACCTCGTGGAATTACTTGCCAACTTCGAGTTAAAGAACAATCAACGCGGTATCCTTAGTTTGAATCTCATCGTCTATTCGTTTACAGGCGGTGCACACGGGATGACTATCGTTAAATCACTGACCTTTGATACAAAAACCGGTAAACAATACGAGTTGAAGGATTTATTCAAAAAGGGTAGCAACTACGAGAAAAAACTGTCGGATATCATAAATCAGCGGATCAAAGACTGGAATATTGAGTTGCTTGAACCATTCAAAGGAATCCGTAGTGACCAGGATTTCTATATCGCTGACACTTCTCTCGTTATTTATTTCCAGCTTTATGAAATCACGCCATACTATTGGGGCTTCCCCTACTTCCCGATTCCAATTCTAGATCTAGCCGATATAATAAAACCCGATGGTCCACTTGACCGGATGATGGCATTCACTTAATAAAGTTAATCTTCAATCAGAGGGGGGGGTTCTTCCCCCCACTGATTGTTAGTTTAACCATTCGGGCTTTTACGGGCAGTTGATCCCCCACTTATTCTTCTTGTGTCCTTGAATACTTGAAGTGGGGGTCTTACTGCCCGTTAATGCGGGATAAATCCATAAGAAAACCAAAAATAAAGCCAATTGCCGAAACTTTGATTCTGTTTCGGCAATTGGTTTTATTTCTTATTTATTTCTCTTAACCCGGTACCACCCAAAAATCGCAAGCAATCCAGCTATAAAAACAACTCCACCACCAATTAAGACGGTTGATTTCCCATTATCAACAGATTTAACATCTTGTGTTGGAACTTGGCCTTGGCCTAAAATAGCAATATCTTCAGCAGCATTTCCAAGCTCTGTCGTTGGATCGCAAATTATACTCGTAAGCGATTCATCCCCGTACATATCAGATAGCCTAGCATATACCAAATATTCTTCGCCAACGACAAATGCTATGCCGCAATCTCCATCACTACTCCCTGTCGCAATAGCAACTTCCGTTTCATTAATTCCCTTCCATGTTTCTTTCACATTAAATAGGACCGTTTTTCCACGCCTGCCTAACAGCCCGTTATTGTCCTTTATTCCGATAACTTCTCCGCTGAAAACTGCTTGCGAACGTGAATATCCTTTATCTACTGAAGGCTTCATTACACATGAGCAAGCAGCCACAGGTACAGGTTTCAAAAAAAGTGTAAGTAGTAGGACTAAACATAGTAACGGAAACAAACCAAATTTCTTTTTCATAAAAACCCTCCTCGTATTCTTATTAGTCCGTTTTGCTGGTGGCAAAGTTACAACTTATCTAATCAGGTCAAAAAACAACTCCAATACATTTCACCACCGATACCTCTCTCATATATTAGTTATATAGTTTTACTTTTTAATCAAATCAAATAGAAAAACTATTTTTGTTCCCCTTCATTAACCGAGAAATAAGTATTTACTCATTGTTCTCGGATGAATAAACTCTAGAACTAATGATATATATGATTATTATTACTATTTATAGCAACTACAAAATATTTCCCCGGAAATAAAGTTCTTCTTCAAACCATTCAGCCAAAATCACTAAATACATAAAAACATTTACTTTAAAATAAAGTTAATCTTCAATCAGAGGGGGGCTCTTCATCCCCCACTGATTGTTAGTATAACCATTCGGGCTTTTACGGGCAGTTGAACCCCCACTTATTCTTCTCGTGTCCTTAAATACTTGAAGTGGGGGTCTTACTGCCCGTTAATGCGGGATAAAATCAGAACACAAGAATCTTTATTATTAATAATGTCGCATTTACATTACCGTATAATCAATTTAAGTATGCACATGCGTTGAGTAACCCAAGTTATCCAGTAATGACTAATTAATTTTATGATTAAACCCCAGATGCCTAATGTACAGATGCTTTTAAATCGCTTTGGTTCGACCGACTACTGCACCGTTATAGGGAATTCTTATTGCGTAGGGTAGTCGACCTCCGTCGCTCCTAAAAGTGACAGTTACACTAAGCTCTAAACCATTTGGGAAGGAGTGAATAACCACTTTCCTCTCCATAAAGGAGCAATTTTGTCTGCCCCTTCTTTATAGCATTTCCTTTTCTGATGTAAGCCAGTTACACTTTCTATATAGCGTCACACTGTTACTAAAGCGGTGGAGCGGACGGAAGTTTCCAAATCATTTCCAGCTACAATTAACCCGTGGTAAAGGTGTTGCTATTATTTCGGCCAAAAAGAGCCGGAAATGTACAAGTCTACTGTAGACTCTTGTTCCTTATGTAAGAATATGGTTAATCAACAAAATTGATAGATTTGAGTAATATAAAGCATTTCCGAAAGGATGAAGAAGAATGAAGCGTACACTTGTAATGAGTGATATTCATGGCGAATTAGAAATGTTTGAACGTTTATTATCCGATGTGGAGTACGATTCTAATCACGATCAACTCATTCTGTTAGGTGATTATGTAGACCGTGGGCCAAACTCGAGAAAGGTACTTGATAAGGTTATCGAGCTGAAATCAGAAGGAGCCCTTGTCCTAAAAGGAAATCATGAAGACTTGATGATCAAAGCCTTGACGACAAACGAGGAACGAGCTTGGAAACATTGGATCAATCGATGTGGCGGTAGCAAAACCTTAGAAAGTTACGGTCTCAACGAAAGTGAGTTTATGATGCAAGATGCAGAGGTATTTGTTAAACCTGTATTGAATTCCAAAATATTGGAAAAACACCTTGAATTCATTCAAAATCTGGATCACATTATCGAACGTGACGATTATGTTTTCGTCCATGCAGGCGTTCACCCTACACAACCAATTGCTGAAACAGATCCCTATATATTGATGTGGATCCGCGAAGAGTTCCACACAGGTTATGATGGAGACAGGACAGTCGTCTTCGGTCATACGCCAACTAAAATTTTTCATGAGGATGCGGAAAATCATACTATTTACTTCGGAGATAACCGGATTATTGGTATCGATGGTGGAGCTGTCTACGGCGGGCAATTAAATTGCTTAGAATTACCGAAACGAAAAGTTCATTACGTTAAATGATATACTGTTTACAAATACATACTAAGGAGATCCTCCATGACAATCAAAAAGTATGAAGAACTAGTCTCAAATCGAATTTTCATAGGTGGCGTAGATGCAATTGATGATCTTCTTGCGAATGAAAAAATTGATATTATCTTTGATTTACGTGCAGAAGTAAAAGTTCCACTTTCAAATAATAAAAGTGTACATCAGCCTATTGTTGACGATACCCAGCAACAAGACGCGTCCATTCAAGCTGCTGTAAAAGAAATAACCGATGCATATAAGGCTGGGAAAAATGTGTATTTTCACTGTAATACTGGTCGGGGTAGAGCAGGAACCATTGCCACTGCTACATTATTGGAATTGGGACTAGCGGATTCCGTGGATGAAGCCGAACAGAAAGCGAAAGAAATCAAACCGGCTATTAATATTAAGCCCCAATTTAAAGATGCACTCAAAAGAATTTACGAGAAGTAATTAGATGATAAAAATCACAAAAAATGCCTGACCCTAAAATATGATAGGGCAGGCATTTTTGTGTTATTTTAATTCACTTCTTCTGCTGATTCCTTCTTTTGGATGAAGGCATAATTGATTTTTCCTTCTCAGCTTTCTTCTTCACTGCACGTTCGATCCTCTCAAAACTTCTTATGTCGGCCGGTCTGACCGTAATTGGTTCTTTCTTCAACAATTTGCCCATTCCGATTACAAGTAAAAGGAGAAGAACCGTGAAAGGCAATGCAGCAATAAGTGAAGCAGATTGCAATGCATCCAACCCGCCGGCATATAACAGCACTGCCGCTATCGCTGACATTAGGATTCCCCAAACCATTTTCACAATCAAGGGTGGCATCAAACTCCCCTTCGTTGTCATACTCGCCAGGATGTACGTTGCCGAATCCGCAGATGTCACCAAGAATGTAAAAATCAATAAGATTGCCAAAGCGGACATGAGTCCAGTGAATGGCATATGTCTAAACGTCTCGAAAATTGCAGAAGTGACATCAGCGTTAACAGCTTCCGCTATCTTTGTACCGTTGTTCAAATCACTATAAAGTGCTGTCCCGCCCAATGTTGCAATCCACATGCATGCAAACACCGGCGGAATGACCATTACCCCGATGATGAATTCTCGAATCGTTCTACCTTTGGATACACGTGCAACGAACGCCCCAACAAAAGGCGACCATGCGATTGTCCACGCCCAATAGAATATCGTCCAATCCCTGACCCATGTCCCACCTTGATAAGGCTGTAAACGCAAACTGTATTGAATGAAATTCGTTATGTAATCACCGATTGCCAGTGTAAAGGTTTCAAGGATGAATACCTTTGGACCCACGATGAAAAAGAACACAAGCATCGCTATTGCCATTCCTAAGTTAAAGTTCCCTAAATAACGGATTCCTTTATTCAACCCTGAAGCTGCCGACAGCATGTAGCAAATAAAAACGATAATTATAATAATTAACTGTATGCTGAATGTACTTTTAATGTTAAATACAGATTCCAGACCACCAGCCATCTGCAAAATACCGAGCCCAAGCGAAGTGGCAATCCCCATGACTGTAGCAATGACTGCAAAAGAATCAATACCTATCTTCAACTTTTTATTCGATCCTAGCAACGGCTCCAAAGCTGTGGAAATGAGACCATCTTTTTTCTTTCGAAATTGTAAAAACCCGATAACCAAGCCAACAATACCGAAGATAGCCCATTGAGAAATACCCCAGTGGAAAAATGAGTAACCCATTGCAACCCGTGCCGCTTGTTCTGAATGCGGTTCTATGCCTCCAATCGGTGAAATGAAATAGTGGCTCATCGGTTCCGCTACACCCCAAAAAACGAGCCCTACTCCGAAACCAGCCGAAAATAACATCCCAATCCATGTGAAAAACGGATAATCCGGCCGTTCTTCATCGCCGCCAATCCTGATTGCTCCATACTTACTGATCGCCAGACCAGCTAAAAATATCACTATGATGAAAACAACCAGCAAGTAGAACCAGCCAAAATTCACTGCTGTAAAGTCGTATAATTTATCTGCTACATTTCCAAACTTTTCCGGTAATACCGCCCCCGCAACTACAAGAAACAAGATAACTGTTGCTGAAATTGAGAATACCGGATTTCTCCAAAACTTCCTATCCAAAGAAAACCGACCCCTATTAAATTAGTTAATAACTATATACCCTAAACTACTTCCAATTAAATCGCAAATGAACACTTAAATTTTTTAAAAAGTAATAAGTGCCCTTCCCTTGTTTATCACGATTTGCAGCAAACAAAAAAACATGAATCCCTATGTTAAGGATTCATGTTTCTTTTTCCGATGGATAATCATATAAAGGATAAGGACAGCAAACGCAAGTGCACCCGACACCAAGTAAACGGATTCATATCCGAAATGGAGAGCAATTAGCCCAAGTACAAACGACCCTATCGCAAGGCCCGAATCAAAAAACGTGAAGAATGTAGCGGTCGCATATCCACTTCTCTCATGTTTTGTTGATTGTACTGCAAGTGTCTGGAAGCTCGGAACAAGTGCACCATAACCAAATCCAACAAATGCTCCCGCAATTAAAAAGGATATTGCAGAATCCATGTTTGCCAAAAGGACAAGACCGATGGCAAAAAATATAAACCCGGGTATTATTACATATTGGGGCCCCTTTTCATCGAAGAGCCTACCAGTAAACGGGCGAGTTAATAGCATAACTGCCGCAAACACGAGGAAGAAGGAACTCGCCAATGCTAGGAGTCCTTTTTCCTGTGCATAAATGGATAGGTACGATAAGACACTCGCATAAGACAATGCTATCAAACTTCCAAGGAATGCCACTGGCACTGCCCGTTTTTCAAACAGGTCGCCAAATGACAATTTGCTTTTCACATCATTTTTCACTGGAATAACGCCGGCTGGTGCAGATAGAGATGTTAACACGCCGACAATCATTAATATACTCAGCACGACAAACAATACATCGAATGAATAGGATTGAATGACAGCCAGCGCAATTAATGGACCGAGAACAACAGCTAAATTTGTCGACATCGAAAAATAGCCCAGGCCTGCTCCTCTTCGCGTGATCGGCACAATATCTGCCGCAATTGAAAGTGTCGCCGTCGTAATAATACTAAACCAGATCCCCTGTACAAAACGCAACACTAAAAGTCCCGCAAACGGTTGGATAAAATAATAAAGGACTGTACATATCAAATAGAGGGCAAGACCAATCCATAACATTTTTCGTTTTCCTGCAATATCTAAAATTTTCCCTGTAAACGGTCTGACAACAATTGCGGAAAGTAAAAATACTGTCATCAGTAATCCCGCCTCTTCATCTGTTCGGTTCAACACCCCGATTGCATAAAGCGGCAGAGTAGTTACAAGGCCATAAAATACGATAAATACAGATATATTAGTAAAAAACAAACTGACGAATGGTTTTGTCCAAATAGGTTCTTTTTTTTCCAAATTACTCACTTCTTTCATTGTCGAGCTTTTTCAATAATCCTCTTAGTATTACCTGTTCTTCATTTGACAAACCTTTTAAAAATTCATTTTCAAAATGAATAATCGAGGCCTCAATCATAGGAAACTTGGCTACAGCTTCTTCCGAAAGGCGGACTACCTTTTCCCTACGATCCTTCCCTACGTATGTCTTCAGCCATCCTAATTCCTCCAATCGACTCACAGTTCGTGTTATCGTTGGAGCTTCCACATTCAAATACTTCCATATATTTGTTAATATCATTTCCTCATGTTGATGAACACAGTAAAGCACTGTCCATTGTGATGCGAACAGATCATATTCTTTAAGCACTAGATTTAATTCTTTACTTAATAATCGTGTCTTTTGAAATACTTCATGGAATAATGGATTCATATCTTCAACTCCTTTATTTACTTAGGTAACTATTATATTATACTTCGGAATTCGAAACTTGTAAAGAAACAGAACTCAATAAAACAGGCAATCCCTCCTATGGGGATTGCCTGTTTTATCACATTGAGATGTTTCGTGGACCTTTCCATTTCATAGAGACAAATATTGTAATTACAAGAACGATTAGTCCCAAAATAAATGGATACAAAATATGCACGTCAAACAGAAGCCCAGCAAGAAGTGGTCCAAGGACGTTTCCAATGCTCATATATGCATTGTTCATTCCCATCGCAAATCCTTGCTCATTCCCCGCCAACTTAGATATGAGTGTCGTCAGTACAGGCCTCAGTATAGAAGTCGAGAGGAAAATAATCATCGTAACACCGAAAAACATAATATAACTCGGCACAAAGATGGACAGCAAAAATCCAAGTGCCGCAAGAGCAAGGAAAATGTTCAACACGACTGCTTCACCAAATTTGCGAACAATCCAATCAACAGCAAATAGTTGAATGATTACACTGATGATACCTGTTGAAGTTACTAATACAGCAATATCTTTCGGAGTGGCTCCGAACACATTATCTACAAAAAGGCCGAGAACTGATTCATATGCCATTAACCCAAAGCTCATGACAAGCGTGATAACTAAAGGGATAAAGTACGGTTTGTTAAATGACTGTGCAATTTCTTTTACCATTGGCTCAGGTTTTTCATTAGGCACTTCGATTTTCGTATCCATGCTTTCTTCCAACATGAATGCTGAAAAAGCAACGGCTGCGAGTCCTACTATCGCAGATATAAGCAGTGGCATTTTCAAACCAAAATCAGCTAAAAATCCTCCGATTCCAGGACCAATAACAATCCCAAGTGACATCGAAGCAGAAATGAAACTGTTACCTTTGGCACGCTGATCCATTGTTGTGATATCTGCCACGTAAGCAAAAATCGCTGGGATTAATAACGCTGCTCCAACGCCCCCAATAACACGGGATAGATATAACACACCTATCGAATCTGAAAAGTAAAAAACGAACATGGACAGGGCCAAACCGCTAAGTCCTGAAATAATCATTATTCTACGTCCATAGCGATCCGTCCATTTCCCTGCAATTGGTGACATTACAAGCTGTGCTCCCGCAAATATGGCAATCATCAAGCCCGCTGCCGTCCCACCTTGGCCAATTGACAAAAGATAGGCCGGTAATATAGGTATTATAATTCCGAAACTTCCTACTGCAATAAACATATTAATCATTAATATTAGCATTTTCTTTCTTTGGTCTTTGGACAATTTTTACAACCTACTTTCAAATTTAAGCCGACTCCATATTATAATATGGATTGAATGTAAAAGCCAACTCAAAAAACTATTTATTTTCACCATACAATTATTCAAATAGCTGAGCATTTAAGTCCAAACCATAACAATGAACAAGTATTGAATGCAATTGCCCTCTATGATGGTATAGGTGGGCTGTTGTTTCTACTAGCCACTCGTACCGGGAGTAGGTCACCCCCCAATATGAAGTTATTTCCATGTGCAACTCTTCTTCATTAAACTCCATAAATCTCTCTTGTAAAAAAGTATAATTACTCAATAATGCCTCTTTAATTTCCTCTTTTGAAATCAATGAAACTGTTGAATAAAATGTAGCCATTTCTTCTTGGTTTGCACCATCAGCAATATAAAAATCCGCTCTACATATTGTGGCAATATGCTCTAATAACTCACCAACGGAATGTTTTGCAGCTGTTGGTCTTTGTTGTAAGTCATGCTCTTCTAAGCAATCTACTAGTTCAACAAGGGAATCAATCGCAACCCTTATTTGATGCAACGCATATCTACAATAATTGTTCATTTTGTCCCCTTAATCCGCAGTTTCTGCTGTTAATTTTTGATCGCGCGGTAGCGCCAACCCTACAAGTCCAATAATAGGGAGGAATGAAACAATGATCATCGTAGGATGAATACCAATACTATCCATCATTATTCCGATGATAACCGAACCAATTGCTCCCATACCAAATGCCAGTCCAACAGTCAGCCCTGCCATCGTTCCAATTTTGCTTGGTACTAGCTCTTGTGCATAAACAACTGTCACCGAAAAGCTTAGCATAATGAAAAAACCAATTAACATCAGTAACACTGCCACAGCCCATAATGGAACATATGGAAGTATTAAGCATAACGGTATCGGCACTGCGAGCGAAAGTACAATGACATTTTTTCTTCCAAGCTTGTCTGCCATCGGTCCGCCAAAAAATGTGCCGACTGCACCAAGTGCCAAAAACAGGAATATATAGAGTAATCCTTCTTTATCTGATACCTCATATTTATCCATCAAATGAAATATGAAAAAGCTTGTAATATTCGTAACGTAAAATGAACGGGCGAAGATGATGACAAGAAGTAAACCAAGTGCTATCCCTATTTTCTTTTTCGTTAAGTTACCAATCGATGAGAGAAGGACTTTCTTACGATTGTTTAACTTCTCCTGTTCCAACTGCTTTTTATACCAGGCAGATATTTTCATCAATATAAAAATACCAAGTGCTGCAACAAGCAAAAATAACGCTGCCGATTTTTGACCATACGGAACTAATATGAACGCACCAATCAACGGTGCAAGTGCCTGTCCCGAGTTTCCACCCACTTGATAGATGGATTGAGAAAGTCCACGCTTCGATCCTGCAGCCATAAAAGAGACTCGTGATCCTTCAGGGTGAAAAACGGCGGAACCAAATCCAAGTAACATGACGGAAACGATTAATAACCAGTAAGTTGGAGCAAAAGCGAGCCCCCCTATTCCAATTAGCGAAAACATCATTCCGAATGGAAGCGCATAAGGTTTTGGCTTCCGGTCACTTATATACCCGATGACCGGTTGTAAGACTGATGCCACCATATTCAAAGCAAAAAAAATGAATCCAAGTTGGGTAAAGCTAAACCCCCTCTCTTTTACAAGAACAGGAAACATTGCTGGAATCACAGCTTGAAGCGTATCGTTTAACAAATGGCAAGCACCAATTGCAAACATAATTGGATAAACAGGATTTCCTAATGCAGATGATTCTTTTACTGTGGTCATTTGATTCTCACACTCTTTCCCTGACAGTAGTAACTTAATAGACCAAGTATATCGCATTTTCCGAACACTTGAATGTTTAATATAGCGAAAACAATGATTTTATCTACTCATGTCGATATACTTATTAAGTAGCTATTTAGTATGGATAGAAAGAGGCGATCTTTTTGAATATACACGACGCGATTAAGACACGGAGAACTATTCCGCTAGTCAGTGATCAAGCTGTACCAGCAAATCTTATTGAACAAATTATTGAGGCGGGAACTTATGCGCCGAATCATCATAAAACCGAACCTTGGCGTTTCTATGTACTTCAAGGCGATGGCAGAATGAAATTAGGTAAAGTGCTTCGTGAGATAACGATTTCTCAACAGGAAGATCCTCTTTCGGAAAGTAGTATCGTAAAAATTGAACGAAGTGAACGGAATCCGCTGCGTGCACCTGTCATCATCGCGGTCGGAGTGGAGCCAAGTGAAAAAGAAAATGTTATTTTGAAAGAAGAGTATGCCACTGTCAGTACCAGTGTCCAAAATATGCTATTAACCGCACATGCACTCGGTCTTGGTGCAATCTGGCGAACAGGTGCAATTTGTTACCATCCAAAAGTAAGTGATTTTTTCGGACTATCTACTAAAGGTGAGATTGTTGCATTTATCTACCTAGGATATCCTGAAATTGAACCGAAACCGTTTAAAAGGACCGATTTTAAAGAGTTCACAACTTGGATTAATTAACTAAAACACGCTCATCAAATTTACTTTGATGAGCGTGTTTTAGTTAATATAATTTTTATACTTGATATACTTAGTATACCTGCATATAATAAAGTTATCGAAAGAAGAGGTGATACTTATGAAGGTTTGTCCTTATTTGGAATCGTGCTTTGAAATATTAGGCAGGCGTTGGAATGGTCTCATCGTCCATTACTTATCGAATTGCCCAAACTTTACGGCACACTTTTCTGATATGAAACGTGATTTGAATGATATTACCCCACGGTCCTTATCATTAAAGCTAACTGAACTCGCCAATTATAGCTTGGTTGTGAAAGTAGTAACAGAAGGCACCCCCGTCACCATTTCATATCATCTGTCAGACAAAGGACAGCAGTTAGCAATTGCCCTCCAACCTGTTCATAAGTGGGCACAAGATAATATCGATTTGGAACAGACAATTACAAAATAAAGAAATGAGGAATTAGAATGAAAAACAATATGATATGCGATTTAGAAACTGGCGTATGCGGACCTGGTGGAGAAACAGAAATGCAATTTATCGATCTCTCCACGCCTAAAAAGAAGGTCGACTTATATTATGTAACGGATCCAATTTGCTCCCACTGTTGGGCACTGGAACCCGTTCTCCGAAAATTCGAGGCGCAATATGGCCAATACGTCAACATGCATACATTGATGGGTGGATTATTGGAAAACTGGAACGGCTTTGCGGACACCGCAAATGGCATCAATGGTCCTGCCGATGTCGCTGAGCATTGGAGAGAAGTCGGTGAGCATTCTCGTATGCCGATTGACGGGACTCTTTGGCATGATAATCCGATCGAATCTTCCTTCATTCCTTCTCGTGTATTTAAAGTGATTCATAAGCAAAGTCCCGAAATCGCCAATATATTTTTACGCCGCGCACGCGAAGCCCTCTTCGCTTTCAATCAAAACATTGCGCAAGATGACATATTAATCGATCTTGTCAATAAAGTTGGCCTTAGTGGAGTAGAAATCGTCAAACAATCGAAACTGCCGGAAGCTGAAACGTCATTGCAAGAAGACTTTCAACTCGTTCGTCAACTAGGCGTCCGTGGATTCCCAACTATCGTCATGTTGAATGAAGAGAAAAAAGGCGTCAAGATTGTCGGTGCACGAGCACTTGAACAATACACGGAGGCACTTCAACAAATGCTGCCCGGGGAGATTTTGCAACCAAAACAACAATCAAGTTTGCAGTCACTTATCCAACAAGAAAAACTGTTGTTCTCACGTGAAATCGAAGAATTTTATGCAATTAAAGAACAAGATGTTAAAGCATTCGTAAGTGATCAATTGGTCAATACCGATTATAAAACGAAGGAAGTTCTTGGCGAAAAATATATTTCGATCATCGGTTAATGTATACGATGGCAAGCTAGACATATCCTGTCCGGCATGCCATCGTTTTTCATTACACGTCATTCAATGATTCTAATAACCCAGACTACTGTAGAATAGAATTTATCATACAGATATAAGGAGGATTATGATATGAACATATTAATCGTCGGAGCAGGAGCAATTGGCGGATATTTTGGAGGTAGGCTCTTGGAAAAAGGAGAGAACGTTACTTTCCTTGTACGAGCAAAGCGCAAAGAAATGCTTGAAAAATCTGGCTTAAAAATTGAAAGTGTCAACGGGGATGCTAAGCTCGCCCCGCGAATGATTACATCAAAGGATATTGGGGATAAATTCGATTTGATCCTCATTTCTACAAAGTCCTATCACCTTACCCAAGCAATCAATGATATACGTCCATTTGTAAAAGAGGACACGATTATTCTCCCCCTCTTGAATGGCGTCGGGCATCTCGAACAACTAATCAAAGCTTTCGGAGAAGATGCCGTCATCGGTGGTCTTTGTTTCATCGAAACGACACTTGACGAACATGGAGCCATATTACAAAAAAGTCCGATCCATCAGCTTATTTACGGCGAAAGATCTGGGGAGATCACACCCCGTATGGAAAAACTGAAAGCTGCTTTTGAAGGGGCCAACGCTTCATGTGTGCTAAGTGAGCAAATCAATCAGGAAATGTGGCATAAATATTTGTTCATCACTGCACTATCCGGTATTACATCACTGATGGAGTCACCAATAGGACCAATTATGGAGTTGGAAACCGGGCGTAATACTGTTGCTTCACTGTTGGAAGAACTCGGCGCAATTATGAAGAAAATCAATGCACCAATACATGATACTATCACGCAAGAACTGTATACCAAAATTAGTGATATGCCATACCTTATGAAATCCTCGATGCAGCGAGATATAGAAAAATCCCTTCCGCTAGAATCCGATCATCTGCATGGTTTATTATTGCAACACGCGAATACACATGACGTCCCAACCCCGATACTGGAAACGATTTATACGAAGTTAAAGATTTACGAAAAAGAAAAATGACAGAAACAAGACCGGGTGGATGGACACCCGGTCTTGTTTTGTATGTCCTCTTTCGATATTCAACTCTAAACTGTGGTCAAATCATTCACATACATATCGATTATTTCTGGATTGCTTTGAAAAACATATCCGCCGGACTTATTTTCCACCGACAATTTGGCAACACTTTAATATACACATACAAGGGCGGAAGGGATTGAATACTTTCATGTTTGCTTTGAATGGAGATACTTTACTTTATTATTTTCCTCTCCTATTAGTTTTAGTTACGTTTGAATTGTCGCTATCAGTTTATAAATCCAGTGATTCACAATGGACTACCAAGCTCGCGGCCGGAAATTTCTTTGTTAATCTTCTATGGATTGCTCTCCTTTTATCTATTGTATTTAATCCTAATTTGTTCACTCCTGAATTTGTACCGTATATGGTGGAAATCTACGACAGTACTGCCGAGAAAATCACTTTAATAATAAACTTAAGTAAGACTGCCATCGTATTAGCGGTCATTGTGACAAATTCAATTGATGTTCACAATGCGTTCAATAATATCGGAGTTAAAGAAGAAACGTAACAGAAGTATATTAATAAAAAGTGATACGGAGTTTGAAATGGATTCTTATTACAACACGTGCTTAAGATTGAAACCCCAGTCCTACTACTGAGAACAATTTACACAAAACCGAAGACTTTCTAAAGGTATGCTGACAGAAACAAGACCGAGTGAAATGTACACTTGGTCTTGTTTCTGTCTTCTCTTTAATCACAATGAAGAATACGTATTTTCATTGCCCTTTTCTATGCATTTGCGGATTTTAATACAATCAGACTTGTTGTAATACCAACCATAATCACTGTCGTAAACGACAAGACTAGATGAACAGAAGGTATTAATAAGCTTCCCATTGTGACAATCAATATATCAATGCAAAAGATCATAACACCTGGATTAATGGACAGTTTCCTTGCAATCATTTGTGCTAGTAAATCGGTTCCCCCAATACTAATATCAAGGCGAAGCATGATACCCACCCCAACACCGATAAATATCCCTCCACATATTGCACTTATTAGAGGACTAATTACCAATTCCCTTCCGATCATATTCAATGGATATAATAAATCCATGATTAGGGATGAAAGCAACATGCCATGGATTCCGTTGTAAAAAAAAGAACGGTAATACTTCCAAGCAAGCATAAAGATTGGGATGCTTACGATAAGAAATGTAAGCCCCACTTTGACACCCATCGCATAATGGATAATTAGACTGATACCAATCGCACCACCATCCAACAACCCAAATGGAACAAGAAATAAATTTACACCGATCGCGACTAATAAACTTCCGATAAATAGCGTTAGCGCCTTTTGTAAAATGTACACAGGACCCCACCTATTTCAAATACTTTATAGATGTATATGCCTGTCTCAAGCATTTCTTCACTCAGTTACGACAATTCGTTATAGTAAAAAACGTAAACAGGAATTAAATCCTTCTTAATTGAGCAGAGTGTGGATGAGATCCCTGTTCAAAACGTATTGTCCTACGATTTACTATGCACACGTTTCATCATATTAAAGAGGAGGTTATCAATTGTCAGACGATCTATTCAATAACAAATTGAATGAAGAACAAGAAGATACATTGACGAATAGACAGGGACATCCTGTTACAAACAACCAGAATCTAAGAACAGTCGGCAATCGAGGTCCTGCTGTTTTAGAAAACTATGATTTTCTAGAAAAAATCAGCCACTTCGACAGAGAACGTATTCCTGAACGTGTTGTCCATGCACGTGGTGCAGGCGCGCATGGCTATTTCGAAGCCTATGGAACAGCTGGTGACGAACCCGTTTCCAAGTATACACGCGCAAAACTTTTTCAGGTAAAAGGCAAACAGACGCCTGTATTCGTCCGCTTTTCATCCGTTATTCATGGTGGACACTCGCCTGAAACACTTCGTGACCCTCGTGGATTTGCTGTGAAATTTTATACAGAGGACGGTAACTGGGATCTCGTTGGAAATAATTTAAAAATATTCTTTATCCGTGATGCGATCAAGTTCCCCGATATGATTCATGCTTTTAAACCAGATCCGATTACGAATATTCAAGACGGCGAACGCTTTTTCGACTTTTGCGCCAGCTCTCCCGAATCGTTCCATATGGTGACATTTGTTTATTCGCCCTGGGGCATCCCTGCCAATTACCGCATGATGCAAGGCTCCGGTGTCAATACGTATAAATGGGTGAACCAAGAAGGCGTTGCAGTACTTGTCAAGTATCATTGGGAACCGAAACAAGGTATTAAAAACTTAACCCAACAACAAGCAAGTGAAATCCAAGGGACAAGTTTTAATCATGCGACACAAGATTTACATGACGCGATCAAAGAAGGTGATTATCCTGAATGGGAGTTGCTTGTCCAAATTATGAGTGACGACGAACATCCAGAACTCGATTTCGACCCGCTCGATGATACGAAATTATGGCCTGAAGATCTGTTCCCATGGTTACCTGTCGGAAAGATGACCTTAAACAAAAACCCTGAAGATTACTTCACTGAAGTTGAACAAGTAGCATTCGGTACAGGTGTGCTTGTCGATGGTCTTGATTTCTCTGATGATAAAATGCTTCAAGGACGGACTTTCTCCTATTCCGATACGCAGCGTCATCGCGTTGGCGCCAACTATTTACAGCTACCCATCAATTCTCCCAAAAAACGGGTAGCAACGAATCAGAGTGGCGGACAGATGCAATATAAACTTGACAGAGCTCCGGGTCAGAATCCTCATATTAACTACGAGCCATCGATCTTAGGCGGTTTAAAAGAGGCTGAACAAGACGGAATAGAATACACTCCTTATATTGAAGGTAAACTTGTGCGAGAGTCCATTGACCGACAAAGCAATACAAAACAAGCCGGAGACACGTATCGCAATTTTGAAGAATGGGAACGAGCAGATTTAATTTCAAACTTGGTGTCAGACCTTTCAAATTGTGACCCACGTATTCAAGTTAAAATGATAGCTCTTGCGGATGAGGCGGATGAAGAATACGGACGTCGTTTACGAGAAGGCTTGGCACAAGCCTCAACAAAAGGATCGAGTCAGAAGCCCCTCGGAAATAGAGATGGCGATAAAGCCCCTGATGAAGCAGTGGCGAAAGGTCATGACGCCGATCCATATTAATAAAACAGCTCACTCAATGGAGTAAATCCATCTAAGTGAGCTGTTTTATTCTACTGAACTTGAATTAGTAAGCTTTGCTTATCGTGTACCTACATTTTAAAAGTATCGAAATACTTTTCTTACCGATCTACTCTTTTAAAATAAAGATAAATTTTCTCTAATTTTTTTGTTTGTTTTCCTTTTAAACTTTCCATATTACCAAATTCAAAAAACTTCACTCTTTTGATTCCTACAAAACTAAACAGCGCTTTTTTCATCAATATTTTATGTGCATTATTCAACCAGAGAAGTGGATATTTTGTAGGGCCCTTCATAGTCGATACACATACAACTGACTTTCCTTTCAAAAGTCCTTCTGGTAGTAGTCCCTTCTTATCCCTGTAAGCAAAATTCGCAGAAAATAATTGATCAATGTATCCCATAAGCATTGCTGGAGGTCTTCCCCACCAGATTGGATAGACAAAGACAATCTTATCAGCCCAAGTAATTTGTGTTCTATATTTTTCAATGCGAGGATCACGATACATATCACGTCTTCGTTTATGTTCACTAAACACTAGGAGTGGATCAAATTTTTCTTCATATAAATCTAATACCTGTAACTCCTTTATGTTCGGATTTTCATTACTTCCATTGATAATTTTTTGTAAAAATGCATAATTTAAACTTTTGTGATTTGGATATGTGTATATAACTAGCGTTTTCATAACGCACCCCTTTTACTTATCATATGACAAGTAAATAATAGCACTCTCTTCTTTTTGTTGTCAAATGATAATTGTATTAGGACAATGTTTTTGATATCTTGTGAGTAAGAGGTGAGAATTATGGACAAAAAAGCTCTTTTTTATAAATGTGTATCATTTACAACTTCTGTTCATCGCGTGACACACGAATTAACCAAAAATACCAAATCAGATTCCGTCACACCAGTTCAATATAATATTCTTGAGTATATAGCCGTTAGTCAACCTGTTACTCCTAGTGAAATCAGTGATTGTCAGCATATATCTATGCCAAACACGAGCCGTGAACTGAAAAAATTAAGCGAAAAAAATCTAATCGAAAAATCAAGTGATACCGAAGATCGACGAAAACAATATATTCGCCTCTCAGAAGATGGGGAAACCATGATGAACGAGTCTTTTGCATGTGTAGAATTTCGTTTCCTAGATCGAATACAAAATGCTTCGAATGAAGATTTAGATGCTATTAACCAAGCATTAGATATTCTTCAAAAAAAACTATTTTATTAATAGACATGAACTACGGTTTAATCCTCTCAGAGGTAATGGGAGAACAAATAATGGATAAAACAAAACGATTCACCTGGCATAAAATTGGGGGATCGTTTTTTAATAGTATACAAGCACACGTGTTGATAACCAAAATAAACCAAAAAACAACTTAATCAAACACTAGGCGTCCCGAGTACGGTTGCTTTTAGATCGCTTTGGATTGAATGACTCCTATACCAGTACCGAGATATCTTGATCTATAGGATGCGCATGGTGGTCGTTCATCCGTCGCCCTCCAAAGGCACAAGTACACGAAGTACTAAAGCTTTTTGGGACGAAAGAAATTCAACAGACGTGGTATACAAGATGAATTTTTCATATTAAAACTTGGCAGATTCCGATATATATCATAGATCATCCGTGTTTAAGTAACAGATTAATTCGTTTCAATTATTTCTTT
The DNA here is from genome assembly GCF_014302295.1 of Sporosarcina sp. resist. Classification (NCBI taxonomy): domain Bacteria; kingdom Bacillati; phylum Bacillota; class Bacilli; order Caryophanales; family Caryophanaceae; genus Sporosarcina; species Sporosarcina sp. resist. The sequence goes on along the minus strand of NZ_CP060287.1, from coordinate 1,613,633 downwards.
AATGATTGTCGCTAAAATATCCGCTGCTCTAAATTCTTCTTCCAATGTATTGTCTATCCCGCCTATATTCATTAATACTGACTCACCAATGAGATCCTGATTGTAAGTACTTTGTGCCTTACCATTCTTAACTATTACCCCTCTCGAAATTCCAGGGTATTTTTGCTCAATTTTAGCGTGTAGTAGTTCTGCGAAATCCACATTTTCATCGTAATTCTTGCTTGTTCGAGACACTATTAACGCCACCTTTGCATATTCTTTTCCATTAGCGATGAAGGTGCTATCTTTTCTTGCTATGGAATCCCTGTGAATATCAAATACCATCTTTACAAATCTCAATGATTCTGTCTTCCAAGTTTTCTGCATCAAGCAAATATATCCCCCCTCATTTTGTCATACAACCATTATTCGTTTAAGCTACCGAAAAGGTTACATGTTTTTTTGAAAAGTTCCTCCAACTACTAGTGTTGATTTTCTCCTTTAACGAGTAGAGTGTATTTCTATGTTAGATAGCTAAAAATGATCTGTTAATAGAGATTAAGATACATGATAAAAATACATTCCAGCGTTTAAAGTAAATTTATCAAACAATTTCGATGAAGGGTTTCACTATATTTAATGAAATGAAAACCGTCAAGTCCACTTTAGCACTGTCTAAACTTAGGGCTTCGGCATCCCCTTTCAAGTCTATTTTCATTTACTTCTTTAATTACAAAGAAGTTCCATCTATTTCCTTCTTTTTATTTCACATCAAAAAATATCTTTGTTACACTATATTAATAGAAAGTTCTATTTGGGGGTACTCAATATGAAATTGTTCATCAAAAAAGTTAAGCCTATTCTACTACATCCAACCACCCTGATTTTGACCTTACTTTTCTTAAAAGTGATCGCATTTCGTGTCGTCGTTTTTCATAACAAATCTGTCTTCCATATTGCACTCATTGAATTTCCACTATGGGCATTCTTACTTTCACTCATCGTTCTCTTCGTAAAGAAACGGACATGGACCGGCATCTTCGTATTCAATACGATATTGTCTGTATTATTTATCGCCATTATTTACTACACGCGTTACTTTTCAACAATTCCATCCTATTATGACTTACAGCAACTTTATCAATCGAATTCTGTAGGAGGAACAGTCGGTCTTCTAAGCAAGCCCTATGATTTCCTCTTTTTCCTGGACCTACTACTTATCCTTCCAATTGCATATTACTATAATGCCAAAAAAATAAAATCTTCAGCTAAAGTAACTAGACAATTAGCGATTCTATTTGGAAGTATTGGTCTTATTACAACACTACTAGCTTTTAGGCAACCACTTATTGACGTTTCTTATTTTGCAAAAGAGAATGGCTATTTACAATCGCAAGCGGTGCAAGTTTTCACGCGGAGCTTCGGTATCGCGCTAGCTTCTGATGTTAATTTATCAGAACAAGACGTGGAGAAACTCAAAGGGAATGACTACGTTCCCGCAAATAAGCATAATTCCTACGGTATTGCTAAGGATCGTCATGTATTCGTCATTCAGGTCGAGTCATTACAAGGCTTTGTGATCAATAGAAAAGTGAACGGACAAGAAATCACACCCTATTTAAATGCCTTATTGAAAGATAGTACATATTTCGATAACGTATACCAACAAATCGGGGCGGGCAACACTTCTGACGCCGAGTGGCTTATGCACACGTCCATTTACCCTGAAGGTATGGATCCGACTGTCAATGTCATTAATGGAAAGCCAGTCCCTTCTCTACCTCGAACTTTACAAAGGAATGGCTATGGTACAGCCACTTATCATGCCGATGACATTACCTATTGGAATCGTGAAAAACTATATCCAGCACTCGGTTTTGACTACGTTTATACCAACAAAGAAATTCCAGCAGAACAAGAAATAGGATTTGGACCTGCGGATGAAGTACTGTTCGATTTTGCTGCTAAACAACTGCCCATGCAATTTAAGAAACATGAAAAAATATATTCAAACATCATTACACTGACAAGCCATACACCGTTTGAAATGCCTGAAGATCTTCAATATCTAGTATTACCGGATAGTTATGACAGCACATATGTCGGCAATTATCTTCAATCAGTCCGCTATACAGATGAGCAAATCGGAATATTCATTGATACATTAAAAGAGGCGGGCTTATATGATAATTCGTTGATTCTAGTCTACGGGGATCATTCGGGTGTTCACGGGGCTCCTGTCACAAAAGATGATGAGGCTATTCTTTTAGATCTACTCGACCATCCTTATAACCTACAAGACCGTTTTATCGTACCGGTCATTTTTTCAGGAGGCGGACTTTTCTCCGGGGAAACGATTAGCCACTTAGGCGGACAAATTGATCTGATGCCTACATTATTAAATTTACTCGGAATAGAACATGATGCACAGATGATAGGTCACGATTTATTTCATTACGAAAACAATTTACTTGGCATGCGTTACCACCTGCCAGGCAGCTCCTTCATAAACGATGACACATTGTATGTCGCACCAAGCGCTAAATTACCTGCTATCCTCTACAACTTGGAAACCATGAAAGAGAAATCTCGGACAAATAAAACACAACAATCTATCGACAACGCCTTAAAAATCATGCAACAATCCGATCAAATCTTAAAATCGTATAGCAATCGAAAATAATAGAAAACGGGTTATCTTTAACGAAAGATAACCCGTTTTTTCATTCTCTATCCTCAAAGAAAACAATGCGATTGCTAAATGGATCAATAACTGTCAGTTCCTTCGTTTGCCATGGAGTTGTTTCAAGACCTGGACGTGCGAAGTTATATTCTTTCGAGTGAAGCACTGCATGGAAGCTTTCGATATCTTCAATCTCTATCCGAATAGCAGCCCCCGGACTACAATCCCCGTGATGCTCTGATAGATGAATGATACAATTTCCGTTTGAAACCTGCATATACAACGGCAAATTATCCTCGAATCGATGCTCCCAATCTAATTTAAATCCCAAATAGTCAACGTAAAATTCTTTTGCTTTCTTCTCATCGAATATACGGAGAATCGGTGTGACACGTTTACCATTCATACAATGCACTCCTCGCTAATCCATAAAGTCATTTAATTTCACTATATATGTTGAACAAATGAATACGGCGTATGCGTTTTACAAGGGCTTTTGGGAGGCCACTGAAAAAGCATTAGTACTTGGAATGGTTTAGAATTCCCACTAATATCGCTTCGACGCTTTGTGGATGCCTCCCGCGATAAGCCAGAAAGAAGACCCCTTGGGAGGGATTGAACTGCATCCCTCCTTAGTCTTATCGCTCCGGCTACCACGAAGTCGCGCCTTCGCTGGATTGTCTATGTGAGAAAGGGCTTTTCATTATCTACGATGAAATCTGCAAGCTGGGGCACGTCTTTATTGACTATAAGTAGTATCAACTAGTAATCAACTTATAATCTCAGCATATACATCTCGAAATTACATTTCTCTCGATAATGAACACCCTAGCGCAGGCGCGGCAAAGGCATCCCCAAAGCGCCAAGCGTTCTACAATCCACACCCCGAATTAATACTCTCTTATTTTGAGCGCAACGTCAGATTCAATAGGATTCTTTAATTCAACATATATAGACTGCTTCAATATAAATGGAGCTCCGTCTGACAATCGGACGGAGCTCCACATGTATTTAGTTACTTTATAAAGTTAATCTTCAATCAGAGGGGGTTCTGATCCCCCTCCGATTCTTCTTGTGTCCTTAAAGACTCGATGTCGGAGTCTTACTGCCCGTTAATGCGGGATAAATTTCTTAAAAGCAAGTACTGCATTATGCCCGCCAAAACCAAAGCCATTTGAAATCGCATAGTTTATCTCCATTTTCACAGCTTCATTTGGAACATAATTCAAGTCGCATTCTTCATCTGGATTTTCGTAATTGATAGTAGGTGGTGCAATATCTTCCAGTATACTTTTAAGCGTTATGATTGCTTCAACCCCACCTGCCGCACCAAATAGATGTCCTGTCATCGATTTGGTTGAGCTTACCTTTAACTGATAGGCATGAGAACCAAAAGTAGCTTTAATGGCTTTCGTTTCTGATTTATCGCCCTCTGGTGTGCTCGTTCCATGCGCATTAATGTAATCAATATCAGTCGGATTAAGTCGTGCCATTCCTAAAGCTAATTTCATCGCTCTTGCTGCTCCATCAAAATCCGGGGATGTAATATGATAGGCGTCTGTTGTTGAACCGTAACCCACGATTTCGCCCAGGATGGTTGCTCCCCGTTTTTTAGCATGTTCATACTCTTCAAGTACTAAAATTCCTGCGCCTTCCGACATAACAAAGCCATCACGCTCACGATCGAAAGGGCGGCTCGCCTTTTCAGGTGAATCATTTAAAGTAGACATGGCTCTCATTCTTGAGAAACCAGCAAAAGATAATGGATTTATTGAAGCTTCTGCTCCCCCCGCTACGATAGCATCGGAATAACCATGTAAAATATTCAAGTATGCTTCACCTATTGCGTGGTTACCTGTTGCACAGGCAGAAACTGGCGAAAAGCTCGGACCTTTAAAACCATATTTAATAGCTATAATACCTGCCGCCATATTACTAATCATCATTGGTGCCATAAATGGAGAGACCTTTCTTACGCCTCTTTCTAGTAAATGTTTATGATTTTCGAGTACAGTGTCAATTCCACCAATTCCAGATCCAACGTAAACGCCTATTCGCTCCTTATTAACGGTGTCCGAATTGAGTGCTGATTGGTCTAACGCTTGTTTTGCCGCTGCATAAGCGTACTGCGCAAACAAATCATATTTCCCCAATTCTTTTTTATCAAAGTATTCTTCCGCTGGAAAGTCCTTTATACGCCCAGCAATCTGTGTGTTAATTTCTTTGAATTCATCGTCCTCAATTTTCCCAATCCCAGATTTACCTTCTTTAATATGATTCCAAAACGTATCTACATCATTTCCTAGTGGCGATACGACTCCATATCCCGTTACAACAACTCGACGTTCCATATACTAATACCTCCCATAAAATCGTCATGTATTCACATATTCCTAACTCCATCATTTCCATTTACAAGCAGTTTTAATTGATCAATTACTATAGAATACAAATATTCTCCTACTACACGTCTATATTGTAGCGCACCTTTAATACTCGATATTAGAAGAGCGGCTAATGCCCCTGTATCATGTGTTAGTTTTCCTTCTTCCTTTAAAACATCAAGAAGCTTTTTTAAATAGTCTATCTCCATTTGACTCAATTGTTGTACACTCTCTTGCATAGCGATCGGTAAAAAGTTATAGTCTGCTTGTAAAGATGATATCGGGCAAACTTCATTGTTACCAATCTGATTAGCTCTTCTTGAAATAAACTCCCACGGTTTATCTTCACTGTTTATTTGAGCTTGATCAATGTTCAAATAAGATTTTTCCAGACCTTCTTTTAACTTTGTACAAACGGCTAGACCTAAATCCTCTTTCTTCATGAAGTGATAATGAATGCTTGCTTTCGTTACACCAAGTTCCTTAGCCAAGTCGTCATAACTAAAAGACAAATAGCCCTTTTCTCGAATATTTCTAAGTGCTAGCTCAATGATTTGTGATTTTCTATTTTCCATAACCAAATACTAACTTACTAATAGGTAAGTGTCAATTGACTCTGGTTCTTACACCATATATTACAAAATGAAAAGCCCCTATCTAGGTTAAGATAGGGGTTTAGTTTATTTAAAAATCAAAGTTATCCGGATCTGGACCCACTCGGTGATTCTGATTCAGACTATCGATGCGTTTCATATCATCCGCTGTTAATTCAAAATCAAAAACTGTTGCATTTTCAGCAATACGATGTTCTTTCGTGGATTTCGGAATTGTAATAACGCCATTTTGTAGATCCCAGCGTAAAATAACTTGGGCAATTGATTTACCATATTTATCGGCGATTTCCTGAAGATCTGTGTTGTCGAGTAATTGTCCTGCCATGAGTGGAGACCATGCTTCCAACTGAATATCCTGTTTTCGGCAAAATCCACTCAATTCTTTCTGTGTCAAACGTGGATGGTACTCCACTTGGTTCACCATTGGTTTAATTTCCGCATCCTTCATCAAATCCTCAAGATGATGAATTTGGAAATTACTTACGCCGATTGCTTTAACCCGTCCTTCTTTATAAAGTGTTTCTAGCGCTCTCCACGCCTCTTTATATTTTCCTGCCACTGGCCAGTGAATAAGGTATAGATCTAAATAGTCTAAACCTAGTTTCGTTAAGCTCTCTTCATAAGCTGCAATTGTTGATGCATAGCCCAACTCTGAATTCCAAACTTTTGATGTGATAAATAAATCTTCTCGCCCAATACCTGTTTCTTTAACTGCCTCACGAATACCTTGTCCTACGCCAACTTCATTGCCGTAAATCGCCGCTGTATCGACACTGCGATAGCCATGTGTAATCGCAGTTTTCACCGCATTTATTAATTCTTGACCCTCTTCCACTTTAAATACACCAAGGCCAAGCCAAGGCATTTTCACACCGTTATGCAACATTGTTGTCGATTGTAAGTTTTTCATTATTTATGTCCTCCTATTTTTTAATTAAAGTTGTGTTGCAGATTATACGTTTCCAATCACCCCCTTTAGGTTAGATTAATCCTTTGCTGATCTTTTCTTTCTAGCGCCCGACTGACGCCTGTTAGTATGGCTGCAATCAGTACCATTGCCCCCCCGATCCAAGCCGTATGAATGAGCCCAATCGAATCAGTAACCACTCCACCTACGTAGGCCCCCATCGCGATCCCCGCATTAAATGCAGCTATGTTCATAGCGGAAGCAACATCTACTGCACTTGGGACAAAACGTTCAGCTAACATGACGACATACACTTGAAGTCCTGAAACGTTCATGAATGCAAACAATCCCATGAAAAGAATTGTTACTAAACCCACGACCTTAAATGGTGCCGTAAATGTTAATATGAAAAGCACAATCGCTTGCGCAATAAACATATAGAACAGCGAGCCAATCGGGTTTTTATTTGACAGCTTCCCACCAATCATATTACCAATTGCAATCGCAATTCCGTAAACAAGTAAGATGATCACGATGGTTCCTTGTTTAAATCCTGTTATCGTCTGAAGCAACGGAGATAAGTACGTGAATACAACAAATGTTCCTCCGTATCCCAATGCTGTAATGGTCAATACTAGCAATATCCGACTATTTGTTATGAGTTTAACTTGATCTCGAATCGTTGTCGGAGTACTTTGACGTAAATCGGATGGAACAAGAATACTATTCGCAATAAACCCTATAATCCCTATCACTACGATTGCCACAAAGGCAAAGCGCCAACCAAACTGTTGTCCAATAAATGTCCCAAATGGAACTCCTGTAATAGTAGCAACCGTAAGTCCTGTAAACATGATTGAAATCGCACTTGCTCTGCGATTCTCTGGAACTAAATCAGCAGCGATTGTCGACCCAATTGACATAAACACACCATGTGCAAACGCTGAAATGACACGGGCCATAAGCAAAACCGTAACACTTGTTGCACCCGCCGCAATCCCGTTTCCTATGATAAAGACTATCATAATCCATAATAACAATGTTTTCCGTGGCATTCTTGAAGTGAGCGATGTTAAAATTGGAGCACCTATCATTACACCTAACGCGTACAGGGAAACAGTTAGTCCTGCAGTCGTCACCGATATATCTAAGTCTTGGGAAATCAGAGGCAAAAGCCCAACACTAATAAATTCTGTTGTTCCGATTGCAAATGCACTGACAGCTAATGCAAGAAGTGCAAACATACTTCTCTTTTTATCTAAAGTCACTTTTTTCATCCTTTCTTTTCCTTTGTTGTATGATTGAATTTACAAAGACCACAATGAATACCTCGTACAATTCATCTGCAAATGTTAGTATGAGTCACAGGGATTAAAAAGAAAAGTACGCACTTTTAAGTACTATAGGTACCAAAAAGTTATATAGGTACTTTAAAGTACCCATTAGTAAGGAGGATGAGCATGACAAAAAAGAAGTATAATATATCCGTTGAAGCGACATTAGAAGTGATCGGTGGAAAATGGAAATGTGTCATTCTATGCCATCTGACACATGGTAAAAAACGTACAAGTGAATTGAAACGTCTTATGCCAGATATCACACAAAAAATGCTCACGCAACAATTACGTGAGCTAGAAGCAGATGGCGTAATTAACCGGATTGCTTACAACCAGGTTCCACCGAAAGTAGAATATGAATTGAGTGAATACGGTTTAAGCTTGGAGAGTATATTAGATTCGCTATGCGCTTGGGGGAACGTACATATTATGAAAGTATATGGAGATAAGTTTTCCGTCCTAGAAGAGGGCATTTTAAACGATAAACTAAAGTGATAATCCATATTAATTGAGCGTAGGTCCCTTAACAGGGGAAATCAAAGCGGATTTTAAAGAAGCACTGGTGTCTACCTCTTTATGCAGAAAAGAGCACCTCTCACAATTGTTTGTGAGAGGTGTTTTTGCTTACTTCACCTTATACAAGCCGAACCATCATTATGAAAGAGTAAAGTTCTTTACTGCATTTCATATAATTTGTTAATTAAACTAACTGCTGCCACCGCCCCGTTAGCTGAATAAGAAATATATTACTATTGATACACTAAATTACCTGTTAGTTGAATAAGAACAGAAACACTTACATAACAATCGCGCCCGCTTGCGGAACAACTTTATCGACGTGATTACATATTTCACTGGCAGGATGTCAAAATCCATCAATTATTGGCCCGATAACTAGTAATTACCCATAATTTATTTGATTTTCTCCGCCAACTCTAAAATAATTCCCTCTGGCCCACTGCAGTAGCATAACTTATAACTTTCTTCATAGTGTAGTATCTCACTAAAGATTTTCGTACCTTTCTTTTTCAACTTGGCAACAACAGCTTCAATATCTTCAACAGCAAAGGCAATATGCCGAATACCCGGGGTATTTGCAAAAGGTTGCTGAATTTCTCTTTCATCTGACGGATTATAAAATTTGATTAGCTCTATCCATACTTGACCGTCTGGTGTCCCTAATCCTACACATGCTACTTTAACGTCATTAAGCCCAAATACCTGATTTATCAACTCTCCTTCCATTTCCCATTCCCCTTGCACCTCAAGGCCAAAATCGAGAAAAAAATCTTTAGCGGCAGTGAGATCATTTACGATTACACCCACATGATCTATTCTATGGATTTTCAAATCTCATACCTCCTTTGTTCCTGTTATTTTGCAATATCTTGTATTCTTGATAAGTTTGTTTGTAATTCTAATTCGCTAAAAACAGAAAATATCCTTGTTCAATAAACTGGACTGATTGTTCAACTAACTTGCTTCTTTAGTTCAAGAAGGAAAGCTTTACAGTTGTTCCACTAACCACCCGTTAGTTTAAGTGAAATTCTTCATGTAGTTAAAAAAGTGACGCTATAATTAATTCTAAACATTAATTTTAACCGTATATAACGTTCTCTAAGTGAATAAATAGCTAATTCCAAAAAAACCGAAATATTATTAGCGATACAAATGATAAAAAGGTAATTAAAAGTGATGATAAAATAAAAGTATGTTGAATAGGGTAACTTATTTTTTCTTTCATTGTAGTTACTCATCATACAAATATCAGCAAAAACCTCATTGTTTTCTCATTGAACTAAATAATCAAATATCAACAGCGTAAATTAAACAGAGCTTTTTCACTAAGAATAAAACTGCCATGTTATAAGTAAAAAGATTAATATAACAATAGTAACGATTGATAGAAGATAAATAGCCCTCTGTAATTTCATTAGAGTTGCCTTTTTCCAATTAACTAGAATGAAAATAATAAAAACAACACTTAAAATAGTTAAAACATAATTAGCAACTATTTGTGGGAATACTTCAAAATATCCTCGATCACTATTACTCAACATCCTAATTACTAATAAAATAATATTTACGATAAATGCTGTACCAACAATATTTAATAGGTAAACCCATTTTCTTATTTTTATAGAAGGTTTTTTTCTTCTCCGATTCAAAATACTGATTACGATTAAAACGAATGGGGAAGCAATAAAGTATACTAAACAATAAATGAATAATACAGCACTTATTGTTAACCAAAATATATTTTTATCTAAAGGGAGATAATCTGAAATCGATGTAGAAATTTGTTTAACTTCACCATCCTCTATAGAAAAATAAAGAACATTTGTAAGAATAAACATAGTACTACCTTTTGTCATTTTATAAACATTTGGATATGTTTGGACGTAATTAGCTTTCATACCTACCAAACTTACTTCAATTTCGTTCGCATTTAGTGATTTCACTGTAAGTGGTAGTAAATAGTAATACAAATTTAAAAATCCACTTTTCATTCTGCGAGTAGTAAGATACGTTCCTTCTGTGATTTGTGAGTTTGGTAAGTCCGCCAATTTTACTTCATCTATCTCTTTTTCTCCAACCAATTCCTTCGTCAGTCCATAGGAAATATCAGACTCTGAAGCTTGATTCGTTAATATTATTACTGCAAAGTTTTCTTCAGGGACGATATGAAAATTACTTGAAAAGGAAACTGTATTTCCACCATGTGTTAATCCTTTAAACTTTCCATCATACTCCCAAAAACCATGTGCGATACCAGGGACATTTTCATTAATAGCATAACTTTGCGAAAGCATTGTAACTAGCGTATTTTTATCCTCAAACAAAACGTTTTCATTTTCGGATTGTGGCATAAGTGCCATTGCAAACTTAGCTAAATCTGGTGCTGTTCCATTTATTTCACCGCTAGGATACATGGACATATAGTACGGTGTCGATAGTTTGAAATCTCCTTCTTCAATAAGCTCATATCCATTTACTTTGTTTTTTGTTATCTGCTCATTTCTCCCTAAAGACAAATATGAAGTTGAATCTAGAATACCTAATTTTTGAAATATATGTTCATCAACATATTCATTAAAGTCTTGTTCTGTAATTAATTGAACTATATATGCAGCTAGAGAAGTTGAATAATTAGAATAAGCAACGACTTTACCTGGACGATATACTTGGTTTGGCTCAGCAATTTTCAATCCTTCTTCTAAAGATTTTACACGGTATTCGTTAGCATATCCCGTGTCAAAAATATTTTCCTCAAATCCTGCAGTGTGATTCATCAAATCCAACATAGTGATAGGGTCATCATATGTTAGTTTTGTTAAAAATCCTTTTGGTAAATATCTGTTTATATCTTCATCTAAATCGATTTTTCCTTGTTCGACTAATTGCATGACCGACACCCAGACAAACAATTTACTTACTGAACCCCATTCAAAAACAGCAGTATTCGGATTTATTTTAATTTGGTTTTCAATATCTCCATAACCATATCCTTTTGATAAAACAACTTTATTATCTTTCAAAATAACAATGCTCGCACCCGCAGTTGTTTCACCAATATATTCATGTGCATAATCGTCTACGAAACGTTCTACATCGGATATTGAAATTCCAGATGGTGTTGTAAGTTCATTAGCATAAATTGTTTCGGTAAAAAACAAAGATAAAGCTATTATTAATATAATGGAAATTTTTTTATTCATGCGGCACCCCCTTACAATAGGATATATTAGCTAGTTATGGAATAGACGGTATTTCATATAAAAAATTATATAATGATTTTAGGTTGTTACGTTAGAGGACGGTATTTTCGAAACGATTTAGTGGATATGCTTTTATTAAACCTTCCTACAGACAACTAGATAAATAAAAAGACCGTCATTAGACGATCTGCTGTTGTTCAACTAAAGCAACCCGTTATTTTAATAAAAAATATTGTAATACTACTAAAATAACTTCCCTATTCAGTTAGATAGTTCCCTAATTCGAGTCTGCTTTTTCTTTCTTTCCAATGCTATACCCAAGTACAATACCTAAGATAAGGGAAATTAATACATCCATTTCAAAACCTTTTGTTATCAAACTTAATACTACCGCTGTCACAACTGCCCCTAAGATTGCTAATAATAAATTTTTCACAAATCGCCCTCCCTCAACCGCGTAGGTTCAAATTGTTTTAATATTATAATTTTATACTAACATTTATTTATTATAGTTGAAATGTATTATTCAACTATACTGCTCCTTATGTTGAATAATAAAAGGGTGCTTAACCCCTAATTGAAGTAGAGCACCCGTTAGCCATACATGTAGCGCAAAATCAGCGCTACATCACAGAGGATGAAAATATATGCAGAACGGGTATTGGATACTACGGCTTGTGAAGAAGGTCGATGAACTATGGTGCCATTGAGCCCATCCGTTAGTCGGACTCCAACGACCACGGTGCGTCACAGACTGTTGCCCCAATACGGGTAGCACTTATGGGAGATTAATCCTACTCTGGTTATTGCACCAGCCTGCCTTTATTCTCTGAAGAATAGAGTTGGTTTCTGATTAACTTTCAACTTAATATAATCATTTTGAAGGCTCAGCCTTTTTTTAAAAAAACTTTTTCCGAGCTTTTTTTGTTATACAGTTTTATAGATTTTGACCGTTTTTTAATTTTCATGGGAGTCCAATAAATCATTTATTTCTTATGAACTTTTACATAAACACTTCCAAATATTTCATCTCCTTTATAGGCATCTAACTTCCACATTCCACTTTTAGGGAGCGTCATATTTGTTGGAGAGTGCTGATCTGCACCATTATTAGGACTAAGATTAGAATTATCTCTTTTTGGTACAATTATTATTTCCTCATCACTGTTTTCGTGAGTTCCTAAAACCTTAAAGTCACCAATTAACTCATCTTTATTTCCCCAAAAGTGCCACATATATTTTTGTACTTTGTTTGGATAAAATCTGATACCTTCACTATCATCGTAAATAAAACCCAAACGTCCCTCTTCCCCAATCATTGTGTAATTGTCTGATTCAAATAGAGGACTTTCATTCCAATTGTGTTGAATAACTTCTTCTTTTATCTGCTCTTCGTCATTACATCCTGCAATTACTAACGACAAAATTACTGTGCAGATTAAAATTAATCTTTTTTTGAACATAAACATACCCCTCCATCTTTTTATGTTTATTCCAGCTAAACTTCAAGTATCATTCATTGAACTAGTCGAGTAGAAGGAAACCTCTCTACCTTGCGATAGATTGTGTTCCTCCCCCCTGACAGAACCATGCTTGCGCTATTTACGCACACGGCTCCTCCTAGTCACTATTTAAAAAATATAGCTAATCTCTTTCGCTCAGATTTTTCTAATTCAGCTATCCTTACTAGTTTTGTTTCCATTTAATATCCCTACCTCAGTGTGTAGTAAATGTGTCCCTAGTAAGGGTGATAACTTGGTAGCAGCCTTTCCTCCATCGGCATTACCCAACTTCATTAGTACTACGCTGCTATCCGACTCCCTACAACGGCATTTGGCTTCCCTGCTTATTATTGCTTGTACACCATACTCATCTATAAGCAGGAAAGACCGGTAGGGTCTCCCGAGTTGCCGTATCATATCAATGTATGACGTGCCAAGGTCTCTGACTCCAGAGAGGTTTTATCCTTCTTGCCTTTAACGGAGGATAAAATGTAGCTTTCTGCCGCAGGTAAGGCATCAGCCCTCTCGAATGACTAACATTATGGAGCTCAATCCCTTCAACCAGTTGGCTTTCGGCCCGCCACCTAACTGTCTACGCTTAAAGGCTACTTTACCAGTAGCCCTCCAAGACTCGCTACGAGTGAATGGCTAGTTCTTTCTCGACGGGAATCCCACCCGCTATATGATACGACCTAGGCTCGGCCGCACAAGCACCCGTTAGTACAATAAGAAAAAATATTCCTTTTTTACCAATTGATTAATTACGTTGTCGATACTTCCCAAGTGTTAGATGTTCCCACTCTTTATAAAGTTGCTCTTTCGAAAGTAACTTCCAAGGATTAAACATCGTTTGTCCATGTTTATTGAAATATAATTCTTCCCCAATATAATAAGCTGCATGTTGAATGATAGCATTTTCATCTTTCCAAATTACAATGTCCGCTTGGTGTAGTCCTTCATCTAGAAACTCCTCATAGTGATACTGTTTCAATTTTTCAAGAAATGTTTTTTGATGTATCCATTCATATATAAACCACTCTTGTTTCCCTTTTGAAATAGCAAACAAAACTGCTGCTAAACAATTTGCACCTTGAAAATGACCAAAGGTATTGGCAAATGGTTTTAGAAAACTAGGTAAGGACTTTGGTGATTCCTCATATTCTCCCTTATCCCACCATTCATAAACCACTGTTGTAAGTAACTGTTCTTTAAATGACTCGTCAAGCTTTTCCCACATGGAACGCTGAATGACAACGTGCCCATTCACCACATAACTTGAAGGTATTTTTTCTGTCTCATGTATAAATGTAACAGGTAGTACAAGCCCTCTTTCACTTAGCACTTGTGAATTTAAAATTAATTGTTTTTCCTCTTCAGATATGCTTTCAATCCATTCTTTTTCAGCTATGATTACGTATTGAGCGTTCTTTATATTCCAGTACTCATAACCATTTACATAATTTACTTGTCCATACGTACTGTGATTATAAAACTCATCTATTGGCATTAATAACACATCTGTAAAGTCAATTTCATTATTAAGAAGTTCTTTCGTTATGAAAAATAAGTCTTTTTCTGGTACATAACTATCCATCCATGAAAGTAAGTCCTTTTTTGTCGGTTTTATTTTCATTATGTATTCCTCCAAGTTAAGTTTAACTGCACATTGTTTGAATAACTCTACTTACATTAACTATTATATCTCTGCAATTGAAATTCCTTTTCATGTTCTACCTCCTCATATGAGACTATGTTCAATGAAATAGAACAAAAATCCTTGTTATACTAAACTGCCCTGTTAGTTAAACAAGACGGGGATTTTTACCGCGTATAATGTTCTCTAAAAATTAATTTATACTTCGGCTTAAAATCAATTTCAATTGTTTGTGTGATGAAATCGTCATTCAGAAGCATTAACAGTACACTTGATAGGTCTTTTTTATCTGCTGTTATTTCAAATTTATCAACTCGCTTTAAATCCATGAGTGATATCAATTGATTGGAAGCCCGTTGGGTTACTTGTATTTTTACTTCACCGTAAGAAGGAGAAAGTGTAACAATGAAGTCTTCCTCCCCATTAGAAAATCGATATGTTGCTCTATTATAAAAAAAATCTAATGAAGTGGTATCTAACAATGTAGGTTCACACTCAAACAACGAAAGTAAATCGTTTTCTTCTGGATATCCATGCACTTATAATCGTCACCTTTCTACTCCATATTTAACATTTCCTTATTCCAGTAACCTGCCCCGTTAGTAAAATCACTTATTATGTCTATAATTCTATTAAATCGGCAATAATCCCTTTAATCTTACTTTTTAGGGGGAATGGAATTGTTACTGTCAAAAGCATGGTCTTCGTTTGAAGCTGATAAACGAATAGAGGGTTTTGCGCCACAAACATTGAAGGCCTCTCAGTTACAGTCTTTGCTACTAATTGGTTATTTTAAGGATGTAGAGATGGAATTTCTTGATACAAATCAACTGAAGGAATATCTTGCTATATCGGGCAAGCATTTAAAACCAGCCAGTCTTTCACATCGTATCCGCTTTATGAAATCGTTTTTTCGTTGGTCTCATGAAGAAGGATACATGAGTAAGAATCCAACTTCCAGGATTAAAGAACCCAAAGTAGGTAAGCGGATACCAAAGTATTTAACCGAACGGGAGATTGAACACCTTCGTGAATCCTGTCATTCCCCAATGGAAAAAGCGATTTTTGAATTCATGTTTTCTACCGGTTGTCGAATTGGAGAAATAGTTGCGATAGAAAAGAACCATATTAATTGGTCTAATCAATCTGCGATCGTAAGAGGAAAAGGGGATAAGGAAAGGGAAATTTATTTTAATACACGTTGCGACATATGGCTTAAACGCTATATTGAAAGCCGTAATGACAATAATTTTGCTATCTTCGTGACAGCAAGGCAGCCACATAAAATGAGTGTCGCCCAAATGCGATACATCATCAAGCGGATTTCAAATCCTGCTGAAATCAATAAAGGGATTCATCCACACCACTTTAGACATAGCTATGCAACTCATTTGTTGAATAATGGAGCTCCTAATGAAGTCATACAAAGTCTTATGGGGCATGAGAAAAGTGAAACTACAAGGATATACGCTCAATTAAGCGGAAGGTTAAGGAAAGAGTATTATCAGAAGTACTTTTAAATGTAAAAGGAGCAACGTCTTAAAAGACGTTGCTCTACTTGACTAAAGCACTCCGTTAGTGCAATAAGCGACATTAAAATAAATCACCCATACTTGCTACTATTCCAATAAATGAAAGGGCGAACACTAACAATATCAATAAAATTATAATAGGGGCTATCTTCTTCAGAAAGCCTTCTTCTTTGTTTTTAAACGCCGAATAGCTAAGTGTCAGACTAAGAACACCCGCGATAATGGAAGTGAAAAATAATATTTTTAGAAGTACAACCAGCGAGCCTTCAGGCTCTTTTGGTGCAATTGCATAAGAAGTAAGAATAGTTATTGCACAAATAATACTTAATACGGCAGACCACTTGCTATATTTTTGATTCATTGTGTTCCCCCTAATTTTCTAAATCAAACCATTTATTTGATTTCAGTATCTTAATTAATATGAAAGTCTTTTGAACTAAACTGCCCCGTTAGGCATACATGTAGCGCAAAATCAGCGCTACACCACAGAGGATGAAAATGTGTACAGAACAGGTATTGGATACTACGGCTGGCGAAGAAGGTCGATGAACTATGGTGCCATTGAGCCCATCCTTTAATCTGACTCCAACGACCACGGTGCATAACAGACTGTCGCACTCTATACGAGTAGCACTCACGGGAGATTAGTCCTACTCTGGTTATTGCACAAGCTTGCATTTATTCTATGAAGAATGGAGTTGGTTATTGATTAAATTTTAACTTAATATAAACATTTTGAAGGCTTAGCCTTATTTTTAAAAATTTTTCTGAGCGTTTTTTAATTTTCATGAGAGTTGAACAACTAGGTTCCCAACACACCAATAGAAAGTGTATCAAAAAAGCAAAACGAAAAATCGTTTTGCTTTTTTGATATTAGACCGTCTTGTATTTTGTAAGCATTGAAATAGCTGTGCCAATAAGCGAACCAATTATAATGCTAATAAACATAAAGAAAAAACTCATTGATGCCCAGCCGTTGTCCATTTTGAAAAAGCTTACGACAGCGATTACAAACGATATTCCTGTTAATAAAACGCTATGTATCCAATACTTGGGATAACTCTTTTTTCGAAGAATAGATGATGAAATGGTAACTATGATGATTGTAACTAAAGTTATATAAAGAAAAATTCGCAATAATTTTCTCTCCCTCAGGAATTATTTGAACGTAAAATTCCCTATTATCCCTTTAATATACATTAAAATCGTAATGAATTAAAATAATATCCGATAAATCATAATTAATAGTAAATAATACAATGAAAAATGACCCGTTAGCCATACATGTATTGCAAAATAAACGCTACACCACAGTGAATGAAAAGGTGAAGTTCTTATTGAACTAAACTGCTTCGTTAGTATAATTATGTCATCAAATTAATTTCGTTAAATTCTACCGACGATAGCATAGAGAAATGCAATAAATAAAACGCCTAATGAAATGGAAAGTAACGAGATATACTTAATAAACCCTTTTTCTTTCTTAAAGAAAGCAACGATACCAAGTATTATGCCTGTTAAATAGACACCAAATCCAATGAATATTCCCCACCAACCCAAAATAGTAATATTAATCGGTGGGAAAGTCATATATGCAACAAAAATTCCAACGACAACTAAAATGATGGAATACTCACTAAACTTACTTTCCATTTTTTCGCCCCATTTCGTTCTATCTATTTGTTCACCCTATTTAGTCTTTTAATTATTCAACTAACCTCCCCGTTAGTCTGACTCCAACGACCATGGTGCATCACAGACTGTCGCACTCTATACGAGTAGCACTCATGGGAGATTAATCCTACTCTGGTTATTGCACCAGCCTTACCTATATTCTCTGAAGAATGGAGTTGATTCTGATTTACCTATCATCTCAATATAATCATTCTGAAGGCTCAGCGTTTTTTAATTTTCATGGGAGTTGAGTATTATCTTCTTATTACCAATAGTGTTTTCTCGAATATTGAGATGTTATTGATATCAATGTTATTAAGGTTGATAGTTTGGTCAAAATCATAATTTCTTTCTTCTTCCTCTTCTCCAACCCAACAAGTATATAACTCGCAATAATCTCCTTCTTCAATGTATCCATTTAAAAGGTCACATAATGCAAGGAAACTCTCTTTTGCTTCTTTGTTACTTTTTTAAAGTAAGGGTCTTGGTTGTCAGCATCACTGGGTTCTCTTGATAGAACTTTATAATTACTTCACAATTTGCCAATGCTAAGTGTTCTGTAAGCATTCGTGCAAATTCACCGAGTATTTTTCTATGTCCATCTTTAACAGATTCATCAGAGAAATATGTAGCAGAGAAATAGTTTGCACGCTGGTCATCTTCTTCATAAATTAAATATGGAATTTCAAAATCATCAAATGTGGCAGGTCGAACTTCATCTAAAATGGCTAAAGAATAATGTTGACCGCTAACACGAACATCCCGCACTTCAAAGTCCCCTAATCTAATTTTACGTCCCCTTTTAATTTATTTGACTGAGATCAACCTACAAACCACCGAATTGAAAGCTGAACGACCTTGCATACGCCATGCACACCAGGTTAACATAACACTCATTCACGGAAGTAGTTGACTCCATTACTAAATAAGAAAAACTGCCATGTAAAGGCAGCCGATTGTGGAAAATGGTTTATTGTCGTCTCACCCAAAAATTCACGACCACCGAGAAAACAACTCGATTTCATAGTGTTTTAAATCAGCTTTAGACAATTTAGCTTTTAAATACTTTTCAACTTCAGGTATATCATTTTTATCATATACATCTATCGATATAACCGGATCAGTATCACCAATTGAATAACTTTGTACTTCATACGTATCCCATAATGAGTTCATAACCTGCTCTGTACTATATGGCTTTTGTTGCGTGTACCAAAATACCACAGACATTACAATAACACTCGTTAAAATTAGTGCTCCGAATTTTCTTTTAACACCCATTTTTTCACCTCCATCATTTGTTTATCACAATCTTGCCCGTTAGCCATACATGTAGCGCAAAGTCAGCGCTACACCACTAGAGGATGAAAATATATTCAGAACGAGTATTGGATACTACGGCTGGCGAAGAAGGTCGATGAACTATGGTGCCATAAATCCCATCCGTTAGTCTGACTCCAACGACCACGGTGCATCACAGACTGTCGCACTCTATACGAGTAGCACACATGGGAGATTAATCCTACTCTGGTTATTACACCAGCCTGCCTTTATTCTATGAAGAATGGAGTTGGTTCTTGATTAACTTTCAACTTAATATAATCATTTTGAAGGCTCAGCCTTTTTTTAAAAAAACTTTTTCTGAGCTTTTTTTGTTATGTTATTTTATTGACTTTGAGAGTTCTTTAATTTTCATGGGAGGATACCAAGAATGACTTTCTCAATTAAGTTAATTTAATAAGCAAATCAAACTTAATGACTATAATTATGGCAACTAAAAATAATACCCCTTCGCTAGTAGTTAGAATATATTGTTTGGGGTTCTGCGAATATTTACACTCAAAAAATGCCCTTACTGCGTAATCTAATACAATGTAGAAAAACGATGCAATTAGTAACAGGTTTATCGAATAATCTTCAATTATGATTAAGCTATTGAAAACGATAAGTGCAATCATAGAAGTAATTCTGATAGTCCAATCAACTTTTCCATGCAATTCGTTGATGTGATTGTAAGAAAAAATGGTTTTTTTCTCCTTCTCGATTTTGAGTATTTTTCTCAAAAGGAGCTTAACTATTGAATTTAAAACAAACACAATAAATACAAAAAATAAAAATTTTATCCAAATCATACAATACCCCCTTATTTAAATATACTGTCCCGTTAGCCATACATGTAGCGCAAAATCAGCGCTACACCATAGAGGATGAAAATATATGCAGAATGGGTATTGGATACTACGACTGGCGAAGAAGGTCGATGAACTATGGTGCCATAGAGCCCCATCCGTTAGTCTGACTCCAACAACCACGGTGTATCACAGACTGTCGCACCCAATACGGGTAGCACTTATGGGAGATTAATCCTACTTTGGTTATTGCACCAGCCTGCCTTTATTCTAGGAAGAATGGAGTTGGTTACTGATTAACTTTCAAATTAATATAATCATTTTGAAGGCTCAGCTTTTTTAAAAAAACTTTTTCTGTTTTTTTTGTTATGCCATTTTATAGATTTTGAGCGTTTTTTAATTTTCATGGGAGTTTAATAAGCGTTCAAGGCATTTACTCAATCAACTTTACTTTTCATACTTTTTATTTAACTCTTCCTTTATATACGATGCCATTTCAATTGGAATTTCAATAACATCTTGAATTAACACTTCCCCCTTTTCAGACGTAACAGGCATTAAGTGTACAAGCAACGTTTTACCATTATCAAAAGTGACTAAAGTAAAACTGTTTATTTCTGCACTACTAGTTGCAGTGCTTCTCACAGTTTCATACATCTCGTTTATACTATCTTCATCGTACCCTTCTTGTACTAAGGATTGAAACTGTGCGTAATTATCTTCAAGTGCATATTGTTTCATTAAAGAAGAAGTATTTAAAGGACTATATGGCTCCCAAGCCTTATTATCATCCTCACTACATCCAGTTAGGAATATTGTAAGAAACAGCAATAAAAGGACACATGATTTATTCATATATACACCCCTTAAGTATTATTCAACTATCCTGACCTTCAATTCTCCCCACAATTTCGATTGTAATTAAACATTCTGGCCCGATTGTTGAACACAAGTTAAACAACACTCTTCAACTAACCTGCTGCGTTAGATCAATAAGAAAAAAGCTTCCTAAGAAGCCCCTGTTGTTCAACTAAGCACCCGTTAGTTCAACAGGTACGAACTTTCATTATGTAGTAAACAATGTTCCACTTAATGCTTCAATATACCTTTTTGCAGACTTTTGTACAGATTCATTTGCATCTTCTTTTATAATTCGATGAAAAGCGTCATACAGTCTATCAAACTTCAATCCTTTTACCAAGGAGGAAATTTCTTGAACTTTAGATGCGGGCAGTGGAATGAAGTTAGGATAACTATACATAAAACTTACCCATTGACGGTCAGCAACCACTCGGATAACATCACCCGTTAGTAAAATCCCTTGTTGATTGTTGCCGTCTTTCCATTCCAAAACAGCTCCACCTCTAAAGTGTCCTCCTAAACGATGTAGAACGATTCCTTTATGTAATTCAAGAGAGTCTCCTGACCAAAATATGATTTTATCACTTGGTCTCATAACCCATTCTTTGTCATCCTCATGGATATAAATAGGTACATCAAATGCTTCTGCCCATTCCACTTGAGTTGAATAATAGTGAGGATGAGATAATGCTACGGCTTGTATGCCTCCTAATTTATCGATATACTCAATTGTTTGTTTATCCAAAAACGCAATACAATCCCATAAGACATTGAATCCTACAGTTTGGATTAAATAAGCTGTTTGCCCAATTGCAAAATTGGGTTTTGTAGCAATACTGTACAAACCATTTGCTTCTAAAAGAATTTCATTTATAAATTCTTTCGATTGTTGCATATTATCTAAAGTTGTCCAGGATTGACCAAAAGAACTAACATATTGTCTCCCCTCTGTACAAATTAGGCATTGTTCAGGCACATCAATTGAACTTTCATATTGAACCCCGCAAGTTTTGCAAATATATTTATTCAAGACCAAACACCCTTCCTGAACTTATCTTAACATTCAATGATATTTAATAATAGAGAATTATTCGGATATAACAGACCCACTCTCGTATCAACCTAAGTAAATCCATTGAAACCAATATTACTATCAATAACATATTAGCAAAAAAGTTAATAATTTTGGCTTATTTTATAATTTTCTACTTAAACTAACCTCCCCGATAGACATACATGTAGCGCAATATCATCGCTACACCACAGAGGATGAAAATGTGTACAGAACGGGTATAGATTGGGACGGCTGGCGAAGAAGGTCGATGAACTATGGTGCCATTGAGGCCATCCGTTAAGTCTGACTCCAACGACCTCGGTGCATCACAGACTGTCGCACTCTATACGAGTAGCACTCAGGGGAGATTAATCCTACTCTGGTTATTGCACCAGCCTGCCTTTATTCTAGGAAGAATGGAGTTGGTTACTGATTAACTTTCAACTTAATATAATCATTTTGAAGGCTCAGTTTTTTTATGCCATTTTATAGATTTTGAACGTTTTTTAATTTTCATGGGAGTTGAACAAGGAACTCGATCACTGAACGGGTTTGTATAGGCCATGCACAGCAGGTTAACATAACGCCGGTTCACGGCAGTAGTTAACTCCATTGCGCAATAAGGAAAAGCTGCTCTGAAAAGGCAACCGATTCTTGTTTAACTAAAGCACCCGTTAGTTGAAGAAGGACGAAGTTATTATTTTTTTCTGAGGTTATCTTTACAAGAAAAAAAGAAATTACTAAAGAGATGAATCCAAAAATAAAGATTTTTATCCAAGATATTTCTAAATTGAATGGAGATATTTCCTCCATATTTAGAGTGTATAAAGACCACCATTCATCCCCTGTGGTAAAAATAACAGAAGCAATCAACCAAGTACCAAATAACATACCAGCATTTACAAGACAAAGGATTATTTTCAAGTTTCTCTCCCCAATTTAGCCACTTTACTTTGAATTCATTTTATCATTTTTTTGAACTAACCTGCCCCGTTAGTTCAATAAGAAAAAAGAGCTACTTTAGCAACTCGATGATCTTCAACTAAAGCAACCCGTTAGCTTAATAAACGCCTACTGATGCTATCATTGCTATGCCCCACATAATAAGAGTAAAAGATATTGTAAGCCAAGCAGTATTGACCGTAGTTTTTTCTTCGTTTTTCACCTTTTTTAATATAGAAACCAAATTCAAACAAAATATAACGCACAAGATAGGCATTAAAAGCCATCCTATTATGTATAGAAAAACAAAAATCATATTCCCCATATTTTCACTCCTTTGTAGTTGTTTATCATTCTTCAACTAAACTGCCCTTTAGTTCAATAAGAAATGAGCCTCCCAAGCAGCTCAAGAATCTTCAAGTAAAGCCCCCCTTAGCTTAAAATGTGTAAATGGCAATAAAAAATAAAAATGCTGCTGCAAGGATAAAAAATATCGCACTTGTTTTCTTTTTTGCTTGTAGTTCCGAAACCCCCGTAACCAATATAAACACACCTAAGAACAATATCATATAGGGCATAAACTCAAAGTTTTTAGTAATTAGACCATAACCTGCTAATGCTATAACAATAACTGATAAGATAACTTTTAATATTTTCAATATTTCCATCTCCCCTATTAAGTCCCTGTACAATTTCTTGTTTAATCATATCATTTTGAACTCTTTTTTTTTTATAAAAATGGAATCCCTTATTGAACTAACCTGCCCCGTTAGTTTAAGAAGAACTTTTTAGTCAGAGATAATGATTACACTTTCTGCAACTTGCTTTTGGTCAGTAGAATTTGGGTTTTCAATTAAATCAAAGGATACTTTTTGACCTTGTTTAAGGAATTTGAATCCATTCGAAAATCTTTCTTTATCAGGTAAAATCGAACTGAAATGAACAAAAACATGATTTCCATCCTCACCGTCAAGCATAATACGACCATAACCCTTTTCTTCTTTAAACCATTTAACAATTCCCTCTCGTTTCATATCTGTTCGACCTCCAATTCATTTTTTACTTAACTAAACTGCTCCTTTAGTTGAACAAGAAAAAAGAGCCGTCTAAGCAGCTCAACGCTCTTCAAGTAAACCAGCTAATAGGATGTCAATATTTTTCTCTAAAATAATTATTAACCCTATGTTATACTATTTTGAGCATGCCAAACAGCCCTCCAAAAACCTTTTGGAAGATTTTCTCTCTCATTATTAAAACTGTTAATTAAGCTATATCAAGGAAAGATTCTTTTCTGTTTAATAATGCATAAATCCAATGAAGTAATTTATTAATACAGGCTACAATCGCTACTTTGGCAGGCTTTCCTTCTGACTTTTTCTTATCATAGAATTCTTTAAGCTTTTTGTTCCTTGAACTTCTTATTCCACATAATACGGCTAGATACAAGGCGTGACGCAGTCTGCTTGAACCTCTTTTAGTCATACGGTTGGTTGTTGCTGTGAACTTTCCTGATGAGTAAACTCTGGGATCTACTCCTGCAAAGGCAACCAGTTTTTTCGGATGACTAAACCGATCGATTTCACCAATTTCGGAGATAATCGTTGCAGCGATTTTTTCTCCTATTCCAGGAATCGATTGGACAATCTTGTAGTCTTCTAGCTCATTTGCCAAGGTCACAATACGATTCTCTAAAATTGAAAGGTGTCCTTGGTACTGAAAAAGCATCTCAATATACATTTGAAGATTGATTAAGTGACTTTGATACACGACTTTTTGAAATGGATTTCGCATTGCGGCATCCATTATTTTTTTTGCCTTTTCTCTTGCCCATTGGACAGAACGACTAGGGCAGAACTCTGCAACACGTACGGCTATTTTACTTTCCCCAGCTGATAAGACGGCTTCTGAAGTCGGAAATTCCACTAACATCAATAAAGAAACCTTTGAATATAGATCACCAAAAACCTTCCGATATTCAGGAAATACTTGATCTAAAATAGTATGAAACTGAAGTTTTGCTTCTACATACATATTCGTAACGATCTCCTGTTGTCTTGAAAGATTTCGAAGGTCTAAAAGCTGTAGCCCTCTGTTTTTATGAGGTTCAAAATCTTCTTTGTAATAAAGTACACACAACTGATACGCATCGATTGCGTCCGTTTTCACCTTTCTTAAACTGGACTTCTTAGCCTGATAAGAAATTATAGGGTTAAGCAAGATATATATAACATCATGTTCCTCCATGAATTGAACAACGGGGGTATGATAATGACCAGTGGATTCTAGAATGACCATAGGCATTTGTCCTGTCATCTTTTCTATCTCTTTTAAAAATCCAATAAAGCGATGTAATTCCTCTCTGGTATGCTTCACAGAAAAGCTCTTTCCAAACGGTTTTGATTTATCTAAGAATGCCTGAACTTGGCTTTCTCCTTTTGCCACATCCAGGCCAACTACTGGATTCATTTTTATTCCTCCTCTAATTTCTACTTGCCAGTACCCCTAATCCTTCTTGTAGTGTCATAGCTTCGCTTGTTATACGAGATCTACGTCCCAACCAGCCTCAAACATGTTTCTACAAGTAGGGGGTGGACAGTTTACTTGACGGGATCAATGCCCCACGCACCCGTACGTCCTACCCTGGCTACTGATATATTAAATCCAATTAAAAAAAGGTCAACCAGTAAAAACTGGTTAACCTTATAATACGAAGCACCCGTTAGTTTAAGATTTCTTCACAAACTTTCATATATCGTTTCACACTGTGTTACAACTAAACACCCCCTTAGATAAAAAATTCAAAGAGGATAAAACAGTACAACTTTATGTTAACTGCTTTTTCTTCATTCTTGTGCCCAGTATGATAAGGGCGACATAGATTACGATGGCAATCGAATCTATAATCGCATCCTTAAGCCCTGAAGCGTCAAAGAATGCCGTCACACCAAGAATAGCCATCAATCGGACGATCAAAATCGCTACAATCAACCATGCTGAAAAACGGATTTTTGATTGATCAGTTTGGAATGACATGAAGATGAAAGCAATGCCAAAGACCAGATTCTCCACCGTGATGATGTGCCAGACATACGTGAATATTGTCTGGACGCCCACGGATATCGTTTCAATGTTGAGCGTGGGTAGCACGGCGGACTGCCCGTTCCATGCGTGCGTAAAGGCAAACAGTATCGCAAGGACTCCTGCAATCAGATAATAAAAATTCGTTATCTTGATGTTCATCACAACCTTCCTTAGAAATTCCTAGTTCCTTCTTTCTCTTTCTTTATTATTCTAATGTATTTTTTAGATTTGATTTTAAGAACGGACTTTGTCATTTAATAACACAAACCTGCCTCGTTATAAAAGAAGACCTTCACATTGACTATCTCCTTGATTAAGTAGTCGAGTAGAAGAGAACCTCTCTACCTTGCGGTAGATTGTGTTCCTCCCCCCTCACAGAACCGTGCTTGCGCTATTCACGCACACGGCTCCTCCTAGTCACCATTCACAAAATGTAGCTAATCTTCTATCGCTCAGATTTTGCTAATTCTGCTATCCTTACTAGTTTTGTTTCCATTTAGTATCCCTACCTCTGTGTTTAGTAAATGTGTCCCTAGTAAGGGTGATAACTTGGTAGCAGCCTTTCCTCCATCGGCATTACCCAACTTCATTGGTACTACGCTGCTATCCGACTCCCTACAACGGTATTTGGCTTCCTTGCTTATTATCGCTTGTACACCATACTCTTCTATCTGCAGAAAAGACCGGTAGGGTCTCCCGAGTTGCCGTATCCTATCAATGTGTGACGTGCCAAGGTCTCTGACTCCAGAGAGGTTTTATCCTTCTTGCCTCTAACGGAGGATGAAATGTAGCTTTCTGCCGCAGGCAAGGCATCAGCCCTCTCGATTTACTAACATTATGGAGCTCAATCCCTTCAACCAGTTGGCTTTCGGCCCACCACCTAACTGTCTACGCTTAAAGGCTACTGTTACCAGTAGCCCTCCAAGACTCGCTACGAGTGAATGGCTAGTTCATTCCGAAGGGAATCCCCCCCGCTATATGACACGACCTTGGCTCAGCCGCACAAGCACCCGTTAGTTTAAGTATTATTCTTCACAAACTATCGGCTGGTTTAATTCAACAATAAGAGTGTCACTTTTGGTTGTAATTAAGACATATTACAATTTTGACATTTCCGCAATATGAACACCCCTTATTCGGCATTATGGTCCGTTTGTTGAACAAAGGTTAAACAATACTCTTAAACTAACCTGCCCCTTTACTTTAATACGTTTGAAACGAATTAAAGTTCCAATTTTGATTATATTTTCCATATGAAAATTTCAAAAGTCCATTTTTTCTTATTGAACTAAACTGCCCCTTTAGTTGAATAAGAAAAAAGAGCTGCCCAAGCAACCCCATGATCTTTAACTAAGCACCCGTTAGTTGAAGAATATCTTTATGAATTTGTAGTAAATTTTAAATGTTTATCACCTAAGATAATAATGTTTATATTCCATCTTGGGTGCATTACTAAATTATTGTTTTCATCAAATTCTAAAGCCATATGAATTTCATCATCTTCAGCTGTAAGAATAGCCATTCTTTTATTTTCAATATCTATATACGGTTTTAAACTTTCTACCATTTCTATTTTCCAATCAAAAAAGTTCATTATTACACCTCCATTTTTCATAACTATATCAATATTTCCTATAAAAATATTTTAGCCAGGTCTTATTGAACTAACCTGCCCTGTTAGTTGAACAAGGAATGTATATTGCATGCACACGAGGTTGACATAACGCCAATTCACGGAAGTAGTTACCTCCATTACGCAATAAGAAAAATACTTTACTCAATAAGAAATAGTCCGCAGTAGACACCTACTGCGGACTATTTCTTAGGTTTATCATTACATCATATTTGGAATAAATACTTTCATGAATAGGAAGTAGCCTAGAGCACCAACGACTAAGGCAATAAGTATTATTACAATCGGTAAAGATTTAGTTTTCATAGTTTCCCACCTCACCTAAATTTTAACAGGGAAGGTTCTGTATTGATACTTTATTGTTAAGATTGACTATGCTGGCGGGTTAGTTGAAGAAAGAATTCGAACGCTGAACGAGTTTGTATGCTGCATGCACTGTAGGTTTACATAACACCGATTCACGGAAGTAGTTAACTCCATTACGCAATAACAAAAGCTGCGCTGTAAAGGCAGCCGATTTTTAAATTAAACCCGTTAGTTTAAGTGAATCTTTTCACATTTTTAAAAGCTTATTTAGTACAGGAGCTATTTCTTATTCTGCCTCAGCTCCATTTGAATACAGTTCTTTCTCTACTTGTATCCATGCTTTTAAACCACTTCTTTCTGGGTATGATTCGATATAATGCTTGTTCTCTTCTAATAAATCAATA
Source organism: Sporosarcina sp. resist (assembly GCF_014302295.1). Lineage (NCBI taxonomy): Bacteria > Bacillati > Bacillota > Bacilli > Caryophanales > Caryophanaceae > Sporosarcina > Sporosarcina sp. resist. Next base: position 1,585,238 of record NZ_CP060287.1, on the reverse strand, counting down.
GCCTTTGCTGTTAAACGAGCAGGATTTAAAGAAAACCTTTCATTCACTCTCAATACTCTTTCTACATATCCTTTTTGTTCAAGGAAAAGGATGAAATTCTCAAACTCTATTTGAGTTAATCCATAATCAGATGCACTAGGGGTAAAAGCTTTCTCGTGGATTTCTTTTAAAACACTATAACCTACTCTCATCTATACAAGCCCCCTTAGAACAATAATTTCTGTAAAAAATGCGTTAATCCTTCTTAAATCAACGCACACAGTTAGCTTAGCAAGAAACATTATTAAGTTCCTTAAGTAAAAACTCCATAATCTTTTTAGCAACGGGATTCACTCCATGAGATCCCACAAAATAGCGATTCGATTACTGAGTGGGCTTGTATCCTCTATACACAGCAGGTTTACATAACGTCAGTTCACGGAAGTAGTTAACTCCATTACGCAATAAGAAAAAGCCACCCTGTGAAGGCAGCCGATTGTGAAAGTGGTAGTTATGACTTTTGAATAAAATAAGGTCCAAGCCCTGTTTCATGCGTTATAATAAATGTCCAATTATTTTCCGAATCCATAACATAGATGTCACTGAAATTAAGATCCCAGCGATCGTATGGCAAATCTTTCACTTTAAGATTTATAGCATTTTGAACTAAAAACGCTTCATTCGTGAATTCATAAAAGATTGTGCATTGATTCTTTTTTTGCCTTTCAAATGCTTTTATGGCCACTTCCTTTTCGAGGCATTCCGTTTTTTCATAACTACAAAGGTGCCATAAAAATGAATTCAAATATATTTCTTTTTGTTTCTCTTTTGTTAGATGACCAGCAAAGTTTTCAAGCCACTCACCTCGTAAATAGCGTCCCCACTTCGGTATTTCCAACACCTTTAATTCTTTATTTTGCATTCACTTTAACCTCTCTCGCAAATATCAAATGCTAATTACCAAGCTTGCCCAATTTTAGACCTTCTTGTATTTCTTGTTCACCTAATGCACCTTAATATATATTTTTTCATCTAAGTACTCTCAATCCTGGGATAGGTACATCAAATTACTTAAACTTAAATTAGAAATATCAAACCCAGAATTTATTACATTTAACATTTTTTCGTAATCTTCTACCTCTAAATCTAACGGAAACTCCTCAAATAACTCTGGATTAACAGTATAATTTACTTTCAATGCACAAAAGTCTTTTCTATCCACTAAACCACACGCAAATTCCCGGAAAATTTCTTGATCATCTTCGTTTAAAGTTTCGTCTGACAATACATCAATTTTAATTAGATTTCGATACTCTTCAATATCTTCTAGATCTATATATTTATATGGATCTAATTTCATTTCCTCTTTACCTAATGGTCTTCTTAAATCTTCAATAATTAAATATCCCATAGATAAACCACTTTTAAATAATAAATAGATCTCCAAGTCTCTCAATCTAATTTCTCTATTATATGAAATCATAATACACCCCCTATGTTAACTTATTATATTTCATGGAAGGCTTTAAACAGTCTTGTATGCTACATGCACACCAGGTTAACATAACGTCACTTCACGGAAGTAGTTAACCCCATTACTCAATAAGAAAAAGCCACCCTGTGAAGGCAGCCGATTGTTCAACTAAAGCACCCGTTAGTTAAATAATCCCTGCTCTTTCCATTGGTCGAAATACTTTTGATAACCCATTTCTTCAGCAGTCATAGTGTATTGAGTAGATTCCAATTTAAAAGTATGAGAACCTGACAAGGCTTCATAGGTCGGATTCTCTTCTACATCCCCGAAAAGCGTTTCGAATGTATTCACATCCCCTGATATTATCGTTCCATTCTCGTAGGTTTCAAAAAGAATGAAATCAACCTCTCCCTGTTCTGTATCCTCTTTAAACATTAAACCTGCTTCTTTTAATGACAAATATAATTGTTTCATACTCCACCTCTGCTCTCACTAAAAAGTTAATTACCTTGTTCAACTAACCTGCTTCGTTAGTTCAATAAGAAAAAGAGCTCCCTTAGAAGCCCCTATACTTCAACTAAAGCACCCGTTAGTTGAAGTGAAAAAACTCACAATTCGACTCTAGAGATTACCCAGCTATCGTCGTCCTGCCTATCGGCTCGATATAATTTTAGAGTACCTTTATACAAATGCCCTTCAACATCTTTTGTAAATTCGATAAACTCGTGTTGTTTTAATTCATGGAAATCGGTATAAATTAATTCAGTTTTATAAATAGGTAATCCAGAAGGTGTCTGTAAATATTCTTCCGTAGTTAAGTAGGAAACACCTTGAGAATCTAAAACTGTTAGAGTTTGAACCTCCCTAGAATGGAAGACGTCATTTAATTCTTTCTCCTGTGTCACTGCATAAGAATTATTTGAAAATGAAAAAATACCACAAACCAATGTTGTTAATAGTAAAAATCTTAATTTCTTTTTCATTCATATCCCCCTATCAATAATTGTATATATCAAATATTGTACTCTAATTTTATGAATATTCAACTTAATTTAAGTTTGAAAGTATCTTGATACATAGATTAAAGAATTCCAAAGCGTCGTTTAGGAATTCTTTAAATGTTTGTTGCATTAACCTGCCCCGTTAGTTGAAGAAGGATTATGAAAATCAGATGTTATTAAAGGATAATCATGCCAACTACGATAATTCTTTTCTCTATGGCTATGTTAAAGTTAATGGTTGGTTTTTATAGAAAAATGAGCTTGGAGAAGCATATCCAAATTCATTTTTAACAAAGGACAAGTTGTTAATGTTAATCTAAGTTCTCTTTTTCTATTTCTACACTTTGTTTTACCACAAAGGCATAGTTATAGTCTTCCTCATAGTGTTCCAGTTCTCCCCACGCCCATTCACCATTGTAAGCTCCCAGGTAGATTAATTCTCCATTGCGGATAATGACTTCAATCCCATGCTCTGGTTCCCACTCGCAGCCTCCTATTAAATGGACAACTGGTACCGAATTATCCTCTGGCTCATCCAAGCATAGAGCCAAATTCTACATACTGAAGGATGTCCCTCATCTTTTCAATTTTAGGAGGCACTTGTCCAACCATTTCACAGAAGTCTTCGGAGTAAGTGATGGCTGCTTTGCATATAACTTCTATAAGGTTATCATCTATACTACTGAGAGACTTTGCACATAAATTGACATACTCAACGCTCACATCTTCTTCAATCCACACTTCTAAGTACTTATCAAATAATTTAGAACGGACGGTTCCACTCATACCATGTTCTTCTTTGGATAGGTCTTCTATCACTTTCATCAACTCCTTTTCATTTCTTTCATGCATCATTATTTAAATATTGATAAAGTGAAGTCATACTATTTACTCCGATAAACTTCGGGTACGTCTAGTACTACGTAGCTTATTACCTTGCCCCTACTACTATCTCGTAACACCACTTCATAATATGGCTAAGTATGACTTTTCTTATTGAACTAACCTGCTACTTTAGTTCAATAAGAAAAAAAGCTTTACTCCTTCTTGTTGTAAAGCACCCGTTAGCTTAATAACTGACTGCTGCTAGCACTGCAATGCTCCACATAATAAGAGTAAACGATATTGTAAGCCAAAAAGTATTGACCGTAGTTTTTTCATCGTGTTTTACCTTTTTCAATATAGAAACCAAATTCAAACAAAATATAACGCACATGATAGGCATTAAAAAGACTCCTATTAATTGAAAAACAATCATATTCTCACTCCTTTGTAGTTGTTTCATTGTTCAACTAACCTGCTTCTAGCTTAAAAAGTATAAATGGCGACAAAAAATAAAAATGCTGCTGCAAGGATAGAAGATATCGCATTAGTTTTCCGTTTTGCTTGTAGTTCCGCAACTCCGGTAACCAACATAAGTACGCCTAGGAAAAACATCATATATGACATAAACTCAAAGTTTTTAGTAATTAGACTATAACCTGCTAGTGCCATAACAATAACCGATAAGATAATTCTTAGTATTTTCAACATATACCTTTGCCCCCATTAAATTCCTACACAAGTTCTTATTTAACCGTATCATATTGAACTCTATTTTTGTTTAAAAAATGGAACTCCTTGTTAACTAACCTGCCCCGTTAGTTCAATAAGAAAAAGAGACCTCTAAGAAGCCCCTGTTGTTCAAATAAAGCACCCGTTAGTGAAAAATAATTATAATTTCACTGTCCAAATTTTATAGATAATTTGACCGTTCATTTCTGTTTTTTCTGTACAGACATCGATTTGCATATTGTTATAAACAGCCCATTGAGGAAAAAGAGATGCTAAATATTTAATTACCTTTTCATCAGGTGTTGCATATCCTACATTATTTTTATTACCTAAATAGGCAACAAAATCTGGATATAATGCTTCTGTCCATTCTTTAACTTCAAACTCCGAATCAAAAATACGGTTATCCTCTTGATGGCTTCCATTTATCCATTTAACATTCTCCATTGAATCCACCTCATTTCCAAGTTTCTCAACCTCTATTATACTAAACTGCCCCTTTAGTAAAACAGCCGCGTTATTTCAACAAGAGAATGAGATGAAAAGTCATTATTAATTTTTTAATCCTCTTTCTCCTAACCCTTTTTCAATCCTTTTTCTATCAACATCTTCTACCCAATCATAGTATTTCTCATAAAGTGGACGTATCTGGTCTGCTTCACGGGCTATGACTTCGCACCCTCGGTCGTCGTAAACAAAGAAAATAATGTCTTTTGTGATGTTCACAAAGAAAACATCGGGATAATCAATGGAGTATCCCCCAAACTTAGGTGTCAAAGGAAAATCCTCATTAGTCGCTGCCTTAAGTAATTCATTCACACGTATGTCCTCCCGTTTACACAGCAAGGAAAATTGTTGCATCTCAAAATCTTCTGCTTCGTCCAACTCGAAGGGATAAGGATAGGTTTTCACCTGAATTCGATTCAAATTATTTTTACATTTCAGAAACGGTTGGTATACCTTCAGTTTTCTTGTACGTTTCTCTTTCGTTTTGTGCTTATATACATTCGTTACAAGAAACAAGTCGTCATTTTGCTCAAATAATTCGTTGAATATTGTGGATGTCTGCTTATATACTAGACAAAATCGCTCAAGATTGAGTTCATCATTTTCTTTGAATTGATAGATTTCCGCACCAAGTGAAAAATGGATGCCAATGTCCCATTGATAATAAACGCTTGGGAATAATTCGACAGTTGGAAACCTTTCTTTAAGATAGTCCATTATGTTCATTTACTCATTCTCGCTTTCGTTTATATCAAATTCAAAATATCCAAATTGATAATAATTATCGCATTTCACCTTGAACTAAACTGCCCCGTTAGTTCAAGAAGAACAAAGAGCTGCATTTGCAACTCAATGATTTTCGACTAAATCACCCGTTAGTTTAAGAAGGACTACAATAATTTCTCCATAATAAGTTCGTCATATGGAAGGTCTTGAAATAAGCGTTCTCCCACAATTTCATATCCTTTTTCTCCATACATTTTGGGTAAATAAGGATGAGTTTTAGCTACCGTTAACCTAACTCTTTTTTCTCCCATCTCTGAAAGTTTACATTCCCCGTACTTCATTAACTTTGTTGCAATGCCCTTCCCCTTGTAAGATGACTTAACAGCCAATCTACTTAGTACATAACACTGCCACTCTTCACTGTATTTAAACCGTATAGTAGCAATGATGTTGTTTGTGCGTTTTTCTTTCCCTGTGTATATGATCATGTTGTTGATCCATTCTCTAACTTCTTCAGCCTCAACCTTGGATGCACTTGAAGGAAACCCTAATTTCTCATTTTCTGAGTATGCGTTATGAAAAATTCCCACTAATTTTTCAGCATCAGCATGTTTTGCCCTTTCAATAATCAGTTCCATTTGAACCCTCCAATAAAAAGTATTTCTTGTTCAGCTAACCTGCCCCGTTAGCCATACATGTAGCGCAAAATCAGCGCTACACCACAGAGAATGAAAATGTGTGCAGAACGGGTATTGGATACTACGGCTGGCGAACAAGGTCGATGAACTATGGTGCCATAGAGCCATCCGTTAGTCTGACTCCAACGACCACGGTGCATCACAGACTGTCGCACCCAATACGGGTAGCACTTATGGGAGATTAATCCTACTCTGGTTACTGCACCAGCCTTGCCTATATTCTAGGAAGAATGGAGTTGGTTCCTGATTTATTCTTAAAGCTCAGCCTTTTTTTAAAAAAGCTTTTTCTGAGTTTTTTTTGTTATGCAGTTTTATAGATTTTGAGCGTTTTTTAATTTTCATGGGAGTTTAAGAACGGAATAATCAGTCGCTTGGTATAGTCTAACATATTTACAAATATTGGTGCAGAGAGATGATATAGAAGATTGGTATCTGCATAACAGCCTTGTGATTTATGATTTCATATTGCCCAAAGAATCCTAAGAACCAGTAGCAGGCGGTAGAGTCATCTCGCCATCGCTTATCTATGTGTGAAGGCATAACAAAAGGACTTACATATATGAAGTTTAATCATAAACGCAAGTCCTATTCTTATTGAACTAAACCAGCTAATAGGATGTCAATATTTTTCTCTAAAATAATTATTAACCCTATGTTATACTATTTTGAGCATGCCAAACAGCCCTCCAAAAACCTTTTGGAAGATTTTCTCTCTCATTATTAAAACTGTTAATTAAGCTATATCAAGGAAAGATTCTTTTCTGTTTAATAATGCATAAATCCAATGAAGTAATTTATTAATACAGGCTACAATCGCTACTTTGGCAGGCTTTCCTTCTGACTTTTTCTTATCATAGAATTCTTTAAGCTTTTTGTTCCTTGAACTTCTTATTCCACATAATACGGCTAGATACAAGGCGTGACGCAGTCTGCTTGAACCTCTTTTAGTCATACGGTTGGTTGTTGCTGTGAACTTTCCTGATGAGTAAACTCTGGGATCTACTCCTGCAAAGGCAACCAGTTTTTTCGGATGACTAAACCGATCGATTTCACCAATTTCGGAGATAATCGTTGCAGCGATTTTTTCTCCTATTCCAGGAATCGATTGGACAATCTTGTAGTCTTCTAGCTCATTTGCCAAGGTCACAATACGATTCTCTAAAATTGAAAGGTGTCCTTGGTACTGAAAAAGCATCTCAATATACATTTGAAGATTGATTAAGTGACTTTGATACACGACTTTTTGAAATGGATTTCGCATTGCGGCATCCATTATTTTTTTTGCCTTTTCTCTTGCCCATTGGACAGAACGACTAGGGCAGAACTCTGCAACACGCACGGCTATTTTACTTTCCCCAGCTGATAAGACGGCTTCTGAAGTCGGAAATTCCTCTAACATCAATAAAGAAACCTTTGAATATAGATCACCAAAAACCTTCCGATATTCAGGAAATACTTGATCTAAAATAGTATGAAACTGAAGTTTTGCTTCTACATACATATTCGTAACGATCTCCTGTTGTCTTGAAAGATTTCGAAGGTCTAAAAGCTGAAGCCCTCTGTTTTTATGAGGTTCAAAATCTTCTTTGTAATAAAGTACACACAACTGATACGCATCGATTGCGTCCGTTTTCACCTTTCTTAAACTGGACTTCTTAGCCTGATAAGAAATTATAGGGTTAAGCAAGATATATAGAACATCATGTTCCTCCATGAATTGAACAACGGGGGTATGATAATGACCAGTGGATTCTAGAATGACCATAGGCATTTGTCCTGTCATCTTTTCTATCTCTTTTAAAAATCCAATAAAGCGATGTAATTCCTCTCTGGTATGCTTCACAGAAAAGCTCTTTCCAAACGGTTTTGATTTACCTAAGAATGCCTGAACTTGGCTTTCTCCTTTTGCCACATCCAGGCCAACTACTGGATTCATTTTTATTCCTCCTCTAATTTCTACTTGCCAGTACCCCTAATCCTTCTTGTAGTGTCATAGCTTCGCTTGTTATACGAGATCTACGTCCCAACCACCAACCAGCCTCAAACATGTTTCTACAAGTAGGGGGTGGACAGTTTACTTGACGGGATCAATGCCCCACGCACCCGTACGTCCTACCCTGGCTACTGATATATTAAATCCAATTAAAAAAAGGTCAACCAGTAAAAACTGGTTAACCTTATAATACGAAAGCACCCGTTAGTTTAATAAGAATGAATGGATTTAAACTTTCTGCCAATAAAGTTAGCAGGTACGGGGGTGAGTTCTAATTCTCTTGACCAAACAGAGAGTTGACCAATGTGGTGAATCTCATGAGCAATTATATGATGTAATATTTCTTCAACAGTATATTTATCTTCATCCCAAGGGACACATATAACTTTCTCTTTTAATTCATCTAAATTTATTTTTAGAAATTCAGCAATTTCATTTCGGAATCTAACTGAAAGAGATTTAACCTTCTCAGGCGTATCATAATCAGCAAATTCAACTACTACGTCTTCTTTGCCTTGAATACCACGAAGCCAACTATATTCAACATCAATAATGTGAAAAAGGGTGTATAAAATACTTCCTACTCCTCCAGTTCGATCTTTTATCAACTCTTCATTTGATAGTGGATTACACCATTCAAACCATTCGTCTCTTACTTGCCAGTTATATTCAAAAAAATTTATCAATGTAAACACTCACATATATAATTGTTTATGAAGGCTCAGCCTTTTTTAAAAAAAGCTTTTTCTGAGTCTCTTTTGTTATGCTATTTTATAGCTTTTGAGCGTTTTTTAATTTTCATGGGAGTTCAACAAGGAAATCCTTTAATCGAAAAACTCCATATGTGCTTTTCCCTTTTTATAATAATCTATTCTATCTTGTAAAGTGCCTGTATGAAACTCAAACTTATGACCATCTGGGTCAGTAAAATAAATAGACTTCTTATCTCTTTCATCTCTTTGACGACCTGACAAGATGTTTACATTCAATTCTTTTAGTTTCTCGTACATTTTATCAAATTCAGCTTCTTCAATTGAAAAAGCTATATGTGTGTATGATTGGCTTATTTCATTACGAGGTATATCTTTCTCTACATTGAGGGCAAGCCACATACCATTTAAATCAAAGTAGGCAGTGCTTCTACCTTTTACTAACAATTTAGCTTCTAATACATTTTTATAAAAATCAATAGAATGTTGTAAATCAGAAACTGAAAATAAAAAATGATTAAGACATTTTATCGACACCTTTATCACCTCAAATAATTAGTAGCCCTTATTAAACTAAACTGCTTCTTTAGTTCAATAAGAATAAAGAGCTGTCTAGCAGCTCGATGATCTTCAAGTAAAGCACCCGTTAGTTTAAGAAGGAATTATTTAATTTAATATACTTTTGTTTTATGGTGGAACTTCTTACTAATCCAAAAAACAATAAATCCAATTAGTGTTAAAAATGATAAAACACAAACCATACTCAGTAGTGGGTCGATTTTAAAAGCATAAACAAATTTATCGATTTCATAAATTTGTTGTGGTTCAGTAACCTTCTCAGGAGTGAAAACAATGTGATTTTTCCAATCCTCTTCAATCATAATGTATGAACCTGACCAAGAAGTTAGAAAGAAACTATATACAAATGCAAGCAATAGAAAAATGAAAATAATTATTTTTTTCATGTTATTCCCCTTTCAAAAGAAAATTGCACATTCCACAACAATTCTCCATACGAAGTTTGACGATATACATTGGTAAAAGTTTCAAATTAATACATAATTATTCAACTAAACTGCTTCGTTAGCTTAATAAGAAAAGCATTACTGTTGTTCCACTAAAGCACCCGTTAGTTTAAGTGCAATTGTTCACAAACTAATTATCCTTTGCTTTTTCCAAATCACTTTTTAATAAACTGTAAACAATCAAATTATGTAAACACCCATTCAAGTAGTAATTATCACGTAAAATGCCTTCCTTAATGAAGCCAAGTTTTTCGGGTAAAGCCCTGCTTCTTAAATTGTCTTCTGCACAGCTTATTTCAACCCGATTTAGATTTAAGGTTTTAAAGGCATAATTTGTTAACCCCTTTACACATCTTACTACTATGCCTTTCCCTTCAAAATCAGGTGATAACCAATATCCAAAGCTTGTCTTCTTTCCCTTCCAATCTATTTCTGGAAAGGCCAACATTCCTACAAGTTCTCCTTTAAAAAAGATTCCAGCATTAATTGCAGTATTGGATATGTATTTATTTCCCCATTTTTCAATTGAACTTCGAAAATCTTCAACAGTATTTTTACTGTCAACCCAGGGAAGCCATTCTCTTAAAAAAACACGATTCTTATCTACAATTATAAATAGTTCAGTAGCATTTTGCTTGGTCAATAATTTTAGTGTAATATCCTCATCAACAGTAAAGAAAAACATTATTTTCACTCCCTGTAAATCATTAGTTTTATTAAAGCAGATTTTTCCTTATTGTACTAAACTGCCCCTTTAGTTTAAGTACAATTTTTCACAATCTCAAATAAACACTAACATAAATATCCAAACTCCTTTAAGGTGATGTTCAATTAAATGGCCCTTTCATGAAGAAAGACGCTCTTTTCATTTCAGAAAAACTCCCTATTGTTGAAGATTGTTATTAAAAAAACCGTAAACCTTTAGTTGAATAAAAAACACAATATCGAAAAAATTCTTCTACCTTATCGTTCCATTCATCGAATTTTGATTTGCTAATAATTTAAATAAAAAGTTGTTTCATTTAGAGTTCATATCAAAGATTAGACGTGGTAAACTGAATCTATGGTGTAATTTTGAAAGTAGGTTCTTCAATGGAATTTGTCATCTTTTTTATGATTGGAATTATAGGTAATGTTGTCGGTACATTGGTTGGAGGAGGGGGACTGATTAGCTTACCCACTATGTTACTTATGGGGTTACCCGTGCATTCAGCAATCGGTGCAAACAAGGTTTCCAATACTGTCAGTTCACTCTCAAGCTTTCTTGTCATATTAAAGAGAAAAGAAGTTTCCTCGAAAGAAGCATTATTAGTCCTAATGTTTTGTCTTGGAGGAGGTATTTTAGGTGGACTCATTGCTTCCTTTTTAAGCGGAAGTACCCTAACGATTATTGCAATCATTTTATTAAGCTTTGCATTTGTAACTTCCTTCATGAATACAGGTAATTTTGATGGAACTGAACAGTTTCATGCAAATAAAAAATCAGGAACTGCACTAATTGGTATAGGAATGTATGACGGAATGTTTGGGCCAGGAAGCAGTACACTTGCGATGTATTTATATGCAAGCCAAAAAATTGCCTATATCCGAGCAATTGGCTTAGCAAGAGTTGGGGTTTTTGCAAGTTGCTTTGGTTCTGCCATCACTTACATATCAACGGGTAAAATTTTCTGGCCACTTACCATAGCATTAATGCTTGGATCCATTATTGGTGCACAGTTCGGAGTAAGATTAGCTCATAAATTAAAAACGGAACATGTAAAACCACTTCTTAGATTAGTAACAGTTCTATTAATCTTACAAATGATTGTAGATTACTTTAATTTTTAAAAGTATCTTTTTTTGAAGATACTAATTGAATTACAATTCTAACCAGGCAAACAAGACGTCCATCACATTTTTGGATCGACGCCTCCTCCTTGATTTAAGATAATATTTAAAGGGGTTCTAAAAAAAAATTAAAATTCTATTCAATTTGTTCTTCAACTATCCTGCCCCGTTAGATCAAGAAGAAAAAAGGCTTTACTCCTTCTTGAAGTAAAGCACCCGTTAGTTAAATAATCCCTGCTCTTTCCATTGGTCGAAATACTTTTGATAACCCATTTCTTCAGCAGTCATAGTGTATTGAGTAGATTCCAATTTAAAAGTATGAGAACCTGACAAGGCTTCATAGGTCGGATTCTCTTCTACATCCCCGAAAAGCGTTTCGAATGTATTCACATCCCCTGATATTATCGTAGGTTTCAAAAAGAATGAAATCAACCTCTCCCTGTTCTGTATCCTCTTTAAACATTAAACCTGCTTCTTTTAATGACAAATATAATTGTTTCATACTCCACCTCTGCTCTCACTAAAAAGTTAATTACCTTGTTCAACTAACCTGCTTCTTTAGTTTAACAAGGTTAACTGAATTACTCTTTTCATTCGTGTGCTAAAACACCTTATAATAATAATTAGTCTACCCAGACATTGCTAATTAACAAATCTTCACGTATTTACCTTCTTTGGTCATTCGCATTTTTTCAAAACTATTTATCATCCACTATTTCTTATTAAATTCGTCTTCTAATTCCTTTTCAATTTCATCATCACTAACCGTAACAATTTCATCTTTAACCCCATAATTCGTTTTTATTAACTGACCAACCTCTGACTTATCAATCCCATCCTTTACTGCTGCAAAGATTACTATGTACAAAATTAATAAACCAACAATCCAGAGTAAAATAGTTCCCCATAACATTTTTCTCTACCCCCAATTAATTATTTCTTTAAAACCTTCTTAAACTAACCTACCCCTTTAGTTCAATAAGGAAAAAGGCTTTACTCCTTCTTGAAGTAAAGCTACCCGTTAGTTGAAGAATAAAATCAAACTTCCACAGATAAATCAATCCAAATTTCATGCCATTTTTTCTCCTGCATGCGCTCAATATATATTGAACGTAACTTGCTATTATTTTGATAATATGGAGTAGGTTTAACAATCTTTTTAAACAAATCATCCAGTCCGTATGGAGCCATTATTTTAAGTTCACTATTGCATATTTTTACAGCTATTGCAGTTGGTATTTCTGTAAAATGGGCAACACCATCAAAAGAAGAATTATAAGAATCAAATCCATTTTTTAAATGCATACGTGCTTGATTTTTTACCGTCCACGGCTGGTTAGGTATTAAAATTTCTAATTTTTTTTCTAAATCTTTTTCTGTTTCCCACGAAGTATCTATGTTGTCAAAGTAAATAACATCAATGTCATTTATAGGTGTATTGATGTTATGTAAAACATCCCACACTTTATTTCTAATGAGTCCAGCTGCAACCCAAGCATCATTTAAATTTAATTTCTCAACGCTTTTTAAAATAGAGATTATATACTCGTCATTTTTGATAATATTTATCAACTGCGTTTCGTAATTAGTCACATCAATTCTCCTTTATTCAAACCTGCTTTTTTCTTGAACATTATAACCTAAAACTTTATGTAGATTTAACTTTCCAATTCGAAACATCTTCTTCCACTAACCTGCCCCTTTAGTTGAGGAAAAGGGAGCTTAACCCCTAATTGAAGTAAAGCACTCGTTAGTTTGAAATCTACTAATGCTAAAACGTGACGTTATCCTTTTTTATTTACATATTTAACAAGCAAAAACAAAATTATTATAATAAGAACTAATGAAAAGATAATAGCCAGTATACTATCTTTACCAAATAAAGAATTTAACACAACATCAAAGGATAGAACACCTAACGCATAAAGTAAAGGTAATATAAAAAGAGTCACTGCTACCCCTGCAATAAATGCAATAACATAGTTTTTCTTTTTCATTAAAACTCCTCCTTGAATAGAATTCCTTCTTCAACTAAACTGCCCCGTTAGTAAAATCACTCCTTATGTCTATAACTCTATTAAGTTGGCAATAATTCCTTTAACATTACTACTTTAGGGGGAATGGAATTGTTACTGTCAAAAGCATGGTCTTCGTTTGAAGCTGATAAACGAATAGAGGGTTTTTCACTACAAACGTTGAAGGCTTATCAGTTACAGTCTTTGCTACTAATTGGTTATTTTAATGATGTAGAGATGGAATTGTTGGATACAAATCAACTGAAGCAATATCTTGCTGTATCGGGCAAGCATTTAAAACCAGCTAGTCTTGCACATCGCATCCGCTTTATGAAATCTTTTTTTCGTTGGTCTCATGAAGAAGGCTACCTGAGTAAGAATCCAACTTGCAAGATTAAAGAGCCCAAAGTAGGTAAGCGGATACCCAAGTATTTAACCGAACGGGAGATTGAACACCTTCGTGAATCCTGTCATTCCCCAATGGAAAAAGCGATTTTTGAATTCATGTTTTCTACCGGTTGCCGAATTGGAGAAATAGTAGCGTTAGAAAAGAACAATATTAATTGGTCCAATCAATCCGCGATCGTTAGGGGAAAAGGTGATAAGGAAAGGGAAGTTTATTTTAATACACGTTGCGACATATGGCTTAAACGCTATATTGAAAGCCGTAATGACAATAATCCTGCCATCTTTGTGACTGTAAGGCAGCCACGTAAAATGAGTGTTGCCCAAATGCGATACATCATTAAGCGGATTTCAAATCGTGCTGAAATCAATAAAGAGATTCATCCACACCAACTTAGACACAGCTATGCAACTCATTTGTTGAATAATGGGGCTCCTATTGAAGTCATACAAAGTCTTATGGGGCATGAAAAAAGTGAAACCACAAGGATATACGCTCAATTAAGCGGTAGGCTAAGGAAAGAGTATTATCAGAAGTACTTTTAAATGTAAAGGAGCAACGTCTTAAAAGACGTTGCTCTACTCTACTAAAACACCTCGTTAGTTGAACAAGCAATCTATCTATAATCTTTAGTTCCATCTTCAAAAGCCTGTCTATCTTCATTCTCAATCCCGTGCAATGCTTCTTGTAAGGCAAATGTACTTTTATAAAATTTAACTCGTTCAGATATTTCATTACCGTTTGGATATATATTAATACACATATCAAAAAAATCTTCACCAAAGCTAGAGAGTATTCCAGCAAAGTCATACGCTGGATCGCCTAAACCCGAACCACCGAAGTCTATTATCCCTGAAATCATACTTGTTTCCGGATTCCACAAAATGTTGGATGACCCAAAATCTCCGTGTATCAGTGTTATATCTAAATTTGAGAATGCCTTCCCTTTTAGGAACGTTTCAAAAGATTGTGAGATTTCCTTTTGAGCGTCTTTTCTAATAAAAGGAAATAATTTATTTTGAATCTTATCATACAGTTTATACATCTCTTCTCGAGGGTTACGAACCTTTAGTTTCAAATCTCGACTTGCTTTTTCTCCTGAAATAGAATGGAGTTCTACAAGAAAAGAGACAAGTTGTTTTGCCAACCCTTTAACCAATTCAACACTCTCAACACCTGTTAAACTATCCTCCCACAAAGGAACACCATCTATTAGGTTATAGCCGGTGAAGACCTTACCTGGTTCTAACTCTTCAAAAGACTGATAAATTGGATTCGGAATAGGAATGGAGATGATACCTTTAATGTATTTCAAAATTTCCGTCTCTCTTCTTAATTGAATTATTCCATTTTTATATTTTGGAAATCTAAAAACCAAAGATTTGTTTACAATGAAAACATCATTATTCTGTCCAATTTCATTAGGATAAAAGTCTTCAATGGAAAGGTCAGAATAAAACGATTGAATTTTTTCAATAAAGTTATTATTCATTTAGTAATACCCCTTTTTTAGTCTCTTTCTATTGTTTTGATCCGGAGTCCCTTGTTGAACTAACCTGCCCCGTTAGTTTAACAAGAAACTCGTTTATCTCCATCCGCAAACCATCGATTCGATCGCTGAACGGGTTTTTATGCTGCATGCACCTCTGGTTGACATAACGCCAATATTAGGAAGTAGTTACCTCTCCTCGGCTACCGAATGTTCAATTTATGTTAGACGCCAGGGTACTTCCTTCTTTTTTGAATACATTGAAAAGTACTCTCTATCTTCCTCGATAAGATTCCAAACCATCTCTTCTTGCACCATTATCTTAAATGCTTCCTCTTTGTTTTGGTTGTTCGGATCGTACGCCTCAATCCAATGGTCTTTGTCGCTATGACCTTTTTTTACGACAACCAATGTTGAAGCGGTATATGTGAGAGGACCTCCACACGCAGCAAGAAATAATGATAAAAGTATAAATGTTAATCCCAAAGTTCTTTTCATTTTTCTCCTCCCATGATTTAAAGATGATCTTGCATTTCAACTATTTGGCCCGATTGCTGAACGACCTTGTATAAGCCATACACACCAGGTTAACATAACGCCTGTTCACGGAAGTAGTTACCTCCATTACGCAATAAAAAGCAGTCGATTTTAAAATAAAGCACCTTGTTTGTTTAATAATATTGCTTTTGATTAACATTTGGAAATTTATTATTATAAATTTTGTTCCAAATTTTTAATGCACTTGGATAACAATTATTAATCGAAGGTGCTCCACTTCTCGAAAACATTTCATCAAAGACCTCATGTATCACTACAGCTAATTTTTCAACAGATGCAGTTGGTAATCGCGATACAATGCGACTTATTTCTGGATCATATTCATCCTCAGATGAGAAACTTAAAAAGTTCTTCGGGTCCCAATCATTAATTACTTCTTTTACAATTTGGTAGTGGTTCATAATATCCCTCTTTTAATATTTATTTTTAATGATTTATTCTACACCTTTATTTATCTAAGCTGCCCCCTTAGGTGAAGATGAAAAGCAATAGCTGTGTCAAACCTAGCCTGTAAAATTTGTTCGTGTACAAGACAATCCGTTAGGTGAATAAGGTTTCGTTGAATTGTTGAGCAGGTATCGAATTCGTTAGACTATTGCATTTTTAAACAAAGATGCAAGGTTTTCTACTAGTTGAGCTTTAGTGAGATCATCGTGATATATACGATAAACTCTTGTCTCGTCTGAGTTTAGTTTGACATATATAGGGTTGCCGCTACCGTGGGAGCAACTAGCTATAAAAACGTATCCATCTTTTAACGCAGATATTCCAGGTTCAAATTCAGTGCTTTCTTCAATTATGTCGTCAACACCACCACATATCATATAAGAAATTCCGTCATAATCCTCATCTGGCCCATCTTCTTGGACCCCAAACTCCGTATCGATTAAAGGAACGGTTGTATAAAGTTCGATATACCAATTTGGTAACTTTATCTTCAATTCTTTTTCTAATTTTGCTATGTCACTTTCGCTTACTGTTTTACCAACAAAATCGGGATATTTCATCTTAATTCTATCGATCAGTCTTCTGGCTTCCAAAGTAATTTCATTATTCGTCATAATTTAATACCCCCATAAAGACTTCACTTAATTCAATGTGTATGCACACATGTTTACATGCAATTTTAAAGTCAGTGACTTTTATTCAGCTCTTTTCGTTTGAGCATTAAACTATCATAACCAAAGACTTAAAAGTTCCTGATTAAACTAGACTGCTCCGTTTGTTCTAGAAGAAAAAAGAGCTGCCTAGGAACCCTTTGGTCTTCAACTAAACCAGCATCCGATAGTTTAAATACCTTCTCATTTACAAATCATCATAAGTAAATCCCGTTACAGAGAATTTGCCATAATTGATTACATCTAGCACCTGGTCAAGCAATCTCGTTCTAGCTTGCCAAACACGTAGTCTTGCATCACGACAAAAAATATACCTTTACAATTTCCAAACCAAAATATCATTCCAATTATTTCTATAAATTCAGTTTACACTCAACTACTTCAATAAGTAAGTCCTTTTCAATGAAACACCCCTTTAGATAAACATCTAAAGGGGTAAAACGTCGCATCTTTTTTATAAACATCGCGGCTTTATTTTTAATCCACAGCGGCATCGTAACATAGGATTATGTTAAAAAATACCACTAAAGCAGGTTCTACTTTAGTGGACATTTAGTATGGATTTTTTTCATACTACACTTAATGATTTGTTTATTGATAACATAATTAAATCCATCTACCTACAATCGGATAATTGTACTTTTCGTCATTCAGTGCTTTTACAATTGCTATGATCGGCACAATTAACCACATTAAACCAAATCCAATTAGCAATGGAATCCCGATAATTACAATAATAAGTATCGTAGAAACAACAATCAATGCTCCCATGACCAGTTGGAATAAGATTGCTTGTATCGCCATCCTTTTGACCTCTAAATCATCAATAACTAGATAAATGATAAACGGTACCAAAAATGGCATAAAGAAAGCACTGGCATGAATTAACACTTTTAATCCTTTATTCTCCATATAATAACCCTCCCAATCTTTTTCAAGTATTTTATTATACGAATAATCGGGAGAGAAAATTCATTTATTTCAGCTGAAGCTTGTCGTACAATTCATTGATTTTATCCATATCCACTTTTTCATGCACTTCATCTGACACACTATATTTTTCTTTTAGCGTTAAAATCCGCTTTACACTCTCATTAAGCCGCTCTTCTGTGATTTCCCCTGTTTCAATAGCCTTAATGAACGCATTCAAAGTATTTAGTTGAACTTCATAATCGCGAACTACAAGTAGCTGATCACTTCCCGCGATGAAGGACTGAACTGCCGCTTCTGGGATTGTATAGTCATTCGCAATCGCCCCCATCGTCAGATCATCCGTTATGATGACACCTTCAAATTTCATTTCGTTGCGAAGTAATCCCGTGATAATAGCTTTAGACATTGAGGATGGATAATCAGGGTCAAGTGCTGGAAATAAAATATGAGCGACCATTACAGCATCGGCACCTTCTTCAATTGCCTTTTGAAATGGAACTAGCTCTACGTTACGAAGTGCTTCCAAAGTTGTTTCCACTTTTGGCAACGCCTTATGTGAATCAACAACCGTATCGCCGTGCCCCGGAAAATGCTTAACGACAGGAATAATGCCATTGTCCATCATTCCATGCATCGTCGATATGCCTAGCTTAGCGACTTGATAGGGATCCGATCCGAATGAGCGATTCCCGATAACTGGATTTCTTGGGTTACTATTAACATCCAATACAGGTGCAAAGTTCATGTTATAACCGAATTCGTTAAGCACTCCAGCTAAATAGGTGCCTGCGCGGTAACTCACCGATTCATCATTAAGTTTACCAATTTGCGCACTTGTGGGCAGTTTAGGGATACCGACGGGCATTCTGGAAACACGTCCTCCTTCTTCATCGACAGAAAGGAATAGTGGGATTTTATTAAGTTCATTTGCTTTTTTAATTCCATTAATCAGCTGTAGCATTTCATTTGTTGTCGCTACATTTCTTCCCATAATAATAACCCCACCAACATGATAATTACGGATGAGGTTATCCATCTCACTAGAAAACGAGGTACCTTCAACGCCAATCACTAGTAATTGCCCGACCTTTTCTTCCAATGTCATTTGGTCAACCATTTCTTCTACCTTTGATAAAACAATCTCCTCCTTTTTGGGTGGTTCTGTAATCGGCGAGTTTGTTACATCTGTTTCTTTATCCTTATTTTTTTGTGTAAATTGAGAACATCCCGACATTAATAAAGTGCAACAAACGACGAGAAAAATGAACTTATAATTACGATTCACTGTCACTCCCCTTTTCTTATTACTTCATTTCCACCGATCAATCACAGCTTCAAAATTACTAAGCGACACTGATCCCTTCTGCATAGGGGGTGGGCAAGATTTATTGTATTCAGCTATTTTCTCGTTTGCTTTTTCTATTCGTAATTCCAACTCTGCTGCAGCATCTGCACGTTGAATAGCTGTAATTGCGATTAATTCATCGCGAATTTCATGCTGTAGATTTAACCAATGTGGTTTATATCCGGCATCTTTAGCGATTCGCTGAAAATGCTGGAACGTATCACCCGAAAAGTACTCTTGTGATAACGGTTTCCCATGGCCCGCTAAATTATCCATGCCGCCTTTTTTTGTATATTCTTTTAAAATATCGCCGATTAGATCGTTGTATGGTGGGTTTAATTTATCGTCGCTCATACTCATTCACTCCCCCTCCTTTATATTTTCATAATTTCATTTTTTCCAGATGTATAATCCAGTTTCATTTGTTCCAATTCGATTTTCATCTTTTCAGTTTCCATGATAAAGTTTTGCTGTTTTAGTTTTTCTAGTTCGATCTCACCCCTCATGAATTCCCCTTTAATTTTCACGATTCTTCTTTGATGATCCGTAATAATTGCAATGATTGGCACACTCATCACAAGCCCAACAATAATAACTCCCTCTAGCATTTCAATCGCCCCTTTGTCATGTAATTAATTCAATTGTACATTATTGCAATTGTCTGTCATACAATTTCAATTCATTTTGTTTAACTATCATAGGCTACGATGTGAATAGTTGGGTATACTTCCATAATACATTGCAGGAAATGGGGTTATCCAATTGAAGTTCACACTTGAGGAAGCCGTTAAAAATTATGCACTCCCGTTTCAATCTGATGCGGATCTTTCAACAATAATCGAAGCCATAGGTGATGCAAAAATCGTCTTATTAGGAGAAGCAAGCCATGGGACATCAGAATTCTACACAGTTCGGGCTAAGCTGTCCAAAATGCTAATTGAACAGAAAGGGTTTTCAGCCATCGCGGTCGAAGGTGATTGGCCGTCCGCTCAGCATGTTAATCGCTATATAAAAGGATATAGCGAAAGTAAAGATGATGCACACGAAGTTTTGAAAGCTTTCGGCAGATGGCCGACGTGGATGTGGGCTAATGAAGAGGTTGCGGAGTTTGTCGACTGGTTGAAAATGCATAATGACAAGAGGATTCCCGATCAAAAAACAGGATTTTACGGAATCGATATGTATAGTCTCTGGGAATCTATGGAGGAAATTATCCGTTACTTAACAGAATCCAATCCCGCGGGTGCCGATCTTGAACTAGCTAAAAAGGCTTTTTCCTGCTTCGAACCTTTCAACGGTATGCCAGACCATTATGCAATTTCCACAGCTCACTTTTCACAAGTTTGCATTGACGAAGTGAGTGATTTATTATCGTCCATTCGCTCGCACAATAAACACTATAAAGACGATCAGGAAACCACTTTAAATTTAAAAGTGAATGCACTCGTGACTAAAAACGCCGAAAAATATTACCGTGCCATGCTCCAAGACAACGCACTTTCCTGGAATATTCGCGATGAACATATGGTTGAAGCGATAAATGAAGTAATGAAACATTATGGAGAAAATGCAAAGATCATCGTTTGGGAACATAATACGCATATTGGAGACGCCCGTGCAACAACAATGCAGGAGGACGGAATGCTCAACGTCGGTCAATTACTGCGAGAACAATTTATGAAAGAAGATGTCTATGCAGTAGGATTCGGAACGCATCGGGGCACCGTCATCGCAGCTGAACAATGGGGAGTACCTTTCGAGAAAATAGAAGTCCCTCCCGCTCGTCAACATTCATGGGAAGATTTAGTACACAAGTCTGGCGCTTTCAATAAACTATTCGTTTTCAATGAAGATAACCGACACTATTTCACCGGTTGGATTGGCCATCGAGCGATTGGGGTCGTCTACAATCCTGAATACGAGAAATTTGGTAACTATGTACCATCTCAAATCGGAAATCGATATGATGCTTTTATATTTATTGATCAAACAAAAGCACTGGAACCACTTGAGATGGGAGAAACGGTGACTGGCTTTTGATACAAAAACACCTATGGAAAAAGCATGATTGAATGTCAATCATGCTTTTTCTTTTAGGGTTTTCCTATCCATATATGGTACCGCAATCGCACAGATAAATGAACTGAAATAAGGCAAGAACTTTATACCCAGGGGTTGATCGAAAAATACCATCCCAAATACGCCGATGAAGCTAGATAATGCAACTCCTAGAATAAATCCTCCTATGATTCCTACGATAATTCCTAACATCACTCTCATCATCAATACTCCACTTCCTTACTTTTTAAAATTATGTTTCCATGCCGCCAAAACAATCCATATTGAAAACGTAAACAATATCATAGCTATAACTGGATGAAGCGCTGCAACAAGCGGTAAAGCACTCGTAATATTAGCTGTAAAGTACATCAAGAAAACAAATACTAATACTCCGAAAACTTGCCAATAAGCCCAACGCGGCATTTTACCTATATATGCAGTAATCAACATGAATATCGGCACATTAAATCCAAATAAATGAATAATCAAAGTGTGTTTAACCCAATTAATCGAATCACCAAATACTGCCATTCCCGCAAGTAAAACCTGCATAACAATCCCACAAGCAAATAGCAATCCAAATACTAAAAAGAGAACCCTCCCAACTTTTACTCGGGCATTTACAACCGTTTCTCCCATGAATAACCCCTCCTGTTTCATTAACCTTAGTCATAGAATACAATACGATTCTGAACTCCTTATTAGGAAATTATTAAATGTTTATTAAATAGGAGACATGTCCTTGTCTACCAACTGTAAAAATTAGAACAAAACGCAACCACCACTTCAGCCCCGACAAGTAAGGAGGGCAGTTCAATCACTACAGGACATAAGCGACTCGAGGGGCTAGGCGTAAAATCTCTTAATTACAACTTATCTACTGTACGAGATTTTATAATTTCCTAGACAACCAAAAAACACCAAAGTTCTCAATGAACCCCGGTATTTCCAACTTTATTTAAATCGATAACCTGCTCCCCAAATCGTTTCAATATACTCTGGGTTTGCAGGATCCGTTTCAATTTTTTCCCGAATTTTTCGGATGTGGACCGTAACTGTAGACACATCCCCCATTGCATCAAAACCCCATACCCTTTCAAATAAATGGGCTTTGTTGAAAACATGATTCGGATTCGAAGCTAAAAATGTGAGTAAATCAAATTCTTTTGCGGTCAACACTTTTTCATCATTATTGACCAATACCCTCCGGGCGTTTTTATCAATATGGAGCCCACGTACTTGAATTTCATTCTTCTGTTGCTCACGGTTCACCAGGCGGTTGTATCTTGAAACATGCGCTTTCACCCGTACTACCAACTCGCCTGGACTAAACGGTTTGACAATGTAATCGTCTGCTCCAAAACCAAAACCGCGTATTTTATCAATTTCTTCTTTCTTAGCTGTCACCATCAAAATAGGTATGTCTTTTATTTCACGGACCCGTTTACATATCTCAAATCCATCGATACCAGGAAGCATTAAATCCAAAACAATTAAATCATAGTTTTCAGCAATCGCTTTTCTTAACCCTTCATCACCCGTCAGTGCAATTTCTACAGTAAATCCGTTCATTTCCAAGTAATCTCGTTCCAATTCTGCGATACTTACATCATCTTCTACTATTAAAATGCTGCTCATCTTTTCACCTGCTTTTCTGAGATTGGAAGAGTAAAGAATATGGAGGTCCCCATTCCTATTTCACTTTCAGCCCAAACCCTGCCGCCGTGCTGTTCGACAATTCGTTTGACAATGGCAAGTCCAAGTCCGCTACGTCCCTCACCACCCGCTCTAGAGGAATCTGCTCTATAGAATTGCTCAAAAATATGGGCAAGCGCTTCTTCGTAAATTCCTTCTCCGTTATCCTTTACTTGAATCGTAATTTCAACCGAATTCGCTTTCAAATGAACATTAATCTTTTTCTCTTTTTTCTCCATATACTTAACACTGTTCTGAATAATGTTCGTTACACTACGTTTTAGTTGCTCTCTATCTGCATACACTTCATATCCTGACCAACCTTCAACAGTAAGTACAATCGAAATACCATCCTTGCCGACATCAAATTGCATCTCTTCTATTAAATCCGTAAAATAATCTTGAAGATTAAACTGTTCAAAATGAAACGGAACACTGCTTAAATCCAACTTGGAAAATAGAAATAGTTCATCAATTAAATGATCCATATCATTTGCCTTTGTGTAGATTATTTGAATATAACGATCCATTTTTCCTGGCGAATCCGCCACACCATCTCGTATTCCCTCAACATACCCCTTAATTGAAGTGATTGGCGTTTTCAAATCATGTGAAATGTTTGCAATAAGTTCTTTCCGATTTTGTTCATACTTATCTTGCAACTGTGCTGATTGTTGCAATTTTATTCTCATTAATTCAAACGTCTCAGCTAACTTCCCAAGTTCATCTTCACCCATTGACGTAATCGGAGTGTCAAAGTCCCCATTTTTTATTTGTTCGGCAGCTTTCGATAGTTTTTTAACTGGATTTAAGATACTTTTCGAAACGTAAAATGTCAGCAAACCATTTATCAAAATAATAATCAGAAACATTCCAATAAATCTCAGTTTGATAAATGTTTGTTGGAAATCCGCACCTACATCTAAGTTGATAATAAAGGCAAGAAAATAATATAGTATTATATCAATAAGAAAAAGAGCAATAATAGGAAGAATCACTATTGCAATGTTAGAAAATAGCAAACGCTTACGGATGGACATTAATATACACCTTCTTTCATTAGTAAGAGTGTAACCGATAATTATTAATTATTTCTTAAATGCTTTCTTGTATAAAAAAAAGCCGACTGATTGTCGGCTTTTAAAGTGTCATCCTTCAACTCGATCGCTTTCAATGACATCTTTAAGTATAGATAATTTGTTGTCCCAAAACTGTTCATAGAAGGTAAGCCATGTTTGCAATTTTTGTAGCGGCTTGGCTTCCAAACAATATAACTTTTCACGACCCATTTTCCGGCCAACAACGAGTCCAGCTGACTCTAATACATGCAGATGCTTGGTTACAGCGGTTCTACTCATTGTGAAATGGCTACTGATTGTTGATATTGATAATTCTTCACCCGCAAGCAGTTGCAACAATTGGCGTCGAGTCGGATCAGCAATTGCTTGAAAAACATCGTATTGTTGTTGCTCTTCAGCCATTTAACCTTCAACTACATGTTTCAGTTTTTGTACGAGTCCATCCCATCCACCAGACATACGTGAACGCACCTCTGCATGTGATTCACCAAACTCCGTCTGTTTTTCTTCGATCCATCCCGCGTGGATTAGTGTTAATTCGGTCTGACCGTCTTTTTCTTTCAACTCAAACGTAATCAGCCATTCCTCTCCCCACTCAAAAGATAAGCGATTTGGTGGGTTCACCTCTGTCACTTTACACACCGAATTGCCCCAGGGTCCTGCTTGTAGGATAAACTCTTTCCCTTCAATCGGTTGCATATCATTCGGCATAAACCATGTACCAATACCTTCAGCTGTAGCGACATATCCCCAAACTTTTTCAATTGGAGCATTGATGAGTATATTTTTTCTCACTTCGGCAAAATTCTCATTAATTGTCATATAATTACCTCCCGAATAATATGCGTAACCATTTGGTTACACTTACAGCATATACAACCAAATGGTTTCATGTCAATTATTATAGAGTTCAATTAAAAAAGGCTGACTGCATGTGGCAATCAGCTTTCTCTCCCCTATTTTATTTACTTGCGAATGTTGCTGGCATGATAACAGCAACGACTTCTCCTGTTGCAACAACTGTGTCATCCGCAAATACTTCAACAGATACCTTAAACTTCTTCGGATGAATTTCTTCCACTTTTCCAACCGCTTTTAACAAAGTACCTTGTTTAGTTGGTTTCATATAATTCACGTTTAATGACGCTGTGACGAAACGTGGTGGTTCTTCTCCACTGCCTGGCTCATGCCCATTTTTCCGGTGCAATGCAAGTGCGGCCGAACCAGTCCCATGACAATCGACAAATGATGCGATTAGACCGCCATAAACAAATCCTGGTATCGCAATATGCTTCGGTGACGGTTCATAATAGGTTACAGTTTCTTCCCCTTGCCACCCCGTTCGGAAATGGTAACCATCTTCATTTAAGCGCCCACAACCAAAACACCAAGCGAAATCTTCCGGATAGTCATCTTGAATTGCATGTACTACTTCATTATTCATATCCCTTTTCCCCCATTCCACATTCCTACGTCATCATTATAACATTCCGACAATCTATTCATCCTCTAAAATATCTTTCAGAAACTTTTCACGATGATCCAGGAAATATTTTGTGATCTGATAGTGCTCAGTCATTTCATATTCGGTTTCCTTTATTTCTCCATCATCAAAACTCAAGATTGTCGCATCAGGATAGCCTAAAATTATGGGCGAATGCGTTGCAATGATGAACTGGCAATTTTCTTCCCGGACAAGATCATGCATAATACGCAGAAACGACAGCTGCCTTTGCGGTGATAATGCGGCTTCCGGCTCATCGAGTAAGTAAATTGCCTTTCCATTGAATCGATTTAGAAATAGTGACAGAAATGATTCACCATGAGACTGATGATGAAGTGATTTCCCTCCGTAAGCATGATAGGAGCCATCGGGTTCTTTTGCCATTTCATCAACGTGTGAAGCAAAATGATAAAAAGATTCAGCCCGTAAAAAGAATCCGTTCGTCACTTTCGGCATCCATGACAAGCGAAGATAATCACTTAATGCACTTTCAGACGCATCTACTGCATATGTATTGTTTCTACCGCCACCCGCCGAATTAAACCCGCATAAATCCGCAACTCCCTCAAGTAATGTCGATTTCCCTGAACCATTTTCCCCAACAAAAAATGTAACACTATTCGTTAAATCCAACTCCGTTAGCGACTGAATTGAGGGTATAGAAAATGGATACTCCTCCTTTGAAAGTGACTCTTTATGAAGAAGCGTTATTTTTTTCAAAAACATTTGATTATAACCCCTTTCTACTAATTTCCCCGTGTGATTCTGCATAGATTATTAATGTACAAGCATGATCCCGTACATCTTCATCCGCGTATACTAAAGAAATGAATTACAGGAGGAATAGAACATGAAAATAAGAGCACTATTATCGATTGGCATTATGATTATAGGCACATATGCAATGACTCAACTTTTCCTAGGCTACGACAAGAAAGAGGTTACGAAGGTTCTTGGCACCACGGAATCTCAGTTTAGTGTAATGACCTTTTCGGAACCATCCCTTTCAGGTTCCTCCCCCAAAATTTGGAATATAAGTGATGAATCTGAAATTGAAAGCTTACTTGAATTCCTTCAAGATTATCATGTCCGAAAATTAAAACCTGAAAAAATTAATAAGGTTGATGATATCAATCAGTTCATTATTAATTTAACAGATAGTAATGGAGACAACTTTAGCATTATTGTAAATGAAGATCTAATCATCCAAAACTCTTCACTCTATTACGAAGTAGTTGATGGTCCACTAGATGTGGATTGGATTGTTCATTTTCTCATCAGCAATAAAATTTAACCTATCCAATACAGGGGGCAAGATAGTCATTCTATTCTTGTCCTTTTTAAAAAGACAATAAAATATAAGTTTTCTCCTTGAGCATTGTTTAGACTCAAGCGCTTTTCTTATGTGTTTATTTAAGTTGATCAATCAAAAAAATAGCTATCATTAATATGAACAAAAGAAATATGGTATAGATTTGTAGAATCCATTGTTTTGAAGGTTTATTGAATTACCAATCCATAAATCCTCTTACCATAGATACTAAAATCAGATAAGGTCCAAAAAAATAAACAAAGTTAAAATTTTCATACTTTGTAGCTAGAGTCACGGAGCCCATGATAGAACTAATAACAAAACCAATCATCAGGATTGCCAACGCGAAAAATTGAAGACTTTTTGCGCGATCATCCATAGTATTTGTCTTCTTTGTTATATGCAGCTTTCTTTTCAGAAATCGCTCTCCCAGCCACACTGCGATAATTAACACAATACCAATGATAATTAGTTCTTTCACTTTTCCTTGTACCCCATTCTTGAAATGAACTATTATAGTGAACAAATGATTCGAAGGCACCTAACTTCATAGCGAAATCAATTGGTTTCATTATTTCAACATATATAGACTGATACTCTTAACTAATTTGTTGTTCTATATTTATACTTACGTCTATATCCCTTAGAAGTTTCACATTTCGTATATACTTATGGGAAGAGTATTTTAAAGGAGCTAACTAACATGGAATTTAAAAACATCGATGAACAAGTCATTCAAAAATATCAACAAGATGAGCAGCTAATGATTCGGTTGTTTGTACAATGGTGTGCTAATAATGAAGTGAACCCGCATGAGTTATATAGCCGTGCATACCCAGACCAACAAGAAAATGAGACGATGAAGAAAATAGTTGAGGAAGCTAAATTTGAAGAAGATATCGACATTGATAACGAAACAATGCTGGATGTCCTACAACTTTTCGGCAATGATGATCTTGCTTTTATCCTAACAGATGAAATCGAACGTCTTTCAAAAAAGCAAAAATAACACATACTATCTGAAAGTTGTCAAAAAAGGGATTTGTTTTTTTACTTTTACCCTATTCTACTATATACTATTATTTAGTTCGACATCCGTAATAAAAGGGAGAGATTAGATTGGTAAAGAGTATGCCGCTGCGTTCAGAAGTAAAGACAGAAGAAACATGGAATCTGCAAGACCTTTTCAAAACAGAAGAGGAATATGATGCTGCGATAATTGAATTGGTAAAAGAAGTCGATGCATTTGCCGAAAAATTCAATGGCAACATTAGAGATGCTAAATCAGTAATAGAGGCATTGGAAGGCTTTGCGGCTGTTTATGAAAAAGTGGTTCCTGTTGGCACGTATACGAGTTTGTCATCAAGTACAGACCAAACGGATGACGAAGCACAAATGCGCTCAAGCAAGTTTGGTTCCACTGCCGCGAAAATAAACAGCAAACTATCATTCGTCAACAGTCAACTTTCTGAATTACCCATTGATGTTTTGGAAGATGCAATGAAACAGTCAGGTGATTTTAAAAATTACTTGGAGAAATTGATTCGCAAAAAAGAGTACCAATTGCATCCTGAAGTTGAGAAAACTTTAGCTGCCTTCTCTTCCACATTCGCCGGGCCATATGGCTTGTATAACACGACAAAAATGGTGGATATGGCATTTGATGATTTCGAAGTCGACGGGAAAAGTTATCCGTTAAGCTATGTGTCCTTCGAAGGTGACTGGGAGGGCGAAACGGATACCGCCAAACGCCGTGCTGCATTCGATGCATTCTCAGCTAAGTTAAAAGACTATCAACATACAACTGCAAAAACATATGACATGCATTTACAAACGGAAAAAACAACAGCTGACCTAAGAGGGTATAATTCGATTTTCGATTACTTATTATTCACCCAAGAAGTCGATAAATCCATGTATGACCGTCAAATTGATTTAATCACAAAAGAGCTTGCACCGCATATGCGAAAGTACGCGAAACTTCTGCAAAAAGTCCATGGACTTGATAAAATGACGTTTGCCGACTTGAAAATCTCGCTTGATCCAACTTACGAACCAAAAATCACCGTAGATGAATCGAAGAAATATATTGATGATGCCCTTGCTATAATGGGTACTGATTACATGGAGATGGTGGATCGTTCATACAAAGAACGTTGGATTGATTTCGCTCAAAACAAAGGTAAATCAACAGGAGCATTCTGTTCCAGCCCTTATGGCAACCATCCATATATCCTTATTTCATGGACAGGTAGTATGAATGATGTATTCGTCTTAGCTCATGAATTAGGGCATGCGGGTCATTTCTACAATGCAAATCGAGAGCAAAACGTATTCAATGCACGCCCATCCCTGTATTTCATCGAAGCACCTTCGACGATGAATGAAATGCTCGTGGCTAACCACCTATTAGAAAACTCAAATGATCCGAAATTCAAGCGTTGGGTCATTTCATCAATCGTTGCACGCACGTACTACCATAACTTTGTAACGCACTTACTAGAAGCTGCCTACCAACGAAAAGTCTATGAACGCATTGATGCAGGCGGAAGTGTCAACGCCGGTGTATTGAACAACTTGAAACGCGGCGTGCTTGAAGAGTTCTGGGGAGATGATGTGGAGATTAATGAAGGCGCGGAACTTACATGGATGCGTCAGCCACACTACTACATGGGCTTGTATCCATACACATACAGTGCTGGACTCACAATCTCCACTCAAGTATCTAAACGTGTCCTTGAAGAAGGTCAGCCTGCTGTCGATGAATGGCTCGAAGTATTGAAAGCTGGTGGTACAAAATCCCCTGCTGAACTGTCAAAAATGGCAGGTGTCGATATTACAACAGAAAAACCATTGCGTGACACAATCGCTTATATCGGTGATTTGATTGATCAGCTAGTTGTGTTGACGGAAGAAATTGAGGCAAACGAAACGGCTAACGTTTCACAATAAAAAAAAGCGCAAGCGCCTGTTCAGAGGCGCTTGAGTCTAGACGTGAAATATCAGCTTTCGCAGGTTATCCACTGTACAAGATTTTATAATTTCCTAGGCAGGAAGAACAAAAAAAGCTGACGAAACCGTAATGGTCTCGTCAGCTTTTTGACGTTGCTAGTTAGATTTTACTTCATCCACTCTGGTTTACCAAAGCCTTCAAAATCTGAATCAATTACTTTTTCAAATTCTGCTGATTCTACTATTTCAATAATATCTTTAGCAAATTGCTTATCAATGTTTTCCGTTTTTACTGCAACTACGTTTCTGTATATATCAAGCATGTCCTCTAGTGCTAGCGCATCTAATAAATTCATACTTGCAGCCAAGGCAAAGTTTCCAGGAACTGCCGCTAAATCAGTACCGTCAACTGAACGTGGAAGCTGACCCGCTTCGATTGGCTGAAACACCAAGTTCTTCTTATTCATTGTTACATCTTTTTCAGATACTTTTAGCACTTCTGCATTTGGATCTAATTCAATTAGACCTTCATCCTGTAACACTAAAAGGGCGCGGGCTCCATTAACAGGATCGTTTGGAATGGTAACTTTTGCTCCATCCTCAATAGCTTCAATTGTCTTGAATTTATTCGAATAAATGCCCATTGGAGCTGTTGGTACGATAATAAGTGGTGATAATTCAGCTTCCGTTTCTTTAACGACATTTTCTAAATAAGTCGTGTTTTGGAACAGGTTTGCATCAATATCGCCACTTGCCAGTGCATTGTTCGGCTGAATATAATCACTAAACTCAATTAGTTCAACTTTATATCCCTTTTCTTCAAGTCCAGGAATAATCGCCTTTTTCAACATATCACTATATGGTCCAGCGGTTGCACCAATTTTCACAGATTTGTCATCCGAAGCTTTTTCTTTGCCACCACAAGCAGCTAGTGCGGTTCCAACTACAAGTACTAATACAACTAATAGAAACTTTTTCATAATTTTCTCTCTCCCCATCATCGTTTATCAATTACTTTTGAAATCCGATCTCCTGCAAACTGAATTACTTGTACAAATAGTATTAATATCACCACGGTCACTACCATTATTGTATTGTCGTAACGATAGTAGCCGAATCGAATTGCTAAATCCCCGATTCCGCCACCACCAACAACACCAGCCATTGCTGAATAGGCGACTAAACTAATTACTGTAAGTGTCACGCCTTGAATAATACTTGTTTTTGCTTCAGGCAATAGTACATCTTTGATAATCATCCACGGAGTTGCACCAACAGCGATTGCAGCTTCGATAACACCTTTATCAATCTCTCTTAGTGAAGTCTCCACAATTCTTGCGAAAAAAGGGATTGCTGCCGCAGATAATGAAACACTAGCAGCCCCAGGGCCAATCGGAGTACCTACTATTAAAATCGTTAAAGGGATTAACGCGACGAGTAAAATAATAAACGGCACAGAACGGACCATATTGACGATAAAGCCAATAACTGAGTTCAATGCCCGATTTTCTAAAAATAAGCCTTTATCGGTAGTGAACAGCAAAATCCCTAGCGGAAGCCCAATAACAAGTGCGATAACGAGAGAAATACTTATCATATAAAGTGTTTCCCCAAATGCTTTTGTAATATCAGGCATTAACTCTATAACGTGTTGTAAATCAATTCCCATTGTCAATTACCTCCACTTGAGCAGCTCGTGATGACATATAGGCAATTGCCTTTTCTATTTCGTCATCCTCGCCTTTTAGTTCCATCAGGAAAGTACCGAGTGGCCTTTCTTGAATATATTCAATGGAGCCGTGTAGGAAATTACCTTGTATAGTAAATTGCTGCACAGTATCTGAGATAATTCCATCGCCTGCGACATCACCTTTAAACATGACTTTGACCAGTTTGCCCGTGCACTTGCTCAAAATCATTGACGGCACATCAAATGACACAACACTACTAATAAATTCTTTCGTTAATTCTTCTTGAGGATCTGAAAATATATCATATACTTGTCCTTCTTCAATCACTTTTCCATCTTGCATAATTGCCATGCGATCACAAATTTCTTTCACGACATTCATCTCGTGTGTTATTAGAACGATTGTAATCTGTAATTCTTTATTTATTTTCTTCAACAGCCTTAAAATAGATAGCGTCGTATTTGGATCTAATGCAGATGTTGCTTCATCACACAGTAACACTGAAGGATTATTCGCTAGTGCTCGGGCAATACCTACCCGCTGCTTCTGGCCACCACTCAGCTGCGCAGGATAAACATCCCGTTTATCAGAGAGGCCAACCATTTCTAGTAAGTCCGTTACCCGAGCGTTTATTTTATTGGCAGGCGTTTTGGCTGCCCGTAAAGCAAATGCTATATTTTCATATACTGTCTTTTGGCTGATTAAATAAAAGTGTTGAAAAATCATTCCTATTTTCAGACGTGCCTGACGGAGATTATTCCCCCGTAACTTCATCAAATTTAATCCATCTACTAAGATCGTTCCGCTCGTTGGTTTTTCCAACAAATTTAGACAACGGATAAGAGAACTCTTCCCTGCACCTGAGTAACCTACGATTCCGAAAATTTCTCCTGTGTTAATGTCGAGTGAGACATTATCAACACCAGTCACGATTCTCTCTTTTGTTTTGTATACTTTTGATACGTTTTGAATTTGAATCATGCAATTCTCCTCTTTCTATAAATAGAAGTACGAAATCTCAGATGTCTGACCATATAAAAATGCTTCTCTCATATATGAAAGAAGCACCGAAAATAAAAAGGTTTCAGCTCATCTTTCAGAATGAAATTCACTCTGTAGGAGTTAGCACCTTCCTTACATTACGCAAGGGGTTGCTGGACGTCATCGGGCCTATCCCTCAGTCTCTCTTGATAAGTACCATTATGTAATTATTTTGATTGATAAGTTTCATATTAGTATGTTCCAATAAGATTGTCAACATAATATGTTCTGATATATAACAATTTATTATCATTTTCATTTCATTCCATGTATACTGACAATAAGAAAAGCGGAAGGCGCCGTCTAGACGCGACAGGCATAAGTCGATCCAGGGGAAGGCAGTCTAGAGCGCGACGTCCTGTCGCAACGACTGCATACCTGCATCCTTGCAGGCACGACGTGGCGCTCTTTGCCACATAGCTGGATTGCTTTCAAGGAACCTAGCCTAAGTACGCCGCGTCCTGCGGCAATGGCTAGGTGACCCACATCCTTTGGGCCTCAGAGCGGCTGGCGCCTGGAGCTAGACAATAAGAAAAGCGCAAGCGCCTTGGTAGACCCGACAAGCGCTGGAGTCTAGACACTGCTCCAAGTGAAAAACTTATACTATCTTACTCTTTTACACTAAAGATTGGATTACATAGAAGAGAGGTTATTACATGGCACTATCAAATCGACTCAAGAACCTACCACCGCACTTTTTCGCATCACTTGTTCGAAACGTACAAGAAGCACTTTCTGAAGGACGCGACGTTATTAACTTGGGGCGTGGAAATCCCGATCAACCGACACCTCCACATATTATAAAAGCACTCCAAGAAGCAGTCGAAGATCCAACAACACATGGATACTCCCCTTTCAGAGGGACTGCCGAATTAAAACAGGCTGTTGCTGACTTTTATAAACGAGAATACGATGTTCATATTGATCCTAAAACAGAGGTAGCGATTCTATTTGGAACAAAACCTGGATTGGTCGAGTTACCCCTCGCGATTATGAACGAAGATGAATTACTTTTATTGCCGGATCCGGGATATCCCGATTATTTATCGAGTGTAAGCTTAGCCAATATTAAATACGATTTAATGCCATTACTTGCAGAAAACGATTTTTTACCTGATTACTCTGCTCTTTCCGATGAACAAAAGAAGCAAGCAAAATTAATGTATTTGAACTATCCAAATAACCCAACAAGCGCAACAGCCACACTTCCATTTTTCGAAGAAACGATTGCTTTGGCAAAAGACAATGATATTGCAATTTTGCATGACTTTGCCTATGGTGGAATCGGTTTTGACGGTGCGAAACCTGTCAGTTTCCTGCAAGCAGAAGGTGCAAAAGAAGTTGGAATTGAAATGTACACATTGTCAAAAACGTATAATATGGCGGGATGGCGGGTCGGTTTTGCCATCGGTAATGCCGATATTATCGAAGCAATCAGCTTATTGCAGGATCATTTATTCATAGATATATTCCCAGCAATTCAGCGCGCAGCAACAGAGGCATTATCGGGAAGCCAGGATTGTGTGGATGAGCTCGTTTCACTTTACGAAAGCCGCCGGAATGTCTTAATTTCCGAATGTAAACGAATCGGTTGGGATGTCATCGCGCCCGCTGCATCTTTCTTCGCTTGGTTACCTGTACCAGAAGGATATACAAGCGAATCATTCACCAAGTTACTATTAGACAAAGCAGACATTGCCGTAGCACCGGGCCATGCTTTTGGAAGGTATGGTGAAGGGTATATACGTGTTGGCTTATTGGAAAGTGAAGACCGTTTAAAAGAAGCAGTTGCACGAATTGAAAAACTCGATATTTTTTCACGATAAAATAATTTAATTTGAATTTCATATCAAAAAAGCCAGGAGTTTTCTATTCTTGGCTTTTTTGACATGAAATATTCTTAGTTCGTTAGAAACATTGAAAAGAGCGAATATCATTTGGACTTATCACATGATGGATCCAGCCACGCCTTCTTCTCTGTACTTTCCAGCTAGTTATTGTGATTGTTTGTGTCATATTTATCTTCTAGTTTCGGAATTAATTTTTCCCATATCAGATATTTTCATATAAATTTCGATCAACTATGTGATTCAGATTTCCTATAAAGATCACACCTTTTTCATTTCAAGCTAAATCCAATCTGTATAGAATCTGCAATTCTCTTGTAGCCGATCTCTTGGTAGATTTTATTTGCTGTCGGATTCATCAAATCAGTGTAAAGCACACAAAAATCATATTTTTTTAGAAGTTCCTTTGTTCCAGCTGCTACCATCGTCCGCGCGTAGCCTTTCTTTCGCTCTTCCTTTGGTGTAAATACAAGGGAGACAGTTACGCCATGATTTGTCGGTCGGGCTTTTTTCATCATGGAAACTACTTTGCCATTATCCTCCCACAAAAATACTTCCTGTTCGGCTACAAATGATGCAACTCGACTTTTCACATCTTCCACTGCTGTTAGCGGAAGTCCTGCATCTTCCTCAAACAAGTTGAACCACATCTCAATGAGTGAACAATCATCCGTATTTGCCAAACGCCAAGAGCCTGGACTGTGTTCAAGTGTTTCATCTATATTATCTAATCGATACAATCCCTGGTCCATCATCAATTGAGGATACACACTTGTTTTCACTTCCCATTTCTTACTGAAGAGGAATGCCCACGGTTTTAAACCTATGATGGAACTAATTTCAATTTTAAGTTCCAATAGGTTTCTTATTAACAAATCCATACATTCTTCCAAACGGCTTTCATCCGTAAAAATTAGGTTTAACGGATGTGGATAGGTCATTTGAAATAAGGCTAGCACCTGCCCCTCCTCTTCAATCGTCGCCATAAACGGCTTCTCGTATCGGCCAGCTTTAATTGCCTGCAATACACCGAAAAAAAGACTGTATACATCTTCCCTTTTACCTAAAACAGGTTCAGCTTTCAATGCAAATTTTTGCACATCTTGATAACGTCTAAACTCCATCCCCACACCCCATTCACATAAAAATAATAAACATCGAAATATTATAACAATTCTACCACATTTAACCTATATGCTGTGACTCTGATTGAAATCCATTGGTTAGTGGAAAGCTCTCCTTATTGCACTGGAAATTATAAAGCTTCCCTGGGGATAATCTGCAAATGGGCCTAGAATGTTGCCACAGGTTGTGGTGTACTAAGGCTGCGTTCTTCTGTTACAGGCGCTTCCTCTTTTTTTTTGCAAATAAACGTCAAAGTGAGCTGAAAATAATGCCTGTCTTCTGTCCAAAAATGTTATTGGAGGAGCCAACCCCTGATCACCTTGTAAATTGCCAGGAATGCGGCCTTTATGAACAAGGGACACGGATGGTATGGGGTGAAGGTAATCCAGCGGCCCCGATTATGATTATTCTTGACAATCCCGGAGCACGTGAAGATCGTGAAGGCGAGTCATTTGTTTGTGGAACGCGGCAAACGCTACAAGAAGTTGCAAATGAAGCTGGCTTGAAAATAGATGATCTGTATGTCACTTTTATACTAAAAAGGAAGCCCGTTCGAGCATACGACAAAGAATTAGTACGTCAAATTTGTATGAGGCATTTAGTACAGCAGCTTACAGAAAAAAAGCCTACTCTCATTCTTTGTTTAGGAAATGTAGCCGTTCAGTCTTTTTTTCAAAATCCTGAAGCCGAAGTGAAGTCAATGCGGAGTAGTTGGCACGATATACGTGGATTCCAAACAGCGGTCGCCTACCATCCACTTGCAGTTAGACGACGTCCAAACTTACGTAACTTATTTTTGGAGGACTTGACTTTCGTTGCGGATCGCTTTCATTCTTTAGACCTCTAGCTACGATATGAAGTTTTTGTAATCCAATATTACTATTAGAAAAAATATTTATGTTTGATAAATTAATCAGATATGGTAGATAGAATTCAAAAAAACAGGACACACAATTAAGCATGTCCTGTTACCAACTCAGATATTTGGTTGTTTTGAAGTATTCAATATTTCTAGTTCTTCTTTACTTCCAACGTGATCAAGTTCTTTATTTTTTTCAATTTCATGCATGTCAAGAACGTGTTGGGTAGGTGGGATTAATAGACTTATTACAATAATTGTCACTCCAGAAAAAATCACACCTGAGAAAACAGGCGTTAGCCACAATTCGCCCAACAAGCCCAAAAACCCATCCGATTGAATTTTCGGCCCAGGAACGTGAGTAAGTGACGTAATAATATAATATACGAGTCCAACAGATATACTTGCCCATACAGCCGGAGTACTTACCCGCTTCCAAAATGGGCCTAAAACGATTGGCCAGAACAATGTAACAAATACAACATCCCATGCTAAATAGGCTAAATCAATAACTTTTTGAGCACTTAGCGCCAGGATTAAACCTAACAATGCACTTGCAAGAATCACCATTCTGGAAAAAAACAATAGTTTTTTCGGATCAGGATTCTTATTAATAAAATCTAAATAAATATTTTTAGTAACAATTCCTGAGGTTGCTACATAACATGCCGCAACAGTTGACATACCCATCGCCGCCATCGCTGTTAAAAAGATAGCAGATAAAATAGGTGGGAAATAACCTTGTGCAAAAACAAGCATCAATGTTTCGGGATTGGAACTGTTCGGATAAATAGATTTAAAAGCTTCCCCTAACATTCCAGGTATCCAACTAATAGCGATGATTACTGAACCTGCAATAATCATACTCAGCTGTGCGACACGCGGACTTTTTGCCGCTGCAACACGCTGACCTAAGTCCACTGCTGGAATATCACCAAGAGCTAAAACTAAATAGAGTGTCCAGAATTCAACTCCACCTCTACTAAATAATTCATTTACATTCCACCAATCAGGGTTAAATGTAACATCAGGATAATAGAATAAAACAAATATGGTTATCCCAAGGATTCCGGCTACCGCTAGTGCCCCTTGAACAATTTCGGTGTAAGCGACAGCCCATAAGCCTCCAATAACGGAGTAGAGTGCCGTTAACGAAACAAATAATAGTGCAGCTGGAAGGAAATCGATTTGGAAAAGTTGTTGGATAATATAAGTACCCCCAACAGTGAGAGCTGCGGCATTGAAAATACCAAATGCTACCGCCATCACGATTCCCGTGTATGCTCCTAATCTTTTACTACCATATCTCAATCCGTAGTAGTCCGCTAGTGTCCATCCTCTTAATCTTCTTAGGGGCTTAGTCCAGATTAATGCCCCTAAAATCATACATGTACCTAGTCCGCCCATTGTTGCGGATCCTTCAAAGCCTCCACTTGTATAACCTGAGCCGACAGCAGCAAAAAAGAATGGAGCTGCTAATAACGCGGCAATTAAACTCCCAGTTACAACAGATAACGGCATACTCCAGCCCGCCACAATTAAATCTTCGGCAGTTTTGACGCGCTTATATCCTTTATAGCCAATGTAATAAATAAAAACTAAATATACACAAAATACGACGATATTCATCAATTCAAGTGCTCCTCATCTATCTTTTATCCGTTCATAACTACTCCACCGTTTGGAGTTAGTATTTGACCTGTATAAAAATCCGCATTTTCTGATGCTAAAAATAACACAGTTTTGGCGATTTCCTCAGGTTGAGCCAAGCGCTTTAGTGGATATTTCGCTGACTCTTCCGCGATATAGTTTTCACCGAAAGCTTCGAGGATGCCAGTATATGTTCCACTAGGCGCCACAGCGTTGACCAATATA
The DNA here is from genome assembly GCF_014302295.1 of Sporosarcina sp. resist. Classification (NCBI taxonomy): domain Bacteria; kingdom Bacillati; phylum Bacillota; class Bacilli; order Caryophanales; family Caryophanaceae; genus Sporosarcina; species Sporosarcina sp. resist. The sequence continues at coordinate 1,546,836 of NZ_CP060287.1, read as the reverse complement.
TTCGGTGCCAACTCTCTTGCCAAAGCTTTTGTAAAAGCATTAATACCGCCTTTTGCCGCTGAATAATGGGTGAATTCTTCACACCCAAGACTTCCTATATCTGAAGAGATGTTAATAATTTTACCTTTATTTTTTTCCTTCATTCTTTTCGCCGCTTCTCGGCAATTATAAAAGTTTCCGTAAAGATGAACCTTTATCATTTTGTCCCACTGCTCATCAGTTAAATCTGTAATAGGAGCATTCTGTGCAAACCCGGCATTGTTGACAAGAATATCTATTGCTCCTAGCTGGTTGTCCATATACTGAAACATATCCTGCACTTGTTTAGAGTCAGATACATCCGCACAATATTTTAGTGCATTCACGCCATGGTCCTTCGCTTGTAGACGAACTGTTTCCGCCTCTTGATCGCTGCCAATATAGTTTATTAAAATATTTGCTCCCTGTTCAGCAAAAGCTAAAGCAATTGCCTTGCCTATCCCCATACTAGAGCCTGTAATGAGAACATTTTTACCGGTAAGCTTTAAATCCATTAATCTTCACTCTCCAATTTAAAGTTTGTAATTAGGGACTGCAGCTTCTCCGCAGTTTGGCCTAATGAAGCAGATGCTTCTTTCACTTCTTGCATCGACACCAATTGTTCTTGTGTAGCTTGTGAGACATTCAATGAAAACTCGGTAGATTGTTGAGATGTTTTCTTAATATTATTAACGGATGCGACTACTTCTTCAGAGGATGCAGAAATTTCTTGAGATGCAGCAGAAATTTCCCGGATTTGATCTGCGACTTCATCTGCAGATTGTACAATCCTTTTAAATATCTCGCCTACTTCATTCGTATAATCCATTCCCACTCTTACGTCTTCTTTTCCTTTTTCCATCACGGTTACAGAGGCATTAGAATCCGTTTGAATCATATGAATTAGTTGGAAAATCTCTTTAGCCGACTGAGATGATTGTTCAGCTAAACGCCTTACTTCATCTGCAACGACAGCAAATCCTTTACCATGCTCACCAGCTCTGGCTGCTTCAATAGCAGCGTTTAGTGCTAACAAATTTGTTTGCTCTGCTATAGCAGTAATAATGTTCACAATGTCGCTAATCTTATTAGAATTAGCATGTAAACCATTAATAGTTTCCTCTATTTGTTCTACAGATGTATTAATTAATTGCATTTGATCAATCACCTGTTGGACAACCTTATTTCCTTGTTCAGCAGCAATTGAGGCCGTCAGAGACGATTCAGAAGCCGTATTGGCTGAATCAGCGATTTGTTGTATTCCCCCCGCTGTTTCTTCCATCGCAGCAGCTGTTTCTTCAGTCATCACCAAAGAAGTTTCAGCATTTTGAGCGATATTCTTCATTTCTTTTGAAACGTTTGTTGAACTAATATACGATTCTGTCGCATTCATAGTTAGCTGATTGGCTGATGATGCAACGTGATCAGATGTATTTCTAATGTTTAATATGACATGTTGCAAATTTGAAACCATTGTTTTTATCGATTGTGAAAGTTGTCCAACTTCATCATTTGTAATCTGAAGATCAACATCGTTCAATTCTCCATTTGCCACTTGGTCTGCAACAATGACCACTTTTTTAAGTGGTAATAAAAGCCGATCAATTGTAAAATACAGCAATACTAATAAGATTAAAATTCCGATTACTGCAATAATAATCTGTTTTGTAACACTTTTTTTTATGATGGTATCAATATAATCCGCAGAGTAATCAATTCCTAACACTGCAATTGTATTTCCGCTTTCATCTTTAAGAGGGCTGAAAACTGTTCGCCATGATCCGAATGAGTCCTCAAAAATAGTTGTTACCTCTGATTGATCATTTTTAATTGCGAGCTTAGCAGTATCTACATGAACAGGAGCAAGATCAGTAAACAATTCCCCCGCTTCATACGCTTCATTCAAATTTTCAGTATAGCCGATAGGAGTGACGCCATTATCCTCCATCTCCCATATATAACTCCAAAACATGATTCCCTGTTCTTCCCTTATGCCATCCAAGGTACTTTGCATTTTCAAAAATTCAGGATCGTCTTCCCCTTGAACTTTCAATAGACCATCTATATCTTTGGAATCTAGGTTCATGGCTGTCAATAAGCCAACACTTTTTAACTCTTGTTCTAGGTCATTTTCTAACTGGCCGTTCAATTGAGAAATACTTTGTGTCGTTAGAACAGAAAAAAGTGCTAAAACAATAATAGAAACTGTAAGTAAAAGTTTATACTTTAATGACATGTTTTTAAAAAAACTCATAATAATTATTTCCTCCTCTTCAATTTTTGTATCTTTCTTTACACATAAAAAAAGCCCATTTCACAATGAAATAGGCAAATAAAAAAACTAGACTATTATCTAGCATTTCTTGAGCAGCTCAGCCGTCATAGTAATAATTACTTTAGACCTGTAGCTTTGCGTCCCTATTTTTCAATAAGTTTGCCTATAACCATCAAAAAATATACCACATAGTCTAATAGATGGCAATAATAAGTACCAAAAGATTCATAGGATAGTATAATGACGCCACTTAATGTCCTACTTTTAAAACACCAAACTAGTATATAGTCATTGGTGAAAAAAGAGAAATAGTGTCTTTACTCCCCCGTCCATATTTATTTTCCGCTGTTTTAAATTGTTACATCAATTCTTTTACAAGGATAGCATTGCTGGAAATTTCAATATCAAAAGTATTCTCATTTTTGGTAACTTCAACTTTTCCTCTTCCAGGTAAGTAGCAATGCCTAATATGCTATAGAAAGGTGTTGCTATGAAAACGCTATATAAAAATGCGAATAGCTTGCTCGACCTATCTATTTGTTTATCCTGTTTCATCAGATTCATCTTGCCCTTTTACTATTGAGCATTTTTACTTTTTTCCACTAACCTGCCCATTTGGTGCAATAAACAACAAATTACATAATTCAACATTTCAATAATCAATTTGTTGTTATTGCTTATCGTCAAAAATTATTTCTATTTCTGTTAAACAAAAGTTTTAGATACTGAAAATTTCACAACCATTTTTCCGTGCAAAATACTTTTTTGGAACCTGTATCTAACTTCACTTGTTTGCCAATAGCAAATGGATGCATTGGATGGGTGTGGCACGTATCGAACTCAGCTAAAATGGGAATATCCATCCCATCTAATTGCTCTATCAGTAGGTCCAATGGCTGCTTGCCAGTACCTAAATCATCATACTGTTCATGTTTACCTAAAATAATACCAGCAACTTTATCAAAAAACCCTTGCACTTTTAGCATTGCAAAATTCTTCTCAACAATTGAGGCATTTTTCATACAATCCTCAATTAATAAAATATCGCCTTGTTTAATTGTAGGGAAATAAGAAGAGCCAATAAATCCATACATCGAATTCACATTGCCACCTATTAATCGTCCTTCTGCAACACCACTATGTCCAGTCACCCACTTATTATTAAAAAGCGTTTTCTCTGTCGTTTTTTCTAACCAGTTCACAGGCTCATCAGACCAAAATGGAGACATTGGCACTTCATAAGGTAGCTCTGTCTCTTTCATAAAATATTGTTCGAAATATTGATAAGTATCATTTACTAGTGGTTCAAATTCACCGAACGAAGGTATTAAAGCAGGTCCATAATATGTTGAGATACCTGTTTTTGCATAAAGGGCGAGTAAAACAGCCGTTGCATCAGAATACCCAACGACTAGCTTTGGATTTTGCTTAAATGCTTCATAATCAATATATGGCAGCATGCTATTTGAGTTCGTGCCACCAATTGTGGACATAATCATCTTTATATTCGGATCTCTTAATAGCTCATTTAGTTCATCTGCGCGTGCTTTAGGTGAACCGGAACGATAAACATCAGACTGTCCTGTCAATTTACCTTCTACAATAACAAACCCTTTTGATTCTAAAAATGCTTTTGCACGTTCAAACCGTTGCAACGCAGTAACAGTTGCGGGTGAAGATGGTGTGAAAATACCGATTGTATCTCCCTTTTCTAATCGTTTCATCATTAATTATCCCCTTTTTTCATAATTTAGATAGCCCAAAAAACTTAAGAATTTTCAATTTAATAGTGAAGTATACAACTTTAATCTTGACTTATAATCACGAATACTTGTTATTATACTCCATCTATTTAATAGTTTCTATTAAATTTCAGAATAATCCATTTCCTAACATCCGATTCACTATATAATCATAGCTTCCACTGTTTTTTAATTCCTTTGCTAAATCAAGGTGATTTTTCTCGTTTTGTGCTTTGCTTTCTTCCCATTGTCCAGTTATTGCATGAAAATCGTATAGAAGTCTTGCTGTATCACCTAAATCATGCAAACTTTTCATGCTCGGTATGTCTGAATGAGGCAAGGTCTTATAGGATAGTTCGCTAGCAAAATATATGAACTCCTTTTCCAGTGCGTAAAACAAGTTATATACAATTAATTAAGTATTTCTTCCCACTCGTCTGAGCATACTAACGGGCAAGGCTTATACAGCATTGTTGCATTATTCATGCATGCAACATTCCTAAAAAATTAATGCTTTTAACCATTGTTTATGTAAAACTTTAAGGAGGATATTTATTGTATGTATGATGTTGTTATTATTGGCGGTGGTCCGTGTGGCTTATCAACGGGTCTTGCTCTACAAGAAAAAGGACTTTCTTATGTGATTATTGAAAAAGAGGCGATTGTCAATTCCATTGTCAACTGTCCATTACACATGACTTTCTATAGTACTTCTGACCGCTTAGAAATCGGCAACATTCCATTCCTATCTCAAGATGTCCGTCCAAATCGAACTGAACTATTAAAATATTATCGTCTTGTAACTGAGAGACAAGAAATTAATATTAAGTGCTATCAAAAGGTTAATTCTATTTCAAAGAATGCAGCATCCTTTACTATCCACGCAGAAGATCGTAATGGCAACACCATTCCTTACGAAGCGAAGATGATTGTTATTGCAACAGGAATTTTCGATACGCCAAGACAACTAGGTGTAGACGGAGATAATCTAGCGAAGGTATCACATTACTATAAAGAAGGTCACCTCTATTATGGACAACATGTTACAGTTGTGGGTGGTAAAAATTCAGCAATTGAAGCTGCTATTGATCTTTATCGTAATGGGGCCAAGGTTACACTTATCCATCGTGGAGAAACTGTCTTAGAAGGCATTAAACCATCGTTGTTATTAGATATGCGTAACCTTCTTAAAAAAGGAAAAATTGATTTTCATCCCAATTCCAGTATTGCTGCTATCGATGAATCAACTATTCGCATAAACTCTTCTGACGGAACAGTTACACTTCAAAATGACTATGTATTTTCCCTCATCGGTTATCAACCCAATATCTCTCTGCTTCAAAGCATTGGAATTCAAACTGACCTCTCTTCATTAGTTCCTTCCTTTAATCAAGAGACATATGAATCAAATGTCAAGAACGTTTTTCTTTCTGGTGTTGTAACGGGTGGCATTACAAATCGTGTTTACATTGAAGACGGACGCTTCCATGGCATGAAAATTGCAAATGAAATTGCACAACGTCTGTCCTATGTTCAAAGTAACTTATGATGTTAAAAGCTCACCAAATCACAATGATTGTGACTTGGTGAGCTTTTTTCAATTACAGACGATTTAAATTTAAACTATTTATGATCCCCTAAATAATAGGCTATCAGGCATATTATTTTATTATTCAATTCCATATCCTATTACTTTCCCTTCCACTTGGCTTAATGATAAAGGTCCGAAGTGACGGCTGTCTATACTTCTCCACCACTGGTCCCCCAGCACAAATACTGTGCCTTCTGGTACTAAAATGGCTTCCATGCTTTCTTCAAAATCTTCTTCAGTCATAGAGGAATTTTGAGAATCGACTGTTTCCAAATACTTTTTTTTATTCATTCCTCTTACGGTTGGAAATGAATAAAAAGACTCTAGTTTCATTTCATCAATATATAGCTGACCTTCTCTAATTTCAATTCTCTCTCCTGGTAAGCCCACAACTCTTGATATATAATTCCCTGCTAGATTTAAATTTGGATTTCCATTTGAATACTTCGGTGTTGCAAAATAAATAACGTCCCCGCGTTGAAAGCCAGAGACTCTTGGCTCTACTACAATTCTTTTTCCAGTACCTATTGTTTCATAATCGTGATTTCCTTTGTCCATATTATCTATTCCGTATTCTACAGTGATCATATTTGACTCTACTTCGACCATTGGAATTTCAGGGACGGATTGATCATCAATGATTGTTTTCTGACTTTCAACTTCAGATGTATACTCTTTAATCGTCATCATTAAAAATAGTCCAACAGCAAAGATGGCAAAGCTAGAAAAAATTAGTGGGAGCATATTAAATTTCTTTTTTCCACTTTTAGCAATGACTTTCTCCAAGCTAATCATTCGATCAGTTTCTAATCTATCAACATCCTTCAACTCGTTAAACTCACCATCAAATTCATCGAAGTCATTCATCCGTTCTCCCCCTCCATTCTGTACATTTCTTTTTTCAGCGCAGCAAATGCCCGCACCATTGTTGATTTCACCTTTGTCTCAGTCCACCCTAAGATATATGCTGTTTCTTTGATCGAGCTTTCGTTGATTTTCCGTAAAATAAGGACGTCACGATAGGTTGGCTTCAAACTAGCTAGCGCATTGTACAACCTTACAGTCATATCCTTTTTCAGTAATTCATCTTCCAGCGAAAGATTGCTTGTATCCACATTCAGATCTTTATCAAGACTGAAAAATCGAATGATCCTTTTCCGCCTGAAATGATCATACGTAGCATTTCTAGCTATCTTCAATAGCCATGTCAACATACTAGCTTGTTTATTAAACGAATGAATATTTTTGAACGCTCTATAAAAAGTTTCTTGGGTCAGATCTTCCGCCAACTCCTTCTGACGGACTTGTAAAAAGATATATCGATAAATGCGATCACTATATTCTACATAAAGCTGTTCTAGACTTTTCTCCACTGCCCCTCACCCTTACTAGACGAACTACTTTCAAAAAGGAGTCGGAAATATGAAATAATGTGCCTGCTTTACTTACAAGTGGTTATAGGTTGACTCATCCCAACAGTTTTGACGATTGCTATGACAGCTCAAGCTTACACTGACAGTTTTAATTGGTTGCCATGACAGTTCGTGTACTTGCCATTACAGTTTCATCGATTGCCATGACAGTTCAGGCTTTCACTGACAGTTTTAATGATTGCCATGACAGTTCGTGTACTTGCCATTACAGCTTCATCAATTGCTATGACAGTTCGTGTACTTGCCATGACAGTTTCATCAATTGCCATAAGCTATGGCAAAATGCTTGTAGAATTAAATATCAAAAAAGACATGCACCAGTTAGATGCACGTCTTTTCCTATGTATCGCGGGTTATCTACCAAAGCATCGGTTTTTGAACCATGAGCCAGAGCATGATTAGCATAAGGCCGATATAGAGCCATGAAGTACCATTTAAACGATCAAGTATCTTATTTTTATCAGCATCTGGATTCTTAAATCTTCGTAGCACAACCGTAAATCCTCTTGCTAGGAAAACTCCAGATAGTAGCAAAACAGCAAGCGTCATGATTACCCATGACGTATACCATGGCCAAGGTCCAAATACCAATAGAAGGACACCCGTGTAGACGAGAACATGTCCTGCATGCATGACCAAGCGAATGATGACATTGATAATAGACAAGTAGACTTGCTCAATGTCCGTTTCAACGCCACGCACTCGCTTAATAATCGGCATCAATAGAAATAATGGACCTATGGCAAGGACAGCACTGATAACATGCAAAAAGACAATCGCGCCATAGATTCCTGAATTCATTCAGAACATCATTTCTCTACTGGGCTATATTCATGCACCCAAACACTCATCGTCGGTAACCATGGCATTTTATCATGCATCGCGAGAATAGATTGTTTGTATTCTTCCATCGTTGTGTAACCTTCTTGTTGTGCATGTTCGTCCGTCATTTCGCCGAGCGTCTGTGAATAAATTGTATCTACTTTAAACTCTTTCCCGTCGAGTACCATAATTTCACCAAGATCTGCATAAACACCATTACGGCGAGTAGCTGTCTTTTCGCCATTCAGCACTTTTTTAACATCTTTGGGTATCGTAACTAGCTTTTCAATCGTACACGTTTTTTTAGGTAGTACTACATTTGATTGTTCACTCATGTAAATCGCCTCATTTCATAAAATAACATCTCCTCTATCATAACTATTGTTAACAATTTTAGCGAGGTTCTCGATCTGAGACAAAAAAGATAACCAAGCGTATCGGCTATCTTTTCGTATATTTTAGTTATGAAATTAAGTTCAAAAACTGTCGGGTTCGTTCTTCTTTTGGATTTGTAAATAGTTCGCTCGGTTTATTTCGCTCAACTACTTTTCCATTATCTATAAAAATAACTTCGTCGGCTGCGTCTTGTGCAAAACGCATTTCGTGTGTAACGACAACCATGGTCATTCCTTCATTGGCAAGATCTTTCATGACCTGCAGCACTTCACCGACTAATTCAGGATCTAGCGCAGATGTAGGCTCATCAAACAGCATTACTTTTGGTTCCAATGCCAACGCCCTTGCAATCCCTACCCGCTGCTGCTGCCCCCCTGATAGTTGAAAAGGATAGAAGTCGAACTTATCACCTAATCCAACCTTATTTAACAAGTTCTCAGCTTTTTTCCGTGCTACATCTTTAGCTTCTTTTTTTACGATGACTGGCCCTTCCATCACATTTTCAAGAGCAGTCTTATGAGGAAACAAATTATAATTCTGAAACACCATACCTGTTTCACTTCTAAAATAGTCAATTTCTTTTTTTGCTACACGTTTAGAAAAGTCTGCTTCGTGGCCATCAAGGGTTATAGTCCCGGCTGTCGGGACTTCCAGTATATTCAAACATCTAAGCAGTGTCGTTTTACCAGAGCCTGATGGACCTATGACAACTACAACTTCCCCTTTATTCACTTCCAAATCAATTCCCTTTAACACTTCAAGGTCCCCGAACTTTTTATACAAGCCTTTTATTGAAATCATAGTTTGCACCTTCTAACAGTTGTTTTTTCAACTTATCACTTAGCCACATATCGATCCAGCCGATGTTCGATTCTGTCTTGAATTAAGGAAAGGATAAAACAAATGAGCCAATAGATAATCGCCGCTTCAGTATAAAGTAATAAAAACTCATAGTTTGCAGAAGCGATTTCTTGAGCCCTTCTAAACATTTCTGTCACTAAAATAAGCGATGCCAGCGATGTATCTTTCACAAGACTAATAAATGTATTCGATAAAGGCGGGATAGATACTCTCGTTGCTTGCGGCAAAATGATTCGCCTAAGCGTTTGGGTATAGTTCATGCCAATCGTATGTGCTGCCTCCCACTGTCCCTTCGGTATCGATTGTATTGCTGCGCGAATCACTTCTGAAGCATACGCCCCTACATTCAATGAAAATCCGAAGACGGCGGCTGGAAATGGATCTATAACTATTCCGACCGTTGGCAATCCGAAAAACAAAATAAATAGTTGTACGAGTAAAGGCGTTCCACGAATTGCAGATACATAAATTCTTGCGATAATTTGTAGCGGCTTGCTTGTTGATATTCTTCCTAACGCAGTTAATACTGCAAGAATAATTCCAAAGAAAAAAGAAAGAAACGTTAAAGGAAGCGTATAGTAAAGAGCTCCCTCCAGCAATGGCCAAAGGGATGTTAGGGCAATATCTAGAAGTCTTTGTACTTTCTCTGGGTTAGCTAAAATATTAGTTAAGGACATCTTCACCAAACCATTTCTCGGAGATTTTTAAGTATGTTCCGTCTTCAATCATTGCATTTAGTGCTTTATTTACTTCGTTAACAAGTGTTTCATTACCTTTTCTAAACATTAAACCACTTTGTGAAACGTCATCTGCTGTCGCCACAATTTGGACAGGTGCATCTGGTTTATGCTTCATAAAGTCTAAGAAAGATAAATTATCATTTATCGTTACATCTACACGTTTGGAATTGATGAGCTCAATAGCTTGGTTAAATCCTTCAACACCCACAATTTCAGCCTCGTAAGATCTTGCAGTGTCTGCATAGTTACTCGTTAATGACTGCGCAGACTTTAACCCTTTAATATCTTCAAAGCTTGTCACATCTTTATTACTAGTATTTGTAATGAGGACTGCAGATGATGAAATGTACGGTTCCGAAAAGTCATATTTCTCAATACGGTCCTCACGAATCCCTACTTGGTTTGCAATCATATCGAACCGTTTAGAGTCAAGCCCTGCGAAAATCGCATCCCATTGCGTTTCTAGAAATACAGGCTCTACCCCGAGTCGTTTCGCTATTTCTCTTGCGATTTCAACGTCAAAACCTGTAAGTTCCCCTTTCTCATCATGGAATGTAAATGGTGGATATGTTCCTTCTGTCCCGATTGTTAACTTGCCTTCATCCTGTATTTTCACAAGTAAATCTTCCGTTTTCTTTCCTGAATCACTGTTTCCTTTAGACTCTTCACTACCACTTGTATTTCCTTTATTAGCGTTTCCGCATGCAGCAAGTAAAATGATTGCTGTAAATAGTAGAATTACGCGTAAACTAAATTTCTTCATACCCATTCTCCTTAATTCATATTAACTTACTTGGTTATTAGCATCATACAACATTGTATGCACTTCGTCAAAAAATAGTTTCCTCAAAAAACCTTTCCTTTATTCTTTATACCTCGGAATCCCTAAAACTAACCACATTATTCACTCTACTACTACATTTCCTTAACTAACATGTACGCGGGTGTTGAAATATTAAAAAAGGCACAGTTTCCGGATAACCGAAAACTGTGCCTTCTATTTATCAACGATTATATCTGTTTCAACAAATTCGCCATCTCAATCGCTGCATTCCCTGCATCCCATCCTTTATTGCCGGCTTTCGTTCCCGCACGTTCAATTGCCTGTTCAATCGTGTCTGTTGTCAAGACACCGAAAATAACCGGGATGCCTTCCTGCAGATTGATGGCCGCGACCCCTTTAGCCACTTCATTACATACATAGTCGAAATGCGGTGTTGCTCCGCGGATAACTGTACCAAGTGTGATAACTGCATCGTACTTACCGGAAGCCGCCATCTTCTTCGCTATTAGCGGAATTTCATAGGCACCTGGCACCCAAGCAACCGCGATATCACTGTCGGCTACTCCGTGACGAAGCAATGCATCTTCCGCTCCGCTTAGTAATTTTCCTGTAATGAATTCATTGAACCTTGCTACCACGATTCCAACTTTAAGCCCTGTTCCAACTAAATGTCCTTCATAAATTGTTCTCATCATTATTCCCCCTCAATTATGCAATAAGTGTCCCATTTTATTTTTCTTTGTTTCCATATAAATTTTGTTCTCCACTTTAACAGGCATTTCGATTTGAATGCGCTCTGTTATTTCTAACCCGTGTCCTGCTATTCCAGCAATTTTACGCGGGTTGTTCGTCAGAAGATGAATCGACGTTAAACCGAGATCCCGCAGTATTTGTGCACCGATGCCGTAATCTCGAAGGTCATCTGGAAATCCTAATTTCTCATTGGCTTCAACAGTATCGTATCCTTCTTCCTGCAGCTTGTAGGCCTTCATTTTATTGACGAGACCTATTCCACGACCTTCCTGACGCATATAGAGTAAGACGCCTCTTCCGGCTTTTTCAATCTGTGCAAGTGCAGCTTGAAGTTGCGGACCACAATCACATCGACATGAGCCAAAGACATCGCCTGTCAAACATTCCGAATGAACGCGGACGAGTACATTTTCAGCATCTTCGATATCACCTTTTACCAAAGCAATATGTTCATGCCCTGTTTCTTTTTCAACGAAAGCGACTGCTTTAAAATCTCCAAAATCTGTTGGCAGACTAATATCTACAATGCGCTCAACAAGTTTTTCATTGATGCGACGATAAGCAATTAGTTCCTGAATTGTTAAGATAACAAGATCAAATCGTTCAGCTATCTCTTTCAACTGTGGACCTCTCGCCATTGTCCCATCTACGTTCATAATTTCACATATGACGCCGACTGGTTCTGCTCCCGCGAGCTTCGCGAGGTCTACAGCAGCTTCTGTATGACCAGAGCGCTTTAGGACGCCGCCAGACTTCGCTATTAGCGGAAATATATGTCCTGGTCTTCTAAAGTCTGTTGGACCTGCTTCAGTCCCTAGCATCCTTAATACTGTTTCCGACCGTTCAAATGCAGAGATTCCAGTATGACAATCCGCATGATCAATGCTAATCGTAAATGCAGTTCCGTGCACATCACTATTATTTTCTGTCATAAGTCCGAGTTCAAGCTGTCGCGATTTCTCTTCGTCTATCGGCACGCAAATCAATCCACGGCCTTCCGTCGCCATAAAGTTAATGATTTCGGGTGTAGCGAATTCACCAAGTGCAACAAAGTCACCTTCGTTCTCTCGGTCTTCGTCGTCAACGACAATAATTGCTTTTCCTTTTTTTAGTTCTTCAATTGCTTTTTCTACGGTAGAGTACATCTGCTTTGCCCCCTTAACTGAGGAATCCACTGGCGATAAGGGTATCCATTGTTAAACCGCCAGTTGGATTCTCTTTGTCTGTAGTTATTAGCCGTTCTATATATTTCGCGAGCATATCGCATTCTACGTTCACTCGATCCCCAGCCCGTTTTCGGCCGATGATTGAGTCACCTTGCGTGACTGGAATTAATGAGATGATAAAACCAATACTCGTCACACCAAATACAGTAAGTGATGTTCCATCCACAGTTACTGAACCTTTTGGGATAAAATACTTCAATAATTTAGTTGCGATACTGATTTCCATATAGATTGCATTTTCTTTTTGTCTAACCGAAACAATTTCGCCAGTGCCATCGACATGTCCACTGACTATATGTCCGCCGAAACGACCATTCGCCGCCATCGCACGTTCTAAGTTAACTGGACTTCCCGTACGCAATGCTTGAAGCGTTGTCGCTTTAACAGTTTCAGGCATGACATCAGCTGTAAAATGATTGCTCGAGAAATCTGATACCGTCAAACAGACACCATTCACCGCCAGACTATCGCCTTTTTTAACATCGCTAAGCACTTTGCTACAACGGATTGATAGTTGCAAAGAATTCGCCGCTGGCCTAACCGCTGAAACTGTTCCTACTTCTTCAATAATCCCAGTAAACAACTGCTGTCAATCCTCCTTCAGAAACCTGGCATGAAAGCTGAAATCGTCTCCTTTTTGTCGCACATCTAAAAAACGCAGGGATTCGCTTTCTGCCATTAGGTTCCAAGTATCATTCATGAACAATGAAGAACCGTTGTCGAATAATTTCGAAGCCATATACAAATACAGTTCATCTGCGAGACCTTCATTGATGAAATTGGAATGAACTTTGCTACCGCTTTCAACGAACAACGTCATGATTTCTTTATCAGCAAAACGTTTTAAAACTTCATTCAAAAAAGATACGTTTTCTGAAATCCTTTTAATTGAAACTAAAGGATGTTCAAAAAAAGTAGTTTCAGAATGTGTTGAATCGAGTGTAAAAATAACTGTTTCTACAGCGCGGTCTGTAACAACATTCGCTGATTTGGCGTCCTGAGATGCCGGTCTAAATTAATTCGAATTGGGTTCTTTCCACCATGGGGCAAACGGGTGGTGAGGAAAGGGTTATCGTGAAGTACGGTTTGTACGTCTACCAAAATAGCATCATGGGTATGGCGGAGGTGATGGACATCGGTTCGTGATGCAGCCGAAGTAATCCATTTGCTGTCCCCGTTCTGCGTTGAAAGTCTACCGTTAAGAGTTGCGGTGGCTTTCAAGGTAACGTATGGTTTCCCGTATCTGATGAAATGAAAAAATGCTTGGTTTAACTGCTCTGCCTCTTCCTGTAAAATGCCGGTAATGACTTCAATCCCAGCAACTTTAAGAAGCCCGATTCCCGCTCCATTGACGGAGGGATTCGGATCGATAGACTCAACAAAAACACTTTGAATTCCAGATGAAATAATGAGATCTGTACACGGAGCTGTTTTCCCAGTATGGGCACACGGTTCCAGTGTCACGTATAGATCCGCACCAATAGAATTCGCACCTGCCATTGCCGGCGCATGCACTTCAGCATGAGCTGTCCCAATTTCCAAGTGCGCACCAGTCCCTAAAATCCGGCCGTCTTTCACACAAACAGCACCAACAAGTAGATTTGGCGAGGTTTGTCCTTGTGCACTACGCGCCAGTTCAAGAGCAAGTCTCATATAATGTTGAGGGTCCATTGGCATTCCCCCTTTCGTTTTTTGAAAGGGCAGAGCCTGCAAGCACAGCACGTATATCCAAACAACTTCTCCCATCCAGACTATAACTGTCGGTGCCGGAATTTCACCAGCTCCACCGCCTTCCAAGCAAGGAAGGACGGGTCACGGACTGACGAGCTATGCTCGATCACCGCCGGTAAGGAATTTCACCTTGCCCCGAAGAGTTTGTTTATACGTGCCGACTTAAAGTTATCATACTGCTGCCATAAAATCAAAAAAGACTCAGTCTGATTGAACAGAGCTGAGTCTTCTATATATGATGAAATAAGAATACCATTGCATTTGCAACATATAATAAAACCGAGAAACCGCTGCATATTACAGCGTTCTTCCGGGTTCATTATCCTATTGCTCGCGTTTAAATAACACTGACATTCTATTACTTATTTCTTCAAGTCTTCAATTGAATCGATGTCCATATACTTCGGTACCACTAGACCGACTTTGACACCTTCCATATTGACGCCAAGTTCTTCGAATTTACCTTCGAATTTATCAGCATATGTTTTATGTGTTAATGGCATCCAAGCTGCAAGCGATGCGTCTGCACTACCGTCAGCAACTGCAGTCCATAATGGACCTGCTTCAACTTGTGTTAATGTCACTTTATAACCCATATCTTCTAAAACAATTTTCATGACGTTATGACTAGCGATTTCACTGTCCCATGCAACGTAAGCAAGTTTGATCTTGTCGCCGTCAACTTTTTCAACGCCTTCTGTCCATACAGCCACTTTTTCTTCATTTGCTTCAACCCATTTTTGTGCTGCCGCGTCTTCTTTTTCACCTTCTTGAATAGCTACCATTATTTCTCCCATATCCTCTTCAGTCCAGTTGAACTTCGATAAGATTTGGTGCGCTTCTGGCAGATCTTCTGCTAATCCGATTCTTCCGATTGTACGGATCTGCTCTTCCCCACCGTACACACCTTTTGGATCTTCAAGATATTTCAAATCGTATTTCGCAAATTTCCAATGCGGTGTCCAACCTGTAACGATAATCGGTTGCTCTTTGTCATAAGCTTTTTTCAGTGAAGCTGTCATTGCCGCACTTGAACCTGTTGTTAGATCCCAATCTGTAAGGTCATATTCTGTAAGTACTTTTTCAGTAGCTTCCATGATACCTGCACCTGGATCGATACCTGTAATCTTATAGTCTACTGATTCACCAACTGTTTTCGTGGAGTCTCCGTCTGCTTCATTCTTGTCACTGCCACATGCAGCAAGTCCTACTGCAAGCAGAGCAACCGCTCCAAGTCCTAATACTTTTTTTGTTAATTTCATAGTTTAGTTCCCCCTTGTTTTTTCTTTCCTGCGTGTTGCGTGATGCGATCTAAAATGATGGCTACGATAACGATGGACAATCCGGTTTCAAAACCAACACCCGTTTTCAGTTGTGTAACAGCTCGATAAACTTCTTCACCAAGCCCTGGCGCACCAACCATCGATGCAATAACGACCATCGATAGGGAAAGCATAATACTTTGGTTGACACCCGCCATAATTGTAGGTTTTGCAAGCGGAATTTGTACTTTGCTCAATCTCTGCCAAGTAGTAGAACCAAATGCTTCTGTCGCTTCGATTAAATCTTTCGGAACTTGTTCTATTCCAAGCATTGTCAAACGAATTGTTGGCGGCATTGAGAAGATAACAGATGCCACAACACCTGGGACGACCCCGATGTTAAAGAAGAATATAGCTGGCAATAAATAAACGAAAGCCGGCATGGTTTGCATCAAATCCAATAAGGGATTGATGATTTTTCTTGCTGTCGCTTGTTGTGATCCCCAGATACCGACTGGAATTCCGATTATCAGTGCGAAGAATACAGAGGTGAGTACGAGCGCTAGCATTTGCAGCATCGGGTACCAATAACCCAAGTAATCGATGAACAGCAAGCCGAACAATGTAAATATGGCAATGCGGCGAGTAGATACGAACCACGCAAGCAAGGCAAATAGCACGGCAAGTAAAATAGATGGCACGATATCGAGCAATTCCACTGATCCTTCAACTATTCCTTTGAGAAAATCTGAAATCCCGTCAAACACTGTACCGAAAGTTAGTACGAGCCAATCGACTCCATTGTCAATCCACTCCGCAAATGGCAAACGAGGTAAATATTTATCCATTTATCTTCGCCTCCGTATCCGTATGTTCATCGGAATCGAAAGTTCCGTTATTATTGATAAACTGATTATCACCTGATAATGCACCAATCAATGCACCACGAATAATAATTCCCTGTAGCTTGTTATTTTCATCAACGACTGCAACCGGAATAACCGCTGTCGATACGATATCGAACAGATCGATTAGCACGGTATCCAGAAGAATCATCGGAAGGTCGGTAATCATTATTTCTTCAAGTGTCTTCCCTGTTTCAATAGCCAAACTCGCATCTTGGGCCGTGACCGCACCTAAAAGACGCTTTGCTTTATCGACAACGTAAATTGAAGATATCCCAAGTTGTTTCATCATTCGAAGAGCTACTCTCGCTCCACGGTCGATTTGAACCGTCTCTGCTTTTTTCATAATATGTCCCGCTGTCAATACTTTAGAAAGATCCACATCTTCAACAAAGCGTTCTACATATTCATTCGACGGACTCATCAATATCTCTTCGGGCGTACCCACTTGAACAATTTCCCCGTCTTTCATCAATGCAATGCGGTCGCCTATACGAAGTGCCTCATCTAAGTCATGCGTAATGAAAATAATTGTTTTCCCCATATCATTATGAAGTTGCAATAATTCGTCTTGCATATCTTTGCGGATTAACGGATCAAGCGCACTGAATGCTTCGTCCATCAGCAAAATATCTGGTCCATTAGCTAGCGCTCTCGCTAAACCAACACGCTGTTGCATGCCTCCGCTCAGCTGGCTAGGGAATTGATCTTCATATCCTGCAAGTCCGACTAGTCCTAAGGATTCTTTCGCTTTGACTTGACGTTCTGCCTTCGCTACTCCTTGGATTTCTAAGCCATATTCCGCGTTTTCAAGAATCGTCTTGTGGGGAAAGAGTGCGAAGTTTTGAAATACCATTCCAATTTTCTTACGCCTTACATTACGAAGTTGTTCTTTATTCATCCCAACGATGTCCTCACCGTCTAGCAGGATATTGCCCATTGTTGGGTCAATCAGCCTGTTCAGTAATCTAACAAGCGTTGATTTTCCGCTACCTGACAATCCCATAATGACAAATATTTCACCTTCGTACACATCGAATGATGCATTTTTCACCCCGACTGTTGCGCCGGTGGCTTTCAAAATCTCACCTTTTGTTTTTCCTTCATTTAGAAGCTGGGAAGCCCGCTTCGCATTTTTACCGAAAATCTTTGTGGTGTTTATCACTTGGATTTTCTTACTGGCAATCTGTTCACTCATACATACACTCCTTATATTTTCAAAACTGACGAATGTCTTCTAGTATAGCTGTCTTTTTTTTGCATTACAACCGTTTTCTCAATTTAAATGGTTTGTACAGAAAAAACTGTACGAACTTTTATTGCTACGAATTGCTTTTTAAGATAGGATATAATACGCTATAAGAAATGAGCTGGATCGGTTAATAAATGCCGGTTATAGTGGAGGGAAGACGTTGTATGAACGGTAATGAAAAACTTGAAAAAGCTCGTGAGCGGATTATTGAATCCATCGCACAAAATATACATCTTTATGGTCTTACACCTTCTGCTGGAAGACAGTATGGCACGATGTTTTTTCATAATGAGCCGTTAACATTGGATGACATGACAGAAGAACTCGGGATGAGCAAAACGAGCATGAGCACATCTGTCAGAGCACTATCCGATTTGAAGTTAGTGGAACGTGCTTGGAAAAGAGGGGTCCGAAAAGACCTTTATCAAGTGAAGGATGATTGGTATCAAAGCTTTATCGACCTATTTTCAATAAAGTGGAGAAGATCTGTTTCCTTTCATTCAGCTGCAATAAGAAGATCTTTGGCTGAACTGGAAGGACTTGTGAACGATCCCGCGATAGATGATGAATTGAGAGAAGAAGTAACTATAGATATTGAAAAATTACTATACCTACGAGATTATTACGATTGGCTTGATCGTCTTGTTGATGCTTTTGAAGATCATGATATTTTTAATCTCGTGCCAATTAAAAAGCCTGAACAGGATACGCCCAATAAGTGAACATAAGAAAAGCGGAAGGCGCCTTGGTAGACATGAAAAAGACGGCCAGTAAATAACTTGATCACACTATGGGCGCGCTACGTGTATGATTTATTTTAGATTGCTTTGGATTGAATGACTTCTACCGGGATATCTGAATATGTAGGGATGCGACTTTGTCGCATCCCTACATATTTTTCGGTAATCGTATAGTGGTCCTTCATCCGTCGCGCTCCAAATACATTAGTACACGAAGTGCTAAAGCTTTTTGGGACAAAAGAATAGACGATTGTCTACCTGGATAAAAGCCGCCAAAGATGTAATTTTGGCGGCTGATAATTTCTATATGGTTTTTTCTTATTTATTTTAAAGAAGTGTCACTTTCTATAAGACATCACATGGATAGATGCATAATCTCTGCTAAAAGTAAGCTAGGAACAAATTGTACAGGGTACTAGAGTGCTCGAAATGGTCCAGTCAAAATGGATTTCCCAAGCCTTACTCAACAGTGTTTTATACAAATAAATGGTTAATCAACAGACGTGTCTTCTTAACTGTCTATCACATTTTTTTAATACGATTGTATCCTTTTTCCCCATATGGCTGTAACTCTTCTACCCACTTATCCAACTGCTTCTCAAGGATTTTACTTTTACTAATCCCCTGCCAATCCTTTTCATCTATCGTTTCAAGTATTTCAATTTCAAAATTGTCTTTTCCATGTTCATCCCAATCGGTTTGTAGTTCTTTATTTTTATGCCCACCGGTAGTTAACATGAATTTTAATCCGTTCAATGTTTTGAAATTCGGTGTCGAATTTACAAAAAGCTTCCCGTTCTTTACATTCTTGATTTGAAATATTCCATAACTCGGTTTATCTTCTTTCGCCTTCAATTTCATTTCTTTTTTAAAATCCATTTCATCGACATCTCCTTTTTCTAGACTTTGCACAAGGCGATATGCACTTCCTTCAGCATTACGCGTTAACACATCACGGTCGACCATCTCCCGCCGTAACAGCATATAATCTTCGAAGATCGTCACCAAAATTGCATTGACTTCACCTTCTGAATACACTTTATTCGGTTTGAAGAGCAACGCAATTTCTGCTAGCAGGCGATTTTTTTCTTGCTCTTTCATACGTAGTGTTTTCAAACGCCCATCCTCCTCAGAGAAATAGCGCGCTAATTCTGTTGAAGGTTCAAATGATTTCTCATTCGGCTTATCGATATTCGGTTCATCTGTTACGATTTCTTGTTGCCGTTTCACTAAATTCATGAGAGCCAGCAGTGTTTTTGCTTGTTTTTCTTTTTTGCGTAATGAAAAACGATGATTACGAATCGTCGACATGCTTCCGATTTTCAGTTCCTGTTGAATTTCTTTATCTGAATTTCCTGCGTAAATCAAAGAAAGCAATTTCGACTGTTGGTCGGACAGCCCCGTCTGTTCCTTACCACCTGAGAGTAATCGTTCAAAAACACTGCCATGCGTCCTTTCAATATGGTGTTCCATATAACGCCAATCTGTGAAAAGTACATCTCCTACAGGATAAATGATCCCTTTTTCAACTTCTTCACCACATAATAAACAGCGATAATAACGATTCTCTTCGATGTATCCCTTTTCCATAACTTCTACCGGGTAATCTAGTGACATATCCATTTAAACATAAACACCTTTCTCTCCACACTGTTTTTATATAAACAAATATACACTTCATCTACGTTAAATACAATCTTATTTTTCTGTATAAAAAAACCGCACTCCATAGAGCACGGTTTTTGAACATCTTAGCATTCTATTTTATTACAGTTGTATCTAACTCAATTTCTACATTTCCTTTGATAGCACGACTAATCATACAGGACGTTTCAGCTTTTTCCGCAAGCTTGTGTGCCAGTGCTTCATCCTTTTCAGTTGCGTCCTTTTTCAATACGATTTCTGGTTTATGAATAATCTTTTTATATGTAATGACACCGTTCGTTACATCGACAACACCAACTGACTCCATCGTCAAGGCGACTTTCTCCAATTTACTTCGCTCCATCATAGCCGCAAGTGTAATAATATAACATGTCGCCGCTGCACCTAGCAGCATTTCATCCGGATTTGTACCAATTCCCGGCCCGTCCATTTCGGGTGGAATTGAAATCTCCGTCTTTAAATTTCCCGCATCGATTGTTCCTATATCATTCCGTAAACCTGGCCAGTCAGCTTTTAAATGGAAGTGATGTTGTGCCATAAGAAAAGTCCCCCTTTGACTATTTTGTTTCTTTCATTATACAGGTTACTATCCGTCGATTCAGTAAATCAAATTGAAGTAGTGAATTGATTGGCGTTAACCAACAGTTTATTGGAAAGAGAAGATAACTCTGACCCCGTTTTTTCAACAGCTTGCATCGCTTCAAATTGTTCCTGAAATGCGCGCATCATTTGAGCTGCATTACTTTTATTTTTTTCGGAAACATTTTCTACTTGTTTCGTAGATGCCTCCAATAACGGTAGTCCGCTTTCCAACGAGTTCAAGTGATCTTTCATAACAAATAACCTTCGATCCAATACCTTGATTTGATCTGCAGCGGCCTTGAAATTCCCACTATTTTCTTGTGTAATACTTTCAAAATTTATTGCATCTACTTGCATCTCTTCTATATTCAAAGTAGTCCTATCAACGGATTGTTCCATTTGTAAAATAGTACCTTTAATTTCTCCTGTAGCGTTAGCCGATTGCTCCGCTAATCGTTGGACCTCATTTGCTACCACTAAGAATCCTGCTCCTGCTTTTCCAGCTCTAGTTGCTTCGATTTTCGCATTTAATGCAAGCATACGCGTTTGGTCAGTAATGCTATCAATGGTGCTAACTACACTAGAAACGGACATGAACTTTTCATGTAACTCATCAATCGTTTGAATGACACTTTCCATACTTCGGAAGAAGATTCTCATCATTTTTGCTGCCTCGATTGTTGAAGTCTCTCCTGTTTTCACGACTTGTTTTGTAATCGTTGACTCATGAAAAACATCTTCCATTTCATTAAACAACGTAGCCATTTGAACTTTCATCTGCTGGAAGGCTTGCTGCTGTGTTGCTGATACAGAAACCGTCTCTGCAGCAATCGTCTCCAACTCTGAAACCTGAGCATTCAAATAATCATTTTTTGTCAGCAGCGCAGTTGAGCTGACGTTTAAATGACTTCCAGTCTGTGCTAGTTGTATACTAGTGTTTTTTATTTCCACGAGCATATAGGACATACTTTCAATCATCATCTTGAAGCTTTTAATGAGCGATTGGAATTCAGGTGTAGAAGATTGAATCGCCAAATCGACTCCTAAATCCCCTTCCCTGACCATGCGCATTTTTTGTTGCAATACAATTATCGGTTTCGTCATTCGGTGAATCGTCGGCGCAATCAGTAACAATGCGATGATTAACGCAATTAGGATCGATATCAAAATTTGGGTTCCCATTTCTTTCGTATCCGCCAAATAATCACTGTCCGGAACGACAATAACAAATTCCCCGCCTAACTCTTGAACACGATAATAGCTAATAGTATGCGGATTTCCTTGGATTGTTTCATGTAAAATACCTTTACCGTCTTGTTTGATTTTCTCCACAATTTGATTGGACAAACTCAGATTCGTATTTTTACTAACCGCAAAGGGAATCAGTTGATCATCTTTTGAGTAAAACATCGTTGCATTATAACCATCTTGAGTTAAGGATACATGCTGCCTCTTAACAGCCTCTTCAAGAGCAGACATAAAATTTTCCTTATTCCCGATATGTATCAACATCAATGTTTTCGCTAGATCATTGACAATTGTCACCTCTCGTTCCAAATGGGAAGAGACGAGTTCAATAGTGCTTTTCGTCATTTTTTCATATGCTGTGAATCCTATTGTAACCGTGGATATTAGCAGGATTGTTAGAATTGCGAAAAGTAATCGAGTTTTAAATGTGATGTTGGTAACTCTAGAAGATACATTCGTCCAGTTTACTTTTCCAAATCTTATCTTCTTAACGACTTCTTGTGCCAATCGACTCAATTTAATAACCACCTCACAGGAATTTATACTCAATTTTCTCATATACGTGTAAATTTCCTGTAAAGAGTGTGTAAATTTTCTGTATAGAATTTTGAATGTCTTTTTTATATGAACGAAAAAAAGCTATTCACGATGAATGTGAATAGCTTTTCGTACTGTTATGCTAACGCTTTTGCCAAGTCTTCAAGTAAATCTTCCACATCTTCAATTCCTACCGAAATGCGTACAAGACCATCTGTAATCCCCAGTTGCAATCTGCGTTCACGCGGAATTGACGCATGTGTCATGCGTGCAGGTATAGAAATCAAGCTTTCAACTGCTCCTAAACTTTCCGCAAGCGTAAAGTAGCGCAATTTTGCAAGCAACTCATCAGCTTTCTTTTCGCTTCCAACATCGAACGAAATCATACCACCGAAGCCGGTCGCTTGCCTTGTCATCAATTCTCGGCCCGGATGTGTTTTAAGTCCCGGATAATACACTTTCCCCACTGCCGCGTGTCCATCTAAAAACTCCGCGATTTTCTGCGCATTCACATTATGCTCTTCCATACGAAGTCCGAGCGTTTTTATACCGCGAATCAATAACCATGAATCCTGTGGCCCAAGAATAGCGCCCACCGAGTTTTGAATGAAATGTAAATCCTCTGCAAGTTTCTCTGTTGCTACCACGACAAGCCCTGCTACGACGTCACTATGACCTCCGATATATTTCGTCGCACTATGCAATACAATATCTGCGCCTTGAGCGATTGGTTGTTGAAAATATGGGGTCATAAACGTATTGTCGACAATTGTGAGCAATCCCTTTTCTTTTGCAAGCTTAGTAACAGCTTCAATATCCGTTATTTTTAACAGTGGATTCGTTGGGGATTCCACGAAAATCGCTTTTGTATTTTCTTTAATTGCTTCATCTACTTTCGTGATATCACTAGAATCAACGAATGTTGCCGAGATGCCAAAGCGATTTAACACTTTCGTAATGACACGGTATGTTCCACCATATACATCGTCTGTTAGAACAATATGGTCACCTTTACTAAATAACATCATAACCGAACTAATCGCTGCCATTCCGGAGCCAAAAGCAAAGCCCGCTTTTCCGCCTTCTAAATCGCTAATTAATACTTCTAGCGCATGACGAGTTGGGTTACCTGTACGTGAATATTCATACCCGTTAAATTGACCAACTGACTGTTGCTTGTACGTACTAACTTGATATATTGGTGTGGAAACAGCACCTGTCGTTGCATCTCCAACAATACCGCCGTGGATTAATTTCGTTTTTGCACGCATGAATTATTCTCTCCCTTTAAATAGATCATAGATGTTCTGACTTAAATAACGCTCACTTGAATCAGGAAAAATGGTAACGATATGGCTTCCCGCTTTCGCAATTTCAGCTTCACGTAAAGAACCATAGAATGCAGCGCCAGAAGAACTTCCAACGAGCAACCCCTCATTTTTCGCCAATGAACGCAATTGCATGAACGCGTCCTCATCGCTAACTGTATGAATGGCATCAAAATACGTTGGGTCCATGTAGTCTGGTAAAAACTCCATTCCAATTCCTTCTGTTACATGAGATCCTGCTGCTCCACCGTTGAGTATAGAGCCTTCAGGTTCCACGACAACTGTTTTCACACCCGGGTTGCGTTCTTTCAAAAACTGCGAGGTCCCCATAAATGTACCACCAGACCCCGCTCCCGCAACAAAAACGTCGATTTCCCCATCTAAATCACGCCATAATTCGGGTCCAAGTGTTTTCATATAAGTCGCCGGATTTGCGGGATTTGAAAACTGTGATGGTGTAAAAGCACCGGGTGTTTGTAAAACAAGCTCCCTCGCTTTCTCAATCGCACCTCTCATGCCTAGTTCGGTTGGTGTATTGATGATTCCAGCACCAAGTGCACGCATAAGTGTTTGTTTTTCTAAACTAAACTTTTCTGGAACGACAAATATCACATGATAGCCTTTCCCAATCGCTGCAAGAGCCAAGCCGATACCCGTATTTCCCGCCGTCGCTTCAATAATTGTTCCACCTGGCAACAAGCTTCCCGATTGCTCTGCATCCTCAATGAGTGTTAATCCGAGTCGATCCTTTACGCTTCCCCCTGGATTTAGATACTCTAGCTTCGCGAATATCCGACAATTATTTGGAATATGAATACGACTAATCTCAACAACCGGCGTGTTTCCAACTAATTCTTGTACACTGCCGTAAACTTTCATTACACTTCCTCTTCGTACACGTGGCGCCATTCATCTTTTTTCGCAAGCATACTTCTCGCTAACTCTTTGGCACCTTCCAAACTATGGTTTGCGGCCCACCCACATTGCACTTCGTTACACGCTGGCACTTCCGTCGCTACGAGTACATCTCGCAGAGTATTTTCTAAAATGACTAGAATATCTTCGTAATCATCATGATTAATAACAGATAAATAAAAGCCTGTTTGGCAACCCATCGGACTAAGATCCACAACTTTATCAGAATGATTACGAATGTTCTCCGCCATTAAATGCTCGATGGAATGTAGTGCGTCCATTTTCATAAACTGTTTGTTAGGTTGTGTGAAACGTAAATCGTACTTATACACTTCATCACCATGACTTCCCTGTTTCGTCCCTGCTAAACGCACGTACGGTGCCGCAACTTTCGTATGATCTAAGTTAAAACTTTCAACATTCAACTTTTTCATCGTAGTCTCCCCTTATTTTTTAGTCGCGTCCATTAGCCAGACAAAATCGTTCAATTGTTTAAACGTCACTTCGAATCCGGCTTCTAGAAATAGTTTCAACAATACGGGCAGTACTGTGTAATATTCACGTTCTAAATCGTCTGCAACATTATGAAAGTTTCTTGCCCGCTCCTTATCTATCTGAGCCTGCTTTGCATCTTCCGTTATAAAAATGGTATCGGCAAAGACGACTTTTCCATTTATCGGTAACAATTGTGCATACTTCTTCAGCGCAATTCCTTTTTCTTCATCTGTTAAATGATGAAATACATATGAACTTGCGATTGAATCAATTGTTATACCATCAGTTTCAAAATCAATTAAATCCCCATCTTTGACCTCAATTGAAGGAAATCGCTCCGCCGTTAATCGCCGCATCGCAGTGTTCGGTTCAATGCCAATCACTTGATGACCGGCATCTATTAATTTTGCTGTCAGATTTCCCGTCCCTGTACCGAATTCAAGAATAGTTCCAATAACTTTGCTTGCGACAGCATTTAGAATCTCGTCATAGCCTTCAAATACATCACGGTATTCAGGATCCTCCCCAGCAACTGATGCGTCATACAAGTGAATCCACTCATCAAAAATATCGATGAATTCGCGTCCCATAATAAAACTCCTTTTTTCAAGTATATTATTCCGAGTAGTTTACTACGGTATAGGCGTAATATCAATATTTATACCACACCCCATCTAGAAATGCCAATAAAAAAACAAAACGAAGTCTTATTCGCCCGCATCAATTGCTCCCTCATCATTTCGTAAACCGGGCCCGCACGCTACTTCCCATTTGCTCATATAGATAGATGATAAACAAACAGTTGCAGGGGGAAATAAGTATGCAATGGATATCTATATTATTAATCGGTATTGCTGCAAACATTGATAATTTAGCAATAAGTGTTTCATACGGCTTAAAATTAAAAAGAATTCCTTTCCTATACAATTTCATTATTTCTCTTATTTCTATTGTATTTGCATTCTTCTCCATATCAGCGGGGAGTTTTTTATCCAATTACTTTTCACAATCAATAGCTAACTTCACTGGCGGCTTCTTAATTACCATCCTTGGTATATGGTTTATAGCGCCATTGCCATTTTTCATTAAAAATAAATCCATTCAAACAGAAGACAATAGCCCCGTATTTATAGGTTTAGAACAACCAATGAAAATCACTTTAAAAGAATCAACTTTTTTGGGATTTCTACTTTCCTTAAACTGCTTAACAATTGGTTTTGGGGCAGGTATTACAGGCTTCCCTCCGCTTTTCACTTCAATCTCAATTGGACTATTTTCACTGATTTCAATTTCTCTAGGTATTAAAATCGGTAATACAATTGGCAATACACTATTCGGCAAGTACTCCTCTAAAATCGCCGGACTTTTGCTCATCATAATCGGCATTTATGAAATGTTTTTCTAATAGTACTTACTCAATTTCGCATAAATAAATGTAAAAATCATAACGACATCCCTATTCGCAAATGAGATAGTCAAATCAGTATCCATCACTATAATGGCACCAGTTTTACCTACCTTCTCATTCAACATTACCTTCTTTTCTTATCGAAGTTTTCAGAAACATATGGTACACTTAAGACCACTACTTGAAAACGCTTACATTACTTATCAGCTTCAAAAGGAGGGGTTTTATGGTGCTCGTACTCCAACAACGACAGGAACAGAATCTGTTAATGACATTCGAGTTAAGACAAGCAATTGAAATACTTCAATACTCGACGTATGAACTTGAACAATTTATAAGGCAACAAGAGCTTGAAAATCCGATTATCGAACTGAAAGAAAAAAATACATATGAAGAGAGAGTGAATCAGCGGACATCTACTTTTGGTTCTTCCGAGATGCCGGAGGATCTATTCCAGTGTACTGAAAGAAACATGCGGGACACACTATTCGATGACGCAAAATTCATTTATTCAGACGAACACATCCAAAATTTGTTAAAGTATCTCATTTATAATCTGGATGACAATGGCTATTTACGTGTTCTTGGTAAGGATCCAGATTTCTATCTAGAATTTGATGAATTTGATATTGATAAAGGAATTCTTTTACTTCAAGAAGTGGGTCCAGTAGGAATTGGGGCTAGAGACTTAAAGGAATGCCTGCTCTTGCAAATTACATACACCTATCCTGAACAAATGTCAGCTGCCTTTTTAGTAGAACATCATTTAAACTTGCTTGCTGACCATAAATGGAATGAAATCGCCTTACAAATGAACATCGAAATGAGGGAAGTAAAAGAGCTTTACGATTTCATACAAACGCTTAACCCGAGGCCAGGCACATTTATTTCCAATTTCCCAACTGAGTATTTAACTCCTGACATTATTGTCGAATCAAAAGATGATAAATTAGTTTTCCATCTGAATGACGGCTATTTACCAGCTATTCATGTCAATAAAGAGTACACGCAACATCTTCAAACGAAAAATGATGTATCAAAATATATCCATACTCAATATAAAAATGTAGAATGGCTTCTTAGCAGTATTGAACAGCGCCGAAATACGATTATTAAAATTGTGCAAGTCCTGTTAGATAGACAGGAAAGTTTTTTTATAAATGGACTCTCTTCATTGAGACCATTAACGCTAAAAGAAGTAGCTGATGAAATTGAAATGCACGAATCAACTGTCAGCAGAGCGACTACCAACAAAGTCATTCAGACCGCGTTCGGTTCTTTCGACCTTCGAATTCTGTTCACTTCGAAGTTAGAAACTGCGGACGGCACTAGCATTTCTCAAACGAAAGTGAAAACACTTTTGGAGAATTTTATAGCTCAGGAAAATAAATTCAAACCCTATTCTGACCAAAAAATAGCAGAATACTTTAATCGCGAAAAGGGCATCACAATCTCTAGGCGAACAATTAGTAAGTATAGAGAGGAGTTAAATATACCTTCCTCCAGCAAACGTAAAGATATTCAAGTATAATTCACAAAAAAAGCACGGAGAGTACTTGACTTATTTGTCAGGTACTCTCCGTGCTCATTTTAGTTAACTTCTATCGCATGTTCTTCATGTTCATGTAATTCTTTATCATCTTTTACGTGGATTTGAATTTTGTGCGGACCTACTTGTGCAAATGTGTATGAAGCTGTATATTCACCGGCAACTAATTCTTCAACGTCGACCCAGTCGTGTTTGTCCGGATTTTCTTCATTCCAAATTTCATAGCGTACTTGTGCTTTTTCAAATGGTTTTCCATCTAATTGCAAGTGAACGACAAATTCAGTAGATTCGCCGGACTTCATATTTTCAGGTTTCATGAAGTGCATCGAAAATCCTTCTGCATGCCCATGTTCGTGTTCAGCTTCGCCTTCAATGGCTTCTTCATAATTCCCGCCATTACCTACTGTCACTTCTTTTTTCGGCATTGTGTGCAAACCTCTTGCTGTTACATGCACTTGAACGTGGAAAAGACCGTCATGCTCAAAAGAAGTTTCTGCTGTATACAAACCGTCTTTGTCATTCGTCGATTCAACCTTGAAACTTTCGTGTTTTTTTCCTTCTTCCCATACTTCAAATTCAACTTCATCAGCGTCATCTACTTTGTCATCGCCCTGTGTAACAACTGCTTCCATCTTTATAATACCATTCACATCAACTTGTTCTGTCACTGTTAGCTTCACATCCAGCGGTAGAGGTACTCCTGTTTCGTCCACTTTTACCGCTTCTTCTTTACCGCATGCTGCCATAGCGGCCAGCATGAATAGCCCCACTAACAAACCAAATTTCCTTTTCATCAAGATTCCCCCATAGTCGTTTTACTTAACGTAGTTCCTTATGTTCGTTATGATTATAATAGATAAGTTAGAACTAAGTGTGAACTACCGCGCTTCACATGATTTTCACATTTATTAGAGAAAATGAGTACAATGAGCAACCTATAATTGAAATGAGGTTTTATCTTGAATTCATCCACCATTATGATTATAGACGATGAACCACAAATGAGGAAACTGATTCGAATGTTCCTCGAAAAAGAAGGTTACACTGTCGTCGAGGCTACAGATGGGATCCATGCACTGTCTTTGATAGACCAAACAAATCCACAGTTGCTACTAGTAGATGTAATGATGCCCTTCATGGATGGCTTTACATTCGCCAAAGAAATAAAGCGGACATCGACAATCCCACTCATCTTTCTATCAGCAAAAGGAGATGAATGGGATAAAATACAAGGTTTAAAGCTTGGCGGCGACGATTATATTGTCAAACCATTTTTACCGGGAGAGCTTCTTGCAAGGATTGAATCCGTTCTGAGACGATCTTATCAAAATATACCAGTTGCCGATACATTAACTGTCGGGCCACTCGTAATCGATAATGGAGCACATACTGTGTCATTGAATGGAAAACCCTTATTATTAACATTAAAGGAGTTCGGTATGCTTCATGTGCTTGCTAAAAATAAAGGTCGCGTCTATTCAAGGGAACAACTGCTGCACATCGTCTGGGGTGAAGAACATCAAAGTAGCGAGCGTACAGTCGATACACATATCAAAACGTTAAGACTTAAAATGGGTAATAACGGTGATCTAATTGAAACAGTTTGGGGTATCGGCTACAAATTCGAGGTGTGAAGATTGAAGACACTTACATTAAGCAAAAAAATAGGTATAGTCCTGATTTCCAGTATCGGGTTTACAATTCTTTTTTCCTTTTTCTTCATCCATTATCTCTATTCTGAATTGTATTTGACAAGTATTGAAGAATCCATTGTCTATCAAGGGAAAAGGACGGCTTCTCATTACCATTACGGGGAATTAAGTGATGAAATCATCGATAAAATCCAATGGTATAACATCGTGTCAGAATATGAAATTATCGTAGTTGATAACTTAAAGGATCTCACTTCCTATTTCCCTTACGAGGTCAATTATGAAACACTTGTCGATGCAAATGACATGGCTGAGTTGGAAAAAGGAGCCTATGTATTAAAAGAGGGATTCGTAAAAGAACTTAACCATGAAATTCTAGGCGCCATTTTTCCAATCAAAGGTGAGAACGGACTTATCGGTTTCATCTATATTTATGTTCCACTTGCGGCAGTTCAAGATGTATTCCGGGGAAGCATTCCAATACTTTTGATCGTTGGCTGCTTATTTTTCTTCATACTCTTCTTAGTTGTCAATCGCACTTGGCATTCTTTATTCAAACCGTTGCAAGATCTTCAGCGACTTTCTTTTGAAGTATCTAAAGGGAACTATTCAAACCGGATTCAAAGCGAAAGGAACGATGAGGTCGGCCAATTGACGAAGGCGTTCAATTTGATGAGCCTTTCACTTGAACAACAGGAAGAACGAAAAAAGGAATTCACGTCAAACATCGTGCATGAACTCCGTACACCGCTCACCTATATTAGCGGTTACACGCATGTTCTTAAAGACAAAATATATTCATCGCCCGAAGAAGCACAAAGCTATTTGACAACGATTGAAAAAGAAACAGATCGACTGACCAAATTGATCACTGATCTTGTGGAATTAAATCATCTTCAAGAAGATTTGTATACAATTGACATTCAGCCTATTGCCATCGCGCAATTATTAGTAGATACAGTTGGTTTGTTCACAATTCATATTGCAGAAAAAGAATTATCTCTCGAATTGACTATAGAAGAAGAACTTATTCTAACAGCTGATCCAAAAAGAATTCAACAAATTTTTTACAATACCATAGACAATGCCGTGAAGTATTCCGCCACAAACGGAACCTTGGCAATTGAATTAACGAAAAAAGATGCTTTCCTTCAATTCCGAGTGACAAATGATGGAATTCTTATTGACGATGAAGATCTAGAGCGAATTGGCGATCGTTTTTTCAGGACAGATAAAGCCCGGAATCGGACAACCGGTGGAACAGGCTTAGGGCTCCCTATTGTCAAAGAAATCATCCGACTGCACAACGGAACTTTCGAGATGACTAGCGACACCATGACAGGAACAACCGTAACGATTCGATTGCCCGGCTTATCTATTGATGAACAAGAAGAGGTGTAATTTGAAAAACATATGCTATCTGTTTATTCCCCTTGTCATTGCAGTCTTGCTTTCCGCTTGCAGTTCTGTACCTCATAGTGGAAAGGAAATAGTCCCATTTTCTTATACAGACCAAAATGGACAGCCTTTCGGTACAGATGAACTAACGGGGAAAGTCTGGATTGCTGATTTCGTCTTCACAAAATGTAAGACCGTCTGTCCCCCGATGACACTAGAGATGGCGGATTTGCAAAAAAAGTTCGAGGATGAAGGCGTTCAAGTCGAATTCGTATCATTCACTGTCGATCCAACAATTGATTCACCAGATGTGTTAAAAGAGTACATCCACCAATTTACGGACGATGAAAAGAATTGGCATATATTAACGGGATATACACAGGAAGAAATTGAAGCTTTCGCAAGGGATCAATTTCAAACAATTGTCCAAAAACCTTCCTCATCCAATCAAGTCATTCACGGAACTAACTTTTATTTGATTGATCAGCAAGGCAGTATTGTGAATGAATATAATTATGTAGATGCATCCTATGTCAAGGAAATGATGAAGGATATCAAAAAGATTCAAAGATAATCACATGTGTTGATTAACCAAAAACAACCCGTAAATAACTTAATTAAACAGCAGGAGCTTCGTGTACATTAAATTTGGATCGCTTTGGATTGAAAGGCCTCTATACGATTATCGAGATTTCTTGATGTGTAGGGATGTGGCCTCGTCGCATCCCTACACATCGTTTTTCGATAATCGTATGGTGCTTATTCATCCGTCACACTTGCGCCTCGGTAAAGATGTCATGACTAGTTCGCCAAAAGCGGACCGAAAATGATTCAGTGAAAATGGGTTTTTTCAAGCCTTTCTTACCTGCTCTTTATGCAAGAAAATGGTTAATCAACAGACGTGAAAGATAATAGACAAAAACACCTCCTAGGCTTATCCGCTTTGGAGGTGTTTCCTTGTTAGCAATACATTCATTATTTCTTCAAACGACTCTTCATAAAACTGATAACAACTGGCAGAACAGACACAAAGATAATTAATAAAATAACAGTGGAAAAGTTATCTTTAATGATAGGAATATTCCCGAAGAAATAACCTGCAATCGTACAAATTCCTACCCATAGAATTGCGCCTACTACATTATAAATGAAAAAGTAGCGATAATTCATACGACTAGCCCCTGCAACAAAAGGTATAAATGTACGAATGAACGGCATAAAGCGGGCAATCACTATCGTTTTACCACCGTGTTTATTAAAGAATTTCTCTGCTTTATCCATTTTTTCTTGATCAATGACTCTACCAATTAAGCTATTAGGCTTGATCGCTGTCCCGACCTTTTTACCGATTTGATAATTTACAGTATCCCCAATGACAGCTGCAGTAAAGAACACAATAAGGAGAAGTACAATGTTAAATGCCCCCATTGCAGCAAGAGCCCCACTTGCAAATAACAAAGAATCACCTGGTAAGAATGGGAAAATAACTAATCCTGTTTCAACAAACACGATTAAGAATAATAGTACATATGACAGCGAGCCGAAATTTTGAATAATTTCAACCAAATGCTCATCAATATGTAATATGAAGCTGAATATGTTTTGAATAATAGTCATACATAGACTCACTTTCAATAGTATTTGTCAGATTCATTGACGGAAACAACCTTATTCATCATACTTGTTTCTTTGATCGTTGTCACGTAACAGAATAAAATAGCGATACACCTTATAAAAGTGCAAGGTGCCAAAAAGAATAGCAGACATAAGTCGATCAAGCGACGTGGCGCTCTTTGCCACATAGCCGGATTACTTTCAAGGAAACCTAGCCTAAGTACGCCGCGTCCTGCGGCAACAGCTAAAGGAGACCCAACATCCTGTGAGCCTCCGTGCGGCTGGTGCCTAGAGTCTAGACACCATTCTATGTCGAACAAACTTATACTTTCCTATATTTGAAGAATGCCCCCCCAATGATTTCAGGGAGGCATTACTCATACTATTATTTACGTCTCCAAAGCATCAACATCATCGCCGTAATAAAAGTAAAAGCAATGAGTGCCAAAAAAGGAATCGTTACAAAACCAAACCAATTAATATATTGTCCCGAGCATGGAACCCCGCTCGTACACGTACTGAATTCTTGCAATGAAGGCAGTTTCTGCAACGCATAATGATAACCAGATAGAAGCATGCCTATGACTGACATCGGAAGTACGTACTTATATATATCGCGGTCATTTCGATAAAATGCCATGCCAAGGAACAGAACTAGTGGGTACATAACTATTCGCTGATACCAGCAGAAAGTGCATGGTACAAAGCCCATACGCTCGCTAAAAAACAAACTTCCTACCATCGCTGTAATCGATGCTAACCAGGCAAGGAGGAGCGGTTTACTTACCACTAGCAGCCGCCTCTTCCACCATTTTTGTGAAATCATCTAACGTACTACCCGTAAATTGTTTTCCACTTATAAAGATTGTTGGTGTGGAGGATACACCTAGGTTATTGGCCGTTTTCATATCTTTCTCCCAAGCTTCTTTCCCCTTGCTTTCACCAAATGACTGCATTACTTTATTCGTTTCTTCTTCAGTTGCCACTTCCGCTAAAACCTCTTCCAAAAATGACTCCGTATATAAGTCCTTTTTTTCGTAGGTTAAATCTTCTGGTTGCTTACTAAATAATAATTCATGGAAAGTCCAAAACTTATCATTCCCTAATTCTTGATAAACCGTTTCTGCAAATTGAGCGGATCGATTTGAATCGATGTTTATAAAGGAGTAATTCATAAAGTAAAACTTGGCTTTCCCCGTTTCAACTAACTCCTTATAAATAACCGGAAAAAGTCTATCATTGAAATCTTTACAACTTGGACATTTATAATCACCAAACTCAATAATGTCAACTGGTGCTGACTCTTCACCCAAGAACGGCTGCCCTTCTACATCTATAACGGTTGACTTTTGATTGGCGTCCGTTAAAACAATAACGCCTACGATACAAATAACTACTAAACCAACAATCCAAAAAATCTTCTTAGACAAGGTAAACACTCCTAATTTGAACTACATGACGTAGTGTAATGAAATAAAAATTTACGCAAGAGCGTAAATAAATAGTGCACAAATGAAGCAAAAAATCGTTACTGACAGAAGCATAACCTTCACAGGTAGCTTTATTTGGATTCCTTTTAACGGATTCAGGATATAGTCAATCCGATAATTGACAGATGTATCAGCAAATGATGCATAGACAAAAGGCATTTTTTCATTTTTGCACACTTTAAGCATCTTTAAAAGCGCACTCCCTAAGTTAACAGACGTCTGTTGTTTTTCAATTGCATATTCATCCGCTGACAATTCCTTAATGATGCTATATTTCTGATTAAACCATTTTAGAATCGGAATATAGCCCATCGTGGACGAACAAAGTGACATCAAAAAGATGGTAAGGGGGTCACGATTTTTTTGATGATACATCTCATGAGAAATTACTGCATTTAATTCATCGTCATTTAATAGGCTTATCAATCCCGTCGATAATACGATTTTAGGACGAACAAATCCCATTGTGATTGCAATCGGTGAAGGATGCGAGATCACAATAAATCCATCTTTTCCATCGCTATAAGTTTGATTCATTTCGGTTGTGAGCGTATTTTCTTCATACTGCTTAAATCGTTTTTTCATTCGTGAAGCATGATAAAATTGTGATCCTATTTTCCATATCGAAAATAACAACGTATAAATGACAAATGCATCGAGGACATACTCAAGAGAAGACAAGCCAATATTTTTCATCCAACTGTGACAGACGACAACAAGGTTATGACCAATATCCCAGCCTGCTATGATCGACATCAGATACAAACCCATTTGAAGATAAATCGTCCCTGAAATTATGAGTGACACAATAAGCATACTTAATGATTGACGTTTGTACATACGTTACATGCCCTTTTTCAGTTCTTTTATTTTCTGTTCGAGCTTGGCCACGAGAGCATCATCTACATCTTCAAGTGCATCTAGCATGTGACTTACAACGACACTTCCAAATTCATCCATCAGCTCATTTGTCATTTCTTTCGACTGTGTAGTCAAAAATTCTTCCCTTGATAGAAGCGGTTTATACAAAAACGACCGTCCTTCCAGTCTCTTGCAAAGAATCTCCTTGTCTACTAATCGATTCATAACAGTCATTACTGTATTGAAATTCGTTGATTTTTCACGTTCAAGTACTTGCTGAACATCTTTAATAGTCATTTCGACATCATTCCATAAAACGTCCATAATCTTTGCCTCAAGAGGGCCAAAAAAGCGGTTTAGCCCACTTTCATTCAACTTAAATTTCCTGATTTTCATGACTACTCATCTCCACATTACTCATTGTAGTGCTAGTCTTTTATCCAGTCAAGAATTCTCTTTTGAAAAACAGACAATTAACAAATCTGTAACATTTGTTGCCCTATATTCTCCTTATTTAGGTCAGGTTGTCTTTAACAATTCAGACAAAAATCTCCCCGGCATTTAAACCGAGGAGATTTTCACAACCTATTATTGAAGCTATTTATTGTTTATTTATCATCTTCAAATTCAATTTTTGTACCGTCTTTAAATCGAATTTCTAGCTCAAATTCCGTATAATCTGTCGGTAAATCGAATACCTTCATTACTTCTTGAATGGCAGCTTCCTTCCCTGTCTGTTGAGTAATTGTTAACTGTTTCACCAATGGATACAGTTCATTGAATGCCTCTGTCCCCTTTTTCTTGATATTATTAAGTGAATCCTCAATTTCTGCATCGATTGAATTGTCACTATTTTTTTCAAGCTCTGCCTCATATTCCTGATGATTCGCATAGTCAAGCTTTAGTTCGAAATCAGCATAGCCAAGTTCATCCATCTTTTTTTGCATATCATCTTGATTGACGGTATCTGTATTTTGTTCAGTTTCAGGGCTACTAGTTCCCTCCGTCGAAGTCGCACCATTTGTGTCCCCATTACTATTCTCTCCCGTAATAGGTTCGTCCACTACCTTATCATTATTTTTTTCAGCGTTCCCGCAAGCAACAAGCACAAAGGATAATGCCATGGTCAAGATGAAAATAGAAATTTTCTTCATCGTATCTACCTCCTTATACAGTCCATTCCCCATCGAGTGACTTTTACACATGAAAAAACTACCTATTTTGGATATCGATAAATACCTGTTAGGATGGGGATAATGATGAATATAAATTGTGATAACGGAGGAATTTCAATGAATGAATCGATTAAGCAAACTGTTGCTACACTTACGTATATTTCAGTCGAACGAGTTATGGGTTGGTATGACCAAAAAACAAAGCGTACCGTGCATAGTATCCATTTATATACTGACTCGATTTCAACTTCACGAAATACATTCAGATTAGAACACGTGCATGATATGTCCTATAAGCCGTTTTCCAGCGGAGCAGGATTTTTCTATTTACATACAACCCAAGGTGTCTTCACTTATGAAGTCGATACAGACCCAACTTATTTCATCAGGACCTATCAAAGTTTGCCCAGATGATCCGCACTTTCATTTTTTTGTTTAGTCCTTACCTTTTTGGGGAATATAAAAAAGGAGAACAAAAAATGGAGGTAATTTTAATGACTGTTAAAAAAACTGTTGAAAATGCCGTTCAGGCAAAGGAAGAAATCGAGAAATTGGTAACACAAGGATATACACATGATGAGATTTATATTTTTGCACATGACAAAAAGAGAGCCAGTCACATAACGGATGCGCTAGATACAGAAAGCGTAGGTATGAAAGAACAAGGTTTCTTGGATAGTATGAAAAACATGTTCTCTTCTCGCGGAGATGAACTCCGTAGCAAGATGGAAGCTGCAGGACTATCCACGGCAGAAGCTGCCGATGCAGAGGCAGAACTTGACCAAGGGAAACTTATCCTAATTGCGAAGAAATAACTTATAAGTTTATGAATCCCATTCCTCTGATATGAGGAATGGGATTTTTTTGATTGCTTGGGGGATTATTTAGTTCGTTGCATATATGGTCGGTTGGATGTCGATTATGATCGGTTGGACGGAGATACGATTGCTTCCGCATCGGTTATGATCGGTTAGACGGGGTTATGATTGCTTCCGCGTCCGTTATGATCGGTTGGACGGAGATAGGATCGCTTCCGCATCGGTTATGATCGGTTGGTCGGAGATAGGATTGCTTCCGCGTCCGTTATGATCGGTTGGACAGGATTATGATTGCTTCCACGTCGGTTATGATCGGTTCGTCGGGGATATGATTGCTTCCAAGATGGTTATGATCGGTTAGACGGGGTTATGATTGCTTCCGCGTCCGTTATGATCGGTTGGACGGAGATATGATTGCTTCCACGTCCGTTATGATCGGTTGGACGGAGATATGATTGCTTCCACGTCGGTTATGATTGGTTCGTCGGAGATATGATTGCTTCCGCGTCAGTTATGATCGGTTAGCCGGGGATATGATTGCTTCCGCGAAGGTTTTGATCGGTTGGCGAGCAAACCGCTTACGTTTTCACTTTTTTAATGCTTTCATTGGCATAATCACACCATTATTCGATATGATGAACAATGGAAGTGGGTGCGGTTTATGATTAACAAGTTATGGAAGATTGGTTTTTTCACTGGACTTACAAGTTTCGTTCTTCTCATAGTAGGTGTTCGAACTGTTTTGGGTCAAACGCTTGTCTTTACAAACTACTTAACATTTGGTCTTTTCGGGCTAATCATCGGTGTTTTTTCATTTTTACTGCTGTTTTACAATTTGAAAATTGCTTTCAGGATTTTCTTGATTGGTGTGGCTCTCGGTTTTGCAGAGTTTTTCCGCAGCTTGTTAATGAATCCGAATGGGATAGGTGATGTACTCGGAATCTTGTCCTTGTTCATCATTTCTTCCTTTGGATTGGGACTGGCATTTATTGTCCAGTTCATCGTGATTTTAATGAAGAAAAAGAGCTAAGAACAAGAGCACCGAAGTCTAGATGATAAAAAGAGTGTGCAACTCCTAGTTCCCCTAGGAATTGCACACTCTTTTTAAATGGATTAGACGGCTTTATCTTTCTTAATCTGCTTACTTCGTAACTGACCGCATGCTGCGTCGATGTCTGTACCATGTTCAAGACGGACGCCGCAATTGATGCCTTTTCTTTTGAGTGTTTCATAAAATGCTTTAATGTCTTCTGGTGTACTACGGCGATACTGGTCATGTTCGTCAACCGGATTGTAGGGAATCAAGTTAACATATGATAGGTGACGTTTGTTTTCGAGTAGTTTTGCAAGCTGCTGTGCTTCCAGAACATGATCATTTACATCATGCAACATAATATATTCAAACGTGATTCTGCGGTTTGTCGTTTCCAAATAATAATCGATTGAATCCATCAATTTCTCAAGCGGGAACGCTTTGTTAATTTTCATAACGCGTGTACGCAACTCATTATTAGGTGCATGCAGAGATACTGCTAGGTTGATTTGGATATTTTCTTCTGCAAAATCCTTAATTCGTTGCGGATTACCACTTGTTGAAACGGTAATGTGACGAGCACCGATGGAAAGTCCTTTTTGATCATTGACGACACGAAGGAAATTCATCAAATGCGAATAGTTGTCAAATGGTTCGCCAATTCCCATAACAACAATATGACTTACGCGCTCATCTTCAGCTTTCGCGTCAAGGTGATGCTGTACTTCCATGATTTGTTCCACAATTTCTCCTGCTGTTAAATCACGGCTTTTTTTCAATAATCCACTCGCACAAAAACTGCAACCGATATTACAGCCGACTTGTGTCGTTACACAAACCGATTGGCCGTAAGGAAATTTCATTAAAACAGTTTCAATCAAGTTACCATCTTGCATTTTAAATAGGAATTTGATTGTGCCATCTTCTGATTCCTGTTTCACAGTCTGTTCTAGTGTTCGGAGGACATAGTTCGCATCCAGCAAGTCGATACATTCTTGATTAATATTTTTCATGTCTGCAAAGTTTGTTACACGCTTTTTATATAACCAGTCCCAAATTTGTGCAGCACGGAATTTTTTCTGCCCTTGATCCACTAACCATTCTGTAAGTTGTTCAATTGTGAGTCCATATATCGAATTCTTCATTAGTTATCCTCATTTCAAAAAATGCAATTCACATATTATACTACATGAAA
Source organism: Sporosarcina sp. resist (assembly GCF_014302295.1). NCBI lineage: Bacteria > Bacillati > Bacillota > Bacilli > Caryophanales > Caryophanaceae > Sporosarcina > Sporosarcina sp. resist. Next base: position 1,507,342 of record NZ_CP060287.1, on the reverse strand, counting down.
TTAGAAATGGGAACAACTATTTTAGTTTATAAATGTGAATTTCCAGCCCATAATCGCAAAAGACCCTCTATTATTATCTCCTCCGCAAATAAAGACTGTCCTTAATCTTTTTGGAGTTTTAAATTTTAAATCTCTTTACATGATCTTTTAAGTTTATTGCCATTTCATTAAGGGTCGTTGTCGTTCCAACCATTTCTTCCATAGAAGCCAATTGCTCTTCCATAGATGCAGCAATGTTTTGCGTATGGGAAGATGTCTCTTCTAATGATTGAACTGTTTCGATTGTAGATGCTAGTATTTCCTCAGAACCCGCAGAGATTTCTTGTATTGTTGCAGATACTGATTGATTTTTTTCTGTAATTTGAGTAATACGATTCAAAATGCTAGTAAACGATTTACCTGTTTCTCGTACGATTCCAGTTTCACGTTCCACATCTTCGAAAACCTTCGTCATGGCCTTCACAGAATTTTGAGAGTCATTTTGAATTTCTTTCACGAGCGTACTAATTTGGTTTGCTGAAGATGCGGATTGCTCAGCAAGTTTCCTCACTTCATCTGCGACTACACTGAATCCTTTTCCAGCATCGCCTGCACGTGCTGCTTCTATAGCGGCATTCAGTGCAAGTAAGTTTATTTGATCAGAAATAGCCGTAATAATTTCTATAATTTGACCAACTTCATTGGATCTCGTATTCATCAACTGTGTGATATCCATAGAAACTTTAACTGAGCTCGTTATCGTATCAATCCCTTGAATCGACTCTAAAATAAGATGATTACCTTGCTTAGCTTCTTGGGATGCATCCATCGATTCTTCCGTTACTTTCATAGAAGAATCTGCTATTTCTTGCAGACCAATTGTGATTTGTTCAAGCGCCACCAAGTTTTGTGATGCACTACTTGCTAACGTATCGCTCGTCGAAGATACTTCTTGGGTCGTAACAGTCGTATGATTGACTACTTCTGTCATTTGCTCTGCGCTATAGGTCAAGTCATCCGAGGAAGTGATAACGTTGTCCGTCGCTACATTGACATGTTCAATCGTATTTCTCAATTCTTGCTGCATGTTTCGGAAACTGTGGGCAAGATGACCAATTTCATCTTGACTATTCACACTAACTTCTTTTGTTAAATCACCTTGGGCTACAACTTCTGTATACTTCACTAATTGTTGAAGTGGTTTCGTAATTCTTGTTGATAAAATATAAGATATTCCAGCCCCTACCACCAATGCCCCTAGCGTAAGTGCAATACTGATGACAAGTATTTTCCGGGTTAAATCAGGGATAAATTTCGCATCCTGATCGATTCCTATAATAGAATCTGTCCCTTCAATATGTAAATAGATTGATTTATGTACACCGTACTCATCCTTATAAATCTCACTGAACAATGGCTGTTCCATGTTTAGCGCATCGTTTTGTTCGGATTTAAACGGATAAGGCGTAAGATAATCTGCCGTATCGGACAACGCAAGGATCATATCCTCACCATCAACTTTACTCATGATATAAACACTTTCTAAATCGCCTATCTCACGCGATTCATTGATTATAGCGAGTAATCTTTCATAGTCCTGTTTATTTGTCTTTGCTTTATTAAGCATCTCGGCATCGATATCTTTTTTCAAGTCTAGTAAATTCGTGTTGAGTACTCTCTCAAACTGGGGAATGACATTCTGATTGACAATTGACATAGATTGAAAATAAAAACCTAAACTAAATAATAAAGATAATACTGCAATTGGAATAATCGTTCCAAGCATTATTTTAGTTCTAATAGATCCTTTTTGTTTAAACAAACTAATTCCTCCTAAGATTTATACGAGTTGCGGTTCATAGAGCGATATAAAATTGCTCAATTCAAGTGTAAGCAATCGCTTATTTTCGTCAAATGTGTGATGTTTGAAAAATACAACAGAAAAAATAGGGTACTCTTTGTAATCCATATACCTATAGTCTAGTATTTCATTAAATTGTTGCTTAAAACTTTCATGGTCTACCGCTCGAATTAATTCAAGCGAAATCGACGGGTCAAATTCTGCACAAAGAAAACTATAAATCGCATTATCCATAGCCTCTATTTTTTCTTCCCAATTTGGTTTTAGCTGATTGAAATAATAATCATAAACGTCTACACCATAAGCATGTACGCCCAGTTCTGTCGTACCTATACCAGCAAAGCGGAATGGATTTACTTCAATTGGCACAACTTGTCCTTCTTTAGTTATTCGAACTTCAAAATGTAGTGGGAAGGAAGCCAGTGCTTCAATATTTCCTAGTCTTTCTAAAAAATCTGAAATCGGAGCAAGTGTTTCCCTTAATACACTTTTGCTTGTGTAATATATACGATCACTCATGTCTTTATCGTTAGCAAACATGCGCTTAAATAAATTTAAGATGACAGGTTTTCCCTCTTTAGTAAAATAAGCATCAATTGCATACTCGTCTCCTTGAATTAGCTCTTCTAATATGACAGTTTGGCTATCAATCACATCATTAGGATACGCGGATGCTGAATCGTTTATATCGACTTTCAATTTTTCTACGGTGTGATGCCAATCTTCAATACAATCTATTCTATAAACCCCAACACTCGAGTAGCCGATAACAGGCTTAATAATAATAGGGAATGGAATTGATTCTAAAGGTATTTCATATAAATCTTGAATAGATACTTCACGGAAATAAAATGAAGGATAAATTTTTGTCATTCTCCTCCTAAATTCCGCTTTGTTTTTGAATAGTGATGTCCATTCGGCAAATTTACTCTCAGGTAAGTAATTCATTAACATAGCCAAACCGTTTTCCGAATTAAATAAAAGAGGAGCAGAAGACTTCTCAAGTTGTTCAAAGAACAATGCCTCTTCAAGTAAAGCAAGTTTTTCTTCCTCCGGAATCTGCACATCTCCTATTTTTAAAACCGGAGTACCTAATTGCTGTAAAGTTGATGAAAGTAATGTTGATACATAAGGCTTATCAAGTATAATCATTTTATTCTCCTTTTTCTTGTTTTTTCCACTATATTTTTACAGCAGAATTTTTGTTCGTACCGATATTATTATCTCCCAATAGAGCCTATAGTATTGATTTTGAAAAATCATTAATCCCAATGACCTATAATTATCCACAGAAAAATAACAGTTAATAACTCCTATTATCATACATAGTAAGTTTTAACAATGCTATGCATTGTATTAAAGTATCATTATTTTGTATAGTCCGAATAGGTAAATAGTTAATCTGTATTATGTCATAACTGTATTCTTATGGCTTTTAACTCTGCCTATCTCAAAATTCCTTGTTTATTTTAAGACATTATTTTTTCAAAAATTCATCATAGGTCTTTTAAACTAAATAATATAAGCAATAGATTCTATTGCATAAATAAGCCATATATAATTCTTATTACAATTATAAATGATTTATTTATTATATTTAAATTCCTTCATTGCTATTATTTTAGTCACATTTTTACTTCCCATGGTTTTCATCACCTTCAATATCTTATTTCGTTCTATGACCTACTGAATTCAAATAGCAAGGGTTCATTCATTTTTCTTTGTCATACGTTAATAAATAAAACTAGGCACCCTCCATATTTTCTGGAGGATGCCTAGTTTGTTGTCACTACTTATTTAAACTTCATCGCACTGCATTCTTTGCGGCTTTGTCCTTATTTATTTTCATGACAAGCGTTAAAATATTCAATAAGCTAAGTACTGTGAAAAAGATTCCAAAGCCAATTTGACCATCCGCAAATCGCGTAATTGCGAAATAACTCATGAATAATATAAGTGCAAGATCAATATATTTAGATCCCATGTCGATAACCTCCCCTGTTTACACAAGTATATCAGTTTCGATGCACTTTTCATTAAGTCATTTCATCTTAGAACCTAACAGTACATTACAAATTCAAAATGTCAGTCAACTTCTCAACTAATCGCTCCATCTGTTCATCTGTACCAACTGTAATACGCAAATAGTTGTCGATTCCAGGCTTGTTAAAATACCTAACTAACACGCCTTCTTTTTTTAATTTATTGTAGAGAAACTCTGCTGGAACAGTCTGATGCGAGGTGAAAACAAAATTTGCTTGTGAAGGTAGCACGTTGAAATTGAGCTGTTGCAACGTCTCGTTCATCTTTTCCCGTGTTGCAATGATTTTCTGAGTCGTCTCCTCAAAATAGTCTGCATCCTCAAATGCAGCTTTTGCTCCCACTAGTGCAAGACGGTCCAGCGTATAAGAATTGAATGAATCTTTAATGCGAATCAATGCAGCAATTAATGAATTAGCTCCCATCGCAAAGCCAACGCGCAAACCGGCGAGTGAACGTGATTTAGATGTCGTCTGGACGACAAGGACATTGTCGTATTTCCGAATGAGTTCAGTCGCTGATTTCGCTGCAAAGTCGATATATGCCTCGTCGATGATGACGACTTGGTCAGGGTTATTTTTGACAATCTCTTCAATGTGCTCAAGTTCAGCATAAATGCTAGTCGGCGCATTTGGATTTGGCAAAATTACGCCGCCTTCAGACTGAAAGTAGTTATCCACAGGCAATGTAAAATCTTTATTCAACGGAACTTCCTCATAAGGGATATCGAATAACTTTGCATAGACCGGATAAAAGCTATATGTTACATCAGGAAACCGGATTGGTTTGCCAGGCTCAAAAAACGCCATGAAGGAGAATGCCAGCACTTCATCCGAACCATTACCGACAAATACTTCTTCAGCAGTAAGTCCATATTGCAGTCCGATTGTTTCTCGTAGCTCAGTCGCAGTAGGAGATGGATACAACTGAAGGTTGCGCCCCATCTCTTGCTGGATTGCAGCTATCACTTTTGGACTTGGAGGATACGGATTTTCATTGGTATTCAGTTTCACGATGTCCTTTTGTTCAATTTGCTCCCCCGGAACATACGGCTCGGTCCGTTTCACCATAGAGCTCCAAAATTTACTCATCTCTCAGCACTTCACTTTTAGGTCGTCTTTTCCGCAATTCGTTTTTGACATCCTCAACACTAACACCTAACTCTTCCATCAATACAAGTGTGTGATACGTCAAATCTGCAAGTTCGCTCGTTACTTCAGCTTTATCACGGTTTTTTGCACCGATGACAACTTCAGTTGTTTCTTCTCCAACTTTTTTCAAAATCTTATCCAAACCTTCGCGGAACAGATACGTTGTGTATGATCCTTCTACTGGATTGGCACGTCGATTTTTTATTTCATCCGTGATCTCATGAACGATTGAGCGAGTCTGTACTACCTCATCGAAAACTTGCTTGTGGAAACAAGTCACTTCTCCCGTATGACACGCTGGACCCAGTGGTGTAACTTGTACTAAAATTGAATCACCATCGCAGTCCAGTGACAAGTTCTTTACAATTTGCCGATTGCCAGATGTTGCTCCTTTATTCCACAGCTCTTTTCTTGATCTGCTGAAAAACCAAGTCTCTTTCGTATCAATCGTCTTCTGCAACGATTCTTTATTCATATAAGCAAGCATCAGTACATTCCCTGTCCGGTCATCTTGAACAATTGCTGGTATCAATCCATTTTCGTCAAATGATAATGTGTCAATTTCTATTGTCATGGTTAGTCATTCCCAACAGGTGTATTTTTTTCAGCTAGATATGTTTTTAATTCGCCGATATTAATGTCTTCGAAATGGAATACGGATGCAGCAAGCGCAGCGTCAGCTTTCCCTTCAGTTAAGACAGTATGGAAGTGTTCAGGTTTCCCTGCTCCGCCGCTCGCAATAACAGGAATGTTGACCGCTTCCGCAATCGCCCGCGTCAATTCGAGGTTATAGCCGTCTTTCACGCCATCTTCCCCGATACTATTAACAACAAGTTCACCGGCACCCAGTTTTTCGCCTTGAATCGCCCACTCGATAGCATCCATACCAGTATCTTTCATGCCTCCATTAGAGAATACCGACCACTTAGAAGGGCCCACTTCATTGACATCCATCGACAGGATAATGCGTTCAGAACCGAATTTCTTCGACGCTTCTTCAATTAAAGATGGATTGCTGAGCGCTGCACTGTTGATGGATACTTTGTCCCCGCCAGCATCAAACACCTTCTGAATATCTTCGACAGTCCGTATACCCCCACCGACAATAAATGGTACGGGTACTTCTTTCGCAATTTCTGCAATAAGGTCAAGGAACATGGCACGATTATTTGTCGAAGCAGCAATGTCGTAAAACACAAGTTCATCTGCACCGTCAGCTACATATTTCTTAGCCAATGTCAGTGGATCTGCAACTTCTTTAACTTCTAAAAACTTTTTCCCTTTTACGACTTTCCCGTTATCAAAATCTAGGCATGGTATTATCCGGTTGCTTGTCATCCTCGTTGTCCCCCTAATATTTTTTCTAAAGATATTTTACCTTCATACAATGCTTTACCAATAATTGCTCCATATAAATCTAGGTCCCGTAACTGAATGATATCCTCTTCCGTGGAGACGCCGCCTGAAGCCACAATGTCGATGGAAGACGCATTGTCCATCATTTCCAGTTCGTTAAAATTAGGTCCTTGCATCATTCCGTCTTTCAAAATATCTGTATAAATGACTGTTTTCACACCGATTACTTCTAGTTCTTTTAACAAGTCAACTGCTAATACATCACTTGTTTCCGTCCAGCCATCCGTTGCAACGAATCCTTTTCTTGCATCGATGGAAACTGCAATTTTATCACCGTATTTTTCTACGGCTTGCTTTAAAAATGGTTTATCTTGAATCGCTGCCGTTCCGATGATCACGCGACTAACGCCGGATGCAATATGTGCGTCAATGATCTCCATCGTCCGAATTCCGCCACCTACTTGAACTGGTATCGATACGTTTTTAGCAATCGCTTGAATGGCTTCGCGATTTAATGAATTACCTGTTTTCGCCCCATCTAAATCGACGACGTGAATGTAGTCAGCACCTTGCTTTTCCCACTCCAGAGCCATCGCTGTTGGTGAGTCATTATAGATAATTTCTTGGTCATAATCACCTTGAATTAGCCGAACACATTTACCATCACGTATATCAATTGCTGGAAATAAAATCATCGGTGTTCCCCCTTATATATAGAATTCCATTGAATCCGCTACGGCGCTTGGGGATGCCTCCCGCCATAAGCCGAGCAGCTTCGCCGCCAGTCTTATGGCTTCGGCTACCCCTTGTAAGGCGCCTTCGCTTAGTAAATTACGAATTCGAGCAGTACCTGCACACAAAACAAAATTACCAAGTGTGTAAAGGTAATATTCTTATAGCATTCCCTTCGTAGATGGAACTCCTTTTACATCTGGATTAATCGCACTTGCTACGCGTAATGCACGTCCGAATCCTTTGAAAATTGATTCGATAATATGGTGACTGTTTTTCCCGTACTGCAAATTGATATGCAATGTCACTTTGGCATGGCTTGTGAATGCTTGGAAAAACTCCTCAACAAGCTCAGTGTCGAATTCCCCTACTTTATCTTTCAATCCCTCAACGTTATAAACAAAAAATGGACGCCCGCTTATATCGATAGAAACTGTTGATAATGCTTCATCCATAGGTGTTGACACTGTCGCATAACGCTCGATGCCTTCCTTTGAACCGATACTTTCATAGAACGCTTGTCCCAATACAATTCCGATATCTTCGACGGAGTGATGCTGGTCTACTTCGATATCGCCATCACAATCAACAGCCAAATCGAATCGACCGTGATTTGTGAACAATGTCAGCATATGATCGAGAAAGCCCACTCCTGTTTTAATAGTTGTTGTTCCACTTCCATCAATCGCAAAGTCTAAGTTAATCTTTGTTTCCGCTGTCTGTCTTGAAATCGATTTACTCCGCATTCAAATCCGCCTTCCTTACTTGAATTGAATTTGCATGGGCTGTTAAGCCTTCCGCATTCGCAATTGTGATAATGTCTTCGGCTACTTCTTGCAATGCTTGCTCCGTATACTGAACAATGCTCGATTTTTTCATAAAGTCATAGACACCTAACGGCGATGAAAATGCCGATGTCCCGCTCGTTGGCAATGTATGATTCGGACCTGCCATATAATCGCCTAGTGCCTCTGGTGAATAGTTTCCTAAGAAGATTGCTCCTGCATTGTGAATGAATGGTACTTGTTCCATTGGATTTTCCACCATAAGCTGTAAATGTTCCGGCGCCAACTTATTAACAAAGCCGTATGCTTCCTCCAATGAATCAACCAAGATAATGCGCCCATTATTAGCGATTGAAACTTCAATAATTCCCTTACGATCTGCTTGTTCAGTTTGCTTTATCACTTCTTTTTGAAGTGCTTCAGCAAATGATTGACTCGTCGTTACGCATACAGCTGTTGCCCGTTCATCATGCTCCGCTTGTGATAATAGATCAGCAGCGACAAACACTGGGACAGCGCTATTGTCTGCAACAACACAAATCTCACTCGGTCCTGCAATCATATCGATGGCTACGTCACCAAAAACCCATTTTTTCGCCCGTGCAACAAATGCATTTCCAGGCCCCGTGATTTTCACTACTTTTTTTACTGTTTCCGTCCCATACGCCAATGCTGCAATCGCTTGAGCACCACCAATTTTATAGACGATATCGACACCGGCTTCTTGCGCTGCTACGAGCACATGTGGATTCACTTTGCCATCCGCTTGAGGTGGTGTCACCATTGCAATCCTTCCGACTCCCGCAATTTTTGCCGGAACAGCATTCATGAGAACAGTCGATGGATAAGCCGCTTTTCCGCCAGGTACGTATATACCGACACTGTCTAAAGGCGTCACTTTCTGACCAAGAACAATTCCTTGTTCTTGATTAATAAACCAAGACTGTTCTTTTTGAACTTCATGGAACGTAGTAATGTTTTGCTTTGCTTTTCTAAGAGCACTTAGGAATTGCCCTGTAATCAACGTCCGCGCCTCCGCAAACTCCTCAGGCGTTACAATCAAGTTATCTAGCAACACGCCGTCAAACTGTTCGGTAAAGCTTCTTAATGCCTGGTCCCCATCTTCACGGACTGTTTCGATAATTCCAAGCACAGTTCGGTCAAATTCAAAATTAGTTGTTTGCACTGCCGTTTGCTGCTCTTTCTCTTTTGTATATTGTTCCAACGTTACAATTCGCATAAATTATCACTCCAATGCAGCTTTTAAGTCCGAAATGACTTGCTGGATTTGACTGGTTCTTGTCGCATAACTTGCTTTATTAACAATCAATCGTGCACTGACATCTGCAATTGTCTCCAAGACGACTAATCCATTTTCTTTTAGTGTCTTGCCCGATTCAACAATATCAACGATGACATCTGCCATACCAATAAGCGGAGCCAGTTCGATAGAGCCATTCAACTTGATGGTCTCAATACGAATGCCTTTGCTGTCAAAATAGGCTTTTGTCACTGCTGGATACTTTGAAGCAACTGTCAGCAACGCACTACTCGGAAATTGTTTATCCGGAAATCCGGCAACAACCAGCTGGCATTTTCCAATTCCAAGATCCAACAGTTCATAGACATCAACTGGATCTTCCATAATCGTATCTTTACCAACAATTCCGATATCTGCTGCTCCTTTTTCGACATAGGTTGGAACATCAACTGCTTTCACGAAAATGAGTTTCACTTTATTTTCATCATCATAGATAACAAGCTTCCTGCTTTTATCATGATATTCTGAAAAACGAATGCCTGCTTTTTCAAAAAACGCTAACGCTTTATCAGCAGTACGTCCCTTCGCCATGGCGATTGTAAGATGTGTCATTTCAATTCAATCCCCCTACAAGTAATTCCAGCAAAGCCTTTAAGTCCGGAAATGGTGTAACTTTATCTTTATATAGAAATGAATTATTTTCTTTCTCCAAACGTATCGAGTAAACACTCTGTCGTGGATCTGCCTGTTCCTTATGCTCTGAAAATGACAGCACACTATAATTTCGTTCCCGTAATTCATTGGAGATGGCAATGGCTTGTTCCAATTGGCTATCTGCATATGTTATTTTTACATCGATTGGAAAGCGGGATGTAACTTCCCTGCTATCTGTCGCTTTAACTAGCGATTCAATTTCACATGCAAACCCAATCGCTGGAAGTCTAGCACCAAACTCGTTTCCTAACTCATCGTAGCGCCCGCCCATTAAAACAGGTTTCCCAAATCTTTCGACATATCCTTGGAAAATAACCCCTGAATAATAACCCATATGATTAATCAATCCCAAATCCATGACAATATACTGTTCTAATCCGTACATTTTCAATATACTGTAAACATCCATTAAGTAATCGAGCGTGTCCTGCATTTTTTCCGTTAAGGCGATCCCTGTTGTCCGTTCACTCACATCAACTGGGTTACCGTATAAAAACGGGATCCGTTCGATTACTTCTCTCACATCATCGTCAATGTTTAGGTTCTGAAGAAAAGGTCCAATTTCTACAACGTTTTTCGCTTGTATCAATGACTTCAATTGATCAATTTGAAGTGAAGTAAGTGGTAAATTCTGGACAAGTTCATTGAAAAATCCAGCGTGCCCTAATTCTATTTTAATATCATTAAATCCTAAATCTTTCATTAAGTGACACGCTAGTGCAATTACTTCTGCATCCGCTTCAGGTGAACTATCGCAAAAATATTCAATGCCTGCTTGTGTGCGTTCGATACTGTCGTTTTTATCAAATGGCTGACGGAACACCTCTTGTACATAAAAATAGCGAAGTTCACTCGAAAGGTCTGGGAAATTTTGTACCAGTTCTCTTGTGATTGGAATCGTGACATCGGGTCGTAATACTAATACTTGCCCTGTATGATCGATTACTTTAATCATTTCATTTTGGTTGATTGAGCTTTTTACTTTTGAATATAAATCATATTGTTCAAAAGCCGATGTTTTAATGCGTTTATAGCCATATGTGGTAAAGCGCTTATTGATCGTCTTAATGATTCTTTCAAACTTTTCACTATCACTTAACATTCGTTCAGGATACACTTCGTTTCTAACCATTTCCAACACCCCTTACTTCACTACTTTACTAGACTAAAGTTATTTAGTACTATAAAGGTATACCAACGAAATGTCAACAGGAGGAATGATTATTAATGTTCGATTATCACATGCACAGTTCGTTCTCAGCAGACTGCCCAGTTCCAATGGAAGATATGATTAAGAGAGCGATTCAAAAAGGATTGACTGAAATTTGTTTTACAGAACATATCGACTATGAATATCCCGATGATACAATCGTTTTCGACTTTGATAAAAAGGAGTACGCAAGCAAATTGATAGAAATGCAGAAGAAATATGAAGGGCGTATTCGTATAAAAAAAGGCGTTGAAATCGGTGTACAACCACATATACTGGACAAATACGACGAGCTTATGGCTAAGGAAGTATTCGATTTCGTCATTTGCTCCATGCATACCGTTGAGAAAAAAGGATTACACTACGGAGAATTTTTCGAGCATAAAACCATAGAAGAAGCGTATGGTATTTATTACGCAGAGTTATTATATTGTGTAAAAAACTATAAACAATTTAATATCCTCGGTCATGTTGACCTCGTGAAGAGGTACACAAAAAAACCGTGTGATAACCCTTTCTATACTGAATTGACGGCTATTTTCAACGTTATTATTCCAGAAGGTAAAGGTATTGAGTTGAATACTTCTGGTGTCCGCTACGGACTGGCAAACGGCATGCCAAGTGATGATATTTTGAAACTATATAAACAATGCGGAGGCGAAATCATCACACTTGGTTCCGATGCACATAAACCTGAAGACATTGCATTCCAATTCAGTGAATCACTAAAATTATTGCAGTCGATTGGATTCAAGTATATCACTACATTCGATAATGAAAAACCTACTTTTCACGCAATTAGTAATATGATGTGAATTAAGAAAAGCTCCAGCTCCTAGACACTATTCCATGTTGAAAAACTTATACTTTTCTTCACACCGGTTAATTAACCAAAAATAACCTGTAAATAACTTGATCACACACTGGGTGCTGTGCATATAGTTACATTTTGATTGCTTTGGATTGAATGACTTCTATACCATTTTCGAGATGTCTGGATGTGTAACTACACGTAGTGCTGAAGTTTTTTTGGACGAAAGAATAGCTGGCTTTTTCACTAGAGAAAAGCCGCCAAAGATGCAATTTTGGCGGCTGATGCTTTCTCTATGGTTTTTCTTTTTTATTTTAAAGAAGTGTCACTTTCTATAAGGTATCACATGATTACATACATACTCTTTGCTAAAAGTAAGCAAGAAACACATTGTACAAAGTACTAGAGTGCCCGAAATTGTATCTTCGGGCACTTACAATCTCTGTAGAAAGTCATCTATTCATTTCTTTCAAAGCAGCTGCATTTTTCACTTGAATAGTGTAGGAACGCGACAGGCAATTATTCACAACAGGATTACTGAAAAGAGTGTGTCTAGAAGTGACGGAGTCGCTTTTAACCACACACACCCCTTTAAGGAAGAATGAACTGCAATTCCTCCTTAAAAGGGTATGAATATTTTCCGTAAGCGGACCAGAAATGGTCCAGTGAAAATGAAGTTTTCAAGCCCTTTTCACCAGTTTTTTATGCGAATTAATGGTTAATCAACAGACATGACTTTTCTTTTAATCAAACGGTCCAGTCCGCCTCTACTCACTAGAGACGGACTGGACCATTTTTTCACAGCTATTAGTTTGTTTGTTTAAATATAGAGATAAAATTAACAACCATTTTTGCAGCTTGTGCACGTGTAGTTGAGCTGCTCGGCATGAATTTTCCTTCGAATCCAGTTGCAACATCTAATTCATGAAGCATTGAAATGGCATTTACTACTTCCGCATTATAGTTTCCGAAATCGGAATAAGGTGCTTTAGTAGAGGCCTTATATGCCTTTCCTGTTACGCTTCCATATGCACGTTCAATCATTAAAGCCAATTGTGCGCGTGTTACTAAATCAGTTGGATTAAAGTTTCCTTTATTCCCTTTAATAATTCCATATTTATAAGCGGCATTGATGTCAGCTTTGGTCTTATCTGCATAATTACCAATATCACCAAATGGGGCTACTTCATCCGTTTTCAAACCTAATGCGCGTACAATTATTGTAGCAGCTTGCACACGTGTTAAGTTTTGATCAGGTTTGAATGTCCCGTCCGGGTAGCCACCAATGATTCCAGCTACGGCTGCATGTTCAATATAATTCTTCAAGCCATGATTGGCGATATCCGAGAATAATATTGGTGTTGGTGTCGATGAATCTGCAACAGTTACACTGATTATTGGATTATGAACACTTTTGTTTCCAGCTTGATCTACTGCCATTACTGAAAAAACATACGTTGTATTTGCAGTAAGATTTTCTACTTTATATGTCGTAATGTCTCCAGCTACAGTTGCTAGTTTTTCTTCACCACTGTATATTTCATAACTCGTTACGGCTACATTATCACTAGCTGGTTGCCAGTTTAATTTCACCGAGTTTGGACCCGGCGCATCGGCGACGAGGCTACCTCCTGTGATCCATGTATTAGCTGGTAGCATGTTCGCCCAAAATTGCTCAGTCACTTTTTTATAGCCTGCTTCACTTAAGTGGATATTTTCCGGATTTGGAAGGTAGGTCTTGTAGTCTGACGCGATTACGTCACCAGTAGGCACGAAGATTGCTTGCGTCCCCACTAGGCCTGTTGTAATGGCTTTATTCAACATATCTAGTAATTGTTTGAGCAATGGTTGCAGGTCTTCCGACATATAAGGAAACGGATTATAGTAACCCATGACATACACTTGCGCATCAGGATTGATTTCATTGATTTGAGCCATAATCGATTTGTAGTTTGTACCTACTTGCTGAAGCGTCGTCAGCGCCATTTTCTGATCAATAATGGCCTTACCTGTCGTCGGATCTTGTTTGAAATGCGGTAAAATATCATTTGCACCGGCGCTAATTGTGATAACTTCTGCATCTTTGATGGATTGTTGAAGTTTAGCTGTCTTCTCTTCAAAGCCAATGCCGTGGATATCCTTTGTGACGTTCAGTTTAATATCATTTAAAACGTCTGTTGTTTTATAGCCTGGATACGAGAATCCTTTGTTATATGTTTTCAAAGCCCCTATCTCCATCATTGACACCGCTAAGAAATCTGCATAGCCCTTCCCTAATTCATTGTTAGGAGTGACACCTGCTGCCAATGAATCACCTATAGCAAGATAATCGATTGGCAGCATCCAAGAAGGAGCACTTGTATCTATTTCAGCTGCTGCAAAACGGTACGGTACAACAATCATTTGGATCATAAGTGCAATTACAAAAAGCATTCGAAATTTGAACTTCGATTTCACCATAACCTTCCTCCTATTTTATGTTTTTGCGAACACCCTACCTCGGTATAACTCCTTGTCACACCACCTTCGCATTTAACCGTGCCAACCAGTACTATTCTTGACTAATTCGACATAGAATACTAGTTTTCCTTCACTGTAATTAGATACCGTCGTTTAGCATTGAAAACACTTTTTTCAGCATGTAGTACTATTTATTCCCACGAAAAGCGAATTCTTATCAACCATCATTAAAAATGGCGGTTGCCCGTTTATAAGTTAAGAAATTATAAGTTTTTCACCAGGCGCCTTGCGCTTTTCTTTGTGTCTAGACTCCAGGCGCCAGCCGCTCTGGTCATAAGCAATCCAGTTATGTGGCAAAGAGCGCCACTTCACTGGATCGACTTATGCCTGTCGCGTCTAAACGGCGCCTTGCGCTTTTCTTTGTGTCTAGACTCCAGGCGCCAGCCGCTCTGGTCATAAGCAATCCAGTTACGTGGCAAAGAGCGCCACTTCACTGGATCGACTTATGCCTGTCGCGTCTAAACGGCGCCTTGCGCTTTTCTTATTTCCCTACAATATACGTTTTCACAAGGGCGATACGTTCTCTCACAGTCAATTTTGCTGCCACTACTTTCGGCGTTTTAGCCGACACTCCATCTGACTCGAGTCCAAGGCTAGCCGCAATTTTCCTTGCTCTCGCCAGGTGATAATCACTTGTGATGATTGTGATTGAACTAATTTCAGACGGCAACAACTTTTTCGAGAATAAAATGTTTTCATAAGTGGAAGTAGACGCCGCTTCTAAAATAAGCCGTTCCTCGGCGATGCCATTCTCCGTTAGAAACCGTCTCATCGCTTCCGCTTCGCTAATAGGCTCATCCGGACCTTGCCCGCCTGATAAGATTATCGTCACATGTGGATACTCATTAGCGTACTGTAGCGTAGCATCCAAACGATACTGTAATGATAGCGACAGAGAATCTTTTTTCACTCTAGCACCGAGTACGATTACATAGTCATTCGTGCCATCTGCTGCAGGTTCTAATCCCTCATCCATCCATTTGCCCGTTAGCCACCATAAAAACAGACTAAAAATAGTAAGTGCAATTGCACAAGCTATAGCTATTTTCTTTGATTTTTTCATTACAATCACTCATTTCAACTGTTCTACGAAAATTTTATTCTCCATCAATAAATTCATATAAAACGGATCTTTTCCGATTGCATAAACTCGGTCGCAAACGGTAGTAATTTCGTCCATATCATGAGAAGTGTACATAATCATTTTCCCTTCATTTTTCGCCAACCTATGCAAATACGAACCTATCTCCTTTTTGGATTTTAGATCGATACCAACTGTAGGTTCATCTAACAACAAGAAAGTCGGATCATGGAGCAGGCTGATTGCTAGGTTCAATTTCCTTTTCATACCACCCGATAACGATTGAACTCCTTCCTTCCAATGCGTCAATTGCATATCCAAACAAAGTTGCCGGCATTCCTCTTTTGTACGTTTTTTCCACGACAGCTGTTCAAAAAAAAGCATATTTTCCTCTACTGTGAGTTCCTCCCAAACCGATATATCTTGAGGGACATAACCGATTAAGCGCCTGATGCCCTTTACATCAGTCATATAAGAAAGTTCATCCAATTGAATATCGCCTTGAGTCGGCTGAATAACTGTCGCCAATAATTGAAGCAAGGTTGATTTTCCTGCACCATTTTCCCCAACGAGACCAACAATTTCTCCAGGCTTCATTTGAAAAGACACATTTTCTAAAACGGTCTTTTCCTTGTACTTTTTCTGTAGTCCCGTCACGTTAAGCATTTGCCTTCCCTCCTCTATGAATCCAAACAGTGAGCAAAGCAATCATAACGAAAAGCCATGTCAGAGGTATCGTCCCATCCAGTAACGATTGGACCGGACTAAGTTCTTCAATCCACGGCCACTTCCCCTTTAGCCCATCCATCGGTATGATTGACCCACCGACTACAATCAGCAACAACGCAATCCCCAAGCTACTTATATAGTACATAAACAATTGCTTGTAGACGCTTGCGAGTAGAAACGCCAGCAAATTTATCGTCAGCCGGAAAGTAAATAGTGAAATCAGAACTCGAATTGTCCATGCTTCCTGGATTAATGATGAGAAGATGAACACCGTGACAAGATCGATGAGGAAAATGATAACTGTAAAAAACAGCAATGATAAACATGCATACTTTTTAAAAGAGATTTCAGTGAATAACCAGCGCTGACGCATCGATGGTCGATTTTCTTTTAGCATCCAGTCGAATAGGAAGAATGTCGTGATGATTGCGAAGAATGCCCAAACACCCCATGCTTTCAGTAGCGGTAACGTTTGTTCTTCAGCGGTATTTTCCTTATCATAATAAGAAAAACTCGATCGGAGCAGTGCTTCACTTTTTTCCCTTTCGCGACTACTCTCAATAACTTCTTCGTAACTCCATTCATCTTCCATACCATAATCCGAGAATAATTGTTTGATAACGAAAGCTGCTTTTGAACGGGCTGCATCTTGTTGAGCATAGGACGTAATCGTTTCGACGACAGCTCGATAAGCAAAAGACCGATTGGAAGAGTATGCCTCGATAAGCTGATTTCGCCGGTTTGCCAGTATATGATCTTCATACCCCTTGCGAATAACGAACACACTATCCAACTCATGCTGTTCGAGTTTATGTAGTGCTTCATCTAGGGATATGAACTGGATATGGAGAAGCTCCGTACTCGCGATATCGTCAACTAGACGCGCTGCCATTTCAGTCTGTTCCTCAACGACAAGAGCTATCGGCACTCTAGTCTCCTCTTGCCAAGTCACAACACCTTGCATAATTAGCACTGTCATAACGATTGGCAGAAGCATCCAGCATAAAAGACTTTTCCAGTCCTTCTTCAAACGCATCAAGCGGATAAACACAACATTTTTCATCGAATCCACCTCTCTTTTCCGACTGTTGATAGCCAAAGAAGGAGTAGTCCGATAGTAGCAATGACAGTTAGTGTTATGAAGTTCGCATAGTTTCGCCCTTCCAATACAATATCAATCATCCAATTCAAGCTAACGTATGAAAAGATATACGGTAAAACACCTTGTATCACTTGCGGAAAGTAGAGCGTCGGTATAACTGCACCACTTGTGAAAATTAGTACGAACGTATAGAAACTTTGTAATAAAAGAATGACTTTTCGAGATGAAATCCAGACATCGATTAGCGCTATGCCAACTAAAAACAATAAAGCATTAAGAATAGTAAATAAACCAAACCGGAAATAATCAATAAAGAAAAGTTCAAATCCAACAAACTCACCGATAATGAAAAAGGCTACTGCCGCAACGACAAGGCTATATCCTAAAGAGACCAGAATTCTTGCGAGGATACGTTGCCACGTAGTTACACCGAACAGTTTCATCCGAATTAGCATCGAGGAATGCTCTTCTTTCCCTAAAATAGTATAGATGGCGAAAAGCCAGACTGACATAGTTATAAACCAGCCGGACAATATGTAATAGTGCGTTGGTGATGACGTCGCCACATTTGTAATCATTTCTTCATCAAGTAGCTTATCTTTTCCAAATGTGTACAAACTGAAATCCATAAACTGTTGAAACATCATTTCTTGTCGTTCTTCTTTGGGCATATCCGTTTTTTTTGCGTACTCATTGACGGTAAGAATAGTCGACTGAGCTACAGAGATGTAACGCATCATACTTTCCACTAACTCTTTCACAAGAAAACTATCTGTTGGACGCGATGGGTTTCCAACAATAGGAACCGTCACGGATTGACCTTCATACAAATCCTCCGTAAATCCGCTCGGAAATGTAAAATAGGAACTGATTTGGTTTTGCTCCATAAGTTTCACAGCATTTTCTTTCGTTATTGATATTATTTGGATGAACTGATTATCCGAGGCTGTTTCTTCCAGTAGCCCACTAAACAGTATCGTTTCCTGCGTTCTGTCTTCATCAACCAAAGCCACCCGGATTGGTGAATCTTCTTCAGGCAGCAGTAAACCAGCCACCAGGAGCAACAGTGAGCCTATCAAAATAATTGGAAATAGAAAAAGAAGAAGAAGTGTTGCCCACTTCTTCTTCAACTGCTTATTATATTGGCGCATGAAAAATAGTATTCTTCTCATGGATAGCATAATGGTCACTTCCATTCTTAAAACTCGCCTATTTCACCTTGTAAATCCTCCATAAATCCGAACATCCATTCTTGTACTTTCACCGTGATTTCTTCAGTGAATGCATCAAATTCATCCTTATTCATTTTACCAATATTCACTGTGCCCTCTGTTTCTACTGGCATATCTACTTTTTTCACAACTTTTCCTTGTTGCTTTAAAATGAGATTGAACATATCAGCGCCCATTGTTTCTTCACTGAAAGTAAATTCATGATTCGCTTTCATAGAATCGCTTTCGTGTGTAGCACTCCCTTTCCAGATAACGGCTGGATCGACATTTCCATCTGTAAAGCCAAACGAACGAGTAAATGTACGTTTCTTATCTTCCAGTTGTTCTTTTCCTTTATAGATGAACTTCATATCATCCATCGAAAATGTTATGGAATCAGTTGCCTTCTGATCTTTCCAACTTAAATCACCAATAATTTTCACAAAGTTTTCATCACCTAAGGAATCTTCTACCCCCATTGTGAAATCCCACTTTTGACTTGTTTTATCTAGCAATTGAGTTCCATTAATCATTAACGTATCGACATCCGTCTTATCTTCTCCAACACCCATTGCGAATTCACGTTTCACAATTTTGTTTGAATGGTGCCAGATTGTCGATTGCAGTCCGTTAGGAAGTTTAATAGCGTCCACACCTTCAATCGCTTCATCAAGCCCATTTTCAAAATCATCCATTATAGTTGCAAGTTCATTGTCGGAAGTATCCCCAGCAAATGAAGTAAGTGTCAATTGCTCTTTCAGTATAGCTTTAAGTTTTTCATCTGATTTCGCTTTTTTCAATAAATCTTTTAATAACGTTTTAACTTGTTGTTCTGTAAGATCCATCTTGGTTTTTTTAGTTTTTATTTTTTTATCAAACACTGTAAGTTCTTCTTTTGCGCTCGTAAATGCCTCTTCAGGAATCTCTTTAATGAGATACGTGATATATTCGTTTTCGACATATGTACGTGATTCTTCCGTCATCGAAAATCCACCTTCGAATAATTGGGATAGACCAAGATTTTCATTTCCTTCATAATCTGGATCCGTTTCTCTCATTAACTTCCCGAAATCCTTATCGTCGAAGCGAATTAGTTCATCCATGAATGGAAATGAAGCCACTAGTTTCTTAGTTGTCACAAAAACCGAACCGAAGTCCATGTTAACACTGCCTAGTTCTCCCCTAAGATCCACTTCGAGTTCTTTTTTGACCGGATCATAGACTTGTTTACTAGATATTTTAGCACTATTGACAATGCTTTGTACTTCCTGCATTTCATGGTCAACAGACGGATCATTCCATTCGCCGGAAAGATCAAAGTTCGTTTCAACTGGCTTTTCCTCTTGAACTTCCAACCATCTTAGTTCGTTCTTATAACGGTCTTCCAAAATAGTTCCCATTTGTTTAAACGTTTCTGCTTCTGCTAAAAAATATTGTACTTTAGGTGACTTATTCACCAAGAAAAATGCCGACACGCTACCGCCTACAATGACCAATCCAGTTAATAACATAATCATTAATAACTTGGGTGACTTTTTCTTCACAGCTTTCTCTTCCATACTATTCTCCTCCTAAATTCGAATCGTGAACTAGAAATGTTTTGCTAAAGTTGAAGTTTTTTCATATTCACATTTTTTCATACTATCACAGTCTATGTCTTTACTCAAAAATAAGTTGGAAGAATTCACCTTTTCAGAGCAATTGATGATATCCGACTAGTCCCCTCTCTACACCCAAAGAATCATACAGCTCAAAGAACCATCTACCTTTAAAAAGTAGATGGTTCTTTGAATGGATAGCACGTCTGTCATTAACCATTTGTTTGCATAAAATACTGGTGAGTAGGGCCTGGAAAAATCCATTTTCACTGGATCATTTCCGATCCGCTTTCGGCGAAATTATCACGACATATTTACCGTGAGGCGTATGCGCTTTACAAAGGTTTTTAGGAGGCCACTGAAAAAGTCCCAATACTTAGAACTAATTAGATTTCCCGCCAATACCGCTTGGACGCTTTGTGAAGGCATCTCCTAGCGCCGTAGCGGTTCAATGGGATTCATTTATATAGTATCAACTAGTAATCACCTTACAATTTCGACATATACATCTCAAAATCACATTTCTCTCGATAATGAACAACCTAGCGCAGGCGCGGCAAAGGGGTCGCCGAAACTGTAAGACTGGATGCGAAGCGCTAATCCAGGCTTACAGCGAGAGGCATTCCCAAAGCGCCAGGCGTTCTACAATCCACACCCCGAATAACACCTCTCTTATTATTGTGTGCCACGGCAGATTCAATGGGATTCTTTAATTCAACATATATAGAAAGTTTCAGCACTCTGTGTATTAATGCATTTGAAGCGCGACGGATGAAGGACCACCATACGATCACCGAAAAAATATGTAGGGATGCGACAAAGTCGCATCCCTACATATTCAGACATCTCGGTAATCATATAGAAGTCATTCTATCCAAAGTAACTCAAAGTCAACTATACACATAGCTTCCAGTAGGTGATCATGTTACACACTGGTTACTTTGGTTAATCAACAGACATGAATGGATAGTGCT
The DNA here is from genome assembly GCF_014302295.1 of Sporosarcina sp. resist. Classification (NCBI taxonomy): domain Bacteria; kingdom Bacillati; phylum Bacillota; class Bacilli; order Caryophanales; family Caryophanaceae; genus Sporosarcina; species Sporosarcina sp. resist. The sequence continues at coordinate 1,486,227 of NZ_CP060287.1, read as the reverse complement.
TAATTTTTCACTGTTTGCTTCTTGTTTACCATGCTGTGAACTTCTGTAGGTAATCCCCAAAGCTTGATGAACCCAACCGCTGCAGATTGGTCAAAGGAGTCATCAGACGTATACGTTGCAAGATTCATGTCATAAAGTGAATTAGCTGACTTTCTGCCTTCTACAATTGCATGACCCTTGAACAACTTCACACGCACTGTTCCATTAACGTATTGCTGTGTTTCTTTGATGAACGCTTCTAATGCATCTCTCAGTGGTGAGAACCACAAGCCATTATAAATTAATTCACTCAACTTTTGTGAAATAATTGGTTTGAAATGAGCCAACTCTTTAACAAGTGTCAGATCTTCTAATTCCTTATGTGATTTCAACAATATAATTGCTCCTGGACATTCATACACTTCACGTGATTTGATACCAACAAGACGGTTTTCTACATGGTCAATTCTTCCTACTCCGTGCTTTCCACCAATATCATTTAGTTTTAGAATCAGTTCACTGAGTGGATATTGCTGACCGTCAATACTGACAGGCACACCTTTTACAAAATCAATTTCAATAACATCAGACGTATCTGGTGCATTTTCAATTGAAACTGTAAGACCGAATGCATCTTCAGGTGGTGCTGCCCAAGGATCTTCCAAAATTCCACACTCATTAGCACGTCCCCATAAGTTTTGATCAACGGAATATGGGCTTTCTAAATCGATTGGAATCGGGATATTCTTCTCTTTTGCGTAAGCAATTTCTTCTTCACGCGACCAACTCCACTCACGGACAGGGGCAATAACTTCCAATGATGGATCCAATGCTTTAATTGCCACTTCGAAACGTACTTGGTCATTCCCTTTTCCAGTACAGCCGTGTGCAACTGCAGTAGCATTTTCTTTATGAGCCACTTCAACAAGTTTTTTCGAAATAAGCGGACGTGATAGTGCCGATACAAGTGGATATTTGTTTTCATAATAAGTTTGAGCTTGGAGTGAGAGCAACGCATACTCCTGTGCGAATTCCTCTTTCGCATCAATGACATAACTATTTACAGCTCCAACCTGCAACGCTTTCGCCTGGATGAAGTCCAAGTCTTTTCCTTCTCCGACATCAAGACAAACTGCAACTACATCATATCCTTGTTCTGTTAGCCACTGTACTGCCACAGATGTATCTAGTCCACCTGAATATGCTAAAACTACTTTTTTCTTACTCATAATTAAAATCCCCTTCCATTCATTCATCTAGTTGTATATTTATGCAACACTAAGTATTTTTATAATAACATATTTTCAATTTTACACAATAGTTTTGTTGAAATTTTTCCGAAATAAAAAAGAGTACACAATTTTCAGCTTGTGTACTCTTTTTATGGGACTGTCATAAGCTTAACTAAGACCATGGGCTACCATTGCATCTGCTACTTTTAAAAATCCTGCAATATTCGCTCCGACTACGAGGTTACCGGGATGTCCATATGCTTCTGCTGCATCCAAACAGCTCGTATAGATATTTTTCATGACCGTCTGAAGTCTTTCATCAACCTCTTCAACTGTCCAAGAAAGACGCATACTATTTTGGGACATTTCCATCGCTGATACCGCAACACCACCTGCATTCGCAGCTTTTGCTGGACCGAATAAAGTTTTATGCTCGTGGAAAACTGCCATCGCTTCCAACGTACAAGGCATATTCGCACCTTCTCCGACTGCAATTACACCATTCGCAATCAGTATACGGGCAGCTATCTCATCAATTTCATTTTGCGTCGCACAAGGAAGTGCAATGTCACATGGAATTGACCAGATTGCAGAACAGTCCTCAAAATACTTTGCTTCCGGATGTTCTTTGACGTATTCCGAAATTCGTTTGTTCTCAACCTCTTTCAAACGCTTGATTGTATCTAGGTCGATTCCATTTTCATCATAAATATAACCGTCTGAATCACTACAAGCCAGTACAGTAGCGCCTAACTGCATTGCTTTTTCAATTGCATAAGTGGAAACGTTACCCGACCCTGAAACAACAACTTTTTTACCTTCAAAACTTAAACCTGCTTCTTTTAACATCTCTTCAACAAAGTAGACTGTTCCATACCCTGTCGCCTCTTTGCGACCAAGGCTACCACCATGTTTTGGATCTTTCCCAGTAAACACGCCTGCTTCATAACCGCCTTTCAAGCGATTATACTGACCAAACATATAACCTATTTCTCTCTTACCTACTCCAATATCACCTGCTGGAACGTCGGTATCAGGACCGATATATCTGCTCAACTCCGTGATGAAGCTTTGAGTGAAACGCATAATTTCACGGTCTGATTTCCCCTTCGGATCAAAGTCAGAACCACCTTTACCCGCACCAATTGGCTGGCCTGTTAACGCATTTTTAAATATCTGTTCAAATGCGAGAAACTTCATAATGCTGCTGTTTACAGAAGGATGGAATCGGATACCGCCTTTATACGGTCCGAGATCACTATTGAACTGGACACGAAAACCACGATTTACATGTACTTTACCTTGATCATCTTCCCATGCAACCCGAAAAATGATGATGCGTTCCGGTTCCGTAATACGCTCTAAAATGCCATTTGTTATATAATCGGGATGCTTGGAAAAGACAGGTCGAAGCGAATCGAAAATTTCTCTAGTTGCTTGTAAGAACTCTTTTTCATCTGGATTTCTTTTCTTGATCAATTCATAGACTTCATGGACGTAATCATTCGCTCTTTTTTTATTATCATTGTAAGTTTCATTCAACTTCGTCAATTTTCACTCATCCCTTTCTTGCTTTAAGTTAAAGGTGGAAGCTATTAAATCCCTACTTCCACTACTAAATGATAGTTCAAACTCATGTTACCATTTTTAGTATTATCGCTGAAAAAATGAATATATACAACTTTTTTCTAGTGTCGAATAAGTAATTATACAACATTATGTCCTATTTATGTATGGAAAATAAAATTATTTACTTTTTTCCGAAGAGAGAGTATTATTTAGTTATTCAAATAACGATTGATGAAGCATATACTTATCAGTGTAGCTGTCAATAGCTATTAGAAAATTACAACTAGGAGAAAGAAGGTTAGGACAATGAAATTTAAAAAAATTCTCCGTACATTTATCGGTGCGAACGTAATGCTATTAATGACTTTCGTTTTCCTACCTGTTTTACTTTTCAATCCGGATGTAGAGTTTCTGACGAGTTTCATCAATTATATCAATAAAGAGTAATTAATCTTAAAAAATGAACCGCGAGTGCTTAAGCACAGCGGTTCTTTTTTTTAAGTAATTTTTCGTATGGCGAAATTGTCTTCCAACAGCAACCAGTTTTGTGGAAAAGCTAAACCAAGTTTCCAATACATAATCCCGCGTAAGTTGAACTGTTTGATCAAGTCAAATTTAGCTTGAATACTACGTGCATCTTCAAACCAAACTACATGACGTACTCCTGTATCATCCGTGTACTCGAAATTGGGTGCCTGCGCTACATAGTCGTATTCGATATCAACTTCTCGATCTGTCGCAATCAAAATTGCCTGTTGAGGGCTTATCGCTCTGGCAGCAGATCCACCTTGACTCGGATATGGTGTAGACCAATCATAACCGTATAGATTTTGGCCCAAGAATATTTTCTCACTCGGAATTTGACTGACAGCATACTCGACTACATTCCGAACAGGACCTATTGGACTGACAGCTTGCGGGTCGCTGTATGTGTAGCCCCACTCATACGTCATAAGAGAAACAAAATCCACAATCTCTCCATGCGCACGATAGTCATGTGCCCCGTAAATCCCAGTTCTAACATCACTTGTCATGGGTGCAAGTGCGGTCGATATTGTGAAACCGGCTTGATGGAATCGATCTCTAGCATTTCGCAGAAAACTATTATAAAGTTCACGATCTTCTGGATGTAATAACTCAAAATCAAAATGTATGTCCTTATAACCAATTTCATTAGCCACTTGAATGAGATTGCCGAACAACCGATTTTGTGCTGCCTGATCCGTAAATAATACATGAGCAAGATCTGCATTAAATGCAAAGTTCTCCAAATTACTTACTACAAGTGCATTCGCCGCCCCTGCAGCACTCGCTATATTCGGTATATCATCAATCGAAGGTGCTTTCAATGACCCATCCCGCTGCGCTTCGTAACTGAACATGGCTAAGTACGTTAGTGCATCGACTCTTTGTCTAACTTCATCAATCATTACTTCGGTTACTGGAGTCCTTGGCTCCACATAGAGTAATGACTCAGCCGTTTTTTTCGGTCGCGCTGGAATGTAAAGACGTTGTCCCACACGTAAGTTCTGGGATGGCGATAGTCGATTAATTGTTGCGAGCTCATTGACTGTCAAACCGTACATTTGTGCGATGACATAAAGCGACTGACCTGGCTGAACCCAGTGATAGCTGCCTGTAATTGGTATGACTAACGCTTGGCCTACAACGATACGTGATGGATCTGGTAGTTCATTTGCTTGTGCAATTTCTTGATAATTGATGCCATAAGCTTGGGCAATTCCATATAAACTTTGACCATTTTGAACCACATGAATCTGCATACCTATCATCTGCCTTTCATAAATAAAAATGTCCTCTACTCTAGACTATTTTAGTTAGAAGGAGATTATGCTTATATTGTTTTCATTTCACAATTTCCACGCATAGTTTTCACACGATCATCCATACTATGGTTGATGAAAATCAACAACCATAAAGGAGGAATTTATACAGTGACGCAAAATCCATTCGGTCAATCGAACGATCAAACTCACGAAAACATGCATACGGGAAGCGTTCCGCAACAGCTGAATCATGGTGGTCATGAATTATTTGACGTCCACGAGGCATTATCTGGGACTGTCGCATGTCTGAACCAAGCAATGCTATTACGAACACATGTGAAAGATCCCGAGTTACTTGACATTTTGGATCGCCAATACCGCTTTGCTTTAGATGAATATAACATTACAGTTGAATGTTTCAAAACTGGACAAAATCCATCGCATCCTACAGGAAGGTATGAGATGAAACAAGGTAATGACTTCGTATATGGTATGAAACCGTCTCAACCGAAAAAACCGATGCAGTCCGTGGCAGACATATCGGATGAAATCATTTCAGGCTTTTTACTAGGCTCCGCAAAGGCTGGAGCATCGATGAAAACGATGGCTGCAACCGAAACATGTAACCCCGTTGTTCGTCGCGTACTTGCTGACTCTGTACCTAACTGTATAGAAATGGCTTATGAACTGGCGATTTACCAAAACAAACATCATTATTACCAAGTGCCACAGCTTGCCGCACAAGATATGCAACAATTATTGAATTCGTTCGCCTCTTCACAAGGTCAACCCGGAATGCCAAATAACACGCTTCAATAATCAAAAAAATCAGGTGCACACTAGAATTCTAGTATGTACCTGATTTTCTTATTAACACCCACTAATTGCAATGCCTGCAAGTCATTTTAAAATCGAGTTGACGATATGTTTTGGTGAATTTTCAAAGAAGGATAAGTAATGCATCGGATGACTTTTGGGAAATAGTTTTTTTCTTATTGCATGCGAAGTCATTCCTTGATTATTGAGCGATTGAACTTCTTGTTGTACGCCCTCCAAATAATCCAACTTTTTCTCAATCGCCTGTCTACCTCTAACTTTTACCCCTGCATGGGAGCAAATATACGTTTCAAAATCATACGTCAATATTTTCTTTAATGATGTAATAATTTCCGGAACAGATTCAAAGGCAAACAAACTTTTCGGAGTCGGTTGTATATACAGATCACCGCCAAACATCCAACCTTTTTCCTGATTAAACAACGCAACATGATCATGTGCGTGACCAGGTGTATGAATGACATCCCAATTGTAGTTATCTGTTGTAATCGTGTCATTCAATTCAATCGGTTGGAACGGTTCTCTATCTCCCCAAAAAACTTTACGATAAAAAGGCAACTTTGTACGATTTTCACAGTCTTTAATTCCCGATTCATGAATGTAAATCGGGAATTCCGTATTTTCTTGAAGCCAATATGCCAATCCCGTATGATCTTCGTGGTGGTGCGTTAAGATCACTTTCGTTATATCCCACTGTTCAAACAAAGGTATGAGTTTTGCTTTCATTTTAGCTGGTCCAGTATCAATTAATAACCCGTCTATCATAAAGACGGAAACAGTCAATTTTTGCTTACCAAATGAAAGAACCATCTCAGCTTGTTGTAAATCATCATAAGATATAATTTTCATGAACACACCAACCGATCATTTTGACTTCGAAATTAGTGAAGATGGCACATCCGCTTTGAAACGGACGAGTTCTCCAGTACGCGGATGTAAAAGTGCCAATGCCGTAGCATGAAGGCCAATCCGTTTAATCGGGTTAACGCTAGATCCGTACTTTTTATCGCCAACAATTGGGTGACCAATGTCTTCCATATGAACGCGAATCTGATTTTTACGACCTGTTTCCAGTTGAACTTCAAGTAACGAGTAGTTACTATTCGACTGGAGCTTTTTGTAATGTGTTACAGCATGTTGCCCACCATTATCAGTTGGATTTGAGTATACTTTGAATGTTTTACTTTCCTTAAGCCATGATGAAATCGTACCTTCTTTTTTTCTAACAGCACCCTCAACAAGTGCCGTATACGTACGTTCTTTCACGACTTCATTCCAAGCAGCTTGCATTCCATTTTTCACTTCTTCATTTTTCGCGAACAACATCACACCCGATGTATCTCTATCAAGGCGGTGAACGACATAAACTCGGTTTCTTGGATTGGTTTCTTTTACATAGTCCATTAGCTGTCTGTAAGCGGTCATGTCTTCCGGATTTTTTGAAGCGACTGATAGCAGACCTGCTTCTTTATTAATAACAATGATATCGTCATCTTCATGCAAGATAGTGACACCGACCAACGTCTCTTCTTTCATCGCCGCTCGATTTTTAAGGATTTCAACATGTTGTCCAGCCTGAAGTGGATGATTATGTTGCGTTACCATCTTGCCATTCACCGTGACCTGTCCACGTGTCAGTATAGATTTCACCGAGTTGCGGCTACTTTTAGACATCATTTCCAATAGAAAGGGTAATAACTCCATGGGTTCTTTCACTGTATAAACGGATGTATCTTCTTTTCTGCTTGCTGAATTCTTATGATTTTTTTTCATAATTAATAAACTCCTCGCTCTCACTTCTTATTATCCTCAAATTGCCTCTACATTACAAACGCTGTATGATAAAATCAAGGAATTAATTACAAATAGCAGGAAAAAGGGGATTTTTATGCGAGTTGCGATATTCGATTTTGATGGAACACTGTATTCAGATGAAACTTTTCAACTACTAATGAACCATTTAAGATACCACCCCGTCCATCATCCAAACTACAAACGATTTTATCGGGCCATCCTTCCACCTTATATCGGACACAAGTTAAAACTGGTTCCAGAAGCCAAGATGAAAGAACGTTCTATGCAAATCTACTTGAATGCGCTTGGGCAAATGTCCATTACAGAATTAGATACCTATTTCGGGGAATTAACCGATCGGGTACGAGAAGGTTTTAATCCTGAAGTCATCACACGTTTAAAAGAGCATGCTGCTGAAAACATACATATAATGCTTGTTTCTGGTGCCTACACGTCCCTTTTGCAATCCGTCACAAAGGAGTTGCAGTTCGACACCATCATCGGTACCGAAATTCCTATGAAGGAGGGCAAAACCGATAAGCGGACGCCAATCTATCATATACAAGGTCCTCGAAAAAACGAGAAGATTCAAGAAGTACTACAAGGAAAAGAAATCGACTGGCAAAATAGTTTCGCCTACGGAGATAGTTTTTCCGATTTGTCTGTTCTAGAACTTGTCGGGAACCCAGTCGCCGTTCGACCTGAACCCCGCTTAAAAGCTATAGCTAAAGAACGTGAATGGGAAATAATTTGAGTATGAAAAAGCGCAAGCGCCTGTTCAGCTCCGACAGGCACTGAAAGGCTTGAAGATAAAGGCGTTCTTTGCCTTTATCAGCAAGACTGAAGTGACCCGAGGAGCTAGGCGCTGGAGTCTAGACGTAAGGAAAAGCGCAAGACGCCGTTTTAGCCCCGACAAGCGCTGGAGGAATTGATGGTAAAGGCGCTCTTTGCCTTTACCATCAATTCTGAAGCGACTCGAGGGGCTGGCGTCTGAAGTCTAGACACCAATCCATGTAGATAAACTTATACTTTCTTACCTTGTATCAAAAGCGCGAAACACCTATTTTCTAGATAGGTTAAACAGATGACTGCTTACTTTTTTGATAAAACACTAGTTACTCTATGTACAGGTGCTTCGGATTGCATTGAACTGAACGACTACTATACAATCATCAGAATTTCTTGCTGCGTAGGATGCGACTTTGTCGCGTCCTACGCAGCTTTTTCGTTAATCAACAGACGTGATAATATGTATACTTTTCCTCCCTCTTCGCTCGATTTCTCACTTGATTGAAGTCTATATATGTTGAACAAATGAATACGGCGTATGCGCTTTACAAGGGCTTTTGGGAGGCCACTGAAAAAGCCCTTGTAATTGGAATGAATTAGAATTCCCCCTAATACCGCTTCGACGCTTTGTGGATGCCTCCCGCGATAAGCCAGAAAGAAGACCACTTTCAGTCTTATCGCTCCGGCTACCACGAAGACGCGCCTTCGCTAGATGGTCTATGTAAGAAAGCGCATTTCATTTTCAGGGATGAAATCTGCAACCTGGAGTGCATCTTTCTTGACTATAAGTAGTATCAACTAGTAATCACATTATAATCTCAGCATATACATCTCAAAATCACATTTCTCTCGGTAATGAACACCCTAGTGCAGGCGCGGCAAAGGGGTCGCCGAAGCCGTAAGACTGGATGCGAAGCGCTAATCCCGGCTTACGGCGGAAGGTATCCCTAAAGCACCAAGCGTTCTACAATCCACACCCCGAATTACAACTCTCTCATTATTGAGCACCACAGTAGATTCAATGGGAATCTTTAATTCAATATATATAGTGAATTTGTTATTTTGAGCGTATTACTGATTTTCATCAAAATAAAATATATTAATCTTAAACGTTGCAACAAAGCTAATGTAAGCGCTACATTCCCTTAATTATCTAACTGTGTTGAATTTTCTGACTTGTGTTTTTTTCGAGTTCATGGTAAAAATTTATAACAACAGTTAAAAAATACGAAGTGGAATGGGGTATATTTAATGACGAGTCGTTATCAATCTTCTTTAGAAATGCATCGTATTCATACAGGAAAAATGGAAACTGTATCGAAGGTCCCGCTTGAAAACAGTGTAGATCTCAGCCTAGCTTATTCTCCAGGAGTAGCAGATCCGTGTTTAGAAATCGCAAAAAACCCCTATGCGGTATACGACTATACAATCAAAGGGAATCTAGTGGCAGTAATTACAGATGGAACTGCCGTGTTAGGCTTAGGTGATATAGGACCCGAAGCAGCACTTCCGGTAATGGAAGGGAAAGCGATGCTGTTAAAGAGATATGCTAACATTGACTCGTTTCCAATCTGTCTAGGTACTAAAGATGTTGATATCATCGTTCAAACAATTAAAGCCATCAGCCCGACATTCGGCGGGATCAATTTGGAAGATATATCCGCTCCGCGCTGCTTTGAAATTGAAAAAAGATTACGTGAAGAGTGCGATATCCCTGTGTTCCATGATGATCAGCATGGTACTGCAATCGTTGTTGGTGCGGGTTTATTAAATGCTCTAAAGGTAGTTAATAAAAGTATGGAGACAGTTAAAATAGTGATCAATGGTGCCGGTGCTGCAGGTATTGCAATAGTGAAACATCTCAAGAATATTGGATTTGAGCAGATTGTCATCTGTGATTCAAAAGGCATTATTTACAAAGGTCGCCCCAATGGCATGAATGCCACTAAAGATGAAATTGCTGAGATTACAAATCCTAACGACTTAACAGGCTCGTTACAAATTGCTATGACGGATGCTGACATATTCATAGGTGTTTCTGCTGCTAATTTATTGACGAAGGAACTTATCGACTCCATGAGCATCGACCCGATTGTCTTTGCTTTGGCCAATCCAGACCCTGAAATCGCGCCTGCTTTGGCAAAAGCATATGGAGTTCGCATCATAGCGACCGGCAGATCCGATTATCCAAATCAAGTGAACAATGTGCTCGCGTTTCCTGGTATTTTCCGAGGGGCACTGGATGTCCGGGCAACAGAAATAAATGAAAGCATGAAGCTGGCTGCGACTTATGCTATTGCATCATTGATCAATGAATCCGAATTACGCGATGATTATATTGTTCCTGATCCTTTTGATGAAAGAGTTGTAAAAGCCGTTACACAGGCGGTAAGTAAAGCAGCAATTGAGTCGGGAGTATCTGCTCTTATGTGTGCTGTCCACTAATTATAGAACACTCCATTGAAAAGCGTCGCGAAAAGTTCTATCCTTTTCGCAACGCTTTTCCTTATTTTCCATCTTCGGACTTCATATCTACGTGAAGACTTCCATCTGTTTGAACCTCGGCATAAAATACATTTTCCACATTGCCAATACCCTGCTTTTTCAACTGTTCAAACAACCACTCTTCCGTCAAATTTAGTTCCGCTAAATTCCCTTTCGAAATTTTCCCTTCTGCTATTACTTCGGTTGGTATATATTTAGGAACCTGTATAGTAGCATTTACATCTTTTTTCGTGGCGGCTTCTAGTCCAGCTTTCTTTAAAACACTTAACTCACCGTTTGTTTCAAGTATTGCATAATGGACATCTTTAATCGAAAAAATACTTTGTTCACGTAGCATCATACCCAAATCATTAAGGTGGAGACGTAGCTTCTTCAAGGAAGCTTCAACTATTTTCCCTTCATATACAACGATAGTAGGCTGATCATCAAGAAGAATCCGCGCCTTTTTAGATTTAAATGCAATGTAGCTCATAAGTATCGTCAGGAATGCCCACCAAACCATTGCTACGAGTCCATCCAATAATGGGGTTTTGGATACTCCCGCGATTTCTCCCGCGATGGACCCTATCGTAATACCGGTTACGTAATGGAAAAACGTCAGTTGAGAAATTTGTTTTTTCCCCATAAATCGTGCAAGTATAAGGAGGACAAAAAATGTAACCGTCACCCTCATAATCATTTCCCAAAAGTCCACTTCAAAAAAGTCATCCAAAGTTCACACCTCCGCTTTACAGAGAGTGTTCCACTGTTGCGCATTGCCTATACATGTAAATGACTAGGCGTTTACTTGTAAAAAAAGAGAGCTCCGCCTATAGCCATCTGCGAATGACTTTTTGGACAGCTCTCTCTATTTTTATATCGCCTGTATTTTGTTCTTCTTCAATATACCCGCAAGTAAACCTGTAACCATGGCCCCAGCGACTATCGCCAATGCATATAGCAATACTTTTCCAATACCACCATCGACAAGCCCCATAACGAAGACGCCACCATGCGGTGCACGTAACCCAATATCAAATAGCATTGTAAGTCCACCAGTCAATGCAGCTCCAGCTACCGATGCTGGAATAACACGTGCCGGGTCTGCCGCCGCAAACGGAATGACACCCTCCGTTATAAAACAAGCCCCAAGGACATAAGCCGTTTTCCCCGCTTCACGCTCTTGTTTTGTAAATCGTTTTTTGAACAATGTCGTGGCAATTGCCATGCCTAGTGGCGGTACCATCCCCGCTGCCATAACCGTCGCAATGAATCCGAAGTTCTGTGCATCGAGCATCGCAATACCGAATGTGTATGCGGCTTTATTAATCGGCCCACCCATGTCAATTGCCATCATCGCACCTAATAATATACCGACTAGTACCTGGTTTGTTCCACCAAGCCCTTCTAAAAATACTGACATACCCGTATATAATTTAGTCAAAGGAGGATTGATCATCATCATAATGAGTCCAGTAATCGCAATACCGAACACTGGATAAAACAACACCGGTTTTAATCCTTCAAGTGCATCGGGTAATGCCGCAAATGCTTTTTTAACAAGAACTGTTACATACCCTGCTAGGAAACCGGCAATGATTCCGCCTAGAAATCCAGAGCCCCCGCTGACACCGTCAACACCTGTAACCGTAATCGCGATTAATCCACCGACCATACCTGGAGCAAATCCGGGGCGGTCCGCGATACTCGACGCGATGAATCCTGCTAATACAGGAACCATCAAGAAGAATGCATTTCCACCGCCTATTGTATTTAGCATTGCTGCGAATGCATTGTAATCTGCACTATTCGGATCACTTGAATTTATACCCCAGAAGAACGATAACGCAATTAAAATTCCGCCACCAACAACAAACGGTAGCATATTGGACACACCATTCATTAAATGTTTATAAAAACCGTTTTTGGTTTCGGAAGTGTCACTATCCTCTTTAGACTTATCATGTTTGTAGATTGGTGCGTCTTTAATGATTGCACGATTCAACAATTCTTCCGTTTCATAGATTGCCTTGCCGACTTTCGTCTGTATGACCGGCTTACCGTTAAACCGAGCCATTTCAACTTTGGTATCTGCGGCAACAATAATGGCATCCGCTTCCGCAATATCCGCGTCTGTCAAACGGTTTTTCACGCCAGACGAACCGTTCGTTTCCACTTTCAATGAAATGCCCATTTCTTTCGCTTTGTCAGTTAGTTTTTGTGCCGCCATGTAGGTATGCGCTATTCCCGTTGGACACGCAGTAACAGCAAGTATTTTCGATGTAGGTGAAAGTGATGATTTTGATTCATCTATCTCTTCAGGTCCTTCCAACTCGATTTCCTTGTCATTGACCGCTTGTAGAATTTCATTTTTTGACGTAGCATTTAGAATTTTTTCTCTAAAGTTTGAATCCATCAAAAATGTAGCTAGTCTTGATAGCGCTTCCAAATGGTCGTTATTTGCTCCTTCGCTCGCAGCAATCATGAAAAACAGATGAGCCGGCTGGCCGTCTAGCGATGCGTAATCGATACCTGGTAAAGAACGTCCAAATGCGATTCCCGGTACCTTAACAGCTGCTGATTTCGCATGTGGAATCGCAATTCCATCGCCGATTCCCGTCGTCCCTTGCTCTTCTCGGGCCAAAATATCTTTTGTAAATGCCCCTGTATCATTCAAATTTCCTGCACGATCGAACTGATTTATCAGTTCTGTCAATATATCCTGTTTAGATGTAGCTTTCACATCCAAAATAATTGTAGCTTCAGTTAATAATTGTGTGATTTTCATCATCTCATATCCCCCTTATCTAATGAACTAATCAATACTTGGTCCAGCAATGCTAGTACATCTTTTTTCTCACAAAGATCCACTCTAAAAGCTGTTGCACTTCCGCTTGCAACACCCGATCGGAATGCCTTAACTGGATCCCACTCTTTCGTAAAGGATGCAAGAAACCCGGATACAAGTGAATCACCAGCCCCCACTGTATTCACAACTTCCCCTTTTGGCGCTTCCGCAAAAACAGCAACCTCTTTCGTAACGAGCAGTGCCCCTTCCCCGCCCATGGAAACGATGACATGTTCGACACCTTTTTCAATAAGTTTCTTAGCGTAATGGTGTGCTTGCTGTTTGTTTTCTATTACCGTATCGAACAATTCACCAAGCTCCTGTTCGTTTGGTTTAATAAGAAATGGCTTCATGTCGATCAACCGTTTTAACGCAGGACCCGATGTATCAAGAACGAAATGTACGCCATTGTCATTGCAGATAGTTGCGATATCCTCGAAAAAAGTTTTCGCTATTGATTCAGGAAGACGGCCCGCAAGAACGAACCAATCACCTTTTTTCATGTTCTGCACTTTCGCCATCAATTGCTGTTGCTGTTCTAGTGTTATATCAGGACCAGGACCATTTAACTCAGTTTCTTTATCGGCTTTGATTTTCACATTGATGCGCGTAATTTCTTCAGTTTGGATAAAGTCCGTATGAACCCCTTCTGAATGTAGAGATTGTTGAATATAGTCACCTGTGAACCCACCTACAAAACCTAAAGCGATGTTGCTAACTTCTAATCGGCTTAACACACGGGACACGTTTATTCCCTTTCCCCCGGGATAGTAATATACATCTTTAGAACGGTTCAGTTTACCGCTCCTGAATTCGGGTAAATAGGTAGTATAATCAAGCGAGGGTGTGATTGTGCACGTATAAATCATGATTTCCCCACCTTTACTGTTGTTTTTTGCTCCAATAAGTTGATAGCTTGTTTTTCGAAATCACTTACTATCAATACGGCTTTATCGAGTGGCATAATAGTAGCAAAACTTACTTTGTTATATTTTGAATGATCCGTCACGACATATGTTTTTCTCGAGAGTGTAGAAGCAAGCCTTTTAACAGCGGCTTCTTCTGGATCTGGCGTTGTATAGCCGATTTCCAAATGGAATCCGTTGACGCCAAGAAAGCATTTGTCAAACTGATAGTCGCCAAGCGTCTGGATTGTTTGAGGTCCCACAAGGGCACGCGTGCGGGATTTTATATAGCCACCCGTCAAATAAGTCGTTATTTCGTATTCCATCAATGAATCAACATGTGTCAATCCATTCGTCACAACGGTCACTTTTTTATTCTTTAAATAAGGAATCATCTGCAAAGTGGTAGTCCCTGCATCAAGAAAAATACAATCCCCATCTTGGACAAAAGAAGCGGCATAAGTAGCAAGCTGAATCTTCTCTTGAAGGTTTTTGGATGCTTTATCCGAAATACTAAGTTCTTTTGTGATTCGCTCGCTTATTGTAGCGCCTCCATGGATACGATCCAATTTATTTAAGTCTTCGAGATCGTTCAAATCCCTGCGAATTGTTGACTCTGACGCGGATGTCGCATCGACTAACTCTTGAATTTTAACTGTCTTTTTCTCAGTCAATAAATTCAAAATCAATTCATATCGTTCATTTGTCAACATATGAACACCACCTCTAATTAGCTGTAAACTCATATTACTTGAAATCCCTTTCATAATCAATCATAATCTTCCATAGTCAGTCACCAACTTTTATAATACAGTAATTGATACTAACAATTAGGAGGAATACACATTGATAGAAAAACAATACACCATTTTAGGTACTGCTGGTTTACATGCCCGTCCAACATCCGCTCTCGTTAGTGCGGTTAGTTCTTTCAAATCGGATATTACACTGGAATACGTCGGTAAAAAAGTAAATCTGAAATCCATTTTAGGTGTTATGTCACTTGGAGTAGCTTCAGGCACTACCATTACAATTGCGGCGGATGGTGAAGATGAAGCGGATGCAATTGCAAAAGTCGATGCAATTATGGAATCCGAAGGCCTTGGAAAGTAATAACAATCTCGAGTTGTGATAGTAGCAAAAGATCTCTAATCAATTTCATGAACATAAGCGCAATCGCCCGTTCAATCCCTCCCGGTGGACCTATAGGTTAGAAGCGACAGAGGAAGGCAACCTTAGGATCGCGATATCCTTTTCAATAGCTGCATGACCCACGTCTCCAGGGGCTAGGCGCTGGAGTCTAGACGTAAAATCACTAAGTTACAACTTATCCACAGTACGAGATTTCATAATTTCCTAAACATCAAAAAAAGAACAGCCACGGATGGTATCAGTTACCATTCGTGGCTGTTCACATATAGTTTCATTAATCTAGTTTCACTCTGAGGACTGCACCTGTATTCGCATCAATTTTAACTTCATACTTATGACCTTCTGCCGTTCTTACGTCAATTTCATATACCAGCATTCCATCGTCGTAATCTAATTCCGCTTTTACGACCTGGCCTGGAACCCGCTCTAATGCAATGGCCATCGCCTGATTTATTGTAATCCTCCGGTATTGTGGGTTCTGATAATGTTCATGCCAATGTTGGTTTTGATTTTGTCGATTCTGATTCGTCACCCAATCTCCTCCAATTCGATTATCCCGTTGTCCTTAACATTCTATTCAAGGATGGCTAATATGTGCTGAATCCCTAAGCCCATAACTGAAAAGACAATTAAGCAGTTCCTAGGTATATGATTTGCACTTGAGGCTTGCTTAATTGTAATGATGTTTTCCATCATTAAATAGCCATACCTTTCAATCAACGTTCTCCTCTTTTTCTTCCTGCTTTTGGCTCAACATAAAACGTGCCGAAACTGGATCCGATCTGGTCAATAATTTGGATAGATACGAAGACGTCATGCTGTAACTACCTTCTATTTTCTCTGATAAAAAGTTGGTTCGCTCGTATAGGACTGAGCGTAGATAATCCAGTTGCCTTATCACTTTCCCTAGCAATCCTTCTTGGTTGTCCAGCCTGCTGATCACGTCTTTTTGTATATCTTCTTGTTTCAATAGTTGCTCTGACAACAGCTTTTGATAATCTAATTGTTCATTCATTTTGACTACAATTTCCTCATTTGCAGAAGTCAGCATTTCTATACTATTGACAATTTCTTCATTTGACTGGCTGACCTCATTCACTTTCCCGATGAATTCTCGATTCATTATTCGCTCATGTATCAACGTACGTTGTAACATTTCGTTTTTAGTTTCTACTTTTTTTAACGACTTCATAACATCTTTTCCAAACTTTTCATGTCGGAAATCACTTTCCTTGATTTCATTCAAACGATTATGGATTGATTTCAATTGATTGGATTGTGTGTTTTTCTGTTGCTTTAGTAAGGTTTCCATGATATTGAACTGTTCACCAACCGAATGAGACGCTTCCCTATGTTCCTTCATCCATTCCGCTATCGGATCTATTTTATAGTGTTCTTGGTTCCTCCCTAAAATGTCTGCATTATTTTTAAAAACATCCGGGTGCCCATTTTTGTTAATAAACAACCCCATCTCACTTACCCCCTCGTCGTATTAGCTTATGCAATTCACGACAAAAGGGTCATTGAGTCACGTCTGATGATTAACCACTTTCTTTAAAAAAGCACCTATACGCCAGGAATCTAGAGTTTTTTGCAAAATAGTAAGCAGTCATTTTCTGGTTTGGTTAATTGCAGACCTGTTGATTAACCAAAACTAACTAGTGAATAACATAATTACCTTCCGGGCGCTACTTGTATAGTTGCATTTTTGGATTGCTTCGGATTGAATGACTTCTATTCAATTAGCGGGATGTCTGGATGCAAAAGTACTTGTAGTGCTTATGCTTTTTTTGATGAAAGAATAGCTGACATCCAAGTCGGAGAAAAGCCGCCAAAGATGCAATTTTGGCGGCTGAAGCTTTCTATATGGTTTTTTCTTTTTTTTAGTAAAGAAGTGGCACTTGCTATAAGGTATCACATGATTAGATGTATAATCTTTGCTAAAAGTAAGAAAGGAACGTATTGTACATCGTCCAAGAGTGCCCGAAATTGCATCTTCGGGCACTTACACCCTTCATAGAATGTCATCTATTCTATTCTTCCAAAACAACTGCATTTTCCACTTGAATAGTGTAGGAACGCGACAGGCAACTATTCGCAATAGTATTACTAAAAAGAGTGTGGCTAGAAGTGACGGAGTCACTTCTAGCCACACTCGGACCCCTCAGTAAATCTGTCATGAATAGTTAGTCGAAAGCGGGCCGAAAATAATGCAGTGAAAATGAAGGTCATCAAGCCCTACTCACCAGTATTTTATGTAAATAAATGGTTAATCTACAGACCTGGTTTAATTGATACATTTGTCATTAACTAGTTATTCCCATTCATAAGGTGTTTCTTGATACACATAATAATTTAGCCAGTTGGAGAAGAGTAGATGCGTATGGGAACGCCATGTATTCAACGGCTCTTTGCTTGGATCATCATTCGGAAAATAATTTTCCGGGATATCAATACCGACTCCTTTTTGCAAATCACGTGCATATTCCTCCGCCAACGTATCCGCATCGTATTCCAAATGACCTGTGATCATAATATGTTTATTATCTTTAGAAATGACGATGAATGCCCCTGCATCCTCTGATTTAGCAAGCAAGTGTAGACGGGGATCATTTTTTATTTCCTCAGTTGAAACGGATGTATAACGTGAATGCGGTGCTTTAAATTCGTCATTAAAACCACGTGCAAGATTAATCGTTGGGTCGGATAGTCGATGCGTAAAAACGCCTGAGCATTTTTTCGGCAATTCAAATTTCCCGATTCCATAATGGTGATAGAGTGCTGCTTGGGCACCCCAACAAATATGTAAAACAGAGGTTACATTTTCTTTTGACCATTCCATAATCTCCGTTATTTCTTTCCAGTAATTAACGTCTTCAAATTCTAAATGCTCAATCGGGGCACCCGTAATAATCAGTCCATCGAAACGACGATGTTTCACATGTTCAAATGTTGTATAAAATGCGTTTAAATGCGTTTTACTAACGTTTTTAGAATCATGAGTTGCTGTGTTCAAAAATGTGACATTTACTTGTAGCGGTGTATTCCCTAATAGACGTAGCAGCTGCAACTCTGTTCTTTCTTTTTCAGGCATTAAGTTTAAAATGGCGATGTTCATAGGACGTATATCTTGGGACGTTGCGCGTTCTTCATCCATCACAAATATTTTTTCCTTCTTCAATAGTTCTCCTGCTGGTAATTGTTTCGGTACATTGATCGGCATGTGTCGTCTCTCCCTTTTCACTTTGGTTTGAATCAAATGATTCAATATAAAAAACCCTCTTTTCTATAAGACAAGAAAAGAGGGTTTAATTTGGGCACTCTGTTCTTATCTCTCAAGAAAAAATCTTGTTGGAGGTAGCACCTTCCTGACTAAGTCAGAGGTTGCTGAAGCTTCACAGGGCCATATCCCTCAGCTTCTCTTGATAAGAATATTCAATTATTTACTATTATACTATTAAAACTACTTTTGTAAACCGTCTTTTTTGACGATATTAATCAAAACAAACATTTTTATTTTAATTTTCACGTAAATTCAGCATGAAAATTGCTGAATAATATTTCTTTAAAAAGCCATATTAACGTGGCACTGAAAAAATGAAAGGAGTTGTTACTATGGGAAGAGATGACAATAAAACTGGCGGAAATAATGCACGGTCTTTACCACAAACGCCGAAAAACCAAAAAATAAAACCGGGCGACATGAATGAAGAAATAGCCCGCGAGTTTGCTGAACTCCGTTCCCTGAAACCAAAACGCGAACGAATGAACTCAAATGAAAAGAAGAGAAAATGATTACCTTTGTCATGAACAGTAACTAAAACACCCCCCGCACTGGTATCTTGGTGCGGGGCACTTTTTTCAGCCTAAGTCAGATACTTGCTTCAATTCTTTGGTAATCTGCTCGACCAAGTCAGGTCTTCCGTGAAATTGGGCCGGTGTATTTTGGAAAAGTTTTATTTTCCATCCATCCTTTTCTTTTACTGCAATCAGTGTTTGATGAGCATTCAAATTGGGGTCAAGTTCTGTTCCGCCCGGAGGTATCATCCCGACGATTGCACGCAGCATCGCAACTTCAGCACTCAAAAAGTACACATCTTTAACGACATTGATAAATGGAGGTGTCGGATGATCTGCAAATATCGGTTCTAAATGTGCAAAAATAGTATTTCGCCCAATTTCTTGACTTCCGTCAAATCCAATCAATTCGCCTTGCTCTGTAAATTGATCGGCCATGCTCTTAGCATCGCGATTATTCCATGCAAGAATTAAGTTATAATAAAGGAATTTGATTTCAATTAATTCAGATGCCTCCATATCTAATTCCTCCCGTCATTTTCCCCTTCATCCGATATAATCGCTCGGGATGCTGCCCTCCTTTTCTACTTCCACATTCCATGCGATAATTGTCGTACTGTCTCGTACATTTTGTCTTTCGATTTCCATCAATAACTGCGAAATACTTTCATCAAGTTCTTTTTCCTTCAGCGCGGCAACGAGATTTGACGGATCCAAAAAAGGTTCTCCAGGGCATTCCACTAAACCATCAGTCGTCAAAAAAATAAGATTGTTCCCTTTTCTCATTTCCCTCGTCCCTGACGTGTAGCATGGTACTGCTTGCTCAAACGTATTCACTTGACCAATCCATTCAAAGAATTGCCTTTGGTTAAGTTGAAACTGATTTAGGGCAATTAATTCCGAATGGAACAGATATACTAAACAATCTCCAACCGAAAACCACCAAACGTAATTAGCTTTCCTGACAACGATAAGACAAGCCGTTTCTCCCATGGCACATCTGCATTCATTCAAAAATTGTTCAGATTGAAAAATTTCAAGTAACTTCATTTCCAAACGTTTAAATCGTGGAGGACCTTTCATATCTAAAATCTCTACCAATTTTTCTTTATGCTGCCCGAGTGTTTGTACAACAAGTTCCGCACTTTCAGCACTTTTATGTGCATCCAAAATAGCCGCTAATTCCCAATCCCCATTTTGCCAAATAACGCAGCCATCTTCATTTTTGGTTTGTCCCGCTAAAGAATTACCTCCAAATCGACCAACCGCTACACGATTAATCCATCGTACATCTCGTTCATCGACAAAGTCCTTTTCACTTCCAACCCAAGTGAGATTATTCATGAGCGCTCAATCAATCTATACGGTCTTACTTCATAACTTTCATAAGCAATCGTATCGCTATTTCGAGCATCAACCACCCTAGAAGCGAATTGTGGGCGTTTAACCCAGTCTCCTACTTGTGCTATATCAAAGTCAACGAATTGTACATCAATCGTTTCAGGAGGCTGCGCAGCTGGTACACCCGACACCGCTCTCCCACGAAAAACCATACAGATAACGCCTGACGTGATATTTTGATAAACACCCGTCATATCACCAATTTCTGCGTGGATACCTGTTTCTTCTAGTACTTCCCGTTTAACCGCCTCTTTCAAGGATTCGCCAAGTTCAAGTCGCCCACCCGGCATTTCATATGTATCATTTCGGTGATTGTTCCGTACAAGTAATACATGTCCTTCCTCATTTACAATGTAACCACTAACAGCTACGATTTGTGGGGATTGCCCGTAATTCCCCGTTGAAGTGAAAAAATCTTCATTTGAAGAGATAAACAATGGAGCTAACGATTTCCGATAGTTTTGTGCTTCAACATGCATTTCCGATGCTCGGATGCCACCGTCCACTGTCTCATAATGAGCCCTATTATCGTATGCCCACATTGCCATTATCTCCGTCCGTTCTTCATTGACCCACCGTCCAACCAGCTGCGCTCCATGCGTCAGCTGATTCGGAAGCAAATAGGTGTGGAAAAAGTGGGTAAACGTTTCGTACATCGCTGGTTCAACCGTGTACGTTTTTCTGCGATACAACATTCAATTATTCCCCCCGTACAAATTAATTTTCAGCGAGCCCTTTTTAATAACCAAACTAGGCCAAGTGTAAAAACAGCAACTAGTGTTAAAGTAAATTTGAGGTCAATGATTGGTTTGAACTTCACCTTCTCCGCATCTATCTCGTAAACACCCAAAGGTCTGACGGAGATATGTCCCCCGCCCCCTTCTCCTTGGGCACCTAAAGAGTTTCCTGTTTCACTAGAATAGCCGCCTCCCCCGCCAACAATATAATTAATCTTTGCTACCGGAAGGACTTTTTTGTTTTCAAAATTAATCGGTTCACCATAAATCAACGATGCGTCTTGTTGCCGTGAAAACTTGTCAAATATCCGCGCAATAGGTGATAGGTAATTAGAAGATTTTTTAATTCCCATGTTTTCCCCACTCCCTTAATTTTTAGTTGTGATTCGGTTAGCTGGCGTTTTTTCAACGTAAAATAGTATCCATCTATTTTACGCTGATATTTCAATACCGAAATTGCACTTTAACCGTGGCGTTAATCGAAATCTGCCCCTGTTCAATCGGTGTGGAGCTAGTCATTTCTCTCGCAGCAAATGTTCGATATGCGATGGGTTCTGCTCTTAATTCTTCAACAATTTTAATTGGATGTGGATCAAGTTGCAGTTGCATTGTCTCAGCAATTGTTTGCGCCTTGGCTAATGCATTTTTAAGTGCAAGGCTCAATGCTTTTTGATAGTCCAATTGTTCATTTTCAACCTTGAACTGGATATTTGATATCCTGTTCGCTCCGTTTTGGACCGCCACGTCTATTATATTTCCAACTTGATCAATATCTGTAATTTTTACTGTAATCGCATTCGTAACTTCATATCCTCTAAATACTTGTTCGCCTTCGATATAGTTGTATTGGGGAACTATAGTGTACGAAACCGTTTGTATATTCTCCCTGTCGATCCCCAATTTCAATAACGAATCGATGACTTGATTCATCTCATAAGCATTTTCCTTTTGTGCATGGTTCAGTTGTTTGTTTTCAGTACTGACTTCCAACTGGATTTGAGCAATATCCGGTGCTAGTTTAAGACTCCCAATTCCTGTAACAGTCATAACCCGCGGTTGTCGGCAGGTCATTTGTTGAGCATAAGGATAATACATATGTCTCCACCTTTCCTGAGCATCATTACGCTACCTTAGATAGTATGCTGATTGTCTCGAAAAGATATTTACATTAGCACTTAACGTAAAACTGGACGATAGATTACTTGAGGACCACAGCAGTATCTGAAGACTATATGACTAATTTAGATACATCCACATCCACTTTTCGAGAACTTTAAAAACGTCGCTGTTCACTTTCTTACCGATTCCCTTCGAACTCAAAATTACAAAGACTGATTTCAAAAAGTTCTTTACCGTTCTTTGTACGTGATAGGCGTCAAGTGATCCTTTATTTTCAAGCATTTCAGTTTCTACCATTCCGGCCAGTTCTTCAATCCATACTCGTATAACCTTCTCAGCATCTTGATGCTTTATTAATGAAGCTAGTATTATAGCTAAGCGTTCTTCCTCTTCATCCAAATAGTCAACTTGCCTTAACAAGGAATATTGAACTGCATGAAGAATTCGACTGATATCCTCTTTTTTCAGTAGAGGATGTTTTGCCAAGGCATCCAAGGCATCTGCGCCATGTGCGATGGCATGCGCCCATCCATTCCCCTGGATAAAACCTCGTGTGTCTTTTTCTTCCCTCATATAGCGTATAACCTTGTTCACTGTATACTGAACAAGTTCTGGATTTACTATTTGTTTCTCAATGTCATATTCAATAACTGCAGCAATGACGAGTGCAGAAAAAGAACGTGTAAATACTGTATCAGTTCCAGACTCGCCAATCCCGTAAAATAGATAGTCTTCCTGTAATACCGTCTCAAGTAGATTCTGAATTTCTTCTGAATTTAATTGATTGGAAGCTATTACTTTTCCAAAACTTCGATAGATTAATTCGTCACGAAAATAACTATCCGGATTTCCAATTTGCGTCAACATCTCTTGCCTAACTTCCTTCGATAGCTCTAGTATCTTATCTCCTAAATAACTTTCTAAAGTTGTTGCTAACATAACTATTCCCCCTAAACGATCATTTATCGTTGCCTTGTATAAGGCTATATGTCAATCCTAAGTTATTATCTTTTACATCAATCAGCGTAAATCGTTCGCAAACAAGGAGCATGTCCTCAGTGAACTCAAGTCCAACTTCTCGTAATTCACTCGTAAAGAATCTCACATGAGCCAATTTCCAATCTTCATATGACCCTTCCCCTTCAGCAAGCGCAAACTCTTCCGATACTTCATTCATCGGTACAAGCGATACTGCAATGGTCTTAATGATTGCCACTGGTTTTTCGTCGCTATTTAAAATAATGCTGTACTCATCTATTCTGGGTAATGGCTCGTTCTCCAGTTCATAAATTACATGACCTGAACATGTCGCTGTCTTTTCCCCATCAATTACAAGCTGTGCAAGCTCATCTGGCAAACTTCCAAACATCCATGCGTTGACAGAAGTAGGTTTCTCTTCGTTCTTCCAAAATTCGTCCCAATAAGTTTGTGCTGCTAAATTCATCTTGAAATCCCCTTTCGCTACTAAAAATTATAAATCTCCTATATGCCCAAGCTCTCCTCCCTAGATCGAGAGAACTTATTCATTTCAATAAGACCGTACTGGTGAAATTAGATGGAGGCAAGTGGAATCATTTTGCGGCTGAATGACAATCGGTTTCATCAAGCCATCAAAACGTATCGTGACATTTTCTTCTGGTATCCTTTTTAGTGCGTCAAGTACAAAACGACCATCAAATGACATTTGGATATCGTTCTGTCCTTCGATATGTATAATTTTTTGAAGCTCTTCAATCATCCCGACTTCTGTAGAATTGGAAGATATTTTGATAGTAGCATCATCCACAATCTCCAATTGGATGTTATTGTGTTTCCATTCAGTCGAAAATACACAAGCCCGATCCATTCCTTCTATTAATACTTGAGTATTCATGGTTATCAATGCCTTTGATTCAGTTGGCACCAAAGATCCAGTGTTAGGATAGACACCCTCAATTAACCTTGAATAAAGTGAACTCATAGCGGTCCCAAACACAATGAAATTATTCGTATAAGAAATCTCTACGATTGACGAATCCGCCTCTTTAAGATGCGTCAGTTCTGACAAACTTGTACTCGGAACTACAAATGATTCTGTTGTTTTAGATTCTATAGTCACTTCTCTACGTGCTAATCTATGTGAATCTGTTGCTGTACAAATGAGTTTGTTTTCTTCAAACTCCATCTTCACTCCAGTTAGTACCGGTTTAGCCTCACTTTTTGAAACCGCAAATGCAGTTTGCTTTATAGCCTCCGTTAATTTCCCAAACGGTATTTCAATTTTAGTATTGCGATCCATCTCCGGAAGTTTTGGATAGTCATTCGCATTGAATCCATTTAGTTTTGTTTCAATATCCCCCGATTTTATCGTGATTGAATCATTGCGTCCTAATTTAATACAAATATCATTGGGGAGTTTTTTCACAATTCCGTTCAAATATTTCGATAAAACAACTACACTTCCAAATTCTTTGATATCCACGACCTTTTCTCCACTTTTTAGTAAAGGGATAGTTCTTTCAATAAAAATATCCGAATTGCTACCCGTAAGCTTAAGACCATACTCGTTGGCTTCTATTTTTATTCCAGAGAGTATTGGAATAACGCTTTTTGATGAAATAATTTTATTTATATCAGAAACTGCAGTCGTAAATGAAGCGTAGCTTACTGTAAATTCCATAAAAGCCCTCCTAGTCACTGTCCAAACTTATAATCTCAAGCTTGTTCCATACAACTTGCCAATTCTTTTTCTTAATCCTTTCTTCATAAATCTTCATCCGTTCTTTCTTATCACAAAAATAAGGGGTCGGTTTTACTCTCAAATTTACAACATCTTCTATACCATGAGTCGCTGTTAATATGACATTGTTTCCTTCATCCAATTTCACCCCCAAAGCTGTTGCCGTTTCAGGAAACCTTGAAATCGCATCAACAGACGAAGTATAGGGGATGACATTATTTACACTATGCATTCTTGCCTGATTTTTGACCGACCAAGGGATAGCTGGTAGAAGTCTTTTCAACACTTCCTCGTATTCCTTTTCCACACTTTTCCCACTATTTGTTCGATCATAATAGATGACATCAATATCTGGAATCGTCGTCCTTACATTGAAACCGTGCTGCACATCCCAAATTTTAGATCGAACAAATCCGGCGCAGATCCACCAATCAGGCAAATTCAATGATTTGGCGCATTTCATTAGGTCCATCATCCACTTATCCTCTTGAATTAAAACAACAATTTCTCTTTCAGTTGTAATGACCATAAACTACTCCTCTTTCATTCACACTGCTCACATACTCGTACAAAAAAACTGGATTAAATCTTCATGCTCACCAAAAACCTTTTCAATGAATAAATTTACATCTTCCGTCTTACATTTCTATGTATCTGCATATGATTAGACTTCAATCCAATACTCCTTGCCATCAACACTTCGAGTCATGAAACGATAATCTATCAGAAATCTTCTTACCGTGGCAAAATCAGGATAAATCGTCGCCAATAGGTCATTTATTTCTTTTTCCAAATACATTCTATCTACTTCAAATTGCTTAATTATTTCTTGGGCAATAATGTACTTCCTTTTTTCTTTACTCGGAAATACGTCAAGTGGTCCTTGCAAACCTTGTTTGAAGTAATTTCCCAATACTTTTTCTCTTTCCACATCAGTGATTGTAAATCGTTCACCCAATTTAATCATTCCTTAATATATATGTTGAACAAATGAATACGGCTTATGCGCTTTAAAAGGGCTTTTGGGAGGCCACTGAAAAAGTCCCAATACTTAGAACTAATTAGATTTCCCGCCAATACCGCTTCGACGCTTTGTGGATTCCTCCCGCGATAAGCCAGAAAGAAGATCAGGGAGGGAATGAACTGCATCCCTCCTTCAGTCTTATCGCTCCGGCTAGCACGAAGTCGCGCCTTCGCTAGGTGGTCTATGTGAGAAAGAGCTTTTCATTAACTGTGATGAAATCTGCAACCTGGAGTTCGTCTTTCTTGGATATAATTGGTATCAACTAGTAATCATATTAAAGTCTTGGCATACACATCTCAAAATCACATTTCTCTCGATAATGAACAACCTAGCGTAGGCGCGGCGAAAGGCATCCCCAAAGCGCCAAGTGTTCTACAATCCACACCCCGAATTACAAGTCTCTCATTATTGAGCGGCACAGTAGATTCAATGGGATTCTTTAATTCAACATATATAGATATTATTTTCATCCTCTTTTTATAGCAGTCTATCTACCAAGTTTTGTCGAGTTTATCAGCATAGAACTCAATTGCTCTCTTATATGATAAGATTTCACTATCATTTGTCGTGTAAGCTAGACTGGTCAGTAAGATCTCTATGGCTTCACGATGTTCACCAACATTGTACAATGTCATTGCGTAGAACGTTTTCACAGCATTATTTTCCGGAAAGCGTTCAATTCCTTTTTCCAAAACTGTTTTCGATTTGTTATACTTGCCTAATGCTCGATATGAACTACCTAATCCTATAAATGCGCCTATTGCATTTGTATCATCTAGGCCTAATTGGATGGCTTTTTCGTAATAAGGTACAGCATCTGCTTCTAACCCAAGAACATCGAAACTCCATGCATATTGATAATTAACTAGTGCATTGTCTGGGAATTTCAAAACTAGATTGGAAAGTAACGCATTTGATTTCTCAAGCTTCCCTTCACTTCTTAACTGAATTGCTTCTTCTAAATTCTCCATTGTACTTTCCCTTTCCCCTGAAATATTTAAAAAGCTGCTTGTAAAAAATGACTAATCCAGATAAATGACTGAACTTATCCGTTACCTCGTTCTTGCCCCATAATAGCTATATCATCCCATCCATATGCAACTTCACTCAACTTCTTTCCTGCAATTTCGATTTCTTCAGTGTCAACCTTCTTTCCACCTAACATTTCATAGAAGCGGCAAGCCGGGTTCTCTTCTATCGCCCATATAAGCATCGAGTTCAAATTCTTATTTTTTAAATCATCCACAACAGACTGAACGAGTAATCGACCAATTCCTTTTCCTTGGTATTCTCTCAAGATATAAATCGCATATAATTCCCCTGTAAATGCCTCGTATTTCCCGGTGCGCTCTTTTCCACCTGTAGAAAATCCGATAACTTGACCATTTTCATTTTCTGCTATGTATATGTTATTTTCTTTTATCCCTTTTTTCCAAATCAGCTCGCGTTGCTCGTAAGAAAGGTTATCTAAAAAAGGATCCGGCACAATTCCTTTATATGTCGTCCTCCAACTATCCACATGGACTTTTGCAATTCCTGTTACATCCTCTACCTCTGCTTTTCGGATTAATATCTCACTCACCCCTTTCAACGTTGTAACAGTACTGAAACAACAGGTCAACATTTTTCAAAAAATCATTTCGGACGTGCTTCATAGGGATGGATTTGACCTATTATCCCCATTTCTTCATCTGCCTCAATCTGTTTAATAACTCCGTTCGCAATCTCACCATGTGTAAGCCAACGTGAGCCACCGTCTTCCATTACAAATCCTAAATAGACTCTCTGATAGTTGCACTTGCTTGGAATACGGATAGACTCATCTTCGAAATACCGCCGACTCCCCTTTACATGGAACAGACTAAACGGTGTGTCCCCTGGGTTCATCTCACAAATCCGCTCTAGTACACTGTAATTCGATGTCCAGCTAATAATTAGATCAAACGAGCCACGTTCCAGAATCGCTTTTTTAATTTCGTCATATACATCATCTGTATTATAATCAGCTATAAGTGGGAATATAGAATTTGGCGAACTTTCTACTTGCAATCGTTTAAACTTCGACAATGTACGCCCAATGACAGAAACAGAATAACCTTCACGTGCAAGATGAAGACAAACTTCGGCAAGCATACCCGTTCCGCCAATGATTAGAGCATGATTATTACTTTTCATACACTTACCTCTTTTCTGAAGACAAGACAATTGATTTATTCAACATATTCTTGGCCAGGTAATAGGCACTTACTGAAAAAAGTTGTGTAATTTTTTGTTCTTGAATCATCTCTTCGATTAAATCAAAAGAAATGAGTTTCACCTCAATCTCCTCAGTTTCATCCAATTCCTGCTCACATTCTTTGAATGCATCCAAAATTAGAAAGGTAACAATCCTATTTGTTTGAGTAGCCGGATTTATCATAAACTCACCAAGTTTTATCGGTTTCGTCGTCGAAATAAAACCCGTCTCTTCTCGTAACTCCCTCAAAATCCCCTCCTCATGTGACTCTCCCTCTTCAATTTTCCCGGCAGGAATTTCTAAATAAAATCCTTCACCAGGATGACGGTATTGTTCTACGAATACGACCCGTTTATCTTCCGTTAATACAATGGCATTTACCCAATCTTCATACTCATGGACAAAATAATCATCAATGATTGCCCCGTTCGGAAGCTGACACGTGTCTTTCCTCAAATTCCCAAAAGGAGTTTTAAAGTGATATTCTGACTTAATCGTTTTCCATTTCTCCACAGTAAATCCCTCAATTCTTCCGTGACATACCGGTGATATATTTCCCTATACAAACACTACGAAAGTTAACCAGGTGCAGAAATGATTCGGAATCATTTCTACACCTGGTATTGAATTTATTCCAGTAGACTGAGGGATACCTCAATTACAACTTCATCAAATGTGTCGTCTCAGAAGCAGTGTCATCCAGTTCAAATCCGTTTGCCCTATAAAAAGCATCTGCTTTTGAAGATTCTGTCCGCACTGTCACTTCTTTAAATGCATCGCGTGAATGGTCAACAATTTCTTTCAGTAAAAGAGATCCTACACCTTGCCGCCTAGCATCATCTAATACATAAAATCGCTGCAAACGTGCAACTTGTGTATCTTCGGAAAAAGGTGATTGGTTTACTCCACCTATCGCTACTACCTCACCCTCATCATTTTGAACAGCTAACAATGCTTCACCCGGTTTGTTGAACCTATTTGTTCCATCCTCATAATCATTGACTAGTCGTGTTAAAAATCGGTACCCTTCCGTTTCGCTTTCTTTCACTAAATGAGAGATATCAATTGCCTTTAAATCCTCAACTTGCTCCACTTTGTAAGTCATTTCTATTCCCCCTATCAATTGAATGATTGCAACATACAGTCTATTTCGACAAATGGGGTAGAAAAACCTTTATAATAAACAAAAATGACCTGTTGCGAATTATTCGCAACAGGTCATTTTCAACAATTTCATTTCATATTATCTTCATCAAATTGTGCTTTAGAAAAACCGCGGCCAAGTATCTCCGACGCATTCAAGAAGATGACAAATGAGGTTGGTTCTTGTGTTTGAAGTAATTTTTTAAAGTAGACAGCTTCCGATTGTTCAACGACACATAAAATCATTGTTTTTTCTTGATTGGAATACCCGCCTATTGTTTTAATCTTCGTTAATCCGCGATTAATATCATTTTTTATAATGGCTTGGACTTTCTCTTCTTTATCCGTAATAATGAGAACCAATTTGGTCGGCGACGTTTGCAACTGAACAAAGTCAATCACCTTACTCGTAACGTAAATTGCTATCATCGCGTAAAGAGCAAGTTCAAAGTTAAAGACAAATGCCGATGTGACTACAACTAATCCATCTACAAGCAACTGTGAAAACCCACTCGATAGACCCGTATACTTCTTAACCAATTGAGCGATTAAAGCAGTACCACCTGTCGAACCGTTAGCCCTGTATACAATACCGAGACCTACACCAAGCATAATCCCACCGTAAATCGCACTTAATAATGGGTTTTCTACTGCAAGCTTTATGTCCGTTGTGAGCCAGATGACAAACGGAACAAAAAATGTCCCAACTAACGTTTTCATACTGAATTCCTTGCCGACAAGCAAGACCCCAAGTATTAGTAGTGGAATATTAATGAGCCATTGAACGTAAGCTGGATTGAATTGGAAGAGTTCATATAGTATTGTACTAATCCCTGAAACGCCACCTGCTGCTAGCCTGGACGGTAAAAGGAAAATATTGAAGGCTAGACCAACTAGTGCAGCCCCAAAGATGATCTGTATATATTCAAATAAGACCGTTTTTCTAAATTTTTGTATTGCCATTTTTTTCTCCCTCTCTTTTACCCTTTCCATTCTAACAAAAAACGAGCTAGAACATCATTTTTTTAAACCAACTTCAATTATAGATAATAACTGAATGCTTCATAGCCAAAATAGAATGATAAAAGCGATAGAAGACTGAACACGATGCTCTCTACCTTGCTTCCGGTTCTTGTCGTCAATGGAAAGCGAACTGTCATGCTAAGTGGGAAAAGCAGTTTGATTCCGTTTTTCGTCGCCATATCTAATATGTAATGACTCACCATCCCCGCTAAAAGTCCTGCCTTCACAGCCTCATTTGGAGTAAAGGCATTCATTAACGTCGCGATAATCACCAAGAACAATAAACTGTGTGTAAATGTACGATGACCGAATAGCATATTGATAAGTTTCGATAACAACTTAAATTTTCTTCCGATTTTACTACCACTGTGACAAATGTCAGGAAGTAACGCGCCAATTATCCCCGCTCCAAGCATTATAATCGGATCATGATTTGTAAATTGTGCATAAGCAAGACTTGCTGCAATGCCGCCTACGATGTGTGTTTTCCCTGTCATGCTTATTCTCCTTTTTCAGCTAAATTCATTTCTTAACTAGTTTGAACTCATCTTCATTAAAGCAAAAAGATTCGATATGTTTCAATTTCCAAATTTCCACCATTCTAATTCTCTTCTTGGCCACTAAAGCGTATGTATGAGTCCATTTGCGCAAAATAGTTACTGCTCCGTTTACATCGCTATTCATAAAGATATAAGTTCCAGCTCTATAGAGTTCTCGAACACTCGTCTTCCACTGAAAACGGGTTTTTCTCCTTTCAACCCTATCTTCATTATACCAAACGAACGTTCTTTTTAATATAGTTTCTACATATTTATTCCATAATAAAAACCAAGAATACACACAGCTAAAGTCACAAGTGTTTTTAGTTTGTTCATAAACGTTGTTGCAGTGCATGGATCAGAAATCATTCAAATATTTCTTAATGGATTCCAACAATTTCATTTGAAAATATCAAGCCGATGATGTACACTATATTTACAAGCTGCGTTGTGCGTATAAATATTAAGTTTTAACCCTTAAGCTGTAATCGGGAGTTTTACCTAGATACAGGAATGGCATACCCAGTTCTTTCGATAACTGGGGCATACAGGATTGTTTCTGCGAACACCCACTTTGAGAAGTGGTGGTTTAAAACTTTCTAAGACCATACGGCAAAGGCGGCTGACCTACATAAAGCCATAAGCACCAACGGTTTACAGACAAGCATCATCCTTAATTGGGTGGTGCTTTTTTGTTGTAAAAATGGCCTTGTTGTAAAACTGTTGTAAAAATTCTTATCGAACAAACAAATTCCTTACATTTAAGAGCGAATAAACGAAAACAGCTACTCCACTATTTATATAGAAGGTAACTGTTTTCATTCTCTCCTCCTATAGCTAATTCCGCCAAAATGTCGTACCATTTAACTATCAGAATATTGGAGGTATTAATCATGACTAATCATACTATCATCCGCTTTGACAAAGAAAAATATTTGCAAGAACCAATTGAAATGTTGGAACTAAGTGTACGGTTGACTAAGATACTTAAAAAGAATGACATTCACACGCTAGAAGACCTTATCACCAAAGACACGTTTGAACTGGAAGGTACGGGTCCGGTATTTAGGAAAGAGTTAGAGGAAGTAATTTACGAGATAAAACTAGAAGTTAATAAATGAACAAAAACAACGACCTTTCCCTAATTGGTCGTTGTTTTTTTAATCCATACTCTGCACTTTAATGACATCCACTACTGGTATCCTATCTTCACCGAATGGCCCCTCTACCGAAATTAAATTAAGACGGTAATCGAGTTCCGAAATTTTACCGATGTACGTTATATGTTTCCCTTTGCGCCATGCTGTGACCTCTGCCATGCATTGTCGTTTATATGCGACTTCCAATTCCTCTTGAATTTGCTGCAGCTCCCAATCGTCGAGTAACGATTGCTGTATGTAGTTTTCATTTTCACTCAACTCGCGGATCAGCTTAACGTGTTCTGGTAACATCAAACCTTGCCACTTCTGCATACCTCTATCGCGATTGTTATCTAACAACTCATTTCACGCTCACTATATTATTCATGTTGATTTTTATGCTGTCGTAACCCACTTGCAACGATAATCTACCTTGTTGGCCATCGACTTCTGTAACAATCCCTGTAACTGTCTCATACCGCTTTTGAGCATAAATCGTAATGTCTACCTCTACATTGAATTCTTTTGATTCACCGATTCTCTCGCCTATCTCAAGAAAATCAGTCTCTGTTAGTTTTGGACCTGCAACAACCTTTGATTTTGGTGTTTTCGGGATTGCTGTCATTTTCATCATCCTTTCAGATTTGGGTTTTCTGTCTTAGCGAAGTACTCATTTATCAATTCTTCAGTCCTGTTGCGCAACCGTATGTTCATGTAACGCCTTATGTCTTCATATCCGTTATGGATAAATGCGTACTCGGTGAACGAACCGTCTTTCCCCTTTTTAATCAACTTCAAATTTTTGCTTCGTGCATAATTATTTGTTTCTTTCAATTCAGCTCGAACGGTCTTTAATGTATTTTCAACGATATTGATATAAGGCCCTTTCAATTTGAATGAGCTTGTTTCAATCACTTCTCGGTCTCTCTCCAAGATACTTATAATTATTGGTAGGTAGATCATGTTCTCGAAATACGGTAATGCATCTCCTGGGATTAACGGCATTAGATCACCAAGCTTTCTTTATGTACGACGGGAACAAGCGCGAGCACGTTATCAATTGTAAAAGTACGCCTGGATTTACGTAAGAAACAGAATGCGCGAAATGATGCCTCTCCGACCTGTAGTACGCTGATTCTTCGCTTGCTGATTGAACCATCCTTTGCGATATACATCATATCTAGGGACTCGTTGTATTCCAGTGACTTAACTAATTGATTGCGCACGTTTGTTCCCTCCTTTTGATTCATAATACCGAATGAGTGTTCGTATGCAAAGAAGGGAGAAATTAATGTCACTTTTTGAGGAGTTAACTGAGCTAGGATAAAATAGAGAGGAGGGATGAACGATGACTATAGACAAAGTTTCAAAGGGCGATTTTTCCGATATCCTGTTAACATTTGAGGAATATCCAATGTTGATTTTTATCGTTATTGCCATAATCATTATTACTGCTAAAGTTTATGTTTTTAAGAAAAATTGATTTTTAGAAACCAAAAAGCCAACAACTCAGATTAAATGAGTTGTTGGCTTTTGCATTTCATTAATGGGAGCAAATAAACAAATTTTATTCTTCATACAAATCATTGTATTTTTTGTTGTATTTTCTTATCCATTCCAGATCGATTGGTCCATTAGAAATTTCGTAATAATTTCCGACTAGAATGTGAACACTTTTTCCATAGACCCTAACAATGGATGGCTTAGTTTTTGAATGATAAATATCAAATTCAATCCGCTCTTTACTCTCCCTAATTTCATTAAACTTCTCTTCGTTTATCTTTTTTACACTATATTGACTTAAGAACTCCATCAATTCATCAGTTGGTTCCTTATCCTTTGTAAACCACTCAAAGCCTTTGCCTTCTTGTACTTCGTTCATATCTGAAGTGAAACCCATAGAAAGAAAATCAGCTGGCTTGTAGTTTATCAGGCTAATTAAGTCTCTTTCCCTATAATCATTAATAACCTTTAGGGGCAAAAAGACCGCAAGGATAATAATTCCTATTACTAGGTATTTAAAACTTTTACTCTTCATTTTTAATTCCCCTTAACCCATAATCTGGTCCGATTGTTGAACACAAGTTAACAACACCGTTCAACTAACCTGCGGATTTAGTTCAATAAGAAATGAGCCTCCCAAGCAGTTCAAGGATCTTCAAGTAAAGCACCCGTTAGTTGCATAAGACAACCTTTCGTTAGAGATTTTGAGTAACATTTTTAATATTTTCTTTTAATCACCAAAAGCAAATATTATTTCTACTTCGCAAACTAATTTCCCATCAACAGTAGCTAAACCTTTGCCTTTCCCAATAGGACCTTTTAATCGAGTGATTTCAACTTCAAGACGGAGCTGGTCTCCGGATTTTACTTGCTGTTTAAAACGACAATTATCTATACCTGCTAATAGCCCTAATCGTCCTTGGTTTCCTTCTTTAGTTAACATCACAACAGCACTTACTTGAGCTAATGCCTCCACAATTAATACACCTGGCATAACTGGGTAATTGGGGAAGTGCCCGTTAAAAAAATCCTCATTTGCAGTAACATTTTTAATACCAATTGCTCTTTTTCCTTCTTCTAATTCCAAAATCTTATCCACTAAAAGAAATGGATAACGATGTCTAATTATTTCCTTAATTTTTTGAGTATCTAAAATCATTATTGCCCCCCATAAAAATTTTATTAAAATCCTATTCACTAATTTTATCATCTGGTTTTAATAGTTGATACTAAAAAAATCTTCTTCAACTAACCTGCACCGTTAGTTGAACAAGAACAGGATGCTTAACCCCTAATTGAAGTAAAGCACCCCGTTAGTTTGGAATCCACTAATGCCAAAACGTGACATTATCCTTTTTGATTTACATATTTAACGAGCGAAAACAAAATTATTATAACAAGAACTAATGAAAAGACAATAGCTAGTATACTATCTTTACCAAATAAAGAATTTAACACAACATCAAAAGATGGAACACCTAACGCATAAAGTAAAGGTAATATAAAAAGAGTCACTGCTACCCCTGCAATAAATGCAATAACAGATTTTTTCTTTTTCATTAAAACTCCTCCTTGAATAGAAACTCTACTTCAACTAACCTGCCCCGTTAGTTGAATAAGAACAATGCTCTGTTCTTTATTCGTCCTTATTCATACGGATACCTCTTTAATTCTACAAACAAAAAAATGCGACCGCTCAATTAAGAGTAGTCACCTTTTGCTTTCAATAATCAATTTTATCTTTTCACGTTTACTTTGGTATGGATAAGTGAATTATATATGTAAACCAAGAATAGATGACTGTGTCTTGGCAAACAAAAAAAGCGTCCTATCCACAATTCAACTGTGAAGTAGGTCGCTTTTTCTCAGAATTTTTATCTGTTCTACCAATAATTCTGCACCCTTAGGACTTAATATAATGCCACCTTGATATTCAATATTATCAGGGAGAATATCACCTGTAACTAGACAGGCTCGATTTGGAGAATACTTCCGAAGAATGATGAGATCATCTTCAATAAAGATTTCAATAGGAGTACCGCTATCAATCTCCATAGTTTTTCTTAGTTCTTTCGGGATTACTATTCTTCCTAGAACATCTAATTTTCTTGTAATACCAATACTTTTCATTCGTGTCCCTCCCTATGAAATAACCTATTAAGTGATAATATCACACTTTTCACAATACTACATATACTTTTATTTACGCCAAGAATGAGTGTTCGTATTGCAAGTAAATTAAAAAGACCGTCAATAGACGATCTCCTGTTGTTCAATTAAAGCGCCCGTTCCCGGAAGCATTGAGCTTCTTTATTCGAAATCAAAATCAACTTCACCTTCCCGAATACATATCAAAAAGCATTGAAAGTAGATCAAGATAAGAAAAAGACAAAAAAACTCGGGCTTATTTTATTTCAAAATAAAGAAAAAACCACAAAATACTTTGTACATAAATTACAATCTCCAATTCTTTGTATTTTTGTATATATTTGATTTTTATATAACTAAAGGCTATTATTATTAAAATGCTACTCAGCGAAAGGGAAATTAGAATGTCTTCAAAAACGCAATTTGCAAAAAAAAAAATTATATTTTCTTTATTAGGGCTTTTAATAATTACTTTAATTTATCTGTTTTCTCCAAGTCTCAAAAACACAGTGGAAGTGGTTACAGAAAATATCGGTAAAACACTTAACTCATATAAAGAAAACGAAATTTTAAAAAAGGATCTAGTACATCTCGATTCTATAAACTCGGAAATTGAAGATTATAAAAATGAAAATATAAATTTAAAAGAGACAATAGAAATGAATAATTATATAAATGATAAACTAAAGTACCATACACAAGTAGAGACTGTTCTAAATAGAGACTATGATAAATGGTTTAATGAATTAGTAATAACTTCAGATAATAGTTATCGTAAAGGGGTTGTGATGACATCAAAAGGACTAATTGGTAAAATTTTAGATAATGATGAAAATAATATTCATACTGTAAACTTAATAACTGGTGAACTTAATAACGTGGCCGGAACTGTGCAGGATAATGAAGAAATTCAAGGAATTATTGGGGAATATGATAGAGATAAGGGATTCCTCCTGATGAAATACATATCTAATAATGACCCCAAAAAAATAATTGGAAAAAATATTATTACTTCGGGAAAAGGAGGTATCTATCCATACGGTTTAATTGTTGGGAAAGTAAAAGAGATAAGCACTTCTGGCTTCGGGTTAAATAAAGTGCTACTAATAGAGCCTTCAGCAAACTTTAGCGAAATTAATAATGTTATTGTAATAACTGATTAATTGTACTTAAACACATCCCAGTATGTTCTTCTTGGTGGAAATCATTATCACAAGTACAAAAATCCTTACAAATAATAATACCTCTTTAATTCGACAAATAAAAAAGCGACCTACCCACAATCAAATCTGTGGATGGGTCGCTTTATACTTTAAGTGCAACATGGCCATTACTAGAACGCTGTCACATCAACGTTCAGGAAATGGCCAAGAGCATCTTATATAATTCTTATTGGTATCAAAATCCCAAGCGCTTAGGAATCTAGGCTTGGGTGATTTTACTTATTTACCGCAACAGTATACTTAACAGCTAATCCCAATACATCGGCATCTGTGAGCGTATTATTTTCTAGCTTGTCAGTCCATGAAGTATGAGCTCCCGCTTTAATAGCTGCAGCTACAATAATTTGACGATGTGCCTTGCTTACTAATGATGTTTCTGTTTCCGTTTTTAAAGCTGGGCTTGAAAACTTCAATTCCTCATCCTCCTTTGGTGGTGCGGGTGTCCCCGCCACTTTTAATTTCAACTTGAAGTACACAGCTAAACCATCCGCGATAGCCTCACCTTGCGCTTTCAGTTTCGCATCACTTCTTAATGCGCCGATGTCTGTTGTGGAATCCATGAAGCCACCTTCAGTTAAGATAGCGGGCATGTTTGATTCTCTCAACATATGAAGGTTGTCGGTTTTTGCGCCTCTATTACGTAGGCCCATTGCTTGTACAATGCGCGGCTGAATAATTGCCGCTATATCTTTCGATGCTTTACTTGCGGTAATCTCCTGAACGAGTGTTTCAACGCCGCCATGACTGCCCCACTTACCAGCAAATGCATTGTGATGAATAGATACAAGCGCACCTGCTCCCCACGCATTTGCCTTATTGGTACGAGTTACAAGGGGGACATCTGTGTTTCCAGTCGGGTCATCCAGTCTGAGGATCTGTACGTCCTGGTATTTGTTCAGTTTAGCTGCACAAGCCAATAACACTTTGTTATTAAATGACCATTCACGTTCACCATCTGGTGTTCGTTTGCCTGCTGTGTTAATACCGTGTCCGGCGTCTAGTGCGATTTTAACCACGTTATCACCCTCCTTATCGTATTTAGTAAGCTCGTATTGCTCAATCAATTTATTAAGTTTTTCCGGATAGTTAACATCCGTCTCATACCCAGCCGCTTTAACTGCCGCTGTAGCCTTTTTATAATCTGTTTGATTTAACACTGATGCGTATCGGTTATGCGGCTCCCAACCTGTCCCGTTGACGTATTTATTGACCAGGTCTATTACGCATCCCTCAAAGGTCGGATACTCCCGGAAATCAGCATCTATATAGTAGATAGTGCCGTCTGTTTTATGCTCTGCGGTCCGTTTGGTATAGACATCATCAGACCACCCGGAACCCGATTTGATTCCGAAAAGGTTGTTGGCTTTGATCGCTAATTCGGATGTACCGGACGCTGATTCAAGAATCCCCTGCGCAACAATCAAAGAAGGAAGGACTCCGTGAGCCCTCCCGTGTTTTATCGCGAATGGAGATAGACGGTCAATGAAGCCCATCACTTCACATCCTTTTTATTGCTACCTTTCAGAATTTCGATTGCATTCTTGATTTGTTCTGGAACTGGTAGACCGATTCGTCCTGCATTTTCAGTAATGCTCAAAATCTCATTCACCGCGTAAAATACGATTACCATCGTCATGACAAGTTCGGTAGATTCAAAGCCGCTTTCTACCAATAACAAATCAATCAAATGAGCCACGGCAACCATTGCGAAAATGAATACTTTACGTGCTATGCCAATCATGCCGTTTTTGCTTTTTAATCCCCCATCAAGTGATGCAGCGGTCATTCCTGTTACAAAATCAATGACAACCAGCGCAACTAAAATAGTAAGTAAAGCGCTCCACTCACCAAACATTAACGTTAATAAGCCTGCGAAAAATGCAGGGATGAATTTTAGATAATCCATTTTACCACTCCTGTTGTTTTATTTTTGGGTAAAGAAAAAGAACGCCCGTGATTGGGCGCTCTTTGTTGCTGATTATTCAAATTCCGTTAGCCACATAATGGTCCAAAGTGT
Source organism: Sporosarcina sp. resist (assembly GCF_014302295.1). Lineage (NCBI taxonomy): Bacteria > Bacillati > Bacillota > Bacilli > Caryophanales > Caryophanaceae > Sporosarcina > Sporosarcina sp. resist. The sequence goes on along the minus strand of NZ_CP060287.1, from coordinate 1,447,082 downwards.
TCTAGTGATACTCGATATAATGCCTAACTACAAAATTTTCTATAGAAGAGTTAAAACTCTGAAAGATGCTTCCATGTTGTTTATTTTCAAATACATCTTTTTTCTCTTTAAAAAAGTTTAAATCAAACCAATTCACTCCAAAGTAAATCTTCAAACCTTTTCTTACAGTAAATTGCCAATCATATGGTTTTGGATCGGTTTTTAATTGTGCATCCGAATCTCGAAGTACAGCAATACATTTTTTTAGATCATCTTCATTTGTAAAAACTATCTCTACTTTCGTTATTGCAATTGGTATTCTTTCTGATTCAGTTCCAGGTAAAACTAAAATCATCTCTTCTTCTCGCATTTACTTCACTCCATTTTTTATCATCACTTTCTAAATACTAGTATTGCCCGATTTCTCTTTAACTATACCGTTCCGTTAGTTCAATAAGAAAAATGAACAGTATAGTCCAAATGTTCAAAAGAAAAAGAACGCCCGGGTGGACGTTCTTACTTTAATAAATACGCGATTCGTACAGCATCAAGTCATACAGATCATCTTCTGAAAGATTACGATACAATTCCTCCCGCCTAATTCTCTCGTATTCCATCACTTCTTCCCAAATCGCTTCTCTTTCTTCTTCATACTCTTCATGGGTAAACTCAAATCTCGACATGACTATTTCGTGTTCCAAGTTATCAATATGGACCTTGAAAAAGTCCACGGATTCCTGATAACAGTATTTTAACCTTGTTATTAATTTCTCTTTTTCCGAATCATCTATGTCTACTTCATAATGCATAATTTGATTCCTTATTTCATTTATAGCACTTATTGAATTTTTAAATTCTAAAGGTATTTCGATATCACATAAATATTCTACTCTCCGAAGAGCTTCCGCGATACCGACAGTTTGTAGATTTTTCACATCAAAAACAGTCCTTGCAACCTTTTTATTTTCCGGATTTTTCCGGGTATCCAAACTTATCTTTTTTAAATTTTTTTTAGCGTCCAAATATGAATCAATTTTATTGAAAATAAATGAAGGATGATGTTCTTGTAAAATATACTTCAGTAATATTTCCACACCATGATTGAGAAATATTACTGCATCCTTAAGTCTGTGCCGTCCACCTTGGGTAATACCACCAAATTTTTCTATGTTTTCAAAAGCGGATTTGAATGAATCTGTTCCGTTTTCAATTAACGTATATTTCATGTTAAATCTCCCCCATTCATTACCATTTGACAAAAGAGGAAGAAATCCTTCATTTTACCTACAATCTATATACCTATCACTATACTGCCTCTACCTGCCCCGCTAAATACTCCGCAACCGGAACTTGATACTGCTCGGGTAACTTATCAATTTTCCATGCTGCAGCTTTAACAAGTAACCCATAAACCGGAATCATGTATGGAAATACCATCATTCGCCACCCCCTTTCGCTGTCTCGATTTCTGTTTTCAATGCATCGATCTGTTCCTGCATTCCAACGATTGCATTCAACATGAGTAATGTTGTTTCGTCAATCTCTCCTACCATTTCTGGGAATGCCGGTTCTAACGGACCAAGCGTTCCATCTGGCAATCGTTTCTTTACCATAGGTACTTTCATTGTAATAACGCCCCCGATATAAACGTGATTGGTTTATCGCCTGTCCACGATATTTTTAAAGCAATATGTTCGGCAGGTGTATCAGCACGATATTTGAAATAGTCTTCGACATCCTCGCCCATTGGCACTGTGCTATCAAGTGGTAATGGCACGAATTGCTCCTGCTCTGTACCGATTGTCATGGAGATTTCAGCCGTAACCTCTTGGTCAGCATCCCTTTGAATCCACAATAAAACGCCTTGTGCGGATCCGTTTGGAGGTACAATTTTGTACCGTTGGACGGAATGCTCTAAAGGCGTTAGGTTTTCTGTTTTATTCAATTTGATGGTTTTCGAAGACTTGAAATTGTGCGTGTCAGTAACTTCAACGACGATATTGTTTTCTCCGTGTTTTAATGATTTCAGTGAGACATCAAACGACCATGGACCTGCAGCTCCCGAATGAATTTGTACGGGTGCCTCTTCGTTGACACGATATTTAACAGTGACATCGTTTCCGTCTGGGTCACTTGATGAACCAGCAAGCTTAATCGTGTCATTTTTAATCAATTCCGATTGGTCGGTAAACGGATCAACTGTTAAAGAGGGAGCACGGTTTGGCACGACGTAAAATGTGCGTTCGGCTACTGGTGATTTACCGCCCTGGTTATCTTCTGACCACACTTCTAAGCGGTGTGCAGGACCTTCAGCAAGTGCGTCGGTAATTTCTATTTCGCCTTTTAATAATTTCCCACCCTTGAATGTCAATTGCTCATTAAACGGTAAAAAGACGCCAGTAGAAATGCCTGTCGCAATAGCTCGAGATAAACCGCCATTGATTCGATAATAGACGTTTAATATGTCGCCGACGTCAGTATCAAGCGCTGAACCGTCAATTTTAAAAGTATCGTTTTCGTAAAGAGTCTCGTTGTTTGGCGTATTTAACGTCACAGTTGGAATCTTGTTGTGCTCGATTATAAACGACTCTGAGTAGACGTAATCCGAATAGACGTTGCTTGTGTTTTTCGCACGTACCCTAAACTCGACTTTCGTAAGCCCCTTGTTCTCTGTGACGGTAAACGGACGGGTTAGTGTGTTTGAATGGGTACCAACAGGCGTCCATGCGCCCTCATTGTACCGATGCTCGAGCTCGTAAGTGCTTATGCTTGGAGCCGTAGATGCACCAAATGTAAGGGTCAAAGATTGTTTAGGCGGTAGCGACGTTTGCGGTGCAGGTGACGTAAATCCTGCTGGTGGCGCGATACTTTGGGAGACCCGACTACCTCGTACGTACCAAAAACCGTCCGTATGCTTGCCATCTGTTGGGTACGTACCTTCTACGGCTGTGATATTGGATTGATTTAACGCTCCGCGCTCTTCGACCTCTCTAGCTGTCGGTTTACTCGCGGAAGTCGTGTATCCTCCTGCTTGGACAGTGCTTCCGGCAGAATCCAATCGCACAATTGTGCCCGATACAGTTACGTACCAATCTTTCCTAAGCCAAGAACCTTCCTGTACGTATTCAGAATTCCCCGTCAAAATTATTGCTAACGTTGTTGGATTTACATAGATGGCAGGACGCATCTCGCTGTTGTAAGGCATAAAGACGTTTCCCCAACCGGGATAATCAACTTGGATTCTTTTGGTTATGTTGTACTTACTCCAGTAGTACATTGGCTTCGTTATCGTAACCAACGCGCTATCTCTATAAGCTGATTCTAATCCGCCGGCATCAACCGCCTTAACCCTAAACTTAACGGACGTTGCTGTTGGTACGATATATGTGTACGTCGGTGAAGCCGGCTGTGCAATGACCGCAAACGCTCCGCCGTTTAACGACGCTTCAAGGACGTATTTCGATAGGTTGTTTTCTGCATCGGTTGACGCTACCCATGAAACAACTTTGGAACCCCCTATTTCAAGCGTGCCGGTTGGTTGCGTGAATGTGCCGGGTATCGTTGGGGCAGTGTTTACTGCCGCGCCTCGGATGTACCAATTGCCATCAGTGTGGCGACCATTTACAGGGTACGTGCCATTCTCGGCTACTATATTAGATTGTAGTAAACTTCCCCCATTGGAGTAGTTAGGAGTGGCGTCGGTCGAATAGTATATCTCTCTTCTGCAACTAGCGGATTTAGTGTCTGACTGACTACTTTCTAACGCCGTATACCTGCGGAATTCACTTCCTCTGTCTTGATATCCGACCTGCCCTGCACTAATATAATTATCTCCCCATAGCGTTGAATAAGTCCATGTTTTTGAAATTGGACTCCACGTGCCAGATTTGTAGAAGCTTCCAAAACCGGCGTGTGAAACAGTTTCATTTTCGGTACTAGATACTGGAGGTTGGTTCCAAGAACCGACTATAGTGTTGTATTTATTGTAATAATACTGAGCCATATCACACCACCTCCGCTACAGCAACCGAATAAGTGCCCCAGTCGCCTCTTGTCATTTGTCCATCCGCAATCCTAACGTTACTACGTGCAATCCGTGCACCTTTAACGTAATCATTAACCAATGGCTGTACAGTAATCGTGGACGCCGTGACGTCTGTGATTAATACGTCCTCGCTGTTGTTGCCATCGTATACGGTGACTTCGGTAAACGCCTTGAATCCGTCTGTCGTGTCCACGTTTAACTCGGTTGTTCCTGCCGCTCGTGGTGCTGTTAGTACGGCAACTGCCGTTTGACGGACGAGCTTGTTCGGCTCCCCATCAAAAGCATCGGCAAACGTGCCTGAGTTACCCGGTGCTCGACCATCTAACTCCATTTGCACCTGTATGCGCATAATTTTGTCGGCATGATTATCTAGGCGTTCGTGGGATTTCAAGATGCCTTGTTCTTGATGATTCTCAAACGCTGCCATGTGTCGAGTACCTTCCTGTAGCACTTTTGGTTTTCCAGTCGCTGGATCAATAACAGGATTTCCGTATTCATCAATTTCAATGATGTGGTCAATCCAGACCCTTGGGACAAATACATAAGCGTTATCCAAGCGTTACACCTCTTTTCGTAAGTTCGAACGCATAAAAAAAGACGATCATCTGACCATCTTGCGTTTTTTCGATATTCATTTCTTCGACGTCGACTTCCCGACCTTGGCCGTCAAACAATGCAGCTCGAGAAACATTGCCGAATTCTTGGTCCAGGTAAATGTATTTTTTTATAATGGACCCTTCAACGGATGTTCGAAATATCGGTTTTACTATCACAACATCATTCACCGTCACTTTTGCGGAACGAATCGTTGTATTTAAGAAATCCATCCACAATTCAAACAATAAATCTTGTGCAGCCATCCTATAACCTCCCTCTTGTTTCCTCGCCCACCACAAACGTACCGGTAATTGGATACTTTACGACAAAGCCATATGCATCATTTTGCGCAATTAATGAACGACGTGCGCCTTTCCCGTAGATAGTTCCCGTTTGAAAAGTACCTGTAACCGGATAATAAATAGGAAAGCTATAAACCGCTCGAACTACTTTGAAGATCGTGCCCGCCGCCAGTATCCCGGTTTCGAGAATTAAATTGAGTGGAACTGTCCGTTCTAGTAGTTCGGCCGCTTCCTTGTAATAACTTTGGGTTTCCACCGTAACGAGAACTTCAAGCCAATAATTTGTGACGTCAATGCTGATTGTATAGCGACTTTTTCCAACCAATTCATCCAATTGCTTCACCATGTATTGAAAAGTGAATGGCGCTTTCTGCATCATCCTGGCTAGTAGTCGTCGTTTTCTGAAGTCGAGCGTTTCAGTTGTCCTATCTGGGAGAATATTAAATTCTTTTTCACGCCGATAAATAGCGGGTTCACTTGATGTTAGAATGAATTGATCGTCCTCGAATTGTTGTATCGCTCCATCCAAATGATCAAGCCGCTTCGACTGTACCCTTGTCAGTTCTTGAAATTCCTTGATGTCACGATAATAAGCGGGTAATTCATCCATCACCCTATTCATTCAGCACCACACTCCCTTTATTCGGGATTTCGTGCGGTAGCCCAAGATTCATAGGCGACCCGTTAAATGTAGTTCCTACAATGTCCTGCACACCTTCTAGCGCTAAGATGCGAGATTCTAAATGACTGATTCGCAAAATAAGCGAAAGCCCTTTAATCCATTCGCGCCGAACTTCCGCCAGGTATTCGTCTATGATTTCAACGACTAGCGGTTCGATTTGACCTAGCGTGACACCGACCAATGCAAGAGTGGCTTCAATATCTACCACAACTGATTCAACCGCCTCAACCGTCACGATATGACCTATAGGCGCTGTGCCGAGTCCGTCACCTTGCCCCTCGATAGGATCTATTTTACTTTGCACAAATGCAACCGTTTCAGGAGTCGGTACGTTAAATGTAGAATCAATAATCACAGCACGAACAGTTCCACCACCAAAAGGTGCACGGAATAGCTGAACACCACCGACGCCTTGGATATCCATGATTTTTCTTTTGTAATCAGCTCTATTTCCGCCGAATGCGGGTTCGTTTATGTGGTCCAAGTATTTTGCGTACAGCGATTCATCTGTCTCTTCGTCTTCGCCAGGGACGAGTACTTCGGTTAGCTTCGCGCTCCCTAAGTTATCAAGTGGTTCAGTTGGTAATAGCTCCCCGTAATCTTGATTTCCGATAATGCCAAAAGCTTCCGAACGCAACTGATACTCACCGTCTACGATCTTTTCAATCACTTCATAGGTAAGATTATTTAGACCGAAACGGGAACCGATAGGTACGTTAAACGGACGTTCATCTGTTCCAATAATAATACCTTTTCGCACGGCTCTTGACGCCGCTTTCTTGTAAACGCCATGTTCTGCGATACGCCTTTCAAGGTATTCGCCATCAGATGAATCAGCAAATGTGAGCCGCATTACCAGGTCAATATCCGAATACATTTCAGACATCGGTACGGCGACAGCCGCTGTCGAATCGAAGATTATGGCACCCTCGCGCTTATCAACATCGTCTGCAACTTCATCAAGTGCCTGATCACGGAGCAACGCAACTGTTTTATGTTCGTACATAGTCAATAACCTCCCTCAAGACAACGACGTCACCGTAAAGTGTGGGGCATGAAAACGAAACATAGGCAACGTCCTTTTCGAATTCCAACCGGAAATTCTCCAATGTAACAATCCGTTCATCTTGTAACAAAGCCTCTTTAATCCGTCGCGGTAATTCGCCATGAACAAAAAGTTGATCGCGCCCAATCATGCCTTCGAATCCATAATCATCTGAGTGAATCAGGTGACCAAAACGTTTCGTCTGCAGCACCTTAAAAACGGCTTGCTCCATTGCTTTCAGTCCGTCAATCATCCCTGTACATCGTCCACGCTTGAAGTCTAGTTGATACGTCCTTGTAGGAAGCTGAGCGGTATCAATGACTTCCATATCTTCTAAAACAGTTATTTCTCCGATGGGTAAGACCATATATCTTTCCCCTCCTTATACCTGTCCGCAACTAAAAACTTACGGCCACCTTGCATCCTTACAAGGATCACTTTATCGTTAATTTTCAAACCGTCTTCAAATGTCAGTTTTGCATATTTCATTTTAAACTCTTCATAAGGAACGGTTTCAGCAGAACCGATATCTCTACGGGATGAAACAGCGTTTTTTGGTTCGTCACCGATATCGTTCTTCTCCCACTCCTTCGGGTATTCGTAGTCTATTGAAACAATACGGTCATGACGTGTGAGCGATTCGGCGACGTCAAGAAACTCTTCCAAAAGCGTTAGCTTTGCATGAACATATATTTCAAGTGGCTTTGACTTTACGACTGTTCCATACGTCCAGGTGACCGGGTTTGTCGTCCCGATGACGTCCAGCGCCGCTTCCTTCATCATATCTACTAGACTCATATCACTTTCACCCCCAAATTCATCACGTGTAAACCACCTGCCCATGTATGAGTACATTCATCAACAAGGAAATATTCGCTTACACCAATCTTTTCGATGTAGATATAGACAAAGCTTCCTGCTCGTACCTGCCAGTCACCCAAGCAATCTAAATCAAGTGTTTTTGTTTCACGGTTCCGAAGTTTGAGCATCCGTTCCGCAAGTTCTTTAATTTGCGCGGGCTTCATGTTCTCCTCGACTTTACGGAACTCTTGCAAACGGCCAAACTTAGCCATGCTCCCGCTATCTTGCGCAATATAGACTTCTCGTTTGCTCTTTTTCTCGTCATCGTGAACCAATTTAATACGGTTATACGTTTCTTTATCAATGGATTTATTGTACTCAAATTCAAAAAGCAGACTATCTTCTCCAATGTAGAAGACATCTGCTTTAATCATCATATTTTTAATGTTTTTCAATGATAGCGCTCCGAAGTCGTCAAACAATACAAAGTTTCGGTTCGTCGCAATCAATGTGGAATCTAGAAACTTCAATGCCACGTCAAGCGCCTTCTTATCATCCTCAACGATGCCAGGAACGGTATAGCCTGTATCTTCAAATGTACCGACCTTCAACCCCAAATCAATCGCAATCTTTTTGATGGCAGCTGTTGCGGTTGTCGCCTTGAATACAAATGTGTCATTGGACATCATATAGCGAAGTTGGTCAAAAGCTTTAACGGACACTTCACCACTTCGTGTGTACCCACTTTCGAATACGTACCCGTAGAACACCTTCTGTTTTCCGTCCATTACGCGAATAATAGAGCCATTATTAATTGGATACTTTAGCGGATCTTCGATGACAAGTTTCGCATCAAGAGTACCCGCTTTACCGATACGTTCCGTCTTCCATTCGATAGACGAAACAGGCATATCCCAAACCACGCCATCTTTATTATCAATTAGTACTTCCATATGCAGCCACCTCTCATTTCGGTGGTAGTTTAACTTTCAAACCAATCGGTAATTTTCTATAATCACTGGCTTTAATTCCGTTCAACTTTGCGATTTCCGGGTAACGATTACCGTCGCCTAAGAACTTTTGCGCTACTTTCCATAAGCTATCACCTTTAATGAGTGAATATGTTTTCGGTGTAACTTTCTCGTTCTGCCTCGGTGGTGTCGCCTTCTTTACAACCGCTGGTTTCGGTGCCGCTTTAGGAACTGTTGCCGAAGCTACCATGACAGGCTTTTTCACAACCGTCATTTTCTTTGGTCCGAACGGAACGTACTTTTTAAGTGACAACGAAAAGTTCACATCGTCGCTACCGTATGATTCGTTATAAGGAAAGGACTCAATTGTCACAAGTTCATTGATCGCAAAAGACCCGTTCACGTATATGTAACGAACAGGTAACTTTTCTTCCATCCATTTTTCAAGCTTCTGAATGTAGAAATCCGGTGGCATAAAAGGAGCAACTAGGAAGTGGTAGTCCTGAGCAGGAAAGAATGTTTCAATCGGGAACTCTGTCAGCTCAATGTTTTTTGGAACATTGACGTTACCGAGTTTAGCGATATCATACACCTCACCACTACCCTTATTGACTACCTCCACCGTTTCAGGGTTTACCGGAAGACGGAAGCCCTCTGTATCGTTTTTCACGCTGAAATAAATTCCGCGCATTACGTATACACCCCTTCCGCACTTCGAGACATTTCATCCCGCACATATTTCTCGATGGCGCGAATGATTTTAGGGATATCTGCATCTTCACGGATTGTCATATCCCCGAAGGATACTTGCGGAGTAAGCGTGATAGTTTGTTGGATCGACTTGATTTCAGCCAAATCACGCAACATCTTGATATCCTCGTCCGCAATATTAATATCCTTTTCAATCTTGCCGACTTTATCAAGCTTACCGCCTGTTGGGTTTTTCTTTTTCGCAAGTTTGTCAGCACCGCCACCCAATGGATCATTCATGCCCGCTAAATCCCCGAGAGGAAAATCGCTGGCACTTGGTGGACCGTCTTTCCCATCCTTATTACCTTTAACGAGACCTGTTACTTTTTCGATTGCGCCTGTAAGTTTGTCACTCGCCGCCATTGACATACTTGCACCAGCTGCATTCCCTCTGTCGAATGCATCACCTAGGCTTGTGTACTCCATTCGTTCGAAAGATTTCTTAGCAGGAGCTGATGGCATTTCTATGTTTTTAGCATAGTCACCCGCCGTGTCCATCCTGCCTAAATTCGCTTTCTCGGCTCTCACCGGTGCCGATAGATCAGATTTCATATTATCGATGAATTTTGATACCCCATTACCCATCTTCAAATCAACTGTTCCGACTGTGCTTAGATCAGTGCCAAGCACGCCATTCAATAGACCAATGAATGAGTTGATGCCATTAACGGCTCCATTAATGAGGTCTGAAATAGCACCTAAAGCAGTATTTACGGTTCCTACAACGCCGCTCGCAACTCCGCTCATGATAGTCAGAACAAATGAAGCCATTTTATGGAATGCGGTCTGCACACCAAATAACCCGTCATTCCACGTATTCATGATCCATTCAACTGTTTTGAGCACCGCGTTCCCAATGGCATCTAACACAATACGGACCATCAAGTTGAAAGCCATCCAAGCCATTTGAATATTGTACATACCTTGATTCCAAGTATTCATGATCCATTCAACCGCCATAATGAAGAAGTTAGCGATTCCCATGATTACGTTATGGAACGCCGCACCAAGCCAGTAGATACCACCGACGATTGCGCCGAATACTGCCGCTGATTGTTCTGCCCATTGGACCATTGCGAATATGACAAGTGCAATGACTGCAACGAAAGCTAATAGAATCCAAGTTCCAGGGAAGGCATATATAGCTGCATTCAGACCATGTTGAGCCACGGTTTGCGCAATAGTACTACCAGCTGCAAACATCGCCGCTGCACCCGCCGCCGCCGTTTGAAAGGTTAGAATAGCATTAGCTCCTGCCGCGAGTAACGCTGCAGTTCTGAATGCCACCAACAAAAAGAGATACGTCCCTAGTGCAGTAGCGGCTATTGTGATAACGGGACCAATTGTGTTCCAATTATCCGCAATCATGCTCCCCAACGCGCTGATTTCTGTAAGAATCCAAACCATACTCATTGCTAGTCCTGCCGCGATATTTGCAGTAGTTGTTAGCCCTGCACCCAAACCTGCGAAGAACGCATCAAATCGCCCTTCCGAAAAAGCTTCATTGATCATCGCGATAAGTGGTAAAAACGCCGCAACTGCCGGACCTACATACTGTGGTAACTTTTTGAGAACCCCAGTAAAGTTATTTACGAGATTAACTAAAGGACCGTCGAGGACCATGAAGTCTTCCATCATCGCCACTCCTGCGTTTCGTGACGCAGATTTCATCGAATCAATAGAGCCTGCCCATGTACCCTTCACACCCGCCATCAAACCGCCGAACTTCTTGTTCATGCCTTCAACGAGAACGGATATGGCTTCTCCTGCACCTACCGCACCGGAGGAAATCTGCTTCTTCATGGCGTCAGCCGTCACACCGGATGCATCAGCTAACATCTGAATGGCATTGATCCCTTTGGACCCTAATCGATTTACTTCCATGGCCGTAAGCTTACCTTGAGCTTGTATCTGACCAAACACGTCAGCCATCTCCATCATCTCTTGGGCTCCCCCACCGATAGCTGCTGTAGCATCACCGATAGCTTGCATGATTGGGAATGTATTCTTAGCCTCGACGCCGAACGCAATCAAGTTACGACTGGATTCAAGCAAATCCGGATAAGCAAATGGTGTGGTTTGTGCGAACGTAAGCATATCTGCCATATATTGTTTGGCTATTTTCGCGTCACCTAGAAATGTCGTGAAAGCCACTTCTGATGCTTGCTTGAATGCATGAAACTCAATCCCTTTTGAGAATATATCTTGGATAAAAGTTTTAGCTGCACTGAACGCTTTATAAGCTCCAACAGCAGCAAGGACCGCTACCACATATTCTTGTAAGTTGCTTGTTCCATCTATTATTCTGCCATTTAGGTCTTCTTGCTCTACCGCTAGACCGTTAGTGGATCCACTTAAATCATCCCCAGCGCTCGATAAATTATCCGTCGCCCCTGCCGCTTGATCCATCGTACTGCTTAACTGACTTGTCTGCGACAATACATCAACTACTCCGCTCGCTGCAGTGGTCGATGCTGAGCCGAAAGCTACTAGAGATTTGGCAGCACCATCAGCTGTAGAAGACATCGTTGACAATGCAGAAATATCAGGACCGAAATTCGCACTTGAGCCTGACGACGTTATAGAAGCATTTAAAGTGTTGAATGCTTCTGATGCGACAAGAGCTGAATCCGCAACCTTCGAAATTTGATTAGTAATATCAGACCCACTAATCGACCGAATTTTCGGTGGTGTGATAACCATGGAATTAAGTGTTTCGATAGCACCCGTAGTGCCCCACAAAGCCGCGTTCATAACGGCTAAACCAGATGTATCACCACCCATTCCACTCAAGCCTCGCGTAACGGACGCAGCCGCGGCAGTAGCGTTACTTGAGGTTGATATCAAACGTTGCATATCAGCTGATGCGGACTCTATCGAACTCCTCGCTTTCGCAAGTCCTGTCGTGTCAATATTATTTGCGGCATTATCCATCTTTTCCATTACGCGAATCGTACTGTCCATAGCCTTCATCATTTTTATGAGGGGACCGGACATACGATCAGCTAAAGATAGTGAGGTTTGTGCTCCCATTTACTTCACCGCCTTTTTTCCATAAGAAAAAGCATCCGGTTAGGGATGCTTTTCAAAGGTTACTTTTGATTACTATAAGTTAACTTCCGACATTTGAATTTGTGGTCGTTGTTTAAATAATTTAACCATCTTATTTGCTGTGAAGTTGTTCGTAACATCTAGGCTGATGTATTCTAACTCATCTTCTTTCCTGTATGTTATGACTAGAAAATTGGTTATCGTTTTTGTTTCCTTTTGTTTAGATCTTCCCCCGACTATAGCTCCTAACGGACCGAATATCATACCTCCGGCCACCGCTCCGCCAGCACTGCTTACATATGCTTTTTGTATTTCTACGTCAGTTGTAAGCACCATATCATTAATCTTTGAGAAACTCAGATTAAATATAGATCCTCCGCCTTCAATAGTTATTTTATCTTCGCGATAATATACTTCACAAATAACATTCTCGGGTAACGGGAGTCCTACAACGTGTTTAAGTAATCCGTGCTCTTTAGCATTCAATTCCTCCATCTTCCTTAAATGGATCAACCTTTTTGCTTTTATTGACTTACTCGACTTGACGGCCATAAATACACAAAAAATAATAAAAGCCAATAATAGAGCCACTGTAATTAACGTCCCCACAGCAATTCCCCCTATACGATTATTTATAGATATAACTCAATCATATAGGACTACAGAATTAAAGTCATTACTTGCTATTAATCGCCGCATGCTCTTTCTTACGGCGTTTCAATTCAACTTTGATACTAGCAATCACAAGCGCTTTTTCCCTTCGTTCGAGTCCTTGCCATTTTGCGGGTTCCCAATAGAAATTGTGGAGGGCGAAATGATAAAAAACGGCATCTGAATCAGCCGCTTCATCATCCCCACCCTCTATTAGTTTTTTGCTAAATCAATATCCTCGTTAATGTCTTGTTCAATCTCACTGATTTCTGTTACTTTACCAAGGATGTGATTCGCTTCTCCGAGCAGGAACATTTTCGAATAAAGATCCTCCGCTCCACGGGCACCGTATGATTCTTGTAATTCCGCATCGTTCAAGTCCGGGTATACAAAGGATGCAACGCTGATTCCTCGGTTGAATTTAACGACATCAAAAACTCGTTCCTGTTTACCTTTTCGTCCGGGTTTGTTCACGAAACAACGGTCATTGATTATATCTGACTCTCCAGATGGCAATGGACGCAAAATTATAGCCTCTTCAAAGCGATCTAGTGGTAAAGAAACGTTTTCCGCTTGCTTTACATTACCTTTTAAAAACGAATTCATTTTACTCATAGTATTATATTCCCCCAATTAGTTGTTTTAGTTTTTTATGCAATAGCGCGGAAGCGTTCAAGGAAATCAAAGTCATCGAACGTGAAGTCGATGTCCTCTTTCAATAGATCGTCTGACTCGCCGTCCAATTCTGCGATAACCGCGCCATCAGGTACGAGATTTTTGAGTAGCGCCGTTTGCGTTCCGGCGCTACTGATAGCATCGGAGTTGACTACTTGAGCGTCGAAAATTGGGGATTTACCAGTCCGAACATATTCAAGTGCCATTTCACGCATCTCAGGACGGTGGTAATAGACTGTCATAGAGCCTGTCCCTTCTGCCCCGACAATTTTACCGCCCTTCATCCGTTTCCCAATCGCTTTAACGTCCGCTTTTATATATTTTACTTCTGCCTTGAATTTTAATAGTTCAGCATATTCATAAATTTTACCTTCGATAGTAATGTAAACCATGCCCTCTTTAGCACTAATCGGATCGTTGTTCTCTACAGTTCTAGTCATTCATTACACCCCCCATTATTTACATTCCACAGTCATGTAGAGTTTTTCCATGGCATCGACGAACTTAACGCCTAACGTCACAAGTACGGCATCTTTCGTGTCACCCTCGCGAATCACGATATCTTCAGTATTGTAAGGTTCAATCGCTTCTTGTCGCACCAATCTGTCCAGCACTTCTTTCATGATGGATCCTTTAAATAGGTTCCTACCGTTACCATGGTTCTTCACTTTCCCAATAAAGTTCCGTGAGTAAATGTGTTTAATGTTGTTGCCCATGATGTCCATCTGCCGTACAATCAGCCCTTTTCGGAAGTCCTGATTCTTCTTTGGTGTGAATGAACGGAACGTGTTGATGTCTGATTCGACAACCATCCGATCCAGACCATCTACACCTTCGTTATATATAAAGACAACATGCCCTTCTCTTTTGGCTTTCACGATATCCTCATGCGGGAGACGTTCAACGTCAGTAGCACCCGGATACTCCGCATAAGTGAGGGAATTTGTAATTGCGTTCGCATAAGCAGCTCCATACCAATACACGGCATCTTTCGCGGAAAGAAATTCTTCCCCCACATAAACGCCGTTCTTGATTGATATGACACCTTCATGATCAGCATCGTTATAATCATTCGTGATAAGCGCTACATTTTTACCCTCGTTTTCACGCCACTGTTTCACTTTCAATGACAGTAGCAACTTGACAGATTCGTCATCTGTTCCAATTGCAATCGTTTTGAATATCTGCGAATCAAGTCCGGCCGCGAATGTTGCATACGAATCATTCTTTGCGGCGAGTGTTGTACCGTCCTTGAGCGTTAGGGTTGCATCTGCATCCGGTAATCCACCGCTAAACGCGACAAATGCGTTCGCCTTCAACTCCTCTGCTGTTGTCACAACCTGCGAATCAACACGGGCACCTCCGAAGAACGTCCTAACTGTTGTGTTACCACTCAAACCAATCGCAACCGTTACAGACAACTTGTTCCCCTCCACGCCGCCATGAGTAGCTGTTGCCACGAACGTCCCGCTTGTAGCTGTCGCCTTGACGCCTTCGCCATTCAAGTTATAAACGATGACATTGCCAGTCCCTTTGAAAGCTTCTCTAATTTCCTTCAAATCTTTGAGGTCTTCACCAAACGTTTCTTCAAATTTCGTATCTGGAGAAACTTTGATAAACTCGCCAACCTTGCCCCAATCGAGCATTAAAGGGATTACTTCTGCGCCTCTCGAATCTAGTCCAACAACTGCTAAGCTTTCGGTTTCGAAGTTAACAAACGCACCGGATAGTTCCTTGTTTTGTGTTTCCCAATTTCCACCTGACATTATGCTTTAACCTCCTTTTTTTCCTTTTCTACTTTTGCATTGACCTTCTTTGATTTCCATGCTGTGACCATTTCCGTCACTTTTTCTTTCGAATACGATTTACCGTCTTCAAGAATCACTTGTAAAATCAGACTTTCTTTACCGTCCGTTGCTGATTCTACGAATGCTTCTTTGCTGTAACTTCGTTGAGGTTGTTTCACTTCTTTTTCTTTGCTCACTTGTTACACCTCCAAATTGCAATGTTTGCATCACTGATGCTTATTTCACTTCTTTCAATAACACCTTCACGCTGAATGTAATGACAAGCGCCTCGTCTACAACTTCACCCTCGACTTTATGGACATGGTAGCGATTGTAGATATATCTAAACTCATCTTGGAACGTCTCGAGCACCTGGTCGCACTCACCGCGTTTGTCAGCCGTATTGGGAAAGTAAGTGACGTTGACGGAATACGTCCTCTTGGAACTTTTACCGAGTTGCCGTTCGTGTTCGTTGTTAAAAATGAGTACCAAAAAAGCAGGAGTTGTCAGCCCCTGCTTAATCGGTTCGTCATATACTTTTAGTGGCCCGAAGACCGCTTTGATCTGTTGGACAATGAGGGATTTCAAATTAGCTACCAAAGATTCGCCTCATTTCTTTTTCAATTTCCATTTTCCACATGTTCGGGGCGATACGGTCCATTTCATCTTTTGTTAATTTCAACATGAATTTACCTTCAACCCAGCCAACTGTTTTGCCCGCTACTACTATCCGGTGCCCGTTTTCAATCCACGAAGCGTAATTGAGTTGGTTGTAAATAAGGATTGTGTAGGTATCGCCCTTTTTAACAATGTGGTATTTCCAGTTATTGCGTAAATCGCCTGTGTCTACAGGCGTCATTTTCTTTACTTTTCGGATAGCCAATTGTGCGACTCGTTTAGCGACTTTTAAATGGATGATGTGAGACATCTTGTTCAGTTCAATCAAATTTGCTTTCATTTGGGCCATTTCGCTAAATTCGAATCCCATTACGCATACCCCTTCCGAAGAAGAAGGACTTCCTGGTGAGATACATAAACGAATGGTTCTTTTGTAGATTCATATTTCATGCCATCAACTGTAACTACGTCCCCCGCCAGCACTTTGAAGTCGCTCGAAAGGAATAACTTCACGTCATATTGTATAACGTTCGCATCGCCCTGTACGGCGTTGTTGAGCGTCGAGGATGATAAGCGACAAGGCACGTCTGAATGAACTGTTTCCCACCTCATACCATCTGCACCGTTAGGCTTTTCATACTCCACATGACGCTTAATCTCAGCCGACTTGTCATACATAAACTCAACTGCAGCAGTCGCCTTCGCCATGATATTGCGGATGTTCACGCTACCACCTCAACTTCCGAAACTTGTTAAGCTGCTTCGAGTAGTCATACAAGAGTCCCTCTGTAGCTCTTTCACGAGATCCCACTTTGGATGAGCCGAACGTCACTTGGACGTCCCCCTCTTTGATTGCTGAAACAGAGGATTGCGCCTCTGGATCATTCTTCCGATTTTCGCCTGTAATCATATCGACGACCATGTTTGCGTGTATGAAAGCGAGTTCGCGCGGAATGTCGGTCCGGTTGCAATATGTTTTAATTGCTTGTGCAACTTCTTCAATAAATATTTCCAGTAGTACTTCGGGTGGCTCGGCAGGGAGTAACTTTGCCTTAACGATATCGATTACTTCCAACGTTACCCCTCCTTATTCTTCACCTTTTGACGCTTCGCTGCGATTTGCTCAAAATCACTATCAATCACACCTGATTCCATTAATGCATTACAAACATCTTCCGGGACCGTTGCAGATTCACCTTTACGGTATCGGTCAGTGCCGAGTTTGACGTTGCGATTAAATGTCACTTTGAATTCTGGCACAAATTTACCTCCTTCAATAAAAATAGAGAGGAACAAGTCCCCTCTTAGTTTACTTTTGCAATGAAGATGTTATCGATTGTTTCAAAGCTTGGTAGTACGATTTCAGAAACGATTGTTTCGACGTTTACCGGGTGTGGTTCTTTGATTGTTGTAATTGCCACACCGGTATTGACAATACGAACATCAGCCGACGTACTGCCGGTCATCAAATCAGATTCTTCCGGAGTTGTTCCGTAGTACGTATTTCCGAGTGATCCATCCGGGAATAATGTGAAGTGATCATCCGGGTAGAAGTTATGAAGTGATCCATCCTCTGCCCGATATTTTTTATTGTAAACTGCAATCGATAAACCTAGCTGAGTCTGTAGATATTGTTTTAGCATTGCGTCAGTCATGATGATATTCTGCCCGCCCAACGGATTCATATCGAGACGAATACTCTTATGAGCTAACAAGTAACCGAACGTCTTGCGTGTCATAACGGCATTGGTAGGACGGCTTCCCGTGTTTTCTTCAACTTCATCTTGCCACCTCATAATGTCCTGAATTGGAGTTGAAGCCGGATCACTCCACTTACCGTCTGCGAGAAGCGTTTCTTTATGGTCATCTTTCATTTTGTAATCATAATCAAGAGGTACACGGTTAGCATTAATGGAAATCTTGCCTTTTGAGAGCAATTGCATAATCATCCGTTCAGGTTGAACTTCTGCACCCTTAACCAAGTTCGTTACGTCGTCATAGATATTGTTAATGATCGACTTGTACGCTTCCGACAGATTAGTCGCAAGCAGCCGGTTCAATTCTTGACGATCTTTTTCTCCGATGCGCATCGCTTCACGGAAGAAAGGCATCTCCGTTTGAACTTTGCTGAATCCGATACGGTCACGAAGTGTGGCCTTTGTATCAAATTCAGAAGGAGTAAGTGCAACAGGTAAACCGTTCGCCCCTTTAATCCAACTCAGGTCTAAACCAAGTTGCTTTTTCGCAGGGAATAATGTAGCTCCGAAATAGGGTACTTTGTTTGATGGGTTATTCTCGAAATATGTTCCAATTTCTTGCGCGTTTACTAAATCAAAGATAGTTGGCATTAATATTCATCCTCTCTTATTTCAAAAATGTAACTTGTTTAAGTGCCGCTACTTCTTCCGCGGTTGGTGCTTCAGGAATTTTATCGAGTGCAATAAATCCGTGGATTAATAATGCGCCAGGTGCCGGACCGTATGTCACATCAGTATCGTTGAACAACACACCCTCCGCATTAGACACGTCCGCAGTAGTCGAAGCTTTAACCGCATCTTTCGTATCGTCCGCAAGTACACCGCCACCAAGGATAGTTCCTGCGGGCACAATTTTCTTACCGTCTACATTAGCGACAATACCTGCGTCACTAACTGTCACGGCGAGGTTTACATAGTGATCCGGAAACTTTAAAATACTTTTTTTATTACCGAAAGTTGTTTCAACAAATTTACTCATGTATGATTTCCTCCTTATTCAAAGTAAGATTTACGTGCATCTTCGAGACCTTCGTTACTTTTCGCTAGACCTTCAGCCATTTGTTTGCCGTAATCCCCTGCTTTAGGTTCCGTATTGACCTGTTGTATACCATCCGCCGGAGTGAGGCCTTTGAATACTGGCTTACCATCTGAATCTCGGGCAAACAAATAGCCATCCGACTCAGATAGGGTTTTCAACTGCTCATCAAGACCGAGCAACTTTTCCCCATCAAGTTTGATGGCTTCTATATCTAGCAACGCTTTTACTGCTTTCGGGTTCTTTACCTTGGCCTCCGTTAATGCACGTTCGAGAGCGTAGTTGTATGACTGCTTTTGGATTTTCTCTTCATACTCAGTTTTTGTTGAATCATTAGCCGCTTGAAGCGTCGCAATCTGCCCCTTTAACTCTTCACTGGCACCGGCTGTTTTCTTCAATTCTTCAAGTTGGGTATCACGCGCTGCCAAGTCGGTATCAAGTTGCTTTTTAGCATCGTTCAATTCGTCAAAGCGTGATTTAGGAATCATAGTCCCGATGCCTGCCACAACCTTATCTGCTTGTTCCTCGGTTAAACCCAATGCTATCAGCTGTTCCTTATTCAATTCAGTCATCCTTTCAAATTACGTTTTTTTACGAGGGTATCGACCTCGGATTTGTCTTTTGATTTTACGTCTTAAATACCAAACAGGCGAGGTATTAATAAACTTTGGTAGCTATTTTTAAAATATCCACGTGCATTTGCTCGGTTATCCCACTAACTATTCTTCCTATGTCCGCTTCATCCTTCACATTAAACGATTGATTAACCGTTACTGCTGGACTGAACTTATTCTGTTCGAAGAAAGAAGCTAGAAGAATGGGTCTGATTCGCTCGTCCTTCAACATCATTTCGCCATCTTTTACTGGGAATCCGTACTTTGTAACCACGTAATACAGTTCAGTACTGTCAACTTGTTCCTCATACTTCTTCTCGAATTCGACTGGGCTCATAAAAAAGGCATGCCTATCTTCGCTCATCACAATATAATCGCCAGGCGTAAGATCACGCGCGCCTCCTGTACCTTCGATCGATACATTAAAACCTTCGCGTAAGTCACCTAGGCCCAGGGCTATATTTTCGCATCCTAACATGTAGTCTCGGATTTCGTGAATGGGTTGCCCTATAAAAGTGCGCATAGCCTTGACGGATCCAGTTTTAACTCTATAATTTTTCACGTTTTCCAATACCGTCACTCCCTCTTTTTAATAGCTACATAACGGAGTAGCGAACCGAGATTAAAGAGATCACCGTACCTTTCTCGAATTTGACTTCTTGAAACGCAAGTTCACCACCACCTTTATTTTTTCCGCTTCCGATAAGCCTTCATCAATTGCTCATACTTTTCTTCGTCGTTGTACTTAAGATTTTGGAAAGCAACAAGACTCTTAGGTGCACCCTCGACTTTTGCAGTTTGATATTTCTTCATCTGCTCAATATCACCTAAACGATTTTGAATCATCTTCTCTTTATTTTCATTCGACTCACTGCCGGTTACATTCTTGCCATACCATTCCTCATATGTCTGTGAATCAACCATGCCATCCATTGACTGGCGTTGTTCACCGTCCGTGTATTCTGATTCATCAAACCACGGAATCGTTGTAGAACGACATCTGACGTGGAATGGAGGGGCATTCGTTCCTGGCTTAAAGTCTTTTGTTTTGTATCGCTTGCCGTCTTGTTCCCTGCAAATTTCAGACGTTCTCAAATCTAGTGTAGAAAGGATCTCGTATTCATCGATTTCTGCATCATCGTAGCTGTCTTTTGATGCTTGGTTGTTGAAGAAACTAGCCTCAGTTCTAACTAAAGCTTCAACACGCGAACGAGTAACGTCTGTAGCATCCATGATTGATTTTGAAGTCTGTTGAATCGAACGACCGGATACAAAGCTTCTTTCCATCTCTTTACGAATAGTTTGAAGCGCACCCGATTGATGATCCCAAATGCGGTCAGAGAACTCTTTTCCACTCCAATTGTAGGAGAGGACTTCTTTCATTCGGTCGTCAGTCAGTCCGACAATGCTGATATCCTTGCCACCCTTCGCTATCTCATATAGCGATTTGTGATAAGAGTTTTGATAAATTTCAGCAAGACCAGTGTTCGCATACTCCTGTAACCCATTCTTTCCGCCGTACAACTCCATCATAGTAATCTCGATGTGCGCGTTAACAGCTTCCAGTCGGGATATTCGCGAACGATAACTTATTGAATTCAAAAGTTTGTCGTATTCAGGATTACCGTCCAAAGACATTTCACGGAACCGTTTTAAGTCAACGTTCTTGAAATCCTTCATCTCCTTTGCTGTCAGATATCTTTTCGCATCTTGAATTGATATTTTGTTGTCGACAGCATAACGGCCATAAAAGGATTCGATTTCTTTTAGAATCTCACGCTGTGATTCACGTAGCTTGACATCCATTTGGGCAAGGTATTTGTCAGCAATGACCTGTGATTCTAATTCACGTTGAGCAGAACGACCTTCCCAATACTTCTTGCTTGGTTTAGCCATTCGTCTTCACTTCTTTCGGTGGGAAAGCATTCGCATATTCTTTTTCAATTTCTTTCTGCAACTTCGCTTCTTGTGCTTTTAAACGTTTCTCGACCTCTTCGTTGTACCAGGGATGATTCTCGCGAATCGTTTGATCATCAAGTATGCCGAAGGATTTTGAAGCGTTATCAATTGACTCTGTTTCAGCAATGATGATGTCGCGATTAAAGATGACATTGATCTTCTCTTCCGTGAAATCTCCTTGGCCAGTTACAAATAGATGGTGATTAATGAACCACATCATGTGTTCGAAACTTGACTGGAATTCGGATTCTAGGATGTTACAATCCATATCCAAATCTGAATAACGGAAACGTAACGCAACACCAGAAGCATCTCCAAGACCTACCTCTCTAGTGTCAACACCTCGACCGAACTCATAGATGGAATTCCTGTTACGATCAATCTCCTTCTCTACTGCATCGGTTTCAATATTCGCCTGCAACTTATCGACATCGCCGTTTTCATCTGTTTTAACGACCATGAACTCATGCAAGTCAGAAAGGAACTCCGCAAGATCAGCCCCACCATAATTAATAAGCTTGTAGATGAATTTCGGAATATCAGCCAACAAATCGGCGTTTGTCGATGCTTGCGTATTGTAGTTATCCACCAAAGACTTTATGCCGTCAATCAGCGGCTGCTCTTCTTCGTTGTACTTGAAATGAATCAGCGGAATCTTCTCCCACACGTACGGTTCGTCGTTAATTAGGAAGTGGTAGTTTTTCTCGATACCCGCCGAAACATCCGGAATAAGTTTACCGCTTTCGAAAACGAAGTACTTAACGCCTTGCGAATGGTAGTACTCCACTTTCTTTTTCGTTACCTTTTTCTTATCCTCGTAGGCTGTCACCTCATAAACGCGAGTAAATGACAGAATCTCCATATGTTCATTGTCAGCCCAATTAGGGATAATCTGCTCAGACGGAAATTTCTTGAATGAAAGTTCTCCTTCTTCATTGAAAAATGGATGAAGATACGCAATACCTTTATTGATCGCTTCTTTACCGACGTTTTTAATCTTTTTCAGCAGACCCCGGTCAAATGTTTCCGTCATCAGAACGCGATAAGGTATATTCTCAGTCCCGAATGTAGGCTCTTTCGACAATAAGTATCCAATCTTCTGATCAACAAGCTTTTTAGCGAAACCGTGTGCCAACTGAGTGTTTGATTTCCACGCGATCTTTTGTTTTTTTAACAGGATATCCGTTTTGTTCAAATAATAGAGTTCGCCTGTGACCATATTCTTACGACGTTCGCTTTTTTCCCATTCTTGAATCTCCTGCACCAATATCTCAAGGTCTGTAGTGACGTCATCAATCATGTCTTTTATCACCTCATTCATACGTTCGTGCCAAGGAGCACGGTGAAGGTCCTCTATCAGCATTCAATCACCTCATTTCAGTACGGATACACTGCTGTAATTAGCTTTTTCAACTATCCCTGTTAAAGCATCGGGAGCATCATCGTGCAAATTCTTACCTACCTTTTGGAACTCCGTTAAGTGCTTGTAAAATTCGGGCCATCTCTCTTTCCAGTTGTGCGGGAAATAAACATGGTCTTGCACATATGCACTTTCAGAAAGAATACGAGCCATTTTGTTTTTACTTTGGTGGAACCATTTCACAACTACTTTTCTCGTGTGGTGTTCTTCCCATATAATCCGCTTCACGTTACGAGCAAAACCTTTACCACCGTTATTGGACTCGATATCTGCGCGGTTTACATTGTTACGAACCAAAAAAGAAGCGGTTTCTTTCTCGGTGATTTCCATGCCATCCTGCGTGTAGTAAACGTCCAGGATATAGATTTCACCTTGATAAACCCCCGCTATGATGCTGCATAGATAATCCGAACCTTCATCCGCCGTATCCGTGTAGTTAACGATGCGCTCAAACTGCCTAGGTGGGCTGTCGTAAGTTTGGAGAACCTTGTACAGGATCCCTTTTACATCTATCGGTTCCTGTTGATAGTTTGCTGACGCAATATCCTCACCCATCGCACGAACCTTCATGTCATAGCTATCCTTTGATAGAACAGCCGGGCATAACATGGAGCCGTCATCTTGCAACGCCTTCATAAGCACGTGACGAACAGCTTTCGTTTCTCCCTTGAAGTGTTCAAGCGCCATTCCCGCTAGGTCATTGTTCGCCCATCGCGTCATGATGAGAATGATTTTACCGCCTTCTTCAAGCCGTGAAAGCATCGTGTTCGTAAACCAATCCCAGTGCTTTTCAAGCGTTAAAGCATTGTAAGCTTCAAGTGAGTTTTTGATTAAGTCATCAATGATTAGTACCGAGGCACCGAAGCCAGTTGCTGTTCCCGTTGGAGACGTTGCTAGGTAGTTGTTGTAACCACCCTCTAAGCTCCATAGGTTCATAGCTGCATCACCTTGCTTTATGTGTACATTTGGAAATATGTCTTTGTATATAACGCGACCTTTATCGGCTTTTTCTTCGGATATTCCATTACGAACACCCTTCGAGAACATCGTTGATAACGTTTCGTTATAGGAGCCGGTCATAACCTTTTCTTCTTGGTTCTGTCCAAATATCCACTGCGCTAACATGACAGCCGTTCTGGACTTGCCATGACGTGGTGGAACGTTAACGATCAATACATCATCATCTGATTCATAGAACGCTTGCATCTCATCGCAAAGGTCAACTAGGTACTGACGGTTTGCGGCGTAGAAGTCAGGAGCGAGTAAATGGCAAAAATAAAAGAACTCACGATTAGCGAGTTCAATTCTGGCCATATGTTTAATTTGTTCTAAATCCATCATTTGTCTATCAACTTCCTCAAGTCCTCAGTAGACAAATCTTTAAGTGGATTGTTGATGTCCATACTGCCGCTATGTTCGATGTCCTGTTTGTCACGCCACTCTTTAGGTTTGCGATTCTTCAACCAGAAGATTTGGGCAGTCGTGTCTGGATTGACTTCTTTAGTGACAATCTTTGTAACTGACATTTCATATATTCCTAGGTCGTCACTCCATGTTTTTTCTTGCGTGACTTCATTGTATTGATAGCCGAGCGCCCTTTTAAGCAGTGCATTTTCGACTTGACGGTCAACGACTTCTTTACCCCTTTTTAGGGTGTCCGATATGTCCGAATACTTCTTCTTCCATTCATTCAGTGTCGAACGACTAATACCTATATTTCCTGCTATCTGTTCATCCGTCAAACCATCACGAGCCCAACCTTCGATCTTAATTAGCCCCTCTGGTTTTAACCATTCGACGAATTTTCCGTGGCTTCCGCTTTTCTTTTTCTTCACATTCAATGGCATCACCTCATTATGCTAGTCGCTTAGGTTATTTTTAGTTATAAAAAAAGCACCTGAAAGGCGCTTTACAAATAAACTCTTTTCATGCTTTGTTTTTTTCTATATATCCATTGATTTCGTTTAAAGTTAGGCGAATTTCCTCTAATTTTATTTCATCTTTTTCTTCGAGTCGATCATTCGTCTTTTTATCTTCGGCTATAGAACTGTTTAACTGTGCCGAACCTTTTAATAAAGATTCAGAAACGGCGCCTGAAGATTGTCTAACTGCTAAACCCATTATAAAAGCTCTGGCTCTTGCTGTCGTTAAATTAGCACGGCGTTTTTCGCTAGCATCTTTTATTTCTTTCGATGCATTCTCGAGTTCTTGTTTCCAAACACCCAAGTCATTCATTACAGTTTTTACGTCTTCTAGATTGCTATTCATTTTTTCACCCCCTTACTGACATCATACGCCAAATAAGGTGTAAATCCTTCAAAATTAGAAACAGCACCTCCGAAGGACGCCTTTAAGACAAATCATAATCAATATTAATAACCTGAGAAAAGTAAACTATTTTACCTGGCTCTAAGGTAAAATGCTCATCCTTGCGTTTCGCGAGTTCTCCGCGGGACCAAACTTTGAATCTTTCGGCCTCAGTTTCATTAACTTCAATAACTTCAGCAGTTAGACTTGCCTTTTTATAAATTACTCGAATCATATCGACACCTCCTGCTGATATTATACGTCATAAATGGTGTAAATACTTTATACCCTCAAAACTACACACCATATCAAGTCCAACTGTTAGCTAACGGTATCCAGTACCTACTAGCCCTGGATTATTTTATGACTGTATGGCATATAGTTTTCAAAGTACAAAGAAATCACCCGTATTCGGGGGTTGGTAGCCAAGGCGTACTCTCGCACCCCAAGAACACCCAACTCCCCGACCTGCCTTCCATGGTATCATCAAATTTATTTTTGAAGAATTATGGAACATCTGGCACATTTGGCACTTCTGGAACATTTACCATCTTGCGGATAATAGTCTCTTGGATTCTTTGGATATTCGTGTGTGATAACCCCATGTGACGCCCTATCCACCGCATGCTCATTCCTTCGAGCAACCAATGCAATACCTCAATCTCTCGGTCAACCGTAATCAAATGAATTTTATCCTGCACCATTTTTATTTTCTGCTCATAATCACTAATCTTCTTCCACCGCTTTTCCCGTCTTGAAAACTCTTGATAAATAGGATCACTATGACCGCCAGCTGCTTTCGGCATAGCTGCTTCTAACCCATACTGAGCCGTAAAGTTACCACCTACATCGTTCAGTCCCTCACGCATGATCTTCACAGAATTAATCATCCAGTGATAGTCTTTCAAAAGTTGCTCAATCTGTTTTTCTGTCATAAGCTGCCCGCCCCCTATTTATCGTTTACGAATTGCCCCGTTCACCCGTTTATAAGTTTGTCGATTTTGCCCCATCATTTCTCGCCAGTCCCTATCAGACAACTGCTCTTTCGGCTTGCCCTTAGCCGTTGTACTCTTCTTGTCTACTTCGCCTGTACAAGCATCAGAGACCCCTATTTCAACCTGTTCCGTTTGCAACGATTTCATTTCTCTCACTCCTTTTTTGAAATAAAAAAAGAGGACAACAAATGACACAGCGCAATGCTGTAATCAATCGTTGTCCTCTGGTTGGCCAGGGGGACTAATTATTTATATTTTTTTGTTGGGCAGCTAAATAAACAGTGTCTCTAACCGCTTTTTCATATGGAATATTATACTTCCTTGCCATCAATTCAGACGCATCCATACTCAATTTTGTAATCCATTTAAAAATTGATTCATCATTGTAGTCCGCACCACCAATTACCAAGGAACCTTCCGCATGTTCAAAAAAACGTTTCGCATCTCTTCCATGAACTTCCTCCGACCACGTTTTGAACGCTATAAAATATTCCATTAAACAATCCTGCCCTAGTGATTCACAAAGCCCTTCAAATGTATCTATATTCCCTCCAACCTTATACCATTTACTACCGCCATAATCAGCTTTTTCTTTTTTAGAATATCTCTTAGTAAGATCGAAATATTCTTCTTTAATTTCTTCATGATCTCCTGGTTTAAATGATTCTAGACTCTCTTTTTTTAAATTCATTTTGGAAAGAAGTACATTTTCATCCTGCTTTTGAAGCCACTCAATACGTTTATAATGTTGAATTCTTAAAGAATACTCATAGGCTTTTGCTCTGTCCTTCGTATGCTTTTTTAATATAAAATCCAAATACACTTTTGACTCAAAAATACTTCTTAATATCGAATCCGTTCCTGAGTAGTATTTACTTTCACATAAAACCAACAAACTTTGAGAACGTTTAATAATTCCGATAAAAAGACCAATGATGACAATATCTTCTTTGTTTAAATACGATTCATCTGGGAACTTCCCTATAACTCTTTGAAATAATTTTTCGCTTGACTTTATTGCTGATTTAGCTACAGCTAGACTCAAAACTCTTCCCCCTCCTCCCTCCGCATCATCCTGACCTTACCTCGATGCGTCACATTCTTAAACTCTTCATGTTGTGATTGCATAGTCTATTCAGTTCCTTTCAGCAGCTGAAAGAACTTGTTCTTGTTCATCATTAAATACTGATTGAAGCAATATTTTTACGGGTTCATAGTCTATAAAGTCTTTAAATATCGGCCAATCATAAAGGTCATATATATTAACTGTTTTGTTTTTTAATGCTTTACTAAAATTTATATTAGCATCTTCGAGGTCATCTAGTAGCAATGATTTGCACATTTCATAAACGGGACCTTCTGTACTCATATCTGTTTTTATAATTTCTTCTTTTACTAGGTTCAATTCTCCTTTCCATTTAAGTACTTGCCAATAATTAATTTTTGAGATTAATTCATTTTCGAGATATTTATCTTCTAAAATTAATGTATAAACTTCTTCAGCCAAATCATATTCTTCATCTTTAATCAAAGCTAAACCAAAACTTGAAAAGACATTGCTTCTCGTAATATCATGCTTTTGATGTTTCATCCAAATTTCGTAGATAGAATGAATACCAATTTTCTTTATTATTTTAATTTTTTGCAGTAGATATTTTTCATCTATTTTGACAACATCGTTCATTTTATAATTTTCTAGATACATTTGTGATACATTTGAAATATATTTCTGATTAACTTTACTGTTATTGTGGACTATTATATTTCGCCGTTGAAATGCCTCATTCAATTCCTCTGCATATTCACCATAGATTATTAGCGTTAGTTTGCATCTCTTCATAATTTCACTCATCCATTTTCCAATCGGGCCGATCATGGTATCAGAAATATAGTTCTCTATAAAATGTTCGTTTATTTCTTCTAAGCTATTTAGATATTGTAGATCCGAAAAACTTATTTTCTTATCTTGAATTCCTATATTAGCTACGTTTTCTTGGGCTTTTAATCTTAAGAAGTCTGAAAACAGATATTGATATGTGGTTATCAGAGAAATAAAGGAAGTATTATACAATAAGACTATTTTCTTCTCTTGTATATCTGCCTTATTAAAATACTTTCTCAATTTTCTACTAACCATATAGTTACCGTTAAAACTTAAACTACTTTGTTTATCTTCTCCTTCCATTTTAAGGTCTTCTAATATTTTTGTGAGTTCAGAATCTGGCTCCATCATTTTTTCTAGCTTTTCAAGGTGTTCTAAATCCTTAGGATCTAATTCTTTTCTATTTAGTTGGTAGCTTTTAAACTGTATTAAAAGCTTTGCGAATTTAGTATCTTTGTCACTTTCAATATCTTCTTTGTATTTTTTCTCCATATATTCGTTGATTGATAATACGTATTCATTTAGGGCTTCAATTTGTCGCACAAAATTATCGAAAAGCTCTTCTAACACAATTTTCTTCAATTGAATCAAAACTCCTCGCCCTCTTCCCTCCGCATCCGCTTAATCTTCCCTTGATGCGTAACTATCCTATATTCACCATGCTCCGGCAGCTCTCTCACTTTAGCAATACCCTCCGAAATAACCACCACACAGTTAATTGGTAGTTCCATTATACCAATTCCTAGCAATAATGCATCTGTATTAAAAGTTATATCTTTATTCACCAGGACCCCTCCTTGTGGTATAATCAGTCTGCTGAGACGGGAGGTTTCCTGTCTTTTTATTTGTCTAAAAGGTGGTCGTCTTCTTGTTTGATGGTATCGAAACTAACTACATGACTATCATAGGTCCAATAATTGTATTGTTCGTTACAATGTTTGCTGTTACTCTTGTTTTCAAGATACTTTTTAGTTGGTTACCTAGAAGGTTATTTAATTTCCTGATCGGACCGGTAGCTCTATTCGGAATTTATATATGGGCAATTCCAATGAACGCTGGATTTCACGAACTTTTCAAATGATCCATCAAGGCATCCTGGTCGATGTCTTTTTTATTGCCCAAATATCCCCTGCTGCCGTACCTGTATTTCCCCGAGTTCAGCCTGCTCGATAATCAGCAACCCGATTTCCAAAGGCTTACGTCCCAACTCTTCCGCGATGCTATCCATGCTCATATCCGCTTCCCACATCGTCCTGAATACATCTGTTTCTCGCTCAGTAAACACCCAATCAATATCAACGTCATCAAGTAACACGCGCTTTTGTTCTTTCGCGTGGATCACACCAAAACCCCCATCCCTTTCAATTCATCCGTAAGCCGCATAAACATCTCCATATCCCCCGAATCAAGCGCCATATCAATCTGCAACAACAGCATGTCCTTGTCCGTGACATCCGTTTTAATGCTCGGATGATGCTCCAAATATTGACGAGACATCTTAGTTTCTTCTGACATTCTAGCCATGACTTTGCTGGTGTCGATTTTCTTTATTTCCGCTAAAGCATTCGCATACAAAGCGAACGAAAAGCCCTCCATCAATCTTTTAAACTTTTCACGTTCGTGATCATTGTTCATCCCTGCTCACTCCTTCGTTTTATCGAATTTGTTATTTCATGTCGAAAACAGCAGAAAACTTTCATATTTAATTTCTGGTTAATTCACCCAAACATGTTATAATAGACTAAATAGTCCGAAAGGAGTGAAAACATATGAAAAAGAAACTATTAACGTCATTAATGGCTCTGGGCTTCGTATTTGCTTTATCATCTGCATCATTTGCATCTGCAGCAACTGTACAAGCTCCACCTTTTTGTAATGGAAAACCTCCGACGAATACACCGTGCGTACCAGTTGATTGGTAATTTTTTGGCGCTATCTATTAGCGCCTTTTTTTATTGTCCACCGTTCCGTATCACTCACTCCTCCTCAATTCACCATGCCGAAATATCCTAATCTGATTAGACTTCGCAAATAAAACCTCATACTGCCGTTTCGGTAAAAACTTCACAACCCGTCCCTCCGACCCCTCATACAATTTGAGATAGTAATAATCCTCAACTTCTTTCTCCTCCACGTTTACAACGACTTCAACCATGTCACCAAGCTCAAACGCTAATGTTGGCACCGCATCAAAAATAGTGAGTTGCTGCACCATGGTTATCACTCTTTAACTATTTGGTCGTAATAGGCACTAAATTGCTTTCTCAAA
The DNA here is from genome assembly GCF_014302295.1 of Sporosarcina sp. resist. Lineage (NCBI taxonomy): Bacteria > Bacillati > Bacillota > Bacilli > Caryophanales > Caryophanaceae > Sporosarcina > Sporosarcina sp. resist. Next base: position 1,416,889 of record NZ_CP060287.1, on the reverse strand, counting down.
CTCATCTCTTGAAATCTTTTTCATTCTAGTTTCTAGAAAATACTCCTTCTTTAGACAGTTTCTAGCCCCGGCGTAAGTGGGAAACCACATAAAGTCATGATTAGCCAACTCGGAATAAAGTCTATAATAAACATCGAAATTCCCTTCAGCAGTCTCTACAATTCCAAAGTTTTTACAGCCACTTAGCCAGTATTTTTCACAATTCAAGCTAATACCTCCTTCTCTAGCACGCCCAATGTGTCTACTACAAATACTTCTACGTTTAATGATTTTCTTAATTTCTCTAGAATTTTTCAATTACTCTCCACAGTTGTCCAATCACTTCTCATTTTAAAGTCATACATTATCAATGTAAGCCAAGCTTAACAAAACCAGAAAGGAGGTCTTCAAAATGGGAAATTGTTCAAATAAACAGCGATGTAATTGTGATAAATGTGAGACAAAAAAACAACCCAAGAAAACTGTGAATAACTGTAAAGGATGCATTTGTGATCAATTAAGACGATTACAAACGCAGACTGAAGTTGATGTTTTCTTATCAGGTGGTCAAGTCCTAGAAGATGTTGTTTTTATTACCTTAAACCAGAAGGATTGCTGTGCATTCTTTAGTGATCCAGAAACTGAACCTGGTTCAACACTCATCGTAGACTGCCAAAAAATTCAAGCTATTCGAATAGAAGCAGACTGAGTTATATGGTGACTGAGAGGTGGACTACTGATTGAGTTTTAGTCAGTAGTCTTTTTCTGTCACTCCCCTACAAATCTCTTCGCATACCTCAACTGTTGATGAATATACGGATCATCCTCATTGCCGCCGCTCCACATCCAGTCTCCGGTACGCCTTTCGATATCTTTCAGCACCTCAAACGGTAATCGGGGTAAAAGCTTGATTATTTCTTGATATGCAGTCATTCGGTTATCTCCTTCGCCTTTTGGTCGATATGCGTCATTGCGACTTTGGCAAAATATCAATCTCAACAGGTTTGTCCCATTCCCAATAAACCGTGGCATCATCGCCTTCAAATGCTCCGTTTAACAGTTTTTGCACCTTATCTATCAATGACTCCGAAACACAATCTAAGGCTCGTTCGCTCCAATCCTCGTACATCTCATCTGACTGCCCATCAATATAGCTTTCAATCATCGACTGTGCGCAAGGTTGCCATCTTTTCTTTTCAACCGTAAACCACTGCCCGATGAAATGATCCTCACTATCAAACTTCAGGATTTCTCGCTTTAATTCACCGACTGTATAAAATGAACTTGTTTCTTCTTTGGCAATTTCGATATTGTCATCTAGCTCCGATAATTTGAGTTCTTTCATGGTTTCCCCTCCGTTTTTGGTCGAACTACGTTGCATATGTTTCTATTAATCTGCCAATGATATAATAAAGTTACAGTCTAAAAAAAGTAGGTGAAGAATTGAAATTAAACATAAAAGTCCTTGATGAGCAGCTTCATACTGTGAGAGACTTCTTGTTTCATTACTCTAGTTACAGAATTTTGCTCCAAAATGTGGAAGCATTACTTGAAAAAGAGTCTTGTGAATTTTGGGTATACACCATAAATGCTCACTACTATCAAGCTATTAACTTATGGAGCATGGTATTTGGAACTGACAGTAATGAGATTCACTGGAAGAATATTGGGCTAAACCCGGAATTAGGAACCCTAATAATATCTGACTTAAATTTAAGCGAGAAAGAATATTACCTATACTGGAAAGAGATTACGGAATGGAGAAATAATTCTTCAGCACACAGAGGTCCGGATTTCCGACGCTCTACTCCTACTCCTGGTTTAGAGACCGCAAGAAATGTAATTTTTGTTTATGAAAAATGGGTAAATAAACATATTGATCCCTCCCTTGAATTTTCTTTTAAAAAAGTCGAAGAGGAGTATTGCAAAGATGTAGAAAAAATCATTAATGTTTTTTAATTCAAATGCATGGAGACGGACGCAATAGGCGTCCTCTTTTTTTGGTGCATAATGTGTCTACTCCGTCACTTCGCCCGCCCATGCATCCGACCAAAATAATAAAACCCCAATGCGAGTAACAAAGCTGAAACAATAAATGTCCAACCTTCAAACGTGGTAATCACTGTCGCCATATCTTCCACCCCTCCTGCTCTTTGTCATACAACTCCCGTCGCAACAGAGGCTCGTAAGTCCAAACTTTATAACCGTCCTCCCACCGAAACAACAACCGCCACACGCCGTTCATACCGCATTCCTCCGACGCATGACAGCTACATATTTATTCGTCGTAAAATCAGTAGCAAACTTCTTTTTCGGGCCATATGAACTTGAATTCAAAGCAAACATTTTTCGTGTTTCTGAACTTTCATGAATGGACACTAGTTCAAATCCCCGTTCTTCAAGTTCCGCGACACGTCTATCGACTTCCGATTTGTCCCCGCCCGTTACCCTCGTCGTGAAATATTCGCCCATAATCTCATCCCCCTTAGTTAATCCCTCACCCATTCCTTATTTTTCGACCGTATTACAATTAATTCCATACCAGTTTTAATTTCGAATAACTTTTTTCTCAACGAGAAGTCACGTCCAACCGGACCGCCTTTGACGTCGATTATTTCTACGTAACCATCAAAGTAAGTAACTTGAAAATCAGCCGTGTAGATAGCCCCTGCCTTTTCACGTTTGCCCCTACCACTGCATAAAGAACAATTGATAGGATTGCCCGTTTTAGGACTTATCAGCTTGCCACCACCCGCACAACGTTTACATGAAACCTTGTACGGTTTGATAATCTGGAATTCCGGCTGTACCTCAATCAGTTTGATAGACTGATCTTTTTTCAAGTGAACGTAATAAGCTCCCTCGGTCAATGAATCGAACGTAATGCCGTCGATTACAGTTGTATTGGAATTGAATTGACGCGGTTGTTTCGGCGCCCTTGGTCTACTAGGAGCCCTTTGAACATTTCTCAAACTGCCACCTCCGATTCAACAACCTCATCAAGCGTGATTTGGATTTTCTCGAACTCTGCATCTTCAGCAGCCTGTTTTTTCATGCAGACAGGACCATAACCATCATCAATCGATTTCTGCGTTTTAAGCTTTCTTCCGCAACGATTACATGCACTCATCCTTTTTCCTCCGTTCGTGATAAGCCCTAGTACCTTCCCCAATGCGTTCCGCTTGTTCTTCCAACGACATCTTAGGAGTGTTCAACGCTTCTTCTCTTGTCCACCCTTTGCCAATGCGAGCGCTAACGAGATTCATATGATTTGCAGACAACCCATTTTTCTTTGCAATTTCACGTTCTTTGTCAGTCCACCGATTCTTTTTAGCGATAACTGGCGCCTGTTCCGTGATCAATCGATTACCAGAAAAAAGTTCGAGTTTTTTCCTTAGCTCGTGATTTTCTATTCGTAACTTTGCGTTTTCCTGCTGCCATTGCCATTCAATATTCACAGTACTCACCCTTTCAAAGTTTCACTAGACTACTAACAGAGCGTACAATGTTGTTTTCCATCGATTCTGAGCGCCCTATAGTTGATTTGGTGTATTCATTCACTACAACCAATTAGGGACGTCTATGGAACTGGTGTGCTAAATTCAGTTGTAAAGATTACACTGTATCCAATTCCAATGACTGCTGTTGAAATCCGAACTCCGCAGCTATTGGGTTAATCCAAAGCACTTCCTGCCTTTTAGCCCCGGCTTCTGCCGTCACATCCCGCGTTATGCGTTTCCAACTTATTAATCGATCGTCATAAATCGGATGCGCGTATCCGGATAAAAGAACGGGTCCTGGATGTGCATCTAAGACTTCAAGTAATTCAATGTGGTCTTCAATCGTCATTTCGTGTTTGTAATGCCGTTTCGTTCGGGTTTCGATGATGTACGGTGGATCCGCATAAATCAAAACCTCTTCACGTTTGTATCGCTCGATTAGTTTAATGGCCGGCTGACTTTCGATTTGCGCCTCTTTCAGTCGAACAGCAACTTTCAATATCTTTTCAGGGAGCCTGTCCCATTCTTTGGCTGTATCTGGACCATTTGAGACTATCAAGCTGCGCCAACCTGTTCGATCGCTCGTTTTAGCACCAATGGCTTGCCAGCATCGGACTAGAAATCGTCTAGCTAATTCGATTTCACTTGTGCAGGGATCCGGATCCAGATAAGACTTGTAATATTCTTCTCGAGAAAGTGGCGTGAATCTTATTTGCTGAGCCAATTCCGAAGGATTATCACGAACCACTTTGAAGAGATTCACGACGCTGCTATCAAGATCATTTATTGTTTCAATGCCCGAACGTTCTTTATTGAAAAACACCGCTCCGGATCCGAAGAAAGGCTCCAAATATGTTTTGTGTTCCGGCATATGGCTTATAATCCATTCGGCCATAGACCATTTGGAGCCAGGGTAATGCAGAATTCTTGTCATTCCGTCACCTTCTTCAGCTGCTCATTCGCCATCTGGATACCGAGGTGATAAGCAATAAACTCATTCGGCAACTGCCTACCGAAATTTGAAATCATCTCGAATTCTTCGCCGTCGGTGTCTTCATATTCGTGATAGCACCTCCACGCCTCATGCTTAAATACCGCTTCGTTGCCATATTCGAAAACCGAACATCGTAAATCGCGATGGATGTCCTTGACCACCATGATGCTTTTCTCGTCATCTTCGAGGTCGCGGATACTTTCAACCAGCCATTCGTCAAGTTGTCTATAAGCTTCTTCGTCGTTGAAATTCCAACGATCACGAGAGCTGCACGATAATTTTTTCATGAGATAACTAAGATTCACTTTCTCAAAACTTTCGATTGTCGCACGCCAAGTAAGGGAAAATACCGCATCTCCTATATCACCCGTGATGAACAACGATGATCCCGAGAAAATATATCTAACTGAGTAGAACGACGTTCCCGGCTTACTCCAATCAAGAAACGTCACGCCTCCATGTTCAGTTACTGTCGCGACATGATCCTTGAACCATTCGTTCCGGATGTATTCCCGTTCTTTTTTAATACGCTCCATTACGAGTTCACCGCTTCTTGTACCGCTAGTAAACTAACAAGAGACCGATAGTCCATACTGGCCAACAGTTCCCCGCTCCGTCCTCTGTGAACGACTTCCAATTGCATGATGATGTAATTCTTCTCCGCTTCAGTCATGCCGTCATCGCCTCCACTTCGCCAAGTTCCGAAAGGAGCATGTTCGCTGCGCCCTCCGGTGTAGTTCCTGTCGTGATCCGCAATTCGTTGAGCAATGAGTTGAATTGTCGTTCCAAGCGTTTGTCCTTGCATCCTGTGTTGTTCCACGCGCCCGCTGTTAGGATTAGTTTGTTGATGATGTGTTTAGGCATTGGAGTCAGCCTCCTTTTTGTTAGGGAACTTCAATCCGTGGCGTTCTTCCCAATACTTTTCGATAGATTTCATTTCAACGCTATTGAAATACCATTTATCAACTAGTTCTGCATCACTTAGTTTTTCGTAATTCATTTCGATTCCTCCCAAAATGTTTTATCCGAACAGCAAGCCTTCCAGCTCCGCATTTTCACTTTCAGCTTCTTGATCCCTTACCGATTCTTCCGGCATGTAGATTTCAATAGACATTTTCTTAACTCGGCTTTTTAAACGACCGTCCTTGTAGATGTCACCAAGGTTTTCGATTGTCTTGTTAGAAGTGAACAGCGTTGTTTTTTTATGTTCCAATCGATAATCTGTGATGTCGTAGAAAATTCTTTCAGCAAAGTCAGAAGGCTTTTCAACAGCTAAATCATCAACAACCAACACTTCTACTTCACGAAACAACCGAATGATATCGCTTTCCGTTGTATCTGAATCGCCGTTAAATGTTTTTTTGATTTGAGAAAGCAGGTCATTCGCTTTCAAGAATGCGATATCAACGTCGTACATCTTCACGAGTGCATTTGCGATACTAGATGCCAGTCTCGTTTTACCAGACCCTTTGATTTCGCTATACAGATACAAGCCCTTGCCGTGCTCCTTCATGGCTGGATAGTTCTCAATGAACTTGGCAGCTGCCTTTTTCGCTATCGTCGCTGTATCGCGATTGTCTTGAGTCTTGTACTTACCAATGTCGTAAGAGTGCACCGTTGCATTGCTGAAAATCGGTGGAATACCTGACAAATCTAGTTTTTTATCAATCTCACGCTGTTTAACGAGTTGTTCGTAGCACTTACATTGCTCCATCCATTCAGCGCGTTTCAATTTACCGTCTTCGTCGATTTCATCCTTTTTATTCTGACGAGACCAATCTTTGATCCATAACCACCCTTTCCCATCACACTTTTGATAAGGGCAGTCGTCAGATGGCGTTGTCAGTATCTCGATTGGATTGGATGCCAGCGATTCTCTTACGTCGTTCATTCGCTGCGCTAATAGCGGATTGTCTTTCATCATGTCTTGGATCACTTTGCTTATTGGTTCCAACATTGTTTGCACCTCCATCACGTTTAGGTTTTGGGTTAGTTAAGATTTTCTTTGTGTAATTCAGACTGTTGGATCCATTCATTCTTGTTTCTTTCATGGCTTTCATTACTTTTACTTCTCCAAAGTCATCGATTAAGTCCCCGAGCTGTTGACCGATGAATGAACTGAGCGTCCCGAATCCTTCTTGTTCGAAAAACATAAATGGATTCATAGGGAGATGGTTATCATCACCTTGTTTAATTTCATTTAGTTTAGTTTCCTTTAGTAATGCGGAAGCATTGTCGGAAAGGTTGTCGGAACGTTTGTCGGAAGCATTGTCGGAAGGACTGTCTGCATCTATTGCCGACAAGCTATCTTTGTCGGAAAGTTTGTAGGTAATGGTTGCCGACAAATCAATCACTTTATAGACCGCTGACTTGTTTCCTTTCCTTGAACGGAAGTCGATAAGTCCGTTTATTTTCAAATCATTTCTAGCGTTATTTACCGTTCTTTCGGATAAGCCAGTCTTAATGCATAACACCGATACAGCCACCGTGAATTCCTCTGGCCATCCAGCCTTATTGTTTACGTGCACTATGGCGTGCCATAAAGCAATTGCGGATGTGCTTAAAGAATTCGTTTCGAGCCGATCATAGAATGAATTAAGTAATTTAATGTAGTTCAACTGGTTATCCTCCTTTCAATAGATGGAGAGGGGATTAGCCCCTCACACCAACTTCTCCATAACTTCTTCAACTGACTGTTTTTGTTCAGTTACCGGCTCAACTACAGGCTCATCATCAATTACCGTATAATCCGTAACGTCGATGATGTCGCTCATATCTTTCGAAATTTCATTCTTAATCGTTGAATCTGCTTCAACCGACTTTTGAAACTCAATCGATTTAGGTGCATATTTCAGTACTTCTTTTAAGACAGTTTTTTTTGCCATTGCGTCAAAGTTCGTTTTCCAAGGGCTTGTCCATCCTTTTTGCACCGCCATACTAAACTTCTTGGCATGCATATCAATACGCTCTCTTGTCCAATACACGAAGTCGTAACCGCCATTTTGAAGGTGATAGACAGCGTAGTAGCCGACTGGTTCGCCAGTAGGGACAGATGCCGGTTTGTGAATCAAGTCTTTCGTTAAACCATAAGTGAATTCAAATTCGTCATCCTCGTAAACTTCATGCGCGTAGATGGCTTTGTATTGACCGCTACGGACCGCTAAATCAATGAGGCCTTTATATCCCAATTGGAACTGAACTTGCTTACCGTACGGAATCAGATACGCTTGACCGAGTCCTGTATTTGGTTCGACTCCAAGTTGAGCTGATTGCATGATAGCTGCAATGAAAGACATTTGATCACATTCGAGAAGCTTTGGAGTTGTCCGAACAGCCGTCATGGCAATTCGGGCGATACGGTCCGCATCCAAGTGTTTCGGTAGGGCTCTTTGAATCTCTGGTCCCATTCTCTTCAATAGAGAGTTCAGCGATTGTTCTGGGGAAACTTTTTTCTGTACGCCCCCTGCAGCACGTTGAGCTAATTGGTTTTTCACGTTTTCTTTTGTCGACATAATTGATTTCCTCCTATTTGATTACTAATTTTCGAGCCGTAGTTGTATTCACGTATTTTTTGTAAAGATCTGGTTCCTCCACTTTGAAGCGTTTAGAATCAAATCGATTTGTGTCATAGGACTTCCATGTGATAGTACGTTCGCCGGAATAAGCTTTTTCGTTGTCCTTCATCATGTCTTTGATTTGGTTTTCGTATTCCTTTTTTTGTAATTCCATAGACTTCAATTCGACGCTGATTTCATCAAGTGCTTCAATGAAGGTTCCTGCACCACCTGGTAGCTGTACTTCTGAATCTGGTACTGATTCCGGATACAGTGCTTTCAATAGGTCAACCGAAGCGTCTGAACCGTCGAACATTGGAGGGATTTGTTTTAGTACGTTATTCTCCCAGAAATCCTTTTCAATCGTGATGAGGTAGCTGATTAACTCTTCATCCCGCTCAACCTTTTTATAGAGGAACTTGTTGCCACCAATTAATACCGCAATGTGCCAAGCGTCATATCCTGTGACAGCCATGTAATGTTGTATCTGCAATAGATAAGCAGCGGGGATCTCTTCGTCTTCCCAACTGCCTTTTAAATACTCTGACGCCGTTTTACATTCAAGTCCTTCACGCTTACCGACGATAAGACGGTCAACGTTAGCAAGCATGAAAGGGTGTTTAGGATGTTTAAGGATTGCGTTTCGACGCCTGACTCTTAACCCTGTACGGATACTAAATTCCTGTGCAACGACGTCCTCCATAACGTTGCCCCAATATGCGGCTTCTCCTGCTGAATCTTCGTCCGGCGATGCACCAATCTTGTCTAAATAAACACCAACTGGAGATTTCCATTTGTTCAGTCCTGCGATTGCAGAAACATCACTACCACCAATTCCGTTCTTTCGTGCATCGAGCCACTCCTGCCGATTCATGTCTACCGTGCTAATCAAAACTTCCGCTTGCATGCTAGCCCCTCCCTTGTAATTTTCGTGGTCCCTATGTACAATGTGAGTAATAGAATTTCATAGGGACCACATTTGACTCGCTGCTCTAACAGCGGGTTTTTTATTTTGCTTCGTAGAATACAACCCCGACCACTTCTGTTAGATAGTCCCGGATGTTTTCGATGTGGACTGCTTGTCCTTTTTCGTCCATGAAGTAGGATGAATTGTTCTTGATTTCAGAACCAAATATGTCTTCATTTGGATGGCCGTCGATTACTGGATGATTGACGCTGTTGTAATCACGTTCGTGTTCCAAGTAATCGTTTGTTGGATAACCGAACTGCATTGCGCTTAAGATGTCTGGATGATCCATTACTCCTCACCTCGCTTCGGTATCTGCCTTGTTTCCCAATCATTGATTAGAACCAATTTCCGTTTGCAATTGCCGCAGAACGAATGATTTTCTAACCAAGTGAAGTAAACAATTTCGCCGGGTTGAAAATCTTTAAGGCATTCACCGCAATACTTGCTGAGTGATCTTTTCATTCCTTATCACCCTGTTCTAATTGCCATGTTGCATACTGCCACATCGTCCCGAGTACAAACGCAAGAACTGGTGCGAAGTAGAGTACAATTTGACCTTTTTCCGCTAATGTCAGCATTCTAATTCTCCTTTCTGTAATAGATGGTTGAATCCCATCAAAAAGCGCCGGAAGCTAAGAGGAGGAATTATTTGCCGTACCCCCGACGCTTTTTGATAGGAGCCAGGGCTCCGTATCTGTGCTATAATGTTGTTACGAGATAGTTTCAAAGTTGCCGATTGACATTCCAGTGTCTGTCGGTTTTTTTGTGTCTAAAATTGTTAATCAGATGTACTGTAATACCTTTTGCTATCAGCTTTTCGCGAAGTTGTTGCATTTTGCTTTTCATGTAGAACCTCCTAGAATAAGAAACTTATGAATCCGCCGACCAGTGTGGTTAACATCTGAGTTAGCGCTACCAAGTCCACGCCAGAAATTACAGCAACAGCTGCAACGGACACGTCATGAATTTGTGTAGCTTGCAACCATCTAATTAAGTCGGCTGCCTTCAACTCCATTTTGTCGTTTTCCAAACGTGATATGGTACTGCGAGACAGATGCGTTTTTTCCGACATATCTTCTTGGCTTAATCCCGCAACCAGTCTCGTTGTTTTTAAAATTGGACCGAACATCATATTTTTTCTCTCCCTTTGTGCTGAATCTGCACATCCTTTACTGAACCCGCACATTCGTTGCAGAATTACGACAGTATTTACAATGTGAACCTAGTAATATAGTTAATGAAGGAACTCACCAACATTGCAGGATACCCCTCCTTGCAACCTCGATTTACAACCTTCTGAACTCAGGGGCTTGCCCGCCCCCTCTTCGTTTTATGCCACTCTTCTAGGTATCCAAGCGTTTACATATCCGATTGCCGCTTGGAGATCTTGGCGCTTTACATCTTTATATGAAGCAACGCCGAACCGATCTTTAATTTCGCGGTACAATTCTCTGAAAAGCTTCGGCCGTAGTTGTTGATGCTTTTCAAGGTCGTAAACCTTTCGTGCAACTGCTCTTTGTAAGCCGCGTTGTTCTCCGTGATCCAAAGTGATTTGGTTCTCAACTTTATCTTTCAGCTCTGCCACATCTTCTTTAAGGATTTCGACATCCTCTGATGTTTCAAGGCTTAATCTCATCGACGCCCTCAATTGCTCCGATGAACTCAATACTTTTGGTGCATTTGCTGCTTTCTCTAGTTCTTCAAATCTAGTAACATATGCCGCCGTGAATAGTACACCCTTTTCGCCAGTCATTTTATTAGCTACCATGTCGCAACCTTTTTTAGTTATTAGGAAGCTAGGTCTTTTCTTCATTTGTGTATCTTCGTATTCGGATTCAATGAAGAATTCGGTGTGGGCGAAACCGCCCTGACCTAAATATTCAACATAACTCCTAATGCTCTTCATTAATGCATTATGCTCGCGGTCTACCATCCTCGCGACTTCCCGACTATCTGTAACTAGTTGTCCATTAATAGAGACTACTTTTAAATTATTCATTGAACATTCCTCCTCTTTATTAGACACACCAAAGTTATCGCTTTACATGCCGAGAAAATTGCGACTAACCAGTTGTCATTGCGCTAAATCATTCATCAGCCACTGTTCAATTGTCCCTCTGTGAAATAGGATGCGACCACGAACTTTCTTGTGAGGAATTTCATCGAGTCGGGCCATTGTGTAAATTGTCGCTGTGCTTACTCCGATTAAATCGGCCACTTCATTAACTGAGAGTGTGATTTTTTGTGCAATGCTCACCTCATTTACCTCCCTTCTCTTTTTCACACCCATCAATCAAAGTTCGAAGTCTTCGCATAACCAATTGGCGTGGCTCCCTTCTATAGAAGAAGATCGTGGCCGACTCCGCTCGTTCGAACTTTCGTTGCTGGGTGTGAGCTGTTTATTTTTAAACGACCGCTTTTTCTTGCAACCCTAAGTTGCTCTCTACTTCAAAAAAAATGGTCCAATCCAATCCTAGAAATGAACCGATTTTTTTTGCCACTTCTACGGATGGCCTTCTTTCACCATTTTCAATCATGCCGTAAAACTGCCTAGTAATTTTGGTATGATCCGCAACGTCTTGGTGTGAATAACCAAGATCGTTTCTCTTGTCAATAAGTGTGGTTTGTAAGTCTTTGGACATCATTTTCCCTCACCTCCGGTTGCAACCTCAAGTTGCTTATAACTGTATATTACACGCAACCAAAAGTTGCGTCAAGTGGTAAATGCAACTTTTAATTGCATTGGGTACATTTTTCCCTACGCAACTGTTTGTTGCGGTATACTATTCATAAATAAATCAATGGAAATAGGTGGTTGCGGTGTTTTCTGGAAGACTAAAGCAATTAAGAAAAAATAAGAAACTCACCCAAGAAGATATGGCGCGATATTTAGGAATAACTAGACAAGGTTATGCGAAATACGAAAATGACAACAGCGAGCCGTCATTAGCTATGCTTGTGAAAATAGCAGATATGTTCGCCATTCCGCTTGATGACCTCTTAGGTAGAACAATGGAAGCTAGCGAACCCGTTGACGAGAAATCATCCACACACTCAAGACTAGGAATTTCGAAAGATGACTACAATCAACTTACTTCTTACCAACACGCAGTATTAGATTGGGCTGTTTCGCAAGAAGACTTCCACTTTAAGAATCAAAGCGATAATGTATTAGACATGATGGAAAGATTAGAAATCATTTATGAATACGAAATGGCGAAGAAAAAACAATAGATGCTAAGTATCTAAATAGAGAAAACGATTGAACCATATCGCCGCCCCACTTGAGGGCTTTTCTTTTAACCACTCAATCGAACGTACATTCCCGAGGGAGGTAACAACATGAGATATACATACAATTCAATCGAAGATTATGTAAATAAAATGTATAAGACCATTGGTGTCTACCATTCTAAGCAATTGGTTATTAGAACAATTGCAGCCAGACTTGGATTGACGATCATTTACGCGCAGATGGAATCTACACACTACGGCAATGTGATCTACCTGGATAACCGCCTCGCGTATACGGAACAGTGGCAAGATTTCGGGCATGAGCTATGCCACGTTTTATGGCATACCGGAAACCAACTTGTAATGCCGCCTCTCTATAGAGATTATCAAGAATGGAAAGCGTCAAGTTTTGGAATGCACGTTTGTGTCCCTACATTTATGCTTGATAATATGAGCTTTCCGCGTGATTTCGGGGGTGCTATATCGCTGATACAAGAAACATTTAATGTATCTTACGAATTCGCCGAACTGCGCTTGGAAAAATTCGTGCAACAAAAAGAAAGTCGGACAGTTTATAGCAGGGCATTTGGATTTTGATTACACTCATTAGTGAAGGGGGTTGTGTTGGGTGGACATGGCGGTTGAATTAGAGAAGATCATTGCGATTTATTTCAACGGTAAAAACTATTACTTTGATGGAAATGAATTGTCTAGAGAGGATTCCAGAATTATAGCCTATCAACTTATTCATACCCTTCAAATGACCGAATTGATAATGACGAGAAATAAAATACGAAATGAGGCGTCAAAATGAATAATGTTATTAATCTTTTCGATAAAAAAAAGGACAATGAGTTACCTCCAAACGCAATAAAAGTCGATTCAACCAAAACGGTCCGTATCCCAATCCTTGATAGGATGTATGAGATTGACGGTGAATTGTACTACGAGCTAAAAGGAGATAAAACTCCGAGAAAATGGAAGGATTACAGTCATAAGGATTTTAATTGAATAGATAAAGCTTTAAAGAAAGGGGGAAAACTATTGGCTAACATCCAACAACGTGGGGGAAATTCATATCTATTTACAGTGGGTCTACCGAAGAATGCAAAAGGGATATATCCTAGGGAAACCATGACATACGTCGTGGAAGGTAAATATACTCCCAAACAACTTGATGAACATCTAAATCATGAGTTTTTAAAGTTCAAAAATGTAGTGCTTTCAGGCAACTATGTTCGCCCACAAGAAATGACACTTGCAGAATTCACGATTGAATGGGACGCGAAGCACGCCTCTAAACTCGCTGGGACAACTTATGGCAACCATCAACGAAAATTAGAATTGCACATCCTCCCTGTCCTTGGGCATATGGAAATGAAACAGATAAACGAATTTGTGCTCATGAATTTTCTGGATAATCTAACTCGTAAAGACGGAAAAGAAGGCGAACTGTCTTTTCATTCAAAACAAGACATATATCGCACGCTCAAAAGTATTTTTAAATACGCTATAAAATGGAAAGTACTAAAAGACAATCCAATGGATGGTGTTGAGAAGCCTAAACCTACAGACTCGGAAGAAGACTACGAGGATGTACGAGTATATGACGAACAAGAAATAGCAGAATTGATGTACCTTTTGCAGAGTGAACCTCCCCATTGGCGCGTAATGTTTACACTCGCACTGGCAGCTGGGCTACGTCGCGGTGAGTTACTTGGATTGGAATGGACCAATGTTGATTTCGCGAACAACCAAATCGAAATACGAACGACTATCGTCCTTACTAAATCCGGTCCACTTATTAAGAAAACAAAAACAAAATCATCTAGGCGTACTGTGACCCTTCCGAGTAGCATGATGGCAGAATTAATCTTATATCATGAACAACGAGAAATTGAGAAAGTGGACGCTGGCGAAACGTGGATTGAAGAAGAATATGATTGGGTGTTCTGTCAACTGAACGGAACACACATGTATCCTTCCAGTCCCACGAACCGGTGGAGTAAGTTTTTGAAAAAACATAATTTCAAATACATCCGCCTGCATGATTTACGTCACACGTCCGCAAGTATATTAATAGCACAAGGCGAACACGCCAAAGTCATTTCTGAGCGCTTGGGGCACGCCGACATTTCTGTTACAATGAACACATACGGTCATGTCTTCAAATCAGCTAATAGATCGGCTGGCGATAAAATGGAAAGCATATTTCAACCAAGGCATCCAATAAAATGATGATTGTTGTAAATCTGTTGTAAAAATTGTTGTAAAACCATTAGAAACAGTTATAAAATAGCACAAAGAAGGTTCTGAAAGCCTGCTAGTATCATGATTCTTACTAGTCTTTGATAATTAAATACAAAGCAAACCCCACATTTGAGAAGTGGTGGTTTAAAACTTTCTAAGACCATACGGCAAAGGCGGCTGTTATTTTAATAATTTAAATGAAACTGGTTTCCATTGGAAGCTGGTTTTTTTATTATACATTTGAAGGGGGCGGACATCATTCTCAAACGATTGGTGGTCACGGGTTATAAACCCCATGAACTCGGCATATTCGATGACAAGCATCCAGGCGTCCGTTTTATAAAAAAAGCATTAGAAAAACGACTAGTCGCCTTACTGGACGACGGGTTGGAATGGGTAATTATAAGCGGTCAACTAGGAATTGAAGCATGGGCAGCCGAGGTCGTAATTGATTTGAAAAAAGAATATACCGATTTGAAATATGCCGTTATTACTCCTTTTACAGATCAGGAGAAAAATTGGAACGATATGAAAAAGGAAAAGTATCATTCTCTCATCGCTAAAGCAGACTATCATACGAGTCTTACGAAGAGACCCTATGAAGCTCCGTGGCAATTTATCGAAAAAGATAAGTTCTTCATGCGCAATTCTGATGGAATACTCATTGTTTACGATGAGGAAAATGATGGCTCTCCAAAATTTGTTAAAAGGTCCGCGGAAAAACATGCGGAACGTTCCGATTATCAAGTTCTCACAATCAGCGCGGACGACTTGCAAGTAATTGCAGAAGAAGAACAAATGGATGAATGGCAATAAGGTTTCCGATTCCTTGACACTTCTTGTGCTACATGGTATGATAGTTCCGTTAACAATAAGGTAATGCTTAAGATTTGAATATCTGGCATTCTACGTACTGTTTTTGAGAATACTTATTCACACTGGCGCGACTAAAGGGTCGCAAGGACATAAAAGTAGGCAGGGTTTATGTTGCTTAAGTTAGAAAGCACCCAGTGGAACAATGACCGCGGCTCTGAAAGCTTATCCTTTCTATGGAAATTATTCCCCGAATAATCGGGATGAAAAATTAAATTCAAAAGTATAGTGTTACCTGACAAAACAAAGGGATGTTCCTCAATCGAGGACATCCCTTTTCCAATTTCATTTACTAATCGGGTTTATAATTGCGTTGCTGTTATACACATATTACAATAGCATGAAAAGGATGGTGGTCACAATAATGGATATTTACGCACATCGCGGTTCGTCCGGAACACATCCAGAAAATTCACTTGCCGCCTTCCATGAAGCTGCCAGGCTTCCTATTTACGGCGTAGAATTCGATGTTCATTTGACAAAAGACGGTGAACTGGTTGTCATTCATGATGAAACAATAGCTAGAACATCAGATGGCAAAGGTTTCGTGAAAGACATGACACTTGCGGAGTTAAGGTCATTTGATTTTGGCAGTTGGTTTTCTGATGAATTCCGGGGTGAACTTATACCCACGCTGTATGAAGTACTCGAAATTTTTTCCGAGACTTCTCACCATCTAAATATCGAACTAAAATCGGAT
Organism: Sporosarcina sp. resist; assembly: GCF_014302295.1. NCBI lineage: Bacteria > Bacillati > Bacillota > Bacilli > Caryophanales > Caryophanaceae > Sporosarcina > Sporosarcina sp. resist. Next base: position 1,400,835 of record NZ_CP060287.1, on the reverse strand, counting down.
ATATTTCCTTACGAGGGAATGGTGGGGAAAGTTGTTGCAATGGTTCAGAAGATGAAACTCGATGCGCGTGTCGTTATTTCATCATTCGATCACGAAGCTGTTCGGGCAGTAAAAAAAATTGCACCGCACATTGAAACTGCAGCCTTGTTCATGGAAGTACTAGTCGATCCGCTCGATTATATGCGTACTATTCCTGCCGATGCACTCCATATCTCATTACCATACGCTGCTCGTCCATCTATGAGAAAAGTGGTAGAAACCGGAGTGGCTGTTCGTGTCTTCACTGTTAATGAAGTAAAGTATGCAGAAGCACTGAGGAAAATTGGTGTCACCGCCCTATTTACTGATTATCCAAAGAAAATGATGATTCATTTGAATAGAAAAAGCTGAACAAACCCAGCTTTTTCTATTCAATCATTTTTTCGTTTAAAGATTGATTACTATCACTAGCCATTATTTAATTCCCTAGTTAGCACACTCACTAATGAATCTTTCAAATATTCGCAAGGAAACAGCATCCCCTGCTGCCGATAATGCTTCGGGATGCCATTGAACGCCTAATACGAATTGTTCATCCGTGCTTTCAATTGCCTCTACAATTCCATCGCTTGCTACAGCAGTAACTTTGAAATCAGACGGTACTTCCTTCAGCGATTGATGATGATACGAATTCACCTGAATGCGTTCACTCCCCGCAATCGATTCAAGCAAACTTCCTTTATCCAGTTGAACATAATGAGAACAGTGCGTGTTGGGTGCCTTTTGTATATGTTGAAGAATTGGACTGTCGTTTTGTTTATAAAGATCTTGATACAATGTTCCACCAACTGCGACATTCAATACTTGAAGCCCTCTACAAATGCCAAGAATCGGTTTCCCTGTTTTGAGCATTCTGCGCGCAAGTTCAAGTTCGCTTGAATCCCTGCTTGGTGAGACTACTCCGAGATACTCATGCGGTTCTTCATTAAACAACATCGGATTGATATCATTTCCTCCAGATAATAAAAGGCCATCAAACATTTCGATCAGTTGCTCAACGTCTTGCTCCAACCCAACCGGAACAATCATCGGCAATCCACCCGCTCGGATAACTGCCTGTACATATGTGTTTTTTAATATATTTTCCCCATCTTGCTGAACATCTGTCGTTATACCAATAACTGGTTTCATCCACATATCCCCCTTATAACTAGTATATTCTTACGCTCGCGTATAGTTTGCACATGCCCTTCCCGCTTGCCTTCCGGAAAAAATACAGCCTCCAAGGAACGTCCCTTCCAATGAACGATAGCCATGAACACCACCACCGCCAAATCCTGCTACTTCGCCAGCGGCATATAAACCCGGTATTGGATTCCCAGTCAGGTCAAGAACTCGGCCATCTAAATCGGTTTGCAATCCACCAAGTGTCTTTCGACTGACGATATGTAAACGCACCGCAATCAACGGTCCTTTTTTAGGATTAAGGAGTTTATGTGGAGCCGCTACTCTGACAAGCTTATCTCCGATATAGTGACGGGCACCACGCAATGCTGTAATTTGCAAATCCTTGGTGAATTTATTATCCATCTCACGATCCCTAGCAATGACTTGCCGTTCAATGTCGTCTAACTTCAATAAGTTTTCTCCAGTCATTTTATTCATCCCCGAGACAAGTTCCGGGAGTGTATCGGCTACGATAAAATCTTCGCCTTTATCCATGAATGCTTTTACCGGCGCAGTTGGGCCAGGCAGGATTCTCTGTAGCACTTTCCCGATACTCTTTCCCGTCAAATCCGGATTTTGCTCGGATCCGGATAACGCAAATTCTTTCTCGATGATCGATTGGGTCAATATGAACCATGAGTAATCGTAACCGGTTGCCCGGAGTGCTTCAAGTGTTCCTAATGTATCGAATCCAGGGAAATTCGGAGCTGATAATCGCTTCCCCTTAGCATCTAGCCAAAGGGAGGATGGGCCAGGAAGAATACGAATCCCATGATTTGCCCATACCGGGTTCCAGTTTTTAATGCCTTCCGTATAATGCCACATCCGATCCCTGTTAACAATTCGGCCCCCAGCTTGCTCTGTAATCGCCAGCATACGCCCATCCACATGTTCAGGAACCCCTGAAATCATATCTTTCGGTGCTTTTCCAAGACGGAGTGGCCAGTTTTTTCGGATCAATTCAAGATCCGCTCCCATACCTCCACTTGTCACTAACACCGCTTCCGCATATAATTCAAAGCCACTAATCACTTCACGGGAACTCGCTACACCACGGGCGACGGCACTAGGTACAAGTACAGCACCACGTACTCCAGTCACAGCACCATTTTTCGTAATCAATTCATCGACACGGTGGCGAGGCAGATACTCAACTAATCCTTTATCTATCGCAATCCGCATTTTATCCTCAAAAGGTTTAACGATACCAGGTCCTGTTCCCCATACAATATGAAAGCGCGGGACCGAATTACCAGGTCCTTCCGCTAGATGGCCACCGCGTTCCGCCCATCCTACAACCGGAAAAAAACGAATGCCTTGCGCATGCAACCACTCTCTTTTCTCAGTTGCAGCGAAGTTAACATACGCTTCGGCCCACTTCTTTCCCCAATAATCTTCATCTTCCTGACGGTCAAAACCAGCAGTTCCCAACCAGTCCTGCCAAGCAAGTTCCCGCGAATCCTTAATGCCCATTCTTCGTTGCTCAGGTGAATCAACGAGAAATAAGCCGCCAAATGACCACCAAGCTTGTCCGCCAAGAGAGGCTTCCGGTTCCTGATCGAGCAGTAGAACTTTCTTCCCGGCATTTGTAAGCTCTGCCGTCGCAACTAATCCCGCCAAACCAGCACCAACAACAATGACGTCATATTTCATCGAGTAGCCTCCCCCCTTAAATCAAGCCGAAAGACTGTTAATAAATTCTTCGATTTCCGTTTGCGATTTACGGTCTTTACTAACAAAGCGACCCGCTTCAACACCACTATGGAATGCGATAAAACTCGGGATTCCAAAAATATCTAAGTCTCCACATAAGTCTATAAACTCATCACGGTCAACAAAAATGAAACTATATTCCGGGTAATCTGCTTCAATCCCAGGTAACAACGGTTCAATTACTCGGCAGTCGGGGCACCAATCTGCGGAAAATATGAACATTGTTCTCTCCTCATTTTTCAGCTTGTCGAATTGTTCCATTGATTGTAGTTTTTCCATTTGAAATCACTCCTATTTTTTTAGTTAGCTAACACGATTTAATTATAGCATCAACAAAGACACAATTTAATATTTTCAGTGAATTATAATCATATTCCACCTAGCATTCAGTTATTTGAAACTCCACATGCACCATTTCCCAATATCAACAAAACCAATTCGTTTATAGATGGAGCCCGCAGCGGGATTATCATAGAAAAGACAAAGCATCTTGCCTTCATTGAGCAATTCTGTGCAAAGAATAGACATGCAATATGAAGCTAATCCTTTTTTCTCATATCCCGACAAAGTACCAACGCCAACAATCATAGCAGACTGACTATTTTCTGCAGTGCTCGATGCGGAACTTATTATCCGCCCATCTTCTTCGATGAAGTACGTACGAGCAGATTTATTATTAAGTGACTGACGTTTACGTTCAACACTGAATGTACTCGTAGCAAATTCGGGAATTCCATACATTTGATCTATGATTCGTTCCGCGTCATCAGGTGTCGCTTTTTTCACTTCAATCTCTGAGGGTACTTCTTGCAAACCCTTAGCATGCTCACATTTAGCGTAATAGAGTACACGTGGATTTGACGGTTTACTAGTCAAATACGGTTCCAATTTAACAACAATCTGCTCAATCCCTGAAATGAACTCATACTTTTCATCATGATTGATAATTTCTGCAAACCCTTTTGCATCGTATTCTGCTGGTGCATATACGATGAAATTACCATCATAGTTTAGTAGTATCCCTCGCAATTCACCTTCCTCAACAAAATCTCCCCATAATTTCTGAATCGGATTAGTAAACCCATACGCTTCAATATCTCCTATTATAAATAGATTTTCTGCTGGCTTCTGTGAAATGAAATCGAACGTAACTTTCCTGTCTTCTTCCACAAGCTGTCGAATCATCTGAATTCCCCCTCTTCAAGTTTTATGGATTAGCTTACCACATAAGACTTTCAAGGTGCAATACGAAAAGGACCTTGTCAACTTAATGACAAGATCCTTTTCGTTTCGTTAACGACTAGGAGAATCCGTATGAAGCGGTGGCGGTATAATCCACCCTTTTTCTTTGTTCATTCTCAATAACTTCAAACCAAATAACATTTTATCTGCATGGAATTTTCCGAACATCATTGCAAGGTCTTCTCGCAAGCATTGTCCCAACACTTGGCTGCAAGACACAAGAGCTTGTCCGACGTTAATCGATATGGCACCGCTGATTTCTGGATCCATAAATCTTGCTCCGACCGGTATATCTTCCGCTTTCGCTTTAGGACGCTCTGGCAATGACGGCGGCAATGCAATGCCATTCTCTTTTAAAATATTTTCAAGTTGTTTGTTCTCCGATTTCATCGTTTTTACTGCTTCTTCCAACAGCTCGATGAGATCCCCGTCACCTGCATGATTAATAAATGCTTGATACGCACTGATTAAACCATTATTCGCTCCAACAAACGCCCATGAGCCTAGTACTTCACCGTAATGTAACGGTTCATCTTTTGGATTACCATTTAAAATACCCAATTCATCTCTCCTTTTCTCTCCACTTGTGTAATGGATTTCAATCGTATTATGTGTTAGAAAAACATTTATATACATATTTTTCACCTGCGAGTCACATACAAACCACAGGTGAATAATTAGTTTTAATTCAATTTTGAATTGTTTTCCTGAAAAATGTACTTATGAATAAATCCAATTGGGGAATTCTAATATACATGTATTAAAAGGAGGTTTTTTCGTGCGTCACTGGTTTGTCTTACCAATGTATGTACTCGCATTGTCTTTGCTATTCTTAACGGTTGTTTCAGCAAAAGAAGAGCCTACTCAAGAAATGATTCTAGATGAACGAATGCGTCTTTATTTGCGCTTCGAAAACATAACTGTCCCGTGGTATTATTTAGCGGCAGTTGATCAATTTGAACGCAACATCCAACAAGTTCGAACTGACATTCCGAAGAATGAAGGGCCGGTCGCCATTCAGTTTTCAGATGATTATTGGACAGGTCCACTTAACCCCGATAAAAAAGATACTTCTCCTGAATCGATTGCTTATTCAGATGGGAATGGACTGGATGGCAATGAAGACGGGCTAGCCAATATAAATGATGCAGAAGACGTCCTTTATACAATGGCAACTTATTTAAGCGAATACGGGCAAGCAGAAGAAGATTTCAAATCGGCTTTATTGGACTATTACAAGCGCGAAGACACGGTTAAACAAATTATAGCTATTGCAAAACTGTATAAACACTTTGAAACATTGGACTTAGATGAACACGCCTTTCCTGTCCCAACCAATTACAATTACAGTTACCGTGGAACCTGGGGAGCAAGCAGAGGATGGGGTGGCAGAAGGATTCACGAGGGAACCGATTTGTTCGCTGGATATGGTACCCCTGTTCGAGCCACGTCCTATGGAGTTATCGAAATAATGGGATGGAATGACTTTGGAGGTTGGCGGGTCGGCATTCGCGACACCCATAATACGTACCACTATTTTGCCCATTTAGCTTATTTCAATAAAGATCTAAAAGAAGGAGACATAGTTGAACCAAAGACCATCATTGGTTCAGTGGGTAGCTCAGGTTATGGAAAAGCAGGAACATCAGGACGTTTTCCTCCTCATCTCCACTACGGGATGTATAAATATAACGGACGTACAGAATGGGCTTTCGATCCTTATCCTTCGCTTAGAATTTGGGAACGGCAGGATAAACAGAAGTGAGGTCAGTGAAAACATCAGTTATAATACTAACGTATTCGGTTGACGGAGAGAAAACATCAAATAACAACCTATATTGGGGACACAATTCACTATGAATTGATGTCTTCCTTTTTGTTGTTATATCAATGCTTAAGTCGATTTGACAAACTAATTAACAGATCAATACGTACACGAATTGAAGTCACCGCATAAATTTATGCGGTGTTGTTGAAACAAATGCCGATAATGTTGCTAATTGTTCACTTAATATGAAGCGAACTTATTAAATAAATGAAATTTATGTTTAAATATATTTTGAATTTTTAAATTATACATTTAAACAAACTAGCAGGATTCTTGAATGAAGTGAAACCAAAAAGTGGGACAATTCGTCTCATTAAAAAAAGGGGGATAATTGTTGAAAAAAATATTATTGTTTATTTTAGCCACCTTCATTTTGAGCGCTTGCAATCAATTGACTAAAAATTCAAATGAAGCTAGTGTTTCGCGTTCAAAAGAAACCGCTTCTACTGTTCAAACTTTGCCAGAAGATATGCCAAATGACTTCGGGTTCTCTGTTCAGTTTGGTGTGGGAAAAAATAATGAAATCAACACATTTCAAAATACAGTTACCAAAGATTTAATAACGGATGGGACTGCAAAGGCAACTGTAAATTTAACAGATAAGGAAATGGATAAGATTTATAAGAAAATGAAAGAAGTTAATATAGTTGAAAAGAAAACTTTTATACCCGAACCTATAAACGGAACCATTTGCACACAAGAACCACACGAAGAGGATGAATGGAAAATTACCATCAACGGCGAAATCATAACTCATTCTTTTTCAGAGACATACTGTGATCCTACCAACGATGCTAAACAATTAATTGAGTTACGAAATTACGTATTTAGTATAATTAGAAGTAAGGAAGAATATATAGGACTTCCCGAATCCAAAGGGGGATATGAATAGTTAATAAAAAATGGATACTTTTTTACTAACGTTTAATAATTCAACTAAAGTACTGTTAGTGAAAAAAATATTATTCAATCTTTAGCTTTATAGCTCTTGTAGTAATAAAAGTTTTAATATGCTTGTCTAAAATCCTTGTTCCACCGAAGTCATCCTCATAAAAACCTATAATAACAAACCCTGCTTCAATTTGCCCTTGAATTTGATCTTCCAAAGTATGTGCGTATTCTATTGTTTGACTTGATTTTATATAAGCTTGAACTTCATCCTCTTGCAAATAATCCAATGACGATGAAGGTATGGAATATTTCACATCAAGAATACCTTTTCTTTCTTGATTATCATCAAAAATCCATAATAAAGGATTTGTAAATCCTGCAATTAAAATACCTCTATTTTTTAAAACTCTTGAAACTTCCTTCCATACAGGGTTAACATCTTTTACGAATAAGTTAGAAACAGGATTAACAACAATATCAAAATATTCATCTTTAAAGTCACTAAGGTCTGACATATCGCCTTGTACCGTTTTTATAGTTAATCCATCACGTTTAGCTACATATTCATCTTGTTGCAATTGCTTTTTAGATATATCAGTAACTGTTACATCTGCTCCAGCCGCAGCTAAAATAGGTCCTTGTTGCCCTCCACCAGATGCTAAACAAAGTATTTTTAATCCTACTAAAGATTTCGGAAACCAATCTCGTGGAACTGATCTTTCAGTAGTGACAGTAATTTCCCATTCACCAGATTTACTTTTTTCAATGATTTCGCTACTCACAGATTGTGTGTATCTAGACCCCTCTTCAACTTTCTTATCCCAAGCGTTACTGTTTTGTTGTGTTGTGTCCATTGTAATTCCTCCTATTTTGGCTAGGTTGTGGATGGGGCACCTTCTTAAAGTGAATCCGCTACGTTACTTTATTAACAGTAAAAACAATCTCCTGGCAGCCTTGTTTTGCTAAAGTTAGCAATAGGTAAGCATTTGATTCTATTCTCCAGATTTCCCCCTGCTCCGCACGGAACGTGCCAGTTTCCATGCATTCCACAGTTGACACCTACTACTGTGGACAAAAAACACAGATGATTTCTTAGGATAATCATTACATCATATTTGGAATAAATATTTTCATAAACAGGGAGTAGCCTAGAGCACCTACGAATAAGGCAATAAGAATTATTACAATCGGTGTAATTTTTTTCATAGTCCCCCTCCTCGTTTGAATTTTAATAGATAATATTCTGTATTGATACTCTATTGTCATGATCGACTATATTGTGCTCATTCTAGTAATCTGCTCCATTTAGTTCAATAAGGCGTAATAAATATAAGCTGTTTTATATTTACTGATTATTTTCCACACATAAAGGATTTTCTTAAGCTACTTTACTTGAAATAACGCCCCGTTACTTTAAGTACAACTAACTCGTATTGTAAAGATCGTATCCAACACCTTCATCATCGAGTTTTACTTCTTATTTGTTTATTTGAATCCAAAATCCAGCTATATTAATAGCCTTTATATTTTCATTGTTCAATACGATTTGACCCTGTGAAAAAACAAAATACCAATCAAAAGTTAAACCTTGAATTGCATATTTAGTCGCTTGCATTTGAAGCTTGTTATCATTTACAATTTCAACAACTTCTACACATTCCACTACTGAACAATGTATCGCATGTTCCTCAATTAAGTACGTCTCAAATTCGGCTGGGCTTGTGGGAACACGATATATTACAAAAATAAAAATGACTATAAATATAAAAATGACTTTATCTTTTATTGGTGATTTTGTATGCAAAATTAGTCCTATTGCACAAATCAGTGTGATCCATAACACTGATTTAATATCAAAAATAGAAAAAAAGAAAAAGGAATTGATAATTATGAAAGATAAATAACGTTTCAGAACATCATTTTTTGATTTGATGAACAGTATATATATCGAAGCTATTAATATGAGGATAAAAAATGCGAGATTAACAATAACCATTTCTCCCCCTCCTTGTACAGTGCCTGTCTCCATAATTAAAAGACACTGCTGCCGAATTTCCAAAAATCGCTCCTTTTGCTTGAAGAGATCAGACATCACTGCACAACCATCTAAAATCCAACATAGCAATACTAAAATCACTTTTTTATCAAACATGCACACTCCTCTAATGTGTAAGAAAACAGGTTTTTGACCTTTGTTATAAAAAGCGCAAAACAAAGAGGATGCAAACGTGTACAGAACGGATACTGAATATTACGGCTACCAAAGATGGTCGATCAACAATCGTGTCATAGGGCCCAACCACCAGTCTAACTCCAACGTTCACAGTGCATTACAGATTGTCGCACTTGATACGGTAGCACTTATGCGAGATTAATCCTACACTAGTTATTGCACTAGCCTTGCCTTTATTCTAGGAAGAATGGAGTTAATTCCTGATTTACCTACCATATCAATATAATCATTTTGAAGGCTCAGTCTTTTTTGTTATGCAACTTTATAGATTCTAAGCAATATTTAATTTTCATAGGAGTTCAAGTGGAAAAGTTACATTTACTAATAAGCTCAGCATAAATTATTTAGTATTATATAATTCCAACACCTTTTTCACCACCTGTTCAGCAGTATTATCAACTGGGGGCATCCACAAGTCAGTAATCGGTCCATAAATCACTGGATTCACTTCCACCTCATAACCACCGTATGGGTATGCTTCTTTTGTAGGTAAATAGCCAAGATAACCGTTGGTATAACCCCCAAAAAAGGCAAGCTTATTCTTTAGTCTTTTTTGAATGTCAAGAGCTGTTTCAGAAAAGGGCTCCATTGGTATTCCTGAAAATGAACCCTCATTAATTTGAAGTAATTGAATTTCTAAATCAATAGAAAGTTGTTTAATATTTTGTTTATGCAAACCCAAAAGAACCATTAACCATTTATCAGTATTTACACCCCATTGTTCCTCAGCTAATAATGCCATCCTTTTTATAACATCAGGTTCAGGAATATCTTTTAGTTTCATTGACATTTTAGTTGAAACAGTTCTAAGCTTAGAAATAGATTTATAATTAATACTTGGAATCATCGTAAGAACACTACCACTTAAGGCATAAGCTATTTTTCCTAAGGCTTCCTTTGAACCACGATAATTAGCATTAACATTTCCAGCCGCCCCTTGAATAATTATTACAGGACAGTGAAGTGTATTTTGAAGAATATCCCTTGTTAGCCCAGGATAGTCTGCTGATAAAATATCACTATCTCCCTTTAATACATTTGGATGGGCAGTACAAAATACAATTAGACCTTGAAATTTTCCTGTTGTAGGGTGTTTTATTGCTAATACTCCTATTCTGTTATCAACAACCCCATTCACATTTATACCCATCTTCACTTTTCCATCTAATGAAATCTCTCTTCGGTTTACTCCTATTTCACCCATTGTTACATTCCATCCAACCTCAGATGGTTGCATATTCTCATTTGCATGAACAGTAGCTTTTACGACATTTGTAATTAAGCTAGTCTTATAAGATTGAACCATTTGATTATTACTTGCTGTTGCAGGACCAGAATGTGTATGAGTATAAACAACCGTTATATTTTCAAATGGGATTTTCAATTCCTTTACTATTTGTTCACGAATAATTATAGTATCTTTTATTAACATGCCTATGTTATCAATACTAATAATTACGGACTTTGTTTCTTTGCTTTCAAAAATAAAGGCTGTTGCATAAATACGTTCATCAATATTACTTATCCCAGTTGGTCTATGGTATCCAATAAAATCAATACCCAATGGTGGCGTGATATCAACCCTATAAACTCCAACTTTACTCATTTAAATCTCCCCATTAATTCTGTGGTTTTTTATTTTAGGACGTTCCGTTCTTCTTCAACAAACCTGGCCGGTAAGTCAAAAACGTTCCTATTTATCATAGAAACGTCGCGACGTTAATACTAATTTCAGAAATAATTTTCCATCATTACTTTTTGAAAGCTTTTATTATAAATGTTGCAGGCACTAATTGGGCTTTTTGGGTTGAGTACCATCTCGAAGGATTATCTGAAACTTTGTTATCAGATAACTCAACATCATCTAATACTTTTTCAATAGTGAAACCGGATTCGATTAGTGTATTTATATATGTACTTAATTTCCGATGGTGAATAATGACACTATTATGCCACGCTTCATTGTATTCCGGACCTTCGATATTATAAGATTTATTAAAAGTAAACGATGACTCTTCGTAGGTCAAGCGGTCGTGGATAGGGTGTTCCCAACTAAAGATGAAAATACCACCTGGCTTTAGATAGTTATGGATATTTGACAATGTACGTCGTAAATCAACCGTCCACCCTAATGCATAAATTGAGTATGCAATATCAAAGTAATTGCTTGGTAGTCCTGGGTTTTCCTCCATTGGAGACTCTACTAAAGAAACTTTGACTTGTTGGTTACTCAACAATTTAGTAGCTGTTTCTATTTGCTTTGTTGAAAGATCCACCCCCCATAGTTCCTTTGCTCCTTGGTTACCCATATATTGTAATGAATGCCCACTACCACATCCAATATCCAAGACCTTTTGATTTGAAATATCACCAAATAGTCCAAGTCGTTCTTCATTCAAAGAAAATGGTCCATATTCCGGAAGAGCTGCTCTTCCGAAAAAACGTTCTGCTGATTTCTCCCAGCTTTCCTTATTCAATTTCAAAATCTCCTTATTTGCTTCGATGATTACCACTCCCCCTTGATTGTTCACAAATTTAATTTAGTACCAATTTACTTCTGACTATCTAAATTCTACGAAATATTATTATTTCTTTTTCAATCAAATGCCCCTTAAGTTTAACAAGGAAAATAGTTACAATTAGTTATTTTTCCTATTCCAATCTTCTAACGACATCATTTCAAAGTCTTCCTCAAAATCCAACCTTAAAGGGGTAATTAATTCAAGAGAATTACCATCAGGATCTTGAAAATATATTGCTGCATGCGCATTGGGATTATTCGGTAAAACTAGTGGTTGCTTTTCTGGTCGGAATCCAAAGTCAGTCTTTACTGGAATTCCTTTTTGTTCGAGCCATTCTTTGGCAACCTCTATATCATCTATATCAACTTGAAAAGCAATGTGTCTCAATGAAGGATGATATGGTGTTTCAACTTTATCTGTTTCCCACAGCCCTAACCAACTACGTCCTTTCTCAATCCAAAAAAATACTAGTTTCTCTTTTTGATATGCAATTTCTAAATTAAGTTTTTTATAAAACTCTATAGAAGTTTCAAGATTCCTAACAGGTAAATGTGCTTCATATAAACCTTTAATCATCGACATAACTCCCTTTTGGTTAGAATACACTTTTCCCGAAAAAATCACCTCAAATTACTGTCTGAAAATCACTCAATTTCAGACCTGAGGTAAAAAACATTCACTTTATGATCTGGAGACGAAAGATCAAACCAACACCTATGTTGAAGTATTGAATACGGTGTACAAACTGAGCGAAGGCGCCTTACAAGGGGTAGCCGAAGCCCTAAGACTAACGGCGAAGCTGTCTGGCTTAGGGCGGGAGGCATCCCCGAGCGCCGGAGCGGATTCAATGGGATTCTTTATTCCAACTTCTTAACTTATCTCATTGAAAACTTCTCGCTAACACTGTTGCACTTTTTAATCGCAAAATCATAGGAATGGCTATATACAAAAAAAGGGGGACCTATCCGCTATTGCGAATAGGACTGTAATTCCCCAAGCTATTTAGTTATTTTGTCCCCCACCCCAAAAAACCGTTACGATTGTTTCGGTGCTTTTCTAACTTAAATTTCAATCTCCAATGTTTTAAACAAGAACGCATACATATCCGTCTGTTCTTCTATTATTTTAACAGTCGGTTTGCCTAGTCCGTGGCCGGCATTCTTTTCCACCCGCAGAAGGATTGGATTGTTTCCTAGTTGTGCCGCTTGCAATGTCGCTGCAAATTTCGTCGCATGCCACGGCACCACCCGATCATCCGTATCAGCTGTTGTCACAAGTGTCGGTGGATACTCGACGCCTTCTTTGACATTATGAAGCGGAGAATACTTGTACATGAACTCGAAATGTTCCGGATTTGTTTCAGCATTTCCGTAATCGGTCACCCAATAGCGTCCCACAGTAAATTTATGATAGCGCAGCATATCAGTGACAGGAACGAGACAAAGTGCCGCCCCATATAGATCAGGCCGCTGAGTGATGCATGTTGCGACAAGCAATCCACCATTACTTCCGCCCATAATGGCAAGTTTCTTGCTGTTCGTATAGTTTTGTTCAATCAGCCACTCTGCTGCTGCAATGAAGTCATCAAAGACATTTTGCTTTTGCCCCAACGTCCCCGCTTTGTACCATTCCTCACCAAACTCTCCACCGCCACGTAAATTCGCAACCGCATACACGCCGCCCGCCTCAATCCACATACGCTGTGATGGGGAAAAAGCCGGAGTCAAGTTAACATTAAAACCGCCATAACCATATAACAAAACAGGATTATCGCCCGTCAATTTCAACCCTTTTCGATGCGTCAGGAACATCGGAATACGCGTGCCATCTTTGGATGGATAAAACACTTGAGTAGTCTCGAAGCCTGTTGCTACAAATAACTCTGACGTATTAAATACAGTATTCAATTCATCTTTTTCAAAATCATAGCGTGCAATCGTTGTCGGCACCAAATATGATGTATAGCCTATGAACATCGTTGACGCTGTTTTCTTGCCGGTCACGCCTGATAAGGAAATGTAATTAGGAAGAGACACTTCTTTTTGGAACCGTCCGTCCAAATCATAAATACGTAGTTTGTAATGGGCATTATGCAAATAGCATACGACAAACTGCCCGTTAATGATTTTTGCGAATGTAAGGACGTCTTCTTGTTCTGAAATGATGTCAATCCAATGCTCTTTCCCTGGTTTGTCCAAATGAACAGCAATAATTTTTTCTTTCGGTGCATCGTGACTAGTCGTGAAGTAAAAGAGCTTCCCTTCATTTCCTATAAACGAATATTCGCCGTCATCGTCTGCCAATAAATGAACAAATCCTTCATCAGCTTGTTCATCACGATAATAGATACGACTTTTATTTTCTGTTCCTTTCCATACTGATAAAATCAAATAACGATAATCATCAGAGAGTATCGGATTAAAAGATAACTCTTTATCCTCAGTGTCTTCATATGCCAGAATATCCTCTTCTTGGACTGTACCAACCGTGTGCCAGTAAACGCGGTTATAGTTACTCTCATCTTCTGAATCGACCGTCCCAGGTTCAGGGAATCGATTATAATAAAATCCGCTTCCCTCTTCATTCCATGCAATACTGCTAAACTTGCACCATTTGATGACGTCAGCTTCGTCTTTTCCCGTCTGTAAATTGCGGATTCGGATTTCCTGCCAGTCACTTCCGTTCAATGAAACACCGTAGGCTAGGCGATTCCCATCTTTCGTAAACGCAAGATTCGTTATCGCTGCCGTCCCTTCTTCATTCAACGTATTCGGATCTATAATGACCTCAAGTTCATCTGATGATATATCCTTTGTCCGATAAAAGATGGCTTGGTTTTGTAATCCATTATTTTTATGAATATAATAATAGTCCCCTTCTTTTTGCGGAACGGAGTATTTCGGATAATTCCATGATTTCGTTAATTTCTCTTTCACTTTATCCCGTTTCGGATACGTTGCTAAATAGTCTTGGGTTGCTTCATTTTGTTCATCAATCCAATTCTTCACCTCTAAAGTTTCCGGCTTTTCGAGCCAGCGAAAATGATCTGCAATATCAGTACCATGGTAGTTTTCAACAATCGTTTCTGTCTTTGTCATATTGCCCACTTCATTACCCCCTATAAATGTCATCATCTATATTTTACCATATCACCACCTCAATTAAATAACTATTCTAAATAAAAAGCCGCTAACCTAATTAAAGGTTGCGACTTTTATTTATTCAATCCATCATGTCTGCAATTATGCTATACGAACGCATGCGCTCTTCATGACTGTATACTTGCGTATTGATAATTAATTCGTTCGCTCTTGTTTCTTGAATGAAACTTTCAAGCTTGCGTTTAACCGTTTCGGGACTGCCCACAATCGTTGTACGAGGATCGAGCGTTTGCTTAATAGATGCTTGTTGCTGTGGTGACCAATACTCATTGATATTGTCAACTGGTGGTTTTAATTGTGATGGCATTCCCGTAGTGATACCAAGGAATTGAAGTTGCTGTGAAGTCGCCAACCATTGCGCTTTTTCGTCCGTCTCCGCTGCGATGACATTGATACCAAGCATGGCATACGGTTCTTTCAAAAACTTAGATGGCTTAAAGTTTTGATGGTACAACTGTAATGCTTGCAACGTATACGCAGGTGCAAAATGACTCGCGAAAGAAAAAGGTAAGCCTTTCTGTGCTGCAAGTTGTGCACTAAAGCCGCTCGAGCCGAGAAGCCAGATGGGTATATCAAGTCCTTCACCCGGAAAGGCGCGAACACGAGCGGATCTGTCCGGTTCAAAATAAGCTTGAAGTTCGGCTAATTGTTCCGGGAAATCGTCACCAGTACTTTGTAATGTGCGACGCAGTGCATAAGCAGTTGCTTGGTCAGAACCTGGCGCACGCCCAAGTCCCAAATCGATTCTTCCCGGATAGATAGATTCGAGTGTACCAAACTGTTCGGCAATAACAAGTGGTGCATGGTTAGGTAACATAATACCGCCCGAACCTACGCGAATTCGTTTTGTTACGCCTGCAATATGACCTATAAGTACCGATGTTGCGGAACTTCCAATGCCAGGCATATTGTGATGTTCTGCAAACCAGTACCGATTGAAACCTAATTTTTCAGCATGCTGTGCCAATTCCGCACTATTTTTGAAGGACTGTGTTGCATTGCTACCTTCATTTATTGGAGAAAGGTCCAAAACGGAAAGTGGAATCGTATTGAACTTTTTAATTTTATCAGCAACCAAATCTTTTCACTCCTTATTTTGTTCTTATAAGAAAGAATACCGTTCCTGACTAGATTCCTCTACCAATTGGACTCAGAAAAACGTGATTTCGGATAAAATGATGCTTGACATTCAATTTTCATTTGTTATGATTAGTTCTAATTCCATAACTAATCTAACTATTTTGATGGAGACACACTTTATCTACTGAAATCTCAAGAGAGCTGATGGATGGTGCAAATCAGTGATTTCGCAGTAAAGTAGCACTCTGGAATAGATAAACTGAAACGTCTAGTAGGTTTATCCGTCACATGCGCGTTAAGCATGCTAACCAAGACTGTCTATTTTTTCAGACAGTAAAAAGGGTGGTACCGCGTGAGTATTTCAGCTTTTCGCCCCTTACATTTATTTGTAAGGGGAGGAGGGCTTTTTTTTATTCCCAAAATCGAGAGGAGAATGAAGATGTTACAAGATCAAATGCTACTTAGGATTCCAGGACCAAGTCCCATCCCGCCAAGTGTACAACGAGCGATGAGTCAACCAATGATTGGCCACCGAGGACAAGAGACATCGAATATGCTTAAAAATATCGCACCAGGTCTGCAACGGATTTTCGGTACGACACAAGACGTTGTTATTTTAACAGGTAGCGGAACAGCTGGTTTGGAAGCTGCTGTTGTAAATATTGTGAAGCCTGGTGATGAAGTATTAGTCATTGTAACAGGCGCATTCGGCGAGCGTTTCTCAAAAATTTGTGAAGCTTACAATATCACGGTTCAAAGCTTAAATGTCGAATGGGGCGAAGCGCTGAATCCCCTAGAAATTAAACGCTATCTACAAGAGCATCCTGAAATCAAAGCTGTATTTTCTACATATTGCGAGACTTCTACTGGCGTATTAAATCCTATCAAGGAACTCGCACAGGCAGTACGTGAAGTGTCAGATGCATTAATCGTCGTCGATGGTGTTTCCTGTGTTGGCGGTGTTGAGACGAGAATGGATGATTGGGGAATCGATGTCCTGGTGACAGGTTCTCAAAAAGCATTCATGCTACCAGCAGGACTGGCTTTCATCGCAGCAAGTGAACGTGCCTGGACTATCATCGAGAATAACCCACAACCACGCTACTATATGGATTTAGTAAGATATCGTGACAATCTGTTAAAAGATACTACCCCTTTCACACCTGCACTATCTTTGTTATTCGGCTTGGAACAAGTTCTTCAGCTTGTCGATCAAGAAGGAGTCGAACAAGTAAATGCACGACATATTTTGATGATGAACATGACGCGCGCCGCTTTCCGGGCATTAGGTATTCCTTTATTAACAAGTGATAATGATGCCTCTCCTACGGTCACAGCGGTTAAACCGGAAGATTTCGACGCAGAAGCGTTTAGAAAAGTGATTAAACATGAGTTCGGCTTAATCGTAGCAGGCGGCCAACAGCATTTAAGCGGCAAAATATTCCGCATTGGCCATATGGGATACTGTTCTCCCGCAGATGTCCTTCAAACAATCAGTGCGATGGAAATCGGCTTACTCAAAGTCGGCAAAGAAATTGAATTAGGAAAAGGCACTGCCGCTGCACAGCAAGTCTACTTAAACGAAGGAGTGTTGGTCTAAATGACTTTTAATATACTTATTAGCGATCCGTTAAGCGAAGATGGTATTTTTCCATTAAGGCAGGCTGAAGGCTTGAACATCGTCGTTGATACAACTTGCACACCCGCTGAATTAGCGTCTAAAATTCATAACTATGATGCCTTGCTTGTTCGTAGTCAAACACAAGTGACACGCGAAATTATTGAAAAAGCAACGAGGTTAAAAATCATTGGGCGTGCTGGTGTCGGCGTCGACAATATCGATTTAGACGCAGCGACTGAACATGGTATTATCGTTGTCAATGCTCCGGATGGCAACACGAACTCCGCTGCTGAACATACAATTGCAATGCTTATGTCCCTTGCACGCAAAATTCCGCAAGCCTTCAACTCATTAAAAAACCAGCAATGGGACCGTAAGTCATTCATTGGTGTTGAATTAAAAAATAAGACACTCGGTGTAGTAGGTCTTGGTCGTATCGGTGCGGAAGTTGCGGCAAGAGCAAAAGGTCAGCGAATGAATGTCATTGCCTATGATCCTTTCTTAACAGAAGAGAAAGCGAAGAAGATGGGTATTACTGCGGGAACTGTTGAAGAAGTACTAAGAGCAGCAGACTTTATTACTGTTCATACTCCACTTTTGAAAGAAACGCGACATATGATCAATAAAGAAGCCTTTAATTTGATGAAAGACGGCGTTCAAATCATTAACTGCGCACGCGGCGGTATTATCGATGAAGATGCGTTGTATGATGCAATCGTATCGAAGAAAGTTGCAGGAGCTGCACTCGACGTCTTTGAAACGGAACCATTTGTTGGCCATAAACTGCTGACACTTCCTGAAGTCATCGCGACTCCACACTTAGGTGCAAGTACGATTGAAGCGCAAGAAAGCGTTGCGATTGATGTTAGCCGTGATGTAGTCACTTTCTTAAACGGCGGTGCGGTGCAAAATCCAGTCAATCTTCCTTCAGTCTCAAAAGAAGCGCTGGCTAAAGTTGAACCATTCTTTGACTTAGTTGAAAAGTTGGGCGTATTCTTATCTGATTTAGCAGAGGGTGTTATCGAGGAAGTAAATATTTATTACTCAGGGCAGCTTGCTGAATCTGATGTCCGTCCTTTGACACGCAACACGCTAAAAGGCCTGTTGAAGCGCAATCTTGGAAACCATGTCAATGATGTCAACGCCAAGTTTTTGGCAGACCGTATCGGCATCAAGGTTAATGAACATAAAACTTCTACATCGAAAGGTTTTTCAAATTTAGTTACGGTTGAAGTATCGACAACGAATGGAGTAAGACGTGTTGCCGGAACTTTACTGAACGGTTTGGGTGCACGTATTGTCAAAGTCGATGATAATCTTGTCGATGTAAAACCTGATGGCCATTTACTGTTCATTAAACATAAAGACCAACCGGGTGCAATTGGCCGGGTCGGAACATTACTAGCAATCGAAAACATCAACATCGCAACGATGCAAGTTGGCCGATCCACTGTTGGCGGTAATGCAATCATGATGCTATCTGTCGATAACCATGTTGAGAAGGCTAACGTAGAACGTTTGAAAGAGCTTGAAGATATCTTTGACGTTATCGCGATCGATTTGTAAGTACGATTCCGATTTTGTTTGACTTGAATCAAATAAATAAATGGATAGAGTCTTCAGATGACATCTAATTCTCTATCCATTTTTCTTTTAAAGTTCATTGTTATAAAATCCACTTTCACTGGACCACTTCCGGTTCGCTTTCGGCGAACTAATCACGACACATTTACCGTGAGACATGTGTGGCTAGAAGTGACTCCGTCACTTCTAGCCACACTTTTTTCGGTAATCCTGTTGCGAATAGTTGCCTGTCGCTTACCTTCAATGTTCAAGTGAAAAATGCAGTTATGTTTGAAAGAAACGAATAGATGACTTTCTATCGGGATTGTATGTGCCCGAAGATGCAATTTCGGGCACTCTTGCAAGTTGTACAATGTGTTCCTTGCTTACTTCTAGCAAAGAGTATGCATCTAATCTTGTGATATCTTATAGAAAGTGACACTCCTTCACTAATACAAAAGGGAAAACCCTATAGAAAGTTTCAGCCGCCAAAATTGCATCTTTGGCGGCTTTTCTCCAGGTAAGAAGCCAGCTATTCTTTCGTCCAAAAAAGCATCTGCACTTCGTGTGAAGCCACTGAAAAAGCTCTTTTTTATAGTACGAACTAGTTGATTGTAGTGAAGAGCGGCGACTCCAGCGGGAACAGCGCGTGCTGAAGACCCCGCAGGAACGCAGTGACGAGGAGGCTGAAGCCGTGCCCGCGGAAAGCGTCCGCTCGGAACGGAAATCAACGGGATTGAAGGAAATCGTACTTTTTCAGTGCCCTCCTTCATGTACTTATGCATTTTGAGCGCGCCGGATGAAGGGCCACCATACGATTACCGAAAAGAGTGTATAGGGATGCGACAAAGTCGCATCCCTATACATCCAGACCTCTCGATAATGGTATAGACGTCATTCAATCCAAAGCAGCCCAAATGCAACTATACACGTAGCGCCCAGTAGGTGATCACGTCATTCACTGGTTAATTTTGTTTAATTAACAGGTGTGAAATAAAGCTAACTTATTTCTTTAACCTTATTATTAACTAGTCTAACCAACGCAATAACTAAAAATAAAATACCGATAAACAAAAGACTAGCGAAAATGATTTTCAAACCGCTAGTTGGAGAATTAGACAGGAAACCGCCTAATACCAGGAATAAAACACTAATAGAAGCAAGGTAATATGTGAACACCTTATGGTTACGTTTTAATAAGATATACCCCAGGAGGATTATGAGATATGTCCCACTTAACAACATTAGCAAAGGAAATACAGGTGCAAATTTAGCTGCATACATAAAATAATCAATTGACAGAATATCGTTTGCATTTTCCAGTTGTCCATTCACTATTCCAGAAAAAAGCGCGGTATGTTTCCATTCCCAAGAATGCTCTAGTAGTGCGCTACCTTCATACCATGCTACCCCAGTAGAAAATAGTAAAAGAATTGATGCCAAAACCAATTGGATGATTACCCTAAAAGACATTTTCTCCACCTCAAATTATCGATAAACTCTGATTTCCATTTACTCACAACTTAAATATCTCTACTAAATACGTTCTTCACAATACGAAGGTTCCGTTACTTCTAGATGATCAATCCAAAACTATTTTCATTTCCATAATTTAAATCCCGCACAAAAAAGCGCTGACCAACTGGAGCGCTTTTTCGTTTTGTAATGTAAGCAGTTTGTCCACTCCATCCTCAATCCTTCAGGATAGATTTGATACTCATTGGACAGCCTGTTTCTTATTCAACTCTTCAAGGATAGGATATAACTTTTCTAAATGATTAATTTCATAATTCGGTACAACTTCTTCACTGGGCAGTTTATTCTCCCGATTAATCCAGACAGAACGCATTCCGACACGTGATGCTCCTAAAATATCCGTCATTAGATTATCGCCTATCATTATTGCTTCCTCTGCAGTTACGCCGCTTTCAGTAAGCACATGTTGAAAAATAGATGCGTCGGGCTTTCCTACTCCGAATGCGCCCGAGATGATGATTTGGTCAAAATAAGGGACAAGTTCGGTTGTAATTTCAAGTTTCGTGTGTTGTAAACTTGGTGAACCATTTGTTAATAGTACAAGCTTGTATGTATCTTTCAGACGGTCCAGCACTTCGAATGTTTCTTCATATAAATAGGGATGCTTTTTTCGTTCCTGTGGGAATAATTCTGCTAACGTGCTGCCAAGGTCTTCATCATTAATGCCGATTCGCTGAAGTCCATTTGTCCACGCTTCCTTACGATAGCCTGGAACAATTGCTTTCATTTTTTGAAAATAGTCCCCTTCATCATTGAATGTCCCCCAGAGACCTTCGAATGGGTTAATGCCAATCATCTGAGTAAATTCATAGGTATCATACGATTCGTAAAGCTTTCTCGCTTCCAATCTGACAGCTTCTTCAAGTTTAGCAGGATTAAGATCATGTACTTGGGCTGCATGTTCACATGTTTTTTCGAATGCGGTTTCTACACTTTTTTTATCCCATAATAATGTATCATCCAAATCAAAAATAATCGCTTTTATCATAAGAAATCATCCCCTATCTGCTTTATAAACTAGTATACATGATTTCAGACTAGTTTAACGAGTAAGAACAAAAGCGCTAGGGTCTAGACGTGAAATAGCTTCTCTTGGTGTTTAACCACAGTACGAGATTTTATAATTTCCTAGTCAAAGAAAAAACCGCTCCCTATTTCTAATCGGAGCGGCCATTCTTCAATAAATTTCTCTGTCCCAGAAGCGTTGCTGTGCGATTGCTTTTACAAAATCATCATCAAAATCGGGATTATCCGTCGCGAAGACAATTCCTGGCCCCGCCTTCGCATTTGATAATTCAAAGAAAGGAAGACCTGTCGATGCAAATCCAATCGGTTTATAATGCTTGAACGATTCGTTAATAAAGTATTGGATATTGGAATTGAATTTTGCTTGATTTTCAGCCGAACCACCAACAACATATAAGCTATCAAATAAAACCGGATCCATTGTAAGGAATGTTTCATTAACGATTACATTAAGGCCATCCGCACCCCTCACTGTGCCAAGTTTTTCACCAACAATATCCACAGTGACGCCATATTTCCTTAACGTTTTGACAGCTCTTTTCACTTCTGCGCCATTAAAATCATTGCCAATCAGCACGCCGACTTTCAACGTGTAAGGGACTCTCGTCGTATTTTGCTGACTGAGTGCCGGTGATGAGGCCTTGACGTTCACTTGCTTGCTAGTAGGAGGGTTTACCCCGACACCATCTGCGATATGGATTGCCAATTCTTTATCCACATTGGCAAACATATCAACGACTTGCTGTCTCACACTTTTACTAGCCACTTTCCCAACTTCAAAGATGAATGCATCAGTGATATGTTGCTTCTCTGGTGGCGACATACTGTTCCAAAATAGCCTTGCCTGAGAAAAGAAATCTTTGAATGAATCGCTTCTTGCTTGAATGATACGCCCTTCCACTTTTTCTGCATAATGGACGAATCCACCTTCTTTCGCAGTAGAAGTGGACGGTGTATTATCCGCAAGCGAGTTTTTATGGTAACTGACCTGCCCAACATCAATTCTCTGACGGCTATAGCCATTTCGCTGATTATTATGGAATGGACAGACGGCACGATTGATAGGAATCTCAGTGAAATTCGGTCCCCCGAGGCGAATGAGTTGTGTATCTAAATAGGAAAATAATCTACCTTGTAGAAGTGGGTCATTTGTGAAATCAATTCCAGGTACGACATTACCCGGATGGAACGCAACTTGCTCTGTTTCCGCAAAGACGTTGTCAACATTACGATTAAGCGTCATCTTGCCAAATATTTTAACAGGTACGATTTCTTCCGGCCAAAGTTTCGTAGCATCTAGTACATCGAAATCGAACATGAATTCATCTTTTTCATCAATCATTTGTACACCTAGTTCATACTCCGCAAAATTACCATGTTCAATTGATTCCCATAAATCCCGCCGTTGAAAGTCTGGATCTTTCCCAGAAATCTTCTGTGCCTCATCCCATACAAGCGAATGTACGCCAAGTGCTGGTTTCCAATGGAACTTTACAAACCGGCCTTTGCCTTGTTCATTGACGAATCGGAATGTATGAACACCAAATCCCTCCATCATTCGCCAACTCCTCGGAATCGCCCGATCTGACATTAGCCACATGACCATATGCGCCGATTCTTGGTTGTTAGCAACAAAGTCCCAAAACGTATCATGTGCAGAGGCAGCTTGCGGCATCTCGTTATGTGGTTCAGGCTGTATCGCATGGACAAGATCCGGGAACTTAATGCCATCTTGGATGAAAAAGATGGGAATATTGTTACCCACAAGATCATAGTTCCCTTCCTCGGTATAAAACTTAACAGCAAATCCCCGTACATCCCTTACTGTATCCGCAGAACCTTTGCTCCCTACAACATTCGAGAATCTCGTAAAAACTGGGGTTTTCGTTCCGGGTTCCTGTAGAAATCCTGCTTTTGTAAATTCCTTCATTGATTCATACAATTCGAAAAAACCGTGTGCTGCATATCCTCTGGCGTGTACAACCCGCTCTGGAATCCTTTCATTGTCAAAGTGAGTTAATTTTTCACGAAAATGAAAGTCCTCCATTAATGTTGGTCCACGGATACCCGCTTTCAATGATTCCTCGTCATTCGAAACTTTCAGTGCTTGATTTGTTGTCATTTTGGTTCCTTCATTATTCACACGGAATTGTTCCAACTGTTTATCTTTACTGTTTTCATCTATGACTTGTTTGTGGTTTGGTGATAATTTATCCACACAATCCCCTTCCGCTATCCATTTAGTAATTCTAGGCGCTTCCCTACTATATGCAGGACTTCCCCAACTGGATACAAAGAAAAGGATAGCACCTTGGAAGGGCTACCCTTTTCTTCACCTTTATATAGAAGAAACAATTATACTTTTACCGTGTCAGTGACTTCAACTACCCACCCGAATGAATCTTCCACTTTACCGGTTTGAATACCCGTTAGTGTCTCATACAGTTTTTTAGATAATTCACCGGTTTCATTATTATTAACGACCATTATGTCATCGCCCCAATTGAGTTCTCCAATTGGTGAAACAACTGCCGCCGTTCCCGTTCCGAATGCTTCCTCTAAGGTACCTGCTTGGTGTGCTGAACGAAGTTCTTCCATGGATATTTTACGTTCAACAACCGGAATATCCCAATGCCTCAGTAATTGAAGGATTGACTTCCTCGTAATTCCTTCTAAAATACTGCCATTTAATATTGGTGTAATAACTTCACCGTTAATTTTGAAGAAGACGTTCATACTTCCCACTTCTTCTATATACTTTCTTTCAACACCATCAAGCCAAAGAACTTGTGAATAACCTTTTTTGCTTGCTATTTCTTGTGCTCTTAACCCGGACGCGTAGTTACCCGCCGTTTTTGCCGTTCCAGTTCCGCCTGCTACTGCACGCACATACTCATTTTCAACGAGAATTTTAACGGGATGAATTCCTTCTTTATAATACGATCCAACAGGAGAAAGAATAATGATGAATTTATATTTCTTCGATGGTGAAACGCCAAGATAGGGTTCAGTCGCAACCATGAATGGTCTTATGTACAGGGAAGTTCCTTCTGTTACTGGAATCCAGTCTTTATCGATAGAAATTAATTTTTCTAAAGCTTCGATTGCAATTTCTTCATTGAAAGCTGGCATGCATAAGCGTTCACTCGATTTGTTCATGCGACGCATGTTTTCTTCTGGGCGGAATAACAATACTTGCCCCTCTTTGCCTACATAGGCTTTTAATCCTTCAAAAATTGTTTGACCATAGTGAAAAACGGTTGCCGCCGGATCCATTTCAAGTGGTGCATATGGAATGATTCTATGATCCGTCCAGCCTTGGCCTTCACAATAGTCAGCCACAAACATATGGTCTGTAAATACTCTTCCGAATTCCAACTGATCTGATTGTGGTTTTTGTTTTTTTGATTCACTCAATGTGACAGTGATTACATGGTTCGTCATGATGTGTGCATCTCCCTATGTCTAATTTTCAGGCCAGCTGATTTGGCTATTTCCGTATATTATGTGATTAAAAAGGAATACCAAGATAAGCGTTACCTCACGCTTAAACGATATTCCTTCATTTATCCATGTACGTAAATAACTTTCTAATAATATAGATTATATCAACTTCTTCGTAAATAAGCTATCTAATCATAAAAATATATCACATTTTTTATAGTCCCTTTCCAGAATAAAGAATAATCGTTCTGAATACCTATGAAGATAAAAACAGATGATATGTATGGATATTGAACCCTCGAAGGGACACATCTCTTGACAATTTCGTCCTCTCGCTGTAATATTAGCTTGAATTCAAGATAA
This sequence comes from Sporosarcina sp. resist, assembly GCF_014302295.1. Lineage (NCBI taxonomy): Bacteria > Bacillati > Bacillota > Bacilli > Caryophanales > Caryophanaceae > Sporosarcina > Sporosarcina sp. resist. Next base: position 1,375,406 of record NZ_CP060287.1, on the reverse strand, counting down.
CTTTACAAAGATATTATCCAAGAGAGGATTGATAAAGATGAACGTAAAAGGCATTCACCATCTAACAGCAATGACTGGTAGCGCGGCGCATAACTTTAAGTTTTACACTGAGGTACTTGGTATGCGACTAGTGAAAAAAACAGTAAATCAGGACGACACAACTGCTTATCATTTATTTTACGGAGATGAGCAAGGGAATCCAGGAACTGAACTGACATTTTTTGATTTCCCAAATGCTGGACCAAAACGAGCAGGTGTCAGTAGTATTTCCAACTCATCACTTCGTGTAGCAAGTGACGCTGCACTAAATTATTGGATTGAACGCTTTACTGAATTTAACGTAAAACATGCACCCATTTCAGAATTTGCTGGTCGCAATGTTATTTTCTTCGAAGATGCGGAAGGTCAACAATTGACGCTCGTTTCCGATGAGACAAACTCAGTCGCTGCGACTGGAACTCCATGGGATAAGAGCCCTGTTCCGGTTGAGTATGGGATAACCGGGCTTGGTCCAGTTAGGCTAACTGTCCGCACTCCTGAACCGACTATCGCAGCTCTTCAAATACTCGGGTTTACAGAGAAGAACCGTGTTCCAGCTCTTGTTGAAGGACAAGACGACATCATTGTTATGGAAGTCGGAGATGGTGGTTCAGGCGCTGAAGTGTTCGTTGAGCCACGCAATGACTTACCTGCAGAGGTGCAAGGGATAGGCGGCGTTCACCACGTAGCTTTCCGTGTTAAGGACGAAGAAGAACTACATGCATGGATTGATAAAATTAACAGTACACGATTGCCGAACTCCGGATTTGTAGAGCGATTCTATTTCCGTTCACTATACTTCCGCGAGCCAAATGGTATCCTATTCGAACTTGCAACAGATGGACCTGGATTCGCAACAGATGAGCCGCTTGAAACATTGGGTGAGTCACTTGCGCTACCACCATTTTTGGAAGGTAAACGTGCGGCAATTGAAGCGAATATCAAACCATTGAATACAGGTAGATAAAAGAGCTGCGTGTAGAGATAATGTCTGGCTCTATACATCAAGATTCCTATATGGAGTAATCACCATTACTGGTGGTTACTTCTTTTTTATTGGAACATATTTTATGCGTTAACCATGAAAATCTAACTTGAAATTGTTTAGTGTAATCGATATATCCTTCAAAATCCAATTAGTAGATTATACTGATTAATTAATCGGTAAATGATACGATATAATGATACGGTTTAAAATGATAGTCATTGCTACCCGAAAGATAGGGATCTTTATTACGACTTAAAACAGATGGAGGATTTATGATGAAACTCTCAGTTTTATTAATTGGCCCTACGATTATGATCTTTTTAGGTTTAATCATATTCAAAAGTGTCCCTATTACCTTCATCCTATTCTATGGTTGGCTTTTATTTGTTCCGATTCTACTATACTTTAGAAATAAAAGTATTCGATGGAATCGTAAAAAACACCTCAATCTCAAATCTTTCACAGTTGGTCTGATTAGTGGTGTTATTTCTTTGGTAGCTATTTACGGGGCAGTTGCACTACTACATAATTTAGTTTTCGATCTTGGCGAACTAAAACAAATTTTGGTGGAGTGGAATTTCACAGGAAGTATCCTTTTCTGGTTAATTATTTTCCTCATCTTCATCAATCCTGTTTTGGAGGAGCTCTATTGGAGAGATGTTATGTATAAGCGCCTTATAGATAGAGTAGGTGCGGCTCAAACAATTATGATTACATCATTTTTTTATAGTCTATATCATCTAGTTCCCCTCTTTTCAATTTTTGCATTTCCTTTTAATTTCATTGCTGTTATTCCAGTATTTATAGCAGGTCTTATGTGGGGCTACTTTAGATACAAATTGAATTCAATCAGCGCATCAATTATTAGTCATATCCTAGCTGATCTTGGAATCATGTTGGTTTACTTGAACTATATTTTGTAATTGGCCCCACCAAATATCCCCTAAGTAATTTACTCTATTTGTTGAGATAAAGAATCCCATTGAATTCGCTAGGGAATTCTGCCAGTCTTTGGGCTTCGGCTCCCCCTTTAAGGCGCCTTTGCTTAGTTTATATAGGAATTCGGTGTATGTTGTGTTGTCCTCAAATCATATTGGTACTCATCATGATAAAAAGGCCATTCCCCGTGGGATGGCCTTTTCTATTGTATAGACTCCATCATCCAGTTAGTTTCTGTGAGAGGATCGATAGTTTAGTTTTCCGATTCAGCTACCTCTTTTACCCGTTGTAAAAATTCCACTACAATCTTGTCTGTGGAAAACAGTAAAAATAATTTCATGAACCATTTTAACGGACGATTCGTCGCAGTATAGGTTAAAGAAGTTCTGTGATCACTGAGCTTGACCAGCTCGTAGCGCGCCGTTATATCAAACATATTAGCAAGTGTAAAACCAACCTTTAACTTTTTCGCATTCGGGGAATCGTCATACTCTAACGTTTCTATTTGGTACTCCATAACACGCTTTCCTTCTTTATATTTTTGTAAATACACACTTCCGACCATTCCATCTGTTATTGTAATAGGTTTATTTTCAACTACTTGTGGCATAATTTTTTGCATATTTTCTAAAGAACCATTAAAAAAATTCCATACTTGCTCAATTGGCGCATCAATCTCTATTTCCTTCGTCCACTGTTTCATAATAAAAATCACCTCACAAAATTCGTTTACCTGTATTATATATTTCACTTTACCACACAAGAAGATTTGCTAATTCCTTCATAAAAAAGGAAAACAGTATAAGCGAACATACATCGCCTATCTGCTTTCCTTGATTCCAGCTTGCAAGATTGGTCCAAACTAGAGCACTTTACTTAAAAATGCTTTTGTTCGTTCGTTTTTGGGTTTATTAAATACTTGATCAGGTATACCTTCTTCTACGATTATTCCTTGATCCATAAACATCACGCGATCGCCCATCTCTCTCGCGAAGCCCATTTCATGCGTGACGACGACCATTGTCATCCCTTCAATTGCAAGCTGTTTCATAACATCCAGCACTTCTTTCACCATTTCTGGGTCGAGTGCAGAAGTCGGTTCATCGAATAGCATGATTTTAGGTTGCATCGCTAATGCCCTTGCAATTGCAACACGTTGCATTTGACCACCCGATAACTGTTCGGGATAAGAATTCGCTTTATCAGCTAGTCCGACCTTCTTCAACAATTCATGAGCTAGTTTTTCCGCTTCCGCAGAATTCATTTTCCGTATTTTCCGCGGAGAAATAGTGATATTATCGATTACACGCATATGCGGGAACAGGTTAAACTGTTGAAACACCATACCCACATCTTTCCGGATTCCATTGATATCCGTTTTCGGGTCATTTACTTTAACTCCGTCTATAAAAATGTTGCCGGCCGTAATATCTTCCAACAAATTTATACAGCGTAAAAATGTACTTTTCCCAGAACCACTTGGACCGATAACACAAATGACTTCTTTTTCTTTCACTTCATAATCGATTCCTTTTAACACTTCCAATTTCCCAAAAGACTTATAGAGGCCTTCCACTTTAATCATTTGATCACCTTCCTACCTTAACGCCGAGTTGAGAACATTTTCTTTCTTTGCATTGGAACATAGCTATTACTGAAGCGTTTTTCTACATACGAAATAATTTTACCGAAAACGAAAGTTAGACACAAATAAAGTATTGCAACCGTAAGATAGGGCTCCCAAAACCTTGAATAAGCTCCGGCAACTACTTTCCCCGCGTACAATAAATCATTAGCTGCGATAATCGTAACTAATGATGAATCTTTTAGAAGGGCAATCAATTCATTCCCAAGTGGTGGAACCATCCGTCTAAAAGCCTGCGGTAGAATAATATTTTTCATCGCTACATTTTGCGTCATTCCAAGAGACCTTGCCGCTTCCATTTGCCCTTTTTCAATCGACTGAATACCCGCACGTATAATTTCCGCATTGTATGCAGCGCTATTTAAAACAAGCGCAAGTGCACCTGATACAAAATAACCCAATGAGTGACCGAAAATCCCTGGAATAAGTGCTAGATGTATTAATAAAATTTGTACTAATAATGGCGTCCCACGGAAAAAGTCGACATAGTATTTGGATGGATAATAGATCCACTTTTTCTTGGATAATTTCCCCATACCCACGAATAAGCCTAATACAAAGCCTCCCAAATAGCCAACTACGGTGAGTGCTAAAGTAATTCCAATTCCACGAATGAATAATTCGCGATAATTCCATATCATTTCCCATCTAATATCCATTAAATCCAGAAAATCTAGGAAAACCAATTCAATCACTCCCATTAAATGACTTGGTGTATGCATATCGTCTTTAAACTACAAACGATTAGTCAACATCAAACCCTGTGATTTCCTTCAATTTCCCGTTGTCCTTGATAATTTTAATCCCTTCATTCAGCATGTCAATAATTTCTGTATTGCCTTTTTTGACCATTAATCCATAAAACTCTTTTTCAAAACTATCATCTTCTACTGTTTTAAGTTTCACCTTCGGATTGTTCGCTTTGTAATCAATGATAACTGCATTATCCCCTACAGCTGCATCTGCATTACCATTAATCATTTCACTAATTGCTAGTGGCATAGATTCTGTTGCTACAATTTTGGAACTTGTATTCCCTAGAAGTTCCCTAGTTACGATATGACCCGTTGTATTGATTTGAACAGAAACCCTTTTATCTTTCAAATCTTCAAACTTGGCAACAGTTGAATCTTCCGGTACAAGAATCAATTGGTTTGCAGCAAAATATGGATCTGAAAAATCGAATGATTCTTTGCGTTCATCTGTGATCGTAATCGATGACACGGCAAAATCCACTTCTCCACCATCTACTGCCGGGAATAAAGGCTCCCAACCGTAGTTTTTGAATTCAACTTCAAATCCTGCAGCTTCTGCAATCGCTTTCACAATATCAATATCTATCCCAACAATATTGCCTTTCTCATCCATTAACTCCATTGGTGCATACGTTGCATCCGTCCCAACTTTTAATACTCTTTTTCCGCTGTCTCCATCTTTCGATGAACCAGAATCCTTCGTGCCTGTTCCACAAGCAAACAATAGAATGCTTACACTCGCTAACAGTAACCCCAATGATATAAAGCGCAATCCTTTTTTCATCGTCATTCCCCCTTATGTTTTTGAGTTCCTGCAACATGTATCACTATAGTTATCCGAAAGTTCTGGATAGTGACTTTATTATATACGAGTCATCAGTCCTATACAATAGAAAAATAGACGTTACCTAAGCACAACCGACTAGGGTATAATCCACAGACCAATAATTTTATAGTTTCCTATAGGAACAACAAAATCCCACCGGTAATAGTTATCCGGTGGGATTTGCTTCTCAATTAATAAAATTATTGTAGTCCCTCAAATAATAACACTCTTGCAGGTGATGCATCTGTACCCGTCAATTTTAAAGGTGCAGCAACCATGAAATAGTCCCCTTGTTCAACTTCTTTTAAACGAAGTCCTTCAATAATAATAATCTCGTTTGCAAATAATGTTTTATGAGTTGGATGTCCTTCTTGGCTTCTTTCAATTCCAAGCGTATCTATTCCCACTCCTCGAATACCAATCTCAGAAAGATATTCTGCTCCATCTTGTGCAAGATAAATAAAATCAAAATTAAATGTATCCTCAAAAGAATTCTTCGTTTTAAATAGAACGAAATCACTCTTTTGGATCTCAAATTTTTCTAAATCCGCTTTAGAAATCCCATCTTCTACATTTGTTAGATCGAGTACTTTACACTGTCCCACAAGACTTTCCATTGGAATTGATTCGAATGTATCTCCATCTACAACCATGTGTAGCGGCGCATCGATGTGTGTTCCTGTATGCACATCAATCTCCAACCGAGTTTCGGTTACATAGCCATTTGTTACCCGATTAAGTTTTGGTTGTTTTTCAGGTTTATCTTTGTAAACAGTCATACCTTCATAAATAGTGCCTGTTACATCATGCATTTTCATTTTAGCAACACTTCCTTTTTTTTAGTGTCTGACTATATAGCTATCCTCGCATGAAATTTAGCATGCCGTCTAGCAAAACTACTTTCGTTACCTCATCAGTATACCAAAATTGACACTAAGTTCATGCATGTCCTCTATATATGATTTTATTTATAGTCTTAGAACCACGCATCGTTTAATGATATACTTGAAGCAGTTTCAAGTATAATTCGTGTCTACACTACAATTGGAGGAAAGCGAAAATGGATAACGTAACAGCCTCAGTTGGACCTGATGAAAAAAATCAATTAAATGATTTCCAAGAAGAATGGACAACCCAAGACATGACCTTTGTTTTATTTGGAGCAACGGGAGACTTAGCAAAACGTAAATTATTTCCTGCTTTATATAATTTGTTTCTCGACGGCAAATTGCCAGATTCAATCTCCATAATTGGTTTAGGCAGAAACTATTTTTCCGATGACATTTTCCAATCAAAAGTCGAAAGTGCACTTCGTGAATATTCTAGAAGAGCTGTCCAAACTACCGGATTGAATGAATTTTTAGCCAAATTTCGATACTGTAAATTTGATGCAACAGACAATGATTCGTATCAAAACCTACATGAACTTATTCACGACAGAGAAATAGAATTAAACATTCCCGGAAATCGACTTTTCTATTTGTCGGTTGCTCCTCAACTGGTTGATATCATTACATCTGGTCTTAATCAAAGCGGTATCAGTCAAACGACAGGCTGGAAGCGGCTCATTGTCGAGAAACCCTTCGGAAGCGATTTAAAGACGGCACGACAATTAAACGAGAGTTTGAACAACGCTTTCAATGATGAAGAAATTTACAGAATCGACCACTATCTTGGAAAACCTATGGTCCAAAATCTCGAATCCTTTGAATTCGCCAATCCGATATTTGGTTCATTATTAGATCATAAACGAATTGCTAATATACAAATCACAGCATGTGAAACGGTCGGGGTAGAAACACGAGCCGATTATTACGATCAAGCAGGTGCAATTCGGGATATGGTTCAGAATCATCTTCTTCAGTTAGTAATGATGACGGCCCTTCACCTACCCGAAAAAATGATTGCTGAAGAAATTCGAAAGCAAAAAGTAACGATCATGGAATCCCTTCGACCTATCAATAAAGATAAGATGGAACAAGATGTTGTACGTGGTCAATACGAAGCCGGTGAGATTTTTGACACCCCGGTTGTTGGTTATAAAGAAGAGCCTGGGGTTAATGCTTCTTCAATGAATGATACTTATTTCGCAGCTCGCCTCTATATTGACAATCCATCTTGGAGCGGAATCCCCTTTTATATACGAACAGGGAAACGGATAGGTACAAAATCCACCAAGATTGTCATTGAGTTTACGAACAATGTAAAACAAATAGATGCCCTTCCAGCCGATGGGATCACTCCAAACTTATTGATATTCGAAATTAGTCCGAATGAAGGTATTTCTTTAGTGATAAATATGAAAAACCCTTCAAGTAACCAATTTGAGCCAGCTTCCATTAATTTCTCCACCAATTCAGAGGATCAGCCAGAAGCATATGAACTACTTCTATTTGATGCGATACGCGGTAATGCAACATTCTTCGCTAATTGGAAAGAAGTTGAATTATCATGGCAGTGGATTCAACCACTCCTAGAAGCGTTTCAAGAGAATACACTACCTTTACATTCATACCCTGCCGGTTCAAATGGGCCAGAAGCAGCTAATCAACTATTGCAGGCCGATCAATTTAATTGGTGGTAAAGAGCCGCCTGTTCAGGAGCACAGCCAAAGTACGCCGCGTCCTGCGACAATTAGGAGGGATGAAGTTCAATCCCTCCCCGCTGCGTGACCCATATCCTGGAGGCCTCCAAGTCTCTAGGTGATGGAGTCTAGACGTGAAATCTTCATATTGCAGATTACCTACAGTACGAAGTTTTATTATTTCCGAAGCAAAACGTGATAAATTACATAAAAAGAATGGGGTAGGATTATGACTAAGAAACAAATGGGCGTTATTGGTTTGGGCGTAATGGGGATGAACCTTGCGCTAAACATCGAAAGTAAAGGCTATTCGGTAGCTGTCTATGATTATTGGACAGATCGAACAGATGAATTTTCCAACAAAGAAGCGAAAAATAAAGCTATTCATGGTAGCTACAGCATTGAAGATCTAGTCGCTTCGCTAGAAGTCCCACGTAAGATCTTATTAATGGTTAAAGCCGGGGAAACGACAGATACAGTGATCCAGTCCCTTGTCCCTCATCTTCAACAAGGGGATATTCTTATCGATGGAGGAAATACATTCTTTAAAGATACGAATAGACGTACAGCAACCTTAAAAGAATCAGGCATACATTTCATTGGTGCAGGTGTTTCTGGTGGAGAAGAAGGAGCTCGTAACGGCCCATCGATTATGCCTGGAGGCTCAAAAGAAGCTTACGAACAAGTGAAGCCCATTCTTGATGCTATTTCGGCAAAAGTTGACGGCATTCCCTGCAGTGCATATATGGGTCTTGATGGAGCAGGACATTATGTGAAAATGGTTCATAATGGCATTGAATATGGCGATATGCAACTGATTTCCGAAGCCTATTTCATCATGAAACATGCACTTGGTCTTGAAGCGCAGGAGCTGCATGAAATATTTTCAGAATGGAACAAGGGTGAACTCGACAGCTATCTCATTGAAATCACAGCAGATATTTTCACAAAGATGGATGAAGAAAATGGGAAACCGCTCATTGATCAAATTCTAGATGTAGCCGGACAAAAAGGCACAGGAAAATGGACTAGCCAAAATGCGTTAGACTTAGGTGTGTCCCTTCCAATCGTCACAGAGTCCGTATTTGCACGATTTATTTCTTCTATTAAGGGAGAGCGCGTTGCAGCAAGTAAACTACTAAAAGGCCCTGAACTGAAAAAGTATGTAGGTGATCCAAAAGAGTTGATTGAAGCGATTCGTAAAGCTTTATATATGAGTAAAATTTGTTCATATGCCCAAGGTTTTGCGCAAATGCGTGCAGCATCTGAGGAGTATGATTGGAAAATCCCTTACGGAGAAGTAGCCATGATTTTCCGTGGAGGATGTATCATTCGTGCCCAGTTCTTACAGAATATCAAAGAGGCATTTGATACTAACAGTGACTTGCCAAACCTTTTAGTTGATCCCTATTTCCAAGAAATAGTAGGAGACTATCAGAATTCGCTTCGCGAAGTAGTAGCCGTAGCCACTCAACATGGGATTCCAATTCCTGCTCTCTCAAGTGCATTGGCTTACTATGATAGTTACCGTACGGAGACATTACCGGCCAATCTTATCCAAGCTCAACGCGATTATTTTGGCGCACATACCTATGAACGCCTGGATAAAGAAGGCCATTTCCATACTGAATGGGCAATAACAAAAGCGCAAGCGCCTGGTCAGGGGCGACAGGCATAAGACGGGCTGGCGAAGCGGCGTTCTTTGCCGCACAGCCGGACCGACAAATTAAGGAACACAGCCAAAGTACGCCGCGTCCTGCGGCAATGTCTGCGTGACCCACATCCTGTGGGCCTCCGAGCCTCTAGGCGCTGGAGCCTAGACGTGAAATAGCCTATTTCGCAGGTTATCCATAGTACGAGATTTTATAGTTTCCTAAGCAGCAAAAAAGTACCAGGAACCGATAATCGGCGCCTGGTACTTTTTATTGGCTTTCGGTCGTTTAAAATTTCGGTGACAGTCATTTAGTTTGCGGACAGTTTTTTCTCCAATATGATTCTATGAATTCCCTCGTCATCCGCGAATGTTTCCACAACATCAAATCCATTTTTAATATTAAGGATAAGCATATTCCGCCAGCTATTTCTCGTCTTTGTTTGAACAATTTTATAACCCGACTCAACTAAAAAGCGATGTTGCTGTTCCAGTAGCCTTGTTGCGATTCCTTTTCCTCTGTAGTCCTCATGAACTGCCCCGTACCAACTATAATACTTATGCGGGTCAAGCTCGTAACCAATTTTATAACCGACCACCGTTGATTGATCAAAAGCTACATTTATTAAGATTTTCTGCTTTAATTTTATTTTCTCCACTAACGTTTTGGAATCTTTGAAAATACTTTCATGTAATTCCAAAATCCCATCAATTATTTCATGTTCAGGAATCTCCAAAAACTGTTTAAAGTTCAGCATAACGAACCCTCCTCACCAATAATATGCAGTTCATGCATTGGCCTTGTCATTGCTACGTATAGTAACTTTCGGTCGATTGGGTGATTTCGGAATGGCTCGTCGAAAGCGGCGATAATGACCGCATCAAATTCCAATCCTTTTGCTAAGTGGCTTGGAACAATGAGCAGACAATTGTCATTGATGCCAGATTGATCTCCCACTAGATGGACTGACATTCCAAACTCCTGCAGAGAGGTGAAAATCTCCCTAGCCTCTTTACGCGTTTTACAAATAAGTGCGACAGATTGATGACCGCGTTCGATAATTCCTTCATAAATACGTTGAATGCCGCCCCCCTCTAACTCATGCATCTCATAATACTTCGGTTCTCTTCCATGACGAACGACCGGTTCTACAAGTGGTAGATCTTCATCCATCTGTGCAAGAACTTGATTCGCCAGATTCATTATTTCAATCGTCGTTCGGTAGCTTTTTTGAAGTGTCGTATACGTTGCTCTTGGAAACAGTGCCTTTATCGGTTCCCATGATGTTAATGATCTGTAACTATGAATTCCCTGGGCCAGATCCCCAACCATTGTAAACATATCCGTCTCTAGACCGTCTTGCATTGAAGCAAGCTGGAATTCGCTGTAATCCTGTACTTCATCGATGAAAACAACCCTCATTTTCCATTCATCTGCAATGCCTCTAAGCTTTGCGTGCAAATAATAAAGAGCTGCTAAATCCTCGACTTCCCAAAACTCTTTTTTATGTGCCTCCCAAAAAGCATATCTGTCGCGCTCGGACCACTCGTCTGCAAATTCCTTTTGTAGTTCGTTACTTGTTAGCCAGTCCCGATATAATTTCTTGATATTGAACTTTTTGAATCTGCGCATATAGGCTGACGCAACCGTTTTGCCTTCCTTTTCAATAACAGGAAGTCTTTCATCTCTTTCTTCCAATATTCTTGTTAACTTCAGTTTCCTTCTTTCATCATCCCTTATTCCGTATAACGCCTTATCAAGTGCCGCGTCGTACTTTGTCGTTAGCATATCCATAAGTTGTTTTCGTTTTCGCTTAACGTCACTTTGAACGATAATTTTAATTCTATCCAGTCTTTTCTCAACTGGCATATACGAAAACTCTTTTAGAAATAGCTGTTTCAACCGAGAAGCTTTCATAATCCGATATTTTTCAATAAAGACATCTTCAAATAACTCAGCCATATCCAGTTCCAACTTATGCACATAGCGTTGCATGATTTCTCGGTATTGTAGGCTTCCCTTCACACGTGTTACAAAAAGCAAACTTGCATCTAGCGTGTCAGATTCAGTAAGCTGTTCCAACTTAGCGTCTGGATCCATCAACTTCAGTTTCAATCCTGTAGCACTTAAAACATATTCGCTATATGTCGTCTGACAGATGCGCCCTACACCGAGTTCGGGAAGCACATCCGCAATATAATCCATAAATAATTTACTTGGTGCCAAAATCATCAATTTATCAGCAGGAAAGTTTTCACCCATTGTATAGAGGAAATAAGAAATACGGTGAAGGGCAATCGTTGTTTTCCCGCTTCCTGCGGCTCCCTGTACAATAATTGGTTGTTTCAAATTCGCACGGATAATTGCATTTTGTTCAGCTTGAATCGTCGACACAATTTCAGTCAGCCGTGTATCCGCCTTGCCAGCAAGGGCTTCCTGAAGTAGTTCATCATTCGTTGTAAGATCGACATCACGGATATCAAGAAGTTCACCTTCTTCAATTCGATACTGCCGTTTGGAATAGAGATGTCCCTCGAACTCTTCATCTCGCACTTTATAGGATAGAGCCCCTAGTCTCCCGTCGTAATAGACATTTGCAACCGGTGAGCGCCAGTCGACGATAATCGGTTCCTGCGTTTCCCGGTGGAATAAAGAAGTCTTGCCAATATAGAGTAACTCATCAGCCTCATTCTCTTTTCGAAAATGAATGCGGGCAAAATAGGGCTTCTGCTGAATTGCCTCCAGCCCCTCTTTTTGCGAACGGGCCATTTCAAAAAATCGAGCGTTTGTCAAAATGTTGATATAGCTTAAACTTGAATCCAAATAATCCAGATCAGCCATCGACTGGCGGATCTGTTCTTGGGAGGATTTTACATCACGTCGCGATTCCTCCAACAATTGCTGCATGTACTGTTTGGTGTAGTCAAGGCGCTGTAATTCAAACTCTAAGTCAGGATGTTTCTGAGACATACAGACCCTCCATTTGTTGTATTTTGCGTCACGTGCGGTTGTATGGGAGATGTTGGGGATTATTAAACAGAATTGAAGTTTACCACTTGCTAAAGGCGGAATCAACACCATTTAGTACAATGGAAAAAATATTCTGATTAAAGAAGTGATTCAGCGCGGATAGATACAGATAAGTAAAATTCACTTCCACTGGTTTAGATATTTGTAAAAGTAAATAGCGCTTTCTCATCAAACTCTCATCTGCGTCTCATGTCTCTCTAATTTAGGTGCGTTACTCTAGATAAGTAGGACAGGTTGAAAGCATGTCCACAAAATTGGCTAGCGTATTTCATGTACATTAATCAATTCTTAAAAATTATTCTATCAAACATAAAAAATGGAGGCCCCAACTATGTTGACTAAACTTCAAAATCGAATTCATGAATGGATAGCAGTAAACTACCAAGGGAATGAATATTCATGGCTCTCCCAGAATGCAGTCACAAACTGGTTTAGCCCTAATCCATTAAGTAAACATGAAATTCAGCAATTACAACAAGCTAAAATCAAAGCAAATGCTAACATGCATAACTTCATGTACTAGTCCTAGAATTATACTTTCTCAGCAAATTTTTATTATGACTTTTAAAATATCAATCTAAAAAAATGGAGGCTACAAGTATGGTCAATCAATTTCAAATTAAAAAAGCGTTATTCCAGAACCACATTAATGAACGGTTTTCATTTTCATTAAACTACCAAGGTAATGATTTTCAAGGCATTTATCACGAGGGCGTAATTAACTGGTTCAATCCACACCCACTAAACAAAATTGAGTCACAACAATTAGGAAAAATCGAATCCAGCGTAACTAATAAAATGAACAGGCTTCTTGTCTCCAGCTAAGAAGTGTGGCGAAAAAACAAGCTAATTGCACGTGGCAATCAGCTTGTTTTTTCCTACCTATTAGACTTTAAATTGTCCCATATCATTTTGCAGTTTTTCCGAAAGCTCCGCAAGCACTTGCGCACTTGAAGAAATCTCTTCATTTGCAGCAAGCTGTTGTTCTGTCGCTGCGCTTGTCGACTGAGCTGCAGCAGATGATTCCATGGCAAGTTCCTGCACTTTTGAAGAACCACTAGATACTTCATCCGTCATTGTACGAATCTGTTCGATTGCGGCGGAAACAGCTGTCACTTTTTCACCGACGTCACTAGCCGCCTGTTCAATCCGGTTAAATACACTGCGTGTACGTTCCGTCACAACAAGCCCCTCTTCAACGCGGCGATTTCCATCTTCCGTGCTGGAAACAGCCTGTGCGACGTTGCCAATCATTCTATCAATCATATTACCGATTTCTCCAGCGGATCGTTTCGACTGTTCAGCAAGTTTTCGCACTTCTTCTGCAACAACCGCGAAGCCTTTTCCATGCTCGCCAGCACGGGCTGCTTCAATCGCCGCATTGAGCGCCAGCAAATTGGTCTGCTCAGCAATATCAGTAATGAGTGACGTTACTCTCCGGATTTCTTCCGAATAATTAGCCATGCCATTCATTATCTCAGCCGACTGTCCAATTGCTGAACTAATGACCGTCATTTGGCCGTTAACATCTTCCATAAGGGATGCTCCCTCTTCGACCAATTGGGCAACGTCTTCAGATGACAGAAGCATTGCTTCATTATCTTCCGTAATTCGGTTGATGCTTGTTACCACTTCTCCCATAGCTAAAACCGTCTCATTTACAATCGCAACTTGCGATTCGCTTCCGAATAAGTTTTTCTCCGAAATTTCGGCAACCATTTCAGATGCTGCTAAACTCTCTTCCGAACTCGCAGATAATTCTTCCGCCTGGACGGCAAGCTGAACTGCAGATTCATTTGCATTCGTAATGATAGCGCGAAGGTCTTTGCTCATACTGTTAAATGCCGTCGCCATCTCACCTATCTCATCTTTATTGCGAATTATAACCGGTTCTATTGCTAAGTTACCATCCGCAATTTCTGTTAACGCTGCTGTCATTTTCCCGACTGGACGTGCAATACTACGGCTGATCACAACAGCAATAGCAATACTCAACAGAATCGCTAGGGCAATTAGCCCCACAGTCAAAATACGTGTTTGCTTAATAAGTTTTTCAATTTCTAGATTTATTTCGTCCGTCTTTGCATTTTGATCATTAATTTGGTCATTGATTTCCGTTACAATTATATCCTCAAAGACAGATGCATCAGATGCAATACTGAGCGCCTTTTCTTCACTGGAATTATTAAGTTCACTAATGGCCGACTCTAAAGTTTCTACATAATTTACACGTGAGTCTTTTAGTTCGTTAAATAACACACGTTCGGCGTCTGTCTGTGGCAATTTGTCTAGGATTCCCCAGTACAAATCAAATGTTTCGATTGACTTTTCTTTATTCTTTAAAAACAATTCATTTCCAAACAATAAGTAGCCCCGAAAATCGGTCGAAGTTGCATACTGTGCAGATAATAGTTTTTCAAACAACACCACTTTTGTTACCTGTTCGTCTAGGATAGATCGGTACTCACTATTCACTTTAGTTAGCGACCAAAAACCCATTGCCCCCACTATTATCATAAAGACAAGAACAGATAAGAACCCGCTCCATAATTTTTTACCAACTGAAAATTTCATTTAAGTTTTACCTCCCGCATATTAAATCCATTCATTAGTATAGCTTATATGAAACTAGTAGTATAGTTGTAATAATAAAATATAATGACATAGGTATTAACATCTAATTACAATTTAATCCCATCTAAAAAAACCTTACTTTACATGTATCTTGTAAAGTAAGGTTTTATTCTATCAAGATCACTTTTCAAAACGAACAACCCATTGGTTATCCACTTGTTCAATGCCTGTCCCCTTCCAACCATCATACAGGTACTTTTGTTGTTGTTCTGTATCCGCCATCAAGACAAAGCAACAGTCCAAGGTATCCTGTTCTATTAAATGGCCTGTTAAATCTTTCATCAAAATATATCTGAGTAAATCACCATATTTCACTTTTAATGCTACTATTTGCATACCATGTGCAAATTTATCTTTTAGACTGGCAATATTAAACGGTGCAACAGTTGTACAAATATAGCGGAATCGCTGTGAATCAACTTGCTTCATTAGAACTTTCCCCAATAACACTTGTAAGCCATTGCCTTGGAAGTCCGGATCGACATTCGAGATTTCGGAATAGAGCACAAGCGGCCATTCACTTCTTGGTAGTCCCGCATCTTTCCCTAGATGCTCTTCATCCAGTTCTGGTTCAAGCATGGCCCGAAATGCAATCAGTTGTTCTTGATAATAGGCACCAATCATGAGTCCTTTGCCGTTTAAAATATAGCTAAACTCCTCTTCTGTCAACGGCTGTAAAAAAGAACCTGTAGATAATGATTCAATCACTTTCCGCTGAAGGATAAGAATTTCGTCGAGCTGATCTGCTTCTAAGCGTTTTATAGTAATTTCACGCCCGTTTTTCAACAAATGCTTTTCCCTCATCCGCTTACCTTCTCTGAGAACACAGTCAGTTCCTGCAACACTTGCTCATCAATGTCGATTCCTAATCCCGGCTTGCCACTCAAACGGATAAATGGAACGTCATAATGTAAATTTCCAACGTCTTTGCTGAACTTAAGCGGTCCTGTTAATTCCACACTTGTAATTATTTTTTTCGAGAATGCAACGTGGAATCCTGCTGCTGATCCGATAGATGACTCCACCATCGAACCAATCTGACACTCAATCCCCGCCATTTCGGCCATATGGGCAAGCTTTGTTGCTGGATAAATCCCGCCACATTTCATCAATTTAATGTTCACTTTATCAGCAGCACGCTTCGCGATGATTTCTCTCATGTCACGCACGCCACGTAAACCTTCATCAATCATCATTGGAGTAGAAGACTTAGATTTCACCTCGACCATACCATCTATATCATCAGCTCGCACAGGCTGCTCCAACCAATCGAGCGAACAGTCCTGCAGCTTTTGAAGACCTTGTAATGTATTGGCGCTATTTACCCAACCTTGGTTAACATCGACACGAATCGCGATATCCTCGCCTACACGCTCACGTACCGCTTGAATGCGTAATACATCGTCCGCTACATTGGTGCCGACTTTCATTTTCATCGAACGGTATCCAGCGGCTACACGTTCTTCTGCTTCATTCGCCATTGCTTCCGGAGCTGCGATGCTTAACACATGCGTAATCGGAAACTCTTCGTGGTATCTTCCTCCAAGAAGATTATAGACAGGGACATCAAGTGCTTTTCCTGCAACATCATAGCATGCTATGTCAATTGCAGCTTTTGCTGTTGGTACTCCGTAAATTTCAGCATCCATCAGTTCATGAATTCGCTCCATATTCATAGGATTTTCACCTATTAACTTCGGTGCCAGGGTATTTTTCAAGATTTCAAAAGTACCTTTCCAACTCTCACCCGTTACATGTTCATCGGCAACACCTTCTCCATAGCCGACTAAACCGGTATCCGTTGTGATTTTGACAATGATGGATGGCATATAATCATAAGTAGCGTAACTAATAATAAAGGGTTCATAAAGTGGTAGGTGAATCGCATAAATTTCAATTTCAGCTATTTTCATAAGTCAAAATCCTCTCTCTTGGCAAACTCTATTTTTTATTGTATCATTGTCGTTAAATAGTCGCTAATCATTGGGGGTTCATCGTGAAGATTAAAATCGCAGTTATCGGGTCAACTGATTTTTGCCAACGTACAGAACAACTTGTCAACAATCGAAAAGATATTGAACTTAACTGGTATCGCTACGCTGAACCCAGTGAGGCACCGAGTTTACTGCAGACACTTAAACCGTGTGATGCCCTTTTGTTTTCAGGTTCCCTGCCTTACTTTTATTCCAAAAAGCTACTTGAAAACCTACCGATCCCAGCCGTTTACCTGCAACAAGATGAAACAGCATTGGCGATTACATTGCTTCATTTATCTACACAGAACCAGCAGGAATTGAGTCGCGTATCCATCGACGTGCGTGAGCAATCCTATATTGAACACGTGCTCAATGATTTGGGTCGAAGTGTGGAGTTGCCTTTTGTTCACTTGCTAAAAGATGATGAAAAAATCACTACCATAACGTCCTATCATCAAACTCTTTCTTTACAAGGTAAAACAGATATGGCGATTACAAGTGTCCATGCTGTTTTCGAACAGCTACAGCAGCAAAACATTCCTGCATGTAAGATGATTGACCCTGAAAGTACGATTCTTCGGAGTATTGAACAGGCAAAACAGCAAGCATTGTTACAAAAAAGTAACTCCGCACAGATCGCAGTCGGAATTGTAAAATCAATTTCTTCGCGACAAAACGTAGAGACATCTATTGCGAAAATGGCGTCCATCATGCAGGCTCGTTGGAGTGTACATGACGGTGATTTCACCCTGTACACTTCAATGGGAAACATCGAATCCGCTATAAAAAACAAGGAATTTCTTTCTACGTTCCAATCACTTGCTACCAAAGCGAAAATGGCATTCGGCTGTGGCGAATCAATCATTGATGCAACTGAAAACGCGAACTTCGCACTCAATCTTATACAACTAAGTGATGGTCATTGTTTTTATATGTTAGATACAAACAAAAGATTGCATGGTCCGTTTCCACAATCGGAAGTAACCGTTGAAATGAAAATCACTGAACCTGCCCTTGTGGAGATGGCCGAAAAAACCAAGCTCAGTCCAGCAAATATCTCTAAATTGATGCAATATAGTCTGATGCGTCAAACGAAACAATTTACTGCAAATGATTTGGCATTATATTTAGATGTCTCACGAAGAACAGCAGAACGTACATTAAAAAAACTCGTCGACTATAAGTATGCGACGATTATTGGTGAAGAAATGACCTACCGACAAGGAAGACCTCGCGCTTTATATGAATTTAACTTTCACCCTTATTTTTAAAAAGAATGGAAAGTTCACTTGATAGATGTGAACTTTCCATTCTTTCTCGTCTAAACTCCAGCGCTTACGCTTTTGTTTTTAAGCCAAATTTACCTCTTCGTTTACTTTTTCTTTTTTTAATTCATCTACTGCAAGTTTTTCCTTTTCTTGTTCAGTCAACTTCACAATCGAAAAGCCTGTTAATGCATAAATAATGGATATCAAAGGAACAACTAAATTCAATATGGCATATGGACCGTATTGTACAACACTTACTCCCAATGTTCCAAAAATGAATACACCGCATGTATTCCATGGGATGAAAACCGAAGTCAGCGTTCCACCGTCTTCAAGTGCACGTGATAAGTTTTTCGAATGCAAGCCCATATTCTGATACGCTTTACTGAACATCCGTGATGGAACGACGATAGAGATATATTGCTCTGAACAAGATGCGTTTGTTAAGAAACAAGCTCCGATTGTCGAGATAATTAACGACGCGGAAGATTTAACAACTTTAAGCAGTTGATTCATTAATGACATAAGCATGCCCGAAAACTCTAGAATCCCGCCAAATGTCATGGCGACAATAGTCATAGATACCGTAAACATCATCGAATCCAATCCGCCACCGTTAAACAAAGCATCTACCATTACATTCCCTGTGGCAATTGTGAATCCGCTTTGCAAAGCCTCAATGCCTGCAATAAGCGTACCGCCCTGTACAAAAATTTGTGATAGGAATCCAAGCACAATTCCTATTACAAGAGCAGGTATAGCCGGTACTTTTACAGCAACAAGTACAACAACGGCCAATGGTACAAGCATCAACCACGGTGAAATGACAAAGCTTTCTTTTAACACTTGTGCTGTTTGCGCAATTTCTTCTACTTCAATATTGTTTGCTGCAAAACGATTTCCTAAAAAGGCATAGACGCCAAGAGCAATTGCTAAGCCAGGAATCGTCGTGTAAAACATATGCTTGATATGATCAAACAAATCCGTCCCTGTTAACCCTGCTGCTAAATTCGTAGTATCTGAAAGCGGAGACATTTTATCCCCAAAGTAGGCTCCTGATATAATTGCTCCTGCAATCATACCTGCTGGAATCCCCATACTTAAACCGATTCCCATTCCCGCTACGCCGATTGTTCCCATTGTCGACCATGAGCTACCAATTGCCAAAGATACAATTGAACAAATAAGACAAATTGTAACGAGAAACCAAGCTGGTGTAATGATTTGCAAACCATAGTAAATCATCGTGGCAACAATACCGCCGCCCATCCACGCTCCAATTGTCAGCCCTACCAAAATAATGATAACGACAGCCGGAAGAGCCAATCGAATACCTTTATACATCATTTCCTCAATTTCCTTCCAAGTAAATCCAGCTCGCCAAGCTACAATAGCTGCAGTCGATGTTCCAATTATCAATGGAATATGAGGACCTTGTTCTAATTTAACAACCGTAAATATCATGACAACAATCATTACGACTAAAGGAAGTAACGCCATCCAAAAACCGATTTTTCTCTCATTTTGTTGATCCATCTATATTCCCCCAGATTTAAGTATTTTCAAAATTATTAACTGTCGCTTAATAGTCGTTAATAGATATATTAAGGGCTGTTTGGAACAAAGTCAACCGTATTTCCGAATTATTTGTAAGCGGTTTCAAAAGAAATGAACTATTATTAAAGTTACCCCCATCAAAAATAATCTCGCCCCGCCCTTCAAATAAAATAGGTAATGAGATTTTTCATTCTGATTTAAAATGGCTAGGCGGAAGCATTTTAACACTTTAAAAGAGACTTTTTGCATTGTAAGTGTTGAAATAAAGAACTTCATTGAATTAGCTACAGCGCTTGGGGATGCCTCCCCCTTTTAAGGCACCTTCACTCAATTTATATAGGTATTCGAATGTCCAACTTATATAGTTGTTTATTTCCAAAAAAAGTATCGTAAAAAAGCACCTATTCTGATAATATGTAAGCAACTAAACACTATCAAGCTGACACGCATAAATTTCTATCCGCTGTGTCATTCTCATCTTTTTAGCTCAGATAGTAACAGTCGAATGGAAAATACTACTCTCCATCGAGAGACTGCAATCGGAAAGGTTTACTGTAGTTGGTTAATCACTAGATATCTATCGACTAGCCCGCAATAAGAATTCCATATTCTATAGGATGGGAGCATGCATATGCACTCAAAGAAACTATATAGACGACACATCTCTCCTCCAGTGGTAATTGCCGGAAATTTCCTCCTACTAATCCTTATCGGCACGTTACTTTTGAAATTGCCGATTGCAACTGAGCGCCCAATCACTTGGATTGATGCACTATTTACAGTGACGTCTGCAACGACGGTGACTGGGCTAATTGTATTCGATCCAGGCTCTACACTTACATTATTTGGAGAAATCGTTTTGCTGTCTCTTATTCAATTGGGCGGAATTGGCTTAATGGTATTTGCCGTAGCCATACTTTTATTGCTTGGGCGAAAAGTTGGGATGCAGAACAGAATTTATCTACAAGAATCCTTTAGTTTTCAAACGCTCGGAGGAATGGTGAAATTCGTTCGTCAGATTTTACTTTTTGTTCTGATTGTTGAAGGGATTGCTATTATCATCTTATCGCTCCATTGGGTACCTACCTTTGGGTTACGGGATGGGATTTATTACAGTGTTTTCCATGTCATCTCGGCATTTAATAACGCAGGATTTTCATTATTTCCTGATAACCTTGCTCAATTTGTTAGTGACCCGCTCGTTAATCTTGTTCTTTCTTCATTACTCATCATTGGAGGATTGGGGTTTGTAGTCGTGCTCGATCTTGTCAAAAACAAGTCGTTTGTGCATTGGTCACTTCATACAAAGATGATGATTACTGGAACGATTGCATTAAATTGTGTAGCCACAGTGACAATCTTTGTGCTTGAGTTTAATAATACGCATACAATTGCTGACTTTTCATTGGCCGATAAAGCACTGGCATCTTATTTCCAAGCGGTTTCTCCCCGTACTGCCGGCTTTAATACAATCTCGATTGGTGACATGGAAGATCCTTCTTTGTTATTTACAATGCTCCTCATGTTCATCGGAGGAGGTAGTGCTTCAACTGCATCGGGGATTAAATTAACTACATTTATGATTATTGTCATAGCTACCCTCTCCTATTTTAGATCCATACGCGAACCTCATCTTTTTGGGAGGACGATTAAATTCGACATTGTCTTTCGATCATTGGCAATTGCAACGGTTAGTACTATGATCGTTTTTGGTTTTATATTTATATTAACGATTATAGAAACCATCCCGGTATTTCCTCTCGCATTCGAAGTCTTTTCAGCATTCGGGACTGTGGGATTATCAATGGGGGTAACCGAAGACTTTAGTGCTATTGGAAGAGTGCTATTATGTGTGGTGATGTTTTTAGGTCGAATTGGTCCACTGACATTATTCTTTTTACTGCTGAAACCGAAAAAAGAGTCTTTCCGTTATCCTTATGATCAAGTCCAATCTGGATAAAAAATAAATGACTCGAAGTACAAAAAAATAGCCGTATAATCCTTCCTCTTTGACAAATACTATTTGCGAGGACACAAACAACAATGAATCCTCTGCCAAAATAGCAAGGCAAGGAGGAATAATGCGTGAAGTATTGGGGATTAAAAATAGGAATTGTTAGTGTGATGTTTTTTTCAATTGCTTATGTTTCTTTTGCAACAGAGAAAGATAGGCCTTATTACGAGGATAAAGGGTATGTGCTGTGGGATATCAAAACAACAGAGAAAGTCATTGCTCTTACATTTGACGATGGTCCACACCCTACTTATACACCACAAATCTTAAATGTACTTGCTAAATACGATGCGAAGGCAACTTTTTTCGTTATTGGAGAGCACGCTAAAAAATTTCCAGCTATTATCCTTAGAGAAGAAGATGAAGGCCATGAAATAGCTAATCATACGTATACCCACCCCTATTCAAAAACTGCAGAAGTACTAGAAAATGAATTAATAAAAACGAATGAGGTCATTTATGACATTACCGGTACTTATCCAACGTTATATCGGCCCGTAGGTGGAAGTTATAATGATCGTATTATTAATATTGCTGTAGAGAATGGGTTTAAGGTGGTTATGTGGTCATGGCATCAAGATACAAAGGATTGGCAAAGACCAGGGGTAAATAAAATTGTAACAACCGTATTATCAGGGGCTAAACCAGGTGATGTCGTTTTATTTCACGATGCGGGCGGTGATCGCTCCCAAACCGTGCAAGCACTCGAAGAAATTCTACCTGCACTTAAGAAGCAGGGATATGAATTTGTCACGATATCTGAACTTTGGAATAGAAATGGTAGTCAAGTATCAAATCAAAAAGATGATTTATTGAAATGAAGAGCCATATAATTTATCTACGGAGGGCATCATGATGATTTCAAATTTCCCATTGGAAGTATAAAAGAGCTAAATATGTTGAATTAAAGAATCCCACTGAATTTACTGTGGCGCTCAATAAGGTGAGAATTTAAATTCGGAGGCCACTGAAAATGTACGATATCCTTCAATCCCGTTGATTTCCGTTCCGAGCGGACGCTTTCCGCGGGCACGGCTTCAGCCAATCGAACAGCAAAGGGTTCGATTGGCCGTATTTCTGCGTTCTTTGCAGAAATTAAGGCATTCTTGCCCCGTGCTCCCAACGCTAGCGCTTTTGCTCGCAAAAGCCGTTCTTCGTAACGGCTCTTCCTGCGGGGTCTTCAGCTCGTGCAGTTCCCGCCGGAGTCGCCGCTCTTCACTACAATCAACTAGTTCTTACTATAAAAAAGAACTTTTTCAGTGGCCTCTTAATTCGGTGTGTGGATTGTAGAACGTTTGGCGCTTTGGAGATGCCTTTCGCTAGGGTGTTCATTATCGAGAGAAATGTAATTTTGAGATGTATATGCTGAGATTATAAGGTGATGACTAGTTGATACAATTTATTTTCAAGAAAGACGTGCCCCAGCTTGCAGATTTCATCGCAGATAATGAAATGCTCTTTCTCAAATAGACCATCCAGCGAAGGCGCGACTTCGTGGTAGCCGGAGCGATAAGACTGAAAGCGGTCTTCTTTCTGGCTTACCGCGGGAGGCATCCACAAAGCGTCGAAGCGGTATTGGCAGGAATTCTAATTGTGCTAAGTTTCGGGACTTTTTCAGTGGCCGCCCAAAAGCCCTTGTAAAGCGCATACGCCGTATTCATTTGTTCAACATATATATTCAATCATTATTGTTATGAAAGCAGTATAAGCTTGGATAAAACCGATTGTAGGTAACTATTTACGGTTGGCATCTGCTTGTGATGCCACTTTTTTCACACCTCAGTTCCTCAAAAACGTTTCTTATAATCGCCGCGGACACTAATTCGCGCTGCATTTGTTATACTGCTCTATGTAGAAACTTTCATAGAGGGAGTGTTATGTATGCAAATCATAAAAGGTAAAAATGCTATAATTACTGGTGCAGGCAGAGGTATCGGCCGCGCGACAGCCATTGCTTTTGCTCAAGAAGGCATCAATGTAGGACTTATCGGAAAAACAGCCGAAAACCTTGAGAAAGTAGCAAAAGAACTTAGCGAATACGGTGTCGAAGTGACGATGGCAACTGCCGATGTGTCGGATAATGAATCAGTCATTGCTGCAGTCGAACATATCAAAACAGAGCTTGGTCCAATCGATATCCTCATTAACAATGCAGGCATCGGTAAATTCGGCAAATTCCTTGAACTTTCACCAGAAGAATTCAAAAATATAATCGATGTTAACTTGATGGGCGTCTATTACGTCACACGAGCTGTTCTACCAGAAATGATTGAAAGAGAATCAGGCGACATCATTAATATTTCCTCAACTGCCGGTCAAAAAGGAGCACCAGTTACAAGCGCATACAGTGCATCAAAATTCGGTGTTCTCGGACTTACGGAATCGCTTATGCTTGAAGTGAGAAAACATAATATCCGTGTCAGCGCATTGACACCGAGCACAGTCGCTACAGATTTGGCTTTCAGTGAAAACTTGACAGACGGCAACCCGGATAAAGTGATGCAGCCTGAAGATCTTGCTGAAGTAATGGTTGCACAATTGAAACTGCACCCGCGGATCCTAGTTAAATCTGCTGGTTTATGGTCAACTAATCCTTAAGAGAACTTCAACTAAATTTTTTCAAAACAAAAGGACCTTTTTAGGTCCTTTTGTTTTGAATGAATAGTCTATTCGTTTTTCCGGATTTCTATATAGCGTATTTGATGCCCGTCTAGTTCTTTGATTATAAAAAGGAAGCCGTCTTTCTCAATCACTTCGTCTTCTTCAAGTTCGTAATTCTGCGACAAGCACCATCCGCCAATCATATCCACAGTTTCATTTTCCAATGATGTTCCAAGTAAATCATTGATTTCTTCTATCAATACTTTACCGCTGACGATATAATGGTCTTCTGCAATTTTTGTGATTTCCGCGATCTCATCTGCATCAAATTCATCGTGTATATCCCCGACAATTTCTTCAAGGATGTCTTCGATTGTTACCATTCCAGCCGTACCGCCATATTCATCGATTACAAGCGATAATTGGGACCGTTCGTTTTGCATTCTTTTTAGAACTTCATCAATGGGCAATGTTTCGATTACCACTGGTATCGGATGCAACAAGTCTTTAATGGAGAATGACTCTAAGGCCGAGCGATCTCCGAGAGTAAAGTATAGCAAATCCTTACTGTTGATAAAACCTATGATATTATCTATATCCCCCTCGTAGATGGGATAACGTGTATATCTTTCCTCTTGAATTGTATATGCTACTTCATCGAAAGAAACATCCGAGGAGAACGTTACCATTTCAGTCCGTGGCACCATAATCTCTTTTGCAATTCGGTTGTCAAATTCGAACATTTTGTTAACATAGTTCAGTTCGGATTGGTTAATTTCTCCGCTTTTAAAACTGTCTGACAAAATGAGCCGTAACTCTTCTTCAGTATGAGCAACTTCGTGTTCCGATGCTGATTTAAAGCCGAATAGACCTATAAGCAAACGAGCTGATCCATTCAACACAAAGATAAAGGGAAACATTAATTTATAGAACCACATTATTGGTTTAGAAAAAAGCAATGTCAATGCTTCTGCTTTTTGGATTGCTATTGTCTTCGGAGCAAGTTCCCCCACTACAACGTGTAGGAAAGTGATGAAGACAAAGGCGATTACAAAGGAAAGTATCTGGGAAACAGATGGATCTACATCGAATTTTTCGAACAGTGGATGTAGCATTGTCTCGACTGTTGGTTCCCCGAGCCAACCAAGCCCTAAAGCGGTAATTGTAATTCCTAATTGGCAGGCAGAGAGATACTCGTCCAAATGAGTGGTGACGTGCTTTGCAGATATCGCACCTTTTCGTCCTTCCGCAACTAGCTGATCAATTTTTGTACTTCTAACTTTCACTAATGCAAATTCTGTTGCTACAAAGAAAGCTGTTAAAGCAATCAGTACTGCGACTAATACTAAATTTAATATTTCCACTATGTCAACCTTACATTAAGCAAGGCCTCCACCTCCTGAAATGATTGTCTGCTACTTTCGCGTGTAAAATTAGACAAGTAATTGTAATAAAGCTTGTATTACTGGCAGAGTATCATGGGTGATGCTCTCCTTAATTGAAGAGTTTTCCCGTTCAGCTCTTTTTAATAAAACCAAAAGTTCCTGAAGATTACTTTTTACTAAGAGTGCTTTCTCCAGCACCTGCTCACTAGTATCAGGAAACGCCAGTTTCTCATTAATTTCTTCAAGTGAGAAACCTTTTCCCTTTAAATGTGAAATCTTATCTAACTGCTCAACATCAGAAAGTTCAAAAAGACGATAGCCAGTATCGGAACGTGATGGTTTTAAAAGATTCAAGTTTGTATAATAATCGATTGTCCGTTTAGATACTCCTGCAATGTCGGCTAATTCCCCAATTCTTAGTTTATCCTTCCCAATAGGCTCGCCTCCAAACTATCACGTGATACTTTTATTTTACCATTTTTATGAAACAACAAACAAATATTGAACTAACTATTTTCTACACTTTCAAAAAATTGTTCATAGAATTGTACTAAATCGCGCTCCTAATATAATAGTTAAAACATGATTGGCTAAAATCAAGCTATATCACCTGACAATCTAGAAATCGAGCAAGCCATCACTTTAATCGATAAAATAAGGATTTTTGTAACTATATAGGTTGAAATAAAGAATCCTACCAACAACACTTGGCGCTAGGGGATGCCTCCCACAATAAGCCGGACAGAAAATCACTTTCAGTCTTATTGCTTCGGCTACCCCAGTAGATGCCTTCGCTGGAGATCATATAGAATCATTCGTTCAACATATATACTATGAAAAGCATCGTTCGCTGTACTTGCGTTTTTTCAGTGAACTAGACACCCAAACCATGCTTGCACAAGCTATTAGTTCCCCATGACTTGTGCAACCTTTTTTACTACATAGCTGCTTCCACCTTTATCTTCTATACTTTCAATCATCATCGCCAAAATATAAGACGTTTCATCTGTTTGATACCCGACGAAGAATCCATTTTCCTTGCCGCCTTTTTCCTGTGATGACTTTAATTCTGTAGTGCCTGTCTTCCCAGAAAGTTTAACAGAAGGGATATTTGCATCTTTAGCAGAACCATTTACCACAACTTCACGTAAGTCTGCCTGAAGGATTGCAGCGTTGTCAGCTGAAATTAGCCCCTCTACCCATACTTCACCTTTTGGTTCATCTTTGAATAAAACCATCTTGAACATCTTTCCGTCATTTAAGATTGGAGCATAACTCGAAGCTAAGTGAGCGATGTTCATTAACATTTGACCTTGTCCATAAGAGGTATCCACAAGTTGTGCTTCTGTCCCGATTGTTCCGTCATTCGATATTTGAGAAGTTCGGAGTGGATAACTAAAGGGAATATCTGCTCCAAAACCGAATCTTTTTAGACCTTCAGTTAGGGTATCTTTCCCCATTTCGAGTGCTTCCTTTGCAAAATAGATATTATCCGAGTAAGCAAGTGCTTTTTTTAAGTCGATTGGATTCGGTGGAGTATAAACTCTTGTGACACCAAAATCGCCCCATGATTCATCTTTTTTCCACCTCCTCCCTTCAATTGTATACCCTTTACTAGGATCAATCGTTCCTGCCTCTATTCCAATTGCCGCTGTAATCGGTTTTATTGCCGACCCAGGAGCATATGTCGCTGCGAATCGATTTAATAGTGGTTGTAAAGGATCATCAGTCAATTCTTGGTAGCGTGATGAACCCACGCCAATCATAAATTCATTTGGATCGAAAGCTGGTGAACTTGTCAACACAAGCATTTCTCCCGTTTTGGGATCCACTGCTGCCGCTGTTCCTACCTCACCATTCATCGCATTAAATGTCCTCTGCTGAAGTTCCGCATCGATTGTTAATGTGACTGAATTACCATCTGCCGCAGTTTTCTCAGCTATCGTAATTCTCTCTGCTTCTTGTTTCGTTTTCTCAATATATATTCGAATCCCGTCCTGACCACGGAGCTGTTCTTCAAGTAGCTGTTCCAGTCCACGTTTACCGATAGAATCGTTTTCTCCATACCCCTGAGCTTTGACTTTCTCTAACTCGTCAGCATTAATACGACTGATATAGCCCGTAAGATGTGAGAGTGACTCGCCATATGGATATTCTCGCATTTCTACTTGTGTATAGGTAACCCCTGGCACTTCAATCATTTTTTCTATAATCATATCTTGGGTTGATGCCACTTTTTTAATAGGAACAAATTGATCTGGCTTGACCCAACTTTGAGTGAGTTGTTTGTTAATAAATTCCGGCGTTACGCTAAGTATTGTTGCGAGTTTTTCTGCATCTCTTTCTTCATTGAACTTTTCTGGTACGATTCCTGCTTCGTAGCCTTTTCCGTTTATAGCCAAAGGCAGTGCATTACGATCAAAGATTTCACCGCGCTTTGAAGAAATAGTAGAAATGCCTACTTTATCTGCCTTCGTTAAATCTGGGAGAATGAAAGATGGATCCCATTCGACAAACCAATTTTCATCTTCACTTGATTTACTATATGTCATAATTACTTTTTTCTCGAACTCCACTGGTCCTGCAACGGTTTCCATTGTTATATGTACAGGAAACTCCGGTTGATCCTCAGGTTTATAGTTCTTATCTTCATCCGACTTAGTAAAAACAACTTTTACATCAGTGATAGTTAAATCTTTATAAAGCTTCGTCGTTCGGTCAATATATTCACTTGAACCAAAAGCATCTTTTGAAGCTTCACTTACATATTTATCATACATTTTTGTAAACTCAGCATCGTTCCATAATTTGATATAAGCCGAAAGCCTATCTTCGGGCGTTTCCTTTTTTGAACATGCTGCGAGAATAACAATAACGATAAGAAAAATACCGATGTATCTCCATTTTTTCATATGTATGACCTCTTTCATTTGTATTTACACTGAAAAACCATTTGTGAATAATTGGATTTAATTACTTCCCTAAGTTTCAAGGCATTTCTTAAGGCATTACTCAAAACCCTCCTTTTTATCAAAGGCATCCTTCATCATAAAAAGAACGCTCTACTATCAGTACGTTTAATTATACAGAAGGTTCCATTAATTCAAAATAAAAGACCTTTAAAATACACTCTCCTGTATTTCAATTCCACTGACTAAATTTCCACATAAAAAAAACACCACCAAAAGGCAGTGCTAATTCATGTGCTACTATGATGTTAATTTAAGTGTGTTTGTCCATACATTTATACTAACTCCAGCAACTCACTCAATAATAAGGTGAAATCAGTATATACACCAAAACACCTGTAAAGCTGACGTATAACCAAATCGGCATTGTCCATCGCGCAATTTTCTTATGACGCTCATTCTCCATATTCCATGCGCGAGCTACACTCGTCAGTGCAAGCGGGACGATAGCTGCTGCAAGAATAATATGTGTAATTAGAATGAAGTAATAGAATCCAGCCATAAAGCCTTCTCCACCGTAGGGCGTGGATGGTGCTAGATAATGGTAAGAGACATACGTAATTAGGAAGAGAAATGTAGTAACAAACGCCGCGTAGATAAAACGGCGATGAACAGTGATATTCCTTTTAAGAATAGCGATAAGAGCACACACCAGGAATACAAATGTAAAACTGTTGAAAATTGCATTCATCAAAGGAAGGATTGTTAGATCGAATGCATCAAAATCTTTAACTCCTCGCATTCCAGACAAAACGCCAATTGCACCGATGAGTATAACAGAAAGTGCAATAATCCATGGTTTATAATTACGTTTTTTAAACGTTTTTGCAGATTTTTCATTCTTCATCATAAAAATCATTCACTCCATTACTAATTAGATGAAACGCTATCCTATAATTGTATAGCAAGAAGCAAATCAATGCCTTATCAAAGAGTACTTTTTTGTGAACGAATACTAGCTCCTTATTTCCAACCATGGCCTACTTTCCTTCCAATGCACATGGACGGGAATTCCAAATGTGTCACTTAGCAACTCATCGCTAACTACTTGTTCTTTGGGTCCTGCGGCGATGACTTTTCCATCCTTCAGAAGGAGAACATGTGATATCCCTTGGACAAGCTCTTCGATATGGTGGGATACATAAACGATATGACATTCATCCTTCATAATTCCATCCAGCGATTGGAGGAACCGCTCACGCGAAAGAATATCCAATCCAGAGCATGGTTCGTCCAACACAAGCATTTTAGGCTCACTCATTAACGCACGGGCGATGATGACTTTTCTCTTTTCCCCTTCTGAGAGTAGCCGATAGGGCTTTCCCTTCAAATACGTCAACTGCAGGCTCTCGAGTAAAGAATCCGCTTTCTCCCATTCTTCTTTTTTCACTTGCTCATAAATACCGAAACTAGCAAACTTTCCACTTACTACGACTCTTTCAATCGTTTCATTATTGAAATATTCGGCAAAGCGCTCCAATGAACTACTGACAAAACCTATTTCTTTACGGAGTTCCGGCAAATTGGTCTTCCCAAACAGATTGCCCAGTACGCTAACTTCGCCAGTTGAAGGGAAATGGAATCCAGACATGATACTAAGTAGGGAAGTTTTCCCTGATCCATTCAAACCAAGTATTCCCCAATGTTCATTTTGATGGACGGACCAATTAATGGCCTGCAAGATTACCTTGTCCCCCTTACTGAATGACACTTCCTTGAATGAAACAATTTCATTCACACTAAAAACCTCCTTTTTTTACAGCAAAAAGCACCGTGCAGATAATGTAAATCTACTGGACTTCGCTACATTACTTTGTTTGTCTATCATTATAGTTGACTAGTCCAGATTCTGCTATGCTAGTAGCAGGTCAAAACGTTGGAGCTGAACCCTAATGAATTTACTATTAATTATTTTACCAGTATTTATCATCTTCTCAATTGGCTACATAGGACAAAAATTTATAGGCTTTGATATTAAATCAATTTCAACAGCGGCCCTTTATTTAATGTCTCCCTTTTTAGCATTCCGCACGTTTTACACAAATGAGTTGACGATGGACTATTTCTATATTGTGTTATTTAGTTTACTCCTGACAACTATCCTGCTAATTGTTGTATGGATTACGGCAATTAGTATGAAGGCAACACGGTCAGAACTATCAGCAATGATTCTTGGCGGGGTATTTATGAATAGCGGGAACTACGGAGCTCCGGTAGTACTGTTTGCATTCGGAGCAGTCGGATTTGACTATGCCGTTATTATGATGGTATTTCAATCGTTACTAATGAATACCGTCGGCATCTTCTTTGCAGCGATGGGTGGAGAAGAAAAATCTACATTACGCCAGTCCGCACAGCGGGTAATCCGTATGCCACTCATGTATGCCGCCTTTTTAGGAATAGGACTCCAGCTAGTTTCAGTGTCTATTCCAACCGCAGTCATGGAAGCCGTTAGCCTAATTGCCGATGCATCTATTCCGACTGTGATGCTCGTACTCGGTATGCAGCTTGCGGCCATTTCGCGAAAAAGAGTCGCTTACCGCTATGTTTCTGCCGTCAGTATTATCAGAATGGTAGCCTCTCCGTTGATCGCAGTCGGAATTTTGTATTTCATGCCCGTCAATGACCTTCTAAAAGCGGTCGTTATTGTACAAGCATCCATGCCAGCAGCGGCAAATACAACGATGCTTGCATTACAGTTTGGGACAGAACCTGATCTTGTATCGTTTACAACATTTTTCACAACACTAATCAGCATTATCACTATTCCGGTCATACTGTTCTTCTTAGGTGTTTAATACTGATACGTGATTGGAAACAGATTTTTCGTCTCCAACCGTATAACTCCCCCCTACTCCGGTTAGATTGACAGTAGTCTACTTTAGATAAGGCCGGAAAGGATGACCGAGTTGAATATGATGCGTTTAATTTTACGAATCGCGATGATTTCTACACTAATACTGATTGTCGGTTGTAGCAATAAGAACCTAGTAACAGAATCCGATTCACCCAAAGAGCCGCTTGGTGAGACATACGGCTTCACGGCTTTTGATGTAGCAATTGATACAAAAGAAATCAAACAAGCAGTCACCGCCAATTATGATGAAAAACGTGATAAAACAGAGGCAACATACGAAAATCAAATAGAAGACCTCTACTTGCATGGCAATAAAGCCATGGAAAAGCTTAATACAATCTTCGAGGAACTCTCGCTTGAACCAGACATGGATGACGAAGATATCATCAAGCAAGCATCAGAAGCATTCGAAGTGATTGATTATACAACATTAAAATTGACAGTGAAGTTTAAAGGCCACGATATAAAAAAATTAATGATGTCGAAATAGTCCCTCTGAATAACAGTAACGCCCCTATCAGCAATTGATTGGGGCTTTTTTTGTTGCAATCATTAGCTCTACTTTTTGCGCGTTTACACTTCTTTTAAAAAGAATCCTCAAGACATTCATGATGCATCGAGTTTTTTGCCAAAACATTTTGGGAAAATCAAAGATCTTGATTTCAGCTTACATTAGACAAAGCAGCTATGATTTTTTAAAGTGTAGGGGATAGTAGATGGTCAGTTCCCCCCCTGCTTATCTCTGAATAAGCTATTGTCCACTGAAGTTATTCCTATGGCTAATCATATAGGAGTAGCGCCACCACTTAGCTTGTTTGAAAGCTTTTGTTCATGTAGCAAGAAACCCCTACTTCAATAACGGTTTATTATAAGTAACACGAGATCCAAGAGATTGAAAGAGAGCAAAACGGCTGACATTCACACTTTAAATTGCACAGTATTCATTATTCAAGTATAATATAAGATTACCGGTTACATACTTTATTTTAATTCGTCTTTAATTTCACAGTTTTAACCATAGAAATCATGGTATCATTGTATTTTCGGGTAGTTGAAATCATGGCTATTAATTAATCGAAAATCGTATGTACACTATTAGGAGGTGTTTTATGATTTCACCTGATTATGTTGAACAATCCAAAGTGAAAGCGCAGTTAGCAAATGCAATTACATTGATGAACTTATGTTTCGGCGTTATTGCTATTATTCTTATTATAAAAGGCTTAGGTCATATGAGTTTACTTTTCATCTTCCTTGCCGCATTATTTGATCGTTTCGATGGAATGGTCGCGAGACATTATAATGCAGAATCGCTTTTTGGTAAAGAGCTTGATTCATTATGTGATTTAGTTTCATTCGGATTAGCACCCGCATTATTGATTTACGAAACAACACTTTATTCGACGCCTTGGCTTGGAATCATTGCTACCGTTTTTTATGTCTTGGCCGGTGCAGTTCGTCTCGCTCGTTACAATGCATCTGAATTTGATGGTGCATTTTATGGTGTTCCTATTACGGTAGCTGGGGTTGTCATGACACTAAGCTTTTTCCTTGTTCCATATGTGGGTCCATTATTTTTCGTTATATTGATGTTGATTATGTCAGTATTGATGATTAGCAACATTCGTATTGCGAAAGTGTAAATGAATCGTTCGGAGGATAAATTAAATGAAAAAAGCACTTTTTAAATCTTTTGTTGAGCTCACGGGGAATCCAGTTTCTTCTGCTCTCTTAAAATCATTTACAAGTTCACGATTTAGTCGGCCGTTCATTCAGCCATTTAGCAATGCTTATCGCATTAATAATGACGAAATGGAACACCCAATCTCACACTATAAAAGTCTACAAGCCCTCTTCACACGCCAGCTAAAAGAAGGTATTCGTCAAGTGGATCCTTCGCCCAATGCCCTCACTTCACCAGTGGATGGTGTTGCAAGTGGAGTTGGGAAAATAGCTACCGACCAATCTTTTCTGATAAAAGGCCATCAGTATAAGATAAACGAAATTATGGGTACCTCTGAAAAAGCAGCTGCTTATAAAGATGGCACGTATTATATCTTTTACCTGTCACCTAGCCATTATCATCACTTCCACTATCCTGTTACAGGAAGTTTGGTTTCACGCTACGCTCTTGGCGGTGTTTCTTATCCAGTGAATAGTTTAGGATTACGTCTTGGACAGAGCCCCTTCTCCACAAATCATCGCCTCATTTCAGAAGTA
Source organism: Sporosarcina sp. resist (assembly GCF_014302295.1). Classification (NCBI taxonomy): domain Bacteria; kingdom Bacillati; phylum Bacillota; class Bacilli; order Caryophanales; family Caryophanaceae; genus Sporosarcina; species Sporosarcina sp. resist. Next base: position 1,341,467 of record NZ_CP060287.1, on the reverse strand, counting down.
ATGACAGATTTCGGAAAAGTGGCCATTATAAAAGTTGGAGCTTTAAATGTGAATAGCATACAGCTTCACAATTCATCAAAAGAATGCATTAAAGGAAATGATTTTGGTTATTTCAGTTTTGGATCTACAGTTATTCTGTTTATAGAAAATAATCCGGACTTTATTCCGACTATTGAGTTGAACAGTGAAGTGCAAGTGGGACAAGCAGTTGGTAAATGGACTCAGTAGTATATAAAAAGCAATCCTTGTTCAGTGAATATACTGATCAAGGATTGCTTTTTTATATCGAGATTTATTTATTCGCTTTATGCACTTTCAATAACTTCCCTTTAACTGTTGTCGTTTTCATTTCATTCAACACTAGCTTACCTTTGCCATTCAGTATATCAATATAGGTCACAGTGTCCTGGATTTTAATGATTCCGATGTCTTCTGCAGATACGCCAGGAATATTTGTAATTGTACCGACAAAGTCAACCGCGCGAAGCTTTTTCTTTTTACCACCGTTAAAATAGAGCTTCATAATATCTTTATTTACTAGTTCATTTTTGTTCTTTTTCAATTCAGGAAGGCTTTCTATTTTCTCTGTAAATGCGCCCATTGCTACTACAACTGCCTGTTTGGATGGAGCATTGCGTTGTTGAATTTCAAATCCAATGTACGCTTCAATCTCATCAAGGAAGTGATTTTCATTAGGCGTAACGAAAGAAATCGCTTTCCCTCTCTTACCAGCCCGTCCAGTTCTCCCTACTCTATGCACATAGCTTTCAGTTTCCACAGGGAGATCATAGTTAATTACATGCGTAATGCTGTCGATATCAATACCACGTGCAGCAACATCTGTGGCAACTAGGTAACGGAATTCGCCACGCTTGAATTCATCCATGACAGAGAAACGGTCTTCCTGCATCATGCCGCCATGGAGTTTGTCGCAAGTATAGTGGAGTTTTTCAAGCTGTTCAGTAACACTATCCACTTGATCTTTTGTCCGGCAAAAAATGATGCAGCTATCTGGATTTTCAACAACGGTCACATCACGCAGCAGGTCAAATTTCTGTGGGTCCCTTACGATAATGAGTGAGTGGTCAATTTGATCCGTCAATGTAACAGTAGAAGCTATCTCAATATTTTTCGGGTTCTTCATATATTTACTGCTTAGTTTGCCTATCTTTTCTGGAAGTGTTGCTGAGAAAAGCATAGTCGTTCTATTTTTCGGTAATTTATTAATAATCGATTCGACTTGGTCAATAAAGCCCATATTTAGCATTTCATCAGCTTCATCTAGCACCAGATATTCAATTCGATCAAGCACAAGTGAACCTCGCTCAATATGATCGAATACACGCCCTGGTGTCCCGACAACTACGTGGCATTTTTGCTTCAGTTCTTCTTTTTGATAGGCATATGGTGATTTCCCGTAAACAGCGGCAGCTTTAATACGCTTAAAACGGCCAATGTTTGTAATGTCTTCTTTGACCTGATCTGCGAGTTCACGCGTTGGTGTTAAAATTAGCGCCTGTGGTTTGTTCTCGTCCCAGTCAACCATTTCACAGATGGGAATTCCAAAAGCCGCTGTCTTCCCGCTACCCGTCTGTGATTTGACAACTAAATCGTTTTTAGTAAGTGCCGCAGGAATTACTTTCTCCTGCACTTCTGTTGGTGAAGAATACCCAAGCCCGTCTAGCGCCCGTGTAATCTCCTTGCTTAAGTTGTAATCTTGAAATGTCATTGTTAATCAGCCTCTCATTCTAAGTGTATTATCTCACAAACAGGGGCCATTCGTCAGTTAAGGAAGTCTTCTGACACTAATTATTAGGATGATATGCAAAAAAGAAAGAAATCAGCCATTTTATACATGACTGATTTCTCTCTAAAGGTGCCTGACACCCAGTATTTACAGGTAAGAAAGTATAAGTTTTCCGACTTAGAATAGTGTCTTGCTTCAGACGCTCGGTTCTAGAAGGCGCCTTCCGCTTTTCTTACTTTTCAATCGTCACAATGTTGTCTTCTTCTAATTCAACAGTACCTGACTTATTAATAACGACTGATTCACCCTCAAATAGATTAGTGAAGATAATCGGAGTAATGATTGAAGTCGCATGCTCCTTAATATAATCAACATCGAATCTCAACAAAGGTTGTCCTTTTTTAACTTGATCACCTTGTGCAACTAAAGCTTCGAAACCTTTACCATCTAATTTGACCGTATCAATTCCAACATGTATTAAAATTTCTCTTCCTGAATCAGCTTGAATTCCTAATGCATGTTTTGTCGGGAAGAAAGTAACGATTGTCCCATCTACTGGTGAAACAACAATACCTTCAGATGGCACAATCGCAAAACCGTCGCCCATCATTTTTTCGGCAAACACAGCATCAGGTACTTCTGAAAGTGGCTTAATCTCGCCTTGTATCGGTGAAATAAATACATCTGTCGTTTGATTCGTTGTAACTTTACTTACAGTTTGGACAGGTTGTTCAACCACCTCAGTACGAGGTCGTTTTCCACTGATTACATCTTGAATTTGGCCTTTAATAATTTCAGAACGTGGGCCGAATATTGCTTGAATGTTATTACCAACTTCAAGTACGCCCGCCGCACCTAACTTTTTCAAGTCTTTTTTGTTAACGGCTTGAACATCGATAACAGATACACGAAGCCTTGTAATACAAGCATCTAACTGGCTGATATTCTTTTGACCACCCATTGCTTCAAGAATATTGTAAGCAAGATCAGTGTTGCCCTTTGGACCAGTTTTCGCTTCTTCTGTATCTTCATCATCTGCTTCACGTCCCGGTGTCATTAGATTAAACTTACTAATCATAAAGCGGAACAAGAAGTAATAGATTACTGCAAAAACAAGGCCGAGTAATACGGCAATCCACCATGCCTCTTTGCCCGGTAAAATACCGAAGAGGAAGAAGTCAATAGCTCCACCTGAGAAGGTGTAACCGATATGAACTTCCAAAAATGTCATCAATACAAATGATAAACCATCTAAAACAGCATGGAGTAAGAAAAGTATAGGCGACAGGAATAAAAATGAAAATTCAAGTGGTTCGGTTATCCCCGTTAAGAATGATGTTAAAGCACCTGATGCTAATAGTCCTGCAACTAATTTTTTCTTTTCTGGTCGCGCTGCATGATACATCGCGAGCGCTGCTGCCGGCAAACCAAACATCATAATTGGGAATTCTCCACCCATGAAGTTACCAGCTGTAAGTTGTACACCATCTTTTAATTGTGCAAAGAAGATTGTCATATCACCACGAACAACTGAACCAGCGGCCGTCGTATATGTACCAAATTCATACCAGAATGGTGCATGGAAAATATGGTGCAATCCAAACGGTATTAGCAAACGTTTGATAAATCCAAAGAAGAATACGGCGATATATGTACCTTCATCGAGTAACCAAAGTGATGCACTATTCATTCCGGCTTGAACTGTTGGCCAAATAACAATCAATAGTAATCCAGCTACGAAAGCCGCACCAGCTGTAGCAATTGGAACGAACCTTTTCCCTGCAAAGAATCCAAGGAAAGAAGGCATTTCAATATCATGAAACTTGTTGTAACAAAACGCTGCTATCAAACCTACAATAATCCCGCCGAAAACTCCGGTTTGTAACGTTGGAATTCCGAAAACGAGTGCATAGGCTGGATTATCAGCAAGCATGTCCGGTGTAATCCCGAGCCATGAACTCATTACTTGATTCAATACAAGGTAACCAACAAGTGCCGCAAGTGCTGCAGCGCCGTCTTTTGCTAACCCAATCGCGACACCAATTGCAAAGATAAGCGGTAAGTTATCAAAAATAATTCCCCCCGCATCTTCCATTACTGTTGCTGTCAACTGGATCCAATCTGCTGATAAAAATGGCAGATAGTTAAGCATTGTTTCTTGCTGGGCAGCATTACCTATACCAAGCAATAAACCTGCTGCTGGAAGTAGGGCTACTGGAAGCATTAAAGCTTGTCCAACTTTTTGTAAAACACCAAAAGTTTTTTTAAACACTGTATAACCTCCTAAATCTTTAATAAGTCATCGGGGTTTTTCAACTATATAGGTTGACATAAAAAATTCCATTGAATTCGCTACGGCGCTTGGGGATGCCTTCGCTTAGTTTAATAGCTATTCATATGTTCAACATATATACATACAAAAAAGACATGAGAAAAAAGGAAATTGAAATAAGCCTAAGAGTTGCCCCCAAAACTATCATCAATCATCTTTTCACTCATGCCTGATCGTATCAGTAACACGTACGAAGATAATATTTTTATAAATTATGTCTGACGCCAATTGTATTACCCAATGACTTTATATATTAACCCTATCATAGTTATTAGAACCTTGCAAATAGATTTATTTGACCTGCAACAGATTACGATCTTTATTCCATTTTTGCTTGTATCCGTTGGAGATGAAGTGTTAAGTAAACCGCTTCAGCTTCATAGATCTCTTTTTGTAAGGTCTGTTGCATTACTTTAATCAGCTTCCAAGCTAGATTGTAACAAATTGGATACTCGTTTTTTAACAACCCTGTGATTTTTTCCGGCTCAGCAATCTTGTCTCCACGTACCACCCGCTCAATTGCAAAACGAAGATGGCGGATTAAACGAATATAGTCGATGCTAGTTTTATCAATAATTATGTCCAATTGCTCTTCAATCATTGTGACAAGTCGAACAATTAAATCTGAATGTCTCGTTAATTCACGCACATTTTTATTTACAAGGGCACTGTGAATATGTAAGGCAATGAAACCAATTTCACCTTCTGGGAGCGCGACAGATAGCTGTTCATTGACCATCGCTGTCACTTTAGCAGCAATTTTATACTCATCAGGATAAAGTGCCTTTGTCTCCAGTAAAAAAGGATTCCGAATTACCATTCCCCGTCTCATCCGATTAACCGCAAAGAATAAATGGTCTGTCAGCGCTATGTGGATATGTTCATTTAACGGCATACCAGCTCGTTCCCGAATAATTTCGACTGCTGAAATAAGCACTTTTAATGTCTTTTCATCAAGAGTGGAAATAAGCTGTTTGTACTGCTCCTGCTCTTCAGGATCATTCAATACAAATAATTTCTCAACTTCCTCTCGAATAATCGATTCTCCAGACTTTTTACCAAAGCCAATGCCCCGACCAATTAAAACGACTTCATTTCCATTCACATCAGTAGCAATAAGTACATTATTATTCAACGCTTTCTTGATCAGGTACGTTTTCATCCATCTATCCCCATTATCTTTTCTTGACTCTATTCTAGCACTAATCTCAATTGAATAGGTGCCTGTTATGCTCACCATGAATGTACTTATGACCGCCTTACGTCACTCATTCAAATAAGTTTCAATATATTTTCTTTACATATAGAAACACCACGAGTGGAAATCTTTATCATTCTCTCAACTACCTATTTATTGAACATATAACTACATGTAAAAACTAAGCTAAGGCGCATTAAAAGGGGTAGCCGAAGCCGTAAGACTGATTGCCTCGCAACGATCAGGCTTATGACGGGAGGCATCCCCGAGCGCCGCAGCGGAGTTGAGGGGGCATCTTTATCTCAACTCTCTAATTACTACTATTATTAGGGAATCAAAACAAGTTTCCCCATCGTTTTTCTCCCCTGCATCAATCGATGTACATCCGCCGCTTCTTCCAGTCTGTACGTGCCGCCAATCGTCAATGCTAAATCGCCACTCTCAATAAACCCAAGCAATTCCTTGAAACTAGCTTGATACATATCATAATTATTCATAATTTGTGGCAGGAAAAATCCAATGACAGATTGATTGCGGCGCATCAATTCTCCAGCCAGCAGTGGTGAGGATTCACCGCTTGCCGCACCAAATACAACCACACGTCCGAATGGTGCAAGGCATTTCAACGTCTTGCGGAAAATATCGCCACCGACCATTTCAAGTGCTAGATCCACGCCTTTACCATTGGTTAGTTCACGGACCTTTAATTCCCAACCTTCTTCTGTATAGTTAACAACATGATCGGCACCCATTTCTTTTGCATGCACCAATTTTTCATCACTGCTTGCAGTAGCAATAATCTTGCCTGCTCCAAATATTTTGGCAAGTTGAACTGCAATTGCACCGACCCCACCTGCTGCTGCATGAACGAGAACGGTTTCTCCTTTTTCAAGCCGTCCCATTGTCTTTAAAATATGGTATGCCGTTTGCCCTTGCAGGGGTAGCGCGACTGCCTCAACAAAATCAACGCCGTCAGGAATAGGGGCAAGTGCCATCTCATGAAGATTCACATACTCCGCATAACCCGCCGATTCAATTAAAGACACGACGCGCATACCAGATTTATAACGTTTAACGTCTTTCCCTACTTCAGTAATAACGCCTGCAACTTCAGCACCAGGCATAAACGGCAGCGGAGTCGGCACAACGTATTTCCCTTCACGACGCGCGATATCCGCATAATTCACACCAATCGCCTTCACTTCAACCAGCACTTCTTGATCGCCAATTGTTGGTTTATCGATATCGACTAGTTCCAACACGTTCGGACCTCCATACTGTTCAAATCGAATTGCTTTCATCTTCAAAATCCCCCTTTAAGATATATACTGCCGTGATTCATTAAATGCTTTAGCAATGGCTCTTTTCGTTTGGATTGTGCCTTTACTCGCTAGATTACTAAATCGATTTGTCACATCAGCAAGTGCTGTCTTGCGCTTCTCTCCAGTTGTAACACCTGCAATCAATTTGCGAGCAATCATTTCAACTTCGAAAAGCGTATCGTCAATCAAAGCTTCTGTCAGTTGCACTTTAAGAGTAGATTTTCCTTCACCTTTTTTTGCAATTGATTTCTCAGTTCGCAGTACAGCAGATTCAGCTGCGTATAGTGCAATTGCGATGTCAGCAGATTTTAGTATCGTTTCTTGCTCATCCGCAATACGAGCTGCAAAAGCTTCATAAGCAAGACCTATGGACAGTAAAAATACATTGCGGATTGAACGGATTGCTTCTTTTTCACGGGCTAGAATTTCATCCTCTAACTCAATTGATTGCTTTAGTTGCGCAACGGCCTGCCCGACAAGCCCTGGTAACGGGACTAATCCTTTCCCCACCTGTTGCAACAGAGCCATCGGAATGAGCAATCGGTTAATTTCATTTGTGCCTTCGAAAATTCGGTTAATACGCGAATCACGATACACTTGTTCAACCTTATACTCTTTTATAAATCCATAACCGCCATGAAGTTGAAGTGATTCATCCGCAACATAATCCAACGTTTCAGAACCGTATACTTTGCAGATAGCGGCTTCAACCGCATACTCCCTCATTCTGTCTGCAATAAGCTTCATGTTACTTGACCCGTCCACTTCACCAAGTGCATCTTCAAGATAGGAAGCAGTTCGGTATTGAAGAGACTCTGCTGCGTAAATGCGTATTGCCATATCTGCCACTTTTTCTTCGGTGGCAGTAAAGGATGCAATCCTCTTGCCAAATTGTTGACGTTCATTTGTATAATCAATCGCTAACTTGAAGGTGTATTTCGCTGCTCCTGTGCAGGCAGAACCAAGATTGAAGCGGCCCAGATTTAGCACATTCAATGCAATATGATGTCCTTTGCCGATTTCACCCAATAAGTTCTGGACAGGCACTTCACAGTTGTCGAAAAATACGGCTGTCGTGGACGAACCCTTGATGCCCATCTTCTGTTCTTCCGGCCCAAGTGATAAGCCTGGAAAATCTTTTTCAACGATGAACGCCGTAAACTTGGTACCATCGACTTTTGCATAGACAATGAAGGTATCGGAAAACGAAGCATTTGTAATGAACATCTTCGTTCCGTTCAACAAATAATGCGTTCCCTCTTCATTTAATAGCGCTGTAGTAGATGCAGCTAAGGCATCCGACCCGGCAGAAGGCTCTGTAAGGCAATAGGCGCCGATAAATTCACCAGATGCAAGCTTCGGCAAATACCTTTCTTTTTGCCACTGCGATCCGAAATACGTAATCGGTAACGTTGCAATACATGTGTGATTAGAATGTGCAACGCTATAACCACCTGCAGCTCCGATAATTTCCCCTACAAGCCCTTTCGTGATTTTATCGAGGCCAAGTCCACCGTATTTCTCGGGAATACTATGGGCAAGCAAACCCAATTCTCCTGCTTTTCTAAGAAGTGACCTGACAAGCGTAAAGTCCCCGCCCTCAATTTGTTCATTGTGAGGCCGCACTTCTTTTTCAATGAATTTCTTCGCCGTATCGGCAATCATATGGTGTTCAGCCGTAAAATCTTCCGGGGTGAAAATAGCTTCTGGCTGCGACGCGCTGTATAAAAATGACGTACCACGATATATTAGTTGATCAGTAGTCAATCGTTTTATCCCCTTTCACACTCATTTTCCCGTCCTCAAATTCGGGTACAACCTCAACTATTCCTCTAGTAGCGGAATAGAGAATATCTTCCTCCAAATCCACTTGCATAAGCATCTGGCCTGTTAAAGATGTTTTGAGTATCGAAGCGGCGTTCTCTTTATTCCCTCTATATAAATACAGAGCTGCTTTCGCAGAATCCGTCAGTTCCCACGACTCATTTTGTCGAAGTAATTCATCTATGAAATAGCCTGCCCCGTAAAAGTCCTCTAGGGAAAACTGCTTCATGGTTCCAGCGCAAATTAAAATGATTGAATCGTCCACGTGCTCTAGTGCTATTTTTCGTGCAACAGCGTGCCCATTTATCAATGAGGCGGCGAATACCTTTTTTGCGTTCTCGACATGACGAATAGCGACGGTGCCATTCGTTGTTGAAAGGATGATAGTTTTTCCCTTTGCAACATGTTTAAGTATCGTGGGAAGCGGATCCACAAAACCTTCAATTGTTAGTCCTTCAGATTCTCCAGCTATAATTGTCGCTGATTTCTCAAAACTTCGCGCTACTTTCAAGGCTTCCTCCCCGTCCATTACAGGGATAACTTCCTTTGCTCCATGATGAAGAAGTGTGGCAATGGTCGTTGTCGCAAGTAAAATATCAAACACGACTGCCACTTTATCTTTATTAATCAACTCTGGCATGATCGCTTCTTTTTGAAGAATGACATGAAGCTTTGGTCGAGTTACTGTCATCATTTTGTCGTTCCGACCATCGCTTGCTTGACAAGTATCTCTACAAATTTATCCATATGAGAGAAGCGAGCATCTGTCGTATGTCCATTTTTATAGCGGTAATAAATTTGCTGACAAATGACAGCGAGTTTAAAGTACGCAAAGGTACTATAATAATTAATATTCGTCATATCCCGCCCACTTTTCTCTGCATAACGCGCAATAAAATCTTCGCGTGTGAAAAATCCTTTCTGAATCGTAATCGGTGGTTTGCCAAGTCCATGCAGTAACTGATCCGGATCATCTGCCTGCATCCAATAACTTAGTGCCGCCCCGACATCTGCAAGTGGGTCTCCAACAGTCGTCATTTCCCAGTCAAACAATCCTGTCATCACAGAATAATCAGGTGAAAACATCGCATTATTTAATTTATAATCATAGTGAATAATCGTTGGTTCAGCTGATTCAGGAATATTATTTTGCAGCCAAGTAGTAAGCACTGCAACTTCCTCAATAGCAGATGTCTTCGCTTTTTCATAGCGTCCAATCCAGCCATGGACTTGCCTTTCCAAGAACCCGTCCGGCTTGACCATCTCAACAAGTGCTGTTTTTTTGTAGTCAATCGCATGTAACTCCACAAGTTTATCGACCATGATTTCAGATACTTTTCTTCCTAATTCTTCAGGAGATTTCGTACCACTTGGAAACTCTGTATCGAGAACAATTCCGTTCCGTCTTTCCATAACAAAAAATGGGCTACCTATGATAGTTGAATCATTACAAAAGACGAGCGGTTTCGGTGCAGTTGGATAAACAGGATGAAGTGCAGCTAATACATTGAATTCTCGTTCCATATCATGCGCTTTCGCAGCAACTGGACCGAGTGGCGGACGTCGAAGTACCGCTTGCCAAGTCCCTATTTCGATTTCATAGGTTAAATTAGAATGGCCCGTTCCAAACTGCTGAACTTCAAGTTCACCTTCTGGTAAATCGGCACAATTCTCCCGAAGGAATCGCAAGAGGACTACTTCGTCCAATCCTTCTCCTTTTCGGACAGGTATCGTATCGTTAGTTGTTGATATCACCCTACTCACTCCCTATTCTTTTGGAATTAATTCACCCTCATCAGCCGCGATTGTAGGAATAGAATCCTTGTCCCGTTTTCCGTCCTAAATGACCTGCTTCTACTTTTTGCACAATACATGCAGCTGGTTTGTCTGCCTGATTTCCCGTTTCCGCGAATTGCTGCTGCATGACAAAATTGACAACGTCTGCTCCGGATAAATCAATAAGTTCAAACGGTCCCAATGGATGCCCAAGCGATTTTTTCACGATTAAATCTATATCTTTAAAATCAGCGATTCCATTTTCATAAAGTGCAATGGCTTCTTTATGAATTGCGCCTAATATACGGTTTGCGACAAAGCCGGATATTTCCTTTCGAAGGATAATTCCCTCCTTGCCGATTTGTCCACAAACAGCTAATGCAGTCTGCGCTGTTTCTTCAGACGTTTCTTCACTCATGACGATTTCCACACACTCCATAACCAGAGGTGGGAAAAAGAAATGCGCGTTACAAACTTTGTCTGGACGCTCCGTCACTTCTGCAAGCAACGAGTTGACGATGGTTGAACTATTAGAGGCTAAAATGGCATGTTTCGGTGTAAGACGGTCCAGTTCCCTAAACAATTGCTGTTTACTAGTTAGTTTTTCCACAATCGCTTCAATTACAAAATCTGCATCTCTCGCGGCTTCGTTGAGATTATCCGTGAATGTGAGATTTTGAAAAGCAGTTTCCTTGCTACTCGCAGTTAACTTCCCACTTGCAACCCATTTATCCATTCGCTTTTCCAAGCTCGCTTCTGCACCCTTCAGTGCTTCACTATTTACATCCTGCAATGAAGTCCTGTATCCTCCAAGCGCGCACAGCATAGCAATTTGATGCCCCATTTGTCCCGCTCCAACAACAAGAATATGCTTAATTTCATTCGCACTCATCATTCATTCCCCCTTCAAATCAATTCCGTGTAAGATGAAATCCATATACATATTCGCAAGTTCTTTCGACGATATATTGCCAGACGGGTCAAACCATTCATAACTCCAGTTTGTAACCCCTAAAATCGCAAAAGTAGTCATTTTGGGATCTAGATTATCCCGAAACTCCTTCTTTTCAATTCCCTCTTTAATGATTTTCTCAATAGTGAGATGGAACATTCTTCGTTTATTTTTTATGACACTACTGTTTTCCTCTGATAAATGACGCATCTCCCTAAAGTAAACACGTACATTTGAACCTTGTGTTTGAATATCCTTAATGAGCATCTCAACAATTTTCGTAAGCTGATTTCGGCAACTTTCATTACTGTCTAAAACCTTCTTTTGTCTGGCTACTAAATCATCGATATAGCGGAGATGGATGTCCATAAGAAGCGTTTCTTTACTCGTGAAGTAATAGTAAAAAGTCCCTTTCGTCACGCCTAGTGAATCAACAATGTCCTGAACAGAGGTTGAACTAAACCCTTTCCGTTCAAAAAGTTGAATGCTTTGTCTAGTAAGCTCTTCTTTCATAATGTACTCATTCCACCGTCGACTAGCAGAATATCTCCCGTCACATAGTCAGAAGCTTTCGATGCAAGGAAAAGAGCGACACCTTTTAAATCTTCTTCTGACCCTAAGCGGTTTAACGGTGTGGAATTTAAAATATATTCATGCCCTTGTTCAATTGTGACTTTTGACATTTTGGTTGGGAAAAATCCAGGTGCAATCGCATTAACGTTAATATTGTGCTGCCCCCATTTAGCTGCGAGATCTTTCGTAAATGTGATAACTGCTCCTTTACTGGTGTTGTAGCCGATAGTATCCATAAAGCTCGGATGCGTCCCGCCAAGTCCAGCAACGGATGCGATGTTAATGATTTTTCCGTTTTCTTGCTCAATCATGACTTTACCGACTTCTTGACTCATCAAAAATGTGCCATTGACGTTTACATCCATCACTTTTTTCCACGCTTCATAGGGCATGTCAACAACAGGCGCACCCCATGTTGCCCCGCTATTGTTGACAAGGATGTCTATCGTGCCAAAAATTTTCATCGTCTCTTCAACTACCTTTTTTACGTCATGCTGATTCGTCACGTCACATGCAAGTCCAATCGACCGAACACCAAGCGCTTCCAGTTCTTTACTCATTTCAATACAAGCTTCAATATTGCGTGAACACAGCACAACGTTTGCACCTGCTTCCGCAAACCCTTTTGCAATCTGTGCCCCAAGTCCTCTGCCACCACCTGTTACGATTGCTGTTTTCCCCGTTAATCTAAAAAGGTCAAGTACAGTCATAATTAGTTCCCCTTTCCGTGAGCTGCATATTTTTTAAGTTCCAGACGTGCGATTTGATTGCGATGAACTTCATCAGGTCCATCTGCGAGACGCAGCGTTCTTGAATTTGCCCACTGCGCCGCCAATGTATAATCTCCACTTACACCCGCTCCACCAAACGCTTGAATAGCGCGGTCGATTACACGCAGTGCCATATTTGGCGCCGTCACTTTAATCATCGCGATTTCTGCTCTCGCTTCTTTATTACCAACCGTGTCCATCATATAAGCTGCTTTTAACGTCAAAAGGCGTGCCTGCTCGATATCAATGCGTGATTCTGCAATCCATTCTCGAACGACGCCTTGTTCAGCAATAGATTTCCCAAATGCAGAACGTTGTTGAACACGAATACACATTTCTTCAAGCGCACGTTCTGCAGCGCCAATTAACCGCATGCAGTGGTGAATTCGACCAGGTCCTAGACGACCTTGCGCTATCGCGAATCCTTTCCCTTCACCCCACAACATGTTTTCCGCCGGTACACGAACATTGTCAAATGTGATTTCCGCATGTCCGTGCGGCGCATGATCATAGCCAAATACGGAAAGCATTCTCTCAACCTTCACCCCGGGTGTATCAAGTGGCACTAAAATCATCGACTGCTGCTCATGCAACGCAGCATTAGGATCGTTCTTGCCCATGAAAATTGCAACTTTACAACGCGGATCGCCCGCGCCGGAAGTCCACCATTTACGCCCATTTAATATATACTCGTCCCCATCCCTGATAATGCTTGATTGGATGTTTGTTGCGTCGCTAGAAGCGACATCCGGTTCTGTCATAGCAAAGCAAGACCGGATTTCCCCATCTAACAGCGGTTCGAGCCATTGTTTTTTCTGCGCTTCCGTTCCATATCGCACAAGCACTTCCATGTTTCCTGTGTCAGGCGCGTTGCAGTTAAATACTTCTGGCCCTATTAATGATCGGCCCATAATTTCACAAAGCGGTGCATATTCTACATTGGTAAGGCCTGCACCCATTTCACTTTCAGGAAGAAACAAGTTCCATAGACCTTTTTCGCGTGCTTTCATTTTCAACTCTTCTATAATTGGCGGATTTTGCGCCCAGCGATTTTCTTGTGCATTTAGCTGTTCGTCAAAAGTCTTTTCATTTGGATAAACAAGTTCTTCCATAAATGCCGTCAACTTCTGTTGCAATTCAATCGTCTTTTCCGAGTATGAAAAATTCATAATCTCTCTCCATCCTTTCATTCTATAAATAATATGTGTACTAACCGGTTAGTATGTTCTGAATATAACAACTATTCAACATGTTAACGCTTACTAATCGATTAATCAAGTAGATATATGGAATTATAGGATGCCATCGAATTCGCTACGGCGCTAGGGGACGCCTTCGCTTAGTCTGTATAGTATTTATTTGTTCAACATATATAGTTTTATAGAGTAAGGAAGAACAACGTTTAAAAAGGCGCCAGCTATGTAGATGCTGACGCCTTTCGATAAATCTATCCATACAAATGACTACCATTTAAGATTTAAACATACCTAACCAGCCTTTATATTTGAACAATGCCAACATAGACGTTCCTATTACAAGCATAACAATTAATACGATGATGTATCCGTATCGCCAAGTAAGTTCCGGCATGAACTCAAAATTCATCCCGTATACACCCGCTATAAACGTTAGAGGTATGAAAACGGATGATACAATCGTCAGTATCATCATAATACGGTTCATTTGATTCGAATTTATCGATAATTGGCTGTCTCTAATATCAGTTGTTAGTTCCCGGTTAGATTCAAGAATATCTCCGAGTCGTAGTAAATTATCATAGATATCACTAAAATAGGCTTGTTCATTCGCAGATAGCTTTATCCGTTCTGAATTAATTACTCGATGTAAAAGTTCATGCATCGGCAAAATTGTTCGCCTTAATCGCAATAAATTGCTGCGGACTTCGAATACAGAATCCATGGATAAATGAACAGTTGATGGTGCAAGCGTGTCTTCAATATCATCCAGATGATCTTCTATTTTATGAAGTACCGGGAAGTAATCATCGACGATTTTATCGATAATCTGATGCGCAACAAAAACATGTCCTTTTTTCCATTTCCCTGGATTTTGAATAATCCTTTCCCTCGCATTTTCCAGCCCCTGAACCGCCGTATAATGAAAAGTGATGACATAGTTTTTTCCGAGATACAAATTTATTTCTTCTGCTTTTATCGTTTCAGGATTTATGGTATGCAATACAAAAAAAGCATAGTCATCATAAAAATCCAATTTCGGTCGTTGAAGACGGTTCAAACAATCTTCGATAGTCAGCGGATGAAACTGAAAAAATGAATGCAACAAAGAAGCTTCTTCTTCATTTGGCTGTTCCAAATCCACCCAGTACCACTTGAATTGACGAGTATGTATGTCTTCTAGCGGAAAATCAAATAATAATTTATTCTCTACTGTGAGTCCCATCGTCCGGATCAAACGAACACCTTCTTTCTAACTCCACAAATCCTGTTCATGAGTAGCCTTCGCTCGATATATATATGTTGAATTAAAGAATCCCATTGAATCTGCTGTGGTTCTCGATAATGAGTGAGTTGTAATTCGGGGTGTGGATTGTAGAACACTTGGCGCTTTGGGGATGCCTGCGCTAGGTTGTTCATTATCGAGAGAAATGTGATTTTGGATGTATATGGCGAGATTGTAAGGTGATTACTAGTTGATACTATATAAATTTGAAATAAAGAATTCCATTGAACCGCTACGGCACTCAGTATATATACCGGATTCAACATATATAATTATAGTAAAGAAATCGGCAATCTAGGTTGTAGATTTCATCCCAGCTACTAAAATGCGCTTTCTCATATAGACCATCCAGCGCAGGCGCGACTTCGTGGTAGCCGAAGCGATAAGACTGAAAGCGGTCTCCTTTCTGGCTTATCGCGGGAGGCATCCACAAAGCGCCGAAGCGGTATTAGTAGGAATCCTAATTCATTCCAAGTACAAGGGCTGTTTCAGTGGCCTCCCAAAAGCCCTTGTAAGCGCATACGACGTATTCATTTGTTCAACATATATAGTATACAAAAGAAAATCATTCACCGCATTGTTCACACTCTTTCATCAGCCTTACTGTCTAGTATGAATAGCCGCAAGTTATCCCAAACTCTATGTAGAACTTTAACTATCGTCAGCATAGGAGGCGTTACTATTCAGGATGACAGGAATATATTTTCCACCCGTAAAAAACTGCTTACCGCCGGAATTCTTCTTTTACTATTAGCCGTTGTTGATTCATTTTTCACCGATTTTGGCATTCAAAAACAGTATATCACTGAAGCGAATCCATTAATGGCACTTATCTACGACACAAGCATTTGGGGATTTTACGCCCTTAAAATTAGTTTGCCCTGTGTTTTACTCTATTTACTGACAGAGGTTGAACAAAAAAGGTATTTAAAACTATTAGTTGGATCTGCAATTCTGCTTTACAGTGTCGTTCTATTCCAGCATATCTATTGGATTTCATTAGTGCTTTAGGACAATGAATCCAAAATAAACACCACTCAATCAACTTAGTGGTGTTTATTCGTGTTACTTTTGTTATTTTAGTTGTTGCTTGTACTCGGTGTACTCCTGATAAAGGGCTGTAACCTCACTAGACTGAGCAGGTGTAAGCGAGCACCAACCATGTTGGAATTGCAAATCATATAATTTTCGATGTTGCTGCGATGTTTCTTTCATCATATCAAATAGTGATGAGTAGAACTTTGAATTGCTCGCTTCAGGCATAGCAATTGCGTAGGAGTTGCACATATTTTTTTCCGTCGCTAATGCTGAGCTTAACAGATCAGAATCATTGACCGCGGACTTTTTAGAAAGCTGTGTTTTAGGATTTTGAATCTTTTTAGTAGAAGTCATTGCATATTACCCCCGTTTTCATTTAGGACAGTTAGCAAATTATCATAGTGCGTCAAGTGCATTTTCCCTGCTTCTTCGAATTGTCGTTTTAAATCAGGCAGTTGGCAACTTTGAGCGGCCTGTCTATACTGTTTCACCGCTAGCAAATTCGAATTTAGCATATTTTGCAAATAGCCAATATCTGAAGTTGACACCATTCTTGGGGGCTCAAAGTAAAGTATCTTCTGTTGTTGTTGCGATTGCCCTTCTGATTGTTGTGGTTGTTCCAGTGGTTCAGGTTGCTTTGGTTCTTGTGATTGCGGTGTTTGCGGTGTTTGCTGTGGTTCTGGTTGTTGTTGTTGCTGCGGTTGCTGTGGTTCTGGTTGTTGTTCTTGTTGTTGTTGCAGCGGTTCTTGTTGTTGTTGTTGTTGTTGTGGCGGTTGCTGTTGTTGCTGTTGCTGTTGTTGTTGCTGTTGTTGCTGTTGTTGCTGTTGTTGCTGCTGTTGTTGCTGTTGTTGTTGTTGTTGTTGTTGCTGTTGTTCTTCTTGCTCCTGCTGTTGAATCTGTATCTGCAGTTCGAGTTGTTGAAGTTGAATTTGCAGTTTTTTTAGTTGTTGAAGCTGTTGTTGTGATTGTGCAGACTCCACACTTCTTAGCTCCTTTCAAACAATTTAATCTTAGTATGAATCTTGCGACAGATATTATACGGTCTAAAATAAAAATACCAGCATATGAATCTAGTCGAAATTGAGTCTTGAAGCCCATCTTCTATCCTTCAGTTTCTAGTGAAAAGTCCTATTTGAATTGGAATAGGCGGTTATGCTGATGTTCGCAGAAATCCATCACTTCTTAAACAACGTGAAGGAGGTGGTAGTTCTATAATCAATTAGTTTAGTAAATTTAAGGATACTGATTCTAGTAAATTAAAAATTCCGTCACCCAATTACCAGGGCAACGGAATAATCTTTTAAAATACCTTTTTACGATCACGCTCATCTTTTAGTAGTTCAACTGATTCCCTAAAGCGCAAAGAATGAATATTTTCCCTCTCCCTCAAAAACCTCAAGGAATCATTGATTAACGGGTCGTCTGAAACGTCGATAAGCCATTGGTATGTCGCTCTCGCTTTTTCTTCAGCTGCGATGTCTTCATACAAATCGGCAATCGGATCACCTTTCGCTTGAATATACGTTGCAGTAAACGGAACCCCGCCTGCATTTTCATAGAAGAGATCGTGACCATGATTGACGAAATGTGCACCAAGGCCAGCCTCTACTAGCTGTTCGGGTGTTGCGTCTTTCGTCAATTTATAAATCATCGTCGCTAGCATTTCGAGATGAGAGAATTCTTCCGTTGCAATATCAGTCAATACCCCGATGACCTTACTTGGAACCGTATAACGCTGATTCATATATCTGAGCGCCGCAGCAAGTTCCCCATCTGCTCCACCATATTGTTCCATAAGGTATTTCGCGAGCGTCGGATTACATGTACCTACCTCAACTGGATACAAGAGTTTTTTTTCATAAACCCACATTACCTATCCCCTCCTTATCGTTGCCATGGCCACGGTGTTGAATTCCAGCGCCATCCAATTTCAATTGCCTGTTCAGAAGGAACTGATGCGAGGGATAAAGGTCCATATCTATTTTCGTATTGGTGTCGTACATGGGCTGCTGCTTTTATTGCTTCCCGCCATTGATCTAGGGCTTCCGCTTCATCGGGATGCGTATCCGTGTACAATGTTAGTTCAACAACGACGAAATCTGCTTGCTGCACGCGTAACATCATTTGGCGTTCTTCTTCAAACGCACTCATGAAATCCCCTCTTCCCGAGAAAATCCATCTGCAAGTGACGGCCAAAGTGTCCCTGTTCGTAACGCTTCTTCAGGTGAGTTTTGAGGGAGTCCCGGTTGCTGGTAATTCATAAAAATTTGTGGCGGCAAAACAAAGGTCTTCACCCGTATAGGCGGACACGGGTCAAGCGGCGAAACGTAAGGCCTATAACTCCCCCGGAACATTGGACGTTCCAAATTTAATCACTCCTCGAACCATCATATGATAGAACCGCCTACTTGATACACTGACATATTTTTCATAATCCGAATGCTTTATCTCATAAATACTATGTGTGACTCATAGGAATAACAATAGAAAGAGGAGGTTGTTTTTTGGTTAAATCGTTTCAAGAGGATGCACTATTTGAACTTCATTTTTGGCTACAAATTTTGGGAGACCATAGCCGTTTCATCCATGACTCATTAGCGCCCAGTGAAATTGAAAATATCAAGATTTCTAATACGTTCATAGAGAAATTCGATCAACTGCTTACAGCTTCTGAACAGCAATTAGAAGAGCAACAGCTTCTCACCCTGCTCCAGAATGCAAAAATCGCAAGTGAGGAAATTCGAACATTTAAATTGCAATTAATTCAGGAACAGTTAATCGGAAATATAAAAATCTCTTTACCTCCATCCTTCATCAACCACATGGTCAATGAAGTAGAAGAAGCGATCCGTCTCTTTTCCTATTTGGAAAAAGGACAGATAGCACCAGCCGTCCATCCACTCCATCATGATTTGCTTTGGTTACTTGACGCCGCCGGTCATGCAGGTGCCATTGACGCAAACCTGGACCGGGTTGAAAAACCACTGCATGAGAAAAGCCGTAAATTTACAAAGGAATGGGAAGACTTCTATTTAAAAGCGATAGAACTTGCTGGTTTCTTACGAACAAACATCATGAAATTCCCTGCTTTAGAAAAGTTCCATAATGATGTTCATTTGGAAATGACAATTTTCCAAGTATTTTTGCACGAATTAGAAGAAATGGAACTGAATAAAGAAGCACTAGGAACTTTCACTGCACTTATGGCTGATCATATGGCTCGAGAGGAAAGTTATTATTTAATGAAATTGGCAGAAACAGCCGGTACCCCATCCCCATCAAGCAATCCTACAAAACCGCGAACAACAGCATAATCGAACCGCTGAAGATTACATCAAAATAAAAGAGGCAGCGTCTAACACGATTCTAAATCGTGGCAGACGCTGCCCTTATTGTTGTTCAAGTTTTAACCAACACAACTATTCTTTATGTTTAACAGATAACAAGTCTGTTGATTAACCACTTTCTTACATTATGCACCTGTTAGAAAAGCAAATAAGTCTGCATTTGCAACTATACATTTCTGACTCGCTTTGGACTAAATAATCACAATACCTTTACCTCGGGTTAAATGTGGCTGGAAGTGTTGAAGTCACTTCCAACCACATCCCTTGGGGAGGAATTGTAATTCATTCCTCCTCGGCCATTCTGTTGCGATTATCTGTCCGTCGCGAACCTACAATGTTCAAGTGTTAATGCAACTACTTTAGAAGATGAAAATTCGGGCACTCCA
Organism: Sporosarcina sp. resist; assembly: GCF_014302295.1. Lineage (NCBI taxonomy): Bacteria > Bacillati > Bacillota > Bacilli > Caryophanales > Caryophanaceae > Sporosarcina > Sporosarcina sp. resist. The sequence continues at coordinate 1,321,721 of NZ_CP060287.1, read as the reverse complement.
TCGATTTTAATAAAGCCTCTTTGCTTAATTTAGCAAAGATTATACAAGTAACAGTGTGACACTGCCTTAAACTCGAAAAGGAAATATTAAAAAGATGGGGTAAGTAGCCAAAATTGCATCTTTGACTGCTCCTTTCTGGATAGGAAAGTAGCTATTCACTCGTTCCCAAAAGCTTCAGTACTAAGTGTACCTATATCTTTGGGGAACGAAGGACGAACGGCAACCCTACACAGCAAGAAATCCCGATAATTGTATAGTAGTCGTTCAGCACAAAGCAATACGAATACACCTGTATATTGGTCGCCTTGTGTCTTATCTCAATCGTAAGCGGTATCTCCTGGTTAACTTTGGTTAATCAACACTTGAGACCTTTTACCATTATTTATTTAAATAGATTTTAGCGAAATTATCATTTTCCATTGGATGAGCCTCGAAGCCTTCTACATAATCGGCAAGGCCAATAGGCGGTGTTGTATGAGCTATTGTTACCCATGGAGCATCTTCATGGAATATTTCCTGCGCCTTTTTATACAATTTAATTCGTTCTTCTTGATCGAAAGTTTCACGAGCTTGTTGCAATAAAGATGTAAATTCTTCATTTTTATAAAAAGCACGATTACTAGCGGGTTTCTCAGTGTTAGTGCTACTTAAATTCGGAGATAAGAAATTGTCTGGATCGGCCATCACACCTGTCCAACCGTACATTGCCATCGTATGCTCACCGTTTCCTGTTTTCTCAAGATACGTAGCCCACTCATAGGTTTTGATTTCAGCTTCAATACCAATCGCTTGTAAATTTGCTTGAATCACTTCAGCCGTTTTTAAAGGCTGCGGCATATATGGTCTTGGGTTACTCATTGCCCATATCTCTGTTTTAAACCCATCGGGATACCCGGCTTCCACCAATAATTTCTTCGCATCTTCAGGATTATATGGATAATCCACAATATCATCATTGTATCCCCAAAGTGATGGTGGTATTGGATTCTTCGCCACTTCGGCATAGCCATTATAGAATGCATCTACTAACCCTTTCTTATCAATAGCCATATTAATCGCTTGACGCACTTTTACATTATCAAACGGTGCCTTTTCCGTATTAAATACCATGAAACCATTATTAAAACTTGGTCGTTTGACCAGTTTTAAACTGTCATTCGCTTCGACTGTATCAGCATCACTAGGGTTCATACCATCAATGATATCTACCTCTCCAGATAATAAGCCATTTAAGCGAGCAGAGTTATCAGGAAGTACCGTGAAAATTATTTTATCCAAAAGTGGTTGACCTTCAATATAGTAATTTTCGTTCGCCTTTAATACAATTTTGTCATTACGTGTCCAACTTTCGAATTCAAATGGCCCCGTACCTACGGGATGTTCAATGAATTTCTCATTGTACTTTTCAATCGCCGCTGGACTTGCCATACCAAACATCGGAATTGCCAAATAGCTAATAAAAGGAGCTGTCTTTTCTATCAATTTAATTTCAACAGTTGAATTATCGATTGCCTTTACATGTTCAATTTTGTGATTTGGTTCCCCTTTAAATCCTCCATAGAGGAACGGATAATATGTAAAATCCCCAATATGATAAGGATTCTGTGGATCCATCCAACGGTCGAAATTGAAAACGACTGCATCGGCATTGAAATCTGTCCCATCGTGAAACTTAATACCGTTTTTAAGATGAATTGTCCACGTTAACCCATCATCAGCCGTTTCGAAATATTCCGCCAATTTAGGTTGTAATTCCAACTTCTCATCGTATTCAAATAATGTTTCAAAAATAGCATGTGTAACCCGTATCGATTCGCCGTCCGTTACATTAATTGGATCTAGCCCTACAGAATCCGCACCTCGAGCATAAACTAACGAACCGCCTGCTTTAACTGCCCCATCCTTATTTTCTTCTTTTGAATCTTTCTTATTATCTTCTGAACAAGCCGTAAGTACTAGTAATAGTACCACTAGAATACTAGTCAACCTAAAAGCTTTCCTTTTCACTATAATTCCCCCTTTATTTCAACGGGATAAAAAGTAATATGTGTAGACTCTATGCAGAATAAATTCAGCTCAGTTCACATAACAATTATCTGTATTTTAATCCGATTGATTATACTGATTTATCTTATATAACTATTTTCTACTCGTCAAGGTCACTTTTATTGGTTATATAGGTTGAAATAAAGTATCCCATTGTTAGGCGCCTTCGTTCGGTTTATATGGTATTCATTTGTTCAACATATTTAGCACGATTTCCCCCAGTAGAGTAATGGTAAATAGTGACCTGCACTGGGTTGCATCTCATACAATATAAATAATAGAGATGACTATCGATTCGTCATTCTCAGTCAACTAATATACAGACATCCTAATTTTCAAATATATAAAAAAGAAAAGTGGATCATGAAAACTGACGGAAAGGAGCAATTTAAGAATGAATCCGCTATTTTCGATTTGGTCACAGCCAAGCACCACAATTCGATACATTATTGGTCATAAATCAATGATGTATCCATTTATCCTAATTTCCATTTCCGCGCTTATCAATAGCATTATGGCATTTGCAGACTTAGGCTTTTTTAACGGTTTTTCATTATTTACAACACTTGTTGTCGTTCTTTTTTCTAGCTTGCTTTCAGGGCTGGCAGGCTGGGGAGTTGTTATAGTTGCGTATACGTGGATTGGTAAATTATTAGGTGGAACAGGGACAATGCGGAAAATGGGCCTTGCAACCGGAGCCAGTGCAATTCCTATGATTTGGACAGCGCCTATAGGAGTCATTGCAATTTCCCTCTACGGACAGCAGCTTTTCGCTACTCCAACAGGCCCGTTAGGTACGAATATGTCCGTAGGCTTCTTCTTCTTTCAAACCTGGATTATGTTAGCTATTTCTATTTTCGGGCTTGTTGTCGAGAGTAAAGCAATTGGAATTGTTCACAACTTCTCTGCATGGCGCGGATTTGGCACAATGATGTTATTTATGTGTTTTATAGTCGTTATTTCAATCATTATCCTTGGATCCATATTTTCAATACTTCTTGCTATGTAGTCGGTACTTAACAAATAGACTGTTCTTCCAACAACGCTTTGTCGCATGGTGATGGCCTCACGTAATAAGCTCGCCAGAAGATCACATAGGAGGGATTGAACTGCATCCCTCCTTGATCTTATTGCTCCGGCGCCTGTAGTATGCGGATGTGCTGCCTTTCATTAGTGGCGCTCCTTCGCTAGATTTGTTCGTTATACGGGTGAGGTATAACATCTAGTAACTCCAAATAAATAGTGCCTAATTTATAGTATTTAATCCGAAGGTTACCTACCTTTAAAATAACTACTGATTAAACGACAAACTTCTATGTTTTCCCCCTAATGACGCTATTACTCTAGTAAATTGGTTCACTATTAAAATTGCATTACTTTTCTAGTCAAATAAATAAGCCCTTATTTTTCCATTTGAATCGCATTAATTTCATCCATATAAATGTATTTTAACCGAATCCCCTTTTGGTACTATTGCATTCTCAACTAATATCACAAAAAATATCCCCCTCGTTTCAGTATAATTTTTTTCTTCTTCTCTCCTATTTATTATTTTAAAATAATTAATCAAACCATATAGAATATTATGACATGTTCAATTCTTTCGTTTAGTAGTATGCTAAAGTTAGTGGATAAATATGATTCCTTAGTTCTACGTATTTCCACGTAGTCACCTGAGCAATCAAGCACTATTATCCCTATTTCCAAAGACTTAAAACACAAAGTTAGAGAAAGAGGTTAGCTGGATGAAAAAAATCTTAATGGGCCTGCGAAACATTAAAACGAAACTAATTACATCTTTTGCAATCGTATTAATTATCCCTGCAATTATTATTGGAGCACTGGCTTATATGACGGCCAAAGACGCGGTTAAATCTGAGATATTGGCTGGTTTCACTGAAAATATCAACTTATTAAATTCAACAATTGATAATACGATGCAACTAAAAACACATGATATAAATACCTTTTCTACAAATATAACTTCAAGGCTATACCAGGGAGATAGTAGTCCTGAACTACGCGAAATCTTCACTCAGTACATAGAACTACATCCGGAAGCCGAAATCATCTATATAGGTACTGACAAAGGTTTATTTATACAAGAACCTGATGTAGGGATTCCTGCGGATTACGACCCTAGAAAAAGACCCTGGTATATAGAGGCAATGAACAAAAAAGGTGAAGTCATTATTTCCGATCCCTATATTTCGGCGAGTACAAATGAAATGGTTGTTACCCTTTCACAGGTAATAAAAGATGGTTCTGGGGTTGCGGCAGTAGATATCAACTTGAATCATTTACAAAATATAACCAATCAAGTAAAAATAGGTAAATCAGGATATGCCGTTCTAATAGACAAAAGTAAAAAATATATCACGCACCCTACCGAAGCTGCCGGAAATGAAGTAAATATTGGCTTATCCGATAAACTTTATGCTCAGGAAATCGGACAGTTTGACGCTAAGTTCGATGGTGAAGAAAGATTAACGGCTTTCGTAACTAATGAGTTAACCGGTTGGAAGCTCGCGGGATCTGTAGCCACCTCAGAGATTAATGCTGCAGCATTACCTATTCTACAAAGGACCGCTTTGATCATCTTGCTTGCGATCATTATAGGAGCGATAACTGTTTACTTTATTATTAAATCCATCATTAATCCAATCAAAGATCTAAAAGAAAAAGCGATTACAATAAGCCAAGGAGACTTAACACAGCATATCGATGTGCAAACTAACGATGAAATCGGACATTTAGGACAAGCATTTAACGACATGCAGGAAAGTCTCAGAACGTTAATTAAAAACGTTGAAAAGAGTGCAGAATTAGTAGCATCCTCTGCTGAAGAGTTATCGGCAAGTGCGGAACAAACAAGCGATGCTACAGAACAAGTGGCAACTTCCATTCAAGAAGTAGCACATAGTGCAGAAATGCAAACAGATGGTGTAGACTCCGCTGCACATGCATTAGCTGCGATTTCTATTGATGTCACGCAAATTGCAGAAAGTTCTACAATGGCTTCTGAATTATCTTATCGTGCAACGACTGAAGCTGAAATAGGTGGTCAAGCGGTCACAGATACTGTTAATCAAATGACATCAATTCATAAGTCTGTTATTGAATCGAACACAATCACCAAATCATTGCATGAGCGATCTAAGGAAGTGCGTTCGATTTTGGATGTAATTACAGATATTGCGGGACAAACAAACCTTCTTGCTTTGAATGCCGCTATTGAAGCTGCAAGAGCTGGTGAACATGGTAAAGGATTTGCTGTTGTAGCTGATGAAGTTCGTAAACTAGCGGAACAATCTCAGAACTCTGCAAAAGAAATCCGTGAAATCGTGGAAGGCATTCAAGTAGATACAGAGAACTCCGTTGAAATCATGGAACGTATTACGGAAAATGTACAAGAAGGTGTAGATGTATCAAATGAAGCCATTGAGAAATTCAATCACATCATTCACAGTATGAAAGAGATCACACCTCAAATGGAAGAAGTCTCGGCCACTGCTCAAAGAGTAGCCGGCGCTGTTCAAGGAGTCACTATCACGGCAAATGAAATTGCAAACAGCGCGCAAGGCAATGCAGCTGCTTCCCAAGAAGTAGCTGCATCTTCAGAGGAGCAGCTAGCTTCGATGGAGGAAATTTCTTCATCGGCTGAATCACTATCCTTTATGGCAGAAGAATTAAAAGAATTGATTTCCAAGTTTAAGTATTAATAAACCTTAGATTTCTTCATGATTAAAAGCTCAACTTTCTCTTGTATGAATAGAGAAAGTTGAGCTTTTATCACGTCTATTAATTAACCAATAGTAACCAGTGAATATCATGATCAGCTACTGGGCGCTACGTGAATAGTTGACTTTGGATTGCTTTGGATAGAATGACTTCTATACGATTACCGAGATGCCTGGATGTGTAGGGGTGCGACTTTGTCGAATCCCTACACATTTTTTCGGTAATCGTATGCTGGTCCTTTATCCGTCGTGATCCAAATCCAAAGTACTCGTAGTGCTGAATCTTTTTTGGACGAAAAAATAGAGGGGCATCTACCTGGATAAAAGCCGCCAAAGATGCAATTTGGGCGGCTGATGCTTCCTATATGGTTTTCACTTTTTTATTAAAGATGTGTCAGTTTCTATAAGACATCACATGAATTAGATGCATAATCTTTACTAAAAGTAAGCAAGGTACGCATTGTACAACGTGCAAGAGTGCCCGAAATTGCATCTTCGGACACTTACACTCTCTATAGAAAGTCATCTATTCACTTCATTCAAACATAACTGCATTTTTCACTTGAACATTGTAGGGACGCGACAGGCAACAATTCACAACAGGTTTACTGAAAAATGTGTGACTAGAAGTGACGGAGACACTTCTAGCCACACTAGGACCCCTCAGTAAATCTGTCATGAATAGTTAACCGAAAGCGGGCCGAAAATAGTCCAGTGAAAATCAAGGTCATTAAGCCCTACTCACCAGTATTTTATGCAACTAAATGGTTAATCAACAGACGTAAGTTTTTATCTTACTATGCTCTATAGCTTATTTGAACCTCCCCTCCGCCTACCCTAAATGACAACTCCAAAATCCGAGTTCAACTGCATCCAAACTGTTGTAAGTGTTTAGTGAGGGCTGTATAGTGGTAGAAAAGAGATAAAGATAATTTACTATATATATTGAACAAATGAATCTCTATATAAACTCAGCGAAGGCGCCGCCGCAGATTCAATGGAATTCTTTATATCAACATATATAGTCCGAATTGGAGATGAAGTATTAATGGAAATTCTTTTATATGTAAGTGCCCTCATTGCATCCTTATCCTTATTGCTTATTGTCATTTTTGTTATCATCACATTAAAAAGTGCAAAACAGACCATGGGAGAGGTTTCAGAAACACTGAAACGGGTTGAGACGAAACTCACTGGCATCACTGAACAATCCGAGCAATTGATGGAAAAGACGAACCGAATTGCCGATGATGCGGAAAACAAACTACAAACATTGAATAGCTTATCCGACTCTGCAAAAAAACTTGGAAACTCCACGGATCATATGAACAGATCGATTCTTGCGATTTCGGATGATGTTGCTACACCTCCCGAAAAATATCGTGATTTTATGGAGAAAGCAACGGTTCTAACTGAGACAGCGGCACGGGTTTATTACCGTTTTCAAAAGGAAAAGCATAAAAATTAAATGAGGTGATTCAATATGGATTGGTTAGGTATTGGTGTACTCATTATCGGAATCGCATTTGCTGTACTCGTCATTTATTTATTGAAACCGATTAAAAAACTAGCGTCTGTACTTGGAAGCCTCCAACAGACAACAGATCGTCTGCCAAAGGTATTAGACGATGTAACAAGCCAAGCCACGACCGTACTTCAAGCAAGCAATACGACACTCGCTAACGTCAATCAACAAGTAACTGATATTAGTCCAGTATTCCACATTATCGGAGAGGTAGGTAAAGAGGCAGAAAAGTTCACATCCGCTGCTCTTGATAAAACAACTTCGTTAAAACAACAAACTACTGGCGCAAAGGAATTTGTGACAAGCAAAAAGTATGAAGGTATCTTTGGCCTACTGTCATTCCTATTCTTCCTTTCACAGAAGAGACACGAAATCTCAGAAAAAATGCCTAAAACAAAATCAAATTAAGCAAATAAAAATCGTGTGAAGGGAATCTTAATCCCTCCACACGATTTTTATTCTCCCCTACTAACAGCCTCTTTTGCTTCTTCTTTCATCTTATTAATAGCAATTGTATGTTTCTCACCTTCGCTATACAAGTTTTTCCCAAGAATTACACCAGACCGTTTTTTAGCCATTTTAGTTTTTCTCATTGTATAGAATCCGAGAGCGGCAGTACCATATAAACCACCCAATCTCTTATCCTGCTTGTCTCTATCTGCTTCGCTCATTTTATTCTTAGCGGAAGCAGTCAAATCGACAAGTGAAGATGACAATATCCTTGTAGACTCACCAACATCACCGACGATATGAAACAAAGGTGACAGCGTTCCAAGCTTTTCATTGACATCAGCAAGAGTGTTATTACTATTTTGGATTAAGTTCCCTGTCTCCTGTAAGATGCCGTCCAATTGAGTTGGTAGTTGTTCAATTGTCTTATCAACACCATTTAAAATAGAAGCAACATTATTCAATACGCGTGCGAGATAAATGGCAAGTACCAATAACGCGATTCCAATCAGCAATACGCCGATTCCCATTAAATCCATATCCATCCCTCATTTCAATTTTTTAAATTAAGTACGTTTTCCACGTTGCCAAGAAGTTAATAGGCTTGAAGCGAATTCAGAAAACTGAATGACGCGCACGAACGGTTTTATCCCCGGCAATGAAGAGTTTTGTGCATAGCGCTCAGTTCGCACTTCCAATTCCTCACTCAATAATGATGACGAATCCCCAACATGCTTGACCGTATAAAAAACACTATTTAATGCCAGTGATTTTTCTTCAATATCTGTTGCCGTAGTATTTGCCTCCGCAATCGTTCGTTCCAATTCAATAACCGACTTATCCAGTTTAGTTTCAAACGTACTGACAGTCTTTCCAACAGTCCCAATGATACCTGACACGCGGAAAAGCAATTTTGCAAAATATACTGAAACAAGCGCAAACGCGATTGCTACGATAAACACGCTAATATGTAGGAAAGCCATTTATCTGCAGCTCCTTCCTTCTCATTTTATACCACTTAGACATGGCCCATGAAACATAAGTATTTTTATGATTAATCAGAAGTTAAAAATCAATCCTTTCTACCTAATCACAAACAACCACTTTATCTCATTCTAACAGATTTATTCTGCATCCCAATTCCAATACGTAATTTCACCTAATGAAACGCAATGAATTCCTTTTAACTCTTGCAGTTTCATTAATTCTTTGACTGGACCTGTAACAACCGCACCGTTCGTTTGGAAACCCTGGTCCCTGAAATGGTCGTACCTCTATAAAATGTTAGGGTCTATTTTGAGCTTTCTATAGCTTTTTCAATTAAGACTGAAAAATGTTTCCGATCAACTGAATCGATTGGCAACTTGCACACTAGATATTCGGAATTCTGTATATATATTTGTGGTAAATACATCAGATGAAATACTTCCTTTCATTCGCCAATTCTCCGTTTACAAAAGTACGCTCAACGAAAGTAATGCTTTGATCATGCCCTACTAACAAAACAGTAGACGAACGGGTTCCATAATTAGGAGTTTTGATGAAGAGCGGTGATAGTTGCCGTTCGAGGCCCAAGCCTACCCCCGTATTCGGCAATAGTGCATCTGGCGCGACGTCAGCATCAGAAATGAGTTCGAACAGTGCATCAGTATCAATAATAGCGTGTTCCAATACATAATCCCGAAGTGTAGTTCTCCCCTTCACCACTTTCGGCCAAGCAGTGTTTAGAAATTGATTGCTCAAACCATGTGTCCCTGCGGATACTTCCATAATTTCTGGTTGCTTATTGGAAAAGTAGAATAAGGAATCAGCATCACCAACGAGAATGTTGAATCCTGCATAATCATCTTTTCTCTCTTTTAACGTTTCGAGGAAAACTTCGGGCGACACGTTCCCCGCCAAAAAATTTGTGACGATATCCCCCCGCGTTTTTTTGTCGGCATTAGCTTCTCCCGGATCACGGTAATTCGTCAATGCTGCAAATCGACCAGACTTCGTTATACCGAGCCAAGTCCCCATATGCAATAAATCACGTCCTGCCAATATATCAGGCTGATCCGTCCAAAATTCTGCGGAAGCTGTCGGACGTTCATAAAACTCATCTCGATTTGCAGCTACAATCAATTTGTACATCGGATGGTCAGCGTAATGAAAATTAATCAGACACACTTTCTCACGTCCTTTTAACCTTTATTATACATTGAATCAATACTAAGTTTCTGAACAATGATGTAACATATATTCATTCGGTTAGAAATTGACAAAAGACTAAATTTTCGTTCACACTAGTAATAATCTATGCTCCTTTTGATAGTGTAGGGCACTGATTGAGTCATCATTTCCCTCTCTACAATTGGTATTTTTTATTTTTCTGCAAGTAATTTAGATATAGCAATCAATTGTTTTACATATTTCCACTAATAATTCAGTGGGTACCTTAGATTTAGGAGGTGAATTAAAACTATGATGTTAGAAATTAAAAATAAAAAAACATTGAACAAAGCTAAAATTACAACCTTTATATTTTACACTATTTTTTTCACACTGCTTGTAGGTTGTAAACAGAGTAGCACAGATTGGGCATTCCATTTTGTAGTATGGAACGAAGATATATACGAAATTGATAAATCGGTTATTGTTGATGTAGAGAAAGAAATTGGCACGGTGAAAAAGTATGTAGAAAATGAAGGATACTATAAAGGGGTTTTTTCAAATTTCGTTCCAAAAGGTACAAAGTTATATAAGATAAAAGATATAAATGTTAACGAAGCAATAGCAGTAGAGTTAGATGGCTATTATATTGAAGCGAGAAACCAGGGAAAGTATGGAGAATAAAAAAAGGCATTTGGCACTAATGCAATTCGGAATTTTGTCTGTACCAGCGGTCTTAAATTTAGTTTGTTTATTAAAATAGTCGAAAGGGGTGGTGAAATGCTTGATATCTCTACTTTGAGCGCATTTATTATCGTCGTCATCGGATTGTTTTTGATACCAGGACCTGCTGTCTTATTAACGATTACCCGGGCGGCACAGGGAGGTCGTAAAACCGGAATCATGACTGGACTTGGCATAGCAACAGGTGATTTCATTCATACGTTATTTTCTGCTGTCGGATTTTCAGCAATCCTAATGACTTCCGCGGTTGCTTTCAATGCTGTGAAATTCGCAGGAGCGTCCTATTTATTATATATGGGTATTCGGGCGATTTTGGCAAAAGCTTCGACAACCAAGATGCCTGATATTTCACAGGTGTCAGCATCACGCGCTTACGGGCATGGTATTTTGGTGGAAGCTTTGAATCCGAAAACTGCTCTTTTCTTTTTAGCTTTTTTCCCACAATTCGTAAAGCCGGAAAATGGGTCAACCTTTATCCAATTTCTAATTCTAGGCATTATTTTCGTTGCATTGAGTATGATCTATACAACAATTTTGGCAATTGGTACGGGTACGATTGGGCGACTGATGAAGCCGAGATTAGGGATTGGCCGGTGGGGCTGAAAAATTTTAGGATTAGTTTATATCGGCATTGGTTTTAAAGTCATTTTTCAAAGTCGTTAACACTTTATTGGTCTAGATAACTACATTTTTCAATAAGAGGTTTCGTGAAGTTAACAAGAACCGGGTCTCTAAAACTTGTTTAGTATAAGTCCCTAAAATCATAATTTCCAGCTCTGTATCAAGATCAAACACCCTATTTATGTTGAACAAATAAATATGGCGTATGCACTTTACAAGGCTTTTGAGAGGCTGTTGAAAAGTCTGATACCTAGTATAAAATAGAACTCCTACCAATACCGCTTCGACGCTTTGTGGATGCCTCCCGCGATAAGCCAGAAAGAAGACCCCTTTCAGTCTTATCGCTTCGGCTACCACGAAGACGCGCCTTCGCTGGATGTTCTATGTGAGAAAGCGCATTTCATTAGCTGTGATGAAATCTGCAAGTTGGAGTACGTCTTTCTTTAATATAATTAGTATCAACTAGTAATCACCTTATTATCTCAGCATATACATCTCAAAATTACATTTCTCTCGATAATGAATACCCTAGCGCAGGCGCGACAAAGGGGTCGCCGAAGCCGTAAGACTGGATGCGAAGCGATATCCAGGCTTACGGCGAAAGGCATCCCCAAAGCGCCAAGCGTTCTACAATCCACACCCCATCACTTGAATAATAACAATTGACAATCAATACGCGTTGTAACTATAATGATTACACCGGGAGGTTACTTGCAATGAAAATCAGTAGTCGCTTTACAGTTGCAGTTCATATTCTATCCCTCGTGGCGATTGAAAGTAACGAGCTTTGTACTTCGGAATGGATTGCGGAAAGTGTGAATACAAATCCTGTAGTCATACGAAGAATAATTGGTAAACTAAGAAATGCAGGACTTATTCAAGTTCGGCAAGGTCTTGGGGGAGCTACGCTTCAAAAACCTTTAAAAGATATTACTTTACTCGATGTGTACAGAGCAGTCGAAGTCGTGGAAGAAGGCGAACTTTTTCAATTTCATGAAAAACCAAATCCAAATTGCCCGGTTGGCGCCAACATTGAGGCAGTTCTTGAGCTGATTTTACTTCGAGCTCAAGAAGCGATGGAATCTGTGTTACATGAAATTACGATGGAAGAATTAGTATCGGTATTAACACAAAAAATCGGATAGTTCATTCGATTTTTTAGCCGTCGCTGTAACTGTAACCATTACAGTTACAGTTGGATTAATTATATCCAATGGCTTCAAATCACTAGGCGTGCATTATTTTATGTGCATAAAAAAACTAATTTACTGGAGGATTTAAACATGAAAATTGGAATTATCGGAGCTACAGGAAAAGCAGGAAGCCTTATTGTAAAAGAAGCGAATGACCGTGGACACGAAGTAACAGCTATCGTTAGAAATGCAGCAAAACTAACTGAAGAAAATGTTGTCGCCCTCGAAATAGATATATTTGATCTACAAGCTGAAGACCTTCGTCAATTTGATGTTGTTGTAAATGCATTCGGTGCTCCTGCAGGACAGGAACATCTTCATCTAGATGCCGGAAGAGAGTTAATAGAGGCGTTTGAAGGCGCTCCAGAAACAAGATTAATTGTTGTAGGTGGCGCGGGAAGCTTGTTTGTAGATGAAGCAAAAACCATCCGTCTAATTGACACACCGGAATTCCCTGAAGAATACTTTGCAACTGCTTCCAATCAAGGAAAGAACTTAGAAGACCTGCAAAAGACGAGTGGAGTTAAATGGACATTCATTAGCCCAGCAGCATTCTTTAATCCTGAAGGAAAAAGAACGGGTTCGTATCAAAAAGGAAAAAACAATTTAATCGTGAACTCAAAAGGTGACAGCTATGTAAGCTATGCTGACTATGCAATTGCAGTTCTTGATGAAATCGAAAATCCTCAACATATAAATGAACGTTTCACCCTTGTTTCTGAAGCGGAATAACTTAGTTTTAGGAGATGAGAACAATGCAAACAGAAACTAGGAAACCCGGAATTGAAATTGGAATATATACATTTGGGGATCTTGGTCCAGATCCCCTAACTGGAAAAACAATAAGTATTCAACAGCGCCTTCATGAAGTATTGGCTATTGGAAAGCTGACTGAAGAAGCCGGACTTGATATTTTTGGTGTCGGTGAGCATCACCGCTTAGACTATGCCGTATCAGCTCCGCCAGTTGTTCTGGCGGCAGTGGCACAAAACACGAAGCGTATTAAATTGACGAGTGCAACGACTGTTTTAAACACAGTCGACCCTGTTCGCCTATTCGAGGATTTTGCTACACTCGATTTAATTTCGAATGGTCGCGCTGAGATTATTACAGGTCGTGGTGCATTCGTTGAATCTTTTCCGTTATTCGGTCATGACTTAAACAATTATGACGAACTGTTCGATGAAAACATACGACTGCTTCAAGAATTGAATACCAATGAAATCGTCAATTGGAATGGGTCATTCCGTTCGCCTTTAACTAATTCTATGATTGCCCCGCGCCCTGTTCAAAATAAACTGCCGCTTTGGGTTGGTGTAGGTGGAACACCTGATAGTGCAATACGAGCTGGAAAACTTGGAACTGGTTTAGCATTAGCTATCCTTGGTGGGGATCCAATTCGTTTCAAACCACTTGTTGATTTGTATCGCCAAGCTGGCATAAGTGCCGGACATCGTTTAGAGGATTTAAAAGTGGCTGTAACAGGACATACGTATATAACAAAGACATCCCAACAAGCGAAAGACGAATTTTATCCTTACTATGCAAATTATTGGGGATATGTGAACAAACAACATGGAATGATTACGAGAATATCCCGCTCTGATTTCAATTATATGGCCAGTCCCGAAACCGGATTATTTGTCGGCAGCCCTCAGCAAATAATTGAGAAGATTCTCCACCAACACGAACTATTTGGACATCAACGATTCATTGCACAAATGGATATCGGCGGCTTGCCGTTTTCTAAAGTCGCAGCGAGTATTGAAATGTTAGCAACACAAGTAGCTCCGATCGTTCGGCGTGAAACGGCTCGTTAAGGTATCTCATAATAATCTATCTGGAAACATAGAAATCAATTGATACCGTATAAGTAATAGCTTCACTTATTTATATGTTGAAACACATGACTGCTTACTTTTGTGATAAAACACTAGAAGCCTTATGTACATGTGCTTTTGAATCGCTTTGGACTGAACGACTACTGCACCATTATCGGCATTTCTTGCAGCGTAGGATGCGACTTTGTCGCATCCTACGCTGCTTTTTCGTTAATTGTATGGGGGCCCTTCGTCCGCCGCTCTTCAAAGGTACAGCTACACTAAGTTCTGATGCTTTTGGGAACGAGTGAATAACTACATTCCTATCCATAAAGGGGCAGCCAAAGATGCAATTTTGGCTGCCTAATCCCACTCTATAGTATTTCCTTTTTGTATTTTAGAAAGGGTCACTTTCTATATGGCATCACATTGTTACTTGTATGATTTTTGCCAAAGTAAGTAAGGAAAGCTTGTTAAATGCAGCAGAGTGCCCGAAATTTCATCTTCGGGCACTTGCAACTTTTATAGAAAGGTAGTTATTCTTCCATCTTCCAAAGTAGTTGCATTTTCCACTTAAACATTGTAGGTATGTGGTGGACAGTTAGTTGTAACAGGATTACCGAAAAGAGTGTAGCTGGCATTTCCAGCCACATTTAACCCGCGGTAAAGGTGTTGTAATCATTTCGTCCAAAGCTAGCCGCAAATGTACAAGTCAAACGTAGACTTTTAAGCTTTTCTTAAGGTTTAGGCTGTCCCTTGTAAGGCGCCTTCGCTTAGTTTATATAGGCATCCATTTGTTCAACATGTAACAGTTTAATAGTAGTAGATGAATGGGGAGATTACTTGCACTCCTATTTTTTCGTATTACACCACTCATTTATAAATAACATAAGCGTCTTGGTAAATACCACTAATTCTTCAATGTTTATCTTTTCATCGACAGAATGTGCCTCTTCCAACTTTCCAGGACCGTAGATAACAGTTGGAATTCCTGCTGCTCCTAGCCAGCCCGCATCTGTTACTGATCTCGACATACCAATTATTGCAGGACTTTTTTCGGTTTGTTCATGACAATGCGCAAGAAGTTGAACAGCTGCATGGTCCGCATTCATTTCAAGCGCCGGAAATATTTCTCCACGTTCTTCAATCATTGATTTTCCACCCCAGCGAAAGTGAATGGGATTTTCTCTTAACCACGTGTCTGCTTTTGCTACATGGTTCAAATGCTCTTCGATTTCTTTTGTTACAGATTGATAGGTTTCATTCGGATAGAAATGAACGGTGATCCAGAGCCGACATTCATCCGCCACAAAAGCTGCATGCCTTCCTCCTTCTATAACTGCTGGATTAATAGTAGTGGTGCCAGGCGCAAAACCCGGATATTTTTTTGTCACAGCCCAGTGACGTTCTAAATCTTGTAATCCAGCAATAACCTTCATCATCTTTTCTATCGCACTAGCCCCATTAACCGAACCGCCTGCATGAAGCATACTCATCCTCATTGCATCATGGAAAACTTCCTTACTTTTAATCGTTATCCAGCCGGTAATCACACCACCCTGACCATGGATTTGACGATCACTGCCATCGACTACAAGTGCAAAGTCTGCTGTATAGCCTTTTTCCATACATGAAAGTGTTCCAGCCTCTCCCGCTTCCTCCCCAATGACAGTCTGAATTTGCAAATCACCTTTCAGTTCCACACCTAGTTCGTTTAATAATTTAACGGCTAGTAAAGTCGCCGCTACTGCACCTTTCATATCGGATGTTCCTCGCCCATATGCGTTGCCATCTTTAGTCGTTAGTTCAAAGACAGGCACAGTCCACTCTGTTTCATCCCCCACTTCCGCAACGTCTATATGTCCATTAATGATTAGGCTGTTATACAGGTTTCCATCCGTTCCCTTTTTAACGCCTACAACGTTCGGGTCGCCAGGAAATACATCCCAACTAACCGTTTCAAATTTTTCTTGTGCTAAAAAATCTTGAATATACCGCTGTACGCCTGTTGTATTTCTTGCCGGTGGACTAACTGTCGGGAAACGAACGAGGTCCGCTAGCAATTGCACTAACTCCTCTAGACGTTCATCAACTAGGTTACTAATTTTATTTTCCATTTTACTCATCCATCCCTTATCTATATTTTTGGTAGGTGAATCTATATACGTTGTAATAAAGAATTCCATTGAATTCACTACGGCGCTAGCCCTTGTAATGCGCCTTCGCGCAGTTCACTATCTTTATTTCATTTGTTCAACATATATACACTGGAACAGAAAACAGCCGCTTTCCATAATCGGAAGGCGGCTGTTTTCTACGTATATAAAGACATTGAGTGTAGAGTTTCAGCTGCTTCCCTACGCTAGTATGAACTAGATCAGGTTCGAAGGGTTTACATCTATGATGTGTCTCAGCCTAAACGGCTCCCCTAGCAGTATCTATTTAGTTTTTTCTTCTTCACAATGCATCTGTTCTTTCTTCCCCTTTAGGAAGATAGTTCGATAAGTCGATATCACGTAACCCGTTCTTTATTTTAGTTGTGTAACCTAAATTTTCATTCGATAAAAACGAAGCTTTTGAAGCAATCATTTCTTCTAATAAAGGCAAATACGTCGGATCAATATCTTTCCAAAGTTTGTACGAATTTATTAAATCCTCTAAAGTCAGATGCTTGTAATCATCGCCTTTATAGTCACGTAATGCGGAAATACGATACCAAATATCGCCATTATCACGAATCCAATCATCTTTATCCGCTACAATCGCTGTTTGTATAGCCTGCGCTGTATCTAAATACTTCTGATCACCGAACTCATTATAAGCCATGAGTAAAACGTTCATACCGCCCAACACATGATTCATAGAGGCATGTGTCGTTACTTGCTGTGCAATCGGGAAGTAATCCGCGATGTAGTAAGACTCGTCATTCACAGGAATGACGTTTCCTTTACTTTTTTGTGAGACTAGTAAGTCAGCATAATTACGCAATGGCTCTTTCGCATTCTCAATTCCAAAATCAGCACCACTATTATAGTAGAAAAGCGCGATTTGCTCATTAAAACGTGTATCAATGAATGGAGCTGTAATGTCATATAAATCTTTCAAATAGGTGCTTGTAACTTCTGTTTCCCAATAATCTTTGTCACCTTTGAAATTCTTCAAGTTAACAAATGAGTTGTAAATTAAGTTCTCAAAATAACGATCCTCTTGCTCATTATATAAAACCAGCGCACGATCTTCTTTTAATAGAAGTAAGTTCCGCCCATATCCTTGCCCTGTATTAGGCATTGGCTCTGTGGTTATCGCCATTTTATTGTATGGGCCACCCGCCGTGTACCAATTATTACGTTTTTTATAATACTTAGCTGACTCAAGCATCCAGCTCTCCATATTCTCTTCATTCGCAAATAATTGGTCATCCGCATTCATATACCACTGATCTACAATGTCATTGCCTTTTGAATTTAACGTATGCACAGATAATAATGTTGTTCCAACCTGAGCATAAGACAGTGCCTCTTTTTCACCGAGCAATTGACGCATGTAACTGTAGCCATCATTCTCATACTCTAATGACAATTGCTTTGACAAATAAGACTGACCAACCATCCGCTCCTTCACTGATCCATCTAGCTTCACAAATTGGAGTAAACCTGTCGGATAGGATGTTGTGTCACTGCCAAAAACGTCTTTATCATTACGTTTAATCTTGTATTTATCATAACGGTTTAGCTCAAATGAAGCCACTTCATTTTCTTTTTGAATGACATCTACTGTTACAGCAGATTCAGTAGGGTTAATGATTTTCGAAAATAAGAAGTAATCGCCATTATCAAATGAACGAACCGTTAACTCAATGGTCGCACCTTCTATACCGATGTCATAAGTGTAAATATTATCTCGTGAAAATGAGTTATCGATTCTCGTATGATTCGTGAAAAGTATATTCTCTGTCGATCTTAGGTAAATCGGATGTTCATCAAATGACACCTTCATTAAATTCACAGCAGAGGGAATCCGAGTAAAATTAGGCGACAGCTCTAAGTTCGTTAATTCATATTTTTTGGTAGTTGCAATGTTCCCCTTCTCCACAAGTACTTGATGCAGAATCACCGCAAAAGTAGCGCGGTCTACTTGTGATCCGTGATTGAATAGACCTTTTTGTATGCCTGGCATAATTCTGTATTGTGGAACTGCGCCTACACTTCCTTTATCCAATGAAATAAGACTTGGCCATTCGATTAATGCACTATCTTGCAAATTAAATGCATCTACTAATGCCAACTCCATTTGCCTACGTGTTAAAGGTTCTTCCATACCAAAAGAATTGCCTGTCACGTCTTTGATTAAAAATTCATATCCCGCTTTTGTAAAAGATTGAGTAGCCTCTCCAACTGTCATTGCTAGATCCGGACGAAATTGCATATCGCCGTAACCCGTCATTATGCCCATTTCTACAAGTTGCATAACTTCATTTTTCGCCCAGTGGCTATTTGGAATATCCGTAAATTTTGCAGCTGTCGTGACGTCTTCTGATTTAACGACTTGAGCTTCTGCCGCGTTAGCTGTTAATCCAACAGTAGCTGTCGTCGGTAAAGCTACCGTTAATGCTAAAGCGAGAAACATTGTATTTATTTTCTTCATTTTTGTTTAAAGCCC
Organism: Sporosarcina sp. resist; assembly: GCF_014302295.1. Taxonomy (NCBI): domain Bacteria; kingdom Bacillati; phylum Bacillota; class Bacilli; order Caryophanales; family Caryophanaceae; genus Sporosarcina; species Sporosarcina sp. resist. The sequence goes on along the minus strand of NZ_CP060287.1, from coordinate 1,302,772 downwards.
TCCTTTAGTTAAAATTAATAACATCAAATTATAGTTAAGTATAATTATAACACTTTTGGATACTATTTTGGAGTTCGTCCACAGGAGAAAGCAAGGCTGAACAATAGCAATTCAATGGAAAAGAAACACCAGTCCATAATCATTGACCTTAGTAACTCTTGAGTGTTAGGGTTTTCACTTGCCAACTAATTCGGCAAACTACAAAGGAGGAATTGCAATGAAGCAATTGATACAACAGGAAATTCACCTAGCAAATCGTCCCAAAGGAATGCCTGCGAAAGAAGACTTTACCTTTGTAAAGAATTCAGTTCCCTCACCAAAAGTAAATGAAATTTTAGTACGGACGCTTTATTTATCTGTTGACCCATACATGCGTGGAAGAATGCAAGATGCCAAGTCATATATTGCTCCATTTGAATTGAATAAGGTCATTTCAGGGGGTGTCGTAGCTGAAGTAGTTGAATCCCAGTCAGACGCCTTTAAACAAGGTGATGTCGTTGTTGGGAATCTTGGCTGGGCTGAATATACCGTAGCTACTCCAAATGAAATTCGCAAAATAGACCCTAAAATGGCACCTATTTCAACACATTTAGGTATTCTCGGCATGACAGGTTTAACTGCCTATTTTGGATTGCTTGATATCGGAAAACCCCAAGAAGGCGAAACGGTCGTCGTTTCTGGGGCTGCCGGGGCAGTTGGATCAGTAGTTGGACAAATCGCGAAAATCAAAGGTGCCAAAGTAGTAGGTATTGCAGGTTCAGATGAAAAGATTGACTACTTATTGAATGTACTCGGCTTTGATGCAGCTGTAAATTATAAAAAGGATAGTTTCTGGACAGATTTAAAAAATTCCGTACCTGCTGGAGTAGATGTCTATTTCGATAATGTAGGCGGCGACGTTTCAGACGCTGTTTTTACAATGCTAAATCGAAATGCTCGTATTCCATTATGCGGATCAATTTCTTCCTACAATGCTGAAGGAAAAGATAGAGGTCCACGTATTCAATCAGCTATGATCAAGACGAGCGCTATGATGCAAGGCTTCACGCTAGGCGATTTTGCCACTGATTTTGAAAGAGGGTTTACCGACTTAGGTAAATGGCTACTGCAAGGCAAACTGAAATATGAAGAAACAATTGTTGAAGGATTTGAAAATACACCAGAAGCATTCCTTGGTTTATTTAAAGGAACAAATCTGGGAAAACAGCTCGTAAAAGTGGCTAATCCTGAATACGCGAAACTTTAACATTTAATGTAAAATAGCGTGACCTGCAACTTCCAAATACTTATTCAACAATCTCCTCAGGTTACTAAATGAGGAGATTTTGTTTTGTCAAAAAATCTAAACCTTGTTGTGTTTGTTCGTAACAAAAACTATTTCAAGCTCTTTTACATATACTGCAGTTCCTGTAATTTCAATATCATAACTTTTTTCATTTTTCGAGACTTTAACTAGTACACGACCATCCTTTCCCATTTCATGGCCTTGTTCTACTAAAATACGTAGATGGTTTTCGAAGTTTCTATTTATGTATTCGGCGTAATAAGCACCCATCACTCCTGAGGCTGTTCCTGTAACGGAATCTTCAATTGTACCGGAATATGGTGAAGAGAAATGACGAGCATGCATATCTGCATTTTGATCGTACGTCTCCAAACAAAAAGGATGAATAGATGCTTTAGGTATTTCTTTTAATACGGATGGAAATAGCTCATTGTTAGCTTTCATTTTATTAAAAATGCTAAGTTTCTTAATTGGAACTAACAATGTCCATGAACCTGTACTACCATATACAGTGGGTAAATCAGATTCTATATCATCTCTATTAATTCCGATTGAATGGGCCAATTCTTCGTACGAACCGCTAAAGTCTTTTAATTGTGGGGAATCTTGTTTCATAGTTATGTATTCCTCACCATCCGCTTGTGAATCTATTCTGATAGGTAAAATCCCTACTTTCGTTTCAATTGTTAGTTTACTCTTATCATTCAATAAATTCTTAGACTTTAAAGCATATACAGCAGCAATTGTTCCATGTCCACATAAATCCATTTCTTGTCCTGGTGAAAAATAACGTATTCCAAGATCAGCCACATTCGAATTGACTAAAAATGCAGTCTCGTTGAAACCTGCCCTGTAAGCTATTTCTTGCATCTCAAAATCTGTTAAATCATCCCCGTTCAGCACTACTCCAGCAGGATTCCCTTTGTTTGGCTCTTTACTAAATGCGTCATAATGGTAAATAGTTATCGATTTCACTCTTCATTTCTCCCACCTAAAATAAATATATTATCCACTCTTCATTTCCATACAGTCATATACTTCTTACGGTATTTGATATCTTCTTCTGTCTCAATCAAACCCATTGCTATCTGTTTAATTTCTTCCTCTTTTAATGCATCATATAAATTTTTCAAGCCTTGAATCATATCAAATCGAATCAAGGTGTAATGTTTTTCATGCACACCGTTTTGAAAACGTTCCACTATATGATGAATCACTTGTTGTTTTTGTTCCTTTCCAGCTAAGCCCACTCTCCATATCGACTGTAAGCTATGTCGGGCTGTAACAAATTTCGGATCTTTGGTCACTTCCCATAACGCTGGAAAATCGCCTAATATACGTTTTTCTGGATCACTTTTCGCAAGACCAGCTAGGAACTGAGCACCCCTAGATCTTCGATGATTATCGGAATCTGTTAGCCATTCCTTTAATTCGTCCCAAACTTCATAAGCCCAGTCCACTTCTTCTTTTACAGCTGCATTAATAGCATTAAACGCTTCAAATTGAACATTTTTGTCCTTTGCTTCTAGGTTTTCAAAGTAGGATCGGGTTACACTGTCCACTTGATTCATCTCCCTCTCAATAAAAAGTTATTTACTTACGACATTACATCCTACCGATAAATATACAGTGAACCCCCTCATATATCTATCGCTATACTTCATTAATAAATTGACCGTGAAATTTCTCCGTGTTAAAATCTGATTGAGTGATCAATTAAAAATTTGATTGTACAATCAAATTAATTTGGAGGAATCATAATGTATATAAATAATAGAGGTCATATAAATGAAGGAAGATAACAAAGTTGAAGGAAAAAAATCGTTTATCGCAGAAGCAAGACGTGACCAAATTGTGGAAGCAGCAATTAAAACCCTTGATGAAATTGGATACTTAAAAGCCAGCCTTTCTCAAATTGCTAAAAGAGCGGACATCAGTACCGCATTAATTTCTTACCATTTTTCGGATAAGAACGATTTGATGAACCACCTTCTGATGAATCTTGTAGAAGGGTCAACATCTTATATCTTAGAGAGAGTTGGTCGAGAAAATACAGCTTTTGAGCAACTGAATACATTCATAGCGGCAAATTTAGCATATCAAGGTACGCATCCGACACGTTATACGGCTCTGATAGAAATTGTCTTTAATGCCAGAACGCCCGATAACATTCCCTACTATAAATTAGGCGATGATGAAGAGGACCAAATCATGTATGAACTACAACAAATACTACATTATGGTCAAAAACAAGGGGAATTCGGATCTTTTAATGTAGTAGTCATGGCCAGTATGATTCAAGGAGCTATCGGAGAGTATATGGCTCACACTGCTATAACAAAAAAAGTCGACTTGGATACGTATAGCAGCGAGCTCGTGAAAATTGTTAATCAGGCAGTAAAGGGTAACAAATTTGACTAACGTTACTCTAAAGTCAAATCCTATCTCCAATTATGATCGGAAGCTTGCTCCGGATCTTGCCCGCGGCTTTATGCTACTGTTCATCGCATTGGCACACGCCCACGTATTTCTATACGCCGCCGATCGAGAAATCACAAAGGTTGACCAGATCGTTGTATTGTTTCGGCAAGTCTTAGTTGACGGCCGTGCATTCCCTATGTTCTTTCTCCTCTTTGGCTACGGTATGGTCCAGCTCATGCTTCGTCAGGAAGAAAAAGGTAACGATTGGATTTCAATTCGCAAGCTGTTCCGCCGGCGAGGCTGGTTGATGATTCTCATCGGTTTCTTGCATGTAGCACTATTATTCGAAGATATCATAGCATTATATGGCCTGGCTACCCTTCTCTTGGTCGGATTCCTCCGTGCATCAGACAAGAAGCTGTTATGGATTGCTGGAATATTTCTTGTTCTAGTAGCAATCTTTGGTTCATTGATGCCTCGTGGTTACGACGCCTTAGTAGATAACGCTGTACTCTCCTCAATAGCGCTGGAGAACCCATTTCTCGCTAGCGCTATCCGTATTCCGGAGTGGATTATCTACACACCTTTGCTTGTCTATCAGGTCGTCCCTGGCATGCTTATCGGAATTTTGGCGGCACGGCGGCGAATCCTCGATAATCCGGAGCAACACCTGCTCTTGCTTGTGCGCACTTCAATGATTGGTATTGGTCTCGCTACTGTCGGAGCAATCCCGTTGGCACTGATGTCCTCACAGTATTGGACTAATCCATCGTTTGGAGCGCAGACGTTCGCTACTATTCTACACACCGGTACTGGCTATGCAGGTGGATTGGGCTGGGCAGCGTTTATCGGATTGTTAGTCATCAAGCTTGGGGAAAAACGAGGACCCATCACTATGGCTATCGCCGCAGTAGGACAGCGCTCGATGACCTTTTACATTTTTCAATCGGTCGTATTCATCGCTGTTTTTGCTCCGTATGCCGGCGGTCTAGGTGCACATATGGGCCAAGCCGGCAGCGATGTCATCGCGTTATTCACCTGGCTCCTCTCAGTAGTCATCGCCGATTTCATGCGTCGCGCTAATGTGAGAGGTCCTGCGGAGACCTTGTTGCGAAAGCTGTCTTATCGTACTTGATTTACTGATTGGGATAGTCGTTAATTTAGGATGCACCAAGGTTGTTAATTAAGAAAGCGATTGTGTGAAGGAAGTTACTCAAGAAAAAGGAGATTACAATGAATTTTATAGAGAAAGTATTTAATTGGATGGTAATGATTGGACTAGGATTATTAGTAGGACGAATTATTACACTTGTGTTTAGACTTCTGGATATTCCGTTTACAACCTTTTTTAAAGACTACAGTATCATTTCATTGATCATTTTAATAGTAGGCGCGATTGGTTCACAAATGATGAAGGATAATAAAAAATAAAAGGTATCTGGTACTAATACAATTCAGGGTTGTATCAGCACCAGATACCTTAAATTTATAATACCCCTCTCTTCCTTTGATGAAGATGAGGGGTTATTTTTGATTCTATCGCACTAATTTACTTAAGAAAATAATCCGCGGTATCTTTCCAATTGTTTAATCGCGTATATCCGGTTGTATGGACATTATGTGGAGCTGTGAAAAGTAGGCCCTTCCCCTGAAATGTTTCTAAATTACTTGGCGTATCGTCTATCAAATAATCTGCAAGAATTATGCTTTTATCGCCGCAAAAGACGAAATTCTTTTCATTCAAAAAACTGAAGTGTTTCTTTAACCAGCGATATTTTGGTGCTAACGAAGCTGGAAACTCCATTGCTGCGGTTACAATATATATTTCATAGCAAGCACTTAATTCTTTTATCACTTCTTGACTATCTTTTATCACGTCTAACTCCAAGAAAAATAATTCGTTTGCTAAATAGTGGTCCACTTTCTTTTCAAATCTAGCATCTAATTCTATGAGTTTCTTGCCATGCAAATGGTGGTCCGTATAACTTTCGTTAAATTCATCATTAAATAATTCTAGACATTTAGCGCTAAAATGCGATATGACTTCATCCATATCTATCGCGATACGTTTCACAGTATTTACCCCTTTATGATTCATCTCATGATTCTACTATATATGTTGACATAAAGAATCCTCTCAACAACGCTCGGCTCCTCATAGGGGTAGCCTTCGCTGGAAATTATATAGAATAATGATTGCGGCGTATGCGCTTTACACAGGCTTTTGGGAGGCCACTGAAAAAGCCCTTGTACTTGAAATGAATTAGGATTCCCCCTAATACCGCTTCGGCGCTTTGTGGATGCCTCCCGCGATAAGCCAGAAAGGAAACCACTTTCAGTCTTATCGCTCCGGCTACCACGAAGACGCGCCTACGCTGGATGGACTATGTAAGAAAGAGCTTTTCATTATCTGCGATGAAATCTGCAATCGGCATATACATCTCAAAATCACATTTCTCTCGATAATGAACATCCTAGCGCAGGCGCGGCAAAGGGGTAGCCGATGCTGTAATACTGGATGCGAAGCGCTAATCCAGGCTTACTGCGTAGAGCATCCCCAATAGCGCTAAGCGTTCTACAATCCACACCCCGAATTAATACTAGCTCCCTATTGAGCGCCACAGTAAATTTAGTGGGATTCATTAATTCAACATATATAGCATGCAATTGTCGTTCATATACTGACTAGTGCTGTGCACGGCTTATCTGAAATTTATGCCCCACAACATTTTTTATACTTTTTTCCACTTCCATGCCAAGCAACCTCTGAATATCGGAAATATCCTCAGGCTTGTCCCCCACTTTCAAATGTAATATTCACGAGATTCTGTACACTCACACAATTCAAAAGCTGTGACATCCACCGGAGTTTTCAACTTTATTCAGCAGGGGTTTGAATCCCTGCTGAATAACCTTAAATCGATAATATCTTCCGATAACGAGGATAGCATCGTTTCACCCGTTTGAATAACTTGATCGATTAATTCCTTTTTACTTTGCTGCAATTCGTTTATCTTTTCTTCTATTGTTCCTTGGGCAATAAGCTTTATAACTTGAACAACGTTCTTCTGCCCCATTCGATGGGCTCTACCAATTGCTTGCTCCTCGATTGCTGGATTCCACCATAAGTCATAGAGAACAACCGTATCCGCACCAGTTAAATTCAGGCCAGTCCCGCCAGCTTTTAATGAAATAAGAAAAATCGTTTCAGATCCTTCATTAAAATCATCGACGAGTTGGACTCGCCCCTTGGCTGGCGTTTGACCATCTAAATAGAAGCAACTTTGTCCTGATTGTACAAGCTTTTCCCGAATAATTTTCAACATACTTGAAAACTGTGAAAAGATTAAGATTTTGCGGCCATTTTCTCGTCCGTTTTCAATAATCTCAAAAAGATCTTCCAGCTTTCCAGATTGCCCTTCGTAGTTCTCGATGAATAAAGAGGGGTGACAACAAAGCTGCCGAAGTCTTGTCAGTCCCGCCAAAATTTTAATTCTCCCTTTACCTAAACCTTCTGTGTCAAGTGACTCTTTTGTTTCAGCGCGGATTTTGTCCAAGTAGCCGAGGTAAAGCTCCTTCTGTTCTTTCTTCAGTTCTGAGTAATGAACCGTTTCAATTTTGTCAGGTAATTCCTTCAAAACGTCCATTTTCAACCTTCTCAAAATAAAAGGTTTAACCACCCTAGCAATGTATTCAGGTTTTAAACTACGAAACGTTTTCTGATCATGTAAAAACCCAGGCATGATTGCTTGAAAAATCGCCCACAACTCGTCCAATGAATTTTCAATCGGCGTTCCAGACAAGGCAAACCGCTTATGCGCCGTTAACGCCCTTACTGCTTGCGCAATTTTAGACGCATAGTTTTTTATCGACTGCGCTTCATCTAGAATAAGCGTATGGAATTCTTGCTCCTTATACCACTCTAAATCCTGCCTCAACGTATGATAGGAGGTAATGTATACATCCGGAATATTATCCTGGTCCAAAATAGCCTTTCTTTCCTGAACCGTTCCAGTAGCGATATCCACCCTTAATACAGGAGAAAACTTACTGAATTCATTCTTCCAATTATAAACCAATGATGCTGGAGCGACTACGAGCACGGGCTTCCCCGACTGAGCCTGCTTCTCCGATTGGATATAAGCAATACATTGCAAGGTCTTTCCTAAGCCCATGTCATCTGCTAAAATTCCACCCAGTTGGTATTGTGCCAATGACTTCAACCACTGAAAACCCGTCAACTGATAATCTCGCAAGTTTTCTTGAAGTGTGTCCGGTATCACATATTCTTCTTCCTCTGGGGATTTAATGGCGCTTATGAACTGCCGGAAGCTTTTCCCGAATTTCCGGTTCTGTTTGTCCAACTGCGTTAAGCGCTCTTCGATTTGCAGACCTCTATATAACGGCATGTTCATTTTACCATTTACCATTTCAATCGATTTATCATTTAACTCTTTATAAAGATCTGCTACGTCCTTCAACTGTTCATCATCAAGTGACAAAAAGGCTCCAGTTGGTAAACGCACATAGCGTTTCTTTTCAATAACAGACTGGAAAATATGTGGAACCTTGTCGTAATCCACTCCGTCCATTGAAAAGTCAACTTCCAATAGGTTCCCACTTGAGTGGATATCGACAGCAACTTTAGCCATTTTCTCTGTAGGTAGAATCAATGATTTAATGGCTGGCGCTAAAAATATGTCTGCCTTCTCTTCAAGTAGCGCCAATGTGTCGTATAGAAATCCGAATATATCTTCCTCGTCATCTGTGTAATACTGATTCTCACTCACTTTCAATGAAGAATCCTCGAATGCATTCATAAATAATTGTTCCTGTTTTGCATCACGGATTAATATCGTTTGTTCCTCATTAGCATCGGTCTCACTTTGGGCAATCGGGTTAATGACAATCGAATCGTAATGATACTCTACCTTCACCTCGATACGATCACTAGTCCCTTCCACAAACATTTTCACCCGTAGTGGAGGATTCATAATAAACGCAGAAACAGTCTTAGCTACTTGAACCTTACCAATTTCCTTTAGCTTTGGCATGGCTTGTGAAACAAATGTCCCAACTTGTTCAGCTGATATCGGGATAATTGGACTTCCTCCACTTTTAATTAATGGAACGAATAGTTGTAATGCCCGTTGCTGTTCACCCGATAGTTTATGTAATTTCCCTTTATATGCATACCAGCCATAGGTTTTAAAATATTCCCCATCTACATGTCCGCTTACTTTCAATTGAAATTCTTTGGACTTGCCATTTTCAAGCGAAAAGGAGAAAGGAAGATCTTCGTCTACAATTTGCAGTTGTCCATAAACGAAATCTTCTTGCTGAAAAACACAATTTTGATGTTGCAAGGTAGCAAGTAACTCATCTACCGCGTATGGAGGTATGACTATATCTTTTCCTGACCTACCGTTACCTCCCCAAGTACTCGTATCATAGATGGTTTCAGTTTTATAAAACTGCATTAATTTATGGATAATCGCCAAATCTTCCATTTGAAACACATGATATGCGGGATCATACGTAAAATGCTTGCCAAACTGCAAGTCAGTGTTTTGTGACATGCTGCCGAATATCCTTGACGATATATAATCGTTTAGTTCCAATTTTCATCTGAATGTCAAAAATATCTTTTTCTCTATAATAGCTAGCTAACGTATGTGCCCTCAATAGAAATTCTACTTTCAAATAGCACTCATCTTCTGCATTCAATTCTGAACGATTGTTACTTTCTCCAAAGTAATCAATCAACTCTTCAGCTCGCCGATATCTTGCATTTTTCGTTCCACTCTTTTTGCTACTAGTAGCAACGTTTTGTTCATCGGCAATTGCCAAAACCGTAGCACAAACATGCTTACACTCTCCATAGGAATAATGCGCAGGACAGTTACAATCATCATCAATGTCGTAACCATTCAATTCTATTTGAACAGTATACAACTTGCTTCCTGAGACTGTTGCACGCCATATATTCTTAGCACTATTTAATTGTAAACCATGTACTCTACCACTTTTATGGTAAGCTTCTCATTTATTAAATGTAGAAGCCGTAAATATTCTTTTTATTAAACTAGTATCTAATTTGTTCATATATTTTCCCGGTGCGAACACTCACTTTTATCCTCTATTATACAATGTTCCAAGTTCTAACCGTAAATTTCGTCTTTTCCTATTGCCAAAACTCCTAATACGACAAAATTCCGTGTTTTCAATCAAAATACGTGAATGAAAATCTAGATTAGGCTATGATAAAGAAGAATAGTCTTAACAATAAAAGGAGGCAATATAATGATTAGTCAACGACTAGCAGATGCTCTTAATCAGCAAATGAATAATGAGTTCAACGCTGCACAAGCTTATATGGCAATGGCTGCTTATTGCGAGCACAATAATTATGCTGGCTTTGCCAATTACTATCTTCAACAAGCCGAAGAAGAGCGTTTTCACGGCATGAAAATTTACAACTATATGAATGACCGCGGGTTACAAGCTAAATTCTCCGCAACGTCAGAGCCAAAAATCGAATTCGCGTCAGTATTGGATACATTTGAATCGGGTTTACTACAAGAAAAAGGCGTTACCAAGAACTTTTATGAATTAACGGACCTCGCTTGGGAAGAAAAAGAACATGCCACAATTTCGTTTTTGAGATGGTTCTTGGACGAACAAGTTGAAGAGGAAGCATCTTTCGATACACATATCGAGTATTTGAAGCGTATCGGAGAAGATAAAAACGCATTATACATTTATGAAAAAGAACTTGGGCAACGCGACTTCTCTGCAGAATCTGGAGAATGAATAAGTTCCAATTTTTTCACTCCCCCTCTCTTCCTTGACGAAGATGAGGGGTATTTTTATACACTTTTTTTGTGATATACCTACATGTCTTAGACCTCATAACACTTTCCTCTCCCACCAGATTGATAGGATACTAATATCCTATGACTTCACCTCCCTTTATAAATGTTGAACCATTGGATACTTAAATTGGCTGAGCGAAGGCGCCTTATAAGGGACACCCTCCCGCCGTAGTGAATTCAATGGGTTTCTGTATTTTAATATATATAAATTGGTTCCATCGTCTATACTTGCCGCTAATTCCTAGCCATTTGATAAGTTCCTTTTCTCGCAGTGACAAAACTAAGTTTTAACTATTCAGAAAAATACCTTGTGCGTTATCGGAAAATTTGGTAATGTGAAACTAGCCTTCTATTATATGATTAACATTTTTAACAGATTTAGTGCGTTTTTTACAAAATATGAGAGCTAATTCATCTAAAAGGAGGCTTATTACTTTACTAAACTACCAGTTTTCAACACTTCAGAAAAAAAGGGGATGAAATCGTGGGTAAAAATCCGAAGAAAAAGCAAGCAAGTGAAACATTGGACTATGAAAAAATTATCAATACACCTGAATTCAAAAATTTAGTCAAACGAAAAAGAATCTTTTCTACGCCATACATTATTTTCTTTTTTATCGCCTATTTTACACTACCTATTCTCACCGGATATACAACCATACTTGAAAATCGAGCCATCGGTTGGATGACTTGGACATGGGTCTATTCATTAAGCATGTTCGTAATGGTATGGGTGTTTACATCCATCTATATGAACAAAGCGAAAAGCTTCGATATAGACGTTGAAGAAATTCTAAAGAAAAATGTTTTAAAATAAAGGGGGTACTTACACGTGGACAATATTATATCAATAGCAATTTTCGTTGCAGTGATTGGATTGACACTCGGTATTACATACTGGGCTGCCAAACAGACGACAACTGCAAGTGATTTTTACACGGCTGGGGGATCGTTAACCGGTTGGCAAAACGGAATGGCGATTGCTGGGGACTACTTATCTGCCGCATCATTCCTTGGTATTGCCGGAGCAATTTCGTTAAATGGATTTGATGGATTTTACTATAGTATCGGCTGGTTAACTGCATATCTAGTAGTTTTATTTCTAATCGCCGAGCCGCTTCGTAATCTAGGGAAATTTACAATGGCTGACATGATTGGAGCACGTTTTGGAGCAAAAAAGGTTCGTGGCGCTGCAGCGTTAAATACAATTACGATTGTTTTATTTTATATGCTTGCTCAGCTTGTAGGTGCAGGTGCACTTATTAAATTACTTCTTGGAATTGACTACTGGATTGCAGTTCTAATCGTTGGTGTCATGATGACAATCTATGTACTATTCGGTGGTATGACTGCAACAAGTTGGGTTCAAATTGTTAAAGCGATTTTACTTATGATAGGAACCATTGTTATTTCATTCCTCGTTTTGTTAAAGTTTAATTTCAACTTTATTGGGATGTTTGATGCCATGAGAACGGCAACACCACATGGCGATGCCTTCTTACATTCCGGAATAATCTATAAAGATCCGATTGGTTTGATCTCTGTACTAATTGCACTCGTTTTAGGTACGGCTGGCTTACCGCATATCTTAATGCGTTTCTTCACGGTAAAAGATGCGAAAACAGCTCGTTCTTCTGTTATTTATGCAGTTTGGATTATAGGTATATTCTACGTCTTAACCATTTTCCTTGGATTCGGTGCAGCTAAGTTTGTTGGTGTGGATGCCATTGTTGCTGAGAATGCTGCTGGGAACATGGCCGCACCAATGTTAGCGGGTGTGTTGGGAGGATCAGCACTTGAGTCATTCGTTGCAGCGGTTGCGTTCGCAACGATTCTAGCAGTTGTTGCCGGACTTGTTTTGTCAGGAGCTTCAGCTATTGCACATGATATTTACGCAGAAATTATAAAAAAAGGAAAAGTAACAGAGAAACAACAAGTAAGAGCTGCAAGATTCGCTGCACTTGCAGTTGCTATTGTCTCAATCATTTTAGCACTAGGTGCGGAAAAATTGAATGTCGCGTTTCTTGTTTCACTCGCATTCTGTATCGCCGCCTCTGCGAACGTTCCGACAATTCTTCTTACGATCTATTGGAAAAAATTCAATACGACAGGCGCAGTTGCTTCAATGTTAACCGGTTTGATTGTCGCGCTTGTTCTTGTTGCATTAAGTCCTAGCGTTATTAATCCTGTAGAAGGAGCGGCGTTCTTCGTTGGGCAACCACTCTTCCCATATTCGAACCCTGCCATAATTTCAGTTCCAGCAGGATTCTTAGCAGCGATTATTGGTACACTCGTTTCATCTAAGAAATTCGAAGCTGAAGAGGTTTCTTATGCCGAAGTGAAATTTAAAGCAGAAACAGGTTATAGAGAGCTAGAACGATAATTCATAGCAAAAAATCCCCCTCCCTAATTTAACTGGACGAGGGGGATTTTTCTCTAAAAAGATGAAGGTGGAGGAAATTCATAATGAACAGTGCACAACAAAAAATGTATAAGAAAGTGCATGACCAGCCTATTTTCAGAGGATTAACTGAGGAAAAATTTGCTGAACTAATGGCTGAATGCAAAATTACCTATTATCGGAAATCTGCAAAAGTGAATTACTTTATAACACCTCATGAAGGGTTGTTACTCATTTTAACAGGGACAGCAGAGATATTCATAGTTGGAGATGATGGGCAATCCTTCGCCCTTGAAGAAGTTCAAGAAGGTGAGGTAATCGGTTTTTCAAATATCGCTTATTATTTAGGTGAATCCAATAGGCCGCTCGATCATCATCGTCTTGTATTGGAAGTAGTAGAAGATTCCTATTGTCTACAGATTCCATATGCTGTCCTAAAAGAAAGAATAGATGACACGGATGTCCGTGATGCTATTTTGAAACTCATGTCTATTCGTCTCGCAAATGTCTATGCTTCCCTTGGTGAGCAGGTTAAGTTGTCAGATGAGTGGGGAGAAAGCGAGCCTTATGTACGTCGTGTCGAAGACTTTATGAACTCCTCTGTGATTACAGCCTCTGAAGATGCGTCAGTTCAGCAAATAGCACGAATAATGGTCGATAACTCAATCAGTTCGCTAATGGTCGTGGATCAGGAAGAGCAACTAATCGGGATCATTACAAAAAAAGACCTTGTCCAAAGGGTCGTTGCACAAGTGGCAAACGGCGAACTGAAAGCTAAAGATATTATGACAAAAAAACTGCATACTATTTCACGTCATGATTATTATTACGAAGTCCTTTCGGCATTTTATAAGAATGGGGTAAAACACTTACCCGTTATCGAAGGTAATCGTTTGGTGGGTATAGTTACACTGTCCAATCTTATTTTCAAGCGTGATCGTGGATCAATGGGTGTATTGAAAACGATTGAAGAGGCTTCTTTCGAAAATTTACCTGCCGTTAAAAACGCGATTTACGATGTGTTATCTAGTTTAATTAACGATGATATCTCTACCATTCATACGTTGGAGATTGTTACAAAACTATACGACCGACTCGCACGACACTGTGTGAAACTCGCTGTACAGTCGTTAGAAAGGCAAGGTAAAGGAACACCACCCGTCCCCTTCGCATGGTATGAGATGGGCAGTGGTGCTAGGGGCGAACAATTCATGTTGACGGACCAGGATCACTTCCTTGTCTACACCGACCCGCACGAAGATGATAGGAAGCACGTGGCGTTTTATTTTTCATTGCTTGGTGATGCAATTGTTAAGCATTTGGAGAAAGCTGGCTATTCCAGATGCGTCGGAAAAATGATGTCAAGCGAGGTGCAGTGGCGCGGTTCCGTTACCGATTGGCAGCAACGCTTACGTAACTGGGCGCTTAAGGCGACTAATGATGATATATTACTTGGCTATAACTTTTTATCTTTTCGTTTTCTAATGGGTGATGCATCGTTACATAATCATTTTGTTCGGATGGTACAAATTCAATTGAAGTCCTCACAAACTTTTCTTTATTACATGGCGCAGCAGGAACAAAACAAGCCCATACCCCAAGTAAACCAGTCCTTTTTGGCATTATTTAAAGGAAGAGGAACCCGAGAAATCATTGACATTAAAAAAAACGCATTGTTTCCAATGCATCATTGCCTACAAATACTGGGCGTTCAAAAAAATATCATTACACGCACACCATTACAATTAGTAGACGACCTTGTACAATTAGGTGAACTATCGGCTGGCTTTGCCGATGATATACGTCATTCATATGAAATTGCACTAAAAACACGAATTCAACTGGCTTGGAAAAAACATCTGCGAGATGAATCTATTACCACTGAAATTCAGTTTGCATCGATGCGAAGATGGCAACAGGATGAATTAACAACGATGTTAACGACAGTCCACGCGCTGCAATCACATCTACTTGCAAAATTATGATCTATTTTCGCTATCGCTTGGAGGCAATATGTATGTTTTGGAGAAAACAACGATTAAATTATAAGTTGGATCAATCATTTTTGCTGAATACAAAGTTGCGTAATATGCCGTTTACTGTCTTCGATACTGAAACGACTGGGTTTGCAATTGCTGCCGATGACGGACTCATTGAAATTGGAGCTGTCCATGTCGAAAAGTCAGAAGTAACGAATCGTGTATTCCAGACCTTTGTAAAGCCATTAGGTGAAATACCTGAATATATTACTAGGTTAACTTCTATTGAACAATACCATGTAGAAAATGCCCCAACTGCGCTCGAAGCTATAGAGAGCTACTTTCAGTTTATTGAGGATACGAAGAGTGGAGGGTGGATTGGACATCATGTAAGCTTTGATACGCTGGTCATAAAAAAAGAATTACAGCGTGTGAAATACTCCTACGAAGAACCCACTTCTTTTGATACGCTTGATTTAATCGATTATTTAAATCCATCTTGGGACCAACTAGATCTCAAAGAGTACGCACAGCTATTTGGCACGCCACTATTTGAACGCCACCGCGCACTTGGAGATGCACTGACAACAGCTCATTTATTTGTTGAATTATTGAAGCATCTTGAAGAAAAAGGAATTATAACGCTGGCGGATTTACTGCGATTGAAACACAGTAATCTTCGTCTAAAGACAGCTCGGTTTTAGCTATAGCTAATAAAACAGGACCCGCTGATTTATTTGGAGTCCTGTTTCCCCTTTTTCGTGCTTATAGGATGAAGAAACATTATTAATTATTATAGATCTACCACTTCCGTCAACTCCCCTAAATTCGTCGAGCCAAAAACTAGGAGAAGAAGAAATACGATTAAGATGACCGTATTAATAAAACTTCCGGCGTCAAAACCGATTTTTTCACTCACGTCCGTTCCCCCTGTCTTTATTCATTCGCCTTTTTATTCCCTCAAATAACTCGTCTAATGTTAGATCACCATTTTTCTCTAGAAAATCAGTCATTTCATTTACTTTTTTATCGTTTAAACTTTTAAACTCTCCTAGCAATGTAACTGATATGACTGGTTTATCCCTAAATAGTTGAACGGAATCGACTTTCAGTTTGCCGAGCAAAAGGAGTGATGCCGCTACAATTTCAAGATCTTTCCCTTTCAAGAGATCGCCCAGCGTGTATTTTGTATTTGGATTTTGATTGAAATTATTGTACACGCCTAAACACATCCTTTTTCGGGATAGTGATTCGTACTTTGGTGCCTTATTGTTTATCTTATGTTAAAGGCTTTATGTTTGTGTTTGGAATTCCTTTAGAAAGGGAGTTTCAATTCCTTATTACCACAAAAAAAACACCCCGAAGGATGCTTTTCGTCATTTTTTCAGAATGTGTTTTTTCCCCTTACTATCTTCAACTATGATTTCAGTGTCCATTACAGTCATATCTTGCGCTTGGATAGTAGACAACCTTTTCGTTTTACCATTCAGCATACTGTAGGCGAAAACACCTTTTTTATTGAAATAATACATGGCACTAGAATCATATTTAATCGATTTATTATTTTGGTTTACGTTAGGTTTCACTTTTGAACCTTTTATGTCGTCAAAAATGACACGCGCATCAAACTCATGAACTTTCTTTATGCCAAAGCCAATTTGATCGGCTGAATAAAGGATTAACATATCATCAGTATTAACTTCCTCATTAAAACCTTTATCGAATTGACGAACCTTTTTCTCTATCGTGAAGTAGATTTCAAAATTATGGAGTGTTACATTCCGGATAACATTGCTATTCGGAAGGTTATACATGGTAATATCGTTGTACTTGTCACCAGTTGTGCTTAATTTCTCACCCGTTATCGATGATACCATTAGACCGTAATCTGTTGGCAACCCGCTCTTTATATCAACTTCTTTCCAATAAGGAGTGAAGATTTGATTATTGAACAAGATGATGGGAAATCCATTTCTAAGCTTTTGCTCTACATAGCCATCTGAATCACTGAAATCATCTTCTGACAATAAGATAATTTCCTCTTTTGTCTTTTGATTAATTTTCACAAGTTTGTTAGTTTTCACTGTGTATATCCAACCGTCCCGTTCAACTTCTACACCTTTTTCACTGACAGCAGAACGATAACCCGCAAGTTTCATTTTGTCATCAAGAGCACGGGCTAGGAAAGAAGAAAATTGCGAACGTGTTACCGGATTTCCCGGTTTGAACGTTCCATCTTGGTATCCACCTGCTATCAAGTTTTTAGCTAAACTATTGATATCCTTAAAAGCCCAATTTGCTGGCGATACATCGACAAATGTCGGCTGATTGTCCATTGGCAACTCGAATGCTCTGCGCAAGATTGCCGCCATTTGCGCTCTTGTCGTGATTTCTCCGGGGCGCATATAACCATTTTCTCCACGAAGAATACCAAGTTCACTGACTGTCGCCAAGGTTTGATAATGTTTAGATATATTGGAAACGTCTTTAAATTGCACTATCGGTTTGTCAATCAGCTTAAAATCGAGCGCTTTCACAAGCATTGCTGCGACCTGAGCACGCGTGATGGGTTCATTCGGTCGGAACGTTCCATCTGGATAACCACCGATAATGTTTTTATTATACAAATAAATAATATCTCCATTCGGTCCCTTTAAATCGGAAAATGGGTTTGAATCGCGCCCTGTTTCTGCTTTCGCAATAGGAATAATAGTAAATACTAGCAGGAATGCAACAAGTGCCATGGTAAATTTCTTCATTTTAATACCCCCTTATTCTAGTAAATTATAACATATGTATTGGAAGCAAGACTCCCTTATAAGGTGCCTTCGCTCAGTTTATATAGGTATTCATTTGTTCAATAAATAGTAATTTCATTGAATAGATGGACCGTTTTAATGAAAAAAAGACGGTGAACCAATTTCCCAATCGGTTCACAATCTAGTGTAGTGGTTATTTCAAATATCTTCTTGAGCCCGCATAGTTTGCTTTGTATGGGTGTGTATCAATGGATACAATTTCCACGTTTCTGCTTGAATTGGGTGCGTGAATCATCTGACCTTTTCCGATATACATGCCGACGTGATAGACCTTCCCTTTGCCTTGATTGTACGCAAAAAATAGTAAATCGCCCGGTTGCATACTTTTCCTTGCAACAGGTGTACCATTCACCGCCTGGACGAATGAATCACGCGGAATCATGATGCCGTGATTTTTGTAAACCGAATGGATAAGACCCGAACAGTCAAAGCCAAAACCTGATATCCCTGACCAGATGTACGGAAGTCCAAGAAACATCTTGGCACTATCGACGATATCTTGTTGAGTCGGTTTTGGTATTGCAGCAAAGTTTTTTACGACTTTTGCATCTTTCTTACGCAAATATTTCACACCATTGGCAGGCGTTTGAACGTGTAACCAATCCCCTTCTTCCTTAATGACAGGAAGCATTGTTGTGTAGCTGATATCCATGAACTTGTTGGCCTTTTTCGGTTCATTATAAAGAGTAGCGATATTCGTATCAACGATTGCTAGTTGGCAATCCGTATAATCAGTCGTTATTTCCGTCACATGAGATTTCGGAACCCATCCTGGATATCCCGCTTTATTCCTAGGCGTGTATTGGTCCTTTACAGCAATTTCATGCCAGTTTCCGCTACTTTTTAGAATAACAACTTCTTGCCCATAAAGGGCTTGTGTATCTGTTTTTCCAACAAGCCATAATTTTTGACTGACAGACATGCTTTTCGCCCACTTTTGAATGTCGGTAGGATTAGAAATAGAAGGACGGTCCACTACACGATTGTTGTTCGGTGATTTCCATAAGTTTGTCACCTGCACAGCAACAACTGCCGTCTTTTTACCGTCAGACTTATAGCAGACAGGCTGTTTTTTAAATTCTGGGTTCAGTATTCGTGCGAGAAACACACCGAAACTCGCTTTTGTAATGAATGCTGTTGGCTTATATGTATTGTTTGGATAACCCGTTGTGATTTCATTAGCGAAGAGCGTTTTAATAGAATCAGACGCCCAGTATGCCGAATCGACATCTTTGAAAGTCTGTTCTGTTGTTCCCTTCAACTCAAAAGCCTTGACTAAAATCGCTGCCATCTGTCCCCTTGTTAACTTATTGTTCGGCATGAACTCGCCCTCAGCATTACCGTTGACGATACCTTCATCGGTTATTGTCGCAATGATGTCGTATCCCTCATCTTCTGGAGTGACGTCGGTGAAGTTTGGATCGGGTCGGTCTACCGTTTCGAGTCCTAACGCCCTAATAATCATAGCTGAAGCTTCAAGGCGCGTAATTTCTTCATTCACCCCAAAGTTTTGTGCCGGGTCTGCAAAGATAATACCGCGCTCCGCCAAAAAATCTAATTCTGCTTTCGACCCGTACTTATCATTGACGTCTTTAAATAATGGTGCCGCAGAAACATTGCCGAATGTAGCGAACATAACAAGCAGCCCAGTAAAAAATACCATAATCTTTTTCATCAAACATAAACTCCTTTTCTAGTGAAAGATTGTATATTAACAGTACAGGAGATTGAACATTCTGTATAGTGGTTCTTCATGAAATAACATAGAAAAAAGCCTGAAACGCCTGACCTTTTACAGGGCAGTCCCATCGTTTCAAGCTTTTTTTCATATGCCATGCTTTTCGATTGTTAGTTTTGGATTAATAGCTCCAAGAAGTCTTCTGAAACGTATGTTTTCATACCTTTCAATTCTGGTGCAACTTCGAATTTACGAATGCTTTTATTATAACCATACATGTTGTCGCCTCGTTTAATAGTGAATGAACTGTTGTCTAATGTAACAAGTGCACCATTTACTTTTGGTTGAGAAAGAACATGATAACCAAGATGCTCAGCGACTATACGAAGTGGAATCATCTTAACGCCATTTTTCATGTAGTGGTCGTTAGCGATGATGTCTTGTAAGCCTGTTGATACTTCTGGTTTTTCTTCCGGCTCAACTTCAGGTGCTTCTACTGTTGCATTATCCAAAGCAATAATTTTAGTTGGTGGTGTTTGTGGTGGTAGGCTTCTCGTTGTGATTGAGTAAAATACCATCAATTCTTTACCGTTCAACTCTTTCAATTCGATTGCTTTACCTTGTTGATTGAAAAGAGGCGTATCTTTGCCGATATTCAATTTCAACTCGCCATCCAAGCTTAAGAATTCTTTGTCAAACTGGCTGACTTTCACTTCACCAAAAACTTCTTCATCGTTTAAAATGACAATTTCAGGTGTCACTGTTGCCGGATAAATCAGGATCATAGGTTTATTTTTATCATAATAGGCTGAAACAGTTGCACCCTTTTTAAAGTCTGCTGGTTTTAAAGATTTTGTCGTCCCACTATTAAATAGCAAGGAATTATCATTGATGCGCAAAATCGTAATCATTTTATCTTCATTTTCAATCGTTACACGAATTCCCTCTTCTTCTTTTTCAATTTCTTGAATGACACCCGTAGCTTTCATAAAGTTTGTCGTAACTTGTTCTTTTTCACTAATGGCTTGTGTAGTATCTTCTTGTGCTTGTGCTGAATAGCCACCCACTACGCTTCCTGCTAATAGTGCTGCCAATGCGATTGTACCGATTTTCTTCATAATATCTCTCCTCACTTTTCCTTATTCAATTGATTAGACGGAGGACGATGGAAGAAGTTTCATTTTTTTTGGCGGGGCCATTATGGGATATGATCGGTCGGTCGGGTTATATGATCGGGGCGCGGGGGTTATGATCGGGGCGACGGATTTATGATCGATACGGCAGGGTTATGATCGGGACACCGGATTTATGATCGATGCGACAGGGTTATAATCGGGACGCGGGATTTATGTTCGATGCGACAGGGTTATAATCGGGACACCAGATTTATGATCGATACGACTGGTATATGATCGGGTTGCCAGATTTATGATCGGGACACCGGGGTTATGATCGATACGGCAGGGTTATGATCGGGACGATGGATTTATGATCGATACGGCAGGGTTATGATCGGGACGCGGGATTTATGATCGGTGCGACATGGTATATGATCGGGTTGCCAGATTTATGATCGGGCCGCTCTTTTTGCATCATTGGGTATGCTTGTCAATTGTATGAACGTTTCGTTTCAAATACAAAAAGACCCGCTACTTTTAGCGAATCCTTTTGTTTTAACCTTCAGACTGAGGTCTATTGAATAGCGCTTCACTGAACGCCTTAATTCAAAAGTTCATTACGTTATTGCCGTTTTTTCGGGGAGTAGAACTGCTGATAGAATATCCACAGCTTGGTCGATTTCTTCGTATGTAACCGTTAACGGTGGTAATAGTCGAATGACGTTAGCTCCTGCTTGAACGAGCAGTAAACCTGCTTGTTCTGCCTGTTGAATGAATGGCAGAATCTCCTCTTCGCATTCAATACCGAGTAACAGACCCGCCCCACGAATAGAAAACTGGTCTTGCGGCAATAATGCCTGCACTTTTTCAATCAAGTAAGTCGATTTGTCTTCTACTTCTTGTAGAAACTTCTTCTTAAATACAATATCGACAACTGTTTGTGCAACTGCAACGGCCAGTGGATTACCTCCAAATGTCGTGCCATGCGTTCCTGGGCCGAATGAAGGCAAAAGCTCACTTGATCCAAGCATGGCACCAATCGGGAATCCACCGCCTAATCCTTTGGCAAGTGTAATGATATCTGGTTCAAGGTTTGTCTGCTCATAGGCATATCGCGTTCCCGTACGGCCAATGCCCGTCTGTACTTCATCGACAATGAGTAAAATACCTTTTGACTTACAGATATCTGTTATTTTTTGTGCAAAGTCCGGGTCAATTTGGTTGACGCCACCTTCTCCTTGAATAACTTCTAGCATAATTGCGGCTACATCGCCGTCAATTGCAGCTTCCAGTTGTTGTTCGTCATTGTATGGAATGATACGAAATGTTTCTAGCAGTGGACCGAAGCCCTCACGAACCTTCGCTTGCCCAGTCGCAGACATGGCGCCGAATGTCCGGCCATGAAAGGATTGTTCGAAGGTAATGATGACGTTTTTCTGTGTATGCTTTCGAGCTAATTTAATGGCTGCTTCATTTGCTTCAGCACCGCTGTTACAGAAAAAAGCATGGCTGAAAGGTGTATCCTTTATAAGCTTAGCTGCCAACAGTTCCTGCTCGGGGCTTTCGAATAAATTTGAGACATGCCATAGTTTTTCACTTTGCTGTTTGACTGCTTCAACGAGCGCTGGATGTGCATGACCAAGACTGACGACCGCGATTCCACTTATGAAGTCGAGGTACTCTTTTCCTTTATCATCCGTCACGACTGTACCTCGCCCTTTTACAAGATGAACTGAACGACGTGCGTAATTTTGAAATAGCGTAGTCAAATGAAAACCTCCTCGCATTTAATTATGGTACCTTCTAATTGCTGTCCGACAATTTGCACCGATGGAATACCTGCATCTAGACAATCAAGTGCAGCTTTCACTTTCGGTAACATGCCTCCGTATATTTCGCCTGTTTCGATCCACTGGACAATTTCGGTCGGTGATGCCGTTTGTTGAACACTTCCTTCTATTTGAATGCCAGGAGTATCCGTCACAAGAAGCAGGCTGTCTGCATTTATTGCCAGAGCAATCTTACTTGCGACTGTGTCCGCATTAATGTTGAGAGGAGCTCCATCTTCTGTTGCACCGATACACGAAATAACTGGCACAAGCCCATCTTTAAGAAGTGTTTCTATTAATTCGGTGCGGACATCCTGGATTTCTCCTACAGAGCCGTACAGTTTTTCATTCAACACTTTACATGTTAGGAGATTTCCATCGTATCCGCTAAGGCCAATCGCATCGATGCCACCTTTATTTAATTGATGGACGAGGGCTGGATTCACTTGACCTATTAATGTCGATTGAACTATCCCCACCGCTTCTTTCGACGTTACACGGATACCGTTTACTACGGATGATAACACTTTATTTCTGGCAAGTTCTTTATTAATAAAAGGTCCGCCTCCGTGAACAAGCACTACATCATTACCGGCTTTTTGCAGTTGTATCATATTCTTGAAAAAGTCTTCATTTAACCCTTCCAGCATACTTCCACCGAGCTTTATTACCATTCGTTTACGAGCGATACGTTGCATTGATTTGGACATAGTCATATGTTAAATCGCACCCCCATGCTACTCCCTTACCAATTCCCTGATGAAGATCCACACTAATTTTCACTTCCGGTTGTTTCAAATAGATCAGCAGTTGCGCTTCCAAAAATGGGACAGGCTCCCCGTTTTCAACAACAGTTGTTGAACCGATTTTAATTTTTATGGCATTCGGATCCAGCGTGGCCCCACTATAGCCGACAGCCGCGATAATTCTTCCCCAGTTGGCGTCACAGCCAAAGATAGCCGTCTTCACAAGCGGTGAACCAACCACCGTTTTAGCAATTTTACGTGCTTCGATATCCGTAATCGCTCCTGATACTTCGACTTCAATAAGCTTCGTCGCGCCTTCTCCATCTTTCGCAATCATTTTCGCAAGGTCTTGAGAAACAGCATGCAATGCTTCCGTGAATTGTTCCCAGTCCGGATGTGCCGGCGTCAATGAATTATTCCCTGCCATCCCATTTGCCATTACGAGCACCATATCGTTTGTAGATGTATCGCCATCTACTGTAATCGAGTTAAACGTCAAATCTGTCACCGTTTTGAGAGCAGCTTGTAGATGAACTGACTCAATCTTAGCGTCCGTTGTGATGAAACCAAGCATTGTTGCCATATTTGGATCAATCATCCCCGATCCCTTTGCAGTTCCGGCGATAGTGATCTTTTTGCCATCAATCACTGTGCTGTATGCTGTATTTTTTGTTACGGTATCTGTCGTTAGAATCGCTTGTGAAAATAGAATCGAACCTTCTAATTCAGAACTTGGCTCAAGTTTTTGAATTCCCTTCACAATCGGTTCCATTCGCATCATCTCACCGATAATTCCAGTCGATGCAACTCCAACTAACGCAGGCGCAATACCGAGTTTCTCTGCCGCTTTTTGTTGCATGAGACGGGCATCTTTCAATCCTTGCTGGCCTGTACACGCATTCGCATTTCCCGAATTAACAATGATCGCCTGCATTTTCCCCGATTGCTGCATCGCTTCTTTTGTAACCATTAGCGGTGCCGCTTGAATTGCATTCGTTGTAAATACACCTGCAACATTTGCGGGTACTTCACTAACGAGTAATGCCAAATCATTTTTCTTATGTTTAATTCCACAATGGATGCCCGTGGCTTTAAAACCAATTGGGGACACGATGTTATTTCCCGATATGCGCTTTAGAGCTAAAACTGTTGTCGTCATAATACTCCCCCTAAGTTAGATGAATGCCGGGACAAGTGACAAGCCGGTTATTTCCTCGAGACCGAATTGAACGTTCATGTTTTGAATGGCTTGCCCTGCTGCCCCTTTGACTAAGTTGTCGATGACAGAAACGATTGTTGCCCGATTCGTCCGCGGGTCCACTTTCACAAGGAGATCACAATAGTTTGAGCCGTATACTTGATTGGTTCCAAACTTATCTTTTTCTTGCATAACACGAACAAATGGATGATTAGCATATGCTTCTTTCAGACAATCAATGAGGTGAGCTTCTGTTACCCCCTCCACAACTGGTGCATAACTCGTCGCCAGAATTCCTCTTGTCATAGGAACAAGATGTGTACTAAATGTGATAGGTGGAATTTCTTTTGCAAAGAATGCCAACGCTTGCTCAATTTCTGGAATATGCTGATGCTGATTTAATTTATAGATGGCTGTATTTTCATTTGTTTCGCTGAAATGTGTCATCTGACTAGGCTGATTGCCAGCACCGGATACGCCGCTTTTTGCATCGATAATTAACTGGCTTGCATCGATTGCATTTTCTTTCAATAATGGCAATAGCGACAACAGAACCGCTGTTGGGTAACAACCCGGATTGGCAATTAACTGCGCTTGCCGGATTGCCTCATAATTCCATTCAGTCAATCCGTATACGCTCTGCTCAACAGCTGACGCCGGTGCTGGTTCTTTTTTATACCACTGCTCATATTGAGACAGATCTTTTAAACGGAAATCTCCCGACAAATCGATAAGCTTCGGTCCTTTTCCGATTAACGGAGGAAGAAGTTTGCTGGCAACACCAGCTGGAGCACTTGAGAATACGACATCGAATTCCGCTAACCTGTCTAGCTCTATTTTTTGAAGTGGCTGATTGACTATATTCATAAGATGTGAATACTTATGTGAAAAAACTACACCTTCTTCAGATGAAGTGAATAATTCAATTTGTTCGACTTTTGGGTGGTTATGCAGTAGCCGGATGAGCTCAAGTCCACCGTACCCTGATGCGCCAATGATTCCTACTTTCATTACAATCACCCCTGTTTATAAGTTATTCTTATTATATGTATGCATAATTATAAAGTCAACTGTATTTTTATTTATGTTTGAATTATGTATCTTTGAATACGTTTTCATTTTTATGTAATGGCTATTCACAACTTCTGAACAAATGTGCTATAATTCTTTTAGCATCTGGTACTAATAATAGGTATATAAGATTTTATTACCTACTCAGGAGGTTACTATGGACGATTTACTTAAAATTAAAGGTAAGAACATTGTTGTAATGGGCGTGGCAAATGAACGAAGCATTGCTTGGGGCGTCGCAAAAACACTTTTTGCAGTCGGTGCAAATGTTATTTTCACATATAGAAAAGAGCGTTCACTTGCTAAACTTGAAAAACTATTAAGTGCAGCCGGTTTTGAAGCAAAACTGATTGTGCAATGTGATGTAAATGAAGATGAAAGTATCCATGAAGCATTTGGGAAAATTGGCGCTGAAGTCGGTACAATTCACGGAGTTGTCCATTCACTTGCATTTGCGCATGCAGAAGATCTGAAAAACGACTTTGTTGAGACTACGAGAAGCGGATACGCATTTGCGCAGGATACGAGTTCTTATTCACTCATTGCGACTGCTAGAGAAGCACGTCCATACATGACAGACGGTGGTTCGATCGTAACAATGAGTTATTTAGGCGCGCAACGTGTGCTTGATGGCTATAATGTGATGGGTGTTGCTAAAGCAGCGCTTGAAGCATCTGTGAAGTACTTGGCGTTTGACTTGGGGAAAGAAAATATCCGTGTCAACGCAATCTCAGCTGGTGCGATTCGCACACTGTCTGCAAAAGGCATAGCTTCCTTCAATACGATTTTGACTCAAATTGAAGAAAACGCTCCATTAAGACGCAACGTCACACAAGAAGAAGTAGCGGACATGACACTTGTTACGTTGAGCAATCTGTCCCGCGGCGTAACTGGTGAAATCATTTATGTAGATGCTGGCTATAATATTATGGGTTAAGAAAATAGCTTGAAAGGATAAATTGTCCTTTCAAGCTATTTTTTTGTTTCGATATGAGGAGTGTTAACATATATCTCTGGGGACCAAGCATATAATCCCGCTTACCAATCATATATCCCACTAACCAAGCATATAACCCACTTACCAAGCATATAACCCACTTACCAAGCATATAACCCACTTACCGATCATATCCCCCGCTAACCAAGCATATATCCCACTTACCAATCATATATCCCACCAACCGAGCATACTTCCCGCTTACCAATCATATATCCCACTTAACAAGCATATCCCACACTTAACAAGCATATATCCCACTTAACAAGCATATATCCCACTTACCAAGCGTATAACCCACTTACCAAGCATATAAACCACTTAACAAGCATATAAACCACTTAACAAGCATATAAACCACTTACCAAGTATATAAACCACTTACCAAGCATATAATCCACTTACCAAGCATATAAACCACTTACCGATCATATAAACCACTTACCGATCATATAACCCGCCAACCAAGCATATATTCCGCCAACCGAGCACACTTCCCCCTAACCGAGCATATCCCTCCGCACACCGAGCATCCCCCCCACTCACATGCCACAACACAACATAAAAAGGACTGTCCTTTTTCAGACAGTCCCATCCTTTATTTCCCTACTTGCTTCATCAAGTGCTTATTCCCTTTTGTTATAATATTTTCATAATCAATATAATCATATATATCTTCCGTAATTTGCTCGCTAAACTTAGCCAACTCTTCGACTGTCAAATCCTCGATTGCTTTCTTCTGTTGCTCACAATAAATAATCAATCTGCCAACGATTTCGTGTGCATCACGGAATGCTGTTCCTTTGCCTACTAAATAATCGGCAACTTCTGTCGCGTTGAGGAAGCCCGCTTTAATCGCTGCTTTCATATTGTCCGCATTGACATGTAACGTATCAATCATTTTCGACATAATTTCGAGGCAGTCCATTACGGTATCCAGTGCGTCGAAAAATTGTTCTTTATCTTCCTGCATGTCTTTATTGTAAGTAAGAGGCAACCCTTTCAACGTCGTCAACAATGAAAACAAGGAACCATAGACACGTCCCGTTTTCCCGCGAATTAATTCTGCAGCATCAGGATTTTTCTTTTGTGGCATAATGCTACTTCCCGTTGAATAGGCATCTGCCATATCGATGAATTTAAATTCTTGGCTGCTCCACAAAATAAGTTCTTCACTCAATCGGCTCAAGTGCATCATAACAATTGAGAAATCCGACATTAATTCAAGTAAATAATCGCGGTCACTAACGCCGTCTAGGAAATTGTCCACTGGTTTTGCAAACCCTAATAACGCAGTCGTTACGTCGCGGTCGATGTTATGTGTTGTACCTGCAAGCGCTCCGCAGCCTAATGGGTTTTCATCCAAAATATCAATCGCATTGCCTACACGCTTTTTATCCCTTTTGAACATTTGTGCATAAGCCCCTAAATGGTGGCTGAACGTTACGACTTGCGCACGCTGTAAATGAGTATAACCAGGCATAATTACGTTGTTTGCTGCCCCTTTAGTATTCAGCGAATCGATAAGCATTTGCAGACTATCCATCACTTGCGCCGCTTTGCCTTTTGCATACAAGCGCATGTCCACAGCGACTTGGTCATTACGGCTACGTGCTGTATGTAGTTTCTTTCCTGTTTCTCCAATACGTTCCGTCAAATGCATTTCTACGAATGAATGGATATCCTCATAATTGCCTTCAATTTTAATCGCACCCGTTTCGATATCTTGCAAAATGGAATCGAGTCCACCCACAAGCAGATCGCCTTCTTCTGGTGTCAATAAATCACAGTGCACCAGCATCGTAACATGCGCAAAGCTTCCTGCAATATCCTCTTTATACAACCTATGATCAACAGGTAATGATGTATTAAATTGCTCCATTATTTCATCCGCACGACTTGTAAAACGTCCGCCCCAAAGTTTCATGTATAATCAACCTCTCGAATGTATTATTATTCATTTTAATGTATTATAATAATCATTCTACATGATTGCAACAATAATTACAGATTGACTGTATTGCAATAATTTGTATTAGTTATAAAAAGTGCAACCGATCATTGCACTTGTCATATCACCAATAGAACAATTTTCTTCACTTCTGTTAGTGAAGCATTTATTCGCATGAAATATTAGTGAGTAGGGCTTGGGAAGATCCATTTTCACTGGATCATCTCCCGTTCGCTTTCGATGAACTAATCACAACATATTTACCGTAAGACATGTGTGATTTACTTTATAATACCTGCGTTAAGAATTTTAAACTCCACATCTACCTTGTATTCTGCCGTTTCTATTATTTTCTCCGTTAATTCATCCGTCCATTTCCCTTTGTGATACATTCTAAAATTCTCACTAAATCCAACTGGGTCAACTTTCAATTCCTGTAACTTTTTCAGCAAATCTTCTATTTCTTTTTTTATGTGTTTGCTAATTTCTTTTTCAAGTTTTTTATTGTCCTCAACTTTACTAAGATTCCGGTCCCCCTTATATTCAACGACCACACCTTCTATTTCAAGTGAAATGGACAATTCAGGAGATTCAATATCTTTGTTACTCTTTACTTTCAATTTATTTTTAATTTGTTCAAGAAATAGTTGCTGATTCTGTCCACTTTCTTTGAATTCAACTGCAATTGGCGAAAGCTTTTGAAGTCCTTTCAACGCTTGAATTAGTAACGATTCCTGATTCGTAATCGTTTGAACCATTTTTTCATTATTAAACAAAGCGATACTAGTGATTTTAAGTGATTTTCCCTTTTTCTCTAAAAAAGGAACCATCGTATGATATATCGGACTTGTTTGGGTGTTCATGTACTCTTGAATCGTTGTAAAAGGACTAAAAGAATTATGGAGTTTAGGCTGAAACAAATCATTCAAATAAGCATCCAGATGTTCATTTTCAGGGTAATCGGCTTGTAGAATATCTTCCGCTCTATCTTTTACCACTGCAATACGAACTTTATTCCCAACTGTTGAATCTCTATAAAAATGTTCAATTACTTGCGTCATCTTTCCACTCTTCGCAAACTCTTCATTAACTAAAACTGTACGTAGCTGGTTTAATATAATCATTTTGTCTGCTTCTGAAGATATTTTGACAAGACCTTCTTGTATCATCTCTGTGTTAACTGAATATACTTCCGTTAGTACTGGAGACTCGCCCATTGGTTGGGGTATCGATACGGTCATCCACATTTCTTTATCATTCACGTAATCGAGGGCAACGCTACTGACTAACGCTAAATCTTCCACGGAACCCCGCTGGCCATCTTGCGTGCAACCTGCTATGAATACGGAACATATAATGAGCAGTCGTAAATTAATTTTCCTCATCTCTATCCCTCGTTCTTTTTTTGTTTAAGTACGTGGATTATACATAATACAGCTGGCCATATAAACAGCGCATACATAACATAAAAAACACGTTCAAACAACAGCTTTTGAAACTCTTCCATAAACGGAAATTGGACAATTACGTAGACGAGCGCTGCTAAAATATATAGATGTGCCTTCTTAGATGTTGAGCGAATTGAATCTAACCCTCTCTTTGCAACCCACAAGTAAGCAGCAGTCGTTGATAAAATAAGAAACACCCACATCGTCATGGCTAGAACGTCGATTCGTTCAAGAAATGATAATTCTACTTCTTTAAATAATCCTAAAACGGGATACAAAACATTTTTAAGTTGCCAATCCGAATAATACATTACACTCACGAAGGTGAATGCAAAAGTGAACAAAACGGATATCCATATTCCAATTGAAACATGTTTCAATGTTTTTTTTTGATTGATGATATGTGGAAAATAAAACAATATTAATTCGAAACCGCCAACCGCTAGTAACCCTTTTTTAGTTGCTGTGTAAAACTCCTGCTTATTGAAGTTAAAAAAAGGCATCATATGACGAATATCCCCCGCAACAAACCCCCATTTCAAAAAGTAAACGGATCCTATTGTTAAGAAAAAGGCCATGATACAAAATCGTGCGATTGATTTAATTTCGCCGCTTACGATGTAAACGAGCAAGAGTAAAAAAATGAGTAGAGGGCCTGTAATTGTACGGTCTATAAGTGCACTAACTTGGATTAATTGAAAGTAACTTGCGCAGACGGCTGCTATCACAATGATGAAATAGACCAGCAGAACAACATTTAAACTCTTCCCTAGCCATTTGCCAAGCAGTTTTTCATGAATGGCGAATAAATTATCGTCAGTATATTTTAGACCGAGCCATATCATCGGAATGAGTGCGATATTCGCGATAATCCCAAACAATAGGGGCATCCACCACTGACTGTAGCCCATTGCGCTTATTCGATTCGGCAATGACAAGACAGTGGTGCCTACAATCACATTTTGAACAAGAAACACGACATGGTAACTATTCAGTACTTTTAATTTAGTATTATCCATTACTCATTTCCCCCCTTCTACAGGAGGTTTTTTTGTACTCTGTGCCCTTGAAATACCCGCCTTTCGTCTACGGTACAAAGTTGGCACACGCACAACACTGTTTAGGTAATCTGACCATTTCCTTGGTATTACGGGCGTCATATATGGGGTCCCTAAAGAAGTTAAACTTAATAAATGATGAAAAAGCCATGCAAATGCAATCATCTGACCGTATAGTCCAAACATGCCTGCAGCCACTATAAATAAATAGCGAATCGAACGACTCGCGTTACTCATTACAAAATTCGGCGGTAAAAAGGATAACAGCGCTGAAATCGCGACTAAAACAATAAGTACATTACTCACAAGACTTGCTTCAACCGCAGCTGTTCCAATGACAATCCCGCCAACAATACCTATCGTTTGACCAATTTTTGTCGGCATTCGTGTGCCGGCTTCTCTTAATATTTCAATAACGAGTTCCATAAATAGCACTTCAAGAACAGGAGAAAAAGGAACCTTTCCTCTAGACTCTTGTAAGTTTAGTAAAACATTAAAAGGCAACATTTCCGGATGATGAGATAGCACTGAAATATACGTAGGCGTTAATATTATCGTTAAGAAAAAACCAAAAAAACGAAGAGCACGAAGGAGTGAGGCCGTTGTCCATCGGTTATAATAGTCTTCAGGAGAAGTAAATAGTTCAAAAAATGAAATTGGACAAATTAACAGTGCTTGACTGTTATTCATTAAAATAGCGACTCTTCCGTCTAACAAATAGTTTACTGCAGCATCAGGTCTAACCGTCCCATGAAATTGTGGGAATGGTGAAAATGGATGATCATCCATTAGTTGTTTTAATACGGAGATATCATTAAATCCCGGATGTTTAATTTCAGAAATTTTTTTTAATACTTTATCCAAATTGTCCTTATTCACAATATGCTCCATATAAACGACAGAAATTTTAGTATTTGTTTCAGTTCCTATCGTGTAGTCCTCGTTTTTTAGACCCGTATTTCGAAGCCTTCTTTTTATTAGTGATAGGTTTGTTTGTAACGATTCGGTAAAGGCATCTTGCGGACCAATGACGCTCGATTCAGTATCAGATCCAATAATTGAACTCATGGGAGGGCTATATGTATGAACAGTTATAAATAGATTTTTTTCATGAAAATATACGATCGTATTTCCTTCAGTGATTGAAAATAAAACACCAGAAAGATTGACTTTCTCTGGCACTTCAGCCGATTTTAGCAAGTCTTCCTTTTGATCTAACAATGGAAAAATTACAGTTCTGTACAAAGTGAGCTTTTCGATAAGTGAGCTAAAGTAAATGATCGTCACTAGCTCATCGGGTGTTTGAATGTCTTTAAATACGGCATCATTTATTCCAGTTAACTCGTTCTTAATAGCGGCAATCGTAATGAGCACTTTGTCATTCTGAGCGGATGTAGAATTGGATGTTCCATTATTGTGACTATCCTCCCCTCCTTGCAAAAAGCTCATCAAGATCACCTCCCTTTTTGTATACTGTTAGTTTCACTATCTCCTAAATCTTGATAATTTATTCTAAACGGGGGTAGTATACATCATAATTTTCTCCTTTATAATAAGTTGAAACAAGTCTGTTGATTAACCATTTACTTGCATAAATAACAGGTAACAAGAGGCTTGAAAACTTCCATTTCCGGTTCGCTTTCGGCACACTATTCCCGATATGATTAACGGGGAAAAGGGTGTGGCTAGAAATAATTTCGTCATTCCTAGCCACACCCTTTTCGGTCATCTTATTGTGAATAAGCACCTGTCGCATCCCTATACATAAAAATAGCTCAGTTATGTATAGAAGTTGTTAAATCCAAAGCGAGCCAGAAGCAACTGTACACCGAGCGCCTAGTAGTCAATTAAGTTATTAATTGGTTATTTAACACGAGTGATGTTGATATAAAGAATTTAATTGGATTGGTAAGACGCCTTTGCACTGTTTAAATAGATATTCATTTGTTCAAGACTTAGGGTAAAGAATTGATGAAGTGCTAGCTCTTTTCCTTGCTGTCCGAATCTGTCAGTGTTACAATTGGAAAACGTCTTAATTTAGCGAGTGATAGCTATGAATGCATTCAACTTAAACGATTATACGAATACCAAAAAACCTTGACAGGAGCCTGTCAAGGTTTTTTGTTTCCCTCGGGAAACATATCAATAGGAGGTCATCATTGATGAATAAGCATAGTCATTCAAGCGCTTCAATAATTGCGGTTTGGATTAGTTTAATAAGCAATATCCTCCTAACAGGGATTAAACTTGTTGTGGGCTTCCTCTTTCAAAGTCCGGTCCTTCTAGCTGACGGTTTCCATAATGCAGGCGACGTGATTGCCAGCGGTGCTGCCCTGACCTCGATGCGGATATCCAAACGTCCCGCGGATGATGACCATCCTTATGGTCATGGAAAAGCGGAAGTCATCAGTTCTGCCATTGTCGCACTGATTTTAGGGCTAGCCGCAATTTACATTGCGTATGAAGCGATTTCTGCACTTTTTGAGGAACCAGCAAAGGCTAGTTTAATAGCATTACTAACTGCATTTATTTCACTTATATGGAAACACGCCTTGTATGTCTATACAATCCGGATTGGTAAATTGACTAATAGTAAAGGGTTGATTGCGACCGCCTATGACCACTTGGCAGACGTTTACGCCTCACTAGCAGCTGTTGTCGGAATTGGACTTGCACTTGTTGGTGATCTGTACAACATTCACTTCCTCTCTTATGGTGATCCGGTTGCCGGTATCATTGTGTCGTTTTTAGTGCTCAAACTTGCTTATGATATCGGAAAAGAAGCAATGGATGTCCTGATGGAGAAAAACATAAGCCGGCACAGACTGGATGGATTCGCAGCTTTAATCATGACTATCCCTGAAGTGAAACGGATTGACCGTTTGCGCGCTCGGGAACATGGACATTATATTCTTGTAGACCTGCGTGTAGGTGTACCAGGTGAAATGACTATCCAAGAAGGGCATGATGCTTCACGAAAAATCAAGGATACCATCATGGCTAGTAATGAAGATGTAGATGAAGTTTTAATTCACTTAAACCCTTGGTATAAAGACGACGAATAATAAAAACGACGTACATGTCAGCTGACATGTACGTCGTTTTTTGTTCATTACTTAGTTTTCAGGTTGCTCTTCGACTAATTCAGTATCTACCACTTCGTCCTCTGTAGATAAAAACTGTTGTAATGCCTCTTTGTTTTGTTCGAAATCAATACTTAGAACTTCCCCTGCCGCTACACGCTTCTCTTCAAAAGAGTGTTCAACAGGAATACGTAGCGTCTCTATTTTATCAGTCTTGCCAAGAAGTAAACCTTTACCGATCGTAAGGATCGTTCGATTATCCACATTTGTATTAACGTAAGGCTCCACAACGCCGAGTAACTTAGGCAAGTTTAGTAAACTGTGGACGCTCACAGCTTCATCCTTTAATTTCGACAACGCTTCCTGCTGCCGTTCCACCCGCCCATAATCATTATTTTTATCGTGGCGGAAACGCACATAGCCAAGTAACTGTTCGCCATTTAAAACTTGGTTTCCAGGCTGTAATGTCATTCCAATTCCATGAGACATGGCATAAGGAATATCAACTTCTATCCCATTAGGAGCTACAACGTCTACGATTTTCGAAAATCCAGTAAAGTCAACAATTGCATAGGAATGAATATCAATATCAAAATTTTGCTTAATTGTTTGCCTTACAAGTTCCGGACCTCCAAGTGAAAAGGCAGAATTGATTTTATGATACCCGTGATCAGGGATATCCACATACGTGTCTCTCATAATAGAAACGAGTTTCATCTGATGAGTCGTTTGATTATAATGAGCAATCATTAACGTATCGGCTCGTGCATCTTCATTTCCCCGCGAGTCACTACCTAATAACAGAACATTAATTTCACCAAATTGTGGATCTGCACCTTCAAATTCATCAAATGACGCGCTGTCATCTTTAAGTGATCCTTCGTTTGCTATAGATAACCCGCTATAGTATTGAACTACTCCGTATATGATTCCCGCTAACAAAATCAATGTAGTTACAATAAAGAAATTTCTTAGTCCTTTACGTTTCTTATTTCTTCGCTCGCTTCTTTTCATTCAAAAATCCACCTATCGCTTTATTCTATGTTAGTTCTTCCTATTGAATTTGAAGCAAGTTGTACTGCAATCGCATCATCTAAATAACCAATGGCAAATAGATAGTCAGGGATAGCGTCTAAAGGAATGATAAAATATAATAATGCACTTCCAATTATCGCAAGTTCACTCCGTGTACCCTTCCCCAGACGAAACTTCTTGAATAAGTCCTTCATCTGACAAATAAGTGGCCCGATGCTACCCACACTTTCCAGCTTCTTTCCGAATCCAGTAAGAATATCGTTTTTTCCTTCTACTGTTTGTACATACTGTTGGTACTTTGCTAACTTCTGTTCGATGACGGCTTCAGTTACATTTTGATTTGCCACGTCTGAAGATGCAAAAACCTCCTGAATACTTTCAGCAGATGTACGGTTCTTCAACAAAAAATCTTCCTGCTTCTGTTCAATAGGGTAACCAGCTGCTTCAACAAGATCGACCAAAGGCACTTCTAAACAGTCAGCAAATCGCTCTAAATGTTGCAGGTTCGCTTTTCTTTTACCGTTTATCACTCGTGAAATGGTAGCTGTATCGATTTTGCTAAGTTCACTTAGTTTTCGCATTGACAATGAACGCTCTTTTAATAATTCCCTTAGTAACAAACCAAGAGGCGAATTGATTACGTCTTTAGCCATTATCAATTCTCCTTTCCATGAAACTAACCGAGAATTAGACGCTATGAAGAATTGTATAATTGTGTTGACAATTTGTCAATATAAATAAACCCCATCTTCTTCGACCACTTTTTTAAAAATAGTTGAAGGAAATACGTGTTACAAATTAAAAGCCTAATGAAACAATGTAGGCTATACTAGTAGGTAAGAGGAACAGAGTATAATTCAATTCCTCTCTAGTCAAGGAGCTGATCTGAAATGTTAAAAAAACAGATGGAAAAGTATATTGCTGAAAATACGCTGGATAATAAAATCGAGTTCTTTAATGTGGATAAAGAATATGTCGCCAAACATCAATTGATTGCCGGTGATGTAACCGTTGTAGAGAAAGCGTTTAAATTCAGTGCCATAGAGCGGTGCGTGAAAGAGACGGAAAATCTGATACGGGAGGAAGATCAGAACTTTCTAAATGAAAGCATTTCCTACTTAAAAAATCATATGAATGAATTCGTTTACGTAGAATCAAATGCTTTTGAAGTAATCAGAGTCGACGCTGTCGTTCTAGAACTTGATGATGTCTTCGAAACTTATACAGCCCTATTCGGACTAAAATTACAAAAGAAATTCGGGAATGACATGAAGGCATATCTTGACAAGCATTTACATGGAGATGGAGCTAAATATAGTGTGATGTTTTCAAATGAAGACGGGTTATGGGATATGAATTTTGCACTTAATTATATTGAAGGTTTTAGTGAAGATTTATCTTTTGTTGAGGTTTATCAACTGATGTATGACTTTATATTCAAAATGGTTGAGGCCGTTGATGAAGCGCAATGAAGGATGGGAATTAATTGAATGATTTGGGTTTTATTTACACATATACACAGCACACAGATGAGCATGATTTGTGCATGTTAGAGATGAGATCATTTTTCGGCTTTGATGTCACTTCTACTGTGTTGAGAAGTTCGATTGAAATTGATCCAAGTCGCAGCGCATTTATGAAAGAACGACTGGACATTATGTATGAAGGCGACAATCTTGAGGAAATCTCCCGACAAGTTGAACAATACGATTTAGGTGGCTCTACATTTAGAGTCGTCAGTTTGAATACAACGGATCTCGATACGACGAAAAAGATTGGGCATCCGGAGCGTAGGAAAATTGAGCGTGAAATTGGACTACGTGTCAATGGTACTCCCGACTTAGTGAACCCACCTGCAAATACGTTTGGCATTGTTTTATTAGATGGTAAGTGGTATTTTGGGAAGCTTGTTCAAAGTGAGTCGGTCTGGTTCCTTCATCAGAAAAAACCGCATATGTACTCTACGGCATTAAGTACACGTGTCGCAAGAGCAGTGGCCAATATTGCGATTCCGCATCCAAAAGGTGTACGAGCCATCGATCCATGTTGCGGCATTGGTACGGTGCTGGTTGAAGCATTGTCGATGGGCATTAATATCGTCGGACGAGATATTAACCCGCGTGTCGTTTTGGGATCAAGAAAGAACATTGCTCACTTTGAGCTAGAAGGCACTGTAGAAATCGGTCCTATTGCAGAAGTCGTTGACGACTATGATGTTGCGATTATTGACATGCCTTATAATCTTTTTACACATATTACTCCTGAAGAACAGCTTGAAATATTGAAGGAAGCACGCCGGTTTACGAAGAAAGTCATCGTAGTGACGATTGAAACAATCGATCACATGCTTGAAGAGGCTGGATTCGTCATTACTGATCGCTGTGTTGCGAAAAAAGGACATTTTCACAGACAAGTGCTTGTCTGTGAATAAAAGGAAAGACCTCGTTTAAAGTAACGAGGTCTTTCCTTTTGTGATTTCACGGGCAAAATCGAGGCTA
Organism: Sporosarcina sp. resist; assembly: GCF_014302295.1. NCBI lineage: Bacteria > Bacillati > Bacillota > Bacilli > Caryophanales > Caryophanaceae > Sporosarcina > Sporosarcina sp. resist. Next base: position 1,265,282 of record NZ_CP060287.1, on the reverse strand, counting down.
TTTAATTTTCAGATAGCACAACTCTATTCCTTCCATCCACTTTTGCTTGATATAATGCTTTGTCTACCCTGCTGAATAGTTCTAGTATTGATTCCCGATTACTATGATAACTACCGACACCTAATGAAATTGTTATATTATTATTTGTTGGACATATAGTTGACGAGACATTTATACGAAGTCTTTCAGCGATATCCATTGCTTCCTTGACATCCGTTTCAGCTAGCAGGATTACAAACTCTTCCCCACCCAATCTAATACAGACATCGTCGCCCCGTATAATTTCGCTCATTTTTCCAGATAGAAACTTAAGCACTTCATCTCCGATTTGATGGCCATATCGATCATTGACAGCTTTAAAATGGTCGATATCAATCATAATCATAGAAAATAGTCGATTGTCCATAGTCCATTTTGCAGTGATTTTGTCTCCGTACCTGCGATTCTTTAGTCCGGTAAGAGGGTCTGTGTAGGAGCGTTCCTTATAATCCTCAACCCTCTGTTGCTGACTGTTTGCGTATTCGTGAATTGTTTCATTTAACTGCTTAGCCTCAAAATACCATGTTGGAATGTCCGCCGATTCGCCTGTCCTTTCATTTCCTTTCAGATTCGCCGAAAACATCGCCAATTTGCGCAACGGTGACGATAATCTCTCAGTCAATACAATCGTCAACACGAAGAAAAACATGACAAATGGAAGCGCGTAAAGTAACATTTTGTACACCATTCCTGATAAAGGTTTGACGCTTGCTTCATAGGGTGTTTGCGAAACAACTCCCCACTTACTAGACTTTATGTATGTGTAACCAGCAAGATAATCTTTACCTGTTGAGTTCATAATTTTTTGTGCACCGCTTTTATGCAGGAGGATTTTTTGTGTGATTTCATTTTCAAGGACCGTTTCCCCGATTCTTTCAGGGTCCGGATGGTAAATCAGCATCCCTTTATTATCGACCACCCACACATAAGAACCGTCCGTGGAAAAGTGTTCGCCAAGAATATCATGAATAATATTATCTTCCTGCAAATAAATCGTGCCGCTTAAAAAACCGAGGTATTCATTTTTTTCGTTCCACAATGGGGTGGAAATTAAAATAAGCAGTCTGCCAGTTGCAGCTCTGTAAGGCGTAGAGATCAGGTTCTTTCTTTCATATAGTGCTTCTTTAGGACCTTCTGTATCTAGTTTCTTCCCTACTATACCCACTTCCGGGGAGGTGGCAAGTACTACGCCATCTTTGTTAACAACGGAGAGCGAGTTAAAGTTTTTACTACTGCTTATTAAGTCCGCAAGTTTTTCAGTTAACTTTTCAGCATCGTCAATTTCAGCACTCATTTCAGACGCTTTAACTTGCAAATTACTTTGCATTCCTTTAAATACTTCTTCCGTTAGTTGCGACAGCTTCATTGAGTAAACTCTATTAATCTCTAGGGAGTTATTTATTAAATTTTCTTTTGTAACAAAAAATCCAGATAACAACGTGATACTGAGAATACCAATCATCGCAAATGATACGAGAAGCGTTATCCAGAATCGTAATGTTTTGATCATATTTAATACCTCTTTTTTGTTGTATTTCACTTCTATTATTATATCGGTTATTTAGAGAACTGTTGAATTGCTTGGATTATTAACAAAAAATATGTACGGGATTAGGAACCATTTTATTGGTTGTGGATAGACTACGGCTTCCTATATATGGTATACACTCACTTTATAAGATATACTATAGGGATAACTTTGCCTAGTAAATGTCCCTTATAGTATAGTACATATTCGAAAGTCATGGTGATATAATGGAAATTAATTCAATATGGGATAAAAGATTGAAGGAGTTTTATGTTGAAATCGTAAAATACTTTTCACTTATTGCAATGGGTGTATTTTATTCCTTTATCATTTTTGGTAGTGTTTTTCTTTATTACTACGTGAAATTTCTTCAATGGTTACCTCCCTTTCTTCCAACCGAAATGATAGCGTCACTAGTAATTACGTTTACTTTTTTGATGACGGACGTTCGTACATTTGTCAAAAAAGCTGATGTCATCTTTTTAATGCCAGCAGAGACAGTGTTATCCTCATATTTTAGAAAATCGATGTTTTATAGCACTTTTATTGATGTAATCAAACTACTAATCATGTTAATAATTATTAGTCCTCTTGTAAAACAGACTGAAATTATTTCGATTACAGTCCTTATTACTTTTTCAGGCTTAATCCTCTTGAATCTTCGCCTGACTTGGATTGAACAATGGATGACTACTAAACTTCATAAGTTAATTCACAAAGTCATTCGATTTCTAATATTTTATACTATTATTTATTTGATGTTTACGGGTCTGTGGGTAATTGCAGGAACTTTACTAATTATCAATTCCTTCATTTGGTTCTATGTATTTAATAAGAAAGGAACGGGGCTTAATTGGGACTATTTAATAAGCCAAGAAGAGAAGTCCCTATTAAAGATTTACAAATTTATTAATCTATATATTGATGTCCCCCATCTTCAGCATTCGTTTAAACGCAGGAGGTTCTTGGGTTGGCTAATAAAGAACGTAATAACTTATAAGCAATCTTCTTCTTACACATACTTATTTTCACACTTGTTTATTAGGTATAATGAATTTTATTATTTGTATGCAAGATTAACCTTAATAGGGATTAGCATTCATTTTTTCTTTCCTGCTAATGGCTGGATTATAGCTTTTCCACTGTTATTTTTATCTGGGTACCAGTTACTTCCTTTACAATACTCGATAAATAACAGTTCCCGTATTTATCCCGTATCAATTAAGGCTCTTAAGCAGTCTTTTCAAAAACTACTAATGAACCTATTAATCGTGCAGCTACTTTTTTTCAACTTGGCTTCGTTTAGTCCTAATCCTCTTATAAAAGTGGTTGTAATAATTTTCTCGGAGTTGTTAGTTATATATTGGTTTGTTTACTTTTTTGCATCAAAACGAATTATGAGACAACCTGAATAACTATTTACTTCTAAATTACAGCAGTTACTTCACAAGTATAAGTACAGTAAATCGCACTGAAAAATACAAGAGCCTTTTGGGAGGTGCATATGCTGAATTCACTAATGCACACGTCACTTGCAATAAAAACAAATTTCACTAAATCCTATTTTTTTTATATTGATTAGTTTCCAGCCTTTCATTCTACCAGGAATAATAGGTAGAAATAGAGGTAATATGTAGATGTTAGTTGTATGAGTACCTATATAATTTGAGCACTACACGGTCAATTTCACAAATAACAAGAAAGTACCCAGCATAATAACTGAGTACTTTCTTTTTTAGTTTGAAACATATATTGTAAAGTCAGCCAATAGGCGTGCACCGTAGCCTGTCGCAGATTTTGCATAGTATCCTGAAGCACTGTTTTTACTCATCATGCCCGCCATATCAACATGCAACCATTTACTTTCCTTCGGTACAAAACGACGAAGGAATAAGCCTGCCGTAATTGATCCTGCACCACCTAATGAACTGATGTTGTTCATGTCCGCATAGTCACTGTCAAGCGACTTTTCGTATGCGTCAACTAATGGCATAGGCCAGATGAAATCACCGTTTTGATCGCCGATTTTTTTCATTTGGGCAGAAAGTTCTTCATCTCCGAAAACGCCACCGATTTCAGTGCCGAGTGCATTGACGATTGCGCCTGTGAGCGTTGCGATATCGACGATGTAGTCCGCTTTCCATTCGCCTGCACGAATAAGTGCATCTGCTAAAATGAGGCGTCCTTCTGCATCGGTATTGCCGACTTGCACCGTCAATCCATTTTTGTAGGTAATAACTTCTCCTGGTAAAACTGATGTGTTGTCAGGCATGTTTTCCACAATTGGAATAAGTGCCACGACATTCACTTTCGCGTTCGATTTCGCAAGCAATGTGAGTGCACCAGAAACAGCAGCTGCTCCCCCCATATCCATGCGCATATCACTTAGGTCTTTGCCGCCCTTCAAGCTGATGCCACCTGTATCGAATGTCACGCCTTTACCGACGAGTGCCACAAGCGGTTTCGATGCGTCACCTTTGTAAACTAGTTCAACGAATGAAGGCTTATAGATACTGCCACGCGCGACTGTCAGGACGCCGTTCATCTTCATTTCCTTAAGCTTTTCTTTATCGAACACATTCACTTCAACGCCAGTACCTTCAAAGTTGTTCTTCAATACTTCCGGGAATGTTTCTGGATTTAAGACGTTTGACAGTTCATTCATCAAGTCGCGTGAGAATGCAGTTGCTGCCGCACGAATCTTCCCTGCTTCAACGAATGGTTTCGCTTCGTCTCCAACTACATGAAGCTTAGTTTGGAATGCTGTGACATCCGATTTATATGTAACAAACTGGTACGCTCCTAGTTCCCATCCTTCTGTAAATGCTGTCAGCACAGATCCTTTATCCAACTTTGTATAGGCATCCAAAAGAACTTGCGCTTCAACAATTGCTGTTTCGGCTTTTTGAGCGCTTACATCTCGAGCAATATTCCCTGCTGTTGCGCGAACTTTCTCTAGTGTCATATCTTTTTCTTTACACTCTTTTACCACAATATAATGTGTTTCTCCGATTAATACAGAACTATGCCCCGCCTTTTGATTGGCTACGAATTGTTTGATCGCAGCATTTCCCGAAACAATTGGATTGTTTGCGAAAATAACTTTTACTTCATTAGACATATGATTTCCCCCTGGTAAATTATTTCGACTTCTAAAATAGTTTATCACAAGTTATCCAACTTCAACGAATTATCTTTTTTCGGAAATCACGAGGCAAAGTGTTGTTTACTAAATCGAGATTTATCATTTCTTCTTACCAAATCCACTATATAAAGGCAGTCTTTAATCAGATGAACGGAGCCATCGCAACTTAATATTATGTTAATAAAAACGCTTCTAAAGCAGAGAATACAACCTCAAACATTCCATTTGAATTCCCCCCTTTAAATAGTCCTATAAGTCATCGCCTTCGAATAAAATGAAATGACGTCATATTAGTGGAGGGCTATTCATGAATTCAATATTCACCTATATCTTTTTAGGCATATCAATGGCTGCACCAATTGGACCGGTTAAGTCCGTCTTATTAAATACGGGTATTAAAAATGGTTTTTTTCATGCCTGGTTTTTTAGTCTTGGTGCTTTGACAACCGACATCATGTATATGTTCATAGTGTATTTTGGCGTTGGTCAATTTATTGATTCGCCTTTAATGAGAATAATTCTTTGGTCTTTTGGCTGTTTTGTACTGTTGTATACGGGTATAGAAAATTTACTATCGCTACATAAAATTGAAATGAATTTGAAATCCGGTAAAAGAGTCCGACTTAGAAAATCAATACTATCTGGTTTCTTCATGTCATTGTTGAATCCACTGACCATCCTTTTTTGGCTAGGGATATATGGTTCTATACTCGCGAATACGGCTGGAGTCTCTACAGGATATCAAATTTTTATAAATAGTATCGCCATTTTGGTTGGCATTATTTTAGTGGATTTTATAATGTCCTTTTTATCCAGTGGAGCTCGTAAATTATTATCCACCAAGCTTTTGAAAATCGTCTCTCTTATTTCATCCATAATAATGATTGGTTTCGGAATCTTCTTTGGTATGCAGGCTTTTCAAGCGTTATTTTAATACACCCCCACCTGGTTTCATAAGTATGTTCCCTCATTTTCACATAGTACTGTTTAGTAAAAGACTATACAATAAACATCTAACGCATAAAATGAACACACAAGGAGACCATACCTTTATTAGTCAAAAACAGGATTAGTCGAGGTGTGGTAATGGGAAAAAGTACGGTTCAAGTAAGTATATGGTGCACTGTAAGTATGGCTTCAATTCCTCTTATCATGACACTAGGGAATTCCATGCTTATTCCAGTGCTCCCGATACTGGAAGAAAAGGTCGGAATCACATCATTTCAGTCGAGCATGATCATTACAAGCTATTCAGTCGCGGCTATTTTTCTAATACCAGTAGCCGGCTATTTATCAGACCGTTTTGGTAGGAAAATGGTTATATTACCGAGTTTAATCTTCGCTTTAATCGGGGGTCTGATTGCCGGGTTTGCTTCATGGAAAATGGAGGACCCATACACAATGATCATCTTTGGTAGAATCCTGCAGGGAGTAGGGGCGGCTGGAGCCATGCCAATCATTTTGCCACTTGTGGGTGACCTTTATCAAGATGATGATGAAAAAATGAGTTCTTGTTTAGGAATTATCGAAACGTCGAACACGTTTGGAAAAGTATTAAGTCCCATCTTAGGTTCAGTATTTGCTGCTATTTTATGGTTCCTGCCGTTCTTCTCCATTTCAGCGCTTAGTTTAATTTCTTTTGCACTTATTTTTTTCTTTGTTAAAGTCCCCAAAGAAAAAGATGATCCTGTGAAGTTTAAGCAGTTTTTAAGTAACACAAAAAAAGTATTCAAGGTGGAAGGTAAATGGTTGTATACCGTATTCCTTAATGGGGTCCTGGTTATGCTGATATTATTCAGTATGTTATTTTTCCTATCAGAAAACCTTGAAAAAGTTCATGATATAAAGGGCATAAAAAAAGGGTTTGTTTTGGCCATACCGCTTCTGTTACTTTGTATTGCTTCGTTTATTTCCGGTCGAAAAATTAAAGGGAATCTAAAGACGATAAAAAAAGTAATGATTATGTGCTTGATCGCAATGTCCGTCAGCGTCATATTCGTGGGGTTTACAAGTAAAAAACTGATCCTTCTGTTAGTGGTAACGAGTATAGTTGGAATAGCTATTGGTGCATTATTGCCTGCACTCGACGCTATTATTACAGAAAACATAAAAAAAGAGTTAAGGGGCACGGTTTCCTCTTTTTATAGCTCAGCGAGATTTATCGGTGTTGCAGCTGGTCCCCCTATTATGTCACTTGCTATGAAAAACTTTCTCAATGTCAGCTATATTACTGCAGGTGTTTTGGGATTCATCCTATTGTTCATTGTCTTTAAGTTCATCAAAGTCGAGGAAATTGAAAAAACGAATAAAACAGCGTAAAAAAAGGACCTAGTAGCGGTTGTTGCTAAGTCCTTTTTTTAAGTAGAATTTCTCCTTTAGATAGTTGTACAGGTCACTCCCTTCGAATAAGATGCATAGACATCATTTTAAGGGAGGACTTTTTCATGAATTCAATAGTTGCCTATATCTTTTTAGGTGTATCCTTGGCTGCTCCAATCGGCCCTGTTAACGCGGCGCAGCTAGACACGGGAATTAAAAACGGATTTTTTCATGCCTGGATTTTTGGTATTGGAGCTTTAACAGCTGATGTCTTGTATATGATTATGGTATATTTCGGGATTGGACAAATTATTGAGTTTCCTCTTGTAAAAATAATTCTTTGGTCGTTTGGTTGTTTTGTTCTTACATATACGGGTATAGAGAGTTTACTTTCGCTACATAAAATTGAGTTAGCTTTGAGATTTGGTAAAAAAACTCGTCTTAGACGTTCCTTATTATCAGGTTTTTTCATGTCACTTTTGAATCCGCTTACTATTCTTTTTTGGCTGGGGATCTATGGTTCAGTTCTTGCGGAAACAGCCAAAAACTTTTCAGGGAATCAAATCATTATCAATAGCATAGCCATCATAGTCGGTATTATTTTATGGGATACTATAATGGCTACTATATCCAGTGGTGCACGCAGATTTTTATCCACCAATCTTTTGAAGCTCATTTCCATTTTTTCGTCCCTAGCCATGATCGGATTTGGGATTTACTTTGGTATTCAAGCCTATCACGCACTATTTTGAGCTTCTTCTTTCTTCCATCTTTTCCGCAACGATATGACTACAATCCCGATTACCGCAAGAAAAACTAAACTGATAAAAAAGCCTGGTCGACTTGTTTTATGAAAGAGTGTTCCGCTAACGGCGGCAACGACCAGAATCATTCCAATCACTCTTTTTACTTTATCCGCAGTAGTCGGCTCAATTAATCTGTGATACATGACTAAAATGAAAAGCCAATTATAAAGCAGCATTAGTGCCGCAGCAGTGGTTATATATTCGTACACTTTTTCAGGCAATAATAAAGAGGTAACTATAGAAAGTACAAGCCCAGTTGATGTTAAAGCGATAGCAGGTAACGGCATTTTGAATTTCTTTTTCGTTTGTTTACTGAATATTTTAGGAGCATCTCCATCTTCAGATATTGTCAGAAGTATCGTGGTAACCGAAAACAGGGATGCAGACATCGTTGAAAACCCGGCAATAATAATTGCAGCTGTAAACACATGCGGGAAAAATTCGATATTACTAACACCTGATAAAGCCTCAACAAAAGGGCTTTTGTTCTCTCTGAACTTATCATATGGCATCAGTAATAGCGCTAACGAAAGTGCGGTAACATAAATTATTCCAAGCAACCCTAACATGACTTTACCCGATTTGGGAGCGTCCTCCTTATTTTTAAGATGGATAGCCATTACGCCCATTACTTCAATTCCTCCATGAGCGTAAAAGGCAAATAAAAGAGCGCTCCAAAACCCGATTAATCCGTTTGGAAAGAATTCATTTACTGTTTCTGGAATCCCAGCCTTTTGGTCGCCCTCAAGTGTCCCTGTCAGCGCTAAAATGGCAATCACAATAAACATAAAAATAGCGGCAATTTTCATTACAGCGTATACGCTTTCTAATTTCCCAAACGCTTTTGCTCCAATAAAAAGAACAATGAGCCCGCAAACGGCATAGATCGATGCAAATATCCATAACTTAACATTAGGAAACCAAAATCTAGACAAGATTGAAATCGCCGTAAGCTGACTGCCAATGATTAATATTTCCGAACACCAGTAAACCCAACCACTACTAAAACCGGCCCAACGTCCATATGCTTTTTTTGCATAGGTACGGAATGACCCTTTCTGCGGATCCTTTGCAGACATTTTCGCTAGTGCTTCAAACACGATATACGTTGCACTTGCAGCCATTATAAAGGCTAGAATGACCGATGGACCTGTCATTTTGATTGCAATACTTGATGCCAGGAAAAAACCTGTACCTATAATGCAACCTACTCCAATTAGGGATAATTGCCACCAAGCAAGATTCGCTGCCTCGTCCTTGCCACCTGACGTTTTCTTCCCCATTTCTACACCTCCACATAAAGATAGCCTTCCACAAGAAAGTGGATTTATGTGCTAATGAAACGATGAAAAAACTTCTATTAAGGCAATAAATTCAACTTATTATAATTATTTGTTTTCCTTAATTTAACACATGATAGCATCACTACTGAAACAGCCCCGTGATGCAAATGTTACTCGCTTCACAGTGCTGTTCTCTATATTGAGAACTTTGTTGTTGCATTCCGATTTAATTACTTATTCAAGAAATATTCCTCAATATTATCTATATACTCGGCACTTAACAAATGGAAAGTAAGTGAGTTTTTTGTGATTATTACTAGGAAGCAGTTTCCAATACCGCAACGTCGCTAGATTCATTCATCGTACAAGGAGATTATTACAGTTTCTATTGAATTCTAAATTAATAGTGCCAAGTATATAGCATTAAGTTATTCTTTTTGATACGCTTTTCTTAATCACACCGTCAGGAGGTAATTTCATTGAAAACAGTATGGAATCATCAAGGAATTATTGAACTATTTGAAGCCAATCGCAATGATGAACTAGCTGGACCGATGACGGCCTATCTGAAAAATCATTTCCCCTTCCTCGGCATCAAAAGTCCTCGACGTAAGGAATTATTGAAAGAGCACTTCGCGGAATATGCGTTGCCTGAACCTGAGCGGCTGTTTGAAGAAGTGTGGACACTTTATGAACTGCCGAAGCGGGAGTACCAATATGCAGCAATTGCGCTGATTGAAAAAATGAAAAAGCATTTAACGACAGATGATTTTCCTGCTTTACTTCAATTAATTGAAACGAAGTCATGGTGGGATAGCGTGGATTCAATTGCTCCTCATTTTGTAGGTCACATTGTAAAACTTGATCGCAATTATGGTGAAAAAATCATGTTGGAGTGGTCTCTTTCGGACAATATGTGGACAAACCGTTCAGCAATTCTTCATCAATTAAAATTCAAACAACAGACAGATACCGAACTATTATTCCACATTATCAAACAGCATTCAGATTCTAAGGAGTTTTTCATCCAAAAAGCGATTGGTTGGGCATTGCGGGAATATGCAAAGACGGAGCCAGATCTTGTGAAAGTATTTGTGGAGGATCATCCATTAAAGCCGCTTAGTAAGCGAGAGGCGTTGAAGCATTTTAAGTGACTTCGCTATTGTAAGTGTAAGTAAACCATCAAAACAAGAAAATCTCCCCTTAAGTTGAAGTTATTTCAACTAAAAAAATGCCAAGTATCCACACCATTAAAAACGGTTCGGTTACCTGGCATCTTTTTTATAGATTTTTCTTTTTTACCTCTTCTATATTAGTATCACTATAAATTGCGGTTCCAGTTCCACCCGTTTTGGCAAGTATTTCTTTCACCTCATTATACGTTAGACCAGATTCTGCATTTTGTCGTTTAACCTCCATAATGTCCGTACCCGCTTCTGTAAATTTCTTTTGATTATTATTTTTCATTTGAGAACCTCCAATTATTTTGTATCCTTATAGTTCCCCAATGAAAGATTTTCACGCAGGCTCTTACTGCCAACAATGAAATCATTGTCAAATGCCAGGAATTTCACCGTTACTTGCCTTCCTCTTAAAATTTTCTCAATTCTTCCAATTGAGTCAATTCCGATTTACGCATTAGTTTGGCTAACACTCAAAATTATATTCGGAAATTTTGAGGGTATGAAAAGTACTTGTATAAATGATAAAAACAGTACCTTGCAATGAATAATACTGTGTGATATATTGTTGTTAACAAGTACTTTGTATGAGATAGTACTGTCCATTGAACTATAGTGAAAGGAGTGTAATCAAAGTGAATGTACAATTCAAAAAAGGTGTGTTGAATTTATGCGTGCTTGTTCTTCTTGATAAGCAAGATCGCTATGGCTATGAGCTTGTGCAAAAGATTTCCGATCAGATTTCCATTTCCGAAGGTTCTGTTTATCCCCTGCTACGTCGGTTAACGAAAGAAGGTTATTTCACGACCTATTTGCAGGAATCAACGGAAGGTCCTCCCCGTAAGTACTACACATTGACGGATGCTGGCCGAGAATATCTTCATGAACAGTTAAACGAATGGAAAAGCTTCACGGATGGCGTCAATACATTAATCGAGGAGGGTGTAAGGAATGACTGAAAACCAATTTATAGTTGAACTTGAAACTGCATTGAACCAACTGCCTGCTGAGGAACGGAATGAAATTATTCAAGATATCCAAGAATACTTCTCGAATGGCCGTGAGGATGGAAAAACAGAAAACGACATCGCCACCTCCCTAGGCTCTCCTACGAAAATTGCTGAAGAATTACTTGAGTCGTCTTCATTTGTGGAAAGTAAAGCGGAAATCGTGTCAACGAATGAAATCATTACAATCCAAGATAACCTGTTTTTGAATGTCGATATCAACGTCCAGCATGGCGCACTATTTGTCAGTCCATCTGACAGTTCAATGACGACCGTTGAATTGATTGGTTCTAATGAAAAATTGAAACTAACTGCGGAAGTCGTTGGCGATACATTGTTCATCAGGCTTAAAAGTTTACGCCACTGGTTACTCATGTTCAATTTCAATATGAAAGCGGTGACCCTTAACGTGATTATTCCAATGAAGCTGTATCAATCGATTGCGATGAAGACAGATAATGGACGGATTTCTGCTGAGAAAATACTCTGCAAAAAAGTCAGTGTAAATACCGACAATGGAAAAATCCAATTAAAAGAGATTGCTGCCACTTCGTTGACAGCTGAAACGGATAATGGACGAATTGAAATCGATAAGGTGCAGATCGATCATTTACGAGCGAAAACGGATAACGGGCGAATTGAAATGCGTCATGTCGATGCGGACAGCATTGCAGCTGAGTCTGATAATGGTAGAATCGAGCTCGAACATGTCACGGGTTCCATTGTTGGCAGTACTGATAATGGCCGTATTACACTTCAGACGGACAGCCTTGATCGAAATATTGATTTTCAAACTGATAACGGAAGCATTGTTATTCAATCAACTAGCAAGCCAACAAATGTCTCCATTCATACGAAAACGGGCCATGGTAAAGTCGATGTATTTGGCGAACGCAATTCACGGACGGTCATCGGCACTGGTGAACATACGATTCGTTTGAAGTCGGATAATGGACGGATTACAGTCGGGTGACCATGGATATGATTGGTTGGTGATGGTTTATATTCGCTCGGTGAACTGATATGGTCGGTGGCAATGGTTTATGATCGCTTTGCTTACGGATTTGCTCGGGGGCAATGGGATATGATCCTTTAGCTTACGGATTTGCTCGGGAGCAATGGCATATGATCGTTTTGCTTACGGATTTGCTCGGGAGTAATGGTATATGATCGTTTTGCTTACGGATTTGCTCGGGAGTAATGGTATATGATCGTTTTGCTTACGGATTTGCTCGGGAGGTAATGGCATATGATCGTTTTGCTTACGGATTTGCTCGGGAGCAATGGCATATAATCGTTTTGCTTACGGATATGCTCGGGAGCAATGGTATATGATCGCTTTGCTTACGGATATGCTCGGGAGCAATGGTATATGATCGCTTTGCTTACGGATATGCTCGGGAGTAATGGTATATGATCGTTTTGCTTACAGATATGCTCGGGAAGCAATGGCATATGATCGTTTTGCTTACGGATATGCTCGAGAGCAATGGCATATGATCGTTTTGCTTACGGATATGCTCGGGAGCAATGGCATATGATCGTTTTGCTTACGGATATGCTCGGGAGCAATGGCATATGATCGTTTTGCTTACGGATATGCTCGGGAGCAATGGTATGTAATCGCTTTGCTTACGGATATGCTCGGGAGCAATGGTATATGATCGCTTTGCTTACGGATATGCTCGGGAGTAATGGTATATGATCGTTTTGCTTACGGATATGCTCGTTTTCCATGTTAACTAGTTAATCTCAAATAAAAAAAGCTGAGGACACCGATTTCCAGGTGTCCTCAGCTTTTTCATGTCTTTACACGACCGGTGCTTCTTCGCCAAATACTGCCCACTCTTCGCGAGATGGTCCGTAGACGCCCGGCACAGGCAAGCCGGATTGTCTCATAAGTACGGTCATTTGACCGCGGTGATGCGTTTGGTGTGCTGTTAATATACCAAGGACTTTACCAATCGCCCATTGCTCCCCGTACATCTCTTTTAATTCAGCTAACGATTCATCGGTCCACTGTTCTTTGATTGCCGCAACCATTGCTTCATTTGTTGAACGGTAAGCCCCAGCAATTTCAACAGCCGATGTTGGTACAGCTGCATCGTGAGGATTTGCTTCGAAATCAAGGCCTGTCCGTGACATCATCTCGCCAAGCGTTGTAACGATATGCCATGCGATTCGGCCAAGGGTACGGTCTTCGGCTGACACTTCTTGATCAAGAGACTTATCAGTTAATGTGTTTAGGATTTTCTGTGTCGATTCACTTTCATGGCCCCAGTTAATAAGAAACTCTTCGATTGTTTTAAACATATATATCCCTCCAAATTTTTCTTTACTCTATAAACCTTTTCGTCACCTGTCGTAATTTCCCCTTCATTATCATAAAAATAGAGGACATGGGCATTCTCCTGCTATTTAGAGAACTCGCCGTTTCACTTCCTCTAGTAGCGTTGCTTGCCTGGCTTTGTGAATCCATCCCTGTCACGATTTTAATGTAACTGTATCGTCATGGTATAATTTCGATAATTAGAATGGAGGAATCTTATGACCCGTAAAAAAATGCTGTTCCCATTCCTATTACTAATTTCTATCCTAATGACAGCTTGTTCAGCTAGCTCATCTGGCGTGGAAGGTCCTGAATTTGATAAAGCACAAACTGAATTTATCCAGGAACTAAGTGTTGAAAATATTTTTTCTTCATTAAGTGAATTAACGAAAAACCCCCGAGTAGCTGGCACAAGTTCGGAAATGCAGGCAGCTGCTTTTTTGACTGCTCAATTGAAGTCGGAAGGATATGAAGTCGAAGTTCAACCATTTGATTTCGAAAGGTACGTCATACCGGAGTCGCATGGCCTAGTTGTCGAAGGCTTTCCAGGCCCACTCTCTCCTGCCCCATTTCAATATTCAGTTGACGGTAATGTCGACGGTCAATTGATCGATGCAGGATATGGCTTGAAAAAGGATTACAAAAAAATTGATGTAAAAGGAAAAATTGCGCTTGTCGCTGTTGATAAAACTGCTTTTTATGAACTGGTTTTATTCGCTTCAGAGGCAGGTGCTAAGGCTATTCTTCTCTATTTCCCTGATGAACTGGAAATTGATAACTGGACGCTTGGTAGAGAGCATTTCAAAGACTTCATCCCCGCTCTAGCTCTTACTTATGATGAAGGAACGAAGCTTGTTGAATTTGTGAAAAACGGTACCCCGGTCAGCGCGGCTGTTAAAATTAAAGGAGCCCGTATTGACAAGGCTGCATCACAAAATTTGATTGCCACTAAGCATCCCACTTCCGAAGCGGATGATGACATCATACTAATTGGTGCCCATTATGATTCCGTCGACAAGGCACCCGGTGCGAGTGACAATGCAAGCGGTACAGCAGTTGTCCTTGAACTGGCAAGGATGTTCAAAACGATTCCAACAAATAAAGAAATTCGATTCCTATTTTTCGGTGCTGAAGAAGAAGGATTACACGGTTCAGAAAAGTATGTAAGTACTTTGACGAAAGATGAAATCAAGCGCTCTGCCGCCATGTTCAACTTGGATATGGTTGGCAGTGCCGACGCTGGAGATTTAGCCATACAAACGATAGATGGTTCAGACAATGTAGTTACAAAAGCCGCAAGTAAAGCGAACGAAGCACTAAATGGTGACCCAATCGAGACCGACTTCGGTGATAGAAGCGATCACACACCTTTTCATAATGCAGGAATCGACGCAGCGTTGTTCATTTATGATCCAGTGGAAGAGTGGTATCATACGCCAGAGGACACAATTGAAAAGTTAAGTAAGGCCCGTCTTGTTAACGTCGCCAAAATTGTTGGTACATCGATTTTTGAACTAACCTTTTCAGGTTCAACCAAAGAATAATACAAAACGAGTTCTTTATTCATAAAATCTGGCATAATAAAGATAAAGGGAGGCTGCTTTATGACGACAATTCTAATCGACGCGGATGCGTGTCCGGTTGTGAAAGAAACGATCCGAATAGCGGGGACCTTCGGATTTCGCTGCATCCTTATCTGCGATACGACCCACGAAATGCATCGAGATGGTGCAGAGACTATTATCGTCTCTAAGGGGGCGGATGCAGTTGATTTTGTTCTTGTAAATCGTGTACAGAAAGATGATATTGTCGTTACACAAGATTATGGTTTGGCCGCGATGGTGCTTGCAAAAAAAGGGCATCCAATTGACCAAAACGGGCGACTCTATACGGAAGACAATATTGACCAGCTGTTATATGCTCGCCATACCGCCCAGAAAGTTCGAATGGCTGGCGGACGACTACGCGGCCCAAAAAAGCGTTCAAAAGAGAGTGATTTGAAGTTCGAAGAAAGTTTAAAAAAGTTGTGTACGGAACTTGTAGATAAGTAAGAAAATAACCTGAAAGCATCTTATGAAAAATAGAAAGAGAGCCCAAACCATAATCGGTTGGGCTCTTTTTTGTCAGTATCGTTATTTTTTGTCCCTTATTTCTTCTAAAAGATCTATTACTCGATTGTTTTGCGTTTCAATGGTCTTTAAACTTTTCTCAATTGTGTTTGAAGAAAAAAACACAATCAGTACAAGAGCCACTCCAATAATCAATTCCAATGCTTTTCCCCCATAAAATAGCTCTTTTCATTATGAATATTTTCTAGTTTAAAGCATCGTCGGCATTCTATACTTTTTTCCTCATTTCATCACGTATTTCTTTCAGGTATTCATTCCTTTGTTTCGCGGACTTTATAATAGCAACAACTGCATAAATACCAAATCCTAGAATACCTAAATACAGTAAGAAAGGTATAATTCCTAAAATAGACAATAAACTAACCCCCTTTATTAATCGTATCTCCCTCCACTCTACCACAATTATCCATAACGGTAAGACGTATATATGCAATATGTTTTCATTTTCGCCTTGATAAGAGCAATAGTATATAGTCGGTGCTTAACAAATAGAATGTTCTTCCAACACCGCCTTGTTCGTTATACGGGCGAGGTATATCACCCATTTAACCACAAATAAGTAGTGCCGAATACACATGTGTTGATTAACCAAAAACAACCAGTAAATAACTGAATCCAACACTAGGCGATTCGTGTGCAATTACTTTTGGGTCGCTTTAGATTGAACGACCTCTATAGGATTACCGAGATGTCTTGAAGTGTAGGAATGGTGCTTATTCATCCGTCGCTCTCCAAATGTATACGTACACAAAGTGCTAAAACTTTTCGGAACGAAAGAATAGCGGAACTTTTTATCTGGATAATAGCCGCCAAAGATACAATTTTGACGGCTGAAGTCTTCTCCATAGTCTTGTCTTTTTTAGTTAAGGAAGAGTCACTTTCTTATAGTACATCGCATGATAAGACGCGTAATCTTTACTAAAAGTAAGCAAGGAACACCTTGTACAAAGTACTTGAGTGCCCGAAATTGTATCTTCGGGCACTTACAACCTTTATAAAAAGTCATCTATTCTTTTTTTAAAAAACAGCTATATTTTTTACTTGAACGTTGTAGGAATGCGACAGGCAACTATTCGTAACGGGATGACCGAAACAAGTGTGGCTAGGAATGACGAAGTCATTTCTAGCCACACTTGCCACTCGGTAAAGAGGTCATGAATAGTTCGCCGAAAGCGGACCGGAAATGATCCAGTGAAAATAGAGTTTTTCAAGTCTTTCTTACCTGCTCTTTATGCAAGGTAATGGTTAATCAACAGACGTGTGCTGAATATATAGTAGAGGAAAAAAGAAATTTATGACAATTAATATGATATAATCAAAATGCTCACAAATTATCTGATAATTAGTAGGGAGAAATAGTAAGAGGAGGCGTTCATTATGACAAACAAAATCACTTTTATTACTGACGACTACAAGGGGATAGCGACTAATTAACAAATTGGTTTAGTGTTTCCCCGAATTTTGAAAGGGGAAAATTATGAGTACAGAGAATGTGAAAATTGTAGAACTAAATGCAGAAAACTGGTATGCCTGTTGTGAATTAGAAGTATCAAAAGAACAACAAGAATATATTGAGCCAAATGCAATATCAATAGCTCAATCAAAGTTTGAACTTACGTTAAAGCCATATGCTATTTATGCTGAAGAAAGAGTAGTTGGTTTTTTGATGTACAATTCTGTTCAAGAGGAACTTGATGGTTATTGGGTATATAGAATAATGGTGGATAAGCAATTCCAAGGCAAAGGTATAGGTAAAGCCGCTACTAAACTAATGATATCAGAAATGGCTATATCGCTAAATGCAATAAAAATTGTAGTAGGTTATCATCCAAATAACTTGGGAGCTCATAATTTGTACTCTAGTTTGGGATTTATTGATGATGGTGATAGGTTCGGTAAAGAAATGGCTGTTATCAAATATATAATCGAATAATAAACCAATAAGTATCTTAAATTCCGTCCTAATCGATGATTCAATTGAAGAAAGAAAGAGCATGTTTTGAATAATCCCTTTCAAAACATGCTCTTTCTTTTTTTAAAATTTAAAATTTCTTTCCTTACTTTTATCAAATCAGTTTCACTATTCTTGTCAGATCTAACGGGCTATTTTATACAGTTCCTTAGATTTCAAAAAAACAAAATAAGAGCACCGCCAAAAGGCAGTGCTCGTCTATGCTGGTATCTTAAATTGAAATACATTACTCTCCCTGAATGAAATCCAGCAGCCTATCGACAAGCTTTTTTCATCGTTCTGTCATCTTTTGTACAAGTTATGCGTACGTTGAAGGGTAGACAATCGTTCAGACTAACATTTCCTTAGCAATCAATTCATAGGATTTCAGCTTATCTTGGAAATCGTAAGCAATCATGACAAGCATCACTTCATCCGCATTATATTCTTCTGCAATTTTTTCAATCTCAGCACGGACCTTTTTTGGCGTACCGACAATCATCCGTTTGCGATTTTCGATAACCCGTTGCTGTTCATAATGACTATATGGATAAGTAAGCGCTTTGTCGGGTGAAGGAGTTCCAACTGAGGGCATTCCCTGTTCAAGCATGACCATGGACAAATCAAGTGAAGAGACAATTCGCTCCGCTTCTTCTTCCGTTTCTGCACAGGCGAAGAAGACAGCAACTGCCTGCTTTGGCCTTTGCAAATATGCAGAAGGTTGGAATCTTTTGCGATAGTGATTCGCGTAAGAAGGGCCTCCTTCTCCGTTGATGAACTGTGCAAACATATACGGTAACCCTTTTTCTGCTGCGAGAAGTGCGGAACTTTGGCTTGATCCCAACATCCAAACTGGTGGTGCTTCTTCAATGATGGGCGTTGCTTTCAAGCCTTGATATATGTGCTCTGCTGGCATTGTGTCATTCAAATACATGAGCAAGTCATCCACTTGTCCAGGGAATTTATTGACATCTCGGTAGTTCCCGTCATGCAGTGCATATGTCGCACGCGGCATTCCACCCGGTGCGCGGCCAACCCCAGCATCAATCCGTCCTGGAAAAAGTGCTTCAAGAAGTTTGAAGTTCTCAGCTACTTTATAAGCCGAGTAATGAGGCAACATTACACCACCTGACCCTAAACGGATTGAAGACGTAACAGATGCAAGATGGGAAATGAGTATTTCAGGTGATGACCCAGCAAGCGTCGTTGCGTCATGGTGTTCAGAAACCCAGAACCTTGTATAACCCCATTCCTCAGCTTTTTTTGCAAGTTGTGCTGTGTGTTTTAGCGATTCCACGGCGTTACTGTCTTCGGAAATCGGCGATTGGTCTAAAATGCTTAATTTTATGGACATAAAAGCCCCCCTATTATCATTCCCTCCATTTTACATGAAGTTCCCTATTTACATGGTGGGCATGCTCAATATCAATGTTTGATAAAGTCATATTAAGGCAATGAGTACTATTAATGAAGCTGGAGGTAGCCTATGCCAAAAATTCTTTCTGTCAGTACTTTTAAACCGCCTCATGAAGTGAAACAGCAACAAGCAGTTGAGTTAACCAGATCACTTTTTAGTAAGAAATATAATGATATTGAAAGGCTTTTAAAAGTCTTTCAAAATGGCGACATCGAAACGCGGAATGTCTGTATGCCCATTGAATGGTATGGAAAAGAGCATGACTTTGAAGAGCGCAATAATTTATACATTCAACATACTGTCGATTTCGGTGTACAAGCTGTGCTGTCATGTCTCAAAGGGGATGGCATACTTGATGAACCGATTGAACCGTCAATGATTGACGCCATTTACTTCATCTCAAGCAGTGGGATTTCAACACCAAGCATTGAGGCACGTATTATGAATCGGCTTCCTTTTCGGGATGATACAAAACGTGTTCCTATTTGGGGGCTTGGTTGTGCTGGAGGGGCCGCTGGAATCAGCAGGGCGTATGAGTATTGCCTTGCCTTTCCGGAAGCAAATGTCCTTGTACTCTCTGCTGAATTATGCAGTTTGACGTTTCAGAAAGACGATTATTCAAAAAGTAATCTAGTAGGTGTCTCACTATTTTCTGATGGGATTGCTTGCG
This sequence comes from Sporosarcina sp. resist, assembly GCF_014302295.1. NCBI lineage: Bacteria > Bacillati > Bacillota > Bacilli > Caryophanales > Caryophanaceae > Sporosarcina > Sporosarcina sp. resist. The sequence goes on along the minus strand of NZ_CP060287.1, from coordinate 1,245,478 downwards.
CATTGGTTTCTGGGGATAAATCTTCGGTGAAGGTCAAAAAAGCGATGCCCAAGGTTATTGCAACCACGTCAAAACTGATGCCCGATTCTGAAAATGTTATGGGCTGGGATGTGAAAAACACTGGACTGTATGTTGTTTTCTCAAAAAGCATTCCAGCTATCATAACAAATTGGCTCGGACCTTTCGTCCATGAATTCCTCGGTGATCATGGGCTAACAAAAGACGATATCTCACACTTCGTCGCACATCCTGGTGGAAAAAAAATACTTGAAGCATATGAAACAGCCCTAGGATTTGATCAAAACAAAACGGATATTTCGCGTGATGTATTGCGTCACAATGGGAATATGTCGTCCCCTACTATCCTTTACGTGTTAGAGAAGTTCATGGAAAGTGAACCTGCTGCCGGTGAGTATGGACTAATGGCTGCACTCGGCCCTGGATTTTGTGGTGAACTGCTGTTATTGAAATGGGAATGAGGTGTTTTGCAGATGCTATTTGCCATTGTCATTTCAATCGTTATCTTACAGCGGCTTGTTGAACTTGTTGTTGCGAAACGCAATGAGCAATGGATGCGCAGCCAAGGGGCTTTCGAAGCGGGTGCCGCCCACTACCCCATTATGGTTGCCATGCATATAGCCTTTTTCATTTCCCTTCTTGCAGAAGTCATTCTGCTCGATAAGTCACTGTCATCAATATGGATTATACTTCTCGTCATTTTTCTAACGGCGCAAGTAGCACGGATCTGGTGCCTTACTTCGCTCGGGAAGTTCTGGAATACAAAAATCATCATCTTACCAGGTGCAGACGTTGTACAGAAAGGCCCGTATAAGTGGGTGCGCCATCCGAATTATGTAATTGTGACGACTGAGCTCTTGGTGCTTCCCCTCATGTTTGGTGCTTATTTAACAGCAATCATTTTCACATTGCTGAATGTTTGGATGTTATCCGTGCGGATTCCCGCAGAAGAAAAAGCATTGAAGGATGCGACGAATTATAGAGAGAAGTTTTCGCTGGACTAATATATTTGGCACTACTTATTAGAATTAACTAGGCGGTATACCTCACCCGTATAACGAACAAATCTAGCGAAGGAGCGACACTAATGATAGACAGCCCAATATCGCCGCATCCTGCAGGCACCGGAGCAATATAGACCAAGGAGGGATGCAGTTCATCCCTTTCTGACGGGCTTATTGCGTGAGGCCATCACCAAGCGACAAAGCGGTGTTGGAAGAACACTCTAATTGTTAAGTGTCGACTATATAATTAACAAATACATTCGATACCTACTTTTCTAAAGAACAAAAGCGCAAGTGCCTGTTCAGGGGCGACAGGCATAAGACGGGCTGGCGAAGCGGCGTTCTTTGCCGCACAGCCGGACCGACTTATGACCCGAGCCTCTAGGCGCTGGAGTCTGGACGTAAAATCTCTATGTCGCAGCTTATCCACAGTACGTGATCTTATGATTTTCTAAGCTACGATTAAAAAACGCTGAGCTTAACTAGTCAGCGTTTTCTTATTTCCTTGCCATCAAATAACTTTCAATCATGAAGAGATTAATATCTCCTACGCATGGATTTCATAACGAAACTAACGACAATCACTATGATAAGTGCTCCGACAATGGCAGGTACAATGTAAAAATCAGCTAATTTCGGACCCCAATTCCCTAGCAACCTACTTCCAATCCATGCACCAATGATACCAGCAATCACATTTCCTACGAGTCCACCCGGCATATCTTTACCTGCGACTAACCCTGCAAACCAACCGATGATTCCCCCAATAATTAAATATAATAACAGTCCCATACATTACATCCCCTTGTTATTTATTTTTAGTATATGAGTTAATTATGATAACGGTAAAAATCCATTTTTTTAATCAACTAGAATGTTTATAAAGCCTATAGAATACTTAGAAATTGCCCTGAATAATTGAAGAGACAAATGACATTTCGTTACTCCTCCCCATATTCATCAGTTCCTTTTCCTTACTCCAATGAAAAAGTTCAAATTTCGTATTCTCTATAAACTAATACGCTTAATAATTCTTGAATATACCTTTTCTCCATAACTCTTTCCACTCCATTTCACCATCGACTAATCCCATATTCTATTCTATCTTCTAGCATCCCTCCCATTACACTTGAATTGTATAAGCCGAAGATGATTTAAGCATTCTTTCTACTCCGCCAGGATGATAAGGCATAAAGCCATTCGCTGTCGGCAAATCTACCCACTTTATTTCTAAAATTTCTTCTTCGTCTTGAATCGAGCATTCCCCGGATACGATCGTTGCTTTAAATGTTAGAAATAAAGCGTGATGCCCTTTTGCATTAAAAAATGCTTCATTCACCGCCACGATACGGTCAACTTCAATTGTCAAACCTGTTTCTTCTTGGGCTTCACGAATAATTGCCAGCTCTAACGTTTCCCCATCTTCAACGTCACCGCCGGGAAGAGACCACCCGCTACCTTTGTTATTGACCATCAGTACTTTTTGCTCATCTTCTTTATAAATAAGTGCATAGACAACATTTACTCTTTTCATTTCTGACTTCCCCCCAATGTCCATTAACTACAACAGAATCCCCAAAACTACCCTTCATACATGCCTATATAGGGTATTTCCTTACCGTCTACTATTACAATATAGGCGGGCGTATCCGTTTTATATATCTTTGTTCCAACAGGTAATTTATTAGATGTACCACTTTTAAAGTTCCATGCTTTGTCCGTCTTTTTTGTTATTTCTCCCACTTGCTCACCCAATTCATAGGATAATTCTTTTAGCCATTCTAGATCTCGAGCCTTCGAGTATACGATACTATCTAAAAAAAAAATATCCGCATCACTACTTCCAAGAAAATCTTTCGGCGTGGGATTTCCTTTATAAGCTTCTTGACAGCCTGATACTACCAATAGAAGGAAAGTTATAAAGAGTACTAATCGACCGATTTTCATGAATATAACTGCCCCCCTTATTCAAAAGTCTTATAAATCAACATGCAAAAAGCGAGTGATATGACAGGCAGAAAACCGTAAACAGGCCCAAGTGTAAATGAAACCCCGCCATTAACATAGCGACTAGTCCGAAGCGGTTTCGTATTGATATTCTATCTAAATACGCTTTATCAGCCTCTGAAATACCTTCATCGTCTTATGAAAATCTCTTTATAAACTCCATGCATTTTTTTATAAAGCCTCATAATTCATATGCCCTAAAATACAACATAACCTCCTATATTCGCCACAATATGGAACAACCCTACTACTTATACGTTGTTCATGTACAAATGGTTCCATAATCTACAAATAATAGGCTTTTGAATGTTTTATTAATTTCCAAAAGCGAAGGAGCACTCCCTAACAGGTGTGCTCCTTCGCTTTTTACACTTTTACCTTTTCATCAGTCAGATACGTCAATGTTTTCCCAGTAAACCCAAACAGAACTGTTAATATCGGAGACAACAGGCAAAAGAATGCGAATGGCAAATAGTCTACTGTTGCGACACCCAACACACCTGTAATGAAAATACCGCAAACGCTCCACGGTACTAACGGATTGACAACCGTGCCCGCATCTTCCATCACTCTACTCAAGTTCTTATTCGCTAACCCTACTTTTTCATATTGTGATTGGAAAGCTTGCCCTGTCAATAATATCGACAAATACTGTTCACCAATCAACACATTAATCCCAATCGCCGTTAACGCAGACGCTGCAATGACAGAGGAAACTTTCTTCAAAAGACTTTCAATTTTCCCGAGTAGACATTGGACAATTCCTAGTGTAAATAACAATCCCCCCATACTAAGTGCCAACAACACCAAACCAATTGTAAACATCATACTTTGCATGCCACCACGAGTAAGTAATTCGTCAATGTCTTTGATTCCTGTCGTTGAAACAAAGCCTTCGAATAAAATCTTAAACACTTCTGGAGCACTGAAACTCTGATGGAAATAGGAAATGATAATCGCACTGATGGAACTTAACGCCAATGTCATTAACGCCGGGACTTTCATTATCGTCAGAACAAAGAGAACAACAAGAGGAATCACCGTATACCAGTGAATCATCCCTGTTTCCAACAAGCCATCTTGGAAATAGGCAATTTTATCAACATCGCTTAATGTGACACTTGGTGATAATAAAGCGAAGATAATCAGTGATAAAATAAATGCCGGGATTGTCGTCCAACCCATATTTCGAATATGTTCAAACAAATTGACGTCAACAATGGATGAGGCCAGGTTTGTCGTATCCGACAGGGGTGACATCTTATCTCCAAAAAATGCTCCGGAAACAATTGCACCCGCCGCTATAGGCAGTGACAAATCGAGCATAGTCGCCATCCCAATAAATGCTACCCCTACTGTTGCTACCGTCGTCAACGAACTACCGATTGAAACACCAACAATTGCAGTAACAACAAAAACAATTGCAAAGAAAAATGACGGTGTAATTAGATTAAACCCGGTATAGATTAGCGTCGGTATCGTCCCACTCATGATCCAACTACTAACTAAAATACCGATGAAGAAAAACAGGAATACTGCACTCATACCCGCTCCTGCTCCTTCGACCAGGCCACCTTCAAGTTTGCGGTACGAAACCTTTTTGAGCAGACCATAGCAAATTAATAGTAATATTGAAAACAAAATTGGCAAATGCGGAACTGCACCAAACTGAACAATACTAACACTAATTATCGTTACAATTGCTGCTATAAGTGTTATCGCCTCTAGAAATGTGGGTGAAATAACTTCCTTTATTCGAAACATGATGAAATCCTCCTCGATGGTTTAAAACTGTGTATTATTTTTGGATACAAAAAAGCCCCTTCAATCCCTTGGAAAGGGACGAAGAAGCTCTCCGCGTTACCACCCTAATTGATGAACCAGTTCTGGACTGGCCATCCACTTCATTAGTTGTTGAGAAAATCGGATGGCGTACTTCATACATATTGCTGCCTGAATTCACACCTACCATTCAGTCTCTTGCTGCTGCTCACAATATGATTACTGGACCATCTCTCAAATATATTCAATTTTAATGATTATCTTTTGTACAAAAGTAATTGATTTGAATCTTATCACGTTTAGCGGGCATGTCAAGGAGTTTCGCAAAAAGATTAAGTGTTGCACGTTTCTCGAAATTCAGATAACAACCAACTTCTAACGCAATTTAGAACTCAATAAGAACCCTCGAACAAGAAGAAATGGATATTCTTGGTTGACAGTAAAAGTGTATTAAGGATATAATACAAATTGTAATGTGTATCAACCAATTAATACACATTGTTTGTCGGACAGGTGAATGTATTACGTGGCATTTCTTTGCGATTACTGTATAAATGCTTTAATACATAATATTGCTTTTCTAGACGCATTCTTTTATCGCAAAAGTATTAGACACTTAATACAGTCATCGTAACTAGTGTTTCGTCCATTAATTTTGCCAACACTGTATCACCCCCTTAGTACAGGTTAGGCGTAAAACCATTATGTTTTTTTAGGAGTTGGGTTTATGGATATAAAGTTTAATAATCGTGATCCTGTTTATGTGCAAGTGATTCGGCAATTTAAAGAACAAATTGCAACAGGTTACTTTGAACCGGGTCAGGAGATTCCATCGAGAAGGGAACTCGCTAATCAGCTGAAAATTAATCCAAATACGGCGCAGCGAGCGTATAAAGAAATGGAGGAACAAGGGTTGATTTTTACGGAGGGGAATTTGCCAAGTCGCATTACGAGGGATGCGCAGATGCTCAAAATAGTAAGAGAAGAATTGATTTTAGAAGCTGTAGATACGTTTGTTCATTCGGTTCGATCCATCAATGTTCCTGTACACGAGGCTTTGGATTTAGTGAAGAATACGTATGAAAGGGAAAATAATTAAATGGGGGGATCTTTGTGATTGAAATAAAAAATATAACAAAAAAGTTCGGCAGGAAAAAAGTATTAAATGGCGTTTCTTTTACTGCTGAAAAAGGGAAAATCACTTGTCTAATTGGCATTAATGGTGTTGGGAAAACAACAATTATGAAAGCAATTATGGCTTTAACCCCCATTAATGGAGGTGAAATTCTCATTGATGGTGAAAAAATTCATAAAGGGAGTTATGAAAAAATCACCTTTATACCAGATACAATAACGATGTTACCGCAAATGCGAATACGGGACGCCTTTGTATTTATGACTGATTTTTACAACTGTTGGAATCAGGAACGTGCCACTGAACTGCTCCAGTTTTTCAAACTAAACGAAACGGATCGTATTTCTGAACTCTCAAAAGGCAATTCCGCAAAAGTGAACCTTATACTTGGTTTGGCAATGGATGTCGATTATGTCTTAATGGACGAACCATTTTCAGGAATTGATATATTTAGCCGTGAGCAAATTGCCAATGTATTTACGAGTCATTTAATTGAAAATCGTGGCGTTATTATCACGACACATGAAATTAATGATATCGAACATTTAATTGATAAAGTTGTTTTACTAGATGACGGCGTAGTTTTAAAAGAATTCGATACAGAAGAAGTAAGAGAAAAAGAGGGGAAATCGGTAATCGATGTAATGAGAGAGGTGTATCAAGCATGAATCGTTATTTGAAGTTAGTCAATTTCGAAGTGAATCGATTTTTAAAGCTTTACCTCGTTTTACTTGGCATTACGATTCTTTCGCAAATCATTGGGGTGATTGTTCAATCACGGGCCTATTTAAATCGGGCAAATGAATTAATGTATAAGGATTTAATGACGAAGGACCAGTTTATCGAACAATATGGGAATATCTCTTTCTATAATTTTACTCAGGCAGCTTGGTTTCTGCTCCCCATTATGCTTTGTGTTGTAGTATTAATAATCTATGTCTTTTTTATTTGGTATCGTGATTGGCTTGGAAAAAATACATTTAGTTATCGTTTACTCATGTTGCCAACAGCACGCATTACTATTTATTTTGCAAAGGCTACAACGATTTTACTCTTCGTTTTAGGTCTTGTTGCATTACAACTAGTATTATTGCCAGTTGAAAGTCAAGTTTTACAGTGGGTGGTACCAAGTGAGTTTCGTACCGATCTTTCGATTTATGAAATTACTAACCTCCACAATTTAAGCGTATTTTTGCCAAGCATTTTTATAGAGTTTGTTCTTTATTATGCTGGTGGAATGCTAGCGGTGTGTATTGTTTTTACGGCGATTTTGTTTGAACGTTCTTTCCGTATTAAAGGGATTATTTATGGCGTTCTCTATTGTGTTGCTTCCCTTTTAATCTTCTTTGCACCCCTATTCGTTAATGAGTTCATCTTAAGTAATTATTTTTATCCAATAGAACTATTTTTCCTGGAACTAGTAGCAGGTCTTCTCGTTTTAGCTTGCGCCATTTGGATAGGTAATTTTCTACTAAAGAATAAAATAAGAGTTTGATGGGAGGTTACATAAGTGAAACGTTATTGGAAAATCATTTCGATTTGTTTGATTACGCTAATTGTGATTGGAACTTTTTATATACAATCAAGTTTAGCTACAAATGAGCATATAAAAATTGATTTTGAAAAAGTAAATGGCAATGAGGATGAGTTGCAAAATATAGTATTATACTGTGATTATTCAGGAAATAATCACAGCCTGTATCAACCTTTACAAGTTACAAGTGAAGAAACAATCAAACCAACTAATTTATCTTTTTCACAAAAGTTATCTAGATTGGGTGTTCCGAATTATCTTGAAGAATTGGTAGAAAAACATAGGAATTTTATGCGAAGTAAGGATTTAAGCCCGCATCTTTTTTTTGAAGACGAAAATTTAGTGGCATATGCCCATATGAATGATTTTAGCTTTGATATTGAAGTGTTAACTAAAAAAACGGACGAAATTACGTCAATCCAGTTGGATGTATCCGAAAAAGAAAATTACGGTTGGATGCAAGTTGAGGAAGTTCAAGTAATAGATAGTGAATTAAAGGTCATTACACGGGCTTCTCGTATAGGTGGTAGTGTTAGAGATGAATTACGAGTCTATACATTTGATATGAAAGAGCAAAAGCTTGTAAGTGATGACACGATTGCTTCTACTCCGACGGTAGAGAATGGTTATTCTGATTTAAGAATCATAAATGATAATTATTCTATTCAGCGACAAAAATACCTTCTAGTTAAAATTGAGGCTTTTGAAGATGAAAAAATCTATAGAGACGGTGAACCGAAATTAGTCGCGAATGAATTCATCGTTTACGATATAGAAACTAATCAATCGAAAAAAGTTGTTGCTTCTGATGAAACACTTGGATCTATAGGTGGTTCATCCGCTATCTATAATTCTACACTCTTTATTCCTTCACAGACAGCGAATCGTATAGAAGTCAATTTGTATGACATTGAAAGCGACAAATGGGGCAAAAAACTATCATTTGATTTAGTAGATAATAAGGATGATGAGGAGGCACCTTACATTAAGGTAATGAATGGAAAATTCTATATTATTCATGCAACAACTAACGGGCATACCATTTTTATAGGCGATTTAATAACAGGGGAATCCCTATATGAAGGTAAGTTGAAAGTGAAAAACCAAGAAGAAGTTCAAAAGAATTATCGCCTTTACTTTCATGGAATCGAGAATGTTCAATAAAAAAAAAGGGTAGTTTGGTCAACCACCTTTTAATTAGAAAGAGATGAGAATGACAGCATTATTGCTGTCATTCTCATCTCTTTCATTTTGAGTAACGGATTCTAACACAATTCGGGGTTCAATGGGAATCCTCAATAACATCAACGTTCACACGTAAAGCCACCCCTTTTCCGAATAGGCGGGATGCTTTTTCTTTACGCCGTTTGGATAGTTCTCGCTATCCGCTGTTGAATAGCTCATGAGTACGTTCTTTCGCTTCCTCTCCGAACGGCTGCTTCCCAAGTCGAAGGTGGTGTTCGTTTCAGGCGTATCGATCAGTAAATAACGGATATTCATCACAAATATCTCCATGTCAAAAGTCATCTGATTTATTTTTAAGTCTCATTAAAAATAAGCAATTAAAATGTGCTAAATGCAACATCTAATTTTTCGGCGTATAGATACTTTTACTCTTTCCATCAATAATTAATAATGACTTTTCTGGTATTGTCTCGCCTAGATAATTAAATTCATCTTCTGAAAAATTGGCTACTACACTTAATGTTTCACCATATTCAGTCATTTGAACTAATCTATCATCTGATATGATTTTAAAATCCGTCATTTCTTCTGTTATTGCTTTTTTGCTAAAATTTGACCATACCTTAGAATGTCTTACGATTGTTTCTTTATGTTTTTTCCACTCGTTTTTATCTATATGATATAAAGGAGGTACATTATAAAGTATCTCATACAACATCCTATTTGATATTTCATCTTCCAATTTTAAGGTTCCCCATCCCCACCAATAAGTCGTGATTACTGAATCGTTGTAAACCAACTTATACAATGGGATCGTGTAGTTTGAATCCAAAAATAACTTCTTGTATTTATCCTTTACAGGTATTTGTTTAGAAAACAGTTCGGGAACTCCGCCGTTACTCGAATAGTATCTCCCTACATAGTACTCACTTTCTTTATTTGTTTTCATATCCTCATCCATCCAAGAAAATGCTGGCGTTTCTATTCCATGTGCAAAGGCAATCGTTTTGTTTGCAAAATCATTTCCGCCTTCAGTTCCAACTACCATATCCCATTCTTGTTGCAGATACTCCATTCTCTTAATTCTAGCCTGGATATCATCCTTTTCAGTAGTAATATGTTCTGGCGAATAGTCATCATAGATCTCCCCAGTGCCATCGGTGTCTAGAAACCATGAGTTAAATGCTAGACCAGTATCTAGAATCGAAGTTATTCTTTCTTCTACACTAGGCATTGCAAGCGTCGGATTCAACTTTCTACCTTCACCTTGGAATCCTTCAATCTTGTTTCCATCTTTATTGGTTACAGTTGCATTCTCGTAAAGTGAAGTATCCCTAAACTTAGCAGTTTCCCACTTCTCTTTACCGGGTTCATGGATTGAATGATACGAATCATAGGTGCCAATTAAATAGCCAAGGTCTTCTGCTTCTTTTACTAACTCTGGTTTAATAAATCCTTCCTGCCAGTCATCAAGTCCAATCCACATATTTTCTAACCCTGAATCCTTCATATCCTTTATCACATCTACAGTATTTGCATCTGCCCACTTCTCTATTGGGTCAACTACATTTCCAAGTACGCTTTTTAATAATCTCTTATTTAGGTCAATTAATTCAACAGGATTTAAATTTTCTATTTTCCTGTTTAATAGCCCCTGAGTTTCTTTATCTGTTTCAGTAAATATTTCCGGATTATAGAATTCTTTTAGTTGCATTACGGCACTTAAGCCTTTTACTATTCTATTTTTAGTGTATTTGTCTACATAATCTAAGTTATTTAAATCATCAAAGGCCGATGAAAGATCTGATCCATCTTCAACTTTAGTAGTTAATAACTCCTGAATCCATAATCTCAGTTTTTCGGGGAAACTGTCTCTTAGTTTTGCCCATTTTATATTTCCCTCTGAAATAACAGTTCTGTCCCAAAAATAAGCATGGGGTGCACCGTAAAGCTTTTCAATTTCACTATTTTCTTTAGCCTTATCCGCCAAGCTTTTGAAGTCACCCTGTTCAACCAAATACTTTTTATAGGTCTTTGCAACATCTGCTGGATTTTTTTCCGTTACATATATTCTAAAACCATATTCCTTCACTTTATTAATCGCTGGAAACTCATGATTAAAAGTAAACTCAATATCATTTTCTGTATTAAAAACAACTTCACTATTATAAGGATTTTTAATTATATAGACTAGCGAATACGCACTTTTATCAACTGCAAAAAACTGCATAGAGAAAGCCTCAATCACCTTCATTTTTTCTTCACTTAAATAATCTTTCCAGACTGGATCATTGCTTGGAATATGCTTCCCTTGATTTAATGGGAGCATATATCCATCACCTTTCACTTTTGGCCATGCAAACATGTTGTCTTCATCTTTGTTGGATTTTATGGTTACATCTACATACTTATCTTTTTTTTCTATTTCAACATCAATTGCCTTTTCTAAATAGGTCCAAGTTATAGTATCTCCACTGTCTTTTAAATTTGAAACTTTCATTTTCTCCAGTGGTTCCGATGCTCTTTCAGTAATTCCATTGGACTCCACCTCAAACGCAAGGGTCTCTGGATCCACACTAAAGTTAAAATCCACATTATCTTTTCCTGAATTAACCTCTTTGATTGGTATCTTTTTGTCGTTCACACACCCTACTAGAACACTTGTTACAATTGCAGCAATTAACATGATTGATAGAATTTTTTTCATGTATCACACCTCCATAACTAGAGTAACCGGGGTGTGTTACGCGAATGTTACAAAAAAAGCTAACTTATTATTTTTTAATTCAAACCCAAAATCCAACTTGTGATTATCCAAAATGGTCTTGATAATAGGTAAGCCCAAACCTGTACCTGAAAGCTCCTTACTTCTTGATTTTTCTAATACATAAAAAGGTCTCCATATATGTTCTAAATCATTTTCGTCAATTGCGCCAACCCCGTTAGCAATCGTAAGCTTGACGATATTAGTGTCTATAGTTAATGTAATTTCAATACGCTTATCATCGGAATATTTAATAGCATTAGTAATTAAATTATCGAGTACAACATCTATTGCTTCTTTTTCTGCATTGATAAAATATTCCTTGTCCGCATCTACATTTAATGAAAAATCAATACAGTTTTCCTGTAGTATCAGCATGTATTTTCCCGTCATGTCTATAACCCTTTTACCTAAATCAAAAGTAGATTTGTTTAATGAACTATTTTCTAACTCTGTCCAAAACAGAAGCTTCTCGATTAATACATCCATTTTCTCAATCTGTTCTTCAATTACATCTCTAAATGTTCCGTCATCCAAACCGTCCACTATCCCCTGTTCATACACTTTCATTATTGATAGTGGCGTTTTTAGTTCATGGGACACATCTGACATTAATTCTTTCAATCGCTTATTTTGGCCATTGATTTCATTATGGGCTTTCTCTAATTTTCCACTCATACTGTTTATACTTTTCGCAAGTTCTCCTACCTCATCATTGGTTGTAATCTCTTCTTTCCTGAACTTTAAATTAGCTATATCTTGAGACAAACTTTTCAAGGATTCTAAAGGCCTTGTAATTTTTTTAGATATGATTACTACTAAGAAAACAATTAATATGACTGAAATGGTCATCAAAAATAGATTAAATCTATTTATGATTATGATTGCTTCTTCCATATGTGGTAATGGTAATCCTATGGCGATAATCGTATTATCAATTTTTATAAATTTAGTTAAAACTTTATATTTGCTTACACCTTGATCGTATATCTTATTGACGCTTTTCTCCTGCAAAGTAGTTAACGTACTTTCAGTAATCCAAAATTTATTTAACTTTATTTTTTTCATTTCAAATTCTAATTTTATTTTTTCATTAAGTTGATTCAAACTTCCACTAATCTCTGAATGAACAATAGTTACGGCGTACTCTTCTTCTATCTGTTTCAATTCGTTTAAGAAACCCCTTTCAGGTACACTGATTATCTCGTTAGCTACCTTGTCTAAAACCTTTCTTTGCTCATAAATGTAATATCTGTCTACCAGGAATATATTTATGAGTATTGAAAAAATAAACGTGCAAATTACAATGGATGATATGCCAACTGAAAACTTGCTTCCGATTTTAATCTTCCTTCACCTCCAGGCAGTACCCAATGCCTCTATAGGTTTTGATAAGGTCATCCCCTATTTTAGTTCTTAATCTTCGGATGTGAGTATCTACTGTTCGATGATCCCCTTCATAATCCATACCCCAAACTATATCAATAAGCCTATCCCTCGATAAAATAACACCCCTATTATTAATGAAGAACAGTAATAAATCATATTCAATCTTGGTAAGTTGTAAGGGTTCATTGCTCTTATATGCTTTTTTTTCATTCTCCTTTATCCTAATACCTCTGAATTTAATTTCCTCACCAATGTTCAGGAGCTTTTTAGCTCTTAATATTACGATTCGTGGATCAAATGGCTTCTTATTATATTCATCAGCCCCTCCATTTAAGGCCTTTATTTCATCTTCATGTTGACCTTTAGCTGTTAATATCAGAACTTTGGTTTGACTATTTCCCTTTATATATTTACATACTTCTATTCCACCAATTTTTGGCATCATCCAATCTAAAACGGCTAAGTCAATCTTGGTTGATTCAGCTATATTCAATGCTTCCTGTCCATCCCTAGCTCCCAGGACATTGAAGCCTTCCTCTTTGAAATATGCTGACAGTATCTTAACCATTTGCGGTTCATCATCTGCGATTAGAATATTCATTTTTTCCCCCTTGAGTTCGAAACTTTGACCAAAACCATATTATTACAAAAGAAAAACAAAAAAGGCATCACAAAAGTTTGGTCAACTCAGGAGAAGCCTTCAAAAGTACAAAAACAATCTAAAAGAAATTTTATATAGCTATGTCAAACACGGATATCTCAGGAGGGCTCCAAAATCGAATAGGTATCCTCGTAGTGCCGATTCCGCTATTCACATAAAGATGAGTATGAATTCCTAGTTGATACATTCCTTTTCTATATTTCTTTGCAAGAGGAGGTGTCACCACGGGACCAAGCGTCGGAACAATGACCTGCCCTCCGTGACTGTGTCCTGCCAGTGCCAAATCAAAATTATCATACCCTATTTCGTCCACAAGGTCCGGTTGATGCAACAGAAGAAGCTTAGCCCCCTGATCGTCAACACCTGAATACGCCTTTTGAACATCGGGGTTTCCAAGCATGGCATCATCCACCCCTATTATAGTTAATACTTTTCCACTTTCAAGTTCTATTTTGCTATTCTGATTTGTAAGTAGCTTAAATCCTGATTCTAACATAATCTTTTCGTAAAACCTGACGCCGCCACCTCCATAGTCATGGTTCCCCCAAATGGCGTACTTTCCATATCTACTACTTAGCTTATCAAGTATTCCACTTATCTCTGATCGCCCCTCGAACTCGGATGCTACATCTATGAGATCGCCTGTAAAAGCGATTAGGTCAGGTTTGAGTTTATTAATTCGGTCTACAAGTCTCTCCAGCTGCTCTAGCGAATAATTCGGACCTAAATGGACATCTGAAAACTGTACTACCCTTATAGAATTCTCACCTCCCGACGAGAACTTAAGTTCATATTCCTTTGTGATCAGACGTTTTGGCTCTATTTTAAGTGAGTATACAACTATTCCTGCTACTACTATGCTTACTATAATCCAGAATTTTATACTGCCAAGAACTACTCTTTTCAATTCTCCACTGCCTTTCTTGCACATTAATACTAGCTATTGTTTCAAAGTATTAGGTACCTCTTGCTAGTACTATACAATCTCATTGTGACACCAATGTTACGTACGGAAGAAAAGCTCAGCTAAACTCGAGTACCCTTTCACAAAAAAGTAGATGGGATTTTTTTAATCACATATTTAAGTATTCATTTGTGATAATTGGTTACACAATTAAAAACATCCTTAAATCGATAACTGATTTAAGGATGTTTTTGTTTTATTTGCTGTGCCTATCATCTTTCCCCGTTTACAAAAAACGAGAAGTTAAGTATAGTTCTATCTTTTCCATCGAATATTAACGCTCGCACGCATTACCATCTTTATTGCCATCCATTTTTTCTGAGTAAGCAGGATGCCCTTTTTTCACGCCATTCGGATACTTCTGACGTAGTTCCGTACAGTTTTTAAACGCTTCTTTAGTACCGGATACTGGTTGTGTTTCAGGTTTCTTTTCTACATACGTTTCGCTGTCAAATCCGCGATCAGTCGCATAATCTTCAAGCGTCCAGATGCCAATTCCCGCTTTTTTGGCCTTCTCTTCTGCTTTCTTAAAAGCGTCTAGATGTCGTGTATTTGGCGGATAAACGTACCCCACTCGGGCTAGCCCTTCTTCCAACAGTTTTTCCTGAACACTCACACCATCAATATAAATATAAGCAAGCAATCTATCATATTTATCTGTTTTCCCACCGACATCGAATTCGATTTCTAATTTCCCGCTGTTCATCAGCTCACGATTACGCTCTTTCGCTTTCTCACCGAATGGCTGCTTTTTAAGGCGCGGATGATTCGTTTCCGGAGTATCAATGAGTAAATACCGGACATTCTGTTCTTTACCTTCATACATAATTTTAATCGTATCGCCGTCAATCGTTTTCACAAGCTCCACCGGGATTAAACCGGCTCGGCTCGGTTCTGCTTCTTGTTCAGGAAAGAAAATATTGTACACAATCAACGCGAGTAAGACGACACCGATACTCACAATGCCTGCTGGTTTTTTCAGTAAGGTGCTAGTATTCTTTTTGTTTTGTTTCATGTATCCGTCATCCTTTTACTAGTTCATTAGTTATAACATTCTTATGTTACCAGTTCTGCAACCAAATGAAAACAGCCGCCACCTAAGTGACGACCGCTTCACTTTCAATCCATCAAAAGATTTTACGTTCCCAATGCCTGTGCTCAGCGACCGCGGCGATAAACTCGCTGTTGAAATCTGCTACGTCAGACAGTACGATGCCTGGACCTTCTTCTGCATCTGAAGCCTCGAAGAAAGGCTTGCCGGTTGTGGCGATACCGATTGGTTTATAGTGTTGAAAAGCTTCGTTGATAAAATTGACGATATCTTTCTTAAGTTTCCTTGGATTATCCGCCTCGCCTCCGACGACGTATAGCCCATCATACAAAACGGAATGGATAGTGAGGAATGTTTCCGTCACTTCGACTGCCAGTTTATCTTCACCATAAACGAAACCGAACTTCTCGCCGATGATATCCACAGTCATTCCTGCGTCTACGCAGGCTTTGACAACCGCTTCCACTTCGCCGCCATTGAATTTTTCACCAATGAGAATGGCGATTTTTCGTGTAGCCGGCGATTTCACCGTTAATTCCTGACTAAGGGCTGGTGACGATTCGGTCACGTCCGATTCCTTGCCCTCGGGATGATTGACCCCCACCGCTTCAGCAATAGCGGTTGCCAAGCCTTTATCGACATTGACAAACATATCCACGACTTGCTGTTTGACATTCTTATCTTTCACTTTACCGACTTCAAAACTGAACGCATCGACAATATGCTTTTTCTCGGGCAATGTCATACTGTTCCAGAAAAGACGTGCTTGCGAGAAATGGTCACTGAAAGAATTACTGCGTGCTTGAATTTTGCGTCCTTCCACTTTCTCCTGATAGTGGACGAAACCGCCTTCTTCTTCGGTAGATGTTGTCGGTGTATTGTTTGCCAATGAATTTTTATGATAGCTGACCTGCCCCACATTGATTGCCTGTCTGCCATAGCCATCACGCTGATTGTTATGGATTGGACACACTGGACGGTTAATCGGCAACTCATGGAAGTTCGGTCCGCCAAGGCGAATGAGTTGCGTATCCGTATATGAAAACAAGCGACCTTGCAGCAATGGATCATTTGAGAAATCAATCCCGGGAACAACACTTCCCGGATGGAATGCGACTTGTTCCGTTTCCGCAAATACATTATCGACATTGCGGTTCAACGTCATTTTCCCAATGATTTTGACGGGTACTTTCTCTTCCGGCCATAGCTTGGTCGGATCCAGGATATCAAAATCAAACATGAATTCATCTTTTTCCTCAATCAATTGGACGCCGAATTCAAATTCGACGAAGTCCCCTTTTTCAATGGACTCCCAAAGGTCCCGGCGATGAAAATCAGGATCTTTCCCGGCGATTTTCTGCGCTTCATCCCAAACGAGGGAGTGAACGCCGAGTTTCGGTTTCCAATGGAATTTCACAAAATGCGCTTTCCCTTCAGCGTTCACCAAACGGTATGTATGAACCCCGAATCCTTCCATCATCCTGAAACTCCGAGGAATCGCGCGATCGGACATATGCCACATGATCATATGCGCAGACTCCTGGTTACTTACAACGAAATCCCAAAAAGTATCATGTGCAGAAGCCGCCTGCGGCATTTCCTTATGCGGTTCAGGTTTTACGGCATGGATAAGATCCGGGAATTTGATGGCATCCTGGATGAAGAAAACTGGCATATTATTACCCACTAAATCATAGTTTCCTTCTTCGGTATAGAATTTCACCGCAAATCCGCGTACATCGCGTACTGTTTCTGCCGATCCCTTGCTGCCGGCTACGGTGGAAATCCGTGTGAATACCGGTGTTTTCGAACCGGGTTCCTGCAGGAAAGCCGCTTTCGTATAGTCTTTCATCGATTCATATAATTCGAATTTACCGTGGGCCGCGTAGCCTCTAGCGTGAACGACTCTTTCAGGAATCCGTTCATGGTCAAAATGGGTCATCTTCTCACGGAAATGGAAGTCCTCCATCAATGTCGGACCACGCAATCCTGCTTTCAAGGAATGTTCGTCCTCTGACACGTTAAGTCCTTGGTTCGTCGTCATCTTTTTACCCGCATCATGTGAACGGTACGTCTCTAACTGCCTATTCTTTTCATCATTATGTTTGTTGTCCAATGTCGTTTCCTCCATTCGGAATTTTAGTAGTCTACTACTCTATTCCCAAATGTACTCAACTCAAACGGACAAATTTAGTAAACACTGCTTCCCGCCAGGTAGCCTAGAAATGCAAGGCCGATTCCCGATATATATATAAGCAGAAGATAGAGTACCGCATTCCTTTTCCTACCGTTTTCCCAAATGATTAACAGCTCTTTATTCATCGTGGAAAAGGTCGTCAGCGCCCCTGAGAAACCGGAGGCAAACAGCAGAGTCGCCCATAAAGGTAGTTCCAGCCCGAAAACGACTCCAATCATTAGGGACCCTGCCAGATTGACGAGCAATGTTCCAGCTGGTAACCCATCCTGCTCATTCATCTTTGCTGAAATAAAATAACGAATGACTGCACCGGAAAAGCCTCCGATTCCAATCATCAATAAATCCACGAAAGTCATGTACGAACCTTCTTCCTGCCTAGATGAAAGCCGAGCGCCCCGGCAGTAAGTCCGCCGATTATACTAAGAATGATATACAATCCAGCCAAGAGAATTTGACCTTTTTCCATCAGTAATATAGTCTCCATGCTTAACGCTGAAAACGTTGTAAAAGAACCTAGAAAACCCGTCGTTACGATATCTTGCAATTGTTTATCCGCTGCTAGTTTGCGAAAAGCTCCTGCTACTATAAAACATAGCAAAAACGTTCCCACAATATTTACACCTAGCGTCGAAAAGGGAAATCCTGAATCGTTGGAAACGACATGGCCAATCGCCACGCGTATAATTGCTCCTGCCGCTCCTGCCAATCCAATCCATAAGAGCTTTTTCATAGGGCAACTTTCTCAAGTAACCTAAGGGAAAGAACCGTTTCAAGATCAAGCCTTTTCTCGATTTTACCAAATTGGATATGAATTTCATCACCATCACGCCGTGTGACTTCACCCTGCCCGAATACACGGTGTTTGACCGCTGTTCCAACCGCTAGCTCGTCACTATCTTGAATACCATCAGGATTTAGTGCAATCGACGCTTTCCTAATCTTCACTGGCTTCTGCTCTTTGTTCGCTTCACCCGGTTTCAAAAGAAGGCCCCTTACTTCATTCAGAAACCTAGAATCTTCTTTTGGCTTCCCTTCGTCCTGACCATATGACAGCAATTCAAGTCGGTTTTTCGCACGTGTCATCCCGACGTAGAAGAGCCTACGCGCTTCTTCCAACATCGCTACATCACTCTCATCTTCCTCTGATGGAATAACCCCTTTTAGTAAATCAATCATGAACACACGCCGGAACTCAAGCCCTTTCGCACTGTGAAATGTCGATAACGTCACCGCATTTTCAGGTGCATTGAATTTCGCATTTTTTACTGCCTGTTCAAGTTCTTTCAAACGCGTCGCAAATTCCACCATCGTTCGGAGTTGTGATGCAATTCCTTCAAGTGTATCTAAAATGCTAAGCAGGCTTTCAAAACGGAATCCAAACTTTTCAGCTCTACTTTTAAGCGCCGCCTCATACCCAAAATCATTCCGAATCAGTTGAATCACTCGTTCCGGACGCATCTCTGGAATCACAGCGTATCCTTTTTTATAGTCAGCTAACTTTTTGACTTGACTGTCTTTCATTTCAACCGTTTGAATAAATGCATCGAATACATTCCCCGTTGTTGCAGTATTTTCAAACTGGGTGAGCATGTTTCGTGAAATAAAGGCATTCATTTTCATGATGATCTTCGCAAATATATCTTTCCGTTCCATATTAAAACTAAGACGCATAAAGTTCAAAATATCCTCGACAATCCAATGTGTGAAAAACTTGTCATCTGCATCCTTCATATAAAATGGGATACCTCGCCTGTGTAGTTCGCTCACGAACATCGTTGACGATGAATTGTTCCTGAACAAAATAGCAACCTCATTCAAATTCTTCTCGTTTAACAGCTCATATGTTACGTATTCTAATTGTTGTTTCGGGCTAGTAAGCTGTTTAATATAGATCGGCTCGACCTTGCCGTTTTCTGTATGCATGTCTTTCGGATAGCGCTTTTTGTTCCGTTTGATGAACTTCGAAGACATCTCCACAATTTCTTTTGACGAACGGTAATTACGCTCCATCATCAGCACTTGAGCATCCGGATAGACACTCTTGAAATCAAGAAGATAATCCGGCTCCGCCCCTCGCCACGTATAGATCGACTGGTCATCATCAGCAACCACACAAAGATTGCCGTGATGCGCCACAAGATGCTCCACAATTTTATGTTGAACAAGGGACGTGTCCTGGCTTTCGTCGGTTAGGAGGTAGTCGTAGAGGTTTCGAAAGTGCTCGCTAAGTTGTTCCTCTTCTCGAAGTGCCTGTTCCGCAATTGTCAGCATATCATCGAAATCAAGAAGCAGGTGACCACTTGTACGCGTCTTGTACTGCTCGTATTTCCTGGCAATGCGTCCTGCCTTATCAACAGGCCCTTCAAGCTCCTCCCATTTCCCAAGTGGGATCATGCGGTTTTTAATCCCACTGATGAATGTCGAAAGAGACGACAGTTCGTCATCAGTGCAATCCTCTTTCAATACGTCTTTATATATGCCTTTCAATAAAAATGCCTTATTGATAGACTGACGCCCTGTCTTACTTCCTTCAATCAGCTCGTATGTTGTACCTATTTTCTCTAAGTAGCTACGCGCAATCATAAATGCCAAACTATGGATTGTGGAAAAGTCCACGCGGGCACTGTGCGGGAAAAACCTTGTGAAACGCTCCGTCATATCGCGCGCAGATGCCCGGCTAAATGTAATTGCTTTAATACGCTTCGGATTGACGTTTTTTTCTTCAATCAAATATCCGATTCGCATGATCATTGTCGTCGTTTTCCCTGATCCAGGGCATGCTAAAAGCAAAAGCGGGCCATCTGTTTGCAGCACTGCTTTCTTTTGCACTTCATTCAAATCTATATTCAATTCTTTCTTTTTTCGTTCAAAAAAATCATTCATTTTACCGTAACTCCTTTTACTTACACTGTACTTAATTTACCATACGAACGCCTATTTGTAGAGGAATCAAACATCATTCATATCAAAAAACCTCCCCTGAGTAAGCAAAGGTGACGGTTACCTTAATTTAGTCGAATATAACCGCGAAGGACAAAACTAAACAGAACCAAGGTACTAAATTTACATATGCACACTTCTTCACTTTCAAAACCTCACATATTGTCTTGTTTCATTTCAATATTAATTATAGTGTTTAACTTCTTTTGTTTGGATGAAAATGTATGCAGAACAATTCTACGACTGGGAAAATTTGAAGATAACATCAAATACTTACCTATTACCACCGTTAGTTGAATAAGGGAGTTTTACTAAAGATGAATTTTATCTGTATAATCAAAAATAATGAAATGGCCTATTAGAGGAGGAAATTCTTATTACAAAAATACATATATTTGGTGCTGCTGGTTCTGGAACTTCGACACTCGGAACTGCGTTATCACAGGCACTTCCTTATACTCTTCTTGATACAGACGACTATTTTTGGTTAACTAAGTTCACAGAACAAAGACCAATACCTGAAAGAACAAAAATGCTAAAGCATGACTTAACAATATATCAAAACTGTATTCTTTCGGGGGCAATATGTGGTTGGGGTGACGAATTTAAAGCCCATTTTGACTTGGTTATATTTTTGCAGCTTCCCCAAAATATAAGACTTGAGAGATTGCAACAAAGGGAATTTCAAAGGTATGGGAATGAAATATTGGATGGTGGTAGTAAATACGACGAATCCAAGGCTTTTTTGAAGTGGGCTTCCTTATATGATGAAGCAGGAATGGAAGTCAGAAGTAAAATGTTACACGTACATTGGATGTCGGACTTAGTTTGCCCGATATTGAGAATAGAAGGTGACGATACGGTAAAAGAGCGAGTGAATATAGTCCTCAATTATTTAAGTTCAAACTGAAAAAATTATTGTGCTATCGGATTAGTTGAGCAAAATGGCCAATCCTTTTATCAGATTTTGTCACATCATAACAGTGTCGTGATTTTTAAGTTATGACACCAGCAATAGATAAAAAAGTCTCCCTTTCTAAATAAAAGTGAGACTTTTCGCAAATCTAACATATTTGTATTGTGATAGTTTTGCAATTTTCCCAAGCATACTTTTATACATTTACTGTTCTAATGCGAGTTTGGATGCTGCATACACCCGAAGTGTTCAGGGAAAAGTAATCGGTGAATGTGAATCATATAACGAACGTTCGGAATTCATTGGAGAGCGTGATGTGATGAGTTAAAGAAAAAAGCGTCACTTTTTTTAGTTGTTGGTTTCTTTTTTTGATTGAGTAAATAAATTCCAGATAAAATTAAAACAAAAGTGAAAATGGCTATTAAAATGTTGGCCATTAAAACCGACATGTGGTTTTTAAAATCAAATACTATATGTATTAATAAAAATATTGCTGATAGAACTATGCTAAGTATAGATAATTTCCGCATATGAAAACTCCTTTTTTCAGTAATTTTACGTTTCACTTTTATGTATTTTTAATTTCAAAAAAACCCCAATAACTAATGTATATACTATTTACTACTGGTTGACGTAATACCCCTTTACGGAAGTATTCTTACCCTTTAATTCAAAGAAAAGGCTGCCAATTCTCGTTTAACTAAACCAGCACTCGTTACTTTAAGTGATATGTTTCACAAACTTCTTTTCTCCTGCGTTCCATGGATTTAGAGTATCCAAAACAATCTCTAAATAACTTCCTGCCAATATATTTTTTGAAATCATTGTTTCTATATCTGTAATATTCGTTCCAATAGCTAATCATTCTATTGTAACTTTTGCAAAACAGCACAATATTTTCAAGACAAAATCTCTTAATCCGTTCTGTATCCTGTTCTTTTAAAGTATCATAAGTCATTTCTATTATCTCTACGACATATTCATCACATATTTTTACGATATAAGGAATAGCCCAATCTTCATAATCCATCTGAAGCAACGAAGAGATATGCTTTTGACGAACAAATCCGTCACAACTTCTTGAATAAATACAATGCAAAATCATTTTTTGTCGTAGACTTAAATTGTCTATAACTTCATCTAAACTATCAATATAGTATATGCGATAAGGAAACCTAATCATGGTATCATCTAGAAAGTATTGAATAGTATCCTGGGACACACCACTAGTGACATTTTCATAATTTTCATGAGGAATCATTCCAACCGCTGTGGCCACATCATCTCTCAAATAATTTGGAAATCCATCTTGAAACATTCAATCACATCCTAGCTTCGCTTAATCCTACATTTGCTTTTATCCCATTATATCCATATGTCTAATAGTCAAAATCATTATACCAATAGAAATTAGGATCGCAATTACAAATTGATTAAATGTAATCTTTTTAAATTCATCTGTTCTTTTCTTACCGGATAAAGCCATTATAAACACAATAACCCACGTCACCATTAGTCAATAAGAAAAAGCCGCCGTGAAAGGCAGCCGACTCTTCACTAAAGCCCCAGATAGTTGAAGAATAATTACAGTTCTATTTAAGTAGTTTCTGAACAAACTTTGTTCTCCAAATTCCAACCCCTATTAAAGCACCAGGCATATTTAGGATGAAATCATCAACGTCGAAACTACCCTTTCTTGTAACTAATTGCATTACCTCAATAATAAATAATAATACAATCATTGAAATAGAAAATACCATTACTTTGTTTGTTTTCTTTATGAAAAATGGTAAATAAATACCCATTGGTAAAAACAAAATAAAATTACCAAAAAGGTTTTTGATAGGGATATCCAAATTTATACTTCTATCAAGTATTGCTTGAAAATATGTATTTATAGTTTTAAATGGAACGAAATTTGAAGAGTTTTTCATATACTCTAAGAATGGTAGGTCATACCTATAACCCCTAAAACCTAAGAATAATATAAACACCAATACCAATAAGTAAAATATAAAACTTATACTAAATACAATCTTAATTTCTTTCTTCATTTTCTCCCCCTGCACTTGCTGTTATTCATAAGGTACTTTTTTTACTTTACACCATTTAGCCCGTCGTTGGATGGTATATGAGTTTCCTCATGTTCTAACTTTAAACCTTTTGGAAAGTCCGTCAGTTCCTTTATAACGGAACTATTCTCACCATGTCTAGCTTTTCAGCCGCTCGGCATACCTTTTCCTTAGGAATGTCTTTAGCCTTTGTTCTGTCGACTTCATCTGGCTTCAGAACTTCTAACCTATCAGTAATAATGCAAGCAGAAGTATTAACGCGATGGTTTTAGGTAACTTGGTTCCTTCATTCCTACCCTCCATTGTAAAGTTGAGATTTTAAATCACAGAATCTCCTGTCTTTCACGCTGTTTTCATTTATAACAGAACTTATCGCGCGTACCCAGTTAGCTTAAGAAGATAGAGATTATGATTAGATAAACGTGTGTTGCAATAATTACAGTTAACACAACTAAACCGAACCACGCTATCAATTTCCAATTACCCTTCGAATTCAAATAGAACGCGACATATAAAACTATCGCCAGCACTGCGATAGGCAAGTGATAGAACCATACTCCACCAAGTTGCAGAAATATTGTCATTGGGTAGCTTAAAAGTAAAGCTACTATGCCTCCCAATATATATCTAAGTGCTTCAGTGTTAAAAAATTTACGACTTACTTTATAGCTCAGGAAACCACCAATAGCACTGATAAACACCACTAACAAACACATATAAAGAATGGTTAGATAGGTCACAGTCACTCCCCTTTTCAATCCCATATTACCATAATTGTTCATACGTTTTGTTAAGCTAACCTGCCCCGTTAGCACAATAAGAAAAGAATTACTGTTGTTACACTAGTCGAGTAGAAGAGAACCTCTCTACCTTGCGGTAGATTGTGTTCCTCCCCCCTCACAGAACCGTGCTTGCGCTATTTACGCACACGGCTCCTCCTAGTCACCATTCACAAAATATAGCTAATCTCTTTCGCTCAGATTTTGCTAATTCTGCTATCCTTACTAGTTTTGTTTCCATTTAGTATCCCTACCTCTGTGTGTAGTAAATGTGTCCCTAGTAAGGGTGATAACTTGGTAGCAGCCTTTCCTCCATCGGCATTACCCAACTTCATTGGTACTACGCTGCTATCCGACTCCCTACAACGGCATTTGGCTTCCTTACTTATTATCGCTTGTACACCATACTCTTCTATAAGAAGAAAAGACCGGTAGGGCCTCCAGAGTTGCCGTATCATATCAATGTGTGACGTGCCAAGGTCTCTGACTCCAGAGAGGTTTTATCCTTCTTGCCTTTAACGATGGATAAAATGTAGCTTTCTGCTGTGCTTAAGGCATCAGCCCTCTCGATTCACTAACATTATGGAGCTCAATCCCTTCAACCATTTGGCTTTCGGCCCGCCACCTAACTGTCTACGCTTAAAGGCTACTGTTACCAGTAGTCCTCCAAGACTCGCTACGAGTGAATGGCTAGTTCTTTCTCGACGGGAATCCCACCCTCTATATGATACGACCTAGGCTCGGCCGCACAAGCACCTCGTTAGTTTAATAAGAACAGAGACGCTTATTAAACAATCGCGCCCGATTGTAGTAGATTTGTTATTCTAAAGTATTTTTTATTAAATCCTAATCACAAAGAGCGGTTACGTCTTATTTTTCTTTTATCATTTAATATTAAAACTGATAACACCACGACACTAAGTATTACAATAAACAAAAATGATAAGTATAGCGACATGAAGCCTTCAAACGTCTCATCAAACTCTAAAAGCGCAACACCTGATTCATATATACCTCCCAGAGAAATATATCTAGCTACTTCAAGGTAAACCAAATGGAATATTATATTCATCCATAGTGAACCGGTATATGCTCTATAAAGCTGTAGAGCAATTCCAAAAGCGAAGAGTAATATAAAATAATCTATAGTTATTGCAAATGGCTTATCAAAGAATATTGATTCCATCGCCATCACTGTTATCGGTACACAAATAAAGATTAACGGTTGCAAAATTAACGAAGTAAAAAAGCGGAACTTTTTTTGCAACTCTTCAAATATTAAACCACGTATAAAGACTTCTTCTGGAAATGCTTCGTATATAAATGCTGTTATTGTATTGATTAAAACGGAAATTACAGCACTTGTTGTCAAGTTCATACTGAGATTTTCAATCCCGCCGAATAAATAGGCCGTTAAAATACCTACTCCAAGTAAGATAAAAGGCAATGCAATTCCAATAGCCATCTTAGATGATGAATTTACACCTTTTAGGCCGATACTTTTAAACGATTCGGGACTTTTTCTCTTCAGTATATAGAGTACAATGAGCGTTAATCCAGTAAAAATCCCCCCTTGTAGAAGCATGGCTACTTTTCGTTCAATATCGTGAGTTTCTATTAAATATCGTCCGACATTACCCGATACAAAGAGAAATACCGATACTAGTAGAAAATACAAAAGCAATCGACTAATCCTAAACTTCGATGAATCCAATTGGTTGCTCCTTTATATTAAGACTTAAGGTTATACATGAGTACCTAGTTATGTCCGCATTAATCAAACAATATATTTTCAACGAATTCGGATTCATTCTTATAAATTTTATACATAAAGTACATCAAAATAGTAACAGCAAAAAGTAAAGTTGATTCGTAAATATTGTCTTCAGTGAGTATAGTTGTTTTAAGCGTGAACTCATTTGCTTTGATAGTAGCGATATGAATTTGGTCTATTTTCACTTCTATCTCGCTGCTCCAATTTTCTTCAATACGTATGTCTTGTTCATCAATTTTTCCTACAACACAAAAGTAGAGTAGGCTATTCCCTGGCTTATCTTTCAAAAAATAGGTCTTCTCTTCTGTTTCAATGATATATGTAGCAACAAGTAAGTTTTTGATATTTCGTTTTTTAATCCCTATCTTAATTTCGGATCCTTTGTGAGCAGTAAATGACACTACACTTCTCTTTTCACATCCTGTAATATCTGCTTTTTCAATGGTTCCAACACTCTCTTTCTCCCTGTTTTCCACTTGAATAGCATTCTTTTTTTTCATGTATCTCACATCATTGAATTGATATTTTTTCATTTATATCCCACCTTTCTTAGTGGCTTATTCATGGTTATACATTTTTTATATTCCTCACTCTTATATTTATTACGATTTAAGCAAAATTAAGTTTCAAATACATAGTTATTCTATAATTTGGCCCGTTTGCTTTATATGGTTTCCTTAAGGGCAGCCAGCTCGCCTTAAGGCAATTTATTCAACAATCGCGCCCGATTGTTGTTACTTTGCATTCTTCATACTTTTTATCGTTCTCCCGTATCCAAGTGCTAGCAAGAGCATGGCTGTATATATTATCGTACCGCTCATGGTGAATAGCGCTGATGATTTATAACTAATCGGTGGATAGCCGCTATGCGCGTTATAATGCCATTCTGCACCAGCAAACACTGACTGGATAATGAATAACGTAATTCCGAACAATGCTAAAGCCAATACAGCCTTTTTTTGAAAGACCATCTTAGCTAAGTTGTCTTTAAAAACAAATAGAAAGGTTGATTGTCCTTTATGCACTTTTCTACTTTCCTTCTTAGCAGATGGAACTAAAAAGAAAATAAACATTCCGCTGTAAATCAGTGGCAGGATAGTAACTTCAGAAATGCTCATCAAAAAAACTCCTTTACCTTTTGAACGTTTTTGACTCGAAATAAGATTCGTCAATCTGGCCCAATTGCGATATAGACGAAATCGCTTATAAAGCAATCGCACCAGTTAGTGCAATAAGCGACATTAAAATAAATCACCCAGACTTACTACTATTCCAATAAGTGAAAGGGCGAACACTAACAATATCAATAAAATTATAATAGGGGCTATCTTCTTCAGAAAGCCTTCTTCTTTGTTTTTAAACGCCAAATAGCTAAGTATCAGACTAAGAACACCCGCGATAATGAAAGTGAAAAATAATATTTTTAGAAGTACAACCATCGAGCCTTCAGGCTCTTGTGGTGCAATTGCATAAGAAGTAGAAGTAAAAATAGTTATTGCACAAATAATACTTAATATGGCAGACCACTTGCTATATTTTTTGTTCATTGTGTTCTCCCTACTTTTTCAAATCATACCATTTATTGGATTTTGGCATCATAATTAATATGAAAGTTTGTTCAACTAACCTGCCCCGTTAGTTCAACAAGAAAAAAGAGTTACCTAAGTAACCCATTTTTAACTAAATTGACATTATTCTTGAGATAAATTTAACCAATTTTTTTCATCAATTGATTGGATCTTATACTTTGAACCAACTATATCTAACATTCTTTGATGAGTTTTAATATCCCACGAATCATCCACATGTTCATATAAGTCTTTCTGTATAAATTCTTGAGTAATATAGTTTGTAACAGAACTAATGTCAACTAATTCTCCAAAAAACTGTCTTAACATCATCGAATCTTCTTTTTCTAAAGGTTCATCTGACAAGAAATAAATTTTGAATACATTAACAATTATATTTATATCTTCGTCATCTAAAAAACAAAGTGGCTCTAACTTTTTATCTTCTTCTGTAAATGGTCCTCTAGTATCTTCAATAATGACATAAGCCAACATTTTATTGTCTTTAAAGAAACGAAAAATTTCTAAATCTCGTAATCTTAGTTTTCTATCGATTGAAATCATTTTTTTCACCTATTCAAATATGAATTTATAACCCGCAGTTATATCTGTACATATTCTTAATCTAAACAAATTTTCCTTCTGAAACAAGAAAAAAGAGATGCATATTAAAGTTACTTAATTAGTATTTTAATCTCATTTTTATGTTCTTTTACAAATTCATTCAAAAAGTCATTGGCTTTTTTATTGTATACCTCTAACCCATCTTCGTTGTATGCGTCTGGTTCACCAAACATTTCTTGCGTATAAGCATCTATATAAGCAATTTGTTCACTCCTGATTTCTACGTACTTCTTATAATATTCTTTAGGTTCCATACCTAACTTTTGAGCTTGCATTTCGATAAAATCAATCATAGATTTTCCGAATGGATCTTCTTTATCTCTAAGAGGTAGCAACATCATTGTTTCCTCTTGTAGATCTTTGTTATCGGAAACATCCAAATTCATTCTTTTAGCTTCTTGCAGAATTAATTCGATTTTTACAGTTCCCTCAATACTTTCCAACACCTCTTCATCTGGATACAAAAATCTTAATTCACCTATCGTAATTTCTTTGTCTTTGACAATAGCTGCAATATCATTGTCATTAAAATCTTTTATACTACTTTGAACACTTGAACTGCATCCCATCAGTGAGATAATTAAAGACAAAGAAATTATAAAAAGAGAAATTCTTTTCAAAAAAACACCTCCATAATATAAATCCTACCACCTGTAATACGTTTTATAATGCAAAATGTTTCAAATTTTCTCTCGAACGAACCTGCCCCATTAGCCATACATGAAGCGCAAAATCAGCGCTACACCATAGGGGATGAAAATGTGTACAGTACGGGTATTGGATATTACGGCTGGGAGAGGAAGGTCGATTAACTATGGTGCCATAGAGCCCATCCGTTAGTCTGACTCCAACGACCACGGTGCATCATAAACTGTCGCACTCTATACGAGTAGCACTCATGGGAGATTCATCCTACTCTGGTTATTGCACCAGCCTGCCTTTATTTTATGAAGAATGGAGTTGGTTTCTGATTAACTTTAAACTTAATATAATCATTTTGAAGGCTCAGCCTTTTTTCAAAAAACTTTTTCTGTGTTTTTTTGTTATGCGGTTTTATAGATTTAGAGCGTTTTTTAATTTTCATGGGAGTTTAACTAGACGTTATGTTAAATAATGAAGCCATTTATGTTCCGGTTCGTGCAATTGTATAGCATACTGAAGCCATTTTTTTCTCTCGTCATCTAAACATTCTAATATCGCCATAAAGTCTTGTTGGTCTTTTTCTCTTGTGTTTTTCACTTTATATAAAAGCACAATTTCTGGATTTAGATAGGGAATGCCTGTATCAGAATAACTCCAAACTGACTTAAGTGGATAGGAAATCGTTAAATCCCTTCTGAATTTCCAATCATAATCCTTTGTTTCATTTAGAAGAACTTCTAATTTGTCTCCATTTGAATTATTCAAAGTATGTATTTCGTGAATAGGTAACTCTAAAAACTCATTTCCCCAAGTATAGAGCTTACCTTTAATAACCTTTTTAAAATCCCAATCTTTAAGGTATTCCTTCAGGTTTAATTGGTCTTTTCGAAATAAGGCAATCTCTATATCTTGATGCTGTCTTGTTTCCCTACCGATAAATAGGTCAATTGCCCAACCTCCTGCAATAAACCACGTTTTGTTAAATCCTGACATTAAAGAAGTAATTCTTTGGCATTGTTCAAATGACATACAAAATCCCTCCAGACTAAACAACTAATATCTTTTTCTATTTTGAATAACCTCTATACTGAAACCTTGTTTAACTAACCTGCCCCTTTAGCCATACATGAAGCGCAAAATCAGCGCTACACCACAGAGGATGAAAATGTGTACAGTACGGGTATTGGATATTACGGCTGGGAGAGGAAGGTCGATTAACTATGGTGCCATAGAGCCCATCCGTTAGTCTGACTCCAACGACCACGGTGCATCATAAACTGTCGCACTCTATACGAGTAGCACTCATGGGAGATTAATCCTACTCTGGTTATTGCACCAGTCTGCCTTTATTTTATGAAGAATGGAGTTGGTTTCTGATTAACTTTAAACTTAATATAATCATTTTGAAGGCTCAGCCTTTTTTCAAAAAACTTTTTCTGAATTTTTTTGTTATGCGGTTTTATAGATTTAGAGCGTTTTTAAATTTTCATGGGAGTTTAATGATTTATACAGGAACGTCCGTTTCTTTCTTCTTGAATATGCCTATTAATAGTATAATTAGTCCTATGATGAAACCAATCGTAAACAGTATAATAATTGTTACTGGTATTGCCCATATATTCCTAATAATTAAGCCATAGGTTAAACCAATCTGAAAAGATAATAATGGTGAGATTACCAGCATAAAAGTGATTCCCCAAACAATGTATTTCCTTTTCTTTGACTTACCTTCGCTTAGATGATAAGCAGCAAGTGCTCCTATGAATGCAAATACATACCCTACAAAAAGCACCATTTTATCATCCCCTTCTTTATTTTAATTTCACAATATCTCTTATCTCACTAAACTGCCAGTTAGTTCAACAAGGAATTCGATCGCTGAACAGCCTTGTATAACCATGCACACGAGGTTAACAAAACGTCAATTCTCGGCAGGTAATTATACTTCATAACCCTATAAACTCTCAGTTTCCCCCTGCGGTCCTTCGTTTTTTGTATGCATCCAATTTTATACATCGTTGAGTTAACAGGATTTCCGCTGAACGCCAGGTCCGTTTAAATCTATAGTTATGTAAATTTAACTAAACAACAAGAAAATAGAATACCTCCCAAAATCCTGTATACTAACAACCATCCCAATGAATTTTTGTTTCATTTTATATTAATATCAAAAACATAAGTTGCTTTTCCTTTGTTCCATTCTACGATAACTTCATAAATATAATATCCCTCTTCCGATGGAAGGATTATTTCATTATCTTTAAGTTCAACAACATCACTTGTTTCATCTTCGTTCCATTGTTTTAGGATGATAGATGAAGGGTTTTCTTCAATTTCAATTTTTAATTTACCACCTTTTTCAACTTGTAATGTATTGAATCCAACTGCTAAGTCATTTATATCTGAACTACTAATTTTTCTAAATTTCACGTCAGTATCTAGCCATTCGAACTCACCTATCATCATTATATAATCGTGAGTACCCACAATAACTTTGCCTTCTGCTTGCTTATAAGTATTGTTTGAAGATATTCAATTACAACCAGCTATAATAATAACTGTTAACATTAACAGCATTGTTTTTTTCATTATCATATTCTCCTTTTAATCTCTAAAATTGCATTTTTTATTCATTTGGAATATGTTAACATATTTATATATTATAGCATGCGTATTGATTAATCAGACTACAAAAATCCAGTGTCACTTTCCAACTAATTTGTCATCTTTTTGGCAGGTGATAAGGCTAAGGTTTATATTGCGTATAACGTCTGCAAACACTTCCCGATAATCTTCCTTTTAGTCAAATAAAAAAGAACAGGTAACTTTCACCCATTCTCTGCTGCAATTTCATCAATTCATCTATCATAAAAAACACTCACCTAAACACATCACCAAATAAAGGGATAACAATAAACATCCCGCTTACTAAACCAAAGATAAAAATTATTGAATAAGTAACGTACTTTTTTTCCTATATTACTCCTTCTCTAAAGGAGTTAGTTCGCTATCTTCGAAACATTATTGAAGAACGCGCAAGACAACAAGTAATCTGTTCCATAATCTAGACGCTGTACTTTTTTTAAAAGAAATGAGCTGCGTTTAATTTTCATGAGAGTTCAATAAGAAAAGCTACCCTTACAGGCAGCTACTTGTTCAACTAAAGCTTTCATTAGTTGAAGTATTTATGAGGTTTCCTTAATTTAAAACGGTCCAATTTGTTGATCAATCCGTCCCACTTCTCGTAGAGTATCGTTTACAGCTGAATTCTGATTTAATGACTTTTCCTGTTCATGAAAACTATATTTCCTTTTAGTCAAAAAATCCACAAGATAGACGCCTACAATTAAAGTTACAAAGAACCCCCAGAAAATCCACATTATCCAATGCATTACATTACCTCCCCTTTTTAATATATACGTAGCGTTCGGCTAAAAGTTACATTTACTATAAAATGACAAACCTACCCGTAAGTAAAAATGGCACGTACCCCAACGAATGCAACACCAATCACAAGAACAATAGAACCTATCAATAATTTAGATTTGATGTCATTTTTCCCTATTTCAATTTATACAAAGTATACCATTAATGTGTAATAATGCGATGTGCAAGACTGGCTGGTTTTAAATGCTTGACCGATACAGCAAAATATTGCTTCAGTTGATTTGTATCCAGCAATTCCATCTCACCATCATTAAAATAACCAATTAGTAGCAAAGACTGTAACTACGGGGGATAAGGACTCCGGGATGTAATTGTTGGTGATAGTATAAGACATATCTCTTTCCCCCCCTTATCTTCTCTTCGATATTTCTATTTGACTTGGTTAGGTATAACCGAATTGATTTTTTGGTATATTCTCGTTATTCGGTAGTCTTTGTAAGAGAAGACAATGAGTATGCCCTTATTGGGAATAACTAGTATTTTTAAGGGAGTGAAAAAATGAAAAAGATTTATATTGCTTTATTAAGCTTAGCCTCCATCGTTATATTTCTTTTTATAATGAAGTTTTTTGGATGGACTATTGTGGTCAATAGAACTAGTATTGATAAATGGCTTTTATTGATCGCTGTCTTTTCTTTTCCTTCTGCAATTTACATAATTTCAGTTAAAAAAGATGTAAATATACGGGCAGCAGATACATTATCATTTTTTGTAATAATCATTGTAACAACTTGTTGTTTTAGGGCGTTTTTACTACCGTCTTATTATTATGCGTATGTAGAAAGTAATGATATTCTTTCAAAACCATACTTTATCTCTGAAAAGAGGAATTCACAAACACCACAAAAAAGTTCTGATATTTTTTATACCAAGTACATTATATATAAATCTATTACCCCCGTTCTCTTTAAAAAAGAATCAAAAGTAGTGGAGGAACGTGGCATAATTCGCTTGAAGGAAAATAAAGTGAAAACGGTTGAAATAGATGGAAAAATCTATATTACAACCGGCAAAGGTTTATTGCCTATTAAGTAGCAGAGGACGCAAGTTATAAAACATACTAAGATCAGTAGTGCAGACCAAGGCAATGGTTAGTACTACTGATCTTTGTATGTTTTCTTATTTTGCAATGGAGTTAACTACTTACGTTAAGGAGGGGTTGTTAACTAAGGTGCATGCAGCATACACACTTGAAAAGGTCTATTTTTTGTAAGAGAAATAGACCTTTCTTAATTTAATGATTTTCAATTAAAGCTACTCGTAAGTCTGAATCCATTTTTCAGTGGTCTCAAAATTATATGCAGAGTACTTGGGGTGTCGTTACTGATTTATCTTCCATTCAGTGTGCAAAATTGAAAATATCAACGCATCGTGGGAATGCCCATTTTGGAATAAATAACTTCTTAACTTTCCTTCTGCCAAGAATCCATTCTTCTCTAACAGTCCGATAGATGCACTATTTGCAGGAAATGTGACTGCCCCCATACGGTGCAGCCCAAGTTCATCAAATGAATAATCCAAAACCGCTTGTAATGCTTCAGAGGTAATACCGCTTCTCCAAAAGTCCGGATGTATTTCAAATCCAACTTCCGCTTTTTTCATGCCAAGTGCCAAGTTATTCAATCCAATTGTGCCTACAAACTGGTTCCCGTCTTTTAGCGTAATCGCCCAGCGCACTCCTCTTTTTGTTTCATAAGTACTTTTGAAATGCTCAATAATTTTTTCCGCCTGAGCCAACTCGTACATCGGGTCCATCCCATAATACTTAACTACTTGTGGATTTGAAAAAATGGTGAATAGTGCAGGCGCATGACCTGATTCCACTTTAGTCAATCGAAGTCGCGGCGTATTTAAAACTGGAAATGTCATACTAGCCCCTCTTTCACTTCATTTTCAACTATATCTGCCAAAGCTAATGGATTGCATTGTTCTATATACTTTTCTTCCGCGGGGAAATACCGTTGATCGTACTTTAAAGCGATTTCTTTCTTATTCCCCATATAGATGTCCCTATCTGTAATCCTTTTTAACCTCGTCTCTTGATCCAACTCTAGATAGACGACTATTTCAAAATACGGTCTCAATTCAGGACGTTGTAGAAAAACCCCTTCAACGATTACTGTTGTTCCCGCGGGGATTTCAATTTCCCGCAGTATATAACTGTCAGTTTCTCTGTTATACACTTCGATTGTCTCATTCACATCCAAACCACTTTTCAATGGTAGCAGTAATTTTTGTATTAAATAATCATACCGCCATTGTAAATGATAATAGCAATACCATTCTTCATAATTCTCGTTATAACGGACTTCCTTTTTGTGTACAAAATCATCAAGGTGCAAGATCACTGAGCCCTCTAACTGTTGCTGCAATTTATAGGCATACATCGTTTTTCCCGATCCGCCAAGACCGTCAATTCCAATGAGCATGGAACATTTAGAGTGATTTTTCATTTTGGTATTCCCATTTCACGAAATGGATAGAACCTGAACTTCACTGAACCAATAACTGATTTTTCATCGATGAAACCGATGATTCTACTATCTGTACTGTTTCTTCGATTATCTCCAAGCACGTATAAATAGCCTTCAGGTACTTCCACTTTAAAGTCTTGTGTTAACTTCTGGCCTTCGAAAATCCCAGCTTTATTCTCTTGCACATAGTCCTCTTCATATTCCACGCCATTTATATAAAGCTTGTCGTTGTTCATGACGACGACATCTCCCGGAAGACCAATTACCCGCTTAATGAAATTGTCCTCTGAATCCGGAGCATGGAAAACAATCATGTCAAAACGAGCAATCTTATACACTTTTGAGATGACGATTTTATTATCATTTTCAAAAGTCGGCTGCATCGATTGACCCGATACGACGACTGGTGTAAATAAAAATTGGCGAATGACGATTGCAATGACGAATGCAATTGCTACTGATTGTATCCACGAAATGAGCTCACTTTTGCCGCCTTCTTTCATACAATACCCCCGTCTACTATATAATTCATATTATTTACCATATAACGTTACTATGCGTTTATAGACTACTATGCTCTATATTCTATTCTTTATGATAAATTCCTGCCCAACTTAAAAGATTCTTATTATAACAATCGCGCTTCGTTCACCACAATGTTAGGTAAGTGAAAAAAATGCCTTCGTCAATTCAATAAAACTTAATCATTCATCTCTTTAATTCCGTGTTACTTTTCCACTTATAACGGTCGTAAAATTATTGGATAGGCAAAGTAACTAGTTGTATATGATAAAAACAAAAAGCACTGAACTTTTGAGGTTCGGCGCTTTGAATATTGCGTACTATTTACCCCGAAAACTAGAATTCTCCCGGTAGTTTATTATTTCATATCCGAAAATTCTTGCTCACTTCCATCTGTGAATTCAATTTCCAGATCAAACTCCGCGTAATCTTCTGCACCAAATGCTTTGGACACCTTTTCTATTACTTCTTCTCTCGACATGTCTGTTGTTAAACCTAGCTCTTTAAAAATCGGTTGCAATTCACTATAAGCTTTATCTCCTGATAGCTTAATGTTATTTAATTTGTTCTTGTATTCTGCTTCGGTTTCGGACATATCCAAGTCAAATGAAGCTTCAATTGCATCTCTCTTCTTGACTGTATCTATATCTAAGTCAAATGAACGGAAACCGAACTCGCTCTGAATTTCCTCATTCGTAGGAGCGTTCTTTACTATCTCTTTATCGGTACACGCACCTAATATAAGTGCCGTCGATAATAGTGCTGTAGCGTATAACGAAAGTTTTTTAGTGTTCAAAAGATAATTCCCCTTTTCAATGTATTATCCATGCTTCATAATTCATCTTTTCAAGTAAGTTCACCTATCACGTTGAGACGAATTATCCACTGATTAGTAGGGTACATGAACAAACGGTGTTGAAAGGATCAATAAGAATACATATATAACCTAGCATTCTCAGAAACTGTCTTACAATGTTCGACAGAAAAACTGATACTTATACATAAATATAGCATACCTTATCCTGTCGGTACCATTATGGACCCAAAAATATACATCGTTTGAAATAGAGGTCGCCTGCTATTTAGTGATAGTCATTGAAGGCATCCAAAAAAGTTAAAAATAATATCTGCACTACATATTAAGATTAACAAGGTGGTATACCTCACCAGTTTTACGAACGAATTTAGCGAATGAGCAACAAGTGTGAGACGAAGTAGAGGGATGCAGTTCAATCCCTCCTCAGCAATCTACTATCGGGCTTATTGCGTGAGACCATAACAAAGCGACAAAGCGTTGTTGGAAGAATCTTCTATTCGTTAAGCGCCGACTGTATAGTACAAAGATTATAGTAGCAAAACCATTAAGTATTTTACCGATTCCGTTATACCGCCTACTAGTAAAGCGGCTCCGTCCAAAGACAGAACCGCAAGATGATTAAGATTAATTTTAACTCTAAACAAAAACCTTCCAATTTCCCGGCAGCTAATTGTTATTAAACTTTGAAATGGCTCATGGCGGTGTGCAGATTGTCACTTAACCCCGCCAATGTATCCGCGGCTTGTGCTACCTCACGGATTGCCCGAAGCTGCTCGTCCGTCGATGCACTAATTTCTTCACTTGCCGCAGCTGTTTCTTCAGCTGTCGCCGCCATAGTTTCAATTGTCTCCATAACCGTCTCCTTATGTTCAACGACCTTATTTACTTCGTCATAGACACTGCTGATGGACTGTTCAAGCTTATTCATGAGTTTGGAAATGTCTCCGAACGTCATTTGTGTAGCCAGCACGACTTTTCCTTGTTCCTCAAATGTCTCCCCCGTTTCCCTCATTTGCCTCGAAACTTGGTGGGAGCCATTTTGAAGTTCTTGAACGGTCGCTTTTACTTCATCTGTTGCTCGTGCAGATTGTTCAGCTAGTTTCCTCACTTCATCAGCAACGACCGCAAAGCCTTTACCGTGTTCGCCAGCACGTGCTGCCTCAATGCTCGCATTAAGCGCCAACAAGTTCGTCTGCGTGGAAATTTGAGTTATCGTTTCCATGACAATTCCGATTGCTCCAACTTTCGTTTCCAAATCTCCAACGACATCCGCCATCGATTGCAGATTTGTCTTCCAGCCATCGAACGACAATTGTAGCTGATTGACTTGGCTGACTCCACTTTTGTTGACCTCTTCAGCTTCTATTGCAATGCCTGTCATAATGCTCGCTTTTTCTTGAATCCCTATTAGTTGTTCGCTTAAATAGCCAACTGTTTGCGTCACATCTTCTGTATCATGTGCGGATTTCGTTGCACCTGATGCGATATCATCGATAGCCCCCGCCATCTGCTCACTAACGGCATTCGTCTCTTCTGCGGATGCACTTAAGCTTTCTGCCGCTAAACGAACTTCATCGACAGAAAGGTTAACCAATGTAATAACATCACGAACTTTTGAAGTCATAGCATTAAAATTGTTTGCAAGTTGACCAAATTCATCCTTCGATTTCACATCCGCGTATGCGTTAAGGTTTCCTTCCGTCACCTTATCCATTGCTGTACGAATTTCACCGAGAGGACTAACAATTCTTGATATTAAGAACCAAAGAACAACAATCATTACTATTCCTGCTAATATGAAAGTTATGATGATTAAGTTCCTAGTTTGACTAACTGAACCATCAATTGCATCTTGATTGAACGCGGCACCAACTGTCCAACCGAAATGCGGGACTTCGGTAAAAACGCCGACCATTTCATTCTTATCTTCATTGTATTGTCCGATTCCCTTAGTTTTTTCTTCGTTAAATAATGCCGTTAAATAAGATAAATCCGCCAATTCCTCTTTGTCTGTTAGTAAATGAGGGTGAACGATTGCCCCATCATTTCTATCAAATAAGAATGGGTAGCCTCCAAATCCAAATTCACTTTTGGATACACTATCAGTAATATTTCCCAAACTAATGTCTACCCCAATAACACCAACAAGTGAATTGTTTCGTTTCATCGCTTTAGATGCCGTAATAACATATCCACCTGACGCTGCATCGACATATGGATCCGACCATACAACTTTGTCTGGTTGGTCGCTAGCTGCTGTATACCATACGCGGCTAGTCGGATCAAATCCATCGATAACGAGATGGGGAACAAATTTGGTATATTTGTTTTCGAATCCAAAATACATTAAATCCGTATCCGTCATTTGTCCCATATAATCATTAAAGACCTTTTCGATGCCTCGACTTAATTCGCTATCACTTCCAGTGCCATACTGCGTCTCTATAAATGATGTGACTTCCGGATTTTCGGTAAGCAAATATAGCGTTTTTTCATATTGCAACATACTGTTTTCAATCGATCGACTCATCTCCTGCACGGCAACTTCACTTTGATTTATAAGTACATTTTCCGTTTGCTTTTGCATTTGAAGATTAACGAACAAGTTTACTACCGTAAGGATAATGAAAAATAACGCTATTACACTGACAATAATTTTTGCTTTAATCGATTTCATTTCACTTACCTCCTTCTACTTTGATTCGACATACTTCACTCATAAATTCTGACCTCATTAGACTATATTTTTGATTATAGTCTAATAGTCACTAGAATGATAGAATATTTTAAATAATATAATGTATTTCGACTTATTAAATATACGCAAAATAAAAAACGCCATTCTCTGGCGTTTTAAATGCTTACTTAATACGTTGTAAATGTTTCGTACAATTAAACAGCTCGCATAGGTTTCGATCTTCTTGCAGTTTAATAATAGTGACTGATGTGTTTTCCAGATCCATAGCTAAATCCTTGTAAGGGACAAGCTCTTTTATCAATCGACCAATAAATCCTCCATGACTGACGACTAAGATTCGTTTATCTGGATGCAATTCTTTTATTTCCTCTATGAAATTAAGTCCGCGTGAAATAATTTCTTCCTGCGGTTCGAAACCGAGTTCCAGCTGTCTCCATGAGTGCCCCCATTTTTTTACTCGCTCCATTTCCGTCAATCCTTCAACCAGGCCACCCCCTGATTCCCGCAAGCGATTGTCCGATAAGAGACGGATATCAGGCATACTGTCCGCGATGATTTCAGCTGTTTTTGCAGCACGAATTAAAGGACTTGTGTAGATGACATCCCATTGTTCACCAGAAAGTCTTTGAGCTACACCGTGTGCCATCTCAATTCCTTCATCATCAAGTGGGACATCAGTACTTCCTTGTGCCCTTCCTTCTTTATTCCACGCGGTAACGCCATGGCGTACAAACCCAATTATCGTAATCGTAAACACCTCCCTCTTCACATTTACTCACAAACCATTTCCAAGTATTCCCTATACGACATACCCTAGCGACCTTAGAACATTATTCATAAATGATTCCGTATATAAGTATACTTCCTCGCGCTCTGGTTCCTGATAAACGTCATGGTACAGCCGTTTCCATTGCTTATATTGAAACTCAGAAAGTTCCTGTCGGATAAACCATTTCTTAGCAAGCACTATGTCTGTTATTTTATCCTCTTCCGCAATATGCATAAGCACTGGGATATCATGAACACTTCTTTCACTCTGCGCAACCAATTTCATGAATGATTGTAACTCTTTATACCAGGCTACGGTGAATTCATCGTTATAAAAGTCATCTTGCTTAGCTTCTTCATATAAATCACTATTGCGTGTTAACATCTCAATGTCAATTTCATGATTCAATTTCATGGATGACGAGAATTTTGTCAATACGTTCGAAAATTTAGGTGGCTGATGACGCAATGCTAGCCATGGGGAACTAAAAACAGCCCCTGCGCATTCAATTTTCTTTCGCTGTAAAAGACGCATTACGAAGGTGGCACCTATTCCATGTCCAATAATGAACAAAGGTAAATTATCATCGAGACCGACCGCTATTAATTTTTCCACAAATTTAGCGTAGGCATCAAATTGTTCATCGTGAATTTTTCCGACACCTTCCGCCCCGTGTCCAGGTAAATCTCCTGTCACGACATGAAAACCGCTGTTTCTTAGTTTCTGAATAAGCCATGCATTTCTACTATGATGTTCGTACACATTATGGACGATGGCCACGACAGCTTTTGGCGGCCCTTCCGCTTCCCATTTCCACATGGTCATCTTCCCCTCATCTATCTAGTTCTTTTATCTATATATTTCCCTATTTATCTACAATAAAAACCTAATCTTTGTTACGATAATTATACACTACCTAAAGAAAAGAGGAGAGCATCATGATTTATCCTTATAAAGGAAAAACGCCTGTAATTGATCCGTCCGTTTTCATTGGCGACTTCACGACGATTTCAGGTGATGTGACAATTGGTCCTGAATCGACAATTTGGTTTAATACCGTAATCCGGGGTGACGTATCTCCAACAATTATTGGACGTAAAGTAAATATTCAAGACTTATGCTGCCTTCATCAAAGCCCAAAGTTTCCGCTTATTCTTGAAGATGAGGTGACAATTGGGCACCAAGTAACGTTACATAGTTGTACGGTAAAAAAAGGAGCGCTTATCGGTATGGGTTCCATTGTTTTGGACGGTGCTGAAATTGGCGAAGGGGCATTCATTGGCGCAGGCAGTCTCGTGCCGCCTGGTAAGAAGATTCCCCCGAATACGCTAGCACTCGGGTCGCCAGCAAAAGTCGTGCGTGAGCTGAATGACGACGATCGTGCGGACATGGAACGGATTGTTCAGGAGTATGCCGAAAAAGGGCAGTATTACAAGAATTTACAACAGTAATAAAAGAGCTGCCTTTGAAGGCAGCTCTTATTTTTTTATAAAAAAAAAGATTACTAAACCAATTAACACAAATAACGCAACAACCCCAACCAGTAGTAACAAACCTATTAAACTCATAGCCCGACGCTCTCTCCTCTCCGATCAGGTTTCACTTTATAACAATTGTATCATTTGTTTATAGCTCCTGTGATGAGAGTGTACGACAGATTCGCTACACTCTATGACGCCCGCTAAATCAAACATCCTAAACAGAAAAAACACCAAAAAACAGGGAAATCCTGCCTTTCAGTGTTTACACTACATTATTTCCCTGCTAACTCTTTCAATGCATCAGCTTTATCCGTTTGTTCCCACGGTAGATCAATGTCTGTACGGCCGAAGTGACCGTATGCAGCTGTTTGTTTATAAATTGGGCGGCGCAGATCAAGCATTTTGATGATGCCTGCTGGACGAAGGTCAAACAGTCCACGCGTAAGCTCAACAAGTTTACTTTCCTCGACTGTGCCTGTTCCAAATGTATCGATAGAAATCGATACAGGTTGTGCAACACCGATTGCATAAGCAAGTTGCACTTCACATCGATCTGCAAGTCCTGCAGCGACAATGTTCTTCGCAACATAACGTGCCGCATATGAAGCCGAGCGGTCCACTTTCGTCGCATCTTTCCCAGAAAACGCACCGCCGCCATGACGCGCATAACCACCGTACGTGTCAACGATGATTTTACGGCCAGTAAGACCTGCATCTCCTTGAGGTCCCCCTATTACGAAGCGGCCAGTTGGGTTGATGAAGTACTTCGTGTCTTCATCGATTAAATCAGTTGGTACAACCGGGTTTATGACGAATTCTTTAATATCACGCTGAATTTGCTCAAGTGTTATTTCAGGGTGATGTTGCGCTGAAATAACAATTGTATCGATGCGTACTGGTTTATTGTTTTCATCATATTCAACAGTCACTTGTGTTTTTCCATCTGGACGCAGATACGTAAGGGTTTCATCTTTGCGTACTTGTGCAAGTCGGAATGATAATTTATGAGCTAGGCTAATTGGTAACGGCATCAGTTCCGGTGTTTCATTACAAGCGTAACCGAACATCAAACCTTGGTCACCAGCTCCAATTGCTTCAAGTTCATCATCTGTCATCGAACCTTCACGCGCTTCAAGTGCTTGGTCAACGCCTGCAGCGATGTCGGCTGATTGTTCATCGATCGCAGTCAAAACTGCAG
Source organism: Sporosarcina sp. resist (assembly GCF_014302295.1). Classification (NCBI taxonomy): domain Bacteria; kingdom Bacillati; phylum Bacillota; class Bacilli; order Caryophanales; family Caryophanaceae; genus Sporosarcina; species Sporosarcina sp. resist. The sequence goes on along the minus strand of NZ_CP060287.1, from coordinate 1,203,066 downwards.
ATGTTTCCCAATCAAATCCGTATTTCGCGCGTACATAACCAATTTCTTTAACAGTTTCACGCACAACTTTCGGGATATCGACATATGTTGTCGTCGTAATTTCTCCTGCAACGAGGACAAGTCCTGTTGTAATTGTCGTTTCACATGCAACACGTGCATTTGGATCTTCTGCCAATATAGCATCTAGAATAGCATCCGAAATTTGGTCACACATTTTGTCCGGGTGTCCTTCAGTTACCGATTCTGAAGTAAATAGTCGGCGATTTGTCATGTTATTTCCTCCTTATATCCTACGAGATTGATACGGTACTCATATGTCCCATGTAGAGTCTTTTCTAAATGAAAAGACTACAAGCCATTGCGAGCTCTATACACGAGGATTAAGGGCGATATCATATAAAAAGCCCTTCGCTCACGTAATAATACATGAGGAAAGGCATGATTTCATAAGCACCTTTCACTCTTATCATACAAGGACTGTGCCTTGCTACAGGTTTGGCACCTTCGCGCAGACAAAACGTCTGTGCAGGTTGCCGGGTTTCATAGGGCCTGACCCCTCCACCAGCTCGGGATAAGAGTATCCGTTCAACTATATATGCTACGAAAAATCTTGTTGCATGTCAAATCTTTTTACCCATTTTGCGTATAAATCCTTGAGGTTTGAATTAGTATAGATTATTATTCTTAATGTGTTATACTAATTCAATAATGTGATGACACCCAATTGATTGGGACTATATGCAAAGGACGGTACATACTTATGATATCTGCGAAAATTAGTGATGACCTCAACAAACTTCTTTCTGGGAAAAATGTAAAAGTTCAACTTTCAGTTCCACAACTTGTTGAAAAAGCGATTTCACGTGGTGAAGCTCAATTGACATCAGACGGAGCGGTTACAGCTCAGACAGGCAAATATACAGGTCGTTCACCTAAGGACAAATACATTGTTGAGGAAGCGTCCTCCAAAGACAAAATCGATTGGGGCAACGTCAATCGTCCAATCTCTTCTGAAATTTTCGATTCATTATATAATAAAGTAATTACTCATTTGAGAACAAAAGACGAACTGTTCGTCTTCAAAGGTTTTGCAGGCGCAGATCCAGCTTCACGACTATCCATTCAAGTTGTGAATGAATTTGCATGGCATAACCTGTTTGTTCACAACTTGTTCATCCGCCCAACTGAAGAAGAACTAGTACAACATGAATCACAATTTACAATCGTTTCGGCTCCTTCATTTAAAGCTGATCCTGTGGTCGATGGTACGAATTCAGAGACATTCATTATCGTATCAATGGAAAAACGTATTGTTCTTATCGGTGGAACTGAATACGCTGGCGAAATGAAAAAATCAATCTTCTCAATCATGAACTACTTACTTCCTGAAAATGGAATTATGCCGATGCACTGTTCGGCAAACGTTGGTGAAGACGGTGATGTTGCCCTATTTTTCGGTCTTTCTGGAACAGGTAAAACAACACTTTCGGCAGATGCAAACCGTAAATTAATCGGCGATGACGAGCATGGCTGGTCTGACACTGGTGTCTTCAATATCGAAGGCGGTTGCTATGCAAAATGTATTAATTTATCACAAGAAAAAGAACCTGAAATTTTTGGTGCAATTCGTTTTGGTTCCGTACTAGAAAACGTTGTCGTCGATCCGGAAACACGCATTCCTGACTACGATGATGGTTCATTAACTGAAAACACGCGTGCAGCTTATCCTATCCAAGCAATTGATAACATCGTTGACCCTTCTGTTGCTGGTCATCCGAAAACGATTGTATTCTTAACGGCAGATGCGTTTGGCGTGCTACCTCCAATCTCGAAGTTAACAAAAGAACAAGCAATGTATCACTTCCTAAGCGGGTTCACTTCGAAGCTTGCCGGAACTGAGCGTGGTATCACATCACCTGAAGCAACGTTCTCAACGTGCTTCGGTTCACCTTTCCTTCCACTTCCAGCGACAGTATACGCTGAAATGCTTGGGAAGAAAATTGATGAACATGATGCACAAGTATTCCTTGTTAACACAGGCTGGACTGGCGGTGTCTACGGCGTTGGTAAGCGTATGGATCTTAAATACACACGCACTATGGTACAGGCAGCTCTTGCTGGAGAATTGAACAACATTGAAACAGAAACTAACGGCGTATTCGGCCTCGAAATGCCTACATTCATTGAAGGTGTTCCAACAGAAGTGTTGAACCCGCGCAATGCATGGGCAGACGGCGAAGCATACGATGTAAAAGCAAATGAATTGGCAAACATGTTCCATGAAAACTTTAAAAAATTCGGTATGGTTTCTGAAGAGATTACGCTTAAAGGCGGACCGATTGCATAATTTTCAAATTAAACAGTGTAGCACATTGAATGTGCTACACTGTTTTTTTGTACCTTGGATTTGTAATTGTAAAAATGGAGTTGTAACTGCAACTTATTTCGTCTAATTGCAACTTTGGCGTTTTAATTGCAAACCCGTACTTCTAATTGCAACTTCATTTTATTCAAAAAACCACTCATTTTTCTTGTCTTCTCATCCAACTACATAAATCGCGTACAAGTTGTGCATTCATGACAGGCGGTATGAAGTGTGTATATTCAGGGAAATACCATGTCTCATATACTTTTTTATGTTCATGCAGTGCGTTTTCAAGCAAAACTGCTTGTTGAAATGACACGTTCTCGTCGATCATGCCATGAATGATGAGTACGGGAGCATCAATTTCATCCACGCGGAACAGCGCCGTACGGTTTCTGTATTCATCCGGCATGTTATTCGGTGTCCCGCCGATAACTCTTTTCATCATCCGCCGCATATCTTTCCGTTCTTTATATGTAAATACGATATCGGATACGCCAGACCATGTAACTACCGACGTAATATCTTCACGTAAAATTGCTGTCCAAAGAGCCATTATACCGCCCCGTGAAAATGCAAACAAGTGAATTTTTTCCACGTTTGTCTTCGGATTTTGCTTCAGCACATCAACGGCATTCACCGCATCCTGACGATCGGCCCCAGCAAACTCATCCCGTCCCTCGCCTCCACGGTTCCCCCGATAATAAGGAGCGAAGACAACAAATCCTTGCGAAGCAAACTGTGCAATTCGGGCAGGACGAACCATACCGATATGCTGCATGCCCCCTCGCAAATAGATGATGCCTTCGTAGTTCCCTTCTGTAATTGGTTCTGCCATGAGTCCCTTCACTTTTAACCCATCTGAAAAATATGTAATTTCTTCAAGCGAAACATGTGGATTTGGAGACGGATAGGGCCTTCTATGAATGATCGTACCATCATGACTCATGCTCTTCCACCCACTTTCTTAATGTTTCCATGCCTGTGTTTTTCATAAGGAAACTCAATTCTTCACACTGGTCAAGCTCTTCATTAGTCATCCACATAGCTCCTTCTGTTTCGTAAAGGGCTGGATGCTCATCGATTTCCGCAACTTTCCCTGTGAATACAGCTTTGCAAAATGTACTATTACTTCGAACGACATACTCTGCAAATTGCACAAGATCCGTAATTTTCACACCTGTTTCTTCAATCGTTTCGCGTATAACTGCCTCCTCGATCGTTTCTCCATGCTCTGCTTTACCACCTGGAAACTCAACGCCTCGAACTAAATGCCGAGTCAGTAACCATTTACCATTATGCTTGAGGATAACAAGGACATGCCGAGCTGGCATTCCAAATTGGTTTTCTCCGAAAGTCAGCTCAACACGACCACCATTAACATCATTGAAAATAAGCATTGCACTCACGTCCTTTCAACCAGTGTAGCGAAGGACAGCAATCCTTTCAACGAAAATACGGAAGCTTTTCGATAAATCGCTTCGACTTATCATCTGTAAATTCATGAATGAGCGCATAGATCTTCATCGTACGTTGATCGACGTTGAAATTGTTCCGACCATAATGATAGGGCAAAAACGGTAAATGTGACCTAAGGAAGTTTCGGAATTCGAGTTCATCTATCTGACTAAATAACCGATGAAAAACAGGAACATACTGACTTTCTACATTAACCTCATATTCCCACGGTGAATCATCTGGGTAATGGTATACTTGCTGATTTACGACAGAAACGTACATTTTGTATTTCTCCATGCTACACCATCCTTTTTTCTTTTTAGCATGGCTTAGTATGAAAAAAGCATGCATCCCCTTTTACTGGAGATACATGCTTTACCGCAATTTACGCTTGTACGTCAACCGAAGCTCCCTTATGAGGATGGGCTGCAACAGACTGATTAGATAAACTTTTCAACATATCTGTTGCCGCTGCAGTATTCATTGCAAGTGCATTATTTAACACACTCAACTGAACAGTCGATTGCAAACTTCTCAATTGACTTGCCATGATGGAGCTCATATCCATTTGCCATCACTCCTTCCACAAGCTTATTATCGGCATTTTTCTAGTATTTTTAATGAAAAATGATTACTTATTATCTTCACCCAGGAATGCATTCAGCATCCATTGATGTTTTTCGATACTTTGATATGTCGCGTTCAACAAATCTTCCGTCATATCGTCGCCATCTTTCGCAGCCAGCTGCATGCCTTTTTTCAACGATTTCATAATTTCACCGAAATCATTTACGACAGTTTTCACCATGCTGTCTTCTTTTTCATCTCCCGTTGCTTCTTTCACAACAGATTGTTCAAGATGTTCTTTCAGCGTTGCTACAGGATCTCCGCCAAGTGTCAAAATACGTTCTGCGATTTCATCCATATGTAACGTCGCTTCATTATAAAGTTCTTCAAACTTTACATGTAACGTGAAGAAATGATGACCTTTAACATACCAGTGATAGTTATGGAGCTTCGCATACATAACCGACCATGTAGAAACTTGGACATTCAATTCATTAATAAGTTCTTTCGACATATAAATCTCTCCCCTTATTGTTAAATATAATTCATCTCTCTGTTAATTTACCACCGAAGCATCTACAATAAACATCGAGGCATTAATAAGGAGTTTTTTAAATGAAAAAGATTTTAATTGGCTTTATTAAACTATATCAAAAAGTAATTTCACCCCTTACACCACCTTCATGCCGTTTCTATCCCACTTGTTCTCACTATGGGATTGAGGCAGTCGAAAAGCATGGAGCACTAAAGGGTTCATGGCTTGCGGTACGTCGAATTTCAAAATGCCATCCGTTCCACGAGGGTGGATTTGATCCTGTACCAGACAATGATATGCATAAAAAGTGATCTTTTTAGATAGAACGGTTTGACATAATTGTCGAGCCGTTTTTTTCGATTAAAAGAAATTCGCTTATTTAGTTGCCAAATTAGAAACACTCTTGTATGATAAAAAAGTCAGTTACACAAATCGGAATGATTACTATTAATAATACGGAGGATATATCTAATGAATAAGAAACTTTTTTTCATCATGTCATTACTAACAATTATGCTACTTAGTGCTTGTGGCGCTAAATCCACAGAAAACTCGGAAACTGGGACAGAGAAATTGTCTATTTATACAACAGTATACCCGCTTCAATACTTTACAGAACGAATCGGCGGCGATTACGTCGATGTGAAATCCATCTATCCTGCTGGCGCGGATGAACATACTTTTGATCCTACACAAAAAGATATGATGGGACTCGCGGACTCGGATTTGTTTTTCTATATAGGACTCGGCCTTGAAGGTTTTGTGGAAAATGCAGAAAAAACCATGAAAAACGAACATGTAAAAATGGTTGCAACAGCAGAGGCAATTCCTGATGAGATGCTAGACGAAGGTCATAGTGATGAAGGTCACGACGAAGATGCTGAACATGATGAACATGGACACGAAGGTCATGATCATGGGGGAATTGATCCCCATGTATGGATCTCACCACTGCTTAGTGTCGAACTTGCAACTTCTATCAAAGATGCATTGATTGCATCAAAACCTGAAATGAAAGACGAATTCGAGAAGAACTTTGAACAACTGAAAGTAGAACTTGTCGAACTCGATAGCAAATTCAAAGAGATGGCTTCCACTGTCCCTTCCAAAACGTTTTTTGTTTCACATGCATCATTTGGTTATCTAGCCGATTCATATGGACTGGAACAAGTCGCGATTGCGGGACTGAACTCACAAAGCGAGCCGTCACAAAAGCAATTAGCACAAATTGTCAAAGAGGCAAAAAATCACAACATCCACTATGTACTTTTTGAACAGAATGTATCATCTAAACTAACTAATGTCGTGCGGAAAGAAATTGGTGCTGAATCACTCATGCTCCACAATCTTGGCGTATTGACAGTGGATGATGTAAAAAACAACGAAGACTATTTTTCTTTGATGGAACAAAACATTGAAACGCTGAAGAAAGCGTTAAGTGGAAAGTAAATGAAGAAAGGTTGTCCCGTATACCAGATTTAATCTGGTATATGGAACAGCCTTTTTGTTTTTGCTGTGACAGTTTGGAGTTGCCCTTACAGTTTAATCATTTGACATGACAGTTAGCGCAATTGCCCTTACAGATTGATGACTTGCCATGACAGTCCAGAGTTGCCCTCACAGTTTAATCTGTTGCCAGGACAGTTAACGCAATTGCCCTTACAGATTGATGACTTGCCGTGACAGTCCAAAGTTGCCCTCACAGTTTAATCTGTTGCCAGGACAGTTCAAGCAGTTGCCCTTACAGTTTGAGGAGTTGCCATGACAGTTCAGAGTTACCCTCACAGTTTAATCTGTTGCCAGGACAGTTCAAGCAATTGCCCTTACAGATTGAGGAGTTGCCGTGACAGTTTGACTTTAATTTCGACTTCAACCTTACTCCAAATCCACTGACTCTTTCAATTTGCGACGCAATAACTTATTTGACCCGTTACGCGGCAGTTCATCTACGAAGCGGAATGATTTCGGTACTTTGTAACGCGCCAATCGCTCTTCACAATACGCTATCAAATCAGCTTCTTTCACATTTCCTGACACTACGACAAACGCAACTGGGACACTTCCCCACTCGGAATGTTCTTTCCCGCAAACGCCTACCTCTCGAATATTCGGATGCGCTATCAGTACATTTTCAATTTCAGCAGGGTAAATATTTTCTCCTCCTGAAATGATTAAGTCGGATCTTCTATCGACGATATACAAATAACCTTCCGAATCAAGATAACCGATATCACCTGTTGGAAGCCAGCCATTTTCCAATGGATCCACTTTGGAAAAACGACCAATATATCCAGGTGTCACATGTGAACCGCGTATAAATACTTCACCTTTTTCACCTGGCGTTTCTGTATCTTTGATTTTGATTTGATTGAAAAACAATGGTTTGCCTGCTGAACCCATTTTCCTCATTGCATCACTTGCTGCTAAGGTCGCTGTTTGCGAACTAGTTTCTGTCATGCCGTACGTTTGGAGAACAGGAACTTCAAGTACTTTTGCCCGCTTCAAATAATCGATTGGAACGGGGCCACCACCTGCCAGCATTGATTTAAATGATGAATGTGCGACACTATTATCCTTTTCCAGTTCACGCAGAACTTTATCCAATGTAAGAGATACAACAGACATCCGTGTGACGGACCCATCCCTTACCGCAATCGCCGACTTGACCGCATCAAACTTCTCATGCAACTGAACCTCATTTCCGTATAGAACAGAACGAACGAGAATCGAGAACCCGCTAATATGAAATAAAGGCATCGCACAGAGCCAGACATCGTCTTCATCAAGCCCTAAATTTAGAACAGACGACAGTGCACTCGAGACGTGATTACCTGCAGTCTGACGGACCCCCTTCGGAAATCCTGTCGTGCCCGATGTATACATAATCGTAATGGTTCTGTCTGATTGCCAACTTTCCTGGATGACAAAAGCCTGTTCCGCACTTTCTTTGATCGTAGAAAATAGTAGCTGACGTACCGGCGTATCGGCAACAACACTACTCAGTTCATTCGACACAATTACCGTATTGGCGCCTGAATCATCCAATTGATATGCGATTTCTTTTTTCGACAACCGACTGTTTAGCATAACAATCTCAAGGCCGGCCAGCATACATGCATGAATGATGACTACCATTTCAGAATTGGAGGACCCAAGCAAGGCGATCCGTTCCCCTTCATTTAAACTGTTAGCCCTCAATTTTCGTGCAAGAACCACAGCATCATCTTTTAACTGTGCGAATGTCCACTTTTCCTCTTCGAACGATAAAGCTATTTTATCAGGCGTTAAATAAGCCCGTTGCATTAACCAATTTGGAATCATGCCATCACCATCCATTCAGAAAAAGCTGCCCGATTAGAGGCAGCTTTCTTAGTTTTTATCCAGTTTGATTACTGTCTAGGCTTCAGGCGCCAGCCCCTTGAGTCGCTTCAGTCTTGCTGAAAAGGCAAAGTACGCCTTTATCTTCAAGACTTCCAGCGCTTGTCGGGGCTAAACGGCGCCTTACGCTTTTCTTTAATCAAGGAAAACGTGGGAATTGTCCGAAGTCCGGTTTGCGTTTTTCTTTGAATGCATCGCGGCCTTCTTTCGCTTCGTCTGTTGTGTAATAAAGAAGTGTTGCGTCGCCAGCCAATTGTTGAAGACCAGCAAGTCCGTCCGTATCCGCATTCATTGCCGCTTTCACGAAACGAAGTGCCGTAGGGCTCATGCCAAGCATCTCTTCACACCATTGGACCGTCTCGTCTTCCAGTTGTTCATAAGGAACTACTGTATTGACTAGACCCATGTCGAGTGCTTCCTGTGCGTTGTATTGACGGCAAAGGAACCAGATTTCGCGCGCTTTTTTATGGCCAATGATTCGTGCCAAGTAGCCCGAACCGTAACCTGCGTCGAATGAACCGACTTTAGGTCCTGTTTGTCCGAAAACTGCATTTTCTGCTGCAATCGTCAAATCACAAACGACATGAAGAACATGTCCGCCGCCGATTGCATATCCTGCAACCATTGCCACAACCGGTTTTGGAATAACACGGATTAGACGCTGTAAGTCCAAGACGTTGAGACGTGGAATTTCGTCGTCTCCTACATAACCGCCATGCCCTCGTACGGATTGGTCTCCGCCTGAACAGAATGCTTTCTCGCCTTCGCCTGTTAAGACGATGACTCCAATGCTTTGGTCGTCCCGTGCTCGTGAAAATGCGTCGATTAACTCCGATACCGTTTTAGGACGGAATGCATTGCGCACTTCCGGACGGTTGATTGTTACTTTTGCAATCCCGCCATACTGTTCGTATTTGATGTCTTCGTATGTACGTATCGTTTCCCATTGACGTGTCATAGTGATCCTCCTCGATTTTTCAACTCTGAAATATGCTCCTCTATCATTGTAGCAAATGTAGCCGGTTTTTCCACATGAATTGCATGTCCAGCATGTTCTATCGTTTCGTGGCGGACATTAGGGAAATCCCTCTGCATTTCCCGGGAAATATTTACGAACTTCGTGTCGAGTTTTCCCGTTATGAGCAAAACCGGAAGATTGACTGTTCCTAGGCTCTTCCAATAAGAAGCTTGGCTACCTGTTCCAATACCACGTAAGCTGTTCGCAAGGCCTATTTCACTCTGACTAAGCCGTTCATTCCTCACTGCCAGCTGCTTTTCTTCCGACAAAGTCTTCTGAGACGCGAACAAGGGAATATTTCCCCAGAAATCGATGAATGCCGGCAATCCGTCCCTTGTGATTCTGTCTGCCAGCCGCCTGTCAGCTGCTTGTCGTTCTTCTCTTTCCACTTCCGTCTTCAATCCTGGAGAAGAACTCTCGAGAATCAATGACGAGACCCGCATTGGATGTCGCACCGTATAAGCCAGTGCAATACGTCCCCCCATTGAATAGCCAACTAAGATGAATTGATCAAGAGAAAGCTCAGTAAACAGTTCCTCAAGGTCCTCTACTTGCTGATCCATAGAGTAGCGGCCAATGTCTTCCGGAATAGTCGATTTGCCGTGTCCCGTCAAATCGACAGCTATTGTCTGGTAGTTACCTTTTAGCAACTTTGTAATTTCACGCCATGATGTGGTGCTCCCCGTAAAACCATGTAGAAATACGATGACAGGTAGATTTTCTCCACCTTGGATTTCCACATGCATATTAATTTCACGTATACAAATAGTCTTTTCATTCATTACGATCAAGCCTGTCCGTGATTTGCTTCCATAGGTCTCGGTGCGCTTTCACATTCGCTTGACGATTCGTGAACACTTCGATAATACGCACTGGTTTTTCCTTCGCTTTATCGAGCTCCATTCCGAACTCTTCTGGCGTGTGGATTGCCGCATACTGCGCATCATACATCGCAGCAATGTGGCCGAATGTTAAGCCTGTTGGTGTGCCAAACAGCTCTTCGAAATGATTACCTGCATCAGCTTGCGGAAGGTACGAGAATATTCCACCCCCATCGTTATTAATAATGACAATGGTTAAATCTGCCTCGTGGAAACGAGTAACAATTAATCCGTTGATATCATGCAAGAACGATAAATCGCCAATTAACAGCCATGTTGGACGCTTTCTTGCCGCCTGGATACCGAATGCTGTCGATACAACACCATCGATACCATTCGTCCCGCGATTCGCAAAAATTTTAATATCCTTATCCGTCTTCCTGAAGAACGTGTCTACATCACGGATTGGCATGCTGCTGCCACTTACGAGGTCGCTCTCTGTGGGAAGGTGCTCAAATAATGTTTTTGCAAATATCCCTTCATCGCCAGCAACACCCTCATACTTATTTGTAATCGCTGATGCCGCCTCATTCGCCATTGTCCACAACTCTGTATAAGATGTCTTCGGTTTATCCACAATAATTTTCATGACTGTTTCGGATGAAGTCTGGATATGATGCGTAACGACACCGAGCGAATCCCTAAATTCCGGCGATTCATCCACCGCTATAACTGTAGCTGGTCTTACTTTTTTCAAGTAAAGCGAAAGCGGCTTCGCTACTGGCTGTGCACCAAAACGAATGACAGTATCAGGTACGACTTTCTCTTTGAATGCATCACTTTTTAATAGCGCATCATAATGATCAATACAGAGCGCTATGCATTGTTCAGGTACTTCCGTGCGAAGATTTGATAGCGGATCGCATAATACTGGCCATTCCAGTGCTTTGGCAAAGTTCCAAAATGCTGCTTTATCGAACCCTATCGGCATTTCACCAGCAATGATGAAGCCTTTTTCCGACGTTGCAAGCAACTGTGAAATTTGTTGGGCAGTAGATGCATCCAAACTGTCTACACTTTTAAATCGTTTTTTGAAAGTCATTTTCGGCGTTTCCCGATTAAAATCGATCAGAAGTGGTTCCCGGAACGGCACATTTAAGTGAACGGGTCCGCGTGGAGCTGTAGTCGCAACTGACAGTGCACGGCTAATATGGCGATCAATAAAGTCTTCGATATCCGGATTGTTTTCAGCAAGTGGGAAATCTACACTATATTTCACATGCTTACCATACATTCGAATTTGATCGATTGCCTGTGGCGCACCGACTTCCCTTAATTCATGCGGACGGTCAGCCGTGATAACAATAAGAGGAATACGCGCATAATACGCTTCTGTTATAGCAGGATGATAATTCGATGCTGCAGTACCTGACGTACAGAGAAGGACGACAGGATTATCGGATGCCTTCGCCAAACCTAATGCAAAGTAGGCAGCCGATCGTTCATCGACTTGCATATAGACATCAAGGCCTTTTGTTGAAGCGAAAGCGTAAGCCAGTGGTGTCGAACGAGAGCCTGGACTAATAACTACCGTTTTCACATCAGCCATCATCAAAGCAGCAGTCATTCTACGAACATAATCAGTCAAAACTGTACGGTTATCCATTCAGTTTTCCTCCAAGCGCCCGCATAACCGGTCTGAATTTCACCCATGTTTCATCGTATTCTTTATCTGGTTCAGAGTCTGCCACAATTCCTCCACCTGCGTATAAGTACGCACTATTGCCGTCAAGAAGTGCGGAACGGATTGCCACAGCGAATTCACCATTTCCAGCAGTATCTGTCCAACCAATTGGTCCAGCATAATAACCCCGATCCAAGTTTTCCTCAGAACGAATCATTTCCATCGCTATATCAGTTGGGACACCGCCTAGCGCCGGTGTCGGGTGAAGTGCTTGAACCAAACTAAAAATATCAGTTCCTTGTTCAACTTTTCCTTCAACTGGCGTAAACAAATGCTGAATATCACGGACTTTCATCAGTTTCGGTACTTTCGAAATTTTGATGTCTGTGCAAAATGTCTTAAACACTTGTGAAATCATATTAACGACATATTGATGCTCTTCTCGATTTTTTCTATCTTCAAGAAGTTCATCGCCAAGTTCGCGGTCTTCAGTTGCCGACTTGCCTCGTTTAATGGAACCCGCAACACATGCCGAATACGCACGGCCATTTGATATTTCAATTAAACGTTCAGGTGTAGCACCAAAAAATAATTGGCCGTCTTTTTGCAATCCAAAGTGATAACTTTCCTGCTGTTCATTTGATATATGATGAAGTGCAGTGACAGCCGGCACGTCATCTGCAAAGTTTAGTTTAACCGAACGTGCAATTACTACTTTTTCAGCTTCACCATTGTTAATTTTCTTTGTGACATCTGCAACGGTTTCCAGATAATGTTCTTTCGAAAGTTCCTCTATTGACACAACTTCCGGTTTTGTAAGCAGAGCGGATTCCTCGACTTGCGCGATATGAATTAGACGGTCTCTTTCATCCCTTAACTTCTCAAACTGTTCTGCCCCATCGTTGCTTTTTGTTACGAGGTTAATGGAAATTTCTGTCTTACCATTCGTAATCGACAACTGGAAAGAAGGTACAACGAAATGGGCCGATGGAAATGCATCCCACTCTGATTGCTTAACACTTTTCGGATCAAACGAGAAACCTCCAAAAAGAACAGGTTCCCGATCATTTTCTTCTTTAATAAGCGAACTACATAATTTTTTCCAACTTGTTGAAATATGTGTGAAACGATCATTCGTTCCATCACTTGTTAATACCGTAGCATGTCCAATACCAACAAGCGTTAAAGTTTTATCTGCATTTTGCCAATAGAAACGTTCATCTTTGTAACACGAATCTCCTGCTTCAAAAAACGCAAGTGGTGAGATTCTCCCCGCATCGACAGTTTCTGTAAAAAAACGCAGCTCATTCTGCCTAACATTTAATTGAGATTCACGGGTAGCGGTCAACTTCCGATTCATTATTTTCCCTCCGTACATTCATTCGACTGATTTAAAACAATACCTATAGTCTATCATACCGAATCAATGTCGTTTCAGCACATAATAAGCAGTCCATATGTTCACTCCACCCATTTTGGAGTACAATAGATAGGGTCATTAAAAGGATAGGGAGAGAGCCAAATTGCAACAGACAATAAAAGCGGATAAAGGCTGGCGTATTTGGTGGCAGCTTACACGTCCACATACACTAACGGCAGCCTTTGCACCTGTATTTCTCGGTACCATGATTGCACTAACTTACGGAAAATTACATTTTCCTTTATTCATCGCCATGCTCGTCGCGAGTGTTTTCATCCAAATGGCAACGAATATGTTCAATGAATATTATGATTTTAAAAGAGGACTTGATACAGAACAGTCCATTGGGATCGGCGGTACAATCGTCCGTAATGGTGTAAAACCAAAAACCGTGTTGAATCTTGCCTTTATGCTTTACGGGATTTCCGTCCTTATTGGTATCTATATATGTATGGAAACCTCATGGATGCTCGCAGTCGTCGGGATCCTGTCAATGATGGTAGGCTACTTTTATACTGGAGGACCGTATCCTATCGCCTACACGCCATTTGGAGAACTGTTTTCCGGTGTTGTCATGGGAATGTTACTTATCCTTATTGCGTTTTATATCCAGACAGAAACAGTAACGACAGAAGCGGTTCTGCTATCTATCCCAAGTATGTTGCTAGTCGCAGGTATTATGCTAGCAAATAATATACGTGATTTAGAAGGCGATAAGGAAGGCGGACGAAAAACACTCGCTATTCTTGTGGGCCGCTACAACGCAATTACAATCCTAATGCTATTTTTCATTATTTCCTATGGCTGGATTATTGCAATGATTCTCTTCGGTCATCTTACTCCATGGGCACTGCTTGTATTTCTTAGTGTCAAAAAGCCGATTGGAGCGATTACTGTGTTCCGAAAAAATCACATCCCAATACATGTGATGCCTGCGATGAAAAACACTGCAGTTACGAACACTTTATTCGGCTTACTATTAGGGATCGGAATACTCATTGGGCATCTGCTCTAACTAATAAAAAAAAGCGTAAAGCCTCGATTTAACTCGAAGCTTTACGCTTTTTCTGATTTATATGTTTAGATGGAACGAAATAAAGGAAAGTTAAGTAACGATAGTCAACAATCTGTACTTTTGTTTATTAAGTACGGTGTGTATGTGCAGACTAATGCCATTACTAAAAAGGACGTGACAAAACTTGTTGAACGATAAACAAAAAGCCACTCTAAAAAAAGAACTATATGAAATGAAGGATCACTTAACAAAAACAGAAGAAGAAACAGATATTAAGGAAAGTGCACAAGAAGCTGCCGGCGAGCTATCGATGTATGACAATCATCCCGGTGATATGGGTACAGAACTGTTTGAAAGAGAGAAAGACATGGCTTTAAACGTTCATGCTGGCTCTGAATTAGATAAAGTAGAAAGCGCCTTACAAGCGATGGTGAACGGTTCTTATGGGAAATGTGAAGTGTGCCAAAAAGATATACCATTTGGGCGACTTGAAGCAGTTCCTTACACAACCCTTTGCATCGACCATGCGACTGAGCAAGAAATCCCCAATGATCGACCTGTCGAAGAAGATACGCTTACCATGGCCAACCCAAATTCATTTTCCGGAGCGGCCCGGGATGGCGAAGACAGCTTTCAGGAAATCGCAAAATCTGGAACATCAGAAACCCCTTCCGATTTCAGCGGAGATCACGATGACTACAATACGTTATACGACAGCGGAATTTCAGATGGTGCAACCGAAGAATTTGAAGAATTCACAGGAACCGATATAAATGGAAAGTCACGCGGTTTCATCAGGTCCGATGCCTCAGAGAAATATGAAGCGGAACTGGATGATGAAGGAATCGAATCCCCTCTCGGAGATATTCCTTATCATGAAAAAGATAGTTATATAGAGGATCAGAAGAAGTGAAAAGAAACACCATAGGCCATTGCTTATGGTGTTTCTTTTCAGGATATTTTAGCTCACGTATGTTAATTAACCAAAATTAACCAGTAAATGATTTAATCAAACACTAGGCGCTGCGTGTGCAGTTGCCTTTGAGTTGCCTTTGAGTTGCCTTTGAGTTGCTTTAGATAGAACGACCTCTTTACTATTATCGAGATATCTTGATGTGTAGGGATGCGACTTCGTAGCACCCTACACATTTTTCGGGAATCGTTTGGTGGTTATCCATCCGTTGCTCTCCAAAGGCATAAGTACACGAAATGCTTGAGCTTTTTGGGACGAAAGAATAGCGGGGCTTCTTAACTGGATAAAAGCCGCCAAAGATATTATTTTGGCGGCTGAAGTCTTCTCCATAGTCTTGTCTTTTTTATTTAAGAATGAAACAGAACTCCTACCAATATCGCTTCGACGCTGGATGGTCTATATGAGAAAGAGCATTTCATTAGCTGTGATGAAATCTGCAACCTGGAGTACGTCTTTCTTGACTATAAGTAGTATCAACTAGTAATCACCTTATAATCTCGGCATATACATCTCAAAATCACATTTCTCTCGATAATGAACACCCTAGTGCAGGCGCGGCAAAGGGGTCGCCGAAGCCGTGAGACTGGATGCGAAGCGATATCCAGGCTTACGGTGAAAGGCATCCCCAAAGCGTCAAGCGTTCTACAATCCACACCCCTAATTACAACTCTCTCCTTATTGAGCGCCACAGTAGATTCAATGGGATTCTTTAATTCAACATATATAGTGAGAATTTAAGTGAACTAGAAAACTATATATAAACAAATTAAAAAGTAGCTTTACAAGTTCATTAAGAACTTGTAAAGCTACTTTTATGTATGACCCCTACGGGATTCGAACCCGTGATACCGCCGTGAAAGGGCGGTGTCTTAACCGCTTGACCAAGGGGCCAAATTATATATGGCGGAGAAGGAGGGATTCGAACCCTCGCACCGCTTTCGCGATCTATACCCTTAGCAGGGGCACCTCTTGAGCCGCTTGAGTACTTCCCCATATATAAATGGCTCCGCAGGTAGGACTCGAACCTACGACCGATCGGTTAACAGCCGATTGCTCTACCACTGAGCTACTGCGGAATGGTGGGCCTAAATGGACTCGAACCATCGACCTCACGCTTATCAGGCGTGCGCTCTAACCAGCTGAGCTATAGGCCCTTTTTGGAGCGAGTGAAGGGAATCGAACCCTCATCATCAGCTTGGAAGGCTGAGGTTTTACCACTAAACTACACTCGCATAACAATGGTGGCTCAGGACGGAATCGAACCGCCGACACAAGGATTTTCAGTCCTTTGCTCTACCGACTGAGCTACTGAGCCACGTATTTAGTTTACATTAAGTCGTTAACTTATTCTAAACCTTATAGTATTAATAAAAATGGCGGTCCCGACCGGGATCGAACCGGCGATCTCCTGCGTGACAGGCAGGCATGTTAACCGCTACACCACGGGACCATTTGGTTGCGGGGACAGGATTTGAACCTGTGACCTTCGGGTTATGAGCCCGACGAGATACCACTTCTCCACCCCGCGACAACAATATAAGTACTATTTAATTTCACCACTAGTTAAAAATGGAGGAGGTAGAGGGATTCGAACCCCCGCGGGATTTGACTCCCCTGTCGGTTTTCAAGACCGATCCCTTCAGCCGGGCTTGGGTATACCTCCATGGCTGTATATAATAGTGGTGGACCTTGCAGGACTCGAACCTGCGACCGGACGGTTATGAGCCGTCTGCTCTAACCAACTGAGCTAAAGGTCCTTTAAGATGGCGGCAGAGGGGATCGAACCCCCGACCTCACGGGTATGAACCGTACGCTCTAGCCAGCTGAGCTACGCCGCCAGGATCTTTATTGAAATTGTGTTGGTGGAGCCTAGCGGGATCGAACCGCTGACCTCCTGCGTGCAAGGCAGGCGCTCTCCCAGCTGAGCTAAGGCCCCATTATAGCTGGCAATTATTAAAGCACAAATCTACTTAAAATGGTATATTCTTTAAGCGGCGAATCTGCTTAAAAAGCTTAATGGTCGGGAAGACAGGATTCGAACCTGCGACCCCTTGGTCCCAAACCAAGTGCTCTACCAAGCTGAGCTACGTCCCGAAGAATTATAAAGTTTAAAAACATAATGGTGCGCCCGGCAGAAGTCGAATCCACAACCTCCTGATCCGTAGTCAGGTGCTCTATCCAATTGAGCTACGAGCGCATATAAGTGAAAAGTTATTAATGCCGAGAACCGGAATCGAACCGGTACGGTAGTCACCTACCGCAGGATTTTAAGTCCTGTGCGTCTGCCAGTTCCGCCACCCCGGCAAAAATATGGAGCGGAAGACGGGATTCGAACCCGCGACCCCGACCTTGGCAAGGTCGTATTCTACCACTGAACTACTTCCGCATTATAAGTGCGGGTAAAGGGAGTCGAACCCCCACGCCCGAAGGCACTAGATCCTAAGTCTAGCGCGTCTGCCAGTTCCGCCATACCCGCAATATAAATTATGACACTAAGTCATAAAAATGGTGAGCCATGCAGGATTCGAACCTGCGACCCTCTGATTAAAAGTCAGATGCTCTACCAACTGAGCTAATGGCTCGAAAAGTGGTGCCGGAGAAAGGACTTGAACCCTCAACCTACTGATTACAAGTCAGTTGCTCTACCAGTTGAGCTACTCCGGCTAATAGTTTTCATTATAAATAAAATGGTGGAGGATGACGGGCTCGAACCGCCGACCCCCTGCTTGTAAGGCAGGTGCTCTCCCAGCTGAGCTAATCCTCCTGGGTATAAGTGCGACAAACTTCAGTTGTTCGTCCTATTCATAAACCTATGTAATAATTGTTACAAGACCGGCGACGTCCTACTCTCACAGGGGGAAACCCCCAACTACCATCGGCGCTGAAGAGCTTAACTTCCGTGTTCGGGATGGGAACGGGTGTGACCTCTTCGCAATCGTCACCAGACTTGTATGGTCTTTTCTCAAAGACAATAATTATTATAACATATCATCTAATTAATTGCAAGTACTTTTTTTATGAACGGTACTTATTCGTTCAAAACTGAATAAAACAGACATTGTGCTACACAGAATCAGGGTAATCAAGCCCTTTTCAAAATTGGTTAAGTCCTCGATCGATTAGTATCCGTCAGCTCCACACGTCGCCGTGCTTCCACCCCAGACCTATCAACCTCATCTTCTTTGAGGGATCTTACTTACTTGCGTAATGGGAAATCTCATCTCGAGGGGGGCTTCATGCTTAGATGCTTTCAGCATTTATCCCGTCCATACATAGCTACCCAGCGATGCCTTTGGCAAGACAACTGGTACACCAGAGGTATGTCCATCCCGGTCCTCTCGTACTAAGGACAGCTCCTCTCAAATTTCCTGCGCCCGCGACGGATAGGGACCGAACTGTCTCACGACGTTCTGAACCCAGCTCGCGTACCGCTTTAATGGGCGAACAGCCCAACCCTTGGGACCGACTACAGCCCCAGGATGCGATGAGCCGACATCGAGGTGCCAAACCTCCCCGTCGATGTGGACTCTTGGGGGAGATAAGCCTGTTATCCCCGGGGTAGCTTTTATCCGTTGAGCGATGGCCCTTCCATGCGGAACCACCGGATCACTAAGCCCGTCTTTCGACCCTGCTCGACTTGTAGGTCTCGCAGTCAAGCTCCCTTATGCCTTTGCACTCTACGAATGATGTCCAACCATTCTGAGGGAACCTTTGGGCGCCTCCGTTACTCTTTAGGAGGCGACCGCCCCAGTCAAACTGCCCGCCTGACACTGTCTCCTGCCCCGATAAGGGGCATGGGTTAGAAGTCCAATACAGCCAGGGTAGTATCCCACCAACGCCTCATCCGAAGCTAGCGCTCCGGAATCCAAGGCTCCTACCTATCCTGTACAGGCTGCACCGGAATTCAATATCAGGTTACAGTAAAGCTCCACGGGGTCTTTCCGTCCTGTCGCGGGTAACCTGCATCTTCACAGGTATTATAATTTCACCGAGTCTCTCGTTGAGACAGTGCCCAGATCGTTACGCCTTTCGTGCGGGTCGGAACTTACCCGACAAGGAATTTCGCTACCTTAGGACCGTTATAGTTACGGCCGCCGTTTACTGGGGCTTCAATTCGAAGCTTCGCTTGCGCTGACCTCTCCTCTTAACCTTCCAGCACCGGGCAGGCGTCAGCCCCTATACTTCACCTTGCGGTTTTGCAGAGACCTGTGTTTTTGCTAAACAGTCGCCTGGGCCTATTCACTGCGGCTCTCTCGGGCTTTAACACCCTACCAGAGCACCCCTTCTCCCGAAGTTACGGGGTCATTTTGCCGAGTTCCTTAACGAGAGTTCTCTCGATCACCTTAGGATTCTCTCCTCGCCTACCTGTGTCGGTTTGCGGTACAGGCACCTCCCGCCTCGCTAGAGGCTTTTCTTGGCAGCGTGAAATCAGGGACTCAGGGATAAATCCCCTTGCTGTAACAGCTCAATGTTATAGGAACGGGATTTGCCTCATTCCACACCTCACTGCTTAGACGCGCATAACCAACAGCGCGCTCACCCTATCCTACTGCGTCACCCCATTGCTCAAACGGCGGGGAGGTGGTACAGGAATATCAACCTGTTGTCCATCGTCTACGCCTTTCGGCCTCAACTTAGGTCCTGACTAACCCTGAGCGGACGAGCCTTCCTCAGGAAACCTTGGGCATTCGGTGGAAGGGATTCTCACCCTTCTTTCGCTACTCATACCGGCATTCTCACTTCCAAGCGCTCCACCAGTCCTTACGGTCTAGCTTCGACGCCCTTGGAACGCTCTCCTACCACTGACATCTAAGATGTCAATCCACAGTTTCGGTGATTCGTTTAGCCCCGGTACATTTTCGGCGCAGCGCCACTCGACCAGTGAGCTATTACGCACTCTTTAAATGATGGCTGCTTCTAAGCCAACATCCTGGTTGTCTGGGCAACGCCACATCCTTTTCCACTTAACGAATACTTGGGGACCTTAACTGGTGGTCTGGGCTGTTTCCCTCTCGACTACGGATCTTATCACCCGCAGTCTGACTCCCAAACATAAATCATCGGCATTCGGAGTTTGTCTGAATTCGGTAACCCGGGATGGGCCCCTAGTCCAAACAGTGCTCTACCTCCGAGATTCTTAAGTTTGAGGCTAGCCCTAAAGCTATTTCGGAGAGAACCAGCTATCTCCAGGTTCGATTGGAATTTCACCGCTACCCACACCTCATCCCCGCACTTTTCAACGTACGTGGGTTCGGGCCTCCAGTAAGTGTTACCTTACCTTCACCCTGGACATGGGTAGATCACCTGGTTTCGGGTCTACGACCCCATACTC